>NZ_CP199000.1:0-3621241 GCF_052378485.1 Cellulomonas sp. CW35 | reverse complement strand
GTCCTACCTCGAGTCGTCTCGTCCGTTCGACCAGCGAGTCTCGCACGGAGCCCGGCTGCCCACACACTTGTCCACACCTGTGTGCCACGCCCGACGGGGGAGGTCGAGCTCTCGGGGCGGCCCGGATCCGCGTGACGACGCGGTTCCTCGTCGAACCGCGTCCGTCCGGCGCACCGGGGGTGAGGATCGTGTCGTCCACAGGGGACGACGAGGGCGATGCTAGTGTCGGCGACCGCCCGAGGGCAGTGCCCTGGAGGGTGAGGTATGCCGCCCCCGTGCGGTTCGGCGCCGACCGTCGCCCTCGTACGTCCGCACGTCAGGGGCTCGTACGTGAGGTGGCCGGGTGTGAGCGCCGTGTCCCTCGCCGTCCTCACCGCAGGCGGACCCCACAACCCGGTCTCCGGGGCACGGCACGGCCCGCGGTCGCCTCGGCGTCGGCATTTGACCGCTCCGAGGTCGTCGGCGTACCGTTGTGCAGCCTTTTGATGGCTCCTGCTGGCGCGCCCAGACGCCGCACGCACGTACGTGTGTGTCCTCGAGGAGCAGTCGAGCCCGGCAGACAGTCTTGGACGCGCGTTCCGCGCGCCCATCCGATGGACCAGTGGGAGATCTCTCGTGAGCAAGCGCACGTTCCAGCCGAACAACCGGCGCCGCGCCAAGACGCACGGCTTCCGTCTGCGCATGCGGACCCGCGCGGGCCGCGCGATCCTCGCCGCTCGTCGGCGCAAGGGTCGCTCCGAGCTCTCGGCCTGACCCCAGCGTCGGTGCTGCCGGCCGCGCACCGGATGCGTCACTCCGCCGACTTCGAGCAGGCGGTGCGACGTGGTGCGCGAGCCGGGCGGGAGACGTTGGTGGTGCATCTGACGACGCGAACCGACCCCGGGCCCCCTGGCCCGGTGGTCGGTTTCGTCGTGTCCAAGGCCGTGGGCAACGCGGTGGTGCGCAACCGGGTCAAGCGTCGTCTCCGGGCGCTCGTGGGGGAGCGGATCGCAGCGCTGCCTGCCTCGACGTCGCTCGTCGTGCGAGCGCAGGTGCCGGCGGCGACCGCCACGTACGACCGTCTCGGCTCGGACCTGGACGGTGCGCTGCGCACGGCCGCGCGGCGAGCGGAGGCCGGGCGATGAGCACCGTGCGTTCCGTGCTGGTCTGGCTCGCTCGCGTCCCCGGACGTGTACTTCTTGGTCTTCTCTGGTTGTACCAGCACCTGGTGTCGCCGCTGACCCCGGCCACGTGCCGGTACTACCCGTCCTGCTCCCAGTACGCCGTGGTCGCGATCCGTCGCCACGGCGCACTGCGCGGGACCTGGCTCGCCGGCCGTCGGCTGCTGCGCTGCCACCCCTGGACGCCCGGTGGCGTCGACGACGTGCCACCGGCACGCCCGTCCCGCCGACTTCACGTGGCGCACGGCGCCCACTGACACCCCGACAGGAGCTCTGCCCTCATGGGTTGGTTCGACGGCCTGCTGAACCCGATCATGGTCGCGGTGGCCTGGATCATGGTCCAGTTCCACTCGCTGCTGACCGCGATGGGACTGGACAAGGACGGCGGTCTCGCGTGGACGCTGTCCATCGTCGGCCTCGTGGTCGTGATCCGGGTCCTGCTGATCCCGCTCTTCTTCAAGCAGATCAAGGCCTCGCGCGGCATGCAGCTGCTCGCGCCCGAGATGCAGGCGATCCAGAAGAAGTACAAGGGCAAGACGGACCCCGCGTCCCGCGAGGCGATGAGCCGCGAGACGATGGAGCTCTACCGGAAGCACGGGACCAACCCGTTCGCGTCCTGCCTGCCGATCCTGCTGCAGTCGCCGATCTTCTTCGCGCTGTTCCGCGTGCTCAACTCGCTCAAGCCGCTCTCCGAGGGCACCTACGCCCGCGGCGACCACATCGGCCCCATGACGCAGGAGCTCGCGTTGTCAGCCGAGGGCGCGACGATCTTCGGAGCGCCGCTGTCCGGGACGTTCATGCAGGCCGGCGGCGACATCCACATCCAGGTCGTCACGATCCTGCTCATCGTCGCGATGTCCGCGACCACGTTCTTCACCCAGCGTCAGCTGACCCGCAAGAACATGCCGCCGTCGGCTCTCGAGGGCCCCATGGCGCAGCAGCAGAAGGTGCTGCTCTACGTCCTGCCGCTGATCTTCGCGTTCTCGGGCGTCAACTTCCCGATCGGTGTCCTCGTCTACTGGACCACGTCGAACCTCTGGTCCATGGGCCAGCAGTTCTACACCATCCGGCGCATGCCGGCCCCGGGCTCTGAGGCCGAGCGGCTCATGCTCGAGCGCCGCGCCCGCAAGGGCAAGGGCCCCGTCATCGAGGTCCCCGCGACGGTCGTCGACGAGAAGCCGCGGGGCCAGCGCCAGCAGCCGAAGCGCAAGGACCGTCAGAAGCCGGCGACCCGCCCTGCCGGCACGGCCGCGAGCGGTGCCGTGGGTGCGACGGCCAGCGACTCTCCCGTGACCGACGCTCCCGTCGCCGACGCGCCCCCCGCCAAGCCCCGCCCGGCCGGCGGCACCCCGAGCGCGGGCTCCAAGGCCGCCGGCGGGTCCGGGACGCCCAAGAAGACCGGGCAGGGCGGCAAGAAGCCGCGCCCCAAGAACTGATCGCGACTCGCGCGCGGAACTTCGGCAGCTCTTCGAACGGAGACCTCATGACGACTCAGAACGACGCAGACACCGGATCGGCCTCGCGCCTCGAGGAAGAGGGCGAGATCGCAGCGGACTACCTCGAGGAGCTCCTCGACATCGCTGACCTCGACGGTGACATCGACATCGACGTCGACCACGGGCGCGCCGCGGTGGAGATCGTGTCCGAGGACCCCGCCGATCGGTCGCTGCGCCGGCTCGCCGGCCGTGACGGCGAGGTGCTCGACGCCCTGCAGGAGCTGACGCGCCTCGCCGTGCAGGCGAAGACGGGGGAGCGCAGCCGGCTCATGCTCGACGTGGCGGGCTACCGCGCCGGCCGGCGTGCCGCTCTGGCCGAGGTCGCGAACGAGGCGGTCGCGCGGGTGCAGGCGAGCGGTGAGCCGGTGTCGCTCGAGCCCATGAACCCGTTCGAGCGGAAGGTCGTCCACGACGCCGTGGCGGCTGCCGGTCTCGTCAGCGACTCCGAGGGCGTCGAGCCGACCCGCTACGTGGTCGTGCGCCCGGCCTGACAGCGGTCACTCGTTCCACGAACGGGGCGGTTCCCTCGGGGCCGCCCCGTTCGTCATGTGTGGAACTGCCTCTGCGGCGGCGTGTTCCACGTGAAACAGAGACCAGTTTGGCCGTTGCCACTGGAACTGCAGTCTCACGCGACTGCATGTGACGATCCGCGTGGGCACGCGCCAGCTGGCCGTCGGTGAGGCCGGCCGAGGCTGCGCGCGGTTCCACGTGCAACACGTGCGCCGACGGCGGAGCGCTGTCGACGCGGATCCGGCGCGCCACGCAGGGGGCCAGAACGCGCCCATCGGCGCAGCGCCGAAGTGCGACACTATCGGTCGGGTAGGCAGATGTGCTTCCCCCGCCGGTTGCAGCCGGCTTCGGGCTCCCCGGAGGGGTTGAGGCACCCGGGCGGGAAGCGGGTCGCCGTCTGGAGGGACGATGAGCACCCCGCCGAGTCCAGGGGAAGGCCGACCCGAGCGCGAGGCCTCGCCGCAGGCGTCCGCGCATGCGCGTCAGTGGATGACGATGGTGGCGAACTCGCTGTGACCGTGACGCCTCACCCGCTTCCCTCACCCGACGCGACGGCAGCGCACGATGAGCCGTGCGGTAGGCGAAGCTGCGCCGGGGCCCGCACCGGTACGACCTCGGAGCCTCGGCGCCTCGCCGGGTGGCGCGCAGGTGAGCAGATGGTCGCTGGCGTCAGAATCGCCCCATTCGGACGTGGCGCCCACAAGGATGCAGTTTTGTATGAGATCGCCGGGCGCCACCGTGAGGTCCCGCCGAGGCCGACTCGGCGAGCGCAGGGCCGCCCGATTCGCGGCTATATGCGCTTCGTCTGGCGGCGGAACAGCGCCCGATCCACCATCCACCGATGTGGGGGCCGCACTGCGCGCCGGTTCCTGCACGAGACCGCCGACACTGGTGCGGCCGGTCGCAGCCGCAGCACGCGAGACTCGGCCTCGGCCCACGCCGGGTCGGGCTCCAGGCGGCGATGGCGCCCGGCGGCCATGAGGAGGTGGAGTTGCCCGCCGGCCGACCGGACCGGCGTCAGCGAAGAGTGTGCAGTGCCCGGGTGGCACCGTGCACCGCCTGAGGGTTGTCGACCAGCGGCCGCCGGACTGAGGTTCTCGAGTGAGACGCGGAGAGATCACGTGTGCGGTGGCCCCGAGGCCGGGAGCGTGTCGACCGAGCCACGCCACGTGAGTCTCTCTGGGGCTCCACCCCGAAGAGCCCTGCCGCCCAGAGTGCGCACTGGCATCAGGCGGACTCAAAGAGATGACAAGCGACGGCCGCTCGCCTACGCCGGGGCGCCACCGGCGTGGCATTTCGGCCGGTGTGTTCCACGTGAAACACGAGCCCCGCCGAGACCGATGGCCTCGCGATTGTCCGGCGACATTCCACCAGCCGTGAGGCCAGATCGCGCTCGGGTCTCGGGGGCGCGGGGCGCTCGACACCGCACGCAAGCTCACGGTTCCGGCGCGCGGCCGGGCTGCGACAGCATCGGGCGCCGAGTCTGGTCGCGGTGCGGCACCCGGTGGTCTGCCGCCCGTTGTCGGATGGCTGCACGCGGCACCAAGCGCACGCCTTGTCTTCGGAGCTGCGCGACTTCTGCCCGCGACTGCCATCGCAAAGCACTCGGGCGTGCGTTGAGTGGTCTGGGCGCGGCGGCGACCGTCTCCAGCCGAGGGCCGCCGAGGCCCAGTGGGTTCAAGCCCCGAGTGCGTCACCGGCGAGCACCGTCGTCGGGTTGCGGGGAAGCGGCCCGCGCAGCCTGCTGTGCGCTGTGTTTCACGTGGAACGGCGCGGTGCCAGCGTCGTCGAGCCGGTAGCGGGGCCGACTCACTCGGGCCCACGTAGGCCAGCAGGTGCGTGGAGGCGGTCGCTCGTGATGTCCGGCATCGCGAGCCATGGAGGGCCGGGTCCGCTGCCCGCGAGGGCGCGCGGCGTGCAGCGCGCCTCGGCACATGATCCACGCGCTATCGCGGTCGCGATCACGCGCCCCGCCAGTGGGGGTAGCGCGAAGCGTGGCGTTCCGAGGTCTGTCGCGAGACGCGACGTGTTTCACGTGGAACAGCGCGATCAACCGTGGACCGGTGCACCAGGCGCGGGCACGACGCGCGCGAGTGGAAACCGGAGTACCGGACGGCGCGAGGCGAAGGCCGGCGCGAGCGAGGCGGGGTTCGGGCTTGGTGGTGGTGAGGAGCGGGGTGCGCGTGGGGTGGCGGGGAGCGCGGTGCGCGTGGGGTGGCGGGGTGCGCAGTGCGCGAGGGGCGGCGAGCTGGGCGGCGCACGACGCGCGGCGGATGCGCGGTGCGCGTGGGGCCGCGGACTTGGCGGCGCGCGTGGGGTGGCGAGGAGCGCGGTACACACAGGGCGGCGAGGAGCGGTCTACCTGCGGGGGCGGCGCCTACCGGGTACGCGAAGGGTGGCGAGGACCGGGATGTCCAGGGGGTGGCGAGGGCCGGACTTCTCAGCGGGACGCGGCGACCGGGGTGCGCGGGGTTAGGCGGCCCGCGGTGCTCGCGGGTGGAGGCGAGCCATGCGATACCCGGGGAGGAGAGGCGCGGGTACCGGCGGGAGGCGAGGCGCGATGCATGGTGGGCTGGGCGAGCACGGGGGAAGGGAATGCGAGCGGAGGGGCGCCCCAGGTGCGGGCATGTGGCGCGGGTAGACCGCGTGCGGGGTCTGCGGCTCTGCTGAGCAGAAGTGTGGGAGCGCAGAAGGCGCGAGGGTTGAAGGCGCGAGGGTTACGCGCCCGCGTAGATCGACGGTGTATCGCCGTCGTCGGCGGAACCGAGGCGCGGATCAGCCAGCGGTGACCAATGCGAGGGTGGGTCCCTCTGTGGGGGTGTCGGCGGTCGGCAGCCCCTTCATTCAGCTGCTGCCGACCGGTGTGCTCCGCCCGCCTGCCGCCCGAGCAGTGCGATAGCGAAGGGATCGATGCGCGTCATGCAGGTCGTCAGCGCGCCCAGCAGGTTGTCAGATCGCCGGGGGGCGCCGTGAGGAGGGCGACCTCCGGAGAGCAGGACGGTGGCACCGAGTGCTCGAGCGCGATCACTGTTCCACGTGAAACAACGGCGGTTGCGGAGCGCGCGCTCAATCCGGCCCCCGCGAGCCGGAGCCGCATGCTCGCATCGCCAAGTCAGGATGCCTCGCCAAGCGCACACACGTGCCGCGCCGACTCGTCCGGGAGGCAGGTCGGGCGCATGAGCGGATCCGCTCGCGATCCCGAGGTCATCGCCGGACGCACGCAACGCAAGTACCCACCACGTCAAGCACCGGGCCTCGTGCACGCGAACGGCGCCAGCGGTGCAGGCGGCAGGGAGGCCTCACGCGACGCGGACTGCATCGCCACAGTCGAGCTCAGAGGGTGCGCCAGTCTGATCGCCACCCCGTGCGGGCCACCAAGGTGCGGGGACGTCAAGCCCTCGCCGCGCAGTGAAGACATGCGTCGCCCGGTACCGCCGGCAGCCCGGGCGCAGACGCGCGGCATGGCGGAGAGGTCCGGGATCCGTGCGCGGGGGCCGTGGGCGCGCTGCGGCGGGTACGCGCGCGATGGAGCGGCCGTGGACGCGCGACGAAGCGGCTGTGGAGGCGTGCGGATCTCCCCGTGCCCTGAGTCCCGCAAGGGGGCGGAGGCAGGCGGCCGCCCGCACCTAGGGGACGTGGAACGAGTTTCACGTGAAACGAAGCCATGAGGGAGGTCTGAGCACCGAAGGCACCGCTCACCTCCGCGGCAAGCAGTTGCGCGGGGCGCCTGCGCTGCAGTTCGGTATCGGCGCCGCGACCCGCCGCAGACGACGGCGACCCACAGTCACCGGTGTGTGCCGCCGCGTACGGTGCAACCGAGCTCCGTTCTAGCGGATCGCAGCGCGGGGTCCGAGAGATGACGGGCTTGCGCTCCGGCGCGCGGGGGGACGGCTGTGGCGGCCGCCCGGCCTGGTTCAGCCGGTGGCGTCGCCGCCACGATCTGCATTGCGCCACTGTCTGGGTCGCGCAGCTGCCTGGACGCCGCACCCGCACGATCGTCGAGCAGGCGCGACGATCGCATCCCAACGGGAGGCGAGCGCCGGGGCCCCCGGTGTGGAGGCACGCCGCCTGACGACACGAATGCCGGTGTTCCGGCGGGTCAGCCGCCTCGCACAGGAGAGGGCCCCGGCGGGGGTCGGCAAAGGGCTCGCCGCAGGCAGAGGAGTCGGTGCACCCACAGCGACCAATGGGCGGTCCGGTCCCCACGAGGCCTGTTTCACGTGGAACACCGTGACGCCCTCACCAGGTGCGCCCAGGGCCGTGAACCGGATGGTCGGTGGGTGTCGCCGACCGGGAAGTGCATGGTCAGGCGGCAGCGACACGGGCACCGCCGATTCGTGCAGGCCCGCGCCCTCGGCGCGCGTGTCAGACCTGCGACGCGAGCGGGGTCCGGCGGCAGGGCGGGGCGGCGCAGCCGGCTCGCCGAAGGCACATGGGAGTGCCACCGCGCAGAGAACATGGGAGTGCCACCGCGCAGAGAACATCGGAGCGCCACCGCAGCAGAGACACCGGGGCAGCAACGGGCGGGCGAACTGGCGGGCACGTCGGGAGGACCGTCCCAGCACCGCGCCTGGAGCAACGCAGAGCGCGCGAGCCACCGGGGAGGCGTACGCCGGACGGTCGTCGAACGGCTGGAACGGCGGACGCGGACGACACAGAACGGCGCGGGCGAGCACCTACACGGCTGGAACGGTGTGAGCGCGAGGCGGGATCCTCAGCGCACAGGCCGGCGCGGCCGGGACGGGGCGTGGCTGCGTACTGGTGGGGCCGGGGGGAGGCGGCGCGCGACCTGCCGAAACTCGGCACGAGAGGTTGTGCACATCAGCGTGCGGCGCGTCTGGCTGGACCCGTCCAGCCGGTACGGTGGGTTGTCGCGCGGCGGTCCGCGTTCTGGCGGCCTGCAGGAGGGTTTCACGTGGAACGAGAGGTGGCGTCGGTGGGTGAGAGCGGCGCGGCCGAGAGCCACGAGGTCGACGGAGACCAGGTTGCAGGAGATCAGGCGCTCGAGCGAGAGCAGGTCCTCGAGCCTGAGCCCGAGCTGGTCCGCGACGCCCTCGAGGGCGACCCCCGGCTTCCCGAGTTCTTCGCCGATGCGTGGGACCAGGTCGACGCCTTCCACGCGATGCTCACCGACCAGGGGGTTCTCCGCGGCCTGATCGGTCCGCGTGAGGTGGGCCGGCTCTGGGAGCGGCACCTGCTCAACTCGGCGGCCGCTGTGCCGTTCCTCCCGAGGAGCGGCTCGATCGTCGATCTGGGGAGCGGCGCGGGCCTGCCCGGGGTCGTGGTCGCCGCGATGCTCCCGGATGCCCACGTGGTGCTCCTTGAGCCGATGGAGCGGCGGACGGACTGGCTGAACGAGGTCGTCGCACACCTCGGCCTCTCGAACGCCGAGGTGCGCAGAGCACGGGCGCAGGAGGCTCTCGACCTGCAGGTCGACGCGGTCACGACCCGCGCGGTCGCCGCGATGGAGAAGCTGTACGGGTGGGCGACGCCGCTCATCCGGCCCGGCGGCATATTGGTGGCGCTCAAGGGCGCCCGTGCCGCGGAAGAGATCGAGAACGGCCGCCGCGCGGCGCGTCGCGCGCAGGTGGGGGCCGTGGAGCTGCACGAGGTCAGCACGCTGGTCGGCGTCGAGCCGACCCGCGTCGTCGTCGCCGTGCACGAAGGGCGGAAGAGTGTTCGGAAGGCGTAAGCAGGGGCGCGCGCCCCAGCCTGTTCCCGCGACCGCGGCGTGGCCCGCGACTCCCGTCGAGGCGGCACGCGCCGAACCGGCGCCCGTGGCGCAGCCCTCGCCCCCGGCGGCGGCCGACGTCGAGCGGGTCGCTCACGTGGAAGCGCCCGCGTCGGCACCGCGGAGCGACGGCGCACCGTCGCCCGTCCCGGATGAGTCGCGCGACGAGCAGGCGACCGCGCCTACGGCGGCCGGTGAGCTTCCCGCGGCCCAGGACGGGCTGGCTCCCGAGCACCACGGTGGACCCGGGCCGGACGTGCCTGCGGATGGCGACGAGCGCCAGGAGAGTGAAGGGCGCGCCGCAACGTGGGCCGCGACCTGGGGGATCCAGGCGCAGGGGGAGACCGCGACGGCTGAGCTGGTCGAGAGCGTCGAGATCCACGACGACTCGTCGGACGGCCGCGACGACGCGGCGACGCACGACGGCGCCGACGACCACCTGAACGGAGCGGCTGACGCCGTGGAGCACGCCTCGACCCTGAACCCGATCGCTCCCGTTTCACGTGAAACGGGGGAGGCGGAGTCGCTCGCACGTCCGGAGACGCCGGCACCGCCAGCTGACCTGGACCCCGAGGAGCAGCGCCGCGCGGCACTGGTGGAGAGCCTGCCGACGGCGACGCCCGACACCCCGCTGATGGCCGAGCTCCAGCTGGACGCGCGTCGGCGCATCGAGCTGCGGGGTCGGCAGTTCCCGCGACCCGCCGAGACGCGCGTGGTGACAGTGGCGAACCAGAAGGGTGGCGTCGGCAAGACGACGACCACGGTGAACCTCGCCGCGGCACTCGCGCAGTCGGGGCTGAACGTCCTGGTGCTCGACAACGACCCGCAGGGGAACGCGTCGACGGCGCTGGGCATCGAGCACCGCGCGGGAACTCCCTCCATCTACGAGGTGCTGGTCGAGGGCGCCCCCATCGCGGAGGCGGTGCAGGAGAGCCCGGACGTGCCCCGCCTGTGGTGCCTGCCGGCGACCATCGACCTCTCGGGCGCCGAGATCGAGCTCGTCTCGATGGTGGCTCGGGAGACACGGCTGCGCAGTGCGCTCGACGCGTACCTGCAGTGGCGCATCGACAACGGCATGGAGCGCATCGACTACGTCTTCGTCGACTGCCCCCCGAGCCTCGGCCTGCTCACGGTCAACGCGTTCGTCGTCGCACGCGAGGTGCTCATCCCGATCCAGTGCGAGTACTACGCGCTCGAGGGTCTGAGCCAGCTGCTCAAGACGATCCAGCTCATCCAGGCTCATCTGAACCCGGACCTGCATGTCTCCACGATCCTGCTCACCATGTACGACGCTCGCACGAACCTCGCACAGCAGGTGGCCGCCGAGGTCCGTGAGCACTTCCCGGAGCGCACGCTGCGGACCACCGTGCCGCGCTCGGTGCGGATCTCGGAGGCACCGAGCTACGGACAGACCGTCATGACGTACGACGCCGGCTCGTCCGGCGCGCTGGCGTACCTCGAGGCGGCGCGCGAGATCGCCGAGCGGGGCGCCGCGGCCGGCACCGACACCACACCGACCAGCGTGACCGCGACCAGCGGCACGGAGGAGGACCGATGAGCGAGAAGCGACGTGGACTGGGCCGCGGCCTGGGCGCGCTGATCCCCGCAGGGCTCGACGGACAGCGCCCCGCCCCCAAGGACCGTCCGGTCGACGTCTTCTTCCCGGACCTCGGGGACCAGCACGCCGAGTCCGGACCGATCGCGACGGCGACGGCCGTGGTCGACGACGCGGTCGCCACGACGCCGACGAGCGATGCCTCGCCGACCGGTACCGTCCCGGCGAGCACCGTGACCGACGACGTGACGAGCGCCGCCGTGGATGCCGCGCCGGCCGCGTCGAACCGCACGGCCACGTCGGACGGCACGGGCGAGTCGGACGCCGGCGTCGCGTCGGACGCCACGGCCGCAGCGGTGCCGGACGCGTACCCGGCCGTCGACGACAGGGACGGGCTCGTGCCGGTGCCGGGCGCGCGGTTCGCCGAGCTCCCGGTCGGTTCGATCCGGCCGAACCCGAAGCAGCCGCGCACGGTCTTCGAGGAAGAGGCGCTCGACGAGCTCGTCGGGTCGATCCGCGAGATCGGTGTGCTGCAGCCCGTCGTCGTGCGCCAGGTCGACGACGGCTACGAGCTCATCATGGGTGAGCGGCGCTGGCGGGCGACGCAGGCAGCGGGCCTGGAGACGATCCCGGCGATCATTCGTGAGACGGAGGACGGGGACCTGCTGCGCGATGCG
The DNA here is from genome assembly GCF_052378485.1 of Cellulomonas sp. CW35. Taxonomy (NCBI): domain Bacteria; kingdom Bacillati; phylum Actinomycetota; class Actinomycetes; order Micrococcales; family Cellulomonadaceae; genus Cellulomonas; species Cellulomonas sp. CW35. Next base: position 3,610,112 of record NZ_CP199000.1, on the reverse strand, counting down.
CTGCTGGAGAACCTCCACCGCTCGCAGCTCAACCCGCTCGAGGAGGCGGCGGCATACCAGCAGCTGCTCGACGACTTCGGCTGCACCCACGAGCAGCTCGCGACGCGTATCCACCGCTCGCGGCCGCAGATCTCGAACACGTTGCGCCTGCTCAAGCTGCCGCCGCTCGTCCAGCGCCGCGTCGCGGCGGGCGTGCTCTCCGCGGGGCACGCGCGAGCGCTCCTCGGGCTCGCGGACGGCGCCGCGATCGAGCGGCTGGCGCAGCGGATCGTCGCCGAGGGCCTCTCGGTCCGTGCCGTGGAGGAGATCGTCGCGCTCGGTGGCGACGACGCGGCGCCGGGGCAGCGTCGTGCGGCGCCGCGGGCGGGTCAGCGGAACGAGGCGCTCGACGAGCTGGCGACCCGGCTCTCGGACCGGCTCGACACGCGGGTCAAGGTGCAGCTCGGCAAGTCGCGCGGGCGACTCACGGTCGAGTTCGCGTCGGTCCAGGACCTGAACCGGATCCTCTCGACGCTCGCCCCCGACGACCCGGGCCTCCTGAAGGGCTGACGGCCGGCGTGGGCCCGGCGCGCCGAGCGGGTCAGAGGGCCCCGACGCCCGCCAGGCCGGTCGGCTCGGCGGCGAGCGACGCCTCCACGAGCGCGCGGTACAAGGCCCCGAGGTTGTGCCCGGCGGCCTCTGCTGCCTGCGGCAACAGCGACGTCTCCGTCATCCCCGGGGTCACGTTGACCTCGAGGAAGTGCACGACACCGTCCTCGTCGATGATGAGGTCCGCCCGGGAGAGCCGGGCGAGGCCGAGCGCGCGGTGAGCGGTGATGGCGACGTCCTCGACGGCGGCGCGCGTCTCGGGCGCGAGCCGCGCGGGCGCGAAGTACTCGACGCGACCGGGGTTGTAGCGTGCGTCGTAGTCGTAGGGCCCGTCGGTCACGATCTCGATCGGGGGGAGTGCCACGGGTCCGTCGCCGAGGTCGACCACGGAGACCGCGACCTCGACGCCGTCGACCGCTCGCTCGATGAGGGCGGTGCCGCCGTAGGCGAAGCACTCGACCATCGCGCGGGGCAGCTCGTCGGCGGACCGCACGACGCTCACCCCGAGGGCGGACCCGCCGCGCGACGGCTTCACGACGACGGGCAGCCCGAGCCGGCCGACGATCGCGTCGAGCACCCGCCCCGCCCCGAGCTCGCGGAACAGAGACTGCGGGAGGGTCACGAACTCGGGCGTGACGATGCCGGCGCGGGACACGACGGTCTTGGCGATGGGCTTGCTCCACGCGACGCGGCTCGCGCGGGGTCCGGTGCCGAGCAGGCGCAGGCCGAGCAGCTGGACGACGTCGCGCACGGAGCCGTCCTCGCCGCTCGCGCCGTGCAGCAGGGGCCAGACGAGGTCGGGCGCGAGCTCGGTGAGCGCGGGCACGAGGTCGGCGTCGACGTCGTGCAGACTCACCTCGACGCCGGCCGACCGCAGCGCCTCGGCGACGCGCCGCCCGGAGCGGATCGACACGTCGCGCTCGTGCGAGAGACCCCCGGCGAGGAGGGCGACGCGGGGAGCGGCCGACGAGCCGGGGACGAGCGGCGCGGGCGCGGACGGGGCGGGGGCTGACGACGAGGTCACGGGTGCGTGCTCCGAGGACGAGGCGGTGGCAGGAGGCTGCGTCACAGGACGTCGGGTGCGGGCGCGACGACGTCGTCGGCGGGCTCGTCCGTGGTGCCGGTGCCGAACATCTCGACGAGCTCGCGCTCGGCGGAGACGACGGACGCGAGGCGGCGCACGCCCTCGCGGATCCGCTCGGGAGTGGGGTAGCAGAAGGACAACCGCATGTGGTCGCGGCCGGTGCCGTCGAAGTAGAACGCGGTGCCGGGCACGTAGGCGACTCGGGCGGTGACGGCGCGCGGGAGCATGTCCTTCGCGTCGAGGCCCTCGGGGAGCCGCACCCAGGTGTAGAAGCCGCCGTCGGGGACGGTCCAGGACGCCTCGGGCAGGTGCTCGGCGAGCGCGCCGACCATCGCGTCGCGTCGCTCGCGGTACAGCTCGCGGTAGCTCTTGACCTGGGACCGCCAGTCGCACGTGGACAGGTACGACGAGATCGCGATCTGCGACGCGTTGGAGGGGCACAGGATCGCGGACTCGGAGGCCAGCACGAGCTTCTCGCGCACGGCGTGCGGCGCGACGGCCCAGCCGACCCGGTAGCCGGGGGCGAACGTCTTGGAGAACGAGCCGAGGTAGATGACGCCGTCCTCGTCGTACGAGCGCAGCGCGGGCCACGGGTCGCGGTCGAAGCCGAGCAGGCCGTACGGGTTGTCCTCGAGGACGAGGACGCCGTGCCGGCGGGCGATCTCGACGATCTGCGGTCGCCGTTCGAGCGACACCGAGACCCCGGCGGGGTTGTGGAAGTTCGGCACGGTGTAGAGGAACTTGGTCTGCCGGCCCGCGGCGGCCAGTGAGGTCAGCGTCTCCTCGAGCGCGGCAGGGATGAGCCCGTGCTCGTCGATCGGCACGTGCACGACGTCGGCCTGGTAGGCGCGGAACACACCGAGCGCACCGACGTAGGAGGGGGCCTCGGCGACGACGACGTCGCCTGGGTTGATGAAGACGCGCGTGACCAGGTCGAGCGCCTGCTGCGACCCGGTGGTGACGACGACGTCGTCGGGGTGGGCGCTGATCCCCTCGAGCGCCATCACCTCGAGGATCTGCTCGCGCAGGGTCTCGTCGCCCTGACCGGAGCCGTACTGCAGGGCCTGCAGCCCGCGCTGCGCCACCACCTGTGCGGCGACCTGAGCGAGCGAGTCCAGCGGGAGGCCGTCGAGGAACGGCATGCCGCCGGCGAGCGAGACGACCTCGGGCCGGTTCGCCACCGCGAACAGTGCCCGGATCTCCGAGGCGCGCATGCCGTGCGTGCGGTCGGCGTACGCGTCGAGCCAGGGGTCGAGCCGCGTACCCGCGGCGGCGGACGTGGGGGTGCCCGACGTCTCCGGCCGGGGCGAGGGCTGCGAGGTCATCTTGGCAGTCTTGCACGCCGGGTCGGGTGCCCAGGACGGAAAAACGGCCCGCGTACGGACGAGTCGTGTGAAGGCCCCGGTGATGCCGGGCGGACCTCGCGGGTGGTCAGCCCGCGAGCAGCGCCTCGATCTCCTGGGCGTAAGCGGCCTTGGGGCGGGCGCCGATGACCTGCTTCACCAGCTCGCCGCCGGAGTAGATGTTGAGCGTCGGAATCGAGACGATGCCGTAGTCGCCGACGACGACCGGGTTCTCGTCGGAGTTCACCTTGACGATCTTGACGCGACCTTCGTACTGCGTCGCGAGCTCGGCGAGCACGGGCGCGACCATGCGGCACGGGCCGCACCAGGGCGCCCAGAAGTCGACGACGACCGGGATCTCGGACTCGAGCACCTCGGCGCGGAACGTCTCGTCGGTGACGTCGATCATCGGGCATCCTCCACCAGGACCGGCACCTCGGTGGGCACCATCGGGTCGACCGCGTCGCCGAGCGACGCGAGGAAGTGCTGCGCGTCGAGCGCGGCTGCGCAGCCGGAGCCTGCGGCCGTGATCGCCTGACGGTACGTGTGGTCGACCACGTCGCCGCACGCGAAGACGCCCTCGAGGTTGGTCCGCGTGCTGCGGCCCTGGACCTCGATGTAGCCGTTCTCGTCGAGGTCCACCTGGCCGAGCAGCAGCTCGGTGCGCGGCACGTGCCCGATCGCGACGAAGACCGCGCCCGCGTCCTGCTCGCGCGTCTCGCCGGTGACGGTGTCGCGCAGCGTCACGCCGGACACCTTCTCCTCGCCGTGGATCCCGACGATCTCGCTGTTCCACGCGAACTGGATCTTGGGGTCGGCCGCGGCGCGGTCGGCCATGATCTTCGAGGCGCGCAGCTGGTCGCGGCGGTGCACGAGCGTGACCGAGCGGCCGAACCGCGTGAGGAACGTCGCCTCCTCGACGGCGGAGTCACCGCCGCCGACCACCAGGATGTCCTGGTCCTTGAAGAAGAAGCCGTCGCACGTCGCGCACCACGAGACGCCGCGGCCGGACAGGCGCTTCTCGTCGTCCAGGCCGAGCTCGCGGTAGGCGGAGCCGGTCGCCAGGATGACGGCCTTGGCGCGGTACGTCGTGCCGTCGGAGACCGTGACCTCCTTGACCGGCCCGGTCAGGGACAGCGACGTGGCGTCGTCCCACAGCACCTCGGCGCCGAACCGCTCGGCCTGGGCCTGGAGGTTCTCCATGAGCTCGGGGCCCTGGATGCCCGCGGGGAAGCCGGGGAAGTTCTCGACCTCGGTGGTGTTCATGAGCGCGCCGCCCGCGGTGACGGAGCCGGCGACGACGAGCGGTGCGAGGCCGGCGCGTCCGGCGTAGATCGCGGCGGTGTAGCCGGCAGGGCCGGAGCCGACGATGACGAGCTCGCGGATGGGCTGGTCGGTCACAGGACGGTCCTCGGGGTCGCAGGGGTCGCCGGGTGTGGCGGGCTGTCGCAGTCAACCGATCGTAGGCCGGATCTGTTCCCCGCCACCGCCGCGCCCCTCTCTGTGGACGAGGTGGTGCGTCGAGGCGTCACCGCGCCGCGTGCGGAACGTCAGCCCAGCGAGATCTCGTTGAGCTCGAGCCGGAACGACCCGTCCGCCGCGGCCGGCAGCTCGCTGATCCACAGCGTGACGACGTCGGTCTCCGTCGGCTTGTCGAGCTCCACGGTCACCTCCGGACCGAACGACCCGGAGCCGAGCACCTCGCCGCCGCTCGGGTCGTCGGCCCCGCCGGTGGTGATCCGGAACTTCCCGCCCTCCGAGCCGGTCTTGAGCGTGACGGTCGAGACCAGCGCGGGCTCCTCGAGCTTCATCACGTACCCGACGCCGTCCTTGAAGCCGGAGAAGTTCGCCTGCTGGTACGTCATCGTGTACCAGTACGTGGACGTGTCGCCGTCGAACGCGCGGCCGACGGCCTCCTCGTGCTCGCCGTCGTCGTCGGACGGGTCGACGCTGCGCGCGGACGCGATCACGGGCTTCGCCCCGGAGGCGGGCGGCGTCGACTCCTCGCCCGTCGGCTCTCCCGTCGCCTCGCCGGTCGGCTCCTGCTCACCCGAGGTGGTCTGCTCGGACGCCGTGGCCTGGGGCCGCGGTTCGGGGGCACCCGTGTCGAGCGACGAGAACAGCGCCTTGAACGCGAGCACCACGCCGATCACCACGCCGATGCCGACGACCGCGAGCACGAGCGCGGTCGGGTCGAACGCGCGTCGACGCGGCGGCTCGTCGCCCACCTCGCCCATCACGGACGAGAAGTCGTCGTCGCCCGACGACGGACCCGGCCACGGAGAGCCGCCACCCGGCGGCACGACGGGAGGCTGCGACCCGCCCGAGCCGGCGCCCGCCGCGCCGGCAGCTCCGCCGCCGGGCCCGGCCCCGGGACCCTGGTGGCCGCCCGGCGGCACCGACGGCGGAGGCGAGGCGGGACCCGACGGGGGCACGGACGCGCGGATCGAGCCGAGCGGGATCGTGGCGCCCGGGCCGGACACCTCCGTCACCGGTGCACCCGGCCGCGTCGAGATGCGCGCGGGACCCGAGCCGACGGGCGGGGCGACCGCGGAGCCGCCGAACGCCGAGGTGCGCAGCGGTGCGGCGGGCGGGGGAGTGCCGGGCCGGTTCACGGCGGGCGACGAGTCGTCGCCGAACGCGTCCCGCACGGACTGCCGCTGCACGCGGATGGGCGCGGTGTCCTGCAGGTCGTCCTCGGGGGTGGCCTCCCGCATGCCGCGCGCCGCCGCGTCGTCGCCGGCTGCGGCAGCCCCGGCGGCCTCGGCGATGGCCGCAGCGCTGCCGAGCACCTGGGTCGGGTCGGTCGAGCCCACCGGTGTGCCGGTCGGCGGCGTGCTCGTCGTGTCGCGGTCGTCGGTCACAGCGGCTCCCTCGTGGGCGTGTCCGGGACCAGTCTCGACCGCCGTCCCGGCGGGCGCGACGGCTGGCGCACCGGCGCCTCGCACAGCGCGCGGCGCAGCGGGCGGCACAGCGTTCGGCACGGCCGGTGGCAGGGCGACGGTCGGTGCGTCGGCGCCGCCCTGCACCGCACGGATCGCACCCCACGGCTCGAGCTCACGCACGAGGTCGCCGGGCGTGTGCGGCCCGTCGTCGTGCGGCCCGAGCGTGACGGCGCACAGCGTGTCCAGGTCGTTGGTGACGGAGGCGACGAGCTCGACCGGCGGCACGGGCACGCCGGCGTTCCCGGGCGCGGAGGCCACGCCGGGTGCGATCGCGTCGCTCGACGTCGCCGGCCAGCGGCCGGTGAGCGCGGTGTAGAGGAGCCGGACGAGGTCGACGGCGTCCCGCCGGCTCGTCGTGCGGGCGTCGCCGTCCGCGACGCCGAGGACGGCCGCGTCGATGCCGAGGCCGGTGATCATGACCCGCCCGGGGCCGACGAGGTGCAGGCAGCGCGGGCGCAGCGCGAGGTGGTGCAGCCCGCGCCGGCGGGCGACCTCGAGCGCGGCGGCGGCCTCGCCGACGACCGCGCGGGCCTGCTCGGGCGTGAGGGGGGCGCGCGCGACGAGCTCGGCGAGCGTCGGGCCGGCGACGTCCTCGGTGACGATGTAGCCGAGCCGGTCGTGCGTGCCGACGTCGAGGACGCGCGCGAGCCGCGGGTCGGAGACGAGCGCGGCGCGTCGGGCGCCGTCGAGCGCGGCGGAGACCGCTCCGGAGGAGAGCACGACGGCCCGCACGGGCCGGTCGAGGATCTGGTCGGTGGCGTGCCAGACGGACACCCCGGGCACGTCGCAGGTGCCCTGCTCGCGCACCCGGTACCGCCCGGACAGCACCGTGCCGGGTCCGACCACCTCGCTCACGTGCACCTCCGTGCGCTGCGTCGTCGTCGCATCGACCCCTGGTCGGGGCCCTGCCAGCACTCTAGACGGGGCCCCCGGGGGTCCGCGGTCCACCTGGGGACGGACGCCCGTCGTCCCACGGCCCGGACTGCGGGTCGGAGCCCGGCTCGGAGCCCGGGTCGGGGCCACGGTCGGGGCCGGGGAAGGACCCCGGGTCGCCCTGCTCGCCCAGCCAGTCGGACAGGGGCCGGCTCGGCCGGTACAGCGGGTGCCCGGGCGGGTAGTGCGGGCGCGACCGCGCGGTGCGCGGGGGACGTGGAGCGGGCGGCAGCTCGGGCACGAGCGGCGCCGCCCCGGGCGGGGCCTCGGCGACCATCGGCACGCCCCCGCCGCCGTCGGGCCACGCGGCCCACGGGGTGAGCGGGTAGTGCGGCTGGGAGGTCGCGCGGCGCGGGGTGCGCGCGGGGGCGCCGGCGTCGTCGGGCTCCGGCTCGGGGGCGGGCGGGGCGGCGGGGGTGAGGATCCGCAGCAGGGGGCGCAGCGGGCGCACGCCGGAGAGCCGCCCGACGACGGGCCGCAGCAGGTCGTCGAGCTCGCGGACGCGCAGGGCGCGCAGGACCTTGACGTAGACGAGGACCATGACGAGCCCGACGAGCAGGCACTTCACGGCCGCGGTGACGAAGCCCGCCGGGAGCAGCCAGGACAGCAGCAGCAGGAGGCCGAGGCCGACGACGGTCGCGGGGACCGCGGCGAGCACGGCCCGCAGGTGCAGGCGCAGCACGCGCCCGCCGTCGACGCCGTGCAGCCGTCGGTGCAGGTGCCGCAGCGCGACGACGGATCCGACGAGGTAGGACACGCTCATCGCGACACCCACGCCGACGACCCAGGTGGTCGCGGGCAGCACGACGCGTCCGACGAGCGCGCCGAGCACGACGACGATCGCCATGACGACCTGCACGGGCACCATCGACCGGGTGTCCTCGTACGCGTAGTACACGCGCTGGCACATGGACCACGCGCCGAACGCGGGCAGCCCGACGACCATCGCGACGACGACCTGGGCGACCGCGTCGGTGGCCTGGGCGGTCGCGGAGGGAAGGATCAGCTGCGTGACGGGGATCGCGAGCACCGCGAGGACGGCGGCGGCGAGCACGGTGAACACGCCGACGACGCGCATGCCGTAGGACAGCGTGGCGCGCACGGCGCGCGAGTCCCCGTCGTGCGCCTGCTCGGCGAGGCGCGTGAACAGCGCGGTCGCGAGCGACACGGTGACGAGCGAGTGCGGCAGCATGAAGATGAGGAAGGCCGCGTCGTACGCGGCGTTGGAGGCGACGTCGGTGGCGCGGTCCGCGGCACCGGGCGCCTGCGAGACGACGCGCGAGACGACGACGTACGCGAGCTGCCCGACGGCGAGCCCGACGAGCGTCCACGTCGCGACCCGGCCGGCCTGGCCCAGCCCGGCGTCCCGCACGCCCCACCGGGGCCGGTAGCGCACGCCGGCGGCGCGCAGCGCGGGGAACAGCACGAGCGCCTGCGCCATGACGCCGAGGGTCGCGGCGCCGGCGAGCACGACGACCTGCGAGGTGCCCCACGCCTGCGCGGTGCCGTACCCGGACTCGGGCACCGCGCCGAACGCGACGATGAACACGAGGAACCCGACGATCGACACGACGTTGTTGACGACGGGCGCCCACATGTACGGCCCGAACGAGGACCGTGCGTTGAGCACCTGCCCGAGCAGCGCGTACACGCCGTAGAAGAAGACCTGCGGCACGCACCAGTACGCGAACGTGACGGCCAGGTCCATCTGTGCCGGGCTGGCCGCGTCCGCGTAGAGCCGCACGAGCAGCGGGGCGGCGAGCGTGAGCACGGCGGTGAGACCGGCGAGGACGACGAACCCGAAGGTCAGCAGCTTGTCGACGTAGACCTGACCCGCGCCGCTCTTGTAGGCGCGCACTACCTGCGGCACGAGGACCGCGTTGAGGACGCCGCCGACGAGCAGCATGTACATGACGTTGGGGAGCTTGTTGGCGACGGCGAAGGCGTCCGCGGCCTGGCCGGTCGCGCCGATCGCGGCGAACAGCACCATCGACCGCAGGAGCCCGAGCAGGCGGGAGACGGCGGTGCCGGACGCCATGAGCGCCGCGCCGCGGCGCATGCGCCCGTCGTCGGCCGGTGCGTCGCTCACCGTGCGGCACCCTCGTCGGACGCCTCGCCCGCGCGCGCGTCGTCGTCGGCCCCGGCAGGCGCGTCGTCGGGGCCGGTGCCCTCGGCGAGGCTCTCGTCGTCGGCGGGGGTGCCGCCCAGGACGGGCAGCGTCACGGGACCGGTCGACTCCGAGACGGTGCGTGCCCCGCGGCGGGCGCTCTGCCCGCGCCGGACCGTGCGCGCGATGCCGAGCGCGAGCCCGAGCGCCAGCAGGATGCCGACGACGACCGTGCCGACGCTCTCGATCGTGGGCGAGACGCGCGCGGAGAACGCGATGGGCTCGGCGACGTCCTGCCCGGCGGGGCCGACCAGCTGCACCTCGACGAGCACGTCGCAGTTGGCGTGCGCCTCCAGCGGCACCGTGACCGACGTGTCGCCGGGCTCGAGGACGGGCGTGGCGAACCCGCCGACCGTGAGGCACGCCTTGCGGGGGTCGACGACGAGCCTGGCGCGCACGGGCACGGCGAGCTCGTTGCGCACCGTGAGGCGCAGGTCGCTCGTCGTCGCGATGACGTTGAGGTCGCTGGTCTCGACGATCGACAGCCCGGTGGTCCGGGCGAGCACCTGCTCGACGGTCTGCTCGACCAGCTCGGCGCGCTCGCGGGGTGCGGCCCGCCAGGCGACGGCGAGGGGGGCGAGCACCTGGTCGTCGATGCCGGCGAGGAACGCGTCGGGGTCGTCGAGCACCTCGCTGAACGAGCGCGCGGCCTCGCGCGCGTCGGCGAGGGCCGTCACGGCGGCGGGGTCGAGCTCGTCGCGGTCGGTGGTGCTGGCCGGGGCGCGGTCGGCGCGCGCGTCGCGCGGCTCCGCGAGCACCTCGGACAGGGTGGCGGTGCGGGTCCAGGGCGCGGCGCGCAGCGCGCTCGTCACGGCGCCCAGGACCGCGCTGTCGGGCGCGGTCAGGCGGTCGGTGGCGACGACGACGCCCGCGGGTGAGGGTTCCTCGTGCGAGACGACCGCGAGCTCGGCGAGCACGCGCTGCGCGATGCTCGCGGGCGTGCTCCCGGACGTGCCGTCGCCCGTGGCGGTGCCGCCCACGACGAGCCGCGAGAGCACCGCGTCCGGCACGACGGTCGTCACGGGCCCGACGCCCGCCTCGAACGTCCGCACGGAGTCGGAGGCGTCGTCGGACGACACCCCGGACGCGGCGGACGAGCGGTCGGGCGCGACCTCGGACGACGAGCCGGACGCGCCCGCGGTCGGGGCCGGCGGCGCCAGGATCGCCGCGGCGCCCGCGCCGGAGACCGCGGCCAGCGTCACGTCGTCGGGCGTGCCCGCGTCCGCCGCCCACAGCAGCAGGTGCTCGCTGCTCTCGAGCTCGGCCTGCGTGCGGTCCGCGGCGACCTGCAGCAACGCGCCCTGGCCCGCGTGCTGCACCGCGGCGACGTCCGGGTCCGCCCAGGGCAGGCCGTAGGAGTCGTGGCTCGCGATCGCGGCGCGCAGGCGCTGCGCGAACCGCTGCGAGGACGCGCTGCCGGACTCCGCGAGCGGCAGGAGCGACGGGTCGACGACGACCGTGACGTCCTCGTCGACGGTCGCGGCCTCGAGCATCGCGCGCAGGCGTCCGCCCGGTGCGGTGAGCGCGTCGAGGTCGTCGTCGGCCGCGCGGGCCGCGGCTGCGGCGGCGGACGTCGGCTCGGCGGCGCCCTCGGTCGCGGTGGGCGCGTCGGAGGGGTCCTTGCCGGGCAGGTCGTCGGGCGCGGGCGCCGCGACGGGGGCGTTCGCGGGGCCGACGAACGGCAGGACGACCGACACGGGCACGCGCGGCGGCTGGTCGTCGGTCGGGTTCCACAGGATGTACGTCCGCTCGAGCCCCAGCCGCTCGCCGCGCGCGGCGACCTCGACGGCCATGCCGCGCGCACCCCACAGGCCGGGCAGGTTCGTCAGGTGGACCTGGTCCGCGGGCAGCGTCAGCGTCACGGTGCGCGCCGCGTCGGGCAGGAGCGGCTCGGTGAGGTCCACCGAGATCTCGGACTGCCCCGCGGGTTCGTCGAGCCCGCGGTCCGCCCACGCGGCGACCTCGTCGCGCGAGCCCATGCGGAACCGGTTGAGCCACAGCACGGCGCGGGCGTCCTCGACGGGGGCGCTCGTCGTGTTGGTGACCTCGACCGTCACCCGCAGGTCCTCACCGGGCTCGAGCACCTGCGGGGCGATCGAGACGATGCGCACGTCGACGACCGCCTCGTCGGCCGCGCGCGCGCTCGAGGTGCGCGCCACGGCGGGGGCGACGACGAGCGCGGCGGCGAGCGCCAGCACCGCGGCCAGGGCCGCGCGGACCCGGCCCGGCGACGGCGCCCGCGTGCGTGCCGGCCGGGGTTCGACGCCGGTCATGCCTCGCCGACGAGCACCACGAGCGCGGCCTCGGCGAGCCGGCGCTCGTTCGGGTACGCCAGCCGGTCCGGCAGCATCGAGACGGGCACCCACGCCGCGTCCTCGGCCTCGCCGTCCGGGTCCCCCTCGACGGTCAGCGTGCCGCCGACCGCGCCGAGCAGGAAGTGGTGCACCACCTTGTGGACGCGGCGGTCGTCGCCGGAGAACCAGTAGTCGATCACGCCGAGCCGGCGCAGCACCTGCCCACGGATGCCGGTCTCCTCGGCGATCTCGCGGACCGCGGCCTCCTCGGGCGTCTCCTCGCCCTCGAGGTGGCCCTTCGGCAGGCACCACTCGAGCCGTCCGCCGCGGTTGCGGCGGGCGATCACGGCCGCGTGGTAGACGCCGTCGCGCAGCTGCACGACGAGCCCGCCCGCCGACGTCTCGTCCACCACGGGCAGCGGTGCCGCGGCGGGGCCGGACGGCCGCGGGGGCGTGACGGGCCGCGGGGCGTGCAGCCGGTGCCCTCCGGGCGGCGCCGGGACGCCCCGCTGAGGGGACGGGTGCGCGGCGCCGGACATGCGTGCCACTGTAACGACTTGCTCCGGTCGGACCCGAACCCACCGGCGGGGTGGGCGCCCGCGCCACCTAGAATCGGGCGGGTGCCCGACGACACGCCCTCCCTCCTCGCGCTGCAGAAGCGCGCCCTCGGCGTGCTCGCCACGCTGCCGGCCGACGCCCTCGAGCTCGGCGAGCTGTTCCGGGACGCGGGTCACGAGCTCGCGCTCGTCGGGGGGCCCGTGCGGGACGCGTTCCTGGGGCGCGCGTCGTCGGACCTGGACTTCACGACGTCGGCGACGCCCGACGAGACGCAGGCGCTGCTCGCGCGCTGGGGTGACGCGCACTGGGACATCGGCCGGGAGTTCGGCACGATCGGCGCGCGGCGGTTCGGCAGGCGGCGCGGGGGTGAGGACGTCGTCGTCGAGGTCACCACCTACCGCACCGACGCGTACGACCCGACGTCGCGCAAGCCCGAGGTCGTGTTCGGCGACTCGCTCGAGGGCGACCTGTCGCGCCGCGACTTCACGGTCAACTCGATGGCCGTGCGGCTGCCCGAGCTGACGTTCGTCGACCCGTTCGGCGGGCTCGAGGACCTCGCGCGCCGCACGCTGCGCACACCGGTGGACCCGCGGCAGTCGTTCGACGACGACCCGCTGCGCATGATGCGCGCCGCACGGTTCGCCGCCCAGCTCGGCTTCACGGTCGACGACGCGGCGCTCGCGGCGGTCGTCGAGCAGGCCGAGCGCATCGCGATCGTCTCCGCCGAGCGTGTGCGTGACGAGCTGTCCAAGTTGCTGCTGTCCGCGCAGCCGCGCCTCGGCCTGCAGGTGCTCGTCGAGACGGGCCTGGCCGACCACGTGCTGCCCGAGCTGCCGGCGCTGCGCCTGGAGATCGACGAGCACCACCGCCACAAGGACGTGTACGAGCACTCGCTGACCGTGCTCGACAAGGCCATCGCGCTGGAGACCGGTCCCGACGGCGCCGTCCCCGGCCCGGACCTGGTGCTGCGGCTCGCCGCGCTGCTGCACGACATCGGCAAGCCCCGCACCCGCAAGTTCGAGCCGGGCGGCGGTGTCTCGTTCCACCACCACGAGATGGTCGGCGCCAAGCTCGTCGCGAAGCGGCTCAAGGCCCTGCGCTACGACAAGGCGACCGTGCAGGCCGTCGCGCGGCTCACCGAGCTGCACCTGCGGTTCCACGGGTACGGCGAGGGCGGGTGGACCGACTCCGCGGTGCGCCGCTACGTCACCGACGCCGGCCCGCTGCTCGAGCGGCTGCACCGGCTCACGCGGTCGGACTGCACCACGCGCAACGTCCGCAAGGCGCAGCGCCTGTCCGCCGCGTACGACGACCTCGAGGAGCGCATCGCCCGCCTGAAGGACCAGGAGGAGCTCGACTCCATCCGCCCCGACCTCGACGGCACGCAGATCATGGCGATCCTGGGCCTGAAGCCCGGGCGCGAGGTCGGCGAGGCGTACAAGTTCCTCCTCGCGCAGCGCATGGAGCGCGGCCCGCTCGGCCCCGAGCGCGCCGAATCCGAGCTGCGCGCCTGGTGGTCCGCCCGCTCCTAGGCGGGGCAGTCGAGGGTTCCGGTGATGCGGGCGCCCTCGCTGATCTTCTTCTGGATCCCGGACACGGGGATGCGCACCACGATGCCCTCCACGTCCTCGAGCCGGAGCCCGTCGCGGTCGCCGCGGCCGGCGGTCGTCGACTGGAACGTCAGCTCGTCGTCGATCCGCACCCGGACCTGCGCCTCGCCGAGCGGGTCGACGAGCGCGGCGACCGTGCCGTCGGCGGTGGCGAGGCGCCGACGGTCGGGGGTGATGTCGTCGGTGCACACGGTCGCGTCGGCCTGGATGCTGAGCTCCTGCTGCCGGCCGCTCTCGTCGGCGTAGGTGAGGGCGATGTCCGCGGAGCCGGGGGCGGCGGCGGTGCCGCAGCCGGCGGCCAGGAGCGTCGCGAGGACCGGGACGAGGGGGATGATCCGGTGTCTGCGGGGCACGGACCGCAACCGTAGCGATACCGGACGTCCGTGGGGGCGTCTGAAACGTTCTGACGTGCGACTACGCGGCAGGGACGGGTACGGGGACGGGGTGGCGGCGGGTCGCGAGGCCGTACCCCAGCGCGCCGACGACGTAGCCGAGCGCCAGGACGACGAACAGCCCGGCGGACCACCCGGTGTCGGGCAGGGTCGCGGCGGCGAGCGCGGCGGCCCCGACGAAGGCCGCGTTGTAGAGCACGTCGTACAGCGCGAACGCCCGCCCGCGGTACGCGTCGCCGGTGTCGCGCTGGACGACGGTGTCGACGGCGATCTTGGTGCCCTGCGCGGCGAGGCCGAGCAGGGCGGCGGCGGCGAGCACGGGACCACGGGCGTAGGTGAACGCGAGCACCCCCTGGCTGACCGCCGCGAGCAGCAGGCAGCCGGTGATCCACACGTGCAGGCCGGTGCGCGGGGAGAGCGTGGGCGTCAGGACGATCGCGAGCGCGAACCCGACGGCTGTCGCGCCGAGCACGGTCGCGAACGTGGCGAGCCCCTGCGCGGCGTCGGCCGGGTCGGCGAGCAGGTTGCGGGAGATGAGGATGCTCGCGATGAACACGACGCCGTACAGGAACCGGTGGTACGCCATGACACCGAGCGCCAGCCCGGGGGTGCGGCGCGCGACGAGGTAGCGGGCGCCCTCGACGAGACCGTGCAGCAGGACGAGCAGCGCGGCCGTCATCCGGGCGGCGTCGGACTCCTCGTCGGGACCGAGCCGGTCCCGCGCGAAGCCGGCGGCGACGACGGCGGCCGCGCCCATGGTGAGCGCGGCGAGGACGAGCGCCGCACCGTCTCGCGTCGAGCCCGCCGGGAGCACCCAGCCGAGCACCAGCCCGACGGCGCTGCCGACGCCGTTCGCGGCGGTGCCGAGCGTCGGCGTCACGGAGTTCGCGGTGAGCAGCAGCCGCCCCTCGACGACGTGCGGCAGCGACGCGGACAGCGCGGACAGCAGGAACCGGTTGACGGACAGCACGACGAGCGCGAGCACGTAGACCGCGGGCCCGACGCCGGCGGTCACCATCACGGCGGCGGTCGCGAGCGTCAGCACGAGCCGCACCACGTTCCCGACGAGCAGCACCTGGCGGCGTGGCCACCGGTCGAGCAGCACCCCCGCCCACGGTCCGACGATCGTGAACGGCGCCAGCAGCACCGCGAACGCGGCCGCGACGCCCCCGGCGGTCGTCGCGTTCTCGGGGGAGAAGAAGAACAGCGTCGCGAGGCCCACCTGGAACATGCCGTCGGCGCACTGGCTGACGAGCCGCACCGACAGGAGCCTGCGGAACCCCCGCAGCGGCCACAGCGCCTTGAGGTCCGCGATCACCTGCACGCGCGTCATCCTCGCACCCGCGGGACCGCCGGTCGCGACGCCCGCGCGCTCGTCGTCGTGCCGCCGTGGGCCACGTCACGTGACCGGCCGACCCTCGACCCCAACCCGCACGGCGCACCCGGCGTTCTTCACACTGTCCGAGGGACGGACCAAGACGACCGGGGGGACCCATGATCCGTCGGTGGGAACCGATGCTCGACCAGCTGGTGCGGGAGCGATACCCGCGCCTGCTGTCGCGGGCGACGCTGCTGTGCGGCACACGCCACGACGCGGAGGACCTGGTGCAGGACGCGCTGGTCGCCACGTTCGGCGGCCGCGCGCGCTTCGAGTCGGTCGCGGAGGCCGAGCACTACGTGCGCCGCGCGATCGCGACCAAGTACGTCGACCGTGCACGGCGGCTCGGCCGGGAGCGTGACGTGCACCGCCGGCTCGCGGGGGAGCGCGCCACGGTCGTCGAGATCGACCTGCCGGGTCTGACGCGTGAGCTCGTCGACGCGCTGTCCGTGCTCGCCCCGCGGGTCCGGGCGTGCGTGGTGCTGCGCTACCTCGACGACATGACCATCCGCGAGACCGCGCAGTCCCTCGGCATCTCCGAGGGCGCCGTGAAGCGCTACACGTCCGACGGGGTCTCGCTGCTCAACGCGGCGCTCGGGACCACGTCCGCGGACGCCGAGTCGATCGTCGTCCAGCCGAACGTCCAGCCGAACGTCCAGCCGAAGGAGGCGCGCCGTGGTGCGTGACCTGAACGAGTTCCTGCAGGCCGTGGCGGACGCCGACGAGCGTGCGCTCGACGGTCTGACCGCCGACGGGCCGCTCGAGCGCGCCCGGCGCGGGGTCCGGCGCCGCCGCGCCGTGCGGCACACGCAGACCGCCGCGCTGTGCGTCGCCGCGGTCGCCGCGTTCGCGGGTGGTGCGCTGCTCGCGGGTGCGCACCGCGGCGGCCCGGTCGACCCGGCCACGCACGGCGTGACCCAGGGCCCGCTCGTCGAGACCCCCGGCATCCCGCCGTACCGCGAGCTCACCCCGGGCGTGCTGTTCGACGCCGACGAGGGCTGGGTGCTGAGCGTGCACCTCGCCGAGACGTCCGACCCCGAGGGCGTGCGCGACCCGGGCGGCGACGTGGTGCTCCTGACCTCGCCCGAGGGCGACTCCTACCGGGTCCCGGGTGTCCGGGCCGGGT
Organism: Cellulomonas sp. CW35; assembly: GCF_052378485.1. Classification (NCBI taxonomy): domain Bacteria; kingdom Bacillati; phylum Actinomycetota; class Actinomycetes; order Micrococcales; family Cellulomonadaceae; genus Cellulomonas; species Cellulomonas sp. CW35. Next base: position 3,593,694 of record NZ_CP199000.1, on the reverse strand, counting down.
CGCAGCTCGAGGTGCTGGACTGGGACGCCCCCGACGCGACCGCGGTGGTGCGGCAGGTCGTCGACGGGTCCGCGCAGCGTGCGCTGCTCGACCTCGCGGACGGCACGGTCACCGCCGACGCCCGGGGTCTGGCGCCGGACTCCGACTTCGTGGGCCGCGTCGCGGACGGCGAGCTCTGGTTCGACGACGGCTTCGTCGTGCTCGAGGACGACGGCGGCAGCCGGGACGTGTACGACGCGCCGCGCGACAGCCTGCGGCTCGTCGACCCGACCGGTCACCGCATGATCGGCAGCCGCGACGACCTGATGTCCTCCGAGCGTCACTCGTACGACGTCGTGGACCTGGACACGGGCGATGTGCGGGGCCCGTACCCGCTGGTCCACGGGGACGAGAACTGCGACGTCGCGGCGTGGCTCGACGCGTCGACGCTGCTGGCGCGCTGCGCCGAGGGCACCGCCTGGGACGCCGGGTTCGACGAGGTCGAGATCGACCTGTCCGGCGACGAGCCGCAGCGGACCGCGGCCGCCGTCGTCGGCCCCCGCGACCCGTACCTGAACTCGCCGCAGTGGCTGTCCGACGGCGTGCTCGTCGGCGACACGTTCCAGCCGGGCGACGTCGAGGCATGCGGCAGCGCGGGGACGTACCTGCGCGAGCGGGACGGGTCCCTCACCCCGGTCGAGGAGACCCGCAGCGGGCTGTTCCTCGCGACGACGCCGCAGGTCGCGGGCGGGCTCGTGTACGTCAAGGGCGAGCAGGGCTGCAACGGCGAGCAGGCCCCCTCGACGCTGACCGTGCACGACCCGGCCACGGGCGACGCGCGGGCGCTGCTCGGCTTCCCGGTCGACAACCGCGGCGACCGCCCGGGCATGCTCAGCTGGATCGTCGCCCGCTGACCCACCCCCGCATGCCGTCGACGGGTGGAGAAACGCTCACCACACGAGCGTTTCTCCACCCGTTGCGACGTCAGGTCGGGCTCAGGCCGTCAGGGGGCAGGTGGGGGAGCAGGGGTGGGGGTGGCCTCGCCAGGCTCGGGCGCGCAGCGCCGCGGCGAGCTGGGCGGCCGTGGCGCAGGGGGTCACGGCCACGTGGCGCCAGCGGTAGCGCAGCGTGGTGTCACCGCTGGTCAGCAGCACGGCGTTGTCGCGCCATACGTCGTCGTCGGTCGCGCCGAAGGGGTGCGCCAGGCTCCCGTCGAGCTCGGCCCGCACCCCGAGCCCGACGTACACGCGGTCCGCGCGGATCCAGCGCCCGTCGACGCGTTCCCACCGCTGCGCCACGCCCCGCGGCAGCCCGTGGGCGCGCTCCACGTCCCGCGTGAACCGGTGCTCGAGCGGTGACTCGACCCCCGCGCGCACCTCGTCGAGCATCGCGAGCAGCAGCGCCCGTCCCGGCAGCCGTCCGCGCCGCCGCGCGTGCGACAGCAGCGCCTCGGGCCGCACGCCGCCGCGCACCGCGTCGCAGATCAGCCCGACGACCGCGTCCGTCACGTCCCGCCGCACGGCTGTCGTCCCGGCCCCGGGTGGGGTGGCCGCGTCGGCGAGCATGTCGAGGACGGCCTCGGCGGGCTCGACGGCGGGCAGGACACCTCCGGACCAGCGGGTGCGTCGCGTGCGGTGGACGACGAGCCCGCGCTGGGCGGTCACGGCGCGCGCGTGCGGCACGACGACGTGCACGACGGGACCCGGGTCGCGCACCACACCGTGGTGGTACGCGGCGGACCGGTGCGTCAGGGCGGCACCCGGCCCTGCGTACAGCAGCGCCGCGCGCGCCCGTTGCCGCCAGCTCGTCGGACCCGACTGCAGCACGACGACGCCGCGGAACGGTCGCTGCCAGTCCCCGGAGGCGACCCGCCGCCGCACGGTCGCGGACGCGTACCCCCAGCCGACGAGCTGTGCGGTGGTGACCACGGCGTCCTGCCGCACGACGGTGCGGCGCACCTCGGGCGCCATGCCCCGCACGGCAGGCAGCCCGGCGACCCGCCCCCCGCGCTCCACGCCCCGACCCTGCCCGACGACACCCCACGCGCGTCGGCCCCATCCACAGCCCCCGGGGACGCCAACGGGTGGAGAAGCGCTCACCTGGCGAGCGCTTCTCCACCCATTGAGGGCCCGGACGTCGTCGCGGCCTGGCACGGAGGACCGGAGGCAGACAGCGGGAGGGCCCCGACGCACCGCGTCGGGGCCCTCCCGCAGGTCCGTCAGGCGGAGGTCAGGCGCAGGTCAGCGCTCGATCTCGCCGCGGATGAACGCCTCGAGCTGGGCACGGCCCTTGCCGTCCTCCATCTGCACCGGCGGCGACTTCATGAAGTACGTCGCGGCGGACAGGATGGGGCCGCCGATGCCGCGGTCCTTGGCGATCTTCGCCGCGCGCAGCGCGTCGATGATGATGCCGGCCGAGTTCGGGGAGTCCCACACCTCGAGCTTGTACTCGAGGTTCAGGGGCACCTCGCCGAACGCGCGGCCCTCGAGGCGGACGTACGCCCACTTGCGGTCGTCGAGCCACGCGACGTAGTCCGACGGGCCGATGTGGACGTTGCGGTCCTCCTTCTTGCCGGCCAGCGGGCCGTCCTCGAGGTTCGACGTCACGGCCTGCGTCTTGGAGATCTTCTTGGACTCCAGGCGCTCGCGCTCGAGCATGTTCTTGAAGTCCATGTTGCCGCCGACGTTCAGCTGGTACGTGCGGTCCAGGATGACGCCGCGGTCCTCGAACAGGCGGGCGAGCACGCGGTGCGTGATGGTCGCGCCGACCTGCGACTTGATGTCGTCGCCGACGATCGGGACACCGGCGGCCTCGAACTTCGCGGCCCACTCCGGGTCGGACGCGATGAACACGGGCAGCGCGTTGACGAACGCCACGTTCGCGTCGATGGCGCACTGCGCGTAGAACTTCGCGGCGGCCTCGGACCCGACGGGCAGGTAGCAGATCAGGACGTCGACCTTGTTGTCCTTGAGCGTCTGGACGACGTCGACCGGCTCGGCGTCCGACTCCTCGATGGTCTCGGAGTAGTACTTGCCGAGGCCGTCGAGCGTGTGGCCGCGCTGGACGGTCACGCCGAGCGGCGGGACGTCCGTGATCTTGATGGTGTTGTTCTCCGACGCGACGATCGCCTCGGACAGGTCGAAGCCGACCTTCTTCGCGTCGACGTCGAAGGCAGCGACGAACTCGATGTCCTTGACGTGGTAGTCGCCGAACTGCACGTGCATGAGCCCGGGGACCTTGCCGTCGGCCGGCGTGTCGGCGTAGTAGTGAACGCCCTGGACGAGCGACGCGGCGCAGTTGCCGACGCCGACGATGGCGACGCGGATGGAGGTCATCCTCGCTCCTTCTCGGTGGATCTGGCCGGAGCGGCGTGCTCGCCGTCGGCGGTGGACGTGGCGCCGGCGCGGTGACCGGTGCCGGCGGGACGCGCGCGGCGGACGCCACGCTCGTTGTCGATGAGCCCGTCGAGCCAACGGACCTCGCGCTCGGCCTGCTCCAGGCCGTGGCGCTGCAGCTCGAGCGTGTACTCGTCCATGCGCTCGCGGGTGCGGGCGACGGACTGGCGGATCGTCTCGAGGCGTTCGGTCAGGCGGGTGCGCCGACCTTCGAGGATCCGCAGCCGGGTCTCGGCGTCGGTCTGCGCGAAGAACGCGAACCGCACGTCGAAGTTCTCGTCCTCCCACGCCGCGGGGCCGGACGTGGCGAGCACCGACTGCAGGTGCTCCTTGCCGTCCGCGGTGATCTGGTAGACGATCCGGGCGCGCTTGCTCCCGACCGCGTGCGGGTCCGCCGGGGACTCGGTCCCCACGATCCAGCCGCGTTCGGCGAGCGACTTCAGGCACGGGTACAGCGACCCGTACGACAACGCCCGGAACGAGCCGAGGACGAGGTTGAGCCGCTTGCGCAGCTCGTACCCGTGCATGGGCGACTCGTGCAGCAGCCCGAGGATCGCCGGCTCGAGCACGTCGGAACGACCGCGCACTCCTGGCACCTCCTCTAGGCTGGGGCTCCCGCTCACGGACGTCCGTCCGATGTATCCGGGGCGATCTACTGAAGCGATGTATCAACTCGATACATCGCGCAGACTATGCCGCGCCGCTCGTCGGACACAAGTCGCCCGCGCCCGGCGCCCCGCGTGACCCGCCCCACACCCCGGCCGCACCCCGGGCCCGCTGCCGCGCGGCCGGCGTGCCGATCCTGTGAAAGGTCCTGGGACGACTCCCGACGAGGCGTCCCACGCCAGGCCTTCTCGCGCATACTGGGCGGCGCGTCCGCTGCGCACCCCGTCGAGCCCCCCGGCCGACGCGCGTCGCCGCAGCGCACGCCCCTCGTCGTCGTCAGGAAGGCATCACGTTGGCCGGCTCCTCCCGCGCGTCCTCCCGGTCGCGCCGCAGCACGCCGCGTGGCTCCCGCGCCCGCTTGACCAGCGCCGGCTCCGCAGGTACCCGCAAGCGCAAGTTCTTCGACTACCCGCGCTCCGGGTACACCGGCCTGCACCGTTGGCTGCCGTCCTGGCGGTTCATGCTCGGCTCCTTCCTCAGCGGCGTGTTCCTGATCGCGGGGGCCATCGTCGCGGCGTACGCGACCATCGAGATCCCGGACCCCGGCGCCGACGTCGACGCGCAGACCACGACCGTGTACTACGCGGACGGCAGCACCGTGCTCGGCACGTTCGCGGTGCAGAAGCGCAAGATCGTCGAGCTCGAGACGCTGCCGGCGTGGGTCGGCGACTCGGTGATCGCGGCCGAGGACCGCACCTTCGAGGACAACCGCGGCATCTCGCTGACCGGCATGGCGCGCGCGTTCTTCAACAACGTGCGCGGCGGCGAGACGCAGGGTGGCTCGACGCTCACGCAGCAGTACGTCGAGCGGTACTACGTGGACAAGACGACGACGGACTACGTGGGCAAGTTCAAGGAGGTCCTCCTCGCCGTCAAGATCACGAACAAGGAGTCGAAGCCCGAGATCCTCGAGCGGTACCTCAACACCATCTACTTCGGCCGCGACTCCTACGGCATCCAGGCGGCCGCGCGCTCGTACTTCGACGTCGACGCGAAGGACCTGACGATCTCGCAGGCCGCGATGCTCGCCGCGATCATCCCCTCGCCCAACAACTGGGACCCGGCCGTGCGCCCGCAGCAGGCCGAGGCGCGCTGGAAGATCGTCATCGGCCGCATGCTCGAGGACGGGCACATCACCAAGAAGCAGCACGACGAGGCGGTGTTCCCCGAGACCGTCGAGTACGTGCGCTCCTCGAAGTACCAGGGCCCCAACGGCCACCTGCTGAAGATGGTCGAGGACGAGATGGCCGGCGAGGCCATCAACATCAGCAAGGAGAAGCTGGACCGCGGCGGGTACAAGGTCGTCACGACCATCCAGAAGCCGGTGCAGGACCAGCTCGTCACGTCCGTCAACCGCCTGCTGAACGGTGAGCTCACCGACGGCGTGACGCCGCCGAACCCCCGGCTGAAGATCGCGGCGTCGTCGGTCGACCCGGCCACGGGCGGCATCGTCGCGCTGTACGGCGGGCCGGACTTCCTCGCCGACCAGATCAACTGGGCCACCTACGGCTACGGCATGCAGGCCGGCTCGACGTTCAAGCCGTTCGCGCTGATCGCGGCGCTGCAGGAGGGCATCTCGCTCGAGAAGCGCTACTCGGGCCGCTCGCCCATGGAGCTCGACGGCTGGGGCGACGGCGACAAGACGGTGACGAACTTCAACGGGTCCTCCTACGGCACGATGGACCTCGTCGACGCGACCGCCGACTCCGTCAACACGGTGTACGCGCAGCTCAACCTCGAGATCGGGGCGGACAAGACGGCCGCCGTGGCGAACGCCGCGGGGATCACCACGCCCGTCGAGTCGAACCCCGCGAACGTGCTCGGCACCACGCCGGTCCACCCGCTCGACATGGCGAGCGCGTACGCGACGTTCGCCGCGCAGGGCGTGCACCACGACGCGCACGTCGTCGCGCAGGTGGTGAACCCCAACGGCTCGGTGAACTACGAGACCGACGGGAACCCCGAGCGCCGGTTCGAGCAGGACGTCATGGCGGACGCGACGTACGCCATGACGCAGGTGGTCGAGCGCGGCTCCGGCGAGCCGTACATCAAGCCGCTGGGCGTGCCCGTCGCCGGCAAGACCGGCACGTCGAACGAGAACCTCTCGGCCTGGTTCGTCGGCTACACCCCGACGATCGCGACGTCGGTCGCGTTGAGCCAGGTGGGCGAGGACGGCAAGTCCCCGAACACCATCACGCCGTTCGGGCCCAGCCCGTACGGCGGGACGCTCACCCAGGTCACGGGCGGCTCGATCCCCGCGAAGCTGTGGGCCGACTACATGGGCCCGGTGCTGCAGATGGAGCAGTTCGCGAAGAAGCGGGACTTCCCGCCGCGCGCGGACGTGGGCGACAAGCCCACGCAGCGTCCGACGACGACGCCCTCGCCCACCCCGACGCCGACGACCGCGCCGACGACCGAGCCGACGCAGGACGCGACCGCGAAGGTGCCGTACCGACTGCAGGGCAAGACGCAGGGCGACGCGACGGCCGCGCTGCTCGCGGTGGGCCTGGAGCCGGTGATCGTGACCAAGCCGTCCGACGACGTCGCGGCGGGCCGGGTCATCTCGGTCGACCCGGCGGCGGGCACGCGGCTGCCGGTCGGGTCGCAGGTGACGCTCGTCGTCTCGTCGGGCCCGAAGCCCCAGCCGACGAAGAAGCCGGACCCGAAGCCGGACCCGGAGCCGGACCCGAAGCCGACGCAGACGCCTGCCCCGACGGAGGCACCGCCGGCGCAGGAGGAGGAGGGCGGGGGAGACGGTGGGGGTGCGTGACGCCTCGTCGTCCACAGCCCGACGATTTCGCCGCCGCGGAGCCGGGCCGGTAGGCTAGAACATTGCTGTGCCCGCTCACCCCTGCCGCCATCGGCGGGGACGCGGGACGGCGACCGGGTCCGACGAGGACCGGGCCGCCGCAGCGACGCACGAGAACCCTCCTGTCACGGAACGACCGTGACCGCTGAGACCAGAGGAGGTGGGTATGAGCCTGCGTCAGTACGAGATCATGATCATCCTCGACCCCGAGATCGAGGAGCGCACCGTCGCCCCGTCGCTCGACAAGTACCTGACGGTCGTCAAGACCGACGGTGGCTCGGTCGACAAGGTGGACGTCTGGGGTCGCCGCCGCCTGGCGTACGACATCAAGAAGAAGTCCGAGGGCATCTACGCGGTGGTCGACTTCACCGCGGAGCCGGCGACGGCCAAGGAGCTCGACCGTCAGCTCGGCCTCAACGAGGTCGTCCTGCGCACCAAGGTCCTCCGCCGCGAGGCGTGACCTGTGGGTGGGCGCGCCTAGCGTGCTCACCACCTCGAAGGACCTACGTCGAAGCAGTTCGGAATCGAGCGAGGAGCTGGCATGGCTGGTGAGACCGTCATCACGGTGATCGGGAACCTGACCGGGGACCCGGAGCTGCGCTTCACCCCGTCGGGTGCGGCCGTGGCCAACTTCACCGTCGCGTCGACGCCGCGCACGTTCGACCGTCAGAGCAACGAGTGGAAGGACGGCGAGACGCTGTTCCTGCGCTGCTCGATCTGGCGGGAGGCGGCGGAGTCGGTGGCGGAGTCGCTCACCAAGGGCACCCGCGTCATCGTGACCGGTCGCCTCGTCCAGCGCTCGTACGAGACGCGTGAGGGCGAGAAGCGCACGGTCGTCGAGCTGCAGGTCGACGAGGTCGGCCCGTCGCTGCGCTACGCCACGGCCAAGGTCACCCGGACCCAGCGTTCGGGTGGCGGCGGCGGTGGCTTCGGCGGCGGTGGCGGCGGCGGCTACTCCGGTGGCGGCCAGTCGTCCGGCTCGGCCGGCGACGACCCGTGGGCCACGCCCGCGGGCGGCGGCTACTCGGATGAGCCCCCGTTCTGACCGGCCCCGCGGTCCCGCGCGTCTGACGCACGGTCCCGCACGAGGTCCCTCGAACCCCCAGACACCACATCCCCGGGCATGGCAACGCCCGGGGCTCCAGAGACAGGAGCACCGCGATGGCCAAGGCCGTTGTTCGTAAGCCCAAGAAGAAGCAGAACCCGCTCAAGGCAGCCAAGATCGAGGTTGTCGACTACAAGGACACCGCGCTGCTGCGCAAGTTCATCTCCGACCGCGGCAAGATCCGCGCGCGTCGGGTGACCGGTGTGTCCGTGCAGGAGCAGCGCGCGATCGCTCGCGCCGTCAAGAACGCCCGCGAGATGGCTCTCCTGCCGTACTCGTCGTCGGCGCGCTGAGAAGGAGGCCTGACGATGGCGAAGATCATCCTCACGCACGAGGTCACCGGCCTCGGCGCCCCCGGCGACGTGGTCGAGGTCAAGGACGGGTACGCCCGTAACTACCTGATCCCGCGCAACCTTGCCGCCCCCTGGACCAAGGGTGCGGAGAAGGACATCACGGCGATCCGCAAGGCTCGCAAGGCGCGCGAGATCGCCTCGCTCGACGACGCGAAGGCCATCCGCGACTCGCTGCAGTCGAAGCCGGTCGTCGTGTCGGCGAAGGCCGGCGACGCCGGTCGTCTGTTCGGTGCCGTGACGACCGCCGAGATCGCGGACGCGGTCAAGGCGTCGGGCGCCCCGGCGATCGACAAGCGCAAGGTCGAGATCGCGCAGCCGATCAAGGCCCTGGGCGAGTACACCGTCTCGGTCCGCCTCCACCCGGAGGTCGCCGCCACGGTGACCGTCAAGGTCGTGGCTGCCTGAGCTGACGCTCACACGGAAGGCCCCCGCCCCTCCCGGGACGGGGGCCTTCCGCATGCCCCCGCACCGCATGCCCGCGCCACCCCCTTGGCGCCGAGTGCGCACGTTGCGGGTCGAGTGCTGACGCTGTGCGTGCGCGGTCGCGCACGAACGTGGGCAGTCGGCGAGGGGAGGGGCGGCGGGGTCAGGTGCCGGTGACCATCCAGGCCGTGCCGCGCGCGCGGTAGCCGGTGGTCACGGCGCGGGCGAGCATGAAGACGCCGCTGAACGCCGCGGTCAGCCAGAGCAGACCCTGCGCACCGGGTGGGGCGTAGGCGCGGACCGCGAGGGCGAACGGCACGTAGACGACGAGCGTCGCGAGGCCGGCCCACGCGAGGAACCGCCCGTCGCCCGCGCCGATCAGCACGCCGTCGAGCACGAACACCCAGCCGGCGATCGGCATGCACACGCCCGCGACGAGCATCCCGACGACGATCGCGTGGCGCACCTCGTCGTCCGGCGTGAACAGCGGTGCGTACAGCGCGGCCGCACCGCCGAGGACCACACCCAGGACGACGCCGGCCCCGACGCCCCACTGCAGGGTCCGGCGCAGGACGCCGCGCGTGCGCGGCACGTCACCTGCGCCGAGCGCGTGCCCGACGAGCGCCTGGGCGGCGATCGCGAGGGCGTCGAGCGCGAACGCGGCGAGCCCCCACACGGAGCTGACGACCTGGTGCCCGGCGAGCGTCACGGCGCCGAGTCCGGTGGCGACCCAGGTGGTGAGCAGGATCGCGCCGCGCAGGGTCGCGGTGCGCGCGAGCAGGGGCAGCCCGTGCCGTGCGCTGGTCCAGATGCCGCCCGCGGCCGGGCGCAGGGACGAACCCGCGGCACGGGCGCCGCGCACGACGACGAGGCCGAGCACCACGCCCATGCCGAGCTGGGTCAGGGCCGTGCCCGCGCCGGAGCCGGCGATCCCGAGGTGCAGGCCCCACACGAGCGTGACGTTGAGGGCCGTGTTGACGACCGCGCCGACGACCGCGACGCCGAGCGGGGTGCGGGTGTCCTGCAGCCCGCGCAGCGTGCCCGTGGCGGCCAGGACGACGAGCATGCCGATGAGGCCGGGCGCGGACCAGCGCAGGTAGGTGACGGCCTGCCGCGCGGTCTCGTCGTCGGCGCCCATGAACTCCACCACCCACGGCGCGGCGAGCCACAGCCCGGCCGCGAGGACGACACCCAGGCCCAGCGCGAGCCACGTGCCGTCGACGCCGACCTGCAGCGCACCCGCGTGGTCACCGGCGCCGAGGCGGCGGGAGACCGACGCGGTCGTGGCGTAGGCGAGGAACACGCACAGGCCGACGACGGTGAGCAGGATGCTGGACGCGAGCGCGAGCCCGGCAAGCGCGTCGGTGCCGAGGTGCCCGACGACGGCTGAGTCCACGAGGATGAACAGGGGCTCGGCGACGAGCGCGCCGAGCGCCGGGACGGCGAGCGCGAGGATCTGCCGGTCGATGCTGGATGGTTGCTGTCCGTTGGCTGAGATGGCGGTCGCTCCCTGCGGTGTCCACACCGGTTGAACTTCATCTGTGCTCGTCACAGCGGTGTGTCGTCGTGTCGGCCCTCACTGTCCACAGGGCTGTCCACCGCCTGTGCACATCGTCACGCACAGCCTTCCCCAGGCCCGTCCACAGGTTGGTGGTCGCGTTTCCACAGGCTCGTCGCCTGATTCGCGCGACCCGCTGCGCCGCACCTAGTCTCGCGCGAGAACTCCTCCCCGCCCCGCAGGCCGAGCCACGTGTGGGCGGGCGCGTGTAGAACGGATGTTCGACGAGCTCCGTGACGCGGAGAAGGCGAAGGCAGAGAACAAGGTGCGCTGGTGACGATCGACGAGCTCGAGTACGGCATGCCGCCGGAGCCCGACTCCGGACGGCGCGAGTTCGACCGCACCCCGCCGCAGGACCTCGAGGCCGAGCGGTCCGTGCTCGGCGGCATGATGATCTCGAAGGACGCGATCGCCGACGTCATCGAGCAGATCCGCGGCACCGACTTCTACCGCCCCGCGCACGAGACCGTCTACGACGCGATCATCGACCTCTACGGCCGTGGCGAGCCCGCGGACGCGATCACGGTCGCCGACGAGCTCACCAAGCGCGGCGAGCTCGCGCGCATCGGCGGCGCCCCCTACCTGCACACGCTCATCGCGTCCGTGCCCACCGCGGCCAACGCCGGGTACTACGCGCGGATCGTGCGCGAGCGCGCCATCCTGCGCAAGCTCGTCGAGGCCGGCACCCGCATCGTGCAGCTCGGCTACGGGACCGACGGCGGCGACGTCGACGAGCTGGTGAACACCGCCCAGGCCGAGGTGTACGCCGTCACCGAGCGGCGCTCGTCGGAGGACTACCTGCCGCTCGCGGAGATCATCGGCGGGACGGTCGACGAGATCGAGGCCGCCGGTCACCGTGGGGAGGGGATGATCGGCGTCCCCACGGGCTTCTCCGACCTCGACCGCCTGACCAACGGCCTGCACCCGGGCCAGATGATCGTCGTCGCCGCCCGTCCGGCGATCGGCAAGGCCCTGGCGCTCGACACCCCGCTGCCCACCCCCACGGGCTGGACGACGATGGGGGAGGTCCGGGTCGGCGACCAGCTCCTTGCCGCTGACGGCACCCCGACGACAGTCGTCGCAGCTACGGACGTCATGGTCGACCGCCCCTGCTACCGGGTCTCGTTCGACGACGGGACGACGATCGTCGCGGACGCCCAGCACCAGTGGGCGACCCGCACGCGGGCCGACCGACGCCAGCGGGACGGCGGGATGCCGAGCATCTGGACCACCGAGGAGATCCACGGCACGGTGCGGTGCGCGACGGCCCACCGGCGCGCGAACCACTCGGTCGAGGCCGCGCGCCCGCTGCGCCTCCCGGACGCCGACCTCCTCGTGGACCCGTACCTCCTGGGGGTCTGGCTGGGTGACGGCCACGCTGCCTCCGCGCGGTTCACGAGCGCCGACCCCGAGATCGCCATGCACATCGAGGGCCGCGGCTACGAGCCCGACCTGCTCGACGCCGGTCTGCGGACGCTCGGTGTGCTCGGTGGCAAGCACATCCCGGTCGCGTACCTGAGGGCGAGCGAGCGGCAGCGGCGTGATCTGCTCGCCGGGCTGCTCGACACCGACGGGACCGTGAACCCCACGGGTAGCCCGCAGATCACGCTGACCGACGAGCGCCTCGCGCGCGACGTCCGCGAGCTCGTCCACTCGCTCGGGTACCGCACCGGCTGGTCGACGCGCGCGGTGGCCGGGCGCTCGGCCGCGACCTCGACCGCCTTCACCATCACGTTCACCACGGACGACGAGGTGTTCGGACTCGAGCGCAAGAAGCTCGTGCACAAGGAGCGTCGCCGTCCCTCGACCCCGCGCCTGTGGCAGCGGTTCATCGTGTCGGTCGAGCCGGTCGAGTCCGTGCCGGTCCGATGCGTCGAGATCGCCCACCCCTCGCACTTGTACCTCGCGAGCGAGGCGATGGTTCCGACGCACAACTCGACGCTCGGCATCGACGTCGTCCGGTCGGCTGCGATCAAGCACAACCAGGCCGCGGTGGTGTTCTCGCTCGAGATGAGTCGCAACGAGATCGTCATGCGACTGCTCTCCGCCGAGGCGCGCGTGCACCTGCAGAAGCTGCGCACCGGTCAGATGGGCGAGGACGACTGGGCGAAGATCGCGCAGACCATGGGGAAGATCTCCGGCGCGCCGCTGTTCATCGACGACTCGCCGAACATGTCGCTCATGGAGATCCGCGCCAAGTGCCGGCGCCTCAAGCAGCGTCACGATCTCAAGCTCGTCGTGATCGACTACCTGCAGCTCATGACGTCCGGCAAGCGCGTCGAGTCCCGCCAGCAGGAGGTCTCCGAGTTCTCCCGCGCGCTCAAGCTCCTCGCCAAGGAGCTTGAGGTCCCCGTCATCGCGATCTCACAGCTGAACCGTGGTCCGGAGCAGCGCACGGACAAGAAGCCGCAGATGAGCGACCTGCGTGAATCTGGGTCGATCGAGCAGGACGCGGACATGGTGATCCTGCTGCACCGTGAGGACGCCTACGAGAAGGAGTCGCCGCGCGCGGGCGAGGCCGACCTGATCGTCGCCAAGCACCGCAACGGCCCGACGGACACCATCACCGTCGCGTTCCAGGGCCACTTCAGCCGATTCGTCGACATGCAGGTCTGACAGTGTGTGTGTCGACAGGGACCGCAGATTGCACATCGGACGTGGCGGCGGCGTGAGCTGGGCGACGGCGAAGGCTGTGGAGGTAAGACGAGTGGGCGATGTGGACGACGACTTGCCCACCTTCGCCCTGCGCGGATTCGGGGTAGCGGGGTACAGGTCGTTCGGTCGAGTCGGCCTGGAGTTCGTGGCACCGCTGGGCAAGGTGAACCTCGTCGCGGGCCAGAACAACGTCGGCAAGTCCAACGTTCTGCGCGTTGCGTCCCTCGTGAGTCCGGCCTCGCCCGTCGTCGAGCGGCGACCGGCACAAGAGACGCACGTCGACTGGCCCGTCGGGGAGCCGGTCCGAGTTGCGATCGCAGTGCCACTCTCAGATATGGATCTCGCCTCCAAGTTCGACCAGGACGCGGTTCGGGTGCTTCGCACGCCGAGCGTCAGGCGGACAGATGACGACCTCCTGTGGGTCGAGTACGACGTCAGCTACGAGTCGAGCGGGTCCGGTCAGGCTTCGCGGCGGTTCTCGATCCGTGAGGCTTGGCTGGAGGAAGTTCTGCGGTCAAGCGATCTTGCCGGGCACGCACTGCGTGAGGCATCGATGCGCGTCGCGAGCACGGGCGGTGGCAACCGGTACGACGATGCCCGTCGGGTCTTCGAATCCTTCAAGGTGCTCGATGCCGTGCCACCGGTCGTGACGGTCAACGCCTTCAGGCAGATTGCCGAAGCTCGCGACGCTGGACCTGACTACGACGGCGGCGGGCTCATCGCGACGTTGGCCGGCCTCGATCGGCCCGAGGCGGGCGACACAGAGTCCGAGGAACGCTTCGCTCGGATCCAGGAGTTCGTGCGCGTGGTGCTCGACGATCCGTCCGTACGCATCGAGATTCCCGTGCGACAGAACACCGTGAACGTCCGGCGAGGAAGCGTGAGCCTTCCGCTTGAGAACCTTGGAACCGGGATCCACCAGGTCGTAATCCTCGCCGCCGCTGCGACCGTCCTCACCGACCGACTTGTCTGCATAGAGGAACCCGAGGTGCATCTCCACCCAGTCCTGCAGCGCAAGTTGTTGCGGTACCTCGCCGAGAGCACCGCCAATCAGTACCTAATCGCGACGCACTCGGCGCACCTGCTCGACAGCGATCTCGCCTCGATCTTCCACGCCACCTGGACCACAGAGGGGACGGAGGTGCGGCGCGCGATGACGCCCAGCGACCGTGCCGAGATCTGCGCGGACCTCGGATATCGCGCGTCGGATCTCGTCCAGGCCAACGCGATCATCTGGGTGGAGGGTCCCTCGGATCGCATCTACGTGCGGCATTGGCTCTCGATGCTGGCGCCCGACCTGAAGGAGGGGTTGCACTTCTCGATCATGTTCTACGGCGGACGGCTCCTGAACCACCTGTCTGCCGACGACCCGGACATCGACGACTTCATTTCGCTACGTCGGCTGAACCGGCACGTTGCCATCGTCATCGACTCCGACAAGACGTCGGCCCGAGCCAGAATCTCAGCGACGAAGAAGCGTGTCTTCGACGAGCTGTCGCGGCATGGCGTTGCCTGGATCACCAAGGGCTACACGATCGAGAACCTTGTCCCGAATGAGCTCCTGCGCGCTGCGGTCGAAGCAGTTCACCGCCGCGCGAGCGTCACGAGCGTCGCGTCTGAATGGGAGAACCCCCTAGACACCGCCCACACGGGTCTTCAGAGCGTCGACAAGGTCCGGATTGCGAGGCATGTCACGGCCGCGTGGGACGATCACCATGCACTGCGGGGCGATCTACTCGACGGGGCCAACCGACTCGCAGTGTTCGTTAGGGCGGCAAACGGAGAGTCCGTTCCGACCCTAAACCCACGCACGGCGTGAAGCCCACGGTCCGCGGGTTGAGAGCCTCTACCGAATCCGGGGCGATTCACTCGCGTCCACCCAGGTCGGATTCTCACGCACGACTGATCCGAGAAATATGGGTTTCGCGCCAAGTCGCCGAGTCCAGGTTCTGAGGGGCGCCGCCGTCGCGGCGTCCGGCGACGGGTGGGCGAGTGGAAGTCGCGACCTTCATGCACCGGCGCAACCCGCTAGTCGGCAGGGGCTGCTCCCTCCTCTCCTTGCACGCCTCAACCTGATCACCACCACCGACCCCATGGAGGCCGACCAGCGCGCTGACGGAGGAACGGGTGCCGCGGATGCGACGCCGAAGGTGCTGTCGCGCCCTGCGCGACCAGCGGTAGGTTCGGCGCAGACGGCGCAGGAAGAGCCTGCCGACCGCCGCGAACATCCCTTTCTAGAGGAGCTGTCGCATGTGCAACGAATCGCGGAGGTGCGGCGTGATGCTCATGATTCGGGCGCTGCGGACTGTTGCCGGGCTGACGGCCGTGGCGCTCGTTGCCAGCGTCCTGGTACTGGTGCCGTCGCCGGCTTCGCCTGCAGCGGCGGTGGAGGCATCGACCGGACCGACCGAGGTCGACGATTCTCGCTGCGCTGATGTCCTTTTCGTCGGCGTGCGTGGATCGGGCGAGAGTCGCACTGAGGACGGTGGCTACGGACCAAAGATGGCGCTCGTGCGAGCCGGGTTCGTCGCCGGGCTCGATGCATCCTTGACCTATAGGTCGATCGCCATCGACTACCCTGCCCTGCCGATTGCGCCCTCGGACGGATTTGACGGTTCGCTGGTCGATGACCTGGCCAGTTACGGGATCGGTATTCCGCCGTCCCCGACTCGCCACTACGCCGATAGCATCCAGCAGGGCACGTTCGCGCTTCTCGATGCATACGCACAGTCGAACCGCAACTGCCCAGACGAGCGGATCGTGCTGGCGGGGTATTCACAAGGGGCGCTGGTGATACACCGCGTCCTGTCGGAGACGACTCTCGGCGCAAAGCTCGCGGCCGTCGTGCTCCTCGCCGATCCCGCTCGGGACACGATTCATGGCAACCCCGCCAGCGGCACCTTCTTCGGTAACGCCGGTGACAGCCTGGGTGTGTGGCTCCAGCCGCTCGGCGGGGTCATCGCCGTGTTCGCGGCCGTACTGGGGCCGCTCCTGGCTGGGACGACGGCGTACTTCGCGACGCGCCCGGCCGCGAGAGGGTATGACCTGTGGGACACCTCGGCCGCGGCGTCCAACCCTCACATGGCGCTCAGCTCGAGCGTCGCGGCGAAGACGATCGAGATGTGCGCTGCAACCGACCTGGTGTGCGACACCCAGCTCGGGTTCGGCGGTGATTGGTACTGGGCTGCGATCGGCACGCACACCCACTACGGCACGGACCAGGCGGTCGACGGGTTCCGGGCGTCCGACGTCAGCAATCTCGGAGTCATCGCTGCTCGGCGCATCCCGAGCAGTCGGTGGCAGTACACCGTAAACGCCGAAGGGCAAGCCACCATCACCGGGACATCTTTGGTCTCCACTGACTTGCAGATCCCTCAGACCGTGGGCGGATATCCCGTCGTCGCGATCGGGGACAGCGCGCTCGCCAACCATGGACTGACCGGCGTCGTGATCCCCCGCGGTGTGATCACGATCGGGGGCAGCGCGTTCTACGGAAATGCGCTCACCAGCGTGAGGATACCCAGTGGTGTGAAGGCCATCGGGGAGTGGGCGTTCGGCAACAACTCGCTGACGAGTGTGGACATCGCTGACGGCGTCACGACGATCGGTGGCGCGGCCTTCTATGGGAACGACTTGACGAGCGTGACGATCCCGAGCAGCGTGGAGACTATCGAAGGCAACGGGTACTACGGCGCGTTCGCCAGAAATGCCTTGACCCACGTGGTCATCCCAGCAGGTGTGCGATCTGTCGGAGACGGCGCGTTCGCGAGCAACGCGCTGAGGGATGTCGTTATCCCCACCACTGTCACAACGCTCGGCGACATGGCGTTCTCGAACAATGCGTTGGTAGACGTCTTCGTCCCGGGAAGCGTGGGGGAGATCGGCGAGAGTGCGTTCGAAGACAACGCCTTGACGAAGGCCGTGATCGGCGATGGTGTCACCGCGATCGGCGCACGTGCCTTCCACGGCAATTCGCTCGTGGACGTGGTTGTACCAGGCAGTGTGATGACAATCGGTTCGTGGGCATTCGGTCAGAACGGTTTGACGAGCGTCACCCTCCGGCCCGGCCTTGCGACGATCGGGGCGGGTGCGTTCGCGATCAACGCACTGACGAGCGTTGTGCTCCCGGACAGCGTGACGAACCTGGGGCCGAGCGCGTTCTACGGGAACTCGCTCACGAACGTAGCGCTACCGGATGGACTTGCGACAATTGGCGACACCGCGTTCTACGGGAACGCGCTGACGGACGTGACCATCCCTGCCGGCGTCACCACGATCGAAGGCGGTGCCTTCGCAGCGAACCAGTTGGCCCACGTGGCGCTCCCGAGCACCCTCGAGACGATCGGTGCGGGAGCCTTCTCGAGCAACCGTTTGACGAATATGGTCATCCCGGACGGCGTAGTAACCGTCGGCGACGGGGCATTTTCAAGCAACATGTTGACGAGCGTCAGGATCCCGGAGGGAATCACGACGATCGAACGTCTGGCGTTCTCCAACAACAGACTGACGAGCGTCGTGATTCCTGGCAGCGTCAAGGCAGTAGGCTACGGCGCCTTTCACTCGAACGAGTTGGAGAGTGTGACCATCACGGCTGGCGTCACGAGCATCGGCATCAGCGCGTTCGAGAGCAACTCTCTGGCGCGGGTAGTGATCCCGGCGAGCGTGAGGAGCGTCGGGGGCAGCGCATTCTTCGCGAATCCGCTGACGAGCGTCGTGATGCTGGGGGATGCTCCGTCCGTCGTCGCGGCCGGCGAGTCGGGCTGGTCGGACGGCGGCGCAGATGCGCTGCCGTACCGCAGTTCGTTCGGCGACGGCGCCGGACTCGTCATCACGTATCCGGCGAGTGCGACCGGCTACGCCACTCCGACGTGGAACGGCTACGAGGCTCGTCCGACGAGCACCTTGCTGCCGATGGAGTCCACCGTTCCGGTCGTCGCCGGAGTTGCCGTTGTGGGCCGGCAGCTGACGGCGAAGCCCGGGACGTGGACGAGCGGTTCGGCCCTGAAGTATCAGTGGTTCGCGGACGGGTCGGCCATCGCTGGCGCGACGGCAGCGACCATTGCGCTGACGTCGGTTCAGCGGGACAAGGAGATCACGGTAGTGGTCACCGGGTCGAAGGCCGGCTACACGACAACCTCGGAGACGTCGCAGGCGACGGGCCGGGTGGCGACGGCCACGACCCCGTCGATCAGCGGGTCCGCGGCGGTTGGCTCCAAGCTCTCCGCCAAGCCGGGTGCTTGGACAAGCGGGATGATTCTGGCGTACCAGTGGTACGCGAGCGGAACTCCGATCGCCGGAGCGACGCGTTCGACATTCGTCCTGGGGTCTGCGCAGAAGGCGAAGTCGATTACGGTCAAGGTGACGGGGCGCAGGTCTGGCTATCCCACGGTGGCGCTCACCTCGAAGCCGACCGCGAAGGTCGCGACCGTCGGGACCCCTTGGATCTCCGGCACCGCGAAGGTCGGCAGGGAGCTGACGGCGAGGACCGGCACCTGGACCAGTGGCACAGTCTTCTCCTTCCAGTGGTACGCGAACGGTCGTGCGATCTCTGGAGCAACGCGGCCGACGTGGAAGCTCAAGCCCGCACAGGTCGGCAAACGGATCACCGTCATGGTCACGGGTAAGAAGACGGGCTTTGCCACGGTGTCGGCGAAGTCGGCGCAGACCGCACCAGTCTCGCCGTAGTGCCAGCTGCGGTCGCCGCGCGCCCCCCGCTCGGGAGGCAACGAGTGCTGATCCGAGAGGAACGTCCTGAGACGTCGACGCCATCGACGGGTTGACCACCGCCGCCTTGGAGCCGGCGTACCGGGCGGCGTTGCGCTCCGGGTGCCACGGGTGGAGGGTGGCGGCCTGACGTGTCGACGAGGACGGGGGCCCTCGATGAGCATCGTGCGCACGCTCGCAGCGGTGGCGGCGGGGGCCGTGGTGGCCGCCGGTCTGACCGTGGCCGGGTCGCCACCCGCGACCGCCGCGGTCCCGGCGGGGTTCACCGACTCGCTCGTCGCGAGCGTGCCGAACCCGTCCGCGATCGCGTTCACGGCCGACGGTCGGATGCTCGTGACGCAGCAGTCGGGGCGTCTGCGGGTCCGCACGGCGGCGGGCACCTTGCTGTCGACGCCTGCGCTGGACCTGTCGAGCCGCATCTGCACGAACTCGGAGCGCGGTCTGCTGGGCGTGGCGACCGACCCGGACCTGGCGACGCGCGCGATCTACCTGTTCTACACGGTGCGCACGGGCACCTCGTGCCCGACGAGCCAGGGTGGGACGCCTGCGGGTGCGCCGGTGAACCGGGTGTCGCGGTTCGTGCTCGGCGACGACAACGTGGTCGACCCCGCGAGCGAGACCGTGCTGCTCGACGGGATCGCGTCGCCGGCGGGTAACCACAACGCGGGCGACGTGCACGTCGGCAAGGACGGGTACCTATACGTCTCGACGGGTGACGGGGGCTGCGACTACAAGGGCGACAGCGGCTGCGGCGGCAACAACGACGCGTCGCGTGACCGCAACGTGCTGAACGGCAAGATCCTGCGTGTCGACCGGACCACGGGCGCACCCGCTCCGGGCAACCCGTTCCTCGGCTCGGGGACGGCGAGCTGTCGCCTCGCTCCGGCGGCTTCGGGGACGGTCTGCCGCGAGACGTTCGCGTGGGGTCTGCGCAACCCGTTCCGGTTCGCGTTCGACCCCAACGCGAGCGGCACGGTGTCCCGCATCAACGACGTGGGGCAGAACGTGTGGGAGGAGATCGACCAGGGCACGGCGGGTGCGGACTACGGCTGGCCGGTGCGTGAGGGGCACTGCGCGCAGACGGGTTCGGCGACGAGCTGTGGTGGCGCGCTGCCGGCCGGGATGACGAACCCGATCCACGACTACGGCCGCAGCACGGGCTGCGGGTCGATCACGGGCAGCGCGTTCGTCCCCGACGGTATCTGGCCGGCGGCGTACGAGGACGGGTACCTGTTCTCGGACTACAACTGCGGCAAGCTCATGATGCTCAGGGGCGGGACGCGCACGGACGTCTCGACGGGTCTCGGTGCGGCGGTGCACCTGGAGTTCGGGCCGTGGTCCGGCAGCCAGGCGCTGTACTACACGACGTACGCGAACGGCGGCGAGGTCCGTCGGCTCGCCTACACGGGCACGGCCAACCGCGCGCCGACGGCGGCGCTGACGGCGTCCCCGACGAGCGGCGCGGCGCCCCTGACCACGACTCTCGACGGGCGCGGCAGCAGCGACCCGGACGGCGGCACCCTGACGTACCTGTGGGAGTTCGGCGACGGGACGGCCGACGCGACGACGACGAGCCCGACGGTCCAGCACACGTACGCGGCGGGCACGTGGACCGCGACGCTGCGGGTGCGGGACCCGCAGGGGGCGACGTCGGCCGCGGTGACGACCCGGATCAGCTCGGGCAACACCGCGCCGAGCGCGCAGATCACGTCCCCGGCCGCGGGGGCGACGTTCGTCGTCGGGCAGGCGTACACGCTGGCCGGGTCGGCGACCGACGCGCAGGACGGCACGCTGTCCGGCTCGCGCCTGTCGTGGACGGTCGTGCGCGTGCACGACCAGCACACGCATCCGTTCCTCGGGCCGGTGACGGGGACGTCGGTGGCGTTCGAGGCGCCGGGACCGGAGGACCTGGCCGCCGCCGCGAACAGCCATCTGCGCATCACATTGACCGCGACGGACTCGCAGGGCGCGACGACGACCGTGACGCGCGACTTCCTGCCGCGGAAGGTCGACGTGACGCTCGCGACCTCGCCCACCGGTCGCACCCTCACGGTCAACGGCCAGACGGTCACGGGTCCGACGACCGTGACCTCGTGGGCGGGCTTCGACCTGCAGCTCGCGGTGCCGTCGCAGCGTGACGCGCAGGGTCGCACGTACGAGCTCGACCGGTGGTCGGACGGCTCGACGGCGGCGAGCCGGACCTGGCGCACCCCGACCGCGGCGACGACGCTGACGGCGACGCTCGGGCTGCGCGGGCTGCGCGCGGTCTACTACGACAACAGCGACCTCACGGGCACCACGGTCTCGCGCATCGACCCGGGCATCGCGTTCGACTGGGGACTCGCGGCGCCGGTGAGCGGCATCGGGGCGGACACCTTCTCCGTGCGCTGGAGCGGGTCGGTCGTGCCGCGGTACTCGCAGACGTACACGTTCGCGACGACGTCCGACGACGGTGTGCGGCTGTGGGTCGACGGCCGGCTGGTGATCGACGCGTGGACGAAGCACGCCCGGCGGGTCGACACCGGGACCGTCACGCTCACCGCGGGACAGGCGGTGCCGATCGTCGTGGAGTACTTCGACGGTACGCGGCACGCGGTCGCGGAGCTCCGCTGGTCGAGCGCGTCACAGACGTCGCAGATCGTCCCGACCACCCGCCTGCGCCCGTAGCGACCGACGTCCCGACGACCGTCGACCGCTCGCGCCCGCCGCGGTCGCACGGCCCAGGGACATCCTCTGCGCGCACCGGTCGTGCGCCCACGACGGTCGGCTGGTCGGCGGACGCGTGCACCGGACCCGGCGCTGTGCCGGCGGAGGCGTTCGCCTTCTACGAGAGCACCGGCGACCCGTTCGGCCGACAGCAGGACTGGGGTCACGTCGGCCTCGGCCTCGGCGTCGGTGACGGGCAGGTCATCCACGCGTGGGACCGGGTCCGGGTCGACCACTACTTGGAGGTGGCGCGCGCAGTCGGCCCGGTTCGGAGGGCGGTCCAGACAATACCTTGGGCGGCAAGCCTTGACGGGTATCGCCGGATGCAGCAAGATAGATGCGTCACCCAGACCGGACGGGTATAGAACAAGCATCTCAACTATCGGAGGATCACCATGCTGCACATCACTCTCGGCGACCGACGCGACGTCGACCCGGATGCCGACGAGCTCGGACGTGACCACGTCGGCTATGCACCCGGAATGTCTGAGGGCGAGATGTACACCGCGAACCGGGGCTGCTGGGTCCTTGGCGAGCGTGCCGACAGCGAGCGGTACGTCCTGTTCAGCCACAAGGGCATCGTGCAGATGGCCGTCGCCATCGACCGCATAGAGGAGACGTCAAGCAACCGCCGCGCGATCGTCGGTGAGGTGCTCCAACCCGGCCACCGGGTGTACGACATCTACGTCGGCGGGCCGGCGCCGGTGCACGGGGTGCGCAACCCCGTCACCTACGTCGACGACCCGAGGTTCGACCGCAAGCAGTGCGCCTGCGGCTGTGGCGAGGAGGTCACCCGCGGCGACTGGGTGCCCGGGCACGACCAGCGCGCCCTGCACAAGCGCATCGCTCAGATCGGCACGGTCAAGCAGTTCATCGAGTGGTTCGACGCGCACGCGCCCGCTGCGGCCCAGAGCAGGTAGTGGGCTGCCCGAACGGCACCGGCGCCGCCGAGCCGCGCGCAGGACGTCGTCGCAGCGACCGCACGGAGCAGGTGCCCGGACATGCACGTGTGTCGACGAGCCGCACATTCGCCGACACAGCCCGACGCTCACCGAGATCGATCGGTTCCGGGGCGGCTGCGCGCGCAGCGTCCCGCGAGCCCTGGCCAAGGCCGACGAGGCGTCGGTCCAGGTCTTCTGGGCCATGACGTTGGTGACGCCTGCGTGGAGGCGCGTGGCCGGAGAGGACGCCTACGACTGGACGAGAGCGACCCGCCGCGAGCGTTCCAGTGTCGACACCACCGCAGGCGTCACGAGGGCGAGCAGGCAGAAGGCGGCGGCGAGGACCACGAACCCCGTTGCTCCACGTGCGACGGCGAGCCCGACGACCAGCGGGCCGAGGGCCTTCACGACGGCGTCGTTGGTGAGGTGCCAGGCGGCCTGGTACTTGCCGAGCAGCCGGTCGTCCGCGAACTCGTACGAGAGGGTCCACCCCGCGGCCGACTGCCACATCTCGGAGACCGTGATCACGACCGTGGCTACGACGAATGGCAGCCACACCACCCAGCCCGTCAACGCTCCGGAGAAGGCCAGCAGGAGGCAGAAGGCGCCCGCGAGCAGCCCCGCCGAGCGCAGGCTCGTCGCCGACCCGTGCACGGTGGACGACGCCCTGCTGAACCGCACCTGCAGCAGGACGACGAGCACGGTGTTGATCGCGTAGGACGCGGACACCGCCCAGTTCGGCAAGTCGGACGCGAACACCACCCAGAAGGAGATGCCGAGGCTGGCCGCGACTCCGTTGAGGGAGCACGCGGCGTTGAGCAGCGCCAGCAGCACGAACCGCCAGTCACGCAGGACGGCGGAGCGGTTGCCCGGGCTGTCGTCCGCGCGGCGCGGTCCCGGGCGGAAGGTGCCGCGCAGCCGCGCCGTCGCCAGTGCGCCGAACCCGAAGGTCGCGGCGTCCAGGCACATCACGGCCACGAGAGCCTCGGTCGAGCCGATCGCCACGGCCGCCGCGGACAGCACGGTGCCCGCGCCGAACCCGACGTTCGTCACCGCCCGCTGGTAGGCACGCAGGGCGACGCGGTCCTCCGCGTCTCCCATGCGGCCCATGACCGTGGCACGGGCGACGGTGTTCGCGGTGACGGACAGTTGCCGGACCGTCAGGGCGACGATGATCCAGACGGTCCCCGGCGCGGCCAGCAGGACGAGCACGGCGAGCGCGCAGACGAGCTCGGTGACGACCGCGACGCTCTTCGGCCCTGACCTGTCGATGAGCACGCCCACGGGTGCGGCACCGAGGATCCCCATGAGCCCGGCGGCGGCCAGGACGGAGGCGGCGAGCGCCAGCGACAGCCCTTTGACGTCCGCCAGGAACACCACGAGCGTGGCGAGGCTCGCCCCCGTGCCCATCATGTTGACGAGGTTGCCGAGCGCCAGCCAGCGGCGGTTGTGGTCCTGCGGCAGCAGCGCGCTGATACCCGGCACGTCAGGCTCCTCGGACGGTGCGGTCGCTGACGACGACGACGTGGTCGTCGCCGACGGTCTCGCAGCGGACGGTGGTGGTGCCGCGCGGGCTGGCGATGCGCACCGCAGGGTCGCCTGCGCCCCAGCGGTCCATGAACGCAGCGGACGCGACGAGTCCTGTGAGCGCGAGCGCGGGGTGCCAGTCGTCGACGGAGACGGCGCGGACGAACAGCTCGGTGGGGGAGATGCGCAGCGCCACGGCGGGCTTGGGCAGCACGAACGACCGGGACACGCCGAGCGCCGGTGCGAGCCACCGGCGCACCTCGAGGAGCGGGAGCCGGACCTCGTTGCCGGCGGCGAACAGCGCCTCGGGTGTGGAGATGCCGAGCTGGGCGGCGTCGACGAACGCGTACGGGTTGCCGCAGTCGACCACGACAGCCGACAGGTCGCCGGCGCGGACGGGGTGCCGCCCGAGCGGATGCGCCGCGGCGGGGTCGACGGGGAAGCGGACCGACGCGGTGTAGCCGTCGACTCCGAGCTCCCGCAGGGTGCACGTGACGACACGTCGACGTCCCGAGCGGCCCGTCGACAGGCGCACGGTCACCGGCCCCGGGCGGCGCTGCGCACGCAGCAGCTGGGCCGACGCGGCCAGCATCGAGTGGCCGCACTCGGCGGTGAGGTCCAGCCACGCGTGCCCGTCGGCGCGGACGAGCTCGACGAACGTGTAGTGGGCGTCGAAGGCGTCGCCGTCGTCGGCGGGCTCGACGAGCGCGAGCTTGCGCACGGACGCCGGGCTGGACGCGGCGACGGCCTCCAGCACGGCCACCGGGTCCGGGACACGCGACTGCGCGAGCACGACCGTGGTCGGTGCCGCCGCGCCCTCGATCGTCCAGCGGGACACCTGCAGACCGACCTCGCACACCTCACCGTCGAGGGTCCTGGTCATGCCGCCACCCCCGTCTGCCACAGCACCAGCACGAGCAGCGCCCACACGGCGTGCGCGAGCGGCTCCGTCCGCTTCGTCTCGAAGTCCGCGACCGTCGCCTCGACCCGCTCGGGTGCGAACCACGGCCCGGACGACGGGTCGGTGAGCACCTCGCGGACCCACGACAATGTCGCGTCGTCGCTGAGCTGCTCCGACAGGCGGAACGTGAACGGCTGCTTGGGCCGTGCGGCGATCGACGCCGGCACCCATCGCTCGCGCAGAGCCGTGACGGTGAGGGCCACCTTGCTGCGGTCACCCGCGAACATCTGCGCGGGCTCGAGGGACGCGCAGAGCGCCGCGACCGCGGGGCGGCAGAACGGCACCCGCGCCTCGACGCCGTGCGCCGCGCTGAGGTGGTCGACCCGCATCAGGTGGTACGCGGGCATGCGGTGGCGCTGCTCGAACTCGAGCGCGCGTCGCAGGCGGCCCGCGCGCGAGCGTGAGGGCGCCCCCTCGGCGTCGGGCGTGAGGGCGTCCGGTCGTCGGGCGTGACGCACCTCGTCGCGCACGTCGTCGCGCCACATGCCGTCCAGCCAACCGCCCGGCACCCCGGCCAGCGCGTCGACGTACGCAGCCAGATCGCCCGTCGCGCCCAGGGCGCGCAGCCGGTCGTAGCCGCCGAAGAACTCGTCGCTCCCGTCGCCGGTGAGGATCACGGGCAGCCCCTGCTCGCGCACCGACTCGAACAGCAGGTAGGTGCTGAGGGAGATGGGGTCGGAGTTGGGTTGCCCCAGGGCGGCGACCACATCCGGGAGCCGCTTGACGATGTCGGGCGACCCGACGCGCACCACGTGGGTGTGCGCATCGACGTACCGCGCGACCTCACGAGCGTGCGGCAGCTCGTCGAACGCGCTGTGCTCGGCTGGCGCCACCGTGAAGGCCTGCAAGGGCGACGGCCGGCGCCGGTGCGCGGCCGCCAGCCTCGCGACGATCCCGGAGTCGAGCCCGCCCGAGACCATGACCCCGAAGTCGACGTCCAGCGGGACCATCGACGCGACCACGTCGTCGAACAGCGTCGGCAGGTCCGTGGCGTCGACGGCGTGGTCCCACGTGTCGGTCGGGCCGACCTCGCAGACCAGTCGTGCACCTCGGTCGGCCTCCCACACGAGCGTGCCGCCGGGCGGCAGGCTCAGCACGCCCGCCGCGATCGTCGGGTCACCCAGCGCCCCGTCGTCGCGCTGCGCGCCGAACACGGCCTTCATGCGGAAGTACCGCTCGAGCGAGTCCAGGTCGATCCGCACCGGCTGGTCGCGCAGCCGCAGCAGCGGTCCGATCTCCGACGCGAAGCCGAGCTGTGGCCCGTCGGCGAAGAGGAACAGCGGCTTGATGCCCATCGGGTCGCGCGCCAGGACGAGCCGCCCGCTGGGCTCGTGCAGGGCGGCGAACGCGAACATCCCGTCGAGCATCCCGGTGGCGGCGGGGCCGTGCTGCGCGAGCAGATGCGGGAGAAGCTCGCCGTCGCACCCGGTGCGCAGGCTCCGGCCCTGGTCGGCGAGGCGTGCCCGCAGCGCGTCGACGTTGTAGATCTCACCGTTGAAGACGACGGTCCAGCCATGGGCGGAGAACGGCTGCCAGCCGCCGTCAGGGTCGCTGATGGCGAGCCGCGTCGACCCGAGGAGGACGCCGTCGCGGGCGAGCACCGCGTCGCCGTCGGGCCCGCCGTGCGTGAGCGCGGCGCACAGCTGCGACCCGATCGACACGAGCTCGTCCCGGCGACGTGCGGTCCCGACCAGTCCGAAGATGCGGCACATCGCTACTCGCCCTCGCGCAACGACCGGTGGGCGTCCAGGAACTCCGGCCAGGAGCCGGTGCTCTGCCACGTCACGAGCGTCGAGTCGGCGGGGACCCGGCGGTCGCGAGCCATCGCGCGCAGGAGCGCGATGTCGGACGCATCGATCGCGAGCCCGGCGAGCCCGGCCTCCGCGCGGTCGAGCAGCTCGTCGACGAGCGCGCCCGCGGGCACCGCGTCGAAGTGCCGGTCGACGAACGTCGCGCCGTACCCGTGCAGGGCGGCCGCGCGCATGTTGTGGTCGGTCACGGACTCGAGCTGGGGCTCGAGCGGCGCGGGGTTCAGCATGAGACCCGCGCTGACCGACGAGTAGGCGCGGATGAGGTCGAGGCGCGGCGTGACGTCGAAGCACGTCACCTCCTTGCGGTGGTGCTGGTCGTCGCGGAAGTACAGCGGCCGGCGGGTGAAGCTGCGGCGGTACGAGCGCTCCGAGACGCCGCGAACCCCGTCGTGCACCCACGGACCGTCGCCGCGCACGGGTGTGTTGGCGCTGAGCAGGACGAGCGCGGGCCCGAACCGCTCGAAGCTCGCGAGGACCGCGTCCCGGTCGAGCCGGGCCTCGACCTCGTCGGGGAAGCTGACGTTGACGTGGATGCCCCACGTGGTCATCGCGGTCTCGGCGGCGGCCCACCCCTCGAGCGTGCGGCCGCCACGGGTGCCCCGGTACTCCTGCTCGGTGGCGTGCGCGCCGTACACCGCGCCGAACAGGCCGATGTTGCTCAGGTGCTTCTGCACGTCCTCGTACTGGTCCACGAGCCACGACTGCTGTGCGGTGACGTCCGTGGCGATCGGGGTGGAGATCTCGATGCCCTTGACGTCGAGCCCGGTGAACGTGCCGTCGTCGTCGACGAGGTCGTACCCCTCGAGGTAGGTGCTGCGCTGGGACGAACCCGGGTACTTCACAGCCATGTAGTCGTTGACGGCTGCCCCGGTCTCGGCGATGACCGCCTTGAGCGTCTCGAAGTCCAGGTCGTGGTGGTGCAGCGGCCGCGCGTCGGCGGACCTGGCGAGCTGGAACTCGAGCTCGATGCCGAACCGGAACTGCTCGGAGTCGTACACGGCTGTGCCCCCTGTGTGTGGTTACCTACGTGCTCGGACGTGCGCGGCGTGTCAGGCCGTGGTCGAACGGACGAACCAGTCGTTGAAGTCGTCCAGTCGGCTCCGCACCTCGTCGCGGGACCGTCCGACGGCCGTGGCGGACACCACGAGCTCGGGGTGCGCGACGTTCATGGTGTCGCCGCCGGCCAGCGGGACCGTCGTCTCGTAGTCGGCGACCCCCGGTAGCGGGCACGTCGCGGGCGCGGCCGTCCGCCCGTCCGGGGTGCCGTACACGAGCAGGAAGCCGCCTGCGGGTGCGAGCGGAGGCGGCAGCGCCACGGCGGCCCGCGGCTCGACGGTGCACCGGGCCGTGAGCTCGGCCAGGTCGACGCCGTGGATGCGCCGCAGCGCCGGCTGGATCCGCGCGCCGCCGATCCGCGACGCGGCCTCGTTGAGCAGCAGACCGTGGTCGGTCGCGAAGAACTCGACGTGGAACGCCGTGACCGGCGGTGCGCCGAGTGCGAGCAGCGCCTGCCGGGTGAGGTCGCGAAGGTCCGCACGGCGCGGGTCGCGGGCGTCCAGCGTGAGCGCGACGGTCGGTGCGCTCGCGTCCTGGTGCGACGCCAGGAGCGTCTGCGACCACTGCCATGCCTCGAAGAACCGCAGCTCCCCGTCGACGACCACGCCGTCGGTGTGCAGGAGCTCGTGCTCGACGTACTGCTCCGCGAGGTACGCCGTGGGGTCGTCGAGCGCGGTGGTGACGCGCGCGAGCTCGGACGCGTCCCGCACGACGACGACGCCCTGCGAGTCGGCGCCGTGCCTCGGCTTGACGATCAGCGGGTACCCGAGCCGTGCGACCTCGTCGTCCGACGAGCCCAGCGGGGCGAACGGTACGACGGGGATGCCGGCCGTCTGCGCCCGACGCTTCATCGCGAGCTTGTCGCGGAAGAGCTCCGCGGAGGCCACGTCCTGCCCGGCGAGGCCGAACTCGGTGCGCAGCCGGGCGGCCCGCAGCACGTCGTACTCCGAGAACGCGATGACGGTGTCGATCCCGTGCCGCGCGATGAGGTCGCGCGCCGCGGGGAGCACGGTCGCGTCGTCGAGGTAGTCGTCCACCTCGACGATCTGCGCGTACCCCGCTTCGATCGCGTCCCGGTCGGGCGCACGGCGGTACGTCCTGGCGCTGTCGTTCACGAGGTACAGCTCGGCTGCGTCACCGATCCAGCGGTGGAAGGCCGCCGAGGCGAGCCGGTAACGGTTGAGGACCAGGACGCGCCTCATCACGAGGCTCCCGCCGCGACCTCGTCGTGCTCGAGCCGGATCCGCAGGGCGTCCTGCAGGTCGTCCAAGGTCCGGTGTGCCTCCGCGGCGGTCGGTCCCCACGCGGCGACGAGGGCGCGGTTCTCGTTACCGTTCGACATCGGGCGCAGGTCGTCACCCGGAGCGACGAACGCCCGGAAGGCGACGAGCCTGTCCTGGAGCTCGGGCGGGACCCGTCCGACGTCGACGGACCGCACCGTTCCGACCTCGTCGGTGTACGTGCGGAAGCACGCGACGGCGTCGCGCGTGGGCCGCAGGTCGGGGGCGTCGCCGTGCAGCACGCGCAGCCACGCCGCGTACAGGTCGATGCCGGTGGACGCGCGCACCAGGTCCGCGAGGAACAGCCCGCCGACGCGCCCGTTGACCTCGACGATCTGCGGACCGCTGCTCGTGAGCCGCACCTCCGTGTGCGACGGTCCGTCGATGAGGCCCGTGGCGAGCACGGCAGCGGCCGCGGTCGCGGTGATCGCGTCGCGTGCCGCGGCGTCGAGGTCGGCCGGCATCTGCGCCTCGGTCTCGAGCACGCCGGTGCGTCCGCCGATGCCCTTGTCGGTCACCGCGACCGTGCGGACGTCGCCCCGCACCACCATCGCCTCGACGCTGAACTCCGGACCGTCGAGGTACGCCTCGACGATCGCCGCGCCGCGCCACGACTCCGCCACGGCGGCGTCGACGGCCGCCGCGAGCCCCGCCTCGTCGCGCGCCACGGTCACGGCGCAGCTCGCCGCCCGGTCGGCGGGCTTCACGACGGCCGGCAGGCCCACGGCGAGCGCCGCGGCGTGCGCCTCCTGGGGCGAGATGCACACCACCCAGCGCGGCTGCGGCACGCCCGCGGCGTCGAGCGCGACCCGCTGGGCGTGCTTGTCCGAGCACGCGACGCCCGACGCCTCGGTGTGGCCGCGCAGTCCCCACCGCTCGTTGAGCCGCCCGACGAGCGGGAGCAGGTAGTCGTAGTGCGTGATGATCGCCGTGAACGGGTGGACGCGGTGCACGTCGTCGAGGAGCGACTCGATCTCGGCCGTGCTCCCGCCGCGCACTGCCGTGGGCAGCACGGGCAGTGGGACGAACCGGTCCGCGAACCCGACGTAGTCGTTGCCGGGATGGTCCGCGGCGACGACCGTCGCGCCTGAGCGCAGCAGCGTGACGAGGGAAGCCTCGCGCTCCTTGGCGGGACGAAGGAGCAGGACGGTGGCGTCAAGGGCCGACGTGCTCATCGCTCTCCCTGGTGGGTGTGAGGAAGGGGGCCACGGTGGTGCTGATCAGCTCGAGAGACTCGAGGGCCTCATCGACGGGCTGTCCGGCCCAGTGGACGCGCAGGATCAGGTCGGTCGCCGCCGTGCGGTCGACCCAGTCCTGCAGGACGGCCCGGCAGTGGTCCGGGTCGCCGACGACGAACCGGTCGTGGGCGAGCTCGTCGAACGGGGACGAGAAGCCGTCGCCCGGCGGCTGCACGGCGTCCTGGCCCCAGGCCGTGTAGGTCGCGTACTTGCGCGCCAGGTGCCGCGACGCGCGGGACACCGCGACGGACGTGGTCGGTGCGCAGACGACCTCCCGCATCAGCGGGGTGCGCGCTGCAGGTGGCAGCCCGGCGCGCTGTCGCTCGCGCCGGTACAGCACCTGCTGCTGCTGGATCGTCGAGATGCGGGAGTGCGGGTTGATCAACCAGGCGTCCCCGAGCCGAGCGGCGCGGGCCACGGCGGCGTCGGCGTTGCCGGCCACCCAGACCGGCGGGCGCGGTCGCTGGAGCGGCAGCAGGGCGAGCCGCTCGTCGCGCAGCGTGCACCAGTCCGTCGTGAGGCTCACGGACTCGCCGGTCCAGAGCCGCGTGAGGCAGTCCAGGTTGGTGGTCAGCCGTGCGGACCTCGCCGCGCGCGTGACCCCGAACGCCTCCAGTTCGACGTCCCGATAGCCGAGGCCGACCCCGAGCACGAGCCGGCCACCGGACAGCACGTCGATCGTGCCGTACGCCTCGGCCAGGTCGACGGGGTTGCCCAGCGCGAGCAGCGACACGCCCACGCCCAGCTCCATCGCGCCGGTCGTCCCGATGAGGGACGCGAGCAACGGCACGGGGTGCAGGTGTGCCGTGTCCCCGCCGAGGTAGTGCTGGGAGACGAACACCGAGGCCCATCCAGCGTCCCGGGCCGCCGCGACGAGCGCGGCGCAGTCCCGCACGGCGCGCGCCGGGTCCTGCGCCGCGCCGTACTGGACCGTGAGGTTGAGGCCGAGCCGCACGGAGCGACCGTCCGCCGCCGTGACGAGGTCAGACATACGTCGCGGTCTGCGGACGGACGGAGATCGCCACTCCGAGCCGGTCGACCGCGGTGCGAGCGCTGCGGGCGGCGTCCTCGTGGTCGGGGGCGACCGCGACCGCGTGCGCGCTCCGGTCGCCGTAGTGCTCGAAGGCGCGCAGCGTGGACCCGGGCTCGACGGTCCACCGGACGTCCACGACGCCGTCGACGGCGCGTGCCTCGTCCGTGCCGAGCACGTCGAGCACGTCGCCGCCCGCCGGGAAGCGGGCGTACCAGATCGCGGCGGCGGTCCTGGCGGCGGGGGCGTCGCGCAGCGCGGGCAGGACGCGCTGCCCTGCGGCCTGGCGGACGACGACGTCGATGAGGTCGACACCGAGCGCGCGCTCGACGAGCGACTGGATCTCGTCCCCCGAGACCCGCAGCTGTGACTCGATGACGGTGGGGCCGTCGTCGGTCCAGACGAGCTCGGTGCACGTCGGCCCGAACCGGACCCCGAGCGCGTCGAGGAGCTCGGTGAGGTACGCCTCGAGGGAGACGCGCTCGACGTCGGGGAGCACCACGGGCAGGGAGTGCCCGACCTCGACGAGCGTGCCGGGGTCGCTGTACTTCTTCGTCAGGGCCACGACGTGGTGCGCGCCGTCCTCCGACATCGTCTCGACGCTGAACTGCGGACCCGTCATGAACCGTTCGGCCATGAAGACGGGCTCCGCGGCCGCCACGTGCAGGTGCTGCGCGCCCCGGTCGAGGACTCCGGCCACGTCGTCCGGTCCGTCGAGACGAGCGACGCCGAGGCTCCCGGTCGCGCGGACGGGCTTGACGACGATCGGCCAGCCGACTCGCTCGGCGAACGCGCGGACGTCGTCCTCCGACTCGACCTGCGTGGCGGGGACGGACCGGACGCCCGCGTCCTGGAGGCGGGCCCGCATCCGGTACTTGTCATGCACCGTCGCGGCGACCTCGAGCGGGTGCCAGGGAAGGCCTAGCCGCTCGGCGATCCGGGCGGTGTGCACCATGAGGCTGTCGACGAGGCACACGAGGCCCGTGACCGGCAGCGAGCGGTCGATCTCGGCGGCCGCGTCGATCCACGCCTCCTTGTCCGGCGTGCAGACGACGAACTGGTGGTCGCGCTGCGGCCGCAGGCGGGCGAGCGACGACGGGACGCAGATGACGCTCGAGGCGACGCCGAGCCGTTGCAGCGCACGGCGGACGTTGTCGTAGTAGGCGCCCGTCCCGACGAGCAGGACGTGGCCCGGCGTCTGCGTCATCACCACGTCCCCGCGGCCCGCGGGCACGTGCCGAACCGCGTCGAAGGGCGTCTCACCGTCGTTACCTCCGTGACGAGGGCAGGGTCGGGGGTGCGCACCTGACACCGTTGGCGACGGCCGTCGGGGCGACGTGTACTCAACCAGGCGTCACTCGATCGGGTGGCGGAGTTCCACATTCTGGTCGAAGAGCCCGAAGTGGGGCCAGGTGCACGGATCGCGGCGTCGACGTGCGCCGAGGAGTCCGCCACCGAGCGCCGGTCGTCCTCGAGGGTGGAGGCCACGTCCGCGAACCGGCTGGACCCGGCACGGTGGAGCGGGCGACGCTGGTGACCATGACGACTCTGCCCGGTGGCCTCGAGCTCCGCACGGCCCGACCGTCCGACCTCGAGCAGATCGGTGCGCTGCTCGTCGGACGCGGCGAGGAGCCGGACGCGCTGGACCACCGGCTCGTCGTGGAGAGCGAGCTCGGGTGGGACGCGTGCGCGGTCGTCGTGGACGGAGATCGCGTCGTCTCGACCGCGACCCTGCTCGACGAGGCGGTGCGGGTCGGTGACGTCGTGCTGCCCGCGGGTCAGGTCGAGCTGGTGGCGACCGACACGCAGTACGAGGGCCGGGGCCTGGTCCGTGCGCTGATGGGCTGGGCGCACGACCGTTCGCGTGAGCGCGGGCACCTGCTTCAGGTCATGATCGGGATCCCGTACTTCTACCGGCTGTTCGGCTACGAGTACGCGATCGACATCCCGCGCGCGCGGGCGCTGCGGGAGTCGCCACCGCCCTCCCGCGACGTGCCTGGCCGCTCGAGGCTCCGTGACGCGACGACGGCCGACCTCCCGGCCCTCGCCGCGCTGCAGGACGCGGCCCAGGCCCCGTACGACGTGGCGATGCCGCACCCGCGGGAGCGCTGGCGCTGGCTGCTCGCGCACGACGGCAGCACGACGCGCGTCCTCGAGCGCGACGGTGTCGTCGTCGCGTCGGCCCGGACGGGACCTCTCGACGAGGGGCTGCTGGTCGCGGAGGCGGCCGCGCAGGACGCTGCCGCGGCACATGACCTGCTCGACGCCCTGCGCGGGCTCGGCGAGCCGCTGACGGTCGTGCACCGGCCGCTCACGGTGCCGGGGCGCACCTGGGAGGAGCTTCTCGAGCCCGCCGGGACCGACGCGACGCAGTACTACGTGCGCCTGGAACGCCCGGAGCTGGTGCTTGACGCGCTGCGGCCGGTCCTCACGGCGCGCCTGCGCGCCGCGGGGCTCGGCCGGGACGTCGTGGTCTCGACGTTCGGCCGGCACTACCGGCTGCCGTGGACTGCGGACGCCGGGCTCGGACCCGTCGAGGTCGGCGGGCCGATGCAGGCGCCCGGTGTCGCGCAGGGCGCGGGTGTGGCCCCCGACCGCCTTCCCGCGCTGCTGTTCGGACAGCTCGGTATCCAGGGGCTGGAGCAGCTCCACCCCGACGTCTACGCGCCGGACGCCGAGTTCTTCGGCGCCCTGTTCCCCCCGCTCACCGCCGACCTGCTGACCTACTACCTCCCCTGGTGACCCGTCGCCGCCGGCTGAGCCTCGTGGCCGGGCAGCCCCGGGGTCCGTTCCCGCTCCTTGAGCTGGGCCTCGAAGACGTGCCGGCGCCCTCCCATCGTGGCGTCGCGGACGGCCCGCTCGGCGTCGGCGAACGCCTGGTAGTACCCGGAGTCGAACTCCTCGACCAGCTGGAACGTCCAGCGTCCGTCGATTACGTTGCGTCCGACGACCTCGGTCCGCAGCGCCTCGGCCAGGTCGGGACGGCCCGCGGCCTCGAGCTGGTCGAGGGCCTCGGCGAGCTCCTTGTCCGCGCGGCCGACGAGCCGGTGGAACGCGTAGAGCATCCCGCGCGCGTGCTCGATGACCTCGAAGGCCGCGGTGACGCCTCCGACCGCCTCGACCAGCTCGTCGGAGACACCCGCGGGGACGGTGTGGGCGTCGTCGGGCCCGTTCTGCGGTGACGTCATCGCGCCATCGTCACCCGGACCGGGCGTCACCGCGCGGGATGCGCGCGCTCACCTGAGGATGGCGGGATGACCAGCGTCTCGGTGGTGATCCCGGTGCGCGACGATGCCGAGGCGCTCGACGTGTGCCTCCGCCACCTCGCCCGGCAGACCGTGCGTCCGCTGGAGGTCGTCGTCGTGGACAACGGGTCGACGGACGGGTCGGCCCGGGTCGCCGCCCGGCACGGGGCGCGCGTGGTCGTCGAGCCGCGGCCCGGCATCCCGGCCGCGGCCGCCGCGGGGTACGACGCCGCACTCGGGGACGTCATCGCCCGCCTCGACGCCGACTCGCTGCCCGGGCCGCGGTGGGTCGAGCGGATCACGGCACGGATGGCCGGCGATCCGGGGCTCGACGCCCTGAGCGGCACGGGCCGGTTCGCCGACCTGCACCCCGTCCCGGGCGTCGTCGCGACCGCCGTCTACCTGGGCGCGTACTACGCGCTCGGGCACCTGGCGTTGGGGCACCCGCCGCTGTGGGGCTCGTCGATGGCCGTACGCCGCAGCGCGTGGCAGGAGGTGCGGCGCGCGGTGGCCAGGGACGACTCGGAGATCCACGACGACCTCGACCTGGCGTTCGCGCTCGGACCGCTGCGGCGGATCGTGTTCGACCGGCACCTGCGGGTGGGTGTCTCGGCGCGCTCGCTGCGCGGGGCGGCGCAGCTGCGACGGCGGTTCGGCCGCGCGCTGCGCACGCTCCGGCGCAACTGGCTCCGGCTCCCGCCGTGGCGGCGCTGGCGGCTGCGCCTGGCACGCTGACCGCCACAGGGCCGCGCACCGGGCGCGCATCACCGTTGGGTCGGACGGCCCTTGCCGCCGCCCCGCCGGAACGGGACGATCACGTCCGACGAGCGCGTCGGCGCGCCCGGGGGGCGCGGGGCCCGAGCCCCGCCAGGCAGGGGGAGCTGCGGTGGGCACGAGGCCGAGCGGCACGGCGCGGGTCACCGGTTCCGTGCGCGAGCGCGCCCGGGAGTCGCTGGGGCCGGCCGTCCGGCGGCTGCGCCGGGAGTGGCAGTGGCGGCAGGACGGCGTCCGGCCCCGGCTGGACCGCGTCTCCGCCGACGGCTTCGCGCACGAGGTGGCGGCGCACCGCACCCCGATCTTCCGCGAGCTGGCCGGGGTGGACCGTCGGCTGCAGGAGGGCAAGGCGGTCAACCTCACGATCGCTGCCGGGCGGCTGGACGGCAGCGCGCTGCGGCCTGGTCAGCGGATGTCGTTCTGGCGGCTCGTCGGCAGGCCGAGCCACCGGCGGGGGTTCCGGGACGGCATGGTCCTGCGGCAGGGCCTGGTCGAGGAGGGGGTCGGCGGCGGCATGTGCCAGATGACCAACCTCCTGTACTGGATGACGGTGCACACACCGCTGACCGTGGTCGAGCGCTGGCGGCACACGTACGACGTCTTCCCGGACAACGGGCGCACGCAGCCGTTCGGCAGCGGCGCCACGTGCTCGTGGCCGGTGCTGGACCTGCAGATCGAGAACCGCACGGCCGCGACGTTCCGGCTCTCGCTGACGGTCGAGCGGACGCACCTGGTCGGGGCGTGGACCAGCGACCGGGTGCCGCTGCACACCTACGAGGTGTACGAGGCCGCGCACGAGATGCGCAACGACCTGCCGGGCGTCTTCACGCGCCACAACGTGCTGCGGCGACGCGTGCTCGACGCGGAGGGGACCGAGGTGGCCGACGAGCTCCTCGCGGTCAACCAGGGCCGGCTCATGTACCAGCCGTTCCTGGAGGGCGGCGGCGCCGGTTAGGCGTCTCGTCGGCGCGCGGGGACGCTGACGCCGGGCCCGACGAGCAGGAGGGGTGGGCTCGATCGCGTCGAGCCCACCCCTCGTCGTCGTCACCGACGGAGCGTGAGCAGCCCCGGGCGGTACGGCAGGTTGTTGTAGTCGGCGTTCACGTTCGGGTCACGGCCCTGGTAGAGCAGCTGCAGGTTGCAGGGGTCGATCGTCTTGGTCTGGTCGGGGTTGGACCGGACCAGGTCGCCGTGGCTGATGTCGTTGGTCCACGTGGCGCCACTGTTGGCCTTGCCCGCGAACGGGTTGCTCTCCGACGCGGCCTGCGGCGTCCACGAGCCCGACAGGCTCGAGGACGTGAACGACCGGAAGTAGCGGCCCTGCGAGCCCATGGCCTCGACGATCATCAGGTACTGGTTCTGACCCGCGACCTTGTAGACCTCCACGCCTTCGAACAGGTTGGCCGTGGTGTCGCTCATGACCGTCGTGTAGCCCGAGCCGAAGCTGCCCGGGAAGTTCCCGATCGGCATGCTCGCGCGGTAGATCTTGCCGTTGTCGCCCGCGAAGAACAGGTACATGTTCTGCCCGTCACCGATGAGCGTCTGGTCGATCGGACCGGTCCCGGAGTTGGCGATGCTGCCCGTGAACAGCGGCTGCGGCGACGACCACGAGTTGACGTTCGTCGGGTCGCTCGAGGTCCGGTAGATGAACGGCCACTGACCCCACTGGTAGGCCAGGACCCAGATGTTCTTCGGTGCGAAGTAGAACAGCGTCGGGGCGACCGTGCCCGAGGGCAGGGCGTTCTGGCTCGCGGTGGCCATGTCCGACCAGTTGGTGAACGGGCTGAAGGCCATCGAGCCGTAGCTCCCGTTCTCCACCTTCGACGCGTAGACGATGTGCTTGCCGTTGTGGACGACGTTGGTGAAGTCCTTGAGCGACGTCCAGCCCGACCGCGGCTGGGCGAGGGGCCCGGTGGAGTCCCACCGGTAGGTCGACGGCAGCGAGCAGCCGCCCGGCGACGTGGGCGTGGGCGTCGGCGTGCTGGTGTCGCCGCCGACCCGGACCATCTGCCACTGCTGGTTGCTGCCGTTCCAGTCGGCGTACTGGACGACGTTGCCGCCGTCGGCGGTGGACGCGCCCTGCACCTCGACGGCCTTGCCGCTGTGCCGGGCGATCAGCTGGATGTAGCCGTCGACGTCCTGGATGCTGAACTGCTGGTTGGACGAGTTGTTGTCGGTCCACTGGATGATCGCGGCGCCGTCGGCGGTGGAGCGGCCGGTCACGTCGAGGACCTTGCCGGACAGGCGGGACTTGAGCCGGTAGTAGCCGCCGCCGGAGTCGACGAACTGCCACTGCTGGTTGGTGCCGTCGTTGCGGGACCACTGCGTGATGCGGGCACCGTCGGTGGTGGCCCGGGCGTACACGTCGAGGGCCTTGCCGCTGTTGCGGTTGACCAGCACGTACGACGCCGAGGTGTCGATGCTCGCCGCCGTCGCGGTGGGCGCTGCCGCGACCGCGACCGCGCCGGCCGCCGCGACGCCCAGTGCGAGGAGCATCGCGGACCACCGGCGCCGCAGGCTTCCTGCGCTTCTTCTCACCTGTTCATCTCCCTTGTCCGACCGGGAGCGAGCGCGCCGCGTCGACGAACCCACTCCCCTCAGAGCCGTCAGTCATCGCGTGCGGACGTGCTCCCACCGCCGGTGGGTGCCGTCCGGGTGGGAGGCGTGGCTGCACGACGTCCATGTCGTCCATGACTGTCTTCCACGTGTCCATGGCATCAGTCGTGTGATCGCTCACACGATCTCGGGCCCAACCTGGCACAGGTCGATGCGTCCCGATCCCGCCCGAATCGCTTCAACCCGTGGTCACCCCCGGCCCGTGGTGTGATGAGCGCATGAGTGTGGCGAGTGACGTCCCGGGCCGGCGCACGAGCCGCGTCGTCGTGACCGGTGGCAGCGGCAAGCTCGGCCGCGCGGTCGTCGAGCACCTGGCGACGCACGGGTACGACGTCGTCAACGTGGACACCGCGCCCCCGCCGCCGGGCCAGAAGGCGCTCTTCACCCGGGTCGACCTCACCGACCTGGGCCAGGTGACCGAGGCGTTCACGGGGATCGACGACCGGTACGACGGCGTCGACGCGGTGGTGCACCTCGCGGCCGTCCCCGCGCCGGGGCTGCGCCCGAGCGGTGCGACGTTCGCGAACAACGTCGTCGCCACCCACCACGTGTTCAGCGCCGCGCGCCGCGCCGGCATCACGAACGTCGTCTGGGCGTCCAGCGAGACGGTCCTCGGCCTGCCGTTCGAGACGCCGCCGCCGTACGTCCCGGTCGACGAGGAGTACGCCGTCCGCCCCGAGAGCACGTACTCGCTCGGCAAGGTGGTGGAGGAGGAGATGGCCCGGCACTTCACGCGCTGGGACCCGGAGCTCAAGCTCATCGGTCTGCGGTTCTCGAACGTCATGGAGGTCGCGGACTACGCCGCGTTCCCCGGCTTCGCGGACGACCCGCGCAGCCGGATGTGGAACCTGTGGGGGTACATCGACGCACGCGACGGGGCGCTCGCGGTCCGGCTCGCGCTCGAGAGCGACCTGCGCGGGTTCGAGGCGTTCATCATCGCCTCGCCCGACATCGTGCTGGACCGCCCGTCGGCGGAGCTCGTCGCCGAGTACTTCCCGGACGTCCCGGTGCAGCGCCCGATCGAGGGTCGCGAGACGCTCCTGTCCATCGACAAGGCACGCCGCCTGCTGGGCTACGACCCGCAGCACACCTGGCGCGACGAGGTCTGAGGCTCGCCGCACGCCCTCACCGAGCCTGGACGCCGTCGCCGGGCTGGAAGTCGACGATCAGCAGGTACGTGGTCATGGCGGTGATCCTTCCGGTCGGTGCCCACAAGGGCACGCTCACCCGGGGGACGGAGCCGACCTGCCGGTCTCGACGTCAGCGGACAGCCGGGTGGCCAGCCAGCCCAGCGCCGCCTCGCGGTACCACGCCTGGTGCACGCGCAGCCACGGCGAGGTCTCGACGGGCGGCCGTCCGGCGGCGTCGACGAAGTACCCGGCGAGCGCGACGAGGAAGGCGTCGACCGACGCGCGTGCGACGTCCCGGCTCAGCGGGTGCGTCGCCAGGACCTGCTCCGCGTCCAGCCCGTCGCCGTGCACACTGACGAGCAGGCCGACGAGGTCCACCCAGGGCGCGGCGAGCTGGAGCCAGTTCCAGTCGCACACCAGCACCCGCCCGTCCGCGGCGAGCAGCACGTTGTCGTCGCGCAGGTCGAAGTGCACGGCGGTGTCGCCGGCGGCAGCCTGCGCCCACCCGCTCTCGATCGCGGCGAGCTCCTCGACCCGGTGCCGCCAGGGTGCTGGCACCAGGGCGCGGTCGGCCTCGCCCGCGGCGCAGCGCCGCCAGAAGCTGAGCTCGGGGTCGAGGTCGGCAGTGGTGTCCAAGGGGAGCAGCGCCTCGGGCGCGGGGGTCAGCGCCTGCGCGGTGCGCGTGAGAGCCGCGAGCACCGCGGCGAGCTCGTCGGCCACCCACGGCCGTTGCGGCGTGACGCTCTCCACGTCCTCGAACGCGAGGACGACCCAGTCGTCGACGTCGCACGTCCACAGGAACCGGGGCGCCGGCACGGTGGGCGGCAGCAGGCGCGCGACGTGCGCCTCGTGCCGGTAGGCCGCGTGCGCGTGCTCACCGCGGGACGCCGACGCCGCCTTGACGAACACCCGCGTCCCGTCCGCCAGCTCGAGCCGGCTCGCGAAGCCCTCGGTGAACCCCGCGTCCTGCGTGTGCGCGCGCAGCACACGCGCCCCGGCCCGGGACTCGACGGCCGCGCGCACGCCGTCGGGCAGGTCCTGCCATGTCGGGCGCCGCGCGGTGGCGCGGTGGGGGAGGGAGGAGTGGTCGCGCATCCCGGGACGGTAGCGGGCGGGAGGCCGGCGGGTCGCCCGATTACCGCACGGGCCCGGTGCGGTCGTCGGCTCGCGTCAGGCCGGGCGGGAGCGGTCCAGGCGCACGGGCTCCGGCACGAACCCGGCCGACCGGTAGGCGGCGACGGCCGGTTCGTTGGCGGCGGGGGTGCAGACGAGGGCCGACGACGAGCCCGCCTCGCGCAGCGCCGCCGCCGCGGCCAGGCAGATGGCCCGGCCGTGGCCCCGACCGCGGTGCTCGGGGTGCACGCCCATCGGCTCGATCAGTCCCGGCCGCCCGCGCCCGGCCGACCACACGGTCACCCCCGCCACCGCGACCCCCGACGAGTCCCGGCCGAGCAGGCACCTCGCGCGGGCGAACGCCGGCCCGTCCGCCATGGCACGCCACCGCTCGTCGGTGAACCGGTCGTTCCCCCACACGGCACGGTGGACCGCCGTGAACTGCGCGCTGCGGCCGGCCTCGACCACCTCGACGCGCAGCCCGGCCGCGTCCACCGGCTCGGTCAGGTCCCGCCGCAGCGGCGTCCACGGCTCGCCCGCGCGCCAGCCGGCCTCGCCCAGGACCTCGAACACGCGGGTGGCGTTCGGTGCCTCGAACGCCACCGCACCGTCCGGCAGCACGCCCCGCCGGGGGTCGGACACGTCCTCGACGACGTGCCGCGCGACGTCGTCGTCCCGCCACAGCCCCGGCGCCACGGTCATCCGCAACGCGTCAGGCCCGTCGAGGAACCCGACGGCGACGAGCATCCCGTCCCGGGTCCACGTCCGCACCGCTGCGGCGACCGCGCTGGTCCCGTCCCGCCAGGACCACCCGAGGTCGCCGGGGTGGAGCTGCAGCGGTGCGCTCTCGTCCTGCCAGGTCCGGAGCGTCTCGACGACGAACGGGAGCTCATCCGGCGTGGGCGTGCACAGGGCGACGGGCATGCGCCGATCCCACACCGCGCCCGCCGGATCCGCACCGCATTTGGGAGTGGACGCCTGGAAGCCGCCGCGCGCTCAGCGGCTGACGAGGCGTGGCGCCCCCGCATCACGAGGTAGCACGTGGTGCAACCTTGAGGCCATGACGACCGTCGGGGTGCGCGAGCTGCAGCGGGATGCGTCCAGGCTGCTGCGTCGCGTCGAGAACGGCGAGCACCTCGTCGTGACGGTTCACAGGCGTCCGGTCGCCGAGCTGGTGCCGTACCTCGAGACCCGTCCCGCGTGGCGTCCCGTCACCGAGCTGGCGGCACTGTTCCCAGGAGTCCCCGACCAGGCGTGGGACGAGGACATGAAGCTGGTCGACGGTGCCGCTGCCGACCCGTCCGAGCACGGCGCCGACCGGTGAGGCTGTTCCTCGACACGAGCGTCCTCACCGACGGTCTGGTACCGACGGGTGGCGACGACGAGGCCGCGAGGTTGCGGATGCTGTCCAGCTCCGAGGTCGCGCTCGCCGCTCGGCCGGTCGACGACGCCGAGGTCTGTGGACGGACGCCGACAGGGGCTGACCGTTCTGTGTACGTTCATCCCCGTGCGATCGAGGGGGAGCCGGGCGGTCGGACTCGTGCTGGTCGGGGTGCTCGCGTCGGCGGGCTGCACCGCAGAGGGCACAGCGGCTGCGACGACGCCGAGACCGACGACGTCGTCGCACGCGACAGTCACCCCGACGCCTGACCCGTCACCGACGCCGACCCCGTCCTCGGCGCCGAGCGTCGCACCGACGTCAGGTCCCGACCAGGACGTCACCAAGCCCCCCGCGCGCCCCGACGCCCTGGACGGTCCGGCCACCGAGGACAACGCGATTGCGGTCGCGAAGTACTTCACGGCGTTGTTCACGTACGTTGTCTCGACGGGTGACTTCACCGAGTGGGATGCGCTGAGCGGTCCCGACTGCCGTTTCTGCGCGAGCGGCCGCGAGAAGGTCGAGGAGATCTTCGCCGCCGGCAACCACGGCACCGGGGGTGCTGTCGATCTCGGGTTCGGATCAGCCGCACCGGATGGGGACGGCAGGTTCGTCGTCGACGTCCAGTTCACCGAGTACCCGTCGCAGGTCGTCGATGCCCAAGGGGCGGTGGTCGAGGACTACCCCGACACCCTCCAGCAGACGGCGACGATGGCCATCTCGCACGACGGCCGTGGCTGGATCGTGGAAGGCGTCCAGATCGACGACTTCGGGTCAGAGGAATGAGGCTCAGGCTGCGGCTCGCGGTTCTTCTTCTGTCGTCGATGGCCGTTCTTCTCCTCGCGGCACCAGCTGATGCCGGGGTCCGAGGCGATCTCGATGAGGACCGTGTGAACCTCTCCAGCGCCTTCAAGCGGTACCTGCACTATCGGTCGTGGAAGGCTCACAAGGACCCCTTGGTGGACTACGCGTACGCGCGGTTGTGCAACGTGGACTCTCAGCACCTGGAGTCGGACATCGACGGCGAGTGCGCGCCGCCGAACGGCACGGTGGTCATCCCCGGGTGCGGGGACGACGACCCGGTGATGCCGTTGTGGCGCCGCACGCGAGTGGCGGTGGGCGCACCCTGGTCGCAGTGGGAGATGCGGATCGGGTGGGTGTGCCCGGACGACCTGTTGCCGCAGGTCACGCAGAGCGACTTCCGCCAGCTGGCGATCGAGCCCACGGTGACGCACCGGCAGCCCGGCGAGGGTGGGACGGTGCTGGTGAACAAGGGGATCATCGCGTGGGCCGACCCTGAGGAGCGCACGTTCCGTACGAGTCTGTTCGGCTTCGGCATCGACGTGGTGACGTGGCCGGTGGAGTACACGTG
The DNA here is from genome assembly GCF_052378485.1 of Cellulomonas sp. CW35. Classification (NCBI taxonomy): domain Bacteria; kingdom Bacillati; phylum Actinomycetota; class Actinomycetes; order Micrococcales; family Cellulomonadaceae; genus Cellulomonas; species Cellulomonas sp. CW35. The sequence continues at coordinate 3,550,849 of NZ_CP199000.1, read as the reverse complement.
GGACTTCGGTGACGGGCAGACCCTGACGACGACGTCGCCCGGCGGCCCGTACCCGAACCGGGACGTGGAGCATGTGTACGAGGACGTGGGGACCTTCACGGTCACGTTGACCACGGTGTGGGAGGGCAGGTACGCAGGTACCGGGTCGACGAGGATCCGGACCACGAGTGGCGGACCATCGACGGCACGGCCCTGACGACGACGACCCTGGACCCGTTCGAGGTGACCGAGCTCCGCAGCCACCTGGTGGGGTGACCCGCGCCGCTACGCGGCACCCGGGGCGAGGTCCGCGGTCGTCGGGACGCGCGAGAGAGAGACGTGCTGCGGCAGCGCTTCACCCGACGACGCCCGCTGCCGACCGTGAGCATGACCCCCCGAGCGCGGGGTCTGGCCCACGCGCCCGAGGAGCACCCGTGTCCACGGACAAGGAGATCAGGGCGACCATCGAGCGCGCCGTCGACTAGAGCCCTTCCCTGCGTAACAAGAAGGACCTCATCGAGGAGTTCGTCGACCGCCTGTCGATCGACGAGGACGTCGCCGAGGAGTGGCGCGCCTACGTCGCCGCCAAGAGGGAGGAGGAGCTCCAGCGGATCATCACCGACGAGAACCTCCGGCCCGACGAGACCCGCGCGTTCGTCGACAGCGCGTTCCGCGACGGGCAGGTGCGCACCACCGGCACGGCGGTCACGAGGATCCTCCCGCCGGTCTCCCGCTTCGCGAAGGGCGCGAACCACGGCGCGAAGAAGCAGGCCGTGATCGACAGGCTCACCGCCTTCTTCGATCGCTTCTTCGACCTCGCGTGAGCGTGACCCGGCTGCGGACCGGTCGCCGCCGGGACGTACCTGCTGGGCTTCCGCAGGCGCTCGGCGACGCGTCACCCGCGTGCGGCGCCCAGGTACCAGCCGGAGTCGTCGGTCTGGACCGCCGGCCCGTGGAACGTGATGCCCGGATCCCCGTCGTCGTCGACGACCTCGAGGTCGATTCCGCCCGGCGGCCCGGGCGACACCGTCACCGTGAACGTGAACCGCGAGCCCGGGCCGGGCAGGGACTGCGGGCTCACGACGACGTGCGCGGCCGACCCCGCGGCTCGCACGGCACCCCCGGGCACGGTCATGCACAGCGTCACCGTCGCGGAGTCGCCGAAGTCGTGGTGCTCGTCGGTGTAGTCGAACCCCGCACCCAGACCACCGTCGCCACCGCCCGTGTCGGGCGAGTGGTTGCAGTCGTCCGCGGAGGTCGCAGCCGCCGTCGTCGCGTCCGGCGTCGAGGCACCCGGTGTCGCGGTGCCCGGGCCGTCGGGCTCCTGGCAGCCGACGAGCGCGACGAGAGCGCACGCCACGACGACGAGCGGGCGGCCCGGACGTGACATGGGGTCACCCTCGCAGAGCATCGCCGCGGCGTCGATGCAGGTCATCCGTCTGGCGGTGCCGGGAGAGTCCAGATCCACGGCATTCGAGTGATACCTGGAGAGACCGGCCATGGCGTCCCGTTCCGCGTCCTACGTTGCGTTCCGCCCAGTGCCGGAGCTCGGAGGACCACCCCCCATGCACCTGTCCCGCCGTATGTCCCGAACGTTCGTCGTCGCGACGATCGCCCTCGCGCTGGTCGCGACGGGAAACCAGGCCGCCACCGCTGTCGAGCCCGACGTGCGCGGAGCGAGCGTCACCGACGGCGCGAAGGCCGACCCCTCCGCCGCGGTCGAGAGCCTCTCGGGCACCGGGCAGGAGCCCGCGCAGGACGCGGCGCCGGCCCGGGACGACGACGAGGCCGTCGACATCTCCGCGGACTACCGCGACGGCGACGCGGTGTTCACCCTCACCGGCCCGGCGGACACGAGCTTCGACGTGTCGTTCCTGGGCCAGGGCGACGTGGACCCGGCGCTCGCGGGGACGACGGTCGTCACGGACGCGAGCGGCGTCGCGGAGGTGACCGTGCCGCTCGTCGTCGGGGACGAGAAGGCGGGCGCGGTCTCGCTGACGACGATGCGCGAGGTCGACGGCGCGCTCGCGTCGCGCTCGTCGTCGCTGTGGCTCCAGCCGACCGAGGACGGCTCGGTCGTCACCGGTGAGAACTCGATGGCGGCACTGGGCAACGCGATCGCCGCCGACAACGACACTCCGCAGGCGCGTGAGACGGCGCTGGAGCAGGTGTTCGTAGCGCCGGCCGACTCGGTCACGCAGTCCGTCTCGCAGTCGGCAGCGGCGGCCGGCTCGGCGGTCGTGCGCGGCTACGCGCGCTGGACCGACTGGAACGGCGCGACGCACCCCGCGCGGCACATCGAGGTCCAGATCCTCGAGAACGGTTGGCTGCTCGACACGGTCACGACCGACGACCAGGGCTACTACGAGTACAGCCGCAGCGTCGGCATGAGCGACGTGCTGCAGGTGACGTTCGTCGCGTCGAGCGAGGCGGGCGGCGTCATCTCCCAGCCGCTGCCGTTCGTGACGATGCCGCACCAGCAGTCCGTGCTCGTGCCCGGCGGCGTGCCCGCCGGGACGACGAAGACGGTGAGTATCACCGTCGGACGCAACGGGGCCGACGAGACGGCGTTCGCCGTCCACGACGCGCTGTGGAGCGCGTACCTGTTCGGCGAGATGTCCGGCGGGGACGTGCCCCGCGTCACGGTCAGGTACCCGTACGGGGACGACAACGGTGCGTACCAGAACAGCTCGGGCCTGCACATCGGCGAGTGGGAGTGGAGCGCCTGGGACGTCATCGCGCACGAGTACGGGCACTGGTTCGACGCGCACCACGGGCTGACGGACCGACCCGGCGGGACGCACTGCTTCACCGACAACCTCGCCACCGACGTCTGCGGGCCCGACCCGGGACGCGGCAAGGACGAGGGCGGCAAGCTCGCGTGGTCCGAGGGATACGGCGACTACTTCTCGATCGCGTCCGGACAGCTTGCGCCGCACCCCACCATCCCGGGCGTGGGTGACGGCCGGTACGACGACCTCGTGCGGACGTCCACCGGCGGCATCCCCCGCGACGCGAACGGCAACGACCCCAGCTTCAGCGTCGAGATGGACGGCGGTCACCGGTCGGGCGGCGAGGACAACGAGGTCGCGGTCGCCGCGATCCTGTTCAACCTCACGCAGTCGGGGCGGTCGGGCTTCTCCTACCAGGACGGCACGGCGATCGGCGCGCTGCGCATGACGCGCCTGCTGGAGGCGGCGGACGCCGACCGGCTGAGCGACTTCCTGCGCCACGTGAACCCCGCCACGGGGAGCCCGCGCCTGACGTCGAGCCAGGTCAACGACCTCGGCTGCCTGCTGGCGTCGGCGGACGTCGCACCGGGCGCCGGCAGGCTGCAGGCGAGGTCGTACGAGGTGACGGTCCCCGCCGCGGACGTGTCGACACCGCCGACGATCTCCTGGTCGCGCGGGAACAAGGGCAACTTCGAGAACGACCGGTTCACGGTCGAGGTCTCCGAAGGGCCGTCCGTCGAGCCGTTCTTCGTCTCGGGCACGGTGACCGGGACGTCGTGGACGCCGACCGGCAGGCAGTGGACGGGCATCGTCGTCGGTCACGGCAGCGTCGTGTACGTCCGGGTGGTCGGCACGCAGACCGACAGCCCGACCACGGGCCCGTTCTGGGGCTGCGCCACGCCGGTCACGTTCGACTCGAGCGCGCTCGTCACGTCGGGCAGCTGTGCGGCGACCGTGCTCCCGCCGAACGACGACGGCTCGACCGGCGCGGTGGACCTGCCGTTCCCGGTGAACTTCTTCGGGACGACCTACACGTACCTGTACGTCAACAACAACGGGAACGTCACGTTCGAGAACTCGATGGGCACGTTCACGCCGTTCCACATCACGGCGAGCACGCCACCGATCATCGCGCCGTTCTTCGCGGACATCGACACGCGCGGCTCGGGCTCCGCGCCGGTGACGTACAGCTACGGGACGACGACGTTCAACGGGCGCCAGGCGTTCTGCGTGAACTGGATCAACGTCGGCTACTACTACTCGCACTTCGACAAGCTGGTCTCCGCGCAGCTCCTGCTGGTCGACCGCGCGGACCGCGCCGCCGGCGACTTCGACATCGTCTTCAACTACGGCTCGGTCCAGTGGGAGACCGGTGACGCGTCGGGCGGGACGAACGGGTTCGGCGGCACGCCCGCCGCGGCCGGCTACTCGGCCGGCACGGGTGACGCCAACGCGTTCTTCCAGCTGCCGGGCTCGCTCGAGAGCGGCGCCCTCGTCGACGGCGGTCCGCACGCGCTCTCGTCGCACTCCAACGTGGGCCTGGCGACGCCGGGGCGGTACGTGTACCCGGTCACCAACGGCACCGCGGGCAACTCGTCGACCGGTGTCGTCGGCGAGGTGACGAGCCTCGGCCGGACCGTGGCCGGCGCCCCGGTGCAGGTGTGCCCGCAGGGCGGCGGCCGCTGCGTCTTCCAGACCCGGACGGGCAGCGACGGGTCGTTCGCGGCCGTCGGCATCCCGGCGGGGCGGTACACGGTGACGGCGTTCTCGCCGTCGGGCGTGAGCGGCCGTTCCCGCTCGGTCGAGGTCACCGTCACCGCGAACGCGCAGGTCGACGTGAGCATCGACCTCGCGGCGATCAACGGCCTCCCGGTGGGGGTGACGGTCTCGCCGACCGTGGGCAGCGGTGACATCCCGATGCTCAACTGGCACTCCGAGACGACCGTGCGCTTCCCCGGGTGCCCGGACGGCACGGCGACGTTCGCGGTCGTGTCCGACGACGGTGCGCGCCTGGCCTCGGGCTCGGCCGTGGGTGTCGGCACCGGGTGGTTCGCCGTGACGATCCCGCCGCTGTACCCGCACGTCGGCGCCGCGCAGGTCCGGATCGACGTGCAGTGCCCGTCCGGCGCGAGCCGCGAGATCGTGTTCGACGTCTACATCGACCCGTCGGGCCACGTGGTCGACCAGGCGGGGCGGCCGGTCGAGGGTGCGACCGTCACGCTCGAGCGCAGCGACGAGCCCGAGGGCCCATTCGTCGTCGTGCCGGACGGCAGCGACCTGATGTCGCCCGCGAACCGCGTCAACCCGATGACGACGGGGGCGGACGGGTACTACGGGTGGGACGTCGTAGCCGGGTACTACCGGCTCACGGTGCACAAGGACGGGTGCACCGCACCCGACGGCGAGCTCGTCGCGACGAGCGACGTGCTGGAGATCCCGCCGCCGGTCACCGACCTCGACCTGGTGCTGCACTGCGGCACCGTGGACGTGACGCCTCCGGTGGTCACGGTCGAGGACCAGGAGCTCGAGGGCAACGCGCGCGGCGGCTGGTCCGGTGACCTGCCGGGCGTGAGCGTCGCCGACGACACGGACGAGCCGGCCGCGATGACCCTCGTCTCGGACGCGCCCGCGGTGCTGCCCCTGGGCACGACGACGGTCACGTGGACGGCGACGGACACGGCGGGCAACACGGCGACCGCGGTCCAGCACGTGACGGTCGTCGACACGACGGCGCCTGTCCTGACCTGCGCCGCCGACGTCGACGCTCGGTACGTCGCGGTACCGGCGCTCGGCACGCCCACGGCGGTCGACGTCGTGGACGCCGACGTGGTGGTCACGTCGGACGCACCGGACGCCTTCGCCCTCGGCACGACGACCGTGACGTGGACGGCGACCGACGCGTCCGGCAACGCCGCGACCTGTGCCCAGCTGGTGACCCTGGAGCTTCCGGTGACCGCGACCCTCGCGTCGGGCGACTCGCACTCGGTCGCGCTGCTCGCGGACGGCACGGTCCGCGCGTGGGGCGCGGGCGGCAACGGCCAGCTCGGCACCGGGGGCACCACGGCGTCGTCGGCCCCGGTCGCCGTCCCCGGCCTGACGGACGTGCGGGCCGTCGCTGCCGGCGGGCACTTCACCCTCGCGCTGCGGGGCGACGGCACCGTGTGGGCGTGGGGCGAGAACGGCGAGGGCCAGCTCGGCGACGGGACGACGACCCGGCGGACGAAGCCGGTGCGCGTGACCGGCCTGCCGCCGGTCGCCGCGATCGGCGCCGGGCGCTACCACGGCCTCGCGGTCGGGATCGACGGCTCGGTGTGGGCATGGGGCGGCAACACGTTCGGCCAGGTCGGGCGGACCGTGTCCGCACGCGTCACCACCCCGACGCGCGTCGCGGGGACCGGGACCGTCACCGCCGTGGCGGGCGGGATGTACCACTCGGTCGCGCTGCGGGCCGACGGCTCCGTGGTGACCTGGGGCGCGGGCTACGCGGGTCAGCTCGGCGACGGGAAGGCCGTCGACCACCGCACTGCCGCGCAGGTCGTACCGGGTCTGGCGGGCGTCGTGTCCGTCGGCGCGGGCGGCGTGCACACCCTGGCGGTCACCGCGTCCGGCGACCTGCTCACCTGGGGCGACAACTACGCGGGCCAGCTCGGGGACGGCTCGACCACCCAGCGGTTCGCCCCCGTGAAGGTGACCGGGCTCGGTGGGGTCCTGTCCGCCGACGGCGGTTCGGACTTCTCGACGGTCGTCCTGCGCGACGGGACGGTCTGGTCGTTCGGCGCCAACAGCCGCGGCCAGCTCGGCGACGCCACGACGACGGACCGCAAGCGCCCCGTCCGGGTCGCCGGCGTGACCGGCGCGGGCGCGGTGAGCGCGGGCGGCGCCCACGCGGTGACGCAGGTCGACGGGTCGCTGCGCTCGTGGGGTGCGAACGACTCCGGCCAGGTGGGCGACGGCTCCTGGACCTCCCGGGTCGCGTCGGTGCGGGTCTCCGGGATCACGTCGGCGGCGCCGCTGGGCTGAGCTCGATACGGGCGGCGGCGGGCTACCGGCTCGTCGCCGCCCGCACGAGCGCGGCGACTGCGCGGGACCGACCGTGCGGAGGCCACGCGATGACACCTCGAGACCATGCCTCCTCGCCGGGGAACCGCTGCGCTCGCACCGGGGTATCGGACGGGCGCCCACGACCGTGTGGACAAACCACGTCGAACCGTGGTCGATCTGTGTACTTTCGGCCCCATGCGATCGACAGGGAGCTGGGCATGCGGCCTCGTGCTGGTCGGGGCTCTCGCGCTCGCGGGCTGCACCGCCGAAGGGGCGGCCAAGACCGCGACCACGTCGTCGGGGTCGTCGACGCCCGCACCGTCGGCCACGTCCAGCCCGTCGCCGACACCCACGCCCGCTCCGACGCCGAGCGGAGCGCCGACGTCGGGACCCGACCAGGACGTCACGAAGCCTCCGACGCGCCCCGCGGCCCTCGACGGTGCCGCCAGCGAGGACAGCGCGATCGCTGTCGCGAAGTATTTCGCAGCACTCGTGACCTACGTGACCAGCACCGGCGAGTTCGGCGAGTGGGACGCGTTGAGCGGCGATGAGTGCAAGTTCTGCGCCAGCGTCCGAGAGAAGGCGGCCGCGATACACGAAGCGGGCGGCCGCAGCATCGGAGGAGCGGTCGACATCGGGTTCGGTTCGGCTTTCGACAACGGTGATGGAACGTTCGTCGCGAGCGTCGAGCTGACGGAGTACCCGTCTCAGGTCGTCTCCGCCGACGGGGCGGTTCTTGAAGACGTCCCGGAGACGGCGACCTACCGGGCCACGATGGTGCTTGCCCAAGGCGCCGCCGGCTGGGTCGTGGAGGGTGTGCAGGTCGACGAGATCGACCTCGCGCCATGACGTCTCGAAGGGCAGTGGCTGCCGGGTTCGCCTGCGTTGCGCTACTCGTTGCGACGAGTGTGCCCGCGGCTGCGGTCTGGGGGAGCGTCGGCGACGACGAGGCCGTCGTCGGGGACATCTTCAAGCGGTACCGGCAGTACCGCTCGTGGAAGTCCCACAAGAACCCGTTGGTGGATTATGCGTACGCGCGGTTGTGCAACGTCGACTCGCAGTACCTGGAGTCGGACATCGACGGGGAGTGCTCGCCGCCGAACGGCACGGTCGTCATCCCGGGGTGCGACGAGGACGAGCCGGTGATGCCGTTGTGGCGGCGAACGCGGGAGACGATCAGCTCGCCATGGTCGACCTGGGAGATGCGGATCGGGTGGGCGTGCCCGGACGACCTGCTGCCACCGTTCGAGCAGGCAGAGCTGCGTCGGCTGAAGATCGAGCCGACCGCGACGCACCGTCAGCCCGGGGTCGGGGGGACGGTGCTGGTGAACAAGGGGATCATCGGGTGGGTCGAGCCCGACGAGCGCACGTTCCGCACGAGCCTGTTCGACTACGGGATCGACGTGGTGACCTGGCCGGTCGAGTACACGTGGGACTTCGGTGACGGGCAGTCGCTGACGACGACGTCCCCGGGCGGCCCGTACCCGAACAAGGACGTCGAGCACGTCTACGAGCAGACGGGCACGTTCGCGGTCACTCTTACCACGGTGTGGAAGGGCAAGTACCGGGTCGACGAGGACGAGGACCACGAGTGGCGCGCCATCGACGGCACGGCGCTCACGACGACGACGCCGGCGCCGTTCGAGGTCACCGAGCTGCGGGGCCACCTCGTCGGCTGAGCCGTTCTCAGCGTCGACCTGGGAGATGAGCGGGACGGGACGAACCGGCACGGATCGACCGCGCACCGGGCTACCCTGACGCGCGTGTCTGCCGCCCCTCGTCGTGCCGTCCTCGTGCTCGTCCTCGCGCTCGCGGCCGGCGCGGGGCTGAGCGGCTGCTCGAGCGACAGGTCCCGGGGCCGCGACGCCGCGCGGTCGGCGGTCGAGACGCTCCTCGCCGGGTCGCGGACGGAGGGTGACGAGATCGCCGACATCGCCGAGAGCGTCGAGGAGAGGGCACGCGCAGCCGGCATCGTGATGATCGGCGTCGAGCACCGGGAGTCGGACGGCGGGTACGGCTCGCCGATCGGCTCGATCACGCTGGGGCTCACCGTCGCGGAGGTCGTGGAGGACCCGAGCTGGTGGGGCGACGACGAGACGCGGGACCCGGGCCCGTACTGCTTCGAGGTGACGTTCCACCGCCGCGGGGTGCTCAAGACCAAGGGCGTCGGTTGCCCCGACGGTGGGCTGGTGGCGGTTCCCGCCCCGCCGTCGCGCCTGCCGCGCATCGCGCCCAACGCGCACGAGGCGGTGTGGTCCGTGCTCGAGTCGATGCCGGACCGGGTGCCGTCGCAGGACCAGGTGGTCGCGGACGTGACCGCGCGGCTCGAACCGCACGCCAACGGTGTCACGCCGCTCGCGGAGGTGACGGTGGCGATCGACGACGGCGTCGTCGCGGTGGCGACGGGTGACGGTGACGACTGCGTGCTCGTCAAGCGGGGCCCGGACGGCGTGGTCCGGGACGTGTACGTGCCGCCGGTCTACCTGAAGCGGGGCGAGCTGGGCTGCTACGCGGAAACCGCGTTCGCTGACCTGCGACCGCCGCACTGACCGACGAGGTCCGCACACCGGGCGCGGACGGATGCGCGCCAACCGCTCGGCGTCGCGGACGAGGTCGACGACGGAGCAGCGCCTCGGGCGCGGGGGTCAGCGCGTGCGCGGTGCGCGTGAGAGCCGCGAGCACCGCGGCCAGCTCGTCGGCCACCCACGGCCGCTGCGGCGGGGTGACCGAGCTCCGCAGCCACCTGGTGGGGTGACCCGCGCCGCCACGCGGCACCGGGGCGAGGTCCGCGGTCGACGTGACGCGCGAGAGAGTGACGTGCCGCGGCAACGCTTCACCCGACGATGCCCGCTGCCGACCGTAAGCATGACCCCGCGAGCGCGGGGTCTGGCCCACGCGCCCGAGGAGCACCCGTGTCCACCGACCAGCCGACCCCGACGACACCGGCCGGTCCGGGCTATCCGTCCGTCCCCGCGGGGTACCCGCCTGCGGCTCCGGGGTACCCGCCTGCGGCGGCCGGCTACCCGCCGGCACCGGGCTACCCGCCTGCCGCCCCGGGCTACCCGCCAGCTCCCGGCTACCCGGCTGCGCCCGCGGGCTACCCGCAGGGCCCGCTGCCGCCCGGGTACGGAGCAGCGATGGAGCAGGGTCCGCGCAAGTACGACCGGCTCGCGATCGCGGCCTTCGTGCTCAGCATCATCGGCGGGACGCTGCTCGCCCTGATCCTCGGGATCGCGGCGCTGACGCGCACGCGCGACGGCCGGACCAAGGGCCGCGGCCTGGCGATCGCGTCGCTGGCGATCTCGCTGGCGTGGGTGCTCGGCGCGCTCGTCGTGGTGTCGATGCAGAACGCGAAGGAACCGACGTCGGCGTACATGGTGGGCGACTGCGTGCAGGTGAGCTCCGGCGCGGCGGCGAACCTCGACGGCAGCGACGCGCCGACCCTGCCGCGTGTGGAGTGCACGGTGCCGCACAACGGTGAGGTGTACGCGACGAAGCAGATCCCGGCGGGGTCCTACCCGGGCGTGGACGAGGTCGAGCAGGATGCGGAGTCGTTCTGCCTCCAGCGGTTCGAGCGGTTCGTGGGGGTGGGGTACGACGACTCGCAGCTGCAGGTCTTCTACGTCTACCCGCAGAAGGGTGGCTGGTACGCGGGCGACCGCGACGTGGCGTGCGTGGTGCTGGACGGGGTCGACGTCACGGGGACGCTGCAGAACGCCGGCCGGTAGTCGCCGCGGGGCCGAGCGGGCCCGGGCTCAGGGCGCGGGGATCCGGGTGACGGTGAACGGCTCGGGGGTCCCGCCCGCGGAGCGGGTCGCGAACTGGCTGTTCACGACGAGCAGGCTGTGCCCGGCGCGCGCGGCGGTCGTCGGGTCGTCGAACGACGCGTCGAGGGTGCGGGACACGACGGTGCCGGAGCCGAGGTCCCGGTCGAGGCGCACGGTCGCGATGCCGGGTGCGCCGGTGGTCCACTCGACGGCGTACAGCCGGCGTCCGTCGAGCAGCAGGCCGTCGCCGGCGACGGCGTCGTCGCCGAGGTCGACGCTCTCGACGCTCCCGTCGGTCAGCCCGACCCGGAACAGCTCGGACGTGGGCGTCTTGGCGACGATCGCGTACCGGCCGTCGCGTGAGACGACGATGCCGTTGGCGTTGATCTCCTGGTCGTAGGTGAAAGCGGTGCCCTCGAACGAGACGACGGGCGTCAGCGGCTCGGTGCCGGTGGTGCGGCGCTCGCGCCCGTCGATCCGGTAGAGCACGGGCCGCATCGAGTCCGTGACGTAGACGTCGCCGTGCGGGCCGACGGCGAGGTCGTTGACGAACGTGGGCGACCCGTCCTGCTCGACCTCCCAGGACCCGGTCAGGTCACCGGTCCGCAGGTCGTACGCCCACACACGGCCGGTGAACCCGCCGGCGACGAGCAGGGTGGTGCGGTCGACCTTGAGGCCGACGGCCATGGTCCGGCCGTCCTCGCCGCCGGGCAGGAAAGGTGTGGCGGTCGGCCCGTCGAGGTCGCCGCGGTAGATCGTGCCGTCGGTGGTGCTGCTGACGTAGAAGTCGTCGCCGTGCGTGGCGATGCCCTCGGGGTACACGTCGTCGGCCGCGGGTCCGGCGGGGTCCAGCAGGTACGTCGTCGGGCGGTGCACGCCACCGGGGTGGCCCGGTCCGTGCGGCCCGGGCCCGTGCGCGGACGCCGGGGCGGCGGCGAGCATCGTGAGCACGACGGCGGTGGCGAGGGAGGTCGTCAGGCTGGATCGCATCGGTGCACCCCTGCGGCGGGGTCGGGCGTCTCACCGGGCGTGGGCCCCCCGCCGTCGCCCCCGGGAGTGCGCGGTCGATTCGGACGAACCGGCGCGACGTTCACTGTAGGGACGGGTCGCGGCCCGGTCCAGACCCGTCCGGCGTCCAGCGACCAGCCCGAGTCGTCGGCCGGGCTAGAGGCTCGTCGCCGTCCGGACGAGCCCGGCGACTGCCTGGGACCGGCTGTGCGGGGGCCACGCGATGACCGTCGTGACCCGGGGGGCGTCGAGGACGGGGACGGCGACGACGCCCTCGGTCACGATGACCCGGCCGGACTCGGGCACGATCGCGCACGCGCGCCCGAGGCCGATGAGCTGGAGCAGCTGGGCCTGGTCGTGCGCCTGCGGCCCGGGACCGGCGAGGTAGGTGCCGTCGGGCTCGGGCCAGCGTGGCAGGGGGAGGCCGGGCAGGTCGGTGACGTCGGCGACGACGACGTGCGGCCGTGCGGCGAGCGGGTGCCCGGCGGGCAGCAGCGCGACCTGCCCCTCGGTGTGCAGCTCCTCGGTGTCGAAGCCGGCGACGTCGTCGAACGGCAGGTGCAGGAGCGCGACGTCGGCGCGGCCGTCTCGCAGCACGCGGGACTGCTCGCCGATGCCGCTGAGCAGCACCTCGACGGGGACGGAGTCGGGCTCCGCGGCGTACGCGTCGAGCAGCTTGGCGAGCAGCTCGGTGGACGCGCCGGCCTTGGTGGCGAGCACCACGGCGGCCTGTCCGGGAGTCGCGCGGGCGGCGCGCCGGGTGCGCCGCTCGGCCGCCTCGACCGCGTCGAGCACGGCACGTGCCTCGCGCAGGAGCGTCTCGCCGGCCTGCGTGATCGCGACCGCGCGGCTGGTCCGCTCGAACAGCTCGACTCCGAGGCGTCGCTCGAGCCGGCTGATCGCGCGGGACAGCGGGGGTTGGGCGATGCCGAGCCGCGTGGCCGCTCGGCCGAAGTGCAGCTCCTCGGCGACGGCGACGAAGTACCGCAGCTCCCGCGTCTCCATCCTCCGAGCCTAACCACGCCGCGCCCGATCGATACCTGCCGGGTATCGGTCGCACCGAGTCGGTATTGGACCCCCCGCCCGGCGGGCCCGCAGGATCGAGGGCATGACACAGAAGACGACGGCGCTGGTCACGGGCGCGAACAAGGGCATCGGGTACGAGATCGCGGCGGGCCTCGGCGCGCTCGGGTGGCGGGTCGGGGTCGGTGCGCGCGACGCGCAGCGCCGCGACGAGGCCGTCGCGCGGCTCCGCGCGGCGGGGGTCGACGCGTTCGGCGTCCCGCTCGACGTCACCGACGACGAGAGCGTCGCGGCCGCCGCCGCGCTGCTCGAGGACCAGGAGGGCCGCCTCGACGTGCTGGTCAACAACGCCGGGATCGTCGGTGGGGTGCCGCAGACGCCGACCATGGTCGCGCCGGAGACGATCCGGACGGCGGTCGAGACCAACGTCATCGGCGTCGTCCGGGTCACCAACGCGATGCTGCCGCTGCTGCGCCGCTCGCCCTCGCCGCGCGTCGTGCAGATGTCGAGCAGCGTGGGGTCGCTGACGTTGCAGACGACCCCGGGCGCCGACACCGGCCCGATCTCCGCCGCCTACTCCGTGTCGAAGACGTTCCTCAACGCGGTCGTCGTCCAGTACGCCAAGGAGCTCGCGGGCACGAACATCCTCATGAACGCGGCCTGCCCGGGCTTCGTGGCGACCGACCTCAACGGGTTCCGCGGGACACGCACGCCGCAGCAGGGCGCGCAGGTCGCGATCCAGCTCGCGACCCTGCCCGACGACGGCCCGACGGGCGGGTTCTTCAGCGACTCGGGCCCGATCCCCTGGTGAGGAGGGGCCCGCGATCGCACGGGCGCGGGTGCGGACCGGCAGGAACCGCCACGGATCGCCCCGCGCCGGCGCTACCCTGACGCGTGCCCCCGACCGTCTGCCGCACCGTCGTCGTGCTCGCCGTCGCGCTCGTGGCGGCCGCGGCGGGCGGGTGCGCCGACGACGAGTCCCGGGGGCGCGACGCCGCGCGGTCCACGCTCGAGACGCTGCTCGACCGGTCCGGGACCGAGGGCGACGAGATCGCGGAGATCGCCGCGGACGTCGTGGAGGCGGCGCGCGGGACCGGCGTCGTGATGGTGGGGGTCGAGCACGAGGAGTCGGCGGGCGGGTACGGCTCGCCGATCGGGTCGGTCACGCTCGGGATCACGGTCCCCGAGGTCGTCGTGGAGCAGGACTGGCAGCAGACCCGGCACGAGCAGGACCCCGGGCCGTACTGCTTCGAGGTGACGTTCCACCGCCGCGGTGTGCTCGACACCCGCGGGGTGGACTGCCCCGACGGCGGGCTCGTCGCGGTGCCCGTCCCGCCCGCGCGGCTGCCGCGCGTCGCCGTCAACGCGCACGACGCCGTGTGGTCGGTGCTCGAGGAGATGCCGGCCGAGCCCCCCGCACCGGACCGCGTGGTCGCGGACGTCACCGCCCGGCTCGAGCCGCACGCCAACGGCGTGACGCCGCTGGCCGAGGTCACGGCGGCGGTCCAGGACGGGTCGGTCGCGGTCGCGACGGGCGACGGGGACGAGTGCGTGCTCGTGGCGCGCGGCCCGGACGGCGTGGTGCGGGACGTGCACGTGCCGGGGGTCTACCTGCAGCCGGGCGAGCTGGGCTGCGTCGCGGGCACGGCGTTCGCGGACCTGCGACCGCCCCACTGACGCGGTGGGCCGCCGATCCGCGCGTCAGGCGCGCCGTCGGCGCTCGGCCAGGTCCCGCAGCGCCACGACCGCCGTCAGCAGGCGGGGGGACAGCAGCAGGATCCCGAGGACGAGCGCCTCGTAGAACGCCCACGTGGTGGGGCCCGCGGTGACGAGCGAGTCGCGCATCCACACCAGCAGGTGCCACGTCGACGGCAGGAACAGCACGACGAGGAACCATGCCGCGAGGAGCATCCCGCCCAGGTGCACGAACCGGTACCAGCGCGCGACCGCGAGGTCCTGCGGGGAGGTGGCGGCGAGCGTCGCGCGCTCGTCGGGCGTCAGGCGCCGGGCGGTGCGCCGCAGGAGCAGACGCGTGGTGCGCTGCAGGTGGGTGCAGCCGAGCAGCGCTGTCATCACCGCGTACACGTCGCTGCGCAGGAACACGAAGAACTGCACGACGATCGCGGACACCTCGACGAGCGCGAGCGCGGCGAGCAGGGCGTCCGGGCCGAGGCCGGCGGCGCGCAGCGTGAGCACCACGGCCAGGACGACGGTGTCGAACGCCATGCCCGCGAGCAGCGGCCCGACGCGTCGCCGCGGCGGCAGCGCCCACAGCCCGGTGAGGTTCGTCTCGAACGTCAGGAAGTACAGGCGGCGCGTGATGCGCAGCCGCGCGGGGACGCCGAGCGCGGCGGCGGCCATGACGTGCGCGAGCTCGTGCAGCCCGGCGAGCACGTAGGTGATGAGCGTGAGCGCGGCGAGGCTGCGCGCGGGCGTGCCGAGGAAGAACACGTCGAGCGCATCAGGACGCACGTCCGGGACGACGACGAGCAGGCCGACGACGACGACCGCACCGAGCCCCGCGAGCGCCGCGCCCCACCGGGAGAACAGCCACCGGGCCCGGGCGCGCGGGGCGACGACGAGCCCGCGCCCGGCCGGTGCGTCGTCGTCGGCCGCGACCGCGCGCTCGTCGTCCACGGCCGCGACGAACCCGAGCCGCACGAGGCCGGCCGCGAACGCGAGGACGTCCACGGGCTCGTCGGCGTCCGGCGGCGTGACGGCGCGCGAGACGTCGGCGACGGTGCGCCCCGCCGCCAGCAGGTCCAGGGCGCGGGCGCCGACGGCGGGGATCGCGACGAACCGCCCCGTGTCGGCACGCCCGACGACCACACGGTCGCCCTGGGCGGTGCGGGTCAGCGGGTGCAGCCGCAGCACGGACGTCGGCCCGAGCTGCGGGTCCGTGACCGGTGCGGGCGAGACCGCGGTCATCAGGCGACGGCGGCGCGCGCGGCCGCCCGGGCGGGGGCCGTCGCGCAGACCGGGCAGTCGGGGTCGGCGGGCCACGCATCGCTCGTCGTGCGGCCGTCGCCCGCGAAGTCGACGAGCTGGTAGCGGCCGAGCGACACGGGCGCGGTCAGCCCGGTGAGGAACCGCATCGCCTCGAACGACACCAGCCCGCCGAGCACGCTCGTCACCGGCCCGATCGCCCGGTTCGCGCGGTCCTGCTCGAGCACGCGCGGCCGCTCGACGACCTCCCGGTCGACGCCCTCGGCGAGTCGCGCGCGGTGCCGCTCCAGGCACTCGCGGCACGCCGAGCGGCCCGGGTCGACCGACCAGTACAGCCCCTGCGTGTACGCCAGGCCGCCGCGGATGAACGGCACGCCGGCAGCCACGCACGCCTCGTTGACCCAGCGGTCCACCTCGTCGGGCTCGTCGATCGCGGAGACCACGAGCGACGGCAGGTCGGACAGGGCCGAGCCGCGCAGCAGCGCCGTGACGTCGTCGGGCGACTCGACGCGTCGTCGGAACGCCTCCACGCGCAGCGTCGGGTCGAACGCCCGCAGCCACGCGGCGACCCGCTCGGCCTTCGGCTGCCCGACCTCCGCCTCGGTGTACGTGAACTGCCGCGCGAAGTTCCGCAGCTCCACGCGGTCCTGGTCGACCACGGTCACCGCGCCGACACCGAGCCCCGCGAGGTTCATCAGCACCGACGAGCCCAGCCCGCCCGCGCCGAGCACCAGCACGTGCGCGTCCCGCAGCAGCGACTGCGGCCGCTCGCGCGGCACGGACAGGGTGGTGAACGCGTCGAAGAACGCGAGGTTGCTGAAGTAGCGCTCGCGGTCGTGCGCGTCGGACGTCTGCGGCGCGGCCGCGTCCTCGAGCCAGCCGAGCCGGTCGAGCTGGGCGACGGCCGCCGCGACGTCGGCCGGCGTGACGGCGGGGTGGCGCTCGCGCAGCGCGGCGGCCAGCGCGGGCACGTCCCGGGTGCCGTCACGCAGCAGCGTGAGCAGCGCGAGCACCTGCCCGTCGGGGTCCGCGACTCGCGTGCGGACCCTCGGGTCGAGGCTGACGATCAGCTCGCCGTCGCCGGCGAGGCAGTTGAGCGACTTGAGACGGGGCAGCATGGTCGGTCCCTCGGGAGGCGGATGGGCGGGCGGACGAGACGAGCCGGCCCGGTCGTCGTGACCGGGCCGGCTCGCGGGCGGGATCAGGCGCCGCCGGCCTCCGGGTCGAGGTGGATCCGCGTCGCGGTGATCTCCTCGACCTCCATGATGTCGATCGTCATCTCCTTGCACCCCCTTGCATCCCTCGTCGGACTGTCGCCACTCGTCGCGGCGGCAACGTCGGACGAGGACACGTCGACGCCGCGGCTGATACGCGGGGACGACGAGCTTCACCCGGCCCGCGCGCGGACGTCACCCGGAGCTCAGGGGAGTGCGAGCACCACGCGGTCACCCTCGACGCGGGCTCTGACCTGGCGGAAGTCGTCGACTCGCCGCAGTCCCCTGGTGGTGGGCGACTCGTGGCCGCCGACGACCACGGTGAACGCCCCGGCGGCCCTCGCGGCCCGCAGGCCCGCCTCCGCGTCCTCGAAGACCGCGCAGTCGTCGGCGGGCACCCCGAGCGCGGATGCCGCACGCAGGAACCCGTCAGGAGCGGGCTTGCCGGCTGCGACGTCCTCCGCGGCGACGAGAACGGTGGGGCACGGCAGGCCGACCGCCGTCAGCCGGCGCACCGCGAGCTCCCGCTCGGCCGACGTCACCACGGCGACGCGCGCGTCGGGCAGCGAGGCGAGCAGGTCCCGCGCACCGGGGATCGCGGTGAGCCCGTCGAGGCGGACGAGCTCGGCGGCCTCGATCTCCGCTGCGACGACGCGTGCCTGGTGCGGGTCCGGCAGGAAGTCGGCGACCGTGTCGATCGTGCGGCGCCCGTGGGAGACGCTCAGCACCGCGTCGAGGTCGACGCCGTGCGCGGCGGCGAACTCGCCCCAGACGGCTCGACGACCGCGGTGGAGTCCACGAGCGTGCCGTCCATGTCGAGCAGGACGGCCGCGACGGTCACCTCGTCCGCGGGGGGCGTTCGTGCATCGGCGGCGTCGAGCGGGTGGGTCGTCACTCGTCGGACGCTATCCGGCGGAGCCCGTCACGTGGGGCGGGTGCGGTCCAGCCGGACGGGTCCGGGCTCGTACCCGGCGGAGCGGTACGTGGCGACCGCGGAGGTGAGCGAGGTGGGGGTGCACACCTGCGCCGACGACGCGCCGAGGGCGCGGAGCGTCGACGCGGCCGCGAGGCAGATCGCCCGGCCGTACCCGCGCCCGCGGTGCTCGGCGTGCACGCCCATCGGCTCCAGCAGACCCGGCCGGCCCGGGCCGGCCGACCACACGGTGACGCCCGCGACGGGCACGCCCGAGGCGTCACGGCCGAGCAGGCAGCGCGCCTCGGCGGACGGCACCCCGGCCGCCATGGTCCGCCACACCTCGTCGGTGAACCGCTCGTTCCCCCACGCCGAGCGGTGGACGGCGGTGAAGTCGGCGCACGTCTCGGCGGAGACCTCCTCGACGTGCAGGTCCGGCTCCGGCACCGGTGCGCGCAGGTCGCGGCGCAGCGGTGTCCAGGACTCGCCCGCGGGCCAGCCGCGCTCACCGAGCAGCTCGTGCACGCGGCTCGCGTTCGGCGACTCGACGACGACCGCACCCTCGGGCAGGACACCGCGACGAGGGTCGACGACGTCCGCGACGACCTGGCGCGCGACCTCGTCGGAACGCCACGCCCCGGGCGTGAGCGTCAGGCGCAGCGCGTCGGGGCCGTCGAGGAAGCCGATCGCGACGAGCTCGTCGTCCCGGCTCCACGTCCGGACGGCTGCGGCCACGGCGTCCGTGCCGAACCGCCAGAACCAGCCCAGGTCACCGGGGTGCAGCTGCAGGGGCACGGCCTCGTCCTGCCACGCGCGCAGGGTCGCGACGACGTGCGCGAGCCGGTCCGGTGCGGGCGTCGACGAGGTGATCGGCATGCCTCGATCCCACACCCCGCCGGCCGCGGGGCGCACGGCAATTGCGTCGGACGGGCCGGGGTCGGCCCGGTCACGCGGACCGGACCGACCCCGGGGGAGTGCGTCGGTCAGCCGACGCGGACCAGCTGCCACTGCTGGTTGGCGCCGCCCCAGCTGGAGTACTGGACGATGTTCGCGCCGTCGGCCGTCGAGGCGCCCTGCACCTCGAGCGCCTTGCCGCTGTTGCGGCTGATCAGCGTCGCGTAACCGTTGGAGACGGTCGCCCGCCACTGCTGGTTGGCGCCGTTGTTGTCGGTCCACTGGACGATCGCCGCGCCGTCGGCCGTGGACTTCGCGTACACGTCGAGGTTCTTGCCCGACAGGCGCGAGCGGATCTCGTAGTAGCCGTCACCGGTGGCGACGAACTGCCACTGCTGCTGGTTGCCGTTGTTGCGCGACCACTGCGTGATGCGCGCACCGTCGTTGGTGGCGAGGTTGTACACGTCGAGCGCCTTGCCGCTGTTGCGGTTCAGCAGCACGTACCAGGCGTTCGTGTCGATGGACGAGTCGCCCGGGTTACCGGGGTTGCCGGGGTTGCCGCCGCCCGCGTTGAGCGCGTTGAGGACCGAGGTGTACGCGGCCTTCTTGTTGCCCGACGCGTCGAACAGCAGCGGGTTGGCGCCCGTGCGCCACGAGTCGGAGTCCCGCACACCCCACACGGTGATGCCGTTGCAGCGCGCGATCGCGAGGCACGCGTTCGTCACCTGGGCGTACATGTTCGCCTGGTTGCCGCCCTGCTGGATGTCGAGCTCGGTGATCTGCACGTCGACGCCCAGGTCGGCGAACCGCTGCAGGTTGGCCTGGTAGTCACCCGGCAGGCTCGTCCCGAGGTGCGACTGGAACCCGACGCAGTCGATCGGCACGCCGCGGGCCTTGAAGTCACGGACCATGTTGTAGACGCCCGTGGACTTCGCGTTGATGCCGTCGGTGTTGTAGTCGTTGTAGCAGAGCTTGGCGCCCGGGTCCGCGGCGCGGGCGGCGCGGAACGCGGCCTCGATCCAGTCGTTGCCGGTGCGCTGCAGGCTCGAGTCACGGCGGCTGCCGCGCCCGTCGTCGGCGAACGCCTCGTTGACGACGTCCCACGAGTGGATCTTGCCGCGGTAGTACGACGCGACGCGCGTGACGTGGTTGATCGCGGCGCTGCGCAGCGCGCTGCCGGACAGGTTCTGCGCCCAGCCGGGCATCTGCGCGTGCCACAGCAGCGCGTGACCGCGCACCTGCTTGCCGTTGGAGCGTGCCCAGTTGGCGATCTGGTCGCCGCGGCTGAAGTTGAAGTTGTTCTGCGACGGCTCCGTCGCGTCCCACTTCATCTCGTTCTCGGCGGTGATCATGTTGAACTCGCGGTTGGCGATCGACGAGTACGTCGAGTCGCTCAGCCGGCCCGCGGCGATGGCCGTGCCGAAGTACCGGCCCTTCTCCGCGGCGGACGCGCCGAGCGTCGAGGCCGCCTGGGCGGGGTTGGCGAGCGCGACCATCGTCGTGAGGGCCAGTCCGGTGGTGGCGGCGAGCGCGACCGCTCGTCGCCGCCAGCCGTGCTGCCGTGGGCTTGTCGTGCGCATGCGTGACTCACTCTCTGTCGGGACCGTGCGCTGGTCGCACGGTCGACGGTTGCCGACGACGTGCGGGAGGTTCAGGGCGTGGTGAGGTCGAAGCTGCGGACCGTCACGGCGCCGCCGAGCGCCTGCGTGGCGTAGTTGAAGATCCCGAACCGGTAGCCCATGAAGAACTCCCACTGGTTGTTCAGGACGAACGCGGGTCCGAGCGGCACGAACGTGGTGCCGTCGGTGCTGTAGGAGAACGTGGCGGTCCGGCCGGAGCCCGGGCGGATGTCGGCGGTGGCGCGCAGCCAGATCCGCCCGCCCGAGACGTTCGCCGACGCGCGCTCGACCCCGGTCCCGGTGGTCTGCCACGAGCTGTTCATGGTGAGGCCGTCGGTCATCACCACGCGGGTGCCGCCGTTCGCGCGGACCACCCCGATCCACGCCGACGACTGCCGCAGCATCGCCAGCCCCGCGCGGTCGCCGTTCGCCATCGCGGAGTAGTCGAGCTCGATCGTCGCGGTCGACGTCGGCCCTTGGATGCGGTGGGTGAGGGTGTTGCGCGCGCTGTACAGGTCGCCCGTGACGGTGGCCGTCTGCAGGCGCAGCCCGTTGCCGACGCTGAACCGGCTGGTGTCGGGGTTGTGGTTCCACTCCCACCGGTGGCCCAGGGTCGGTCCGACGAAGGTGTCGCGGCCGGTCATCGGGGCGACCGTCTTGCTCGTCGTGATGTTCGGGCGGTTGTACGTGGTGCCCCAGCGGCCGTTGACGGTCTGCAGGGTGGGCCAGCCGTCGGCGGTCCACGTGATCGGCGCGAGGGTGGGCATGCGGCCGCCCGGGTACGCGTCGGTGAAGGCCATGTACCACCAGTCGCCGGCCTGCGTCTGGACCAGGCCACCCTGGTGCGGGACCCCGCCACCGGAGATCGGGCCCGGCAGGTCGAGCAGCACCTGACGCATCTCGTACGGGCCGAACGGCGAGCGCGAGCGCAGCACGTACTGGCCGTTCGCGGGGCGCGTCAGCCAGATGTAGTAGTACCCGTTGCGCTTGTAGAAGCGCGCGCCCTCCAGGGTGCCGACGTTCGACGGCGTCTGGAACACCTGCTGCGCGCGCACCTGCCCGGTGCCGTCGGCGTTGAGCTGCGCGACGCTGATCGTGCCGTTGCCGTACGCCACGTACATCGTGTCGTCGTCGTCGACCAGCAGGCCCGCGTCGTAGTAGCAGTTGTTGATCCGGGCCTTCTTCGACCACGTGCCGTCGACCGCCGAGGCCGTGTACACGTAGGTGCGGTTGAACTCGGTGCAGCCCAGCCAGTAGTAGGTGCTGTTGCTCTTGCGGTAGCCGAGCGTCGACGCCCAGATGCCCTTGACGTACTTGCGCCCCCCGGACAGGTCGTACCCGCTGTCGTCGAAGTCGAGACGCGGCACCGAGTGCCCGGCGTACTCCCAGTTCACCAGGTCGTACGAGCGCAGGATCGGTGCGCCGGGGGAGTAGTGCATGGTCGACGCCGAGTAGTAGTAGGCGTCACCGACGCGGATGATGTCGCCGTCCGCGAAGTCCTGCCAGACCACGGGGTTGGTGAACGTGCCGGTCTGCGGCGGTGGCGTGGTGCTGCCGCCCCCCAGCCGCACGAGCTGCCACTGCTGGTTCGCGCCGTTCCAGTCCGCGTACTGCACCACGTTCGCGCCGTCGGCGGTGGACGCGTTCTGCACCTCGACGGCCTTGCCGCTGTGCCGGGCGATCAGCTGGATGTAGCCGTCGACGTCCTGGACGCTGAACTGCTGGTTGGTGCCGCCCGTGTCGGACCACTGGATCACGGCGGCGCCGTCGGCGGTGGACCGGCCCGAGATGTCGAGGACCTTGCCCGACAGGCGCGACTTGAGCTTGTAGTAGCCGCCGCCCGAGTCGACGAACTGCCACTGCTGCTGCGCGCCGTCGTTGCGGGACCACTGGGTGATCCGCGCGCCGTCGTTGGTCGCGAGGTTGTACACGTCGAGCGCCTTGCCGGACTGGCGGTTGAGCAGCACGTACGACGCGGTGGTGTCGATGGTCGCGGCGGTGGCGGCGGGTGCCGCGACGACCGCGACGAGCGCGGGGAGCGCGAGGCCCGCCAGCGCGAGGACGGTGGTCCAGCGTCGTCGCCGTGGGCGACGGTGGGCCGGCTGGGCATGGTGGGTGGACACGACGACGGTGTCGCTCATGGTGCACGCTCCCGGAAGCGAAGCTCGAGCCGCGCGCCGTGTTATCGCTCACACGACGCCTTGGCGCGACTGTGGCACGCGCTTCCCAAGGTGCGGATCCGGGAGAAACGATTAGCCCTGCAAGCCCGTCCCACCCCCCTCGGGCGTCTGTGCGACGAGTGGCAGGGCGCGGACGCTGCGGAACCGCCGGGGGGCGCCGTCGACGGGGTCGGTGAACGCGACCGCGGCGGCCAGCAGCTGCAGGGGCGTGCGGAAGTCGTCGACCGCGACGTCGCGCTCGACCGGGTAGAGCGGGTCGCCGACGATCGGGATGCCCAGACCGGACAGGTGCAGCCGCAGCTGGTGGGTGCGGCCCGTGCGCGGCGTGAGGCGGTACACGCCCAGCCGGGTGCCGTCCGGCCCGTCGACCTCGTGGTCCAGCTCGACGAGGGTCTCGGCGTTGACGGGCGCCCCCGGGACGACCTGGGCCTGCGCGGTGCCGCGGTCCTTGCGGATGTGGTCGCGCACGACGAGCGGGAGCTCGAGGTCCGGGCGCAGCGGCGCGAGCGCGAGGTACGTCTTGTCCACCCGGCGGCGCTCGAACGCGCTCTGGTACGGCCCGCGCCAGCGCTGCTCGGTCGCCAGCAGGAGCAGGCCCGAGGTCACGCGGTCGAGCCGGTGCAGCGGGGACAGCTCGGGCAGGCCCAGGGCCGCGCGCATCCGCACGACGACGCTCTGCGTCACGTGCCGGCCGCGCGGGATCGTGGACAGGAACGGCGGCTTGTCGACGACGACGAGCCGGTCGTCCCGGTGCACGACGTGCACCACGCCCGGCACGGGCGGCTCGTCGCGCAGGTCGCGGTGGAACCACACGTACCGCGCGGGGACGAAGGCGTCGTCGTCGTGCAGCGCGCGGCCGGTCTCGTCGACGAACCGGCCCTCGGTCAGCATCCCCGCGACGTCCACGTGCTCGGGCAGCCGGTGACGCAGCCACGCGCCCATGGTCGGCCACGGCGCGGGCGTGGTGCCGACCCGGTCGGGCGTGCGCAGGCGGGCGGCGTCGAGGCCGTGGCGTGCCGGGAGCGGGGAGCGGGGTGGCACGCGGCGAGTCTACGAGCGGGTCGCCGTCCGGTCCGCTGCGCGAGCCCCTGGACAAGCCGCTGCGCGAGCCGCTGGGCGGTCCGCTGTGGCGGTCTGGCCTGCGTGGACGCACACGCCCGTGCCCGTCAGGCGAGACGACGCGCCGGTCGCGCTTGACGGGACCAAGGTCCCGGGTGCCAGGATGCGCGGCATGACGGGGGGCAAAGAGGTGCAATCGGCGCATCCGGTGTGGGAGCGCGTCCACCGGCGGCAGGCGGCCGCGCGGCAGATGCGCGAGCTCGCGCCGTACGCCGGAGCGCCGCTCCTCGCGCTCACGATCGGCGTCCACGTCCTCGCGGGCGTCGCGCCGGTCGTCTTCCTGGTGTCGACGGCCCTCGCGCTGCCCGACGTCGTCTCGGGCGGCCTGCCGCCCGCGCTGTGGGTCGCCATCGGGGCGTTCCTGCTGCAGCAGCTGCTCGCCCCCGTCCAGCTGGTCCTGTCCCGGGAGATCGCGCGCCGCGTCGACGCGGCGTGCATCGCCCGGCTCACGCGCTTCACGCTCGACGAGGCGACGCTCGCCGGGCTCGAGCGGCCCGACGTCGCGGACCGGCTCACGCAGGTCGACGAGGCGTTCGAGCAGTGGGTGTGGACGCCCGGCTCGGCGCTCGAGGGCGGGCTCGCGCTGACGGCGCGCTACGTGCAGCTCACCGGCGCGGTCGTGCTGCTCGGGTGGGCGGCCGGCCCGTGGGCCGCGCTCGCGGGGGCGGTCGCGGCGGTCGTCGCACGGCAGGGTCAGGCCGAGGCGTTCCACCGGTGGGGCGAGCTGTGGGGCTCGTTCCAGCCGGCCCGCCGCCGGGTGCAGTACGTGCGCGAGCTCGCGACGAGCACGCGGGCCGCCAAGGAGATCCGCACGCTCGGCCTGCTCGGCTGGCTGGAGGACCGCTTCTCGGCCGAGACCCGAGGCTGGCTCGGGCCGCTGTGGACCTGGCGGCGCCGGGTCTACGGGCGCCCGTTCGTGGGGCACGCGGTCGCGGCCCTCGTCGGCTCGGCGGTCGCGCTCCTGCTCGTGTCCGACGTCGCGGGCGACGACGGTGCGCGGCTCGTCGCGGTCAGCGTGGCGGTCCAGGCGGTCGTGCTGTGCGCCCGGTTCGGCGTCATGTTCCCCGAGTCGGACATCAAGCTCGTCTACGGGCGCGCCGCGTACACCGCGATGCAGCAGCTCGAGGCCTCGATCCGGGAGCAGGCCGGCCCGGTCGCCGCCCGCACGGACGCCCCGGCCCCCACGCGCACCATCACGTTCTCCGGCGTGGGCTTCGGGTACCGCCCGGACCTGCCGGTCCTCGACGGGCTCGACCTCGAGCTGCCCGTCGGGACCTCGACCGCCCTGATCGGCGTGAACGGCGCGGGCAAGTCGACGCTGGTCAAGGTGCTCGCGGGCATCTACCCGCCGGACTCGGGCGTCGTGACGGTCGACGGCGTCGACCTGCGCACCTACGACCAGACGGCGTGGCAGCGGAACTTCGCGGTGACGTTCCAGGACTTCCTGCGCTACGAGCTCACGCTGCGCGACAACGTCGCCATGGGGGCGATCGCGCACCGCGACGACGACGACGGCATCGTCTCGGCGCTCACGCGCGTCGGCCTCGGCGACCTGCTCGCCGGCCTGCCGCTGGGACTGGAGTCGCCGCTGACGCGGTCGGTCGAGGGTGGTCGCGAGCTCTCGGGCGGGCAGTGGCAGCGCATCGCGCTGGCCCGGGCGCTGTTCGCGGTCCGGCACGGGGCGTCGGTCCTGGTGCTCGACGAGCCGACCTCGCAGCTCGACGCGCGGGGCGAGGCGGAGTTCTACGACACGTTCCTGGAGCTCACGCGCGGCGTGACGAGCCTGGTGATCTCGCACCGGTTCTCCACGGTCCGCAACGCCGACCGCATCGTGGTGCTCGACGGTGGGCGGATCACCGAGGTCGGCACGCACGACGAGCTCGTCGCCGCCGGTGGCGTGTACGCGCAGATGTTCGACGTCCAGGCGCGCCGCTTCGACCACAAGGACGCCGCGGACGCGCAGGCGCCGGCCGCGGAGCTCAAGGGGGCTGCACTGTGAGGGACGTCCTGTTCTGCCTGCGCCGCCTGTTCGCGATCGCGTGGACGATCGACCGACGCCGGTTCGTCATCGGCGCGACGCTCCTGCTCCTCGGCGCGATCGCGACCCCGGTCGTGGGTCTCGGCGCGGGGCGCGTGGTGGACGGCGTCAACGACGGCGACCCGAGCACGGCGGCCGTGTGGGGCGTGGCGCTCGCGGTCGCGCTCGCGGGCGAGCTGATGCTCGCGCACTTCGCGCACCTCTACTACTTCGAGCTCGCGGAGCTCACCGAGGAGCAGCTCAACCGCGACCTCGTGCGGCTCGTGAACGGCTCGACGTACCTGGACCGCAGCGACGACCCGGCGCACGCCGACCGCGTCGACCTGCTGCGGCAGGACGTGCTGCAGATGCGCGAGACCATCCAGTCCGGCCTCCAGCTCGGGGCGACGGCCGTGGGCGTGGTCCTCACCGCGGCCGTGCTCGTCACGCTCTCGCCCTGGTTCCTGCTCCTCATCGTCGCGGCGGTGGTGCCCGTGGTCGCGGGCAAGCGAGCCGAGGCGACGTTCCAGGTGACGCGCGAGGCGCAGTCGACGACCACGCGCGCGGTCCGCCACCTGCGGCGGCTCGCGACGAGCCCCGCGTCGCAGAAGGAGATCCGGCTCTCGGGCGGCGGCGACTACCTGCTCGGGCGTCAGCAGGACCTGCTCGGGGTCTACCAGTCGGCGATGGCGCGCGCGGACCGCAGGTACGCGCTCCAGCGCGGCGTCGGTCAGTTCACGTTCGGCCTCGCGTACGTCGGCGCCGTCCTCTGGGCGTTCGAGCTCGTGCGGCAGGGCCGGGCGAGCGCGGGTGACGTGGTCCTCACGGTCGTGCTCGCCACCCAGCTCGCGACGCAGATGGCCACGGGCGTCGAGCTGCTCGGCACCGTGCACCGCGCCGCGGCGGGCCTGCGACGGTTCTCGGCGTTCGCGGCCGAGCAGCTCGCGGACCTCGTCCCGGTGGGTGGCCTGTCGTCGGCGGGCTCGGCCGGCTCGGCGGGCGGCGGCCTGCGCCTCGAGGGACTGACGTTCCGCTACCCGGGCGCCGCGGCCGACACGCTGCACGGGATCGACCTCGACCTGCCGGGCGGCACGTCCGTCGCGGTCGTCGGGGAGAACGGCGCCGGCAAGAGCACGCTGCTCAAGGTGCTGACCGGCCTCTATGCCCCGACTCACGGCCGGGTCGTCGTCGGTGGCACGGACCTCGCGACGGTCGCGCCGACCGCGTGGCGCGAGCGGACCGCGGCGCTCTACCAGGACTTCGCGCGGGTCGAGCTCGCGCTGCGGGAGAGCGTCGGGCTCGGTCACCTGCCGACGGGCTTCGACGACGGTGCCGTCGGCTCGGCGCTGGAGCGCGCGCGTGCCGGTGGCCTGGCGTCGCAGATCGGGCTCGACGGCGTCCTCGGGAACGGGTACGCCGACGGGCGGGACCTGTCCGGCGGCCAGTGGCAGACGATCGGTCTCGCGCGCACGCTCATGCGGCCCGACCCGCTCCTGCTGGTGCTCGACGAGCCGGGCTCGGCGCTCGACGCGCTCGCCGAGCAGCGCCTGGTGGACGCCTACCAGGCGACGGCGAAGGAGGTCGCGGCCACGGTCGGCGGTGTCACGGTGTTCGTCACCCACCGCCTGTCGACGGTCCAGCTCGCCGACCGCATCGTGGTCCTCGACGAGGGTCGGGTGGTCGAGCACGGGTCGCACGCGGAGCTGCTCGCCTCGGGTGGCCGGTACGCGCAGCTCTGGGAGCTGCAGGCGCGCGCGTACGCGCGCTGACCCGGCCCTGGGCCGGCCCGGGCGCCGTCCGGTGTCCCCGGGAGACGCCGGTCCAGCCATCTCATCATCCGGTCCAAGCAGGGCGTGAATGTTTCTCGGACGTTTCCGCGAGGATATGCCGAATGAGATTCTCCGGAAGGTCGTTGACGGCCCGGCGCGGGCGATGGTAAATGCGCCCCTCCGCGTGTTCGAGAATGTGGCGGGCGAACATTAGCGATCACGCTGCGTCCTAATCGATTTATGGTCCAGAATGGTCCGCGTCGTGGCCTGCGGAACCGATACGTTTCATGCCGACGCATCGCGAAGATGCAGGACACAACGATTTTTCGTACGACAGTGCACCGCCGGCCCTCCCGCCCCGAGGTCATTCCTCGGCCGCGGAGGGGACGGCGGTGATCAGGGGAGGAGCGGCGCACGGTCCGGGCAGGGACTGCGTCCGCTCTGGCGTTCGCGCCGCAGTTTTCGTGACCAGAGGGATATGTCGTCGCGCCCCTGCGCGGCGTATTTCTCGGACCGGTCGTCGGGGGTGGGTCTCGCGCACCCTCGAACCGGTCGACGTGTCATTCCCACCGCCCGGACGACGGCAGGAGATCGATGGACCTCGACCCGAAGCCCGTGACGATCACGTTCACGGGACGCGCCGCACGCACGGCGCCCATGACGTGGGGCCAGAGGTCGATCTACGCGTCCATCCGCTGGCTCGGCGACGACGCCTGGTACTTCAACCTGACGCGCGTCGTCGAGGCGCCGCCCGGGACGCGCGAGGACCAGGCGTGCGCCGCGCTCGCGGCACTCCTCGCCCGGCACGAGGGTCTGCGCTCGTCGTTCCACGAGACCGACGACGACTGGGTCCAACGCGTCCGAGCCGAAGGGGCGACCACCGTCCACGTCACGTCGGCCGACCCGTCCGACGCGCCCGAGGTGGCGCACGCGCTGGCCGCGCGGCTGGCGCAGCACACGTTCCGGCACGACGACGAGCTGCCCGTCCGGTTCGGCCTCGTCGTCGCCGGGCCGCGGTCCGGTCAGGGGGACGACGAGCACGCGGGCACGCAGGTCACGCACGTCGTCGTCGCGGTGTCGCACCTCGCGGCGGACGGCTGGGCGGCCGACCTGCTGAAGCGCGACGTCGAGCGGCTCCTCGACGGCTCGGCCGAGGCGCCGCCGCAGTGGCAGCCCGTCGACCAGGCACGCCACGAGCTCGCGGGCCCGGGTGCGGCCCGGGGCGACGCCGCGCTCGCGTACTGGTCCCGGACCCTGGAGGCGATCCCGCACGCGCCGTTCCCTCCGGCCGAGGCCGACGGCAAGCCCGACCGGTTCGTGAAGCTCGGGATCTCGTCGCGCGCGCTCGCGGTCGCGGCGACCGTCGTGGCGGGCCGGTGCGGCGTGAGCACGGGCACGGTCCTGCTCACGGCGTCCGTGGTCGTCCTCGGGCGCCTCATCGGGCAGGACCGCGTGGCCCTCGAGCTCATCGCGAGCAACCGGCTCGACGAGCGCAGCCGGGGACTGGTCGCGCCGCTGGCCGAGAACGCGCTGTTCGTCGTCGACCTGGCGGGAGCGGACGACTTCCGCACCGCCGCGCGCCGGACGTTCGCCGCCGGGCTCAGCGCGTACCGCCACGCGCAGTACGACCCGCAGGCGCGAGACCGGCTGGTCGCGCAGGCCCGCGAGCGCCACGGCGGCGGCACGGGCCTCGGGTCCTTCTTCAACGACATGCGGATCGGCCGCGACTGGGCGGTCGACGTCGACGCGTACGGCTCCCTCGACGCGGTCCGCGCGCTCACGGCGCAGACGACCACCTCGTTCGTCGGCTCGTGGGACCGCCAGGACGCGACGTGGTTCGTGAGCGTGGACGACGCGGACGGCACGTGCGGCCTGTACCTCATGGCGGACACCGAGCTCGTGCCGCGGCACCGCGTGGAGGAGCTGCTGCGCGAGATGGAGTCGGTCGTGGTCGAGGCGGTGGCCGGATGAGCAACCCCATCACCTACGCGCCGCGCCACGTCCGGGCGCTGCCGCCCGTGCAGGCCCAGGGGCGCACGCTCAAGGCCTACGCGATGGTCGCGCGCGAGCAGGACCGCGACCGCACGCCGAGCGCGCAGTGGCTGCGGGAGCAGGCCTCGGCGGCGTTCGGGGACCCGCCGGGGGAGGGCGACCACCCGTGGGGGTTCCTCATCTGGCACGCGGGCCTGCAGCGCGACTACCTGCTCGTGAGCCAGTGGTTCGACGCGGACATGCTCAAGCACCGGGTGCGGGGCGTGCACGTCGACGACGAGGGGCGCACGACGCTCGCGCCGCTGGACGAGCAGGACCTCGTCGCGTGCGTGTGGGAGCTCGAGGTCGTCGCGTTCGAGCGTGACGCGTGGGTCACCAACGTCCTGGCCGCGGGACGGCTGGACGACGAGACCGCGGCGGCGTACGTCGGCACGACGTTCTCGGGGTGGGTGTGAGCGCGGGGGTGCGGGTCGTGCCGATCACGGCGGACGACCTGGACGTGCTCGTCGAGCTGTGCCGCGAGCACGCGGTGTACGAGCGCGCGGTGTTCGTCGAGGACGGGCAGGTCGAGCGCTGGCGCGACGCGCTGTTCGGCCCGCGGCCGGCGTTGCACGCGTGGCTCGCGACCGACGGCGACGAGCCCGCGGGCTTCATGACGGTCACGACGGACTTCGCGACGTGGAGCGCGCGGCGGTTCGCGTACATGGACTGCCTCTTCCTGCGGGAGCCGTACCGCGGCAAGGGCATCGGCCGCCGGTTCTTCGAGCGGCTGGAGGAGTTCGCCCGCACCCAGGGGTGCGGGTGGGTGGAGTGGCAGACCCCGGTGGACAACGAGCTGGGCATCGGGTTCTACGAGCGCATGGGTGCCACGTCGAAGGTCAAGGCGCGGTTCTCCTACGAGGTCGAGGGGCGTGAGGCGGAGTGCTGACGAGCGAGGTGACGGAGCCGGCGCTGGCGCCGTGGTCGGTGGACGAGTCCGACCGCGACGCGGTCGCGCCCGCGCTGGGTGACCTGGTGCGCGTGCCGGCGCTGCGCTGGCCGGACCGGCCCGCGGTGAGCGACGGCAAGGTCGCGCTGACGTTCGCCGAGCTCGAGCGCGGTGCGCAGACGCTCGCGGCGCACCTCGCGGGGCTCGGCGTGCGGCCGGGTGACCGGGTCGCGGTGCTGGCCGAGAAGAGCGCGTTGGTGCCGCTGCTCGCGGTCGCGCTGTGGAAGTGCGGTGCGGTGTACGTGCCGCTGGACGGCGCGGCGCCGCCGGCTCGGCTGAGCGCGCTCGTCGGACGCCTGCAGGCGCGCGTCGTGCTCGCGCTCGACGACCGCGAACCCGTGGTGGACGACGTGCGCTGGGTCGGCCGCGGCGAGCTCGACGCGGTGCTCGCGGGGCCGTCCGAGCCGTGGGAGAGTGTGGTGCACGCGCCGCAGGACACCGCGTACATCATCTTCACGTCGGGCTCGACGGGTGAGCCGAAGGGCGTCGAGATCACGGTCGCGAACCTCGTGGCGTACTTCGCGGCGCACAACGAGGTGCTGCGGTTCACGCCGGCCTCGCGTGTGTTCAGCCTGTCGCCGTTCCACTTCGACGTGTCGATCGAGGACACGCTGCTGCCGCTGTCGCTGGGCGCGTACGTGTTCCAGTTCCGCGGCATCCACGCGGGCCCGGTCATGCGGGGTGCGCTCAAGCGGGAGCAGATCACGCACCTCATCGCGGTCTCGACGCTGCTGACGATCATCACGCAGGACGGCCGGCAGGTGGACCGCGAGACGTTCCCGCGGCTCGAGATGGTCATGACGGGCGCGGAGGTGTGCGACCCGACGGTCATCAACACGTGGAAGGACGCGCTGCCGGCCGTCCGGGTGCTCAACGTGTACGGCCCGACGGAGGCGACGATCGTGTGCCTCGCGTACGAGATCCGTGAGGTCGACCGGGACCGCGTCGGCTCCTACCCGATCGGCACACCGCTGACCGGGGTGCGGGTGCGGCTCGTCGACGAGACGGGCGAGGTCACGGCGCCGGGTGCGGTGGGCGAGCTGTGGGTCGGCGGGGACCAGGTCATGCGCGGGTACTTCGACCAGCCGGAGGAGACCGCGCGGCGCGTGGTCGTCGTCGACGGCGTCCGGTACTACCGCACGGGCGACCTGTGCAGCTACGACGACGCGGGCCGGCTCGTGTTCCGGGGCCGGGACGACGACGAGGTGAAGCTCGCCGGCCGGCGGATCCACCTGGGCGAGATCCGCGAGACCGCGCTGAGCTGCCCGGGCGTCGAGCGTGCGGCGGTCGCGCTGCTGCCGCGCGACGCGCAGCAGGTCATCGCGATGATCGTCGTCGCGCCCGACCAGGCGGTGCTCGCGGACGTCGAGGCGCGCCTCGCGGCCCTGCTGCCGGGGTACATGCTCCCCACGCTCGTCGGCTGGTCGCCGTCGCTCGCGGTGGCGTCGACGGGCAAGACCGACGAGCGTGACCTGCTGCGCCGTCTCGCGGACGCCGCGAAGTGCACGCGGGACACGCGTTTCGCGCTGCTGCCCGACGGTGCCGCCCCGACGATCGGGGCGGGGCGTGGCTGAGGGCGTCGACCGGGAGTTCGCGCGGCTCGCGACGGCACGCGCGCTGGTCTCGCCGCGCACGGGCACGACCCGCTCGCTCGCCGACGACCGCCGTGACGCCGAGCGCTGGGTCGCCCGGTTCGGCGCGGGGTCCGCCGCGCAGGACGAGGGGCGTCCGGCCTCCGAGCGCACCGGCAGCCGCTCGCTCGTCGTGCGTCCGGTGCACGACGAGGGCGAGCTGTGGGTGCTCTACGTGCACGGCGGCGGGCTGGTCTACTACTCGACCGACGTCTTCGCGCCGTTCCTGCGGGTGCTGTCCGACGAGCTGCGCGCCCCCGTCGAGGCGTTCGACTACGACAAGGCGCCGGAGAACCCGGTGCTCGGCTCGGTCGGGGACCTCGCGCTGCGGGTGACGGCGCGCGCCCGCGCGGTCGAGGGGCGTCGCCTGGTGCTCGTCGGCGACAGCGTCGGCGGTCTGCTCTCGCTGCTGCTCGCGCTGCGCACGCTTCCGGACATGTTCTCGCAGGTCGTGCTGCTGTACCCGGTGCTCGACCTGCACACCGAGCGCCCCTCGTACGAGCAGTTCGGCGCCGGGCTGTTCCTCGACCGGGACGCCATGCGGCAGTTCACGGCGCTGCTGCGGCCGGCGTTCGACGCGCTCGGCCTGGACCCGATGCACCTGCCCGACGCCGACGTGGCGCGGCTCGCACCGACGCTCGTCGTGACCGCGGGGTGCGACGTGCTGCGCGACGAGGCGTTCGCGTGGGTCGAGCAGGTGAGCGCGCGCGGCGCGGACGTCCGCCATCTCGTGCTCGACGACCTGCCGCACGACTTCTGCCTGTACGCGCCGAGCCTGCGCTCCGCGCGGCACGCCGTCGAGACGTTCGCCCGGGACATCACCGGAGCGCTGCGCACACCCGCGGGAGCGGGCGGGACCACCCACGGAAGGACGACATGACGACGACAGCGAGCGGCACCGCAGTCAGCGGCACCGCAGTCAGCAGCACCGCAGTCAGCCGGACCGCAGTGAGCCAGGCCGTGCGGGCGAAGGTCGCGCAGTACCTCGAGGGCGCGCTCGGCCGACCGGTCGACGACTCGGTCCCCGACGACACCGCGCTCAGCGACCTGGGTCTGGACTCGCTCCTGACCATCAGCGTGATCGTCGCGCTCCTCGACGACGCGGGCGTCGACCTCGTCGACAACCCCGACGCGCTCGAGACCCCCAGCACCATCGCCGACCTGCACGACATGGCAGCACGATTCCTAGGAGGAGATGACACCGTGGTCCAGACGACACCGATCGACGAGCAGACCGAGCAGCTGGCTTTCTACGAGGCGAAGCTCGCGTACGAGATCGACTCCTGGGACCTGTCGGTCGCGCTGGCCGAGGGCGAGGACATCGTCGTCGTCGACGGGCGCAGCGCGGACGCGTACGCGTCCGGGCACATCCCCGGCGCGGTGAGCATCCCGCACCGCACGATCACGCCGGAGTCGGTCGCGGAGCTCTCGCGCGAGCCGCTGTACGTGGCGTACTGCGACGGGATCGGCTGCAACGCCTCGACGAAGACGGCCCTGAAGCTCGGCCGCGAGGGGTTCCGCGTCAAGGAGCTCATCGGCGGGCTCGACTGGTGGAAGCGCGACGGGCACCCGGTGGAGGGTGCCGCGGAGCAGGCGTGCGCGGTGGACGGGGCGCACTCGGCCTGCGGCTGCGCCGGATGACGTCGCACGACGACCGCGTGGTGCGGCCCGCGCTCGAGACCGACGTCCTCGTCGTCGGTGCGAGCCTCGCGGGCTGCGCCACCGCGATCCACCTGCGGGGCCTCGGGCACCGGGTCACGGTGGTGGACAAGCGGTCGCTCACCGACGACCACTACAAGCAGCTCTGCTCGCACTTCGTGCAGCCGCACGCGGTCCCGCTGCTCGACGCGCTCGGCCTGGGTCACCTGCGGGGCCGCGAGCACGGCGTCGCGACGAAGGCGGTGTTCGTGACGTCGGGCGGCGTGATCGACCCGCCGGGCACGGGCTACGACCCGGATCGCCCGGACTCGTACGCGCTCAACCTCGAGCGGCGCGTGGTGGACCCGCAGGTCCGTGCCCGCGCGCGTGAGGTGGGTGCCGAGCTCCTGGACGAGACGGGCGTCGACGAGGTCCGGCAGGGCGGCGACGGGTGGGACGTGACGCTGCGCCAGGGCGGCGCCCGCCGGCAGGTCCGGGCGCGCCTCGTGGTCGCGGCGGACGGCCGGCGCTCGCGCGTCGCGGGGCTGCTGGGCAACGAGGCCGAGGTGCGGCCGAACCAGCGCGCCGCGGTGTTCGCCTACTTCCGCGGGATCGACGCGCCGGCGGGCGACCGCTCGGTGTTCGTCCGGACCGAGGGCGACCTCGCGTGCCTGTACCCGCTGGTCGACGGACGCACCGCGCTCGTCCTGTTCGCGGAGCACGAGCGCGTGCAGGACTGGCGGGGCGAGGAACGGGCGCGCGAGCTCGTGCGGTACTTCGCGCGGCTCGACGCGGTCCCGGACATGTCCGGTGCGGTCCTGGACTCGCCGGTCCTCGGGTTCACGGACTACCCGAACCAGGTGCGCAGCACCGTGGCCGGTGGCGTGCCGTTCGTGGGAGACGCGGCGCTGTCGCTCGACCCGATGAGCGGGACGGGCTGCGGGTTCGCGCTGCTGTCGGCGGACCTGCTGCGCCGCGCGTTCGAGGGCCGCTCGCTCGGGCCCGACGACGTGACGGCCGCGCTCGCGGACTACGCGGCCGGCCACGCGGCGGAGATCCGACCGCACGTGGACGGGATCTGCGCGGACTCGCTCGTCGGTCGCAACCAGGAGTCCGAGCGCCGCATGTTCGAGGCGGTCTGCGCGGACGACGACCTCGCGCGCCTGTACCTCGACGTCACGGGGCGGCTCGCGCAGCCCGCCCGGTTCCAGCGGGCGCTCCTGACGCATCTCATGGCGGGCCGCTCACGCGCGGCCTCGCTCGCGTCCGCGTAGCCCGCCCGTCACCCTCCGGACGAAAGAGAGCTCGATGTCACGCGTCGCCTTCACGACCTTCGCGATCCTCAAAAGGCCGTACGGGGACCCGGTGGTGCAGGGGTTCGACGACCTCACGCCGCCGACGTTCGCGCAGGCCGAGGGCAGCCCGGGCTTCGTCGCGCGGGCCAAGGAGAGCCCCGACCAGTCGCACATCACGAACTTCAACCGCGACTGGGGCGCCTGGGGACGGTTCGAGGTCCCGCGGTTCTACACGGGCGGCCGGACCGACGAGACGGACAGCCGCGCGTCGACCCTGTCGCTGTGGACGGACCTGGAGTCGGTGTTCTCCTTCGTCTACTCGGGCATCCACCGCACCGCGCTCGCGCAGCGGCACGACTGGTTCCTCAAGCCGGAGTGGCCCACGTACGCGGTGTGGTGGGTCGACGACGACGTGATCCCGACGTGGGCGGACGCGTGCCGCCGCCTCGAGCACCTGCACGACACCGGGCCGAGCCCGTACGCCTTCACGCTGCGCCAGGCGTTCGACGCCGACTGCTCGCCCGTCCGGGTGCGCGGTCTCGTCGCCGCGCAGCCCGCCGACGCCTGAGCGCGGCGCACCCCGCACCACCGCCGCTCGACCCCGCCCGACCCCGTCCCGACGTCCTGAGGAGTGAGCCGGATGTTCACCCGCGCCTTCGACCGATCGGCCATGAGCTGGTCCTACGAGATGCACCTGCAGCCCATGCTCTCGGCCACCGACATCGAGGGCCTGCCGTTCGGCTCGGTGTTCGGCAGCGTGCCCGGGCACACCGTGTCCAAGCGCCACGCGCACCAGGACGGCGAGGCCTTCGTCGTGCTCGCGGGGCGGGCCGTCGTCGTGGTCGGCGACGAGGAGCGCGAGCTCGGCGCGGGCGAGACGGTGTTCATCCCGCCGTTCAGCGCGCACGAGATCCGCAACGAGCGCGACGAGCCGTTCGACATCGTCTCGATCTACTGGGAGCACATCCCGAGCGCGGTCGAGGTGCTGGGCCGGCAGCCGGCCGCGGACAAGGTCGCGGACCGCACTCTCGTCGCGTGCCCGCCCGTCACGCCGAACGGCGGCCTGCACATGGGGCACCTGTCGGGGCCGTACGTGCGCGCCGACATGCTGGTGCGCGCGCTGCGCAGCCAGGGCCGCGAGGCGCGGCACCTGACGGGGACCGACGACCAGCAGTCGTACGTGGCCGCGCACGCGCGGGTCACCGGCGCGACGAGCACGGACGTCGCGCTCGCGGCGGGCGACGGGATCGTCGCGACGCTGGCGGCGGCGGACGTCCGGGTGGACCGCGTGACGCGGCCGCTGCGGGACGCGGGACACGCCGAGCGGATCCGTGAGCTGTTCGCGCGGGTCGCGGCGGCGCCGACCGTCGAGGAGCGCGAGCGCGAGACGCCGTACTGCCCGGCGTGCGACCTGTCGCTGCACCAGGCGTTCGCGCGCGGGACGTGCGCGCACTGCGACGCGGCGAGCGACGGGGAGATCTGCGAGGCGTGCGGCCGGCCGAACGAGGCGCGCGAGCTCGTCGACCTGCGCTGCCGTGCGTGCGACGGGCCGGCGGAGCTGCGCACGGAGCGCGCGCTGTGGCTCGACCTCGCCGCGCACGCCGAGGAGCTGCGGGCCTACCTGCGCTCGGTCCACGCGTCGCCGGACCTCATGGTGCTGGTCGAGCGTCTGCTCGACGAGGGCCTCGCGCCGTACCGCCTGACGCGCACGAGCGACTGGGGGATCACGCTCGACGACGGTCAGGCGATCGACGCGTGGGTGGACCTCGCGCTCACGTTCCTCGCGGCGGTGCAGGCCGAGGCCGACGAGCACGGCCCCGCCCGGACCGTGCTGTTCCTCGGGTACGACAACAGCTACTACTACGCGGTGCTGCTCCCCGTCCTCGCGATCGCGGCCGGGCTGACCGAGCACCTGCCCGCCACGTTCGTCACCAACCAGTTCCTGCACCTGGGCGCTGAGAAGTTCTCGACGAGCCGCGGGCACGCCGTGTGGGCGGACGACGCCCTGCGCGCCTCCGGTCCCGACGCCCTGCGCGTCGCGCTGCTGCGCGACGCGCCCGAGGGCCGGGTCACCCACCTCGACGAGGAGCGCGCGGTCAGCCTCACGCAGGACCCGCTGCACCGCGCCGCGCGCGCGTGGCTGGCCGGGTTCGCGGGCATCGGCGCGGACGGCGTGGTGCCCGGGACGGGCGCGTGGACGGACGCCCACCGCGAGTTCTACCGCTACCTCGGCCTGGTCACGCAGCAGCTCGACGGGCTGCTGCTGCCCGAGTCGTTCAGCGCGCGCGGGTACGTGCGGCTGCTCGACGCGTTCGTCGAGCGGTGCGCGGAGTTCCGGGCGACGGAGACGGTGGCTCGTACCGTGGGCTCGCTCGCGGAGGAGGCGCGCACGAGCCTCGCGCTGGAGTTCCTCGCGGCCAAGGTGTTCGCCGCGCTCGTGTGGCCGCTCGCGCCGCGCACCGCGCTGGCGGTGTGGCGGTGGCTCGGCCTCGAGGGCGAGCCGGTGCGCGAGTCCGGGTGGACGTTCCTGCCCGGCGGCACGCGGTGCGACGGCCCGGCGCCGCGGGTCGACGAGGCCGCGTCCGACGAGGCTGCGTCCGACGAGGCTCCTGTGGACGCCGCCGGCGGCGAGACCGCACCCGACGAGGAGCGCGAGCTCGTCGCGAGCGGGCGCGCGTGACCAGCCCGACCGGAGCGCCGGGCCGCACCGGAGCGCCGACCACGACCGGAGCGCCGACCACGACCGGAGCGCCGACCACGACCGGAGCGCCGAGGCCGCCGTCCCGCGCGGACGTCGTGGTCGTCGGCGCGGGCATCATCGGGGCCGCGGTGGCGGACGCCCTCGCCGGGCGGGGGCTGGACGTCGTCGTGCTCGAACGGTCCGACGAGCCCGCGACGGGCGCCACGGGCGACTCGGGCGGCATGGTCCGGGCGTACGACCCCGACCCGGTCGTCGCCGACCTCGCGCTGCGCAGCCTCGCGACGTACCGCGACGACGCACGGTGGCCGCAGGGCGCGCCGCTGCACGCCGTGGGTGCACTGACCATCGCGGACCCCGCGCAGGAGGACGCGCTGCGCGCCGCGGCCGCCCGGATCAACGACGTGCTCGGCACGTCCGCGCACGTGGTGACGCAGCGTCGGACCGCCGTGGGCGTCGAGCTCTCGGGCGGTGTCGCGCTCGTCGAGCCCGAGGCGGGCTTCGTGGACCCGGTCGCGGTGACCCGCACCTGGCTGCGCCGCGCCGCCGAGGCGGGCGCCGAGGTGCGCTACGGCGTGCGCGTCACGGGGGTCGAGGACGCCGACGGGCACGCGCGCGTGCTCACGGACGCCGGACCGGTGCTCGCCGACGAGGTCGTCGTGGCCGTCGGACCGTGGGGTGCGCACGCGCTCGACGGGCTCGGCCCGCCGCCGCGGGTCCGCACCCGCTCGATCCAGGTCAGCATCGTCGAGGGCCGCCCGCCGGGCACGGACCACGCCACCGTGGTCGACCTGCGCACCGGCGTGTACGCGCGCCCGTACGGCACCGGCGCGAGCCTCGTCGGGATGCCGCACCTCGTGTGGGACGTCGACCTCGACGCCGAGCCCGACGAGCAGCACGTGCACGCGACGCTCGCCGCGCTCGCCGGCCACCTGCCGTGGCTGCCCGACGTGTCGGTCCGCCGCACGGTCCGCTCGGCGGACGCGTACGCGCTGCCCGACGCGGACGGCCCGGCCGGGGCGTCGCTGCTCGCCCCGACCGCCGTGCCGCACGTGCGGACCGTCCGCGGCTGGGACGGCGGCGGCGTGAAGGTCGCACCCGAGGCGGGCCGCCGCATCGCGGAGACCGTCGTCGCGGCCGTCGCCGAGCGCCACCGCGCGCCGGCCGCCGCACCTGTCCCCACCACCCACCGAAAGGGAGACCCGTGGCTCACCGACATGACGTGATCGGCATCGGATTCGGCCCGGCCAACATCGCCCTCGCCGTCGCGCTCGAGGAGGAGGGCTACGACCTCGACGTGCGGTTCGTCGAGTCCCGCCCCGAGCCGTCGTGGCAGGCCGCGATGATGCTCGACGGCTCGGACATCCAGAACCACCCGGTGCGGGACCTCGTCTCGCTGCGCAACCCGCGCAGCCGGTACAGCTTCATCAACTTCCTGTTCGAGAACGGGCGGCTCCTCGACCACCTCAACGTGCCGATGGAGTTCCCGCTGCGCAAGGAGTACGCGCAGTACGTGAGCTGGGTCGCGGGCCTCGTGCCCGCGCACGTCGACTACGGCGTCAGGGTCGTGGGTGTCGAGCGCACCACCGACGACGCGGGGGAGCCCTGCTACCGGGTCACGACGTCGGACGGCGAGACCCTCCTGGGCCGCGCGCTCGTCGTCGGGACCGGGCGCAGCCCGTTCGTCCCGGAGCCGTTCGACACGGTCGACTCGCCGCGCGTCTTCCACCTCACCGACTACCTGCCCGCGCTCGAGCGGCTCGACGCGCTCGCGGCCGACGACGGCGGCCCGCGCTCGGTGACCGTCGTCGGCGGCAGCCAGAGCGCGGTCGAGCTCACGCTGGACCTCGCGCGGCGCTACCCGCGCGCGCAGGTGCACACGCTCGTGCGCTCGCTCACGCTGCGGCAGAAGGACACGAGCCCGTTCAGCGAGGAGGGCTACTTCCCGGAGTTCACGGAGTACTACTACCGGGCGCCGCGCGACCGGAAGGACGCGATCGACTCGTTCATGCGGCTCACCAACTACTCGTCGGCCGACGGCGACGTGCTGCGCGAGCTGTACCGCCTGGTCTACGAGCAGCGCATCGACGGTGACCAGCGGGTGTTCGTGCGCGGCAGCCGTCAGGTGCGGACCGTGGACGCCGACGAGCGCGGGGTGCGCCTGACGGTCGAGGAGCTCAACACGGGCGAGGTGGAGGAGCTCGAGACCGACGCGGTCGTCCTCGCCACGGGCTTCCGCGACCTGGGCCCCGGGCCGCACCAGGAGCGCGTCCCCGCGCTCATCCGGTCCGTCGCGGACGACTTCCGCTTCGACGACCACGGGTACCTCGAGGTCGAGCCGCACTACGAGGTCCGCCCGCTCGACGCGCGTACGCCCGCGCTGTTCCTCAACGGGCTGTGCGAGTCGACGCACGGGATCGGTGACGCCGGCTCGTTCAGCCTGTTGTCGCTGCGCGCGAAGGTGATCGCCGAGAGCCTCTGGAAGCGGCTCGCGTAGTGACCCGGACCGCCGCCGACCT
This sequence comes from Cellulomonas sp. CW35, assembly GCF_052378485.1. Lineage (NCBI taxonomy): Bacteria > Bacillati > Actinomycetota > Actinomycetes > Micrococcales > Cellulomonadaceae > Cellulomonas > Cellulomonas sp. CW35. The sequence continues at coordinate 3,510,867 of NZ_CP199000.1, read as the reverse complement.
CCCGCCCGCCGCGCCCGCCCCCGTGCCGGGGCGGCGGGCGCAGGAGCCGCGCCCCGGGCCGGGCGGTGACACGGGGCGGGTCGCGGGTGCGGGGCGTGCGCCGGGCGCGGGGCACGACGTCACGACGACGGTCGTGCGCGGCGTGCTCGGGGCGGGCATGCTCGTCGTGCCACCCGTGGTCCTGGCGCTCGCAACCGGTGCCGGCCTGCTCGTCTGGGCGGCGCACCTGGTGCTCGGCGCGACGGCCTGCCTGCTGCTCGCCCGCCTCGTCGCCCGCGGCCGGTGGGCGCCCGCACCGGTGTCGCTCGTGCTGGGTGCCGCGCTCGGCCGACGGGCCCGGCTCGTGGTCGACGGGTGCTTCGCGGTGGCATTCGCCGGCGGCCAGGCAGCGATCGCGTGGTTCGTCGTGACGGCCCTGCCGGGCGCTGCCGGCCCTGGCGCCGGTCCCGACGGTCGATGGCTCGCGGTCGGCGTGCTCGTCGTGGCCGGTGCCGTCGCGGTCTCCGCGCTGCGCGTGCCCGACGCGGTCCTGCGGGCGCGGCGCCTCGTCGCCGGCGGGCTCGCGGTCGCGTGCGGCGTGTGCGGATGGCCGGGCGACGCGGCGGCGTTCGTGCCCGCGGGGATCACGACGACCGCGGCGGTGTGGCTCGCGTTCGCCGCGACGCTGTTCGCGGGCGTCGGCTGGGAGTCCGTGACCGAGGCCCGCCCCGACGACGCGGCCGGGCGCCGCGCGACGAGCGCGGTGCTGCGCGCGGCGGCCGTGGTCGCGGCCGTGTACCTCGGCCTCGCGGTCCTGACGCGGTGGGCACCGGCGTCCGCTGCCGCAGCGGACGCGCCGCTCGTACGCCGGGCCCTCGGCGTCGCGGTGGGCGTCGTGCTCGCCTCGTACGTGGTGACGAACCTGCGCGCCGCGGCCGGGATCGCCGCCCGGCTGCGCGGCCCGCACGACGGACCCGCCGCCTCGTACGACGGACCCGCCGATCCGCATGCCCGGCCCGCCCCGCGCGGGCTCGTCGTCGCCGTCGCGGTGCTCGCGTGCGCGCTCGTCGTCGCGGTCGACCATCCCGGCGCGGTGCCGCTCCTGCTGCTGGGACCCGCGGCCGCGGTCGTCGTCACGTACGCGCTCGCCGCGGTCGCGGCCGTCCGGCACGCGCGCCCACGCCCGCACCCCTGACCCGACCCCGAGACCCACCGATCTCGAGACCCGCCGATCCCGAGACCCACCGATCCCGAGACCGCCCCTGACCCGACCGCTGACCCACACACGAGGGAGACCGTCGTGGCCGTACCCACCACCACCATCGAGTCCGAGGTCCGCAGCTACAGCCGGAGCTGGCCCGTCGTCTTCACGCACGGACGCGGCAGCCGGCTGTACGACGAGGACGACCGCGCCTACCTGGACTTCTTCGCCGGAGCGAGCGCGCTCAACTACGGGCACAACCACCCGGCGCTCAAGCAGGAGCTGCTGCGCTACGTCGAGCGCGACGGCGTGACCCACAGCCTCGACATGTTCACGGGCGCGCGCACCGCGTTCCTCCACGAGCTCGACGCGCGCGTGCTGCAGCCCCGCGGCCTGGACTACAAGGTCCAGTTCCCGGGACCGACCGGCACCAACAGCGTCGAGGCCGCGCTCAAGCTCGCGCGCAAGGTCACGGGCCGCCAGACGGTGGTCGCGTTCACCGGGGCGTTCCATGGGATGTCGCTCGGCTCGCTCGCGGTGACCGGGAACGCGAGCAAGCGTGCGGGCGCGGGTGTGCCGCTCGGGCTGACGTGGCGCCTGCCGTACGACGGGTTCGGCGGCGGCAAGGTCTGCGGGCTGACGCTGCTGGAGTCGATGCTCGACGACAGCAGCAGCGGCATGGACCTGCCGGCGGCCGTGATCGTCGAGACCGTGCAGGGCGAGGGCGGCGTCAACCCGGCGCGGCTGACGTGGCTCGCGGACCTCGCCGACGTGTGCGCGCGGCGCGGCATCCTGCTCGTCCTCGACGACATCCAGATGGGCTGCGGCCGGACCGGACCGTTCTTCAGCTTCGAGGCCGCGGGGATCGTGCCGGACATCGTCTGCCTGTCGAAGTCGATCAGCGGCTACGGTCTGCCGATGGCCCTCACGCTGTTCCGCTCGGAGCTCGACGTGTGGAGCCCGGGCGAGCACAACGGCACGTTCCGCGGGAACAACCCCGCGTTCGTGACCGCGACGGCCGCGCTGCGCGAGTTCTGGTCCGACGACTCGCTGGAGAAGCAGACGATGGTCCGCGAGCTGCTGCTGCGCGAGCACCTCGGCGAGCTCGCGCACGAGCACGAGGAGCACGTGACGCAGGCGCGCGGGCGCGGCCTGGTGTGGGGTCTGGCGTTCCGCGACCCGCGCCTCGCGCGCCGCACCGCCGACGAGGCGTTCGCCCGCGGGCTGCTGGTGGAGACCGCCGGGTCGCGCGACGAGGTGGTCAAGCTCCTGCCCGCGCTGACGACGACGGACGACGAGCTCACCGAGGGGCTCGACATCCTGCGCGCGTCGGTGGCGACGGCCGTCCGGGGTCGTGCCGGGTAGGGCGACGACGAGCGCGGCGGGCGTCAGGGTCGGCGTCGCGTGCGGCGTCGGCGCGAACCTCGTCTGGGGCCTGGCGTTCCTGGTGCCCGTCGTGCTGCCCGACGCGCCGACGACCGCGCTCGCGCTCGGCCGGTACCTGGCGTTCGGCGCGCTCTCGGCGGTCCTGCTCGCGGCGACGTGGCGTCGGGCGCTCGTGGGCGTGGGCCCGCAGGCGTGGCGCACCGCGATGGTGTTCGCGGTCACCGGGCACCTGGGCTACTACGCGCTGCTGGTCCAGGGGATCCGGTGGGCGGGTGCGCCGATCGCGACCGTGATCATCGGGCTGCTGCCGGTGTCGGTGGCGGTCACGGGCAACTGGCTGCGCCGCGAGTACCCGTTCTCCCGGCTGGTCGCGCCGCTCGCGCTCATCGTGTGCGGGCTCGCGCTCGTGTACGCGGTGGAGCTGGACTGGCAGAGTGCGGTGGCGGGGCGGTCGCGCGGTGAGTGGGCGCTCGGCATCGCGGCGTCGCTCGGTGCGCTGGTGCTGTGGACGTCGTACGCGGTGCGCAACGCGCAGTTCGTGCGCGCGAACCCGCAGATCGCCTCGACCACGTGGTCGACGCTCATGGGTGTGGGCACGTTCGTGCTGTCGCTCGTGGCGCTGCCGGTCGTGGCGGTCACGGGCGGCCTGCGCCTGGACGGTCCCGGTGAGGTCGGGCCCGTCGTCGCGGCGAGCCTCGTGCTGGGCGTCGTCGTGTCGTGGCTCGGGACGGTGCTGTGGAGCCGGTCGTCCGCGCTGACGCCGATCTCGGTGGCCGGTCAGCTCGCGGTCGTCCAGGTGTGCGCGGGGCTGACGTACGTGTTCGTGTGGGAGGGCCGCGTGCCGCCCGCGCTCGAGCTCGCCGGTTTCGCGCTCGTCGTCGTCGGCGTGCTCACGGTGATCGACCGGGCGCGCCGGGCCCCCGTCCCGGCCGGCTGACCGACGGCCGTGCCCGCCCGCCGGACGGCCGGTGCGCGCGCCGATGTCCGGGTTGTTAGGGTGCGTCCACGTGGCGCCGGGGGGCCTACGACGAGCGACGAGAGGGTGGGGCGATGACGTTCCGGGTCGACGAGGCGAAGCTCGACGCAGCGGCGCAGGCGCTGACGAGCCTCGCCGGGGACACGAGCACCGCGCGCACGTACGTGCGCTCGCACGTCGAGCTCTCCGGCGGGCTCGGGGACTCCGGGATGTTCGTGACCGCGATCGGCGTGCTCGACGACGTGCGCGCCGCCGTCGAGGCCGAGATCTCGCGCCTGAAGGAGCTCACGGAGGCGTCCGCGCGGGAGCTGCGGCTCACGGCCGAGTCCTACCGCCGGACCGACGACGCGACGGACGCACGCATGGACGCGCTGCAGGCCCAGACGCCGGGCGGGGTGCGATGACGTCCGCCGCGGACGCCCTCGTCACGCCCGTCGCGTCGGCGCCCATCCCCGACTTCGTCGACCTGGCGCTGCACTTCCCGGACCTCATCAGCCCCAGCTACTGGCTGATGTGGGTGATCGAGCAGGTGAGCGGCACGAACCCCCTGGAGTGGGTGACGGAGCACTTCTCGGGCGACTGGGAGGCGATGTCCCGCGCCGCGTCCGCGCTCGAGCACCTCGCGACGTTCCACCAGCAGTACGCGAGCGAGCTGGCGGAGGCGCGCGCGACGTTCCGCGAGGGCTGGGACGGCAACGCGGCCGCGGCGGCGTCGCGCTACTTCACGGAGCTCGAGTCGGCCGTGCGGGAGCAGGGGACGCCGCTGACGTCGATCGCGCACGAGGTGGACGTGGTCGCGCAGGGCATGAAGTCGACGCAGACGATGCTCGTCGGACTGCTGCAGGCGCTGCTGGACTACGCGATCGCGGCGGCGATCAGCGCGGCGGCGGCCGCGGCGTCGTCGTGGACCGTGGTCGGCGGGATCCTCGGTGGTGGGGCGACCGCGTTCTCGATCACGCAGGCCGTGCGCACGTGGCTCAAGGTGATCGAGGTGCACGGGTACGCGATCACGGCGGTCGACGGGGTGGTCGGCGTGACCGCGGGCTACCTGGGATCGATCCACGGCTTCAGCACGCACCCGCTGCCCGCGGGCGCCTACGACAACCCGGGGGTGTGATGAGCGAGCAGGACGAGAGGCCGCCTCTCCTGAGCGTCACGGCGGGTGACGCGGGAGCGGACCGCGTGCTGCGCCGGCAGGTCGCCGCGCTGCGGGACCAGGCCGCGGGCACCCCGCTCGGGGACATGCTCGACGACGTGCTCGCGGGCCGCCGGACGTTGCGGGACGTGGCGCGCACGCCGGAGTTCGACGAGGTGGTGGCCCCCGCGGCACGGGTCGCGACCGAGCAGTGGGCGGCCCTCACGCCGCAGGAGCGCGAGACGCTCGTCGCGCAGGGGCGCGAGCAGGTCGCCCGCGCGCGCGAGGAGGTCTACCGGGAGCGGTACGGCGACGGGACCTGACCGGACCGACCGGACCTGACCTCCCGTCCGCCGGTCAGGAGATCGGCGCCTGCGAGAACAGCACGCCGGCGACGACGACGAGCGCGACGACGAGCAGCGCGAGCCCTGCCGAGGGCAGGTAGGCGGACGCGGGCACGCCCTGCTGCAGCGGCGCGAGCATGCGTCCCGGCAGCAGCACGGCCCCGACCGCCGCGGCCACGACGAGCGCGAGGGCCAGCGCGAGCTGCCAGCTGGGGTAGGTGAGCAGGGCGACCGTCACGCCCAGCACCAGCAGCCCCATGACGAGCGCGGCCGCCGTGCGGGCGAGTCGGACCTGTCCGGCGGAGAGGAGCTTGTCGGGCACGCGAGAACTGTACCGATGAGGTCCCGCGGGAGCAGGGCGGTCGCACCGCCGTGCCCGGGCGTGCTCGGGTAGATTGCCGCTGCCTGCGCGCCCGCGCGCGGGACCCCGGCGGCGACGCGAAGGAGTGGGCTGTGGCGACGATGGCGGACGTCGCGCGGCGCGCCGGCGTCTCGGCGAAGACGGTCTCCAACGTCCTGAGCGGCTACCCGTACATCCGCGAGTCCACGCGGGCGCGCGTGCTGGCCGCGGTGGACGACCTGGGCTACGAGATCAACGTGACGGCGCGGATCCTGCGCTCGGGTCGCAGCGGGTTGATCGGCCTCGCGGTCCCGGAGCTCGGGCAGCCGTACTTCGGCGAGCTGGCCGACGAGATCCTCGCGGCCGCGCGCCGGCACGGCCTGCACGTCCTGATCCAGCCGACGGGGTTCACACGCGAGGGGGAGCTCGGCGCGCTGCGTGAGCCGCGGCGCCGGCTCGTCGACGGCCTGGTGTTCAGCCCGGCCGCGCTCGACCAGTCCGACGCGCACCTGCTCGAGGACCTCGACTACCCGCTGGTGCTGCTGGGCGAGCAGATGTTCTCGCGGCACGTGGACCACGTGACGATGCACAACGTCGAGGGCGCGCGGGCCGCCACGGACCTGCTGCTCGACGTGGGGCGCCGCAGCATCGCGGCGATCGGGATGCTGCACGCGACCACGGCGGGCTCGGCGGCCCTGCGGTACCTGGGCTACCGGGAGGCCCTGGGGGCGCGCGGCATCGCGGTCGACGAGCGGCTGCTCGGCTGGGCCGACGACGGCTGGCACCGCGCGAACGGCGCGCGGGCGATGGCGGCGGTCCTCGACTCGGGCGTCGAGGTCGACGGGGTGGTGGCGTTCAACGACGCGCTCGCGCTGGGTGCGATGTTCGAGCTGCAGGTGCGGGGGCGGTCGATCCCGGGCGACGTGGCGGTCGTCGGGTTCGACGACATCGAGGACGCGCGGTACTCCGTGCCGGCGCTCACGACCGTCGACCCGGGCCGTCGGGAGATCGCCGACGCGGCGGTCGACCTGCTGCGCTCACGGCTCGACGAGGTGCCGGGGGCGACGCGCCGACCCCCGGTGCTGCACGTCGCGGACCTGCGCCTGGTCGAGCGCGAGAGCACGCCGGCGCGGGCCTCGTAGGGTGCGGCGTCAAGGTGCTCGCGTTCACCTCGCTGGCGATGCTGCCCGCGTTGCTGTTCTTCAGCCTGTTCGAGCGGCGTATCGTCGGCGGGCTGACCGGTGAAGGGATGAGGAGCTCGACGTGACACTCGACGACGTGACGGCGTTCCGGGCGGAGGCCGCACGGCACGCCGCCACCCTCCCGCGTGCCCTGCCGGAGCTCCCCGAGGGGACGTACGAGGTGCTCGCCACGGACGGACCGGTGCGCGAGCTGATGGTCTACCGGCCCGCGCGGGCCGACGCGACGGCGGTCGAGAGCGCGGTCGAGGGCGCGGTCGATCGCGGGCTGCCCGTCCTGGTGAACCTGCACGGGGGCGGGTTCGTGCTGGGGGACGGGCGCGACGACGACCCGTACTGCCGGCTGCTCGCCGACACGACGGGCTGCGCGGTGGTCAACGTCGACTACGTGCTGGCCCCCGAGCACCCGTTCCCGGCGGCGGTGCACCAGGTGCACGGTCTGCTGGGGTGGCTCGCCGAGCACGGGCACGAGCACGGGCTCGACGGCGGCCGGCTGGCGGTCGCCGGGCACAGCGCGGGGGGCAACCTCGCGCTCGCGGGTGCGCTGCTGGCCCGGCGCACGGGCGGCCCGGCACTGCGCGGGGTCGTCGTCGACTACGCGCCGCTCGACCTGGCGACGCCGCCCGCCGCGAAGCTCACCGCGGACGCCGACCCGGGGGCGGTCGGCCTCGCGGAGGCCGGGGCGCGGTTCAACGCCTGGTACCTGGGCGGTGCGGACCCGTCCGACGAGCTCGCGTCCCCGCTCCTGGCCGACGACCTGAGCGGCCTGCCGCCGACCCTCGTGCTCACGGCGGAGCTCGACCTGCTGCGTGCCGAGGGCGACGCGCTCGCGGCGCGCCTGGCGGCCGCCGGCGTGCCGGTCGAGCACGTGGTGCAGCCGGGCTGCGGGCACGCGTTCACGCACTTCGGTCCCGACGAGCAGGCCCGGGCGGGCTGGGCGCGCATCGCGCGGTTCGCGCAGCGGGTGCTGACGCAGGAGCCGAGGTGAGCGGTGCCGCGCTGACGAGCGTGCACGTGCTGACGATCGACGCGCTGCTGGGGGAGGTCGTCGAGGTGGGGCACGTGCCCACCGGGTTCCGCCGGGTCATCCCGGTGGTCGGCGGGACGGTGACCGGCGGTCCGGGGAGCGGCGGTCCGGGCAGCGGCGGGCTCGAGGGCGTGGTGCTGCCGGGCGGTGCGGACTGGAACCTCGAGCGCCCGGACGGCTCGGTGGAGCTGTGGGCGCGCTACGAGGTGCGGCTCAGCGACGGCGTGGTGGTGTCGGTGACGAACACCGCGCTGCACCCGCCGCGGCCGCAGGTACCGATCCTCACGACCCCGGTGTTCGAGGTCCCGGACGGCGGGCCGGAGTCGCTGCGGACGGGCGTGCACGTGGGGCTCCTGGTGCCGCGGCTCGAGGAGCGGCGGGTGCACATTGAGGTCCACCGCGTGGGGGTCTCGGCCTGACGTCGAGGCCGGTCGTCCGATAGTTGCGGAGCGCCTCCGGATGCGCCGCCCGGGTGAATGTCCACGTCACCCGGAATCTACCGTTCGAGTGCACCCTACACGGGCGTAAGTCGCCCGTAAGGGTGGCAAATCGCTTCGGTCCCGGTTCCGAAACTATCAATCGGGCCCGAAGCCCTTGACGGGTCGGGCGTCCCGGGCGAAAAGTGGCGTGGCGGGCAATCTTCACCGATGTAGAGCCCCCGCTACCCCGAACCCCAGGAGGGATCGATGACGACCCCACGTCACCGCAACCGGCAGGCGAGCCGCCGGCTGGTCGCCGCAGTCGGCGGCCTCGCAGCCGCCGCCATCGCGGTCTCGCTCGCCGTCCCGGCGCAGGCCGCCGGCAGCACGCTCCAGGCCGCTGCCGCCGAGACCGGCCGGTACTTCGGCACGGCCATGGCCGGCCACTACTTCAACAACTCGGGCACCCTGAACATCACCAACCGTGAGTTCAACATGATCACGGCCGAGAACGAGATGAAGATGGACGCGACGGAGCCGTCGCAGAACAACTTCAACTACTCGAGCGGCGACCAGATCGTGAACTGGGCGCTCCAGAACGGCAAGCGCGTGCGTGGCCACGCGCTCGCCTGGCACTCCCAGCAGCCCGGCTGGATGCAGAACCAGTCCGGCACCACGCTGCGCAACTCGATGCTCAACCACGTCACCAAGGTCGCCCAGCACTACAAGGGCAAGATCTACGCCTGGGACGTCGTGAACGAGGCGTTCGCGGACGGCTCGTCCGGCGCGCGCCGCGACTCCAACCTGCAGCGCACCGGCAACGACTGGATCGAGGCGGCGTTCCGGGCCGCCCGCTCCGCCGACCCGGGCGCCAAGCTCTGCTACAACGACTACAACACCGACAACTGGTCGCACGCGAAGACGCAGGCCGTGTACAACATGGTCAAGGACTTCAAGTCGCGCGGCGTCCCGATCGACTGCGTCGGCTTCCAGGCGCACTTCAACTCGGGCAACCCGGTGCCGTCGAACTACCACACCACGCTCGGCAACTTCGCCGCGCTCGGCGTGGACGTGCAGATCACCGAGCTCGACATCGAGGGCTCCGGCTCCTCGCAGGCCGACCAGTTCAAGGGCGTCGTCCAGGCGTGCCTCTCGGTCGCGCGCTGCACCGGCATCACGGTCTGGGGCGTCAAGGACTCCGACTCGTGGCGCTCCTCGGGCACCCCGCTGCTCTTCGACGGCTCGGGCAACAAGAAGCAGGCGTACACGAGCGTCCTGAACCAGCTGAACGCGGGCGGCACCCCGGTCGAGGGTGGCGGCACGACCAACCCGACCCAGAACCCGACGCAGAACCCCACCCAGAACCCCACCCAGAACCCGACGACGAACCCGACGACCCCGCCCCCCACGGGTGGCGGCAGCTGCTCGGTCACGTACTCCGAGGGCCAGAAGTGGAGCGACCGGTTCAACGGCAACGTCACCGTCCGCGCCAACGGCAACATCAGCTCGTGGACGACGACGGTGCAGCTCCAGTACCCGCAGCTCATCTCCGCGGTCTGGGGCGGTCAGGCCAGCTGGCCCGCGCAGCGCACCATGGTGGTGCAGGGCGGCAGCCTCGCCAACGGTCAGTCCACCACCTTCGGCTTCACCGTGAACCACGGCGGCAACTGGACGTGGCCGTCGATCAGCTGCTCGGCCTCCTGACGCACCGCGTCGGCTGAGTCGAGCCACAGACGCACCCCGGTGGGCGCGCGCCCGGAAACCGCGCCCACCGGGGTGCTTCCATGCCCGGACCGGGACGTGGACGTGCCCCACGCGTTGCCGAGCGCGCCTCGCGCACGCCGGCTCCTGCCCTGCGCTTTGCGTTCCGGATGCGCGCGGCGAGCGGGGACCTTACTGTTCAGGCACGCATCAGTCACGACCGTGCCGGGCAGCGAGAGCCGTCCGCCACGACCCGAGGGACGCCCTGTGCGGGCGAGCCGGAGGCCCACGGTCGCGACCCACACCGCGAGTCGCGGCGGCCGTCAGTCGCGCACGACCGCCGCGACCGCGCTGACCTCGAGCAGCGCACCCGGGACCCCGAGCCCCGCGACGCGGGCCGCGGTGACGAGCGGGGGAGCGCCGCCGGTGGCGAGCATCGGCGGCGACGTGGCTGAAGGCCGGGCTGCGCACGAGCCCGTCAGGTTGCAGTCGCTGGATCTCCATCGTCCGAGGCTCCCACCGTGGTCCGCCACCCGCCCGCGACGAGCAGGTCCGCGCGCACCGCGGTCGCCTCGACGAGCGCGGCGTTGCGCCCGTCGACCTGCTCCGCCCATGCGGCGGCCGCCTCGGGGGTGCGACCGTGGCGCGTGTGGCGGGCGACCAGCCGCCGCGTCCGCTCGTCGGCCGGTGTCACGGTGAACCAGGCCTCGTCGAGCACATCGCGCACGTGCGCCCACGGGCCCGCGTCGACCAGCAGGTAGTTGCCCTCGACCACGACGACCGTGTGGTGCGGCTCGACCGCGACCTCGCCGGCCACGGGCTCGTCGACCTCGCGCCGGAACGACGGCGCGTACACCGCGTGGTCCCGCTCGGCGCGCACGCGGCGCAGCAGCGCGAGGAAGCCCCACCCGTCGAACGTGTCCAGCGCGCCCTTGCGGTCGTGACGGCCCAGCGCGTCGAGCGTCGCGTTGGCGAGGTGGAAGCCGTCCATCGGCAGGTGCACCGCACCCGGCCCGAGCTCGGCGACGAGCCGGGACGCGAGCGTCGTCTTGCCCGCGCCCGGGCTCCCGGTGATCCCGACGATCACGCGCTCGCCACCGCGCGCGTCCCGCAGCGCGCGCACCCGTGCGGCGAGCACCGCGAGGTCCGCCACCGGCTCGGTCGGCGTCACTCGCCGACGACGGACCGCGGCGCCTGGGCCGCGCGGCGCTGCTGCGCCTCGCGCAGGCTGCGCGCGCGCCCGGCCGTGACCTCCCGGTCCACGGCGGACAGGATCGCGGCGATCGCGGCGGCCAGCCCCCGCTCGAGCATCTGCATGTTCGTGTTCTCGATGAGCAGGCGGCGGTCGAGCACCTTGAGGCGCACCGACCCGTAGCCCTGCTCGGCGAGGATCGTGTGCACGTGCGGGTGCTCGATCAACGAGCGCTCCCACGCGGACGCGCTGCGGGAGAACCGGGCGGCCACGGTGTAGCGCGCCGACCGGGACCCGGACCGGTGCTCGAGCGGCACGGTCGCCGAGATCACGCCCAGGAGCTCGAGCGGTGCCGAGGGGTGGCCGAGGGGCAGCGGGCGGGGGGCTGGGTGCCCGGGCGCGGAGGTCGGTGGCATGTGCCGTCCGATCGTCAGGGGGATCCGGTGCGGCAGGTGCCTGCCGGCGTGGGGCGGCCCGCGCCCCTCCCACGGCCGTGCGCCTCATCGCGACCCGGCCGTGCCGCGCCCGTGGTCTGCCTGCCCGACGTCCGCCCCCACGACGTCGCTCGTCGGACCAGCGCTGCCGTCACCGTACACCGCAGCCCCGGCACCGTTTGCCCGTTCCGCCGGGATCGTCGCACCCGGCACCAGGTCCGCGCCGCGCCCGGGAGTCGGACGCCGGTCCAGTCGCCGCCCGCGGAGGGCAGGGACACGATGGGCTCGTCGTCGAACCCCGCACCGATGGAGCTGCCGCCATGACGAGCACGACGAACGCGCTGCCGCAGTACACGGACGAGGAGGCGGAGCACGTCCTGCGCGACGGCTCGGGGGTCCCGGTCGGGATCGTCGAGCGGCCGCGGTGGACGCCCGCGCGCATCGCGGTGTGGGTCGCGGTGGCGCTCGTCGGCGCCCTGGGCTGGACCATGCTCGCGGTGGTCCGGGGCGAAGAGGTCAACACGATCTGGTTCGTCGTGACCGCCGTCGCGTCCTACGCGATCGCCTACCGGTTCTACGCGCTGTACGTGCAGCGCAAGGTGATGCGCCCCGACGACACGCGCGCGACCCCCGCGGAGCGCATCAACAACGGCCGCGACTTCGACCCGACGGACCGGCGCGTCCTGTACGGCCACCACTTCGCGGCCATCGCCGGCGCGGGTCCGCTCGTCGGGCCCGTCCTCGCGGCGCAGATGGGCTACCTGCCCGGGACGCTGTGGATCATCTTCGGCGTCATCGTCGCGGGCGGCGTGCAGGACATGCTCGTGCTGTTCTACTCGATGCGCCGCGGCGGGCGGTCGCTCGGTCAGATGGCGCGCGACGAGATCGGGCGGTTCGGCGGGACGGTCGCGATCGTCGTCGTGTTCGTCATGCTGATGATCGTCCTGGCCGTCCTCGCGCTCGTGTGTGTCAACGCGCTCGCGGACAGCCCGTGGGGGGTGTTCTCGGTCGGCTGCACCATCCCCATCGCGCTGCTCATGGGCCTGTACCTGCGGTTCCTGCGGCCCGGACGGGTCAGCGAGGTCTCGGTCATCGGGTTCCTGCTGCTGCTCGCCGCGATCATCGGCGGCCGGTACGTCGCCGAGTCGTCGTGGGGCGACTTCTTCCACCTGACACCCACCACGCTCGTCGTGTGCATGGTGGTCTACGGCTTCCTCGCCGCCGTGCTGCCCGTGTGGCTGCTGCTCACGCCGCGCGACTACCTGTCGACGTTCATGAAGGTCGGCACGATCGTCGTGCTCGCGATCGGGATCGTCGTGGTGCGGCCCGTCGCGCAGATGCCCGACTTCACGGAGTTCGCGTTCAACACCGAGGGGCCCGTGTTCGCGGGAGCGCTGTTCCCGTTCCTGTTCATCACGATCGCGTGCGGCGCGCTGTCCGGGATGCACGCGATGGTCTCGTCGGGCACGACCCCCAAGATGATCCAGAAGGAGTCGCAGGCCCGGATGATCGGGTACGGCGGCATGCTCATGGAGTCGTTCGTGGCGATCATGGCGCTCGCCGCGGCCGTGTCCCTCAACCAGGGCATCTACTTCTCGATGAACATGTCGGCGGCGTCCATCCAGGCGACCGCGGGCTCGTCGTACTCCGCGCAGGCGACCCCCGAGGAGAACGCCGCCGCGGCGATCGCCAACCTCGGCGTCTCCGACCCCGCGGGCAACCAGCCCGAGATCATCTGGGAGACGGTCGTCGACGGCGACGAGGTCACGCTCACCGGAGCCCCCGCGCTCGAGGCCGTGGCCGACGACGTGGGCGAGCCGTCCGTCGTGTCGCGCACCGGCGGCGCGCCGACCCTCGCGGTCGGGATGGCGAACATCATGCACAACGTCGTCGGCGGCAAGGCCATGATGGCGTTCTGGTACCACTTCGCGATCATGTTCGAGGCGCTGTTCATCCTGTCCGCCGTGGACGCGGTCACCCGCGTCGCGCGGTTCCAGCTCGGCGACGCGATCGGCAACCTCGTGCCGAAGTTCCGCGACCCCGGCTGGCGGGTCGGCTCGTGGCTGACCACGGGCGTCGTCGTCGCCGCCTGGGGGTCGCTCCTGCTCATGGGCGTCACCGACCCCAACGGCGGCATCCGCACGCTGTTCCCGCTGTTCGGCATCGCGAACCAGCTCATCGCCGCGTGCGCGCTGACCATCGTCACCGTCATGGTCGTCAAGAAGGGCTACGTCAGATGGGCGTGGATCCCGCTCGTGCCGCTCGCGATCGACACCGCCACCACGTTCACCGCGTCGTTCCAGAAGATCTTCTCCGACGACGTCGCGCTCGGGTACTGGGCGCTGCACCGCAAGGCGCAGGACGCGATCGACTCCGGGACCCTGAGCGGGCAGGCGCTCGCGGACGCGCAGGCCACGGTCCGCAACACCGCGATCCAGGGGACGCTGTCCATCGCGTTCGTCGTGCTCGTCGCCGCGCTCATGGCCGCCGCCCTGGTGACCGTGGTGCAGGCGGTGCGCGCCGGTGCCGGCCGCGGGTACGACGTCGGCAGCAGCGAGGACCCGCCGCAGCCCTCGCACTTCTACGCACCGTCCGGGCTCCTGGTCCCCACCCCGCTCGAGCGCAAGGTCGAGGCGGAGCACGCGGTGGTCGGCGACCCGGTCCTGCTGCGCGGCGGGCACCACTGATGGGCGCGCGCGTGCGCCGGGCGCTCGCGGGCGTGCGCTGGTACGTCCGCGAGCTCACGGGCGAGGCGGCGTACGACCGGTACGTCGCCGCGCACGCCGGTGCGGACCACCAGCCGCTCACCCGTGCGCAGTGGTGGCGCGCCCGCGACGACGCGCGCGAGCACACCGCGCACGAGAGCTGCTGCTGACGCCCTACCGGCGGATCTCGACGCCGTCCAGCGCGAGCGAGGCGGCGTCGGGCGCGACCGTGCCCCGCAGCACCAGGTCCTCGAGCGCGGGCACGTCCGCCAGCGGCGCGAGGGACCCGACCGTCGCGCCCGTCAGGTCGAGCCGGGCCAGCTCGGGCAGCGCGGCGAGCGGGCTCAGGTCCGGCACCCGGCTGCGCGCCAGGTCCACGGACCGCAGCCCCCGCAGGTCCGCCACGGGCGTGAGGTCGACGTCCATCTCGACGACCGCGAGCGCGCGCAACGACGCGAGCGGGCGCAGCGGGCCCAGGTCGGTGGCGGGCACGCTCAGGTACAGGTCCGTCAGCCCCGTGAGCCGGCCGACCTGCGTGAGGTCCGCGTCGACGCAGTCCAGCGTGAGCCGCGTGAGCCCGCGGACCCGCGCGAGGACGCCCAGGTCCGCAGGGGCCTGCGGGGCCCAGCACCGGCCGCCCAGGTGCAGCGACGTGAGCGACGGCAGCGCCGCGAGCGCGCTCAGGTCCGTCACGCCGGTCGCGGTGAGGGACAGGTCCGTCAGGTGGGGGAGCGCACCCGCGGGGAGCGTCCGCACACCGGTCCCGACGAGGTCGAGGGACGTCAGGCCGGGCAGGTGCCGCAGGTCCTCGAGCGAGGCGACGTCGGGCTCCGGGTTCGCGCAGCTCACCCGGTCCAGTCGCTCGAGCCGGTCGCGCGGGACCCGGGCGGTGCCGTCCGCGTCGAGCGCGCGCGCCACGCAGCCGCGCAGACCCTCGTCGGAGAACACCTCGTCGAGCGCCACCAGGTCCGGTGCGTCGTCGCGCCGTGCGTGCGCGACGGCCAGGCCGACGCCCGTGGCCAGCACCGCGAGCGTCGCGAGCGCCGCCACGGTGACGAGCGGGCGTCGGCGACGCCGCTGCCGGTCCGGCGTGGCGCGCGTGCCGGACCTACGCGCGGACAAGCTCGGGCCACCCTCCGCCCTGCGTCCCGGTCTGGTCGGCCATCGCGACCTTGAGCGCGTCGGTCGAGCGCAGCGACTCGTTGGCCCACTGCTGGAACGCGGTCCGCAGGTCGTCGACCGCCTGGATGATCTCCGCCGTCAGCCCGATGACCTTCTCGATCGTGTCCGTGAGCTTCACCGGGTCCACGAACGCGAGGGACGCCACCGCCTGGGTGATCGCCACGACCTTGGAGCGGACCGTCGCGCGCATCGCGAGGTACTCGTTCACCACGTTGCGCGAGTGGTCCATGAGGATCCCGCCCGCCGAGCCGCACCAGGACGCGAGCCGGTCCACCGCCGCGGCCTGCACCGGGACCGCGGCCGCGTACGCGGAGCCCGCCTGACCCTCCCACCCGTCCAGCGCCGGGAGGTTCCAGGGGGAGAAGGACGTGGCGAGCCCGCTGAACGTCCGCTGGGCGGCGAGGTACCCCTCGCCCGCGGCGTACAGCGCGTACGGGTCGCCCTGGTCGAGACCCGTGACCGTCCCGAAGAACTCGTCCACCTTCGCGACGAGCTCCTCGAGCTTGCGCTGGACCTCGTCCACCACGTCCGTGACCCACTCCCACAGCCGGTCCCACCAGCTGAGCTCCTGCAGGCTCGCGTTCGCCCCCGCGGTGGCCTCGGCCGGCTGCTCGCCCAGCGTCACCAGGTCGCTCTCGTGCGCGGCGACCTGCGCGTCGTACGTGGCCCGGGGCGGCAGGGGTGCGGGTGCGGTCATGGTCGTCGTCCGTTCGTCTGGTCGGCTCAGCGGGTGTCGGCTCAGCGGGCGTCGAGCGCGGCGTCGAAGCCCTGCTGGAACGTGACGCGCGCGTCGTCGTCGGCCGCGTCGTACGCGTCCGCCATCGCCCGCAGGACGGCCGCCACGCCCGGGATGCCCAGGCCCGGGGCGCCCGCGATGCGGTCACGGCCCCGGTAGGCGAAGTTCACGATCTGCGTGGTGGTCGTCACCCACTCGTGCTGCCAGGCCGTCTCCGCCGTGATGCTGTCGAGGTACCACAGGACGACCCCGCACTCGTCGCTCAGCGTCCGGACGCCCGCCGAGAACGTCGCGGCGATCTCGTCCCACCTGGCCGCCTCGGTGCGCAGCAGCGCGGTGTCGACGCGGAACCCCGTGCCGTCGGTCATGACCGACCTCCTGACCTCGCCTGACGGATGGCGGCGCTCATCGCGGCGAGCCGCGCGGTCGCCGGGAAGTCCCGCTCGAACGCCCGCTGCGCCTCGGCGGCGCTCGCCGTGACCTGCGCGAGCACGCGCAGCAGCGCCTGCTCGACGCTCGCGTCCGGCATTACGCGCAGCCGCGCGGCGTCGAGCTCGAGCGACCGCACGCTCTGGCCGACCGCGGTCGCCGTGACCCAGCCCTCGACGTCACGCACCGTGCGCTCGGCGGGCCGCTGCGCGCGGGCCGCCCGGAGCCCGGGCTGCTCGGCCTCCTGCGCGGCCAGCGCCTCCAGCAGCTCCTCGGACGAGAACTCGGCGGGCTCGACCGGGGGTGCGTCCTCGCGGGGGACGGGGACCGACGGGCCCTCACCCCGTGACGCCGCGAGCCGCCGCCGCAGGTACTCCAGCGCCGACGCCTCGTGCGCCCGCAGGACGTGCGCGCCGAGCGTCGCGGCCGTCGCCCGGGTGCGCCAGCCGTCGGTGAGGCGGATCTCGACGACCGCGCCGGCCAGGTCACGGCCGACCGTGACCAGCCCGTCCGGGTCCTGCCCGCGGACCACCTCGCCGGGCTCGGCGACGATGCGCGGCGCGCCGCCGGTCGGTGCGGACGCCGTCGCGTCGCGCGCCCCGCTCGGAGTCGGTCCCACGAAGCCCCCTGTCGTCCCTGCTCGTCGTCTGCCCGGCGTCTGCCCGACATCTGCCCGGCGCCGACAACCTACAGGGCAGGATGTCCGCTTTGCCGGGACGTCCGCCGCAGGTTCGACCGATCGGGTGTCGCCCGTCGCCCGGGTGCGCGGATCCCGTCCGAGGGCTGTGCGGCACGGTGCGGGGGCCGTAGGGTCGCGGGTCATGGCCGCGCCGCAGGAACCACCGCCGTACCCGGGTCAGCCGTACCCGGGTCAGCCGTACCCGGGCCAGCCGTACGCGGGGCAGCCGCAGCGCCCGGGCCCGTACGGCCCCTACCCGCCCGCGCCGCGTCCCGCCCCGCGGACCTCGCTCGTCGGGCCGGTGGTCCTCACCTCGGTGGGCGCCCTCCTGCTGGTCGCGACGGCGGTCGTCGCCGTGCTCGTCGTGCGGACGTTCCTGTCGATCGTGCCGCTCGGCGTGCTGGACGCGAGCGGCGGGCCCGGCTCGGCCGCGGTCGCCTCGACCTCCGCGCCGGGGACGACGACCGCCGTGCTCGAGCCCGGCTACCACCACCTGTACCTGGTGGTCCCGTCCGACGAGCACGAAGCCGGCCTCCCGGGGACGGTCGAGCTCACGGGTCCTGACGGCGAGACGCTCCCGGCCGAGCCGTCGCCCCTCGACGGCACCGCGTCGACGGGTGGCAGCCGGGCGGTCCTCGTCGCGGGCTTCCGCGTCGTCGAGCCGGGGGAGTACACGCTCACCGTCCCCGAGGCGACGACGCAGGACGCGCAGGTCGTGCTCGTGCGGGGGCCGGACCTCACGCAGTTCGTGTCGGGCATCTTCGGGACCGTCGGCGGTGTGTTCGTCGCGATCGCGCTGGGCGTCGTGGGGCTGGGCCTGACGATCGGGGGCGTGATCTGGTGGGTGGTCCGCGCGGGTGCGCGCCGCCGGGCCGCCGCCGCCCCGGGGTCCGCCTGACGCGGTGCTGACCGCGCGGGGGTCGTCGGGGCCCCGTCGCGCCCCGGCCTGCCCGCGCCTATCGTCGGGAGGCGTGACCGGACCGTCGACCCCGCCCCTGCCCGCCGTCGACCCGCGCCCGGCCCGCCCCGAGGACGTCGCCGCGATCCACGCGCTGCGGCGCTCGCTCGAGGACTGGATGGCCGCACGCGGGCTGGACCAGTGGCCCGTCGGGTCGCTGCCCGCCGAGCGCGTCGCGGCGCAGGTCGAGCAGGGGCAGTGGTGGGTGCAGGACGACGACGAGGGGCTGCGCGGCTGCCTGCGGCTCGTCAGCCCGGACGTCGACTACTGGGGCGACGACGACACGCCCGCGCTGTACGTGCACGGGTTGATGGTGGCCCGCCGCGCGTCCGGCACCGGGCTGGGGCGGGCGCTCGTGGAGTGGGCGGACTCCCGGGCGCGCGCGGCGGGGGCGCGGTGGCTGCGGCTCGACCACCGCGCGTCGAACCCGCACCTCGACGACGTCTACCGCTCGTGGGGGTTCGAGCAGGTCGCGCAGACCGACCGCCCGGGCTTCCTCGTCGTCCTCATGCAACGCCGCCTCACCTGACGGAACCACCACCCGCCCCGCCCCGCACACCGCCGACCCCTGCCCGAACCCGCCGACCCCGTGGTTGCTCCGGCTTCGGGCCGGCTTACCCGGAGGGACGACGGGGTCGTGTGGTCGTCGGGCTCACCAAGACGTCGCGGCGACCTGGGCGGGGACCCGGGCGTAGCAGTCGTCGACGGTCGCACCGCCGATGACCGCGAGGTACGTCCCGAACTCGAGGCTCACGAGCTCGAGGAGGGTCCAGTCCTGCGCGAGCGTGCGGTGCGCCTCGACGACGAACGCGCGGTCGTGCTCGGCGAGGTGCGCGCGCAGCTCGTCGCGCAGCACCGCGGGCATGACCCAGCGTTGCGGCGTGCCGCCGAGGGCGGGCCAGCCGCCGACGAGCTCCACGACGCACGCGAGCATGCGGTCGTCCACCGGGTGCCCCCACGACGCGGCGGCCGCGCGGAGCACGTCGGCGGTGAGCATGAGGTCGCGCGTGGTGAGCGTCGTGACGTCGAGCCGGTCGTCGAGCGCGGTGACGACGGGGTGCCGCGCGGCGGGTGGGCTGTGCGGGTGGCGCGTGCCCGTGACGAGGAGGGTGCGCAGGCCGTGGGCTGTCGTGACGAGCCGGGTGACGGCGGTGACGTCGTCGGGCGCCGCGAGGGCGCGGGGCGCACCGCGGCCCACGTGAGGGGCGGCCGGCCGCGGCGGCCCGCGCCGGCGACCCAGACGACCAGTCGCCCACGCTCGTGCTGGCGCCCGGCCCACTGCGCGGCCAGGAGCGTACGGCCGAGCCCCGGTGCCGCACGGATCACGCCCACCGGGTCGATCCGGTCGAGGCGGTCGAGCAGTCGTGCGCGCACGACCGCGCACTCGGGCACACGGGGCCACGCCGTCGTCGGCGCTCCGACCGCCCCCTCCCCGCCGTCGACCACGGACGGCGGCACACCGGTCGTCATCGGGCCCAGTATCTGCCCGGGGACCCGCGGTCCGCTCACCCGGACGGGTGATGCGCGTGTCGTCAGGCGGGACGCGGGACCAGGAGCACCGGCGCGGACGCGAGGCCACCGGCCGGCGGCTGCTCACGGACCCGGGCCGCGTCGGGGTCGGGACGGACCGCGCCCGTGGCCGCCAGCAGCGCGCGGACCAGCACGCGCAGCTCCAGCGTCGCGAGGGGCCGGCCCGGGCACACGTGCTTCCCGATCCCGTAGACGAGGTTGTACGGCGCGTTGCCGACCGGGTCGAACGCGTCCGGGTCCCCGAACACGCGCTCGTCGCGGTTCGCGGACGTCCAGCTCAGGACGACCCGCTCACCCGCGCCGACGCGTCGCCCGCCGAGCTCCACCGGGCGCGTGGTGACCCGCCGGTTGCTGACGAACGGGTCGTCGATGCGCAGGATCTCGTCGAGCACCGCGTCGAGCTCGCGGTCGCTCACACCGCCGCGCAGGTGGTCCTGCAGCTCGGGGTGGTCGGCGAGGTAGGTGACCACGACGCCGGTGCACAGCGCCATCGACCCGAGGTCGCCGCCCGTCCAGTTCCGCAGGATCGAGACGACCTCGTCGTCGCTCAGCGCCCGGCCGTCGACGCGGGTGCGCAGCAGCTCGGTCGTCACGTCCTGCGGCGCGTCCGCGGCCCGCCGGACGTCGGTGAGCGAGCGGATGATCGCGTCGAACCGCGCGGCGACGCGTGCCGTGCGCTCCGGGTCCCGGGACCGCGTCGCGTCGCGGTTGTCGCGCACCCACGCGAGCAGCTCCTCCTCGAGGTCGGCGGGCCACCCGAGCCAGGCGCTCTGGGCCCGCACCGCGAACCGCGCGCCGAGCGCCACGGCGTCGACGGCACCGGGTACGACGAGGCCGCCGACGAGCGCCTGGGCGACCCGCCCGACCACCGGCTCCAGCTCACGCATCCGCTCGGGCGTGAAGAACCGCTCCACGGCCGCGCGGTACGCGGTGTGCGCGGGTCCGTCGACCCCGTTGGGCACCTGCAGGTGGCGCGAGACCGCGTTGGAGAAGGTCTCGTGGTCGAGCGCCACGCGCATCACGTCGGCATGCGTGAACACGGTCCACGCGCCGTCCGGCCCGCGCGCGACCGGGCACTGCGCGCGCAGTGCGTCGTACGCGGCGACCGGGTCGCGGCGCACGCGCGGGCCGCGCGGGTTCCAGTCGGCGTGCGCACCGTGCCGCCGGCCGGTGCGCGGGTCAGGGTCAGGGCTCAGCTCGTCGGCAGGCTCGTGCTCCGTCACCCGCCCATCCTGGACCCGTGAGCCGGGGCGCGCCCGCGGCTCGTAGGGCAGGCTGGGCACAGCCGACGAGAGAGGGCAGCACATGACGGACCTCGTGACCGCCGCACGCACCCACCTGGACGCCGCGCGCGCCTCGGCGCACGGACGCGACGCGCAGCTCGTCGTGCACGACGGCGTGCTGCGGCAGACCGTGATCGCGCTCGTCGCGGGCGTCGAGCTCGCGGAGCACAACTCACCGCCCGCCGCGAGCCTGCAGGTGCTCGAGGGGCGGGTGCGCGTCACCGGGGTCGAGCAGACCGACCTCGCGCGCGGCGAGCTCGTCGTGCTGACGCACCAGCGGCACGCGGTGCTCGCGCTGGAGGACAGCGTGTTCCTGCTGACGACCGTCACGAGCCTCGACGAGGACCAGCGCGGCGACGCCTGAGCGACCCGACCGAAGGTCCGGACACCGTCGACCCCGCGACCACCCCGCGACCCCGCGGTTGCTCCGTCTCTGGTGGCGGATACCCGGAGCAACGGCGGGGTCGGGTGCGGGTCAGGCGAGCGTGAGGGAGAGCGTCACGAAGCTCGCCGGGGGGAGGGTGACCTCAAGGCCGCGCGGGTGGGGTCGCACCGCGTCGTCGTGCGGGCGCGGGGCGACCCGGTCGAGCGCGTCGGGGGTGTTGTGCGCGTCGACGCGGTCGGCGGTCAGGATGCGCGCGGTGTGCGCCGTGACCTCGCGTCCGCGCAGGTCGACGACGAGAGTGCGGGACTCGGCCGCGTCGAGGTGCGAGATCGACACGAGCGCGGTGTCGCCGCGCGTGGACGCGGACGCCGACACCAGCGGCAGCTCCTTGCCGGCGGTCTCGACGGCGGGCACGTCCTTGAGGTGCACCGCGAGCGCGTCGGCGTCGTGGTGCCCCGTGCTCATCTCGTA
This sequence comes from Cellulomonas sp. CW35, assembly GCF_052378485.1. Taxonomy (NCBI): domain Bacteria; kingdom Bacillati; phylum Actinomycetota; class Actinomycetes; order Micrococcales; family Cellulomonadaceae; genus Cellulomonas; species Cellulomonas sp. CW35. The sequence continues at coordinate 3,489,176 of NZ_CP199000.1, read as the reverse complement.
CACGTGGTAGGTCGGGGTGAGGACCAGCGCCCCGGAGTCCGGGTCGGTCAGGAGCATGGCCTGCAGCACGTTGACGGTCTGGGCGATGTTCGCCATGACCACGCGGTCGGCGTGCCGGTGGAACGCGTCGAGGTGGGTCGAGGCGACGAGCGCGTCGCGCAGCGTGTTCTGCTGGTACAGGAACCCGGGGTTGGTGCCGGGCTCGACGTCCCACCACGTGCCCCACTCGTCGACGACGAGCCCGACGTTCCGCTGGGGGTCGTAGCGGTCCATGACGGTGCTGTGGCGCTGCAGGAGCGTCTCCATGTGCGCGGCGCGGGCGAGCGCGAGGTACCACTCGTCGGTGGTGAACTGCGTCGCGGAGCCCTTCGCGGACCACGAGCCGGTCATCGTGTAGTAGTGCAGCGACAGCGCCTGGAACGGTGCGGCGGGCGACTGCCCGAGCCCGGCCTGGTCGAACGAGCGCATGAGCGCCTCGGTCCAGTGCATGTCGTCCGAGTCCGCGCCGGCGGCGATCCGGTAGACCGTGTTGTCGCCGTGGTCGCGCACGTACGTCGCGTACTGGCGGGCGAGCGACGCGAACTGCTCGGCCCGCAGGTTGCCGCCGCAGCCCCACGCCTCGTTGCCGATGCCCCAGAACGGCACGCGCCACGGCTCGTCGCGGCCGTTCTCGCGGCGCAGTGCGGCCATGGGGGAGTCGTCGGCGCGCGTGAGGTACTCGATCCACTCGCTCATCTCCCGCACGGTGCCGGAGCCGACGTTGCCGCTCACGTACGGGTCGGCGCCCAGCAGCTCGCACAGGTCCATGAACTCGTGCGTGCCGAACGAGTTGTCCTCGACGACGTCACCCCAGTGGGAGTTGACCATGCGGGGCCGCTGGTCGCGCGGACCGATCCCGTCACGCCAGTGGTAGTCGTCGGCGAAGCAGCCGCCCGGCCAGCGCAGGTTCGGGATCTGCAGCGCACGCAGCGCGTCCACCACGTCGGAGCGGATGCCCCGCACGTTCGGCACGTCCGAGTCCTCACCGACCCAGAACCCGCCGTAGATGCACCGGCCCAGGTGCTCGGCGAAGTGCCCGTACACGTGACGCGAGATGCGCGGGCCGGGAAGGTCGAGGTCGACGATCGCAGTCAGATGATCAGCGCGTGTCATGCACGCATTCTCGTGGATGCGCGTGCTCCTGACGGCCACGGCACCGAGGAGCGGCCGGGTGCAGCCCGCCGTCGTGCGCACGGGTCACCGTCGACCCGTGACAGGTGTCATGCCGGGGGGCCGCGTTGTGTCCCACGAGCTTGTGACGTCCCGGCACTGCCCGCCGCGTAGCCCGCTGACCAGCATGGTCGATGTCAGCAGGACCAGCACGGAGGGCAGAGACATGGGCACCACGGCGACCTTCCTCTACGACGGCGACTGCGGTCTGTGCGAGCGGGCGACCAGGTGGTTGCTCGAGCGGACGGGCAGCACGGTGCGCGCGCAGGCGTGGCAGGGCGTGGACCTGCACGCGTACGGGCTCACGCCGGAGCAGCTGGAGGCCGCGGCGGTGCTCGTCGAGGAGGACGGGACCAGGCGGGTGGGTCACGAGGCGTTCGGGCACGCGCTCCTGCGTGCGCCGTCGCGTGACGACCGGCTCCTGGGCCGTCTGGTCCTCGAGCAGCCGAGCGCGTGGGTCGCGTCCCTCGTCTACGCGTGGGTCGCGCGCAACCGCCACCGGCTGAGCGGCTCCGCGTGCTCCCTGCCGGCCCGCGGCTGACGACTCGCAGGAACCGTCCCGACAGCAGTCACGACAGACAAGGAGCACCAGGTATGCCCATGAAGACCCGTCTCGCCGCGATCGCGTCGATCGCCGCGCTGTCCGTCGGCGCAGCCCCGGTCGCCGCGCACGCCGCGACCCCGGCCGCCGGGCCGACGTCGTCGATCAACGCCGTCGCCGCGTTCGACGCCGCGGCGCGTCAGGACGTCCAGTCGGCCGACGCGTCGCCGGCCGCGGTCCCGGCGGTCGTCGCGACGGCGTTCGTCGCGGGTGCCGCCGCGGGCGCCGGCAAGGTCGTCGCCGGCTGGGCCGCGAAGAAGGTCATCGGCATCTGGGACACCAACCAGCTCGTGCCGTCCGAGGCCGTCTTCGACTGACGCACCGGTGCGGGTGGGTGGCTGCGCGTCACCCACCCGCACCACCTCACCCGTCCCTCGTCCCGGAGGCTCCCATGTCCACCCGCACCCGCAGGCCCCGGACGGTGCTCCTCGCGCTCGGCCTCGTGGCGGCCGTGCTCGGGACGCACCTCGCGGTGACCGCGTTGTACGTCGCGCCACCCAACCCGCTCAAGTACGCATTGCAGCGCCCCGTGAACGCGTGGATCCAGCCGTTCTTCGAGCAGAACTGGCAGCTGTTCGCCCCCGACCCCGTCCGGACCGACTCGGGTGTCCTGGTCCGTGCCACGACGCGCGACGGCGAGGACACCGACTTCCTGACGATCAACGCGCCGTACCTCGAGGCGCGGCACCACAACCCGCTGCCCGACCGCTCCTACTACACCGTGAGCGGCGTCATGCACGCGTTCCTCATGTCACGCGACGCCGCGGTCGAGGCCGCGTACCCGGCCGACCCACCCGCGGATCTGCCGATCCTCCTGCCCGACGACGAGCTCGCCGACGTCCCCGCGCACACGCGGGAGGCCTACGAGGACACGCTGCGCAACCTGCACGACGCCGCGGCCGACGCCGCGCGCCGCACCTGGGGGGACGTGACGCGGATCCAGGTCCGCCTCGTCACGCACGAGTTCCCCCGCTGGTCGCAGCGACACGACGACGGCCTCGGCGAGATCAGCCACGTGACCCTCCCGTGGCGCGACCTGCCGACCCCGACGACGTCGTCGGCGGCCGCGCACGGCGTCACCGACCCGACAGGAGACCGGCGATGACCCCCACCAGCACCGCTCCCGCACCGCTCACGCTCGTCGACGTGCGCACGCGGCTGCGCGACCTGGCCGACCGTGCGGTCGCGCTGGTCGCGGACCGGCGGCACGGGCTCGTCGCGTTCTCCCTGGTCCGGATCGCCTACGGCGTGATCCTCCTCGTCGACCTGGTCGTGAACCTGCCCGTGCGGCACCGCATCTGGGGTCCCGACGCGGCGTACAGCCTCGAGCGGCTGCGGGCCGACGGAGGTGACGGGTCGATCCTCTCGCTGTACCTGTTCGCCCGGACCGCGTGGCAGACCGACCTGATCTACCTCGCGCTCGCGGTCGCGGCCGCGCTGTTCGCGCTCGGGTGGCGCACGCGCGTCGTGACGCCCGTGCTGTTCGTCCTGCTGTGGTCGTGGCACGAGCGCAACCCGTTCGTCACGAACGGCGGCGACAACATCATGCGGATCCTGCTGCTGTACATGTGCGTCGCGCACGTGTCCGCGTACGTGTCGCTCGACGCGCGTCGAGCTCGCCGCGAGGCCCGCACCGACCGGTACGACGCGCTCGCCGCGCACCGTGCCACTCGCCGCCAACTCGCGACGATCCTGCACAACGCGGCGCTCGTCGCGTGCGTCGCGCAGCTGTGCGTCCTCTACGGCGCGTCGGGGTTGTTCAAGGCCCAGGGCGAGGTGTGGCAGGAGGGCACGGCTGTCTACTACATCCTGCGGGTCGCCGACTACAGCCCGTGGCCCGAGCTGAGCCAGGCGGTGTACACGGTCCCGCTGCTCGTGACGCTCGCGACGTATGCCGCGGTCGTCGTGCAGATCGCGTTCCCGTTCCTCCTGCTGCGCCCGGTCGGTCGGCATGTCGCGTTCGTCGCGCTCGTCGGGATGCACTTGAGCATCGGGTTCCTCATGGGCCTGCCGGTGTTCTCGGCCTTCATGATCGCGTCCGACCTGCTGGTGTTCACCGACCGCGAGCTGCTGGGGCTTCGGGAGCGGGTCCGCGTGCAGGTCGCGCACCTGCGCCGCAGCGCCGCTCGCGACCCGGGGACGGCGCGGCCGGAGCCGACGCCGGCGCGCGTGCCGGTGGGCGCGCTGACCACTGAGACGGCGTGAGCGCCGGGTCTCGAGAGAGGAGTTGACCATGAGCCGGTCCGACGGTGGCATCCGCTGCCACGGCCTGACGAAGACGTACGCGGGCGGAGGGGGTGTGCGCGGGGTGTCGTTCACGGCGGCGCCGGGCCGCGTGACGGGCCTGCTCGGTCCCAACGGCAGCGGCAAGACCACGTGCCTGAAGGTCGTGCTGGGGCTCGCGGGGCACGACGAGGGGACCGCGACGATCGACGGCACCCCGTACTCGCAGCTGACCTCCCCCACCCGGGCGGTCGGCGCATGCCTCGACGTCGCGGGCTTCCCGCCGCAGCACACCGCGGCGACGGTGCTGCGCTCGCTCGCGGTGCGCTCGCGCGTCCCCGCCGAGCGCGTGGAGGAGGTGCTCGGTGAGGTCGAGCTGGCCGACGTCGGACGGCGCCGCATCGGGCAGTTCTCGCTCGGCATGGTGCAGCGACTGCGCGTCGCGGCGGCGCTCCTCGCGCGGCCGCACCACCTCGTGCTCGACGAGCCGCTCAACGGCCTCGACCCGATGGGCATCCAGTGGCTGCGTGGGCTGGTGCGGCGCCACGCCGAAGCCGGAGGCTCGGTGCTGCTGTCCACGCACCTGCTCACCGAGGCGCAGCTCACGGTCGACGACGTCGTGATCCTGCACGGTGGCCAGGTGCTCGCGCAGGCACCCCTGCCGACGCTCGTCGAGAGCGGGCCGATGGGTGCCGCTTCGCTCGAGTCGGTGTTCTTCGCGCTCGTTGAGCGCGGCGCCGCGCCGCCCGGCCGAGGCGTCGACGGCACGCCGCGTCCGGCCACACCCATGACGAACGGAGGAGTGCGATGAAGGCGTCGATCCGGGCCGAGCTCGTGCTGCTGACCCGCTCCCGCGCGGTGCGCTGGTCGGTCGTGACCGCCTGGTTGTTCGCGGCGGTGGTGACGGGCGGGCTGCTGTCCACGTACGGGTCCGAGCAGCAGGCCGTCGACGTGTCGACTGCCGCGGGTCAGGCGGAGGTGCTGATCGACCCGCTGTCGGGCCTTGTCGTCCTGGCTCTGGGGGTCGTGCTCGCGGCCGGTGACTTCCGCACGGGAGCGGTGGTGTGGACGTACCTGGCCACCCCTGAGCGGTGGCGGTGGGCGGCCGCGAAGGTCGTCGTCGCTGCGCTGCTCGGTGCTGTGGTGGGCGTCGTCGCCGAGCTCGTCAAGCTGGGCACGCTCGCGGCGCTGCAGCCGGCGGGTGCCGGTCCGGTCCAGTGGTCGCAGGGCGTGCTGTGGCAGGCGGTCGCGGGCTCGGTGATCTCGCCGACCGCGCTCGCGGTGGCGGGGGCCGCCCTGGGTCTCGCGACGCGCAACGTCGCGGGCGCGATCACGGGCGCGCTCGTGTGGATCGTCGTGCTCGAGGGTGTCGTGCGCAGCTTCCTCCCGGAGGCTGTGGTGCCGTTCCTGCCGCACACGGCGCTCGCCGAGCTGCGCAACCTGACCGGTACCGCGCCGTACGCGCAGTCCGCCACCGTCGTCGGCGTCACGCTCGCGGTGCTGGTCGCGGGTGCCCTGGTGCTGACCCAGCGGCGGGACCTGACGCGCTGAGTCAGATCCAGCCCTCGGACCAGGCGCGGTCGGCCGCTTCCCGGCGGTCGGCCGCGCCGATCTTCGCCATCGCGGACGACAGGTAGTTGCGCACCGTGCCGCTCGACAGGTGCAGCGCCTCGCCGATCTCGCGGGCCCGCAGCCCACGCCGCACCTCGCGCAGCACGTCGAGCTCGCGGCTCGTCAGCGGGCACGCGTCGGCGGAGAGCGCGGCAGCGGCGACCGTGGAGTCGATGTACCGGCCGCCGGCCGCGACGTCGTGCACGATCGCCGCGAGCAGGCTCGCGGAGGTCGACTTCGACGCGAACGCGCTCACACCCACCGCGAGCGCACGGCGCAGCACGCCGGGCCGCGCGTGCCGCGTGACGAGGACGACCTTGGTGGTCGACTGCGCGAGGATCTGCTCGGCGGTGCTGATCCCGTCGAGGTGAGGCATCTCGAGGTCGAGCAGCACCACGTCGGGCTGGTGCTCCAGCACCGACGCGACGGCCGCTGGTCCGTCCGCGACCTGGTCGACGACGGTGATCCCTTCCTGCAGCGACAGGAGCTCGCCGAGCGCGGTGCGCAGCAGGTCCTCGTCGTCGGCGAGCACCACGCGGGTGTGCCGCCCGGCTGCGGGTGTGGCCGTCATGTCCCCCTCCTCGCCGTCGCGTCGCGCGGGAGCCGTCCCGTCAGGACGAAGCCGTGCTCGGTGTCACGCGCCTCGATCGTGCCACCTGCCGCGGCGAACCGGTCCGCGAGCCCCGCGAGCCCTTGGCCGCGGCGCGTGTCGCGCACGACGGAGGACGCGCGCGCAGGCCCCGGGTCGCGCACCGTGACGACGACGTCGGTGCCGACGTGCCCGATCTCGATGGTGCACTCACGGGCGTCCGAGTGCCGCAGGTGGTTCGTCGTCGCCTCGCGCACCAGGTGACCCATGGCGGAGCCGTGCTCGGGCGGGAGCAGGTCCGGCTCGCCGTGCACGTGCACGTCGACCCCTGCGGCCCGCAGCACGGCGACGCCGTTGTCGAGCTCGGCCGTGAAGGATGTGCGGCGGTACGCGTAGGCGACGGCGCGCGTGTCCTCGAGCGCGGTCACCGCGAGCGACCGGATCCGCTGCAGGTGCCGCACGGCAGCCTGCGGGTCCCGGGGCACCAGCTGCTCGGCGAGCTCGGCGGTCACGACGATGACCTGCAGGTGGTGGCCCTGCACGTCGTGCAGCTCGGCTGCGAAGCGCATGCGTTCGTTCGTGAGCGCGAGATCCGCGGCGCGCACGCGAGCGACGTGCAGGGCCTGCATGACCTGCCAGACCCACACCTGCCCGAGCTGGAGGGTCGCGGCCGCGACGACGACCGCCGCCCCGTACAGGGCGCGCACGGTCACGTCCGCGTGCGGGACGTCGGCGCGGTAGCCGACGAGCGCCGCAGCCGCGGTCCCGACGACGGACGCGCCGGCGACGAGCGCGGCCGGCCGGTGCGACGCGTCGGGTTCGAGCAGCGACGGGGTGCGGTGCACGAGCACGGCGGCGACGAGCGCGCCGAACGGCATCGCGTAGAGCCAACCGACACGGTGCCCGGTGCCCGCGACCGCCCACAGCACGAGCGAGGCGACGAGCCCGAGCACCACCGCGAGCGCGCACAGCAGACGGTGCGGGTGGTCTGGGAGAGGTGTCGCGCGCAGTCCGGGAGCGCGGCGCAGGAGGTCGACCTGGAGGTAGCCCGCGAGCAGGGTCGTCGCGATCGCGAACACCGTCCAGCCGGGTGGCAACGCCACGGTGACGAGCTCGCCGAGGGGGAACGAGACGGAGATCAGGCCGACCGCGAGCAGGCTGAGCCAGGTGTACGCGGTCAGCGGGCCGAGGCCGGGCTCGCCTGGGGTCGCGGCGTCCTGTCCGCTGCGCGTGCTGCCCCCCGCCGGCATGGCCGCGACTCTACAGTCCGGCCCGCGCGGCGACGCGCCTCGGTCACGGCACCGAGGACCGAGCCCGGTCTCCGGGTGTGCGCCGTCCGGGTGAAGTTCGTCCCCGCGCCCACCTGCGGGTATGCAGCAGTTCATGTGGCGGTCAAGACGTGGTGGACGGGCGCGGCCTGACCTGCGATGCTGCTCCGTTCACCGCACCCCGGGCCACCCCGCCCGGGCGCGGCGGGCACCACGACCGGGGTGGGCACGGCCCGGCTGAGACGAAGGAGCACCGCATGGGATTCGCGGACAAGCTGCGCGGCCAGTTCATCGACATCGTCGAGTTCCTCGACGACTCGCGGGACACGATCGTCTGGCGGTTCCCCCGCCAGGGCAACGAGATCAAGAACCAGGCCCAGCTGATCGTCCGTGAGGGGCAGGTCGCGGTCTTCGAGAGCGAGGGCCAGATCGCCGACGTGTTCGGCCCCGGCCGCTACACGCTGGAGACCCAGAACCTGCCGATCCTCTCGACCCTCAAGGGCTGGAAGTACGGCTTCAACTCGCCGTTCAAGGCCGAGGTGTACTTCGTCGCGACGCGGCAGTTCACGGACTTCAAGTGGGGCACGCAGCACCCGATCACGCTGCGCGACCCGGAGTTCGGCATGGTGCGCCTGCGCGCGTTCGGCACGTACTCGCTGCAGGTCAGCGACCCGTCGGCGCTGCTGCGCCAGCTCGTCGGGACGGACTCGAACTTCCGCACCGACGAGATCGGCGAGTTCTTCCGGCAGAACGTCATCGGCCACCTCGCGCCGGCGATCGCGAGCTCGGGCATCCCCATGCTCGACCTCGCCGCGAACCAGCAGTCGCTGTCCGCCAAGCTCGCGCCGGCGCTGAGTGCCGAGCTCGCGGAGTTCGGCGTGACGATCCCGCGGTTCGTCATCGAGAACGTCTCGCTGCCGCCCGAGGTCGAGGCCGCGCTCGACAAGCGCACCCAGATGGGCGTGCTGGGTGACCTGGACCAGTTCACCAAGTTCCAGACCGCCACCGCGATCGGTGACGCCGCGAAGAACCCCGGCGGCCCGGGTGAGGGCATGGGCCTCGGCATGGGCATGGCGATGGGCACGCAGATGGCGCAGGCCATCTCGCAGGCGAACCAGGCGCCGGCGGCCCCCGCCGCACCGGCCGGCCCGCCGCCGCTGCCCGTCACCGACGAGCTCTGGTACTACTCCACGGGCAACGCGCAGGCGGGCCCCGTGACGCCCGAGGCGCTCGCACAGCTCGTCGGGACGGGCCAGGTCTCGCGCGACACGCTCGTCTGGAAGCAGGGGCTGTCCGCGTGGACCGCCGCCGGTCAGGTGCCGCACCTCGCGGGCCTGTTCACGGCGCCGCCGCCGCTGCCGCCGACCGCCGCGACGCCGGGGGCCTGACGATGACGAACGACGCCCTCACGCCGCCGCCCTTCCCGGAGGCCGACGACCGCCCCACGGCCGCCACCGCGGGCTGGGGCGAGGACACCGCCGCCGTCGAGCGGGGTCGCTGCCCGGTCTGCGGCTCGTCCCTCACGTTCGGAGCGGGCACGTCCGCGCTGGTCTGCGACTCGTGCGGTCACGCGGTCGAGATCACGCACGGCGACGACGAGACCGTCTCGGAGCACTCGTACGAGCAGTGGCTGGCCGGCAACCGCGGCTACCAGGTCGCCTCGATCGGCGGTCAGGTGCTCGCGTGCGACGGGTGCGGCGCGAGCACCGAGACCAAGGACGTCGCGGGGCACTGCCAGTTCTGCGGCGGCAACCTCGTCGCCGCGGAGAACCCCGAGGGCGTCATCCCGCCCGAAGGTGTGCTGCCGTTCCTGATCGACAGCCGCGGCGCGCGCGAGAACGTCAAGAAGTGGGTGCGCAGCCGCTGGTTCGCCCCGAGCGCGCTCAAGCAGGTCGGCGACACCGAGTCGATCCGCGGCACGTACCTGCCGCACTGGACGTACGACGCCAACACGACGAGCGACTACACGGGTCAGCGCGGCGAGCACTACACCGAGAAGCAGGGCGACCACGAGGTGCGGCGCACCCGCTGGCACCACGCGAGCGGTCGCATCCGGAACACGTTCGACGACCTGCTGATCCCCGCGTCGACCACGCTGCCGCGCAACCGCGTCAACAAGCTCGGCCCGTGGACGCTCGGCGCAGTCAAGCCGTTCAAGTCCGAGTACCTCATCGGGCACTCGGCCGTGCGGTACGACGTCGACCCGCAGGCCGGGTACGCGCAGGCGAAGCAGATCATGGACGACGAGATCCGCGCCGACGTCAAGCGCGACATCGGCGGCGACGAGCAACGGATCCACCGCATCGACACCACCTACTCGCAGGTGATGTTCAAGCTGATCCTGCTGCCCATCTGGATCGCGACGTTCATGTACGCCGGCAAGCAGTGGCAGGTCATGGTCAACGCGAACACCGGCGAGGTCGTCGGGGAGCGCCCGTACAGCGCCCCGAAGATCATCGCGGCCGTGCTCGTCGGCCTCGTCGTCGCGGGGCTGGCGTTCTGGCTCTACAACCGCAACTAGCGGCGCCCGCCGCAGTAGCACGCGCGCTGGACTCGACCGTCACGGGCCTCCGGTGAGCGTGGCCGGGCGGGGTGCGAGATCTCCTGAAATCGGCCGTGATGCGAGGCCAGCGGTGCTAGCGTCGCGAGCAGTGCTCCGCAGCGAGCCGACCAGCCAGGGGGGCTGATGAGTTCTCGTCTCATGCATCGACACGGGCGTGCCGGACTCGGGCACTGGGGGTACCAACACCCGCGACCCGGCGCCGCGGCTGGGTCACCACCGATGTGGGCGGCACGATTCACGGATTCGCGCGGCGCACATCAGAACGTCCTCGGCGCGTAGCCCGCTCGCGCATCCCTCGATCCGGGCAGCCAGGCGCTGCCCGAACGCTGACGCCTGGGCGGCGCAGCGGTAAGCGGGCCCGGCCACCCCGGACGGGTAACCGACAAACAGAGAGAGGCAGCATGATGAACTCACGCATGAAGGCGCGCATCGGTCGCGCGCTGATCGTCGGTGTGCTAGCAGTCCCCGCGGTTTCGGTCGCGTCGGGGACGGCCTGGGCTGCCGGTACGAGCGCCAAGACCAACGGCTGCTACGTGCAGTGGTGGAACACGGCGTGGTCCGCCAAGTGCAACCCGGCAAGCGCCTCGGGAAGCTACATGGCGCATGTCGCGCGCGCGGATCAGGTGGACTACAGCGGCCCGTGGCGGTACGTCAAGAAGGCGTCCGTGACGACATTCGACAGTGGCGAGGCGTGGCGGGGCGTGCAGTCCGCAGGTAACTACGTGGCCTACAAGGGCTGACACCGGGAGTCCGAGGAGCGAGGCGCAGCCATGTTGAGTGTCGACCGGGTCACCCGAACCTACGGGCGGCACCAGGCGTTGTCGTCCTTGAGCCTGGAGCTCACGCCGGGCGAGCGCCTGGGGCTGCTCGGGCCCAACGGTGCCGGCAAGACCACGTTGCTCTCCATCCTGGCGTGCGAGCTCGCCCCGACGAGCGGCCGGGTGATCCTCGACGGTCACCCGGTCGTCTCGCGGTCTGATGCACGTGCGGCACGGCGGATCGTCGGCTTCCTGCCGCAGTCGCCGTCGTGCGTGCCGTCGTTCACGGCACAGGAGACCGTCGAGTACGCGGCGTGGCTCAAGGGTGTCCCGTCAGCGACGCGATCGACGGCGGCACGGGCGATGCTCGACCGAGTCGGCCTGGGCGAGGTCCGCGACAAGCGGATGCGCGCACTGTCCGGTGGGATGGTCCAGCGCACGTTCCTCGCGGCCGCGCTCGTCGCGCGGCCGCGGGTCCTGCTGCTCGACGAGCCGACAGTCGGGCTCGACCCCGCGCAACGCCTGCAGTTCCGAGCGCTCGTCGCGGACCTCGACGACGTCGCCGTGGTGCTGTCCACCCATCTGGTGGAGGACGTCGCGGTGGTGGCGTCCAGGGTCATGGTGCTCGCCGAAGGAGCCGTGCGGTTCGAGGGCACCCCGGCCGAGCTCGCCCGCGCCGCACTCGCGCGCGCGCCAGGAGACTCCCCGATCGAGCGTGGCTACATGAGCGTGCTCGACGGCGCGAACCACGCGGTCGACGCCTGATGGGCGTGATCGTGTGGACCGAGCTGCGCCGCTCGGTCCTCGGGCCAGGTACCGCCCTGCTCGCCGTCGCGCAGATCGCGCTCATGCTGAACGACGTCGCGGCGTGGCGCGGCGTGTGGCCGATGGCCTCGGCCGCGGTGGGAGCGCCCTGGCTCTTCCTCGGGCCCGTGGCCGCAGGGCTGAGCGCCTACGACACCCTGCGGCGCACACGACACCAGTCGCTCGGAGCTGCGGGCGTCGGGTGGCGGGTCCCCACGACGGCGATGCTGCTGGCGCGGGTGGCGATGGCCGTCGCGGTCGTGACCGCAGGCGTTCTCTGCGCGGTCGTGGTCAACCTGACCGCGGGGGCACCGTCGGGGTTCGTGTGGCCGTCGTACCTCGTCGTGGCCCTGGCCTTCGCGGTCGGGAGCGTCGCCGTCGGTATGCTCCTCGGCTGCCTCGGCGGTCCGCTGTGGTTCGCCCCCGTGATCGCGGTGCTGCTGGTGTTCCTGCGCGCCGCGTGGTTTCAGGGGGTGAGCCCCGAGTCGTCCGAGGCCGCGCTGACGCGGATCTTCCTCGCCGGCCGTCCGTGGGACGAGCTCAACACCCGCGCAGTCGTCGGGGCGGTACTGGAGACGGGCGTCGTCGTCGCTGTGGCCCTTGCCCTGCCGGTTCTCGGCGACCGTCTGCGCGCCCGACGCGTCGGCCGCGTCTACCCGGTTGCCGCCCGCGACCGACTTCGCGGGCTGGCGGCGACGGCGGTGATCGTCACCAGCGCCGTGCTCGTGCTCGCGAGCCCGCCCATCGCCCAGGCTCGCCCGCCCGCCAGCAACCCGCTGTGCAGCGAGACCCGACCGCGCGTGTGCGTCTGGCCCGAGGATGCACTCCTGCTGCCGGGCCTCGCGGAGAAGGCGGACCGTGCCGGCGCGCTCGCGGATCAGGTCGGCGGGCGCCTGCGGCCTCAGCTCGACGAGTTCGGGCTCAGCCGAGGCGACAACTTCGTCGCGATGGGCCAAGGGACCTGGTTCTTCAGCGACACCCTCGCGGCGATGCTCGCCTCCTCCCTCGCCCCCGTTCGGTGCGACCCACCGCCGGACCACCCGGCGCTCGGCACGTACTACGAGGCCGAGTACGACCTGACCGCGCTGTTCCAGCTGCAGATCGAGGACAGCGAACGCCCCGCCGGCTACGGGGACTCGAGCGGGACCGACCTCGCGGACGTCATGCAGGTCTGGCGCGCCGACGCCGACACACGGGACGCCTGGGTCGCGCAACGGGTCGCGACCATGGAGTCAGCCGTCCAGGCTTGGTGCACGTGAGGCTCTACGCGCGCTCGCGACGCCTCGTCGCCGCCGTCGTGACCATGACCGTTCTGGCGGTCGGCAACGGCCTCGTCGGCGGTCGGCTCCTCACGCTCATGTCCTCGGACCAGCCCCTGATGATGCCGTACCGCTACGTGCTGTCCATGTTCATCGCGATCATCGGCGTCGCGAGCCTGGAGTCTCCCGTTGCGCAGACAGATCGCTCCGACACCGGGCCGCTGTGGCGGACGCGGCAGGTGCACCTCCTGGCCATGCTCGCGATCACCGTGGCGCTCGGCGCCGTCTCCGAGCTGGCAACGGCCAACGGGACCCCGGCCCAAGCCGTGCGGGCCGGCCTGTTCTGGTACGGGCTGGCCTTGATCTCGGCCGGGGTCGGGCGAGCGGCGTATGCGTGGGTCCTGCCGATGGTGGCGCTGTTCCCCCTCGTGTGGTGGGGCAACGCGGGTGGGGGACCGGCTTCCTGGAACTGGGCGACGGCACCCGCGGTCGCGGCCCTGTCCTGGTTCGTGGCGATCACGTGCCTGCTCCTGGGGGCCGGCGCGTCACTTCTTCGTCGGTGAGCCGCTCCGACCAGGGTGCAGACGAGGCGACCTCTGTGAGTTGAGGGACTTCATCCAGACTCGGTAGAGCATCGCGAAGATCCTCGGGAATGCCGAGTCCCAGTGGCCTGCGGTCAGCGGAAGTGGGTGGCGAGCCAGCCGAGGAGCAGGGACTTCTCCGCCGCCTGGACGCGCGCCCGCAGCGACGCGACGTCGTCGCCCGGCTCGACGGGCACGACCGCCTGGGCGAGCACCGGACCCTCGTCGTACTCCGCCGTCACCACGTGCACCGACGCGCCGGTCTGCGTCGCGCCGTCGGCGAGCACCGCGGCGTGCACGCGGTCGCCGTACATGCCCTGGCCGCCGTACGCGGGCAGGAGGGCGGGATGGGTGTTCACGACGAGCCCGCTGAACGCGTCGAGGGTGCGCGGCCCGAGCTTCTTCATGTACCCGGCCAGCACGACGAGCTCGATGCGCGCGTCCGCGAGCGCCTCGACCATCGCGGCGTCGAGCGCGTCCGGGTCGGGGTGCGTGACGCTGGACAGGTGCAGGGTCGGCACGCCGCGCGTGCGCGCGTGCTCGAGCGCGCCCGCGCCGCTGTTGTTCGAGATGACCAGCGCGACCGTCGCGTCGATCGTCGTGCCCGCCGCGTCCATGATCGCCGCGGCGGTCGAGCCGGTGCCGGACGCGAGGATCGCCAGGCGCGCGCGACGGATCAAGCTCGTCCTGCTGCCCGTGTGGCTCGCGACGTTCATGTACGCGGGCAAGCAGTGGCAGGTGATGGTCAACGCCAACACCGGGGAGGTCGTCGGTGAGCGCCCGTGGTCCGTGCCGAAGATCGTCGCGGCGGTCCTCGTCGGGATCGTGCTGGTGGTCCTGGCCGTCTGGTTCTTCGGCCGCAACCAGCAGTGACGCGCACGCACCCTCACGTGGGTCGACTGGGCTCAACGACCGCCACCTGCACATCGAACTCGGCGACATCCCATCAGCCGAGCTCGAGAACCGTAAAACCGATCACCGTGGCCTGAGAGTCCAGCCGGACAACTCCACGGAAGCCGGGACACACCAATTCTGGCGCATGCAGCGTCAGACCAGCGCCCCCGCTGAGCCGGGTCTACGTCGCGGCCTGGTGCACATGCAACCGTGGGCGTCGTGGTCGTCGTCATACCCGTTCGTTGGCCCGGGTTCCGGCATCGGCACAAGCACGCTGTTCGACCCCGCGCTGACTACCGCTCTGGCAGTCTGGGCGCCGTGTCTGAGAACTGGGTGCCGTTCGGTCTTGATGACGATGCGCAGAAGGCGTACGAGGTGCTGGTCCCTGGCGTGCCTATGTGGCTCCGCGAGCCGTTGGTTGCCTGGCTGTCCGGGCGTCTGGCCAAGGGCGAGGGCGAGGGCTGGTTCGACACGGCGCGTCTCGTGCGCATCCAGAACGTACTGCGCCTGGACCTCGGCGCGGTGAGCGGCAATTCCATCACCTCCGGCGCCTGGATGCGCTCGGTGTTGCGCGGCCTACCGGAGATCGACCTGCTCCGCATTGTCGACTACATCGTGTCGGAGTCCTCCACCGGATCGCGCGCCGCCATCTCGCTCGCATCGCTGGAGGGTGTGCTCAGCCAGGCTCGGTCGGCGTACACCGTCGGGAAGCGCTCCGGGAAGCTCGGCCTCGTCGACCGCGTACCCGAGGGCGTGCGGGTGGCCGCCGAGGACGTCACCACGGTCCCCGACGCTGGCCCGCTCCTGGCCCGCGCGTGGGCGCACATCCACGGTCTAGAGAAGAACGCCACCGCCGCCTACGCCGACGCAGTCCGTGCCGTCGAGGCGGTCGCCATCCCGATCGTGCTCGGCGTGAACCCGGACGCCACCCTCGGAACGGTGATCGCCCGCATGCGCGACCAAGGTGACTGGCGGCTGCCCCTGCGCGAGCACGACCATGCACCGAGCGCGGCGATGCTCGTGCAAATGCTGCGAACTCTCTGGCGCGGGCACCGCGACCGGCATGGGGCTGTCGACTACAGCGACGTGACCGCCGAGGAGGCTCGTGCAGGAGTCTCGCTGGCCGTGACCCTGGTGGACTGGTTCGCCTCCGGGGCCATCGCCCGGCGGCCCGACGAGCCGGGGAAGTGACCGCCGCTCGCCAGGGAGCCGTTGGCTCGCTCATGCATCGTGGCCCGGATCGACGCCCGCTGGATGAAGTCGGGCGAGCGCGGCAGACGCACGTTCCGAACCGCGCAGTCCGGCCGGGGATTTGCTACGTGCCGTTTGGGAGGAGCCGGGGAGCGGCCGCAAGCGCAACGGTCGTTCGCCGCGCGCTCGACACGGCCAGACCTTCCTTGACGCGAACACCACCATTGGCACCCGCACCTACTCCCTCGTAAGGGACCCACATCACCGGCGACGAGACCGCCGAGCTGTTCGCGCACGCGCCCGGAGTAGACAAGTCGATCCGCGTGCGGAACCTCGCATCGCGCCGTCCACGTACTGCCGCTGGTGCCGCACGCCGGCAGGCGACGAGGCCCGTGCAGAGGTCCAGGCGTGCCTGAACGAGACGGGCGGCGCGGTCAGCACCTGGCGGCGCGTTCGGATCCCGGCGATGAGGCATCCCCGCATGGCCCGGGGCTCCCGTTTGTGGTGACCCGATCCTCGACCGGGACGCCGTCGTCGAGCTCGGCTGATCAGCACCCTTGCCATGAGCAGATCTTGTCGCTTCCCTCGGTTCAGTCCCGGAACCGGCGTGTCCACCTCACGGGTCAAGTCACCAGATCACGAGGGCGCTGCCGCCACAGAGCGGGAGCTTCCATCCGCACGTGCATCGCGCCCATACCGTCCGATAGTCATCGGTATGTAGCGAGCCGACGGCGCGAGGTCGCGTGCGTGCGGACGTGGCCCCCGATGCTCACGGCTGGTCGTTGGTCTCGTTGAGCACTTTGCGCTTGGCTGCCTCGAATTCTGCATTCGTGATCGTGCCATTGGCGTGCAGGGCAGCGAGTCGCTCCAACTGCTCGGCGACCGGCGCGTGCGGCTCAGGGCGCTTGGCAGCGAGAATGCTGGCGTGGTGCTGGGGGCGGGCTCCGGCTAGGCCGATAGCTCCAGCGACAACGAGAGCGGCGGCGAGCAGAACCAGCACGATCGAGACGACCTTAGCCTGGTTAACGGCGTCAGCGCAGACGGCCTTGAAGAACGCACGGCTAAGAGCGTCTGAGTAGTCGCCAATAGAGGGAGCGAACGCTGAGCCGCACGTCTCCTGGTCGCTTTGCGGGCTCGGAAGGGGGCGCAGGCCCATGAATGCCCCGGCCAGGAGTGCTCCAACCCCTAGGACAACCGACACGGCACTTGTCTTGCGTGTCACTGCGTTCCTCGTTCTGTAGTTGGGGTGGGCATCAGCGTGAGCCTACTAGCCGACGCAGGTCACAAGGGCCGGCCAATGGTTGGGGGCCGGTGTGTGCGTGAGGACCGCCGAGCACTCGCCCCTCCGCGGATGAGTTCGATCATGGTCGGGTGCGCTTCCATCTGATCCCTCCGCAATACGGTGGACGTCGCAGCAGGGACGCGCACAACGACGATTCGGCCGGTCTTGACGGCACGCGCGGCGGTGGCGGCAGACGTGCTGATCGTGTGGGCTGGGCGTAAGGAGGATTGACGAGTGTCCTCTGGTCATCGCCGACGAGGTCGGCCGGGATTGATCTCAGCGCGTCGCGGCGAGTCCCGGTCCGGGTCAGGGTCGCTCCAAGCCATGCGTCGGCGCGAGCATCCTGATGCCGCATGGCAGGGGCCCACGAGCAGCACCGTCCGACGATAGCCGCCGGAATACCGACTTCGTGATCGAGGCCGGTCACTCGCCGCGCTATGCGAAGTGGGTGGCGAGCCAGTCGAGCAGGAGCGTCTTCTCCGCCGCCTGCACGCGGGCGCGCAGCGAGGCGACGTCGTCGTCGGGCTCGACCGGCACGGTCGCCTGGGCCAGGACGGGACCCTCGTCGTACTCGGGCGTGACGACGTGCACGGACGCGCCGGTCTGCCGCACGCCGTCGGCGAGCACCGCGGCGTGCACCCGGTCGCCGTACATGCCCTGACCGCCGTACGCGGGCAGGAGCGCGGGGTGGGTGTTGACGACGAGGCCCGGGAACGCGGCGAGCGTGCGCGGCCCGAGCTTCTTCATGTAGCCCGCGAGCACGACGAGCTGCGCGCCGGACTCGACGAGCGTGGTGAGCATCGCGGCGTCGAGGACCGCGGGGTCGGGGTGCGTGAGGCCGGACAGGTGGCGGGTGGGCACACCGCGCTCGCGCGCGTGGGCCAGCGCACCGGAGCCGCTGTTGTTGCTGATCACGACGGCGACCTCGGCGGCGATGGTGCGTCCCGCGGCGTCCATGATCGCGGCGGCCGTCGTCCCCGTCCCGGAGGCGAGGATCGCGATGCGGGCGGTCGGTCGGTCGCCGGTGGAGGTCACCGCGCAAGCATAGGAGCGCGCCGGGAGGCCGGGTGCCGGGTCGGGGACGAAGGGCGCCCGCGTTCGTCGTGACGTGCGCGCAACACTGCTGTCACACTCCACTCGTACCGTCGCGCACGAACGGGGCGACGACAGCGCGGTCAGCACGGCCGCGTCCGCCGTCCCCACGCAGGTGAGCAGGGGAGGGCGCGCGGATGTTCGACCACGTGGACCCGTTCATCGGCACGGACGCGACCGACCTGCCCGTGCCGACGGGCCTCGCCTCGACGTGGTGGTGGCCGAAGCCGCAGGTCGGCAACACGCACCCGGGGGCGACGTACCCGTTCGGCATGGTCTCGGCGTGCGCGTACTCGGGCGCGTACCCCACGGGCTACGGCCGCTACGACCTGTCGACCGAGGGTCTGCCGCCCGTGCTGCACGACGAGCTCGTCGCGAGCGGGTTCACGCACTTCCAGCAGTCCGGCACGGGCGCGATCCGCAAGTACTACAACTACTTCCGGGTGACGCCGATGCTGCGCCCGCTCGACGACCTGGGCACCGCGTGGCGGATCGTCGAGGAGCAGGCCGAGCCGGGGTACTACGCGGCGACGCTCGAGTCGGGTGTGCGCGCGGAGATCACCGTGGGGCCCAAGTCCGCGGTGCACCGGTACACGTTCCCTGCGCACCACGACGCGCGTGTGGTCATCGACTTCTCGCTCGGCGGGCTCGACATCCCGTTCGGTCGGACGATCCCGCTGCGCGCGCACCTCGGCACGGTCGGGCCCGGGCAGGCGGAGGGGGAGATCGTCGTCGAGGGGGCACCGCTCGCGGTGCGTGTCGAGTGCGACGCCCCCGGCTGGCGGCAGATGCTCTGGTACGACCGCCGGCTCATGCCGGGCGGCACGCGCCTGGACTTCGACCGCATCCGGCCGACGACGCTGCGGCCGTTCGGCCTGATGTGGGCGGGCCCCGCGGAGGCCGGGCAGGTGGTCGAGCTGCGGTTCGGGTTCTCGCTGCGTGGCGTCGACCAGGCGCGCGAGACGTTGGAGGCCGAGCTGGGCGGCGGCGGGCCGGCGTTCGACGAGCGCCGCGGCGCGACGCGCACGGTGTGGCGCGAGCACCTGGGCAAGGTCGCGGTGGACACGCCCTCGTCGGACAAGCAGACGGTCATGGCGACCGCGCTGTACCACTCGCTCGTGAAGCCGTGCCTTGCGCCCGACGAGTCGCCGTTCTGGCCGACGCCCGGCCCGTTCGCGTTCGACCTGTCGACGATGTGGGACATCTACCGCACCCACCTGCCGCTCATGACGGCGCTGGTCCCGGAGCGGTCCGTCGAGCTCGCGAACGCGTTGCTGCAGATCGCGGAGGAGGAGGGCAACCTCCCGATCGGGTACCGCATGGCGCGCGGCGCGGACCGGTTCTCGCGGCAGGGCTCGGCGCTCGCGCACACGTTCCTCGCGGACCTGTGCTCGCTCGGCCTGCCCGGCGTCGACTGGGACTGGGCGCTCGTGCACATGCACGACGACCTGCGCCGCACGTACGGCGAGGAGTACCTGCAGCGCGGCATCACGCACCCCGTCAGCCACACCCTCGACCTGGCGTTCGGCTACTGGTGCACGGCGATCGTCGCGGCGCGCGTCGGTGACCTGACGCTCGTCGACCAGTTCGGCACGCTCGCGGGCGGGTGGACCCGCGCGTTCGGCCCGGACGGGCTGCTCGTCGACTCCACGTGGTACGAGGGCGGCCGGTGGAACTACTCGTTCCGTCTGCTGCACGACATGGCGTCCCGGATCGCGCTCGCGGGCGGCGACGAGGCGTTCGTCGGGATGCTCGACCGGTTCTTCGGCTTCGGTGCGGATCCCGTGAAGCAGCCGGGCGTGCGGCCGGACGTGCAGGAGCTCGCGGCGGGCTACGCGCTCGACCGGTTCGAGGGCCTGAACAACGAGCCGGACATGGAGGCGCCGTGGGCGTACATGTACGCCGGGCGCCCGGACCGCACCGCGCAGGTGGTGCACGACGTGGTGCAGCAGCAGTTCGGCACCGGCCGCGGCGGCCTGCCGGGCAACGACGACTCCGGCGGGCTGTCCTCCTGGTACGTGTGGGCGTCGCTGGGGGTGTTCCCCGTGGCGGGGCAGAACCTGTTCCTGCTCAACGCGCCCGCGTGGCGTGAGGCGCGCGTCGACGTGGCGGGCGGGACGCTCGCGATCGAGACCACGGGCTTCGTCGAACCCGAGCCGGGCGGCCCCGCGCAGCACGTGCAGTCCGTGCACCTGGACGGCGTGCCGCTGGACCGGCCGTACCTCACGGGCGGTGAGCTGCACCGCGGCGGGCGCCTGCTCGTCGGGCTCGGCCCCGAACCGTCGGGGTGGGCGACGCGGCACCGGCCGCCGTCCGCGCCCGCACCGCAGCATCCCCAGAACCCCGAGAGGACGACGCCATGACCCAGCACGTCGCCCGCCCGAACCGCCGCCTCGTGATCGTCGTGCGCGCCGACCCGGTCATCTGCGGTCACTCGGGCGAGGCCCGCAACCTCGCGGAGGCCGCCCTGGACCGCGGGTTCGACGAGGTGCGCATCGTCACCTGGCCCGTCGACCGGCTGCAGGCCGCGGGGCTGCCCCTCAAGCCGCTCGACGGCGTGCTCCCGTACTCGCCGGGGATCGTCGTGGAGCGGCCCGCACCCGTGGGTGACTACAAGGTGCCCGACGGTCGCTGGCTCGCGGGGCTCACCGGGCGGCTCGTGGAGCTGTTCACCGACGGCGTCCCGACCGTCGCGATGTCGCTGTACCTGTCGCCGCACGCGACCGCGATCGCCGACGCCGTGCACGTCGCGCGGCGCACGGGCCTGCCCGTGGACGTCGTGACCGTCGCGGAGGCCGTGGGTTCCGACGTCACCAACGTGGTGCGCGCGTGCGTGGAGGAGGGCCGGTTCGGCGCGGCCGCGCACGTGCTGTCCGGGTACCTCGAGCACGACGTGTGCCTCGCGGTCTCGCAGTACACGCGCGACCTCGTCGTGACCGAGGCGGCCGCGCTCGACGCGGCGCACGGCACCCGGTTCGCGGCCGAGCTGCGCGCACGCGTCGCGATCTCCTACCCGGCGGTCGACGTGGCGGCGTACGTGCGGCGCGACGACGACGAGACGGGCCGCGTGCTCGCCGCGCGCGGCCTGACCCGCGGCGGGTACGTGCTCTACCTGTCGCGGCTCGCGCACGCCAAGGGCGTCGACGACCTCATCGACGGGTACGTCGCCTCGGGGGCACCCGCGGCCGGGCAGCGCCTCGTGGTCGCCGGCAACGGCCCGCAGGCCGCCGAGCTGCACGACCGTGCCGCCGCGACCGGTCTCGGCGACCTGGTCACGTTCCTGCACGACGTGCCCGACGACGAGAAGCCGCACCTCATGGCGGGCTGCACCGCGTTCGTGCTGCCGTCCAAGCCGCGGCCCGAGTTCGTCGAGACGTTCGGCATCGCGCTCGTCGAGAACATGCTGTCCGGCGGCGGCCCGGTGATCACGACCGACACCGGAGGAATCGGGGAGGCCGTCGGCAGCACCGCGCTCGTCGTGCCGGCGTCCGACCCCGGCGCGATCGCCGCCGCGATCGACAAGGTCCTCGCGATGGACGACGACGAGCGCGCGGCGTGGTCCGCGCGAGCGCGCGAGCACGCGCTGCAGTTCGAGCGCGGCGTCGTCCTCGACAAGATCCTCGACCGCGTCGCCGCCGCCACCCGCACGCCCGCCCTCCTGCCCTGAGCGCCGCCGGGTGACGCCCGGGGCGACCCGGGCGTCACCCGAAAGCGCCCTCTCGTGTGGATACCGCCCACGCGGGGCTGCCCGGTTCGCTACGGTGCCCAGCGACCACCGCGCCGTCCGGCGCAGGACGACGGGAGGCCGCGCGACGTGCACCGCAACCACGTGTACGTGTTCGACGTGCTGCGCGCGGACGCCGCGCGGCTCGACGACCTCGACGTGGTGCGCGGCGCGCTCACCGGGCTGGTCGCCGACGCCGGCCTGCACGCTGTGGGCGCGGAGGCCGTGCACCGGTTCGCACCGCAGGGCCTGAGCCTGGCGATCCTGCTCGCCGAGTCGCACGTCGCGGTCCACACGTGGCCCGAGCACGGCGCCGCGTACGTGACGCTCACGAGCTGCCGCCGCCCCGACGACGGGTTCGTCGAGCGGACGCGCGCCGCGCTCGCCACCGCGCTCGCGGGCACCGTCGTCGTGCGCGAGGTGCCGCCCGCATGAGCGTCGGACGGCGGCCCCGCGCCCGCATGGCGCTGGGCAAGCACCTCGTCGGCGCCCCGCCGTGGCGCTCGATCCCGCACGGCGTCGTCGTGTACGAGGAGTACGACCCGGCCGACCGCACCACGTACACGTGGGAGGAGTGGGAGGTCCTCGGCTACGAGAACCTCGACTTCTGGGTGGAGTACGACCACTACACGCGCAAGGTCACGCTCTACCGGCCGCTCGAGGTCGTCGAGCACCTCGACCCCACGCACCTGCAGGAAGGCCAGTGGCTCGGCGTCACGTGGCGCGGGCAGACCCACCAGGTGCGCGTGGACGAGGTGGGCGTGGGCCGCATCGCGTACCTCGAGGGCGGCTTCACGTACGACCTGCAGCTCGGCCAGGACGTCGCGTACGCCGAGCTGCGCGGCCACGGGTTCGTGCTGTCCGTCGAGAAGTTCGACGAGCGCGTGCTCGACGTCTACCACGGCGTCGAGCTCGACACCGCGGGCCAGAAGGCGCACTTCGGCAAGCGCGTCGCGCCGCGCAACCTGCGCGGGCTGGTCCTGGGCCTGGTGATCGCGCTCGGCATCGGCGGGCTCGGCGTCGCGTGCTCGCAGACCGTCGAGCAGTGCACCCCCCGCACCGTGCTGGCCGAGCCGGGCGGTGTCACCACCACCACCGAGCAGGTGTGCGTCCGACGCTCCGTGTTCGGCGGCGGCGGCGGAGGGCTCGGCAAGTGAACGTCCCGACCAAGGAGAAGCACCCGTGATCATCGAGTTCCTGTCGACCCTGCTGTACTCGGTCGTCGGCATCGTCATGCTGCTGCTGGCGGTCGTCGTCGCCGACCGGCTGTTCCGGCTCAACCTGCGCCACGAGCTCGTCGAGGAGCACAACGTCGCGTTCGGCATCCTCATCGCGGGCATGGCGGTCGCGATCGGCCTGATCATCGCGGGCACCATCAGCTCCTGAGCGCCGCATGACCGCCACCGAGGTCGAGCACCCCGCCGCGACGGGCCGGTCGCGCGCGCGCCGCATGGACCGCCCGACGGTCTTCGCGGCCGCGCTGCTCGTCGCCGTCGGCGGCATCGTCTACGAGCTCATCCTCGGGACGGCCGCGTCCTACCTCGTCGGCGACTCGGTCGTCTCGTTCTCCGTGGCGACCGGCCTGTCGCTGTTCGGCATGGGGATCGGCTCGCTGCTCGCACCGCGCCTGCCCGGGCCGTCCGGCATCGCGTTCGTGCGCAACGAGCTGGTGCTCGGCCTGCTCGGCGGCTCGTCGGTGCTCGTGCTGTTCTGGGCGTACGGGCAGACCGAGCTGTACTGGCCGGTGTTCGTGCTGCTCGCGGTCGGCATCGGCATCGGGATCGGCATCGAGATCCCGCTGCTGGTCGCGCTGCTCAAGGAGCACGGCCGCGACGAGTCCGTGGGCCTGCTCTCGAAGGTCCTCGCGCTCGACTACCTGGGCGCGCTGCTCGCGTCGCTGCTGTTCCCGTTCCTGCTGCTGCCGGTGCTGGGACTGGTGCGCACCGCGCTCGCGGTGGCGATCCTCAACGTCGCGGTCGCGCTGTTCATGCTCGCGCGCATGGGCCACCAGCCGCGCTGGACCTGGACCACGGGCGGCGCGCTCGCTGCCCTCCTCGTGGTGTTCGCCGCGTCGTCGGGCCTCGAGGCCGCGCTGTCGACGCGGCTCTACCAGGACCCGGTGGTCGCGGCCGCGACGTCGCGCTACCAGAAGCTCGTCGTCACGGACTACCAGGGTGACGTGCGGCTCTACCTCAACGACCAGCTGCAGTTCTCGTCCGTCGACGAGGCGCGCTACCACGAGACGCTCGCGCACACCGCGCTGACCTCGGTGCGCGCGCCCGCGTCCGTCGCGATCCTCGGCGGTGGCGACGGGCTGCTCGCGCGCGAGGTGCTGCGCTACCCGACCGTGCGCGAGGTGGTCGTCGTCGACCTCGACCCCGCCGTCACGGACCTCGCGCGCAGCAACCGCCTGCTGCGGGACCTCAACGAGGGCTCGCTCGACGACGAGCGGGTGCGCGTCGTCAACGCCGACGCGTTCGGCTGGGTCCGGGACGGCGAGGCGACGTTCGACGCGGTCCTCGTCGACCTGGTCGACCCGTCCGACGAGCGGGTCGCCAAGCTGTACTCGACGGAGTTCTACTCCTCGGTCGTCGCGCACCTGCGGCCCGGCGGCGTGCTCGCGACCCAGGCGACCTCGTCGTACTTCACCCCGCGCGCGTACTGGCAGGTGGTCGCGACGCTGCGCGCCGGCGGGCCCGGCCGCACGGTCGTCCCGCTCAGCATCAACGTGCCGTCGTTCGGGGAGTGGGGCTTCGCGCTCTCGCTGCCCGGCGCGGGCGACTCCTTCCTCACCGCGGCCCCGCTGCCCGACGGCCTGCGCTTCCACGACCAGCGCTCCCTCGCCGACACCGCCCGCCTCCCCGGCGACCTGACGCCGACCGACATGGCGCCGTCGACCCTGCTCGCACCGGTGATCTACCGCACCTACCAGCAGGACATGCGCCACTGGCGCTACTGACCCCGGCCTCACCGATCGCGCCTCTCCGGGTGGGTCGCGAGTCTGTCGGTAGGTCGCGCAGTCATCCGCACGACCCACCGACAGACCCGCGCCGTAACCGCTGACTC
Source organism: Cellulomonas sp. CW35 (assembly GCF_052378485.1). Taxonomy (NCBI): domain Bacteria; kingdom Bacillati; phylum Actinomycetota; class Actinomycetes; order Micrococcales; family Cellulomonadaceae; genus Cellulomonas; species Cellulomonas sp. CW35. The sequence continues at coordinate 3,464,461 of NZ_CP199000.1, read as the reverse complement.
GCGACGAATGGCCGGCTCGGTGGAGGGGGCGGTAGCCAGGGTGGGAGTGAACCGCCACAATCGCGGCATGCAGCGGGGCGGGGGGAACGGCGGCGCGCCGGGCGCGCGGGCGCAGGTGTCGAGGGCCGTGCGGGGGTGGTGCGCCGTCGGCGGGGGAGTGCTCGTCGCGCTCGGGTGCGTGGCAGTGTTCGTGTCCGACAACGGCGCCGGGACCGCGGCGGTGCTCGCGGCCGGGGCCGCCCTCGTGCTCGTCGCGGTGCTCGCGGAGCGGATCACCGCGGTCGAGGCCGGGGGTGTGAAGGTCGAGCTCGGGCAGGCGGTCGCGCGCAAGCTCGACGAGGCCGCGCGGGCGGACGAGGACGGCGACCACGTCCGGGCCGCGGAGCTGCGTGACGAGGCCCGCGAGCTCATCGAGCTGAACTCCGCGGAGGCCGCGCGGTTCGCCGTGACGCGGCGGTCGTCGCCGGGGTGGCGGCGGTCCGTGGAGCAGGAGCTGCAGGTCCGGTCGTGGGCGGAGGCGGCGCACCGCACGCACCCGACGCGCGAGCTGCTGGAGCAGGTGTACGACGAGGGCTCGGAGGCGAACCGCGTGATGGCGCTCGCGATGATGAGCGGGCACCCTCCGGCCGCGAGCCACGAGGTCGCGGAGCGGGCGATCACCGAGCCGGTCTCGGCGTTGGAGCAGTACCACGGGCTCGTCGTCGCGCACCTGCTCGCGCTGCACGAGCCGGCGTCCCCGGCGACGCGCCACCTGCGGGAGGTCGTGGCGGGTGCGCTCGACTCGGGGGACCTGGGGCACGCGGGCACGGACCGGGTCGCGCTGGCGCGGCGGGTGCTGGAGCTCGTCCCGGCGGAGCACTGAGGCCGGCGCGGGAGCGCCACGGGGACCAAGCCCACTTTGTCGACGCCTTGTCGGCAAGACGGAACCCGGCCTATGTTTACCGACATGGTGTCGACAACAGAGGTGGTGCGCGGTGTTCCTCGCGTGGCGTGAGCTGACGTTCGCCCGGGGGCGCTTCGCGCTCATGGGCTCGGTCGTGGCGCTCATCGGCGTCCTGATGGTCCTGCTGTCCGGCCTGTCCGTCGGGCTCGTCAACGACGGCGTCTCCGGGCTCAAGCGGATGCCCGTCGACGCGTTCGCGTTCGAGGAGGACGTCGACCACTCCGCCGCGTTCGCGCGCTCGGCCGTGGACGTGACCGCGGTCGACGAGTGGGCGACGGTCGACGGCGTGAAGGACGCCGCTCCCTTCGGCAACGTGCTCGTCAACACGCGCACCGACTCCGGCGTCGACCTCGACCTCGCGCTGTTCGGCGTCCAGCCCGGCACGTGGATCGCACCCTCGTCGGCCACGGGCGAGGACCTCGCCGGCCCCGGCGAGGTCGTGCTCGCGGGCGACGTGCGTGACATGGGCGTCGACGTCGGCGACGTCGTCGTCATCGACCAGATCGGCACCGAGCTCACCGTCGTCGGGTTCCTCGACGGGCAGCACACGTTCGGCCACGTCGACATCGGCTACGTCGACCTGCCCACGTGGCAGGAGGTCCACGGCGGGGTACGCCCCGGCGAGGAGGCCCCCGCGTGGGTGTACGAGCAGGTCACCGCCGTCGCGCTGCGCGGCGACGGGATCGACCTCGCCGCCGGCGACGCCGCGATCGGCACGACGAGCATGACGCTCGACGAGTCCTTCGGCGCCTCGCCCGGCTACACCGCCGAGACCGCCACGCTGCAGCTCATCCAGGTGTTCCTCTACGCGATCTCCGCGCTCGTCGTCGGCGCGTTCTTCCTCGTCGTGACCATCCAGCGCAAGCACGAGCTCGCGGTGCTGCGCGCCATGGGCGCGAGCTCGCGGTTCCTGCTGCGCGACAGCCTCACGCAGTCCGCGATCCTCCTGGTGACGTCCACCGCCATCGGCGTCGGGATCGGCCTGCTGCTCGGCAGCGGGCTGTCCGCGACCGAGATGCCGTTCGCGCTCGAGGCCGCGCCCGTCGCCGGGGCCGCCGTGCTCCTCGTCGTGCTCGGCATGATCGGCGCCGCCGTCGCCGTCACCCGCATCACCCGCGTCGACCCCCTCACCGCCCTCGGAGGCAACCGATGACCGCCGCGACCGTGACCGCAGGCCTGAACCTCGCCGGTGTGACGCTCCTGCACGGCGACGGGGACGACACCGTCACCGCCCTCGACGACGTGTCGCTCACCGTCCAGCCCGGCGAGCTCCTCGCCGTCGTCGGACCGTCCGGTGCGGGCAAGTCGAGCCTGCTCGCCGTCGCGGGCGGACTCATCCGCCCCACGTCCGGCACCGTGCACGTCGGCGACGCCGACCTGACCAACGCCTCGCAGCGCGACCTCGCGCGCCTGCGCCGCACGCGCATCGGCTTCGTGTTCCAGTCCGGCAACCTGCTGCCCGCGCTCACCGCGCTCGACCAGCTCCGCCTGCCGCTGCAGCTCGGTCCCGTCGAGAACCCGCGCGACCCGCGCGAGCTGCTCGACGAGGTCGGCATGTCCCACCGCGCCGACCGTCGCCCCGGCCACCTGTCCGGTGGTGAGCGTCAGCGCATCGGCATCGCCCGCGCCCTCATGACCCGCCCGCAGCTGCTGCTGGTCGACGAGCCCACCGCGGCCCTCGACCGCGCGCGCAGCCAGGAGGTCGTCGCGCTCCTCGCCCGCGAGTCCCACCAGCACGGCGTCGCCACCGTCATGGTCACCCACGACCACGACGTGCTGCACCACTGTGACAGGGTGCTGCAGATGACCGACGGCCGGCTGGAGGAGCACGTCGGCTGACCTGCCGGGAGGGATCCGTGCCTCGCATCAACGCCGCGACCGTCGCGGAGCACCGCGCCCGCCAACGGCGCGCGGTGCTCGACGCCGCGCGTGACCTGCTCGCCGAGACCGGGCAGGCGCCGTCGCTCGCCGACGTCGGTGCGCGCGCGGGCCTCGCGCGGTCCAGCGTGTACGAGTACGCGCGCTCGCGCGACGACCTGCTCGCGGCCGTGGTCGCGGACGTGCTGCCGAGCTGGGCGCAGCGCATCCAGGACGCCATGGCGCAGGCACCGACACCAGGTGCGCGCGTCTGGGCGTACGTCGAGGCCAACGTCGCGTTCTTCGCCGGCGACGAGCAGCGCGTCGCGCGGGCGCTCGGGAGCGTCGTGGACCCCGCGGTGCTGTCCGGGCCCATGCAGGAGTTCCACGCCGCGCTCCAGGAGCCGCTGCGCGCGGCACTGCGCGAGCACGGCGAGCCCGACGCCGAGGCCGTCGCCGACCTCGTCGACGCGATGATCCTCAGCGCGACGAAGGCCGCCCGCGCCCGCCCGCAGCCGAGCGACGACACCGAGAAGGCCGTGATCCTCACTCCGCTGCGCCGGGTCCTCGGCCCGTACCTGGGCCTCGACGCCTGAGCCTCAGCGACGACGAGGGCCCCAGCCGCACCTGCGACGGGACCCTCGTCGTGCTCGGGTCAGTAGCCGGTGGTCTCGCGGGGGTGGTCGACGCACCAGGTGAGGGTCTCGCGGATGGCGGCGGGGACGTCGTCGGGCTCGATGCCGAGGACCGCGCAGACCGCCGGGTCGGAGACGGCGTCGCGGGCCTGGAAGCGCGCCGAGTCGGGCAGGTGGATTCCGTGCTCGACGCCCGCCGCGGTGGACTGCTCCTGGGCCGCCTCGTAGCCGGGGAGCATCACCTCGAGCGGCACGACGACCGCGTCCTGCGGGTCCCGGCCGACGGCGGCGAGGCACATCTGCTGGAACTCCAGGTACGACAGGTCGTAGCCGTTGATCGGGTAGCGCCCCTCGTGCTCGCCGTGCTCCATCGCCCCGACGGCGGCCTGCGCGACCTGCCGGACGGTGACCGACGACGTCGAGCCGCCGAGCACCGCGGCGGGGCCCTCCTGTCCGGCGACCATGTCGAGGAACATCTGCCAGAGCGGCCGCTGGTTCGGGACGGTGCCGAAGATGTACGGCAGGCGCAGCGTCATGACGTCCATCTCGCCCGCGCCCTCCAGGCAGGCGACCTCCTCCTGCATCAGGCGCGTGCGGGGGTAGCCGTTGCGCGTGCGGTAACCCAGGTCCGGCCACTCCTCGGCCCACTGCGCGGTGTACGAGCCGTACAGCACGAACTTCTGCACGCCCGACTGCCGGGCGAGGCGCGCGACGCGCTGGGTGGGCAGCACGCCGAGGAGGACCCATGCCCGCACTGCCGCCCCTGGTCAGCCCCGAGGACCTGCGCGACGCGCTGGACGGACCGGACGAGGTGCTCGTGCTCGACGCGTCGACTGCGCTCGCGCAGGGCGGCGAGGGTGACCCGTACACCGCGGAGCCGCTGCGCGCGCAGTACCTCGACGCGCACGTGCCCGGAGCGGCGTTCGTCGACGTGAAGAACGAGCTGTCCGACCCCGGCGGCCCGTTCCTGTTCACGCTCCCGCCCGCCGACACCCTGGCCGCGGCGTTCGCCGCCGTCGGCGTCGGTGACGGCACGCACGTCGTCGTGTACGACACCGTCGGGTCCGCGTGGGCGACGCGCGTGTGGTGGCTGCTGCGCTGGCTCGGGCACGACGCGGTGTCGGTGCTCGACGGTGGCCTCGGCGCCTGGCGGGCCGCGGGCTTCCCGACGGCCTCGGGCGCGGCCGACGACGAGGCCGCCCGTGCGGGCGGCGTCACGCTGACCCCTCGCGAGCGGCCCGAGCTGCTCGCCACGCTCCCGCGGGTCGAGAGCATCTCCGCGGGCGACGCGGCCGGGCTGCTCGTCAACGCGCTCGACCCCGCGACGTTCCGCGGCGAGCAGGAGGTCAGCCCCTACCCGCGGCGCGGCCGCATCCCCGGGAGCGTCAACGTGCCCCTGTTCACGCTCCTCGACCCCGCCACCGGCCGGTTCCTGCCCGTCGACGAGCTGCGCGCGCTGCTCGAGGACGCCGGCGTGCTGCAGGCCGAGGGGGCGGTCACGTACTGCGGCGGCGGGATCGCCGCGACCATGCCCGCGTTCGCGGCGTTCGTCGTGGACGGCACCGAGGTCGCCGTCTACGACGGCTCCCTGTCGGAGTGGACGTCCGACGACCGCCGCCCCGTCACGCTGGGCTGACGCTCGCCGCGAGGCACGTCCCCGGGCACGTCGCCTCATGACGTCCGGTCCTCGGTGCCGCGACACTGGCACGGTGGAGAGCCGAACATCCGTGCCGCTGACGCGCCGCGCCCTCGTCGTGGACGACGAGGAACCGCTCGCGCGGCTCGTCGCGGGATACCTCGAGAAGGACGGGTTCGAGGTGCGCGTCGAGCTCGACGGGCCGGGCGCCGTCCGGGCCGCCCGCGAGCGCGAGCCCGACGTCGTGGTGCTCGACCTCGGGCTGCCCGGGCTCGACGGCGTCGAGGTGTGCCGCCAGATCCGCACGTTCTCCGACGCGTACGTCGTGATGCTCACCGCGCGCGCCGACGAGGTCGACACGCTCGTCGGGCTGTCCGTGGGGGCCGACGACTACGTGACCAAGCCGTTCCGCCCCCGCGAGCTCATGGCGCGGGTCGCCGCGCTGATGCGCCGCCCGCGCCGCGTGCGCGACGACTCGGCACCGGCGTCCGCGCTGACGGTGGGGGCGCTGCGCATCGACACGGTCGGCCGTGAGGTGTGGCTCGACGGTCGGGAGGTCGCGCTCACCCGCACCGAGTTCGACCTGCTCGCGGCGCTCGCGAGCGCACCGCAGCGCGCGTTCTCCCGGCGTGCGCTCATCGCCGCGGTGTGGGGCGACGAGTGGGTGGGCGACGAGCACCTCGTCGACGTGCACCTGCTGCACGTGCGCCGCAAGCTCGGCGACAGCGCGAGCGAGCAGCGCTACGTCCGCACCGTGCGGGGCGTCGGGTACCGCATGGGTACGGGCGGATGAGCGGCACGCGCCGCACGGGGATCGCCGCGCGCCTCCTCGTCGCGATGGTCGTCGTCCTCGCCAGCGCGACGCTCGTCGCGTGGGCGGTCGCGTCCGTCGTCGGGCCCGCGCTGTTCCACCAGCACATGGCGGCCGCGCACCACGGGCCGGGAACGGCGGTCGAGCACGCCGAGCTCGCGTTCTCCTCGGCGAGCACCGTCACGCTCGCGGCCGCGCTCGGGGCGGCGGCCGTGACCGCGCTGCTCGCGAGCACCGTCCTCGCGCGGCGCATCGGGACGTCGCTCGGGGCGCTGTCCGCCGCCGCCGGGCAGGTCGCTGCGGGCCGGTTCGACATCCGGCTCGACCGGCCCGGGGCGGGCAGCGAGTTCGACGACCTCGCGGATGCGTTCAACGCGATGGCGGAGCGTCTGCGCCGCGACGACGAGCAGCGTCGGCGTCTGATGAGCGACGTCGCGCACGAGCTGCGCACGCCCGTGGCGACGATCGTCGCGTACGTCGACGCGCTGGAGGACGGTGTGCAGGAGCTCGACCCCCGCACCGTCGACGTGCTGCGCGCACAGGCGTCGAGGCTCACCCGCCTCTCGACGGACCTCGCGGCCGTCGCGCACGCCGAGGGCGGAGGGCTCGTGCTCGACCGGCGTCCCGTCGCCGCCGGCGACCTGGTCGCCGCAGCGGTCGCGGGCGTGCAGGCGCGCGCCGCCGAGAACGGTGTCGAGGTCGAGGCCTGCGTGCCGGCCGGGCTGCCGCCGGTCGTCGTCGACGTCGACCGCGTCGGTCAGGTGCTGGCGAACCTCCTCGACAACGCGGTGCGGCACACCGCACCGCGCGGGCGCGTCGTCGTGACCGCCGAGGCCGCGCCCCTCGGCGTGCGGTTGCGGGTCGACGACGACGGCGAGGGCATCGCCCCCGAGCACGTGCCGCACGTCTTCGAGCGGTTCTACCGGGTCGACACCGCTCGGGACCGGTCGCACGGCGGCTCGGGGATCGGGCTGGCCGTGGTGAAGGCGCTCACCGAGGCGCACGGAGGCCGCGCCGGGGTGAGCAGCGACGGCCCCGGCCGCGGGGCGCGGTTCTGGGTGGACCTGCCGGCGGACCGGTGAGCGGCTTCATCGGATCTTGACCGTTCGCCAGTAGGACCTACGTCCCGGGCGTGGACAGTGGAGACGGACCGTCCCCGATCTCTGGAGCTCCCGTGCGCGTCGTCCGCCCCTTCCTCGTCGTGCTCGTGGTCGCGACGAGCACGACCGTCGTCGCCGCGTGCGCGCAGACCGACCCCGCCACCCCCGCCGCGGACCGGCCGGCGACCTCGACGTCATCGCTCGCCGCCGACCGCGCCGACGTGCACTTCGCGCAGCAGATGATCATCCACCACCAGGGTGCGCTCGACATGGCCGCCCTCGCACCGCAGCGTGCCGGCAGCGCCCAGGTCGCCGCGCTCGCACGCCGCATCGCCGCAGCCCAGCTGCCCGAGATCGACCTCATGAGCGGCTGGCTCGAGGCCTGGGGTGCCGCCGTGCCCGACGAGGACGCGACGATGCCCGGGATGCACCACGGCGGGAGGGGAGGCGACGGCGGCATGGCGTCCGACGACGACCTCGGCGACCTCGAGGCCGCCCGCGGGCCCGCGTTCGACCGGCTCTTCCTCGAGCTGATGATCGTGCACCACGAGGGCGCCGTGCACATGGCGCGCATGGAGGAGCGCGCCGGACGGGACCCCGGCGCCCTCGCGCTCGCCGAGCGGATCGTGCGTGACCAGACCGCCGAGATCGCCGAGATGCGCGCCCTGCTGGCGCCCCTCACGGACGACTGACGCGCGCGACCTGGGCCCTCGGTCCCGACGCGGCCACCCGCAGGCCCGCGCCCGCGGCACCTTCATCGATCCTTCATCGGACCTGAGCCGACGCTCGACCCGCGGTCAGAAGGCTGGCCCCGCCGCCGGGCCGTCCGGCGTCCCACGACGAAGGAGTCCCGATGGTCGCCACCGCACCCAGCCCGACCCCCACTGCACCCGCACGCACCAGCCTCACCTGGGAGGTGCGTGCCATGCTGCTCGCCGCCGCCAGCGGCGCGATCGTCGTGCTGGCCCTCCTGCTCCCCGCCTGGCCCACCGGGCCCGACATGGGCTCGACGCACTACATGGGCCTGCTCGCCGACAACCAGCCGTGGAACCTGCTGCTGTTCATGGCCGTCCCCGTGATCGCCGCCGAGACCGTCGCCGTCACCGAGCTCGTCATCCTGTTCTCCCCGCAGCGCGCGGGCCGCACCGTCCGCGCACTCAACCGGTACGTCGGCCTCGCCGCCGGCCTCTACTTCCTCGGCGTCGTCGTCTACCTGCTGCGGCACGCCGTCGTGCCGCTCACGCTCGACGGCGGGTGGCGCGGGCCGGCCGACGTGATCGCCGTCGGGTTCTACCTGCTCGGCCTCGTGCCCCTCTACGGCATGACCCTGCTCGAGACCCGCGTCGTCGGTGAGCCGTGGGACGAGCGCCGCCGGCTCAAGACGCACGCCACGCTCGTCGGGATCTTCCTCGTCGTCGCCCACATCGCGATGATCGCGGGCATGCTCGACCCGACGGTGCTCGGTTGGGACCCGACGCACGTCATGCCGGACGGCATCCCGATGGAGGGCATGACCCACTGACGCCCACTGCAGCCGTCGGTGCCGTCCGCCGGGTGGCCACACCGCTGAACCCGAGTGGTCGCGGTGCGCCCCGCTGGTCCGACGTCAGGTCTGCGGGTTCACGAAGAGTCCGAGCAAGCCCGTCAGCGCGGCCGTGAAGACCGTGAGGAAGACATCGGGGCTGGTCTTGTCGCTCTTGTCGAGGACGGCCAGCATCAGGGCGACGAGCGCGAGCGTGGAGATGCCGACCAGGCCCACGACGAGGATCGTCCACAGGCGGTCGGTCGTCGCCTGACCAGGGGACCCGATCGCCTCCTTGATCGCGGCGATGCGCTCGGCGTCGCTCTTCTCCGGGTCATCTGCGATCCGGGCGATCTCGGCGTTGCTGACAGCCATGAGTGCCTCCCCCTCGGGCCGCGCCTTCGCGTGCTTCGACCATCCCACCGCGGGGGCGTGCCGACGAGGGTGAACTTGCACGGGGGCAACGACGACGTCGTGGCCGGGTTGCGGTGTCGGAGCTAGACGGGCGGGTCAGGCGTCGACGGCGAGTCCGGCGAGAAGGCGTTCATACGCTCCGTGTAGTCGCTCCACATCTTCTCGCGTTGCCGGGCGGTCACGTCCCACAGCTCCGCCAGGTCGTGCTCGGTGACGAGGGGCGCAGCCTTGCGGATGGCGAGGAGCCTGGCCTGGGCGTTGTCGAAAGTCCTGGCCACCTCACGGCGTCCCTTGTCGTCCAGCTCGTACGCGCTCGCGAGCGGAGCCGGACAACTCGGGACGAAAGTCGCCGAGACGTCACGGTCCCGGGATGGAACCGGGCGCCGTCGGCGACGTGCGGCACGAACCCCCGCGGCCCCTGCCGCGGAGGCGGCGGGCACACGCGAAAGGCCGGACCCTGAGGTCCGGCCTTTGCTCGATGTCAGCGACATCTGAGAGTGGGGTCTTGGGACAACTCGCTGACCTAGGTGTACGCAAAGCGGCAGGTCAGGGCGGGTACACGCTAAGGACCGCCTTGGGTACACGTCACAGAAATCGCGCCGAACGGCGCCACGCCATCCCCAGGGCTTGACCGCGCGTGCATCAACGGCGCGCAAGTTCGCATGTCCCTGAGCGCTCGACCCCTAAAGTGTTGGCAGCGACCGAAGGCCCGGCACAGCCGCCCGCGGTCCGTTGAGGTGCCGAGAGGACTACAACTTGTTCCCGAGCGATATCGAACGCCTTCAGTCGCAGATGGCGCCACTGGTCATCCGACTCGGGCAGGCGGGGCAGAACCCCAGTATCTCAGCGTCGGACATCCGTGCCTGGGAACGTGAAGCGCTCGACCTGAACACCCAACTGAACGACCTGTCGGCGCAGTACGGCTACCCGCACCTCGAGATCGGCCGGGCCCAGAGCGAGGGGACCATCCTCTTCAGCGCCCTGCTCGCACTACTGGTCCGCGCGTCAGCCGGGGCGCTGACCCGGCTGGAAGCCGAGCATTGAATCCGGTCAGTACGTCGTCGTGCGCTACACCCAGCGCCTCGTCGAGGCGTTCAACTCGCTGTTCAAGGCCGAACTCGTCCGCAACCGCGGACCCTGGCGCAGCATCGACGACCTCGAGATCAGCTACCGGAACCGCACCAAGTACATGGCCGCAGCCTGCTCGAGACCGGCAGCCTCAGGCATCAACTACGCCGTCGATTGCGGTGAGTCGGTCTGGCGAGCGGGCCTTCGCCAGCAGGCCCTCGGGATTTCGCCGATGTGGTTGCCGAGCTCGTCGCGGATGACTTTCGTGCGCGTCGCCGAGTCCCAGCGGACGACAAACATGCCGCGGCGGCTGTAGAGCTTCACGAGGTAGTCCCCGGCGCAGTTAACCTCCTCGGTCTTGCGCGCGATGTCCGCGTGGCGCGAGCGCTCGTACTCGCCGATGACGGTCCCGTCCATGGTGATCTCGAGGCGAAAGAGCGTGTCGGAGATCGGCTGAGCCTCAACAACGAGGGGCATGGCGCTCCAATCAGTCGAGTTGGACGGTTCGGCCGGACCTTAGCCCTCAATGCCGACGGTCGTGAACTAGTTCGGCGTGCCCAGGACAAGGAAGCCCTCCTCGCCACGATCACCGAGCACGCCGCAAGGCACCAGCGCGTCTGACCCCACTCGAGTCGCACCTGCGATCGCCCGGCGGCGGTTCAGGCCCCGTGCGCGACCCGTCGCCTCGTCGGGCAGCGCGCCCGGGCGTTCGCGTTCGCGGCGTAGCCGCTATGCCAGAGCCCCCGCAGTGCAGGTAGAGGTCAGCTGCAGTCGCAGGTGCCATTCGCGGCGAACGCATAGCGGCAGATGGGGCATGTGCCGAAGTCGCGCCGCTCGGCCCGGGTCTCGCGGCTGCCGCCGCTGGCACTGCCGTGCACGGGGTGGCTCACCCCCCACTGGCCGGTTCCGCGTCGACTCGGCCAGATCTCGACGTGGTCGCCGACCGCGTGCAGCGCTTCCTCGCGGCTGAGGAACCCGTTGGTGTACCCGTAGTGGATCTGCAGCGCCGGACCGACGTGGGAGCGGACGGCCTTGATGTAGCCGGTGATCGCGTAAAAGCTCTTGATCTCGATCCGAGAGGTGATCGCCCGGATGAGGGCGTGGTTCTCAAGCGGGACCTTGTGGTCCCGAAGAGCCTCGTCGAGCGACGCATAGCGCCGATCCCAGTCATCCTGAGCTCGGGGCTCGTCGCGATTCGAATCTTGGTTCACGATCAGTTCCGCCCCGTCGACACCACTTCAGGCACCGGGCCTGCGCGCCGCCTCTACCGGCACGACGATCAGGGCGACACCGAAAGCAGCGGCGACGGCGCGCAGGCGTGCCTCGGCTTCCGCCGTCTGCCCCTGCGGCACCACGACGGCCGCCTCGCATGCGGCCTGGTCCAGGTCGAAGCGGTCGAACCAGTCCTTCAGGGGTGTGGCTTCACGGATGAAGTCTCGGTAGAGGACAGCCTGGTGTATGGCGTGCCGGTAGTAGAGCTCGCCGCTGATGCCCTTGACCTTCATCTCCAGCGCCCACGGGGTGCGGCCTACGTGGAGCATGCCGTCCAGGTACCGCGCTGCGGCGGTGCGCACGCCCCATCGGGTGGGGAACTGGCTGCCCCAGTTCACGACCGAGGGCTCCTGCTCGGGGAACGAGTGTGATCGCATCAGTTCGAGCGGAGCGCCGGCTGGCGTGTTCAGGCGGACGTCGCCGCGCAGGATTCTGGACTCGAGGGCGTGCTCGTCCTGCTCGCCGGTCGCCGCGTGGTTCACAGGCGGTGAGTCGGCGAACGCCTGCAGCAGCGCGGCCGCCTTCTCCATCGATCCGACGCTCAGGTCGACATCGACAGGGCTCCAGCCGGCGACCGAGAGCCACCGCGCGCGGTGATGGCTGGTTCCACCCTTTTTGCCGTCCCGCCCGACGGACAGCCGGCCCTTCGTCGCCGAGCAGACCCCCACCTGGAGCCCCTCGAGCCTGATCGACCACCGCTTGCCCCGGGACGAGAGCATCGGGTACGCCCGGTACTCCGGTCGACCGGTCGCCAGGATGAGGTCACGCACCAGCGCCGGGGGCTCCGCGGGGACCGCCGCGAGGAGCTCCGCCCATTGTCCGTAGGAGTAGTGGCCGGAGTCCGACCACGGCAAATGTTCGGTGTCGACCGCACGCAGTTCGCCGTCGGCCGTGATCGCGCGCAGGTGCACCGTGACGAGGTCGCGGACGTTCCGGGCGAGCGTGCGGAAGGCAACCTCGGTCTCCCGGTCGTCCGGGTCCTCAGCGAACCAGAGCCACACGTGGTGCGGGTCGAGGGATTCCGACGGGTCGTGCAGGTTCAGGTCGATGAGGTCGGTGAACGCGTCGAGCTGGCTCGCCACGTTGCCGGCAACGGCGACTCCCCGGCGACCGTCCTTGACGAACCGGACGGTCGTGGCGGCGATCGAGTGAGCTCGGTCCGGACGGGTGTCGATGCAGTCGGCGCCCAGCTTCTCGAGCGTCTCCCTCATCTGGCTCTTGGTGATCATTGGCGTCCCTGCTTACCGACCACCACACGCCGTCGGGCCGGGAGGTAGTCCATCGAATGTGCATGCCGAGTTCGTCGACAATCACGGTGTGTATCGGCAGCACCGCCGCCGGCTTGACGGGCCCCAAGTCCCCGAAGGTCTTCCGCAGGCTCTTCTGGGCGCGCGGCACACCGCGATGAACTACTCGGAACTGTGACTCCATGACGTCCAGGGGATGTCGTGCGACTGCAGCCAGGCTCGCTCGTCGGCTGCGATCGCGTCGCGGTGCGCGGCGAGTAGCGTCAGCACGTCCGCGACGGACGTGCCGCCCGTCTTGCTTACTGTCCCGCGTCAAGCTGCTGGCAGGTCTTGGGTCTCGGGAAAGTTGGGGGTCAGCGGGTCGGCCAGGCCCAGGTGGACCTCCAGGGGCCGGTTCCAGGCGATCGCCTCGTGCGGTCGCACGGTGTTGTACTCGGCCCGGTAGTCGTCGGCGTGCGCGACGAGGGACAGGACGTCGTCGATCTCTTCGAGGAAGAGCCGCTCGTACTTCAGGGAGCCGAACCCGCGTTCGCGTGACCCGTTCTGCCCGGGCGTACGCACCCGGGTGCGCACGTGCCGCAGCTCGGGGTGGGCGGTGATGAACGCCTCGAACCGGAACGAGCGGAACGGGCCACCGTTGTCCGTCACGACCGTCACCGCGGGCACGACGTTGCCGTCGCCGTCGCGGGCGCACGCGTCGATCAGGGGGCGGCCGAACATCGCCTCGTAGTCGGCCAGGGCAAGCTCGATCGCGGCGATCGCGTCGTGCTGGTTCGCGGTCGGGGACACATGCCACGGGTGCTCGTACTTCGACCAGTAGTCCCGGCACCCGGCGATGCGCCACGTGCCGCCGGTCGTGGTCTCGAACTCGGAGAAGTCCAGCTGCCACACCTGGTTCGGCCCCGTCGGTTCGGTGGCGAACGCGGCCTTCCTGCGGGCCGCGAGCTGGCGGCGTTCCCGCTGGTAGGCGGCGGGCAGGATCAGCCCTTCATCGCGCAGCAGGCGCAGCACGGTGGCCTGGGAGACCCGGTGCCCGTCGTGGCGCACCATGGCCCACACCTTGCGGTGCCCCCATGCCGGATGCGCCAACGCGTGCCGCCGCGCGGCCACGCGCACGCTCTCGCGCGCCGGGCGCGGCCACGGCCCCTTGACCGGGGACCCGGCCCGGGCGCGGGCCTGCCAGCGCCGCCACGACCGCTCGGGCACGCCGATCACCTGGCAGAACCTCGTGGTCGGCATGCCCGCCTGGATGCGGATCACCTCGAGGTCCTCGAAGGGCCCAGCCGGCCCTCCGCGGACTTCTTCCACACCCGGACCTCCAGGTGCGCCTCACCCAGGGCCTGGGTCAACTCGGCGACCTCGGCCTCCAGCTGCTGCTCACGCGTCGAGGGCCCCGACTTCCCCGCCGCCAGGCCGGTCCTGCCGGCCTCGAGGAACGCCCGCTTCCAGTTCCCGACCGACTGCTCGGACACCTTCGCCCGCCGGGCGGCCTCGGCGACGGTGACCTCGCCGGCCAAGACCGACAACACGATCCTGGTCTTCTCCTCGGCCGGAACGGCCGGTGGTCTTGCCATGAACGATCAGACTCCTCACAGGTCAGGCCCGCAAGCAACGGGCCCTGCCACAAAGTCTGACGCGCGACATTACGAGGACCGGGACGTCGGCGGCCGCAACTGTCGACGCCCACTCGTACTCCGACCCGTTCAGGTCCTGGCCGGCGAAGACCAAGTCGCCGTCGGGAGAGCGGTGAGCCGACAGCCAGCGGCGATTGCGCTCGAGGAGAGGGACCTGCGCCCCTGGGTCGACCCATCCGGCGCGCCGATCGAGCGGCTCTTCGAGGCTCCTGCTCGCAGCAATCACGGACCGTGCCGCGCGCTCGGCGAGCGGTGCGACGTCAAGCCAGCCGAGATCCATCGCCAACGGCTCCGCGGCGTCACCGTGCGTCGCGCCGAACAGGCCCAGGGCGAGTGCAGCGACCGAAGCGGTCAAGCTGCGCAGCAGCCCAGTTGCGAGCGTGGGCGAGCCTCGATCCTCGAGCCTGTCGAGGAGTGCCACCGACTCGGCGACGACACCGAGCAGGCGGCTCTGCTCGGCGAACCTCGCGGTCCTCGGCGAGTGGCCGTCGCGGGACGCGGCGGACAGGTCCCGGATCAGGTCGTTCACTTGCGCGGAGTCGTTGCCGGGACGCGCCGGGAGTAGCGCGTCCAGGGACTCTTCGCCGTCCAGACCTGTCGTCGTTTCGCCCAGCAGTCGACGGGCGACCGCGCGCACCAGCACGCCCGCGACGGTGACGTCGACCTGCTCGATCTCGCGGACGTTGCGGTGGTCGACCTGCAGGGTGAGCCAGGCGCCGTTCACCAACGAGAGCGCACCACCGGCCTGCTCGGCCCGGGTCAAGATGGCCAGTGCCAGCGGCAGCGACACGGCGAGCACCCGGTCGGCTGGCTCACGCACCCGGAACACCGCGTCCGACACGGCGGCGTCGCGGCTCAACAGGCTGTCGCACCGCAGGCTCCACTCCAGGGCGAACACCTCGTGCAGGAAGGCGCGCGACAGGCTCGACGCCTTCAACTCCGACCGGGACTCACCGCTGGAAGCGAGCGCGTCCCCGAGGCAGAAGCCGAGCACGAACCCGCGGACTCGGGCGGACAGGTCGTTGAAGACCGACGTGCTCACCGTGCCCCCTGGTGAGGCTGGTCCAACCATTCGGAGCGGACGGTGGCGCCGAGTGTTGCGGTACTCATGCGGCCCACCATTCCCCGTCCTCGTGGACGTTCGCGCGCGGGAAGTACTCGCCGAACGCGTCGGCCGCGTCCGTGTGGATCGGCACGACGCGGCCGGGCTTGACCGCGTCGACCAGTCGCTTCAGGTCGGTGACCGAGGCGTGCCCAGACGTGTGGTGCTCGACCATCGGCACGCCTGCTCCCGCGAGGAGGTCACGGAGCCGGACGCCTGACGGTTCCTGCAGGTAGCCCGACCACATGGACCAGACCACGACGCCGTGCCGGGTCAGAGCCGAGCAGTGCACCAGCTCGGCGACCGAGGAGCTGCTGGTGAACACGACGTAGCCGCCGGGCCGCTCAGCCAGCCCCTCGGGGAACACCCGGATCGACCGGACCTCAGCGATGCGCTCGAACTCCGCGCGCTCCTTGACCAGGACCCGCTGACGTCGCGGCACCCACACCCCGAAGGCGGGAAAGCCGGGCTGCGGGATCGTCGATCGACCGGTCGCCCTCGCCACCGCGACGCCGTACAGGTCGACCAAGAGCGTGCGACCGGCGCGGCGGGCTGCCCGATAGGTGGTCACGAGCCGGTCCACGTTCTGCGGCGAGCCGGCCACGACGGCGAGCCCTGGCGTCGCGCGGAACGTGGCAGCCATCGCCTCCTCGACGTCCGACTCCGAGCCACCGAGGTGCAGCGGCGGCGTCACCTCGGAGGCAGGGCGCACCTGGGTGCCCTCCATCAGCAAGGTCGTGACGCCTGCGGGCGGCTGGGCGATCATCCGCTCGAACAGCCGCGACTTGCGGCCGTGCCCGCGTAGGTCGCCGGTGTACATCAGACGACTGTCCCCGTGCTCGACGACCAACGCGTACGAGTCGAACGCGCTGTGGTCCACGAGGTACGGCGTGATGCGGAACGGGCCAAGCTGCAACGACTCGCCGTCACGCAGGTGGCCCGCGGTGCGAAGTGCCGGACCACGCGGGGAGAACCAGCGCGCCGCCCCGACAATGGACGACGCGGCAGCGCCCGCGTAGACGGGAACCGACGGGTGGACCTGGTCGAGCAGCCCGTAGTGGTCCAGGTGCGGGTGGGACACCACCACACCCAGGAGCGACGGGTCGTCGCCGTCCTCGAGGCCCGGCACGGCCGGCAGCGGCACGTGCTCGTCGTGCCGCGCCCACAAGGGCCGACCGGCGTCAAGCACGAGGCGCGAACCCTCGGCCACGACCTCGACACACGAGCCGCCGACCTCCCGGCTCCCGCGGTGAATACGGACCCGCATGCTTCTCCTTGCCTTCGTCCACTCGATCTGAGGCGACCATGACAGAGGCCACCGACACGGGAGACCGGGGCTCCGGCTCGGTCGAACCGACAGTCCGGTCGCGAGGCCGGAGAGTCGCGAGCTCGCGCATCCGAAAGCACCGACCACGTCACAAGGCGGCTTCCCGAAGGCGGGTCCCGCGGATCACCGACGCGACGGCGAGGTGGTTGGCTGAGCGCGTCGCGCACATCAACCGAGAGCGACCCGGCAAGGCGAGCGCCGCTCGTACGCGCGCTCTGAGAGCGGCCGGGCCAACCGTGGAGGGCGGCTTCTGGCTCGGCGGCCCGCGCGGCGGCGGCGAGCTGGGCAGCAGTCGTCTCGATGTCCGCACGCAGCGCCTCGAGGTCCGTCGGGCCGGGGTGTTTACCGACCGTCTCGACGAAGGACACCGCCGCCCGCCCGCGCGCAGCAGCTCGACGGTCCGGTCACCATCACCGGCTCTGATCGCGGCCGCGAGCGCCGGCAGCTCCGCGCCGAAGCGGTGCGTCACGGTGAGCCCGACGACGCCGTTGCGAAGCCCTTGAATGTCGTGGTCCTCGTCAGGTGTCGGCGGGCAGGACCGCGGCGATGAGAGCGGGCATGTTGTCCGCGACCGGGGGGTCGGGTGGCGAGGTCGCCGAGAACCGCGCCTGCCTCGACGGACGCGAGCGTTGATGCCGGAGCCCGGGTCACCCCTCGATCCTCCTTGTGAGGACCCGTCGTGCCTGCAGCGGGGCTGCATGCTCTCGGGACCGGCAGCGAACGCCGGAAGGGAAAGCGGCAGTGCGCCCTTAGCTGACACCCCAGCGGTCTTCGAATGCGGCTGTCGTCGGTGGAGGCCCGGCCGGGACGTGACGGTGCCGATCGAGCTGCCCCGCAAGGCGTCCGCGGCGTTGGACTCTCCGCATTGGCATCGCGGTGCACAGGTGTCGTTGGACGCACCGTGCTCTAGTCGTCGTTCGGCAAGTACCAGCCGTGCTCCGGTGCCTGGGCTCTGGTGGGTTCGGGCTCTCGCGCTGGTAGACCTCGTTCGCGCGGCGCGTCATCTCAGCGTCGTACCGGTGCAACTCATCGAAGAGATTTGATGCCTCCCCGACATCCCTGCAGGACACGTAGCGCTGTCGGAGCGCCTCGCGCTGTTCCTCCAGTTCCTCGTCGGACAGGGGACGGAGGCCGCCGAGCGCACGTGAGACGGAGTCGAAGATGCCCATGCGCCATTGTTGTCTCGTGTAGTACTGCGACGGCTAGTTCGCGGTTCCCAGCGCCCTGACCGTTGCGGGGAGCCCGAATCGCTTTCCGCGTGCGTTCTATCCGCGCCTTGAGCCGGTTGGCCGCGTTTGGCAAACCCGACGAAAGCCCACCGCTAGCTGCTCGCTGACGACCTCGACCCGGTAGCCGGATCGGGGTCGTCGTCACGCCCGAACCGCATCCGCGCCTTGGCCACGTCTAGGGTCGCTGTGCCGGAGCGCACGAGCGCGACGGGGTCGGTGTAACGGGTGATGACCGGGGCCGCGGTGCGGACCGCCGTGACGCGGAAGATCCGGAACTTCTCCCCGAATCGGATCGCCTCGTTGAGCTCACCGGGGGAGATGTCGAACGGGGCGTGCGGGTCGACGCCCTCGGTCGACTTCACCTCGATGAAGATGCTGACGCCGTGGTCGTCGACGGACGCGATGTCGTATGGAGCAAACTGCTCGGCGTCCGAACGCCACACCACGACCTCGTCGGGGTCCATGCCGAGTGCTTCGACGCGGCGGCGTTCTGCGAGGTACACCACCTGCTCCCCGCGGCGTCCGTTCTCGCGCTTGCGGGTCTCGGAGACCGGCGGCTCGGGGGTCCATGCTCCGCCGTAGCCACCGCCGCCCGGGCCCGTGCTCGTCGGGGTAGTGGTGGCTCCTGGCGCTCTGACCACGTGGCCGGGATGCGCGTCGACGATCTCGACGTGCTCCATGTCGATCTCGGGGAGCGGCGGAAGGGCCGGCGCGCTGGGAGGTGTCGGCGGAGCAGGAGGGGTCGTGCCGGAGGTTCCGCTCGGGCCGCCTGTGGGTGTCCCCCTGTCGGCGGGTGCACCGCTCGTCACGGGCCCGCGGCCGGCACCACCGCCCGTGCCGGTCGGTGCCGCACCGGAGCCGCCCGGAGCTGCGACGTGCTCGTCCCCGTCGTCCTGACCGCCAGCGTCGGGCTCCTGCGGGGTGCTATCAGGGGCGTCCGGGCCGTCGCCGTCGTCGGAACCGGCCTGATCGGATCCGGTCTCGTCGTCGAGGTCCTCGTCGTCGGTGATGCCGGGGTCGATGAGGTCGTCCAGCAGGGCGTCGGCGCGGCCAAGAGTTGCCGCGGCGGCACCTACGTCGTCCGGGGTGATCTGCTTGGACATCAGGAACTCGTACCGGGTGGCGTCGTCGTACGACAGGATCTGCCCGAACTGGTCTCCGTAGTTGTCCGTGTCGACGTGCGTCGCCAGCTGCGGTCCGAATACGAACCACGGCAGTGCCCCCGTCGGGCTGACCTCGAGGTATGCGGTGCCGAAGATGGGCCGTGTCGGCGGGCCACCGGCGGCATGCACCAGCTCGCGCCGGGCCGCGATGTGCGCGACGGCGGAAGGCAGCTCGACGGACTCCTCGCCGAACGTGTACTGGAGGATCAACTCGTTGCAGGGGCGCACGTCCACTCGCTTGATGCGCGCCACGAACGCCTCTTCCGCTGATGGACGCACTTTGCGCAGCAGCGCGAGCATGAACGCTGCGGCACGGTCCACGTGCGCCTGGACCTGGTCGACAAGATCGGCGCGATGCCCGATTTCGTGCGGGATGACTCGCACGAGCGGCGGCTTGAGCTCGGTCAGTCCGAGCACCTTCACCAGCGCCTTGCAGTCCTCGTCGGCGTCGAGCACCGGGCGGCGTTCACCCCACGCCTCCTGCAGCAAGGGGTCGTGGACCACGACCGGGTCACTCGCGAAGACGTACTGGCCTGCGCTCTTCGCCAGCAGCGGCACCGGGTCGTCCGGTGCGAGGTGCCGGCCGGGCTGTAGGGCGTCGTTCAAGGTCCGCATTGCCCACCGGGCCGCCTTGACCTGCTCGTCGGTCACGGGCTCGTCCCCGGCCTCGTCCGCCAGCGCGCGCAGCAGGCCGTAAAGGTCCTCGGGTTCCAGGTTGGATGCGTCCACGACGCCCAGCGCGAGCATCAGGACCCGGTTCGCGAAACCGAGCGTCATCGCGTCGGGCAGCGCCGGAACCCGCGCCTTGATGTGCGCCGGCGTGCTGCGGTTCACCCGCCACGCTTCGGCGGGAGTGACCAGCTTGGCGCTGCTCCCGCGGCCCACCGGCAGCCACGCATGGTGCTCCAGCGAGTACCGCAGCAGCGACGGAGCGCGGCGCTCGTCGCCCAGGTGGTTACCGTGCACGCACCGGAACCTCGCCGTCGAAGCCGGCTCGTACACGTCGGTCCAGTCGGCTGCGAGCGCCGCCCAGAGCATCTGCAGCCTTCTCGGGTTGCCCGCCCCGACGAGCTCGTCGAACCGGTCCAGGGTGTGCGACGTCCGCAGCTGCTGAGACTGGGGATGGTTTGCGCGGCACATCTTGGCGTGCTCGACGGCGCCGTCCGCCCACCAGGCCCACCACAGGGCGGCGCCCTGGTCAGGGTGCGACTTCCATCCCATCTTGTAGGTGATGTAGTGGCGCTGGTTGGCGGCTTCGGCGGTCATGACGCGCGGGCTGGCCGCGACCCCGCAGAACTCCCACAGCTCGCGGTCCAGGTCCTGCGCCTGCGGGTCGGCGGGCGGTGGCACGTCGAGGAACTCAACCTCGCCGAACGGGCCGTAGATGCCCTCGAGCCGTGCCTGCCCGGTCCAGTCCGCGGTGAAGTACACGTCGCCGGCGGGGACCATCTCGTGGCGCCGGCCGTCGGCATCCCGGGCGGGGACCAGGACGCCCGCGACCGCGTCGCGCACCTCCCGGTCACCGGTGCTGCTGCGCCGCATCCGCAGGTATGCCCGTAGGGCGTCCAGCGCGCGGCGCCGGGTGTCGTCGTCGGTGTCCGGGTCGGACAGCAGCGGGGCGACGTAGTCCGTGATGATGTCGCGCCACTCGAATCGGCCGACGCCGGCGTCCTCGAGCAGTCCCGCCAAGCCCTCGATGTCGTCGGGCAGGACCGCGATCGGCAGTGGCAGCTCGATGGGGATGTCCTCGCCGCGGGTGCGTGCGAAGAACACCCGTGAGCGCGGTGTGAAGACCTGCCCGTCCTGGGTGCGAACGCACGCCAGGGTGGCGAGCACCCTCGCGAACTCGGTGCGTCCGACCTTGCGGTCCCACTCGAGCAGGTGCTGGTAGTAGGCGGTGGTGTCGTCCCCGGGTAGCGCCAGCAGTTCCAGCGACGCTCGCAGGCCCAGCGGTGCCACCGTCTGCCGCAAGCCGAACACGAGCTTGCGCACTGCGCTGTCGGCTTCGACGTCCGGGGCCGCCAGGTGCGGTGCACCAGTGACGTCCGCGAGCTCGTGAAACGCGTGCACGTCGGGGCAGCGGTAGTCGAGCAGCTGCACCTCGCGGGGCGTGACGAGCTCCCCGCTGACCGTGGCCACAAACGCGAGCTCGGGCAAGACCTCGAGCAAGCGACGCTGGAACGCGGCACCAGCTCCCGTCGGCGTGCCCCGCGGTGCGAGGACGGCGGAGGGGATGGTCGGATCGCCGAAGCGTGCCGCGAGGTCGGTGGCCGCGGCGGCGACCAGGTCGGCGGCGGCGTCGGTCAAGAAGGCGTTGTACGCGGCGGACTGCGGCGTCGTCGACAGCTGACGGCGGTCCAGGTGCAGTGCCCAGTCGGCGTGCACGACGAACGGCTGCGCTGTCAGCTCGTCGGTCGGGAAGTACACGTGCAGGGGGTGCGTACCGACGGTTAGCGGCCGGTTGTCCGAACCGACCGGGAACGCCGCGGCGGCCGTGACGGTCTCGACCTTCTTCCATGCCTCCCCCATCGGGGAGACCAGGTCGTTCCCGACCGGCAGATGGCGTGTGTACACCAGCCACTCGCTCGTGATGTCGTCGACGTCGAGCAGCACCTGGTCGGCGTCGCCCTGTGGGACCCGGACGACGAAGGCCTTGAAGTCGGCGGACGTGCCAGCCAGGACGAGCTCACGCAGGGAGCCCAGGAACAGCAGCAGCTGCGCGTGGACGTTGTCGAGAAGCTGCTCCTCGACGGTGTCGCGTGCGACGTCCTCGCGGAGCGGCAGCCGAAGGACGCTGGTGTACCCGTCAGCGAGCAGGGTCGCGACAACGACAGCGTCCGTACCAAGGTCGGCGTCGTCGAGTTCAAACGGGAACGCGTACGTCGGCAGGTGTTGACCGTCCGGCAGTGCGCGACCAAGGGCGTCCTCGACCATCCGGGCGACGCGTGCGTCGTCGAACCCGAACCGGACGCCGGCGGTGATGATCTGGGGGCTGTCGGTGATCTCGCCGACCGACTTGAACCCGAGGCCCTTGTAGCCGACGGACTTCGTCGGGCTCTTCGTAGAGCGACCGAGCGAGCAGATGGACTTGATCTGCTCCGGCCCGAACCCGGCACCGTTGTCGGCGACGAGCAGCGACAGTTTCGTGAGCTCGAACCGGACGCGCCCCTGCGGTTCGGTGCGTTCTCCGCGCGCTTCGGCGGCCTCTGCTGCGGCGTCGGCGGCGTTCTGCAGGAGCTCAAACGGGTACCGCCCGGAGTACTGGTCACGCACGAGCTTCTGCCCGGTGCCGCGTTCGTCGAGCGACTTCAGCTGCTGGTCCAGGCGCCCCGCGGCGACGTTGTCGCGGATCGCTTGCAGCTCGTCACGGGTGAGCGTGGCGACGACACTCGTCATGGTGCTCTCGCCGAGCTCGGACGGTTCCTGATCCGGGCGCGTCGTGGGTGTCACGGCTTCCTCATCACTCTCGTTCTCGGCCGGTCTACTGGACCGCCAGGTACGCGAACCACGCGGTGGCGGCGACGAGCATCAGGCTGATCGCTCCGACAATCACTTTCCCGACGGTCCACCAAGCCGTCTCCCAGAACCGGGCGGGGTGGTTGGGCGCGGTCGTCGTCAGCGAGCTCACGTCCCCTCCGGCGGTCGCTGCGACGAGCTCGCCAGCGGCCGAGTTCGCGGTAACGATGGCGCGGTCGCTCCCAGAGACAGCCGTGCCTCCCGGTGCGTTGACGAAATGGATGGTGGCGCCCGGCGCCACCACGCTGACGGCGCGCTCCGCGGCGGACTCCAGGCTTGCACCTCTCGCGGAAGACTCGGCATCGAAGACGGCAACCATCTCGACGAGCTTCGTGCGCACCTGATCGACTATCGCGTCTAGAACGGCACCGTTGACGCTCACGTACACCGAGATCACCGAGAAGTACGGATTGCTCTTCCTCGCTCCGAAGTCGATGAGCTGGCGGAGGTGGCCCTCGCCCGGCGGCAGCATGTGAACAGCGTCGTCGCCGCGGTGTTCTGCGGCGAGCTTCGCGATCTCGTGCAGCGGGTGGTGCATCGCGAGAGACCCGACAGAGTCGTGGATCTCGTCGTCGAGGACTCCGCGGGGTAGGACCTGGCCGGTGACCTTGTGGTGGCCATTGACGTAGTCGATGAAGACCGGGGCATGAACCCTTCGGTACTGCGGAACCTCGACGAGCTCGGCGTAGCCGTTGAGCTCGCACTTCGCCCACTCGATCAGCTGGGGAGAGCCAAGCTGTCCGCCGAGCGCGATGCAGAGCCTGAGCGTGTCGGCCACAGGCACCGCCGAGTCGAGCGCTTGCCGCTGGATGCGAGCGAAACCGCTGGTGATGTCGACCACGGGCTGATGCTCGCAGAGGGCACCGACAGTGCGGACGCCGGTGGAAGGCGCGAGTGGGTCGCGTGCGGCCATGTGGGGTTCTGCCGTCGCGCCGAGCCCGCCGCGAAGCCCGCGTGCGAGCCGTTGACGAGCCTTGCGCACTGGAGTCACTCCAACCCAGAACTCAGCGTCGGCGGCTCGCGGAGCAGCGTCCGACGGCCTTGGGTCCGGTGGTGTACGGCTCTTCGATCGAGGCGATGACGAGTCTGCACTCCGCGCACTGGACGACGTGCCGTGTCAGGTAGACGCGACCACCTCCGCCGCGATGGGACTCGATGACGCCGCCCACGGTGTCGATGATGTCGGACAGGCCCGCGACGTAGGTGCGGTCTTCTTCGTTCTTCGCCCAGCCGTGCCGGGAGTGTGTGTACATCCGACTCTTGCTCGACAGCGAGAACAACCACTCGCCGCGCGTCGCGGACAGGATTGCGACGATCGCGACCTCGGCCTCGTCGGCTGCGATCACGGGAGCCCACAGAAGCTTGGCCGACGGCGCCTGCCGCCATCGTGCGGGCCGTGGCGACCGATGGGCGAGCTTGGACAGGTCAGCGTTGCGCTCGGTGAGACGCCTGACCGCCTCGGAGACAACGCTCGCCGGGAACCCCGAGACGACCGGCGGCGCCGTTCGCCCGACGTTGATCATCCGCTCCACCTCTCGCGAGGTGCGGACTGACACCCGCTTGTCCTCCATGTCGAGCTCGAGCCGCCGCGCCCACTGCGCAAGCGGCAGCCGCGTCGCCAGCGGGATGCCGTAGCCTGTGCGCGCGACCTTTGCCGCCGCGGTGCGCAGGGCCTCGACCTCGTACCCGGCGAGCCGTGCCGCGTCGGGGTCGTCCTTGTAGAGTTCGAAGAACTCGTTCGAGGTCGCGCGGGCGTTCCCGGCCCAGATGCTCGCGAGCACTTCTAAGCGGTCCTGAGAGGTCTCCGTCGACACGACATACATATCGGCCGATCGAGGCGGTCCACTTAGTCGCCCACGGGTCATGTTCTCGCCCCCCATGTGCTCGCGAGGTGATCGGTCTGCGACTCCGGGCATCCACCTTTTCCGAGACCGAGGCGGCCCCACCCGGCCAGGGTGGGGCCGTCGGTAGGCTCGGGACATGCCGATGGATTCGAGCACGCTCGACCATCTGGTCACGGCGTTGGTGCCGTCGCTGTCGAGGAGCCTGGCCGAGCAGTTCAACGTGTTCCGGGTGATGCATCACGGCACGCACGAGAAGCAGCTGTCCAACGTGTTCGCCTGGCTGCTGCGCCCGGAGGCCACGCACGGCTTCGGCGACTCGTTCCAGCGGCTCTTCATCGAGCAGGTGAACCGTGGCCTTGCCGAAGGAGACCAGGTCCCACCCGTGGGCTACCGGGTCCTGCAGGAAGTCGACACCTCGGCACACGACGACCCGGGCAAGGACATCGCCGACATCGTCCTCACCAACGCGAGCGCGAGCATCGTCGTGGAGAACTTCGAGTCGTCCGACGGTCATGGCCACGGCTACTACCGGTACCTCGCCTACGGCGCGACGGGCGGCAAACGGAGCATCGTCGTGCTGCTGTGCGCCCGGCGCGAGAGGCACCTTCAGACGGACGGGTGGGAGAACGCAGTCGTCGTCACCTACGCCGAGCTGCTGGATCGATTGGCGACGCACGTCGAGGGTGATGCCGCCCGGAGGCGCACGCACCCGCAGCAAAGTTCTTCCTCGACCAGATGTCGCAACGCTTCATGGAGGGTCCCGGTGCTGTGAGCGACGAGGATCGGATCGCGTTCATCAAGACCATGTGCGAGACGGGCGAGTCGGCCCGCTACGGCCACCGGCCGCAGGACATCGCGGCCCAGGAGTTCGTGGAGCTTCCCGCTCAGCACGCCAGGCGCCAGTTCGAAGATGGACGTCGGACGCTCGCCGACACGAAGCGGGCACTCAAGTTCTTCGCAGAACGGAGCCTGAAAGGGCAGGTCAACGACGGGCTCTCGAACGGTCGCGTCGAGAAGGTCGAGACCCGGTTCGTCGGCCAGTGGGAATGGTCCGTCGCCCTCAGGCGGGCCGACGGCGGGCCTGCGGTGTTTCTCGAGTTCGGGCCCACCGTGGTCGTCGAGAACTCGCGGGTCCCGCGGCCGCTGGTCGACCCTGACTTCTCCAAGGTGTTCGTGACCCGCCAGGCCGGCCAGGACGTGATCGATCGCATCGCTCAGACGAGTGTCGGGCTCGATGAGGTTCTGGCGGGCCTTCGAGACGACGATGTCCGTCTCCGCGACGCGACCCTCGCTCTCATTGCCGAGGATTGAGCCGCCTGCCGCGTCGTCGTCCTGGGCGCAGGTATCGGGTGCTAAGGGGCCGGACGGTTCACCTGTAGAGCCCAGGCGGCGCATCGCCTTGTGCTGCACGGGGCCGAGGGCGAATGTGGTTGCGCTGACGGCCTCGGGGACCGGGGATCTCTCCGACGGCGTACGCCCCATGCATCACGCCCCAAGGCCCCGAGCTCGGCCGTATCGCTCGGTACGCTGGAAACAAGGAGCTCGGCCGAAGCGTGTCGAGCGGTCTTCAAAGGAGAAGAATGGCGAGCGAGGCCTGCTCCGTCTGCGGCGAAGAAGCCGACGCTGATGAGATCGATCCCCACGGGCACTTCAGCTCGGATGACGACACATGTGCGATTTGCGGCGATGAGCACTTCGTCGTAGGCAACAAGCCGGACCACGAATGGACCAACGGAATCTGAGGCATCTCAACCGAGTCGTCTACCCACCTCACGGACCTGACCCCTGCGGAGTCGTTCGTCGGGGCCACCGGTACCGACCTCGCCGACGCCACCCAATCCGCTGGCGTTGTCGTTGAGAGGCCTCGCCCCGACCTACTTCTTCTTGTCCTTCGCCTTCAGCTTCGCGAGCTTCTCCATGTAGCTGGCCTTCTCCGTGAGGCGCTTCGCTTCTGCCCTGAGCTCGCGTGGGGTCCGGTTCTTCGCGCCGGGCGTGCGCCCCATGGTGTCTCCTTTGGCGGGGGGAAATCGTAGATTTATGGTATCGACGCGCGACCGCTGGTCAAGGTCCGGGCTCGAGATCCACCCCGCTGCCGCCGATCGCGTCCGCCTCCCGCGCACGTCAACGCGTCGAAGAACACAGACGACAGGTCACATCGCCTCGGACTGGGTGTCGCGGAGAGGGGGTGCGTCTCCGCTCGTCGCCGCGAGCCCCAGACACGCTGGCTCGCGGCCGGTGGGTCGTGAGCGGTGCCTACGGGGTCATGTCGTCGTGCTGAGTGACTCTCGACAGCTCGACGTGGTCGCCGAGCTGCCAGAAGTGCATGCGACGGGCGGCCGGGGAGTTGCGCTGGAGGGCCACACGCATGCAGGTGGCGCCGCCTGGTCGGCGCACCGTCGGCGAGCCACCGGACCGGTCGGTACGCAGTGGGTGCAGTTCGCGGGAGTCGAGGCCAGCGGCAAGGCCCGTCACGACTTCGACGACGACGGAGACGACCTTGGCGCGCTCCACCCCCTGCAGCTGCTCGAGAGACGGCAGGAACGAGGATCCGATGTCGTAGTCGCGCAGCGGCAGTTCTGCCTTCTGTCCCGCAGGAATCCGGCGTGCCCATTCCAGGTGGACCTCGAAGCGGAACTGCTCGACGGGGTCGCTGAACAGGTCGGCAAGGTCGAGGTCGTCGCCGGGGCCCCGCGCCGCACGCTCGGCCTTGCGGCGTTGGCTACCGGACGTGCGCAGCCGCGTTCGTAGGTTGTCCCGGTCCCGCCGAAGTCGAGCGTTCTCCGACTCGAGCCACTGGTGCGTGCGTCGCAGCTCGCGGATCTCGTCCAGGTGCGCCGGGTTCGCCACCGCCGGTGTCCGGCGCCCCGCGTCCAGCGGCGTTGCGCGAGCGACGGGTGTCGTCGTGGCAGGCGCGAAGGCAGCGACGGGTTCGAGAACCGCTGGGACGACGGGGGGCGGGGCCGGCTCCGGGTCTGTCTTTGGCAACGTCAGGACCAGCCACGGCGGGCCGCCGGCAAGCAGCGCGGGAGCCGCAACCGGCTCGTCGTCATCGTCAACCGTGTCCAGGCGAAGCTCGCAACTCGGTGCTCGGCTGAGGTCGAGCGACTCGAGGCGCGCGATGACGACCTCGCCCGGCGAGAGGAGGTCGCGGATGTCATCGAGCGGGTTGTCTGTGATTCGGCCGTGTTCGAGGGCTGTCGTGACCCCTGGGTAGACGGCGAGGGTCGCCGTGTCGCTCGCGACGGCCTCGACTCGGGCCACGACGGTCATGCCCGGTGCGTATTCAGCGAGGGCTTGGGCTGCGGGTCGCAGGGAGTCGCGGACATCAAGCCGACGGGTCGCGACGTCCAGTACGCCGTGCACTCGCTGACCTGGCGTGACGACGTGATCGATCGGCACATCGGGGACGGTGAGCTCGGCCCAGATGGTCGCGTACGAGTCGTCGTCCAGCACCAACATCGCTCGCGAACCCGCGACGGTCGCTTTCACGGTGCCTGCCGCGTGAGCCTGCGACGCAACGGGCGACGAGGCGTTCGTCAGGCCCGCCTCGAGGGCAAAGGCGGCGAGATCGCGAGCGAGGGCGTCGACCACGCGGGTCGAGTCACCGCGCGAGTACGCGAACCGCAGCGGACTGCGGTACGGGTCCGACATCCAGGTCCGGTCCACGCGGTACACGCGGCCGGCACCGCCGTAGACCTGGGTCATGTCGGGCATGGCGCGCGAGAACGCACGCGACGTCTCATCGGTCGGCATCAGCACGACCTCGCCCAGATCGCCGACCTCATGCTTGAGCTCGTCGGCGTCGATGAACGGCTCTTGGGCGCCGGAGGGGATCGAAACGACGGCGATCGGCCACGGCGCACCGTTGAGCAAGCGCGATGCGAGCTGCTCCGCCTCGGCCGGTGTGCGGACGCGCTGCACGCTCGACGGCGGCTGCACGTGCACGGGAGCACTCGCCGTGGTGGTGCCCTGGGCCGCGGACGCACCGGCCGGATAGGCACGCGCGAACTCGCGGTGACGGTTTCGCTTCGGCATCCTGCTCGACCTCCGACTGACGGCGATGCGCGCAACGTAGCCGCGCCATCTGACATCGGGCAGGTCCTGATGCGGCTGTTCACCCGGTCGAGGGTGAAAGGTGCGGCGTCGCCTGCTCGGTGGCGGAAGGGGACGAGTGCGCACTGCCGGTTCGCGTCGAAGGCGACGAGCGCGCACGACCTCACGTGAGGTACTGCAGCGCCTCAAGTAGGGGGCCTCGGGCGCGAGGGAGTCGCTCGGCGACGGCGAGTACGTTCACCGGATGAGAACCACGCTTGCGGAGCCATCGACGCAGCGCTTCGGTGGCGGTCTCGTAGCCAGCGACGTTTCTGGTGCGGAATGCGTCCACGATCGAGCGCTCAGCGCTGTAGAGGCCAATGACGGTGTCGGTGCCCTCGATGGTGTGCGGGCCGCGACCGATCTCGAAGGTTGCTTCGTCCCACTGGTGCCAGCGGATCGCGGGCGAGGTCGCGGGTCGTCGGGCTCGGCGGGGGACCGCCAGATCGGTGGCGGCGGGGATCTCGTCGGTGAGTCCGTGAAGTACGAGAGCGCTTGTCAGGCAGATGGTCGCGCGGGGTGCACGGATGGCGGCTCCGAGCAGGTCGGGGTCGTATGTGAGGTCGTCCTCGGCTCGCCGGTACACGCCTGGGGCGACGCGCTCCAGGTCGCCCCGTGAGGCAAGGCGGTAGACAGCAGACCGGCTCAGACCGAGCCGTTCGGCATCGGCGAGCGTGAAAGCTCGGGATGGCAGATCGCCCGCGCGCGCGGTGCCCTCCTTGACATTTTTCGTCACCACGTAACTCTATGTGAAGGCGTTTCGTCTCATCATGAAGGTCACGCGACTCTCCCGGTCTCACGCATGGCCGAGTGCGAGCAGGCATGCAGGCCGCGCAAGCAGCTCGTGCTCGAGCCGCACGCCGCCGAGCTCACGGAGCAGCATTTCGACCGCGCTCTCATCGGCCGTTAGCCGTTCGGAACGAGTCGGCGTGGACCGTGGTTCGCTGTTGGGGTCCCCTACCGACATGTCGCGGTGCGCGAGAAACGTAGCCTCGTCCATCAGCACCGATGTGACCTCAGGGCAGCGAGCGCGCAGGCGGACGAGGATCGGGAACCCGTCGCGATCGAGGTCACCCGGAATCTGACACGCGGGATGTAGCTGTCACAGGAGTCCAGCGAGCCGGTACAGCACGAGCGAGCCCGCGACGGCGACGTTGAGGCTGGCGCCGGTGCCGATCATCGGAATCTCGACGGCGAGGTCGAGCAGGTCGAGCGCCTCAGGAGGAATCCCGGTCTGCTCGTGGCCGAGGACCATCACGGTGCGCCTGCGCGCTGCGGGCAGGTCGCCGAGGCGCACCGACTCCTGGTCAGTTCGACACCGACGATCGCCGTGTCGCGCTCGCGTTGCTGCTCGAGCCAGCGGATCGGGTTCCCGGTCCAGTGCACGCATGCCGGGTGGCGCAGGGTGTTGCCACGACCGAGAGCTTCGGGGACCCAGGGCAGGCGGGGGACGGCGAGGCATGCACCGACGGCGTCACGGGTGCGCAGCAGGGTGCCGAGGTTGATGCCGTGCAGTGGCCACAGCGGGGCGGCGATCAGGTGGTCCCAGCAGGAGTGGGGCCGGCGGCGGCGTTCGCGGCGAAGGTCTTTGGGGGTGCGCACACGCACCTGCGGCCCGTTCACCGGTGGATGAGGGAAGTCCCTCCGAGCTCAGCGGTCATGATGCGGCGTGCTTCGCGGCGCACGCGGGCCATCATCGGGAGGCCCCATGGTCTCACCACCGAGCGTCTCGCGGCAGACGCAGGCCGCGGGGCGGTCCTGTGAGCAGAGCTGCGCCGATCCCGTGTCTTGAGTCATCGTCGGCCGCCGCGATCGCCCGTCGAGATGGCCGACGCCAGATCCTCGCGCCCCATCGAGCGAAGCAGGTCCGCAAGACGAGTGCGCACGATCCGCGGCTCGGTCGTCGCGGCGGCCACCAGGCGCACTGGATCGATACGGCCCGACAGGCACAACGCCCACAACACTGAGTTGGCCGCAGCGTCGGGGACCTCCACGACGTCCTGCCACGACTCGAGCACCTCGAGCACCGCGACCTCAAGGGCACTGAGATCCTGACGCACCCGTTCGGAGCGTGCGGCGCGAGAGACGAACCTGACGCCGACGACCGACCTTGGCGCCCGGAGGGGGACGGCGACGTGCGCCATCCGGGGCACCTGCGTGGACAGTCGAAGCGCGTGCGCAGCCGACGGACCCGAGGGACCGGTGCCCGGCGTCGGGCCGAGTAGCGCGCGCGTGATCTGCTCGGGCGTCGGAGCCGAGCGCCCAAGTGGCGTGGATCGGCCGCGCCAGTAGAGGCCCCGACGTACTCGCTTCAGTTCGCCCGTCGCAGCCAGCGACGCGAGCAGGTGACGCCTCGTCGAGCGCGCACCGCGCAAGTCATCGGAGGTCCAGAACCGGTCGACGCTGGACAGGATCGCTGCCCTCTGCGACGCCACTCAGCTGTGGTCCGCGTCGTCGGATGGGCTGCTCGCGGCGAGGACCGCGGTCCGAACGGCCGTCGCGAGCAATGCGGTTCGCTGCCAGGGCTCGGGCGGCGTTTGCGTCGGGCCGGGAGGTTGCCCATCACGTCGGATCAGGCTCGTCTGGACAGCGGAGTGAAGTCGCGAGTCACTCCAGCCGCGGTGGTACTCGCGCCGGGCGTCGAGCCGCATCAGCACGATCATCCCCGCGGCGAGCAGCAATGTGCCGACCACGAGTGCGTCCTGGTCTCTGAACGCCCCGTTGAGCGCGACCACGAGGCAGATCCACGCCCCGGTGATCGCTTCGGCGAACCACGCTAGGACGGTTCTGCTCGCCTTCAGGCGCGTCGTGGTCCGGTCCACAGTTGCCGGTGCTGCGGGTGTGGGGGCGCCTCGGATCACCGCTCTCGCGTCGGTGGGGTCCTGGCCCCGCGGAGGTGTGATGGTCAGGAAGCCTTCGCCGCGCAGCTCGACCCGCCATTCGGGGTAGGCGCGGGCGGCCACGGCGACGCTGCGCCAGTCCCACCCGCCGGCGTCGGTGAGGAACTCCAGCCGGTCAGCAAGCTCGACCTTGCTCGCGCACGGCCACTGGCCGTACGCGTCCCAGGCGGTCGGCGGCATCCAGGTCCGCTGCTCATCGCTCAGGTCGCCGTCGCGCACCAGTGGGGGGCGGCTGGAAGAACTCGGTCGGTCTTGATCCGTCGGCATACGCCACTCCTTGTCGGGTCCATGGCCGTTGTGAGGCCGCAGCTATGAGGTGGATGCGTCCGCTGCGGCGGGTAGCGGACTGACGTGCAGGGTGCTCAGGTCGAGGAGGACGGCGTTTCCGGCCGTGTGCTCTCGGTTGAGAACATGCACGGTCGTTGTCGTCTCGTCGTCCACGCGCAGGTCGTAGATCCGGCGGGTGTGCCAGTGCCCGCAGAACACGAGTCGGGGCCGTGTGCTCTGCACGGCGCGAAGCAGTCGTGCCCGCAGCTCGTCAGCCTCGGCAACGAGGTCGGCGGGCGGGTCGTATCCCGACGCGAGCGGGACGCCCGCGGGGGCGTCATGCGTGAGGAGCACGTCCAGCGGTGCGGTTCCGAGCAGGCGGACGTGCTCGTCGGTGATCGCCTCCTGCGGCCACCAGGTCTCGCCTCGGACCAGGCGGCCGAGCACAGAGACGGCGCCACCGAGTGCGCCGAACCGGCGGCCGGCGATCTCGAACCGGGCGCCGCGCGGTATGACGCGCACATGCCGGCCGAGGACGTGTAAGCCTGCGTCGTCCAGCGGTGCGGCGTCGATGCGATCCCAGTCGTCGTGGTTGCCGGGCGAGACCAGCACGACGACACCGGTGCGAGCGCATTTCTCATTGAGCGTCTTGACGATAGACGGGGCTCCGATGGCGGGGACGTTCAGATCTCCAACGTGAAGCACAACCTGTGCGCCAGCGGCAGCGGCGCGTGAGATCACGTCTAGACCGGCAGTGCGCGAACCATGCCAGTCGCCGGCGACCACGACGCGCTCGCCGGAAAGGTGCAGCGCGGGAGTGACTACCGAGGCACCTGCGGGGAGGTTCACGGCCGGGCCTCGTCGTCGTTCGCGGACCGGTGCCACGTCAGCGGATCCACCAGGACGGCGCCGCACCACGAGCAGAACCGGTCCCGACCGGCCACGGTGGTGTTGTGGCCCCGCGGGCAGCGCTCGGGCGTCGAGCACATCAACGCCGAAATCAAGCACAACCGCGGAGTCAAGATTGTCCGCAACTTCACCCGCGTCCTCGGCGCCTTGAAGAACCACATCCTGCTGACGTTCGCGCTAATCGGCGCCAACGTACGGATGCTGCGCGACTGGCACATCTGCCGCTCGATGCCAGACCCCTGGATGGAACTCATCGGCGACACCGACGACCTGACTGGGCCGTCGAGCACGCGCGCATCAAGAGCCGCCGCAAGCGCAAGCGCGCGTTCCATGAGGCCTACTACGCCAGCAGAGGCAGGCCGCCCGTGGCCGCCTGACGCGCTCCGCGTCGCCGAACTTCACAGCACGTCCATCAGCCCGGCACCCACCACGGTGACCGGGCTGGTTGGCGTGCATGCGCGATGAGCTCCGACCGCTCCGTTCGTGCAAAGCGGGAGCAATGGCACGCTAGCGTGCTAGTCAAGCGCCTCGCTGAGCCCTGAACCAGAAACTCCCGGCAGGATCTCGTCCTGCCGGGAGTTGTCCGGACTACCAAGCCTCGGTTGTCCCGAGACCCCAGAGTGCGCGAGGGGGGATTTGAACCCCCACGCCCTTTCGGACACTGGCACCTGAAGCCAGCGCGTCTGCCGTTCCGCCACTCGCGCGCGCTGCAGAAGGCTAGCACGATCCGCGGGGCGTCCCGGACCATGGTCGGCGGACCCCGGCCCTGCCAGGATGGCCGCCATGGCAGGGGAGAGCGCGCACGTCGACGGTCCGGTTCTGGTCACCGGCGGGACGGGGATGCTCGGGCGGGCGGTGGTCGCCGAGCTCGTCCGACGAGGCCGCGGGGTGCGGGTGCTGAGCCGCCGACCGGGCGAGAGCCCGGCCGGGGTGGAGCGCGTCGTCGGCGACCTCACGACGGGTGCGGGGGTCGACGAGGCGCTCGCGGGAGTGTCCGCCGTCGTGCACTGCGCGAGTGAGCCACGCCGGCCGCAGCACGACGTCGCCGCCGCCGCGCACCTGCTGCTCGCCGCTCGCCGGGCCGGGACGCCGCACCTGGTGTTCGTCTCGATCGTCGGCGTCGACGCGATCCCGTACTCCTACTACCGCGCCAAGCTCGAGGTCGAGCACCTGGTCGAGGTCGGCGGCGTGCCGTGGTCGATCCTGCGCGCGACGCAGTTCCACCAGTTCGTGCCGCGGCTGCTCGACCGGTTCACGGTCGCTGGTGTGACCGTGCTGCCCGCGGGGACGAGCCTGCAGCCGGTCGACGTCGACGAGGTCGCCGAGCGGCTCGTCGAGCTGGTCGAGGCGGGGCCGTCGGGGCGGGTCGCGGACCTGGGCGGGCCCGGCGTCGTCGACGCGCGCACCGCGTACCGGCTGGTCGCGCAGGCGCGGGGTCGTCGGCCCCGGAGCGTCAGCGTGCGCCTGCCGGGACGCTCGTTCGCCGCGTTCCGCGCGGGAGCGCAGCTCACGCCCGATCACGGGACGGGCCGCCGGACCTTCGAGGAGGCCCTCGCCGACCTGCGCTGACCAGCGGGGGCGTCGTCAGGCGACGTGCCCCGTCCAGCGCGCGCCGTCCCAGTACGCACGACGACCGTCGGGCGTCGGGTACCAACCGGGCGGCACTGCGTACGCGGCCGGACCCGGCGCGAACGTCAGCACCCGGTGCGGCAGGCAGGACCACACCAGCGCCGCGACCCATCCCGCGAACGTCCACCCCAGCAGCAGGGTGACCCAGAAGATCCCCCACCGGGCGGCCTTGCCGCGCGTCATCGCGATCGCGAACGGCAGCAGGTAGAACCCGGTGAGCACGGTGAGCAACCACGCCACGACGATCCCCGCGGTCGACGGCGTGACCTGGTCGGTGCGCGCGGTCGTCGGCCACGTGCCGGGCGCGTAGGGCGCGGCTCCGGGCAGCGGGGTGGCCGGCACGGCGTCGTAGGGCACGGCGTCGTACGGAACTGCGTAGAACGACGAACCCGGGTGCGAGGAGACCGGGTACGACGAGACCGGGTACGACGAGACGGTGGGGAGCTGTGCGGTCGGCGGCGTGCCGTACGCGGGGGGCGTGGCGGAGCCGCCCGCGACCGGGGTGCCGTACGGCGAGGTCGCCGACTCGTCGTAGCGGTGCTCGTGCCCGTCGAACCGGCGGTCGACGCTGTCCGTCCCCGACACGGTCCCTCCTCAGTCGCGTGACGTCAGGACGAGCGGGCCGTCCTTGGTGAGCGCCACCGTGTGCTCGAAGTGTGCCGCGAGCGAGCCGTCGGCGGAACGGATCGTCCAGCCGTCGTCGTCGATCACGTACCCGTCGCCGCCGGCCATGAACCACGGCTCGATCGCGATGACGAGGCCGGCCTGGAGCTTCATGCCGCTGCGGCGGCGGCCGTCGTTCGGGACGTGCGGGTCCTCGTGCATGGTGCGACCCACGCCGTGCCCGCCGAAGTCGGTGTTGATCCCGTAGCCCGCGCGGTGCCCGACGTCGCCGATCGCCGCGGAGATGTCGCCCATCCGCCCGCCGACCTTCGCCGCCGCGATGCCGGCCTCGAGCGCGCGCTCGGTCGTCTCGATGAGCGCTGTCGCCTCGGGCGTCGTCGTCCCGACCTGAAACGTGATCGCGGAGTCCGCGACCCAGCCCTGCACCTGCGCGGCGAAGTCGATCGACAGCACGTCGCCGTCGGCGAGCACGTACGGCGACGGCAGGCCGTGCAGCGCGGCGTCGTTGACCGATGTGCACAGCACGCCCGGGTAGGGGATCGCGCCGAAGCTCGGGTGGTACCCCAGGTACACGGAGTGCGCGCCCGCGGCGTCGATCATCCGGTGCGCGTGGTCGTCGAGCTCCTGGAGCGTCGTGCCGACCCTCGCGACGTCGCGCAGCGAGGACAGCACCCCGGCGACGAACCTCCCGGCGGGTCGCATGGCGGTCAGCTCGGCGGCGGTCTTCAGCATCACGCCCCCACCTTCCCACCTCCCACCCCACGCCACCGCCCCTCCACCACCGCGCCACCCCGCCACGACCCCGCCCTTCCTCGCGGTATCCGACCCCGAACCCGGAGCAACCGCAGGCTGGGCGGGACTGGGGTGGTCGAGACCGTGGTTGCTCGCGCTCTGCGCGCGCGGACCCGGAGCAAGCGCGGGGTGGGCGGGAGGTGGGTCGAGACCGTTGTTGCTCGCGGTGTCCGACCCTGGACCCGGAGCAACCGCGGGGTGGGCGGGCGTGGGGTGGTTGAGGCCGTGGTTGCTCGCGGTATGGGACCCGGAACCCGGAGTAAGCGCGGGGTGGGCGGGAGTGGGTGGGGGTGGGGTCGAGGCCAGGGGGTCGCGGGGTTGGTGGGGTGGGAATTAGGGGTGCGGGGGTGCGGGGGGCGGGGTTAGCGTCGGACGCACACGGGAAGGAGGTGGTCGGAGACATGAAGTTTCTTCGGACGCGTGAGGTGACTGTCCGCTAGTCGCCCGAGTACTCGGACGGATTGCTCGATCCGTTCGCAGAGCTCGGCCGGGGTCCAGGACCACGGCAGGGCGGCGAGAGAATCCACGGCAGTCACCGCAGCCCGTGGGAGCCGCGACCTCGTCCCTCGCGGCAGGGCCCCGACAGGGGCCCGGCCCACGGGCTGTTCCCTGCCCGGAACGGGATGACGGACTGTCGCCCGGGAGCGGGCGTCAGGGCAGCATCAGGGCAGGATCAGGGGAGCGTGACCGCGACCTCCTGGTCGGCGAAGCGGCCGTAGGCCTCGAACTCCGCGAGCACCGCGGCGCGCTCGGCAGACGAGAGCGCGCGCAGCGGGTGGACACGCGCCTCGACCACGCCGCGCTCCACCCGCCGCTGCCACCAGGCCGTGAGCTGCTCGTCGACGAGCACCACGTGCAGCGACGCGTAGTCGGTGGGCCGCGCGGCGCCCAGGCCGGCGGGGTCGGCCAGGGACCTCGTCGTCGGGAACGAGCCGAACACCTCGTCGTAGACCTGCAGGACGTCGACGCGCGGCCCGTCCGACGCGGGTTCGGCGAGCTCGTCTTCGGACGGCACCCACCACAGCTCGTGCCCGTCGACCTCCACCCGCTCGACCGCGTCGCCCAGCGCGGCCAGCGCGCGGCGCACCTGCGTGAGCGTGAGCGTCGCCCACCACGCGACGTCCCGGACCGCGGCGGGCCCGTGCCCTGCGAGGAAGCGGCGCACGAGCTCGACGAGCGCCTCGTCGCCCGCGAGGTCGAGGCCCGCGGGTGCGCGTTCGTCGGCCGGCGCGTAGGTGTGCAGCGCGCCGCGGGCCCGCCCGCTGACGACGAGGCCCCCGAGCTCGGCGTGCATCATCGCAAAGCCCACGGTCTCCGGCCCGGCCTCGAACCCCTCCGCGGCGAGCGCCGCACCGACCTCCGTGCGCGTGGGGTGCGCCTTCGCGGACAGACGCTCGACGACGCGCGCGACGAGCACGTCGGTGCGGGCCAGCGTCTCGTCGTCCAGGCCGGTGCGCCGGAACGCCGGCGCGCACGCCCGCAGCACGCGCGGCGAGGTCAGCGCGAGCACCCAGCGCAGGTCCTCCCGCGCGAGCAGGTGCCAGGTGGGCCGCAGCGCGTGCGTGCGCAGGACCTCACCGTCGTCGAGCGCGCGGCGCACGTCCGCGTCGGTCGCGTCCGCCAGACGACGACCGAGCGACCACCGCGCGACGGGCAGCTCCTGACCCTGCACGGCGAGCAGCGCGCAGACCACCTCGGCTGGGTGCTCGAGCCGACGACCGCGCAGGTGCTGGGCCCGCAGGCGGCGGCGGACGACCTCGGCGGCGTGCATGACGCGCACGCTACGGCCCGGGACCCACACACGGCCCGCCCACGATTCCCCTGCCCGGCACAGGCCGCCGGGGTACGGTGGGCCGGCGACAGGCATCCGCCTTTGGCAACGTCGCCCGCCGCTGCGGGCCCCGGAACGAGCAGGTGCTTCATCGCTTCTCCCTCTGCGACCGCGTCCCCGACCACTGCGACCGAGCTGCCCGCCGGCTTCCGCGCGACGGTCCGGCGGGACACCTCTTTCCCCCATCTCACGCACGCGTACACCGAGGTCGCCGCAAAGGTGCGCGACCGCGGGCTGCTGCGCCGCGCGTACGGGTTCTACGGCGGCGTCGGTGCCGTCCTCGCCGCCGGGTTCGCCGGCGCGCTCGCCGGGTTCTTCCTGCTCGGCCACTCGTGGTTCCAGCTCCTGATCGCCGGCGGGCTGGGCGTCCTGCTCACGCAGACCGCGTTCCTCACGCACGAGGCCGCGCACAAGCAGGTGCTCGCGGGCGGCAAGGCCAACGACCGGCTCGCGCGCGTCCTCGCGTGCGGCGTCGTCGGCGTGAGCCTGTCCTGGTGGAACACCAAGCACAACCGCCACCACGCCAACCCGAACAAGGTCGGCAAGGACCCGGACATCGACGTCGACACGATCTCCTTCCTCGAGGAGGACGCGGTCAAGGCGCGCGGCCTGCAGGCGCTCATCACGCGCCGCCAGGGCTGGCTGTTCTTCCCGCTGCTCACGCTCGAGGGCCTGAACCTGCACCGCCTGGGCTTCCAGCACCTGCTGGGGCGCGAGAAGGTCGAGCAGCGGTGGACCGAGCTGGGCCTGATCGTGCTGCGGTTCGCCGCGTTCTGGGTGCCGGTGTTCTGGTTCCTGCCGATCGGCATGGCGTTCGCGTTCGTCGGCGTGCAGGTCGCGGTGTTCGGCGTGTACATGGGTGCGTCGTTCGCGCCCAACCACAAGGGAATGCCGGTCATCGCGCGGGACTCGAAGCTCGACTTCTTCTCCAAGCAGGTCCGCACGTCCCGCAACGTGCGCGGCGGCTGGTGGGCGACGTCGCTCATGGGCGGCCTGAACTACCAGGTGGAGCACCACCTGTTCCCGTCGATGCCGCGCCCGCACCTGGCGAAGGCGCGCCTGCTGGTGCGCGAGCAGTGCCGCGCGCTCGACGTGCCGTACACCGAGACGTCGCTGTTCCGGTCGTACGCGATCGTCGTGCGCTACCTCAACGAGGTGGGCCTCGCGGCACGCGACCCGTTCGAGTGCCACGTGGTCGCACGCTTCCGTCGCGTCTGACGAACCCCGGGCATGACGAAGGGGGCCGTACCCAGCCGGGTACGGCCCCCTTCGCGTGCTCGAGTCAGAGCGGGCGGATGTTCTCCGCCTGCGGGCCCTTGGGGCCCTGCGTGACGTCGAACTCGACCTGCTGGTTCTCCTCGAGGGTACGGAAGCCCTGCGTCGCGATCGCGCTGTAGTGCGCGAACACGTCAGCGGAACCGTCGGACGGGGCGATGAAGCCGTAGCCCTTCTCCGCGTTGAACCACTTCACCGTTCCGGTGGCCATGATGTCTCTTCTCGTTCGAGGGGCGCGGCCGCGGGCGCGACCTCGCTCGCCGCGCCCCGACGGGCACGGACGTGTGTGGGCGCGTGCTCGGTGAGCACGCGAGTGGGGGCGGGTCGCACGGGCGGGCACGAGCAGCACGTCGGCCGCGGCCCAGGTCGCGACGACGCCGAGGGGCCGCGTGAAGCGGTCGCTGACGCGCAGACCGGCGGGAGTCCGCTGGGCGAGGCCCGCGTACTCGTCGGCGATCGTGGCGACCCAGAGGTCCTCGTCGGCCTGGCGCCAGCGTGGCGCGGCGGGCCGGGGACCTGTCGGGGACAGGGGATGAAGACTGGTGAAGATGCTGACTACTCTCGCACCCCGCCGGGGCGGGATGGGTGAATCTCGTGAATCGGTGACGGAGGGTGCCGTCCTGGCTCGCGGTCCTGCTTCGATGCTGAACCGAAGAGCGCAGCGGACGGGTGCCCGCGACATGAACGCCCTGGAAGCCTACACGACGGCGCGTGACGTGCACAGGGAGCGATTCACGGCACGTGCGCGACGAACCGTCGCGCCCTCGCCGCAGAGCGTTCACCTGCGGTTCCGCAGCGGGACACGGGCCGCCGCGACAGTGCGTGCGCCCCCCGTCCTGAGGAGGACCTCCATGCTGCCTGCCCACCCCCACCGTGCGCGCCCGGTGCGCACGACCGTCGCGTGCGTGCTCGTCGGCACGCTCGCCGCGACGGCCCTCGTCGTCGCACCCGCGACGGCGACGACCGCACCCGCGGCCCCGCTCGCGACCGCACTCGCGCCCGCGCCCGGCTGGTCGGACGACGGGTGGACGCCGCCCTCGCCCGACGCGACGTTCCACCGCCTGGCGACGTACCCCGTGTACCTGAACCGCCCCGCGGGCGCGCCCGCGAGCGACGTGACCGTCGCGGAGATCTCGGCGGTGTCCGACGACGGCCGCACGTTCGTGCACACCGACGCGCTCGCGCGGCGCATCGGGTTCGTCGACGTCACCGACCCCGCCCGGCCGGTGGGCGCGGGCACGCTCGACCTCGCGGCGGACCTGGGGGTGGGTGCGCACGCGGAGCCGACGAGCGTCGCGGTGGTCGGCGGGTACGTGCTGGTCGTCGTCGACACGTCGCCGTCGTTCACCGCGCCGTCGGGTGCGCTCGTGGTCGTGGACCTCGCGACGCACGACGTCGTGCGCACGCTCGAGCTCGGTGGGCAGCCGGACTCGATCGCGCTGACCCCCGACCGCGCGCACGCCGCGATCGCGATCGAGAACCAGCGCGACGAGGACGCGCGCCCCGCGGGCGGGGCCAAGGGCGACCTGCCGCAGCTGCCCGGCGGCTTCCTGCAGCTGCTCGACCTGCCGGACCGGGACGACCCGGCGACGTGGGCGCTGCGGGCCGTGCCGTTCACGGACGGCACGCAGCCGCTGCCCGCGTTCGTCGCGGCCGGGCTGGACACGCCGCAGGACCCCGAGCCGGAGTACGTCGCGGTCGACCCGTCGGGTGCGACCGTCGCGGTGACGCTCCAGGAGAACAACGGCGTCGTGCTGGTGGACGTCGCGAGCGGCGAGGTCACGCGCGTGTTCTCCGCGGGGACGCAGGCGCTCACGGGCGTCGACACCGCGAAGGACGGTGTGGTCGACCAGAGCGGCACGCTGCCCGCGCGGCCGCGCGAGCCCGACGCCGTCGCGTGGCTCGACGCGACGCACGTCGCGACCGCGAACGAGGGCGACTGGAAGGGCGGCACGCGCGGCTGGTCCGTCTTCGACGTGACCACGGGCGAGGTCGTGTGGGACGCGGGTGCGTCGCTCGAGCGGCTCGCGGTGCGGGTCGGTCTGCACACCGAGGACCGGGCCGGGAAGAAGGGCGTCGAGATCGAGGGGCTCGCGGTCGCGACGTTCGGCGGCACGCCGTACGCGTTCGTCGGCTCCGAGCGCTCGAACTTCGTCGCGGTGTACGACGTGTCCGACCCGACGCGACCGGTCTTCTCGCAGGTGCTCGCGACGACCAACGGACCCGAGGGCATCCTGCCGGTGCCGTCGCGGGACCTGCTGATCGTCTCGTCCGAGACCGACACCCCCGCCGCGGGCGTGCGCTCCGCGGTCACGGTGCTCGGCCGCGGCGCGCAGCACGCGCCCGCGGCGGGGACGCCCGCGTTCCCGTCCGTCGTGTCCGCGGACGCGTCGGGTGCCCCGATCGGGTGGGGTGCGCTGGGTGCGCTCGCGGCGGACCGGCGCGACGCGCAGCGGCTGTGGACCGCGACCGACGCCGCGTACGCCGACACGCGACTGCTCTCGCTCGACGTCTCGGGCACGCCCGCGGTGATCGACCGGCAGCTGCGCGTGACCGAGCACGGCGAGGGCGTCTCCCTCGACGTCGAGGGCGTCGCGACGCGGCGCGCCGGCGGGTTCTGGCTCGGGGTCGAGGGGGCGACCGGTGCCGGCAACCAGCTCGTGCGGACCAACGCGTACGGCGCGGTCGTCGAGCGCGTCACGTTGCCGGCGGACGTGGCCGCGGGCCTCACCAAGTGGGGGGTCGAGGGCGTCACGACGGTCGACGACGCGTCGGGCGAGCACGTGTGGGTCGCGTTGCAGCGCGGCCTGACGAGCGACCCGGGCGGGCTGGGCGGCACCGCGCGCCTCGGGCGGTACGACGTGGCCGACGGCTCGTGGTCGTGGTTCGGATACCCGCTGTCGTCGACCGACGTCGCGGGGGACTGGGTCGGTCTCTCCGAGGTCGTCGCGGTCGACGCCGACACGCTCGCCGTCGTCGAGCGGGACAAGCTCAACGGTCCGAGCGCCGCGGTCAAGCGCGTGTACACCGTCGACGTCCCGGCGGACCCGGCACCCGGCGCGGTCGCGCCGCTGACCAAGACGCTCGCGCACGACGTGCTGCCCGACCTGCGGGCGACGGCCGGCTGGACGCAGGAGAAGCTCGAGGGTCTGACGATCGCGGGCGACGGCACGGTGTGGGCGGTGACGGACAACGACGGGCTGGCCGACGCCACCGGCGAGACGGTGCTGCTCGACCTCGGCTCGCGCACGTCGGTGTTCGGCCGCACGGCGTCGACGACGACCGCGCAGCTCGCCGCGACCTCGACGTACGGCACGGCGGCGCGCGTGGCGGTCACCGTGACCGGTGGCGCCACCCCGCCGACCGGCACGGTCCAGGTGCGTGAGGGCTCGAGGGTGCTCGCGTCCGCGACGCTCGACGCGTCGGGCCGTGCGCGGCTCACCCTGCCCGCGACGCTGCGCGCGGGCACGCACCGGCTCACGGTCGCGTACGCGGGGACGGCGGACGTCGCCGCCTCGCAGACCTCCGCGTCGCTGCGCGTCACGCGTGCCGAGGCGCGCGTGCGTCTCGGGGCCGCGTCCTGGCACGCCGCGCGCGGCTCGCGCCCGACGATCGTGGTCGACGTGACGGGCGCCGGCCGGACGCCCACCGGCAAGGTGAGCGTGGCCGTGGGTGGCCGGACCGTCGCGACGCGCGCGCTGCGGGACGGCCGTCTGGTGCTCGCGCTGCCGCGCGTCTCGCGCACCGGCACGGTGACCGTCCGGTACGCCGGATCCGCCGATCACCTCCCCGCGAGCGCGAGCCGCACCCTCACCGTGCGCTGACCTCGCACCACGCACGTCCCGGCGCCCCGGTGCGCCGGGACGTGCGTGCGCGGCCGCGTCGTGCCTGATCAGGTCTACGATCGAGCAGCCGTGCCGGTGTCGCGAGGATGGGACGAGGAGGTCAGCCGTGCGGGTCACCAGTGCTGACGTCGCCCGCGAGAGCGGGGTCTCGCGCACCACCGTGAGCTACGTGCTCAACGCGAAGCAGGGAGTCGTCATCACCGACGCGACCCGCAAGCGTGTCCTCGACACGGCCGCGCGGCTCGGCTACACGCCGTCGGCCGCGGCGCGGGCGCTGCGCTCGGGGCGCAGCGACCTGGTGCTGTGCGTCCTGCCGGACTGGACGGTCGGGCCGCTGCTGGACTCGCTGATCGACCACGTCACCACGTCGCTGCACGAGCACGGCCTGTCGGTGCTGGTGCACATCAGCCGCGGGTCGCGGCCGCTGACCGACCTGTGGCGCGCGGTGACGCCGTGCGCGGTGCTGGGGCTGCTGCCGTTCGCCGAGCAGGACGCGCGTGCCATGACGCGTGCGGGCATCGTCGTCGTCGACGCGGCGCTCGACGAGGACCCGCACCCCCAGACGTTCTCCGTGCCGCAGGCCGCGATCGGCCAGCTCCAGGTCGAGCACCTCGCGCAGCGGGGGCACCGGGTGCTCGCGTACGCGGCGCCGGCCGACGCGCGGCTGTCCGCGTTCGCGGAGCGCCGCATCTCGGGTGTCCGTGCCGCGTGCGCGCGCCTCGGCCTCCCGGAGCCGCGCGTGACGGAGGTCGAGCTGACGGTCGGCTCGGCGTCCGCGGCGCTCGCGGCGTGGCGGGCCGACGAGCCCGCGACGGGAGTCGCCGCGTACAACGACGAGGTGGCGCTCGCGGTCCTGGCCGCGGCGCACGACCAGGGTTTGCTCGTGCCGCAGGACCTCGCGGTGATCGGGGTGGACGACATCCCGGTCGCCCGTCTGGCGACCCCGCCGCTGACGACCGTGTGGCAGGCCATCGACGCGCAGGCCGAGTACCTGGCCCAGGCGGTGCTCGCGGCGCTCGACCCGGCGCGGCCGCGGCCGACCCGGCCGGACGACGTGTTCCACGTGGTGACGCGCGCGTCGACCTGACGGCACGCGCGTCCGGACGACGACGCCGCGGGGCCCGGCCGGGTGCGATCGGCCGGGCCCCGCTGTGTCACCCGCCGCCGGTCAGCGCCGGCGGTGGGCCGCTCGGTGGGACGCTCACTGGAAGGTGAACCAGTTGACGTTCACGAAGTTCGCCGGCTGGCCGGAGTCGAACGTGATGTAGACGGTGTGCGTGCCGGTGGTCCCGACGATGTTGCCCGGGACCGTGCGCCACTCCTGCCAGCCGCCGGTGCTGCCGATCGCGAAGCTCCCGATCGGCGGTGCGGTCGGCGAGCCGAGCCGCACCTGGACGAGGCCGCTGACCCCGCCGTCCGCGCCGGACGCGACGCGCGCGACGAACTGCGTGCGCGGCGTGCTGCCGAAGTCCACGCCGTCGAACCGCAGCCAGTCGCCGTCGGCGATCCAGCCGACGTTCTGCCCGCCGTCCACGTCGGACGTGGCCTGCGTGTCCACGCCCGAGGCCGCGCTGTACGCCTCGGCCTGGATGCGCGACGTGGCCGGGACGCCCGTGCCGGTGGTCGGCGTGGGGCTCGGGGTCGGCGTCGGGCTCGTCGTCGGCGTGGGGCTCGACGTGGGCGTGGGGCTCGACGTGGGCGTGGGGCTCGACGTGGGCGTGGGGCTCGACGTGGGCGTGGGTGTCGGCGTGACCGTCGGCGTGGGCGTGGGCGTGGGGTTCGTCGTCGCCCCGTCGCTCGTCGTCGCGGCCACCGAGCGGGCCGGGACGGTGAGCGTCGTGCCGTCGGAGAACCGGACGGTGGTCGCCGAGCCGCTCATGTTCGCGGCCTGGTAGGTGCGCACCCCGTTCTTGAGGAACACCGCGTGCAGCGGCGTGCTCGCGGTGACCGACCGGTCGACCGTGCCGACGCCCGCGAGGTTCTTCAACCAGTAGAACGTGTGCGCCCGGGACTCGCCCTCCTCGACGGCGTACGACGAGGCCTGCGACCGGAACTGGGCCAGGGCCTTCGGGGCGTCGGCGAGCGCCTGGAACTCCCAGATGATGTCCTGCCAGACCGTCGCGGGTCCGCCGTTGTTGCGTTCGAGCTCGGCGATGTTCCGCGTGATGTAGGCCGGGTTGTAGCCC
This sequence comes from Cellulomonas sp. CW35, assembly GCF_052378485.1. Classification (NCBI taxonomy): domain Bacteria; kingdom Bacillati; phylum Actinomycetota; class Actinomycetes; order Micrococcales; family Cellulomonadaceae; genus Cellulomonas; species Cellulomonas sp. CW35. Next base: position 3,419,791 of record NZ_CP199000.1, on the reverse strand, counting down.
AGGTACAGGTGGCCCGCGGTGGAGGGCAGCAGGTTGATGCCCTGGATCATCTCGGGCTCGGCGGAGAACCACGTGGCGTAGGCGCCGCCGTCGCCCCAGACCATGCCGACCGTCGAGTGGCCGAACGCGGCGGGGAACGCCTCGTCGTCGTCGTCGAACCAGTAGTTCTGGATAGCGGACGCCTGGGTCGTGTAGAGGTAGATGCCCAGGTCACGCACGGTGGTGTTGCCCGTGGCCTGGCCCCACTGGATGAGCCCGGACGCGAAGTTCATGCCCTCCGACGACGACTCCTGGTTGTTGCCGGCGCCGAACGCGCCGTGCCCGGACGCCCAGTCGTGCCCGGCGTAGATGTCGAAGTCGCGCAGGAACGGGAAGCGCGTGTCGGTGCGGTCCCAGTTCGCCGCGTCCTTGATGACGGTGTTGACCATCGACCCGTACGCCGAGCTCGCGGCCCACGCGGGGTCGAACTGCGCGACGGTCGCCGCGCCCACCACGTAGTAGCCGTAGTGGAAGTGGTGGTCGTTGAGGTCGGTGTCCGAGCCGTAGGAGGCGGGGTAGCCGATCAGCGTGCCCCACGCCTGGTTGTACGCGAACAGGCGCTGCGTCTCGCCGGGCGACGCGGTCATCCAGTCGGTGAGGCGCGCCTTGACCTTGCTCAGCAGCGTGTCCCGCGCCGCGGTGTTGCCGGTGAGGTTGGCGATCTGGATGACCTGCGTGGCGCGGCCGATGGCCTTGCCCGTCCAGTACGTGTCCTCACCGAAGCCCGCGAACGGGTCGGTCGCGGCGACGTCGTCGACGTACCCGGCCAGCTGGGAGGCGTCCGCGCCCGACGAGAAGCCCGTGTTGGCGAGCTGCGGGAGCACGCCGTTGAACGTGGTGACCGTGCGGAACTGCGACGCCCCGATCACGACGCGCATCGGGCCGCGCGGCGAGACGTAGGAGTAGCTGCTCGGCGTGACGCCCGTGAGGTGGTCGCGCTGGTGCGGGTAGAGCGCGAAGACCGTGCCGGTGCCGGAGCCCTGCTTGGCCTGCGTGGTGAACGCGTACGTCGCGGTCATCTTCGCCGACGCCTCGTCGTACGACCAGGAGACCTTGGTGCCCGTGACGTGGTTGTGCGCGTACGGCGCGTACGCGGCGAGGGCGGCGGCCCGGCCGGACGCGCTGCCCGTGGCCGGCAGCACCGCCACGGAGAAGAAGTCACGGTTGTAGAGGGACGAGCGGATCGTGGTGCCCGAGACCGTCCACGTGGCGCCCGTGGGGGCGTACGCGGCGTAGTCGTGGCCGTTGACCGTGAACCCGATCGCTCCGCCGCTGTTGCTCCACACCGTGGGCGTGCCCTGCGTCGTCAGGGTCGCGTCGCCCGCGCCGGTCTTGGTCGCGTAGACGAACGGCAGGCCGTGCCCGAACGTCGTGCGCAGGCTGCTCGAGCCGTTGCTCCACAGCTCGCTCACGGTCCAGTCGGAGTAGCCGTCGACCTTGCCGTCGGCGGTCAGGCCCGCGAGGCCGATCCGCACGTCCTCCGCGTAGGAGTAGTGGTACTCGGAGACGCCCGTGGCGGTGCCGGAGATGGACGGGGTCGTCGGGTAGCTCACGCCCAGGCCGTCGGTGTAGGCCTGGAAGACGGCCGGGTGGGCCGCGAGCGCCGCGGAGACCGCGGAGCAGTCGAACTTGCGCCACAGCAGCGAGGTCCACCAGTCGTTCGTCGGGATCGCACCCGACGGGAAGCTCGACGTGACGTGCGCGCGCGGGTTGGTGATCGGGCGGTCGTTGCACTCGGTGGGCACGGCGGCACCGGCGGGGGCGGAGTCGGCGTAGCTGCCCGAGCCGACGGTCGCGGCCTGCGCGCGGTCGGGGCTGAGGGCGACGGCCTGGAGCAGCGACACGACGAGCGCGGCGGCTGCGACGAGCGCGACGACCGTGCGGCGGGCCGGCAGGGGTCGCGGGTCGGGCGCGGGGCGCGGTACCCCGGTCCGTGACGGGTGGGCGAGGGGAGGCATCCGGTCATCTCCGTTCTCGGCTGCCACGCCGGGGGGCGTCGGGCAGCGCGGGTCACCGGCGTCCGTGACGGGGCGCCGGACCGAGCAGAGCCAGGGCGCCGTCGCCCGGGAGCTGCCCGCACAAGGAAGCGGCGGTGAGGGTGGGTCACCGTGGTACGGCACCGGCGGGTGGCGGCTCCACGTCGAGGCGCCCGAGGCTTCGGTATGTCCGTTGACTCGTGTCACCGGTGCTGTGTCCAGGGTGCGGGTGGGTGAACCCAAAGTCAAGCGGAGGTGAACACGCAGGCCAGCGGGCCACCCCGCTGGGGGAGGATGAGGCGTGACCTACCGCGTGATGACCGTGTGCACGGGCAACATCTGCCGCTCTCCGATGGCCGAGATCGTCCTGCGGGACCGGTTCGAGGCCGCCGGGCTGGGGGAACTCGTCGTCGTCGACTCCTCCGGGGTGTCCGACGAGGAGCACGGCAACCCCGTCGACCGCCGCGCCCGCTCCGTGCTCGCCGCGCACGGCTACCCGACCGGCGGCGGCCACCGCGCGCACCGCGTCACCGCGACCGAGCTGACGTCCCGCGACCTGCTCCTGCCCGCCACCGCGCAGCACGCCCGCGCGCTGCGCCGGCTCGCACCCGCCGAGGTGGCCGACCGCATCGTCATGCTCCGCCGGTTCGACCCCGCCGCGCCCGTCGTCGGCCCCGGCGAGCCCGAGCACGTGCTCGACATCGACGACCCCTGGTACGGCGGCATGCAGGACTTCGAGGACTGCCTCGCCCAGATCGAGGCCGCCGCCGACGGCGTCGTCGCGCACGTCCGCGCCGCGCTCTCCACCTCCGCCCCCTGACCCGGGCCGCGCGCCGAGCCTGCGGGCGGGCAGGATGAGGGCGTGAAGGTTGCAGCCCGGGCCCACGTCCCCCCGTTCGCGGTCATGGAGATCATCGCGGCGGCCAACGCGCGGCGCGCCGCGGGCGAGCACGTGCTCAACCTGTGCGCGGGCGAACCGGCCACCGGCGCGTCCGACGTGGTGCGGCGGCGTGCCGTGGAGCTGCTGACCACCGGCGACCTGGGCTACACCGAGGCGCTCGGTGCCCCCGGGCTGCGCGCCGCGATCGCCGCGCACTACGCCCGCTGGTACGGCGTGGACCTCGACCCCGCCCGGATCGCCGTGACCACGGGCTCGTCGGGCGGGTTCATGCTCACGTTCCTCGCCGCGTTCGACGTGGGCGATCGCGTCGCGCTCGCGCGCCCCGGCTACCCCGCGTACACCAACATCCTCGCGGCGCTCGGGTGCGAGGTCGTCGAGCTCGCCGCCGGCCCGGCCACCCGGTTCCAGCCGACGGTCGCGATGCTCGAGGAGGCGCACGCGCAGCGTCCGCTCGACGGGCTCGTCGTCGCGTCGCCCGCCAACCCGACGGGGACGATGATCGACGCCGCCGAGCTCGAGGCCCTGGCCGGATGGTGCGGCGCGCACGGCGTGCGGCTCGTGAGCGACGAGATCTACCACGGCATCACGTACACCGACGCGGAGGTCGCGACCGCCGCGCGCTACCTGGACGCGGGCGCGGTCGTCGTCAACTCGTTCTCCAAGTACTGGGCGATGACGGGCTGGCGGCTCGGCTGGCTCGTCCTGCCCGACGACCTGGTCTCGCCCGTGGACGCGCTCGCCGGGAACGTCGCGCTGTGCCCGCCCGCGCTCGCGCAGCACGCGGGCGTCGCCGCGTTCTCGCCCGAGGGCATGGCCGCCGCACGCGAGAACGTCGAGCGGTACGCGGGCTCGCGCGCGCTCCTGCTCGAGCGGCTGCCCGAGCTCGGCTGGACGCACGTGGCGCCCGCGGACGGCGCGTTCTACCTGTACGGCGACGTGTCCGCCGCGGGCCTCGACTCCGTGACGTGGTGCGCGCAGCTGCTCGACGAGGCCGGCGTCGCGCTCACGCCCGGCACGGACTTCGACCCCGTCGACGGCTCGCGGTACGTGCGGCTGTCGTTCGCGTCGTCGCCCGACGTGGTGCGCGAGGCGGTCGACCGCATCGTGGCCTGGCAGCGCACGCTCTGAGCCTGGCCGACGACGGGTCCGGACGATCCGGGCACCAGCGGGGCCGTCTGCTCGTTGGGGTGAGGTCAGGCCCCCGAACCCGCAGGAGCGTGCCATGAAGTGCCCCGTCGACCAGGCCGAGCTCGTGATGTCCGAGCGGCAGGGCGTCGAGATCGACTACTGCCCGACGTGCCGCGGGATCTGGCTGGACCGCGGCGAGCTCGACAAGATCCTCGACCGGGCGGCGGCGCTCCCCGCTCCGGGCGCGGCGGCACCGGCCACGCCGCCCGGAGCACCGGTGTACGGCACGCCGCCGCAGGACGCCCGCGCGCCCAGGTACGACGAACCCAGGTACGACGCGCCCAGGTATGGCGAGCCCAGGTACGACGAGTCCCGCGACGACCGGTCCCGCTACGGCTCGTCGTACGACCCGCGCTACGGCGACCCCCGCTACCGGCGCAAGAAGAAGCGCGACTCCTGGCTGGGTGACCTGCTCGACTTCGACTGACCGGGCCCGTCGGGTGCGGGACGTCGCGCCGCGCGCGATTTTCCCCACCCGATCGGCTGGGCGTCGGGCGGGTGCCGCGACGTAGGTTGGGCGCGTGCGCATTCCCGCGGTCGTGGAGCCTGTCGTCGAGCTCGACGACGAGCAGCGGGTGCGCAGCGCCCGGCACCTGCTGCTGCCGGGCATCGGCCTGACCGGCCAGCGCCGGCTGCGGTCCGCGCGCGTGTGCGTGCTGGGCGCGGGCGGGCTGGGCGCCCCGGTGCTGCAGTACCTCGCGGCCGCGGGCGTGGGCACGATCGGCGTCGTCGACGACGACGAGGTCGACCTCAGCAACCTGCAGCGGCAGGTGGTCCACGGCTCGTCGGACGTCGGGCGGCGCAAGGTCGACTCGGCGGCCGACGCGGTCGCGGCGATCGACCCGGGCGTCGTCGTCGTCCGGCACGACGTGCGGCTCACCCGCGAGAACGCCGCCGACGTGCTCGCGGGCTATGACGTGCTGGTCGACGGCACCGACAACTTCCCGACCCGCTACCTGGTGTCCGACACCGCCGCCGCCCTCGGTGTGCCCGTGGTGTGGGGCTCGGTGCTGCGGTTCGACGCGCAGGTGAGCGTGTTCTGGTCCGCGCCGCCGAGCGGTGCGGGCGTCACGCTGCGTGACCTGTTCCCGCGCGAGCCGCGGCCCGACGAGGTGCCCTCGTGCGCCGAGGCGGGCGTGCTCGGTGCGCTGTGCGGGCAGGTGGGGTCGCTCATGGCGACCGAGGTCGTCAAGCTCGTGTGCGGCGTGGGGGAGCCGCTGCTGGGGCGCGTGCTCGTGGTCGACGCGCTGCGCGCGCGCTGGTCGCAGGTCCCGGTCGTCCCGCGCGCGGCCGCATCCGCGCCGCCCCCCGAGGCCCTCGTCGCCGGACCGGCCGACGACGTGCCGACCGACGACGTGCCGACCGACGACGTGGCGGCCGTCAGCGTCGACGCCCTGGCGGAGCGGCTCGACGACCCGGCCGACCCGGTCGTCGTCGTCGACGTGCGCGAGGCGTACGAGGTCGAGGCCACGCCGTTCCCGGGCGCGGTGCACGTGCCGCTCGCACGCGTGCTCGACGGGTCCGCGCTGCGCGCGTGGGAGCACGGCCGCGACGTCGTCGTCGTGTGCCACGCCGGCGCGCGCTCGCACGCCGCGGCGCAGGTGCTGCGCGCGGCGGGCGTGCAGGCCGCGAACCTCACCGGTGGCGTCGTCGCCTGGCGGGCACGCACACCGTCCTGACCTGCGCGGTGGCAGGATCGGGCGACGACGAGGGGAGGGGCAGCGTGCGAGGTCTCGACGAGCACCGGGCGGCGGCGCTCGCGCTCGCGGCACCGCTGCCGCCCGTGCTGGTCCCGCTGCTGGAGGCCGTGGGGCAGGTGCTCGCGCAGGACGTGACGACCGACGGCCCCCTGCCGCGCTGGGACAACTCCGCGATGGACGGGTACGCGGTGCGCGCGGCGGACGTCGCGGCGGCCACCCCCGACGGCCCGGTGGTGCTGCGGGTGGTGGGTGACGTCGCGGCCGGGTCCGACGACGCGCCCGTGGTCGCCCCGGGCACCGCGGTGCGGATCATGACGGGCGCGCCGGTCCCGCCCGGCGCGGACGCCGTCGTGCCCGTCGAGCTCACCTCTCCCCGCACCGGTGGTCAGGACGCCGGAGACCACGCGTGGGCGACGAGCGGCGGCGACGTCGAGGTGCGCGCGGCCGTGACCTCGGGGCAGCACGTGCGCGGCACCGGCGAGGACGCCGCCGCGGGCGAGGTCGTGCTGCGGGCGGGCGACCTCGTCGGCCCGGCGCACGTCGCGGCCGCGGCATCGGTCGGCCGCGCGACCCTCGTCGTGCACCGCCGGCCCCGGATCGCGGTGGTGTCCACCGGTGACGAGCTCGTCGCGCCCGGGACGGCGCTGCGGCGCGGGCAGATCCCGGACTCGAACTCGTGGCTGCTCGCCGCCGCGGTGCAGGCTGCGGGCGCCGACGCGCTGCGCCTCGGCCCGGTGAGGGACGACCCGGGCGCGCTGCGCCGCCTGCTGCACGAGCTCGACGGGGGCGACCACGGCACGGTCGACGGCATCGTGACCTCGGGCGGGGTCAGCGCGGGCGCGTTCGACGTGGTCAAGGCCGCGCTGGCCGACGAGCCCGGGGTCGAGCTCGTGCCCGTGGCCGTGCAGCCGGGCAAGCCGCAGGGGCTCGGCCGGCTGCCGTCCGGGACGCCCGTGTGGACGTTGCCGGGCAACCCGGTGAGCGCGTTCGCGTCGTTCGAGATGTTCGTGCGGCCCGCGGTGCGCCGGATGCTCGGCGCGCACCCCGAGCGGCCGCGCGTCGCCGCCGTGGCCGACGAGGGCTGGCGCACCCCGCCGGGCCGCGCCCAGCTCATGCCCGTGCGCCGCGTGCCCGCTGCCGGCTCCGGCTCCGCGTCCGGCTCCGAGCCCAGCACGGAGCCCGGCCCTGCTGTCCGCGTGCGGCGCGCCACCGCGCGCGGGTCCGGCTCGCACCTCGTCGCGCGGCTCGCCGTCGCCGAGGGGCTCGCCGTCATCCCCGCCGACGTGGACGAGGTCCGCGCCGGCGACACCCTGGAGGTCTTCTGGACATGACCGGTCCCAGCCAGCATCCCGCCCAGCATCCCGCCCAGCCGCTCACGCACCTCGACGCGCGCGGGCAGGCCCGCATGGTCGACGTGACCGCGAAGCAGCCCACGGTCCGCTCCGCCACGGCCACGGGCCTGGTCGCGTGCCCGCCGGCCGTGGTCGCGGCGCTGCGGGACGACTCGGTGCCCAAGGGCGACGTGCTCGCGGTCGCGCGGATCGCCGGCATCGCCGCGGCCAAGCGCACACCCGAGCTGCTGCCGCTCGCGCACGTCATCGGGGTGCACGGGGCCGTGGTGGACCTCGTGGTCGACGACGACGGCGTGCGGATCACGGCGAGCGTGCGCACCGCGGACCGCACGGGTGTCGAGATGGAGGCGCTCACCGCCGTGTCCGTGGCGGCGCTCGCGGTGGTCGACATGGTCAAGGGGCTCGACAAGTCCGTGCACATCGAGCACGTGCGGCTCGAGGCGAAGACGGGTGGCAAGTCGGGTGACTGGCACCGCACGTGACGAGCCCGCACGTGACCGACCCGCACGTGACTGACCCGCATGTGACCGGCCCACGCGTGACTGACCCGCACGCGACCGACCCGCACGTGACTGACGCCGCGGTTCTCGGCGCGCCCGAGGAGCGCGGGCTGCCGTTCGACGCCCTCGTGCTCGCGGGCGGTGCCGCGCGGCGGTTGGGCGGCCAGCGGCCCGGGGACGTGAAGCCGGGGCTCGTCGTCGGGGGGCTGGCCCTGGTGGACCACGCGCTCGCGGCGGTCGCGGACGCGCGGCGGCGGGTGCTGGTCGCGCCCCCGCAGCTCGCGCGCCCGGGTGTCCCGACGACCCTCGAGGACCCGCCGCTGGGTGGTCCCGTCGCGGGTCTGGCCGCGGGGCTGACGCTGCTCGCGACGCTGCGCGGGCACCCGGCCGAGGTCGTCGTCGTGCTCGCGTGCGACGTCCCGCGCGCCGGCGAGGTGGTGGCCGCGCTCGTCGCGGCCGCCGCACGGGCCGGTGTCGACGGCGCCCGGCTGGTGGACGACGAGGGCGCGCCCCAGCACCTCGTCGCGGCGTACCGGCGGGCGGCGCTCGACGCAGCGGTCGTCGCGCTGGGGGCGGGGGTGCGCGGGGCGTCCGTGCGGCGGCTCGTCGGCGGTCTCACGCTCGTCGACGTGCCGGACCCCGGCGGTGTCGGGGCGGACGCGGACACGTGGCCGTCCGTCCGCGCCCTGTCCGCCGCGCTCACGCGCGCCCCCCGCACGCAGGCCCCGCGCACCGGGGACGCCCCCGCACGTCCCGGGGATGGGACGATCGAGGCGGAGCACGTCGCCGACCACCCGGCCGACGACCCCAGCGACCATCCAGCCGACCAGGGACGGAGCCCGTCATGACCGATCCTCGCCGCGCCCCCGGTGCCGACCTGCCGCAGTGGGTCGAGCACCTCACGACCCGCCTGGGGGTGGATCCCGCGCTCGTCGACGTGGACCGTCTGCTCGAGCTGTCGAGCGGGGTCGCGCACTCGGTGGCGCGTCCGGCCGTCCCGGTGTCGATGTTCGTCGCGGGCCTCGCCGCCGCGGGCCGCTCGCCCGACGAGATCGCGGCCCTGCTCGCCGACGTCGACTCGGCCGCCGCGGCGTGGGGTGCGCCGTGATCACGGTCCGCTACTTCGCGGCCGCCGCCGAGGCCGCGGGTGTCGACTCGGAGCAGGTCCCGGCCGGCTCGGGCGCGGCGGTGCGCGCGGACCTGCTGACCCGCCACCCGGCGCTCGCGCCGGTCCTCGACCGGTGCGCGCTGCTCGCCGACGGTCGCCGCCTGGAGGCGTCCGACGAGGTGGCCGGGGGAGCCACGCTCGACGTCCTGCCCCCGTTCGCGGGCGGCTGACCCGCCCGCGTCGCGGCGCCCGGGGCGGTCAGCCGCCGATCGCGCTCATGGGCCGGCGCGGCTGCAGGAACGTCGGGTCGTCGATGTCGTGCCCGGCCTTCTTGCCGGCCAGGCACGCGTGGAACGCCGCGGCGAGGCCCTCGTCGACCGCCTCCGCGGGCTCGTCGGACCGCAGGACCTCGCGCGTGTCGACCTCGGCCTGCGAGAACAGGCACGCGCGCAGCTGGCCGTCCGCGGTGAGGCGCAGCCGGTCGCACGCGCCGCAGAACGGCGCGGTGACGGACGCGATGACGCCAACCGTGGCCGGCCCGCCGTCGACGGTCCACAGCTCGGCGGGTGCGGCCCCGCGGCCGGGCACCTCGTCGAGCCGGAACGCGCCGCGCAGCCGCTCGAGGATCTCGGCCTGCGTGACCATGACGTGCCGGTCCCACGTGTGCCCGCCGTCGAGCGGCATCTGCTCGATGAACCGCATCTGGTAGCCGCGCTCCACGGCGAACCGGGTGAGCGCGACCACCTCGTCGTCGTTGACGCCGCGCATCGCGACCGCGTTGATCTTGACGGGGTGCAGCCCGGCGGCGTCGGCCGCCGCGATGCCCGCGAGCGTCTCGACGAGCTTGTCGCGGCGCGTGAGCTCGAGGAACCGCGCGCGGTCGAGCGTGTCGAGGCTGACGTTGACGCGGCGCAGGCCCGCGTCGCGCAGGGGAGCGGCCAGCGCGGGCAGGCGCAGCGCGTTGGTGGTGAGCGACACCTCGACCGGCGCGCCGTCGGGCGTGGTCATCGCGGCGAGCCGGCGCACGACGTCGACCACGTCGACCCGCAGCAGCGGCTCACCGCCGGTCAGCCGGATCTCGCGGATCCCGAGCGCCACGCCCACGCGCGCGACGCGCACGATCTCGTCGGTCGAGAGCATCGTCGAGCGAGCGAGCCACGGGACGCCCTCGGCGGGCATGCAGTACGTGCAGCGCAGCGAGCAGCGGTCGGTCAGCGAGATGCGCAGGTCGTGGTGCGCGCGGCCGAACCGGTCGACGAGCTGCCCGCGCGTCGTCGTCGCGCCGGACCCGCCGGTCACAGCCCGACCCAATGGTGCGTGCCGTTCGCGAGCAGCTCGCGCTTCCACACCGGCAGCTCGGCCTTGACGGTCTCGACGAGCCGGCGGCACGCGTCGAACGCCTCGGCCCGGTGCGCCGCGGCGACGGCGACGACGATCGCCGCCTCGCCCACGCGCAGGTGCCCGACCCGGTGGCTGACCGCGACGCCGAGCACGTCGTCGTCCGCCGCGACGTCGTCGGCGATCCGGCGCAGCACGGCCTCGGCGTCCGGGTGCGCGCTGTACTCGAGCCCGACGACCTCGCCGGTCACCGACGGGTCGTGGTCGCGGACCAGCCCGACGAACGTCGCGACCGCCCCCGCGCGCGGGCTCTGCACATGTTCCACGTGAAACAGCAGGTCAAGAGGCTCGTCGCAGATCCGCGTGATCATGCGTGATCACCCCCGCCCACCTGGCTCAGCAGGTGGGGCAGGAGCGGTGCGAGCACCGCGAGCCCCTCGCGCACGCCGCCCGGGGAGCCGGGCAGGTTGACCACGACGACGCCCGCGTCCGTCACGCCCGCGAGCCCCCGGCCGAGCACCGCGGTGGGGACGTCCGACGAGCGCCGCAGCAGCTCCGGGATGCCGGGCAGCTCCTTGGCGAGCAGCGGGCGCGTGCCCTCGGGCGTCTCGTCACGCGGCCCGACGCCCGTGCCGCCCGACGTCACGACGACGCGTGCGCCGCGCGCCATCGCGTCCTCGACCGCGCCGCGCACCGACGCCGCACCGTCCGGCACGACGACCGCGTCCGGTACCGCGAACCCCGCGTCGCGCAGCGCGGCGACGGCCGCGGGGCCGGAGCGGTCCTCGCGCGCGCCCGCCGCGCTCCGGTCCGAGACCACGACCACCGCGGCCCGCACGGGAGCCGTCGCAGCGGGGGCGGACGCATCGGCGCTCGTCGTGCTCGGCCCCTGCGGGTGCTGGCTCACCGCGCCAGGCTAACCACGACTCCTCCGCAATTGCCCACCGTCTCGCCGTGGAAACCCCCGCCTATGATCCCGGTGCCGCCGACGGTGGGGGAGACGGTGGGGGAGACGGTGGGGGAGCCGGTAGCCTGGGGCGGTAGGTCAACTGAACATGCTGCTCGAACCGAGGCGGGAGAGTCCCGCGCAGCGGGCGCCGAAGGAGCAACCCTCCCCGGGAATCTCTCAGGCCCCTGTACCGCCACGGCGAGGCAACTCTGGAAAGCGGCCGTCCCACCACGGGACGGCCCACCGACGGTGCAAGCCGGCGCGCCCCGGGCTGGGACCAGCCATGGCGGACCGGCAAAACTCTCAGGTCGTCGTACGCGGCGGATGACAGAGCGGGGAGCCCACCGCCCGTCCCGGCCGACGCCGGGCGACCCCCGGAGCAGCCCGTGTCGAAGACCACGCCCCACTCGGCCCCCACCGGCCCGGCCCCCGCCGCGCTCGACTTCTCCGACCGTCACGTCGGCCCCCGCCGCGGCGCGGAGACGGACGCGATGCTCGCGGTCGTCGGCTACGAGCGGCTCGAGGACCTGATCGACGCGGCGGTGCCCGCGTCGATCCGCACGGGTCGTCCGCTCGCGCTGCCCGAGGCGCAGGGCGAGGCCGAGGTGCAGGCGGCACTGCGCGAGATCGCGGGCAAGAACCAGGTGCTGCGCCCGATGATCGGCCAGGGCTACTACGGCACGACGACGCCGCCGGTGATCCGCCGCAACGTGCTCGAGTCGCCGGGCTGGTACACCGCGTACACGCCGTACCAGCCCGAGATCAGCCAGGGCCGCCTGGAGGCGCTGCTGAACTTCCAGACGATGGTCGAGGACCTCACCGGGCTGCCCGTGGCGAACGCCAGCCTGCTCGACGAGGCCACCGCGGTCGCGGAGGCAGTCGCGCTGATGTGGCGCGCGCAGCGCGGCAAGGCGGGCACGGTCGTGCTCGACGACCAGCTGTTCGGGCAGTCGCTCGCGGTGACGGTCGGCCGCGCGGAGGCGATCGGCCTGCCCGTGGTGGTGGCCGACCTGTCGCAGGGGCTGCCGCAGGTCGAGGGTGACCTCATCGGGCTCGTCGTGCAGCAGGTCGCGGCGTCCGGCGAGGTCCGCGACCTGCGGGACGTGATCGCGGCGACGAAGGAGCGCGGCGGCCTGGTGACGGTCGCGGCGGACCTGCTCGCGCTCACGCTGCTCACCTCGCCGGGGACGCTCGGCGCGGACGTCGCGGTCGGCTCGGCGCAGCGGTTCGGCGTCCCGCTGTTCGGCGGCGGCCCGCACGCCGCGTTCATGGCGGTGCGCTCGGGCCTCGAGCGGATGCTGCCCGGCCGGCTCGTCGGGGTGTCGGTCGACGCGGACGGCGCGCCCGCGTACCGCCTCGCGCTGCAGACGCGTGAGCAGCACATCCGCCGTGAGAAGGCGACGAGCAACATCTGCACCGCGCAGGCGCTGCTCGCGATCGTCGCGTCGATGTACGCGGTCCACCACGGCCCCGACGGCCTGCGCACCATCGCGTCCCGCGCGCACGGCCACGCGGCGACGCTCGCCGCGCGCCTGCGCGACCTGGGCGTCGAGGTCGAGCACGAGGTCGTCTTCGACACGGTGCGCACGGTCGTCCCGGGCCGTGCGGCGGACGTCGTCGCCGCCGGCGTGCGCCAGGGCGTCAACCTGTGGGCGCCGGACGCGGACCACGTGCAGGCGAGCGTCGACGAGACCACCGACGACGACGACGTGCTGGCCGTGGTCCTGGCGTTCGTCGCCGCCGGGGTGACGGACGCGCCGTCCGGCACCCACGACGAGCAGTGGACGTCGCCCAGCGGGTCGTTCACGGTCCGCGGCGAGGCGTTCGCGTACGGCCCGATGGCCGCCCCGACGGCCCTCCCGGACTGGGCCGTGCGCACCGACGAGTACCTCACGCACCCGGTGTTCCACCTGTACCGCTCCGAGACGGCGATGCTGCGCTACCTGCGTCGCCTCTCGGACCAGGACCTCGCGCTGGACCGCACGATGATCCCGCTGGGCTCGTGCACCATGAAGCTCAACGCGACCGCCGAGATGGAGCCCATCTCCTGGCCGCAGTTCGCGGACGTGCACCCCTACGCGCCGGCGGACCAGACGCAGGGCTACGCCGAGCTCGTCACGCAGCTGCAGGACTGGCTCGCGGAGATCACCGGGTACGCGGCGGTGTCGGTGCAGCCGAACGGCGGGTCGCAGGGCGAGTTCGCCGGGCTGCTCGCGATCAAGGCGTACCACCGTGACCGCGGTGAGGCGCAGCGCGACGTCTGCCTCATCCCGGCGTCCGCGCACGGCACGAACGCGGCGTCGGCGGCGCTCGCGGGCCTGCGCGTGGTCGTCGTCGCGACGGCCGAGGACGGCGAGATCCTGCTCGACGACCTGCGCGCGAAGCTCGAGGAGCACGGCCCGCGGGTCGCGGCGATCATGATCACGTACCCGTCCACGCACGGCGTGTACGAGGAGCACGTGCGCCAGGTGTGCGACCTCGTGCACGACGCGGGCGGCCAGGTCTACATCGACGGCGCCAACCTCAACGCGCTCGTCGGCCTGGCCCGCCCGGGCGAGATGGGTGGCGACGTGAGCCACCTCAACCTGCACAAGACGTTCTGCATCCCGCACGGCGGCGGCGGCCCGGGCGTGGGTCCCGTCGCGGTCGCGGCGCACCTCGCGCCGTACCTGCCGGGCGACCCGACGACGAGCCCGCGCACGCCCGACGCGGCGGCGCACGCGTCGCACGTGCCGGCCGTCTCCGCGGCGCCGTGGGGCTCGGCGGGCATCCTGCCCATCTCGTGGGCGTACGTCGCGCTCATGGGTCCCGACGGGCTGCGCCGCGCGACCGAGGTCGCGGTGCTCGCCGCGAACTACCTCGCGACGCGCCTGCGTGAGCACTTCCCGGTGCTCTACACGGGCCCGAACGGGCTGGTCGCGCACGAGTGCATCCTCGACCTGCGGGAGATCACCAGGCGCACGGGCGTGACCGCGGAGGACGTCGCGAAGCGGCTCATGGACTACGGGTTCCACGCGCCGACGCTCGCGTTCCCCGTGCCGGGCACGCTCATGGTCGAGCCGACCGAGAGCGAGGACCTGGGCGAGCTCGACCGGTTCGTCGACGCGATGGTCGCGATCCGCGCCGAGATCGACGAGGTCGCCGCCGGCACGTGGCCGCTCGAGGACTCGCCGCTGCGGCACGCGCCGCACACCGCGCAGTCCGTGAGCGCCGACGAGTGGACGCACGCGTACTCCCGTGAGCGCGCCGCGTTCCCGCTGGCGAGCCTGCGCCGCGGCAAGTACTGGCCGCCCGTGCGCCGCATCGACGGCGCGCGCGGGGACCGCAACCTGGTCTGCTCGTGCCCGCCCGTCGAGGCGTTCGCCGAGTGAGCCACCCGACCACCTCACCCGCACGACGAGAGGACCGAGCATGAGCGACCAGGCGCGGCCGTCCCCGCTGCACGACGAGCACGTCGCGCTGGGTGCGGCGCTCACCGACTTCGCCGGGTGGCAGATGCCGCTGCGGTACGGCTCGGACGTCGCCGAGCACACCGCGGTGCGCACCGCCGCGGGCCTGTTCGACCTGTCGCACATGGGCGAGCTGGAGGTCGAGGGTCCGGGTGCGGGCGACGCGCTCGACCGCGCGCTCGTCGGGAACCTCACGGCGCTCGAGCCGGGCCGCGCGCGCTACACGATGATCTGCCAGGCCGACGGGGGCGTCCTCGACGACCTCGTCGTGTACCGGCACCCGGACGACGAGCGCGGCCGCCGCTACCTCGTCGTCGCGAACGCGTCGAACGTGGACGTCGTGCGCGACGCGCTCGCCGAGCGGTTCGCGGGGCGCGACGACGTGACCCTCACGGACCGGTCCGAGCAGACCGCGCTCGTCGCGGTGCAGGGGCCCCGGGCGCAGGAGATCGTCGTCCGCCTCGTCGCGGACCCCGCCGAGGCGGACGCGGTGGCCGCGCTGCGGTACTACGCGTCGGTGCCCGCGCGCGTCGCGGGGCTCGACGCGCTCGTCGCACGGACCGGGTACACGGGCGAGGACGGCTTCGAGCTGTTCGTCCCCGCCGGCGACGCGCCGACGCTGTGGCGCGCGCTGCTCGACGCGGGCTCGCCGCTGGGCCTCGTGCCCGCCGGCCTGTCCGCACGCGACTCGCTGCGCCTCGAGGCGGGCATGCCCCTGTACGGCAACGAGCTCGACACCACGACCACGCCGCACGACGCGGGCCTGGGCCGCGTGGTCAAGCTCGACAAGGTCGACGCCGCGGGCGAGCCGCTGCCCTTCGTCGGGCGTGAGGCGCTCGAGTCCCGCGCGCACGCCGTCCCGGCCCGCACGCTCGTCGGGCTGCAGGGACTGTCGCGCCGCGCGGCCCGGCACGGCTACCCGGTGGTCACGGCGACCGGCGCGGTCGTCGGGACCGTGACGTCGGGCGCCCCGTCGCCCACGCTCGGCCACCCCGTCGCGATGGCGTACGTGACGCCCGAGGTGTCCGCCGAGGGCACGGAGCTCGCGGTCGACGTCCGCGGCCGGCACGAGCCGGTGCGCGTCGTGCCTCTTCCCTTCTACCGTCGTCCCCGGTAGACCTCACCTAGCGACACCAGAGCGGAGCACCCTCATGACCGACCTGCCCGGCGACCTCAAGTACACCCTCGAGCACGAGTGGCTCACCGACGGCGCACCCGCGACCGTCGGCATCACGTCCGTGGCGGCCGAGGCGCTCGGCGACATCGTCTACCTCGAGCTCCCGGCGGTCGGCGAGTCGATCGCCGCCGGCACCGTGATCGGCGAGATCGAGTCGACGAAGTCCGTGTCCGAGCTGTTCTCGCCCGTGACCGGCACGGTCGTCGAGGTGAACACCGCCGCCGTGGACGACCCGTCCGTCGTCAACTCCGACCCGTTCGGCGCGGGCTGGCTGATCAAGGTCGACGTCGCCGAGGCCGGTCCGCTGCTCACCGCGCAGGAGTACGCCGCGCACGCGGCGGGTTGATCGGGCCGCCGGTCGGGAGGACCCTCCGGCGGGTGTTCACAGGTCGTCCGGGGCGCGCAGCCGTCGAAGCGGTTGCGCCCCGGCGGCGCGAGGGCCGAACGGGTGAAAGCCGAGCGGCCCACGGGGACCGGGTGTATCAGGCCGACGGTTCCGCGTTCATTGTGGGCACAGCAGGACGACCGTGGGGTGCGGAACACGGTGAGAAGAAGTCGGGCGAAACGGCGTCATAGTCGTGCGTCTGCACGCTCTCATCCTCCGAACGCCCCGCGGCACCCGGTCCAGGACCGGGGCCGTGCACCGATCGGAGGACAGAATGAGCATGCTCGAGACCACCGCCCCCCTCACGGGTGCGGAGACTCTCACCCGGCGTGAGCGCGTCGTGCTCGCGGAGCTCGCCGAGGACGTCACCCTCGAGGAGATCGCGACCCGCCTCTTCGTCACCCGCAACACCGTCAAGTCGCAGGTCCGCAGCGTCTACCGCAAGATCGGCGTCTCGACGCGGTCCGAGGCGGTCTCGTGGGCGGTGACGCACGGCATCCGCTGAGACCCGCACCCGTACCGCGCCGCTCGACGACGAACGGCAGTCCCCGCCGCTGGGGGCGTGCCGAGCAGCACGACGTTCTCGGCCTTGGGCACGAACGTCGCGGTCGCCAGGTGCGCGAGCACGTCCTTGCGCAGGGAGGGCAGGTGCTCGAGGTTGAAGTCCTCGAGGGTCTTGATCGCGGGGAAGTGCGCGGTGCGGATGCGCATCGTGGTGCCGGCGGACTCCCGGTCGGCGACCTGGCGTTCCAGGACCGCGGCGAGGTACTCCTCGTGCGACCAGTTCGCCTCGCGCGCGGTTGCGGCCAACGACTCCCAGGTCCGCCCGATCGTGGGGGTCTTGAGCACGCGGGTCAGGTAGGCGAGCTTGGAGTCCAGCCCGTCCGGGACCGGCCTGCTCTTCGTGGTGGTGGTCATCTACTACGTCCCGTCGGCGATCGTCTGGCTGTCTCCCGCCGCTGATCGAGGGCGGGCGTCGAAGTCGACGCCGAACAGGGCGTCGTAGTCCGGCAGAGCGCGCAGCGCCACGACGTGCCCGTCGGCGTGCTCACGCGTGAGGCGCTGCTGGCGCCGGGCAGCCAGGTCCGCGCGCAGCGCCTTCGCGGTCGCCCGGTGGGCCGGGTCGGTGATGGTCGCGCCGGAGGCCCAGCAGCGGGCGTGCTCGGCCACGACCTGCCCGGCGCAGCTCGCGGTGACCCGGTGCAGGTCGGCGCGCACGTCGACGAACCGGCCGATCACGCGCGGGTCGACCGAATAGTCGTTGGCGTCCAGGCGCACGTAGTAGTCCCGCCCGAGCCGGATCCGATGATGCAGCCCGACGGTCGGCGCGTGTCGATGCCGCGTGAAGACTGACCCCCTGGCGCCGAGCGAATGTTGACCCCCCTTCGCTGAAGAGTGGAGGAGTGATCACTGTGGAGGACTGGGCTGAGATCCGTCGGCTGCATCGAGCTGAGGGGTTGGGGATCAAGACGATCGCGCGCCGGTTGGGTATCGCGCGGAACACGGTGCGGGTCGCGTTGGCCGCGCACGAGCCGCCGAAGTACCACCGCAAGCCTGCGGGTTCGGCGGTCGATGCGTTCGAGCCGGCGATCCGGGAGTTGCTCGGGCAGTTCCCGGACATGCCCGCGACGGTGATCGGTGAGCGGGTCGGGTGGACGGGCTCGTCTTCGGTGCTGCGGGCCCGGGTCGCGTTGCTGCGCCCGTTGTTCCGCGGCGCGGACCCCGCCGACCGCACGACGTATGCGGCCGGGCATATCGTGCAGTGCGACCTGTGGTTCCCGGCCAAGGTGATCCCCGACGGGGCCGGGGCGTGGATCGCGCCGCCGGTGCTGACGATGGTCGCGGCGTACTCCCGGTTCGTGATGGCGGTCATGCTGCCCTCGCGGCTGTCGGGGGACCTGCTGGCCGGGATGTGGCAGCTGCTGGCCGGTCTGGGTGCGGTGCCCAAGACGCTGGTCTGGGACAACGAGGCGGGCATCGGTCAGCACAAGCGCCTGACGTTGCCCGCCCGGACGTTCGCCGGGACGTTGGGGACGCGGATCTATCAGACCGCGGCCCGGGACCCGGAGGCCAAGGGCGTCGTCGAGCGAGCCAACCAGTACTTGCAGACCTCGTTCATGCCCGGGCGCTCGTTCACCGGCGGCGTCGACTTCAACGCCCAGCTCGCGGCGTGGCTGCCGCGCGCGAACGAGCGCAAGGTGCGGGCCACCGGCGCCCGCCCGGTCGACCTGCTCGGCGCGGACCTCGCCGCGATGGGGGCCCTGCCACCGGTCGCGCCGACGAGCGCCCCACCGCTGCGGGTGCGCCTGGCGCGGGACTACTACGTGCGGGTCGCGGGCAACGACTACTCGGTGGACCCGCAGGTCATCGGCCGGTTCGTGGACATCCATCCCGGGCTGGACCGGGTCATGGTCACGTACGCGGGGCAGGTCGTGGCCGACCACGCCCGGTCCTGGGCGTCCCGGCAGGTCATCACCGACCCCGCGCACGTCGCCGCCGCCGCTGAGCTGCGGACCGCGTTCAAGGACCGCTGCGCCGCGACCCGCGGCCCCGTCACCGCGACGGACGTGGGCTTGCGGGAGTTGAGCGACTACGACGAGATGTTCGCGTTGCCCGTCCCCGCCCCGCGCCCGAACCTGCAGGTCGTGCGGTGAGCGCCACCGGCAAGGACACCGCCGGGCAGATCACGTTCTGCGCCCGTGAGCTCAAGACCCCCGTGATCGCCGACACGTTCGCGACCCTCGGCGACCAGGCCCGCACCGAGGGCTGGACCCACGAGGAATACCTCGCCGCCGTCCTGGGCCGCCAGGTCGCCTCCCGAACCGCGAACGGCACCCGGATGCGGATCTCGGCCGCGCACTTCCCCGCAGTCAAGACCCTGGAGGACTTCACCTTCGAACACCTGCCGGCCGCACCCCGGGACGTGATCGCGCACCTGGCCACGACCACGTTCGTGGCACGCCGAGAGAACGTCGTGCTGCTCGGGCCACCCGGGACCGGCAAGACCCACCTCGCGATCGCGATGGGCATCAAAGCCGCCGAAGCCGCGTTCCCCGTCGCGTTCGACTCCGCGAACGGCTGGCTGACCCGCCTGAGCGACGCCCACGAGCGCGGCAACCTCGAGCGCGAGCTACGCCGCCTGAACCGCTACCGGCTACTGATCATCGACGAGGTCGGCTACCTGCCGTTCGACCCAGCCGCAGCCGCCCTGTTCTTCCAGCTCATCGCGTCCCGCTACGAGACCGGGTCCGTGATCGTGACCTCGAACCTGCCCTTCTCCCGCTGGGGCGAGACCCTCGGCGACGACGTCGTCGCAGCCGCGACCATCGACCGCCTCGTCCATCACGCCCACGTCATCCCCCTGGACGGTGACTCCTACCGCACACGCGCCCACCGCAAGACCAAGTAGTCAAGACCATCAGGGGGGTCAAAGTTCAACCAGCACCAGGGGGTCAAGATTCGCCCGGCGTTGACAGGCGCGATCGGCGGCAACGTGACCATCGCGGCCCGATCGGCGTCCCAGCGGTCCAGCGGCCGCGCGCCGCCCAGGGCGCGCAGCGGCCGGGTCGCGGCCCGCGCCGGCAGCCACGCGCTGATCTGCGTGGTGAAGTCGCCCGGGGAGGTGAACGTGCGCCCGGGCAGGAACGAGGTCTCGAAGAACCCGTTGCGCCGCTCGACCAGCCCCTTGAACTCCGGATCACGCGGCGGGGCCAGGCGTAGCCGGACGCCGAGGGTCCCGACGAACGAGGTCGCCTCCAGGGTCGGCTTGCCGGACCCGCCGATCGCGGCCTCCCGGTCCCAGACCAACGTGCGCGGGCAGGCATCCCAGCCGGCGACGATCTGCCACATCCCGGCCAGGATGTCCCCGGCCTTGCGACTCGGGATCATCACCGCCGAGGTCATCCGCGAGTACCCGCACGTCATCGCCAGCACCGGCAGCACCCGCGCGGCGCCGCCACCGACCGGGACAGGCACCGGCGGAAACCACAGATCGCACTGCGCAACCCCGCCCGCCTCGTACTCGACCCGGTCGGACGGGTCCGGCGGCACGAACAACGGCCGCAGCTGCGCGACCCTCACCTTGAGCACCGTCATCGACCGCGTCCAGCCGATCCGCTCGGCGATCACCGTCGCGGGCATCCTCGCGTCCAACGCCAGCTCACGGCGGATCGCCGCCTCGAACGCGTCGACCGCCGACCCTGCCGCGGGCCGGGAGTACCGCGGCGGCTCGGCCGAGGCCAGCGCCTTGGCGACCGTGTTCCGAGAGATCCCCAGACGCCGCGCGATCGCCGCCTGCGACAACCGCTCTGACCTGTGCAGCCGACGAATCTCGGCCCAGTCCTCCACGCTGATCACCCCACAGCAGTACCGCGGGCTGCTCACGATTCACCCGTCGACTACCGCCCAGTCTTCAGCCGTCGTCGACAGGGGCCCACCGAGGAAGACCTGTGGAACGCCGTGATCCTCGTGCCGCCCGCGGTGTGTGCACTGGAGGAGGTGTACGCGGTGACCGGAACCGGCCCGAATGTCCTGGTGACCGACCGGTTCGTTCCCGCACTGGCGGCCAGTCGACTCGCCGACGTGCTGGTCGGCCACGGCGGTCAGGGCACGGTACAGACCACCATGGCCGCCGGAACGCCCCTGATCGGAGTCGGCACGGTCCTGGAACAGCAGGTCAACCTCGAACACGTGATGGACGCCGGGGCGGGCCTGCGGATCCAACAACACCGCTGGTGCGCCCCGGTGATCCGACGTGCGGTGCGCACCGTCCTGGCGGACCCGGCCTACCGCCGCAACGCCCAGGCGATGGCCACCGCGATCGGGGACATGGACGGCGCGGGCACCGCCGCCCAGCGGATCTGGGAGTTCCTGTGCGCAGGCTGAAGGCGGTCGGGGCGCCTCCTCAGTGCGCCCTGCGGGGCCGCGGGCTGTTGGCGACCGTGCCCCTGGGGCCATCGACGGCCGCGATCGATCGGGGCCGACCGGTGGGCCCCTGCATCGCCGCGTGCAGGCCGGGAGCAGCAAAGCGCACCAGGTCCTCCACCGGCATGGACGCGACGGGCTCGACCACCAGCAGGTAACGCACCAGGATCAACCCCGCGAGCTGGGCGCCGAACGCGGCGGCCCGGGCGGTGGCGTCCAGGCCACCGAACCGCTCGGCGAGCTGGTGGACCATCTCGGTCTGCACCACCTCGCGCAGCAGGCGCACCAGGTCCGGCTCGTGTGCCGCCGCGTTGATCATCAAGCGCAGTGGTTCCCCCTGCACCGGGTCGTCCCAGGCGGTGACCAAGGTGCGCAGCACCCGTTCGGGCAGGGTGGCCAGGTCACCGGCAATCGCCGCGCGCAAGGCCTCGGGAGGGTTGGCCGTCAACGCCAACGCGGCCCCGAACAGGCCCTTCTTGGACCCGAAGTAGTAACTCACCAGGGCCGCGTCCACCCCCGCCTCGGCGGCCACCGCCCGCATGCGCAGACCCTGGTACCCCTGGTCCAGCAGGTGGCGGCGCGCCACGGCCAGGATCTGGGCCCGGGTGTCTGGACTACCGGTACGCCGACCGCGTCGCGGACTATTCATCACCACCGGACCCCCACACCGCACCGCGGGGCCCTCCCGGTACCGCTCTGACCCGCAATAGCCCGATGACCTCGGCCCAAGACCCCCATGGAACGTCCCAGGAGGGTGGTTCGTCCCGGGGCGAGCGGGCGCCACCCCTGCATCTGAGGGTCTCTCCGCGCACCGGAATTCATCATGCTTGAAATGTAGCCGGCGACCCTGCCACCTTCAATTCGCCAAGGGTGAAATACAGGGAGGCAGTCATGGCCAGCTCGCCCGCCACACACCGCGCGCCCACCGCGGCTACCCGACCTATCGGACCGGCCGTCCTGCCGGTGATCATGTTCGCATTGGCGGCGGTGGTCTCCGCCGTGCCCGCGCTCAACCTCGCCACCCCCTCGATCGCTGCGGACCTGGGCGCTACCCAGACCCAGATCGCCTGGGTGGCGGACTGCTACGCCCTGGTCTTCGCCGCGCTCTTGTTGCCGGCCGGTGCCATCGGTGACCGCTACGGACGCCGCCGAGCCCTGATCGCCGGTCTGGTCATCTTCGTGGCCGGGGCCGGGGTCGCCATGACGGTCAACGAGGTCGAACACCTCATCGCCGTCCAAGGGATCCTGGGAGTGGGCGCGGCCCTGGTGATGCCCGCGACCCTGTCCACCATCACCAGCACCTTCCCGCCCGAACGACGCGTACGCGCGGTGGGCACCTGGGCCGGCGTCTCCGGGGCCAGCGCCATGCTCGGCCTGCTGGCCGCCGGGGTCCTGCTGGAGTTCTGGTCCTGGCGTTCGGTGTTCGCCTTCAACATCGCCCTGGGCCTGGTGGCCCTGGTGGGCACGGTGCGGTTCATCCCCGAGTCCGCTGACCCCACCGCGCCGAGCCTGGACATCATCGGTGCCCTGGTCTCCGTGGCCGGTCTGGGCGTCCTGGTGTACTCGATCATCGAAGCCCCCACCCAGGGCTGGGACTCCACACGCACCCTGGGCGGCCTGGGCGCGGGCATCGTGATCCTGGCCATCTTCGTCATCTGGGAACTCACCCGCGACGAGCCCCTCCTGGACCCGCGGCTGTTCAAGCTGCGCGGTTTCAGCGCCGGGACCTTGACGGTGACGTGGCAGTTCTTCGGTTTCTTCGGCTTCGTGTTCCTGATCGTGTAGTACCTGCAACTCGTCGAAGGCAAGAGCGCCCTGAAGGCGGCCCTGGCCGTCTTGCCCATGGCCGTCGTTCTGATGCCCGCCTCCCGGGTCATCGCCCCGCGCGCCGCCGGCAAGCTCGGGGCCACACCGGTCATGGTCACCGGTCTGCTCCTGGTGGCCACCGGGTTCGCCGTGCTGGCCCAGTTGGACACCGACAGCCCCTACGGTGTGTTGATCGGTGGCCTGCTGCCCCTGGGATTCGGGATGGGCCTGGCCATGACCCCAGCGACCAGTGCCATCACCGACGCGCTGCCCGCGGCCAAACAGGGCGTGGGCTCGGCCATGAACGACCTGGCCCGCCAACTCGGCGCCGCCCTGGGCATCGCGGTCCTGGGCAGCATCATGCAGTCGGTCTACCGCGACCAACTGCCCGTGAGCGGGTTCCCCGCGCAGATGCCCGCCGCGAACATCGACAAGATCCGCGACTCCCTCGGCGCGTCCACCCACATGGCCTCCCAGGTGCCCGCGCCCATGAGGGCTACCGCCGCGCGCATCGCCACCCAGGCCCAGAGCGCCTTCACCGAGGGCCTGCACACCGCCCTGCTGTGGGCCACCGGAGTCCTGCTGGTCACCGCGGTCATGGTCACCGCAGTCATGACGATCAAGGCAGGGCGCCGAGAGGACCTCACCCCCGTGGACGCCACGCCACAGGAGGTCTGAGACCGGTTGGGCCCGGCCGCTCCCCCCGGCCGGGCCCAACCACCCTCCCCATGCACGGCGTGCGAGACCGGAGGCGAACCAACGCCACCGCACCCACACACCACCCCGAGGGACCCGACCAGGTGCGCTGGTCGGCCCACCATGACTGCGCTGCCAAGCGCCACCACCGAGCACGTGGGGGTGATACAGGTGAGGACCTCCCAGCCCCAGCAGCACGCACGAGCCTCCTGGCGTGGTACCTCCAGCCCCGTGGCGATCAGGCGTGGCCATGTGGTTCTTCAGGGCGCCTCGCCCCTCGCCCCCGCACCGAGTGTCCACACGCCGTCGGTGTGGAAAGAGTTGTCGCTGCTGGTCGCCCTGTACGTCGGCTACACCGCCAGCCGTCAGCTGGCCAGCGACAACCGGGCCTCGGCGATACGCCACGCCATGGACATCGTCGATCTGCAACGCGTCCTGCACCTGAACGTGGAGCTGGCGTGCAACCAGGCCCTGGCCGCGGTTCCCGTCCTGGCTGTGATCGCGGCCTACTGGTACGCCCTCCTGCACTACCTCATCACTCCGGTCGTGTTGTTCGCCGTGGCCCGACGACGTCCCCAGGACTACCGTCGCCTGCGCAACGCCCTGGTCCTGGCCACCATCGCGGCCCTGATCTGTTACCTGGCCTACCCCGTGGCTCCCCCGCGCTTCATGCCCGGCTACGTCGACACCCTGCGCGAGACCGCCCGATGGGGATGGTGGAGCGCTCAGGCCTCCGCGCCCCGAGGGTTCGGGCAGCTGAGCAACCAGCTCGCGGCCATGCCCTCCATGCACGTGGGCTGGGCCGTGTGGTGCGCACTGGCCCTGCGCCGCCTGGTGCCCGGACGCCGTGGATTGTGGGTCCACGCCTATCCCGTACTGACCACCGTGGTCGTCGTGGTCACCGCGAACCACTGGCTGCTGGACGCAGTGTGCGGAGCGGTACTCGTGTATGCGGCCGTGTCCGTGACACGGCTGCGCAGGAACCGAAGAACACGAGGACATGACCTGTCGGCCAGGAAGCCGCCAGGAACGGTCAATGGCAACGATCTTCAGCGTAGTCAGGCCCACACGACCTGGAAGCCGGCCCTCTCCAGACCCATCCGGGCGAGGCCAATGCCGGCGAAGAACTCGAGCACCTTGGGCCTGACGGAGGGCAGCGAGACGACGTTCGACATGGGTGCCACACTACTGACGCTAGGGCGCCGCCCGGGGACCCTCCCGGCGTGCCTGTCGGATGCTGTGCGTCACGTAGGACCACCTCACCGGCCGCTGGTGTGGGGCTAGATCCCGTTGGTCCACTCGTGGTCGGGGACGTTGCCCACCACGAAGTGCTCATCACCGCAGATCGCACAGGAGTCGTCGTCTGATCCGAAGTGCCCGTGGGGGTCGATCTCGTCGGCGTCGGCTTCCTCGCCGCAGACTGGACAGGCTTCACTCGCCATCGTTCTCCTCCTAGTGGAGCTGGGTGTCTAGTGTCACGCCCCGCGACGCGTCCGGGGCGCGGCTACGCGTCTCGGAATGCCGAGCCCTTTGCGACCCGACTGGTGACCTTCTCCACGATCCGGTCGACGACTCGCGAGGAGTCCTTCCACTTCATCGCCAGTCGGTCGTGGTCCATCCCGTGTTGAGCCACGATGTCGCGCAGCTGCTCTAGTTCGAGGGCGAGGAGCTGCTCGCGGAGGCGCGACTCGCCCCCGTCCGCGTACACCGCGAAGGGGTCGATCGGCCCGGGTGCGCGACGCGCAGGACGGCGCGCCCGGGGCTGACCTGTCGAGGCCTCGGCTGGCTGGGTGAAGGCCGCCTGGATTGCGTTGGCGAACCGAGGCGTGCGAGCGGCTTCCGCGGCCACCGCCGTCGCGAGAGCCGCGATACCGACCGCCAGGTCAGGGCGTGTCGCGCCAAGAGCAAGCACTGCATCGCCGAGTTGCTGTGCCGCGCCGGCCACGTCCGAGTGTCGCTCTGTGCTCACGCCAGGTCCTCGACGGCCTCGATGAACTCCTCGGTCAGCGCGCGGAACGCCTCGAAGCCGCCTTGGTAGGCGTACTTCTGCCGGAGGGTCGAGATGGTGGTGTGCTCAACCGATGCGGCGATCGCGTTGCCCTCGGGGATGCGCGTGTCGAACACGATCGGGAGGTTCGGGTCGTCCTCAAGCCGCTCGATGGTGGTCTCGTGCACGTTGGTGCCCTTGCGGTACTTCGTGATGACGATGCCAACCTCGGCGATCGACTCGCTCAGGCTGTCGGCGAACGCCTTGACGCGGGACTGGATCTGCGGGATGCCGTACGTCGAGAGCACGTCAGGGATGGTCGGGATGATGTACCCGTCAGAGATGCGCAACCCGTTGAGGGTGACGATCCCAAGGTTGGGCGGGCAGTCGATCAGAACGTAGTCGTAGCCATCCAGGATCGGCTTCACTGCGCGGCGCAGCAGGTCGGTCGGATTGTTGGAGAAGAACCGACCCGGCGGCAGCGTTCCCAGGCGGTCCTGCACGTCGATGAGGTCCAGCGACGACGGCAGCAGGTCCACGTTGCGCACGGCCTCGACCGGCGACGCCGACCGCTGAAGCGACTTCTCAAGGTCGAACTTAGGGGCCTCGCTGTCACCGGCCAGGGCATCGGTGAACAGCGTCGCGAGGGTGTGCCCCGCGTCGTTGAGGTCGCGCCACCGCTGCTCCCCGATCAGGACCGTTGTCGCGTTGGTCTGAGGATCGAGGTCGACCACGAGCACTCGCTTGCCGAACTCGGCAGACAGCATCTCGGCCAGAGCGACGGTGGTCGTCGTCTTCCCGACGCCACCCTTGAGGTTGATCGTTGAAATCACGTGTGCCATTGGGCGTCCTCTTCTCCGTAGGTACTTGACGATGGCGTCCCGGTCGAACACCGGGCCGCTGCGGAGCTCGCTGACGGGCTGAGGGAAGCGTCGGTCGCGGGTCCGCCAGTTCGACACAACGGTCGTCTTGGTGTTGGCGAGAGCTGCGACCTCGGCCAGCCCAACCAGTTCGATGTCCATGCTCCCCCGGGGTGTGAACGTCATCCACACCGGATGACGTGCGCCAGTGTGAACGACGTTCACGCCTGCCGTCAAGACCCTGGCTTGGCGATGCGGTCCGGCGCGACCGCCCCAGGGGCTGAGACCTCTGCGCGGCGCGCCCAACCGCAAACGATCGATTTCGGGCGACGTGCGCCGGGCCCCGGCCGCATCCACCACATACGTCGCCCGGTTCTTTCGAGGGGGTCTGCCCCGAGTTTGGTTGACACCTGACCTGTGAGGATCTGGTCCTCGCTGGAAGGATGTCCCCGTGGCGAAGCCGTATCCCAAGGAGTTCCGTGATGACGTCGTGGCCGTGGCCCGCAAGGGGCAGGTGCCGCTGACGCAGATCGCGAAGGACTTCGGTATCTCCGAAGGGTCGTTGTCGAACTGGATGAAGCAGGCCGATGTCGAGGACGGTCGCCGGTCCGGGCCGACGCAGGCCGAGCGCGCCGAGTTGCGTGAGGCGCGCAGGCGGATCCGGGTGTTGGAGCAGGAGAACGAGGTCCTGCGTCGCGCGGCCGCCTACCTGGCGCAGGCGGGTCTGCCGGGAAAATAGTCTTCCCGCTCGTCCGTGAGATGGCCGCGGCCGGCGCCCGAGTGCGGGTGCCGGTCGCGGTGGCGTGCCGGGTCCTGGGCCTGTCGACCCAGGGGTACTACAAGTGGCTCAAGGACCCCGTGTCTCGGCGGGATTGGGACGACGCGCACGTCCTGGACGCGATCTACGAGATCCATGGCGACGACGCGACGCTCGGCTACCGGTTCATCACCGACGAACTGGCCGACGAGCACGCGATCAGCGTCGGGGAGAACCGGGTGCACCGGCTGTGCCGGCTCGCCGGCATCACCGCGAGCCACCACAAGAGACGGTCCAAGGCCGGATCGAGCGGTCCCGCGCCGCACGACGACCTGCTCGCCGTGGTCGACGAGCATGGCGTGGTCCGTCACGAGTTCGTCGCGGACGCCCCGGACAAGGTGTGGCTGTGGGACATCTCGGAACACCCCACCGCCGAGGGCAAGCTCTACATCTGCGCGATCAAGGACGTCTACTCGAACAAGATCGTCGGGTACTCCATCGACTCGCGCATGAAGTCGTCCCTGGCGCGGGCGGCGATGCGCAACGCGATCGCGCTGCGCTCACCGGCCGGCACGGTGTGTCATTCGGACCGAGGCGGCCAGTTCCGTGCGAAGGCGACCCAGCGGCTGCTGGCGAACAACGGCCTGGTCGGGTCGATGGGCCGCTCCTACGGCGCGGGCGACAACGCGAGCATGGAGAGCTTCTTCTCCCTGCTGCAGAAGAACGTCCTGAACACCCGCCGCTGGCACACCCGCGACGACCTGCGCCTGGCGATCGTGACCTGGATCGAGACCAAGTACAACCGCCGACGACGCCAACGCGCCCTCGGCAAGCTCACGCCCGTCGAGTTTGAGATGATCTACACGGCCGCAGACGCGGCCTGACTACCGCAAACCCCGAGTGTCAACCAGACCGGGGGCAGACCCAGGTATCGGTTGGTTCCGGTTCCGGTCCGGGGTTTCGGGGGATCGAGCCAGACCGCAGACGTTGTTGCTATCCCACCGCGGCGTCGAGTCTGTGCGCGATGTGATCGAGGGCGCCGGGCACCAGGGAGTAGTACGCCCATCGTCCGCGCTGCTCGCGGGTGAGCAGGCCGGCGTCGACGAGGATCTTGAGGTGGTGGCTGACGGTCGGCTGGGCGAGGCCGACGGGCTCGGTCAGGTCGCACACGCACGCCTCGCGGTCCTGGTGGGCCGCGACGATCGAGAGCAGCTGGACGCGGGTGGGGTCGCTGAGCGCCTTGAACACCCGCGCGAGCTCGCGTGCCGTCTCCGGCTCGGCCGCTGCCCGGGTCAGCGGTGCGCAGCACGTGCCGGTCGACGGCGGCGTGGCGAGCGGCAGCGGTGTTGCGGTCATGGCAGCCATCTTGCCACGCATCGACGGTTGTGGATACGTTGCTCGGCGTCACCTATCGACGTACTTCAATGCGAGGAGTGGTCATGGCCGAGGTCGTGCGTGAGGAGCTGCCGGTCGTCGTGATCGGTGCCGGGCCGGTGGGGTTGGCGGCGGCGGCGCACCTGCTGGAGCGGGGGCTGGAGCCGCTGGTGCTCGAGGCGGGCGAGCGTGCGGGGGCGGCCGTGGCGTCGTGGGGGCACGTGCGGTTGTTCTCGCCGTGGCGCTATGACGTCGACGCGGCTGCTCGTCGGCTGCTGGAGCCGACCGGGTGGGTAGCGCCGGACGCGGACGCGCTCCCGACGGGTGCGGACCTGGTGTGCGACTACCTGGCTCCGCTGGCGGGTGTGCCGGCGATCGCCTCGCGGCTGCGCACGGGCACCCGGGTGCTGGCGGTGGCGCGTGACGGTGCGGACAAGACCCGCACCCTGGGTCGGGAGCGTCGCGGGTACCGGTTGCGGACCGTGACCCCGGACGGGCAGGTGCAGGACGTGCTGGCGCGGGCGGTGATCGACGCGTCCGGCACGTACGCGACGTCGAACCCGCTGGGTGCCAGCGGCCTGCCGGCGGTCGGGGAGCGCCAGGCAGCGGCCTTCGTGACCGGGCCGCTGCCCGACGTGCTCGGTGCGCAGCGGGAGCGGTTCGCCGGGCGGCACACCCTCGTGGTGGGCATGGGGCACTCGGCGGCGAACACCCTGCTGAGCCTGGTGGAGCTGGCCGAGTCCGCGCCGGGTACGACGATCACGTGGGCGATCCGCGCCGGCTCGGCGCGGCGGCTGTTCGGCGGGGGTGCGGCCGATGAGCTGCCCGCGCGCGGGCTGCTCGGTACCCGGCTGAGGGACGCCGTCGAGGCGGGCCGGCTGACGCTGGTGACCCGGGTGTCGATCGAGCAGCTCGTGCCGACCGGGGACGGCGTGCGGGTGCTGGGCCGCGCGCGCGAGGAGGCGCTGGACCTGCAGGTGCACGCGATCGTGAACGCGACCGGGTTCCGTCCCGACCTGGACATGCTGCGTGAGGTGCGCCTGGACCTGGACCCGGTGGTGGAGTCCCCGGCGCGGCTGGCCGAGCTGATCGACCCGAACTTCCACTCCTGCGGGACGGTGCCCCCGCACGGGGAGACGCTGCTGTCCCACCCGGACGACGGGTTCTACCTGGTCGGGATGAAGTCCTACGGGCGCGCCCCGACGTTCCTGCTCGCCACCGGGTACGAGCAGGTCCGCTCGATCGCCGCGGCGCTGGCCGGGGACCGCGCCGGTGCGGACGCGGTCGAGCTCGAGCTGCCCGAGACCGGGGTGTGCTCGACCGATCTCGACGCCGACGGCGGCTCGTGCTGCGGCAGCGCACCCGAGCCGCAGCTGGTCACCCTGGGGATCGGGGCGCCGGCGAGCATCGGCTTCGCCACCGGTGTCGTGCACGGCCGCTCGGGCGACCAGCCGGGGAACGGCACCGAGTGAGCGTGCAGGTGCGCGCCGCGACCAGTGGCGACGTCGCGGGGCTCGCGCGGATCTACGACCACTACGTGGCCACGTCGACCGCGACGTTCGAGCTCGACCCGCCCGGTGAGGCGGTGTGGCGGGACAAGCTCGGCGCCGTCACCGGCGCGGGGTGGCCGTTCCTGGTCGCGCTGCTGGACGGGCAGGTGGCGGGGTTCGCGTACGTTGGTCCGTGGCGGCCGCGGCCGGCGTACGCGCACACGGTCGAGGACACGATCTACCTCGACCCGGCGGCGACCGGGCGCGGTATCGGCACCCGCCTGCTCGCCTCGGTCCTGGAGCAGGCTGCGGCGGCCGGCGCTCGGGAGGTGATCGCGGTGGTCGCGGACGGGGACACCGCGGCCTCGCTGGCGCTGCACCGGCGCGCCGGGT
Source organism: Cellulomonas sp. CW35 (assembly GCF_052378485.1). Classification (NCBI taxonomy): domain Bacteria; kingdom Bacillati; phylum Actinomycetota; class Actinomycetes; order Micrococcales; family Cellulomonadaceae; genus Cellulomonas; species Cellulomonas sp. CW35. The sequence continues at coordinate 3,389,443 of NZ_CP199000.1, read as the reverse complement.
TCGACCCGGCGGGGCGCTTGGAGCGGGTGGGTCGCAAGTTCGACCGGTGGCTGGGCACGACGCTGCTGCAGAAGACCCTGGCCGGCGGGTGAACGCCACGCGGCCCGGACGCCGCAGCGTCCGGGCCGTCGTCGCAGGCGCGGTCAGGCGTTGACCGGCTGGACGCCGAGCTCGGTGAGCAGGGTGAGGATGCGGGTGCGGATCTCGTCGCGGATCGGGCGGACGGCCTCGACGCCCTGACCGGCGGGGTCCTCGAGCTTCCAGTCCTCGTACCGCTTGCCGGGGTAGAACGGGCACGCGTCGCCGCAGCCCATGGTGACCACGACGTCGGAGGCCTGCACGGCCTCGGTGGTCAGGACCTTCGGCTTCTCGGCGCGGATGTCGATGCCCTCCTCGAGCATCGCCTCCACGGCGGCGGGGTTGATCTGGTCGGCGGGCATCGACCCGGCCGAGCGGACCTCCACGGCGCCGCCGGACAGGTGCCGCAGCCACCCGGCGGCCATCTGCGAGCGGCCGGCGTTGTGCACGCAGACGAACAGCACGCTGGGCTTGGTGGTCGCGCCGTCGGTCGTGGTGTCGGTGGCGGTGTCGGTCATCAGGGGTGCTCCTCGGGTCGGTCGGTGGTGGGCGGCAGCAGGTCGGCGAGCAGGGCGCGCACGCGCGCGTCGATGTCGTCGCGGATGGCCGCGACGCCCTCGGGGGAGGCCAGGGCGGGGTCGCCGACGACCCAGTCCTCGTAGCGCTTGCCCGGCAGGATCGGGCAGGTGTCGCCGCAGCCCATGGTGATCACGACGTCCGCGGCACGGACGGCGTCGTCCGTCAGCGGCTTGGGGAACACCGCCTCGGCGTCGGTGCCGAGCTCCTCGAGCAGCGGGCGGACCGTGGCGTGCACCGCCGCGGCCGGGGCGGACCCGGCGGAGCGGGCGATGACGGCGTCGCCCGCGTAGTGGTGCAGCAGGGCCGCGGCGAGCTGGGAGCGGCCGGCGTTGGCCACGCACACGAACAGCACCTGCGGCACGTGCCCGCCCGGGGCGGTGGCGCGGGTGATGTCGGCCAGGCGCTGGGCGGCGAACCGCTGTGCCGTCGGTACCAGGTGCGCGGCGGTGCCGGCGCCGCGGGCCAGCGCGGCGTAGGACTCGCGCACGGTGCGCAGCACCAGCTCCGCGTCGAGGTCCGGGAACCGGGGGGCGAGGTCGTCGGCGACCCGGGTCAGGGTGGCGTCGACGTCGCCGAGACCGGTCAGCGGGCGGGCGCGGTGGTGAGCAGCGTCCAGCGCCGCGGGGGCGAAGGAGTCCAGCAGGGCGGTGACCGCGCCGCGCACGTCGGGGGCGACGCGGTACCAGACCCAGGTGCCGCGTCGCTCGGAGGTGAGCACGCCGACGTCCTTGAGGACCTTGAGGTGGTGGGAGACGGTCGGCTGGGAGACGTCGGCGACGGTGGCGATGTCGCACACGCACGCCTCACCGGTGGAGCTGGTGGTGATGAACGACAGCATCCGCAGCCGCAGCGGGTCGGCCAGCGCCTTGAGCATGGTCGCGACCTGGGTGGCGGCCTGCGCGCCCATCGCGTGCGCCTCGGGTGTGGGGGTGCAGTCCGAGCCAGTCGGCGCCGGCCGTTCGGGGGAGAGGGTGCTCACGGGCGGACCTCCTGCGGTGCCGGGGTGGCGTAGGGGTCGGTGGCGAACCACCGGCGTGCCGCCCACAGGGAGACGTAGACGAGGCCGACGAGGACGGGGACCTCGATGAGCGGTCCGACGACACCGGCCAGCGCCTGCCCGGAGGTGGCGCCGAAGGTGCCGATCGCGACCGCGATGGCGAGCTCGAAGTTGTTGCCGGCGGCGGTGAACGCCAGCGTCGTCGAGCGTGCGTAGCCCAGGGCCAGCGCCTTGCCGGTGGCCAGCCCGAGGGCCCACATCACGGCGAAGTAGACCAGCAGCGGCAGGGCGATGCGGGCGACGTCGAGGGGGTTGCGGGTCACGGCGTCGCCCTGCAGGGCGAACAGCAGCACGATCGTGAACAGCAGCCCGTACAGCGCCCACGGCCCGATCCGCGGCACGAACCGCGACTCGTACCAGTCCCGGCCCCGGGTGCGCTCGCCGATCGCGCGGGAGGCGAACCCGGCGGCCAGCGGGACGCCGAGGAAGACCAGCACGTTGAGCGCGATCTGCCCGACCGAGACGTCCAGACCCTGGGTGTCCAGGCCGAGCCAGCCCGGCAGGACGCTGAGGTAGAACCAGCCGAGCAGGGAGAACGCCACGACCTGGAAGACGGAGTTGATCGCGACCAGCACGGCCGCGGCCTCCCGGTCCCCGCAGGCCAGGTCGTTCCAGATCACCACCATCGCGATGCACCGGGCCAGGCCGACGATGATCAGGCCGGTGCGGTACTCGGGCAGGTCGGGCAGGAACACCCACGCCAGGGCGAACATCAGCGCCGGCCCGAGGATCCAGTTCAGGACCAGGGAGCTGACGAGCAGGCGCGTGTCGCCGGTGACCGCGCTGACGCGGTCGTAGCGGACCTTGGCCAGCACCGGGTACATCATCACCAGCAGCCCGAGCCCGATCGGCAGCGAGATCCCGCCGACCTCCAGCTGCGCCAGCCCGTCGGCGAGCGACGGCACGAACCGGCCGAGCGCGAGGCCGGCGAGCATCGCCGCCCCGATCCAGGCCGGCAGCCACCGGTCCAGGGTGGACAGGCGCCGGGGGGCGAGCTGCTGGGGTGCGGGCAAGGTCTGAGCCACGAACCAGGTCCTTCGTCTCGGAGGGGCGTGCTCAGGTGAGCAGGTCGTCGATCTCGGCGGCGATGACCTGGCGGGGCTTGGCGCCGATCAACGCCTTCACCGGTGCCCCGTCGACGTAGAAGCTCAGCGTCGGGATGGACACCACGCCGGCGGCGCTGACGGTCTGCGGGTTGGCGTCGGCGTCGAGCTTGACGATTCTCACGCGCCCCGCGTAGTCCTCGGACAACTGCTCGAGCACCGGGGCGACCTGGCGGCACGGGCCGCACCAGGTGGCCCAGAAGTCGACGATCACCGGGACCTCGGAGCGCAGCACCTCGGCCTCGAAGGTGGCGTCGGTGACGATGGTGGTAGGCATCAGACCTCCAGCAGCTGGTGGGCGACACCAGGCGCGACGGGGCCGGCGATGCCGACGTCGCCGAGCCCGGTCAGGTAGTGCTGGGCGTCCAGGGCCGCGGCCGCGCCGGACCCGGCCGCGGTGATGGCCTGGCGGTAGGTGTGGTCGACGACGTCGCCGCAGGCGAACACCCCGGGCACGTCCGTCAGGGTGGTGCGGCCCTGCACCCGCACGTACCCGTTCTCGTCGAGGTCGACCTGCCCGGTCAGCAGCTCGCTGCGCGGCACGTGCCCGATCGCGACGAACACCCCGGTGGCCGGGTGCTCGCGGGTGGCGCCGGTGACGGTGTCGCGCAGCGTCAGCCGGGTGACCTTGTCCTCGCCGTGGATCGCGACGACCTCGCTGTTCCACGCGAACGCGATCTTCGGGTTCGCCGCGGCGCGGTCGGCCATGATCTTCGAGGCCCGCAGCGTGTCGCGGCGGTGCACCAGGGTCACCTTCGAGGCGAACCGGGTCAGGAACGTGGCCTCCTCGACCGCGGAGTCCCCGCCGCCGACCACGACCACCTCCCGCCCGCGGAAGAAGAACCCGTCGCAGGTGGCGCACCAGGACACCCCCCGCCCGGACAGCCGCTTCTCATCGGCCAGCCCGAGCTCGCGGTACGCCGAGCCGGTGGCCAGCACGACCGCCCGCGCGGTGAACACCGCACCGCTGCCGGTGGTCACGCTCTTCACCGGCCCGGTCAGGTCCAGGGCGGTCACGTCGTCCAGGAGCACCTGCGCCCCGAACTTCTCGGCCTGCGCGCGCAGCTTGTCCATCAGCTCCGGGCCCTGGATGCCGTCGGGGAAGCCGGGGAAGTTCTCCACCTCGGTGGTGTTCACCAGCGCACCGCCGGCGGTCACCGACCCCGCGACGATCAGCGGGGACAGGCCCGCCCGGGCGGCGTAGATCCCCGCGGTGTACCCGGCGGGGCCCGATCCGACGATCACGACTTCGCACTGCATCGACATGTCTCTATATTGACAGATGTGAACACAACCCGGAACCAGGCAGAGGCGAACGTCCGGCGAACGGTGCTGTTCGTCTGCGTGCACAACGCCGGCCGCTCCCAGCTCGCCGCAGGTTTGGCGGTCGCTAGGGCCCGCGACACGGTAGGCGTGCTGTCCGCCGGCACCGAGCCGGGCGACCGGGTCGACGCGACGGTTCTGGCCTCGCTGGCTGAGCTCGGCATCGACCGGAGCGATCAGGTCCCGCGGCCCGTCACGCCCGAGCTGGTCGCTCAGGCGGACATCGTGATCGCGCTCAAGCCGAACCTCGCCCTGCCTGTGCATCCGCACGTCGAGACCTGGTCGCTCCCCGATCCCGAGGGGTGGGACCTCGACGGCATCCGACCGCTGCGCGGTGACCTCGACAGTCGAGTCCGTGGATTGCTCAAGACCATGCTCGCCAGCACCTCGCCCATGGTGGGCGAACTCTGAACCGAGCCTGACGGCCGCCATAGACCAGCCGCTGGACGTCAAGGCTTGTAGAACTTCTACAACCCGCCGGATCCGATCGTTTCCGGTCGGTCGGCCGGCGCAGCGCGTCGACGTCGACGCCGAACGGGAGCCGGCGCACCGAAACTCACCACCGAAACCGGGGCGCACCGAAACCTGATATGGACCGTTTTTGGTTGGTCCGGTAGACTGGTGCCTGGCCCAGGAGAGGGGAGCCGCGCCGTGGCTACGAAGTTCGATGTCGAGGAGCGCTGGCCTGAGCTGTTCGCACAGCTCGATGACACCCAGCGGCGCGCGGTGGTGCAGTCCCTGGCCAGTGCGTGGCACGAGGGTTGGGAGCCCAACCGCGAGGACGTGGAGAACCTGACCGACGAGGCGCGAGGCGCGATCGACCGGGCGGAGTACCTGCGCCGTGTCGACGCTGCGGCCGAGCGCCGACGCAAGGTCTCCGTGGCTCGTTGATGGCCGGAGGGTTCGACTCGTGGGAGTCGTACTTCTACCCCCCGCCGGATGAGAGCACCCTGCGGAATCTGCTAGACGAGCGCGATGCTGGCGCCCTGCACGTCAAGGAGTACGGGCGCGCAGCGGTGCGCCAGCGTGAGCTGGTGAGTGGTGAGGTGGCGATCGCGCGGACGTACGACGCGGCGCACGTGCGCGCGATCCACCGGCATCTGTTCCAGGACGTCTACGAGTGGGCGGGGGAGTACCGCACGGTCGAGATGTTCAAGGGTGTGGGCCGCGGCTTCGCGGAGGTCCGCGGCGGTGAGGTCGAGCGCTACCTGAGCGACGTGCACCGGCTCGTCGCCGGCACCGCGTGGCGGGAGCTGGACCGCGAGCAGTTCGGGGAGCGGGCGGCCACGGTGTTCGCCTACCTGAACCAAGCGCACCCGTTCCGCGAGGGCAACGGCCGCACCTCGAAGGTGTTCATGGAGCACGTCGCGGAGCGGTCGCGGTTCACGCTGGACTTCTCGCGCGTGACGCCCGAGCAGTGGAACCAGGCCTCGATGCTCAGCCGGCCGGACCTGCTCGCGTACGACCCGGAGCCGGGCTCACTCGTGCCGACGTTCCGACGGATCGCCCTCGATCGGCAGTCCGGGCCGGAAGGCGCGGAGGATCCGGTGGTGGCGCGGGCGCGCGCTGTCCTGCGTGTCAGCTACCCGCGACCTGCGACCGGCGCGGCCCGCGGATCTTCGGGTGTCCGACCGGTTCGGGGGCTGGCGCGTCCCCACGGGTCGGGCAGCCGCCCCGGTAGTGATCGAGGCGAGGAAGGGCGGTGAGCACCACCGTCGGCTACGCACGGGTGTCTCGGCGCGAACAGAGCTCTGCGGCGCAGGAGGCCGAGCTGCGAGTGGCGGGCGCCGCGCGGGTTTTCGTCGACCACGGCGAGTCCAGCAGAGTGCTGGAACGTCCGCAGTGGGTTGCTTGCCTGGACTACCTACGTCCTGGGGACACGCTGCTCGTGCGGCGCCTGGATCGCATAGCAGGCAGCGAGAAGATGGCCATCGAAACCATCAACGACCTGCATGACCGCGGCATCAACATCAAGTCGCTCACCGAGCCAGAGATCGACACGACGACCCCGATGGGTCGTGCCTTGTTCGGCATCGTGGCGGTCTTCGCGCAGCTGCGCGTCGACACCATTCGTGACAACACCCGCCGCGGTCTCGAGCATGCGCGTGCACAGGGCCGCATCGGGGGCCGACCAAGCGTGATGACCCCTGATCGCACCGCCGCTGCGGTCAGGATGCGCGCACAGGGTGCCAGCCTCGCCTACATCGGCCGGGTCCTGGGCGTCGGGGCATCCAGCGTGTCGCGAGCTCTCGCTCGAGCCGATGCTCCGAGGCCGCGATGACGGTGGTGCGGGGACCACTTCTCCCTGATGCCAGGTATTGCTCTGCGCGATCGTCAGGGTGATGAGCCCGCTGCAACTGAACTCTCCTCGCCCCACGCGCACGGCGCACGCTCTCTGGAAGGAGGCACACATGCCAGATCAGCCCAGCCGATCAGCGACGCCAGCCGCACGTGTGCCCGGGCGCGCTCTGATCGTGCTCGTCGATATGGACGGCGTGGTCGTCGACTTCGCCGCTGGCTTCTGGCAGCGGTGGGCTGACAGGTGGCCGCACGCACCCGGGCGCGAGTACGCGGACCTGAGCCGGTTCTACGTTGACGACCAGGTCCCCGCCGACTGGCGGGCTGCCGCCCGTGATCTGGTGTGTGAGGCTGGATTCTTCGCCGACCTGCCCGCCGTCGACGGCGCTGCTGCAGCGCTGCACGCGATGCTCGAGCACGCGTGGGACGTGCGGATCTGCACCGCACCGATTCTGGCGAACCCGACGTGCACGAGCGACAAGCTCGCCTGGGTCGAGCAGCACGTGGGCGATGGCTGGAGCGAACGTGTGATCGTCACGAAGGACAAGACCCTCGTGCGAGGTGACGTCCTGGTCGACGACCGCCCCACGGTGCTCGGCGCGCTCGAGCCGACGTGGCGGCATGTGCTGTTCGACGCGACGTACAACCGTGCCGTCCTGGGTGCAGGTGTGCGGCTTGAGCGCTGGTCCCGGTGGGCCGAGATCCTCGAGCCACTGCTCGCCCAGCCGGCCACTCCGCTGGCGGGGGGAACCCACCGCACACTGTTCGGCTAGCGAGGCCCACCAGCAAGCTACGGGGCCCAGGTATGGCCGCGATCTCGGTCGGGTGCCTGTCGCCGCGTGTGGTTCTGCGCCGCTCGTCCCCGTCCTGGCACTCCATGTTCGCCCGCGCGGCCCGGGACGCAAGCGGCTGCGCCGCCGGCCACGGTGACGAGCTGCGGCTGCGTTCGCTGCGCTCACTGAGCCCGCCGCACCTCGCCACCACGACCGCCCTTCGGGTTGCACCCCGCGCCTCTCCGCGGGCGCTGATTGCGCCACCAGGCCGGGGAAGACACGGCGGCGCAGGGCCGCCCACCCGGTAGCGAAGGAGCCGATCATGACCGCACAGAACACCCCGCCGTGGACCGTCGGCCAGATCCCCGCCGGCAGCGCCGCGAGCGTCGTCCGCGACATCACGCCCACCGAGACGATCACCATCATCCGCACGGCCAACTCGGCCTGAGAGTCCGCCCTTCGGGGCCGGGTGCGCGAGAAGGGGCACCGCTACGCGTGGGCGTTGCGTTGGTCCTGAGCATCAAGGGCGGCCCCGATCAGTTCGGCTAGCACCGAGACGAACACCGCGACGACACGGTAGGAGGTCGTCATCACGTACTCGCCTCCGAGATCGTTCCCAGGACCGACCTGGCGGCTCTCGAGCACCGCGAGCGAGACACTGCGATTCGCGTGTGCCATCGAGGAGCACAGCCGCCAGACGTCGATGGGTCGCAGGCGCCCGGTTTGGAAGTGTCGACCGGCGTCGATGACGATGTCGGTCATCGATGGGGGAGTGCGGTCGAGCGACCGCTGGCCCGCACCTGCAGCTGCAAGGAGTCCATCAAGCCGCTCCCGAAGTTCGGGCAGCAGCGGCCGGCTAGTTGGGTCGAGGTGCCGCAGAGCCTCGTCGCAGAGCTTGGCGCCGTCCCACACCCGCTGCAGGGCACGGAAGACCCGCTTGCTCCGGGTGCCGCCTGTCGTCAGCCACAGCACTTGTGCCGCAGCTTCGAGCGCCGCGCGAACCAGCGGGTAGACGGCGACGACAGGCATCCCGTGGTCTTCGAGCGTTCGGCGAAGAGCCCCCGTGTAGTCAAATGCCGCGACGAAGAGGTACCGCACCTGGAAGGAGATCGGGTCGTAAGCGGTTGCCCGGTCGTCGCCCTCGAGAATGCTGCCGGCTCGCACAGTGAACGCATCGCACCGCGCTTCTGCCGCCTCCAGACTTGAGAAGAGTTGCTGCAGTAGCGCTGCGGCCTCCTCCTCTGCGGGGCGCTTGTCGTCGTACCAGCGTGTCGGGCTCACGTTCGACATCCTGGCCGCTTGGCCCTGCGGGCGTTCGGCACCCCGCCGACGAAGCGGTCGCATAGACGAGCGCGCACCGCGGGTATAGCCTGGGTTATGTCGGAGGTGTGACGATGAGTGTGCTTCAGCAAGATCCCCAGGCTGTGCTCAGGCGCGTGGTTTCCCTGCGTGCGCGTCAGAGCGTGGACGACCTTGAGGAACTGCGGGCGTTGCGCTCGCTCAAGGCGGTCGTCCCGCAGTCGCAGATCGCCCAGGAGTTGGGGATTTCTCAGCCGGCGGTGTCCAAGCGGATGGACCGTGCACTCAAGGTGGCCGAGGTTCGCGATGGCTTCTCGGGCGGGTCGCCGGAGGAGATCATCCAGCGGTTCGTTGCGGGCTTGATCGAGCGGGGGCAGCTCGTCGACGAGCTCGCGCGGTGGCCGTACGCGCCGGCCCGGGCCACCGACGGTGTGGACTGGATGACCGGGAACAACGGCGAGTGGGAGCAGGTCGAGCGTGCGCTGCATCGCGGCTTGATCGACGCCGAGACCTACACCGAAGTGCTCGATCGGGTCGATACCGTTGCGCGGTGATTCCCCAGCTCGCTGACACCACCGCCCGGCCGGCATCTCTGGGCGTGGCCGCATGACCGAGGAGTCGCCCGGTGCGCTCGAGGCGCACCGAGAGACCGTGCGACGCCTGATGCGCGCAGGCGGTCCGCTCAGTGCGATGGGCCCGAACGCGACGCGCAATCACCGCGCGTGGTTCCGCGGCGGTAAGCCCACCGCGGAGCGGGCACTGCTGCACGCGCGACTGCTGGCGGACTCGCTCGCGGGTCGGGTCGCGTCCGGACGCACGCCCCGCGCGATGATCCTGGCCGGGCCGCCGGGGGCGGGCAAGAGCCACGCGCGCGCCGCACTGCTCGGCGCCGATGCTGACCGGTGGCTGAGCATCGACGCCGACGACTTCAAGCACGAGCTGCTGCGTGAAGCGATCGCCGATGGCACGTACGAGACGGTCATCAAGCCGCCCGAGGTGCGCGAGCTGGAAGCGGCCGGGGAGCGCTTCGCGCCACTGGAGCTCGCGTCGCTCGTACATGAGGAGTCGTCGCACCTCGCCCGCCTCCTGCGTGAGGCCGCGATCGACGAACGCCTCGATGTGGTGATCGACACCGTGCTGTCCAGTGCCGACGTTGGTCTGGAGGTCGCGCAGCGTCTGGACGCTGCCGGCTACGCCATCCGCGTCGTTGATGTGGAGACGACCGCGGCGATCTCTGCGGCACGCGTCGAGGCGCGCTGGCGTGACGTCAGTGTCAACTTCGTCGAGGGCGTCGACGAGACCGGCTTGGGCGGTCGCTGGGTGCCGAGCGAGTACCTGCGCGACGTGTTCCCGTCCGGACCGGACGGCCCGTCGGTGTGCGAGGGCAACGCCCGCCGGGTCGCACAGGAGTGCCCGGCCGTGCTCGAGTACGACCTGTTCCGGGTCACGTCCGTGACGGGGGAGCCAGTGCGTGAGCTGAGCATGGCCCGGCCGGCGCGCGGTGCCGCCCTTGTCGACGCCGCGGCCGCGCGCGCGGTTCGGACCGCGCAGCTCGGCCGTCCCAACCGACCGCTGGAAAGGTGACCGCTCGCGCCCGTTGCGTCTGCCGCGTGTCGCGGTGGCACCCCATGCGCGCGGATGCCGGCGGCTGATTCCGCACGGAGCAGTGCGTGCACAGGCGCCATCCGTGACCGGCGTGAGGCACTGACCTGAGGGTGGCGCCTGTGTGCGCGCGGTCAGGTTGGGTCCCGTCGTCCACCTGTGGGCGGGTGGAGCCGCGTAGCGGTGGAGCTCGAGCCGTCCACAGGTGGACGAGGGGCTGACCGGTGGGACGACGAAGGGCGGAACCAACGGGTGGGCGCCGCTCTTCGTGCTGGGGTCAGGACTCGGGCGTCGCGGGCTGTGCGTCGTTGGTGGCGGCCGGGGTCGGAGTCTGCTCGACGGCCGACTGGTCGGTGGTGGTGCGCGCGGAGCGCGCCGGGCGGCCGCGGCGCGCCGCCTTGGCGGCGCGCCCCGTTGCGGCCTCGAGGCCGGCCTTGCGCAGCGGGCACCCGACCGGCTCGCCCTGACGAGGGCGGGCCGTCGTCGTCTGCGGGACCGCCCGGGGCGCTCCTGGCAGACTCGCCGCATGGCTCCCGTGCTCGTCGTCGCCGCCGCGATCGTCGACGACCTCGACAACCCGTACGCGCTGCTCGCGGCGCGCCGCGCGACCCCCGCGAGCCTCGCCGGCCGCTGGGAGTTCCCCGGCGGCAAGGTCGACGCCGGCGAGAGCCCGGTGCAGGCTCTGCACCGTGAGCTGCGGGAGGAGCTGGGCGTGCGCGTCACGCTCGGCGACGAGGTCGTCGGTCCCGACGAGGGTGCGTGGCGGCTGTCCGAGACGTACGCGATGCGCCTGTGGTTCGCGGAGGTGAGCGCCGGGACGCCCGAGCCGCTCGTCGAGCACGACGAGCTGCGGTGGCTGCCGCGTGCGCACTGGCTCGACGTGCCGTGGCTCGACGCCGACGTGCGGATCGTCGAGCACCTCTCCGGCGCGCGTCTGCCCTGAGCGAACCTCGTTTAGCACTCGGTCGGTGAGAGTGCTAGAACAGTGCCGTAGCCCACCGGGCCGCGCGCCCGGTACGTACCCGAGGCGCCGGGTGGTCCGGCACCTCGCTGCGAAGGAGGTGAGGGTATGGCTACTCGTACCGACCCGTTCCGGGAGATGGACCGACTCCTGACGTCCGTCCTGAACGCCGACCGGACCGCCGCGCTCTCGCAGGCGATGCCCGTCGACCTGTACCGCTCGGGCGACCACTACGTCCTGCACGTCGACCTGCCGGGCGCCGACCCGGGCACCATCGACGTCAACGTCGAGGACCGCACGCTGACCATCCGCGCGCAGCGCTCGCCGCGCACCGACGAGGACGTGCAGTGGCTCGCCAAGGAGCGCCCGTCCGGCACCTACGCGCGCCAGCTGACGCTCGGCCGCGGGCTCGCGCTCGACGCGATCAGCGCGACCTACACCGACGGCGTCCTCACGCTGACCATCCCGGTCGCCCAGGAGGCCAAGCCGCGGCGCATCGAGGTGCAGCACGGCACCGCCGCCCCGACGCCGGAGATCACGTCCGCGTCGGCCTGACCGGCCACCCGCCGCGACCGGCCCGCGCACGACCGCGCGGGCCGGTCGCGCGCGTGCGACCTCAGGCGGGCAGGCTGCGCGCCACGCGCTCGACCGCCTCGGTGAGGATCGCGCGGGACGTCGCGAAGTTGAGCCGCGCGAAGCCCGCGCCCGGGCGCCCGAACGTCGGGCCCGCGTTCAGCGCGACGCGCGCGTCCGCCAGCAGGCGTGCCGCCGGGTCCTCCTCGCCCGGCAGCTGCTCGCGCAGGTCCAGCCACGCGAAGTACGTCGCCGCGCCCGGGGTCCACCGCGTGCGCGGCAGCCGCGAGTCGAGCAGCGCGCCCAGGTGCGCACGCGAGTCCCGCAACGACTCCAGGAGCGCGTCCAGCCAGTCGTCGCCGTGCGTGAGCGCCGTGGTGTGCGCCAGGACCGGTACGTGCCCGACCTCGGACGACACCAGTTCGGGCAGGCGGGCCAGGTCCGCCACGGCGTCCGGGCCCGGCACGGCCAGCGCCGCCTTCAGGCCCGCGAGGTGGAACGCCTTGGATGCCGAGTGCACCGCGACCGCGCCGGGGATCACCGTCGTCGCGGACACGAACCGCACGTCCGCGTCGAGCACCAGCGGGGCGTGCACCTCGTCGGACACCACCCGCACGCCGTGCCGCGCCGCGAGCTCGCCGACCGCGCGCAGCTCGTCCGGGGCGTGCAGCGTGCCCGTCGGGTTCTGCGGGTGGCACAGCAGGTACACCGCCGACCGCCCGCCCGCCCGCGCCCGGCCGAACGCCTCGTCGAGCGCCGCGAGGTCGAGGCGACCGTCCGCGCCCAGGTCCGCACGCTCCACGGCGCGGCCCGTGCGCCGCACGAACGCCCGGAACGGCGGGTACACCGGCGGGTTGATGACGACCACGCCGTCGTCGTCCGTGAGCAGCCGCACCAGCTCCGAGACGCCCTGCATGACGTCCGGCACCAGGGCCGTCGTCGCCGGGTCCGGCGCCCAGCCCCAGCGGCGCTCCGCGAAGCCCGCGAAGGCCTCCTGGTACGGCCGGCCGGCCGGGTAGCCCGTGTCGCCGCGGCGCAGCGCGTGGGTCACCGCCGCCACCACCGGCTCGCACACGCGCACGTCCATCTCCGCGACGAACAGCGGCAGCACGTCGGGCGGGTAGCGGCGCCACTTCTGGCTGGTGCGGGTCCGCAGCTCCTCGAGCGACACGTCGAACAGGCTCACCTCCCGGACGTTACCCACCGTCCGACGTGCTCGCGATCGCCCTGGTCTCGGCCCGCGTCCAGCACGCGCGGGCTCGGGTCGGGACGACGAACGGGTCGGCCCGGGGCTGGGCCGACCCGTTCGCGCGGTGTCTCAGAGCGTGGCGCGGACCGCCTGGGTCGCCACGAGCATGTGCTCCAGGCTCGGCGTGGTCTCGTCGTACCGGCGCGTCTTGAGCCCGCAGTCCGGGTTGACCCACAGCTGGTCGAGCGCGATGGCCTTGACCGCACCCGTCAGCAGCTCGGTGATCTCCTCGACCGACGGCACGCGCGGCGAGTGGATGTCGTACACGCCCGGGCCCACCGCGCGCGGGTAGCCCGCCGCCGCGATGTCCTCGACGATCTCCATCTTCGAACGCGCCGCCTCGATGGACGTGACGTCCGCGTCCAGACCGTCGATCGCACCCATGATCTGGCCGAACTCCGAGTAGCACAGGTGCGTGTGGATCTGGGTGTCCGGACGCACGCCCGACGTCGCGAGCCGGAACGAGCGCACCGACCAGTCGAGGTAGTCCGCGTGGTCCGCCGCGCGCAGCGGGAGAAGCTCGCGCAGCGCGGGCTCGTCGACCTGGATCACCGCGATGCCCGCGGCCTCGAGGTCCGTGATCTCGTCGCGCAGCGCGAGGGCCACCTGGTTCGCGGTCTCGCGCAGCGGCTGGTCGTCGCGCACGAAGCTCCACGCGAGGATCGTCACCGGGCCCGTGAGCATGCCCTTGACCGGCTTGCTCGTGAGCGACTGCGTGTACGTCGTCCAGTCGACCGTGATCGGCTTCGGCCGCGACACGTCGCCCCACAGGATCGACGGGCGCGTGCAGCGCGAGCCGTACGACTGCACCCAGCCGTTCTCCGTGACCGCGAAGCCGTCGAGGTTCTCCGCGAAGTACTGCACCATGTCGTTGCGCTCGGGCTCGCCGTGCACCAGCACGTCCAGACCGATCCGCTCCTGCAGCTCCACGACGCGGCGGATCTCCGCCTTCATCTCCTCGACGTACTGCTCGTCGGTCAGCTCGCCCTTGCCGTGCGCCGCGCGGGCCTTACGGATCTCGGGCGTCTGCGGGAACGAGCCGATGGTGGTCGTCGGCAGCGGCGGGAGGTTCAGTCGCTGCGCCTGGGCCTCCTTGCGCTCGTCGAACGAGCCGCGCGCGAACGCGTCGTCGGACAGGCCGCCCGTGCGCTCGCGCACCTCGGGACGCACCACCCCCGGCGCGCTGCGGCGCGACGCGACCGCGTCGGACGCCTCGAGCAGCTGCTCGTGGATCGCCTCGCGGCCCTCGGACAGGCCCTCCGCGAGGGTGACGACCTCCGCGACCTTCTGGTCCGCGAACGCGAGCCACGAGCGCAGCGTCGGGTCCAGGTTCGGCTCGTCCGCCGTGTCGTGCGGCACGTGGAACAGCGACGTCGACGTGCCGACCGCGACCGCGCCCGCACCGATGACCTCGAGCTGCTCGAGCACCTGCAGCTTGGCGTCCAGGTCCGCGCGCCAGATGTTGTGACCGTCGACGACGCCCGCGACGAGCGTCTTCGACTCCAGGCCCGGGACCGCCTCGGTGGGCGCCGTGCCCTTGACCAGGTCCAGCCCGATCGCCTCGACGTCGGTGCCCGCGAGCACCGGGAGCGCGGCGCCCAGGTCCCCGTACGGGGCGGCGACGAACAGCGCGGGACGCTGCGGGCGCGCGAGCTCGGTCGCGAGCACGCGGTACGCGTCCGCGGTCGCCGCGAGCAGACGCTCGACCGGCACGTCGATGCTCTCCGAGACGAGCGCGGGCTCGTCGAGCTGCACCCACGTGGCCCCCGCCGCCGCGAGGTCGCGCAGCAGGTCCGCGTACACGGGCAGCAGGTCGTGCAGCCGGTCGATCGGCGCGAAATCCGCGGGCGCACCCTCGGTCGCCTTCGCGAGCGCCAGGTACGTCACCGGGCCGACGATCACCGGGCGGGTCAGGACGCCGTCGGCGAGCGCCTCGACGAACTCCGCGACCGGGCGCGTGCCGACGTACGAGAATGTCGTCTCCGGGCCGATCTCCGGGACGAGGTAGTGGTAGTTGGTGTCGAACCACTTGGTCATCTCGAGCGGCAGGTCGTCGCCACGGCCGCGCGCGACCGTCGAGTACGCCGCGAGGTCGAGCGTGCCGTCCTCACCGACGAGGTCCGCGAAGCGCGCGGGGATCGCGCCGACGACCGCGGTCGCGTCGAGCACCTGGTCGTAGAAGGAGAACGCGCTCGGGATCGCGGCCGTGTCCTTCGGCAGGCCGAGCTCGACGAGGCGCTCGCGCGTCCGGCGGCGCAGCGCCGCGGCGGTCGCCTCGACCTCGTCGGCCGTGGACCTCCCGGCCCAGAAGGCCTCCACGGCCTTCTTGAGCTCGCGGCGCGGCCCGATGCGCGGGTAGCCGAGCACGGAGCCGGTCGGGAACTGCGGGGTCTCGCTCATGGGGTCCAGCCTTCGTGTCGTGGTGGTGCGGGGTTCGGGGGACGTGGGCGCCGACCTCAGCGTGTCGAGCCGTCCAGCTGCGCGCCCTCGAGCAGGTCGAGCGCGGCCTCGTGCTTGTTGTACGTGTAGAGGTGCACGCCGGGTGCGCCGCCGTCGAGGACGCCCTTGACGAGGTCGACACCCGCGCGGGTGCCGATGCGGTGCGCCGCCGACGCGTCGTCCGCGGAGCCGAGCGCGTCGAGCAGGTCGCGCGGCACCGGGACACCCGTGAGCTCCTGCGTGCGCAGCAGCCGGGCCGGGTCGGTCAACGGGATGATCCCGGGGATGATCGGGATGACCACGCCCGCCGCGCGCGCCTCGGCCACCAGGCCCAGGTACGACTCGGCGTCGTAGAACACCTGCGTGATCGCGAAGTCCGCACCCGCCTCCTGCTTGGCGAGCAGCGACGCGACGTCCTGCGCGCGCGTGCCGCCCGTCGCCGCGTTGCCGCGCGGGAACGCCGCGACCGCGACCGACAGCGGCCGCACCCGCGCACGCACGGCCTGCGCCGGGCTCGCACCGCAGCGGCGGGACTCGATGTCCCGCAGCAGACCGACGAGCGCGCTCGCGGTCTCCAGGCCGTCCGGGTGGGCCTGCCAGTCGGCCTGGCCCGCGGGGGGGTCGCCGCGCAGCGCCAGGAACGAGCGCACGCCCTCGTCGAGGAACTCCTCGACGATCGTCGTGATCTCCTCGCGGCTCGTGCCCACGCACGTGAGGTGCGCGATCGGGGACAGCGACGTCTCGCGCAGCAGCCGCGAGACGAACGCGCGCGACGTCTCGCGCGTCTTGCCCGACGCGCCGTACGTGACCGAGACGAAGTCCGGGTGCACGGCCTCGAGCTGGCGCACGGTCTCCCACAGGCGCGGCGCGGCCTGCGGGTTGCGCGGCGGGAAGAACTCGAACGAGAGCGTCGGGCGGTCGAGCGTGCCGAGCGGCCGCGGGTCGGCGGCCACGTGCGCGCCGGTCGGGACGCCGGGGCGCGTCGCGCTGCTCGCACCGTCGGCGCGCGCGTCGTCGAGCCGCGGCTGCGCCGCGGGCGGGTTCACGGTCGCCGCGCTCACGCCGGCGGGCCGTTCAGACACTGGGTCTGCGACATGTCCACTCCATCGGTCCTGGCGGAAGCACCCACACCCTCGTCGCGGAGGGGGGTTGCTGCGGCGTCGACGAGCCAGGTCTCTCGGCCGCTCTGGATGGTTGGCGTGATCGTAGGCCGGGAGCCCACATGCTGACCACGACTTCTCACGTTGCGAGACGGGCGGGCCGCCCAGCGGACGCGTCGCCGGAGAGTCGCAGATCAGGCGGAAGGACGCTCCGCGGGTCAGGCCAGCGGACGCGGGCGCTGGTGCGGGATCTCGCCCCACGGCTGGGTGCCCGTCACCGTCGACAGCAGACCGGCCTCGACCGCTTGCAGGACCTGCGCGTCCGGCGGGACCGACCCGCCCAGCGCCTCCCGCGCACCGCGGACGGCGTCCAGGCCGCCGTCGTGGTCGGGCATCTCGGTCATGCGCAGGACTGTAACCGCCGTGCACGATCAGGCGAAGTCCCCACAGCCGGATCACCCGAGAAGAGCACGTCCCGGGTTCATCCGAGCGGGCGGCACCGGGACGGCCGGACGCCGCGGGTAATCGCGTGACCCGTCCCGGCCGACGTGCGCTGACCTGCGGATCTGCTCTCGCGCCGGGTCACCCGAACGCCACGACCCACCGCATCCGTCTCCGCAGCCGCCGGGGACTTCACCCACGCACCGACGGGCAGGTCGCCAGGTGGTCGTCGACGAGCCCGCACGCCTGCATCGCCGCGTACGCCGTCGTCGGTCCGACGAACCGGAAGCCGAGCGACTTGAGCTCGCGCGCGAGCGCGCGGGACTCGGGCGTCACCGCCGGCACGTCCGCCCACGAGGCCGGGCGCACGTGCTGCGTGCGGTCCGGCGCGAACGACCAGAACAACGCGTCGAGCGTGCGGCCGGAGGCGTGCAGCGCGAGCAGGGCGCGCGCGTTGGCGACGGTCGCCTCGATCTTCTGGCGGTTGCGCACGATCCCCGCGTCCGCGAGGAGCCGCTCGACGTCGTGCTCGTCGTACTCCGCGACCACCCGCGGGTCGAACCCCGCGAACGCCGCACGGAACGACTCGCGCTTGCGCAGCACGGTGATCCACGAGAGCCCCGACTGGAAGCCCTCGAGCGCGATCCGCTCGAACAGCGCCTCCTCGCCGTGTACCGGGACACCCCACTCCTCGTCGTGGTAGCGCTCGTACAGCGGGTCCCCGTCCCCGAAGCACCGCCCCGTCACGGGCGCCGGAGCGGTCACGGGCGCCGGAGCGGTCACGGCCGCCAGCGGGGTGTCGGCCGTCACGGTGTCGTCCATGCGGTTGAGTCTGCCGTCTCCCGCCCACGCGCGGCAGACCTCGCGCGCCCACTGTGGACGCCAGGCCGTCAGCCGAACCCCGTTCCCCCCCGTCGGCCCGGTCCCGCTCCGCAACCCCGACGTCGTGGGTGCTACGGCTCAGACGCGCCGTTCCCGTAGCATCCGCGGGGGCGACGACCGGCCACCTCGGCCATGTGCCGGGCTGGTCGCTGTCGAGATCCCCGAGCCAGGAGACACGCGGTGGCTGGGTCGAGACCGTGGTTGCTCGCGGTATGCGCGCGCGAACCCGGAGCAACCACGGGGTGGGCGGGAGTGGGTTCGCCGAGGGGGCTTGACCCCGTGAGGTGGACACGCTGATTCCGAGGTTGTCTCGGAGGGAGCGAGAAGATCTGGTCGTGGGGTGTGGGCGCCCACCGCGGCGTCGGCGCTTCTCGGGGACGACGACCTTGACGCCCTGTCCGCGATCACCGCGTCCAGCTCCGATCGGCGGGTTCTCGTGATCCGCTGGGGTTAGGTCAGGGTGGTGAGCTGTTTGCGGACGCGCTGGGCCGAGATCGGGGTCGGGGTGCCGAGCTGCTGCGCGAACAGGCTCACGCGCAGCTCCTCGAGCTGCCAGCGGACCATCGCGACCTGCGCGCGGTCCGCCCCGGACGCAGCCGCGAGCGCGTTCTCCAGGTCGTGCACCTGCCACGCCAGGTCGGCGTCGCGCGCGGGGTTCTCGGCGGCCTTGCCCAGCCGGTACCGCGCAGCACGCAGGTAGCGCACCAGGTGCATCAGGCGGTCCGCGCCGGTCTCGACGACGAATCCCGCGTGGACCAGTCGCGCCGACTGCTCGCGCACGTCGGACGCGGTGGCCAGCAGCGCGAGGCTCGAGGTCCCCTTGAGCTCTACCTCGAGCTCGCGCCACGCGGTGAGCACCTGGACGAGCACGCCGACGAGCGCGTGCACCCGGTCCTCGAGCCGGTCGCGCAGGAACGCGCGCAGCGCGGCGTAGTCCTCGGGCGTCCGGATGTCCGCGGGGGTGCGGCCCGCCTCGGCGGGGCGCGTGCGCAGGTGCTCGTCGACGAGCGCGTCGACCGCGGCGAGCTGCACGTCCTCGACGAGCGCCTCGCGGCTCGGGTACGGGTTGGCGGCCAGCGCGAGCGCCTGGGCACCCGTCCAGCGGGACGTCACGCGGGCCGGGGCGAGCCCGACGTCGAGCAGCAGCAGCCGGCGCAGGCCTGCGCGCGCGGCGGCGGGGCGCGCGGACGCGTCGGCGAGCGTGCGCACCGAGACGCTCGTGCGCTCGTCGACCAGGGTCGGGTAGGCGCGCACGACGGTCGCGCCCGAGCGCACCTCGACGACCTCGGGGAGCGTGAGGTCGGCGGGCCACGTCGTCAGGCCCGCGCGCGACACGGACTCGGCGACCGGCCCCGACGAGCCGTCCCTCGCGTGCCGCGACTCGGAGGCACCCGCGTCCGACCAGCGGGCATCGCCGCGGTCCGGGCGCGCGCGCGGACCAGGCCGCGCGGGCTCGTCGGCCGCCAGCCCCGCCTCCCGCATGGCCTGCCGCAGCGCGGCCTTCACGGCGGTGTCGACCGCGTCCTGCGCGCGGTCCGCGAGCCGGTGCTGCAGCGCCGCGAGGTCCTTGCCCTCGTCGACCACTCCGCCACGGTCCCCGACCACGCGGAACGTCATGCGCAGGTGCGCGGGCAGGCGGTCGTCGTCGAACGCGTCGGCGGGGACGTCCACGTCGCGCACGGCCCGGACGGCGGAGCGGAACGCGTCGTGGAACGACGGCGCGGCGTCGCCCGCGCGCACGGTGTCGGCCCAGGTCGCGGTGTTCTCGCGCAGCCAGGCGGCCACCGCGCGGCCGACGTCGGGTGCGGGGACGAGCTGCACGCGCACTGGCTTGGGCAGCGCGCGGATCGTCGCGACGACGAGCTCGTCGAGCAGCCCCGGCACCATCCAGCCGAAGCCGTCGGGCGTCAGGCGCGGCAGCTGGGGGAGCGGGATGTGCACGGTGACGCCGTCGGCCTCGGTGCCGGGCTCGAACTGGTAGGTCAGCGGGAGCGACAGGTCGCCCTGCGGCCAGCGCGACGGGAACGAGGACTCGTCGATCGCGTCCGCGTCGGACGAGACGAGCAGCTCACGGGAGTACGTCAGCAGGTCGGGGTCGCGGCGCCGCGCGGTCTTCCACCACTGGTCGAAGTGCCGGGCGGAGACGACGTCCGCGGGGACCCGCTCGTCGTAGAAGTCGAACAGGGCGTCCTCGTCGGCCAGCAGGTCCGCGCGGCGGGCGCGCGCCGCCAGCTCGGAGGCCTCCGCGAGCAGCCGCCGGTTCTCGTGGAAGAACTGGTGGT
The DNA here is from genome assembly GCF_052378485.1 of Cellulomonas sp. CW35. NCBI lineage: Bacteria > Bacillati > Actinomycetota > Actinomycetes > Micrococcales > Cellulomonadaceae > Cellulomonas > Cellulomonas sp. CW35. The sequence continues at coordinate 3,369,404 of NZ_CP199000.1, read as the reverse complement.
GCGTGGTCCACTCACCCTGCACGAGCGCGTGCCGCAGGAACAGCTCGCGCGCGGCCTCCGGGTCGACCGTCGCGTAGAGCACCCGGCGGCCGGCCACGACGGGCAGCCCGTACAGCAGGACGCGTTCGGTGCACATGGCCGCACCCTGCTTGGTGGACCACGCCGGGTCGGAGTAGGTGCGCTTGACCAGGTGCGCGCCGAGCTCCTCGGCCCACGCGGGGTCGATGCGGGCCGCGTCGCGCGCCCACAGCCGGGACGTCTCGACGAGCTCGGCGGCCATGACCCACGCGGGCGGCTTCCGGGCGAGCCCCGAGCCGGGGAAGATCGCGAACCGCGCGCCGCGCGCGCCGAGGTACTCGTTGCGCCCGCGCCGGTCGGGCCGGGCCGGGCGCTTGTCCCCCCGACGAGCGGGTGCGGCGACCTCGGTGGCCTCCTGCATCCCCACGTGCGACAGCAGCCCGGACAGCACGCAGCGGTGGATCGCGTCGGCGTCCCAGTCGCGGCGCAGCTCGCCGCGCCGCGGGCCGCCGGCACCCGCACCCTCGTCGGGACCGTCCGCGAGCGCTGGCCACCCGCCCTCCCCACCGCCGCCGGACGCCTCGTCGGGACCGCGACGGCGCCCCGCGGGCAGACCCTTGGCGAGGTCCCGCAGCTGGGTGACGACGTCCTGCCACTCGCGGACCCGCAGGTAGTTCAGGTGCTCGGCGCGGCACGCGCGGCGGAACGCGTTGCCGGACAGCTCGCGCCGCTGCTCGCGCAGGTAGGCCCACAGGTTCAGGTAGGACAGCAGGTCGGAGGTGGGGTCGGCGAACCGCGCGTGCAGCGCGTCGGCCTTCTCGCGCTCCTCGGCGGGACGCTCGCGCGGGTCCTGGATGGACAGCGCGGCCGCGACGACGACGACCTCGCGCAGCACCCCGTGGCGCGAGGCCTCGACCACCATGCGGGCGAGCCGCGGGTCGACCGGGAGCTGCGCGAGCGCACGCCCCGTCTCGGTGAGCCGGGTCCCGTCCGGCCCGGTCTCGATCGCGCCGAGCTCGGTGAGCAGCTGCACGCCGTCGCGCACCGCGCGCACGTCGGGCGGGTCGACGAACGGGAAGTCGACCACGTCCTGCGGCGAGGCCGCGACGCCCACGGCGATCATCTGCAGGATCACCGACGCGAGCGACGTGCGCAGGATCTCCGGCTCGGTGAACCGCTCGCGTCGCTCGAAGTCGTCCTGCGAGTACAGGCGGATCGCGATGCCGTCGGCCACGCGGCCGCACCGCCCCGAGCGCTGGTTGGCGGACGCCTGGCTGATCGGCTCGATCGGCAGCCGCTGCACCTTCGTCGCCTTCGACCACCGGCTGATGCGCGCCGTACCCGGGTCGACGACGTACCGGATGCCCGGCACGGTCAGCGACGTCTCCGCGACGTTCGTCGCGAGCACGATGCGCCGCCCGGGGTGCGACGAGAACACGCGGTGCTGCTCGGCGGCCGACAGGCGCGAGTACAGCGGCAGCAGCTCGACCGCCTGCGGGTGGCGCGGGTCGGTCACGCGCGTGCCGAACGACGCGCGCAGCGCGTCCGTCGCGTCGCGGATCTCACGCTCCCCGGACAGGAACACGAGCACGTCGCCGGGTCCCTCGGCGCACAGCTCGTCGACCGCCTCCGTGATGCCGGTCATGAGGTCGCGCTCCCGCACGGGCGGGCGGGCCGGGGGCGGTGTGCGGCGCGGCGGCGCGTCGTCGTCGAGCTCGTCGTCCTGCACGCCCAGCGCGTCGGGCGACAACGGCCGGTACCGGATCTCGACGGGGTAGGTGCGGCCGGTGACCTCGACGACCGGCGCGGGGACACCGTCGGGGTGCTCGGGGGTGGGGGCGCTCGCGAAGTGCCGGGCGAAGCGGTGGGAGTCGATCGTCGCGGACGTGATGACGAGCTTGAGGTCCGGGCGGCGCGGCAGCAGGCGCGTGAGGTAGCCGAGCAGGAAGTCGATGTTGAGGGACCGCTCGTGCGCCTCGTCGATGATGAGCGTGTCGTACTGCCGCAGCAGCGGGTCGCGCTGGATCGCCGCGAGCAGGATCCCGTCCGTCATGACCTTCACGAGCGTGTGCTCGCTGGAGGTGTCCGTGAACCGCACCTGGTACCCGACGAGCTCGCCGAGCGGCGTGCCGATCTCCTGCGCGATGCGCTCCGCGACCGACCGTGCCGCGATGCGCCGAGGCTGCGTGTGGCCGATCTGCCCCGCCCGGCCCCGGCCGAGCTCGAGCGCGATCTTGGGCAGCTGCGTCGTCTTGCCCGACCCGGTCTCACCGGCGACGACGACGACCTGGTGGTCCCGGATGGCGGCCGCGATGTCCGCCCGCCGCGCGCTGACCGGCAGCTCCGGGGGGTAGGTGATCGGCGGCAGCACCGCCTCCTCGCGCGCCGCGGCCGCTCGAGCGCGCCGGGCCTCGCCGTTCGGCTCAGGGCGACGGCGGCGCTGGCGGCGCTCGTCGCGCTGGTCGGTGGTCACGGCGTCCCATCCTCCCAGGTCCGCCCGCGGGGTGGCGCGCTCATTCCGGACGCAGGTCGGGGCCTCAGCGTCCGGACGCGTCCTGCGTGACGTCCGCGACCGTCGCGTCGAGCGCGGTGACCAGGGCGTCGCCGTCGACGGTCGCGGCGACCCCGTGCGCGCCCGCCCCGATCGACACCCGCCGCCCGAGCACGCGCTCGTCGGCGACCACGGGCCACGCCGTGAGCGAGCCGAACGGCGTGATCGTCCCCCGCTCGTACCCGGTCACGTCCAACGCGGTGCCGGCGTCCGGCAGCGACAGCCGGGACACGCCCAGCAGGGCGCGCAGCTTGGGCCACGAGATCGCGCGGTCGCCCGTGACGAGCACGAACAGGTAGTCGTCGTCGCCGCGCCGCACGACGAGCGACTTCACGACGTCCGCCGGTGTGACGCCGCGCGCCGCGGCCGCCTCCTCGAGCGAGCCGACGCGGCCGTGCCGCGTCACGACGAAGTCGAGCCCCGACGCCTCGAGCGCGGCGGTCGCGCGCCGCTCACCGTCCACCGATCCCATGGCCCCACCTCACCACACGACGCCGGGACGCGGCGACGGGGGCCGCGACGCTCGGTCGCGACCCCCGTCGGGTCGTGCGGGCACCCGTGGGGTGCCGTGCGGTCAGGTCACAGCGCGGGGGCCGTGCCCGGGACCGGGATCGAGACGGGCGCGCGGCCCTTCTTCGGCGTCAGCGACAGCGACTCGTACGACTCGAGCTTCTGGGCGAAGGGCTGCGCCCCGACACATCTGCGCGTCGCACCCTTGACGGCCTTGCCCGTCAGCAGGTAGTTCGTGATCGCGTTGTCGACGCACGTCGACGAGCCGAACGCGGTGTGACCCCAGCTGTTGCTCGAGATGAACGACGAGTTCGGCAGGAGCGCCGCCGCGGCCTTGGCACCGTTGTAGTTGGTCGCCGGGTCCCACCAGTTGCCGACGACGAGCACCGGCGCGGACGTCACGTGGTCGAACGTGCCGCGGTAGGCGTCCTCGTCCTTGGCGGTCCAGGTCCACGACGCGCACGGCGCCGAGGCCCAGGTCCACATCTGGCCGAACGCGTTACCGGTCTTGGCGGCCGTGGTGCCCGCCGCGACCCAGCTCGCCGCGTTGCCCGGGTTCAGGCTGTCGGTGCACATGACCGACTGGTACGCCTCCGGCCCGTTGTCGTACGGGAACGCGAAGCCGGGGACCTTGGCGGCCAGCTCCTGCTTCGCCGCGTCCTGCGCTGCGGAGAGCTGCTTGTACTCCTTCATGCGGGACGTGAGCTTCTTCGCCGCCGCGTTCCACTGCTTGCGCTCGGCGGCGCTCGTCGGCGTCTCCTGCAGCTCCATGAACATGTCGAGGTCCATGTCGACCCACGCGGCCGCCTCGAGCTGGTACAGGTCCGACATCAGGAACGACATCACGAGGCCGTAGTCCACCTCGAACGACTCGTCGATGACGATCGGATTCGCCTTGATCGCCTTCGCGAACTTGTCGAACTTCCTCGCCGGGTTCGAGCTGCGCTTGGCGAGGTAGCAGTAGTCGGGGCCCTTCTGCCCGCACCGCGTGAGGATCGACCGCAGGGCCTTCCACGCACCGTCGCCCGACGCGATGCGCTGCGTCTGCGGGGTGCTCTGGTTCGCCGCGGTACCGGCCCAGCCCTCGGGGTCGAGGACGCCGTCGATCACGATGGCGCGGACGCGGTCCGGGAAGATGTTCGCGTACACGTTGCCGAGGTAGGTGCCGTAGGAGAAGCCCAGGTAGGTGAGCTTCGAGTCGCCGAGGGTGCGGCGGATCACGTCCATGTCACGCGCGACGTTCGCGGTGGACATGGACGCCGACATCGGCTTGCCGAGCGTGGAGCAGGCCTGGCCGTACTTCTTCGCGGAGTTCACGAAGTCGGTGCGCTGCGCGGTGGTCCGCGGGTAGGCGGCCTCCCACGTGGGCAGCAGCGTGTCGGTCTGCTCGCCGATGTTGCGGAAGCAGGCGACGTTGTCCGAGAAGTTCGTGCCGCGGGGGTCGATGCCCACCAGGTCGAACCGCTGGACGATGTCCTTCGGCAGGAAGTACGGGGCGTTGATCGCGATGTTCACGCCCGAGCCGCCGGGGCCGCCCGGGTTGAGGAACAGCGTGCCGAGCTTGGCGGTCGGCTTCGTCGCGGGGACGCGGACGAGCGCGACGCTCGTCGTCGGCCCCTCGGGCTCGTCGTAGTCGAGCGGGAGGTCGACGGTGCCGCACTGCACACCCTTGTCGACGACGTTGGAACAGTCGAACCAGTCGATGTCCGCGACGACGGAGTCGACGCGGGCCGCCTCGGCCGGGTCGGTCTGGTCGGGGACGGTCACGGCGTCCGGTGTGGCGGCGGTGGGCTCGGCGGCCTGGGCCGCGGTCGTGGATCCTGCGAGGGCGACCGCGACGACGAGCGCCGCGAACGCGGACACACGAGGTCGAGTGTGCATACGAGAAAACCCCCTGTCTGGGTCGTGCGCCGCCCCTGGCCCGGTCGACCTGGATTCCCGCGGCACGCAGGGCACACCTTGCCGAAGCGCGGGTCGCCGTGAGGTCCCCCTGGGGGATGAACTTCTCGAACGGAGTGACCCGACGAATCCCCCCAGAGGCCGACAACCTCCTGCGCGCGAGCGGATGTGCAGGTCGGACGCGCGCGCCGACCCCGCCCTGGGGTGGGGACCGCGGTCCGTCCGGCCGGGGGCGAAAACGTGCGGCCGCGTCCCCGGCCTGTCCCCGCGGGAGTGTCGGCGGCGGCGGATACGGTCCGGGACATGCGGATCCTGCACACCTCCGACTGGCACCTGGGCCGGTCGCTGCACGGGGTCGACCTGCTCGACCACCAGGCGGCGTACCTGGACCACCTGGTCGACGTGGTGCGCTCCGAGGCCGTCGACGCGGTCGTCGTCGCGGGGGACGTGTACGACCGTGCGATCCCGCCCGTGGAGGCCGTGACGCTGCTGTCCGAGACGCTCGCCCGGCTCGCCGGCTCCACGACCGTGGTCCTCACCTCCGGCAACCACGACTCCGCGACGCGCCTGGGGTTCGGTGCCGCGCTGATGCGCGAGCGCGTGCAGCTGCGCACCCGCGTCGCGTCGCTCGCCCGCCCCGTCGAGGTGGTCGACGACGAGGGGCGTGCGCTGCTCGTGTACGGGTTGCCGTACCTCGACCCGGACTCGGTCCGCACCGAGCTGGCCGAGCCGGGTGCGGCGCCCCTCGCGCGCTCGCACGAGGCCGTCACCGCCGCCGCGATGGCGCGCGTGCGCGCCGACCTGGCCGGGCGTCCGTCGGGATCCGTGCGGCCGCGCAGCGTGGTGGCCGCGCACGCGTTCGTCGTCGGCGGGGTCGCGAGCGAGTCCGAGCGGGACATCCGGGTGGGCGGGGTCGACCACGTGCCGTCGCACGTCCTGGGCGGTGTGGACTACGTCGCGCTCGGGCACCTGCACGGGCCGCAGGTGGTGACCGGGCCCCCGGGGACGACGATGCGCTACAGCGGCTCGCCGCTGGCGTACTCGTTCTCCGAGCAGCGGCACACCAAGTCGAGCGTGCTCGTCGACCTGTCGTCCGACGAGGTGCGTACCGAGCTGGTGCCCGCGCCCGTGCCGCGGCGGCTCGCGGACGTCACCGGCGAGCTCGCGGACCTGCTGGGCGCCGCGGGTGAGCCGCACGTGGGCGACTGGGTGCGGGTCGTCGTGACCGACGAGCGGCGGCCCGACGACCTGTACGCGCGGGTGCGCGCCCGGTTCCCGCACGCGCTCGTCGTGCAGCACCGGCCCCCGCAGACCTCGCAGGGCACCGTGCTGCGGGCGGTGACGGCCGCGGCCGACCCGGTCGAGGTCGCGTGCGACTTCGTGGCGCACGTGAGCGGCGCGCGCCCGGACGCCGACGAGCTCGCGGTGCTGCGCGCCGCGTACGAGCACGCGGCCGCCGCGGAGCGGAGCGCCTGATGCGTCTGCTGTCGTTGACCCTGCAGGCCGTCGGGCCGTTCGCGGACCGGCACACCGTGGACTTCGCGGCGCTCGGCTCGTCGGGGCTGTTCCTGCTCGAGGGCCCGACGGGTGCGGGCAAGTCGACCCTCATCGACGCGGTCGTGTTCGCGCTGTACGGCAAGGTCGCCTCCGCCGACGCGAGCGGTGACCGGGTGCGCTCGGCGTACGCGGACGACGACACCGAGACGTTCGTCGACCTCGTCTTCGAGGTCGCGGCCGGGCGGTACCGCGTGCGCCGGACGCCCGCGTTCGACCGGGCCAAGAGGCGCGGCACCGGCACCGTGCGGCAGCAGGCGTCGGTGCGGCTGTGGCGGCTGACGGGGGACAGCGGTGCGGCCGGGGTCGACGACGAGCCCGCGGGCGAGATGCTCTCGACCCGGCTCGACGAGGTGGGTGCCGAGATCCAGCGGCTCGTCGGGCTGGACCGGGCGCAGTTCGTCCAGACGATCGTGCTGCCGCAGGGCGAGTTCGCGCGTTTCCTGCGCGCGGACCCCGAGGACCGGCGCAGCCTGCTGCAGAAGATCTTCGGCACCGAGGTGTACGAGCGGATGCAGGCGCGGCTCGCCGAGATGCGTCGCGAGGCCGACCGTGCGACGGACGCGACGCGACGCACCGTGCAGGAGCGTGTCGCGCAGCTCGCGGGTGCCGCGGGGCTGGACGACGAGCTCACGCAGGCGCGCGACGCGGTCACGGGGGTCCTCGCCGGACGCGGGGCCGTGGACGACGCCGAGCGGGCGCTCGCCGTGCCGCTGGCCGCACTCGTGGCGCAGGCCGAGCGTGACCGGGCGGAGGCCGACCAGGCGGCGGCCGCGCTCGAGGCCGCGCGCACCGCGGCGGAGGCCGGGCGGCGCACCGTGCGGCTCGCCGAGCAGCGCGACCGGCTGCGCGCCGAGCTCGCGGCGCTGGTCGGGGCGCAGGACGCGCAGCGGGAGGCGGCCTGCCGGCTGGCGTCGGCCCGGGCCGCGCGCGCCGTGCGGCCCCTGCTGCGGGCGGTCGGGCTCGCGTCGTCGGCGTGGGACGCCGCGGCCAAGGCGTTCGTCGCCGCGCGGGGCGTCGCACCGACGGACCTCGCGGGGCTCGTCGACGGCGGCGACCCGGTGCCCGGGGCGGACGGCCCCGGGGTCGAGCGGCTCGTGGCCGCGCACGACGAGGCCGTGCGCACGGCAGCAGGGCTCGAGCGGGACGTGGCGACCGAGGCGTCGCTGCAGGCGCTGCGCGCGGCCGTGACGCAGGCACGTGGCGCAGTCGAGGACCGCGAGACGGAGATCGCCGCGCACGACGCGTGGCTCGCCCAGCGCCCCACCGAGGCGGCGGCCCTCGGCGAGGAGCTCGCCGCGGCGCGCGCGCAGGGCACGTCCGAGGCGGACGCGGCGGTCGCGGTCGAGGCCGCGCGGCTGCGCGCGCAGGCCCACGAGCAGCTCGCGGCGCTGCTGGCCCGCGAGGAGACGGCTCAGGCGCAGGTCGCGCACGCCGGGCGCGGCGCGCAGGCGGCCGTGCACGCGGCGGCGAGCGCGCGGCTGGCGCGCATCGCCGGGCTCGCGGGCGAGCTCGCGGACGCCCTGGTCCCGGGCGAGGACTGCCCGGTGTGCGGCAGCGCCGAGCACCCGCGGCCCGCCGCACTGGGCGCGGACCACGTGACGGCCGACGAGGTCGCCGCCGCGGAGGCCGACGCGCGGCAGGCCGAGGCGGCGCTCGTCGCCGCGCGCGAGGTGCTCGTGCGCGTCCAGGCGGAGGCAGCGGCCACTCGCGAGGCGACCGACGGCACCACACCGGACGAGGCGCGGGAAGCGCTGGTGCGGGCCGGCCGCGCCCTCGGCGAGGCGCGCGCGGCCGTCGTCGAGGCCGACCGGCTCGCCGCACGGCTCGCGGCCCACGACGAGGAGACCGAGGTCCGCCGCCGCGCACGGGCGCTCGCGGTCGCCGGGCGGGACAGCGCCGCGGTGCTGCTGGACGTGCGGACCGGCGAGCTCGCCGCGGCGGAGGCCGGGGTCGCGCTCGCGCGGGGCGAGCACCCGACCGTCGCCGCGCGGCACGCCGCGCTCGTCGAGCGGGCCGCCACGGCGGCGGACCTGCGCCGGGCGCTCGAGGCCGTCGCCGCCACCGGCGGGGACCTCGTGCGCCGCACGCGTGAGCTCGAGTCCGCGCTCGCCGAGCACGGTTTCGCGGATGCCGACGCGGCCCGCGCCGCCGACTTGGCGGACGACCAGGCCGACGCGCTGGACCGGCTGGTCCGGCAGCACGAGGCCGCACTCGCCCGCGTGCGGACGGGCCTCGCCGAGCTCGCCGACGAGCCGCTGCTCGCGGACGTGGCCGAGGGCACGGTGCCCGACGTCGAGCCGGTGCTGCAGGCCGAGCGGGCCGCCGCCGAGGTCGCCCAGGCGGCCACCGCGCGCGCCGGGGTCTCCGCCTCCCGCGCCGACGCCGCGCAGCACGCCGCGCACGGCGTGCTCAGCGCGCTCGCCGAGCACGTGCGGTGCCTCGGCGACGCCGCGCCCGTGCTTCGGCTCGCGGGGCTCGCGTCGGGCACGGGATCGGACAACGACCACGCGCTGTCGCTCGCCACGTACGTGCTCGTCCGGCGGTTCGAGGACGTCGTCGCCGCGGCCAACGCGCGGCTCGGTGCGATGTCCGACGGCCGGTACGAGCTCGTGCGCAGCGACGCCAAGGAGGACGTGAGCTCGCGTCGCCGCGGCCTCGCGATGCGCGTGCTCGACCACCACACCGAGCAGCAGCGCGACCCGCGGACCCTGTCCGGCGGCGAGACGTTCTACGTGTCGCTGTGCCTCGCGCTCGGCATGGCCGACGTGGTCACGGCCGAGGCGGGCGGCATCGACCTGGGCACGCTGTTCGTCGACGAGGGGTTCGGCTCGCTCGACCCGCACACGCTCGACCAGGTGCTCGCCGAGCTCGACCGGCTGCGCGCGGGCGGGCGGGTCGTCGGCGTGGTGTCGCACGTCGACGCGCTCAAGCAGACCATCGCGGACCGCGTCGAGGTGCGGCGCACCGCCACCGGGCCCAGCACCCTCACCGTCCGGGCGGGCTGACCGGCCGCCCGGGGCTCACCACGACCAGCCGCGCGACGTGAGCTCGACCTCCTCGCGGAAGCGTTCGGCCGGGTCGCCGAGCGGGCTCTCCTCGACCTGGACACCGGCGAGCGTGCACGCCTTCGCCAGCAGCTGGTCGTACGCGAGCTGCGAGGCGATGATCCGCTCCGCCCGCGCGTACCCCCGCGTGTCGAGCTCGAGCCGCCGCACGTGGTCCGCGACCTTCGTCAGACGGTCCTGCACCCACAGCGCGTCGAACGGGTCGGCGGGCGGCTCGAGCGGCTCCGGCCGACGCAGCGCCCGAGCCCACCGCTCGAACACCCGGGCCAGTGCCGTGCGCCATCGCGGCGGCTCGTCCTCCCCGGGGAACAGCGACATCATCGTCCCGAAGAGGACCGCCGGGAGCAGAACGCTGATCAGCAGCAGAACCCACATCATCGGGCGTCCTTCGTCATGGTCCTTCGGCATCCAGGCTAGGTGCGGGACGTGACGTGCGCCACACAAATCACGCACCTGGCGGCGGGGGCCCACAGCGTGTGTCAGGGAGCCGCACGGTCCGCGCCCGGCGCGCGAAGACGCTGGTGACAGGCGCGGTGGGCGGTCCGAGCGAGATGCCCGACGTGCGCCCGGCCCCGCCGTGACCCGACTGGACGCGCTGCATCCGCGGACGAGCGCCGCCGGGCGGGTTGCCGGGGACTGCACCTAGCGTGGAGCGCATGCGTGCGAGACGGAGGGCCCGGTGGGCGGTCGCGGTGGTCGGCCTGCTCGTCGTGGTCCTCGCGCTCGTCGTGGTCGACCGCATCGCTGCCGCACGCGTGGAGCAGGCGGTCGCCGACGGGTTCACCGCGCGCGTCGAGGACCCCGTGGGGGAGCCCCGCGTCGAGGTCGGCGGGTTCCCCGTGCTCACCCAGCTCGCCGCGGGCCGGATCGACGACGTCGACATCCGGCTCGACGGTGCGACGCTCGGCGGCGTCGCGATGACGGACCTGGCCATCGCCGCGCGCGGGGTGTCCACCACCGGCCCGCAGCGGATGGACCACGTCGACGTGCACGCGATCGTCCCGGCCGCGTCCGTGCAGGACCTCGTCACGCAGCGCACCGAGCTCGACGTCGAGGTCGGCGTCCAGGGGGACGAGCTCGAGCTGCGGGGCACGGCGCTGGGGCTGCCGCTCGTCGCGACGCTCACGCCGCGCGTGGTCGACGGCAGGCTGCTCGTCGACCTCGGGAGCGTGTCGGTCGGCGGCGTCGAGCTCGACCCGACGCTGCTGCCGCAGGACGTGTCAGGCCGGCTCACGGGCCTCGAGGTCCCGCTCGAAGGCCTCCCCGAAGGGCTCGTGCTCACCGACGCCGTCGTCGACCCCGCCGGCCTGCGCATCACCGCGTCCGGCACCGACGTCACGATCCCCCCACCCTCCCTGACCCTCCATTCCTGACCCCCTGACCCTCCATTCCTGACCCGCTGACTCCCTGTCCCCTGACCCCGCCCTTCCTCCGGCTCCGACGCCCGATACCGCGAGCCATGACGGTCTCGTCAAAGGCATCCCGCGCGACCCCGCGGTTGCTCCGGGTATGGGACCGGACACCGCGAGCAATGACGGTCTCGTCGATGGGATCCCGCGCGAGCCCGGGGTTGTTCCGAGTATGGGGCTGGATTCCGCGAGCGATGACGGTCTCGTCGGCGGGGGTCGCGAGCCCGTGGTTGCTCCGGGTCTCGGGTCGGATTGCGCGAGCGATGGCGGTCCCGTCGCCGGCACCCGCGCGACCCCGGGGTTGCTCCGGGTATGGAACTGGATACCGCGAGCGATGGCGGTCTCGTCGGCGGGGGCCGAGCCCGTGGTTGCTCCGGGTCTCGGGTCGGATGGCGCGAGCGATGGCGGTCTCGTCGCTGGGATCCCGAGTGACCCCGTGGTTGCTCGCGGTATGCGGACGGATACCGCGAGCGATGGCGGGGTCGTCGGCGGGAGGTCAGGGGGTGGTGTGGCAGGTGGTGAGGGCTTGGGACAGGGCGTCGCGCTCGGGTGGGGTGACGCGCAGGGCGTAGGCGGACTTCACGCGGATCTGACGCAGCGCGTAGACGCATGCGTAGCCGGGGTCGGGGGGCAGCCAGTCGGACGCGTCGGCGGCGCCCTTGTCCTGGTTGGCCCGACCGTCGACGGCGAGCAGGTTGGCGGGGTCGTTGGCGAACCGCTCGCGCGCGGGCGGGTCCCAAGCGTCGGCACCGGCGGCCCACGCGTCGGCGAGCGCGACGACGTGGTCCACCTGCACGTCGGCGGAGCCCGGGCCGCGCCGGAACTCGACGACCTGCGCGGTGTACGGGTCGTCGAGCACACCGGTCAGGACGGTGCACCCGTCGGTGTCGAGCCGCACGGCGGTCAGGTCGCGGCGCAGCACGTCGTCGCGCGTGGAACACCCGTTGCGGTCGACGTCCGCCCACGCGGTGCCGAACCGCGCGCGGTCGTACGGGGGGACGCGCCGTGGGGTCCCGACGACGAGCGCGGCGAGCGCGGTGCGGCCGTCGGCGAGGTCCGCGGCGGTGACGGGCCAGCGTGCGGCGGCGCGCTCGCGCAGCAGCACGGGCACACCGAGCCCGACGACGAGCGCGAGCACGAGGACCACCGTCCACCCGGTCCACCAGGGCCAGCCACCGCGCACGGGCAGCAGCCTCGCGGTGTGCGGGTAGGCGCGGGCGGCGGGCGCGGCGACCGGTGGAGGACCACGACGACCCGGGGGGCTGGGGTCGGGTCGCGGCGGGACACGCACGTCGTGCCTCGTCGCGGCACGGCGCTCGGCCTGCCACGCTGGGCACGTGGACCCCTCTTACGACCTCATGACGCGCGTGGCCTGCGAGTTCATCGGCACCGCGATCCTCATCATCCTCGGCAACGGGACGGTCGCGAACGTCCACCTCAAGGGCTCGAAGGGGTACCGCGGCGGCTGGTCGCTGATCGCGATGGGCTACGGGTTCGGCGTGATGATCCCGGCGCTCATGTTCGGCGGGGTCAGCGGCAACCACATCAACCCGGCGTTCACGGTCGGCCTCGCGGCGTGGGGCCTGTTCCCGTGGGCGCAGGTCGCGCCGTACGTGATCGCGCAGCTGCTGGGCGCGATGGCGGGGCAGCTCGCGATCGTCGCGACCCACAAGCCGTACTACGACCTGACCGACGACCCGGACGACATCCTCGCGACGTTCTCCACGGTCAACGCGGCGCGCTCGCGGCTCAACGGCTTCGCGAACGAGCTGCTCGGCTCGGTGGTGCTGTTCTCGTGCGCGCTCGCGATCGTGCACTCGCCGCTCACGAGGGACGAGCCGGGGCTCGCGCACCTCGCGCTGGGCTTCCTGGTCTGGGGTCTCGTCGCGGGGCTCGGCGGCCCGACGGGTCCGGCGCTCAACCCGGCGCGTGACCTGGGCCCGCGCATCGTGCACGCGCTGCTCCCGCTGAAGCACAAGGGCAGCTCGGACTGGCGCTACGGCTGGGTGCCGGTCGTGGCGCCGATGCTCGCGGGGCTCGTCGGCGTGGGCGGCTGGAAGCTGCTGCTCGGCTGACCGTCAGTCGACGGGCTCGAGCACGAGCAGGGGGATGGTGCGCGAGGTCCGCGTGACGTACGCGTCGTAGTCGGGCCACACCTCGACGGCGCGCGCCCACCACGCGTCGCGCTCCTCGCCGGTCGCCTCGTGCGCGACGTAGTCCTTGCGGACGGGCCCGTCCTGCAGCTCGACCAGCGGGTTCGCGACGACGTTGTGGTACCAGGCGGGGTGCTGCGGTGCGCCGCCCATCGACGCGACGACGGCGTAGCGCCCGTCGTGCTCGACGCGCATGAGGGCGTTCTTGCGCAGCTTGCCCGACGAGGCGCCCACGGTCGTGAGGACGACGACGGGCTTGCCGTTCAGCGTGGTGCCCTGCGTCCCCCCGCTCGTCTCGTACAGCTCGACCTGCTCGCGCGTGCGCTGCGACGTGCTGGGCTCGTACTCTCCGGTCAGCGGCATGCCAGCGGCAACGACCGCGCGCGCCGCGGGTATTCCTGGTGGGTTCGCCGGCGCCGGGGTGCACAATGGCGACGGCAGGCAGGGACGGCTGCGGGCGCGCCCGGACGGCACGAGCACGGCGCACGAGCACGCACGAGCAGGGACGAGAGGGACGCGGATGCACGGCATCGCAGGCTGCGAGGTGGCCGCTGCGGCCTGCTCGGGCCACGGCGCCCCGCGCGTCGCCCCCGCCTGACCCGTCGCACGAGCCGGCCGGTCGGGACCAGGGCGGCGCACCGTCGTCGTGCCCACCACCGCCGCACACCCGCGCCGTCGCGCGCCCGGCGGGACCCTGACCGGAGATCCCATGGAACCCCTGACCGACAAGCAGATCCGCGCGTCCTTCGTGAACGCCTCGCGCCGGGAGGCGGCCCAGGCCGTGCTGCCCGTGCTCGACGAGCTCGACTGGGACCGCCTCGACTACCTGGGCTGGCGTGACCGCAAGGCGCCGCTCGTCGCGTACGCGGTGGTGCCGGTGGACGGCACACCCGTCGGGGTGCTGCTGCGCTCGACCGACGCCAAGGAGCGCATCCGCCGCCGCGCGGTGTGCGCGTGGTGCGAGGACGTCGTCGTGACCGACGACGTGAGCCTGTACGTGGCCCGACGAGCGGGTGCGGCGGGCCGCCGCGGCAACACGATCGGCACGCTCATCTGCACGCACTTCGCGTGCTCGCGCAACGTGCGGCGTCCGCCGACGCGCACGGAGGCGGGCGACGACGCGCAGGAGCGCCGCGAGCTGATCGTCGCTGCTCGGGTCGCGGGGCTGCGTGAGCGTTCGGCGCGGTTCGTGGCCGAGGTGCTGCGCGACGCGTGACCCGCGCGGCGCCCGGACCGTCCGTCAGCCGGCCCGCTGGTCAGCTGGTCCGCCGGCTCAGGTGGCTGCGAGGTCGCGCGCGCGCAGCAGCACGGCGTCGAGCATGGGCGGGGTGAGCCGGCCGGTGAACGTGTTCTGCTGGCTCACGTGGAAGCACCCGAGCAGCGTGAGCGCCTGCTCGCCACGGGTCACGACGACCTCGCCGCCGTGCGCGAACCGCGGCGCGGGCCGGGGGACGGCCCAGCCGAGGTCGCGCAACGTGTCGAGCAGGGCCGCCCAGCCGAACGCGCCGAGCACCACGACGACGCGCGGGTCGACGGCCGACAGCTCGCGTGCGAGGAACGGTGCGCACGCGCGGCGCTCGTCGGACGTGGGCGCGTTGGCGGGCGGTGCGCAGCGCACGGGTGCGGTGGTCCGCACGCCGGTGAGCCGCAGGCCGTCGTCGGCGCTCACGGACGTCGGCTGGTTCGCCATGCCGACCCGGTGCATGGCGGCGAACAGGAAGTCGCCCGAGCGGTCGCCGGTGAACATGCGGCCGGTGCGGTTGGCGCCGTGCGCGGCGGGTGCGAGGCCGACGACGAGGATGCGGGCGTGCGCGTCGCCGAACCCGGGGACGGGCCGGGCCCAGTACTCCTGGTCGCGGAACGCGGCGCGGCGCTCGCGGCCGACCTGCTCCCGCCACGCCACGAGCCGGGGGCAGCGCCGGCAGACGACCACGTCGGCGTCGAGGTCGGCCAGCGCGGGGGAGCGGGCCGCGTCCGGGTCGCCCGGTGGGACGGGTGGCGCGGTCACCGGAACCGGTCGGGGTCCCCGGCACCCTCGCGGACGACCTCGGGGGAGTCGGAGGTCCAGTCGACGACGGTGGTGGGCGTGGTGCCGCAGTCGCCCGCGTCGACGACGGCGTCGAGCTCGTGGTCGAGCTCCTCCTTGATCTGCCACCCCTCGGTCATGGGCCAGTCGTGGCCGGGCATGAGCAGGGACGACGACAGGATCGGCTCGCCGAGCGCGCGGACGATCGCCTGCGCGACGGCGTGATCGGGGATGCGCACGCCCACCGACCGCTTCTTGGCGTGCGCGAGGCGGCGGGGGACCTCGGGCGTGGCCTGCAGGATGAACGTGTACGGGCCGGGGGTGGCGGCCTTGATCGCGCGGAACGCGCTGTTGGGCAGGTGCACGAGCTGGCCGAGCTGCGCGAAGTCGGCGCACACGAGCGTGAAGTGATGCTTGTCGTCGAGGTGCCGCAGCCGGCGGATGCGTTCGGCGCCCTGCGCCGAGCCCATCGTCGTGCCGAGCGCGTAGCAGGAGTCCGTGGGGTAGGCGATCACGCCCCCGCCGCGCAGGACGTCGACCGCCTGCGCGACGAGGCGCGGCTGCGGGTCGTCGGGGTGCACGTCGAGGTACCGGGCCATGGTGCCCACCGTAGTCCCGGGCGGGATGGCACGCCGGTCGAGCCGGACGGCTGCCGAGGCCCTGACCAGGACCTTCGTCGGACCGGGGGAACCCTGAGCGGCCCGTGGGGTGACTCAGGGGTGCATCCGGGGGAAAACCCCATCGACCCG
The DNA here is from genome assembly GCF_052378485.1 of Cellulomonas sp. CW35. Lineage (NCBI taxonomy): Bacteria > Bacillati > Actinomycetota > Actinomycetes > Micrococcales > Cellulomonadaceae > Cellulomonas > Cellulomonas sp. CW35. The sequence continues at coordinate 3,353,467 of NZ_CP199000.1, read as the reverse complement.
GGGGCACCCGGGGACGAGGATCGTCGTCGTGACCACTGACATGCTTCCCCCTGACCCCGCCACGGTGATCGCGTCCGCGCGCGGCCTGGTCAAGACGTACGGCCGCGGCGACACCGCGGTGCACGCCCTCGCCGGGATCGACGTCGACTTCGAGCGCGGTCGGCTGACCGCGACGATGGGCCCGTCGGGCTCCGGCAAGTCGACGCTCATGCACTGCATGGCCGGCCTCGACAAGCCCACGGACGGGACCGTGACGGTCGACGGCGAGGCGGTGTCCTCGATGTCGGAGCGGCGCCTGACCAGGCTGCGTCGCGACCGCCTCGGCTTCGTCTTCCAGGCGTTCAACCTGGTCCCGACGCTGACCGCGCTCGAGAACATCGTGCTGCCCCTCGACATCGCCCGCCGCCCGGTGGACCCCGACCACCTCGACGCGGTGGTGCGCGCGGTGGGTCTGCAGGACCGCCTCGGCCACAAGCCCGCCGAGCTGTCGGGCGGTCAGCAGCAGCGGGTGGCGTGCGCGCGTGCGCTCGTGACGCGTCCGGCGGTCGTGTTCGCCGACGAGCCCACGGGCAACCTCGACTCGACGTCCGCGCGTGACGTGCTGGGCTTCCTGCGCCGCAGCGTGGACGACCTGGGCCAGTCGGTCGTCATGGTGACGCACGACCCGGTCGCCGCGTCGTACGCGGACCGTGTGCTGTTCCTCGCCGACGGCCGGATCGTCGACGAGCTGCTGGCGCCCACGCCGGACTCGGTGCTGGAGCGCCTGGGCCGGCTCACGCGTCAGTCCGCGCCCGCCGAGGTGGTGTGATGCTGCGCGTCACGCTGCGCGGGGTCCGGGCGCACGCCGTCCGGTTCCTGCTCTCGGTGCTGGCCGTGGCCCTCGGGGTCGCGTTCGTCGCGGGCACGTTCAGCCTGCGCACGATGATGTCGAGCACCTTCGACGGGATCGTCGAGGCGTCCGCCCCCGCGGACGCGTACGTGCAGGGCGCGACGCAGGTCGCTGGTGGTGAGGCGGGGTTCAGCGTCGGGGAGACGCGCACGCCCGTGCCGCTCGCGCTGGCCGACGAGCTCGCCCAGGTCGACGGGGTGCGCTATGCGCTGCCGGACGTCGCGGGCTCGATCGTGCTGGTCGGTGCGGACGGTACGGCCGTGCAGTCCACGCAGGCTCCGTCGTTCGGCGTCGCGTTCGACGACCGCGACCCGTACCTCGACCTGGTCGCGGGTGCGGTGCCGCAGGGGGCCGACGAGGTCGCGCTCGAGTCGGCGACGCTCGAGTCGTCGGGTCTGGCGATCGGTGACACGACGCGCGTCGTGATCGACGGCGGGGTGCGCGAGGTGACGGTCGTCGGCCAGGTGGACCTGGGCGGTCCCATGGCGGGCGCGACGATCGTGCTGCTCGACCCGGCGACCGCGGAGGCCGCGTACGCGCCGGACGGCACGGTCGCGCAGATCGCGCTGCACGCCGAGCCCGGGTACGACGAGGCGGCGCTCACCGCCGCCGTCGCGGACGCGCTGCCCACGCTCGCGGGCGGCGACGACGCGCGGGTCGTGACGGGCACCGAGCTGCGCGACGCGCTGCAGTCGGACATCGACGAGATGCTCGGCTTCGTCACGACGTTCCTGCTGATCTTCGCGGTGATCGCGCTGTTCGTCGGCGCGTTCATCATCGCCAACACGTTCGCGATGTCGGTGCGCCAGCGGGTGCGCGAGTTCGCGCTGCTGCGTGCCGTGGGTGCGTCGCCCGGTCAGGTGTTCACGGTGGTCGTCGGGCAGGCCGCGATCGTCGGCCTCGTCGGGGCGGCGCTCGGTGTGCTCGGCGGGCTGGGTCTGGTCTCGGCGCTGCGCGTGGTGTTCGCGCAGATGGGCATGGACCTCACGGCGGACATCCCGCTGTCCACGTCGAACGTGGTGGGCTGCCTGGTGCTCGGCACCGTGGTGTCCGCGGTCGCGTCGGCGTTCCCGGCCCGCACGGCTGCGCTCGTCGCGCCCGTCGAGGCGATGCGTGGCGACATCACGGTGCACGAGCGCTCGCTGCGCCTGCGCGCCGTGCTCGGTACGGCGGTCGTCGCCGCGGGTGCCGCGGCGGTCGTCGCCGCGGTGCTGCGGCCCGCGTCGGAGGCGGCCGACGCGCTGCTCGGCACGGGTGCGGCGCTCGTCCTCGTCGGCGTGCTGGTGGCGTCCCCGACGCTCGCCCGCGCGTCGATGCGGGTCCTCGCCGCGCCGTTCGTCGCGCTGCTGCGGCCCGTGGGGCGGCTCGCCCGCGGCAACGTGGTGCGCAACCCGCGCCGCACCGCGAACACGGCCGGTGCGCTGACGATCGGCATGGCGCTCGTGGGTGCCGTGTCGGTGATCGCCGCGTCCGCGCAGGCGTCGCTCGCGAGCGTCGTCGAGAGCTCCACGGACGCGGACCTCGTGCTGCGCTCGGCGACGTTCGTGATCCCCGAGGGCGCCGCCGACGACGTCGCGGACCTGCCCGAGGTGGGGCGCACGGCCGTCGTCGCGTTCACCCTCGCCGGTGTCTCGCCGGGCCCGGGTGTCACGCCGACGCCGCAGGACGCGGGCGGCGTGGTCGCGCTCGGGGAGGGCGTGCTCGGCTCGACGCTCAAGGTCGACGTGGCCGCGGGTGACACCGCGGCGCTCGCGGACGACACCGCGCTGCTGAACACGGACTTCGCGGGCGACGGCTGGTCGGTGGGCGACACCGTCACGGTGAGCACGGCCGCCGGGTCGCGGGACCTGCGGGTCGGTGCGCTGTTCTCCAGCCAGGTCGTCGGCTCGTCGGTGGTCGTCACGCCGGCCGTGCTCGACGAGCTCGCGCCCGGCGAGGCGCAGCAGATCGACACGGTGTTCGTGGACGCGGCGGCCGGCGTCTCGCCGGACGCGCTGCGTGCCGCGGTGACCGACGCGGTCGCGCCGTACGTCGTGGTGTCCGTGCAAGACCGCGACGAGTTCGTGGACCAGATGGCCGCGCAGGTCGACCAGCTGCTGGTGATCCTGTACGCGCTGCTGGGCCTGTCGCTCGTCATCGCGGTGCTGGGCATCGTGAACACGCTCGCGCTGTCGGTCATCGAGCGGACCCGGGAGATCGGGCTGCTGCGGGCCGTGGGGCTCGGGCGGCTGCAGCTCGCGGGGACGGTGACCGTGGAGTCGGTGCTCACCGCGGTGTTCGGGACGGTCGTCGGCCTCGTCGTCGGCGTCGGGCTCGCGGCCGCGCTGCCCACGGTCTACGCGGAGGACGGGCTCGACCAGCTCGTCGTCCCGTGGGGCGGGCTCGTGACGATGGTCGTGCTGGCCGTGGTCGTGGGGGTCGTCGCGGCGCTGTGGCCCGCGACGCGCGCGGCCCGCATGCGCGCGCTCGAGGCGATCGCCTCCGAGTGACGCGCACCGAGCCGGGTCGTGGCGTGCGCAGCGTGCGCCGCGACCCGGCTCGCACCCGGTGACGGGTGCGGGCTACTCGTCGGACGAGGCCTGCGTGGGTGGTTCGCGGAGCGCCAGCACCTCGGCCTCGCGGTAGCGCCGGTGCCCGCCGAGCGTGCGCACCGCGGAGAGCTTGCCGGCGCGCGCCCACCGCGTCACCGTCTTCGGGTCCACCCGGAAGTAGGACGCCACCTCGGCGGGGGTGAGGAGCGTCTCGGTGTGATCGTCCTGGTGGTGCTGCTGCTGCGGCATGGGTGCCTCCTTGCAACCGTTTCGCGTGGCAACTGGTGCACCACGCTGCCCTGATCGCACGGTTCGTGCACTTCGTGCCCGCCGGGTTCGCCCGAACGTACCAGCGGCCGCCTGCACCGCCCCGGGGCGGTTCGCCGCACCCCGCCCGCGTCAGGCCGTGACCAGGTGGTCCGGGCAGACCTCGTACGTCCCGGGCGCGACGGTGAGCTCGGCACGGCCGCCGGTCAGAGAGCGCAGGTCGAGCACGTACCGCGTGAGCTCGGACTGCGGCACGTCCGCCTCGATCACCACGCGCCCGTCGTCGAGCGTCGTCGTGGTCGTGATGCGGCCGCGCCGGCCGGACAGGTCGCCCATGACGTCGCCCTGCACCGACGGCGGGACGGTCACGCTGACGTGGTCGATCGGCTCGAGGACCACCGTGCCCGCGGCGGCGAGCGCGTCGCGCAGGCCGTTCGCGGCGGCCGTGCGGAACGCCATGTCGGACGAGTCCACCGAGTGCGCCTTGCCGTCGTACACCTCGACGCGCAGGTCCACCACGGGGTAGCCGTGCGGACCGCCGTGCGCCATCGCCTCGACCACCCCGCGCTCCACCGCCGGGAGGTAGTTGCGCGGGATCGCCCCGCCGACCACCGAGTCGACGAACTCGAGGCCGGCACCGTGCGGCGCGGGGGAGACCCGCAGGTGCGCGACGGCGAACTGCCCGTGCCCGCCGGACTGCTTCTTGATCTTGCCCTCGGCCTCGACCGGGCGGCGGATCGTCTCCCGGTACGCCACGGGCACGGGCGACGTCGACACGTGCACGCCGAACACGCGCGCCAGACGCTCGAGCGCGACGGCGAGGTGCGTGTCGCCGAGCCCGCGCAGCACCGTGCGGTCCGACGAGCGGTCGACGAGGAGCGTCGGGTCCTCCGCCACGAGCCGGGTCAGCGCGGCGGACAGGCGGTCGTCGTCGGACTGGGTCACGGGCTCGAGCACGAGCCCGTACACCCCCTGCCGCGGACGCACCGCGGGCGCCGACATCGCGGCGCCCGGTCCGTTGCGGTCGGCCAGCAGCGAGCCGCTGGGCGTCCCGGTGAGCTTCGCCACCGCGACCACGTGGCCCGCCTGCGCCTCCTCGACGGGCAGGTGCTCCTTGCCGCGCAGGCGGAACACCCCGGGGACGCGCTCCTCGGTGCGGGTCGTGGTGTTGACGAGCCGGTCGCCCGCGCGCAGCGTGCCGGACAGCACGCGCAGCAGCGTGACCTGCCCGACGAACGGGTCGGCGACCGTGCGGAACGCGTGCACGAGCACCGGGCCGACCGGGTCGACCTGAACCTCGACGGGCGTGTCGCCCGCGAGCACGTGCGCGGGCCGGTCGCTGGGTGCGGGTCCGAGCTCGCACAGCAGGTCAGCGAGCCGGTCGACGCCCACCTGCGTGACGCCCGAGACGACGAGCACGGGGAACGCCTCGCCGTCGCGCACCTCGTGCGCGAGCGTGCGCTCGAGCTCGTCGGCCGACGGCTCCTCGCCGCTGAGGTATCGCTCGAGCGCGTCGTCGTCGTGCGACACGATCTCCTCGGTGACCTCGTCGTGCAGGCGGTGCTCCTCGTCGGCCACGTCGTCCGGGACGGGACCCGTCGAGTGCCGGCCGTCGGGCGTGTACTCGAGCCCCTCCTGCGCGAGCACGTCCGCGACGCCGTGGAACGCCTGCTCCTCGCCGAGCGGCAGCTCGACGGGCACGAAGCCGTCACCGAACGCCGCGCGCAGGTCCTCCAGCACGTGGTGGAAGTCCGCGCGCGCCTTGTCCTCCTTGGTCACGACGACCATGCGCGGCACGCCCGCGGCCTCGGCGAGCCGCCAGGCGACGTGCGTCCCCGGCTGCACGCCGTCGACCGCGGAGACGACGACGAGCGCGAGGTCCGCGACCGCGAGCGCCGCGTCCACCGCGCCCACGAAGTCCGCCGAGCCGGGGGTGTCGAGCAGCGTCACGTCGTGCAGCGCGCCGTCCGGCGTGGTCCACGTGAACGGCAGCGAGGACAGCGTCAGGGAGATGCCGCGCGCGATCTCCTCGGGCTCGTGGTCGCTGACCGTCGAGCCGTCCTCGACCCTCCCGGGCCTCGGGATCACGCCGGCGCGGTGCAGGAGCGCCTCGGTGAGGGTCGTCTTGCCCGCGCCCGAGGCTCCCACCAGGGCCACGGTGCGGATCCTGGGCGTCGTTGCCTGGTCCATGCTCGTCTCCCCGGCCGCCAGGCGGGTGCGAGGGCGGTTCCCACGGTGATCGTCGGCGACCTGGGCCCACGATAACGACGCACCCCCGGTGCCGTCAGGACGTCGGTCCCTGGGCGCCGGGGGTGCGTGCGTACGGAGTGCGGCGGTCGGTCAGGAGGCCCACAGGACGTCGACGACGAACACCAGCGTCGAGTTCGCGGGGATCTTGCCGTTCTCCTTGTCCCCGTAGCCGAGGTCCGGCGGGACGACGAGCAGCACCTGGTCGCCGACGTGCGTGCCGACGAGGCCCTGGTTCCAGCCGTCGATGACCTGCGCGTTGCCGATCGAGGAGACGGGGAACGGCTGGCCGTTGGCCCAGCTGGAATCGAAGACCGTGCCGTCCCAGAGCGCGCCGTGGTACTGGACGAGGATGTTGTCGCCCTCCTCGACCTCCTTGCCGGTGCCCTTGATGAGGGGCTGCACGACGAGCTCGGTCGGGGCGTCGGCGGTCGCGGCAGTGAGCGTCGGGGCGCCGTCGTCCGCGAGCTCGACGGTCGGCAGGCCCTCGACCGGTGCGACGGCCTCGCCCTGCGCGCGCGAGCCGATCTTCTGCACCGGCTCGAGCACGTACACCTGCGTCACGTCGCCCGAGACGAGCGCGAACACGACCTGCGCGCCGAGCTTCTCGCCGACCAGCACCTCGTCGAGCGCGGGGATGCCGCTGCCGTCCTCGGCGACGCTCCACGTGCCCGTGGCCTTGTCCTGGTAGGTGCTGCCGAGCTTCTCGCCGTCCTCGCCGTTCACGGCGGTCAGCTGGATCTCGAGCGTGTCGCCCGCCGCGATCGCCTCGCCGTCGCCGGGTGTCGCGACGCGTGCGACGGCCGCCGAGACGGAGAACGGCGTGCTGGGCAGGGTGATGGTGGGCTCGCTGCCGGGCTCGCCCTCGACCTCGACCTTCTCGAGCGCGGCGACGTCCTCGGCGGAGGCGGTCGCGGGGGCGGTCGGCGCAGCGGTCGCGTCGGTGTCCGCGGTGGTCGTCGCGGTGGGCGTGGCGTCCGGTCCGTTGTCGTCGTCGCTGCACGCGGCGAGCGTGAGGGCGAGCGACGCCGCGATCGCGGCGGCGGCCAGGCGGCGGTGGGGCGTGCGGCGCACGGTGAGCTCCGGGGGTCGGGGAGCCGCCGCAACGGCGACGACCCACGAACGGTACGCGACTCGGCTGGGAGGTGTCTGGGCGTCCCGCCCCGCAAACGGTTCGTACCGGTCCGCGTGGGGTCAGGTGCGTGTCGTGACCGGGGAGCCGACGAGCGCGCGCTTCGGCAGGCGGCGGTCGAGCAGGATGATGACGAGCCCCAGCGCCGCGAAGCCCACGCCGTACACGAGCACGTTGAGCAGCAGGCCGCCCCACCCGAGCTCGCCGAGGTCGATGAAGCCGTACGGGTAGCCGAGGTCCCACACGGTGCCGCGCACGGTCGTGACCACGACGTACGCGACCAGGTACGTCAGCCACCACCACGCGTACCGCCAACGCATGCGGCGGTGCGGGTCGGGGTTGAGCTGGTGCTCGATCTGCCCGGCGGTGAGCCCGAGCGTGAGCGCCGGCGCGCCTGCCGCCTCGGGCTCCAGCACGAACGTCGCGACGAGGCCGGTGATCGCCAGGAAGAGCGTCACGCCGCCCTTGAGCCACCCCGGCGGCTGCGGCGCGCCGCGCAGCGACGAGATCCCCGCCCACGTCATCACGACGGCCAGCAGGAAGCCGGACTGGTTGGTGAAGTACAGCAGGCCGTCGAGCTCACCGTGCAGCCAGATGTCGCGCGTCCCCATGAGCGCGAGGTACACGACGAAGAACCGGAACAGCGCGACGACGACGTCCACGTGACCTCCTGGGCGGCTCCTGGTCGGCGGCGGTCGGCACCGGCGCCGACGCGGACGTCAGCGTGCCACCGCACGCCGGGCGCGCGCACCGCGCCGCGCCGCTCGTCGTGCCCCTGTCGGTGGGGGTTCGTAGGGTTCGGTGCGTTCGTACCGGTGGGCCACGACCTTCAGGAGGACGCATGGCGGCGCTGCGGTTCGGGATCGTCGGGAGCGGCTGGCGTGCCCAGTTCTTCGCGCGGGCGGCGCGCGCGCTGCCGGAGCGGTTCGCCGTCACGGGGGTGGTGACGCGGTCGGCGGAGCGTGGTGCGCAGGTCGAGCGGGAGTGGGGCGTGCCGACGGTGCGCACAGTGGCGGACCTGCTCGCGGCGCCCGACCGGCCCGAGCTCGTCGTCGTGTCCGTGCCCTGGCCCGTGACGCCCGAGGTGACCCGCGAGCTCGTCGCCGCCGGCGTCCCGGTGCTGGCCGAGACGCCGCCCGCACCCGACGTCGCCGGGCTCGAGAGCCTGTGGGCGGACGTCGGGGCGTCGGGGCTGGTGCAGGTCGCCGAGCACAGCCCGTTCATGCCCGCGCACCAGGCGCGGCGCGCGGTCGTCGAGGCCGGGCTGATCGGCGAGCCGACGAGCGTGCAGGTCTCGTCCACGCACCTGTACCACGCGGTCGGCCTGATCCGGTTCCTGCTGGGCGTGGGCCGCGGACCCGCGACGGTGCGGGCGCAGCGCTTCACCGCGCCCCTGCTGGACCCGGTCGCGCGCGACGGCTGGACCGACGCCACGCAGCCGACGCCCGCGGGCACCGTGCTCGCGACGCTCGACCTGGGCGGTGGGCGCAGCGGCCTGTACGACTTCACCGACAACCAGTGGCACAACCCGCTGCGCACCAACCGGGTGGTCGTGCGCGGCTCGCACGGGGAGGTCGTCGACGACGCCGTCACGTGGTGGGGCGGCGACCGGACCGTCCTGACCAGCCGCATCGACCGGCGTACGAGCGGCGTCGAGCAGGACCTCGACGGCTTCGACCTCACGCACCTGAGCCTGGGGGAGCGCGTGCTGTACCGGAACCCGTTCGTCGGGACACGGTTCGCCGACGACGAGCTGGCGGTCGCCCACCTGCTCGCGGCGTGCGCGTCGTGGCTGCACGACGACGGCCCGCAGCCCTACCCGCTCGCGGACGGCATCCACGACCACCGGCTCGGCCTGGCGATCGGCGAGGCCGCCGAGACCGGCCAGGCCGTCACGCTCCCGGTGCCGCACTGGGCCTGAACGTCCGGATGCGCGATCCGCGAGCCGGTGCGAGCGTCGAGGGAGGGCCGGTCGTCGGGCGACGACCGCGACCTGCCGGGAGGTGCGATGGCTGTCACCGCGTTCGGGGATCTTCCCCTGGCCGACCGCGACCGTGAGTGGGACGGCGCGGCCGCCGAGAAGCGGGTGCGGGAGTGGGCGAAGGCCCAGGACGGGCCGAACGAGCGGTACCGCGACGCGCACGTCTGGTACGACGCGGACTCGAAGCAGAACTTCACCGCCTACAAGCTGCTCATCGCGGACGTCGTGGACGGACGGCTCACGGCGGTGCCGCGTGGCGTGTTCGCAGCGGCGGCCGTGATGCAGGGATCACGCGGCGGCGTGGACGTCCCCGCCACGGACGTCGACCGCATCAAGAGCCACCTGGCCAAGTACTACGCGAAGCTCGACGAGACCCCGCCCTGGGAGTCCTGACCGGAGCAGGCGTCGGGGCGGCTGCCCGGACCTGCGGATTCGGCTCTGCGAACTCGGCCCCGAGTCCGTGATGTCCGTATCCCGCCTGCCACCATGGAGGCCGTGACCTCCCCGACTGCCCCCACCCGTGCCCAGGTCCGCAGGTGGCGCCAGTACCTCGCGGACGAGCGCGCCGAGGCCGCGGCGTACCGCGACCTGGCGTCCCGCCGCACCGGCGAGGAGCGCGAGATCCTGCTCGCGCTCGCCGAGGCCGAGCGCCGCCACGAGCAGCACTGGCTCGACCTGCTGGGTGACGAGGTCGGCAAGCCGCTGCGCGGCGACTGGCGTACGCGCGTGCTCGGCTGGCTGGCGCGCCGGTTCGGGTCCGTGTTCGTCCTGGCGCTCGCGCAGCGGGCGGAGGCGCGCTCGTCGTACGACGACGACGCGGACGCGACCGCGCAGATGGCCGCCGACGAGCGCATCCACGAGGAGGTCGTGCGCGGGCTCGCGATGCGGGGGCGCAACCGCATGTCCGGCACGTTCCGCGCCGCGGTGTTCGGCGCGAACGACGGGCTGGTGTCGAACCTCGCGCTCGTCATGGGCATCGGCGCGTCGGGTGTCTCGCAGCAGACCGTGCTGCTGTCCGGACTCGCCGGGCTGCTGTCCGGTGCGCTGTCGATGGGGGCGGGCGAGTACGTCTCGGTGCGCTCGCAGCGCGAGCTGTTGGAGGCGTCGCGGCCCGGCCCGCACGCGCGGGCGGCGCTGCCGCACCTCGACGTCGACGCCAACGAGCTCGCGCTCGTCTACCGCGCACGCGGCATGGCCCCGCAGGACGCCGACGCCCACGCACGGCAGGTGCTCGGTTCGCTCGAGGCGTCGGGCGCCGCGCTCGTCGTGCCGGTCGACCCGGATGGTCCCGAGGGTGCCGCCGGGCCCGAGGACGCGACGGCGGGTGCGCCCGAGGTCGACGAGCACGAGACCGTCGGCACCGCGGTCGGTGCCGCGCTCGCGAGCTTCTGCTTCTTCGCGTCGGGCGCCGCGGTGCCCGTGGTGCCGTACCTGCTGGGTGCCGAGGGGTGGCACGCGGTCGCGTGGTCCGCGGGGCTCGTCGGGATCGCGCTGCTCGTCACGGGCGCGGTGGTCGGGCTGCTGTCCGGCACGTCGCCCGCGCGGCGCGCGCTGCGCCAGCTTGCGATCGGGTGGGGTGCCGCGGCCGTGACGTACCTGCTCGGACTCGCGTTCGGCACGACCGTCGGGTGACCTGCGGCGGACGTGTGACGGACATCGTCTTGTTTGGTAAGGCTTGCCTGCCTACAGTGGCCGCGTGACCGTGACCCAGACCGTGACCCAGACCGAGGCGCCCGCCCCGTTCCGCACGTTCCACGTCCAGGTCCGGGCGCTGGAGCGCGTCTGCCCCAGCCTGCTGCGCGTGACGTTCACCGGCGAGGACCTCGACAGGTTCGCCGACAACGGCTTCGACCAGCGCATCAAGTTCTTCCTGCCGCTCGACTGCGGCTACGAGGGCCTGCTCGACCTCACGCAGAGCGGCGACTGGTACGGCCGCTGGCGCGCGCTGCCCGACGACCGGCGGCACCCCATCCGCACCTACACCGCGCGTGGCGTCCGCCAGGACGTGCGCGAGCTCGACGTCGACATCGTCCTGCACGGCGACGCCGGCCCCGCGTCCCGCTGGGCCACCAGCGCACAGGTCGGCGACGAGCTCGTCGTGCTCGGTCCCAACGCGGACGCGACCGGCCCGCACGGCGGCGTCGACTTCGTCCCGCCCCTGCACACCGAGGCGTTCCTCATCGCGGGCGACGAGACCGCTCTGCCCGCCATCGCGAACATCCTCGAGCGCCTGCCCCGCGACGCCCGCGGCGAGGCCCTGATCGAGATGCCGCTGTCCGCCGACCGGATGTCGATCGACGCCCCCGCCGGCGTCACCATCCACTGGCTCGGGCGTGACGGCGCGCCGCACGGCGCGCTGCTCGACCCCGCGGTCCGCGAGGCCGCCGCGCGCGTGCTGCCCCGCGGCTCGTCGGGCGACCTCGACGACGTGCCGTGGGCGTACGACACCGACGACATGCTGTGGGAGGTGCCCGTCGACCCCGCGACCGGCGCTCCGATGCGTCAGGACTCGCCCGTCTACGCGTGGCTCGCCGGTGAGTCCGCGGTCATTCGCGGCCTGCGCCGCCACCTCGTCACCGAGCGCGGCATCGACCGCAAGGCCGTCGCGTTCATGGGCTACTGGCGCCACGGCAGGTCCGAGGCGAGCTGACCCGCTACGGCGCCGGAGACGGCACCGGGTCGTGCAGCACGGTCTCGGTGTGGGTGCCGCGAGCGAACACGAACCAGTACACCGACGCTGCCACCGCCAACGCGGCGACGACGGTCGCGACGCCCAGCCACGGGTTGCCTCGCAGTGCCGGGTTCCTGACGAGCAGCCCGACGCAGTAGCCGAGAGCGACCAGGGAGATCAGCGCCCCGGCCGGCGGCAGCAGCACGAGCAGCGCCGCGCCGGTCACGGCCGTGACCACGGCGCCTCGCACCGCGCGCCGTTCCTGAGCGCCCGGACGTGCCGGTCGCTCGACGCCGTCCTCGATGCTCCGCCGGTCCACGTCGGCTCGTCCTGCTCGGTTCACGTGCGTCGTCCCCCTCGACCGCCGGCGTCGTCACCACGCCGCCCACCCGAACGGTAGCGACCGGGGACGGGCGTCGCGCCCGTCTCCACGGCTTGCGCCGGCGCCACGTCGGGCGGAGGACCTCTGACGTGGCGCGACCTTCTCCACCCGTCGTCCTGGGTCAGAGGTGGGTGGGGGTGTAGCCCGTGCGGTCGGCGTCGGTGATCGCGCGCAGGACGCGGGCCGGGACACCGGCCGCGACCGTGCTCGGCGGGACGTCGCGGGTGACGACGCTGCCCGAGCCGATCACGGCGCCGTCGCCGATGGTCACGCCCGGGTTGATGGTGACGTGCCCACCGACCCACACGCGTGAGCCGATGGTGACGGGCCGCGCGTAGCAGGCGCCCGCGGCGCGCTCGGCGGGGTCGAGCGCGTGGTTGGAGGTGAAGATGCCGACGCGCGGGCCGAGCAGCACGTCGTCGCCGATGGTGATGCCGCCGCCGTCGAGCATCACGCAGTCGAAGTTCGCGTAGAAGTTCCGGCCGACGCGGATGTTGAACCCGAACTCGCACCGGAACGTGGGTTCGAGGTGCGCACCCTCGCCGGCCGAGCCGAGCAGCGCACGCAGCAGCGCGAGGCGCTCGTGCGGCGGGCGGCCGAACGCGGCGTTGTACCGGTCGGTGCCGAGCACGGCCCGCTCACGGGCGGCGACGAGCTCGGGGGTGAGGTCGTCGTACATCGCGCCCGTGAGGATGTGGCGGCGCTGCGCGTCGAGGTCCATGACGGTCTCCGGTGGGCTCAGGGTAGCGGGTCGGCCGGTCCGGGGTAGGACGGCTGCGCGCCGAGGCGGGCGACCGAGTATGCCGCGACGCGCGTCGCGTGCGCGGACGTCTCGCGCAGCCCGTGACCTGCCGCGGCGGGGGAGTCGAGCGCGCGGCCCAGGATTGTCGCGACCTCGTGCTCGTTCACGACGAGGGCCCCCGGGGCCCGCACGCGCCCGTGGCCAGGTTAGTGGGTGGAGAAACGCTTGCCAGGTGAGCGTTTCTCCACCCACGTCCGCGTGCTGCCGTGGCAGGGTGGTCGCCGTGCCGCTGCCGTCGCGTCCCGTGATCCCGGGCTTCCACCCCGACCCCTCCGTGTGCCGGGTGGGGGACACCTACTACCTCGCGTGCTCGAGCTTCGAGTACGCGCCGGGGGTGCCGATCTTCACCTCCGACGACCTGCTGACCTGGACGCCGGTCGGCCACGCGCTGCACACCGCGGAACAGCTGAAGGTCGCGGACGCGAACCCGTCGGGCGGCATCTACGCCCCGACGCTGCGGCACCACGACGGCCGGTTCTGGATGGTCACGACGAACGTCTCGGACGGTCCGGGCCACCTGCTGGTCACGGCGGACGATCCCGCGGGGCCGTGGAGCGCGCCGGTCCGCATCGAGGGTGCGGGCGGCATCGACCCGGACCTGGCCTGGGACGAGGACGGCACGTGCTACTTCACGTGGTGCGACCAGGGCCTGCGCCAGGCGGTGCTGGACCCGGCGACGGGCGAGCTGCTGACCGAGCCGCGCCTGGTGTGGGAGGGCACGGGCGGCGAGCACGTCGAGGGCCCGCACCTGTACCGGGTGGACGGCCGGTGGTACCTGATGGCCGCGGAGGGCGGCACCGCCGCGGGGCACATGGAGACGATCGCGCGCGGCCCCTCGCCGTCCGGCCCGTGGGAGCCGTACCCCGGCAACCCGGTCCTGACGGCGCGCAGCACGGGTGGTGTGGTGCGCAGCACCGGGCACGCGGACCTGGTCCAGCGGCCGGACGGCTCGTGGGCGATGGTGTTCCTCGGGGTGCGGCCGCGCGGCTACTTCCCGGCGTTCCACGTGCGGGGCCGCGAGACGTTCGCGGTCGAGGTGACGTGGGTCGACGGGTGGCCGGTCGTGGGGGAGCCCATCGAGCCCGACGAGGTCGCGCCGCTGCGCGAGCACGGTCCCGCGGACTCGTGGGTGGGGGCGCACGTGTTCCCCGACGAGGTGCTGCGACGCGCGGGCGAGGCGTGGGAGCTGTCGGCGCAGCCGGCGGGGCGCACGTTCGTCGGGCGGCGGCAGGAGCACGAGACGGTGGTCGCGCACGCCCGTGTCGAGGCGGGGCCCGGCGTCGTCGGCGGGCTCGAGGTGCGGATGGACCCGCAGCACGCGGTGACGCTCGAGGTCGAGGGTTCGCGGGTGCGCGCGGTCGCACGCGTGGGCACGCTCACGTCGGTGCTCGGCGAGGCGCAGGTCGACGACGACGCGCTGCTGGAGGTCGCGGTGCGCCCGTCCCCGAAGGGGCGGTTCGACATCCGGCGTGGGCCGGACGAGATCGTCGCGGCGGTCGAGGACGCGCAGGGCCGCCGCGAGCTGGGCCGGCTCGACGGACGGTACCTGTCCACCGAGGTCGCGGGCGGGTTCACGGGCCGCATGGTCGGGCTGGTCGCGGAGCGCGGGACGCTGACCGTCCGGTCGTTCGAGTACCGGGGGCACGACGAGGCGATGGGTCCCGACTGGTACCTGTGACGCGCGCTCGAGGAGTGTGGGACGCGCCCGTTAGCGTGACCGCATGACGAGCACCCGGGACGGCGTCACCGACGACGCGACTCGCCACGCGGCGGACAGCCACGACCTCATCCGCGTGCGCGGCGCGCGCGAGAACAACCTCAAGGACGTGGACGTCGACCTGCCCAAGCGGCGGCTCACGGTGTTCACGGGCGTGTCCGGCTCGGGCAAGAGCTCGCTCGTGTTCGGCACGATCGCGGCCGAGTCGCAGCGCATGATCAACGAGACCTACCCGGCGTTCGTGCAGGGCTTCATGCCGAACCTGCCGCGCCCGGACGTGGACGTCCTGGAAGGGCTGACCACGGCGATCATCGTCGACCAGGAGCGCATGGGCGCGAACTCGCGCTCGACGGTCGGCACCGCGACGGACGTCAACGCGAAGCTGCGCATCCTGTTCTCGCGTCTCGGGCAGCCGTACATCGGCTCGTCGCAGGCGTTCGCGTTCAACATCCCGACCGTGCGCGGCGGCGGTGCCGTCACGGTCGAGGGCGCGCACGGGGCGAAGACCGAGCGGCGCTCGTTCACGCAGCTCGGCGGCATGTGCCCGCGCTGCGAGGGGATGGGCTCGGTCACGGACTTCGACCTCACGGCGCTGTTCGACGCGAGCAGGACGCTCAACGAGGGCGCCCTCACGATCCCGAACTACACGATGGACGGCTGGTACGGCCGGATCTTCCGCGAGTCCGGGTTCTTCGACCCCGACAAGCCGCTCGGGGAGTACAGCAAGAAGGAGCTCGACGACCTGCTCTACAAGGAGCCGGTGCGGATCAAGGTCGAGGGCATCAACGTCACGTACGAGGGCCTGGTCCCGCGCATCCAGAAGTCGTTCCTGTCCAAGGACCGCGAGGCGATGCAGCCGCACATCCGCGCGTTCGTCGACCGTGCGGTCACGTTCACCACGTGCCCCGAGTGCCACGGCACCCGGCTCAACGAGACCGCGCGCTCGTCGACCATCGGGGGCGTCTCGATCGCCGACGCGTGCGCGATGCAGATCAGCGACCTGGCGCAGTGGGTGCGCGGCATCGACGAGCCGTCCCTCGCACCGCTGCTGACGTCGCTGACCGAGACGCTCGACTCGTTCGTCGACATCGGCCTCGGGTACCTCAGCCTCGACCGGCCGGCGGGCACGTTGTCCGGCGGCGAGGCGCAGCGCACCAAGATGATCCGGCACCTCGGCTCGTCGCTCACCGACGTGACGTACGTGTTCGACGAGCCGACGATCGGCCTGCACCCGCACGACGTGCAGCGCATGAACGACCTCCTGCTCCAGCTGCGGGACAAGGGCAACACCGTGCTCGTCGTGGAGCACAAGCCGGAGTCGATCGAGATCGCGGACCACGTGGTCGACCTGGGCCCGCGCGCCGGCTCGGCGGGCGGGCAGGTGTGCTTCGAGGGCACGGTCGAGGCGCTGCGCAGGTCCGGGACGCTCACCGGGCGGCACCTCGACGACCGTGCGCGCCTCAAGGACGAGGTCCGCACGTCGACGGGCGCGATCGAGATCCGTGGTGCGAGCACGCACAACCTGCAGGACGTGGACGTGGACGTCCCGCTCGGCGTGCTCGTCGTGGTCACGGGCGTGGCCGGGTCCGGCAAGAGCTCGCTCATCCACGGCTCGCTCGGCCGGCGGGACGACGTCGTGGAGATCGACCAGTCGGCGATCCGCGGCTCGCGCCGCAGCAACCCCGCGACGTACACGGGGCTGCTCGAGTCGATCCGCAAGGCGTTCGCGAAGGCCAACGGGGTCAAGCCCGCGCTGTTCAGCGCGAACTCCGAGGGTGCGTGCCCCGCGTGCAACGGCGCGGGCGTGATCTACACGGACCTCGCGATGATGGGCGGCGTCACCACGCCGTGCGAGGAGTGCGAGGGGCGGCGGTTCCAGGCCGCGGTGCTCGAGTACACCCTCGGCGGGCGGAACATCGCCGACGTGCTCGACATGCCGGTCGCGGAGGCCGAGGAGTTCTTCGCCGCGGGCGACGCGCGCACCCCCGCCGCGCACAAGATCCTCGACCGGCTCGTCGACGTCGGGCTCGGCTACCTGAGCCTGGGACAGCCGCTGACGACCCTGTCCGGCGGCGAGCGTCAGCGCCTCAAGCTCGCGACGCACATGGGCACCGACGGGGGCGTCTACGTGCTCGACGAGCCCACGTCGGGGCTGCACCTCGCGGACGTCGAGCAGCTGCTCGCGCTGCTGGACCGGCTGGTCGACTCGGGCAAGTCGGTGGTCGTGATCGAGCACCACCAGGCGGTCATGGCGCACGCGGACTGGATCATCGACCTCGGCCCGGGCGCGGGCCACGACGGTGGTCGCGTGGTGTTCGAGGGCACGCCCGCCGCGCTCGTCGCGGACGCCTCGACGCTGACGGGCGAGCACCTCGCCCGGTACGTCGGGGCGGGGGCTCAGACCAGGTAGGTGCCGAGGTGCCCGGCCGTGCCGGCGTCGCCCGGCGCGCCGGGTGCGCCGTCGGTGAGGTCGTCGGTCGGGTTCGGGCGGACCTCGTCGCGCAGGCGGCTCATGCGTGCGTCGAGGTCGGCGGCCACCCGGGCCGCGTCGTCGATCTCGGCGCGCAGGTGGGCCGGCATGTCCGCGGAGTACTTGTAGCGGAGCTTGTGCTCCATGCTCGCCCAGAAGTCCATGGCGATCGTGCGGATCTGCAGCTCGACGGGGATGTGCTCGGTGTGCCGGGACAGGAACACCGGCACCTGGACGATGAGGTGCAGCGAGCGGTACCCGTTCGGCTTCGGGTTGGCGATGTAGTCCTTCGTCGTGAGCACGGTGAGGTCGGGCTGCGCGCTGAGCATCTGCGCGATCCAGTAGACGTCGGAGACGAACGAGCAGGTGATCCGGATGCCGGCGATGTCCCGGATGCTCGCCCGGATCGCGGGGACCGTGAGGTCCACACCCTGCCGCAGCGCCTTGCTGAGCAGGCTGTCCGGGGACTTCAGACGCGAGCGGACGTGCTCGATCGGGTTGTAGTCGTACATCGTCGCGAACTCGTCACGCAGGATCGCGATCTTCGTCGAGACCTCGTCGATCCCGAACTGGTAGTACATCTGCAGCCGCTGGAACTCGTCGCCCACCTCGCGCAGGCGGGCGAACACCTCGCCCGCGTCGACGGTGACCCCGGTGCGGCCCGCCAGGTCGCGCAGCCGGGTCTCGACCTGCGTCTGCAGCTCGTGGGGGTGCGGGGCGGGCACGGGTCCTCCAGGGCGGGGCGTGGTTCGTCGTCCCCCACGCTAACGAGCGCGGCTGTCGACGAGTGCCGCAGAAGGTCCCGGCGGTCGTCGTCGGCCCCGCGCCAGGACGCGGTCCGACGAACGGGATCAAGGACCCACGCGCTCGGGCCGTGACCGTGGTATGCCGGAGGTGAGCAGCACCGCGCGTCGGCCCCGAGCCGTCAGCCCGACGACTGCCGGTGCGCGGCTGTTCGACGAGGACGTGGGGGCCATGACCACCGAGCAGAGGGTGACGCAGTCCCAGGCCGACTCGACACGGGCGGGTGCCGCTCCCGGACCCGGATGGCTCGTCGTCGGTGACGACCGGGGTGAGGCGTCGGCGACGTTGTGGGGCTGGGTCGCGGCGCAGCCGTGGCCGGGGTGGCGGGTGACCGCCGTGACGGCGCGGCCGCGTTCCGACGAGGCGCCGGGTGAGCGCGCGCTGCCGCACGCGTGGAGCCCGGAGCCGCCGCGCGAGCTACCGGGCAACCACGTCGAGCACCTGGTCGCGGAGGCGGACCCGCGCGTGGTCCTCGACGGGTACGACGATGCCGACCTCGTCGTCGTGGGGCCGCGCGGGCGCGGGCTGCTCAAGCGGCTAGGGCTGGGCAGCACGGCCGAGTGGCTCGTGTCCTCGCACCGCCCGCTGACCCCGGTGCTCGTGGCGCGCGGCACGGAGCCGGTGCGGCACGTGCTGGTCTGCGCGGACGGCTCGCCGGACGCGACCGACGCGGTGCGCACGCTCGCGGCGCTGCCGCTGCTGCACGGCACGCACGTCACGGTGCTCGGTGTGGACACGCTCGAGGCACACGAGAGCGACGCGATGACCGCGGCGGCGCACGTGCTGCGCGAGGCGGGTGCCGGCGAGGTCCGCACGCTGCTCGTCGGCGCGGTGCCCATGACGGTGACGTTCGACGTGCGCCCGACGATCCTCGGGATGATCGACAAGATCGAGCCGGACCTGGTGGTCGTGGGCACGCGGGGCCTGGGTGGGCTGCGCCGGGCGGTGCTCGGCTCGACCGCGCAGGCCGTGGTGCACCACGCGCCGTGCTCGGTGCTGGTGGGGCGCGCGACGCTGCACGAGTGACGCCGGGGGCCGGCCGGCCCCCGCAAGCGCTTCGACGGGCGCCGTCGCGGCACTACCCTCCGGCCGTCCGGTATGTCAGGATCACGCCAGTCGTTCACCGGTCAGGGGCGGTGACGGGGCGACGAGGCCTCGCATACCCCGCGTCCGCCGGTGCGTGGCAGCACGCCGAGCCGCACGGACAGGACCAGGTGATCACGTGATCGTCGACACGCACGCCCACGTGTGGGATCCCGCCCGGGTCCGGTACCCGTGGCTGCGGCCGAGCATGGGCCCGCTCGTCGGCACGTTCGGCTACCCGGACCTGGCCGCGCACCTCGACGACGAGCACGAGCTCGAGGCCTGCGACCGTGGCGAGCACGTGCGTGCGGTGCTCGTGCAGGCCGCCGACGACCCGCGCGACGTCGAGGTCATGGCCGACGTCGCCGCCGACGAGCCGCGCGTCGCCGGGCTCGTCGTGCGGGCGCCGGTCGACCGGCCCGAGCTCGTCGAGGGCGAGGTCGAGCGAGCCGGTGTGATCGCGGCGGACGCCGGCACGCGCATCGTCGGGGTGCGCACCATGCAGCACCGCGACGAGGGCGCGGCCTGGCTCGCACGCCCCGAGACCGACGCCGGCCTCGCGGTGGTCGACGCCCTGGGCCTCGCCTACGAGTGCCTCGTGACGACGCCCGACGGCCTGGCACAGCTGCCCGCGGTGGTCGAGCGGCACCCGGGCCTGCGCTTCGTCGTCGACCACCTCGGCCGCCCGCCGCTCGGCGACCCGGACGCCCTCGCGCACTGGCGCGCGCTGCTCGCACCCGTCGCGCAGCACCCCGGCGTCGTCGCGAAGCTGTCCGGGCTCTTCCCGCGCGGCGTGCCCGGCCGCGAGTACGCCGACCAGGTGCGCGAGGTCGTCGACGTCGCGCTCGAGCTGTTCGGACCACGCCGGCTCATGCTCGGCTCGGCCTGGCCCGTCTCGCTCCTGCACGGCGGGCCCGCGGTCGCGTGCGTCGCGGTCGACGCGGCCCTGCAGGCCGCGCTGGGCCACGACGACCTGCACGACGTCCGCGCCGGGACCGCGTCCGACGTCTACGGGCTCGCGCGCGTCACCAGCTGAGCGCCCGTCGGACGCTCGGCGGCCGGCCGCCGGACGGCTGGATGCTGGACGGCTAGATGCTGTACGGCGTCTCCGGCTCGACGACCACCGACGGCTCGTCGGCCGAGCGGCCCGTCGCGGACCGTGCCGCGTCGACCGCCTTGTCCTTCAGCGCGACGCCCTGCTGCTTCGCGAAGTCGAGCGCCTGCTCCTCGACGTCCTTGACGACGCCCTGCACCTTCGGGTGGCGCCACGCCTCGCCGGCCTTCTCGCCCGCCTTGCCCAGCAGGTCGCGGCCCTTGCGTGTTGCCAGCAGGTACCCGAAGCCGACGCCGACGACGAACGTGCCGATCCTCCCGCTCACACGACCACCTCCTGAAGACCGCCGCCGCGACCGAGCGCCGCGCGAACCATCCGACCCTAACCACCGCACCGGTCCCGCGCGCGGCGACACCGACCGCCGCACGAGCCGGCCCGCCCGCGAGGCCGGGCACGCGCGATGGCGGTGTCCGCGTGGGTGGTGGGTCGGTGCCTAGAGTGAGTTGGTGAGGTCTCTCGTCGTCGACACGACGCCCCTGCGGATCAGTCCCGACTTCCGGCGTCTGTGGCTGGGCCTGTCGGTGGCGAACCTGGGGACGCAGCTGACGGTCGTCGCGGTCGGGCTGCAGGTGTACGGGATCACGGGCTCGACGCTGTCGGTCGGCGTGCTGGGGATGTTCGCGCTGGTGCCGCTGGTCGTGTTCGGGCTGTACGGCGGTGCGATCGTCGACCACTACGACCGGCGCAAGGTCGCGCTGGTCGCCTCGGTGGTGTCGTGGGTGGCGATCATGGTGCTCGCGGTGCAGGGCTGGGCGGGCAACGAGCACGTGGGACTGCTGTACGGGCTGACGGCGGTGCAGTCGGGTGCGAACGCGGTGAACTCGCCGGCGCGGTCGGCGATCATCCCGCGGCTGCTGGAGCCGCGGCTGATGCCGGCGGCGAACGCGTTGCAGACCATCGGCTTCCAGGTGGCTCTGACGGTGGGGCCGTTGCTGGGTGCGGTGCTCGCGGCGGTCGACTACGGGCTGGCGTACACCGTGGACGCGGTGCTGTTCACGTTCGCGCTGGGGGCGGTGCTCCGGCTGCCGCCGGTGCTGCCGGAGCCGTCGGAGAACCGGCGCCAGCGGGTGGGGATCGGCTCGGTGGTCGACGGGCTGCGTTACCTGGGCACGCAGCCGGACGTGCGGATGACGTTCCTGGTGGACCTGTGCGCGATGGTCCTGGCGATGCCGCGCGTCGTGTTCCCCGCGGTCGGCATCTGGTACCTGGGCGGCGGCGAGACGACGACCGGCATCCTCACCGCGGCGCTCGCGGTGGGGGCGGTGACGTCCGGGCTGCTGTCGGGCGGGTTGGCGCGCGTGCGGTGGCAGGGCCGCGTGATCACGTGGGCGATCACCGGGTGGGGTGCGTCCGTCGTCGCGTTCGGGCTGGTGCTCGTCGTCGTGGGGCGGGACCGTCCCGGGCACGTGCTGTGGGGTGCGCTCGCGATCGCGTGCCTGACGCTCGTCGCGGCGGGCGCGTCCGACGAGGTGAGCGCGATCTTCCGGCAGACCATCCTGCAGACCGCGACTCCCGACGACATGCGCGGCCGGCTGCAGGGCGTGTTCATCGTCGTGGTCGCGGGTGGCCCGCGGCTCGGGGACGTCGTGATCGGGTCGATGTCGTCCGCGGTGGGCGAGGGGTGGGCGGTCGTGATCGGCGGGCTGGCGTGCGTGGCGGCGCTGTGGGTGCTGGTCCGCACGCAGCGCACGTTCTGGCGGTACGACGCGCGTCGCGTGATGTCGGTCCCGGCCTGAGGGCGCGGCTCAGCCGCCGACCGTCACCAGCCCGGACTCGTACGCGACGACGACGAGCTGCGTGCGGGTGGTGCATGCCAGCTTGCGCAGCAGCGCGTGCACGTGCGCCTTCACGGTCGCCTCGCCCACGCCGAGCGCGTCGGCGACGTCCTGGTTGGTCCCGCCGCGCGCGACGGCGAGCAGCACGTCCCGCTCGCGCTGCGTGAGGGTCGCGACGAGCGTCGCCGCCGCACCGGTGCCCTGGGGTGCGGCCGCCGCGGACGCGGCCGCGCGCCACTGCTCGACGACCACGCCGGTCACCTTCGGGTCGAGCACCTGACCGCCCGCGCGCACGCGGTGCACGGCGTCGACCAGCGCGGCGGGCTCGGCGTCCTTGAGCAGGAACGCGTGCGCCCCGGCGCGCAGCGCACCGGTGACGTACTCCTCGTCGTCGAACGTCGTCAGCACGACGACGCGCACGTCCGCGAGCGCGGGGTCCGCGCGGATGAGGCGGGTCGCCTCGACGCCGTCGGTGCCGGGCATGCGGATGTCGAGCAGCGCCACGTCGGGCCGCACGGAGCGCACCACGTCGAGCGCGGCGGCGCCGTCGGCGGCCTCGCCGACCACCTCGAGGTCCGGCTCGTGGTCGAGGATCATCCGCAGGCCCAGGCGGATCGTGGGTTGGTCGTCCACGACGACCACGCGGGTCACGTCAGGCATCGGCGGCCTCTCGACGGGGCGCTCGCCGCGCCGGGTCCTCGGGCAGGCGGTCCAGCGGGACGACGAGCCGCACGCGCCACCCGCCGCCCGGCAGGGCGCCCGCGACCACGGAGGCACCCGCCGCCGCGGCGCGCTCGCGCATGTGCAGCAGCCCGTTGCCGCCGAGCCCGGTCCCGGCGGTCGGAGGGCGCGGGGGACCGGGGTCGGTGACCTCCAGGACGACGTCCGTCGCGGACCGCGTGAGGGTCACCGTCGCGTGCGGGGCGGCGGAGTGCACGAGCACGTTCGTCAGCGCCTCCTGCGCGACACGCACCACCGCGAGCCCGACCTGCGGCGCGCACGCCGGGAGCGGGTCGGGCAGCGTGGCGCGCACGTCGAGGCCCGCCTCACGCACACGCGCGAGCACCCCGGGCAGCGCGTCGAGCCCCGCGGTCGGGGCGTACGGGGCGGCCTTTTCGTCGGCGGCCCGCAGCACCCGCACCACGGAGCGCATCGCGTCGAGCGCCTCCTTGCCCGCCGGGGCGATCCACCGCACGGCCTCGCGTGGCGCGTCGGGCTGCGCGTCCGCGACGCGGTCCGCGGCCTGCGCGCGCACCACGATCGCGGAGACGTGGTGCGCCACGACGTCGTGCAGCTCGCGTGCGATGCGCGTGCGCTCCGCCGCGACCGCCTCGCGCGCGCGGACCTCCTGCAGCGCGACGAGCTGCGCGTTGCGTTCCGCGAGGGACGCGGACGTGCGGGCGAGCCGGTGCACCATCGCACCGAGCAGCGCCGCCGCGACGACGAGCGCGACGAGCTGCACGGCCGACGACAGGTCGACCGCGGGGTGCCAGTCCCACGTGGACAGGCCCCACGCGGCGTTGGCGACGCCCGCCTGGAGCGTCACACCGAGCGCGCCGGCCACGAGCGCCGCGAGCACGGGCGGCTCCGCGCCCGCGCGCGTGACCGCGTACGTCGTGACGAGCAGCGGGATCACGTGGACGAACGACGGCATGCGACCGCCGTCGAGCACCAGCGAGTACGCCACCAGGTACCCGCCGGACACGGCCCAGAACCCGGTGCGTGCGGCCCAGCGGCGTACGGCCAGCGCGGCGACCAGACCGGCGCCCGCGCACCACCACGCCTCCGACGACGCCGGGATCCAGTAGTCCCACCGGCTGGCGACGACGAGCCCCGCGGTCCACAGCGCGCCCGCCGCGGCGGCCACCTGCAGGTCCTGGCGCCGCACCTCGCGGCGCTGCGCGCGCGCCACCGGCGACCCCGTCGCGCCCGCGGCGCGGTGCCCGGACGCGACGGCACGGACCTCGGCGGACATGCCGTCAACGTACGCGCCGTGCGGTGCGGTGATCACGAGACTCGCGGCGGACCCGACCTCCACCCTGGGGTGGAGGTCGCTCGGCCGCGCCGACCGCAGGGTGGGCGGCGTCTCGACCCTCGGAGGGGCTCTGACCAGGCACGCGACCCCACCACGGCCCGACGTCCGCACCCCGGTGCGCCCGTCAGGCTGGCGGCATGACGACGAGCACCGGGCCGCAGTGGCCCGCGACCCCGACTCCCGGACCGGGCGCTGCGCGCGCTGCGAGGACCGCGAGCTCGGGGCGGTCCGGGCGGCCGCAGGCCGTGCCGGGGCCGCTCGCAGCGTCCGTCGCGCAGGAGGGTGCGCGGCGCAGGCGTCGCCGCGGCGCGGTGCTCGTCGTCGTCCTCGCGGTCGCCACCTGGTACGGCGTGCGGTGGGCCGAGGACGCGTTCGCCGGGTCGCAGGGGGACCCGTCGGCCGCGACCGTGCCCGGGCGCTCGTCGGGCGACACCGCCGCGGACGGCTCGCCGGACGGCGGTCGGCAGGACGACGGAGCGCGTGACGGGGGCCGTGACGGGGGCCGTGACGGGGGCCGTGACGGGCACGCACCGGCCGACGACGACCTCGAGGCGCGGCTCACCCGGGTGGTCGACGAGCTGACCGCCGCGGGGATCGACCGTGAGCTGTCCCGGCGGTACGCGCGCGCCGACGCCGCCGCGGCGGCCGAGGGCGTCGAGCTCGTCGTCACCTCGGGGCGGCGCAGCGCGGCCGAGCAGCGGCGGCTGTTCGACGAGGCCGTCGAGCGGTACGGCTCCGAGCGCGAGGCGCGCCGGTGGGTCCTGCCGGCCGACCGGTCGGCGCACGTCGCGGGGACGGCGATCGACGTCGGGCGGACGGAGGGTGCGCTCTGGCTCGGTGAGCACGGGCAGGAGTACGGGTTGTGCCGCGTGTACGCCAACGAGATCTGGCACTTCGAGGCGATGCCGGACGGTGCGGACCGCTGCCCGCAGCTCCTGCCCGACTCGTCGTCGGGATGGTGACGCCCGGCGTGCGTCAGAGCTGGTTGATGCGCAGGTGGTTGCCCGCGGGGTCCCGCACGGCGGCGTCGCGCAGCCCCCACGGCTGGTCCGTGGGCTCCTGCGTGACCTCCGCGCCGGCGGCCGCGAGCTTCTCGAACGTGCCCGCGAGGTCGTGCGTCGCGAGGATCAGGCTCGCGTACGAGCCCTTGGCCATGAGCTCGACGATCGTGCGCCGCTCGTCGTCGGTCAGGCCGGGGTCCACGGCCGGCGGGTGCAGCACGATCGACACGTCGGGCTGCTCGGGCGAGCCGATGGTGATCCACCGCATCGACCCCTGGCCGACGTCGCCCCGGACCTCGAAGCCCAGCACGTCGCGGTAGAACGCGAGCGAGGCCTCCGGGTCGTCGGCGGGCAGGAACGTGGAGTGCACGAAGAGCGTCATGCGAGCCACGCTAGGAGAGCGGGGCGGTGGGTGCTTCTCGATTCCTGACCGGTTCGCGGGTCGAGCGCCGCACGGGTCGCAGCACCTGGCGCGCCTGGCAGCTCGGGATGCCCGCGGGCACGGCGTGCGGGTCGGCCGCCACGCGCCGGCGGTACTCGCTGGGTGACATCCCCACCAGCTCGGAGAACCTCGTCGAGAACGTCCCCAACGACTGGCAGCCGACCGCGAAGCACACGTCCGTCACGTTCAGGTCGCCGAGCCGCAGCAGGTGCATCGCGCGCTCGATGCGCCGCGTCATCAGGTAGCTGTACGGCGACTCCCCGTACGCGGCGCGGAACGTGCGGCTGAGGTGCCCCGACGAGACGTTGATGCCGCGCGCGAGTGCCTCGACGTCGAGCGGCTGCGCGTACTCCCGGTCGATGCGGTCACGCACGCGGCGCAGCTGCGCGAGCTCGCGCAGGCGCGGGTCGGCGGGCGGCGTCACGGTTCCAGTGTGTCCCGGACGGGTGCCTCCTCGCGACGGCCGCTCGCGAGCTCGTCGGCCAGCCGGGCGCGGTGCCCCGCGCGCAGGGGCCGCAGCGCGGACAGCGTGGCGACGAGCGCGGCGACGCCCGCGACGACCACGACGAGGAACCCGCCGTGCGAGCCGTCCGCGTCGATCCGGGTCCCGGCGATCGACGACCCGATCGACACACCCACCCCGAGCGACGTCCCGACCCACGTCAACCCCTCGGTCAGGCGCGCGCGCGGCACGATCTCCTGCACGAGCCCGTTGCCGTTGATGAGCGTCGGCGCGATCGCGAACCCGGTGACGAACATGACCGCCGCGAGCGCCCACAACGAGTTCACCAGCACGAACAGCGACACCCCGACGGCGAGCGCGACCATCCCGGCGCCGAACCGCGCCCACAGCGGCTGGGCCCAGCGTCGCGCCCCGTACAGCAGCCCGGACACGAGCGAGCCGGCCGCGAAGACCGCGAGGATGAACCCCGCGGCGGACGTGCGCCCGGCCTCCTCGGCGAACGCGACGGTCGAGACGTCGGTGGCCCCGAAGATCGCGCCGAGCGCGAGGAACACGAGGACGACGACGAGCATCCCGGGCAGGCGGATCAGCGACCCGCCCGGCGAGTCGTGGTGCGGGGTCGGCGGCGGTTCCGTACGCCGCTGCAGCAGGAACCACGTCCCGCCGAGCACCGCCGAGACCAGGGGCACGACGATGCCCGCGGTCGGGTCGACGCTCGTCGCGAGCAGCGTCGCGGCGGCGGGGCCGACGATGAACACCACCTCGTCGAGCGCGGACTCCAGGGAGTACGCGGTGTGGATCGCGTCCGCGTCGCGCTTCAGGAGGTACGTCCAGCGGGCGCGCACGAGCGACCCGAACTGGCCGGTCACGCCCGCGACGACCGCCGTCGCGTACAGGACCGGCTCGGGCGCCTCGAGCGACAGGGCCGCGACGAGCGCGCTGAGCCCCACCCCGCTGACCAGCAGCGCGGGGAACATCACGCGCGCCTGCCCGTGCCGGTCGACGAGGCGCGCGATCAGCGGCGCCGTCAGCGCGGACGTGACGACGAGGACGGCCGAGACCCGGCCGGCCAGCGCGTACGAGTCGTAGATCGCGGAGACGGCGAGGACGATGCCGATCCCCACCATCGAGATCGGCAGGCGCGCGAGGACGCCCGCGGCCGAGAAGGCGAGGGCTCCAGGTCGGGAGAGGAGGTCGAGGTACGGCCGGAACACCCCACGATCGTCGCACCCGCCGCCCACCTCCCGTGCTCGCGATCTGCGACACCCGGCCCCGGGGCTGGGACCGTTCCCGGCCATGGCCCTAGAGTGCCTACCCGATGGACACCACCGGGAACCCGCGCCGACGGCCCACCATCCGCGACGTCGCGGCTGCGGCCGGGGTGTCGCGCGGGACGGTCTCGCGCGTCCTCAACGGCGGGCACTGGGTCTCCCAGGAGGCGCTCGAGGCGGTGCAGGAGGCGATCCGCACCACCGGCTACACCACCAACCAGCACGCGCGCAGCCTCGTGACCGGCCGGTCCAACTCGGTCGCGTTCCTGCTGACCGAGCCGCGCCACCTGCTGTTCGAGGACCCCAACTTCTCGATCCTGCTGCGCGGCGCCGCGACCGAGCTGGCCGCACGCGGCATGCCCCTGCTGCTCATGGTTGCGGGCACGCCCGACGAGCAGGAGCAGATGCTCGGGTACGTCGGCGCCGGCCACGTCGACGGCGTGCTGCTCATCTCGTCGCACGCCGGCTCGCCCGTGCTGCGCGAGCTCGTCGCCCTCCAGATCCCCACGATCGCGTGCGGCATCCCGCTCGGCTTCGAGCAGGACGTCGGGTACGTCGCGGCCGACGACCTGGGCGGTGCACGGGTCATCACCCGACACCTGATCGAGTCCGGACGCGAGCGCATCGCGATGATCACCGGCCCCATGGACACCCCGGGCGGTCGCCTGCGCCTCGACGGCTTCCGCCTCGAGCTCGGGGACCGGTACGACGAGACCCTGGTCGCGCACGGTGACTACCTGCGCCCGTCCGGGGTGAGCGCGATGCAGGAGCTGCTCGAGCGCCGGCCCGACCTCGACGCCGTGTTCGCCGCGAACGACGCCATGGCCGCGGGCGCGCTGCTCGCGCTCGCGGACGCGGGCCGGTCCGTGCCGGGCGACGTCGCCGTCGCCGGGTTCGACGACGCGGGCATCGCCGCCGCGACGAACCCGCCGCTGACCACGATGCGTCAGCCGTTCGAGCGGATCAGCGCCGAGATGGTGCGGCTGCTGCTCGAGGTCGTCGACGGCAAGACGCCCGCCGCGGTGACGCTGCCCGCGTCGCTCGTCGTGCGCGAGTCCACCTGACCCGCCGCGCTCAGTCCGCGAGCGCCGCCGAGACCACGTCCTTCGCCTCGGCCTGCACCTGCGCGAGGTGCTCGGCGGACACGAACGACTCGGCGTAGATCTTGTAGACGTCCTCCGTGCCCGAGGGGCGCGCGGCGAACCACGCGTCGTCGGTGACGACCTTGAGCCCGCCGATCGACGCCCCGTTGCCCGGTGCCTGCGTCAGCCGTGCGGTGATCGCGCCGCCCGCGAGCGTCGTCGCGGTCACCTGCTCGGGCGACAGGGCCGCGAGCCTGGCCTTCTCGTCGCGCGTCGCGGCCGCGTCGATGCGCGCGTACCAGGACTCGCCGAGCTCGTCGACGAGCGCGCGGTGGTGCTCCGAGGGCGACCGCCCGGTCGTCGCGAGGATCTCCGAGGCCAGCAGGCACGCGATCGGGCCGTCCTTGTCGGTGGTCCACACGGTGCCGTCGGTGCGCAGGAACGACGCCCCGGCGGACTCCTCGCCGCCGAACCCGACCGACCCGTCGATGAGCCCGGGCACGAACCACTTGAAGCCCACGGGCACCTCGACCACGCGGCGCCGCAGCCGGGCGCCCACCCGGTCGACCAGCGACGACGAGACGAGCGTCTTGCCGATCGCCGCGTCCGGCGACCAGCCGGGGCGCGCGCCGCCGTACAGGTAGTCGATCATCACCGCGAGGTAGTGGTTCGGGTTCATCAGGCCGCCGTCGGGCGTGACGATGCCGTGCCGGTCGGAGTCCGCGTCGTTGCCCGTCGCGATGTCGTACGGAGCCGGCCCGTCGCCCGCGGTCATGCGGTTCACGAGCGAGGCCATCGCGTACGGCGACGAGCAGTCCATGCGGATCTTGCCGTCCCAGTCGAGCGTCATGAACGGCCAGCGCGGGTCCACGGTGGGATTCACGACGGTCAGGTCCAGCCCGTACCGCTCCCCGATGACGCCCCAGTACTCCGCCATCGCGCCGCCCAGCGGGTCGGCGCCGATCCGTACGCCCGCCGTCCGGATCGCGTCCAGGTCGACCACGTTCGCCAGGTCGTCCACGTACGCCGTGAGGTAGTCGTGCCGCTTCACGAGCGGGGAGGTGACCGCGCGCTCGTAGGGGACGCGGGGGACGTTGCGCCAGCCGTCCGCGAGCAGCTGGTTCGCGCGCTCCGCGATCGGGCCGGTCGCCTCACCGCCCGCCGGGCCGCCGTGCGGCGGGTTGTACTTGAAGCCGCCGTCCGCGGGCGGGTTGTGCGAGGGGGTCACGACGATGCCGTCGGCCAGCCCCGGGCCCTGCGTGCGCACGCCGGCGGCCGTGCCCGCGCCGTTGTGCCGCAGGATCGCGAGCGAGACCGCGGGCGTCGGCGTGAACGAGTCGCGCGCGTCGACGTGCACCTCGACGTCGTTCGCGACCAGCACCTCGATCGCGGTGCGCTGCGCCGGCTCCGACAGGCCGTGCGTGTCCCGGCCGATGAACAGCGGCCCGTCCGTGCCCTGGCTGCGCCGGTACTCCACGATCGCCTGCGTGATCGCGACGATGTGCGCCTCGTTGAACGCGGTCCGCAGCGACGAGCCGCGGTGCCCGCTGGTGCCGAACACCACCTGCTGGTCCGGGTCGGTGGGGTCCGGCACGCGGTCGTAGTACGCGCCGACGAGCGCGTCGACGTCGATGAGGTCCTCGGGCAGAGCGGGGGTTCCGGCGCGGGGATGCATGCCCCCATCCAACCTCGCCGGCGCCCGGGTCCGCACCCCCTGAACCCCCCGCCCTACGTCGCACGCCACGCCCCCACCCCCGTCGCACTCCACCTCCCCACCCCCGTCGGACTCCACCCCCGCGCCCCCGTCGGACTCCAACCCGCGACCCCGTGATTCCTCCGGCTCCGCCCCCGCATACCCGGAGCAACCGCGGTCTCGTCGATCTCCACGTCCGCGACCTCGTCGGAGTCCATGTCCGCGGCCTCGTCGGACCCCACGTCCGCGACCCCGTGGTTGCTCCGGCTCCGCCTGCGCATACCCGGATCAACCGCGGTCTCGTCGATCTCCACGTCCGCGACCTCGTCGGAGTCCACGTCCCCGGCCTCGTCGGACTCCACGTCCGCGACCCCGTGGTTGCTCCGGCTCCGGCTGCGCATACCCGGAGCAACCGCGGTCTCGTCGGAGTTCACGTCCGCGAACTCGACTGACCCCACGTCCGCGACCCCGTGGTTGCTCCGGCTCCGGCTGCGCATATCCGGAGCGAGCGCGGTCTCGTCGGACGCCATGGCCGCGACCCCGTGGTTGCTCCGGGTGCGGCTGCGTATACCCGGAGCAGTCGCGGTCTCGTCGGAGTTCACGTCTGCGGGCTCGGCGGGGTGCGCTTGCGCGAGCCCGTGGTTGCTCCGGCTCTGGGGGTGCATACCCGGAGCAGGTGCGGGGTCGGGGTGAGGGGCGGTGGGGTGGGGGTGGGCCGGTAGGCTCGCGGGCATGGCCAAGGGATCTGTGGAGTTCGTGCTGCGTCCGTTCGAGGGGCTCCCCGGTGAGCCCGACTGGGTGGCGCTCAAGGAGGTCGTCCCCGCGGCGACGGCGACGGCCCGCACCACCGCGGAGCACGGCGCCAAGGACGTCCTGGTCACGACGATCCTGCCGCAGGCCTGGCCCGCGCTGCACCGCTCCGACGGCGTCGTCCTGCTGGCGCTGCAGACCACGTCGAGCTCGGGCGACGCGAGCCGCGACCTCGCAGCCGCGCTGCTCGAGGCGCTCGACGTCGAGCCCGGCACCGCGATCGAGACGACCGGCCTGCCCGACGCCGGCCCGCGCCTGCAGGACGTGCTGGACCTGTCCGTCCCGTTCGAGGTCACGGTCCACGACTCGTTCTCCTACTGGCTCGCGCCGGACGTCGAGCGCACCGCGGACCTCGAGGCCGCGATCGAGGACGCCGACGCGGGCATCATCGACACCGCCAAGGTCGCGGCGGTCGAGTCGGCCTACTGGTGCCGGATGGGCGCCAAGGAGTTCCTGCGCTGGGCGCAGCCGCACGACGAGCAGACGGTCCTGGACGGCCTCGCCCGCCTGCACGCCAAGCGTGAGTCCGGGTTCGCCGGCGGCAAGTTCATCGGCTACTTCCGCTCGAGCGGGCTCGTCGTGCCGGTGTGGGAGCTCGCGCGCGGGACCGAGGCGGAGGAGCTCGAGGAGCCCGTCGCCGCGTTCGCCCCCGCGTTCGAGGCGGCCCTCGCGAGCACCGAGCCGCTCGACGCGAACGAGCGCCGCGCCCGCGCGGGCCTCGTCGCGCGCCAGGTCACGCTCCGCTGATCGCACCTCACGTCCGCCCCGGCCCGGCCGTCTTCCTCGCAGGAGACCGCCGGGCCGCGGCGTGTCGGAGGCACGGGCCATGCTGGGCCGGGAGGTGAGCCGGATGGGGACCCGGATGGGGATGACGTGGCACACGGTCGTGCCGAGCCCGATCGGACCGCTGTCCGTGGGGGTGGTGGACGACGACGAGGGCGCGGCGGTCACGCACGTGCGCATGACCCGGTCCGACGACCGCGCGTCCGACCCGTTCGCGGACCTCACGGGCACGCGCGTCGTGCCCGACGACCACCCGCTCCTGCGCGAGGCGGTCCGCCAGCTCGAGGCGTACCTCGCGGGCGGGCTGCGCGACTTCGACCTGCCCCTGCGCCCGCAGGGCTCGGCGTTCCAGCTGCGGGTGTGGGACGGGCTGCGGCGCATCCCGTACGGCACCACGACGACGTACGGCGCGCTCGCGGCCGCGGTCGGGCTCGACCCGCGCACGTCGTCGCGCGCGGTCGGCGCCGCGAACGGGGCCAACCGCCTCGCGATCGTCGTGCCGTGCCACCGGGTGGTCGGCGCGGACGGCACGCTCACCGGCTTCGCGGCGGGCGTGGACCGCAAGCGCGCGCTGCTGGACCTGGAGTCGGCCGCGGTCACGGCCACGTTGTTCTGAGGCGTGGCCGCACCGGTCTGACGTGCGGCGCGCGCGTCAGTAGGCTGGGCGCCGTGACGCCCCCCGCCCCGGCCGACCGCGCTGGCGACAAGCCCGCGACCGGCCCGACCGACACCCCCGAGCGCCCCGAGGCGGAGACCGCCAAGCCCCGTGCGCGGGGCAGCCGGGTCCGTCAGCGGGTCGCGGTGATCATCCCCGCCAAGGACGAGTCGCGCCGGATCGCGGCGACCGTCCGCTCGGCCAAGGCGATCCCGCACGTCGACCTCGTGCTCGTCGTCGACGACGGCTCGGAGGACAACACGCAGCACGTCGCGCGGGAGGCCGGTGCGGTCGTCGTGCGCCACTCGCACAACCGCGGCAAGGCCGCCGCGATGGAGACCGGTGCCGCGGTCGTCGCGATGCGGGACGCGCCGGACCGCCCCGCACGCGTCCTGCTGTTCATCGACGGCGACCTCGCGGAGACCGCGGTGAACACCGCGCCGCTCGTGCCGCCCGTCCTCGAGGGGCACACGGACCTGGCGATCGCGAACCTGCCGCCGCAGCCCGGAGCGGGCGGGCGCGGGATCGTCGTCGGCGCCGCGCGCCGCGCGATCGCGTCCCTCACGGGCTGGACCCCGAACCAGCCGCTGTCCGGCATGCGCTGCCTCACGCGCGAGGCGTTCGAGGCCGCGACGCCGCTCGCGCACGGCTGGGGCGTGGAGACCGGCATGACGATCGACCTGCTGCGCCAGGGGTTCCGCGTCGTCGAGGTGCCGTGCGACCTGCGGCACCGCCCGTCGGGCGGCGACCTGCGCGGCCAGCTGCACCGCGCGGCGCAGTACCGCGACGTGCAGCTCGCGGTGAACGCGCGGCGCGTGCGGGCCGCGGCGGGTGCCGTGCGTCGCTCGGTGTCGGCCAAGCAGCCGCCGACGCACCGCTGACCGGGCACCGGCGGACCGCTCCCGGCGCGGGCCCCTACCCTGGTCCGGTGCCCGCGCTGACCCCTGACCGTGCACCCGCGCGTCGTCGGGCGGTGCCCGTGCGCGGGTTCGCGCTGGTCACCGCGCTGCTGCTCGGCCTGCTCGTCGGTGGTGCGGGCCTCGTCGGCGGCGCCGCGCCGGCGCGCGCGGACGACCCCGCCGCACCCGTCGAGCCGGTCGTGCTCGTCGGCGTCGGCGGGCTGCACTGGGACGACGTCGAGCGGTCGGGCACGCCCACGCTGTGGCGGATGGTCGACGAGGGTGCGGTCGGCTCGATCTCGGTGCACACCTCCTCGGCACAGATGTGCCGGCTCGGTGGCTGGCTGACCATCTCCGCCGGCCGCCGGGTTCCCCCGGTGCCCGGCGCCGACTCCACCCCCGCCGAGCAGGGCGAGGACGGCGCGGACGAGACGATCGACGACTGCCCGCCCATGCCCGGCGTCAGCGCGAGCGACGCGGCACCCGGCCCCGCGGTCGTCACCGGCTGGACCGACCTGGTCGACCCGCCGTCCGACGACGTGCCCGCGGGCAGCTACGGCACGCCCGGGGCCGTCGCGACGCTCGTCGCCCCCACCGGCGAGTGCACCACCGCGGTCGGGCCGGGCGCGGCGCTCGCGCTCGCGGACGCCACGGGCCGGCTCGACCGGTACGCGCTGCGCCTCGGCGACGTGCCCGACGAGGCGCTCTCGTCGTGCGCGGTCACGGTGCTGGACGCGGGCGAGCTGCCCGCCGACCGCACCGCGCGGCGCGACGCGCTCGCGCTGCTCGACGACGACCTGCGCCGCGTCCTGGCGGTCGTCGACCCGGGAACGCGCGTCGTCGTCGCTGGGACGTCCGACGGCCCCACGGGGGAGACGGGCCTGCAGGCCGTGCTGCAGTGGCGCGCGGGCTCGTCGTCGCCCGGGTGGCTGACGTCGGAGTCGACCCGGCGCACCGGCATCGTGACCCTCACCGACCTGTCGGCCACGCTCGTGCAGGCGGCCGGCGCCGACCCGGCCGAGCTCGACGGCGCGCCCCTGCAGGTCACCGAACGGCGCCCCAACGCGGACCGGACCGTCGAGAACCGCCGCTACCTGACCGAGATGACGACCATCGGCCCGCACCTCATGCCGCTGCTGCTCACGGTCGTGGGCGTGGCCGCGGCGCTCGCGGTGGGCGCCGTCGCGCTCCTGCGCCGCCGGGGTCGCCGCCCGACGCCCGCGCTGCGGCGCGTGACGCTCGCGGTCCTGCTGCTCGGGGTGTGCACGCCCGTGGGCGCGCAGCTCGCGGCGCTGTCGCGGTGGTGGGACTCGCCCGCGCCGCTGTTCGCCGCCGCCGGGTGGTGGGGCGTCGCGACCGTCGGTGCGGCGCTCGTCGTGTGGGCCGTGGCGCGGGTGCTGCCGCCGAGCCGGTGGCGGCTCGCGACCGCGGCGGCCGGGGTGACGTGGGTCGTCGTGACCGTCGACGGGCTGACCGGGACCGTCCTGCAGCAGGGCTCGGTGCTCGGCATCTCGACGCTCGGGGCGCGGTACTACGGCTTCGGCAACACGACGTTCGGCGTGTACGCCGCGGCGTCCCTGGTACTCGCGGCGGGCGTCGCCGCGTACGCGGTGGAGCGCGGGCGGCGCAACGTCGGGGTGCTCGCCGCCGCGGCGGTCGGCGCGGTGTCGGTGGTCGTCGACGGGTGGCCCGCGTTCGGTGCGGACTTCGGCGGGGTGCTCGCGCTCGTGCCGGCGTTCGCGGTGCTCGTCGTCGCGGTCGGCGGCGGGACGTTCGGCGCGCGGCGCGCGTTCGCGTACGTGGCCGCGGCGATCGGCGTCGTCGTGCTCGTGTCGGTCGTGGACTGGGCTCGGCCCGGCCGCGCGTCGCACCTGGGGCAGTTCGTGCAGCGGGTGCTCGACGGCGACGCGGTCGGCGTGGTGGCGGGCAAGGCCGCCGGCGCGTGGGCGACCGTGACCCCACCGGTCGGGTTCGTCGCCGCGCTCGCGTGCGTCGCGGTGTGCGTGGTGCTCGTCGGACCGGAGCGCCGGCGGCCCGCGGCGCTGCGCCGCCTGTACGCCACGTGGCCCGGGCTGAGCCGGCTGCTGCTCGCGGTCGTCGTCGTCGCGGTCCTCGGCAGCCTCCTCAACGACTCGGGCGTCGTGGTCGCGTCCACCGTGCTCGCGCTGTCGGGCGGCCTGCTGCTCGCGTCGCTCGTGCAGCACCGGTGGGCGCACCTGCCCGTCGAGCCCGCGCCCGTGCGAGCGCCGCTGCACCGGATGCCCGCGGTGCTCGTCGCGACCGGCGGCGGCCTGCTCGCGGCGCTGCTGCTCGCCACCGTCGTCGTGCCGCTGCCCGCGGCGGTCGCGGGCGACGTGGCCGTGGGGGCGGGGCCGTCCGCGACGCCCGACGACGCGCCCGTCGTCGTCGTCGGGACCACCGGGGTCGACTGGTCCGACGTCGACCGGTCCACCACGCCCACGCTGTGGGGGCTGCTGCGCGACGGCGCGCCCGCGGGCGGCGTGACCGCGGGGGCGTCGGGGCGCAACGCGTGGTGCGAGTCCGGCGGGTGGCTCGCGCTGTCGTCCGGCCGTGCACCCGTCGCCGGGACGACGCAGCACGGCACGTGGTCGTGCGCGTCGTGGGGCGTGACGCCCGCGGACGGCTCCGCGACCGTGCAGCACTGGGACGAGCTCGTCGCGCTGCAGTCCCGCTCGGAGTTCCGGCCGCGGCTCGGCGCGCTCGGCGCCGGGCTCGCGACGGTCGGCACGTGCGCGACCGCCGTCGGGCCGGGCGCGGCCCTTGCGCTCGCCGAGCCGGACGGGTCCGTCGCGCGCTACCGCACGGTCGACGAGGCGCTCGCGGACCCCGCCGACGCGTTCGCGTGCCCGACGACGCTCGTCGACGCGGGCTCCTCGGCCGTCGACCCGGTGCTCCTCGACGTGCTGGGCGAGGACGCGGCGACCGACGCGCTGCGGCAGGTCGACCGTGACGTCGCACGCGTGCTGCGCGCGGTGCCCGACGACGCGACCGTGCTCGTCCTGAGCACCGGGCCGGGGCAGCGTGCCCTGCCCGCGCTGGGCGTCGGCATCGGGGACCCGGGCACGGGCTCGGGGTACCTCGGGTCGGCGTCGACGCGCTGGGTGGGCGTGTTCCGGCTGCTGGACGTGCCCGTCGC
The DNA here is from genome assembly GCF_052378485.1 of Cellulomonas sp. CW35. NCBI lineage: Bacteria > Bacillati > Actinomycetota > Actinomycetes > Micrococcales > Cellulomonadaceae > Cellulomonas > Cellulomonas sp. CW35. The sequence continues at coordinate 3,317,311 of NZ_CP199000.1, read as the reverse complement.
GCTGCTGTCCCACGCGGGGGCGCGGGTGTCCGACGACTTCGCGGGGTCGCCCGTGCGCGTGGGCGAGGACCGCCCCGCGGCGGTCGCGACGACCGTGCGCCAGCTCGCCGACCTCACGACGCGCGACCAGGCGCTGCGCGGCACGTCGACCCCCGTGACCTCGCCACCCCTGGCCGTCGCGCTGCTCGTCGTGGCCGCCGCGGCGGTGCTGGGCCCCCGCCTCGCGCGGCGCCGGCCCGCGCTCGCGGAGCGGCTGCGCCGCACCGCCGACGCGCTCCTGCTCGTGCTCGCGGCCCTGCCCGTCGGGCTGTTCCTCATGACGACGACCTCGTGGTGGCGCTACGCCGACCCCGACCGCACGATGTGGCTCGCGTGCGGGGCGGCGACCGCGGTGGTCGCCGGCGTCGCGGCGCTCGTCCCGCGCCGGCCGCTGACCGCGGGCCCGGGCGTCGTCGCGGGCGTCACGTTCGCCGTGCTCACGCTGGACGCCGTGCTCGGCACGCCGCTGCACCGCGGCAGCCCGCAGGGGCCGGCCGTGACGCTCGGCGGCCGGTTCTACGGGTTCGGCAACCCCACGTACTCGTTCTACGTGGTCGCCGCGCTCGTCACGGCGGCCGTCTGCGGGTACGCGCTCGTGCGGCGCGGGCGGCGCCTGCTCGGCACTCTCGTGGCGGCGGCCGTGTGCGGCGTCGCGCTCGTCGTCGACCTGTGGCCCGCGCTGGGCGCGGACGTCGGCGGCGGGCTCGTGCTCGTCCCCGCGGGGCTCGTCGTCGTGCTCGGCGTCGCGGGCGTGCGGGTCACGTGGGTGCGGCTGCTCCTCGCGGGGGCCGCGGGCGTGCTCGTCGTCGGCGGCATCGCGGTGCTCGACTGGCTGCGTCCCGAGGCCGAGCGCACGCACCTGGGGGTGTTCGTGCAGCGCGTCGTGGACGGCTCCGCCTGGGAGACGGTCGCGCGCAAGCTCGGGTACGCCGCCGCGACCGTCACGAGCGGGTGGCTGACGGTGCTCACGCTCCTGGTGGTCGTGCTCGCGGTCGTCGTCCTGTGGCCGCGCAGCCGCGTGCGCGTCCCCGCGTGGGACCTGCTCGAGCGCCGGTGGCCGCCCGTGCGGCCGGTCGTCGTCGGCCTGCTCGTCGCGGGCGTCGCGGGCGGGCTCGTCAACGACTACGGGGTGCGCATCGTGACGGTCATGCTCGTCGCCGCGGTGCCGTTGCTCGGGACGCTCGGCCTGCGTGCGGTACGCGACGACTACCCTGCGAGCGACGACCCGACCCGACGACCGGACGGCGACGATGTCCCAGCCTGAGCTCCTGCGCTACGCCTACCTCGGCCCCGACGGGACGTTCACCGAGGACGCGCTGCGCCAGGTCGTCCCGCCCGACGAGGGCGTGTACCTGCCGCAGCACGACGTGGCGTCCGCGATCGACGCCGTGCGCGAGGGCCGGGCCGACCGCGCGGTCGTCGCGATCGAGTCGACCGTCGAGGGCGGGGTCACCGCGACGCTCGACCGGCTCGCGGCCGGTGACCCGCTGGTGATCCTGCGCGAGATGCTCGTGCCGGTGCAGTTCACGCTCGTCGCGGCGCCCGGTGTCGAGCTGTCCGACGTGCGCCGGATCTCCGCCCACCCGCACGCATGGGTGCAGTGCCGCCGCTGGCTCGCCCGTTTCCTGCCCCACGTGGTGCACGTGCCCGCGACGTCGAACACCGCGCCCGCCGCGCTCATCTCGGACGCGCTGCGCACGCCCGACGCGCCGGACCTCGGGTTCGACGCGGCTCTCGTGCCGCCGCGCGCGGTCGCCACGTACGGGCTGCAGCCGCTCGCGCAGGACATCGCCGACAACGCCGACGCCGCCACGAGGTTCGTGCTCATCGGCCCGCCCGGTGACGTGCCGCCGCCCTCGGGCGCGGACAAGACGACGCTCGTCGTCCACCTGCCCGACAACGAGGCGGGTGCGCTGCTGGCGATGCTCGAGCAGTTCGCGACGCGCGGCGTGAACCTCTCGCGCATCGAGTCGCGGCCGATCGGCGACTCGCTCGGCCGCTACTCGTTCTCGATCGACGCCGAGGGGCACGTCACCGACGAGCGTGTGGGTGAGGCGCTCATGGGTCTGCACCGGCGCTGCCCGTACGTGCGGTTCCTCGGTTCGTACCCGCGCGCGGACGCCGTGCGGCCCACGGTGCACATCGGGACGAGCGACGCGGACTTCCGCTCGGCGCGCGAGTGGCTCGCGCGGGTGCGCGGCGGCGCGACGACCTGACGCTCAGACCGCCAGCCCGCGGCGCACGGCCTCGCTCGTCAGCCCCTGCCCGAGGTCGGTGACGAGCCCGCGCACGGACTCGCGCACGACCTGCGGCTCGCGCGTGCGCAGGGCGGCGACGAACGCGTCGGTCCGCTCGCGCAGCACGTCCGTGCCCGGGTAGCCGGGCAGCAGGCCGAGCAGCCGGTCGAGGTGCGGGCGCATCGAGTGGACCGTGCGGGACAGCACGCGGTTGCCCGCGCGGTCGAGCAGCACGTCGAGCGCGGCGTCCAGCTCGACCGCCCGCTCGATGCCCTCGCCCTGCTCGTGCGCGACCAGCGCCTGCTCGACGTGCGCCTCGACGAGCGCCAGGTCCGCGGCCGCCAGCCGGTCCGCTGCCCGGCCCGCCGCCTGCGCGGACAGGGTCGCGACCACGTCGAGGACGTCCCGCAGGTGGTCCGGGTCGAGGGGCGCGACGCGCGAGCCGCGGTTCGGCTGGTACGTCAGCAGGTCCTGGTCGCCGAGCCGGCGCATCGCGTCGCGCACGGGTGTGCGGGACACGGACAGCCACGCGCCGATCTCCTCCTCGCGCACCACCTCACCGGGCGCGAGCTCACCGCTCACGACGACCCCCATGAGCCGCTCGTACACGATGTCGGCGAGCAGCAGTCGGCCGGACTCGACGGCCGCGGTCTGCGTGGGGATGGGCACGGTGGCTCCGGTCGTCGCGAGGGTGTGGGCATGTCCACCGTATGCACGTCCACGCGCGTCGGGCAGGACCCTCGTCCCGGCCGGGGGCGTGCGTCAGTGCGCGACCACGCGCACGACGAGCGCCCCGGGGTCGACGCGCGCCGAGACCTCCGACACGCGCCCGACGACCTCGCCGTCGACCTGCGCGTACTCCGCGCCGGACACGGCCACGCGCACCACGCGCGCCCGCGTGTGGTCGATGCGCCCGATACCGCGCGGCATGCCCCGGACCCCCACGCCCTGCAGCACCACCTCGCCGAACAGCTGCGCCCAGCCCGCCACGCCGCCGCGCGTGTCGATCGCCGCGATGTCGAGCCACCCGTCGTCGAGCACCGCCTCGGGCAGCAGCGTGATGCCGCCCGGCAGGCGGCCGCAGTTGCCGACCAGGAGGCTGCGCAGCCGCGCGGTCGTCGCGGGCCGGTCGTCGATGCGCACGTGCACGCGCGTGCGGCGTCCGTGCAGGTGCTTGATGCCCGCGAGGAAGTAGGCGATCCACCCGACGCGCGCCTTGAGGTCGTCGTCGGCGTCCGCGACCATCGCCGCGTCGAACCCGAGCCCGGCGATCACGAGGAACAGGTGCTCGTCGCCGTCCGCCGCCCGCACCGGGTCGTCGTCGGGGTCCCGCGCGGTGGCCTCCACGCGCAGCCAGCCGACGTCGATGGTGCGGTCGCGCCCGGTGACCACGGCCTCGAGCGCGGACAGCGGGCTGCCGATCGGGATGTCGAGGTTGCGGGCCAGCAGGTTCCCGGTGCCGAGCGGCAGGAGCCCCATGGGCACCCCCGTCCCGACGAGCGCGGCCGCGACCCCGCGCACCGTCCCGTCCCCGCCGACCGCGACCACGACGTCCGCGCCGCGCTCGAGCGCCTCGCGGGCCTGCCCCGTCCCGGGGTCCTCGACGGTGGTCTCCAGCCACAGCGGTGTGGGCAGGCCCTGCTCCGCCGCGGCGCTCTCGATGGCCTCGCGCAGCGCGGGCACGTCGGGCTTCGTGGGGTTGGCGACGAACGCGAGCTGCTGTCCGCGGGCGCGGACCTGCCGGGTGAGCGCCCGGGCCCGCGGGCTCGTCGCCGTCTCCTCCGCGTCGAGGCGGCGCAGCAGGTCCCGCTGCCGCAGCGCGACGACCGCGGCGACGACGAGGGCGGCGACCGCGAGCACTCCGGCGGCGAGCGCGGTCCACGCCTCCCATCTCACCCCCGCAAACTACCGAGCCGCGGCCCCCCGGGCGCGCGGAATACCCGCGGCCAGCTGCGTCTCACCCTCCCGCCCCCCGACGGGGCCGCGCGCCCGAGCGCCGCCGACCCCGTCATCGCTCCGGCTCAGCCGTCTCATACCCGGAGCAACCGCGGGGTGGTGGGGAGACGTGCTGCCGAGGCCGTGGTTGCTCCGGGTCGGCCGGCTCATACCCGGAGCGATGACGGGGTCGGCGACAGGGGGGTGCGGTTCAGCGGGAGGGACGAGGGTCGGTAGCCTTCGAGGGTGATCGATCTCAAGCTCCTGCGTGACGACCCCGAGACCGTGCGTGCCAGCCAGCGCGTCCGCGGGGACGACCCCGGCCTCGTCGACGAGGTCCTGGACGCGGACGCGCGCCGCCGGTCCGCGCTCACGGAGTTCGAGTCGCTGCGCGCCGAGCAGAAGGCGCACGGCAAGAAGGTCGCGCAGGCGCAGGGGGAGCAGAAGCAGGCGCTGCTCGCGCACGCCAAGAAGGTCGCGGACCGCGTCAAGGAACTGCAGGCCGAGGCGGACGCGGCGCAGGCGCGCGCCGACGAGCTCACGCGGCGGATCGGCAACGTCGTCGAGGAGGGCGTCCCCGCCGGCGGCGAGGACGACTTCGTCGTGCTCGAGCACGTGGGCACGCCGCGCGACTTCGGCGCCGAGTACGGCGCGGACTTCGTCGTGAAGGACCACCTGGAGCTCGGCGAGGGGCTGCGCGCGATCGACACCGAGCGGGGCGCCAAGGTCTCGGGTGCGCGGTTCTACTACCTCACCGGGATCGGCGCGCGCCTCGAGCTCGCGCTGCTCAACGCCGCGGTCGACAAGGCCGTCGGCCTGGGCTTCACGCCGGTCATCACCCCGACCCTGGTGAAGCCCGAGATCATGGCGGGCACCGGGTTCCTCGGTGCGCACGCCGACGAGGTGTACCGCCTCGAGGCCGACGACCTGTACCTCGTCGGGACGAGCGAGGTCGCGCTCGCGGGCTACCACTCGGGCGAGATCCTGGACCTGTCGGACGGACCGCGGCGGTACGCCGGCTGGAGCGCGTGCTACCGGCGCGAGGCCGGCTCGTACGGCAAGGACACGCGCGGGATCATCCGCGTGCACCAGTTCCACAAGGTCGAGGCGTTCTCGTACACCACGGTCGAGGACGCGCAGGCCGAGCACCGCCGCATCCTGGGCTGGGAGAAGGAGATGCTCGAGCTCGCGGAGCTGCCGTTCCGCGTGATCGACACGGCCGCGGGCGACCTCGGGTCGAGCGCGGCCCGCAAGTTCGACTGCGAGGCGTGGCTCCCGAGCCAGCAGCGCTACCTCGAGCTCACCTCGACGTCGAACTGCACCACGTTCCAGGCGCGCCGCCTGGGCGTGCGCGAGCGCACCGCGGACGGCCAGGTCCGGCCCGTGGCGACGCTCAACGGCACGCTCGCCACGACGCGCTGGATCGTCGCGATCCTGGAGAACCACCAGCAGGCCGACGGCTCGGTGCACGTGCCGGCCGGTCTGCGGCCGTACCTGGGCGGCCTCGAGGTCCTGGAGCCACGATGACACGCACCCGGCTGGTCGCCCTCGACGTCGACGGCACGCTCATGTCCTACGACGGCGTGATCTCGCCGCAGGTGCGTGACGCGGTCGGCGAGCTCGCGGGGGCCGGCCTGCACGTGGTGCTCGCGACGGGGCGCGGTGTGCACTCGGCCGCCCCCGTGGCGCGCGAGCTCGGCCTCTCGGAGGGCTGGCTCGTGTGCTCCAACGGCGCGGTCACGGCACGGCTGGACGGCGACGAGCCCGGCGGGTTCGCGATCGTCGACACCGTGACGTTCGACCCCGGCCCGGCGGTGCGCGCGATCGCCATGGAGCTGCCGGACGCGCTGTACGCGGTCGAGAACCTGGGCGTCGGCTTCCGGGTCTCGGGGCCGTTCCCCGAGGGCGAGCTGAGCGGCGAGATGGAGGTCGTGACGTTCGACGAGCTCGTCGCGACCCCCGCGACGCGCGTCGTGATCCGCGCGGTCGGCGCGAGCCCCGAGGAGTTCCACGAGATCGTCGAGCGCGTGGGCCTGCACGAGGTGGAGTACGCGGTCGGCTGGAGCGCCTGGCTGGACCTGACGCCCGGGGGCGTGTCGAAGGCGAGCGCGCTCGAGTCGGTGCGGCGGCGGCTCGGCGTCGAGCCGTTCGCGACGCTCGCGATCGGCGACGGCGGCAACGACGTCACGATGCTGCAGTGGGCGGCGCGGGGCGTCGCGATGGGGCACGCGCGTCCCGCGGTGCTGGCGGCGGCCGACGAGGTGACCGGCGCCATCGAGGACGACGGCGCGCTGCCGGTCCTGCGCTCGCTGCTCGTCTGACGTCTGCGCGGCTGACCTGCGCGTCTGGCCCGGAACCGGGCCCGGGGGCGCGTGACCGGTCGGTGACTCGTGCCCGCAACGGATCGTGACTCGATCGTGACCGGTTTGTGCGTCTTTTGGGTTGCGGGTCGTTTCAGCAACGACTTGCATCGAGGGATGGCACACGCGGTCGCGAGCGGCCGCGTCGTGCGCCATGACGACACGGAGGTCTCATGAACGGGATGCGCAAGCGTCGGTACACCACGATCGCGGCGTCAGCCGCGGCCCTCGCCCTCGTCCTGACGGCATGCTCGTCGGACGACGGAGGTGACGGCGGCACGGACGGCACGGGGGCGCCCACGGCCGACTGCGCCGACTTCGAGCAGTACGGCGACCTGAGCGGCAAGACGATCACGATCTACGCGGGCATCGTCACGCCCGAGGACCAGCCCTACGTCGACTCGTTCAAGCCGTTCGAGGACTGCACGGGCGCGAAGGTCGACTACCAGGCCGACAAGCAGTTCGAGCAGCAGATCCTGGTCCGCGCGCAGGCGGGCAACCCGCCGGACATCGCGATCATCCCGCAGCCCGGTCTGCTCGCCCAGCTCGTCGCGACGGGCACGGTCGTCGAGGCGCCCGAGGGCGTCGCCGCGAACGTCGACGAGTTCTGGGGCGAGGACTGGAAGGCCCTCGGCACCGTCGACGGCACGTTCTACGCCGCGCCGTCGGGTGCGAGCGTGAAGTCGCTCGTCTGGTACTCCCCGCAGGAGTTCGAGGCCAACGGCTGGGAGGTCCCCACCACGCTCGACGAGCTCAAGACGCTGTCCGACACGATCGCCGCCGACTCCGGCCACAAGCCGTGGTGCGCGGGCATCGCGTCCGACGCCGCGACCGGCTGGCCCGTGACGGACTGGATGGAGGACTTCGTCCTGCGCGAGGGTGGCGCCGACGTCTACGACCAGTGGGTCAGCCACGAGATCGCGTTCAACTCCGAGGTCCCGACGAAGGCGCTCGACGCGGTCGGCGAGTACCTCAAGAACCCCGACTACGTGAACGGCGGCTTCGGCGACGTCTCCTCGATCGCGACGACCGCGTTCCAGGACGGCGGCCTGCCGATCCTCGAGGGCCAGTGCTCGCTGCACCGCATGGCGAGCTTCTACGCCGCGAACTTCCCCCAGGGCACCGACATCTCGGAGAACGGCCAGATCTTCGCGTTCTACCTGCCGGGCAAGACCGCCGAGGACAAGCCGGTGCTCGGCGCCGGTGAGTTCGTCACCGCGTTCTCGGACCGTCCCGAGGTCCAGGCGCTCCAGGAGTTCTGGAGCTCCGACACCTGGGCGAACCTCAAGGCGCAGGCGAGCGTCGACCTGACCAACGGTGGCTGGATCACCGCGAACAAGGGCCTCGACCCGTCGATCCTCACCAACCCGATCGACAAGCTCTCGGCCGACATCCTCCTCGACGAGAACGCGGTGTTCCGCTTCGACGGCTCGGACATGATGCCCGCCGCCGTCGGGTCGAACGCGTTCTGGAAGGAGGCGACCAGCTGGATCACCGGGCAGTCGACCAAGGACACGCTGGACAAGATCGAGGCGGCCTGGCCGGCCTCCTGACGTGACGTCGGTGCCCCGGGGGTGGACCGCCCCCGGGGCACCGACGCGCACGCGTACGCGTCCCCCTCGTCCGCTGCCCCGGGAGGTGCCATGGAAGTCACCGACAAGCTGGTGACGATGGTGCTCGCGCTCGTCGCGTTCGCCGCCGTCATCGGCCTCATCCTGCTCGTCGTCCACCTGCTCGAACGTCGCGGCGCCCGGCACGTCGCCTGGTGGTTCGTCGGGCCGACCGTCCTGCTCATCGCCGTCGGGCTCGTGTACCCGGCGCTGCGCACGCTGTGGCGCTCGTTCTACGACGCCGCGGGCACGAGCTTCATCGGGCTCGGGAACTACACCGACATCTTCACGTCGGGTGAACAGCTCGTCGTGCTGCGCAACACCGTGCTGTGGGTGCTCGTCACCCCGTTCGTCGCGACCGTCGTCGGGCTGATCTACGCGATCCTCGTCGACGGCGCGCGCGGCGAGGCCGCCGCCAAGGCGCTGATCTTCCTGCCGATGGCGATCTCGTTCGTCGGCGCGTCGATCATCTGGCGGTTCATGTACGAGTACCGGTTCTACGACCCGTCGGTCGAGAACAACCCGAACCAGATCGGCCTCATCAACCAGGTCATCGTGTGGTTGGGCGGCTCACCGCAGAACTTCCTGCTCGACAGCCCGTGGAACAACCTGTTCCTCATCGTCGTGATGATCTGGATCCAGGCGGGCTTCGCCATGACGATCCTGTCCGCCGCGATCAAGGCGATCCCCACCGAGATCACCGAGGCCGCGCGGCTCGACGGCGTGTCCTCGTTCGAGATGTTCCGGTTCGTGACCGTGCCGAGCATCCGGCCCACGCTGATCGTCGTCCTGACCACCATCGCCATCGGGTGTCTCAAGGTCTTCGACATCGTCCGGACCATGACCGCCGGGCGGTTCGGCACCAGCGTGGTCGCGAACGAGTTCTACACGCAGAGCTTCAGCGCCGGGAACCAGGGGCTCGGCGCCGCGCTGGCGGTCCTGCTGTTCGTCCTCGTCGTCCCGATCATCGCCTACAACGTGCGCCAGCTGCGGAAGGCGGACCACCGATGAGCGCCGTCCAGACCGACACCGCGACCGTCGGCCCGCCGACCGGAGGCCGGCCGAGGGAGTCCACCGCGGCGGCCGCGCGCCGGCGTCTGTCGCGCCCGTGGGCGTCGCTGTTCGCGGTCGTGCTCGCCGTGCTGTGGACCATCCCGACGTTCGGTCTGCTCGTCACGTCGTTCCGACCCGCGGCCGACATCAACAAGTCCGGGTGGTGGACCTCGTTCTTCGACCCGAGCTACACGCTCGAGAACTACCGGACGGTGCTGTCCACCGACAGCGCGCAGTCCCTCGCGCCGTCGATCATGAACTCGATCGTCATCACGATCCCCGCGGTCGTGCTGCCGGTGTTCCTCGCGACGCTCGCGGCGTACGCGTTCGCGTGGATGAGCTTCCGCGGGCGCAACGTCCTGTTCATCGCGGTGTTCGCGCTGCAGGTCGTGCCGATCCAGGTCACGCTCATCCCCCTGCTGAGCCTGTACGTGGACATCGGCGTCTCCGGCACGTTCTGGGCCGTGTGGCTGTCGCACACCATGTTCGGTCTGCCGCTCGCGGTCTTCCTGCTGCACAACTTCATGCAGGAGATCCCGGGCGAGCTCATCGAGGCCGCACGCGTGGACGGGGCCGGGCACGTGACGATCTTCTTCCGCCTCATGCTGCCGATGCTCAAGCCCGCGATCGCGGCCCTCGGCATCTACCAGTTCCTGTGGGTGTGGAACGACCTGCTCGTCGCGCTCACGTTCACGGGGTCGTCGCGCGACCTCGCACCCATGACCGTCGCCCTGCTCAACCTCACCGGGACGCGCGGGTCGCAGTGGTTCCTGCTCTCGGCCGGGGCGTTCGTGTCGATCATCATCCCCGCGATCGTGTTCCTGTCCCTGCAGCGGTACTTCGTGCGCGGCCTGCTGGCCGGGTCCGTGAAGGGCTGAGGGCGCCCCGCGCGTACGACAACCCCGGCGACGGGGCGGGCTAGCCTGACGGCGTGCCCGCCCCGTTGCTGTTCGTGGCCTCGGCCATCGCGCAGTACGTCGGGGCAGCGGTCGCGGTCGAGCTGTTCGGCCGCATGCCGCCCGCGTCCGTCGCGTGGCTGCGCGTCGGCGTCGCCGCGCTCGTGCTGCTCGCCTGGACGCGACCGTGGCGCACCCGGTCGCTGTGGACGTGGCCCGCGCTGCGTACCGCCGCGCTGTTCGGCGTCGTCCTCGCCGTCATGAACGCCGCGTTCTACGTCGCGATCGACACCCTGCCGCTCGGGACCGCGGTCGCGCTCGAGTTCGCCGGGCCTGTCGCCGTCGCCGCCGTGACCGGACGCGGCTGGCGCGAACGCACCGCGATGGTCGTCGCCGCCGCGGGAGTCGTCCTGCTCGCCGGCGTCAGCCTGCACCTCGGCGACGACGCCGTGCGTGGGCTCGTCGCGATCGGCGTCGCCGCCACCTGCTGGGCCCTGTACATCCTGCTCGGGCGGCGGGTCGCCGCCGCGCCCACCGGAGGGCTCACGGGGCTCGGCGTCGCGATGGCCGCCGGCGGGCTGGCGCTCGCACCCCTGCTCGCACCCGGTGCGGGACCCGTACTGACCGACCTGCGCCTCGCCGCGCTCGTGCTCGTCGTCGCCGTGTTCTCCTCGGTCGTTCCGTACGGCATCGAGCAGGTCGTCCTGCGGCGCGTGAGCGCCGCGACGTTCGCGGTGCTGCTCGCGCTGCTCCCCGCGACCGCGGCCGTCGTCGGCGCCGTCATGCTCGGGCAGGTGCCCCACGGCCTCGAGCTGCTCGGCCTCGTGCTCGTGTCCGGCGCGATCGCCCTCACCGCGCGCGAGAGCGACGCCGCCGAGGAGGCACCGCCTCCCGCGTAGACGGCACGACGACTACAGGTACTGGCCCGTGCCGTGCTCGTCGGGGCCCATCGCGCCACGCGCGCCCGGCGCGGGGACCGCACCCGGCGGCAGGGCCCGGCGCATCTGCTGCAGCTGCGCCTGCGTCGCCATCTGCTGCGCGACCAGCGCCGTCTGGATCCCGTGGAACAGGCCCTCGAGCCACCCGACGAGCTGCGCCTGCGCGATGCGCAGCTCCGCGTCCGACGGCGTCTCGTCCTGCGAGAACGGCAGCGTGATGCGGTGCAGCTCCTCGATCAGCTCGGGGGACAGGCCCTCCTCGAGCTCGTGCAACGAGCGCTCGTGCACCTCCGCGAGGCGCGCCCGCGCCGCGTCGTCGAGCGGGGCGCTGCGGACCTCGTCGAGCAGCTGCTTGACCATCGTGCCGATCCGCATGACCTTCGCGGGCTGCGCGACCATGCCGCGCACGTCCTCGTCGTCGCCCTCGTCCGGCGCCTCGTCCGGGCTGTCGGGTACGGTCTCGTCCCCGCCCGCCTCGGGCAGCGGGACGACGACCACGCGCGGGTCGCGGGCAGCGGGGCGGGGCTGGTCGGTCACCGGAGCATTCTCACCGAAGGACCGGCCGCGGGCCAGGCGCGGCCGCCCTCACGCGCCACCTCACGCGTCACCTCACGCGTCACCTCACGCGCCACCGGTCGGCCCGGGCCCGTCGACGGTCAGGACGAGCTTGCCGAACACCTCGCCGCTCGCGAGCAGCTCGTGCGCGCGCCCGGCCTCGTCGAGACCGAGCGTCGCGTGGACCACGGGACGCAGGCGCCCGTCGACGACGAACGGCCACACGTGCTCGCGGACCTCGGCCATGATCCGCGCCTTGTCGCGCGCGTCGCGCGAGCGCAGCGTCGTCCCGATCACCCGGGCCCGCCGCTCCATGAGCGCACCCAGGTCCAGCGTCCCGCGCCGACCCTTCTGCAACCCGATCACGACGAGCCGGCCGCCGCGGGCCAGCACCCGCACGTTGTCCTCGAGCGCCGCGGCGCCGACGACGTCGAGCACGACGTCCACGCCGCGGCCGTCGGTCGCCGCGAGCACCTGGTCCGCCAGGTCGTCGGCGCGGTGGTCGAGCGCGACGTCCGCCCCCAGCTCCGCGACGCGCGCGACGCGCGCCGGGCCGCCCGCGGTCGCGAGCACCCGCAGCCCCAGGAGCCGGCCGAGCCGCACCGCGACCGACCCGACCCCACCCGAGCCACCGCGCACCAGCAGCGTCTCGCCCGGGGCCGCGTGGGCCTCGCGCAGGTTCGACCACACGGTCGCGAGCGCCTCCGGCAGCGCCGCCGCGGCCACCGACGTCAGGTCCCGCGGCACCGGGAGCGCGAGCGCCGCGGGCACGACGACGCGCTCCGCGTACCCCCCGCCGGCGAGCAGCACCGCGACGCGGTCGCCCACGGCGGGCGTGGGCTCGTCGGGACCCGGGGCCGCGCCCGCGCGGGCCGCGAGGACCGCGCGCACCACGCCGGCGGCCTCCAGCCCCGGCCACGGCGGTGCGCCCGCGGGCGGTGGGTACGCGCCCTGGCGCTGCAGGAGGTCGGCCCGGTTCACCCCGGCGGCCTCGACGTCGACGAGCAGCCGCGTCACCTCGTCGGGACCGGGGGCCGGCTCGGGCACGTCACGGACCCGCAGGACCTCGGGTCCGCCGGGCTCGGTGATGACGACGGCGCGCACCCGGGCACCCTAACGGGGGTCGCCGACACGTCGGGCCCGGACGCGGGGCGTCCGTTCGATACCACATTGCGTCCCCGGCCGGTGGCACCTCGTCCGGGTTCGTCGTATCCCTCCGGGTGAGGTCCATGGCAAACTCTGCCGCGGGCTAATGGTCGATCGTCCAACGGCCGATAATCGGGCACGGGTCATCCGGCGTCGTGCCCACGCCGACGGATCCCCCGCGTCGGGCTAGGAAGGGAACGAGATGCTGCGACGACTTGGCATCAGAGCCAAGGTGCTGGCCGTACTTGCCGTCCCCATGCTCGTGCTCGTCCTGCTCGGCGTTTACATCACCGCGAGCGCGTTCGACGACCTCGACGAAGCGCGCGCCACGCAGAGCGTCACCAACACGCTCCGCGCGTACCAGCCCCTCGGCCAGGCCATCGACAACGAGTACATCGTGTCGATGACGTCCGGCGACGCCGAGACGATCGCCGCGGCGCAGGCCGCGACCGACCAGGCGCTCGCCGAGGTGCGGGAGAAGACCAAGGACCTGCCGCTCGACCGCTTCCCCGACGCGCTCGTCCAGCAGTTCCGGTCCGTCCAGGCGGACTACGAGACCACGCTGCCCGCCGCGCGACTCGCGGTCGAGCGCGGTGGTGTGTCCTCCGTGGTCCGGGCGAACTTCCAGACCATCGAGAACGGCCAGCTCGAGCTGGTCGCCCAGCTCGGTGAGGTCTTCCCCAACCGTGACGTCGCCGCGTCGGTCACCGCGTACCGGCAGCTGTCGCAGACGTCGACCGACCTCGTCGGCGAGCTGATCCAGGGTTCGTCGCTCCTCGGCGGTGTCATCAGCCCCGCCCTCGGCGCCGTCTACCAGGAGAAGGTCGACCAGGTCGAGTCCAGCCGTACCCAGGCCGCCGTCGCGCTCAACCGCATGTCCGGCGTCGACCTGACGCTGCCCACCGGCCAGCCCTCGTCGGCGTTCATCGCCCAGCGTGCGCTGCTCGCCTCGGGTGACCAGGACGCCGTCGCCCAGGTCGACCCCGCCGCGTACGCGGGCGAGATCGAGACGCAGACGACGCAGCTCGTCGAGCTCGCCGGCACGACCATCGACCACGCGCGCTCGCTCGCGAGCGCCGACGTGGACGCCGCACTGCAGCGGTTCTACGTCACCATCGCCGCGACCCTGCTCGCCGCCGTCCTGTCCTTCCTGCTCGCCCTCATCGTGTCCCGCTCGATCGTCACCCCGCTGCGGCGACTGACCTCGGCCGCGTCCGACGTCCGCGAGCGCCTCCCGCGGATCGTCGAGCAGGTGGCCACCCCCGGCGAGCAGCCGGACGTGCAGCTCGACCCGATCCCCGTGAACTCGCGCGACGAGGTCGGCCGGCTGGCCCAGGCGTTCAACTCGATGAACGCGACCACCGTGCGCGTCGCGCAGGAGCAGGCCGCCCTGCGTGGCTCCATCGCCGAGATGTTCGTCAACGTCGCCCGCCGCGACCAGGTCCTCCTCAACCGCCAGCTGTCGTTCATCGACTCGCTGGAGCGCAGTGAGGAAGACCCGAACACCCTCGCGAACCTGTTCCGCCTCGACCACCTCGCGACCCGGATGCGTCGTAACGCGGAGTCCCTCCTCGTGCTCGCGGGCATCGACTCGGGCCGTCGCCTGCGCGACGCCATGCCGCTGTCCGACGTGATCCGCACCGCGTCCTCCGAGATCGAGCAGTACGACCGCATCGAGCTCGACCTGCAGGTCGACCCGCACATGCTCGGCTTCAACGCGCTGCCCGCCGCGCACATGCTCGCCGAGCTCCTCGAGAACGCGACCGTCTTCTCCGAGCCGGAGACGCCCGTCACGGTCACCACCGGCGTGTCCGGGCAGTTCGTCGCCGTCCGCATCCGCGACCACGGCCTCGGCATGACCGAGGAGGAGATCGAGGCCGCGAACGCCAAGATCATCTCGTCCGGCGCCGGTGACGCGCTCGGCGCCCAGCGCCTGGGCCTGTTCGTGGTGGGCCGCATCGCCCAGAAGCTCGGTGCCGCGGTCCGCCTGTCGAAGGCCGAGGGCGGCACGGGTACCGACACGACCGTGCTGCTGCCCGCATCGCTGTTCGCGACGACCGAGATGTCCTCCTACGGTGCGCCCGGCTCCGTCGCGGCGACGCTCGAGCACGACGCCGCCGCGGCGCCCGAGGTCGCCCCCGTCGACCTCGCCGCGCTCACCGACGGCGAGACCTCGCTCGGCCTGCCGCGTCGTCGCCGCGGCGACGGCAGCGAGCCGACGGCCGACTCCGCGCCCATCCCCGTCCCGCAGCTCGGCGGCTCCGGCCTCCCGACCCGCGGCGGCGGCGAGCTGCCCGCACGTCCGCGCAAGACGTTCGACGAGAACGCGATCGTCCTGCCCGAGACCGCCGTCCCGACCCTGTCGCCCGACCTGTCCGCCGCGGCCCCCGACTGGGCGCCCGCGGTCCAGCAGGCCACGTCCGGCTCGGGCCTGCCCAGCCGTGCCGCGCGGTCCGCCGCCCCGGCCCCGGCCGCGGCACCCGCGCCGGCCGCCGAGCCCGTCGCGCCGCGCGAGGAGACGCCGAGCATCCCGTCGCCCGCAGCCCGTGCCGGCCTGTTCTCCGGGTTCCGCACGCGCAACGCGGTCGTCGAGGGTGGCGACGGCGGCGTGAGCGACCAGGTCCGCGCGCCGTGGATGTCGCTCGGCGCGCACGGCCTGCAGCAGCCCGCCGCGCCCGAGGTCCCCGCGCTCGCCGAGGACGACGACGAGCCGTGGACGCCCGACGCCGCGCAGCCCGTCACCGAGGTGCCCGGCCTGGTCCCCGACGACGAGCCCGAGCCCGCGCACGCCGAGGCGGCCGCGCCCGCGGACGTCGAGCAGCCGTGGGCCCCGACGTTCGCGTCCGACGAGGGCCGGCCGTCCGAGCCCGAGGCCGCGGCGTACGCGCCCGCGTCGTTCGAGCCGGCACCGTCGTTCGAGCCTGCGCCGTCGTTCGAGCCGGTCGCGTACGAGCCGGCGTCGTTCGAGTCGGCGTCGCACGAGTCGGCGCCGTACGAGTCGTCCTTCGAGAGCCCGGCGGAGCCGAGCTCGCCCGAGCCTGCCGCGTACGAGCCCGCCGCGTACGAGCCCGCGTCGTTCGAGCCGACCGCTGACGAGCCGGCCGCGTACGAGCCCGCGTCGTTCGACGCGGCGCCCGCCGAGGCCGCCGACGAGCCCGAGGTCGCCGCCCCGGCGTCCTTCGAGCCGGCGTCGTTCGAGCCCGCGTCGTTCGAGCCCGCGTCGTTCGAGCCCGCCGCGTACGAGCCCCCGTCGTTCGAGCCCGCCGCGAACGAGCCGCTCTCCTACGAGCAGCCCGTCGAGGCCGACGAGCAGGTCGCCGAGCAGGTCTCGGAGCCTGCGGCGTACGAGCCGACGAGCTACGAGGCCGCCACCGACGCGCCGTCGTTCGAGCCGTCCTACGAGCAGCCGGCCTACGAGCAGCCGTCCTACGAGCAGCCCTCGTACGAGCAGCCGTCGCACGAGGAGCCCTCGTACGAGCCGGCCGCGTACCAGCCCGCCTCGTACGACGGCGCGTCGCACACGCTCGCGTCGCGGGGCGAGCAGGAGTCCGCTCCCGCCGCGTACGCGCAGCCGCAGGCCGAGTCCTGGTCCGACACCCCGGCGGCGCAGTCCGCGCCTGAGGAGCCGGCACCGGCACCGCGCGTGTCCTTCACGTCGTACAGCGGCTACGCCGGCTGGTCCGGCGCGCGCCGCCGTGCGGCCGCTGCCGAGCAGTTCGACTTCGAGCGCACGCTCGACGAGGCCCGCGCCTGGCACACGGGCGCGCAGCCCGTCGTCGCCGAGGCGGCCCCCGAGGCGGAGCAGCCGTACGCGCCGGTCGCCGTGCAGGCGTACGAGCCCGCCGCCGAGCAGGCGTACGAGCCCGTCGTCGCGCAGGCCGAGCCCGAGTCGTACGAGGCGGAGCAGACGCACGCCGAGGCCGATGCCGTCGAGCCGGTCGCCGAGGAGCCCGCGTGGCAGCCTGCCTGGCAGGCGCCGTCGTGGGAGTCCGTCACCGGCGCCGTCCCGGTCGTCGAGGAGCCCGCGGCGCAGGCCGTGCCGGCGCTCGAGCCCGAGCCGGCGGTCGAGGCCTCGTCGTTCGAGGTGCCGTCGCTGGTCGCGGACGAGCCCGCCGAGACGCAGGCCGCCCCCGAGGGCGAGCAGGTCTGGGCCGAGACGACGCCCGCGTGGGGTGCACCCGCCTGGCCGTCGCTCGCGGAGTCGGACGCCGCGGCCGAGGCCGCACCGGCGTACGCTCCCGCCCCGGCGGAGCAGCCGTACGCGCAGCAGCCCGCGCCCGTGGAGCCGGTCGCCCCGGCCGTCCCGCAGCCCGCCGCGGAGCAGCCCGCCGCGCCGGCGTGGGGTGTTCCCGCCGGGTTCGGCGTCCAGGGCGTCGGCGAGGCCGAGCACCAGCCCGCGGAGGAGAAGGGCTCGCGCAAGCGCTGGGGCCTGTTCGGCCGCCGCAAGGGCGACACGGGCCCGACCGAGGTCGCGCCGGCCGCCGTGCCGTCCCCGGTCGCCGCTCCGTCCGTCGACTGGTCGGCGCCCGCGTCGGTCCAGCCCGAGGTCCCGGCCCGGGTCGAGCCCGCGGCCTGGTCCGCGCCCGAGCCGCCGGCCTCGGCCGCCGCGGTGCCAGCCGCCGTGCCCGCGTCGTCGGGCTCGTGGGCTCCGCCGGAGTGGGCCGCCACCAGCCGGCCCGCCGCGTCGGCAGCGCCCGCGGTGGACGTGCCGCACCCGGTCGTGCCGCCGTCGGTCGCCCCGCGCATCGGGACGCTCGACGACAACGTGGCCGCGATGCTCGCGCTGCGCTCCGACATCCAGGAGCAGGCGCTGTCCGAGCTGAGCCAGCTCTCCGCGTACCGTCCGAGCGTCGCCCGCTCGGGCGAGCAGCTCACCAAGCGTGTGCCGACGGCCGTCCCGGCCACGGCTCCCGAGCCCTCCGAGTCGACCGCCCCGGTCCAGCGCGACGCGAACGAGCTGCGCAGCCGGCTGTCGAGCTTCCAGTCCGGGACGTCGCGCGGCCGCCAGGCCGCCGGCTCCGGCGAGTCGCCGAGGAGCACGTCGTGACCCCGGCCGTCGTTCCCACCATCGCCCCCGTCGTGGGGACGTTCGATCCCGCAGTCGTCGACTGCACCAGCAAGGAGGAAGTGTGACCGCGCTCAGCACCGAGGCAGCCAACTTCGGCTGGCTCCTGGACAATTTCGTCCGGACCGTGCCCGGCACTCGCCACACGCTCGTGGTGTCGGCCGACGGTCTTCTCATGGCGATGTCGGAACAGCTGGACCGCACCAGCGGCGACCAGCTGGCGGCCATCGTCTCCGGCATGTCGAGCCTGACCCGCGGCGCGTCGCGGCAGCTGCGTGCGGGGGAGGTGCGTCAGGCGATCATCGAGATGGACTCTCTGTTCCTCTTCCTCATGACCGTCTCGAACGGCTCCGTGCTCGCCGTGGTCGCCGACTCGAGCTGCGACGTCGGCCTCATCGGATACGAGATGGCCATGCTCGTGTCCCGCACCGAGGCGACGCTGACCCCGCAGCTCATCTCCGAGATGCGCGGCCAGCTCCCCGTCGACGGCGCTACCCGAGCCCCCGCCGTCTGAGGAGCATGTCTTCATGAGTGAGCACATCGAGTACGTCGCCCGGACGGTACGGCCCTACGCCGTCACCGGCGGGCGCGTGCGCTCGGCGCGCTCCGACCTGCCGCTCGAGGCATTGGTCGAGGCGCTGCCGGACGCAGTGTCGAGTCAGGGTCTGCCCCCCGAGAGGCGTGCGATCCTCCAGCACGCCGCGAGCACGTACATCTCGGTCGCGGAGCTGTCGGCGCTGCTCCACCTGCCCATCGGTGTCATCAGGATCCTGGTGTCGGACATGTCCGACCACCAGCTCGTGCGTGTGCACACCTCTCAGCCGGTCGAGGTCAACACCGGTGAGTCCCCCGCCCTGTCCCTGAGCGTGCTGGAGAGTGTTCTCAATGGCATTTCCGCCCTCTGACGCCGCGGTGGCCGCTCCGGCCGGAACCGCTGGCGCCGTAGCGCCCACCACCGTCAAGATCGTCGTCGCGGGCGGGTTCGCCGTCGGCAAGACGACCTTCATCGGTTCCATCTCGGACATCGAGCCCCTCAACACCGAGGCCGCGATGACCGAGCACTCGATCGGCGTCGACGACGCCGGTGGTGTGTCGGACCGCAAGACCACCACCACGGTCGCCATGGACTTCGGCCGCATCGCGCTGCCGGGCCAGCTGTGGCTGTACCTGTTCGGCACCCCGGGGCAGGACCGCTTCCTGTTCATGTGGGACGACCTGGTGCGCGGCGCGATCGGCGCCGTCGTGCTGGTGGACACCGACCGCCTCGACCAGTGCTTCCCCGCGGTCGACTACTTCGAGAGCCGTGGCATCCCGTTCGTCGTGGGTGTCAACTGCTTCGACGGTGTCGCGAAGCACGCGCTCGAGGACGTCCGCGAGGCGCTCGCCATCCCGGCGCACGTCCCGGTCATGTACACGGACGCGCGTTCGCGTGCGGCCACGAAGCAGGCCCTGATCGCCCTGGTGCAGCTCGCGATGGAGCGGCTGCGCCAGCGCTGACCAGCGCTGTGGACCCGTCGGCGGCCGGTCACCCTCGCGGGGGTGGCCGGCCGTCGGCATTCGTGGGATCGCGCGGGTCCCGTGTGCCACCGGTGGCGCCGGGAGGGGATCATGAGACCGTGCCCAGTCCCGACGACGAGCGTGCGCGCGTGTACGCGGACGGGTCGGCGCTGTCGCGGTACCTGCCCGGTGCGCCGCACCGCGCCGACTGGCTGACGTGGGCGCGGCGCAACGGTCCGCGCCTGCTGACGACGCAGGTGGGGGTCAGCGAGCTGCGCGGCACCGCGCGGATGCTCGACCACGACGCGCGTGACGTGGCGCAGCGCGCGCTGCTGGAGATCGAGGTCGTGCGGCTGTCCGACCAGGCGGTCGGTCGCGCGACGGACGTCGCGGGGGTGCTGCCGCCGTTCGTCGCGGTGCACGCGGGAGCGGCGTTGACGCACCCGGAAGTCGGGGCGGTCGCGACGTACGACGCGCGCCTGGCGCGGGTCGCCGCGCTGTACCGGTTGGACGTGGTGTCACCGGGTCTGCCGGACCGCTGGTGGGAGCGCGACGAGACGCCCTTCCTGGTGCGCTGACACCGCGCCGCTCGTCGGACGCCCTCGTCGGACGCCCTCGTCGTACACGGGCGTCGGACACGCACGTCGCCGGTGCACTGCCGCATGCACCGGCGACGCGTGGTGGTGCGGTCACTCGAACCGCAGCACGCTCAGGGTCCAGTCGTCGATCCAGCCGCTGTCGGTCGTGGCGTCGCCGGTGGTGTTCACCTTCACCTGGATGCGGTGGGTGCCCTTCTTGACCTTGGTGCAGAACTGCACGCTGTTGCCCGTGTACTTGGCCTCGGACGTGAAGGCGTACGGGCTGCCGTTGTTGGCGTAGGGCTGGATGGGCACGTTGTTGTCGTGCACCTCGAGTGTAGTAGGTCTCCGCGCTGAACGTGATGAGCAGCGTGTCGTAGCCCGTCGCGGGGCCGTAGACGACGACACCCGCGCCGGGCACGTTGCGGTCGGCGCCCGCGGTGCCGGCGAAGGTGAACGGCTCGACCTGGGTGCGGGCCTGCAGGCGCTTCTGGACGCCGCCGTCACAGACCTTGGGGCTGGTGGTCGCGTTGATCGTGGCGCTCTGCGGCTTGGTGGCCGCGGCGTCGTCGTCGCCGGACGCTCCGTAGGACGGCGCGAGGACGGCTGCGCCGAGGCCGAGCAGCATGACCGTGCTGATCCCTACCGCGGCCGAGGTGGACTTCTTCATCGCAATCCCCTGACTTGTCGTGCGGCGCTGGAGGAGGCCGCGTGCACCTCAGGTGGTCCGCACGGGAGCGGGAGATACGTCCCGCGGACGAACCCCGGGTGCGAGGGGACCCGTGCGCGGTTCATGGCGACCGAGCCCGCAGGTCACGACCGCCTCTGTGGGAGACTCGTGGCCGCCGGTCGCGACCGGCGAGGAGGGCTGGCTGAGCGGCCGAAAGCGACGGTCTTGAAAACCGTTAGGGCGGGACCTCTCGTCCTCAAGGGTTCGAATCCCTTGCCCTCCGCTCATGCAGGACATCGGCAACGAGCCGGTCCCTCAGGCGTCCGGCTTGTTGCGCTTCGGGGGTACGTAGTGGCGCATGGAGCCGACGACGTGCGCGACCGGGCGATGGTCCTCGATCACCCGCCGGACCAGCAGGCCCGGCCGTGGACAGTCAGACGCGCATTACCGTGAGACACGAGAACCTCCGGCGGGACGTGGGCCTTCGACAAGCCACACCCCAGCCGGAGGTTCTCCTCACGTCAACGGCCTCGGACTGTCACCAACGTCCTGGCTGAGTACAACTAGTCCCGCGCTGGTTCGGTCAGATACCCGAGCACTCCCACAGCGGCGGCCACCGCAGCCACCACGAGCGCTGGCGCCGACCCCGCAGGATGGAGCGCGACAGCCCAACCGTACGGCTGCCCACTGTTGCCCGTACCGAGCAGCCACATGATCATCACGACGCCAGCGGGAACAACCCAGGCTGCCGTGGGCCCGAGCACACGGGTGCACACGGCTGTCAGCCCGATGAACAGCGCGACGTTCCGCACGAGGACGCTGACGTCCAGATCGTTCCGCCACACCACAGCCGCAACCGCGAACGTCGAGAACACCGCAAGATCGAGCCCTCTCCTCGTCGCGTAAGCGGGAGCCACACGATCTTGACTGCTCGACGTTCGCATCGACACCAACGGAAGGAACACCGCAGCGACAGCGGGAACCAGCGGCCACACGAACGTGTAGATGCCGAGCCGACCGGGGACCTCCTGCTGCCCGCGCGGAATGACCAGCAGAACACCCGCAAGCGTCGCAGCGTGAGCAAGCACGAACACCATTCCACGCCGGCGCCACACGAGCAGGGCGTCTCGAAGTCGCATCAGCATTCGCGCAGAACGCTCACGAGCCTTCGCACCTCCGGGCCGAAGACCGCGGGGTCCGCCGACCGCAACGCGGACGACACCTCTCCGGGCGCCACGAGGCTGTCACGCTCACGACCATCCGGAGCGAGCCACCACGCCAGCACACCGAACGCGGTCGCAGCATCCGGCTCGAGCGCGCACGTCGAGCTCATCACCGTGTTCGCGACGTACTGGGGTGCAGCCAACGCCCCCCGAGTCAGCATCCCCGGGTTCACCACATGTGCGCCTGGGGCTGAGGGCCGCTGGTCGAACCGCCCGAGGTCGACGTCCACACCCGCGCTGCGCAGCTTCGCGACGGGCGCAGCGAGCGCCGCCGAGATCTCACCAGCCTCGTCGGCGTACCCCGGGCCGACACACACCCGAGGGCCACCGTCAGCCTGAGCGCACCGAACCGGGTCGTTCGGGTCGGGCAACAGACGCTCCGGCCCAGCAAGCGCGCCCACCAACACTGCCCCGACCGCCACAACTGCCAAGGCGCCCATGCCGAACCGGGCGCGAGCCGTCCGATACGCGTCCTTCCCGGCCGAGACCGTGAACACCACGGTCAACAACCCGAACACCACCAGCTGCAGCAGAACTCGCGCCGGGTTCGGTCGCAGACCCACGAGACTTCCAGTTGCCCCGCCGGTGTCAGACAGGAACGACAACGACGTCGTGTACAACGCCACGCACCCGGCGAAGCACACGAGCGCAAGCAACGGCGGCGCGATGTACGACCGCACACGCCACCCGACCCAGCAGCCAAAGCTCGTGAACGCGACGAGCATCGCCACGCACGACAGCACCGGAAGGTAGTCGCTCGGTGCAGGCGCTCCGGGAGGCCCTGCGAACAGCATGACGGTCTGCACCACGAGGAACCCGGCGAGGAACGCCGCCAGAACCCACCCGGACACCACGAGCGTGGAGCGCCACACAACGGCCGTCTGCCGTCCAGCCGCCGCCGCACCGTCCGCGTAGGCCTTGGCGGCGGCGACAGCCTTCCAGGCGCCGAATCCCGCACACGCGGGCGCCAGCATGATCGTCGCGAACGAGTACTGCCAGATGCTCAGGGTCCACTCGTGCGTCCACTGCCCGTCCCGCAACCCGATGTGCGCAGCCAGCAGCCCAACGGTGGCGATCGCAGCCCAGTGCTCGGTTCGCAGGGACCTGCGCGACGCGCTCACACGACCGGCGCCAGCAGCCTGCTCGACCAGCGCCGTCATGCGACCTGTGCGCCTGTCATCAGTGTGCGCACCTGACGTTCCACGTTGCTGCGGTCACCGGTCGCGTCGAGCTCGGTCACGGTGCCGTTGAACACCACGACCCCTTCGGCAAGAACGACGAGCCTGTCAGCCATGCTCACGAGGTCGTCGATGTCGTGCGTTGTGACGACCACCGTGCTGTCCTGCGACGCCCGGTGGATCACCTCACGAAGCGCGTGCCTCTGAGCAAGGTCCAACCCGACGGACGGCTCGTCGAGCATCAGAACACTGGGCCGGTGGATCGACGCCAACGCGATGTAGACGCGTTGCCGAGTCCCGCCTGACAGGGTGCGCAGCTCAGCGACCTGATGGTCCGTCAGAGCGAACCGCTCGACCGCGTCCCGAACCGTCGACTCACGTTCCGCACGAGGCACCCGATGCAACCATGCGCCGTACCGCAACGCTTCCCGGACCGTGTACGACCCGGGGAAGTCGGTCCGTTGACTCAGGTACCCCAAGGCGGCTCGGGCGGCTCGTCGCCCGTCAGGGGTCGCGAGCGAGTGCCCCGCAACATGGACCGACCCTGCGTGCGGGCGTACCAGCCCTGCCATGCATCTCAGCAGCGTGGACTTCCCGGACCCGTTCGCGCCCACGACGGCGGTCACACCGCTGCTGAACGCGACGGTGACGTTCGTGAGGGCGATGGTCCGACCGAGCTGAACGGTGAGGTCTGCGACGCGCGTACCAGTCAAGAGGGAAGCTTCGGCTCAGTAGGACGTGGTCAGGATCGCTTCGCTGGTGCACTGGTCGGGCACCGGCCACCCCATCTGCGCGCACGAGAACGCCCCGATACGCATCTGGTCGGTGTCGTAATCGCTGGCCCACGCGGGGTACGTTTTGATGAACCTGTCCGTGATCGTCGTGTTGGACACGTCGTCCCCGCTCTTGACGGCGAAGAACGTCCAGAAGGTTGTTCCGTTCGTCTTGTCGATCTTCTTGATGTAGAAGTTCGTCGCACCGTGAACGTCGTTGCCGTCGGCCTTGCGGTCCTTGGTCGTGACCTTGCTGTTGGCGGTTCCAGCGTTGTTCCAGAAGCTTCCACTGGCTTCGACCCGCACGGCCCCGTCCCACGTCTTCGTTCTCGGCCCCCACGTCTGGGTTGCAGCGTTCGCTGCACCCCCGAACGCGAATCCAAGGACGATGACTGCAGCGACGGTCAACGACCGAGTGCTCGTCTTCATGCGTGCCCCCTCGTGTGCGCTGTGCGCCCCAGTGTGCCAGGACCTGCGGTTGGGCGCTCTGTCCAGTTCGCTCCTGGCGGCGCTGACGATCCCAGAACGGAAAGGTCCGGTCAGCCCGACCGGTACCGCGCGCGCGGGTCGTGTGGGGTGGTGGGGGTAGGTTGCTCGCGTGCGGGACGACGAGCGCGTGGTGGCGCTGACCTTCGACGACGGGCCGAGCGCGAACACGCGGCGGCTGCTGGACGTGCTCGCGGCGCGGGGTGTGCGGGCGACGTTCTTCCTGCAGGGCGAGCACGTCGCGGCGGACCCGGACGCGGTGCGCGCGGTCCACGCGGCGGGGCACGCGCTGGCGAACCACACGTGGAGCCACCCGCACCTGCCGGAGCTGCCGGCGGCGGAGGTCGACGACGAGCTCGCGCGCGCTGCCGACGCGGTGCGGGACGCGACGGGCGTCGTCACGACGCTGTTCCGGCCGCCGTTCGGTGACCTGGACGACGACGTGGTCGCGGCGGTCGCGCGGCACGGCGAGGCCGTGGTGCTGTGGGACGTGGACCCGGCGGACTGGGAGGCGGGGGCGCCCGCGGGACGGACGGTCGAGCGGGTGCTCGCGGAGGTGCGGCCGGGGTCGGTGGTGCTGATGCACGACTGGCAGGACTCGACGGTCGACGCGGTGCCCGCCGTGATCGACGGGCTCGTGGCCGACGGGTACCGGTTCGTGACGGTCCCGGAGCTGCTGGGGGAGCGGGTGGCGCCCGGACGGGTGTTCTCGCACGGCCGGACGGTGGGCTGAACGGGCGGCGTCCCGGACCGACGCGCGGGTCCGTCACGGCCGCTGCCCGCGGTGCGGGAGGATCGTGCCATGTCCACGACCCGACGCCCTGCGCGCGCGCTCGCCCTCGTGTCCGCGATGGCGGCACTCCTGCTGACCCTGTCCGGCTGCCTCAAGCTCGACATGGACCTCACGTTCCACGCCGACGACACGGTCGACGGGACCGTGGTGCTCGCGGTGAGCAGCTCGCTGCTCGAGAGCACGGGCATGACGTTCGACGAGGCGTTCGGCTCGGAGGACCCGTTCGACGGTGAGGCGACGTCGTCGGAGGCGTACGAGGACGGCACGTACGTCGGCCGCACGTACCACTTCGCCGACACCCCGCTGGCGGAGTTCGGCGACGACGACATGAAGGTCACGCACGAGGACGGCAAGTTCGTCGTCGACGGGGAGCTCGACCTGTCGGCGGGTGGCGAGACGGGGCTGAGCGGCGGCGAGGTCCGGGTTGCGTTCACGTTCCCCGGCGAGGTGGAGTCGTCCAACGGGACGATCGACGGCAGCACGGTGACGTGGGAGGCGCAGGCCGGTGACGTCGTGCAGCTCGACGCGGTCGCGTCGGACGGCACGAGCGACGGGTTCCCGGTGCTCACGCTCGTGTGGGTGCTCGTCGGCCTCGTGGTGGTCGCGATCGTCGTCGTGGTCACGGTGGTGCTGCTGCGCCGACGCGCCGCGCGCCGGGACGGCGTCGACGCGGCGACGGTCCCGCCGGCACCGGCCCCGGGTGGGGTGCCTCCGGCTCCGCCGGCCGACCAGCAGCAGGCCTGACGCCCGCACGCCGGCGGCCGTGAAGCGACGGATCCCCCGGTGGGCCAGCGGCTCTGATCTCCATCGTGGCGCGCGCGGAGATCGCCGACGCGAGGACGCTGCTCGACGCCCGCGCGCGTCGCCGGTTGCTCGCCCTAGGCTCGGCCCGTGCCTCGTCGTCACGTGCGTCTGGTCCCTCGCCCGCTCCCGCCTGCCGCGGGCGACCGGGACCGTGACGTGGACGTCGCGGTCCGCCGTGGCCTCGCCGCGCTCCGCGCCGAGCTCGACGTCCCCGCCGCGTTCCCGTCCGCGGTGCTGCAGGAGGCGCGGCTGCGCGCGACCACCGGCCCGCAGGCGGCCGAGCGCCTGGACGCGCGCGACCTCCCGTTCCTGACGATCGACCCGCCCGGGTCGATGGACCTGGACCAGGCGCTGCACGTCGAGCGGCGGGGCGGCGGCTACCTGGTCCGGTACGCGATCGCCGACGTGGCCGCGTGGCTCGAGCCGCGCGGCCCGATCGACGACGAGGCCCGGGGCCGCGTCACGACGCTGTACGCGCCCGACGGTCGCACGCCGCTGCACCCGCCGGAGCTCAGCGAGGGCGCCGCGAGCCTGCTGCCCGGCCAGGAGGCCCCGGTCGCGCTGTGGGAGATCGAGCTCGACGGCGAGGGTGCGCCGCGCGGCGTCGTCGTGCGGCGGGCGACCGTGCGCTCGTCGGCCCGTCTCACCTACGACGAGGCGCAGCAGGCGATCGACGCGGGCGCCGGGCTCGCGGCGGACGACGGCCCGCTCGCGCTGCTGCGCGAGGTCGGTGAGCTGCGCCAGGCCGCCGAGCGCGCGCGCGGCGGCATCACGCTGCCGATGCCCGAGCAGGAGGTCGAGCTCGACGAGCACGGGACGTGGCGCCTCGTGAGCCGCCGCACGCTCCCCGTGGAGGAGTGGAACGCGCAGATCTCCCTGCTCACGGGGATGTGCGCGGCGGAGCTCATGCTGGACGCCGGGATCGGGGTGCTGCGCACGCTGCCCTCGTCGCGGCCGGAGGACGTCGCGCGGCTGCGCCGCACGGCGCTCGCGCTCGGTGTGGCCTGGCCGCAGGGCGCGCCCGCCGGTGAGGTCCTCGCGGGCCTCGACGCCGCCGACCCGCGGCAGGCCGCGGTGCTGACCGACGCGACCACGCTGCTGCGCGGTGCCGCGTACGCGGCGTTCGACGGCGAGCGCCCGGCCGAGCCGGGCCACGGGGCGATCGCCGCGCCGTACGCGCACGTGACCGCGCCGCTGCGCCGGCTCGTCGACCGGTTCGCCACGCAGGTGTGCCTCGCGGTCGCGGCCGGCACCGAGCCCGACGCGTGGGTGCGCGAGGCGCTGCCCGTGCTGCCGGACCTCATGTCGGCGGGGGACCGCCGCGCGTCCGCGTACGAGCGCGGGTGCCTGGACCTGGTGGAGGCCGCGCTGCTCGCGGGCCGGGAGGGCGAGGTGTTCGAGGGGATGGTCGTCGATGTCTCGGGTGGCGGTGCCAAGGGCGTGCTGCAGCTCGCCGACCCCGTGGTGCACGCACGCGTCGCGGGTGCGGGGCTCGAGGCGGGCACGCGTGTGCGGGTGCGGCTCGTCGAGGCGGACGTCGAGAACCGGTCGGTGACGTTCGAGGAGGCCTGATGCCCGGACCCCGTGACCCGCAGGCGCTGCACGTGCACGCGGAGACGGTGCCGCGGTAGCGCGCGTGGCTCGCAGAGCACCACGGCTCGGGGATGGACGGGGTGTCGGGCTCGAGGAAGGGGTCCAGGACAGGTGCACCAGACAGCGGTGCGTGGGGCCGTCGAGGAGGGCGTCCGGCTGACGTCCGCCCGAGGGCCAGACGCTGACGAGAGGGTCCGACACGTCCCGATACGCGCGGTTCGCGCCGGGGCGCGACGCCCGACGTGTCCTGCGTCGTCGTCGGACGGAAGCCAGCAGACCTCGGGTCGACCGCGCAGGTCAACGCATATTCGCCCAGAGCGGACGGATCCTCCGTTCGGGGTCTGGGACCATGGGCGACGGTGGGCCACGCCCCGGCGGGCACACTGGAGCCGTGACCGAGACGCGTTGCCCGTGCACCAGCGGGCTGACCTACGACGAGTGCTGCGGCCCGCTGCACCGCCAGGACCGGACCGCCGGCACGGCCGAGCAGCTCATGCGCTCACGGTTCAGCGCGTTCGCCGTCGGGGACGCCGCGCACCTGCTGCGCACCTGGCACGCGTCGACCCGGCCCGCCGTGCTCGACCTGGAGCCCGACGTCCGGTGGTACCGCCTGGACGTGCTCGCGACAAGCGGCGGCGGCGTGTTCGACACCGACGGCACGGTCGAGTTCGAGGCGTTCCACCGCGGCCCGGCCGGACGGGGCTCGATGCGCGAGCTCAGCCGGTTCGCGCGCGGTCCCGAGGGCTGGCAGTACCTCGACGGCGACGCACGCCAGGATTGACCCCGTGACGACACCTTCCACGGCTCTCCCGGACGACGACGAGCTCGACCTGATCCGCCGTTCCGGCGCGGCGCTGCAGGTCGGCCGGCTCAGCCTGTCCGGCGGCACCGGCTCGTACCGCGTCAAGGCGTCGATGGCCCGCATCGCCCGCGCGATGGGCGTCGAGCGCCACGAGGCGCACGTGACGCTCACCGAGATCACGGCGACCTCGCACCGCGGGCGCTCGTTCCGCACCGAGGTCGCGGAGGTCCGCTCGGTCGGCGTCAACGCGGACCGGCTCGCGCTGATCGAGCGCATGGTGTCGCGGTTCGAGCGCCGGTACGACGAGACGGGCGTGCCGATCCCGGTCGACGAGGTGCTCGACGAGGTGCGCCGCATCCAGTCGCGGCCCGCGCTCTACCCCGCGCTGCTCAACGCCCTGTGGTCCGCGATCGCGTGTGCCGCGTTCGCGTTCCTCAACAACGGTGGCCCCGTCGAGGTAGGGGGCGTGTTCATCGCCGCCGGGCTCGGGCAGCTGCTGCGCCGGGCGATGCTGCACCGCGGCTACAACCCGTTCGGCGTGACGATGCTCGCCGCGACGCTGGCCTGCTTCACGTACCTCGGCCTGGTGTCCGGCCTGCACGAGCTCGGTGCGCTGACCACGCGCCACGAGGCCGGCTACGTCTCCGCGGTCCTGTTCCTCATCCCGGGGTTCCCGCTGGTCGCAGGCGCGCTGGACCTCGCGCGCCTCGACTTCTCCGCGGGCCTGTCACGCCTGACCTACGCGCTCATGGTCCTGATGTCCGCGGCGCTCGCGGTGTGGGCGGTCTCGTCCGTCGTCGGCCTGGAGCCGGACGTGCCGCCGGCGCCCGACCTGGCGCCCGCCGTGCTGTGGGGGCTGCGGTTCGTCGCGAGCTTCCTGGGCGTGATCGGGTTCGCGCTGATGTTCAACAGCCCGTGGCGCATGGCGCTGCTCGCGGCGACCGTCGGGATGCTCGCGAACGTCGGCCGGCTGCTCCTGCTCGACGCGGGTGTGGTGACCCAGGCCGCGGCCGCGCTCGCGGCACTCGTCGTCGGCCTGCTCGCGGCGTACCTCGCCCCGAAGCGGGACGTCCCACGCGTGACCGTCGCGGTCCCCGCGGTCGTCATCATGGTCCCGGGCGTGCTCGCGTACCGTGCGATCTTCCACCTGTCCGACGGCGACACGCTCACCGCGCTCGCGTACGGCGTGCAGGCCGCGCTCGTCGTCGCGTCCCTCTCGATCGGCCTGGCCGTGGCGCGCATGCTCACCGACCGGACCTGGGCGTTCGACCGGTGACACGTGCGTCGTCGGACGGCTTTTGCCGCACGACGACCACCACAGGTAGCCTGTGCGCACTTGGAGACGTCGCATAGCCAGGTCTAGTGCGCGGCCCTGCTAAGGCCGTGAAGGGGTCAACCCTTCCGTGGGTTCAAATCCCACCGTCTCCGCCAGGGGGTGTTGACGAAAGTCGGCACTCGCTAGTGACGAAACCCCTCCGCAGTCGCCCATGAGGCGACTGCGGAGGGGTTCGTTGTTGCTGGCCCGGCCCTCCCGAGCGAAGTTGTCCTCCCGCCGTGGTCGCTGCCGCCTCTGAGGGCGTCGTGTTGGGTGCGGGACGGCCGCCACTGACCGTCGGTGGGCAGCACGAAGCGCCCGCCGGCTGGTGCCGCGGGCTGTTCGGGTGGCTGTCGAAGGTGCGCCGGTCAGGTGTGCGTCGGAGGGCCGGCATTGCCGACGATGGTGCCGTCCGGGCCGAGTTCTTCGAAGCCGAAGTCGTCGTCATTCAGCCCGAGCGTGGGCTCAAGGATCTCGCCGGTGCGCCTGGTCCAGCTGGCGACGAGGCGCATGTTCGCGGCGACCTGTGCCAGGGCGAGCATGAGGCTGGTCTTGACGATGCCGACGACGTTGATCCAGCCGCGTCGGACGTTCTCGGTCTTCGCGGACTTGAGGTTGCCGAAGGTGCCCTCGACCGAGCTGCGCCGGCCCATGGAGCGGATCCAGTCGTCGCTTCCCCAGTAGTGACGCTGCCGGACCTTCGGGGTGACGTCGCCCGTGATCGTGATGGTCCGCTGCTTGCAGGCGGTGGGTGCGGACTCGAGCGCGGGAGGGTCGGAGATGGTGGGCCGGTCCTTCGGAAGGAACTGGGACACGGGGCAGCTGGCGCAGATCACCTTGCCTGCCTGGGCGGGGCACTCGTACCGCTCTTTGCCTTCGGGTGAGGGTCCCGCGACGCGTCGGAACGCGTACTGCTGACGTTCGGCGATGCGCCTGCGGAACTCGACGAGCTCGTCGATGCGACGGGTGTGCTCGGCCTGCTCGAACTTGTCGGCGCCGGCGCGCAGGCGCCCGGGGTCGAGCTTGGCAGGCCGGAGGATCTTCACGAGGTCATCGGGCATGCTCGGGCAGTGGGGCGTGCCGGCGATGATCTTGACGCCGTCGAGGTCGCGGACACCTTGGTCCTTCTCGTGCAGGTCCAGTACCTGCTCGATTCCGCGTGCTCGTAGCGGTCGCGCCCACTCGTCGGCGTCGCCGTAGGAGAACCCGCGGTCGACGACGATCTCCTTGACGGGCTTCCCGTCGGCGGCGAGACGGTCGATCGTCGCGATGCTCGGTGGGCAGACCTTCCGAGAGGCGGGCAGGACCACGATCCGCTCGGTGAGGCGGGGCTCGGTCGCCTGGCCGACGGGCTGAATCCGTGTGAAGGAGACCATCTGGTAGCCGAAGCACTTGTTCGTGCCCTTGTCGAACGTGCGCGTTTGGTAGCCCCAGCGGGCGTCGGGGTCGAACGACCGCCCGCGCTCGTCGGTCAGTTCGGCGAGCGCATGGTCGTCGAGCGTCTCCTGGTTCTGCGACGTGGGCGGAGTGGCCTTTCGACGTCGCCCGCTCTTCGTTCCCGTCGACGGCGTCTGCCCGGATGGTGGAGCCGCACGCTTGCCGCGGGCGGCCGACGAGATCGCGGATCCGTCGACGGCGTAGAGCCCGTAGTGCGGGAGCGACTCGGGGATGCTCGCGGCGAGAAGCTCGTCGAGCACGCGCTGCAGGAGCTCTTCGCGGGCCTGAACCTCCGCATCGGACCGGTCCGTGGTCCACTTGCCGGTGTGCCCGAGCTTTGCCTCGATCGCGGCGAGCACGTAGCGGACCTGGCGGATCGTGAGCGGGCGGTCGTCTCGACGGATGCCGAGCTCGGTCTGGTAGGAGCGCGCGAGGTCCTTGGTGAGCAGTTCGTGAACCTTGGTCAGCGACATGCTCTTCTTGTTGCCGGCGGTCAGCACGAGCGCAGCGAGGAAGACGTCGATGCGCAGTCCCCGGGGGCGGCCGACGCCGCCGGGACGCAGCACCGACTCGAGCTCGTCGTGCACGGTGCTGCGATGGACGAGGGCGAGCACGCCGTCGAACTCTCGTCGACGGATCACGGGCTCACCGCCTCCGCCGACTCTGCGTCGCGCAGGTGCGCCAGCGCCGCGCGCACGTCGTCCGGCGCGGGCTCCGGGCAGTACTCGAGGAGGTCCGTCAGTGTGCGGGCCGAGCGCAGGCCGGCCGCTCGCAGCACAGCGGCAAGCGGGAGCGGTGCGCTCATCAGCGCGCACAGCCAGGTCGAGCGCAGCCGGTTCACGTCGATGTCGACGCTCTGACCGGCCCGCGCCGTCACGGCCTGCCCAAGTGCAGGCGACGTGATGTTGCGGCGAGTGTCGCTGACACCGAGGAGGAGCTGGTCGGCGTCACGCTTGGCGGAGTCGTGCAGGCCGAGCGCGTCCTGGACCAGCCCGCGGTACTGATCCCGCACGACGACGGTCCGGGGCCGCGACCCGTCTCGGACCTGCACCAGCAGAACCTCCGATCCGGGCCCCGCGACAGCCGTCGACACGTCGCGCCTGCGCACGTGCCGCAGGTCGCGCCCGTCGAGACCGGCGCCGAGCGCGAGCCCGACGACGAAGCCGAGTTGGCGTCGGCGGGCCTCGGTGGGCTGGTTGCGAGCGAGGCGCACGAACGCGACGCACTCCGCGGGTGTGTACGGCGGTGAGACGGCCTGGTGCGGGATCCTCGGCGCCTGGGGTCCGGGATCCAGCGCGCGGATCGCCCGTCGCAGCGCCGACCGCCGGGTGGCGACCGACCGCGCTGGCCCGGGATCGGCATCGAGGTGACGGTCAACGAGCGCGAGGTCCAGAAGATCGACGGCGGTCAGCTCCGATGCGGGGTGCTCGGCGGTGTGCCATCGCAGGAACCGGACGACATGGCTGAAGATGCTGGTGGTCACGGCCGGCGTGGTCGGCCCGTAGGCGGTCACCATGAGGCGGGCGAGATCGGCCACGCGGGCCCAGTCCCGGTCGTCGACGGCTTGCGGCTCGTAGGCAGCGATCGCCCGCTGCACCTCAGGCGCGAGCGCCTCAAGATCCGGGACGACGAACCGCTTGGGTGCCGCCGCTGTGGCCGCTTCGGCTGCCGCGTGTCGCGCCATCCGTAGCGCTGCTGCGCGCGCCACGGGCCGCTGCGGTCGGTCGACCCGCGGTGGAGAGGACTTGTCGGGCGTGGTGCTCATGCTCCTGGGCGTTACGTCAACGGCTGCCGCAAGCCCCGCGGCATCGCATCCACGCGTGCTCGTCAGGGTGGCGGTGACAGCCGACGCCGCCGCGATCCA
This sequence comes from Cellulomonas sp. CW35, assembly GCF_052378485.1. NCBI lineage: Bacteria > Bacillati > Actinomycetota > Actinomycetes > Micrococcales > Cellulomonadaceae > Cellulomonas > Cellulomonas sp. CW35. The sequence continues at coordinate 3,284,464 of NZ_CP199000.1, read as the reverse complement.
CGGTTCGAGGGTCGACCGCACCGACCCGCCGCCGGCGTGCGTCGAGGCGGCAGCGGCGATTGCGGCGAACGAGATTGGCAGATCGCAGAGCGTGTGATCGGCGCGGGCGGACGCCGAGGGGCGCCGGCGCGGCGAGCCACGCGGGACCGGCGGGACTCCGTTCACCGCGCGCGAGATCCGTCGTAGGTCCGCGCGGTGGTTCTCCACGGTCTTGCCGGCGCGCGTCGTGGTGAGCGCGGCGAGGTAGGAGTTGAGCCGTCGCTCGCGTAGAAGCACGGGCAGGTCTGGAGCGGAGGTCCCGCCCCATCCGCACGGGCTCGCCAGGTACAGACAGAGGCGAGAGACCAGCCCCTTCGCGTCCTCCGGCGTGGCGGGACCGACCAGCCGGACGGCGTCGAGGACGGCAACACGTGCGGCCGTCCACTGCGCCGCTGTGAGGCACGCCGGGGTGTACCGCTCGAGCCTGGCGAGCGCCGGTGTGTGCTGCGGGTGCATGCCAGTGGTAGTTCACGGCGCGCGTGCTCGCGCAGGCGTCGCCAAGTCCTTCGGCTGCGGCGCATCCGCCCCCGTCGCGTGACGCAAGGTCCCGACGGGGGCGGATGCACTCGCGCTCAGCCCGGGATGTTACGCGGATCGTTACCCGGACGGATGGTGTCCTTCGCTCGGATCTCGCCGCCGCGCCCGTGCGTCAGCATCTCGCCACCGCCGGCGTTGCCCAGGATCTCGCGCGCGCGGTCCTGCGCCTGCGCCTGGGTGTCGGTGTGAGCGGACGCACGGGACGCACCCGGCTTGCGGACGTCCCAGCCGCCGCCCGCGTTGGGGACGACGTGTCGGCTCTCAGCCATGTCTCACCTCCCCTCGTCGGTCGCGGCCGTCGCTCAGGCGACCTGGTTCAGGAGGTGGGCGAGGCCCGCCACCTCGGACGTGAGCCACGTCTCGTACCGCCGCAGGCGCGTGCCGGTGTCGGTATGCACGGCGGCCCGCGGGAGGTCGACGAAGACCGGAGTGCACTCGGGGTAGGCCAGCGTCAGAGCCAGCAGAGCCGCGCGGATCACGTCCTCGTTCGGCTTGTCCTTGCGGTACCAGACCAGGACGATCTCCGTCTCCCCGCCCGGGTGCCGCTCGGCGAAGCTCGGCCGGAACGTCAGCTCCACGCCCCCGATCGACAGCGCGGCGCTCTCGACAGGCTCGGGCATGCAGTCGGCCCACCGCGGCGACACCTGGGACCACTTGGCCGCCGCGAGCGCGTACGAGTCGCGTCGCTTCTCGCTCGCGTTCGCGGCCGCCGCCCTCAAGGAGGCACCGTCGCGGGTGGTGCGACGGTCAGCCGCGACCGCGTTGCGCATCGCCAGCCAGAAGTCCGTCTGCACGGAGTAGGCACTCGCAGCCTCGTCACGAAGGCGCCGGATGCTGCTCCCGCGGCTGGCCGGAGACGCGATCAGGTATCGAAGAAGCCCGCCAAGGGCGATCGTGCTCGTCATGTAGATCTCCTTCAGATCTCGTGACGAGCGTGTCCACGGCCACAGGGTCGACTTGGCTCGCGCCGCCTCGAACATGTGCCAGGATGGTTGTCGAGTTCTCCAGAACTTCGACAGCCGTGGGCACGCTCTGTGTTCGGTTGTCCGAGCGGGTCGGGTGTTGGCGCACCCGGCCCGCTTTCATTTCTCGGTGTGAGTTACACCGACGAAGTTCATCCTACTGGCTCTGTCCTACATCAGTTCGAGTCGTGCGTTCACTGGGCCCGAAGCGGCCGCGTGCGCGTCGACCTTGACACTCACCCGAGTCGTCCACTCAACACGCGTCAGGGTGAACGGCCCGGTGGCGCCGCGTGTCGTCGCTACCCTGGCCGTGCGCTGTGAGCGGGGTCCGGCACCGTGCGCGGCATGCCAGTAGGAGGGAGCGTCGTGGACGACGCGTCGGGTTCGGAGTACCTCACCCCGGAGATGCGCGCGCGGGTGGAGATCGACTCGCAGCTGCGCGCCGCTGGGTGGGCGGTGCAGGACCACAAGGCGATGAACATAGCCGCCGCGACCGGTGTCGCTGTGCGGGAGTTCCCGCTGGTCCTTGGCGCTGGCCGGGTGGACTACCTGCTGTACGTCGACCGCAAGGCGGTCGGTGTCCTGGAGGCCAAGAAGGTCGGCCAGACGCTCACGGGCGTCGAGACGCAGTCCGGCCGGTACGCCGACGGGCTGCCGCAGGACGTTCCTGCGGTCGCCAGGCCGTTGCCGTTCGCGTACGAGTCGACGGGCGTCGAGACGCGGTTCACCTCGTTGCTCGACCCGAAGGCGCGCTCGCGCGAGGTCCACACGTTCCACCGGCCCGAGCACCTGCGGGACCTGCTCGCGGCGGAGGCGCTGTACCAGCGGGGCGAGGGTCCTGGCGTGCTGCGCCGCGCGTTGCGGTCCATGCCGCCGGTGGATCCCAAGGGTCTGCGGCAGGCGCAGTTCGACGCGATCACCGGTGTGGAGAAGTCCCTCGAGCTCGACCGTCCTCGCGCGCTGGTGCAGATGGCCACCGGGGCCGGCAAGACGTACATGGCGGCCAGCGAGGTCTACCGGTTGTTGAAGTTCGGTGGCGCGCGCCGCGTGCTGTTCCTCGTGGACCGCGGCAACCTCGGCCGCCAGGCCAGAGCCGAGTTCGAGGCGTTCCGCACCCCGGACACCGGCCGGCTGTTCACCGAGCTGTACAACGTGCAGCTGCTGACCTCCAACACGATCAACTCCGGCGCGCAGGTCGTGATCACCACCATCCAGCGCCTGTACTCGATGCTGTCCGGCGAGCCCGACCTGGACCCGGAGGCCGAGGAGACGTCCCTGGAGGACGCGCCGAGCCCGGTCCAGGCGCTCGAGGTCGGGTACAACCCGGCGATCCCGATCGAGACGTTCGACGTGATCATCGTCGACGAGTGCCACCGGTCGATATACGGGGTGTGGCGTCAGGTCCTGGACTACTTCGACGCGCACCTGATCGGCCTGACCGCGACCCCGAGCAAGCAGACGTTCGCCTTCTTCGGGCAGAACCTGGTGTTCTCCTACACCCACGAGCAGGCAGTCGCGGACAAGGTCAACGTCGACTTCGACGTGTACCGGATCCGCACCCAGATCGGTGAGCACGGGTCGGTCGTCGAGGCCGACGGCGAGGCCGTCCTGACGTTCAAGGACCGGCTCACCGGACGCACCCGCCAGGCGGTCCTGGAGGAAGACCTCGTCTACGGCAAGACCGAGCTCGACCGTGCCGTGGTGGCCGAGGACCAGCTGCGCACGGTGATCCGCACTTTCAAGGAGCGGCTGTTCACCGACATCTTCCCGGGACGGTCCGAGGTCCCCAAGACGCTCGTGTTCGCCAAGGACGACGCGCACGCCGACCGGATCGTGCAGATGCTGCGCGAGGAGTTCGACGAGACCAACCAGTTCGCCGTCAAGATCACCTACCGCACCACCGGCGCCAAGGCCGAGGACCTGCTCTCGGACTTCCGCACGTCGTACAACCCGCGCATCGCCGTGACCGTCGACATGATCGCGACCGGCACCGACGTCAAGCCGCTGGAGTGCGTGTTCTTCCTGCGTGGGGTCAAGTCCCGCAACTTCTTCGAGCAGATGAAGGGCCGCGGCGTGCGCGTCATCGCCGACGCCGACTTCCGGCAGGTCACCCCCGACGCGACGACCAAGACGCACTTCGTCATCGTCGACGCCGTCGGGGTCACCGAGTCCGAGCTGAACGAGACCGCGCCGCTGGACCGCACCGCCAAGAGCGTCGGGCTCGACAAGCTGCTCCTGCAGGTCGCGCAGGGCACAGCTACGCCCGACCTGGCCTCCAGCCTCGGGTCACGGCTCATGCGCCTGAGCCGTACCGCCAAGCCGACCGACCTGATCGAGATCGCCGAGGTCGCGGGCCAGCCGCTGGAGAGCCTTGCCGCGACCCTGATCGCAGCCGTCGACCCCGACCTGGCCACCGAGGCCGCCGCAGCGGAGCGGGCAGCGAGAGGCCAGGACGGCGAACCTGACGAAGCCGAGATCGCCGCGGCCCGCGACAAGCGGATCGAAGACGCGCTGACGCCCCTGCTCAGTCAGCCCGACCTCCGTGACGCGCTCGTGCGTGTTTCGCAGCGCCGCAACACCGAGATAGCGATCGACGACATCAGCCCGGATGCTCTCCTCGAGGCAGGGCACAGCACCGATCCCGCAGCGCGGGCCCGCAAGACAGTCGAGGACTTCCGCAGGTTCCTGGAGGACAACCGCGACGAGCTCGACGCGATCCAGGCAATCTACGAGGTCCCCTACAAGCGCCGGGTCACGTTCGCGGACGTGCGCAAGCTCGCCAACGAGATCGCCCGCCCGCCGCACCAGTGGACACCGAAGCAGCTCTGGGAGGCGTACGAGCAGCTCGACCGGTCCAAGGTCAAGGGCAGCGGCGGCGACGTCCGTACCGACCTTGTGTCACTGATCCGCTTCGCACTCGAGCGCGAGAACGAGCTCGTGCCCTATCACTCTGTCGTCGAGGAGAAGCTCGCTGGGTGGTTGCTGGCGCAGAACCAGGCAGGGCGCACCTTCAGCGATGAACAAGTCGAGTGGGTCCACCGGATCGCGGACATCGTCGCCGCGGGCCTGGAGGTCACTGCCGACGACCTCGACGAAGGAGAGCCCGCGCTGCACGGCGGACTCGGGAAGGCGTACACCGTGTTCGGAGACCAGCTGCCCACGCTCCTGGAGGAGCTCAACCGCGAGCTCGTGGCATGACCGAGCTTCCCGCTGGTTGGGCCGACGCGTCCCTTGCCGAGATCGGCGAACTTGGCAACGGGTTTCGAGATGGAGACTGGGTCGAGTCCAAGGACCAAGACCCCACCGGCGAGGTCCGCCTCCTGCAGCTCGCCGACGTCGGCACCGGGACCTTCCGCGACCGCAGCGACCGCTGGATGCGACCGGATCAGGTGGACGCCGTCAGCGGAGAGGCGCTCCGCGAGGGGGATGTCCTGATCGCGCGGATGCCGGACCCGATCGGTCGGTCGTGCGTGATGCCGTCGCTTCCCTACACGTCGCTCACGTGCGTTGACGTCGCCGTGCTGAGCCCCCCGTCCGAGGTTCTGCCGGCGTGGGTCGCCTGGCACATGAACGCTCCGTCTACGCACCGCGAGGTTGCGGCGTTGGCGAGTGGATCGACGCGCCTGCGCATCTCCAGGAAGAACCTCGGCACGATCAGGCTCGGAGTGCCGCCGCTCGCCGAACAGCGGCGAATCGTCGAGACGCTCGACCAGGCGATGAGCGTGCTGTCGACCGCCCGTTCTGCGCTCGCTGCGACGCGCAAGCGGATCGACGTGCTGGAGTTGGCGCTCGTTCGCGCTGCCCTTGGTGACGCTGGCGTGAGCGGCGCTGATTGGAAGCAACTGGGCCAGATCGCTCAGGTGCAGCTCGGCCGGCAGCGATCACCGAAGGTTCACACCGGCGAAAACATGGTCAGGTACTTGCGTGCGGCGAATGCCACCTGGGCAGGGGTAGATGTCTCGGATGTGAAGGAGATGAACTTCTCCGAGGACGAGGTCACGACCTACAAACTCGCGGACGGCGACGTGTTGCTGAACGAGGCCTCCGGCAGTCCACGGGAGGTCGGTAAGCCGGTCATCTGGCGGAGTGAGCTGGCCGGCGACGTTTGCTTCCAGAACACACTGATCCGAGTCCGTGCCGGGACGACCGTGCTCCCCGGCTTCCTTCATCTCCTGCTTCGCGAGGCCGCTCTGGCCGGCCTTTGGGCCGCGGAGAGCCGTGGTGTCGGCATCGCGCACATCGGCGCCAAGCGGCTCAAGGAGTTCGATGTGCCCGTGCCGCCACTCGAAGTGCAGCAGAGGTGCGTGTCGCTGTTCGAGGAGACGGCGCGCTTGCGCGCGCGACTCCGTGATTCGGCGGCTCATGTAGCCACCCTGATCGAGGCGACGGAGCGTGCACTGCTCGAGTCCGCCGTCTCGGGCGCGCTCGTGCCGCAGGACCCGGATGACGAACCTGCGAGTGCGCTGTTCGACCGACTCAAGGCAGAGCGGGCGTCGGCTGCGAAGCAGCCCGGTCGACGCACGGTTCGGGGACGAGCCGCGTCCGCGGCAGCAGATGGTGGAAGGAAGTCGGCGTGAACAGCCCTCGTGATCTGGTCAACAAGCTCTGGGCGTTCTGCCACGTGCTGCGTGACGACGGCGTCTCGACCCTGGACTACGTGCAGCAGCTGACGTTGCTGCTGTTCCTGAAGATGAGCGACGAACAGACCGGTGCCCCGTGGCACCGGCCGTCCCCGGTCCCCGCCGGCCTGGGCTGGCAGAGCCTGCTGTCGCGCTCCGGCGAGGACCTGGAGAACCACTACACGCACCTGCTGCGCGAGCTCGGTGCCCGTGACGGGATGCTCGGGCAGATCTTCCGCAAGTCGCAGAACAAGATCCAGGACCCGGCACGCCTGACCTACCTGATCCACACGCTGATCGACCAGGAGAACTGGTCGCAGCTCGACGTGGACGTCAAGGGCGACGCGTACGAGGGGCTGCTCGACCGCGGCGTCGCCGACGGTGGCGCCGGTGCGGGCCAGTACTTCACGCCGCGCGCCCTGATCCAGGCGATCGTCGACGTGATGCAGCCCGAGCCGGAGGAGACGATCGTCGACCCGGCGTGCGGCACCGGCGGGTTCCTGCTTGCTGCGCAGGAGTACGTGGTCACCCACCACCAGCTCGACCCGGACCAGCGCAAGCACGTGCGCGACGAGCTCGTGACCGGCTTCGAGCTCGTCGACGACACCGCCCGCCTCGCTGCGATGAACATGCTGCTGCACGGCATCGGCACCCCGAACGGCGCCAGCCCGATCCGTACCGGCGACAGCCTGAAGGCAGACCCGGGAGGCCGGTGGTCGATGGTGCTGGCCAACCCGCCGTTCGGCGTGAAGTCCTCCAACCTCGTCATCAACGACGAGGGCGAAGCCGTGCGCGAGCGCGTCACGACTTCCCGCGACGACTTCTGGGTCGAGACCAGCAACAAGCAGCTGAACTTCGTCCAGCACATCCACACGATCCTTGACACCCACGGCCGGGCCGCGGTCGTCCTGCCGGACAACGTGCTGTTCGAGGGTGGTGCCGGGGAGAAGATCCGCCGCAAGCTGCTCGAGACGTGCGATGTGCACACGATTCTGCGGCTGCCGACCGGCATCTTCTACGCCGGCGGGGTCAAGGCGAACGTCGTCTTCTTCGACAAGAAGCCGGCGTCGAAGGCCGCGTGGACGCGCGAGACGTGGGTCTACGACTTCCGCACCGGCGAGCGCTTCACGATGAAGACGCGGCCGATGACCCGCGAGCACCTGCAGCCGTTCGTCGACGCGTATAAGGCTGACGCCCGTCACCAGCGGGTCGAGTCCGACCGGTTCCGCAAGTTCTCCTACGACGAGCTCGTCGGGCGCGACAAGGTCAACCTCGACATCTCCTGGCTGGCGGACGACTCGCTGGACGACCCGAGCAAGCTGCCCGACCCGCAGACCCTCATCGCCGACATCGCCGCCGAGCTCCAGGACTTGCTCGGCCAGGTGTCAGAGCTCGCCGCGATCGTCGAGTCCGCGAAGGCGGGCCCGGGTGAGTGACGCGACTGGCTTCGGCGCTGGCCTCTCCCGGGCAGACCGAGTCGGTCTCCTTCGCGAGATCGTCCGAGAGATCACAACCAACACCGACGAGTGGACGCTGACGTCGCTCGATGTAGTCCTTGGCCAGTTCGACTGCGGTTCGATCGACACCGACGACGGATGGAACGGGCCCTCTTGGGCCGACCAGTTCGCCCGCCTGGTCGGCAGTGCAAGCGACCGTGACTTGCTGGAGATCTACGGTGTGATCACCGGCGCGGATCCGCGGGCGGCACGGTCCGCGCTGCGTACGACCGACGCGTCGGGGATCTGGAAGCCCGCGGACTACGTTCGGGTGTTCATCTCGCACAGCGCCGTCGAGAAGGCGTTCGCCGCCGAGGTGAGCACGGAGCTCGCCGTCTTCGGCGTCGTGGGGTTCGTTGCACACGAGTCGATGGAGATCGAGAAGAGCTGGCAGGACCAGATCGAGGCAGCGCTGCGCACGTGCGAGGCGTTCGTCGCGTTGGTGCACGCGCCGGTCAACCAGAGCGCCTGGTGCCAGCAGGAGATCGGCTGGGCGCGGGGCCGCGACGTCCCCAGCTACTTCGTCAGGCTGGGTGCCGACCCAGTCGGCTTCGTCAGTTCGACGCAGTGGCCTTCCCTCGTGAACCGCGACGCGAAGGCCGTCGCGGTGAACATCGCGCGGTGGCTCGACCGCAGCGGGGCGCTGCGCAAGCCGCTCGTCCAGGGTCTGATCGGGGAGCTCCGCGAGGCCGGGAACTACTTCGACGCCGAGGCCGCCGCAAAGCGCATCGTGGCCCTCGATGACCTCGACGACGAGACGTGGGACCTGCTCGCCGAGGCGTACCACGCGAACGACCAGGTGCACGGCGGGGTGCTGCCCACGCGCGTTCTCAAGCCGTGCTACCAGCAGCACCGGCGCTCATTCCCCCCGCCGAAGGCGCCGTGATGGCCCCCGCGCCGCTCGCGTGCGTCCTTCGAGGCGTGGTCCCCCATGACGTGTCAGGCCTTGCTGCCATCGTTGAGCCGCACGGTCAGGGTGATGGCGCTTGACGCCGCGCACACGGAGGAGGGCCACGGTGGCCGGTGACGGCACGACAAGCGCGGAGCGCTACCGCGCACACGAGGTCTGGGATCGGATCGACCTGCAGATCGAGTCCCTCAGGACCAAGGTCTACGGCACGCCGAACGCCGAGGTCGAGCGGAAGCGTCTGATCGCGATCCTGGAATACGCCGCTCGGTCGCGAAGGCACGCTGTCCCCGCCGTGTACGACGACCTCCTGGACACGATCCAGAACGCGATCAACGCGATCCCGGCCGACGAGCACAGCTTCATCAACAGCTACGTGCCACGAGGAGAAGTCAACAGCCTCGCCATGCACACCCGTCAGTTGCCTGGGCCTCCTGCCCGCGAGTTGGCCGACAAGTACGTAGCTGTCCTCGACGACGCAGCGAGCGCGCGGCAGGAGGAGCTTGCTGGGCTCCGCGAGGAGGTCGGCCGGCTCACCGATGAGATCGATCAGCTGCGCACGACACTCGCGAAGCTGACCGACCAGGCGAAGCGAGCGGCGCAGAGCGTCGAGTCGTCCAACGCGGTCATCACCAGCACCGCTGAGGCCGCAGCGACACAGCTCGAGACCGCGTGGAGCAACAAGCTCACCGCTTGGGAGACCGACCGTGAGCGCCGCGACAAGGAACTTGACGACCAGATGGCCACGCACCTCGGCCTGCTGACCGCCGCGGCGCAGGTCGGCCAACGCCTGGTCGAACACGCTGCGGGCCGTCACACGGCCCTCGACTGGACCAGGCGCGCTGAGCGTGAGCGAACCAACGGGACGCGCCTTCGCCTCGGGGCGCTGGTCGCCTTCGCGGGCGCCGTGCTCGTCGGCGGCGCGATCGCGTGGCGCGCGCTGATGGACGGCTTCACGCTGACGCTTGGCGACGGGATCCTTCGCGCGGCGATCGTCGCATCCATCGCCGGTGTCGGCACCTACCTCGCCGCCGAGTCCCGTCGGCACCTACATGAGGCAGATAGCGCTGAGGAGGTGGCCACAGCGCTGACCACGATCGAGCCGTTCTACGCGAGCGCCGACGGCTCGGTCCGGGAGGCAGCGCGCACCGCAGTAGGCGACACGGTCTTCGTTCGCAATGTGCTCTCACGGTTCACCTCGCGTGATGCGTCGCGGCACGGCCAGATTGCCAACCAACAGCTGTCCGAGATCATCGATCTGCTCTCGAAGAGCATCGAGACGGCGAAGGCAATCGAACCGGGCAAGAAATCTGCCTAGGGACGCTCGCGGCGCGCTCGATTCGGCCAACAGCCTGTTGGCCGATCTCGTCATGCAGGCTGCGACGGCGTTGTCAGTCCTTGATGCGACGCTCGGCGGGTGCGAGTTCCAGACACAGCCCTGGCGGCCGGGCTCCGGATCGGTCAGATGCGATCACGCGAGAAGCGTGCGCTGAAGAACGCACGCTGGTACGTCGTGCGTGGCATGGTCGGGTACAAGGTCGGCTGGGGCGACCTGTCCGATGATGACCTGCGTGAGCTTGCCTCCGACAGTGGCGCTCGGACCTGGCTCGTGCTACCCGAGGCCCCTGACGGCTGGCCGCCGTTCTCGTGGCCCGAATACCACGAAGACGAGCCTGACAGAGGCGTCAGCTTCCTCGCCCAGAGCGCCGCCGCCGGGATTGTGCGCGGAACGCCGTACCTCGTGCGACCCGGCCGCGCCGGTCGGGCCGAGGTTGAGCGCGGGTTCCCGGTGATCGACGTTGCAGCGCTCGTCGCGCTGCTCTCCGAGACTGGCACCGGCGTGCCCTGAGGTGACCTTCGGCGTGGAGGTCCGGCCGACAGTGCGGGTTGACATCCGTCCGACTCGGGCAGTCGTACAGCAAGCCGGTGTACGACTCGGCCGAGGCGGCGGTCAGGTCCGACCGCCGCAGACTGAGGCCGCCTGACAAGCCCCTACGTCAGCGTCGTCGTCGGCGCCAGCGCAGCGTGAAGAGGAGTTCCCTGGCTGCGTCGAGGTCGAGATCGTCCGGTACCGGTCGCTGCTGGCCCTTGAAGTGGCCGACAATGTCTCGGGCCTCACCCGATCGCAGCCCGAGTTCGACGAGCCGCTTGAGGTCGTTGAAGGAGCGTTTGGTCACCCGGTAGTGGATCTGGCCCGGCGCGTAGAACCGGCGGTCCAGCGCCCAGCAGAGCTCGTTGGCCTTGCCCGGTGTCACGTCGAGTTCCTCGGCGACGCGACGGGCCGAGATCAGCAACTTCTGGGGGTCAGGGGGTTCCCAGTGTTCTGGGCGGGTCGTCACCACCACCACCGGCGCCGGCTCGCTTCAGTCGGCATCGCGCTGACCCACGCGAGCAGCGAGCCGTAGACGATGCGGTAGTTCTTGGCCCCCGCCCCGATGAAGACTCGCTGCAGGTCCTGGTCGGCGACGGCCTGCCGGATCGCGCCCTCGGGCAGGCTCAGCATCCAGGCTGCCTCCTTCACGGTGATGAGTACCTTTTCGTCGTACGGGTCCGGGTTGCGGACGTCGAAGAGTTCGTCGCCAGCGGGTCGCCGTCCGCGCCGGCGCACCTCAGCCGGCGACGCGATTGCCGGTGGTTCGGGCGTGGGCGTAGCAGATGCTCGGCGTCGACTCGGCTTGGGCGTCGCCGGAGTGGCCGCGCGAACCGTTGGCGGCGTGACTGCGGCGGCGGCCTGCTGCGCCGCCGCCGCCTCTTGAGCCTGCTGCGCCGCCACCTCCCGAGCACGCTTCGCTGCAACCTTGTCTGCAGCGACGCGGCGCGGATGACGGGGTGGGTACTCGTCGTGCTCCAGCACGTGAAGTCCGGCGACGGTGACAGCCGACGACCACGTGGCGCCGCGGCCCTTGACCGTGGCCAGGTCGCGGGCCGAGAGCACTCGGGCAGCCGCACGCTGCGTGTTCGTCGCCTCTGGCCCGAGTCCCGCTGCGATGTGCCGCAGCACCTCGCGCTGCCCTGGGGTGAGTTGTACGACCACGATTGGGAGGGTCTGCCCCCGGTCTGGTTGACACTCGGGGTTTGCGGTAGTCAGGCCGCGTCTGCGGCCGTGTAGATCATCTCAAACTCGACGGGCGTGAGCTTGCCGAGGGCGCGTTGGCGTCGTCGGCGGTTGTACTTGGTCTCGATCCAGGTCACGATCGCCAGGCGCAGGTCGTCGCGGGTGTGCCAGCGGCGGGTGTTCAGGACGTTCTTCTGCAGCAGGGAGAAGAAGCTCTCCATGCTCGCGTTGTCGCCCGCGCCGTAGGAGCGGCCCATCGACCCGACCAGGCCGTTGTTCGCCAGCAGCCGCTGGGTCGCCTTCGCACGGAACTGGCCGCCTCGGTCCGAATGACACACCGTGCCGGCCGGTGAGCGCAGCGCGATCGCGTTGCGCATCGCCGCCCGCGCCAGGGACGACTTCATGCGCGAGTCGATGGAGTACCCGACGATCTTGTTCGAGTAGACGTCCTTGATCGCGCAGATGTAGAGCTTGCCCTCGGCGGTGGGGTGTTCCGAGATGTCCCACAGCCACACCTTGTCCGGGGCGTCCGCGACGAACTCGTGACGGACCACGCCATGCTCGTCGACCACGGCGAGCAGGTCGTCGTGCGGCGCGGGACCGCTCGATCCGGCCTTGGACCGTCTCTTGTGGTGGCTCGCGGTGATGCCGGCGAGCCGGCACAGCCGGTGCACCCGGTTCTCCCCGACGCTGATCGCGTGCTCGTCGGCCAGTTCGTCGGTGATGAACCGGTAGCCGAGCGTCGCGTCGTCGCCATGGATCTCGTAGATCGCGTCCAGGACGTGCGCGTCGTCCCAATCCCGCCGAGACACGGGGTCCTTGAGCCACTTGTAGTACCCCTGGGTCGACAGGCCCAGGACCCGGCACGCCACCGCGACCGGCACCCGCACTCGGGCGCCGGCCGCGGCCATCTCACGGACGAGCGGGAAGACTATTTTCCCGGCAGACCCGCCTGCGCCAGGTAGGCGGCCGCGCGACGCAGGACCTCGTTCTCCTGCTCCAACACCCGGATCCGCCTGCGCGCCTCACGCAACTCGGCGCGCTCGGCCTGCGTCGGCCCGGACCGGCGACCGTCCTCGACATCGGCCTGCTTCATCCAGTTCGACAACGACCCTTCGGAGATACCGAAGTCCTTCGCGATCTGCGTCAGCGGCACCTGCCCCTTGCGGGCCACGGCCACGACGTCATCACGGAACTCCTTGGGATACGGCTTCGCCACGGGGACATCCTTCCAGCGAGGACCAGATCCTCACAGGTCAGGTGTCAACCAAACTCGGGGCAGACCCGGAAGCGTAGGCGCCGGTCAGTGCGCTGTGGGCCCGCTTCAAAGTGCAAGTGGGTCGGCGCCCGCGGTCGTGCAACAACCCGTTGCACGACTTCGACCGCGACGCCGAAGAGCTCGTCGGGTCCTACCGCTACCTCCGTCGCTCGGCGCGGTCTGGACTGTGTGCAAGCCTGCCCGGTTTGCGTGTGCATGGCGCCGGTAGGCCTCGTCGGGCACGCCTCCTGACCTGCGGCGTCCGACTTTCGTCAACACCCCGCCAGGTGCACCAGCGACGCACCACGAGAGGCCGGCCCGGCTGGGTCCGGCCTCTCGTCATGTCCGGGGCCGCGGTACGGTGCGGTCGGTCGATCAGCGGGTGGGGGAATGTTCGAGCTGCTCACGGACGAGCTGCGGGTGCAGGTGCTCGACCCGGTCGCGGACCGCGCGCTGACCGGCGTGCGGTACTGCACGGGCGGGTACGTCTTCCAGGTGCACGACGAGCGCCTGGGTCCGCTCATGTCCGGGCCCACGTACCCCGACGACTTCAACTGGTTCGACGGGCAGGGCATCCCGGACGCGTTCGCTCTGGCCCCGGTGCACGGTGTCGAGCCGCACGCGCTCGTGCTGGGCGTGGGGGTGTGCGACCTCGCGGCGCGCACGGTCGTCGACCCGTGCACGTGGGACGTGACGCAGGAGCCCGGGATGCTGACGTTCCGCACGTCGCACGCGTTCGAGGGTGTCGCGTGCACGCTCGAGCGTCGCCTCACGCTCGTCGGGCGGGTGCTGTCGTCGACGACGACGCTGCGGCAGGGGTCCGACGAGCGTGCGCTGCCCGTCGTGTGGTTCCCGCACCCGTTCTTCCCGCAGCCCGCCGACGACGCGCTGTTCCGCGCGAGCACGGCGCTGCGCGCACCGGAGAACGACGGCTTCGAGGTCGTCGACGGCACGGCCCTGCGCCGCCGCCGGCTGCCCGAGGGGCACATCGGCCCGTACCTCGAGCTCGAGCACGCCGCCGACGGACCGCTGCGCCTCGAGCACCGGCACGACCTGCTGGGCGCCGTCGCCATGGTCACCACGTACGTGCCCGGCCGGTTCGCGGTGTGGGGCAACCACCACACGGTCTCGCCCGAGCCGTTCCTGGAGCGCAGCCTCGCCCCCGGCGAGGACCTGACCTGGGCGGTCACCTACACGTTCTGACCGCGGGGCCTGCTCTCAGGGCCTGCTGTCGGGGCCTCGTCGTACCCTCGCCGGGTGGTCGATCCCGGGCACTTCGAGCGGCACGCCGCCGTGTACGCGGGCGCGCGCCCGCCGTACCCCGATGCACTGTGGGACGAGCTGCTCCGCGCGGGGTACCTGACGCCCGGCCGGCGCGTGCTCGAGCTCGGCGCGGGGACGGGCCTGGCGACCGGTCCGCTGCTCGCGGCCGGGCTCGGCGTCACCGCCGTGGAGCCGGGCCCCCGCCTCGCCGAGCGGCTGCGTGCCGCGCACCCGGCCGCGACCGTCGTCGTCGCCCGTGCGGAGGACGTCGACCACGGCGAGGACACGTACGACCTCGCGGTGGCGGCGACGTCGGTGCACTGGCTCGACCTCGACGTGGTGCTGCCCGCCGTGCACCGGGCGCTGCGGCCGGGCGGGGCGTTCCTGGTGTGGCGCAACGTGTTCGGGGACCGCGCGGTCCGCACGCCCTTCCGGGCCCGCGTCGAGGAGGTCGTCGCGCGGCGCACCCGACCCGCGCGCCCTGGCCCGGACGCGGAGGACGCCGCGGCGACCGTCGCCGCGCTCAAGCGCTCGGGGCTGTTCCGCGCCGACCCGGTGCGCACCTTCCGCTGGTCGGTCGACCTCGACGAGGACCAGGTGCGCCGCCTGTTCACGACGTTCAGCGACTGGACGCCCGACGAGGTCGAGGCCGTCGCGCGTGCGGTCCGCGACCTCGGCGGCGTCGTGACCGAGCACTACCTGTCCTGGCTGGTCGCGCTGCACCCGGTCCGGCACGGCGGAATCGGCCGGGGTCGCGCGTCGTTCTCCCAGGCGTGAGCGACGAGCAGCGGGTGACGTTCGGGCTGGACACGTTCGGGGACGTCACGACGACGACCGACGGCGAGCCTGTGCCGCAGCACCAGGTGCTGCGCGACGTGGTCGAGCAGGGCGTGGCGGCCGACGACGCCGGCGTCGACCACTTCTCGGTGGGGGAGCACCACCGCGACGACTTCGCGGTGTCCGCGCCCGACGTGGTGCTCGCCGCGATCGCCGCCCGCACGCGGCGGGTCACGCTCGGCTCGGCGGTCACCGTGCTCTCGTCGGACGACCCCGTGCGCGTGTACGAGCGGTTCGCGACGCTCGACGGCATCTCGGGCGGGCGCGCGGAGATCCAGGTGGGGCGCGGCTCGTTCGTCGAGTCGTTCCCGCTGTTCGGGTACGACCTGGCCGACTACGACGACCTGTTCGAGGAGAAGCTCGACCTGCTGGTGCGCCTGCGGTCCGAGGGCCCGGTCAGTTGGACCGGCCGCACGCGCGCACCCCTCGACGCCGCCCGCGCCTGGCCGACGACCGAGCGCGGTGCGCTGCCCGTGTGGGTCGGGGTCGGCGGGACGCCGGAGTCGGTGGTGCGCGCGGCGCGGCACGGGCTGCCGCTCATGCTCGCGATCATCGGTGGGGCGCCCGCGCGGTTCGGGCCGTTCGTCGAGCTGTACGGCCGTGCCGTGCGGCAGCTGCACGGCGACGACGCCGTGGTGCCGCCCGTGGGTGTGCACTCGCCCGGGTTCGTGGCGGACTCCGACGAGGCCGCGCGGGACCTGCTGTTCCCGCACTTCAAGGCGAACCGTGACCGCATCGGCGCCGAGCGCGGCTGGCCGCCGATGACCCGCGACGACTTCGAGGCCGAGGCCGCCTCGGGCGCGCTGTTCGTCGGGTCGCCGCAGACGGTGGCCCGGCGCATCGCCGACGTGGTGCGCACGCTGGGCGTGCAGCGGTTCGACCTGAAGTACGCGCACGGCCCGCTGCCGCACGAGCACCTGCTGCGCGCGGTCGAGCTCTACGGCACCGAGGTCGCCCCGCGAGTCCGCGCCCTCCTGACCTCCTGACCTCCTGACCCCGACGACGGGTGGACGCCGTCCGGTCGCACCGGACGACGTCCACCCGGAGCGGGCGGGAGGAGCCGGGGGTCAGGCGGACAGGGCCGAGCGGACCAGGGCCGAGAGCTTCTTGCCGTCGGCGGCCAGGCCCGCGCGGGCCGTGGCCTCCTTCATCACCGCGCCCATGTCCTTCATGCTGCTCGCGCCCAGGTCCGCGACGACCGCCCCGACCAGCGCCGCGAGCTCGTCGTCGGACAGGCGCGCCGGCAGGTACGTCTCGATCGCGTCGGCCTCGGCCGTCTCGGTCGCGGCGCGGTCCGCGGCGCCCGCGTCGGTGTAGATCTGCGCGCTCTCGCGGCGCTTCTTCACCTCGCGGTTCAGCACCGCGAGCACGTCGTCCTCGGTGAGCTCCTTGACCGCGGGCCCGGCCTTCTCCTCGGCCCGGACGGCACCGATCACCTGGCGCAGCACGCTCGTGCGCTCGGTGTCACGGGCCTTCATGGCGGTCGTCAGGTCGGCGGTCAGTCGGTCGAGGGTCGGGGTGCTCATGGAGCCATGGTCTCGCGCTCGTCGTCGCGCGGGCCACCGCATACCCGCACGAGAGGCCCGCACGAGAGGCCCGCACGGCGCCCTCGCGCGTTCGTCGTGCGCAGCGTCACCCCGATCCGGTTTGGGCGGGACGGGTGCTGGCCTGTATCGTCTACCCCGGCCCGCAAGGGTCAGTGCGCCCGTAGCTCAATGGATAGAGCATCTGACTACGGATCAGAAGGTTGGGGGTTCGAGTCCCTTCGGGCGCGCATCGTGAAGGCCCCGGCGATCACCGCCGGGGCCTTCCTCGTCCCCGGCCCCACCCCACCCGGCCCGGCCCACCCCCGAGCGCCGACTGCTGACGCTCGTGCGCGACCGCGCACGCAGGACGTCAGCACTCGGTCCGCGACGCGCGCGGTCGACGGTCCAGAGGGCGGCGCGGGGGTCGTCCGCGGGTGGTGACGGGGCGTCAGGATCGTGCCTTGGCCACCTCCTGCCGACCGGTCGTCGGGGGTGCGGCGACGGCCCGTCGAGGGCGTAGATCCGCGTGATCATGCGGAAGTTCCGCCCGTGGGGCCCGGGTGGCAGGGGAGTGCCCACGCACCCCGCGGCACCATCCGGCCATGGCCTCAACCTGGCGTTGTGGACCCCTGTGAGAGCCGTCGAGCCTGGTCATGTCGCACCCCGGACGGGGCGCACCACGACCGCCGACCACGAGCTCACCAGGAGACGTCATGTCGAACATCCGCCGCACCGTCGCCGCCCTGCTCCTGACCGCCTGTGCCGTCGGTGTCGCCGGCGTCGCCGCGCAGGCCGACGACGGCACGCAGGAGCCGACGGGGACGACGACGCCGACGGCGACCCCGACCGCCCCTCCGGCCCCGAACGTCCCGACCGCCGGCCGCCACTGGGACTGGTGACAGACCCGACCCAGGCGACGGCACCGAGCGAGGAGAGCGCCATGACGGAGCACGACGGGGCGGACGCCCAGGACGCACGCGAGGTCGCGGGGCGGCCCGACGAGGGGCCGCACGAGCGCCCGAGCGCTGCCGACGACGTGCCCGCCCCCTCCGCGCTCCCGGGCCGCACCGAGCGGGCCTGGGCGAAGGGGCTGTGGCTCTCGATGTCCCGGCGCGACGCCGACACCCTTCCCCGGTCAGCGCGAGCGTGAGGAGGCGACGATGACGACGTCCGCCGCGTTCCGCGTGCTCGGCCCGGTCGCGGTCGGGTCCGGCTCACGAGGAGCCGTGCTCGCACCGGGCAAGCCCGCCGTCCTGCTCGCCATGCTGCTGCTCGACGCCGGCGCGGCCGTCTCGCGCAGCACGTTGCAGCGGGCGCTGTGGGACGACGAGCCGCCCTCGGCCGCCAAGCAGGCGCTGCACACGAGCATGATGCGGCTGCGCCGCACGCTCGAGGCGCACGACGTCCCCGGCCGAACCGTCGAGACCGTGCCCGGCGGGTACCGGATGACGGTCCCGCCGGAGTGCCTCGACCTGGCGCGGTTCCGCGGCGCCGTCGCGACGGCTGCGGCCCAGGGGAGCGCGGAGCTCGAGCTGCGCCAGCTCGAGCTGGCGCTCGACCTGTGGGAGGGCACGCCGCTCGCGAACGTCCCGTCGGTGATGGTCCAGCGTGACCTCCTGCCGGGCCTCCTCGACGAGCGGCTGCGCGTCGCGGAGCGCGTGTGGGAACTCAAGCTCGCCCAGGGCATGGCGCGGGACGCGCTCCCCGCGCTGTGGGACGCGGCCCGCCGGTACCCCGCGCACGAGCACGTCGCGGAGCTGCTGATCGAGGCGCTGCACCGTACGGGCCGGCAGGCCGAGGCGCTGGTGGAGTTCCACCGGATCCGTCGGCACCTCGACGACGAGCTCGGGATCGACCCGGGCGCGGCGCTGCAGCGCCTCGAGCTCGCGATCCTGCGCGGCGACCAGCCGGGTGGGGTGCGGCCCGAGCGGCACCGCGTCGAGGCCGGCCGCGTGCGCGCCGAGAGGTGGCCGCTCGTCGGCCGGGCGGACGCGATCCGCTTCATGTGCGAGCGGCTCGCCGAGTACCCGGCCTCGCCGATCGTCCTCACCGGGCCGTTCGGCATCGGGAAGACGGCTCTCGCGCGGCACGTCGCCGAGCTGATGGCCGCGCGGTACACGGGCGGCACCACGTTCGTCGAGATGCGGGACCGGTCCGGTGCGGTGCGGCGCGGCGACGCGCTGCAGGACCTGCTGGTCGGGCCGTCCGCGGCCGGGCGCCGACTCGTCGTGCTGGACGACGTCGCGGACGTCGACCAGGCGCACGAGGCGGTCTCGATGGTGTCGGGCGACGACGGTGTGGTCCTGACGAGCCGCACGAGCCTCGCCGGGTTCCTCGCCCGGGAGGGCGGGTGGCTGCACCGGCTCGGCCCGCTCCCGGAGGATGAGACGTCGACGCTGCTGTCCACGGCGCTCGGCCCGGACCGGGCGGCGACGGCGGACCGCCACCACCTGGGCCGGATCGCCGAGCTCTGCGGGCGTGTCCCGCTGGCGCTGCGGATCGCCGCGGCCCGCATCCTCACCCAGCCGACGCAGACCCTCGCCGACGCGTACGACCGGCTCGCCGAGGACCCGCTCGGGCGGCTCTCCCTGCCCGGCGACCCGACCATGTCGGTGCTGCGGCGCTTCGGCGACGCCGTGGCCCACCTCACGGACCCGCTCGCGGCCGGGCTGTCGCGGCTCGCGGACGCCGGGCCCGCCGTCCTGTCCCTCGACGACTGCGCCGTGCTGCTCGGCGTGCCGTCGCGCACCGCGGAGCGCTACCTCGACGAGCTCGTCGACGCGTGCCTCGTCGAACCCGTCCCACCCCGCAGCTACACCCTGAGCGACCTCGTGCGTCTGTGCGCGCGGGACAGCGCTCGAGCCGTCCGTGACACCGCACCCACCTCGAAGGGCTGACACCGCCATGAGCACGTCGTACGAGCAGATCGCCCCCACACGGCCCCGGATCCGCCGTGACGTCATCTTCACGAAGACCCCCGACGGGGTCCTGTTCCACAACACGTCGAGCGGGTTCCGGCTGACCACGGCGTCGGGCTACCGCCTGGCCACCCTGCTGGTCCCCTACCTCGACGGCACGAACCGTGTCGCCGACCTGTGCGGCTCGCTGCCGGACGCGCAGAAGGCGATGATCGGCGAGCTGATCCGCACGCTGTACGAGCGGGGCTTCGCGCGGGACACGCCCGAGGCGGGGCCCGACGTGATGGACGCGGGCGACGCCGAGCGCTTCGCGGCGCAGATCGCGTACATCGACCACTACGTCGACGACGCCCCGGCACGGTTCGCCCGGTTCCGCGCGACGACGGTCGCGGTGCTCGGCGACGACGCCGTGGCGGTCGCGTCCGCGAAGGGCCTGGTCCGCAACGGCGCGGCGCGAGTCCTGGTGACGCCCGGCCCCGTGGCGCTCGCGGCGAAGGCCGAGGCGGGCGACGGTGCGGAGGTCGTCGAGCTCGGTGCCGTGACCGGAGAGGTGACCTGGGCGGACCTGTCCGACGCCGACGTGGTGCTCGTCGCCGGTGGTGACACCGCGGCCCGTCAGACGTACGCGCTGCTCGCCGCGGGCGTGCCCGACGGTGCGCTCCTCATCCCGACGTGGACGTACGGCGAGCGCGCGGTCGTCGGCCCGACGATGCGACGTGGCGGCGCGGGGTGCTGGGTGTGCGCGGTGCTGCGTTTGACGAGCACCCACGACGCGGCCGCGGCCGCGCCGCTGTGGGCGGGCGTCACGCTGCCCGGGCCGGCCCCGCGCCCGGCGCGTCCGCTCGGTCGTCCGCTCGCGTCGATGGTCGGCAACCTGCTGGCCTACGAGGCGTTCCGCGTGATCACCGGCGCACTGCCCGGCGAGACCGAGGGCAAGGTCGTCGTGCAGAACATCGAGTCGCTCGACGTGATCGCCGAGCCGCTGCTCGTGCACCCGCGCTGCCCGTTCTGCTCGGCGGCGCCGCAGGAGCTGGACGTCACGGCGTGGGTCGAGCCGGCCGTCGTCCCGGACCTGTCCGACGAGGAGGTCGTGGCCGCGCTCAACGCGCGTCAGCCGCTCCTGCAGCCGCACGTGGGGGTCTTCGCGGGCTACGCGGACGACACGCTGCTGCAGACCCCGATCAAGGTGGGTGTCGTCGAGGTCGCGTCCGCGACCGGTGCGCGGCGCTCCGTCCCCGCGTTCGACCTGCACCACGTGGCGGGGGCGCGGCAGCGTGCGCTGGCCGCGGCGGTCGTCGGCGTCACCGCGCGGGACGCCGTGACGGCCCCGGCAGGAGCCGAGATGGAGCGCGTGGCCGAGCGCCTGGTGACCGCGGTGCGGCCGGAGCTCGTCGAGGAGGGCCCGTGGGTCACGGCGACGTCGCTCCTGAGCGGCGACCAGGTGGCCGTCCCGCTGGCCGCGGCCGAGCCGCTCGGTGCGGCCAACGCGACGCACGGCTTCGAGCCGACGCCCGCGGGCGGCGGCGCGGGTGACACGGCGGGTGCGGCGGTGCGTGCGGGCCTCGCCGGCGCGCTCGCGTACGCGGCCCTGCAGGCCACCATCCGCGGTGGGGCGGTGCAGGGCGTCGCGCTCGACAGCCTCCGCACGGACGTCGAGCTGGAGTTCCTGCTGCGCTCGGCCCGCAACCTGGACGTGGACGTCGAGGTGCTGGACCTGTCGGCGCACGCGCCGGTCCCGGTCGTGGTGGCCCGCACGACGGCCCCCGGCCGCCCGGTCTGGGCGGTCGCCGCCGACGTGTCCTGGCGGGACGCCGCGGTGGCCGCGCTGCGCGACCTCGTCGGCAGGGTGCAGGTCACCGGTGCGGGCCTGGTCGACGGTGCCGACCCGGTGCTGCCCGAGCTCGACGCGGGCACGTTCGTCGCGGCGACCACGACCGACGCGCCCCTGGACCGCGCCACCACGTGGCGCGAGGTGCGGGCCGCGCTCGAGACCGCCGGGCAGGACGCGTTCGCCGTGCAGGTCGGCGGCGTGGACGTCGCGGCGGGCGGCTTCGTGGCCGTGCGGGTGCTGCTGACGGCGGTGCGCCGGTGACCACCGTGGCCCCGCGGTTCGAGGCGCACCGCCTGGGGCTGCACGACGAGCTCGCCGCCGACGCGCAGGACGTCGCGACGCGGGTGCTGGTCGCCGGCTCGCACGGGCTGGTCGGGCCGTTCCCGGGCGCGGGCGACTCGGGGGCGTCGTGCGGCACGTGCCTGGCGCGGCGCTGGCAGGCGGCCCGCGACAAGTCGCTGCGGGATGCGCTGGAGCTCGGCGGGCCGTCCGTGCCGGTCGCCGAGAGCCCGTTCCTCCTGGCGTTCCAGCGGGACGCGGTGGAGGCCGTCCTGGCGGCGGCCGAGCAGGCCGCGGCGGGTGCGGGTCCGTACGCGAGCGTCTACCGCGTCGACCTGGAGTCGCTCGAGGTGCGCCGGGTGCCGTTCGTCCCGGACGCCGAGTGCCCGCGCTGCGGGACGGTCCGCGACGACGTGCCGCTGCGGCCCGAGCTGACGCTCGCGCCGAAGCCCGCCCCGACCGTCTTCCGCTCGCGTCACCTCGACGACTACGGCCTCGAGACCGACGCGTACGCCAACCCGGTGAGCGGCGCGCTCGGCACGTCGATGTGGTTCGAGATGACCTCGCGCTCGACGGCGCCGGCGTACGGCACGTTCGGCCTGCGCGCAGGGGAGTACCTGCGCGAGACGCTGTACGGCGGTCACGCGGACTCGGTCCGCGTGAGCACGCAGGTGGCGGTCCTGGAAGGGCTCGAGCGTGCGGCGGGTCTGCGGCCGCGGGGCCGGCGCACCGCCGTGCACGCGAGCCTGGCGGAGCTCGGCGACGTCGCGGTCGACCCGCGGGTCGGGGGGCTCTACCGGGACGAGTTCTACGAGAAGAACCCGCACATCCGGCGGTTCGACCCGCAGCGGCCGATCCCGTGGGTGTGGGGCTGGTCGCTGCGCGACGACCGCGCGGTCCTGGTCCCCGAGAACCTGGCGTACTACCACGCGGGCCCGGTCACGGAGCGGTTCGTGCAGGAGACGTCGAACGGCTGCGCGTCCGGGTCGTCCCTGACCGAGGCGACCTACCACGGGCTCATGGAGCTCGTGGAGCGGGACGCGTTCCTGGTCGCGTGGTTCGCCCGGCGGTCGCTGCCGGAGATCGACCCGCGCACCAGTGCCCTCGCGAGCACCCGGTGCATGGTCGACCGCCTCGACATGTACGGGTACGAGGCGCGGTTCTTCGACGCCCGCCTGTCGTTCGACATCCCCGTGGTGGTGGGTGTCGCGGTCCGGCGCGACGGCGGCCTCGGCACCCTGGCGTTCGGCGCGGGCGCCGGCCTCGACCCCGAGGCGGCGATCGCGGCGGCGCTGTGCGAGATCGGCACCGACTGCCTGATGGCGCCGATGCGCGTGGGCTGGGACCGCGAGCGCTACGAGGCGATGGCGGCGGACTTCACGGAGATGTACGGGCTGCACGACCACCCGCACGTGTACGGCCTGCCGCAGATGCGCGGGCACGCGGCGTTCCTCCTCGACGGACGCGACGAGCCGCGCAGCGTGGCCGAGACGTTCGGGGCCGACCGGCCCGCACCGCCCTTGGCGGACGACCTGCGCACCGACCTCGCGCACTGCGTCGAGCAGGTCGCCGCGCGCGGCTTCGACGTGGTGGTCGTCGACCAGACGACGCCCGAGCAGGAGGCACTCGGGCTGCACACCGTGAGCGTCACGGTGCCGGGGCTCGTGCCCATCGACTTCGGGTGGCTGCGCCAGCGGGCGCCGCACTCGAGCCGCGTGCGCACCGCGCTGCGCGAGGCCGGCCTGATGGACCGGGACCTGCGCGACGACGAGATCAACCCCGCACCGCACCCCTTCCCCTGACCGTGAGCCACTGAGGAAAGGACCCTCCGATGGGTTACGCGCACGACTACGCGACAGCGATCATGCATCGCGGCAGGATCCCGATGCCCCCCGAGGACTTCGTCCCGAACTGGGGTGACGCCCCGCGCCGGCACAAGCTGTACCCGGGGGCGGTCACCTTCCCGCTGCCCGACGTCGCGATCACGGCGGACGACGACGCGCCGACGGTGGCCGACGGGTTCGCGGCGGCCGGCGGCGACGAGCCGTTCGACCTGCCGTCGCTGTCGGCGATGCTGCAGTTCTCGTACGCGCTGCAGGGCCGTCGGCTGGCGCCGACCGCGAACACCGACCTCGTCTCGCTCCCGGCCTACCAGTACGCGAACTGGTACCGGGGTACGGCGTCCGGCGGGGGGCTGTACCCGTGCAGCACGTACTGGGTCGCGGGTCCCGGGGCGGAGGTCAGCCCCGGCGTCTACTACTACAGCCCGGCGCAGCACGGGATGCAGCGCCTCGTCGCGGGGGACGTGGTGGAGCGTCTGCGCCGCATCGTCGGGCCGGCGGCGGACGACGCCTCCCAGTTCCTGGTGGTGGGCGTCAAGTACTGGCAGAACGCGTTCAAGTACAACAGCTTCTCCTACCACGCGGTGTCGATGGATGTCGGCACGACCCTGCAGACCTGGCGGACGTGGGCGGGCGCGCACGGCCGGCTGATCAACCCGGTGCTGTGGTTCGACCAGGGCGACCTGTCCGACCTGCTGGGCCTCGAGCCGGACGCCGAGGGCCTGTTCGCGGTCGTGCCGATCGCGTGGGAG
Organism: Cellulomonas sp. CW35; assembly: GCF_052378485.1. Classification (NCBI taxonomy): domain Bacteria; kingdom Bacillati; phylum Actinomycetota; class Actinomycetes; order Micrococcales; family Cellulomonadaceae; genus Cellulomonas; species Cellulomonas sp. CW35. The sequence continues at coordinate 3,260,344 of NZ_CP199000.1, read as the reverse complement.
GGTGCTCAGGCACCCGCCAGCGGGCGGGAGCCCGGCAAGGGCCGCGTCGTGCGCTCCGACCGTGAGCGCTCGAAGGTCGTCATCGAGTTCCCGACCCTCACGACGATCCACCGCACCACGGCCGCGGCCGCGGCGGACCGCCCGGCGGTCGGCTCGCTCGCGGGCGTGGGTGCCGTGCCTCGCGCGGACGGCGCGGTGATCGAGCTGCCCGAGCCGGCCGGCCTCACGATGCCGCTCGTCACGGCGCTGCGCCGCCGCCGGTCCAGCTTCGGCCGGTTCGAGGGCCGGCCCATCAGCGCGGCCGAGCTCGCGGCGGCCCTGGCCGCGTCGGTCGCGGCGCGGGTCCCGAGCGAGATCGACGGTCCGGACGACGGCACCCTGGTCAAGTTGTACGTGTTCGTCAACCACGTCACGGACGTGCCGGCGGGCGTGTACGAGTACGCACCCGAGGCCAACGCGCTGCGGCTCGTCAGCACTGACGAGCCGGGTGAGTTCCTCCAGCAGAGCTACTTCCTGGCGAACTACAACCTCGAGCAGACGGCCGTGGTGATCGTCCCGACGGTCCGCACGCACGCGGTGCTCGACGCCGTCGGGGCCCGTGGCTACAACGTCGTGAACGCGGCCATCGGCGCGGTCTCGCAGAACTTCTACACGGCGGCGGCGGCCCTGGGGCTGGGCGCCGGGGTGGCGCTCGGCTTCGACAACATCTCCTACGCCGAGCGTCTGGGGACCACGGTCACGGACGAGGCGCCCCTGCTGATCATGCTGCTCGGCCACGAACGGGCCGGCGGCGGCGACTACCGCTACGAGCTGGGGTGACCGACGTGACGACGACGACCGAGGTGACGGGTCTGGGGACCCGCTGGACCCTGCGCGAGCACGTCGGCCTGCGGGTCGCGGGCCTGCCGTGGGACGTGACGGACGGGCTGCGCACGCTCGCCGCCACCCGCTGGGCGCACGAGGTGCTGGACGCGCAGGACGACCTGTCCGCCGAGTCCGCGCAGCTCGCGGACCTGCTGCACGAGGTGATCGGCGGGCTCGACGACGACGGCCTGCGCCGCCGGCTGCTCGCGGTCCGGCGCCAGGTGTTCAAGGACGTGCTGCCGCAGGACCTGGACGGCGTCCTGGCGGCGCTCGCGGACCTGAGCCCGCAGCTGGCGGCGCGACTGGCCGCGTGGGCGGACCGCCGTGGCACGCTCGGGCGGAGGGTCGACGACGGGGCGGCAGTGCTCGCGGCGGACACCGACGCGGCCCGCGTGCGGCTGTTCGAGCTGGCCGACGACCCCACGCTGCGGCGCGGTATCCAGCTCGCGTCACCGGCGCTGGACCAGCAGCTCGTCTCGATGACCGCGCCGGGTGCGGCGCGGCCGGCGGCGAAGCGGCTGCGCAAGGTCGAGCGGTCGCTGCTGTCCTACGTGGCGCGCACGGCGTGCAAGACCAGCCCGTTCTCGACGATGACGGGCGTCGCGGCGGCCGAGCTGAGCGAGTGGGCCGAGCCCGTGCGGGACGTCCCCGGACCGGCGAGCAGCCACGTGCGCATCAACGTGACGGTGATCGCCCGGCTGGTCGAGGCGATCCTGGGGGACCCCGCGCGCCGCGCGGACCTCGAGGTGACGCTGAGCCCCGGCTGGCGCAGCGACGGCGACCGCCTGCGGTACGTGCGGCACTGGACGACGATGGGCGACGACGACGCGTCGGTGAGCTTCGACTCGATCCGCGACGGCCTGTACTTCCTGCGCCGCAGCGGCACGCTGGACGCGCTGACGGGCTACCTCAACGACCGCGGGTCGGCGAGCGCGCGTGCGGTGGTCGGCTGGCTCGCCGAGCGCACGGGCGCGCAGGCCGAGCAGTGCGAGCAGTACCTGACGATCCTGCTCGACCTCGGCATGCTCGCGCTGCCGGGCTTCCAGACGCTGGTGCACACCCCCGACCCGCTGCGCGGGTTCCAGGTGGCGCTGGAGCGCGTGGGTGCCCGGTGGGCCGACGAGCTCGCGAGCGACCTGGACGGCCCGGTGGCCCTGGTGGACGAGCTGCCCACCGCGGACCTGGACCGCCGGCGTGCGGTGCTCGCCGCGCTGCGGGAGCTGCTGCTCGAGCTGCTCGACGGGCTCGGCGGCGAGCGGTCCCTGCCCCGCACGATCCTGTACGAGGACGTCCGGCTCGGCGACGGGCTCGTCGCGATCGCGGCGCGGCCGTGGCGGGACGCGTTCGGTGCGGACCTGGCCGCGGTCGAGCGCCTGATCCCGGCGTTCGACGTGTCGTTCCCGCACCGCCTGGTGCTGCTCGGGTTCTTCGTCGCCCGGTTCGGCCGGGGTGGACGCGCGGAGGACCTGCTGCGGGTCGTCGAGGACTTCCACGAGGACCTGTACGACCAGTACTCGTCGTACACCGCGGACCGCCGCACGTGGGACGACGAGCAGTACGTCCCGGAGGAGGACTGGCTCGGGCGGCCCGAGCTGGCCGTGCTCGACGACGCTCGGCAGCGGCTGTCGGCGCACGTGCGCGACGCGGTCGCCGGTGGCGAGCCCGAGGTGTTCCTCGACCCCGACGTCGTCGGGCTGATCGGTGACGCGCTCGACGGGGTCACGGGCGGCCCGCGGCCGCTGGGGCACTTCGCGCAGGTCGTCGGCGCCGACGACCGGATGCTGGTGCTCAACCAGTCGTTCGGTGGTCCGTCGTTCCCGTTCAGCCGGTTCACGCACGCGTTCGACGACGTCGCGGGTGGCCCGCTGGCGCACACGCTGCGCGCCGCCGCGGCCGCGCACCTGCCGTCCGACGCGGTGTACGCCGAGGTCACGGGCGGTCCCGCGACGTCCAACCTCAACCTGCACCGCCGGCTCACGGACCACGTGATCGTCTGCCCGGGGGAGTCGAGCGACGCACCCGCCGACGAGCAGATCCCGCTCGACGACCTGTACCTGCTGCACGACGCGGACCGGGACCGGCTGGTGCTGCGCTCGCGGCGTCTGGAGCGCGAGGTCGTCCCCGTCTACAACGGCTACCTGGTGCCGATGGCGCTGCCCAAGATCGCCCGCACGCTGCTGCTGCTCTCGCCGACCCTGATGGTGCGGTTCGACGTGTGGGGCGGCGTGCCGAAGACCGTGACGACCGGCGGGGTGTCGACCCGTCCTCGCGTGCGGCTCGGCTCGGTGGTCCTGTCCCGGCGCAGCTGGGCGGTCCTCGGCGCGGACCTGCCGCTGCGGGCCCCCGGCCAGTCGGACGCCGACTGGTTCCTGGGCTGGCACCGGTGGCGCCGCACCCACGGCATCCCGCTGCAGACGTTCGTGACGGTGTACCCGGCGCAGCGCACGGGCGCCGCGTCGCCCAAGCCGCAGTTCCTCGACCTGGCGAGCGTGCTCTCGCTGCAGGCCTTCGAGGCGATGGTCACCGACCCGGCCGACAAGGCCGTGGTGGCCGAGATGCTCCCCGGACCCGACGACCTGACCCTGCGGTCGGCCGACGGCCGGGGGCACGTGACCGAGATCGCGCTGGAGACCTTCCGCGCGGACGCCCCGACGCAGGACGGAGCCGGACGATGACCGCACCCGCTGGCGACTGGTTCGCCATGCACATCTTCTACGCGGCGAACCCGCAGCCGCTGCTCACCCAGTGCATCGCGCCGCTGGTCGCCGAGCTCGAGGCGGACGGCCTGACCGCCGGCCACTTCTTCATCAACTACTGGCTCGAGGGCGCGCACGTGCGGCTGCGGCTGCGGCCGGCCACGCCGGACGTCGAGCCGCAGGTGCGCGCCCGCGCGGAGCGTGCGGTCCAGGCGTACCTCGAGCGGCGGCCCGCGCTCTACCAGATGGGCCACGGCTACCTCGGGGAGCTGTTCGACATCCTCTTCGAGCTGGAGTTCCCGCAGGGCCGTCCCGCCGAGCTGATCGGCGACGACGGCCGGATGGTCCTGCAGCCGAACAACTCGTTCCAGTACCGCCCGTACGAGCCGGAGTACGGCAAGTACGGCGGCCCGGCGGGAGTCGAGCTGGCCGAGTGGCACTTCATGCACTCGACCGACCTGGTGCTCGACGTCCTGGGCACGACGAACGCGCACCTGCGCACGGTCCTGCTCGGCACGGCCGCCCAGCTCATGCTGGTGATGGCGGCCACGTTCCTGCCGGACCGGCGCGACCTGGCCGACTTCCTGGAGCAGTACCACCACTTCTGGCACCGGGCGTTCTCGGGGACGGACCTGGTCGGCACGTCCGAGTACGAGCGCATGTACGAGCCGATGGCCCCCGAGGTGGCGGCGCGCATGACGTCGGTGCTCGACGCGCTCGAGTCGGGCGACCTCGAGGCGCTGCCGCGCACGCTGCGCGGCTGGGCCGAGCACTCCGCGCAGCTGCGGGACCGCGCGGTCGAGCTCGCCGAGGCGGGAGTGCTGGTGTTCTCGAGCTGGGACGGCACGACGGACATCCGCCAGAGCGATCCCGCGCAGGCGCTGCGGACGCTGCTGTCCCCGTACCTGCACATGACGAACAACCGCTTCCACGTCACGCTGCGCGACGAGGCCTACCTGTCGTACCTGATGTTCCGGGTGCTGCGCGAGGAGCTGGCGGTGGCGGCGAGATGACCACGCAGCTGCTGGAGGCGACCCCGCGCCTGCGGCGCGGTCTGCTCGTGTCGCGTCCGCTGACCCGCGGCGCCGCGACGGTGTACGTCGTCAAGGACCGCGCGAACGGCAAGGCGTACGAGGTGCCCGCGAAGGAGCACTTCGTGCTGAGCCGGCTCGACGGCGTGCGGACGCTCGGGGACATCGGCGACGAGTACGCGGCCGCCTACGGTCGCCGGCTCGCCGAGTCCCACTGGGAGCGGCTGCTGTGGCTCCTGGGGACGCGGTCGCTGCTCGAGACGTCGTCGTCGGGCGCGCCGGTCGAGGCGCCCGCACCCACGCGAGCCGTCGCGCTGCTCGACACGCTCGCCCGCGTGCTCGGCGCGGTCGTGAGCCGCCGCGTCCTCGCGGCCGCGCTCGTCGTGCTCGGCGCCGGGCTCGTCGCGGTGCTCGTGGACCTGCCCCGGCTGCTGCCCGCCGCACGGACGGTGTTCGACGAGCCCGCGCTCGTCGTCGGCGTCGTCGTCCTGCTGTGGGCGTCGGAGGCGACGCACGAGCTCGCGCACGGCGTCGCGGCACGGTACTTCGGCTGCACGGTCACCAAGGTCAACGTCGTGGCGCTGCGGTGCGTCGTCGAGGACTACCTGTACCTGCCGTCCCGCGGCGCCCAGGTGCTGATCGCGGCCGCGGGCGTCATCACCAACGCCGCGTTCCTCGTGCCGTTCGCGGTCGTGTGGTTCGTCGCGCCGGGCAGCGCGTTCGTCGCGGCGTTCCTCGTCGGCGGCGCGGCCCTGACCCTGCTCAGCCTCGTCCCGCTCCCGCCGTGGGACGGGTACAAGATCGTCGGCCACGCGATGGGCACCGCCGGTCTGGCGGTCGAGAGCCAGCGCTACGTGTACGGGCTCGCGGCGCGGATCCGCGAGCCCCGGCTGCGCTACCCGCGCGGCGTCGCGGTGCGGCTCGGCGCGTACGCCCTCGTCTGGTTCGCGCTCGTCGCCCTGGTCATCACCGCCGTCGTCGTCGTCGCCGGCAACCTCCTGGCCGCCGTCATGGGGCCGGCGGGGCGCGGCGTCGTCATCGCGGTGGTCGTCCTCGTCGTCGCCGGGTGGCTCGCCCAGCCGGCACTGGAGAAGCACAGAAGGAGCACGCCATGAGTACAGCCATCGACGTCGTCGACCTGCACAAGTCCTACGGGGACGTGCGCGCCGTCGACGGGATCTCCCTGAGCGTCACCACCGGGGAGTTCCTGGGGATCCTCGGCCCGAACGGTGCGGGCAAGACCACCCTCATCGAGGTCGTCGAGGGTCTGCGGGAGCCCGACGCGGGCACGGTCCGCGTGCTCGGCCAGGACCCGCACCCGCGCAACCGCGCGCTGCTGCCGCGCATCGGCGTCCAGACGCAGTCCGCCGCGTTCTTCACGCGGCTCACGGCGCGCGAGCACCTGCGCACCATGGCCGCCCTGTACGGGCTCGGCGACCGGGAGGCCGACTCGGCGCTCGCGCGGGTGTCGCTCGAGGACAAGGCCGACGCGCGGGTGAACAAGCTCTCCGGTGGCCAGCGCCAGCGCCTGGCCATCGCGTCCGCGCTCGTCCACGACCCCGAGCTCGTCTTCCTCGACGAGCCGACGGCCGCGCTCGACCCGCAGGCTCGTCGGGACCTGTGGCGTCTGCTCCTCGACCTCAAGGAGGCCGGCAAGACGATCGTCTACACGACGCACCACCTCGAGGAGGCGGAGGTGCTGTGCGACCGGGTCGCCATCGTCTCGGCCGGCCGGGTCGTCGCGCTCGGCACGCCGCGCGACCTCATCGGCGAGTCCGACCCGCGGGTCCAGCTCGTCGTGCCGCGCCGGCGGCTCGACCCGCAGGCGGCGCACGAGCTGCCCGGCTCGCCGGACGTCGCCGTCCACGGCGAGGACGTGGTCCTCACCACCCAGGACCCCGGTCCGCTGCTCGCCGCGCTCAGCGCGTCCGTCGGGCTCGACGGCGTCCGCACCCGCACCGCGTCCCTCGAGGACGTCTACCTCGACCTGATCGGAGCCCCGAAGCCATGAGCACCTACACGGCACTGACGAAGGCGACCTACAAGGCGAACGTCCGCGACGTCGCCACGGTGTTCTTCACGTTCGCGTTCCCGCTCGTGTTCCTGGTCGTGTTCGGCACGATCTTCCGCGGCCAGGAGGTCGGCGACACCGGCCACGGGTACGTCGACTTCATCGCGTCGGGCGTCCTGGCGTGGGGCATGGCGAGCGCCGCGCTGTTCGGCGTCGCGTTCACGCTCATGCAGTGGCGCAACGACGACCTGCTGCGGCTCATCCGCCTCTCGCCCGCGAGCTTCGGGTCGGTGATCGGTGCGCGGTACACCATCGCGCTCGCGCTCGGCCTCGCGCAGGTCGTGCTGTTCATCGGCGTCGCGGTCTCGCCGTTCTTCGGCATGCGGGTCGGGCCGCAGCCGTGGCTCGTCGTGCCCGCGGTCGTCGCCGGCGTGACGGCGTTCATGGCGATCGGCGTGATCATCGGCTCGGTGGCGAACACCCCGGAGGCCGTCGCGGCGATCTCCAACTGCGTGGTCGTGCCGATGGCGTTCCTGTCCGGCTCGTTCCTGCCGCTCGACATGATGCCGGACTGGCTGCAGAGCTTCTCGAAGGTCCTCCCGCTGCGCTACCTCAACGACGCGACGGCGTACTCGCTGGTCGGTGCGGGCGACGCGGGCGACTACCTGACCGCGCTCGCGGTCCTGCTGGGGTTCAGCGCCGTGTTCCTCGCGATCGGTGCCAAGGTCTTCCGCTGGACGCGTGAGTCATGAGCGTCGCGACGGCCGGGGCGCGAGCCCCGGCCCCGCTGCACGAGGCGTTCGCGGCGACGCGTGACCAGCTGCAGGAGGCGCTGACGCTGCTGGCCCTCGAGCGGGGCGTCGTCGAGCCGCGGGTCGTGGTGCTCGGCGCGCAGGACGTCCTCGCGGCGCCGGACCTCGAGCGCCGGGACGCGACGGTGCACGTGACCGGGGGAGCGGTGCTCGTCGGGCCGCGTGGTGCGGGCGCGTGCGGGCACTGCCTCGGCACGCGGTGGCAGCGACTGCGCGCGCGCACGCACCGCGACGCGCTCGAGACCGGCACGGACCTGACCCCGGTGGGGCAGTGGCCGGTCCTGCCCGCGTACGTGGTGGACGCCGTGTGGCACCTGTACGAGGCGCTGGTGGTGGCCGACGAGCCGCCCGCGCTCGGGGCGGCTGACGCCGCGAGCCGCCGGCTCCCGCTGGTGGCGAGCCTCGACCTCGCGACGCTCGCCGTGCGCAGCACGGCGCTCCTGCCGGACCCGAGGTGCCCGAGCTGCGGCGTGCGGGTCCCCGACGGTCCTCGGCAGGCGACCGTGCGCCTCGAGGAGCGCGTGAAGTCCTCGCCCGGCTCCTACCGGCAGCGCGCCCTGGACGACTACCCGCTGCCGGAGGCGGCGCTCGCGAACCCCGTCTGCGGCGCGCTCGGCGCGGGGGCCCTCATGACGGTGACGTCGCCGACGACCGCACCCGTCTCCGGCAGCATCTTCATCCGGGGGTACGGCGGCCTGCTCGACGTGTCCTGGAGCGGGCAGGCCAACTCCTACGCGACGAGCCGCCGGCTCGCCCTCATCGAGGGCCTCGAGCGGTACGCGGGCACGCACCGGCGCCGCAACGCGGAGCCGGTCATGGCCGCGTACACGGACCTCGAGGGGTTCGCGCTCGACCCGTCGACGTGCGGGTTCTACCCGGCGGCCGCCTACGAGTGCGACCCGATGATCGCCCCGTTCTCCGCGTCGGCCGTGATCCCGTGGGTGTGGGGCTGGTCGCTGCGCGACGAGCGTCCCGTCCTGGTGCCGCGCCGGCTCAGCCACTACAGCTCGGGGGCGGAGCACGACAACTTCGTGCTCACCACGTCGAACGGCTGCGCGACGGGCAGCACCCTCGAGGAGGCGGTGCTCCACGGGCTGCTCGAGCTCGTCGAGCGGGACGCGTTCCTCGTCGGCTGGTACGGCAACGCGGACCTGCCGGAGATCGACCTGGCGTCCGTCCCCAGCCCGCTCGTGGCGGCGATGGCCGACCGCGCCCGGCTCCAGGGGTACCGGATCCACGCGTTCGACAACCGGATCGACATGCGCATCCCGGCGGTCACGGCCCTCGCCGTGCGGTCCGACGGCGGGCTGGGGACGTTGTCGTTCGCGGCGGCCGCGCACTTCGACCCCGTCCGCGCGGTCGAGGGCGCGATCGAGGAGGCCTTGACGTACCTGCCGCACCAGGCCAGGACCGTCGCCGACCGCCGCCAGGAGCTCGAGGCGATGGCGCGCGACTACTCGCTGGTGCACGGCCTGCCGGACCACGCGGCGCTGTTCGGGCTGCCCGCCATGGCGCGGTTCGCGGACTCCTACCTGCACCCCTCGCGCACCGCGTCCCTGGACGAGCTCTACCGCGAGTGGCAGGCGGTGCGGCCGAGGTCGCTCGATCTGCGCGACGACCTGCGGGCGTGCCTCGACGAGCTGGCCGAGCACGACGTGATCGTCGTCGACCAGACGGCGCCGGAGCAGGAGCCGATGGGGCTGCGGACCGTGTGCGTGATCGTGCCCGGCCTGGTGCCGTTCGACTTCGGGTGGACCCGGCAGCGCGCGCTCACGATGCCGCGCACGTGGAACGCGCTCGGCACGTCGGGTGCGGTGTCGGCCGCCGACCTGCGGCGGGTCCCGCACCCGTTCCCCTGAGCGACGACGACGGCCGGGGCGAGCAGCATGCCTCGGCCGTCGTCGTGCGTCGGGCAGTGCCGCTCGAGCCGTGACGAGTCAGGCGGTGGCGAGCGCGCGGACCGCGACGACGAGCGCGTCGACGCCCGCCGCGAGTGCGCGGGGCGCGTCGGGCGCGTACCGCGGGGAGTGGTTGGCCGGCAGCGACGAGAGCTTCTCGAGCGCGCTCGTGCCGGGCGCCGCGGCCCACGCGGCCGGTCCGACGGCACCGAGCATCCAGTAGCCGAGCGGCGCGCCACCCGCGGTGAGGTGGGCGACGTCCTCGGTGGCGAGCGAGGGCGGCCACCACGTGACGCGCTGGGCCCCCAGGTGCCGCACGTGGGCGTCGCGGACGGTGGCGGTGACGCCGGCGTCGGGCTGCGTCACGGGCGAGCGGGCGACCTCGACGACGAGCGGCTCGGCCGGGCACCCCGCGCTCGCGCACTGCGCGTGGACGATCGCGCGGACGCGCTCCACCAGCCGCACGAGGGTCGTCTCGGCGACGGCGCGCACGGTCACCTCGAGGGTGGCCACGTCGGCGACGACGTTGGGCGGGCTGTCGACGTGGAGGCGGCCGACGTTGACGATCACGGGCTCGCTGGGTGACGCCGCGCGGGACACGACCGTCTGGAGCTGCAGCACGATCGACGCGGCGACGACCGCGGGGTCCACCGTGAGGTGCGGTGACGCGGCGTGGCCGCCCCGACCCCGGACGGTCACCGCGAGCGTGGCGCTGCCGGCGAGCACCGGCCCGCCGCCGTGCGCCACCATCCCCGCGGGGAGCGGCACGGAGTGCTGCGCGAGGACCGCGTCGACGGGTCCCGTGACGTCGAGCAGCCCGTCCGCGACCATGGCGGCGGCCCCCTCGAGCGTCTCCTCGGCGGGCTGGCCGACGACGACGAGCCGCCCCCGCCAGCCGGACCGGTCCCGCGCGAGCGTGTCGGCCGCGCCGGCGAGCGCCGCGAGGTGCAGGTCGTGCCCGCACGCGTGCATCACCGGCCGGCCGCCCGACGACGTGGCCGTGCTCGCGTAGTCCAGGCCGGTGTCCTCCTGGAGCGGGAGCGCGTCGAGCTCGGCCCGCACCAGGACCGTCGGCCCCGGCCCGTTGTCGAGCGTGCCGACGACGCCGTGCCCGCCCACGCCCCCGACGACGCGCAGCCCGCTCTCGCCGAGGGTGCGGGCGAAGGCGCGCGCGGTGCGCACCTCCTCGCCCGACAGCTCGGGGTGCGCGTGCACGTCCCGGTACAGCGCGAGGGCACGGGTGAGCGCGGCTGCGGGCGCAGGCGTGGTCATGCCAGCAGTCAACGCCGTCCCGCTCACACGTCGATGGCACGCCGTGACAGCGGTGTGTGAGCGGCGCGCACAGCGACTCGCGAGGCGGCACCGGTTGTCTTGTCGGCAGGGGACGGACCCCTGGCGAACCGAAGGAGTCATCATGACCACGAACGACATCGCGAACCTGTCCGGCGAGATCACGGCGCTCGAGTCGGAGAACTTCGAGATCTCGGACTACGCGGACGCGGCCGAGGCGATCCTCGCGTCCTGCTCCTCGTCGTCGAGCACCTCGACCTGCTCGAGCACGACGTCGACGACGAGCTGCACCGCCTGACCCGTGGCACCCCGGCGCGTGCGGGCCCCGGTCTCGCGGCCCGCACGCGCAGCACACGGCCGCACCCGGGTGGCATAGAGTACGGCCCGGTGTGACCTGTGACACGAGGGGGGCCAGGTTGCTGAGCGGGACTGCTGCGTCGTTGTTCCTCTACGTCACGAAGAACCCGGGGTGGACGGTCGAGTCCGCATCGGTCGACCTGGGGGTCCGTGTCGTCGACATCGAGACCGCGCGGCACGACCTGCTGGACCTCGGTCTGCTGACCCCGGAGCACGCCGGGAGCGAGGCGCTCGTCGCGGCCGCTCCGGACGTCGCGCTCGCGGGGCTCGTCGACCCGGACGAGCGGCGCATCCAGGAGCTGCGCGCGTCGGTCGCCGGCCGGCGCCGTGACCTCATGGCGCTGCTGCCCGCCTACCGGCTGGCCCGCGAGAGCGCGGTCGCGACCGAGCGGGTCGAGGTCGTCGAGGACCCCGAGACGGTGCTGAGCCTGCTCATGGACATGGGCCGCCGTGTGTCCACCGAGGTGCTCATCGCGCTGCCGGGCGCCAGCACGAGCGTGGAGCGTGCGGAGGAGTCCAACGCGAAGGACCGCGTGCTGCTCGAGGCGGGGGTGGCCCGTCGCACTCTCTACGACCACCGGCGCCGCGAGCACGTGCCGACGCTGCGCACCGTGGCGGAGCTCGAGCCGTTGGGCGCGCAGTTCCGCACGCTGCCCGACATCCCGTTCCGGCTGCTGGTGTTCGACCGCAGCCTCGCGCTCGTCGCGCGGCAGCGGGACGCCGCGGACCGCGCGGCGCTCGTCCTGCGGGACCCGGACCTCGTCGCGACGTTCGCGTCGCTGTTCGACGCCGCCTGGGAGGTGGCGCTGCCGTTCCACCCGGAGCAGACGCAGGAGCGGCACGACGCGTGCGACGGGCTCGGGGAGCTGCAGAGCGCGATCCTCGTGGGCCTGAGCCGCGGCCTGACCGACGAGGTGCTCGCGAGCCGGCTCGGCATCAGCGTGCGCACGTGCCGGCGGCACATCGCGGCGCTGTTCGAGCTCCTCGGTGCGGAGAGCCGGTTCCAGGCGGGGGTCCTCGCCGTGGCGCGCGGGTGGGTGAAGCCCACGACCGGCGTCCGCCCGCCCGTGTCCGGCTCCGCCTGACGGCACAGGAGCGGCGGCGTCCCTCGCCGAGGACCTCGTCGGGGACGGGCGTATCGTGGCGATGAGGCGTCACCCGTACGGGTGAATCTGGATGCCCGTTCATCGATGTTCGCAAGAATTGCAAGGACTTTCGTCATTGCACAGACACACATGGTGGTTACGGTGGCTCTTGTGACGGCAGACACGACACCCCCTATCGCCACGCGCGAGCACACGGTCGACGGCTTCACGAGGGAGTTCCTGCGCGAGCTGAACTTCGGGCAGGGCGTCGACCTGACCCGCGCCTCCGTGAACGACAAGTACCTGGCGATGGCGCGCACGGTGCGCCACTACCTCATGACGCGGTGGATCGAGACGCTGCGCCGCCAGGCCGAGCTGCAGGCGAAGTCCGTCGCCTACCTGTCCGCGGAGTTCCTCCTCGGCCGCCAGCTCGACAACGCGCTGCTCGCGTCCGACCTGCAGGACATCGTCCGCGAGGGCCTCGCGAACCTCGGCATCGACCTCGACGAGCTGCGGGAGGCCGAGGTCGAGCCCGGTCTCGGCAACGGCGGCCTCGGGCGCCTCGCGGCGTGCTTCATCGACTCGCTCGCGACCATGAACGTCCCGTCGATCGGGTACGGCATCCGCTACGAGTACGGGATCTTCCAGCAGACGTTCGTCGACGGGCGTCAGGTCGAGAAGCCCGACGACTGGCTGCGCCTCGGCTCGCCGTGGGAGTTCCCCCACCCCGAGGCCGCCGTGACCGTCGGCTTCGGCGGTCACGTGGAGCAGTACCAGGCCGACGACGGCGTGGTCCGGCGCCGGTGGGTGCCGGGCTGGTCCGTGCTGGGCGTGCCGTACAACTACATGGTCCCGGGCTACGCCAAGGGCCGGGTCAACACCCTGCGGCTGTGGAGCGCGCGCGCGACGCACGCGTTCGACCTGCAGATCTTCAACTCGGGCGACTACGCCGAGGCCGTGCGCGCGCAGACGTTCGCGGAGAACATCTCCAAGGTCCTGTACCCGGAGGACTCGACGCCCCAGGGCAAGGAGCTGCGCCTGCAGCAGCAGTACTTCTTCGTCGCGTGCTCCATCAAGGACTTCGTCGACCAGGTGCTGCCCGAGGGCTACGACCTGCACCGGCTGCCCGAGCGCATCGTCTTCCAGCTCAACGACACGCACCCGGTGATCGCCGTCCCGGAGCTCATGCGCGTGCTCGTCGACGAGAAGGGCTGGGAGTGGGACGAGGCGTGGGCGGTCACGAAGCAGTGCTTCGCGTACACGTGCCACACGCTGCTGCCCGAGGCGCTCGAGGTGTGGCCCGTCGAGCTGCTCGGCCGGCTGCTGCCGCGCCACCTCGAGATCATCTACCGCATCAACGACGAGTTCCTCGCCGAGCTGCGTGAGACGTACCCGAACGACGAGCTGCGCGTGCGCCGCATGTCGATCATCGCGGAGTACCCCGTGCGCGCGGTCCGGATGGCGTACCTCGCCACCGTCGCCGCGACCAAGGTCAACGGCGTCGCCGAGCTGCACAGCCAGCTCCTGCGCGACAAGGTGCTCGACGACTTCGCGGGGTACTGGCCGGACAAGTTCACCAACGTCACGAACGGCGTGACACCGCGCCGGTTCGTCAAGCTGTCGAACCCGGGGCTGTCGGACCTCGTCACCGAGGCGATCGGTGACGGCTGGGTCACCGACCTCGACCAGCTGTCCGGCCTCGAGCCGCTCGCGGACGACGCGGAGTTCCGCCGCCGGTTCCGCGAGGTCAAGCAGGCCAACAAGCGGCGCATCACCGACGTGCTCGCGGCGCGCGACGGCATCGAGGTCCACCCGGACACGATGTTCGACGTCATGGTCAAGCGCCTGCACGAGTACAAGCGCCAGACGCTCAAGCTCCTGCACATCGTGTCCCTGTACGAGAAGGTCACGACGGGCAAGCTCCGGCTCGAGGACGTCACGCCCCGCACGTTCGCGTTCGGCGCGAAGGCCGCTCCGGGCTACGTGCTCGCGAAGCAGATCATCCACCTCATCAACGCGGTGGGCTCGACGATCAACTCCGACCCGGCCCTCGAGGGACGGCTCACGGTCGCCTTCCCGGCGAACTACAACGTCACGCTCGCCGAGACGCTCATCCCGGCCGCCGACCTGTCCGAGCAGATCTCGCTCGCCGGCAAGGAGGCGTCGGGCACCGGGAACATGAAGTTCATGCTGAACGGTGCGCTGACGATCGGCACGGACGACGGCGCGAACGTCGAGATCCGCCGGCTCGTCGGGGACGAGAACTTCTTCCTGTTCGGGCTGACGGAGCCGCAGGTCGCGGAGCTCGTGGACCGCGGGTACCACCCGTCGGCGTACTACGAGACGAACGAGGACCTGCGCCACGCGCTCGACCTCATCGCCTCGGGTGCGTTCTCGGGCGGCGACCGCGCCGTGTTCGAGCCGGTCGTCTCGAACCTCCTCAACGAGGACCGGTTCCTCGCGCTCGCGGACTTCCAGGCGTACGTCGACGCGCAGGCGCGGGTCGACGAGGCGTACGCCGACACCGAGGACTGGACGCGGCGCGCGGTGCTCAACGTGGCGCGCGGCGGGTTCTTCTCGTCCGACCGGTCGATGCGCGACTACATCGACGGCATCTGGCACACCCACCCGGTCCCGCCGGGCAGCTGACCGCCGCTTGCACGGACGCCCTCGCCTCCCGTCCGGGGGCGGGGGCGTCCGTCGTCGTCCCGACGGTGCCGACGGAACCCGGGGGCTTGACCTGGAGCGCGCTCCAGGTCGCAGGCTCGTCCCATGCAGACGGACCGCACGCACCCCGACGTCCCGACGACGACCGCCGAGCCCGTGCTCGGCGCCATGTACTTCGGCACGCGCGCCGACGAGGCGCTGTCCACCGACCTGCTCGACGCGTACGTCGACCTCGGCGGCCGCTGGGTCGACACCGCGAACTGCTACTCGTTCTGGGCGGACCCGTCGGGCGTCGGCGGGCAGAGCGAGCGCGTGCTCGGCCGCTGGTTCGCGTCGCGTCCCGGCGCGCGCGAGCGCGTCCTGCTCGCGACGAAGGTGCGGCACCAGCCGCTGGTCCCGCACGAGTGGCCCTCGTCCGCGGAGGGGCTGTCGGCCGACGCGATCGCGCGCGGGTTCGCGCAGTCGCTCGACCGGCTGGGCCTCGACTCGGTGGACCTGCTGTGGGCGCACGCGGAGGACCGGTCCGTGCCGCCGGCCGAGACCGTCGCGGCGTTCGGCGCGCTCGTCGCGGACGGCTCCGTCGCGCGTGTCGGCGCGTCGAACCACGCGGCGTGGCGCGTCGAGCAGGCGCGCGCGATCGCGCGTGACCTCGGCGTCGAGCCGTACAGCGCGGTCCAGCTGCGGTACTCCTACGTGTGGCCCCGGCCCGGTGTGACCCTCCCCGAGGGCGGCCACGTGCACGCCGAGCGCGACCAGCTCGACCACGCGCGCACGCAGGGCCTCGACGTGTGGGCGTACTCGCCGCTGCTCACGGGCGCGTACGTGCGCGACGACCGCCCGCTGTCCGAGGGCTACGACCACCCCGGCACGCACCGGCGGCTCGCCGCGCTCGCGGCCGTCGCCGACGAGCTCGGCGCGACGCGCAACCAGGTGGTCCTCGCGTGGCTGCTCGCCCGGGGCATCAGCCCGATCCTCGGCGTGAGCTCGACCGCGCAGCTGACCGAGGCGATGGCCGCGCGTGACCTCGAGCTGCCCGACGACGTGCGCGCGCGCCTCGACGCGGCCGTCTGAGGCCGGTGCGAGCATGGCGGGCATGACGGGGTTCGCACCGGGTGAGGTCGCGCGACGCACCGGCCTGACGCTCGACACGCTGCGCTACTACGAGCGGGAGGGGCTCGTCGGCCCCATCGAGCGCTCGGTCGGCGGGCAGCGCCGGTACGACGAGGACGACGTCGCCTGGATCGGCATCGTCACGTGCCTGCGCGACGCGGGGCTGGGCATCGCCGACCTGCGGCGGTTCACCGAGCTCCTGCGTTCCGAGGCGGGGCAGGACGACCGCGTCGCGTTCCTGCGCCGCCGCCGCGCCGAGCTCGTCGACCAGGCCGATCGCATCCGCACCGCGGTCCGCGTGCTCGACGACAAGATCGCCCACTACTCCACCCACACCTGATCCCCGCACCGCCCACCCCGCCGAGCGCGGACGGCCGTGAGCGGCTGCACCCGCACGGCGTCAGCAGTCGGGCCGAACCGTCCGCGCTCGGCGGGTGGGGTGGGACGTGACGCGTAGGGTTGGCGCGTGCCCAAGAAGACCCAGGAGATGAAGCCGTCCACCGCGGCGGCCAAGCTCGACGTGTACCTGCCGGCGACGCCCGAGGAGTTCCGCACGGGCACGGTGACGCGCGACGAGCTCGCGGAGCTGCAGCGCAACCCGCCCGCCTGGCTCACGGAGCTGCGCCGCAACGGGCCGCACCCGCGCAACGTCGTCGCGGCCCGCCTGCGGGTCTCGACGTCGGGGCTCGCGCGTGCGGGCGTGACCGACCCGCTGACGACCGACGAGATCAACGCGCTCGTCGCCGACCCGCCGCAGTGGCTGGTGCGCGAGCGTCAGACGTTCGAGGAGGTGCGCCGCGAGGAGCGCCGCCTCGAGGCGCGCGAGGCCGACCGCCGCGCGGAGCAGGCGCGCCGCGAGCAGGGCTGACCCGGCCGGGCGTCAGCGGCGGCCCTTGCCCCCGGAGCGTCCCGACGGGCGCCCGCCCGACGTGCCGCGCCGGCCCGAGCCCGACGAGCCGCCCTTCGCGGCCGACCGGCCCGTGGGCTTGCGGCCGCTGCTCGACCCGCCACCCTTGCCGGCGCTCGTCTTGCCGGCACCCGCCTTGCCGGCACCCTTGCCGGTCCCGGACCGGGCCGGCTTCTCGGGCGCGCCGTCGGACGGGGCGCCCGCGCGGCCGCGGGACGACGCGGCGGTGCGCCCGCGGACGATGCCGATGAGCTCCTCCGTCAGGTCGTCGTACGCGTCGACGAGCCACGCGAGGCCCACCGCCGAGCCGGGGGCGTCGGTCACGGGTCGGGTCGTCAGACCGCGGCGCAGGTGCAGGCGCGCGACCGAGTGCGGCGCGAGCAGCACCGCGTGGCCCGCGGCGACGAGGTCGAGCGCCTCGTCGGTCGTCGCGGCGTCCCCCGCGAACCGCTCGCCGGGCGCGTCGGACCAGCCGAGCACGTCGTCGGCGGGCACGACGAGCGTCTCGTCGGCCAGGTCCGCCGCGGCGATCTCCTCCGCGGCGGTGAACAGGTGGTCCTTCGCGACGACGACGACGGTGGCCTCGGTGTACATCGTGATGACGTCCACCCCGTCGCGGTCCACCGGCAGGCGCAGCAGGCTCGCCGCGACCTCGCCCGCACGCAGCGCGCGCTCGGCGTCCGCCGCGGGCACGGGGACGAGCTCGAGCGGGACGTCGCGGATGCGCTCGGACCACACGCGCACCCAGCGGCCGGGGTTCACGCCCGGCACCATCCCCAGGCGGAAGCCGGGTGCGGTCGTCGTCGCACGATCGTCGGGACGGTCGGTCATGAGCGGCGCCTCGCGATCACGTCGGTCGACGCGCGGCCGGTGGCGAGCGCGCGCGCCTCGAACTTGGTGACCGGGCGGTGCTCCGGCCGGGGGACGGGACCCGCGGAGTCGAGGCCCGGGTCGCCCGCGAGCACCTCGACCATCTGCTCGGCGTAGGGCACCCAGTCGGTCGCGACGTGCAGCGTCCCGCCGACCCGCAGGCGCGAGCGCAGCAGCGCGACGTGCTCGGGCTGGACCAGCCGGCGCTTGTGGTGGCGCGCCTTGGGCCACGGGTCCGGGAAGAACGCGTGCACCGCGTCGAGCGACCCGGGTGCGAGCGCGGTGCGCGCGAGCTCGAGCGCGTCCCCGTGCGCGACGCGCAGGTTCGTCAGGCCCAGACGCTCCGCCAGGAGCAGCAGGTTCGCCAGGCCGGGCAGGTGCACCTCGACCGCCAGGTAGTCGCGGTCCGGGTCGGCCTGCGCCATGGCCGCCGTCGTCTCGCCCATGCCGGGGCCGATCTCCAGGACGACGGGCGCGGTGCGGCCGAACAGCGCCGCCGCGTCGAGCATCCCGTCCGCGGTGCGCGGGAACGGGGCGGCCTCGTCGTGCACCGAGAACCCGAGGCGGCCGAACAGCCGGTCCAGCGCGTCCCCGCGGTCCCGCCCGAGCGACGCGCGGCGCGGGTGGTAGGTGCGCAGCGGCTCGTGCGGGCGCGCGGCGGCCTGCCGGAACAGGTCGCGGTCGACGGGGGTGGCGGGGGGCACGGGGCCAGCCTACGGACGCCGCGCGCGCGTGCCGACGCGTCGCTACTGTCGCCCGCATGGGGACCCTCGCGTCGGGCTCGTCCGACGAGGCCGCAGGGACGGGCGCGCCGGCCGGAGCGCCGGCCCCTGGTCCGGGCGCCGCCGCGCTCCCCGGCCTGACCGAGCACGACGAGGGCTCCGGCGGCGAGAGCACGCTCACCGTCGCGATCGCGTTCGCCGCGAACCTGCTCATCGCGGTGGCCAAGACCGCCGCTGCCGTGGTCACCGGTGCGGCCTCCATGCTGGCCGAGGCCGCGCACTCCTGGGCCGATGCCGGCAACGAGGTGTTCCTGCTGATCGCGCAGCGCAAGGCCGCGCGGCCGCCCGACCGCACCCATCCTCTGGGCCACGGCCGCGAGGTCTACGTGTGGTCGCTGTTCGCCGCGATCGGGCTGTTCGCCGTCGGGGCGGGCGTGTCCGTCACGCACGGCATCTCCGAGCTGCGCCACGGCGAGCCCGCGAGCGACTTCGGTGTCGCGTACGCGGTGCTGGCCGTCGCCTTCGTCCTCGAGGGCATCTCGTTCCTGCAGGCCCACCGGCAGGCCAGTGCGGCGGCCCGACGACGCTCGAGCGGCGTGCTCGAGCACGTGCTGGGCACCTCCGACCCGACCGTGCGCGCGGTGTTCTTCGAGGACGCGGCCGCGCTCGTCGGCATCGTGATCGCGGCTGCCGGGATCGCGGCGCACCAGGTCACCGGCTCGGCGGTGCCGGACGCGGTCGGGTCGATCCTCGTCGGCGTCCTGCTGGGGGTGGTCGCGGTCGTGCTCATCGAGCGCAACCGGCGGTTCCTCGTCGGGCAGGTCGTGGACGACGGGGTGTGGAACGCCGCGCTCGCGCTCGTCGCCGCGCAGCCTGAGGTCGCCCGGGTGACGGACCTGCGCCTCGAGCTCGTCGGCGCGCGCCAGGTGTTCCTGTCCGGGGCGGTCGACCTGACGGGCGAGCCGGGGGAGACCGCCGCGTCCCACCAGCTCGCCGCGCTCGAGCGGCGCATCCGTGCAGCTCCGGGCGTCGTCGGCGCGATCCTGTCGCTCTCCGAGCCCGAGGAGCCCGCGCTCACGCCGCGGCCCGTCCGCCGCTGAACGGACGGGCCGCGGCTGTCTGGTGAGGCCGCGGTCGCGGCCCGGTCAGGCCGCCGGGACGGCCGCCGCGCAGGTCGTCGTCGTCGACGTCGGCGCCGGGCCGGACCCGATGAACCCCGCCTCGGTGGACTGACCCGCGGTCAGGGACGCGTTCCAGCCGGCCCCCGCCACGGTGACCTGCGCGCCGGACTGCGTGAACACGCCCGACCAGCCCTGCGCCACCGAGCCGCCCGCGGGCAGCGCGAACGTCGCGCGCCAGCCGGCGATCGGGCTGCTGCCCGCGGTGACCTTCAGCGTCGCCTGGTACCCGCCCGGCCACGTGCCAGCGACCGTGAGCGTCGCGGTGCACCCGCGTGCCGACGACGTGGGGGTGGGGGTGGGGGTGGCCGTCGCGGTGGGCGTCACCGTGGGAGTCGGAGTCGGAGTCGTCGTCGGAGTGGGTGTCGCGGTCGGTGTGGGGGTGGGCGTGGGCTGCGGGTCGTCGAGCAGCGGGTCGAGGAGCGCGACGAGCCGGTCGGCGAGCACGCGGTGGTCCGCGAGCGACGGGTGCCAGTGGCAGCCCTGCAGGTCGAGCGGCGCGTCGCTGTAGTCCCACAGCACGACGCGCGTGTCCCCGGCCGCACGTGCCGCGTCGACGACCTGCCGTCCGAGCGTGCGCTGGTCGGTCCCGCCCGACGCCGCGACGCTCACGACGAGGTAGGCGCCCGCGTTCTTCGCGCGCAGGCTCGTCAGCAGCTCGCGGTACGCCTGCACCCACGCGGTGCGCAGCGACGCCGCCGTCCACTGCTCACCCGAGCCGACGGGCGTCGAGAAGTCGTTGATGCCCAGGCCGATCACCACGGCCTCGGGCGTCCAGCTCGCGGGCCGCTGCCACACGTCGCCCGCGACGGCGAGCAGCGCGCGGTCCGCGTACGTGCGGAAGCTCGTGCCCGGTTCACCGCCCGCGTAGTTGCGCACGAGCCCGCGGCCCGAGAACGCGTTGAGCTGGTAGTCCGCGCCCAGCGTCCGGGCCGCGATCGCCCCGAACGACCGGTCGGCGTTCGTCGTGCGGTTCACCTGGTCGCCCGAGCAGTCGCGGGACGTGGACTCGTTGCCGTAGCCGGCCGTGAACGAGTCGCCGAGGAACTCGAGCTGCAGGTCGCGGGGCGCGGGTGCGGTGAGCACCTGACCGCCCGGTGCGGCGACGAACCCGCGGAACGTGCTGGTCGCCCACGGCGACTCGTTGCGCTTGACCACGCGCACGGTGTGCGTCCCGGCGGCCAGCCCCTCGACCCAGCGGGTCGTCGTCCCGGGCATGACGAGCGTCGCGACGCGGGCGCCGTCGATCTGGATCTCCCAGTCGGCCGCGGAGTCCGACAGCCGCACCCCGACGCCGGTGCCCGTGAACCGGCCCTCGAAGTACACGCCGGGCCAGGACAGCTGCGCGGAGCCGTCGGCCGCCGCGGCGACGCGGCCCGCGGTGTGCGCGGTCGCCGCGAGCTGGGGGTCGAGCTCGGCGGCCGCGGCGGCGGTCGCGCCCGCGAGCGTGCCGGCCAGGACGGCGGCCAGCGTGGCCGCGAGGGTGCCTCGCCGCAGGCGCGTGCGCCCCGCGGTGTCCGGGGTGGTCCCCGGGTGTGTCGTCGTGCCCGTCCTCGTCGACCGCACGTGCGCTCCTCCCCGCGGACGGCCCGTCCGCAGCCCCGCCCGCCGCCGGGTGCGGGCGGGCCGGGTCCTGGTTACCGCTCCCGGCGGCCCGGTCAGCACCGGCGAACCGTTTCACCCCGTCACCCGGTCGGCGGCGGGCCGGGCGGGTGCAGCGCGCCCTGTCGAAGCGCTTGCGCCCCCTCGGCGCGTGAACCCGCAGGTCATCGGGCGTCCCGACATGTGGCGACCATCGTCCGCGGCAAGGGCCGAATCGGTACAGTCCCGACATTCGCGCCGGCGTCGGCGCGAGCCGTCGTCGACGAGAGGCCGTACGCATGACCCCCGCCCCGACAGCCGTCCCGCGCGCCCGCACCGCGCTCCTCGCCATCGTGGGAGCGCTCTCGCTCCTCGTGTCCGCGCTCGCCGTCCCCGCGCGCGCGGCCGACCCGCTCGACATCACCGGGCGGGTCGTCCTCCCCGCCGGGTACACGTACTCGGCCGCGACGCCGCCGCGGTTCGAGGTGCGCTACCCGGCCAGCGCCACCACCACCGAGCCGGTGCGCTACCCGATCCTGTACGCCTCCGTCGCGGCCGACGGGACGTTCACCGTCCCGGGCAGCAGGCTGCAGTCGGGCCGTCAGTACTACCTGGTGCTCCAGGACGGCCAGCAGCGGCTCGTCGGCGGGTACGTGACCGCGAGCGGCGGGATCGCGCAGCAGCACCCCGACGGCGCGCTCGTCGCGCCGGGTCGGACGGACGTCGTCGTCACCGCCACGCTCGGCCAGCAGGTGACCGGCAGCATCGTCCTGCCCGCCGGGTACACGCCCGACCCGAACCGCCCGCTCAGCGTGGTCGCGACCGTCGGCAAGCCGTACGACGGCTCCGAGCGGTTCGCCTACGGGCGCATCGAGGCCGACGGTCGGTTCACCGTGGGCGGCTTCCCGTCGGGCCAGGCCGTCCGGATCGAGCTCGTCGACCCCCAGTACGTCCTGTTCGACGGCGCGTGGAACCCGGCGACGGGGTACTTCTCGGGCTCCCGGCTGAACGTCGGCACGGTCACCGCGCCCGCGAGCGGCCTGACGCTGCGGCCGAACCTCGCCGGCAGCATCTCGGGGCGCGTCGACGCACCGGCCGCGATCCTGGCGAACACGACGATCGCGCTCGACGCGGTCAGCGACGCGTCCGGCTTCCGGGAGAACGTCTCGACGTACACGGACGCGGACGGCACGTTCACCATCCCGGACCTCGACACCGGCCGCTCGTATGCGATCGGGATGTTCAGCTTCGACGACCTGGAGCCCGGCGCGCAGCGGGCCGACGGCACGTGGTCCCCGATCCGGCCGGGGGAGCCCGGCTTCGACGCGACGTGGTCGAGCCTGCGCAAGGTCCGCCCGACGACGACCGGCGTCGTCCTGAGCCCGCCGACCACTGTCGGGGTGCGCGGCTTCGTGACCGCCCCGGACGACTTCCTGTTCGGCTACTGGGACACGCACGCCGCGGAGGTCCAGCTGTGGCGGCGCGGCACGGACGGCACGTGGGCCGAGACCGACTCGCAGCGCGTCGCGGAGACCGGCTGGTTCTCGCTCCAGGCCTTCGACCTGGCGAAGCGGACGGAGGACCACCTCGTGTACTTCGACCCGCACGCCGACGTGAACCCGAAGAACGCGCGGTTCACGGCCGGCTTCTGGACGGGCAACGGCACGCCCCTGACCAGCGACCCCGCGAAGGCGAAGGTCGTGCGGCACACCACCGGCATCGACGTCGTGATCCCGCTCGCGGTGCGCAACCTGACCGCCCCGGCGGTCACCGGCACGGTCCGGGTGGGCTCCACGGTCCGCGCGACGACGGGCACGTGGGACCCCGCCGCGGTCACGACGAGCGTGCAGTGGCTGCGTGACGGCGCGGCGATCAGCGGCGCGACGTCCACGACGTACACGCCGACGGCCGCCGACGAGGGCGCCCGGCTGTCGGTGCGCGTCACCGCGAAGGGCGGCACCGGGTGGTTGGCCGCGACCGCGACGTCGCCGGGCGTGACGGTCGCGCCCGCGCCCATCAGCAACGTCACGCGCGCGTCGATCTCCGGCACCGTCGCGTACGGGAAGACGGTGTGGGCCGACCGTGGCACGTGGTCGACGCCGCCGACGTCGACGAGCGTGCAGTGGTTGCGCGACGGCGTGGAGATCAGCGGCGCGACCGGCTCGTCGTACAAGGTCGCCAAGTCCGACGTGGGCAAGCGGCTGTCGGTGCGCGTGACCGCGCGCGCGGCGGACGGCTCGCAGGCGCGGTCGACGTCCCTGCAGACGAAGGTGCCGAAGGTGACGCCCACCGTCAGGGTGTCCGCGCCGTCCGTGAAGGCCGGGACGGCGGTCAAGGTCACCGTCGTGGTCGACTCCGGCGGTCTCGTGACCAAGCCGCTCGGGACCGTCGCGGTGACGCTCGGCTCGAAGACCACCACGGTCACCCTGACCGCGGCCCGGGCCGGGACGGTCACCGTCACCATGCCCGCGCAGAGCAAGGGCTCGCACAAGGTCACAGCCAGGTACACGCCGACGTCCACCTCGACGACGTACCTCAACGGCGCGACCTCGTCGGCCCTGACGGTCAAGGTCACCTGACCGTCCGCGACCCTGCCCGACCCGCTCCCCGGCACCACCGACCTCGACGAGAGGCCCCCATGGCACCCCTGCCCACGGCATCCCGTGCGCGCACCTCGCTGCTCGCGCTCGCGTGCGCGCTCCTCATGGTGCTCACCGCGCTCGCGGTCCCCGCACGCGCGGCCGATCCCGCACCCATCACCGGACGCGTCGTCTTCCCGACGGGGTACACGTACTCCGCCGCCGCACCACCGCGCGTCGAGCTGCGCGTGCTCACGGGCGTCGGCGCCGGCACGCAGTCGCCGACCCTCCCCGCGACGTTCGTGCCCGTCGCGGCCGACGGCACGTTCACGGTCGACCGCGACCTGCGCGAGGGCCGCGACCACCTGCTGCTGCTCCACGACGGCCAGCACCGCCTGCTCAACGGGTACGTCACCGCGTCGGGGACGACGACGATGTTCCACACCGACGCCGCGGTGATCGCCCCCGGTACGAGCGACCTCGTCGTCACCGCGTCGCTCGCGACTCAGGTCAGCGGGCGCGTCCAGCTCCCGGCGACGTACGTGGGCGACCACTCGAGGCTCACGGTCCAGGGGGTCGTCGGGACCTCCCCGATGCGGTACGTGAGCGGCACGGTGCGCTCCGACGGCACGTTCGTCGTGGGCGGTGTGCCGTCCGGCACCCCCGTGCACCTGCAGCTCGCGGACAGCACCCGCACCCTCTACACGGGCACCTGGAACGCCGCGGACGGGTACTTCGTGTCGCTGCGCTCCGACGCGACCGCGGTCACGGCGCCCGCGAGCGGGCTCGTCCTGCGGCCCAACCTCAGCGGCAGCATCTCGGGCCGCATCGACGAGCCGAGCTTCAGCGGGTACGAGACGAGGCTGTGGATCGCGGCGGCGACGGGCACGAACGGGAAGGTCCGCGCGGTCAGCGAGCTGTCGCGCTGGGACGGCTCGTTCGTCCTGAGCGGCCTCGACACCGGCCGGACCTACGGTCTCGTGGTCACCGACGGGTCCGGGCTCGTCGGCACGGGCGTCATGGCGTCCGACGGCACGGTGCTCGCCGCGGACGGCACCGACCTGTCGGCGGTGTGGTCGCGCGCACGTCTCGTGAGCCCGGGGACGTCGGTGGTGCTGCGGCCGACGATGCTGCCGGCGATCCGCGGGCGCGTCACGGCCCCCGAAGGCTTCACGTTCGACCCGATGGAGGACGGCGCGGTCGCGGTGTACCGGTACGACCGCAACCCGCGGACGGGCGCGTGGGTGCGGGCCGCCCGGGAGACCGTGTACGCAGACGGGTCGTTCTCCATGGGGAAGCTGTGGCTCCCGTCGGACACCGAGTTCGCGCTGTGGCTCGAGCCGGACACCGCGACGAACCCGCGCAACGCGCCGTTCGTCGCCGGCTTCTGGACGGGCAACACGACGCCGCTGTCGACGGACCCGGCGGACGCGCGTCGCGCGGTGATCTCGACGACCCGCGACGTGGTGATCCCGCTCGCCGTGCAGAACGTGGCACAGCCGGCGATCACGGGCGACCCGTGGGTCGGGTCCACCCTGCAGGTCGGCAGCGGGACCTGGAACCCGTCGTCGGCGACGACGAGCGTGCAGTGGCTGCGGGACGGCACCGCGATCTCGGGCGCGACCTCGTCGACGTACACCGTGACCGCGGCCGACGGCGGCACGCGGCTGTCGGCGCGCGTGACCGCGCGCGGCGGCGCGGGCTGGCTGCCGACGTCAGTGACGTCGACGCCCGTCACCGTCGTCCCGCCGATCACGAACGTGACCCGGGTGACGATCTCGGGCACGGTCGGCTACGGCCGGACGGTGTGGGCCAAGCGTGGTGAGTGGTCGCCCGGCCCGGTCTCGACGAGCGTGCAGTGGCTGCGCGACGGCGTCGCGATCGCCGGCGCCACGGCGTCGTCGTACAAGGTCGCCAAGTCCGACGTGGGCAAGCAGCTGTCGGTGCGGGTGACCGCGCGGGGCGCGGACGGCTCGGTCGCGCGCTCGACGTCGGTGCAGACGAAGGTGCCGCGCGTGACGCCGACGGTGAAGCTGTCGGTGCCGTCGGTCACGGCGGGCTCGACGCTCAAGGCGACCGTGCGGGTCGACTCGGGTGGCCTGGTGACCAAGCCGCTCGGGTCGGTCGCGGTGACGATCGGCACCAAGACCGTCACGGTCACGATGACCGCGACGCACGCCGGGACGACGACCGTCACGCTGCCCGCCCAGGCGAGGGGGTCGTACAAGGTCACAGCGGTGTACAGGCCGACCTCGAGCTCCACGACCTACCTGAACGGCGCGAGCTCGTCGGCGGTGTCGGTCAAGGTCACCTGACGGTGCGGGCCCGGGGCGCACGCGGCGAGCGTCCGCTCCGGGCTCGCGGCCAGGCGAGCGCGGTCAGACGGGCGCGGTCAGACGGGCGCGGTCAGGCGAGCGCGGTCAGGCGGGCGCGTGCGCGTCGAGGAACGCCACGACCGCGCGCAGGTACTCCTCGCGTGCGGGGGCGGGGGACAGCGCGAGGTCGTGCGCGCCGCCGGGGACCGTGGTCAGCGTGACGTGCGGGCCGAGCCCGGGGGCGCGCGCGGCGATCTGGGCGACGTCGAGCACCGAGTCGGTGGTCAGCAGACCGTCGTGGACGCGGTCGTCGGGACCCGTGGCGTCGGACGTCAGGACCAGCACGGGCTCACGGATGTCGAGCCCGTGCGCGACGCGCGCGTGCCCGGCGCGGATGGTGCGGATGAACGACGCGCGCACCGGGAAGCCCTCGTGCGGCTTCCACGCCAGCTCGTACGTCCACTCGCCGCCCGAGCCGGCGTGCAGCGCGCGCCCGTAGTGCGGCTGGATGTGACCGACGACGAGCTCGGGGGTGACGCGACCGAGCACGCGCAGGATGCGCGTGAGCACCACGCGGTCGAACCAGGGCTTGCGCAGATCGAGCCAGGGCGAGTTGAGCACCACGGCGTCCACGCGCCCGGGGCGCGCATCCGCCCACAGCGCCGCGACCAGACCGCCCGTGGAGTGCCCCAGCAGCGCGACGCGGTCGTGGTCGGCGCGCAGGAGGGCGACGGCCGCGTCGATCTCGCGTGCGTACCCCGCGAGCTCGCGCGTGTGGTTGGGGCGTCGGCCCTCGCGGATGGACCGGCCGTAGTCGTGCAGGTCGAGCCCGTACAGGTCCCAGCCCGCGGCGTCGAGCGCGTCCGCGACGTGCGGGTGGAAGAAGTAGTCGACGAACCCGTGCAGGTACAGCACCGCGCGCCGGTGGCGCGGTGGTCGGTGCACGAGGGTGGCGACGGGGTCGACGCCCTCGCGCGCACTCTCGTCGTCGGGCGGCAGCTCGAGCGTCCGCGCGACCCACGCGCCACCCAGCACGTCCGGCTGCTCGTCACCCCATGCGGCCCCGTCGCTCATCTGCGCATCGTGCCCCACGCGCCGCACGCGCCGCGACGCGCTGACGGGTGGACTTGCGCTCACCAGGCGAGCGCAGGTCCACCCGCTACGGGTCAGGCGACCGGCGCGAGCGCGGGGCGGGTGGCACCGGGCGTCGCGGGGCGCGCCGCGAGCGCGCCCTGGGCGGCGACGTCCTCGGCCAGCCGCGCGATGCGGGCCGTGCCGTCGTCGTCGACCTCGACCGTGCTGACCGACGCGTTGGGCAGCGCGACGAGGCCGACGGGCGCGAGCGTCGCGAGGTACGCGCCGAGCGCGAGGCCGTGGCCGACGACGAGCACGTGCTCGTCGGTGCCGAGGTGCTGCTCGACGAGCCGCGCGAACACGCGGGTCGTGCGGCCCATGAAGTCGGCCGCGTGCTCGCCGCCCGGCAGCCCGGGGTGCGTGCCCGCGAGCACCTGCTCGACGAGCGTGGGCCAGGGCTGGACGGCGTCGAGCGTGTGCTCGGGCCGGCGCTCGTACACGCCGAAGTGGTACTCGCGCAGGTCCACGTGCGTGCGCAGGCGCACGTCCTCGTGGTGGCGCAGGAGCTCGACCGCGGTCGAGACGGCGCGTCCGGACGGTGAGGACCAGGCGGCCGTGAACGGGGTGCCGGCCAGGTGCCGGGCGGTGGTCCGGACGCCCTGGCGTCCGTCGCGCGTCAGCGGGGAGTCGCAGCGGCCCTGCAGGACGCGGCGTGCGTTGAAGTGGGTGCGCCCGTGCCGTACGAGCGTGAGTGTGAGGGTCATCGTCGCCCTTCCGTCGTCATCGGTCGCGCTCGACGCTAGGGCGGCGAGGTTGCCGGGCGGCGACGACGAGGTGTCGGCTCGATGCACGTCCCGCGCTGCCCGGCGGCCACGCCCCGGCCCGGGTTCGACGACCGGGCCGGGGCCTCGTCGTCCGCCGGGCGGCCCGCGCGCGGGCGGCGGCCGGTACGGTGCGAGGCATGAACCGCGCTCGGGGCTGCCGCGACCGTGACCGCAGGGGTGCGGCGGCCGCCGCCGGTGGGCTCGTCGGGGCGCTCGTCGTGCTGGCGCTCGGCGCGTGCGGCGGCGGCGGGACCACCGGGACCGGCGGCGCGGACGTCGCGGCCCGGATGCAGTACGCGGGGATCGCGCGGGACCTTGTCTACGTGACCGACGTCGACGGGTTCGACCTCGCTGTGCAGTCCGTCGGGGTCTCGGGCGACGAGGGCATGTCCGCGGCCTACGTCAGCCCGGCCGGCACGGTGCTGCTGCGCACGTCCCGCGCAGCCGGCGGACAGGCTCCGGCCTGCGCACAGCTCGAGGACGACGGCGAGGGAGCCTCGTGCGAGGTGGTGGCCGACGGCGTGCACGTGCTGCTCGAGGGCGACGGCGTGGACACCGCGACCCTGCGCGCGGCGGGCGCTGCGGTGCGTCCGGCGCGCGACGGCGAGCTCGCCACCCTCTTCTCCGAGCTCCCCACGCCCCCGGAGGGCGAGCCGGTGGAGCGCGGCGACCTGCCTGGGGGCGACGGCGCTCCCGACAACGACCCCGGCCCGGGCGGCTGACCCGCGCACGTCGCCCGCGCTCGGGCAGCGGATCTCAAGTTGAGCGGAATACACTCAACTTTGTCGCGTTGGGATGTGCAGACGCATCGACGACGCGCGAGACTCGCGCAGGGAGGTCACGTGGACGCCAAGCTCACAACCCGCTCGCAGGAGGCGCTCGGCAGCGCCATCCAGTCCGCGAGCGCCGCCGGCAACCCGCAGCTGGAGCCGGCACACATCCTCGACGCGCTGCTCCAGCAGGAGGGCGGCGTCGCCAACGGTCTGCTCGACGCGGTCGGTGCCGACCGCGGGGCCCTCGGCCGTGCGGTGCGCGGCATCCTCGTCAACCTGCCCTCGTCGTCGGGCTCGACGGTCGCGCAGCCCAGCGCGTCGCGCGCGACCGCCGCCGCCATCGAGGCCGCCAACGCGGAGGCGCGCACGCTCGGCGACGACTACGTCTCGACCGAGCACCTGCTCATCGGCCTGGCGGCCGGGCAGTCCGGCGTGGCCGACGCGCTGCGCGCGGCCGGGGCGTCGCGCGACGCCCTGCTCGCCGCGCTGCCGACCGTGCGCGGGAACGCGCGCGTCACCAGCCCCGACCCGGAGGGCACCTACAAGGCCCTCGAGAAGTACGGCGTGGACCTCACGCAGCGCGCGGCCGAGGGCAAGCTCGACCCGGTGATCGGACGTGACTCGGAGATCCGGCGCGTCGTGCAGGTGCTGTCCCGCCGCACCAAGAACAACCCCGTGCTGATCGGCGAGCCCGGAGTGGGCAAGACCGCCGTCGTCGAGGGGCTCGCGCAGCGCATCGTCGAGGGCGACGTGCCGGAGTCCCTGCGCGGCAAGAAGCTCGTCGCGCTCGACCTCGCCTCGATGGTCGCGGGCGCCAAGTACCGCGGAGAGTTCGAGGAGCGGCTCAAGGCCGTGCTCGAGGAGATCAAGGGCTCCGACGGGCAGGTCGTGACGTTCATCGACGAGCTGCACACGGTCGTCGGCGCGGGTGCCGGCGGCGAGGGCGCGATGGACGCGGGCAACATGCTCAAGCCCATGCTCGCGCGCGGCGAGCTGCGGCTCGTCGGCGCGACCACGCTCGACGAGTACCGCGAGCACATCGAGAAGGACCCCGCGCTCGAGCGGCGGTTCCAGCAGGTGTTCGTCGGCGAACCGTCCGTGGAGGACACCGTCGCGATCCTGCGCGGGCTCAAGGAGCGCTACGAGGCGCACCACAAGGTGACGATCTCCGACGCGGCGCTCGTCGCCGCCGCTGCGCTGTCCGACCGGTACATCACGGGCCGCCAGCTCCCCGACAAGGCGATCGACCTCGTCGACGAGGCCGCGTCGCGCCTGCGCATGGAGCTCGACTCGTCGCCCATCGAGATCGACGAGCTGCAGCGCGCCGTGACGCGCCTCGAGATGGAGGAGGTCGTCCTCTCCGAGTCCGACGACCCCGCGTCGCTGGACCGGCTCGAGCGGCTGCGCGCCGACCTCGCGGACCGTCGCGAGGAGCTCGCGGCGCTCAACGCGCGCTGGGAGAAGGAGAAGGCGGGCCACAACCTCGTCGGCGAACTCAAGGCGCGCCTGGACGCGCTGCGCTCGGACGCCGAGCGGCTCCAGCGCGAGGGCGACCTGGAGAAGGCCGCGCGCATCCTGTACGGCGAGATCCCCACGCTCCAGCGGCAGATCGCCGACGCTGAGGCGACGGAGGCCGAGCAGGACACGGTCGACGCACCGCCGATGATCGCGGAGAAGGTCGGCCCCGACGAGATCGCCGAGGTCGTCTCGGCGTGGACGGGCATCCCCGCGGGCCGCATGCTCGAGGGCGAGACCGCCAAGCTGCTGCGCATGGAGGAGGTGCTCGGCGAGCGCCTGATCGGGCAGAAGAAGGCCGTCGCCGCGGTCTCCGACGCGGTGCGCCGCGCCCGCGCGGGCATCAGCGACCCCGACCGCCCCACGGGCTCGTTCCTGTTCCTCGGCCCCACGGGCGTCGGGAAGACCGAGCTCGCGAAGGCGCTCGCGGACTTCCTGTTCGACGACGAGCGCGCGATGGTCCGCATCGACATGTCCGAGTACGCCGAGAAGCACTCCGTGGCGCGGCTCGTCGGTGCACCTCCCGGGTACGTCGGCTACGAGGAGGGCGGCCAGCTCACCGAGGCCGTGCGGCGGCGCCCGTACTCGGTCGTCCTGCTCGACGAGGTCGAGAAGGCGCACCCCGAGGTGTTCGACGTGCTGCTGCAGGTGCTCGACGACGGCCGCCTGACCGACGGCCAGGGCCGCACGGTCGACTTCCGCAACGTCATCCTCATCCTCACCTCGAACCTGGGCTCGCAGTTCCTGGTGGACCCGCTGACGTCGGACTCGGAGAAGCGGGACGCGGTGATGGGGGCGGTGCGTGCCGCGTTCAAGCCGGAGTTCCTCAACCGGCTCGACGACGTGGTGCTGTTCGACCCGCTGAGCCTTGAGGAGATCGGCCAGATCGTGGACCTGCAGGTCGCGTCGCTCGCCCGGCGCCTGCAGGACCGCCGCCTCACGCTCGAGGTCACGCCCGCCGCACGCGACTGGCTTGCGATCGAGGGCTACGACCCGGCGTACGGCGCGC
This sequence comes from Cellulomonas sp. CW35, assembly GCF_052378485.1. NCBI lineage: Bacteria > Bacillati > Actinomycetota > Actinomycetes > Micrococcales > Cellulomonadaceae > Cellulomonas > Cellulomonas sp. CW35. The sequence goes on along the minus strand of NZ_CP199000.1, from coordinate 3,229,176 downwards.
GCCCGCTGCGCCGCCTGGTCCAGCGCGAGATCGGCGACAATCTGGCCCGCGCGCTGCTGTCCGGCCAGATCCACGACGGCCAGACGATCGTCGTCGACCGCACCGACACGGGCCTGAGCATCACGGGCGCCTGAGCGGTCCCCCCGTGCCGGGTGTGGGCGTCACACCCGGCCGGGGAGGAGCTCGGAGGTGCCGGCGACGAGCGAGCCCGTCGTCGGACCGGGCCGGGAGACGTAGAAGCAGTAGGCGACGCGTCCGCCCTCGTCGTCCCACTGGCTGCTGTGGGGCCACGCGATGAAGTGGCGGTAGCTCTCGGGGCTGGTCGCCTGCTCGCCGGGTGCGGTGCCGAACGCGTCGTTCGCGTGCATGCATGCCGCCTCGATCTCGGCGAGCTCGGTCCAGTCGGACTCGTCGAACGGCTCGGTCAGGGCGACAGCGGCGCTCAGCTCCGTGAGGTGCGGCCGCGCGCAGTCGACCTCGTGCAGGTCGGACATGTCGTCGGCGCCGGGAAGCTCCGCGTAGCAGGTCCCGGGCGACAACCCGAGAGGCAGCGTGAACGCCTCCTCGGCGGTGCCGGCGGGCGGCGAGGGCAGCGCGGACAGCTGGTCGTCGAGCTGCCCGAGCCTGCCGAGCGTCGGGAGCAGCGCGAGGCCCACCAGGACTGGGCCGGCGACCGCGAGGGCGACGACGAGGATCAGCCGGGTGCGCACGCGGCGGAGGCGTCGCGCCTGCGGATCGGCGAGGTCGGTGGTCGGGCCGTTCGGCGACGGGGTCCGGTCTGTGAGCATGACGCAGGACCGTAGCGACGTGACGACCGGGCCGTTCAGAGTTCTCCACAGGGCGCACCGCACGGCACGCCGGTGGCGGCCGCACCCGACCTCGTCGGGAGCGTGCCACAGTGTGCGCGTGACGCTGCTGCTGCCCGAGCCCCGGTTCCCCGACCCGTCCGACGCGCCGAGCCTGCGCTGGGGCGTGGTCGCCCCGGGGTGGATCGCGGGGCACTTCGTCGCCTCGCTGCACCGGCACACGGGCCAGCGCGTGGTGGCGGTCGCGAGCCGGGACGCCGCCCGCGGGCAGGCGTTCGCCGACGAGCACGGGGTCGAGCGGGCGCTGTCGTCGTACGACGAGCTCGTCGACGACCCGCAGGTCGACGTCGTGTACGTCGCGAGCCCGCACAGCCACCATCCGGACCAGGCGCTCGCGGCGATCGCGGCCGGCAAGCACGTGCTCGTCGAGAAGCCGCTGGCCCGCAACGCGGCCGAGGCGCGCCTGATCGTCGACGCGGCGCGTGCGGCCGGCGTCCTCGCGATGGAGGCCATGTGGACGCGGTACCTGCCGCACGTCGACGTGCTGCGCCAGGTGCTCGAGGACGGTCTGATCGGCCGGCCGCGGTGGGTCACGGGCTCGTTCGCGACGCGGGCCGAGGTGCCCGACGACCATCGTCTGCTGAACCCGGCGCTCGCGGGCGGTGTGCTGCTCGACATCGGCATCTACCCGCTGTCGTTCGCGTCGTTCGTCGCGACCACCGTGGGACTCCCGGCGACGCCCACGGACCTGCAGGTCATGGGCTCGCTCGCTCGCACGGGCGTCGACGAGCAGGTGGCGCTGCAGGTCGCGTACCCGGGCCTGCAGGCGCAGCTGTTCACGTCCATGCTCACGCCCGCGGACGACGAGGCGCGCGTGCACGGCGAGGCCGGCTGGGTCACCACGGGTCCGCGGTTCCGGGGGCCGTCGAGCGTGACCCTCCACGTGGGCGACGAGAGCGCGACGTGGGACGAGAACCGTGTCGAGGAGCTCGACGGGCTGTGCTTCCAGGCTGCGGCGCTCGCGCGCTACGTCGAGGCCGGGCTGACCGAGTCGCCGCTGCACCCGCTCGACGAGGTCGTCACGGTGCTGGAGACGGCCGACGAGGTGCGCCGACGGCTCGGGGTCCGCTACCCGGGCGAGTGACGCACGGCGTCAGCGCGCGGCGACCCGGTCCGGGACGTCGGCCGGGACGTCCGGTGCGGCGGGTGCGCGCAGACCGCGCGTGAGCAGCAGCACGGCCCACCAGATCTCGAACGCGAACACCGGGACGGCGCACAGGCCGCCGAGCTGACGTTCGCGCTCGACGTGCTCCTGGACGCGTTCGAGCGACTGCACCACGAGGGCTGGAGGCCCGCCGTGCGCCAGGACGTCAGCGGGGGCTAGCGCGCCCCGGCGCTGGGGGTCCGGGCGAGGGCGTCAGCGGGTGCGCTGCACGCACAGCCCCAGGCGGTCGCCACCGTTCCAGCCGCTCTCGTCGGGCGACCACACGACGTCGAGCGGCTCACCGGTCCGGGCGTAGTGCTCGTCGAGCTCGCAGGCCTGCCGCACCAGCTCGTCCACGCGCGTCTGGCCGGGCCACGGCTGCTGGGACCGCACCGTGACTCGCGCGCGCACCTCGGCCTCGTGCTTGTCGCCGCACGGCACGACGACGATCTCGCTCACGGGTCCGTCGGAGGGCAGGTCCCGCACGCAGTGCCCCGCGTCCAGGCGGTTCACGGTCGTCGTGACGGGACCGCTGACGTCGGTCGCGATCGGGCGCGAGCGCTGCACGGCGACGACGACCGCGGCGGTCGCGCCGAGCGCCACGAGCGCACCGACCGCACCCACGACGACGGCTGCGCGCGCGAGGCCGCGTCCGCGCGTGCCCTTCGCGCGGGTCGCACGCAGCGCCGCGACCCCCAGCCCGAGGCCGACGAGCCCGAGCGTGGGCCACAGCCAGAACAGCAGCGCCGCGACGAGCGCCGCGACGGCGAGCCCCTCGAGCGGCGGCCGCGCGGCGGCCGACCACGTGGGCGCGTAGTGCGTCGCCGGGTACGGGTCGGGGCTCGTCGGCGGTGCCGGCGGCTGCTCGCTCATGCGTCCTCCGCGAGGTCGAGGACCACGGGGACGTGGTCCGAGGCGCCCTTGCCCTTGCGCTCGTCGCGCACGATCGTCACGCCCGTCACACGCGCCGCGAGCGCGGGGGAGGCGTAGGTGAGGTCGATGCGCATGCCCTTGTTCTTGGGGAAGCGCAGCTGCTGGTAGTCCCAGTACGTGTAGGTGTGCTCGGCGGGCAGGTGCACGCGCGAGACCTCGGTGTACCCCGCGTGCGCGATCGCGGCGAACGCGTCGCGCTCGGCGGGCGTGACGTGCGTGCGGCCCGCGAACCAGGCGGGGTCCCACACGTCCGTGTCGAGCGGCGCGATGTTCCAGTCGCCGACGAGCGCGACCTGCGCGCCGGGGTCGGCCGCGAGCCAGCCCGCGGCGGCGTCCCGCAGGTGCGCGAGCCAGTCGAGCTTGTAGGCGTAGTGCGGGTCGTCGATCGCCCGCCCGTTCGGGACGTAGAGGCTCCACACGCGCACGCCGCCGGCCGTCACGCCGATCGCGCGCGCCTCGGCCGCGGCGGGCTCGCCCCACGTCGGCATGCCGGGGAAGCCGATCTCGACGTCATCGATCCCGACCCGCGAGACCACGGCGACGCCGTTCCACTGGCTGTACCCGACGTGCGCGACCTCGTACCCGAGCGCCTCGAACGCCTCGTGCGGGAACTGCTCGTCCTTGCACTTGGTCTCCTGCAGCGCGAGGACGTCGACGCCGGACCGCTCGAGGAACGCCACCGCCCGCTCGGTGCGGGCACGGATCGAGTTGATGTTCCAGGTGGCGACGCGCATGCCGCGCAGGCTACCGGGCGGGTGCGCCGCGGGTGCCGCGTGGTCCGGAGGACCGAAGGCCTGGCGCCGGACCGATAGTCCGCCTGTAGAGTTTCGGCAGCATCCTCGAAAGGACGGGTCCCCATGCACGTTCGAGCCGCCGACACTGTCGCGCACGCCGCCGCAGGAGCCTTCGCGCAGGTCGTGCCGGACGCGCCCCCGGGCCCGCTCATCGACAGCATCTGGACCGCCGACCCGTCGGGGCACGTGTGGGACGGCACGCTGTGGATCTACCCCTCGCACGACGAGGACACGGGTGCGACCGCCGACGACCACGGCAGCCACTACGACATGCGCGACTACCACGTGCTGTCCCTCGACTCCCTCGACGGTGAGGTCGTCGACCACGGTGTCGCACTGACGCTCGAGCAGGTCCCGTGGGCCGCGCGCCAGCTGTGGGCGCCCGACGCCGCGCGCCGCGGCGACACGTACTACCTGTACTTCCCCGCCAAGGACCGCGACGGCGTGTTCCGCATCGGCGTCGCCACGGCCGAGCACCCCGCGGGCCCGTTCACCGCGCAGCCCGAGCCGATCCCCGGCGCGTACAGCATCGACCCCGCGGTCTTCACCGACGACGACGGCTCGTCGTACCTGGTCACCGGCGGCATCCTCGGCGGGCAGCTGCAGCGCTGGCGCGACGACGTCTACACCGGCGTCGACGCGTACCCCGGGCTCGACGAGCCCGCGCTCGCCCCCCGCATCGCCCGGCTGTCCGACGACCTGCTGTCCCTCGCCGAGCCGACGCGCCCGCTCGTCCTCGTGGACGACGAGGGCCGTGCGCTCACGTCACGCGACCCGAACCGGTTCTTCGAGGGTGCGTGGATCAGCAAGGTCGGTGACACGTACGTCTTCATGTACTCGAACGGCGACTCCCACCAGCTCGTCCACGCCACGGGGGACTCGCCGTACGGGCCGTTCACGTACCGCGGTGTGCTGCTCGAGCCGGTGATCGGCTGGACCACGCACGGCTCGATCGTCGAGTGGCACGACGCGTGGTACCTGCTCTACCACGACGCCGAGCGCTCGGGCCGCGACCACCTGCGCACGGTCCGCATGGCCCGCCTGGACCTGCGCCCCGACGGCACCTTCGCGACGGTCCGCCGCTAGACCTCGGCGTCGGCCGGCTGCTCGTCCGTCGCGTCGGCGCTGCTGTCGGCGTCGGCGGGCGTCTCGGCGGACGCGGCCTCGGCCGCCTTCTTGGCCTGCTCCTGGTCGAAGAGCACGCGCGCGGCCATCATGCTCGCGAGGTCGATGTTCGTCACGGCCTGCCACACGCCGATGAGCAGCGTGACGAGGCCGATGAGCCCGATGATCGCGCCGAGCACCATCGTCGGCACCCCCGCGCTGGTGTCGTAGCCGTCGAGCACGATCGACCGCAGGTTCTGCTGCTGGCCGGCCAGGTAGATGACGACCCCGAAGATCAGGATGACGACGCCCCACAGGACGGTCCCCGCGGACGGCTTCCACTGGCTCGACCTCATCATGACCTCCGTGACCGCCGGCGGCACGTCCGCCTGCGCCGACCGTAGTGCGCGGCGGAACCTCGTGGGCCCGTAACCCGGGCTCGACCGGGTGAGATGACGAAGGCCGCCCCGGGGAGGAACCGGGGCGGCCTTCGTCCGCGTGGTCAGACCCGCCGACGCCGCGAGGCGAGCGCCACGACGAGGCCGCCCACCAGGAGCAGGCCCGCGCCGAGCGTCAGGACCCGTCCGGCCGAGGTGCCCGTGACGGCGAGCGCCGGGGTCGGGGTGGTGGTCGGGACCGGCGAGGGGGCGGCGGCTGCGTCCTCGAGCGCCACGAGCACGCCCGCCGCGACGCTCACGTGGCTGTCTCATTTCGAAGAGTGGACGCGCGGGACATGACGGAGGGCCGGGACGACGCCCGTCCCGGCCCTCCTGCCTGCCCCTCGAGCGGGACTACCGCACGTCGTCGTCGACCCAGTCGAACGTCTTCGTGACGGCCTTCTTCCACAGCCGGTACTGCCGGTCACGCTCGGCGGTGTCCATCTGCGGGGTCCAGCGCTTGTCCTCGGCCCAGTTGTCGATGACGTCCTGCTCGCCGCTCCAGTAGCCGACGGCGATGCCCGCCGCGTACGCGGCGCCCAGCGCGGTCGTCTCGGCGATCTTCGGCCGCACCACGTCCACGCCGAGGATGTCGGCCTGGAACTGCATGAGCGCCTCGTTGGCGATCATGCCGCCGTCGACCTTGAGCTCGGTGAGGTCCACGCCCGAGTCCGCGTTCATGGCGTCCAGGACCTCGCGCGTCTGGAACGCCGTGGCCTCGAGGGCCGCGCGCGCGATGTGCCCCTTGTTGACGAACCGCGTGAGCCCGACGAGCGCACCGCGAGCGTCGGACCGCCAGTACGGCGCGAACAGCCCCGAGAACGCGGGCACGAAGTACGCGCCGCCGTTGTCCTCGACGCTCGCCGCGAGCTGCTCGATCTCGGGCGCCGACGAGATGATCCCGAGGTTGTCGCGCAGCCACTGGACCAGGGACCCGGTGACGGCGATCGAGCCCTCGAGCGCGTACACCGCGTCCGCGTCGCCGATCTTGTAGCAGACCGTGGTGAGCAGGCCGTTCTTGCTCGGCACGATCTCGGTCCCGGTGTTGATGAGCATGAAGTTGCCGGTGCCGTACGTGTTCTTCGCGTGCCCGACCTCGAAGCACGCCTGCCCGAACGTCGCGGCCTGCTGGTCACCGAGGATGCCGGCGATCGGCACGCCCGCGAGCAGGCCCTTCGCGCGGCCCTCGCCGTACACCTCGGACGACGAGCGGATCTCGGGCAGCATGGACATCGGGATGCCCATCTCGCCCGCGATCTCCTCGTTCCACGTGAGCGAGTCGAGGTTCATGAGCATGGTCCGCGACGCGTTCGTCACGTCGGTGACGTGCACGCCGCCGTCCGGCCCGCCCGTCATGTTCCACAGCACCCACGAGTCGGTGTTGCCGAACGCCAGGTGGCCCGCCTCGGCCTTCTCGCGCGCACCCTCGACGTTGTCGAGGATCCAGCGGATCTTCGGGCCCGAGAAGTAGGTCGCCAGCGGCAGCCCCACCCGGTCCTTGTACCGCTCCGCGCCGCCCCCCGCAGCGCCGAGCTCGTCGCAGATCTTCTGCGTGCGCGTGTCCTGCCAGACGATCGCGTGGTAGACGGGCTCACCCGTGCGCTTGTCCCAGACGACCGCGGTCTCGCGCTGGTTGGTGATGCCGACGGCCTCGATGTCGGAGTTCTGCAGGCTCGCCCGGCCGAGCGCCTGCCCGACGACCTCGCGGGTGTTGACCCAGATCTCGGTCGCGTCGTGCTCGACCCAGCCCGCCCTCGGGAAGATCTGCTCGTGCTCCTTCTGCCCGGTCGCGATGATCTGCGCCTTGTGGTCGAAGATGATCGCGCGCGTGCTCGTCGTGCCCTGGTCGATCGCCATGACGTACTTCGTGTCAGACATCAGCTTCCTTCACCTCGTCGTGAGTGGGGGATGGGTGACGTGCGCGGTCAGCCCAGGTAGTCGAGCGTCCACTGCGCGAGCAGGCCGGCGATCGCACCGCCGACGATCGGGCCGAGGACCGGGACCCACGCGTACCCCCAGTCGCTCGAGCCCTTGCCCTTGATGGGCAGCAGCGCGTGCGCGATGCGCGGGCCGAGGTCACGGTTCGGGTTGATCGCGTAGCCCGTGGGGCCACCGAGGCTCGCGCCGATCCCGACGACGAGCAGCGCGACCGGGAGCGGGCCGAGGTTCGCCGGGTTCTTGGCGAACATGAGGATGACGTAGACGAGCACGAACGTGCCGATCGCCTCGGTCACGAAGTTCCAGCCGTAGCTGCGCACGGCCGGCCCCGTGGAGAACACCGCGAGCTTGGTGCCCGGGTCCGCCTCCTCGTCGAAGTGCTTCTTGTACGCGAGGAACGCGAGCACGGCACCGAGGAACGCGCCGAGCATCTCCGCCGCGAGGTACACGAACGTGGACGCCGCCGTGACGGCGACCCCGGGCGCGTACTCGTCGGCGCCGTTGGCCAGCAGGCCGATCGTCACCGCGAAGTTCAGGTGCGCGCCCGACAGGTACGCCGCGTACACACCGGCGAAGACGGCGAGGCCCCATCCGAAGTTGATGAGCAGCCAGCCGCCACCGAAGCCTTTGGTGCCCGGGAGGATCACGTTGGCGACGACCCCCGCACCGAGCAGGAGCAGCAGGGTCGTGCCGGCGACCTCGGAGACGAACACTTGCATGAGCGAGACGTCCATGGGTCCTCACTTCTCGGAGACGGGACTTCGTTGTCACGTGCTCCCGCGCCGGGGGGCGCGGGCGTTCGGGGGTGGGGCTCAGGACTCCAGCGGTCGCATCGGGGCCAGGTCCAGCGCGCGCAGGCGCACCTTCTGAGCCGACGCGTCGTCGGTCTCCTGCGCCGCGGCGTCCTCGGCCTCGGCGCGCGCGCGGTACGCCTCGACCTCGCGGCGCGTCGTCGCGTCGTCCCAGCCGAGCACCGGCGCGACGAGCGCGGCGATCTCCTCGAGCGCGCTCACCCCCTTGTCCGCCTGCTCGTAGTTGAGGCGCGTGCGGTGCATGAGCACGTCGTCCAGGTGCAGCGCGCCCTCGTGGCTCGCGGCGTACACGATCTCCGCGCCGATGTACGCGGGTGCGTGCGTGAGCGGCTTGGCGAGCTCGGGGCGCTCGTCGCACAGGTCCGTCAGCTCGCCCAGCAGCGAGCCGTACCGGTGCAGCAGGTGGTCCATGCGCGGGCGGTCCCAGCCGTACCGCCGGGCGATCGCACGCGACTGGCGCTGGACGACCGGCAGGCCCTCCGCGCCCACGAGCGGCAGGTCGTGCGTGAGCGACGGCAACGTCGTCGCGCGCGAGCCGATCGCGAAGTCCACGGCGTCCTTCGCCATGACGCGGTACGTCGTGAGCTTGCCGCCCGCGATGACCGTCAGGCCCGGCGTGGGGGAGGCCACGGTGTGCTCGCGCGACACCTTGGCCGACGACGTGCCCTCCTTGGTACCGGGCTGCAGCAGCGGCCGCAGGCCGGCCCACGTGCCGATCACGTCGTCGCGCGTGAGCGGCCGGGCGAGCACCGCGTTCGCGTGCTCGATGACGTAGTCGATGTCGGCGCTCGTCGCGACCGGGTGCGTGAGCTCCTGCTCCCACGGGGTGTCGGTCGTGCCGATCACCCAGTACCGCGACCACGGGATGATGAACAGGACCGACTTCTCGGTCTGCAGGATCAGTCCCGTATCGCCCGCGATCCGCGAGCGCGGCACGACGATGTGGATGCCCTTCGACGCCAGCACGCGCAGCCCGCCTTCGGAGCCGGCGAGCGACTCCGTCTGCTCGGTCCACACGCCCGTCGCGTTGATGACGTGGCGGGCGCGCACGTCGATGCGCTCGCCCGTCTCGAGGTCCTCGACGACCGCGCCCGTGACCGCGCCGCCCGTCGTCGTCTGCAGGTCGAGGATCTGCGTGCGGCTCGCGGCGTGCGCGCCGTAGCTCACGGCCGTGCGGACCAGCGTCGAGACCAGGCGGGCGTCGTCCACGCTCGCGTCCCAGTACCGGACCGCGCCGATCGCCGCGTCGTGGCGCAGGTCGGGGAACAGGCGCTCCATGCCCTTGCGCGTCAGGTGCCGGTGGATCGGCATCGCGCGGCGTGAGCCCGAGACGGTGGCGAGCGTGTCGTACAGCGCGACGCCCGCACCGACGTACGCGCGCTCCCACACCCGGTTCTCCAGCGGGTACAGGAACGAGACCGGCTTGACCAGGTGCGGCGCGATCCGCTGGATCAGCAGGTCGCGCTCGGTGAGCGCCTCGCGCACCAGGTGGAAGTCGAGCATCTGCAGGTAGCGCAGGCCGCCGTGCACCAGCTTGCTCGAGCGGCTCGACGTGCCGCTCGCCCAGTCCTGCGCCTCGACGATCGCGGTGGACAGCCCGCGGGTCACCGCGTCGAGCGCGATGCCCGCGCCCGTGACGCCGCCGCCGACGACGAGGACGTCGAGCTCGTCGCCCTGCCGCGCGGACTCGCGCAACCTCGTCAGTGCGTCCTGCCGTGCCTGGGCCGTCAGTGCAGCGGTCCTCATCGCACGTCCTCCTGGTGGTGCTCGTCCGTCGTCGTCCCTGTCGCCCGATCCGGCGGCGCTCGCTATGGTCATCACGACCAGAACGAATGCGCAACCGGAGTGCACATACGTGCACACCCTCGGCCGCGCCCGCCGTCGTGAGGGGGAGCGATGGAGTTGGACCGCGAGCAGGACGTGCTGCGCGCCGCGTCGATGTACTACCTCCAGGACCTGAAGATGGAGGTCATCGCGCGGCACCTGGGCACCTCCCGGTCCACGGTGTCCCGGCTCATCAAGCGCGCGCGGGAGACCGGCCTCGTCGAGATCACCCTGCGCCCGGCGAGCACGCGCGCCCCCGGCCTCGGCCGGTCGCTGTCCGCCGCGTTCGGCATCGACGCCTACGTCGTCCCGGTCCCCGACTCGTCGTCCCACATCGAGCGGCTCGACCAGGTGTCCATGACCGCCGCCAAGCTCCTGACCTCGTGGTTCGACTCCGACATGGTCCTCGGCGTCGCCTGGGGGACCACCCTCGCGTCCGTGTCCCGCTACCTCGTGCCCAAAACCACCCGCGGGTCCGCCGTGGTGCAGCTCAACGGCGCCGCGAACATGCGCACGTCCGGCGTCGACTACGCGAGCGACCTCATCTCGTCGTTCGGCACCGCGTTCGCGGCCGCCGTGCACCATTTCTCGGTCCCCGCGTTCTTCGACTTCTCCGACACCAAGGCCGCCATGTGGCGCGAACGCTCCGTGCGGCGCGTGCTCGACATGCAACGACGTGCGGACATCGCGGTGTTCTCCGTCGGGGCCGTCGCCGGCGCCGTGCCCTCCCACGTGTACTCCGCCGGGTACCTCGACGACGCGGACGTGCGCGTCCTGCACGACGAAGGCGTCGTCGGCGACGTGTGCACCGTCTTCCTGCGCGCCGACGGGTCCTGGGAGGACGTCCCGCTCAACGCCCGCGCCACCGGACCCACCCCCACCGAGCTCCAGCGCCTCCCGCGGCGCGTGTGCGTCGTCGCCGGCGACAACAAGGTCGCGCCGCTGCTCGCAGCCCTGCGCGCGGGCGTCGTCACCGACCTCGTCGTCGACGAGACGACCGCCGTCGGCCTGCTCGACGCCGCCGAGCCCGCCCCCGTGCGCCGCATCCGCACGCGCGGCTGACGACGCGCGGAACCGGACACCCGCACCGCACCGGCACGGGCGGCACCTAGGTTGGACCCGTGACCGCAGCGCCCGTGCACGTCCGTCCAGCACTGCCCGCCGACGTGCGCGCGATCCGAGGGCTCGTCCAGCCCTACGCGCAGGAGCGCATCCTGCTGGCCAAGGAGTGGGTCGGCTACTACGAGTCCGTGCAGGAGTTCCTGGTCGCGGAGTCCGACGAGGACGCGACCGCCGGGCAGGTCGTCGGGTGCGGCGCGCTGCACGTCATGTGGGAGCACCTCGCCGAGGTCCGCACGCTCGCGGTCGACCGGTCCTTCCGCGGCCGACGCGTCGGGCACGCGCTGCTCACCGCGCTCATGGACCGCGCCCGCGCGCTCGGGCTGCGGCACCTGTTCTGCCTCACGTTCGAGGTCGAGTTCTTCACCCAGCACGGGTTCCACGCCATCGAGGGCCAGGCGGTCGACGCCGAGGTCTACGCCGAGCTGCTGCGCTCGCACGACGACGGCGTCGCCGAGTTCCTCGACCTCGCGCGGGTCAAGCCCAACACCCTGGGGAACACGCGCATGCTCGTCGAGCTCTGACCCCCACGCGTCAGCCCGGCAGCGCGTACGCCGGCGGCTCGTCCTCGCCCGCCGCCACCTCCACGACGAGGCCGTCCGCCAGCAGCCCCGCGAGCGCACGGGCCCGCTGCGGCGTCGCCGGCCACGCCTCGTCGAGCACGTGCCGCGGCACCGGCACGGGCGACCCGCGCAGCAGCGCCATCACCCGGCCGCGGACCTGACGGTCCGTGCCGTGCCACGCCTGCGTGCGCCGCCGGTGCGCGTGCACGTCCCCCGGCCGCCCCGCCGCCACCCACGCGCACGACGAGACGAGCGGGCACTGCCCGCAGCGCGGCGAGCGCGCCGTGCACACCAGCGCCCCGAGCTCCATGCTCGCCGCCGCCCAGCGCGCCGCGGGCGCGTCCTGCGCCGGGACCAGCACCCGCGCCCGCTCCACCTCCGCGCGCGTCTGCGTCGGCGCCGGCAGCGCCGCACCGTCCACCGCCCGCGCCAGGACCCGTCGCACGTTCGTGTCGAGCACCACCGCGCGCCGCCCGAACGCGAACGCGCGCACCGCCGCCGCCGTGTACGCCCCGACCCCGGGCAGCGCCAGCAGCGCGTCCTCGTCGTCCGGGACCCGCCCGCCGTGCCGCTCCACGAGCACCCGCGCGCACTCCTGCAGGCGCAGCGCCCGGCGCGGGTACCCGAGCCGGTCCCACGCACGCAGCACGTCCGCCGTCGGCGCCGTCGCCAGGTCCGCGGGCGTCGGCCACCGCCCCAGCCACGCGCGCCACGCCGGCTCCACCCGCACCACGGGCGTCTGCTGCAGCATGACCTCGCTGACCAGCACACCCCACGGCGTGCGGTCCGGCGCGCGCCACGGCAGGTCCCGCGCGTGCTCGTCGAACCAGTCCACGACCGGCCCGACGAGGTCGACCGGTGCCGGCGCCGGTGCGGGTGCCGGTGCGGGCCCGGAGGCGGGCGGGACGAGGCTCACCCCCGCATCCTGCCAACGATCGGCGGCGCGCCCGACCGCGCAGCGCGCGTGCACCCCGGCGCGGCTCGTACCGTGGGCCCCGACGTCGTCGGACACCGACGACGGGGATGTCGACGGGCGGCCCGACGGGCGGGTCGACGGGCATTCGGACGGGCAGGACGACGGGCAGGACGACGGGAGGGGCGCACGTGGCGGAGCCGAGAGCGGGACGCCCACGGGCCGGAGGGCCGCGGCCCGTGCTGCCCCGCCGGGTGTACGTCGTGCGGCGGCTGGTCGCGCTCGCGGTCGTCGCCGCGCTCGTCGTCGCCGCCGTGCTCGTCGTGCGGGCCGTGACGCGCCCCGACGACGGCACGCCCGCCGCGCCGACCTCGCGCACCCCGAAGGCCGCCGCGACCACCCCCGACGCCGCACCCACGCTCTCACCCGTCGAGGCCGCCGCGCGCGCCGCCGGCGTGCCGGTCTGCCGCGTCGCCGACCTCGACGTCGGGTTCGACGCCACCAAGACCGCCTACGAGGGCACGGAGCGGCCCTCGTTCCGCATCACCTACACCAACACCGGCGACGAGGCGTGCCTCGTCGACGCGGGTGACGGCATGCGTCGCGTGAGCGTCGTCTCGGGCGACGACACGGTGTGGGCGTCCTGGCACTGCGGGCGCGACGCCGAGAGCCGTCCGCTGCTGCTCGGGCCCGACGAGCCGAGCAAGGAGACCTACCGCTGGCCGCGCGTGCGGTCCGTCAAGGGCTGCACCGCGGGCCAGCCCGCCCCGCGCCCCGGCACGTACACCGCACGCCTGCTGATCGACGACGAGGTCGTCGCCAAGGCGGTCTTCGACCTGCGGTGATGCCGTCGGGTCCGAGCCCGGCGTCGGGTGCCCGGGGTCCGGTACGGTACGGCTCGCCCGGATCGCCAAGGGGTCCGAAGCGTCCGACGGACCGGATCGTGACAGGGAGTGCGCATGACGTGGCGTCAGTGGGGCTGGACCCTCGTGGTCCTCGGCGTGCTCGGGTTCCTGCTGCTCACGCCGCCCGGCTTCCGCACGGAGGGCGGCGAGCGGGTGGACTGCCGGTCGATCGGGTTCGAGCTCGCCGACACCGTGCACGTCGACGGCAGCCCGGTGTCCGACCGGGACGCCGCGTGCCAGGACGCCCGCCAGGACCGCCAGACGTTCGTCGTGATCGTGCTGTCCGTCGTCCTCGGCGTGCTCGTCGTCCGGCGTGGGCGGCTCGGCTACGACGAGCCGACGGCACCCGCCGTGCGCCGCGACGACGAGGCCGCCGCGCAGGAGCGTCCTGCGACGTAGCGGTCCCGCAGACGTCTGCGCTGAAGGATGTCGCTCGCCGGGGCGGTCGGACGGAGCGCGAGCGTCAGACGTAGCGTTCGAGGATGCTCGACTCGGCGAGCCGGGACAGGCCCTCGCGCACCGCGCGAGCCCGCTGCTCGCCCACGCCGTCGACGGCCATGAGGTCGTCGATGCCCGCCGCGAGCAGCTTCTGCAGGCCGCCGAAGTGCGACACCAGCCGGTCGACGATCGTGTTCGGCAGCCGCGGGACGCGCGACAGCAGGCGGTACCCGCGCGGGCCGACCGCCGCGTCGAGAGCGTCGCCGCCGCCGGGCAGGCCCAGCACGCGGGCGATCCGCGCGATGTCGAGCAGCTCCGTCGAGTCGAGCACCGCGAGCGACTGCAGCACGGTGTCCAGGTCGTTGCGCGACGCGTCGAGGTAGTCGCGGATCACGAGCTCGCGGTCCGAGCCGATCGTCCCGACGAGCTCGTCGTGCTGCAGCGCGAGCAGCCGGCCGTCGGTGCCGAGCTCGACCACGTAGCTCTCGATCTCGTCGGAGATGCGGCGCACCATCTCCAGGCGCTGCACCACCGCCGAGACGTCGCGGACCGTCACCAGGTCCTCGATCTCGAGCGCCGAGAGCGTGCCCGACACCTCGTCGAGGCGGGTCTTGTACCGCTCGAGCGTGGCGAGCGCCTGGTTCGCGCGGGACAGGATCGTGGTCGAGTCCTCGAGCACGTACCGCTGGTTGCCCACGTAGAGCGCGATGATCCGCATCGACGCGGACACCGAGATCACGGGCAGGCCGGTCTGCTTCGCGACGCGCTCCGCAGTGCGGTGACGGGTGCCCGACTCGGACGTCTCGATCGTCACGTCCGGCAGCAGCTGGACCGCGGCGCGCAGGATCTTGCTGATGTCCCGGTCGACCACCACCGCGCCGTCCATCTTGCACAGCTCGCGCAGCCGGGTCGCCGAGAACTCCACGTCCAGCACGAACCCGCCCGAGCAGATGCTCTCGACCGTGCGGTCGAAGCCGCAGACGATCAGCGCGCCCGTGCGGCCCCGCAGGATCCGCTCGAGACCGTCACGCAGGGCGCTGCCCGGCGCGACCGCTGCGAGGGTCGAGCGCAGCAGGTCGTCGGGGGAGTGCGTGGCAGCCACGCGACTGATCGTAACGATGCCTCCCGGGACGCTCAGGCAACCGGCGCCGGCTGGGCGGGTGAAGCGGCCGTCATGACGAGCTGGACGGCGTGCGCCAGGTCCGTCGCGCCGAGCACGTGCACCCCCTCGGGCGGCACCAGGTCGTCCACCGACGACGCGGGCACGAGCGCGCGCCGGAAGCCCAGCCGGGCCGCCTCGGCGAGGCGTCGGCCGATCCCCGGGACGGCCCGGATCTCGCCCGCGAGGCCGACCTCGCCGAGCGCGACGAGCCCGCGCGGAAGCGCCACGTCCTCCCGCGAGCCGATCGCGGCGAGCGCGAGCGCGAGGTCGCCCGCGGGCTCGACCACCCGCGCGCCGCCGACCGTCGAGACGTAGACGTCCTGGTCCGCGAGGCGCGCACCGAGCCGGCGCTGCAGCACCGCGAGCACCATCGCGAGCCGCGCCGAGTCGACCCCGCTGGTCGTGCGCCGCGGGTTCGGGGCGGCGGAGGGGGCGACGAGCGCCTGCACCTCGACCGCGAGCGGGCGGCGGCCCTCGAGCGTCACGGTCAGGCACGTGCCCGGCACCGCGTGCAGCGCCTGCGACACGAACAGCCCCGACGGGTCCGGCAGCCCGACGATGCCCGACTCCGACAGGTCGAAGCAGCCGACCTCGTCCGTCGGCCCGTAGCGGTTCTTCGTGGCGCGCAGCAGGCGCAGCCGCGAGTGCCGGTCACCCTCGAACTGGCACACCACGTCGACGAGGTGCTCGAGCGTGCGCGGCCCGGCCACCGACCCGTCCTTGGTCACGTGCCCGACGAGCACCACCGGCATGTCCCGCGACTTCGCGGCCTGGATGAGCGCCGAGCTCACCTCACGCACCTGTGCGACCCCGCCGGCCGAGCCCTCGACCTGCGCCGACGCGATGGTCTGCACCGAGTCCAGGACCAGCAGGTCCGGGTCGGACTGCTCGACGTGACCGAGCACGCTCGCCAGGTCCGTCTCGTCCGCCAGCAGCAGGGCCGGGTCGAGCGCGCGGATCCGGCCCGCGCGCAGCCGCACCTGCGCGGTGGACTCCTCGCCCGTCACGTACAGCACGCGCCGGCCGCCCCGCGCGGCGCGCGCCGCGACGTCCAGCAGCAGCGTCGACTTGCCCACCCCCGGCTCGCCCGCCAGCAGCACCACCGCACCGGGCACGAGCCCGCCGCCGAGCACGCGGTCCAGCTCGTCGACGCCCGTCGGGCGCGCCTGCGCGGTCTCGGCCGGGATCTCGTCGATCGGCCGCGCGGGACCACGCGACGGGGGAGCGGCCGCGGTCCGCGGCGCACCGCCGCCCGGGCCCGCCTCCTCGACCACCGAGCCCCACGACTGGCACTCGCCGCACCGGCCGACCCACTTCGTCGTCGTCCACCCGCACTCGGTGCACCGGAACCCCGGGGTCCGGGAAGCCGAGGACCGTCCGCTCTTCGTCGCCACGGCGCGCACGCTAGCCGCCGCCTCCGACATCCCCCGCACCCCGTGCGGCAGCGGTGCGACACGAGCGTGTCCGCGCCGCGCGGGCTCGCGGACCCCCACCCGCGACGCTGGGTAGGCTGCGCAGGTCCGCACGGAGCCAACGAGGGGGACCCATGAGCGACAGCGGCGCACCGCAGGACCCGACGACCCCCGCGGGCCCGACGACGCCCGGCGGCACGCCGTACCAGCCGCGCGTTCTGCCCACCCGCGGCACCACGCCCCCACCCGCCGAGCCCACGGTCACGCCGCGGGTCGGCGGCGGCGGGCACGCCGCGTTCGCGACCGGCCAGGGCGGTGCCGCGACCCCCGGGGCCGGGTCCGCCGCGTCGCACCCCCCGCAGCACGCCGCGCCCCGCACCCCGGCGCACGCGTCCCAGCCGGCACCCGCCGCGACCTCGGCCGGTGAGCCGCCCACGGGCGACGCCACGGCCGCGGGCGGTCGGCGTCCGAGGTGGCTGCTGCCCGTCGCGATCGGTGCGGGCGTGCTCGTCGTCGGCGGTGTCGTCGCGGGCATCGTCCTGGCGAACCGGTCGGGCGACTCCGCGACCCCCGTCGCGGCCACGACGATCCGCCTGCCCTCCCCGACGCCCGCGGTCGACCCCGTCGCGCGGGAGGCGGACACGCCGTTCGCCCAGGTGCTCCCCGCGTCCGTGCTGCAGTACGCGCTCGCGTCGTCGGGCGTCGACGACACGTGGACCGACGCCGGTGCGCTCGAGGCATGGTCGGAGCAGTTCACCGACGGCGCGAGCGGCACGTTCACCGTGCAGTCCGGCCAGTGGGCGAGCAACGCGGAGGCCAAGGCGTTCGCCGAGTCGCTCACCGCCGAGCTGCCGACCGACACCGCGCAGGGCGACCAGGCGCGCACCGTGCCGAGCGGCACCGAGCAGAACGGCACCGAGCAGAGCGACGGCGCGCAGAGCGACGGCGCGCAGTCCGGTGACGACGCGTCGCTGCCCGCCAAGCCCGCCCCCGCGCAGTCGTCCGACGACACGCTTCCGCAGTCGGACGCGGTCCGGGTGGGGGACGACGCGATCGTCGGCACCTACACCGCGGTCGACCTCGGCGACGGCACGGGGGTCGTGGTCTGGTACAACCGCACGGCGGTGTTCCGTGCGGAGGGTCCCGTCGCCGACGTCCTCGACTTCTACCGGGCGTTCCCGGTCTGACGCGCGGCGGGGGTCGACCTCGCCGCGGCGACGGTCACCCGCGCCAGGTCACAGGGGCGGGCGCAGCACGTAGCCGATGCCGCGCTGCGTGTGCAGCATCGGCGCGCGCCCTCGGTCGATCTTGCGCCGCAGGTAGCTGACGTACAGCTCGACGACCCCGTCGGCACCGCCGCGGTCGTCGCGCCACACGCGGTCCAGGATCATCCGCTTGGACAGCACGCGGCGCGGGTTGCGCATGAAGTAGGTGAGCAGGGCGCGCTCGGTGGGCGTGAGGTGGATGGGGTCGCCGGCGCGCGTGACCTCGCCGCTGACCTCGTCGAGCTCGAGGTCGCCGACGACGAGGGTGCGCTGGTCCGTCGTGGTCGCTGTCATGCGCCCACGGTGCCGACCGCCCCTGGACCCCACCTGAGCCCTCCCTGTGAAACCGCTGAAAACGGCCCCCGCCCCCGCGAGGTCGTGCGTTCCTCGGTGAGTCGTGCGGAAGAACGCACGACCTGGCGAGGGATGCACGACCCGGCGAGCGATGCTCGACCTCGCGGCGCGGGTCGGCCGTCGTCAGCCCAGGTGGGGAATGTCCGCCGACGGGCAGGCGGCGCGCAGGACCGCCTCGATGCCGACGCGGGTGGCCTCCGCGAGGTCGACCGCGTCCTCGTCGAGCAGCCACTGCACCTGCAGGCCGTCCATCAGCGCGATGACCGCGCTCGCGGCGCGCCGCGCGTCGTCGTCGGACACGTCCGGCCCGCCGACCTCGCGCACCGCGGCCGCGACGTCGCCGCGCAGCGTGGTGAACCGCTCGGTCACCCAGGCGCGCGCGGGGTGGTCCTCGGTCACGGACTCGCCGGTCAGCACGGTGTAGCCCTGCACGATGCCGCGGCGCTCCGCGTTGGCGCGCGCGGTGCGCACCAGGTGGTGGAACAGCTCGATCCCGCCGGGGATGTGCTGCCCCTCGAGGTCGGCGACGCCCTGCTCGTCGCGCAGCTGCAGCACCTCGACGAGCAGCTGCTCCTTGGTGCCGAAGTGGTGCAGCACGCCCGCGTGCGTGATGCCCACCTGCTCGGCGACGTCCGCGAGCGAGCCGGTGCGGTACCCCTTGGTGCCGAACGTCCGGGCGGCCGCGCGGACGATCTGCGCACGCCGCTCCTCGGTCGCCGCGCGCCGCGGTCGCCTGCCCCCCGGCGCCGGGGCCGCCGCCTCGTCGTCCATGGCGGCCACCCTAGGCGGTCACGTGCGCGGTCCGTGCGCACGCGGTGGTCACGTCGTGGAGGGCTCGTCGCCCGCACGGCGCGGTGGCCTAGCGTGGACGGCGTGACGACCACGACGACCCCGACGACGCCTGCGCGCACCCGCCGCGGCGCGGTCGTCGCGGCGTGCCTCGCGGTGAGCGTCGCGAGCCTCGCGGGCGTCCTGGGGCTGTGGGCGGTGTTCGTCGACACCGAGCAGGGGCAGCTGGTCGACGCCGCCGCGGTCGAGGGCGCGGTGTACGGGCAGACGGAGCTGTGGCGGATGGCCGAGCGGGTGCTCGACGTCGTGTCCGTCTCGGCGATCGCGGTCGTGCTGGTCGTGGCGGTGGGGATCGCGGTGGTGCGGCGGCGCTGGGAGCTCGCGGTGCAGGTCGCGCTCGTCATGGGCGGTGCGAACCTCACGACGCAGGTGCTCAAGTACCTGGTGCTGCCGCGCCCCGACCACGGCGTGAACACGGGCAGCGCGGAGAACACCCTGCCCAGCGGGCACACCACGGCCGCGACGAGCATCGCGGTCGTCCTGCTGCTCGTCGTGCCGGCGCGGATGCGCCCGCTCGTCGCGGCGGTCGGTGCGGCGTACGCCGCGGCGACCGGGGTCTCGACGCTCGTCGGGCAGTGGCACCGGCCGTCGGACGTGCTGGCGGCGGTGCTCGTCGTGCTCGCGTGGACGGCGGCGACGTGCGCGCTCACGGCGTCGTGGCCGCCGCGGCCCGGGCCGGACGTCGACGGCCCGCCGCCGACCCCGCGGCTGCAGGGCGGCACGCTCGGCGCGCTGTGGACCGTGGCGCTCCTGGCCGGGGCGGGTGCGGTGGCCGCGCTCGCACGGACGTGGCAGGCGGTCCCGGGTGCGGGCACGCGCTCGGAGCTGCTGTGGGCGTACGGCGGCGGTGTGCTCGGCACGGTCGCGGCGTGCGCCGCGACGTTCGCGACCGCGCTCGCGCTGCGCCATGCCGCGGGACGCCGGTTGCGAAGCGCTTGACGGGTCGTCGTAGAGTCCCCAGACGTACGAGCCACGCGCGGCACTCAGCCGGTGCGGGCCGTCAGACAGGAAGAGGCACGCATGTCGGCAGGGCGCAAGCTCGTCATCGTCGAGTCGCCCGCCAAGGCCCGCACGATCGCGGGGTACCTGGGCGACGACTTCGACGTCGAGGCGAGCGTCGGGCACATCCGTGACCTGCCGCAGCCCTCGGAGCTGCCGGCCGAGATGAAGAAGGGCCCCTTCGGGAAGTTCGCGGTCGACGTCGAGAACGGCTTCCAGCCCTACTACGTGGTCGACTCCGACAAGAAGAAGAAGGTCGCGGAGCTGAAGAAGCTCCTCAAGGAGTCCGACGAGCTCTACCTCGCGACCGATGAGGACCGCGAGGGCGAGGCCATCGCGTGGCACCTGCTGGCCGAGCTCAAGCCCAAGGTGCCGGTCAAGCGCATGGTGTTCCACGAGATCACGCGCGAGGCGATCACGCGGGCGCTGGAGAACACGCGCGAGCTCGACGACCGCCTCGTCGACGCGCAGGAGACCCGCCGCATCCTCGACCGCCTGTACGGCTACGAGGTCAGCCCGGTGCTGTGGCGCAAGGTCCGTCAGGGCCTGTCCGCGGGCCGCGTGCAGTCGGTCGCGACGCGGCTCGTCGTCGAGCGCGAGCGCGAGCGCATGGCGTTCGTCCCGGCGGACTACTGGGACCTCACGGGCACGTTCGCGGTGGCCGACGACGACGAGCCCGCCTTCCAGGCGCGGCTCACGGCTCTCGACGGCTCGCGTGTGGCCTCGGGCCGTGACTTCACCGACCGCGGCGTGCTCAAGACGGACGCGGTGCAGCTCGACGAGGCCGCCGCGACGTCGCTCGTCGCCGCGCTCGACGGTGCGGCGTTCGAGGTCCGCAGCCTCGAGACGAAGCCGTACACGCGCCGGCCGGCGGCGCCGTTCACCACGTCCACGCTGCAGCAGGAGGCGTCGCGCAAGCTGCGGATGTCCTCGCGGCAGACCATGCGCACCGCGCAGACGCTGTACGAGAACGGCTACATCACGTACATGCGTACCGACTCGCCCGTGCTGTCGACGCAGGCGATCTCCGCCGCGCGGCGCCAGGCGGCCGAGCTGTACGGCGCGGAGTACGTCCCCGACGCGCCGCGCGTGTACGCCTCCAAGGCGAAGGGCGCGCAGGAGGCGCACGAGGCGATCCGCCCCGCGGGCGACCACTTCCGCACGCCGGCGCAGGTCGCGCGCGAGCTCTCGGGCGACCAGTTCAAGCTGTACGAGCTGATCTGGAAGCGCACGGTCGCCTCGCAGATGGCGGACGCGCGCGGGCAGACCGCGTCCGTGCGCCTCGGCGCCGTCGCGGCCGACGGGCGGGACGCCGTGTTCTCCGCGTCCGGCACCGTGATCACGTTCCGCGGCTTCCTCGCGGCGTACGAGGAGGGCCGCGACGTCTCGCGGTACGACGACGACGCGGCGCCGGCCGACGAGAAGGACGCGCGCCTGCCGAAGATGGCGCAGGGCGACCCGCTCACGGGCCGTGACCTCACCGCGGACGGGCACCGCACGTCACCGCCGCCGCGCTTCACCGAGGCGTCGCTCGTCAAGGCGCTCGAGGAGCGCGGGATCGGCCGCCCGTCGACGTACGCCGCGACGATCTCGACGATCCTCGACCGCGGGTACGTCACGAGCCGCGGCCAGGCGCTCGTGCCGTCGTGGCTGGCGTTCGCGGTGACGCGCCTGCTCGAGGAGAACTTCGACCGGCTCGTCGACTACGACTTCACCGCCTCGATGGAGGAGGACCTCGACGCGATCGCGTCGGGCGAGAAGGACCGCGTCGCGTGGCTCACGCACTTCTACTTCGGCGACTCCGACGAGGGTGAGGGCCTGCGCGACCTCGTCGCGAACCTCGGCGACATCGACGCGCGCGAGGTCAACTCGATCGACATCGGCGAGGGCATCACGCTGCGCGTGGGCCGCTACGGTCCGTACCTCGAGGACCCGTCGGTGCTCGGTGAGGACGGCAACCCCCGCCGTGCGTCGGTGCCCGAGGACCTCGCGCCCGACGAGCTCACGGTCGAGCGGGCGCGTGCGCTGCTCGACAGCGAGCCCGAGGGGGACCAGGTGCTCGGTACCGACCCGACGACGGGCACGACGATCGTCGCGAAGAACGGCCGCTACGGCCCGTACGTCACCGAGCTGCTGCCCGAGCCCGAGCTCGACCCGGGCCTGTCCGCCGCGGCACGCAAGAAGGCCCTGGCCGCCGCGCCGAAGCCGCGCACCGCGTCGCTGTTCAAGTCGATGTCGCTCGACACCGTGACGATCGACGACGCGCTCAAGCTCCTCTCGCTCCCGCGCGTCGTCGGCGTGGACCCCGAGTCGGGCGCGGAGATCACCGCGCAGAACGGCCGCTACGGCCCGTACCTGAAGAAGGGCACCGACTCGCGCACGCTCGCGTCGGAGGAGGCGCTGTTCACGACGACGCTCGAGGAGGCGCTCGCGATCTACGCGCAGCCCAAGCGCGGGCGCGGCGCGACCGCGACGCCGCCGCTGCGCGAGCTGGGCGACGACCCGACGTCGGGCAAGCCGATCGTCGTGAAGGACGGCCGGTTCGGGCTGTACGTGACCGACGGCGTGACCAACCGGACGCTGCCCAAGGACGTGACCGCGGAGTCGATCACGCCCGAGCAGGCGGTCCAGCTGCTCGCCGACAAGCGCGCGTCCGCCCCCGCGAAGAAGAAGGCTCCGGCCCGCCGCGCCAAGCCGAGGGCGAGCGCCAAGTCCTCGTCCTGACACCCGGCCGGATCTCGTCCGGTTCGCCGCACGCCACCTGCCTGGCTCGATGGTGGGCGGGCTGTGCACACGGCGTGCGGGCTGTCCGGGGGAGCTGGATGCGCTGTTTCCGGGACGCGAGAGGTCGCGCGGTGCTAGCGTGGCTCGTCTCGGAGCGGGGGGAGCGGTAGGTGCTGCGAAGCGGTCTCAAGTCGAGCCGTGCGGCGGTCGTGGGTGTGACGATCATCGCCAGCTTGGCCGGTGTGCTGATGGTGATGTCGCCACAAGCAAGCGCGAGTAACTTCGGATCCGAAGGATCGGTGGGCGCTGCCGGGACCACGAACGGCGTGTTCCTCACCCGCGACAGAGCGTGGTCCGTGGCAAAGATCGACTTGACCGCCACGTACTCGAACGGCGTCTCGGCAGCGGTCAAGAACCAGTACAACCCCACAGACCTGACTGTCACCGTCTACACACCACCCGGCTGCGGCGGCTCGTACGGCTCCTACGACCTGTGCGTCTTCGATGCCGAGTACGGCGACAACGGCCTCGCCGCTTGGAACGCGTGTGCCGGGACGACGTCGGGAAGGCATCCCACCATGGTGTGCTCCACCCAGTACGTGAGGATCAACCGCTACTACTCACCGCCCGCGAACCGCATCGCCTGCCACGAGATGGGCCACAGCATCGGCTTGCGTCACTCCTCAGAGGCTTCGTCCTGCCTGAAGAGCGCAGCCGAGGGCGGTACCTCGCAGACGCTCACCTCTCATGACAAGGCCCACATCAATGGCACGTACTGAGCGGCTCCAGAGATTCGGCTCCGTCGCCGCCTTTGCCGTCGGGTCCCTCGCCGTCGGCACACTTGCGGGTTGCACGAGCGATGCCACGGCTCTGCCGTCCACGGCTGACTTCGTCACCCTTCGGATCTCGGGCGACGAGGTCGAGCCGTACGCGGGATTCGACGACATGCTGAAGTCGGCGGATCTGGCGGCGTCGGGTGTGGTCGGGGAGCCCGGTCCGGTCCGGTCCGTGGGCGAGCGCGGCTCGGAGGCCTACGTGCTGCCGTTCGAGTTCACGGTGAGCGACGTCGCCAGCGGCGAAGGGCCGTCTGTGGTCGACGTGGAGCTGTCACTCGGCGCGACCGACCCCGAGCAGGCGCATGCGGCGAAGGCGGCATTCTCCAAGGTGATGAGCGGCCAGGAGGCGTTCCTCTACCTGCGCGCCAAGCAGAGCGCCGGCGACGAGGGCGTGTACCGGATCGTGAACAGCTACGGGCTCTGGATGGAGACCGCAGACGCGGCGCTCACCGCACCGCTCGCCGCCGACGACCCTCACGGGAAGCCGCTGTGGGCATCCGATCTGAAGGATGTCCGCTCGGTGCGTTCACTCGCTGCGGACCAGTCCGACACGGCGTAGCCGCGTGTCGCCCGCGCCACGTCGTCGTCGTGACGCGCCGCTCCCGGACATGACGACGCCCCGCCGGCAGCCCATCCGGCGGGGCGTCGTCGTCCGTGGGGTCAGCGCACGCGCAGCGTGGCGACCGCGGAGATCACCGAGCCCTGGCTGTTGGAGACCACGACCCGGTACCGGGTCCCCGAGTCCTTCGTCGTGCGGGGCTTGACCGTCAGGCTCGACGAGGTCGCGCCCGTCACCTTGACCCACGCCGCGCTGCCGGGCGCCTTGCGGAACCACTGGTAGGTGGGGGCGGGGTAGCCGGTGGCGGTGACGCGGAACGTCGCGGCGCGGTAGCGGGCGACGGTGAGGGACCGCGGCTGGGCCGTGATGCGCGGCTTCGTCCTTGTCACGGTGAGGGTGGCGCCGGCCGAGGCCGCCGTGCCCGCCACGTTGGTGAACACCGCGCGCACCTGCCCGCCGTCGTGGGCCTTCGCGAGCCGCAGCGTGAGGGTCGTCGACGTCGCGCCGGTGATCGGCCGCCACGACGCGGCGCCCTTGCTGCGGAACTGCCACTGGACGGTCGGCGCCGGGAGGCCCGACGCCTGGGCCGTGAGCGTGACGGTCGTGCCGATCTTCCCCGTCACGGCCGTGGGCTGCGTCGTCACGGCGGGTGCGACCTCGGTGGGCTGGGCGGGGAAGTCGCCGACCTCGAGGTCGTCGAGGTAGAACGTGCCGGTGGCGGGCAGCGCGGGGTCGGCCTGCGTGGCCATGAGGATGACCTCGTTGACCTTCGCGAGCTGTGCGCGCGTCGGCCGCGTCGCCGGGTCGATCCCCGCCGGCCACGTCGCGACCGCGTCGGCGAACGCCGCACGCACGGTGCGCGCGGAGCCCGTGAGCGGCACCGGGAGGTCCCAGTACCAGTCGTCGCCCGTGCCCGACGCGGACACCGTGCGGAACCGCAGCGAGAGCGACTGGCCCGAGCCGTTCGGGTCGACCCACGCGGAGATGCCGTCGAGCCCGGCCCACGAGTGTCCGCCCAGCCAGCGCGACTCCTGCAGGTACGTGGTCGTCGAGAAGTCGTAGGCGAACGCGGCGGCCGCCGAGCCGCCCGCGCCCTTGCCGGGTGCCAGCGCGAGCTGCCAGCCGTCGCCCCACTCCTGCTCGGCGATGTTGTTCCACGCGGCGCGCAGGTCCGCGGTGGCGCCGTACTGGTCGAACCGGTCCAGTACCTCGGGCGTGCCGTCCGGCACCTCCGGCTCGGCGTCACCGCCCACGACGCGGATCTCGTCCACCCCGAACGCGCCGGACCCGCTCTGCGAGCTCGACGCGAGCACGAGCTCGTTCACCACGCCCAGCGCCTCGTCGGAGATCGGTGTGGTGAGGTCCTGCGGCCAGGACGGTGCGAACGACGAGAACGGGATCTCGACGACGTGCCACGACGTGTCGGTCAGCGGGACCTGCGCGAGGTAGTACGTCCCGCCGCCCAGGCCGAGCTGGACGGCGAGCTGGTTGCCCGTGCCGTCGCCCTTGACCCGCAGCGACAGCGCGTCCCGGCCGGACCAGTCCTGCCCGCCGAGCCAGCGCGCGACGTCCTGCCACGCGCCGTCCGCGTGGTCGTAGGTGAACGCGAGCGCCTGCGCGCCCTCGCCGGCGTCCGTCGACAGGCTGACGAGGTCGGTCTTGGCGCGGTTGCCCCACGCGGCGTCGAACGCGGCCTCGTCGGCGTAGGACTCGAAGTCGTCCACGAGGATCGGCTCGGCCGACGGCTCGGGGTCGACGTACTCGCCCTCGCCGGACGCCGCGATGTCGTCGAGCAGGACCGAGCCCGTGAGCGGCGCGTCGCCCCCGGCGTCGTTCAGGTAGACGAAGAACTGGGAGACCTTCGCGAGCCGCTCCCAGGTGAGGGTCTGCCCGAGGTTCGCGGTGTCCCACGGCGCGACGGTGAACTCGGTCCACGGGATCGAGGCGACGTACGGCTCGTCGCCCGCGAGCGACGGGTACGCCTCGAACGTGACGCCGCCCGCCTGGACCTGGACGACGAGCTTGTGACCGGACGCGTCCGGGTCGACCCACAGGTCGAGCTGCCCGAAGCCGGACCAGTTCTGCGTGGGCGCGTACGACTTCCCGAAGCCCAGGTAGCCCGTGCGCGAGGCGGGGAAGTCGTACGACAGGCGCACCGCCTGGCCGTCGCCGTGGTCGGCGAGCGCGATGGCCGACGAGGTCGCGTTGGCGGTCGTGTACGCCGCGCGCAGCGCGACGTCGTCGCCGTACCCCTCGAAGTCGTCGACCGTGCCGACGGGCAGCACGGGCGCCGAGCCGAGGATGAGCGACACGTCGGCCGACAGGTCGTGACCGCCACCCGTCGCGGTGACCCCCGCCGGGACGGTGCGGTTCGTCAGGGCGTCCTCGCCGACCTCCCAGGTGGCCGACCAGTAGCCGTCGTCGTCGGGCGCGAGCTCGAGCGGCTCGTAGCCCGCGGCCGTGAACGTCACGGTGTCGACGCCGGGCGCGGCGGTCACCTTGGCGCGCACGGTCGTCGTCGCGGTGGTGACGCGCGTGCCGTCGGCCGGGGTGACGACCCGCAGCGCGGGCTCCTGCGCCCCCGCGGTGGCCGTGAGCGCGTACGGGTCGCCCGTCTGGCTCGCGAACACCGACGCGTCGTCGTCGTACAGCGCCTGGAAGTCCGCCGCCATCTCGTGGCCCGCGTACGGGACGTAGATCTGGCCCGAGCCGAAGTTCGCCCACGTGAGCATCCACGCGACCCGGCTCGCGGTGGGGCTGGCGCTCAGGCCGTCGAGCAGCTCGGTGAAGTAGTGCAGCGACTTGTTGCCGCTGGGCTTGATGGTGCGGTCGCCGTTGCGGCCGAACTCGGTGAACGCGGGGACCTTGCCGCGCTCGGCGGCCAGGTCGACCACCATCTCGAGGTCGTCGACGACGGCCGCGACCCACGCGGTCGAGTCGTCGGCGGCGTCGGAGTTCTCGTAGTTGTCGTACCCGAGCACGTCGACCCACTGGTCGCCGGGGTACGTCTCCAGGTAGCGCGCGGCGTCGCCGTCGAACGTGCCGTTGGGGGAGAACGCGTAGAGCAGGTTGTGCACGCCCTTGACGTCGCGCAGGTACTCGACCGTGTACCGGAAGATCTCCTTGTACTCGCCGACGCTCGCGTGCGCGGCGCCCCACCAGAACCACGAGCCGGTGTTCTCGTGGAACGGCCGGAAGACGATCGGCACGAGGGACCCGTCGGACCGCTGCGCGCTCTGCGCCGCGAGCGCGACCAGGTCGAGGTAGTCGCGGTACTCGGCGTTGGTGTCGCCGCCCGGGAGGATGTGGCTGACGACGCGGCCCTCGGTGTCGTAGAACGAGCCGCCCGTCACGAAGTTCGGCATGTGCGCGGAGAGCGTGACGAGTGCGCCCAGGTCGTCGGCGCGGACCATCTCCGCGGCGAGCGCGAGCGCGTTCTCCTCGTCGGTCCTGTCGTGCGAGCCGGGCTTCTCGTCGCCCTTGAGCGCGAGCGTGTCGAAGCCGAAGATGCCCGGCAGGTCGCCCGTCACGTCGTGCACGTCGGACCTCAGCGGCTTGCCGTCGGGACCCGTGACCGACGACGAGACGGCCTCGTCGGTCGCGTGCTGCTGGCCGAACAGGATGCCGCCGGACTCCTGGTCGCGCAGGTAGCGCATCAGGGAGCGGGTCTGCGCGGTGGCGTCGGTGTCCGCGATCGCGACGGTGCCGCCCGAGCCGGGCGCGGGGTCGTCGGCGGCGTGCGCGCTGCCGGCCGCCGCCGTCAGGCCGGTGAGGGTCAGGGCCGCGGCGGCGACGAGCGCGACCGCTCGGCGGGCGGGGCGGGTGGCTGCTGAGGTGGGCATCGCGTTCTCCGTCGAACGACCCGGCGGGCGCGCCGGGCGACCGCACGGCCCACCGTCGGGCCGATGGCGACCGAGACTAACTAAGTCAAGCGAGCAAAGAAAGTGCACGAGCCCGACCAAAACGGTCCACACGCTAGGTTGACGCCATGGCTCGCACTCCCGACCCCCGCACCGCCCCGCCCGTCCGCTGGGGGATCCTCGGCGCCGGCCGCATCGCCGGCACGTTCGCCGACGCCGTCGGCAGCCAGACGCGCGCGCAGGTCGTCGCGGTCGGCTCGCGGCACCGGGACCGCGCCGAGCGGTTCGCCACCGCGCACGGCATCCCCACCACGCACCTCGGGTACGAGGCGCTCGTCGAGGACCCGCAGGTCGACGTCGTCTACGTCGCCACGCCCCACTCCGAGCACCTCGAGCACGCGCTGCTCGCGATCCGCGCGGGCAAGCATGTCCTCGTCGAGAAGGCGTTCACGCGCAACGCCGACGAGGCGCAGCAGGTCTTCGACGCCGCACGCGATGCGGGCGTGTTCGTCATGGAGGCCATGTGGACCCGGTTCCTGCCGCACGTCGCGGCGCTGCACCAGGTCATCGATGCCGGTGAGATCGGCGACGTGGTCAACGTGACCGCCGACCACGGCCAGC
Source organism: Cellulomonas sp. CW35 (assembly GCF_052378485.1). Classification (NCBI taxonomy): domain Bacteria; kingdom Bacillati; phylum Actinomycetota; class Actinomycetes; order Micrococcales; family Cellulomonadaceae; genus Cellulomonas; species Cellulomonas sp. CW35. The sequence continues at coordinate 3,200,745 of NZ_CP199000.1, read as the reverse complement.
ACATGGCGTTCGACCCGGCCTCGCGCCTGTACGCCCCCGAGCTCGCCGGCGGCGCGCTGCTCGACCTGGGCGTCTACCCGGTCTCGTTCGCGCACGACCTGCTGGGCGTCCCCGACTCCGTGCACGCCGTCGGCCAGCTCACCTCGACCGGCGTCGACGGGCACGTCTCGGTGGTCCTCGCGTACGGCGAGCGCACGCAGGCGACGCTCTCGACGACCCTGTGGGCCCGCACGCCCACCGTCGCGCTCGTCTCCGGCACCGAGGGGTACATCGAGGTCGCCGGGCCGTTCTACGGGCCCTCGTCGTTCCGCGTCACGCGCAACGACGGGCGCGTGTGGACGTTCGAGCAGCCCGGCACCAAGGGCCTGCAGTACGAGGCCGCCGAGGTCGCCCGGCGCATCGCCGACGGCGAGACGCAGAGCCCGCGCATGACCTGGCAGGGCACGGTCGAGGTGCTGCGCACGCTCGACGAGGTGCGCCGGCAGATCGGCCTCGCGTACCCGGGGGAGTGACCCGTGGCCCCGCACCCGCGGGGGCGGTGATGTGGGCGCGGGCGGCTAGCCTGACGCCGTGACATCGCCCGCCGGTCCGACGAGCCTGCCCGCGCCTCCCCCCGGGCCGGACGCGCCGCTGCCCGGCGTGTTCGTGTCCCTCGAGGGCGGCGACGGTGCGGGCAAGTCCACCCAGGCGCGCCTGCTCGGGGACTGGGCGCGCGGCCTCGGCCGCGAGGTCGTGCTCACGCGCGAGCCCGGCGGCACCGAGCTCGGCCGGCTCCTGCGGGACGCGGTGCTGCACGGCGACCACGTCGACGCGCGCACCGAGGCCCTGCTGTACGCGACCGACCGTGCGCACCACGTCGCCTCGCTCGTGCGGCCCGCGCTCGCGCGCGGCGCGCTCGTCGTCACCGACCGGTACCTCGACTCGTCGGTCGCCTACCAGGGGCACGGCCGGGACCTGGGTGTCGACGAGGTCGAGCGGCTCTCGCTGTGGGCGACGGGCGGGCTGCTGCCCGCCGTGACGGTGCTCCTCGACGTCGACCCGGTGCTCGGCCGCTCGCGCCTCACCGGCAGCCCCGACCGGCTCGAGAGCGCGGGCGACGAGTTCCACCGACGCACCCGCCAGGCGTTCCTCGAGCGTGCCGCGGCCGACCCCGCCCGGTTCCTCGTCCTCGACGCGACCACCGCACCCGACGAGCTGGCCCGCGCGGTGCGCGAGCGCGTCGCACCGCTGCTGGGCGTGCCCGCCGAGCCCGCGGCAGGGGGTGCCGCGTGAGCGTCTGGGAAGGTCTCGTCGGGCAGGAGCCCGCGATCACGGAGCTGCAGCGCGCCGTCGTCGACCCGCAGGCCATGACGCACGCCTGGCTGTTCACCGGCCCGCCCGGCTCGGGCCGCTCCAACCTGGCCCGCGCGTTCGCCGCCGCGCTGCAGTGCACCGAGGGCGGGTGCGGGCGGTGCCACGCGTGCACCACCGTCCTGGCGGGCACGCACCCCGACGTGAAGGTCGTCGCGACCGAGGGCGTCAACATCCTCATCGACGCCGTGCGCCCGCTCGTCGAGCTCGCGCAGCGGTCGCCCGCCGAGGGACGCTGGCGCGTGATCCTCGTCGAGGACGCCGACCGGCTGGTCGAGAAGACGTCGAACGTCCTGCTCAAGGCGCTCGAGGAGCCCGCGCCGCGCACCGTCTGGATGCTGTGCGCCCCCAGCCCGCAGGACGTGCTCGTCACGCTGCGCTCGCGGTCGCGGGCCGTCGCGCTGCGCGTGCCGCCCGTGGCGGCCGTGGTGGACCTGCTGGTCCGCCGCGACGGCATCGACCCGCAGGTGGCCGAGGTCGCCGCGCGCGCGGCGCAGAGCCACGTGGGCATCGCGCGCCGGCTCGCGCGCGACCCCGAGGCCCGGCGGCGGCGCGCCGAGGTGCTGCAGATCGCCGCGCGCATCCGGGGCGTGGGGGACGCGGTGCTGGCCGCGGGAGACCTGGTCGCGACCGCGCAGGCCGACGCGAAGGCCGCGACCGAGGAGCGCGACGCCGCCGAGCGTGCCGCGCTGCTGCGCACGCTCGGCGCCGAGGGCGCGGCGACGCTCCCGCCCGCCGTGCGCGGTCAGGTCCGCCAGCTCGAGGAGGACCAGAAGCGCCGGGCCACGCGCGCGCAGCGCGACGTCCTCGACCGGGCGATGCTCGACCTGCTGTCGCTCTACCGGGACGTGCTCGTCGTGCAGCTCGGCGCCGACGTGTCGCTGGTCAACCTCGACCACGCCGAGACCGTGCGCGAGCTCGCCGCGGCCGCCACGCCCGAGCAGACGCTGCGCCGCATGGACGCGATCGGGACGGCCCGCACGCGGCTCGAGGGCAACGTCGCCCCGCTCCTGGCCGTCGAGGCCATGGCGATCGCGCTGCGCCCCCAGGCCTGAGCCGCACGAGAGCGACGCGCACGCGCTCGTCGCGTCGACGGGCCGGGCCGTCCACATCCGGGGGTGGGGCGCCGCTCGGGCGGGGGTGGTGCGGTTACCGTGTGCGGGTGCTTCGTCCCGCTCGCGCCGGCTCCCGCTCCTCGACCTCCCGCCGATCCTCGTCCCGGTCCTCGTCCCGGTCCTCGTCCCGGTCCTCGTCCCGGTCCCCGGTCGCGGCCGCCGGCTCGCGCCGCGGCGTCCTGACGGGGGTGCTCGTCGTCGTGGCGCTCGTCGTCGCGGGCTGCTCGCCGACGACGAAGCACCAGTCGTCCGTCCAGACCACCGCCGGCTCCGCGGCGACCTCCGCCCCGGACGCGTCGAGCGCGCCGGACGCGGACCTCGAGCGGTTCTACTCCCAGCGGCTCGAGTGGGAGGACTGCGACGCGGGCGAGTGCGCGACCGCCGTCGTGCCGGTGGACTACGCGGACCCGGGTGGCGAGACCACGAGCCTCGCGCTCGCGCGCAGCCGCGCCTCGGGCGACCGCATCGGCTCGCTGCTGCTCAACCCGGGCGGCCCCGGCGGGTCCGGCCTGGACTTCCTGGCGAGCGCGCGGGACACGGTGAGCGACGACGTGCAGGAGCGGTACGACCTGGTGGGCTTCGACCCGCGCGGCGTGCAGCACTCCGAGCCCGCGATCGCCTGCTACGACGGCCCGCAGATGGACGAGCTGACCGCGTTCGACGCGGACTACTCGACACCGGAGGGCGTGCAGGCCGCGATCGACCGCTACGCGGACTTCTCGCAGGCGTGCCTCGAGCGCACGGGCCCGCTGCTCGGGCACGTGGACACCGTGAGCGCGGCGCGTGACCTGGACGTGCTGCGTGCCGCATTGGGTGACGACCGCCTGCACTACCTGGGCTACTCGTACGGCACGCAGCTCGGCGCGACGTACGCGGCGCTGTTCCCCGGCAACGTCGGGCGCCTCGTCCTCGACGGTGCGATCGACCCGACGCTCACGCCCGAGCAGTCGGCGCTCGAGCAGGCCGTGGGCTTCGAGAACGCGCTGCGCGCGTACGTGACGGACTGCCAGGCGGGCGCGTCGTGCCCGCTCGGCGGCGGCGTCGACGACGGCATGCAGCAGGTCCGGCGCCTGCTCGACCGGGCGCGCTCCGCACCCCTCGACACGGGCGACGACGACCGCCCCCTCACGCAGGCGCTCGCGTTCACCGGCATCGCGGTGACGCTGTACTCCGAGTCGTACTGGAGCTACCTGACGTCCGGCCTGCGCGCCGCGATCCAGGACGACGACGGCTCGGTCCTGCTCACGCTGTCCGACGCGTACTACAACCGCTCGTCGGACGGCACCTACTCCGCCAACCAGACCGAGGCGTTCTGGTCGATCGGCTGCGCCGACGGACGCCCCACGGCAGACCCGGACGAGATGGCTGCTGAGGCCGAGCGCATCGTCGCCGCGGCGCCGACCGTCGGCTCGCTGTTCACGTACGGCGGCGTGCTGTGCGCGCAGTGGGCCGTGCCCGAGGTCGGTGGGCTCGACGACTACTCCGCGACCGGCGCCGCGCCGATCCTCGTCGTCGGCACGACGAACGACCCCGCGACGCCGTACGAGCAGGCCGTGGCCCTCACGTCGATCCTCGACTCGGGCGTGCTGCTGACCTACGAGGGCGAGGGGCACACCGCGTACGGGCGCTCGAACGACTGCGTCACCGAGAACGTCGACGCGTACCTGCTGGACGGCGAGGTCCCTGCGGAGGGCACCCGCTGCTGACGCGCCGACGGCCGGTGGTGGGCCCCGGGCGGACCGACGACGGCTCGCTTTGGAGACCCGGCACCCCTACGGGTACAGTGGGCGCGCTCGCCGGACCGGCTGGTCCTGACCAGTCCCGGCAGCGCCGCCTTAGCTCAGTCGGCAGAGCGTCTCACTCGTAATGAGAAGGTCTGGGGTTCGATTCCCCAAGGCGGCTCCACCAGGAACCCGCGTCTGACCAGCCATCTCAGGCTGGAACGGCGCGGGTTTCGTGTCTCGCGGGCGGGCGGGGCGGTCGACCGTTGCCGGCACCTCGAGACGTTCGACCGCCGATTCGATGTCGGTCGATGTGACACGATCGCGGTGTGACCACGACGCATCCCCTGGCGACCGACCTCGCCGACGCATGCCTGTGCGAGGCCCCCGTGGGTGCGATCGACCCCACGCGTGCGGCGGAGGTGGCGAAGACCTTCAAGGCGCTGGCCGATCCTGCGCGCGTGCGCCTGCTCTCCATCATCGCCTCGGCGCCGGGTGGTGACGCCTGCGTGTGTGACCTGACCGAGCCTGTCGGGCTGTCGCAGCCGACGGTCTCGCACCACATGAAGATCCTCGCGGATGCGGGGCTTGTCACGCGACGCCAGCAGGGGAGGTGGGCGCACTTCGCGGTGGCGCCCGGCGCGCGTGAGCTTCTCGGTGCGTCAGCAGACGCGGTCCTCGGCCGGCGCTGAGAGCCGCCGGCGGCGACGGCGGGACCTTGGTCGCTTCGACGTTTGTCGATGCGTCGATACGTTCGAGGGGTCACGTCACTCTCGTCGAAGGATCTGGTCATGCCGTCCATCCGCGTCTTCGAACCTGCCCTGTGCTGCAACACCGGCGTCTGCGGTCCTGACCCGAGCGAGTCCCTCCTCGCGTTCACGGCTGACCTCGACCACGTGGTCACGCGGGGCGCCGATGCCGCTCGCCACAACCTCGCCAACGACCCGGCGGCGTTCTCCCAGGTGGAGCCGGTCCGTGAGTTCCTGCGCGTGTCCGGTTCCGACGGCCTGCCCGTCGTCGTGGTCGACGGCGCGATCGTGCTGACGGGGCGCTACCCGACGCGAGCCGAGCTCGTGCGGTACGCGGGCCTCGAGCCGGGCGGCGAGCTCCCGCTGACCGCCGTGACCTCCGCCGGCGGTGGCACCTGCTGCGGCGGCTCGTCGTCCTCCTGCTGCTGAGGGGGCGTGATGCGCTACCTCGACGACCCTGCCCGCGTCCTGCTGCTCACCGGCAAGGGTGGCGTCGGCAAGACGTCGCTGGCGTGCGCCTCTGCTGTCCGGCTTGCTGACCGTGGGCGGCGGGTCCTGCTGGTCTCGACCGACCCCGCGTCCAACGTCGGACAGGTCTTCGGCATCACGATCGGCAACCGCATCACGCCGGTCCCCGCCGTGCGCGGCCTCGATGCGCTGGAGATCGACCCGGCTCAGGCGGCGGAGGCCTACCGCGAGCGCATCATCGGCCCGGTGCGGGATCTCCTGCCGGCCAAGGAGATCGCCGAGATCACCGAGCAGCTGTCCGGCTCGTGCACGACGGAGGTCGCCTCGTTCAACGAGTTCACGTCGCTGCTCGCAGACCCCGAGACGACGGCCGCCTACGACCACGTCATCTTCGACACCGCGCCCACCGGTCACACCTTGCGGCTGCTGCAGCTGCCCGGTGACTGGACGACGTTCCTCGACGGTGGCAAGGGCGACGCCTCGTGCCTCGGTCCGCTGTCCGGCCTGGACCAGGCGCGCGCGGTGTACGCGGGCGCGGTGGAGGCGCTGACGGACCCGACGCGGACCGCACTGGTGCTCGTGGCTCGCCCGCAGCCGTCGAGCCTGGCCGAGGTCGCCCGCGCGGCAGAGGAGCTCGCCGCGATCGGCATCGCGCCCGCGGCGCTGGTGATCAACGCCGTCCTTCCCGTCGATGCGGCCGACGACGCGCTCGGTGCGGCGATCCGCGAGCGCGAGCAGGCGGCACTGGCCGAGATGCCCGCCGGTCTCAGGTCGATCCGGCGCGACGAGGTGAGCCTCAAGCCCGTGAACGCGACGGGGCTCGACGCGCTGCGCGCGCTGCTGGACGACGCACCCCAGGGGTCGGCGGACGAGACGTCCGACCTGGAGGACGTCGCGGCGCCGGGTCTCGACAGGCTGGTCGACGAGCTCGCCGCCACCGGCACGGGGCTCGTCATGACGATGGGGAAGGGCGGGGTCGGCAAGACCACCGTCGCCGCCGCGATCGCCGTGGCCCTCGCGGACCGAGGTCTGGACGTCCATCTCACGACGACGGACCCGGCGGGGCGCATCGACCCCGCGCTCGCCGAGGTCCCGGGCCTGCGCGTCTCACGGATCGACCCTGTGCAGGCCGTGGCGGACTACCGCGCTCGCGTGATGTCCACCAAGGGCAAGCGGCTCGACGACGCCGGGCGCGCTGTGCTCGCCGAGGACCTCATGAGCCCGTGCACCGAGGAGATCGCGGTGTTCGAGGCGTTCTCCCGGGTGGTGCACGAGTCGAGCAGACGCATCGTCGTGATGGATACCGCGCCCACCGGCCACACCCTGCTCCTGATGGACGCGACCGGGTCCTACCACCGAGAGATCGCACGTCACATGGCCGAGGGCGTCTCCTACACCACACCCCTGATGCGGTTGCAGAACCGGGACCACACCCGGGTCATCGTCGCGACCCTTCCGGAGATGACCCCGGTGCTGGAGGCCGAGGAGCTGGCCGCGGACCTCGAGCGGGCCGGGATCCATCCGTGGGCGTGGGTGGTCGACCAGTCGCTGGCTGCGGCCCGGCCGAGGAGCGCGCTGCTCCGCCGGCGCGCCCAGGCCGAGCGCCCTTACCTCGACCGGGTCGAGATGCTCGCGCCTCGCCACGCGGTGATCGCGCTCCAGGCGGCCGAGCCGGTCGATGTCGAGGGCCTCAGGGCGTTGGCGACGAGCTCATCGGTGCTCGGCTCGACCGCGACCGGCTGAGCCGCCGGCCTGCCCGATCCGACGATGACGAGGTCGCGCACGCTCGTCATGCGCTGACCGGTCGGACGCCGAGCTGGTCCAGCAGGCCCAGGACCCGCGTGCGGATCTCGTCACGGATGGGGCGGACGGCCTCGATACCCTGGCCGGCCGGGTCGTCGAGCTTCCAGTCCTCGTAGCGGACGCCGGGGAAGTAGGGGCAGGCGTCGCCGCAGCCCATGGTGACCACGACGTCGGAGGACTGCACGGCGTCGGCGGTGAGGATCTTGGGCTGCTCGGCAGCGATGTCGATGCCGACCTCCGCCATCGCAGCGACGGCGACGGGGTTGACCTGGTCGGCGGGCATCGAGCCGGCCGAGCGCACCTCGACGGCGCCGCCGGACAGTGCCGTGAGGAAGCCCGCGGCCATCTGGGAGCGGCCGGCGTTGTGCACGCAGACGAACAGGACGCTGGGGGAGTCGGTCGTGGTCACGGGTGTGCTCCTTCAGGGTGTGGTGGGTGTCGAGCTCGACGCCAGGGACTCGATGCGCTCGCGCAGGTGCTCGCGCAGGGGGCGGATGCCGTCGAGGTCCCAGCCTGCGGGGTCGGGCAGCGGCCAGGTCTCGTAGCGGACGCCGTCGACCTGCGGCAGGACGAGGGAGGGCTTGAGTGCGACGACGACGTCGGCGGCCTCGACGGCCTGGCGTGTCAGGCGCGTCGGGGTGCGGCCGGTCCAGTCGACGCCGACCTCGGCGAGCGAACCGATGACGACGTCGCTCACGTGGTCCTCGGGCTCCGTGCCGGCCGAGGCGACGCTCAGGCGACCGCCGCCGATGGCCTCGGCGAGCCCGGCGGCGAGCTGGGAGCGGCCGGCGTTGTGCACGCACACGAACAGCACGTTGATCATCGCGCCAGGACCGCCTTCGGCGGTGAGGCGTCGGCCGAGCGAGGGTGGGGCCGACGGCCGTTCGGAAGAGGTCACGCCGACATGTTGACCGGCGGCGTGCCACTCAGTCAAGATTGACTCAATGAACACTGAGTGGATGCGTCAGGTCGAGCGCCGAGCCGCGTTGCACGGGGCCCTGTCGGACCCCGGACGTCTCGCCGTCGTCGACCTGCTCTCCCGCGGCGACGCCTCTCCGTCGGAGCTCGCCGCCGAGCTGTCCATGCCCTCGAACCTGCTCGCGCACCACGTCAACGTCCTCGTCGAGCACGGCCTGGTCGAGCGCACCCGCTCCGAGGGCGACCGGCGCCGCACCTACCTGCGGCTCCTGTCGACCGAGCTCGGACCGTTCACCACCGCGCTCCCCAAGCCGCCGCGCGTGCTGTTCATCTGCACCGCGAACTCCGCCCGCTCCCACCTCGCCGTCGCCCTCTGGCGTCGCGCGAGCACCATCCCCGCCGTCTCCGCCGGCACGCACCCGGCCTCCGCCATCGCCCCTGGCGCGGTCGCGGCCGCCGGTCGTCACGACCTCGACCTGCGCGACCAGCACCCCCAGCACCTCGACTCCGTGCGACGCGAGGACGACCTCGTCATCACCGTGTGCGACCGCGCCCACGAAGAGGTCGGCCTGACCGCCGACGTCCACTGGTCCATCCCCGACCCGGTGCCCGCCGGCACCGACGACGCGTTCGACCTCGCCGTCGCCGAGCTCGGTCGCAGGGTCGGCGACCTCGCACCACGCCTCGTCATGTCCTGACCCTCAGGAGGTGCGGCGACGTCCAGCACGCGCCCCGCCCTGACCGTCGACCAGCAGGACGCACTGCTGGCCGCACCCGTGCGCCGCCAGCGGGAGCAGGCGGCTTCGTCGTGCGCCCGGGCGGGGAGAATGGCGGCATGTCCTCGAAGCCTCGGTCCGTCCTCGGTCGCGTCCTGCGGGACCGGCAGGTGCTGTCCGCGCTCGCCGCGGGTCTGGTCATCGGTGTCGCCGCCGTGTTCTCGGCGCCTCGCTACCCGTGGCCGTTCGCGCTGATCGGCGTCGTGTGGCTCGTCGCGACCGTCGTGCGCGTGCGCGCGGCGGCCGTGGCGGCGCGAGTCGAACCGCCGGCCGCGCCGCCCGCCGAGTCGCCCGCTGAGCCGCCCGCCCAGCCGGAGGCGACGGCGGACGAGGGGCGCGCGCCGCAGGCGTGAGACTTCGCCCGCTGCGGGGGTGGTGAGCCCACCCGCGCGGTGGTGCCATGGAGGGGTGAGCGTGCCCACGGGTCCGCCGGCGACGCCCGACCAGGTCGTGGCGCAGGTCGAGGCGCTGCGCGCGCAGGTCCGGGCGGCGGTCCCGCCCCGCACGGACGACAACCTGCTGATCGGCACGTGGAACCTGCGCGCGTTCGGTGACGTGAGCCCCACGTGGGCCGCCGGACCGCGCACGTCCCCCAAGCGGGACTGGACGGCGGTCGCGCTGGTCGCGGCGGTCGTCGAGCAGCTGGACGTCGTGGCGCTGCAGGAGGGTGCGTCGCTCGACCGGGGCGCTGCGGTTCCTGCGCTCACGGCTCGGGCCGACGTGGCGCGTGCTCGCGTCCGACGTCACGGAGGGCAGCGCCGGCAACGGGGAGCGGCTCGCGTTCCTGTACGACTCGTCGCGAGTCGAGCCCTCGGGGCTCGTGGGGGAGATCGTGCTCCCGCCGGTCGCGGGGCGGGCCGCCGACCAGTTCGCGCGCACCCCGTACGCGGTGGGGTTCGAGCGGGTGCGGGCCGCGGAGGACGCGCGGGAGCCGGTGTCGTTCGTCCTGACGACCGTGCACGTGCTGTGGGGGACGCCCGCCGCGCGCGTGGTGGAGATCGAGCAGTTCGCGCAGTGGATGCGCCGGTGGGCGGACCGTGAGGACGACTGGAGCTCGAACCTGCTGGTGCTCGGGGACTTCAACCTCGACCGCCTGGGCAACCCGCTGTACGAGGCGTTCGTCTCGACGGGTCTGTGGGCGCCGAGCGAGCTGGACCAGGTGCCGCGCACCATCTTCGACGACGACAACGACCGGCACTTCTACGACCAGGTCGCGTGGTTCTCGGAGCCGACGGGCGCGTCGCTGCTCGAGGGGCTGACGTACACGCGCCGCGCGGGCGGGTTCGACTTCCTCCCGCACGTGTTCCCTGGCCTGTCGCGCACCGAGGTGTCGTGGCGCGTGAGCGACCACTACCCGCTGTGGGTCGAGTTCGCGGTCGCCTGACGCGGGGCCGGCGGCCGCTCGCTACAGGACCGTCGGGCAGGGGCCGACGACGACGGGCTCGCCGATCGGGCAGCCCGCCGCGCCCGTGCGCGCGCCGCTGGAGAAGCGGTGGGCCACGACCATGCCGGGCATGCGCGAGTCGGACGCGAGCACGACGACCGCGTGGTCGGCGCCGAGCGACGCCGCGGTGTCGTCCGGCGGGACGGCGCCGAGCCCGGGCAGGTGCGCCGCGGCGTCGTCGTCGAGCGGGACGACCCAGCCGATCGCGGCGCGCAGCCCGATGCCGTCCGCGACCCACCGCTCCGCGAGGCCGAGGGCCTCGTCGTTGTCGGCGTGGAACCACTTGACGTGCACGTTGGTGCCGTCGTCGCGCAGCGCGAACGGCGCGGGCCCGTCGGAGATCGCGTGCGTGAGGCCGCGGTCGAGCGCGCGCAGCGCGAGGTTCTGGGCGTCGACGGACGGCACGTACGGCAGCTCGCCGGGCGTGCGGTAGCGCACGACGGGTTCGTCGGGGAGCTCGGCCGCGCCGCGGGCGTGGGTCGCGCGGCGTCCGCGCGGGGCGGTGTCGGGCGCCGGCTCGACGGGGTGGTCCGGGGCGGCGTACGCGTGCTCGGGCTCCCATGCGTGCTCGTCGGGGACGGGCGGGCGCGGCGCGGGGACGTGGTCTCGCACGTGGTCCTGCACGTCGACGGCGGGCTCGTGCGGCTCGGGGGCGGCGGGCGCGGCCTCGGCCGCGGCGAGGTGCGAGGCGGCGGCGCTCACGTAGCGCTCGAGCCACGCGGCGTCGCCCTCGACCTCGGTCGGGTCGGGCTGGGCCGGGTCGGTGGGCCCGTGACCGCCCGCCGCGCGCTCGTCGGCGCGCGCGGCGCCGTCGGCCCAGCGGCGCCGGACGTCGGCGAACGGGACCACCGCGGCCGACCCGTCGGTGGACAGCAGCGCGGGCGAGGCCGACGGCCCGTCGACGTGCAGGACCCACCGCGCGGCGGGCGCGGACGCACGGATGAGGTCGCCCACGCCGACCGCGATGGACGTGATCATCGGGCTCGGGTCGGGCCGCTGCCCCGCGGGCGTCGTGACCCACGCCGCGTGCGCGGCCTGCAGCAGGTCACCGAGGCCCTCGACCGTCGCGACGGGCGCGCCGCTCGCGGCGAGGTGGCCGCGCAGCCGGTCGAGGTGTCCGCGCTCGTCGGCGGTGAGCTCCCGCATCCCGGCGGCGGCGAGCGCGGCAGCACCCGCCGCGGGGATGGCGGAGGCTTCGGTCATGCCGATGCCATCGGCGTGCGACCTGTGCCGCTTGAGCGGACCGGGGCCGATGTGCGCGAGTTGCACCCGGACGGGTCGCACGGGCCGGGTGGTCCGTGCGTTGCGTCCGGTTCCTCCACCCGGCACACTCGCCCGATGGCCTCCGGGACCTCACGCCGCACGGCCCACCGCACGGCCCGACGCACGGCCCGCCGGGTGGCGGTGGCGGGCGCCGTCGTGCTGTGCGTCCTCGCCGGTGCCGCCGTCGGGGTCGGCGTGCTGGACGGGCGCCGGGACGCGGCCGCGGCGGACGCGCAGGCGAGCGCGTCCGCGAGCGTCGCGGCGCAGGCGCTCGCCGACGACGCGGCCGCGCGCGAGGTGGCGGCCGCACGCGCGTCGGCCTCGCTCGCGGCGACGACCCGGCAGGAGGCCCGGTCCGCGCTGCTCGCCGCGGTCGAGGACGGCGGTGCGACGCTCGACGCGACCGACGGCGAGGTGGCCGACGACGCGGTGCGCGACGCGCTCGCGCAGGTGCTGCAGCGCGCCAAGCACGCGCTCGAGTCCACGCCGCAGGACGCGGAGGCGGGCGAGGGCGGCTCGGCGGGCGGGGGCGGGCCGGCGGGAGAGGGCGGGTCGGTCGCCGCGCTGCGCACGCTCGCGGCCGAGGTCGTCGCAGCCCGCGCCGCGGTCGCCGCGTCCCACGAGGAGTGGGTGGCCGAGCGCGAGGCGCGGGCCCGCGAGGCCGCCCGCACGCCCGCGCCACCACCGGCCGGCCGCGACCCCGGCGGGTCCGACGACGACCGGTGCCGCACCACGTACGACGGCCCGCCGTTCTACACGTCGCCGCCGACGAAGGGCGGCGACGGCTCCAACGGCAGGCTGCCGGGGTCGATGCTCGCGGCCACGTCCTGGGGCGTGGACCCGAAGGGCACGCGGTACTACCTGCGCACCGAGGCGACCGCGGCCCTCGAGCGGCTCAACGTCGCGTTCCGCGCGGAGTTCGGGCACGACCTCGACCTGGACCTCACGTACCGGGACTACGCGACGCAGGTCGCGATGCGCGAGGCGCTCGGCTCGATCGCGGCCCGGCCCGGGACGTCGAAGCACGGCACGGGGTACGCACTCGACGTACCCGAGCTGCCGTGCGAGTACGGGTACGGCACACCGCAGCACACGTGGCTCGTGGGCACGGGGCCGTCGTTCGGCTGGGTGCAGCCGTCGTGGGCGCGCCAGGGCGGGAGCAACCCCGAGTACTGGCACTTCGAGTACGTGGGCTGAGCCTCAGCCCTCGTCGTCGGCCTCGCTCGCCGGCTTGCGCGCGCGGGACGGCTGCACGCGCGGCGGCTCGCCGGGCATCTTCGGGTACTCCGGCGGGTACGGCAGGTCCCCGTGCCCCTCGTCGTGCTCCTGGCGCTGCGCGAGCTCGAGCAGCGAGTCGATCGAGAACCGCCCGGGGGCGTGCGCCGCGAGGGGCGCGAACAGGTCGCCCACGGCGGCGAACCGCGCGGGCATCGTCGTCACGTCGAAGTCGTCGGGGTGCACGTCCGCGACCTCGTCCCAGGTGAGCGGCGCCGAGACCGTGGCGCGCGCGTTCGTGCGCACCGAGTACGCCGACGCGATCGTGCGGTCGCGGGCCATCTGGTTGTAGTCGACGAAGATCTTGGCGCCGCGCTCCTCCTTCCACCACTTCATCGTGACCTCGCCGGGCAGGCGGCGTTCCAGCTCGCGGCCGAACGCGATCGTCGCGCGGCGGGCCTCGACGAACGTCCAGCGCGGCTCGATCGGCACGAACACGTGGATGCCGCGCCCGCCGGACGTCTTGGGCCAGCCCTCGAGGCCGTGCTCGGCGAGCAGCTCGCGCACGTGCGGGGCGACGCGCGCCGCGTCGGAGAAGTCGGTGCCGGGCTGCGGGTCGAGGTCGATGCGCAGCTGGTCGGGACGCTCGACGTCCTGCGACGTGACGGGCCACGGGTGGAACGTGAGCGTGCCGAGGTTCGCGGCCCACGCGACGACGGCGAGCTCGCCGGGCGCCACCTCGTCGGCCGTACGGCCCGACGGGAACGCGATCCGGGCGGTGCGCACGTAGTCGGGCGCGCCCGCCGGGACGCGCTTCTGGTAGAACGCGTCGCCCGACGAGTCCGCGCGCGTCGCGAGCTTCGCACCCTCGAACACGCCCTTGGGCCAGCGCTCGAGCGTCGTCGGACGGTCGAGCAGCGCGCCGAGGATCCCGTCCCCGACCTGGACGAAGTACTGCACGACGTCGAGCTTCGTCAGCCCGCGCGCCGGGAAGTAGATCCGGTCCGGGCTCGACACGCGCACGGTCCGGCCACGGACGTCGATCTCGGTCGCGGGAGTCTTGGACGGCATGTCCACAACCTAGGTGTCCCAGGTGACGCGCGTCACTCGGTGATGGCACGATGCCCGCGTGCCCACCACGCAGACCCCCGCGTCCGGGATCCCGCGTGTCCACGATCGGGACGTTCGACCGGCGGAACCGCGGATCGTCGTGCACCCTGTTGGCGTGGGCGAGGTGAGGGACATCCGGAGCGCGGCGAGCGTGCGTCTGCGCGCGCCCGAGGTACACGACGAGCTCGTGCTCACGGCGACCCCCTCGGCGCCCCGGACCGCGCGGCACTGGGTCATGCAGATCGCGGCGGACGCGGGCATCGGCGGCGCCGCGAACCAGGTCGCGGAGCTGCTGACGGGAGAGGTCGTCGCGAACACCGTGGTGCACGGTCCGCACGACAGCGACGTGGTGGTGCGCGTGACCGTGACCGCCGGCGTCCTGCACGTCGAGGTCACGGACCACGGCGGCGGCACACCCCACCTGCGCCGCACCGAGCCGACCGCGCCCAACGGGCGTGGCCTGGCGATCGTCGACGCGCTGTCGTCCGCGTGGGGCACCACGCACGAGCCCGGCCGGACCGTCGTCTGGTTCGAGGTCGACGACTCCTGACCCTCGGACGGCGTGCCGCAGCGGGTCGGCTCGACGGCGGCCGATCGGTGCCCGAGGCATCCTCATGGGAGGATCGGGGCCATCCCCCGCAGGTCGCGCGAGGTTTTCGCCTGCTCCGGCGCGCGCGCGGAACCGGACATTCGCGTAGTTTCGCCAGCGGGGGGCCGACGAGGAGGGACCACCGATGAGCGACACCGACAGCACCACCCGGATCGCGCGGCTGCCGCAGGTCACCGCGGAGGTGCGGGACGACGGCACCGGGCAGATCTCGGTCGACGGGGTGATCGAGCGCATCCGCATGGCCAACCTCCAGGAGGCGGGCGCGGCGATCACCGAGCGGATCGCCGCGATCGCCGGTGAGGTGGGTGCGCCCGTCCCCGTCCAGGTCCGCGACCCCGACGGCATGTGGTCGCTGCTGATCCACCCGGACGGCCTGGTGGACGAGGCTCCGGCGAACGACGCGGCGGGTGCCGCGACCGCGGAGGCCGCCACGGTCGCCGAGGCCGCGCTCGCGGCCGCCGACGGAGTCGAGGTCCCCGCGCCGGCTGCGGTTCCGGGATCCGGTGCGAGCGCGCTCGACGCCGAGCTCGCCGGGCCCGCCGCGGCCGCGTCCCTCCCGGGTGCCGCCACGACCACCACCGGCGCGCCGTCGCCGAGCGCAGGGTCCTCGACGAGCGCAGCCTCCCCGACGAGCACCGGGTTCCCGACGAGCGCAGGGTCCCCGACGGGCGCAGGGTCCTCGACGAGCGCAGGCTCGACGAGCGCGGACCCGGCGAGCCCGGCAGCCTCCGCCGCGGGCGCGACGAGCGTCGACACGCCGCCGCGCGAGGCCGAGCGCACCTCCGCGACGCTGCCCACGCTCGACGACCTGCTCGCCAAGCGGCACCAGGCCTCGACGGGTCCCGCGGAGCAGGGCTGGCGCGCCGGCCTGCGGCGCGCGACGTTCGGTGGCGTCAAGCTCGGCCCGGGGCGCGCGGAGCAGCAGCGCCGCGTGCAGACCGCCGCGGTGCGGCGCACGTTCGACGGCCCGCGCACGGTCGTCGTGCTCAACCCCAAGGGCGGCGCCCACAAGACGACCGCGACCATGCTGCTCGCCGCGACGTTCGGCCTGCAGCGCGGCGGCTACACGCTCGCGTGGGACAACAACGAGACCCGCGGCACGCTCGGCTGGCGCTCGGCGCACACCGACCACCAGCACACCGCGGTCGACCTGCTGCAGGCGCTGCCGTCCCTCGGTGGTGCGGCGACGGTCCGGGTGGGCGACCTCGACGGGTACGTGCGCACGCAGACGGACGAGCAGTTCGACGTGCTCGCGTCCGACGAGAGCGCCGGGTCGGCGTCGTCGATGGACGCGGCGTCGTTCGCCGCGCTGCACCGGGTCCTGTCGCGGTTCTACCGCGTGCTGGTGATCGACACGGGCAACAACATGCGGGCGTCGAACTGGCAGGCGGCGATCGACGCGGCCGACCAGGTGGTCGTCGTCTCGACGATCCGCGAGGACACCGCGCAGTCCGCCGCGTGGGCGCTCGACGCGCTGCGTGCGACGGGCAACGACGACGCGGTGCGCCGCGCGGTGACGATCCTGTCCGCGCCGGACCGCAAGATCGACAAGGACCTGCGCAAGCGGCTGCGCAGCCACTTCGGGGCGCTGACGCGCGCGGTCGTGGAGGTCCCGTACGACCCGTCGCTCGTGTCCGGCGGGCCGATCGCGTACGAGTCGCTGCGTCCCGCGACGCGTGACGCGTGGCTGCGCGCGACCGCGATCGTCGCCGACGGTCTCTGACCGGCGGCCGTGCGCGTCGTCGGGCGTGCGGCCGGACGAGGAGTCTGCGGCGAGGTGTGCAAGAAGCCTCGGTCTCGCGACATGGAGGGGTGCAGGGTGTGCCGTCGCGCGCCCCGCACTGCCGGTCGAGGACTGACGAGACGAGGTGCCCGTGTCACGCGACGAGCTGGCCGCCCTGGCCGACGTGCCCGAGAGGACGAGCCCCGTCGCGCTGCGCCTGCTGCCGCGCGACGAGGCCTGCGACGACGCGCCCGACGACGAGCGTGACGACGTGACCGACGACGACCACGACGAGCGCGACGAGGCGGCCGACGACGCGCACGCCGACGACGCGCACGCCGACGAGCTCTCGACCGACGCGCCCGACGACGCGACGCGCCCGGACCGCGGCGCCGACTGGTACACCGCGCTCGTGCGTGCGCACCAGCGCGACGTGTTCCGGTTCCTCGTGCGCCGCGCGGGCCAGGATGCCGACGACCTCACGGCCGACGTGCTGACGATCGCGTGGCGCCGCCGCGCCGACGTCCCCGAGGGTGCCGAGCTGCCCTGGCTCTACCGGACCGCGGGGTACGTGCTGGCCAACCACCGGCGCAAGGGCCGGCCCGTGCCGGTCGAGCACCTGCCGGAGACGGTCGACGACGACGACCCCGCGCTGCGCGCCGTGCACGACGAGCAGGTGCGCACCGCGCTCGCGGCGCTCAGCCCGCGCGACCGCAAGATCGTCCTGCTCAACGCGTGGGAGGGCCTGACGGGTCAGGCGCTCGCGGACGTGCTCGGGATCGGCCGGGGCGGTGCGGACGCCGCACTCAGCCGTGCCCGCTCGCGGCTCGCCGCGGCGTGGGCGGCCTCGTCGGACGACCAGGACTGAGCCGAGGACGAGCTGGGGACGGTGCGCCGCGCTCGTCGTGCAAGACGCGACGCGCCCCGCACACAGAGGGGGCAGGACGCGCGTCCGGCACGACGCGCAGGACCCTTTGGAGGAGCCGTGAGCACGCACGACGACGACCGTCCGGTCGACCCCGCGCTCGTCGACGACGCGCTGCGCCGCGTCACGGCGGCGGACCCCGCGGCGGGCGCGACGCTCGACACGGGACGCCTGCACGCGGCGCTCGCCGCGAGCACGGGCGTGCGGATGCCGGAGCATGACGAGCAGCCCGACGAGCAGCACGACGAGCAGCATGACGAGCTCGCCGCGGCGCGCGCCCGACGCCTGCGCCGCACCCGCTGGGTGGGGGCCGCGGCGGCGGTCGCCGCGTTCGCGGCCGTCGGTGGCGGCGGCTACGCGATCGGTGCGCAGGGCGGCTCGCCGCAGGTCGCGGCGGCGATCTCGCTGGACTCGTCGGCGGCGGGCGCGAGCGAGGAGGTCGACGGGGCCATGGATCCGGCGCACCCTGCGGAGGGGCCCTCGAGCGTAGGTTCGCTGCAGGTGCCCGCCGAGCTCCAGGGCGGGGACGATCGGATGATGCCCGCGTGGGGCTACGGCGGGCGGCAGGTGTTCCACGGCGAGGGCCTGTCGGACGCGACCGGCGAGCACGCCGCGTGGGCGTTCGACGCCGCGTCGGTGTACTCCGAGGCGACGCTGCGCGCGGCCGCGAAGGTGTTCGGCGTCTCCGGTGAGCTGAGCGACGAGTACGGCCTGACGATCGGCGCGCTCGACGGCTCGGCGCCCACCGTGAGCCTGAGCGCCGACGGCCTGGCGAGCATCGCCTACTACGACCCGACGCGTGACCCGTGGGGCTGCGAGCAGATCTCGATGCCCGACAAGCCGAACGGCGACGTCCCGGAGGGTGCGGCCGAGCCCGGGTCCACGGGCGGCGCGGACTGCGCGCAGGACGGCCCGTCGGCGAAGGACGCGACCGCGGCCGCCGAGGCCACGCTCGACGATCTCGGCCTCGACGCGGACGACTTCACGTTCGACGTGACGACCGACCAGGGTGCGGGCACCAACGTGCTCGCGACGCTCGTCGTCGACGGCCAGGCGACCCAGGCCGTGTGGAACTTCACGGTCATGGCGGACGGCGTGCAGTCGGCGTACGGCCCGCTCGCGCCGGTCGTCGAGCTCGGCGACTACGACGTGGTCAGCGCGGCCGACGCGGTCGAGCGGCTCAACGACCCGCGCTTCGCGGGCGGCTGGGGTGGGGTGTGGCCGCTCGCGGCCTCGGCCCGCGGGGGCGCGGTGCTCGAGAACAAGCTCGACACCGAGGCGGCGACGGCCGACGAGCCGACCGTGCCGGCGACGCCGCGCGCGGGCGACCCGATCGCGTGGCCCGTCACGCAGGTCGCGATCACGGACGCGCGGCTCGGTGTGGCGCTGCAGGTGCTCGAGGACGGCGCCTCGGTGCTCGTCCCGGCGTACGAGCTGTCCGACGGCTCGGGCGCCACGTGGAGCGTGATCGCCGTCGCGGACGACCAGCTCGACCTCACGCGCTAGGAGTCCGAGGGACACGTGCTCGTCGTCCGGACCGGGTGGGTACGTCCCCGGGACGGGCAGGGACGTGAGGCCGGTCGGTGCGCACCAGCACCGGCCGGCCTTCCGTCGTGCCGGGCGTGAGCTGCGGGTCTAGCGTGGGCGACGTGACCACGGCCCTGGTGGTGCTGCTCGTCGGCGTCCTGCTGTGCTTCTACGGCGTGCGCTCGGTCAACCTCGCGCTGCTCGCGGCGGGGTTCGCGATCGGGTACCTGGTCGCGGACGCGTTCGACGCGGACCCGTGGACCGCGCTGTGGGTGGGGCTGGGCTCCGCGGTCCTCGTGTGGCTCACGGTGTCGCTGGTCTTCCGGTTCGCGACGTTCGTCGTCGGGCTCGTCGCGGGGGCCGTGATCGGCGCGAAGCTGTGGTCCGCGTTGGCGGACCCGGGCACGAGCGCGCTCCTCGGCATCGTGCTCGTCGTCGTCACGGCGTTCGCGTGCGCGCTGCTCGCGGAGAAGTACGCGCGCCGCGCGCTGCTGTGGTGCACCGCGCTGGGCGGCGCGAGCGTCATCCTGTCCGGTGTCGCGGCGCTGTGGCCCGAGGGGCTCGGGTTCCTCGCGCACCCGGACGAGGGCTGGGAGCAGACCGTGATGCTCGTCGTGTGGCTCGCGGTCGCCGGCACCGGCTGGTACGTGCAGCGCCGGCTGTTCCGCGAGCGGCTCGGCCTGCCGCCGCAGCAGACGGCCGCCGCACCCCCGGCACCCGCCGCGTGACGCGGGGTCTGCTCCCGTGGGGGTGGTCTCCTCTACGGTGGCCCGGGTGAGGACCACGAACCGATGACGGACCGTCGACCGCTGCTGCTGCTGGACACCGCGTCGCTGTACTTCCGGGCGTACTTCGGCGTGCCCGAGTCCGTGGGGCGCGCGCCCGACGGCTCGCCGACGAACGCCGTGCGCGGCCTGCTCGACATGATCGCGCGGCTCGTCGTCGACCGGCGGCCCACGCGCCTCGTCGCGTGCTGGGACGACGACTGGCGTCCCGCGTTCCGGGTCGAGGCCATCGGCTCGTACAAGGCGCACCGCGTCGCGGCGCAGGTCCCGGCGCCGGGCGGCGGCACGACGAGCGTCGAGGAGGTCCCGGACACGCTCGCGCCCCAGGTGCCCGTGATCGCCGAGGTGCTCGCGGCGCTCGGGATCGCGCGGCTCGGCGCGCCGGGGTTCGAGGCCGACGACGTGATCGGCACGCTCGTCGCGCGCGAACGCGCCCGCCCCGCCGACGAGCGGGACCCCGTGGACGTCGTGACGGGCGACCGTGACCTGTTCCAGCTCGTCGACGACGAGACGCGCGTGCGCGTGCTCTACACCGTCAAGGGCATCAAGGACCTCGAGGTCGTCGACCTGGCGCGGCTGCGCGAGCGGTACGACGTGGACTCCGGCGCCGCGTACGCGGACATGGCGGCGCTGCGCGGCGACCCGTCGGACGGGCTGCCCGGTGTGCCGGGCATCGGGGAGAAGACCGCGGCCGCGCTCGTGCGGCGGTACGGCTCGCTCGACGGCGTGCTCGCGGCGCGCGACGCGGGCGACCGCGGCCTGACCGCGACGCAGCTGCGCCGGCTCACCGAGGCCGCCGACTACCTCGCGGTCGCGCCGCGCGTGGTGCGGGTCGCGCACGACGCACCCGTGCCGGACGTCGACGACCAGCTGCCCGCGACGCCCGCGGACCCCGACGCGCTCGTCGCGCTCGCGGAGCGGTGGGGGATCGCGTCGTCGATCACGCGCGTCGTGACGGCGCTCGCCGGCTGACCCGGCGCACGCGTCGGCGTCGCGTCAGTCGCGCACCCAGAGGTTCGGGGCGAGCTGCGCCCAGCTGGCGTCGGTCGGCCCCGCACCCTGCGCGGCGAGCCACACCACGTCGCGGCCGTCCACGTCCGCCGTGGTGAGCGCGAGGTGTGTCGTCGGGCGTGCGCAGGACTGCCCGGGCACGTCGCCCTCGACGACCGTCAGCAGGCACACCGCACCGCCCGCCGTCAGGCCCACGTAGTGCTCGCCCCACGCGGACGTGCCCAGCCGGCGCGTCGTCGTGGTGACGACGTCGATCAGGTCGAGGTCCGCGTCGGCGATCCGGTCCGCGGCCGTCTGCTCCGCGGCGAGCGCGGGCACGAGGTCCGACGGTGCGGCGCTCACGTCGACGGGCGAACGCCGGGCGGCGTCGAGCCAGACGACACCCACCACCAGCAGGGCGATCGCGAGCAGGAACGCGGCGGCTCCCCAGGCGCGCGAGCGTCGGCGGGGCGCAGCGGCCGCGCCACCGAAGTCGCCGAACGCCTCGCCGAGGTCGAGGTCCTCGAACGTGGTCATGCCCCGTCATCGGCACGGCCGGGACGTGACATGAGACACATGCACCGAGTTGCTCCGCGCGGCTGCCAGCCTCCGGCGGACACACGGACGGGGTGCCGCAGCGGGCCGGAGCCCGCCGCGACACCCCGTCGCGGTCCGCGTCGTCGACTCAGGCCGACGCGCGGGTGAGGGTCAGCGCGTGACCGTGAGCGTCGCCGTCTTCCACGAGCTGCCGGTGTAGCCCGAGCCCGCGTAGGACGCCGTGAGCGAGTGCTTGCCCACCGCCAGCGTCTTCGGCAGCGTGATCGTGACCTTGCCGGTCGTGCCGGAGACCTTGAGCGTCCCCGACGCGATCACTTTGCCGTTCTCCTTGATGACCACCTTGCCGGTCGGCGGCTTCGAGGTGCTCTTGACCGTGACGACCGCCTTCGCGGAGGTGCCCTTCTTCACGGTCGTCGGCGACAGCGTCAGCGAGGTCGTGGTCGCGGACTTCGTGACCTTGACCGCCGCGGAGCCGGACGAGCCGTACGCCGTCGGGCTCGTCGGCGTGAAGACCGCCTTGTAGGAGTGCGACCCGAGGGTCACCGCGACCTGCTTGGTGGCCTTGCCGCTCGAGACTGTCACCTTGCCGAGCGACGTGCGGCCGTCGAAGAACTCGACCTTGCCCGCCGCCGCGGGGGAGACCGTCGCGGTGAGCGTGGCCTTGTCCGCGTGCGTCTTGCCCGGCGTGAACGCCAGCTTCGTCGCCGTGCGGACCGGGACGCTGACGTCCACGACCTGCGCGCGCGCCGAGCCCGCGTTGTGGTGCTGCAGGACGAGCAGCTTGCCGGACTTCGCGGTCGCCGAGCGGTGCACCGGGATCGAGACGCCGTCGTCGCCGACGGACAGGACGAAGTCCTGCGTCTCGAACCAGAACGGCGCGTCGAACGGCGACACCGTGAACGGCGCGACCGAGTCGACGACCTCGTCGCGGGCGTACGGCGAGTACGTCCACACCTGGACGGTCGGCGTCGCACCGGACTCGATGCCCGCGTACTCCAGACCGATCGGCGCGACGACCACGTTGCTGTCGAACAGCCCGGTGTCGGCACCGGTCACGCCGTTGGCGTACTGCACGTCGACCGGCCCGTCGGACGGGTCCGCGTGCAGGTCGTACGTGAGCACGACCGTGACGTCGACCTCCGGGTCGTACTTCGTGACGATCGACTGCAGGTCCGCCTCGCCGTCACCGTCGATGTCGGTGTCGATCACCGGGATCATCGTGGTGCCGATCGAGGCCCAGTCGCCGTCCGTCGCGATGCCGATGTTGAGCGTCGCGTAGTCGCTCGGGATGCCGAGCGACTCGAAGTACTGCGCGTTCGACGACCAGCCGACGTACCGCAGGTCGCCCGACGCGATCGCCGACGCCGAGGTCGTCAGCGACGCGTCCCGCTCGAGGCGGGGGCTCGTGCGCGCCAGGATCAGCGGCGACGTGAGCGACGTCCAGCCGCCCGCGTCGACGCCGCGGCCCGAGAGCCCCAGCTCCGCGGACGACGAGCCGTCGGTGAACGTGACCTTCGACGCCGACAGGTCGGCGACGAGGCGCGGCGCGGCCTGGACGGGCACGCGCAGCTCCTGGTCGTCGTCCGTGGAGGTCAGGACGACACGGCCCGAGAGGGTCGTGACGTACTCGCGCTCCTCGCCGAACTGGGTGGCCTCCTGCGTCGGGTCGATCTCGCGCTCGAGCGTGCTCGGGTCGGCCGTGAGGGTCAGCGTGACCGTCGCCGCCTTGCCGCCCGCAGGCACCGTGACCTGCGCGGGCGAGACGGTGACCGACGCGCCGCCCGCCGTGGACGCCGCGACGAACGCGGTGTCGTACGTGCGTGCCGTGGTGCCGTAGTTGGCGACCTTGAGCGTGGCCTTGCGGGTCACGACCTCGTCCGCCACGTCGACGACGCCGAACGACACCGACACGAGGTTCGCGTCGTCGGAGTTGTACGCGATGACGTCCGTGCTGACCGCGGCCAGCGCGTCCACGCGGCCGGAGCCGACGCGCTCGGGGCCGTAGGCGATCCCGCCGCCGTCGGCCTCGGTCGTCACGTCGTGCGTCGCGGTGTTCATGACCGCCGCCTTGACCTGCGCAGCGGTCCAGCCCGGGTGCTCCGCGCGGACCAGCGCCGCGATGCCCGCGACGTGCGGGGTCGCCATCGACGTGCCCGAGAGCACGTGACCGGCGGCGCCGCCGCCGGACGCGGCCGACAGGATGCCCGTGCCGGGCGCCGCGACGTCCGGCTTCACGATGCCGAGCGAGCCGTGCACACCGCGCGACGAGCTCGAGTTGAGCAGGTCGGCAGCACCGTCCTGCGCGCCACGCATCGCGAGGCCCGGACCGATGGTGAGCGTGAGCGTGCCCGCCTCGATCTCGGGCAGGAGCGCCTCCGTCGTCGTCCGCGTCATCTGGAAGCCGGGGATCGCCGCGTTGCCCGAGATGCCCGCGGAGAAGACCGCGACGTCCGTGGGCAGCACGACGCCCACGGCACCCGCGGCCGTCGCGTTGTTGAAGCGGGCGACCGAGCCGCACACACGCGCCGGCGTCTCGTCCCACCACAGGTACGCGATCTTGCCCGCGACCGCGGCGGCCTGCTCGGTCGTGAACGCCGAGCACCCGTCGAACGTCTCACCCAGCGACACGACCGGCGCGGTGACGTCCGCACCCGCGTACGCGACCGAGTTCTGGCCCGCGAACGTCCGGCTCTCCAGCGCGGCGTCCGACGCGTCCTCGACGCGCGCGGCGTCCAGGACCGGCGCGGCCACCGAGTTGGCGACCGTCAGCGCGCTCGCCGCGTTGCCCGGCGCACCGCCGACGTCGGTGATGTCGCCCGCGTTGCCCGACGCGACCGCGACGACCACGCCGAGGTTCGTCAGACGGTCGACCAGCACGTTGTCCGGGTCGTCCGCGGGGGAGCCGTCCGAGCCGAGCGACATGTTGACCACGTCGACGTGGTCGGACAGGTCACCGTCGCCGTTCGGGTCCGCCGCGCGGTCGAGCGCGAGGGCGGTGACGTCGGTCGAGCCGCCGATGTCGCCGAACACCTTGAACGCCCAGATCGAGGCATGCGGCGCCGAGCCCGGGCCGACCTTCCAGTCCGAGAGGTCCGTGAGCTCGGAGTAGTCACCCTCGAACGTCTCACCGGCCGCGTCGACCCCGTAGCCCGCGGCCGTGCCGGCGACGTGCGTGCCGTGGCCCGAGTTCGGGGAGGTCGACAGCGAGTCGATCGGGTTCTCGTCGGGCGCCGGGACGTCCGTCGAGCCCGGCTCCTCGAGGCTCGCGTCGTAGTCCGGGCCGACGAAGTCGTACCCGCCCGCGTACTTGGCCGCGTCGAACCACGACGGGTCGACCGGCTGCGTGCCGTCCTCGCCGTACGCCTCGTCGTACGCGTCCTGCGTGCCCGCACCGCCGAACGCGGCATGCGTGTAGTCCAGGCCCGTGTCGATGACGGCGATCGAGACGCCCTCACCCGTGTTGCCCGTGTCCTGCCAGGTCTGCAGCGCGCGCGTGAACGTGTCGCTGCCCGCGTTCATCGGCTTCTTCGTCGCGACGCGGTAGATCGCCGTGACCTTGTCCGACGAGGCGAGCGCCGCGATCTTCTCCGCGTCGCCCGTGACGAGCGTGCCCGCCATGAGATTGGTGACCGTGCCGAGCCGCTTGGGGGTGGCCGAGTCCGCGTTCTTCGCGGTGAGCTCGGCGGGGACGACGTCCTGCGCGAGCGCCTCGGTCGTCTCGGCGGCGTCGAGGACCGCGTCGGCACCCTGGGCCGCGACCTCGACGCCCGTGGCCGTGTCGAGCTCGACGAGCGCCGTGATCCGGCCGTCGTCGGCGGAGAACCCGATGGTCTTGCGCGCCTGGGCGAGGGTCGTCGAGACCCGGGACGCGTCCGGGCGGTCGGAGAGGTCCGGACCGGACGGCGTGGCCGTGGCGGACGTGGCGAGCAGCGCGCTCGTGAGCGCGACGGACACCGCTGTGGCTGAGGCGAGGACTGGTCGCCGGACTGGTCGTGACATGCGTGCCCCTTCGTGGATCTCTCGGGACGTCGGCGGTGCCGTGCCGGCCGTCATGGGCGGCACGGAGCAGACGTGCGGCGCACGTTACTGATCGGTAGAGCTCTCCGGGCGTTTGTAACCAGATCGAAACACTTGTGTCGCGACTGGGGGACATGCCCGGTACGCCGCGACCCGTGCGCGGGGCCGCCCGCCGGACGCCCACGGGCCGCCCGACCACGCGCTGGCCGCCGGTGCTCGCCGTGGACGCGCGGCGCGCGGGCCGGGCGCCGTGCCGGACAATGGCGCCGATGATCACCGTGAGCACCGACGGCTCCTGCCTGCGCAACCCCGGCGGCGCGATCGGCTGGGCGTGGGCCAACCACGACGGCACGAGCGCGAGCGGCGGCGCACCCTCCGGCACCAACCAGGTCGCCGAGCTCACGGCCGTGCTCGAGGCGGTCCTCGCGCACCCCGGCCCCGAGCCGCTGCGCATCGAGGCGGACTCGCAGTACGCGATCAAGTGCTCGTCGGAGTGGGTGCACGGCTGGCGCCGGCGCGGCTGGCGCACCGCGAGCGGCGGCCCGGTCCAGAACCTCGCGCTGGTCCAGGCGATCGACCAGGCGATCCGCGAGCGCACCGGTCCCGTCACGTTCTCGTGGGTGCGCGGCCACCGCGGCGACCGCTTCAACGAGCGCGCCGACGAGCTCGCGGGCATCGCCGCCCGCGCCGCCCGCGCCGGCACCCTCCCCCCACCCCCCACGCCCGCGCCCCCCACCCCCACCGTCGACTCCGAAGCCACCGCCCCCACCGTCGACTCCGAGGCCACCGCCCCCACCGTCGACGCCGCGGTTGTTCCGGGTCCGAGCGCGGATACCCGGAGCAACCCCGGTCTCGTCGGGAACCCACCTGCCGAGCCCGTGCTTGTTCCGGCTTCGGCGGCCGGGACCCGGAGCAACCCCGGTCTCGTCGGGATGGACCCGCTCTTCTAGTCCCGACCCCACCCCGACCCCACGGTCCTCGCCACTGAGGTCACCGACCCCACCCCCGTCGACCCCACAGTCACCGCCCCGTCGTCGACCCCGCGGTTGCTCCGGGTTCGAGCGTGGATACCCGGAGGGACCCCGGTCTCGTCGGGGACGCCACGGCCGAGGCCGTGCTTGTTCCGGCTTCGGCGGCCGGGACACGGAGCAACCCCGGTCTCGTCGGGATGGACCCGCTCTTCTGATCCCGACCCCGCCCCCAGCCGTCCGGACACGCGTGACCCCGCGGTTGCTCCGGGTCTCGTGGGGCAGAGCCGGAGCGACCGCGGGGTCGTCGTGCGGTGGTCCTGCGGGTCAGCGGCGGATCGTGACGGTGACCGTGCCGGTGGAGGGCGCGGTCGTCGCCGTGCCGGGGTACGTCGCGGTCAGAGTGTGCGACCCGGGCGCCAGGTCACGCAGCATGACCGTGGCCGTGCCGGTGAGCCGCCGGACCGACAGCTTCGCGGTGCCCAGCGTCGCCCCGCCCTCGGACAGGGTCACCGTGCCGGACGGTGCGGCGGTCGTCCCGACCACCGTGACGACCGCGGTGACCGGTCCGTGCGACCCGCCCCTGCCGCCGGCCGGCAGGGCCGACGAGCGGGACGAGCCGCCCGCGCCCAGCACCTTCACCGACGTCGTCGTCGCCGACCTCCCGACCGTCAACGCGGCGGGCGCCGACGTCGACGCGAGGTACGGCGCCCCGCGGTCGGGCACGAACGACGCGGTGAGCGAGTGCGCCCCCAGGCCGAGCCGGACCCGCGCGGTCGCCGTCCCGTGACGCACCCGCTCCACGGCGAGCAGCCGGGTGCCGTCGCGGAACGCGACCGACCCCGTCGCGGCCGACGGTGCGACCCTCGCGGTGAGGGTCGCCGTGGAGCCGTACGACGTGCCGCCGCTGACCGCAAGGGTCGTCGTCGTGCTCGTCGGGACCGTGACGTCGACGACCTGCGCGCGCTTGCCGTCGCGGTTGTGGTGCTGCAGCACCAGCAGCTCGCCGCTCGTCGCGTCGGCGGAGCGGTGCACCGGGATGCTCACCCCGCCCGCGCCGTTCGTCGAGACGAGGGACGACCGGTCGTTCTCGAACCAGAACGGCGGCGAGTACGGGTCGACCGTGAACGCCTCGGCCTCGTCG
The DNA here is from genome assembly GCF_052378485.1 of Cellulomonas sp. CW35. Lineage (NCBI taxonomy): Bacteria > Bacillati > Actinomycetota > Actinomycetes > Micrococcales > Cellulomonadaceae > Cellulomonas > Cellulomonas sp. CW35. Next base: position 3,173,566 of record NZ_CP199000.1, on the reverse strand, counting down.
ACCACCGAGTCGTCCCCGCCGTACGGCGAGTACGTCCACACGGTGACGGTCGGCGTGTCCCCGGGCGCGATGCCGGTCGCGCCGAGCGCGATCGGTGCGACCAGCACGTTCGAGTCGAACACGCCGGTGTCGACGTCGCCGAGCTCGGCGTTGACCGGCTGGACGTCGACCGCCGGAGCGCTCGCGGGCGCGTGCAGGTCGTACGTCGCGACGACGGTGAGGTCGATCGCGTCGTCGAGCTTCCACACGATCGACTCGAGGTCGAACCTGCCGTCCCCGTCGACGTCGATGTCGATCACGGGGAACACGCTGCGACCGAGCGAGGCCCAGTCGCCCTCGGTCGCGAGGCCGACGTCGAGCAGGCCGTACTCCTGCGGGTCGGCGCCGAGCGCCTCGACGTACGGCGCGGTGGACGACCAGCCGACGTAGCGGAGGTCACCGGACCGGACGGCCGACCGGGACGTGCCCAGCGTCGCCTCCCGCGGCAGACGCGGGCTGGTGGCGCCGAGGACCAGCGGTGTGGTCAGCGACTGCCACCCGCCGGAGGCGACACCGCGGCCCCGCAGCGCCAGGCCCGCGGTGTCCGCGGACCCCGTGAACGTGACGTCCTGGGCGCGCAGGTCGCTCACGAGCCGCGGCGCCGCCTGCACGGGGACGCGCAGCTCGTCGTCACCCGACCGCGAGTCGAGCACGAGCCGGCCCGTGAGCGCCGCGACGTACTCGCGGGGCAGCCCGCCCTGCTCGAGCGACGACGTCGGGTCGATGTCCCGCTCGAGCGTCGCCGGGTCCACCGACAGCGTGAGCGTGACCGTGGCCTTGCCGCCGCGCGGGACGGTGACGCGTGCGGGCGAGACCGTGATCGTCGCGCCGCCCGTGGTGGACGCGGCGGCGAACGACGCGTCGTAGCTCTGCGCGGACCGGCCGAAGTTGCGGACCGTGACCGTGGACTTGCGCGTGACCTTCGTGGCGCCCACGTCGACGACCCCGAACGCCACCGACGTGAGCGCCGGGTCCTTCGCGGCGTACGCGACGACGTCGGTCTCGACCGCGGCGAGCGCGTCGACCCGCCCGGCGCCCACGCGCTCCGGCCCGTAGGCCAGGCCGGCCCCGCCGGGCTCGGTCGTGACGTCGTGCGTCGCGGTGTTGACGATCGCGGCCTTCACCTCGGTCGGCGACCAGCGCGGGTGCGCGGCCCGGACGAGCGCGGCGATGCCCGCGACGTGCGGTGCGGCCATCGACGTGCCGGACAGCACGTGCCCCGCGGAGCCGCCGCCCGACGCGGCGGACAGGATGCCCGTGCCGGGCGCCGCGACGTCGGGCTTCACGACGCCGAGCGAACCGTGCACGCCGCGCGACGAGCCGTCGTTCAGCAGGTCCTGCGCACCGTCCAGGCTGCCGCTCATGGCGTGGCCGGGGCCGATCGAGAGCGTGAGCGTCCCCGCCTCGATCTCCGGCAGGAGCGCGTCGGTCGACTGCTGGGTGAGTTGCGCGCCCGGGATGGCCGCGTTGCCCGCGATGCCCGCGGCGAACACCGTGAGCTCGGTGGGCAGCACCACGCCGACCGCACCGGCGGTCGCCGCGTTGGTGAAGCGCGCCGCGGAGCCGCACCGGCGGGACGTGTCGTCGTCGTCCCACCACAGGTACGCGATCTTCCCGGCGACCGCAGCGGCCTGCGCGGCCGTGAACGCGGTGCACCCGTCGAACGTCGCGCCGAGGTACGCCACGGGCGCCTCGACGTCCGGACCCGCGTACGCGACCGAGTTCTGCGCGGGCAGCTCGTCGCCCACGAGCGCGTCGTCGGACGCCGCGGTGACCTTCACGGCGTCGAGCACGGGGGAGCCGACCGAGTTCGCGACGGTGAGGGCGCTCGCGGCGTTGCCCGGCGCGCCCCCGATGTCGGTGATGTCGCCGGCGTTGCCCGCGGAGTTGGTGACGAGCACGCCCAGCTTCGTGAGCTCGTCCACCAGCAGGCTGTCGGGGTCGTCGGCCGGGGCGCCGTCGCCGCCGAGCGACATGTTGACCACGTCGACCCGGTCGGACAGGTCGCCGTCGCCGTCCGGGTCCGCGGCGCGGTCGAGCGCGAGGCTCGTGAGGTCCGTGGACCCGCCGATGTCACCGAAGACCTTGAACGACCACAGCTGCGCGCGCGGGGCCGAGCCGGGGCCGACCTCCCAGTCGGACACGTCCGTCAGCGTGGCGTAGTCGCCGCGGAACGTGTCACCCGAGGCATCGACGCCGTAGCCCGCGGCGCTGCCCGCGACGTGCGTGCCGTGGCCGGAGTTGGGCGACGTGGCCAGCGCGTCGATCGGGTTCTCGTCGGGCGTCGGGACGTCCGTGGAGCCCGGCTCGTCGAGGCTCGCGTCGTACAGCGGCCCCGCGAAGTCGTAGCCGCCGGCGAACTTCGCCGCGTCGAACCACGCGGGGTCGACGGGCTGCGTGCCGTCCTCGCCGTACGCCTCCTCGTACGCCTCCTGGGTCCCGGCGCCGCCGAAGTCGGCGTGCGTGTAGTCCAGGCCCGTGTCGATGACCGCCAGGCTCACGCCCTCACCGGTCTGCCCGGTGTCCTGCCACGCCTGCAGCGCGCGGGTGAAGGCGACCGTGCTGGAGTTCGTCGTGCGCTTCTCCACCACCCGGTAGATGGCCGTGACCTGGTCCTTCGCGGCGAGCGCGCGGATCTTGGCGGCGTCGCCCGTGACGAGCGTCCCCGCGACGAGGTTGGTGAGCGTGCCGACGCGCTTGGGCGTCGCCGAGCGGGCGTTCCGCGCGGTCAGCTCGGCGGGGACGACGGCCTCGGCGACCGCCTGGGTCTGCGCGGCGGCGTCCTGCACGGCGTCCTTGCCCTGCGCGGCGACGTCCACCCCGGCGGGGGCGTCGAGCGTGACGAGCGCCGTGACCCGGCCCTCGGCGTCCGCGATGCCGACGGTCTTGCGTGCCTCGGCGAGGGACGCGTCGAGCCGTGACGGGTCGATGCGGTGGTCGGCCGGCGTGGGCGGCCCCGGTGGGGCGGCGGACGCGGAGGTCGCCAGGACACCGGTGGTGAGCGCGACGGACAGCGCGGTGGCTGCGGCGAGCGCGGGACGACGAGCTGGTGGACGTGACATGTGCACCCCTGGAGTCGTGGTTCTCACGGAGCGTCCCGCGTGATCGTCGGACCGGCGATCGTCCTCGTTCCCTCCTCGGCGGTCATGCAGCACGCCCGACGCACGTTACTTACCGGTACGTCCCGCGTCACCCGTTCGCTCCCCATTGCCCGACCTGCCGCCGGGGTGCGCCCAGGTGCGCCCAGGTGCGCTCAGGTGCGCTCGGGTGCGGCGGCGCCCGGTCAGCGCAGCGGGACGAACGCGTACGAGCCGTGCGTCGAGACGCTGACCTGCCCGTCCGCCCGCACGACGAGGTGCATGGTCGACCGCACGGGCAGCACCAGCCGCCCCGGGTCCGCGAGCATCCCGACGAGCGCGTCGGGGACGGTCCGCGCCGCCGCCGACACCAGCGCCCGGTCCCACCCGCCCGCGCGCGGGCGCCCGACCGTGCCCGGCTCGGCCCGCTCGAGCCGCGCCCGACCCACCTCGGCGCGGTGCTGCGCGACGAACCGCTCGAGGTTCTGCGCGCCCCACTGCGCGATCTGCGGCTCCAGCTCCAGACCCAGCACCTCGCCCTGCGGCCCGACGAGCCACGCGAGCAGCGCCGTCGTCCAGCCCGAGCCCGCGCCCACGTCGAGCACCCTCGCGCCGCGCGGCACGTCCAGCAGGCGCAGCATCGCCGCGACCGTGCTCGGCTGCGAGCACGTCGACCCCTGCCACAGCGGCAGCGCCTGGTCCTGCGTGGCGTTGCCGCGCTGCGCCGGCGGCAGGAAGTCCGCGCGCGGCACCGCCCGCATCGCGTCCGCGACCCGCTGGCTCGCGGCGGGTGCCTCGTGCGTGCCGTCGCGCTCGTCGCCTCGGCCGTGCTCGTCACCTGGGCCGCGCTCGTCAGCTCGGCCGCGCTCGTCGCCAGGTCCGTCATCGCGCATTCGCCGCCTCCGTCGCCTCGGGCGAGGTGGTACGTCCGCTTCCGTCCGGGACGGCGCGCGCCGCACGTGGCGGTGGCGGCGCACGCCGCGCTCACCACCGACACTAGGCGGGTGACCGCCCCCCGGACCACGACGACGTCGTCGCACCCGCCCGCGCACCCCGCCGCGCCCCAGGCGCCGGGCGTCGTCGCCGCCGACGAGCACGCCGACGAGCGTGCCGACGAGCACGCCGACGGGCGTGCCGGCGACCCGCTCGACGCCGACGTGGTCGTCGTCGGATCCGGCTTCGGCGGGAGCGTCGCGGCGCTGCGCCTCGTCGAGAAGGGCTACCGCGTGCTCGTCGTCGAGGCAGGCCGGCGCTTCACCGACGACACGCTGCCGCGCACGTCCTGGGACGTGCGGCGGTTCCTGTGGGCGCCGCGGCTCGGGTGCACGGGCATCCAGCGGATCCACGTGCTGCCCGACGTGGTCGTGCTCGCCGGCGCGGGCGTCGGCGGCGGCTCGCTGGTCTACGCGAACACGCTGTACGAGCCCGAGCGTGACGAGTTCTGGGACGACCCGCAGTGGGCGGGCATCACCGACTGGCGCGCCGAGCTCGCGCCCCACTACGACCAGGCGCGGCGCATGCTCGGCGTCGTCGAGAATCCCAGCACCACACCGGCCGACGAGGTGGTCCGCGGCGCCGCGCAGGACCTCGGGGTCGGGGGGTCCTTCCGCCTCGCGCCGGTCGGCGTGGTGTTCGGGCGGGACGGACGGCTCGAGCCCGGCCAGGCGGTGCCCGACCCGTTCTTCGGCGGGGTCGGGCCGCAGCGTCGCGGGTGCACGCAGTGCGGCGCGTGCATGACGGGCTGCCGGTTCGGCGCGAAGAACACGCTGACGACGAACTACCTCGCGCTCGCCGAGCGTGCGGGCGCGCGCGTCCGTGCGCTCACCACCGTGACGTCCGTGCGCCCCGCCGCCGACGGGACGTGGGAGGTCGACGTCGCCGCGACGGGGCACCCACGCCGGGGCCGCAGGACCCTGCGCGCCGGGCAGGTCGTGCTCGCCGCCGGTGCGTGGGGGACGCAGGTGCTCCTGCACCGCCTCAAGGCCGACGGCGTGCTGCCCGAGCTGTCCGACCGGCTCGGCCACCTCACGCGGACGAACTCCGAGGCGCTCGGCGGGGCCGTCGCCCGGTGGCGGGACCGGCGCTCGGCGCCCGACCTGACCCGCGGCGTCGCCATCACGTCGTCCGTGTGGCTCGACGAGCGCACCCACCTCGAGCCCGTGCGGTACGGACGCGGGTCGAACCTCATGGGGTTGCTCTCCACCGTCCTCACCGCGGGTCGCACCCGCCCGGGCGGTGGCGGCGCGGGCGTCGCACCCGCCGACGGGCGGCCCGGTGGGGCGCGGGCCGAGCGGGCGCTGCGGTGGCTCGGGACGGTCGCGCGGCACCCCGGGCAGGTCGCGTCGCTGGTGCTGGGCATCGGGTCCTGGTCGCAACGGACCGTGATCGGGCTCGTCATGCAGACGGGCGGGGCGTCGATCGTCGTGCGCCCCCGCCGCACGTGGCGCGGCCGGGTGCGGCTGACGTCGACACCGGGGGAGGGCGAGCCGAACCCCACCTGGATCCCGCAGGCGCACGCCGCGTACCGGGCGATGGCGCGGCGGCTCGGCGGGTTCCCGGCCTCGAGCCTCGCGGAGGTCGTCGACGTGCCCATGACGGCGCACTTCATCGGTGGGTGCACGATCGGGCGGACCCGCGACGAGGGCGTGGTGGACCCGTACCACCGCGTCCACGGTCACCCCGGGCTGCACGTGGTCGACGGCTCGACGATCTCGGCGAACCTCGGCGTGAACCCGTCGCTCACCATCACCGCGCAGGCCGAGCGCGCGTGCGCGCTGTGGCCCAACCGCGGCGAGGTCGACCCGCGCCCCGCACCGGGCGAGCCCTACCTGCGCCTGGCCCCGGTCGCCCCGGCCCGCCCGGTGGTCCCGGCCGGTGCGCCGGGCGCGCTGCGACCGACGCGGGGCGTCGCGCACCCGGACCCCTGACCCCGTCGCCGCGACCGACCCACCCGCTCCGCGCCATCCGCTCCAAGCACCCGCTCCGCACCATCCGCTCCCAGCACCCGCCCCGCAGCATCGGCTCCGCGCCATCCCGTCCGCAGCATCGGCTCCGCGCCATCCCGTCCGCAGCATCGGCTCCGCGCCATCCCGTCCGCAGCATCGGCTCCGCGCCATCCCGCCCGGCAGCATCGGCTCCGCGCCATCCGCTCCGCGTTACTCGGCTCGCCGCCACCCGCCTCGGGGAGGGGCTCGCCGCGCGTGGCGGAGATGTGACGGCGCGCACGCCGTTGCCGTGCGTCGCGTGCCGCGGACGCGGCGGCGGCGTCGAGCGGGACCGGATGTCCGGTTCGCGCAGCCGTGGGGCGTTTGTGCAGGTCGCGGGGCTCTGCGACTGGGTGAAGGCCCCACTGTGATCCGCGCGACACGCCGCTGCGAGCGGGTGAAAAATGTGGCGGAAGTGTGATGGGAGCGATGTCCGGCGCGTCGCGAGCGGCTGCCCGATTCATGCCAGAACGTTCTCCACGGCCTCGTCGGGACATCCGCCGACTGACCAGGGGCGACACCCCCGAGGCGCCGCGCGACCCGTCGACGGCCCGACGCGACCACCGGCACCGGGCGTGTCCGACATGTGCGAAGCGCCCTCGAAAGCCTTCGCAGAACCTTGACCTCACGTCACGCCGTCCCCCGTCCGAACGTTCTTAACGTGGACGCGATGAATGACGAGCCGCAGCGCCGGCGCACGTCCGGCAGCGGCCGCCACGCGGCTGTCCCGGCCAGCCCGCGCCCCTTCCGTATGACCCCCCGCCGACTGGCGCAGGGGTTCGTCGTCGTCGCCCTCACCGGTTCGCTCGGTGCGTTCGTCGCGCAGAGCACCGCGGCGGCGAGCTCCGACCGCACCGCCATGCGCGAGGCGCGCACGGCCGTCGCGGGCGCCGCGTTCGAGGCGGTGCAGACCGCGCACGAGGCCAGCCTCGCCGCGGAGGACGTCACGCTCGACGACGAGTCCCTCGCCGCCCTCGAGGCCGCGACCGCCGAGCTCGAGGACCTCCTCGACGACGCGGGTGTCGCCGACCTCGGGATCGCCGAGCTGCGCGGTGCGGACACCGCGTCCCGCAGCGGGTCGCGTACCTCGACCGAGCGCACGACGAGCGCGCGCTCGGGTAGCGCGGGTTCGGGTACGCCTTCGGGTGCGGCCCGCGGCGCGACCGACGAGCCGACCGCTGTCGCTGCCGACGCTCCCGCCGCCGGCGCTGCCGCTGCCGACGCTCCCGCGGCCGACGAAGCCGCTGCCGACGCTCCTGCCGCCGACGCCCAGGCGCCCTCGAGCGAGCCCTTGCTGAGCGCGTCGCAGGACCTGCTGGCCACGGCCGGCGCCCCGCAGCAGACGCCCGCGCCCGCCGACCCGGCCGACACGGGTGCGGCAGGGGGTGCCGCCTCGTCGGCCACCCCGACCCCCGACGCGACCGGGACGGCAGCCGAGAACCCCACCGAGACCTCCACGGAGACCTCCACGGAGACCTCCACCGAGAGCCCCACGCAGGGCGCGACCGACAACCCCGCCGAGCCGTCCGCCGACGACGTCGTCGAGATCCCGCCGGTCCAGGGGCCCGAGGACGCCACGACCCGCAAGATCCGCGCGGCCCTCGCGCGGGTCGTCGCGCTCAGCGGCGAGGTCCTCGACACCGCGGAGGAGGAGCGCGCGCGCATCGCCGCCGAGGAGGAGGCCGCGCGCCTCGAGGCCGAGCGGAAGAAGGCCGCCGCGGCCGCCGCGGCCGCCGCGAAGAAGGCGCAGGAGGAGGCGGCCGCGAAGGCCGCCGCCGAGGCTGCGGCCGAGGCAGCCGCGGCCGAGCGTGCCGCGTGGAAGAAGTCGCTGCTCGGCTACGCGAACGGCCGGGTGCCGTCGTCGGCGCTGTGCGCGCTGTCGTTCGACGCCGGCCAGCTGCTGCGCTGCGACGCCGCCGAGGACCTCGATGCGCTGGACGCCGCGTACCTCGACGACTTCGGGACGCACCTCGCGGTCTCCGACTCGTACCGCTCGTACGGCGCGCAGGTCACGTGCCGCGCGACCAAGGGCTGGCTGTGCGCGGCCCCCGGCACGTCGAACCACGGGACGGGCATCGCGGTCGACCTGGGCGGCGGCATCCAGTCGTTCGGCACCGCGCAGCACGCGTGGATGCAGCAGCACGCCGACGAGTTCGGCTGGGTCCACCCCGCGTGGGCGCGCGCGGGCGGCAGCAAGCCCGAGGCGTGGCACTGGGAGTACGTGCGCTGACGCGCGCGGCCGGTGTGACGCACGCAGCCGGTGTGACGCGCACAGCCGGTGTGATGCCCGAGCGGCCCGCCGGCGCGTGACGCCCCATGGCCGGGAGCGGGCTCCCGGGTGATGCGTGCCGGTCGGGGCCCGGGTGTCCGAGGCGTGGCCGCCGGGCTGCGGCGGGCGGCCCCCGCGCCTAGCGTGGACGAGCCGGCCCGGACGCCGCGCGATGCGCGTCGTCGCTGGTGCCGGCGGTCCGCCGACCGCACCAGCGCGGTCGCGGGCGCACATCCACGTCACGACGAAGGAGCGGTCATGCCCACGCGCAGCGCACACACCTCCTGGCAGGGAACTCTCGCCGACGGCAGCGGTCACGTCGAGCTCTCGAGCTCGGGCGCCGGTGCCTACGACGTCTCGTTCCCCCGGCGCGCGGCCGACGAGGCCGGCGGCGTCACGAGCCCCGAGGAGCTCATCGCGGCCGCGCACTCGTCCTGCTACGCGATGCAGCTGTCCGCGCTCATCGGCGAGGCCGGCGGCACGCCCGTCGCGCTCGACGTGAAGGCGGACGTCACCCTCCGCCCCGACCCGGCCGGCGGGTTCCGCATCTCCGGCATCGCGCTCACCGTGCGCGGGCAGGTCGAGGGCCTCGACGCCGACGGCTTCCGTGCCGCGGCCGAGAGCGCCAAGGCCGGCTGCCCCGTGAGCAAGGCGCTCACCGGCACCGAGATCACGCTCGACGCCGCTCTCGCCTGACGCCGCGGTCGCTCGCTGCTCGACACACCGTGGCCGGCCGGCGGGCGTTTCATCACGCTTGACCTGGGCAGTCGTCGGCCTGGGCGGACGTCCCCCGAGGACCTCCGGCCCAGGCCGACGGCTCGTCGGGGGCCTACCGTCGCGAGCGTGACCCTCGCCGAGGGGACACCGGGCGACGCTGCCCGGGCCGTCCGCATCGACCTCGACACCGCGATGCGTCGCCGGTGCCGGAGCCTCGGGCTCGCCCCGGGCGCGGCCGTGCACGTGACCCACCGCGGCGGGCTGGGCGATCGTGAGGTCGGGCTGGGGACCGACCGGTTCGCGCTCCGGTCCTGGACCTGCGTCCGCCGCTACGTCTCCCCGGTCCACGGCATCGACCCGGCCTGACACCGCCCGCCGAGGGCCCACCGTGTCGCCCTGGCCCGGCCGCCGTGCCCCCGCACCCCTGCACCACCTCGGCTCCACGACGTTGCCGGGGCCCGCCGGGCCCGCAGTCCTGCGTCCTCGGGTCCACGGCGTTGCCTGGGCCTGCCCGGGCCCCACTCCTGCCTCGCCTCGGTACACGACACCGCCCGGGCCCGACCGGGTCCACACGCCCTGCACCGCCCGTGGACGCGCCTGCGTGCGACGCGACCTGCCAGCCCTCGTGCGGCGCCGACGAGGGCGGTCGCGGCAGGAGGCGGCGGGTAGGCGGCGGTGGGGCGCCGGGAACCCGGGTGCGGGGGCGGCGTCCGGTCCTCGGGTGGTCCCGGACCGCCCTCGGGCGGTGGTGCGAAGATGCCTCCCGTGACTGCTGTGGCCGACGAGAAGAGCGCCGGGACCGACGTCGTCGCCGCGCTCCGGTCCGCGGTGCGCGGGGCGGTCGACGACTCGTCCCGGCGTCGCGCGGAGTACTCGACCGACGCGTCGAACTACCGGGTGGTCCCGCAGGTCGTCGTGTTCCCGCAGGACACCGACGACGTGGAGGCGGCGCTCGCGGTCGCCCGCGAGGCAGGCGTGCCCATCACGGCCCGCGGCGCGGGCACGTCCGTCGCGGGCAACTCCGTCGGCCCCGGCGTGGTCCTCGACTTCTCCCGGCACGTCAACCGCATCCTCGAGGTCGACCCCGAGGAGCGGACTGCGCGGGTCCAGCCCGGCGTCGTCATGGCCGCGCTGCAGAAGGCCGCCGCGCCGCACGGGTTGCGGTTCGGCCCGGACCCCTCGACGTGGACCCGGGCGACCCTCGGCGGGATGATCGGCAACAACGCGTGCGGTCCGCGGGCCGTCGCCTACGGCCGGACGGCCGACAACGTGCTGGCGCTCGACCTCGTCGACGGCACGGGCCGGCGGGTCGAGGCGCGCGCCGGTGAGGGTGCGCTCGACGTCGTGGCGGGTCTGCCCGCGCTCGTGCGTGCCAACCTCGACCTGCTGCGCACCGAGCTCGGCCGGTTCGGCCGTCAGGTGTCGGGCTACTCGCTCGAGCACCTGCTGCCCGAGAACGGCACGGACCTCGCGAAGGCGCTCGTCGGCACGGAGGGCACCGTCGGCACGCTGCTCGAGGCGAAGCTCCGGCTCGTCCCGATCGCCGCGGCGCCCGTGCTCGTCGTGCTCGGCTACCCGGACATGCCCGCCGCCGCGGACGCGGTCCCCGCTCTCCTGGCGCACCGGCCCATCGCGATCGAGGGCATGGACGCGCGTCTGGTGGACGTGGTCCGACGAGTTCGCGGTGCGGCCGCCGTGCCGGACCTGCCGCCCGGCGCGGGCTGGCTCATGGTCGAGGTCGGCGGCGACACGCTCGACGAGGCCCTCGAGCGCGCCCGCGCCCTGGCCGCCGACGCGGGGACCCGAGCCGTGGCCCTCTTCCCGCCGGGGGCCGAGGCGACCGCGATGTGGCGCATCCGCGAGGACGGGGCCGGCCTCGGCGGTCGCACGCCGTCCGGTGAGCAGGCGTGGCCCGGGTTCGAGGACTCCGCCGTGCCACCCGCGAAGCTCGGCGGGTACCTGCGTGACCTCGAGGCGCTCATGGCGCGGCACCGGGTCGACGGCCTGGCCTACGGGCACTTCGGCGACGGGTGCGTGCACCTGCGCATCGACATCCCGCTCGAGCGCACGGGCGACCCGTTGCGCGCGTTCATGCAGGACGCCGCCGAGCTCGTCGCGTCGCACGGCGGGTCGCTGTCGGGCGAGCACGGTGACGGCCGCGCACGCTCCGAGCTGCTGCCCGTGATGTACTCGCCGCGCGCCATCGAGGTCTTCGGGCAGTTCAAGGCGTTGTTCGACCCGCGCGACCTGCTCAACCCCGGCGTGCTGGTGCGGCCCGCGGCGATCGACGCCGACCTGCGCCGGCCCGCCGCGCGCCCGCTGCCCGCGACCACGGGCTTCTCCTTCGCGCACGACGCGGGCGACCTCACGACGGCCGTCCACCGCTGCGTCGGGGTCGGCAAGTGCCGCGCCGACTCGACCGCGGCGGGCGGCTTCATGTGCCCCTCGTACCTCGCGACGAAGGACGAGAAGGACTCGACGCGCGGGCGGGCCCGGGTTCTCCAGGAGATGGCGAACGGCTCGCTCGTGTCGCGCGGCTGGTCCTCGCCCGAGGTGCACGAGGCGCTCGACCTGTGCCTGAGCTGCAAGGCGTGCTCGTCGGACTGCCCTGCGGGCGTGGACATGGCCCAGTACAAGTCCGAGGTGCTGCACCGCACGTACCGCGGCCGCCTGCGTCCCGTGAACCACTACGCGCTCGGATGGCTGCCCCGGTGGGCGCGGCTCGTCACGGGGCTGCCCGGCGTCGCGTCGGTGGCCAACGCCGTCCTGGGTGTGCGTCCCATCGCCAAGCTCGTGCTCGCGGCGGGCGGCATGGACACCCGCCGGCAGATGGTGACGTTCGCCGGTGAGCCGTTCCGCCGCTGGGTCCGCCGCGCGGGCGCCTCCGAGGTGACCCGGGTCGCCTCGGGCGCAGCGGCCTCGCTCGCCCCGGCGCCGCCCACGTCCTCGTCGCCCACGACCGACCAGGCGAGCGGGCAGCCGAGCGGCCCGGCGGGTGAGCGGACCGGAGAGGTTGGGGGTGCTCGCGCGGATGCCCCGACGGATGCCCCGACGGGCTCCCGGCCGCGGGTGCTGCTGTGGACCGACTCGTTCAGCGACGCGCTCGCGCCGTCGGTCGCGCGGGCTGCGGTGGCGGTGCTGCGCGACGCGGGCTACGAGGTGCTCGTGCCCGACCACCAGGCGTGCTGCGGCCTGACCTGGATCAGCACGGGCCAGCTCGAGGGCGCGCGCCACCAGCTCGAGCACCTCCTCGAGGTGCTCGGACCGTTCGCCGTGAACGGCATCCCGATCGTCGGCCTCGAGCCGTCCTGCACCGCCGTGCTGCGCTCCGACCTGCGCGACCTCCTGCCCGACGACCCGCGCGCGGTGGCTGTAGCCCGCGAGACCCGGACGCTCGCCGAGCTGCTCACCGCCCCCGCGCCGGTCGGCCCCGGGGACCGCTGGCAGGTCCCCGACCTGTCCGACGTCACCGCCGTCGTCCAGCCCCACTGCCACCACTACTCCGTCATGACGTGGACGCCTGACCGTCGGCTCCTGACCGACGCCGGCGCGACGTTCTCGGCCATGGCCGGCTGCTGCGGGCTCGCCGGGAACTTCGGCATGGAGAAGGGCCACTACGACGTCTCGGTGGCGGTCGCGGAGAACTCGCTCCTGCCCGCTCTGCGCGACGCGGCCCCGGGTGACATCTACCTCGCGGACGGCTACTCGTGCCGCACGCAGGCCGACCAGCTCGCGGGTGTGCAGGGCATGCACCTCGCGGAGCTCCTGGCCTCCCGGCTCGGCGCACGCCCCACCCCCGCACCGCCCGACCGCGCCGAGCCCACGCCCGCCTGACCCACGCCCCGCCTGACCCGCGCCCCGGCGGACCCGCGCCCCGGCGGACCCGCGCCCCGGCGGACCCGCGCCCCGGCGGACCCGCGCCCCGGCTGACCCGCGCCCCGGCTGACCCGCGCCCCGGCTGACCCGCGCCGGGCCGACCGTGGCCGCAGGGCATACCCGTGTCGGGTCGGGTTCACGCCGTCCACCCCGTTGGTCTCGCCTCGACGCCCGGGCCGAGGTGCGGACCCACGCCGTGGCCGGCGCCCGGCGCCTGCCCGACGATGCGCGTCGGTGACGCCGGGGCGTTGTAGGGCCGACCCGACCGGTCGCGGAACGTGTAGCGGGTGCCGGCCGAGGAGCGCCCGCCTGACATCGCGAGGTCCGGGCGCGGCGTTCCTGCCACCCACGAGGGTTCCGGTACGCCATCCGTCTCCGGTACCGCACCCGGCGGCCGCCCCGGGGCGCTATCCGGCACCGGTGTCGCATCTGGCTCCCCGGGTTCGGAGCCCGTGGGCGTGCGCTGCGGGCCGCCGTGCGGCGGAACGAGGGCGGGTGAGTGGCGTTCGACGGTGAGGTCGAGGCGGTGCACCTCGTGGTGGTGGAACGAGCACAGGAGGACCGCGTTGACGAGGTCGGACGTGCCCCCGTCACGGTTCCACCACGCGATGTGGTGCACCTCGCAGTACGCGGGCGGCACCGAGCACCCGTTCCACGCGCACGCGCGGTCACGCGCGACGACAGCGAGGCGCTGGGCAGGCGTGAACGAGCGTCGCGTCCGGCCGACGTCGAGCGGTCTGCCCGCCGCATCCATGACCACGCGCGTCATCGCGCAGTCGCACAAGGCGGCCGCGAGCTCGCTCGGCGACAGGACGGTGCCGTCGTCGGTGACGGCCGGTGGCAGTGGGACCGCCGAGGAGGAGGAGGAGGAGGGCGTCGCCGGCGCCGATCTGCTCGACGGCGCGCCGGGCGCGCGGTGACGCCGCGCGGCGCGGCGACGATGCTCCACCCACGTCTCCGCAGGCACGAGGAGCGACACGTGGGGCACGGCGAGCGAGCCGGGGTGAGGACCGGCGGCGGACTGCGGCCGCTCCCCGTCGCCGCGCGCCTCGTCGCCCACGTCGGCCCACGCCCCGGCACGCACCTCGTCGCGCACCTCGTCGCGCACCTCGTCGCGCACGACCTGGCGTGCGTGGGCGACCGGCTCGATCGGCTGCGACGCCGACGGGGGAGCGATGTGCCCAGCAGCGGGGCTGCCGGCGAGCGCGGCCAACGCGTCGGCACGAGCCTGCTCGGGTGTGCGGTCGTCGTCGGGGCGGTGCCCGGTGGCGTCGAGGGCGCGCTGCAGCAGCCGGCCCGTGACGGGGTCGAGGCGCCCGCGCAGGTGGGTGCCGTCCGCCGCGTGGGTGAGGGCGAGGAACCTCGCGCGGTGCTGGGCGGCGCGTCTGGCCTCGAGGTGGTCGTCGTCCTGCGCGGCGACCCAGGCCGTGAGCGTGCGGCCGAACTCACGGGCGTCGACCCCGCGCGCGAGCTCGACCACGGCCGCCTGTCCCTGCGGCGTGCGCAACGACTCGGCGGCCTGTGCGGGCGCCTGCTCGAGCGTGCGTGCGAGCACGTCGACGTGACCGTCGCGCACCACGCCCTCGGCCATCGCGGCGCGCACGGTGGGCAGGCGCGTCAGCGCCTCGGCGGACCGGACCTGACCGGCCACGTGCCACCTGGTCGAGCCGGTGAGCCGCGCGCGGGTGTCTGCGAACTCGCGGCCGGCACCGACCGCGGCCGCCGCCGACTGCTGTGCCGCGAGCACGGGCGACCGCACGACCGTCACGAGGGATGCGATGCGGTCGAGCGTCGCCAGGGCGCGCGCCCGCTGCGTGCCGGACCAGCCGTCGGCCCGCGCGGCGACGGCCGCGAGCGTGGCGAGCCGGATCCGCACCGCCTCGAGCTCGTCGAGAGCTCCGTCCGGCGACTCACCGCTCGCGGGCAGCGCGGCGCGGGCGACGGCGCGGTCTGCTGCGCCGCCCGACCAGGACGCTTCCGACGAATCGAACATGTGTACGACGCTAGTCGATCGGACACGGATGCGGGAACGGGCGGGCGCGCCCTGTGGACGAGGAGGCGACAGGCGTCAGCGTGCGTGGAGCGCGCGGGTCGGAGTCGGTGCGGATGTCAGTGGTCCGCGGTCTTATGGTCGGGTGGACGGACGAGTGCGGTGGGTGGACGTGCGGCGCGAGGTGCCGCAGCTGGCGGCGGTGGTCGAGGAGGTGTTCGCAGCGGGGACCAACAAGACCCTGGCGACGACGCGGGCGGACGGCTCGCCGCGCATCTCCGGCACGGAGCTGGAGGTGGGCGATGACGTGACGCTCGGCATGATGCCCGCGTCGCGCAAGCTCCGGGACGTGGAGCGTGACCCGCGCGTGGCGATCCACTCGCCGACGATCGAGCCGCCGAAGGACCTGGCGCAGTGGGTCGGTGACGCGAAGCTCGCCGGCCGGCTCGTCCCGATCCCCCAGCCGGCCGGCGGGCTGCCCGGCGCGTACTTCGCGCTCGACGTCACCGAGGTCGTCCACACCGGCATGGACGCCACCGGGACCCGCCTGGTCGTGACGGCGTGGCACCCGGGACGCGGCATCACCCGGGTCGAGCGCGAGTGACGCCCCCACCCGGTCCCCGCCACCATCCCGACCTGAGGAGTGTCTGATGCTTGTCGCGTTCTCCGTCGCACCCAGCGGCACCGGCCGTTCCGACGGCTCGGTGTCGGACGCCGTCGCGGCGGCGGTCCGCGTCGTGCGGGAGTCCGGCCTCCCGAGCCGCACCGATGCGATGTTCACGACGATCGAGGGCGACTGGGATGCGTGCTTCGACGTCGTGAGGCGCGCGACCGAGGCGGTCGCGCCGTTCGGCTCGCGCGTGTCGCTCGTGCTCAAGGCGGACATCCGGCCCGGTCACGTCGGTGAGCTGACGGGCAAGGTCGAGCGCCTCGAGGGCGCACTGGCACGGGCCGACGAGCCGGTCCCGCGGCAGGGCGGATGACGGGGTCGCGGCCCGGCGTGCGGCGCCCACGGAGGACGACGGACGCGCCCGGAACCTCATGGATCACGACCTCTCGTCGTCGGCGTGGAACGGGCCGGTCGGCGTGGCGTGGGCGTGTCGCGCGACACGGTACGAGCGGTCGTGGACGGCGCGTGACACCCGCGTCCGAGCGGGCCAGGATGGCGCCCGGGGACGGCCACGCGCTCGTCGTCACCCGCACGGCCCTGCCCGCGGTCGGAACCTGACCCGTCCGGCGGACAGACCGGACATTCGCGGCCATGCGACAGTAGGCACGCGACGACCGCCACCCGGTCGGACGGACGCTCCGGCAGGGAGCGGACCCGTCGCGGTCCGCGCCGCTCGCCCGCGCACGCACCACCCCGTTCCACCCCGCACGAAGTGCCTGCGAGACCCAGGAAGGCCGGCGAGACGGATGCCTCTGTTCGAGCTCGACGACGGCCGGCCGCGCCTCGTCCAGCCGATGCAGCCGCTCCCGGCGTCGTTCTCGCAGGACCTGGCGCTGCTGGTGCAGCACCACCTCGCCGCGATCGCGGGCGAGCCGCTGTTCCCGGTGCGGCACCGGGCGAGCGCGTCGGACCACGCGGACCTGCCGGAGCTGCTGGCGCTGGACTCGACGGGCCGCGCGGTCGTCCTCGAGGCCGTCCAGGTGCTCGACGACGACGCGGTGGTCGCGGCGCTGCGGCACGCGGGCGCGGCCTCGCGCATGACGTCGACGGACCTGGCGCGCGCGTACCACGCGGACCCCGAGCGGTTCGCGGTGGACTTCGCGGCGTTCCGGGAGCAGGTCGCGTTCGGCATGACGTCGAGCCGGCGTGAGGGGGTGCGGCTCCTGGTGGTGTGCTCGGAGGTCGCCCCCGAGGCCGCGGACACGCTCGGCTACCTGCGCGGCCCGGGCCGCCACGTGGACATCCTGCAGCTCGGGGTCGTGCGCGGGGTCGACGACCGCAGGTTCCTCGACGTGTCACCGCTCGCGCGCCACGAGAACGTGCGCCGGCCCGTCGAGCCGACCGCGCTGCGGCTCGTGCGCTCGAGCGAGGCGTCGTTCGCGACGGCGATGGCGTACGAGGACGGCCGCCGTCGCCCGCCGTCGCCCGTGGGGTCGTCGCGGGCGGGGACGCCGGGTCTGCCCGCGTCGTCGGCTTTCCCGGCCGGAGGCCGCACGGGCCAGGACGGTCCCGGCCGCCCGGTGTCCGCGGCCGTCCCGGCGGTCCCGCCTCCACCCCGCCCGACCAGCGCCGCCGGCACGACGAACGCGGGCGTGACGAGCACAGGCCCGACGAGCACAGGCCCGACGACGGCGAGCCCGACGACGGCGGGTCCGACGAGCACGATGCGCGCCGGTACGACGACCGCGGGGATCACCAGCGGTACGACGACGGCCGCACCGGGCACGACGAGGGCCTCCCGCGGAGGCGCCCGGGACGCCCGCCCGGCGTCGGAGACGATCTCGTCGACCGCGCTGCCGGTCGCGGGGACGCCGAGCAGGCAGGTGGGCGCGCAGACCCGCGCGGTCCCGACGGTCGTCCCGCCGGTCGGCGCGTCGTCCGGGCCGCGCTCGTCGTCGTCGACGCACGGCCCCGCGGCACCGCGAGCGGCTGCGCCGGCGTCGTTCGCGCCGCGCGCGTACTCGCCCCCCGCGAACCGCACGACCTCCCCCTACGTCCCGCCGGCCAACCACGCGCCGACGAGCGACGTCCCGGCGAACCCGGCGCTCGCCAAGCCCGCCGCGTCGTACGGCGCGGTCGTCGGCACGGGCGCGATGCCGTCGATCCCGGTGACCCCGCGCACGCCCAGCGGCTCGCGGGCGACGAGCACGGCCCCGACGCCGTCGACGGCCGACGCCCGGACGCCGGACGGCCGCTCCGCAGACGGTCGGACGGACGACGGGGCACACGACCGGGCAGACGATCGGGCACACGACCGAGCACACGACCGGGCACACGACCGGGCACACGATCGGGCGGACGGCTTGTCGCCGCTGTTCGAGGCACTCGCGGACGGGTCGGCAGACCTGCCGGACGGCCCGCCGCCCCCGTCGGCTGCGGGCCCGGCCCCGCGCGACCCGGACGTGCCGTACCCGGAGCTGGCGATGCTGGCGAAGCGGCGCCGTGCGATCGCGACGCTCGTGTGGTTGCGCGAGCGGCGGGGTCAGCGGCTGGTGGCGGAGCTCCAGCCGGACGGCACGATCCTGCTGCCGGACGGTGCGCGGTTCGTCGAGCCGGGGGACGCGGCGGCGTACGCGTCGAGCTCGTCGGTCGAGGTCGACGGGTGGCGTGCGTGGCGGCTGGGTGACGGCGGCCCGACGCTCGCGGAGGCCACGGGCCGCACCGAGTCCTGAGGGTCGCGGGCGGGCTCAGGTCCAGCCGTATCCGGCGGTCCACCGGTCGATCTCGGCGTACACGCGGGCGCGCACGGGCGGTGCGGACAGGACGAGGTCGTGGATGCCGCCGGCGATGCGGACGACGGTGACGCAGGGCCCGAGCTGCACGGCGCGCCGGGCGAGCAGCTCGACGTCGAGGACGATGTCGGCGGAGCGCATGTCGTCGTGCCAGCGGGGGGTGATGAGGGTGCGGGTGGACGCGAGCATGAGGATGGGCACGTCGACGGACAGGCCGCGCGCGACGAGCGTGTGGCCGGTCATGATCGCGGCGAGCCACCCGGCGCGGACGGGGAACGCGGGGGTGGGCCGCCACCGCTCGTCGTAGCTCCACTCACCACCGGTCGCGGCGGACAGGGTGCGGTTGTAGAAGCCGGGGTCGATGTTGGGCAGGGGCGCCTTGGGCTGGAACCGGGCGAGCTGGGCGACGGCGGGGCTGGACACGTGCCGCAGCAGGCCGGAGCCCTGGAGCTCGAGCCAGGGGGAGTTGAGGACGAGGCCGGCGACGCGTCCGGGGTGCCGGTGCGCCCACAGGCTCGTGACGAGCCCGCCGGTGGAGTGGCCCATGAGCATGACGCGGGCGTGCGCACCGAGCTCGGAGCGCACGACGGCGAGGGCTGCGTCGAGCTCCTCGTCGTACGTCTCGAGGTCGTCGACGTAGCCGGGGGTCTGGTGCGCGCGCAGGCTGCGCCCGTACTTGCGCAGGTCGAGCGCGTAGAACGCGACGCCGCGCGCGGTCCAGTGCTCGGCGAGCCCGGTCTGGAAGAAGTAGTCGGACCAGCCGTGCAGGTAGAGCACGGCGCGTGCGGGGCGCAGGGTCTCGTCGGTCTCGGGCCGGTGTCGCACGAGGGTCGCGACGACGGCGCCCTCGTCGTCGGGTGCGAGGTACAGGGTCTGCGCCTCGTACCCGGGTCCGAGCACGTCGGGCACCCAGGTGCCGGGCGCGGACTCGACGGTGGGGACGTCCTCGTCGGGCACGTCCGTGCGGGGCCCGACGGGCGCGACGGGGAGGACCGGCGTGCCGGCCGTCCCGCTCGTCGTCCGCTCGCTCATCGCACCCCCTGCTCGGCCGTCGCGGGTCAGACCGTCAGGACGATCTTGCCGAACTGCGTGCCCGCGGCGAGCCGCCGCAGTGCGTCGCCTGCCTGCGTGAGCGGGTAGGTGGTGTCGACGAGCGGGCGCACCCCGGTCCGGGCGAGGAACGCGAGCAGGTGCTGCAGGTCGTCGCGCGAGCCCATGGTGACGCCCGCGACGGTGATCTCCTGGAAGAACAGGCGGGTGAGCTCGGCGGCGGTGGGGTCGCCCGAGGTGGCGCCGGCGACGACGACCGTGCCGCCGGGTCGCACGGAGCGCATGGTGTGCGACCAGGTGGCGCGTCCGACGGTCTCGAGGACCAGGTCGGCGCGCGGGACGCGGGCCCCGGTCTCGACGGCGGCGGCCGCGCCGAGCTCGAGGGCGCGGCGGCGTCGCTCGTCGGACCGGCTGGTGACGACGACCTCGAGGCCGGCCGCGGCGCCGAGGAGGATCGCGGCGGTGGCGACACCCCCGCCGGCACCCTGGACGAGCACGCGTTGGCCGGGTGTGGCGCGGCCGGTCGTGAACAGCATCCGGTACGCGGTGAGCCAGGCGGTCGGCAGGCACGCGGCCTCGACGAACGACAGCTCGGCGGGCTTGTCGACGAGGTTCCACGTGGGGACGGCGACGCGCTCGGCGAGGGTACCGGGGTACCGCTCGGACAGCAGCGAGCGCGGTTCGTCGGGCCCGACGCCGTGCCCGCTCGGGCCGCCGATGACGCCGTGCACGACGACCTCGCGTCCGTCGACGACGCCCGCGGCGTCGGTGCCGAGCACCATGGGCAGCTGGTCGGCGCGCAGCCCGACGCCACGCAGCGACCACAGGTCGTGGTGGTTGAGCGCGGCGGCGCGGACGTCGACCACGGACCAGTGCTCGCGCGGCGCGGGTTCGGGCCGGTCGCCGACCTCGAGGCCGGAGACGGGGTCGTCGGACGAGAGCTCTCGTACGTAGGCCGCGATCACACCGTCACGTTACCGATGGGTAGCCCGGTGCACGCGCGGATCGCGGACGCGAGCCGGCCGGGCCGGTCAGTCGCCGGGGCGGTCCAGCGGGTCGGGGAACACCGTGAGGAGCTGGCGGCTCACCAGCCCGACGGTCCGCGCGAGCGCGTCACGCGCGGCCGCGGCGACGAACCCGAGGTCACGCAGGTGCCACAGCGTGAGCGCGTTGGCCCAGGCGGCGTCGCGCGCCTTGTCGATGGAGAAGCTCGACACGAGGTCCGCGACGGGTGACAGCTCGCCGCCCGCGGCGACGACGCGCCGGTCGAGGAACGACTGCCGCACGGGCCGCACGACCTCGGCGAGCACGTCGTCGACCCGCTCGAAGTCGGCGTGCACGCCGCGCGCCGACGGTGTGGTGCCGCGCGCCTCGCACGTCGCGACGACGGCGAGCGCGAGGTCGTGGTTGATGTGCGCGTTCATGCCGGCGAGCGCGAACTGCACGGGCCAGATCCCGCGGTGCGCGCGGCGCTCGACCAGCGGCGCCCACGCGCGGTTGACGGGGCGTCGTGCGGCGAGGTCGCGGGGCACGTCGAGGTACAGGTCGGCGAACCGGACGTCGAGGTCCTCGACGAAGGCCGGGTCGCCGAACGTCCCGTCGACGACGCGGCGCGCGACGAGCACCGTGACCTGCCGGTACACGTCGCTGAACACGCCGAGCCCGTCGCCCGCGGGCCACTGCTCGCGCTCGGCGTCCATGGCGGCGACCACGCGGCCCAGCGCGACCGAACCCGCGACGGAACCCGCGACGGCTCCCGCTGACCCCGCGACCGACCCCGCCGTCGACCCCGAGCCTGCGCTCGTCCGGGCACCGCTGTCCTGCCCCATGCCCCCACTGTGGCCGAGCGGGGCGCGCGTGCCCAGGATGAAGCGCGTCAGAGCACGGGCAGCATGCGCCCCAGGTCGGGCAGCGAGTCCCCGGTCCACCGCGGCGCGAGCGCGACGGCCAGCGCGTCCACGTCGTAGGGCTCGCGTCCGGACGCGAGCCGCACCCACCGGCGTGCGTCGTCCACCTCGAGGTCCCAGCCGCCGCGGGCGACGACGATCGCGAGCAGCTCGTCGGCGACGAGCCGCAGCGCCCCGGGCTCCACGGGGTCGGGGCCGGCGCCCGCACCGGGGACGCGGTGCACCGAGACGAACAGGTCGTCGGCGTGCACGACGAGCTCGACGACGCGCGAGACCGTCATCGTGGAGAGCCGGACGGGACCCCGGCGGGCCTGGACGACGGGGTCGCCGGACCGGCTGTGCGCCTCGAGCGCGGCGAACGCCGCGGCGGCGCGTGCGTCGATCCACGCGACGGGGTCGGTGGCGACCTGCGCGGCGAGCGCGCGCGTGGTCTCGGCGATGTCCGCCGCGCGGCCCGCGTACGTGCCGAGGTACTCGGCGAGCGTGAGGGGCACGGTCCCGGGGGGCAGCGGCGTGCACGCGGCGAGCGCGTCCATGGCCCGGCCGACGTGCGCGACGAGCGCGGTGACGGTCCAGCCCTCGAGCACGGACGGTGCGTCACCCACGGAGTCGTCGACGACGTCGACGACCCAGGTGCGCAGCCGGTCCCACTGGGCGTGCAGCGCGGTGGTGGCCTCGTCGAGGGTCGCGGTCATGGCGCCATCCTGCCGTGCTCGCGCCCTGCCCGTACCCGTGCCCGTGCCCCTACTCGTGCCTGTGCCCGCGCGGGTGCCCGTGCCGGCTCGCGGCGGGTCCCCGCTCAGGGCCGGCTGCGGACCCGCTCGGTCAGGAAGTCCGCGACGAGCGCGCCGACCTGGTCCTCCTCGATGAGGAACCCGTCGTGCCCGAAGTCGGAGTGCACGACGCGCACGGGACCCGCGCCGGGCACGTGCGCGGCGATCCGCTCGGACTGCGCCACGGGGAACAGCCGGTCGGTGTCGACGGCGACGACGAGCCCGCGCGCGGTGATCTGCGACAGCGCGTTGTCCACGCCGCCGCGGTCGCGGCCGAGGTCGTGCGTGAGCATGGTGCGGGTGAGGGTGACGTAGGTGTTCGCGTCGAACCGGCGCGCGAGCTTGTCGCCGTGGTGCTCGAGGTAGGACTGCACGGCGAACCGGCCGCCCTCGAGCGGGTCCTCGGCGCCCTGCGGGATCCGGCCGAACCGCTCGTCGAGCTCGTACGCGGACCGGTAGCTCTGGTGCGCGATCTGGCGTGCGAGCCCCAGCCCGCGGTGGGGGCCGTCGCCGGGCGCGGCGTCGTAGTAGTCGCCGCCGCGGAACGCGGGGTCCTGCTGGATCGCGACGAGCTGGGTGTGGAAGTTGGCGATCTGGTCCCCGCAGGTCGCGGCGGTGGTCGCGATCGCCGCGAACGCCTCGACCCGCTCGGGCTCGGACGCGGCCCACTCGAGCACGCGCTGCCCGCCCATCGAGGCGCCGATGACGAGCGCCCACCGCCGGATGCCGAGCAGGTCGGCGAGCCGCACCTCGGCGGCGACCTGGTCGCGCACGGACAGCACGGGGAACCGCGAGCCCCAGGGGCGCCCGTCGGGCGCGGGTGACGCGGGACCGGTCGAGCCCTGGCACCCGCCGAGGACGTTGGGGGCGACGACGAACCAGCGGTCGGTGTCGATCGGTGCGCCCGGCCCGACCATCGACTGCCACCAGCCGGGGGTGGGGTGGCCCTCGGCCGCGTCGCCGGTCACGTGCGAGTCGCCGGTGAGGGCGTGCAGCACGAGGACCGCGTTGGACCCGTCCTCGGCGAGCGTGCCCCACGTCTCGTAGGCGAGGCGGACGGCGGGCAGGCGACCGCCGGACTCGAGCGCGAACGGCCCGAGGTCCGCGAGCTGCCGACGCCCGAGCGGGTCGCCGTCCTGCCAGGCGGCGGACGCGGGCACCGGCGGGCGCTGCGCGACCGGGACGCGGCTCGTCCCGGTGCGGGCGTGGGCGCCGCCGGCCGGTGGGCTCGTGGCGGGCACCGTCGCGTTCTCGTCGGACACGGTCAGCCAATCTACGGAAGGGGGAGGGACGCCGCCCGTCGTCCCGTCCTGCGGGACGACGAAGGCGGGACGACGAAGGCGGGGCGACGACGGCGGGACGGGGTGCGGGCCGGGTGGGCGGTCGGGGGTGGCGCCCACCCGGCCCGGTGGTCAGGCGCCCTTGGCGGCGCGGAAGCCGGCCTCGAGGTCGGCGAGGATGTCGTCGACGTGCTCGATGCCGACCGCGAGGCGCACGAGCCCCGGCGTGACGCCGGACAGCTCCTGCTCCTGCGGGGTCAGCTGGCTGTGCGTGGTCGACGCGGGGTGGATGACGAGCGAGCGCACGTCACCGATGTTCGCGACGTTCGAGTGCAGCTCGAGCGCCGAGACGAACGCCTGGCCGGCCGCGGAACCGCCCTCGATCTCGAACGCGAGGACCGCGCCACCGCCGCGCGGCGCGTACTTGACCTGGTTGGCGTGCCACGGGCTCGACTCGAGGCCCGAGTAGTGCACGCGCTGCACGTCGTCGCGCGCCTCGAGCCACTGCGCGACCTTGGTGGCGTTCTCGACGTGCCGCTCGACGCGCAGGGACAGCGTCTCGATGCCCTGGGAGATGAGGAACGCGTTGAACGGGGAGATCGCGGAGCCCAGGTCGCGCAGGAGCTGGATGCGCGCCTTGAGGATGTACGACAGGTTCGCGCCGAACGCCGAGCCGACGCCGAGCGCCTCGGCGATCTTGAGGCCGTGGTACGAGGGGTCGGGCAGGTTGAAGCCGGGGAAGCGGTCCGGGTACTGCGCGTAGTCGAACGTGCCGCCGTCGACGATCACGCCGCCGATCGCCGAGCCGTGCCCGCCGAGGTACTTGGTCGCGGAGTGCACCACGACGTCGGCGCCCCACTTCAGCGGGTTGATGAGGTAGGGCGTGGCGACGGTGTTGTCGACGATGAGCGGCACGCCGTACTCGTGCGCGACGCCGGCGACGAGCTCGATGTCGAGCACGTCGGACTTCGGGTTCGGGATGGTCTCGGCGAAGAACGCCTTGGTGTTGGGGCGGATCGCGGCGCGCCACGCCTCGGCGTCGTGCGGGTCCGTCACGAACGTCGTCTCGACGCCGAGCTTGGGCAGCGTGTAGTGCAGCAGGTTGTACGTGCCGCCGTAGAGCGACGGGCTCGCGACGACGTGGTCGCCGGCCTCGGCGACGTTGAGGATCGCGAACGTCTCGGCGGCCTGGCCGGACGCGACGAGCAGCGCGCCGACGCCGCCCTCGAGCGACGCGATGCGGTTCTCGACGACCTCCTGCGTGGGGTTGCCGATGCGCGTGTAGATCGGGCCCAGGTCCTGCAGCGCGAACCGCGCGGCGGCGACGCCGGCGTCGGGGAAGACGTAGGACGTGGTCTGGTAGATCGGCAGGGCGCGCGCGCCCGTCGTCGGGTCGGGGACCTGGCCCGCGTGGATCTGGCGGGTCTCGAAGTTCCAGTTCTCGTTGCTCACTGCTGGCTCCTTGTGGCGGGGTGGGTCCGCGGGGAGCTCGGCAGCCGACGTCCGACCCGCGGGGAGAGGGGGAGGGGCGCACGGTCGAGACGGGCTGGTGCGGGGGTCGTCGCCGGACGGGGTCCGGGCGGCGAGCTGCCCGCAGGCATGCCGAACGTGCGCTGGTCAGCGACACATTCGACGAAGCATGGGGCCGAGGCTACGGGCTGCGTCCGTGCCGTGGAACGGGCGTCTTGCTTACTGAGATGGGTGTCTCATTCGCGGTGCAGCGCCTCCGGGCCGGGACCTTTGTCTCAGATGGTGGACGGGCGGCGTCGCATGTGTCGGGTTCGTCCCGGATGTGACTGCTGTGAAAGGAGTGACTCTTGTGACGGGAGTTCACTTCTGTGGCACGCGTGGGTACCGTCCGAGAACGCGGTACCGCCGCTGGTGGGTCCGGCAGGGACATCGGCACGACGAAGGGCACGCACGAGGTGGAGCGACGAGGACGACGAGCGCGCGGCGCAGGCGCGCTCACGGTCGCGACGATCGCGGCGCTGCTCGTCGGCGCGCCCGGCGCCGTCGCCGACCCCACGGGCCCGAGCGACCAGGACGTGCGCGACGCGCGCGCCGCCGTCGGCCGCGCCGAGCAGTCCGTCGCCGAGATGGAGGTCCGGCTCGCGCAGCTGTCCGCCGAGGCGGACACCGCGACCCTCCAGGTCCAGCAGGCCGGCGAGGCGTACACGCAGGCGATGAGCGACGCGCAGGCGGCGCAGGCCGGTGCCGACGCGGCCCGGACGCGCGCCGACCAGGCCGCCGCGGACGCCGAGCAGGCGCGCCGCGAGCTGCTCGCGATCGCCCGGCAGGTCGCCCGGTCCGGCGGCTCCGCCGACCTCGTCGAGTCCCTGCTGTCCGCGGACGGCTTCGCCGACGTCGCTCGTCGGACCTCCGCGATGGACCAGATCACCCGCAAGGCCGACTCGGCCGTGCAGGGCTACCAGGCGGCGAAGCTCGTCTCGAGCACCCTCGCCGGCACGGCGGACGACGCGGCCGCCACCGCGGCGCGCGCGCAGGACGACGCGCAGGCCGCGCTCGACCACGCGCAGGACCTCGCCGACGACGCGGACGCCGCACAGGCCGCGGCCCAGACCGAGCGCGAGGCGCTGCTCGGCCAGCTCGCCGCCGCGCGCAGCACGAGCGTCGAGGTCGAGCGCGAGCGGCAGGAGGCCATCGAGGCCGAGCGTCGCGCACGCGAGGAGGAGGAGGCTCGTCGTCGCCGCGAGGAGCAGCAGGACCCGACGCCCGTCGAGACGACCGACCCCGAGCCGATCCGCACGCCGGACCCCGCGCCGGACCCCGCGCCGACGCGCGACCCGGAGCCGACGAGGCCCGACCCGACGACGCCCGCCCCGCGCCCCACGACGCCGGCCCCGC
Source organism: Cellulomonas sp. CW35 (assembly GCF_052378485.1). NCBI lineage: Bacteria > Bacillati > Actinomycetota > Actinomycetes > Micrococcales > Cellulomonadaceae > Cellulomonas > Cellulomonas sp. CW35. Next base: position 3,147,337 of record NZ_CP199000.1, on the reverse strand, counting down.
GGCCCACCACCCCGGCACCGCGCCCCACGACCCCGGCCCCGGCCCCGACCACCCCGGCCCCGCGTCCCACCACGCCGGCCCCGGCGCCCACCCCGACCGACCGGTACGGCCTCGGCACCGGCGTCTCGCGCGGCTCGTCGTCGCAGGGCCAGAAGGCCGTCTCGATCGCGAAGACCCGCCTGGGCGCGCCCTACGTGTGGGGCGGCACGGGCCCGGGCTACGACTGCTCCGGGCTGACCATGACCTCGTGGAGCGGCGCGGGTGTCGGGCTCAACCGGACGTCACGCGACCAGTACAAGCAGGTCCTCAAGATCCGCTACGCCGACATGCGCCCCGGTGACCTCGTGTTCTGGGGCACCAACCCGAACAGCCCCGACTCGATCTACCACGTCGCGATGTACATCGGCGGCGGGCAGATCATCGAGGCGCCGCGGCCGGGCGTGGCCGTGCGCATCACGTCGATGCGGTACGCGGGCTCGATGCCCTACGCCGGCCGACCGTGACCTGACCTGAGGACCGACGACGAAGGCCCGGACTCCCCGCGGGGGTCCGGGCCTTCGTCGTGACCGGCCAGTGCCGGCCAGTGCCGGCTCAGTGCCGGCTGAGTGCCGGCTCAGCGACTCGCTCAGTGCTGGTCGTAGCCCGAGTCGATCGCGCGCTGGCGCGAACGCTGGATCTCCGCCTCGGCCTCCGCGCGGCCCACCCAGTGCGCGCCCTCGACGGACTTGCCGGGCTCGAGGTCCTTGTAGACCTCGAAGAAGTGCTGGATCTCCAGGCGGTGGAAGTCGGAGACGTCGTCGATGTCCTGCCGCCACGCGGCGCGCTGGTCGCCCGTGGGCACGCACAGCACCTTGTCGTCGCCGCCGGCCTCGTCGCGCATGCGGAACATGCCGAGCGCGCGGCACCGGATCAGGCAGCCGGGGAACGTGGGCTCCTCGAGCAGGACGAGGGCGTCCAGCGGGTCGCCGTCCTCACCCAGGGTGCCCTCGATGAAGCCGTAGTCGTCCGGGTAGCGCGTCGAGGTGAAGAGCATGCGGTCGAGCCGGATCCGCCCCGTCGCGTGATCCACCTCGTACTTGTTGCGCTGACCCTTGGGGATCTCGATCGTGACGTCGAACTCCACAGCTCTCCTGTCGGCTCGCGGCGCCGGCGCACCACCGGTGGGAGGTGCGCGCGCACGCGGCGTGGTTCGGTGACCGGCGTGCCGCGGGTTCGGGCGCACCGAGTTGTCCGTCATAGTCTGACGCACCGGTGGGCCGATCGTCCCATCGCACTTCTTCGAGGCCCCTGAGCGGAGCGTGACGATGGCCACAGGCGCGCGAGTCGTCGGCACGACGATGCTCGTCCTGGTGCTCGGCGTCGGGGGCTACGTGGCGGCCGACGCGTACGACGTCGCGCCCGGGTTCGTGACGCTCGACCCGGTCCCGCCGGACCCCGCGCCGTTCCCGACGGCGCCCGCCGCCGTCGCGCCGCCCGAGGTCGAGCCCGCCCTCGGGCCGGTGGCCGCGGACGCGCCCGTGCCGGCGTCCGCACCCGTGGAGGCGCTCGTCGCTGACCTGGTCGCCGACGAGCGCCTGGGCGAGGGCAGCGCCGTCGGGGTGGTCGTCGCGGACGAGCTCACGGGGCAGGTCGTCGCGCAGCACGGCGCGGACGTCGCGCGGGAGCCGGCGTCCACCGCGAAGCTCGTCACGGCCGTCGCGGCGCTCGGCACGCTGGACCCGGCGAGCACGTTCACGACGAGCGTCGTGCGCGGCCCCGGCAACCAGGTGGTGCTCGTCGGCGGGGGCGACATGATGCTCGCGCCCGACGAGGGCGACGCGTCCGCCGTCAACGGGCGCGCGGGCCTGGGTGACCTGGCGCGCGCCGCGGCCAAGCAGCTCAGGCTCGTCGGGCTGACCGAGGTCACGCTGCGCGTCGACGACACCCTGTACTCCGGCCCGCGCACCAGCCTCGGCTGGGACGAGGACGACCTCAACCTCGGCTACGTCGCGCCCGTCGCGCCGCTCGCGGTGCGGATCGCGGCGACCAAGGAGGGCGTGGAGTACCCGCCGCGCTCGTCGGACCCCGCGCTGTCCGCCGCGCAGGTGTTCGCGGCCCGGCTCGCGGAGGCCGGCGTGACCGTCACCGGGACGGTCGCACGCGGCGGTGCGCCCTCGGGCGCGACCGTCCTGGCGACCGTGGGCTCGGCCCCGCTGCAGGACGTCGTGCACTTCTTCCTCGAGTCCTCGGACAACACGATCACCGAGGTCGTCTCGCGCGCGGTCGCACTCGACCAGGGCCTGCCCGCGAGCTTCGACGGCGGCACGCAGGCCGTGCTGCGGGCGGTCACCCGGCTCGGCGCCGACACCACGGACGCGGCGCTCGCGGACGCGTCCGGGCTCGCCGAGGGCTCGCGCCTCACGCCGACGACGCTGCTCGACCTGGTCCAGCTCGTGGCCGACCCCGCGCACCCCGAGCTGCGCTCGATCGCCGCCGGGATGCCGATCGGCGGCCTCACGGGCACGCTGCACGACCGCTACCTCACGTCCGACGCGCGCGGGCTGGTGCGCGCCAAGACCGGCAGCCTCGCGGGCGTCAAGGGTCTGGCAGGCACCGTCCTCACCGCGCAGGGCCGCCAGCTCACGTTCGTCGTCCTGGTCCGGCACGCCAAGGAGACCGGGCCGTGGGGTCCGCGCCAGGCGATCGACGCGTTCGTCACAGCGCTGCACGGGTGCGGCTGCCAGGGCTGACCCGGCCGGTCGTACGCGTGGTCCCGCGGGTTACGGTGAGCCGCATGAGCGCCACGCGCACGACGACGAGCGCCCCCGGCCCCGTCGACTGGGACGCCGCCGCCCGCCTCGCCGCGCGCGCCGTACGGCCGGGCCCGCGCGCGCCGCGTGCCGAGCTCGAGGACCTCGTCGCGGGGCTGCGGGCCGCGGCCGGGCCCGCGGCCGAGCACGCCGCACGCGTCACCCGGCTCGAGGCGGCCGACGGTCGACCCGCGGCGGACGTCTCGCGCGTGCTCGTCGTCGACCGTGCCGGCTGGGCGCGCGCGAACGTGCGGATGTTCGAGGTCATGGCGACGCCCCTCGTCGACGCACTCGCGCGCCCCGACGGGTCTGGCGCGCGCGGCTCCTCCGCCGTCGGGCGGCTCGCGGGTGCCGCCCAGGTCGGCGCCGTGCTCGGCGTGCTGGCCGGCAAGGTGCTCGGGCAGTTCGACCCGTACACGCCACGCGCGGGTGCTCCGGCCGGCGCACCCGGCGAGGGACGGCTGCTGCTCGTCGCGCCCAACGTGCTGCACCTCGAGCGGACGCTGCGCGTCGAGCCCGCCGACTTCCGGCTGTGGGTCGCGCTGCACGAGCAGACGCACGCGCTGCAGTTCGCCGCCGCGCCGTGGCTCGCCGACCACCTGCGGGAGCGGTCCGCCGCGCTGCTCGGCGACGTCGCCGGGCAGGTCACGGGGCACGCGGGCGACGAGGGCCGCGAGGAGACGCTCAGCCGGATGCTCTCCGCGCTGGGCCGCGTGCTCACCGACGACGACGCGAGCATCCTGGACGTCCTGACGCCCGAGCAGCGCCAGGTCGTCGACGAGGTCGGCGCCGTCATGTCCCTGCTCGAGGGGCACGCGGACGTCGCGATGGACGCCGTCGGGCGGAGCGTCGTGCCGTCCGTCGACGAGATCCGGCGCAAGTTCGAGGCGCGGCGCGACGCGCAGTCACGCGTGCGCGGGCTCGAGTCGGTGCTGCGGCGCCTGCTCGGCATGGACGCCAAGCTCGCGCAGTACCGCGACGGTGCCGTGTTCGTGCGGGCCGTCCGCTCGCGCGTCGGTGTGACCGGGTTCAACGCGGTGTTCGCGGACCCCGCGCACCTGCCGACCGCCGCGGAGATCGCCGACCCCGGCGCCTGGGTGCGCCGCGTGCACGGCTGATGCGCGCCCACGCGCGTTCTCGTCGGCGGGTACCGCTCGTGGCCGGACGCCGACCGTGACCGGACCCGACCCGCGCGTCGCGGCCGCCCGGCGTGCCGTCCGCGCCGCGGTCGCCGACCTGCCCGACGACGCGCTCGTGCTCGTCGCGTGCTCGGGCGGTCCCGACTCGCTCGCGCTCGCGGCCGCCGCGGCGTTCGCCGTGCCCGGTGGCCGCGGGTCACACCGGCGGTCCGACGAGGTGCGGCCGCGGGCCGGCGCGGTCGTCGTCGACCACGGGCTCGTGGCGGGCTCCGGCGACGTCGCCGCGCGCGCGGCCGAGCAGTGCCGTGCGCTCGGGCTCGACCCGGTGCTCGTCGTGCGCGTGGACGTCGCCGGGCCGGGCGGCCCCGAGGCCGCCGCGCGCGCGGCGCGGTACGCCGCCCTCGAGCGCGCCGCCGACGAGACCGGCGCCGCCGCGGTGCTGCTCGGCCACACGCTCGACGACCAGGCCGAGACCGTGCTGCTCGGGCTCGCGCGCGGGTCGGGCGCGCGGTCCCTGTCCGGGATGCCCGCCGTGCGCGGCCGGCTGCGCCGGCCGTTCCTCGCGGTCCGCCGTGCCGACACGCTCGCGGTCTGCGACGCCCTGGGCCTCGACCCGTGGCACGACCCGACCAACGCGGGCCGCTGCGGCGACCCGCTGCGCAGCCGCGTGCGCGCCACCGTGCTGCCCGTGCTCGAGCGCGAGCTCGGGCCCGGTGTCGCGGCGGCGCTCGCCCGCACCGCCACGCAGCTGCGCGAGGACGCGGAGGCGCTCGACGAGCAGGCCGCCGCGCTGCTGCACGACGCGCGCGAGCACGCTCGTCGGGACACCGCGCAGCACGCGGCCCGGGACGGCGACGCGGGCGCCCGCCCGGGTCACGACGAGCACGCGGACGCCGTCGTGCTCGACGTCGCGACGCTCGCCGACGCCCCGCCCGCGGTGCGCCGCCGGGCCCTGCGCGCCGCGCTCGTCGCCGCGGGCGCACCCGCCGGCTCGGTGCACCGCGTGCACGTGCTCGAGCTCGACGCGCTGCTCACCCGCTGGCACGGCCAGGGCCCGCTCACCCTGCCCGGGCGCGTGGTCGCGGCCCGGCGCTGTGGCAGGCTTGTGGTCGGACCCGCCATCCGCGCGGCGCGACCCGGGACGAACCGCCCGAGCGACCCCGAGAGCCTCTGGACAGGAGCAGCTGTGGACCCTGCGGACATGGGAGACGACCTGGAGAAGGTCCTGCTCACGCAGGAGCAGCTGCACGGTCGGCTCGACGAGATCGCGGCGCAGGTCGACGCGGACTACGCGGACAAGGACCTGCTGCTCGTCGGCGTCCTCAAGGGTGCCGTGATGGTCATGGCGGACCTCGCGCGCCGGCTGCACTCGCCCGTCGCGATGGACTGGATGGCGGTGTCGTCGTACGGCTCCGGCACCAAGTCCTCCGGCGTCGTGCGGATCCTCAAGGACCTCGACACCGACCTCACGGGCAAGCACGTGCTGATCGTCGAGGACATCATCGACTCGGGCCTGACGCTGTCCTGGCTCGTGTCGAACCTGCGCAGCCGCGGCCCGGCGAGCGTGGAGATCGCGACCATGCTGCGCAAGCCTGACGCGGCGAAGGTCGAGGTCGACGTGCGGTACGTCGGCTTCGACATCCCGTCGGAGTTCGTCGTCGGGTACGGCCTCGACTACGCCGAGCGGTACCGGAACCTGCCGTTCGTCGGCACCCTGGCACCGCACGTGTACACCTCCTGAGCCGCTGCCCGTCCGCCTGCCCGTCCGCACGCACCGCCCGGCCGTCGCCGCGGTGGTCCGGGCCGTGACCGGCGGGCTGTGCCCTGCGCGAACACCGGCCGGGAACGTCAGGATCACCGTGTACGTTCGACCGACAAGCCCGCTCGAGCAGGAGGATGTGGGGCTCGGCCCCGAACGCCTATGAACGTCAAGCGCCTCGCCCGTGGTCCCGTGCTGTGGATCGTGCTGGCCGTCGTGCTGCTCTGGATCGGCGTGAGCACGCTGGCCCAGCCCAGCGTCAAGTCCATCGACACGTCCGACGGCCTCGAGCTGTTGCGCGGCGACACCGTCGAGTCCGCGAAGATCACCGACGGCGTGCAGCGCGTGCAGCTGACGCTGAAGAAGAACTTCGTCGAGGGTGACGACGACTACGGCAAGCTCGTGCAGTTCCAGTACGTCGCGCCGCAGGGCGAGACCGTCGTCGAGGCCGTGCAGTCGGCCGACCTGGACAAGGGCTTCACGTCCGAGAACCCGCAGACGTCGTGGTGGAGCAGCCTGCTGTCGCTGGTGCTGCCGTTCATCATCATCCTGGCGATCTTCTGGTTCCTCATGGCGAACATGCAGGGCGGCGGCTCGCGCGTCATGAGCTTCGGCAAGTCGCGCGCCAAGCTCGTCTCCAAGGAGTCGCCGCAGGTCACGTTCGCGGACGTCGCGGGCGTCGACGAGGCCGTCGAGGAGCTCACGGAGATCAAGGAGTTCCTCTCCGAGCCCGCCAAGTTCCAGGCCGTCGGCGCCAAGATCCCCAAGGGCGTGCTGCTGTACGGCCCGCCCGGCACCGGCAAGACGCTGCTCGCGCGCGCCGTCGCGGGCGAGGCCGGCGTGCCGTTCTACTCGATCTCCGGCTCGGACTTCGTCGAGATGTTCGTCGGCGTCGGCGCGAGCCGCGTGCGCGACCTGTTCCAGCAGGCCAAGGAGAACTCGCCCGCGATCATCTTCGTCGACGAGATCGACGCCGTCGGCCGCCACCGCGGTGCGGGCCTGGGCGGCGGGCACGACGAGCGCGAGCAGACGCTCAACCAGATGCTCGTCGAGATGGACGGCTTCGACGTCAAGACGAACGTCATCCTCATCGCCGCGACCAACCGGCCCGACATCCTCGACCCCGCGCTGCTGCGGCCCGGGCGGTTCGACCGCCAGGTCGCCGTCGAGCCGCCGGACCTCAAGGGGCGCGAGCGCATCCTGCAGGTCCACGCGCAGGGCAAGCCGATGGCCCCGGCCGTCGACCTGACCGCCGTCGCGCGGCGCACGCCGGGCTTCACCGGCGCCGACCTGGCGAACGTGCTCAACGAGGCCGCGCTGCTCACCGCGCGCAAGAACGCGCAGATCATCGACGACCACGCGCTCGACGAGGCGATCGACCGCGTCGTCGCCGGCCCGCAGAAGCGCACGCGCGTCATGAACGTCAAGGAGCAGAAGCTCACCGCATACCACGAGGGCGGCCACGCGCTCGTCGCCGCGGCGCTGCGCTACACCGACCCGGTCACCAAGGTGACGATCCTGCCGCGCGGCCGCGCCCTCGGCTACACGATGGTCATGCCCGTCGAGGACAAGTACTCCGTGACCCGCAACGAGCTGCTCGACCAGCTCGCGTACGCCATGGGTGGCCGCGTCGCCGAGGAGCTCGTGTTCCACGACCCGACGACGGGCGCGGGCAACGACATCGAGAAGGCCACCGCGACCGCACGCCGCATGGTCACGCAGTTCGGCATGTCGAGCACGCTCGGCGCCATCCGCCTCGGCCAGGACTCCGGCGAGGTCTTCCTCGGCCGCGACATGGGCCACCAGCGCGACTACTCCGAGGAGGTCGCGGGCCGGATCGACGCCGAGGTGCGGGCCCTCATCGAGCACGCGCACGACGAGGCGTGGGAGATCCTGGTCCAGTACCGCGACGTGCTCGACGCGCTCGTGCTCGAGCTGCTCGAGAAGGAGACGCTCAACGCGGCGCAGCTCGCGGAGATCTTCCGGCCGGTCGAGAAGCGCGCACCGCGCCAGGTGTGGCTGTCCAGCGACCAGCGTGCCGTCTCCGACCGCCCGCCGGTGCAGACGCCCGCGGAGGTCGCGTCGCGCAACGGGCACGCCGTCGTCCCCGAGGACGAGGCCGCCGCGGCGAACCCGGAGCGCCCGCCGACCGAGACGGTCGAGGTCCCCCCGTCCCAGACGCCCGAGCTGTCCTGATGGTCGACCCGATCACCGCGCCCGACCAGGCCGTCGGCGAGTACGACCAGGACCGCGCCGAGGCGGCCATCCGTGAGTTGCTGCTCGCGGTCGGCGAGGACCCCGAGCGCGAGGGCCTGCGCGAGACCCCCGCGCGCGTCGCGCGCGCCTACCGGGAGATCTTCGCCGGGCTCCGCATGGCCCCGCAGGACGTGCTGACCACCACGTTCGACCTCGGTCACGAGGAGATGGTGCTGGTCAAGGACATCGAGGTGTACTCCACCTGCGAGCACCACCTCGTGCCGTTCCACGGCGTCGCGCACGTCGGGTACATCCCGGGTGAGGACGGGCGGATCACCGGCCTGTCGAAGCTCGCGCGGCTGGTCGACGTGTTCGCGCGGCGTCCGCAGGTCCAGGAGCGCCTGACCTCGCAGGTCGCCGACGCGCTCGTCGAGCAGCTCAAGCCGCGCGGCGTCATCGTCGTCGTCGAGTGCGAGCACCTGTGCATGTCGATGCGCGGGGTGCGCAAGCCCGGCTCGCGGACCGTCACGTCCGCCGTGCGCGGGCAGATGCGCGACGCCGCGACCCGGGCCGAGGCGATGAGCCTCATCCACGCGCGCTGACATGCGCGTCCGCCGGGCGCTCGCGCGCCTCTACTGGGCCCTGAGCCGGTGGCGTCTGTCCACGCAGCGGCTGCCGCAGGACGGCGCGGGCGTGATCATCGGCGCGCCGCACACGTCGAACTGGGACTTCGTGCTGATGCTCGCGATCGCGTGGGAGCAGGGGCTCGGGTTCCGTTGGCTCGGCAAGCACACGTTGTTCCGCGGGCTCGCCGGACCGCTCATGCGCTCGATCGGCGGCATCCCCGTCGACCGTCGGGACCCGGCCGGGCTCGTCGAGGAGCTCCTCGCGCGCGTGCGCGCCGGCGAGCGGTTCTACCTGGTCGTGACGCCCGAGGGGTCGCGCAGCGGCTCGGGCTGGAAATCGGGGTTCTACCGCATCGCGCGGGACGCCGACTGGCCCGTGACGCTCGGGTACGTCGACCGGCCCACCATGACCACCGGGCTCGGCCCGACGATCCGGCTGACGGGGGACGTCCGCGCCGACATGGACGTGGTGCGCGCGTTCTACGCCGACAAGTCGGGCCTGCGCCCGTCCCGGCGCACCGAGCCGCGCCTGCGCGCGGAGGACGGGCAGGAGTCCGTATGAGGTTCCTGCGCTCGCGCGCGGTGCTCATGACCGTGTCGATCGTCGCGGCCGTCGCCCTCGTCGCCACCCTGGCCGTGGGGCTGCTCGTCTGACGTCCGTCGCCCTCGTCGCGACCCTGGCCGCCGGGCCCCTCGTCTGACGTCCGACCCCGCGGGGCCGCTCTCGTCGTCGTGCCCGCGGGCGGTGTCCCGGCGCGGTGCCCGCGCGGGGTGGCCGTTCGCGGCGGCCGTCCATCCTGAGTGCTCTGCTGGCGCGCCGGAACCGGTACCGGCCGGTAATCCCCCGAAGTGATGGGAGAAGTTCGTCGCGACGCCGCGGCCGCTGACGGACGAGCTCACGACGATCAAGGGGAAGCCGTTCGGCCTCCTGCGCAAGGCGGTCAAGACGTGGGAGCACGAGATGGCGAACGCGCCGCTCGTGTTCGCGGCCGTCGTGCAGGCGAACAGCGCGCTGTTCGACCCCGCGGAGGCGACGTGGGCGCCGGCCGTCCTGCTCTACACGACCGACCCCGCACACATCCGCGACGGCGAGTGGCTGCGCCAGGTCGCGGACCGCTGCGCCGCGCTGCGCGAGCGCCGCACCGGCGACCGCCGCGAGGACGGCCTCGGCTTCCTCCTGAACGAGGAGGAGAGCACGTTCGACATCGAGGTCCCCCCCACGCTCACGGGTGGCGTGACGGCGAAGATCCTCACGACGTACCTCTCGCCCGGCACCCTTCCCGGCGGTGCGATCCCGGCGCACCGGATCCTCGCCGGCCTCGCCTGGGAGAAGGAGCTCGTCCTGCTCCCCAAGACGTACTACTGACCGCTCGGGACGGCGTGCCGGGTGCTGGTCTGCACCCGGCACGCCGACGACCCTCGCGGTCGCGCTCAGGTGGTGCCCTCGTAGAGCCCGATGACGTTGCCGTCCGGGTCCCGGAAGAAGGCCCACCAGCTCGTCTCGGTGATGGGCTGCTTCCCCTGCAGGACCGTCCCGCCGAGCTCGACCGCCTTGGCCAGCGCCTCGTCGATCGAGTCCACCTCCACGTAGCTGCGCGGCTGCGTGAAGGACTCGTCGCGCGGCGCGAGGCCGCCGCCGCTGATCTTGTTGGGCGCCTGCCACATCGGGTACCCCTCGAAGCCGGGCACCTCCGCGATCTGCCAGCCGAACAGCTCCCCGTAGAACCTCGCCCCGGCGGCGAGGTCGCTCACCGGGATGTCGATGTGCGTGATGTCTCCGTGTGGCATGTCGGTTCCTCCGTCAGGCCGGGAGTGGTCCCTCCCGAACCGCACCAATCGGACCCTGACGACGCTAGGCCTCCCCACCGACACGCCCCACCCGAGCGCGCGCCCGCGCGGCCCCGCGGCACTGCCGAGGGAGGGATCTCGCGCGGTGTCCGCCGAGAGCGTGAGATGGCGGGGTCGGGGGAGCGGCCGGGGTCCTAGGCTCGGGGCATGACCGTCAGGGGACCCGCAGGCCTGCCCGCGGAGCTGAGCCGCGCCGACCGCTGCCTGGTCATGGGCGTCGTCAACGTGACGCCGGACTCGTTCTCCGACGGCGGCCGGTGGTTCACGCCCGCCGCCGCCGTCGCGCACGGGCTCGCGCTGCTCGAGCAGGGGGCGGACCTGCTCGACGTGGGGGGCGAGTCCACGCGTCCGGGCGCGCGTCGCGTGCCCGTCGACGAGGAGCGCGAGCGCGTGCTGCCGGTGATCCGCGAGCTCGTGCGCCGCGGCGCGACGGTCAGCGTCGACACGACGCGCGCGCAGGTGGCGCGCGAGGCGGTCGAGGCGGGCGCGCTCGTCGTGAACGACGTCTCGGGCGGTCTGGCCGACGACGCGATGTACGAGGCGGTCGCCGCGACGGGCGCGGTGTACGTCGCGATGCACTGGCGCGGCCACGCGGACGTGATGGACGGCATGGACCGGTACGACGACGTGGTGGACGACGTGCGACGCGAGCTCGCGCAGCGGGTCGCGGCACTGCGGGCCGCGGGCGTGCGCGACGAGCAGGTGGTGCTCGACCCGGGCCTCGGGTTCGCGAAGTCGGGGGCGAGCAACTGGCCGCTGCTGGCGCGGCTGCCGGAGCTCGTCGCGGACGGCTTCCCGGTGCTCGTCGGCGCGAGCCGCAAACGGTTCCTCGGGCACCTGCTCGCCGCGCCGGACGGCACCCCCGCGCCGCCGCTGCGGCGCGACCACGCGACGGCGGCGATCTCGGCGCTCGCCGCGGCGGCGGGCGCGTGGTGCGTGCGGGTGCACGAGGTCGCGGCCTCGGTGGACGCCGTGCGTGTGGCCGCGGCATGGCAGGGTGTGGCGAGCGACGAGCGCCACGACGACGAGCGCCACGACGACGAGCGCCACGACGAGCGACAGGAGGACGCGTGAGCGACGTGACCGACGGCCAGGGTCATCGCCTGGACCAGATCCGCCTCGTCGGGGTGAGCGCGACGGGCTACCACGGCGTGTTCGAGCACGAGCGCCGCGAGGGGCAGACGTTCGTCGTCGACGTGGTCGTGCACCTGGACACGCGGCGGGCCGCGGCGCGCGACGACCTGGAGCACACGCTCGACTACGGCGCGCTCGCGCAGCAGGTGGTCGCGGTGATCGAGGGGCCGCCCGCCGACCTCATCGAGACGGTCGCGGAGCGCATCGCGGCCACGGTGCTCGCAGACGGCTCGGTCGCGGCGGTCGACGTCGCGGTGCACAAGCCGCAGGCGCCCATCCCGGTGCCCTTCGGGGACGTGGTCGTCGCGATCCGCCGGGACCGCGGCAAGCTGCCCGCGGCCGAGCCGCACCGCGCGGAGCCCCGCGCGGAGCCGGCCACGCGCGCAATCACGCACACCGCGGCCCTCCCGGTCGCGCCGGCCCAGCAGGCGCCCGCGCTCCACGCGGGTCCCGAGGCGCCCGTGGCCGGGCCGCCGGCCGCGCCCGCCACGGTCCCCGCGCCCCCGCTGGTCGCGCCCGTCGTCGAACCCGCGATCGGTGCGCTCGCGGGTCCGCTGGGCGGTGCGGCGGTCGCGCCGCCGCTCGTCCCGCTGCCCAAGCCGGGCGACCTCGTCGTCGGCGGTCCGCTCGGCGGTGGCGCGACGCTGCGCCCGGCGGACGAGACGTCGATCGTCGCGTCCGGCCCGCCGACGACGTCGAACCCCGCGGTGGCGCCCGCACCCACCCCCGCGCCCGCACCGTCTGCCGCCCCCGCACCGCCGGCCCCGGCCGACGCGACCCAGGTCATGCCGCCGCTCTCGCTCGCGGAGCTCGACGCGGCCGCCCAGCGCGACCAGGCCGCGTACGGGGACGCGTACCGCGAGCCCGTGGTGGTGGGCCGTCCCGACGAGGCACCGGCTCGCGACGACGAGGTGGTGCCGGGCGAGCTGGTCTCGGACCGGCTCGACGAGGCGCCCGCCGCGCCCGTCGAGGCGGTCCTCGCGCTCGGGGCGAACCTCGGCAACGCGCAGGAGACCCTGCGCCAGGCGGTCGGGGACCTCGACCGCACGCCGGGCATCGACGTGCTCGACGTGTCCCCGCTCGCCCGGACGGCCGCGGTCGGGGGACCGGAGCAGCCGGACTTCCTCAACGCGGTCGTGCTCGTGCGCACGCTGCTCTCGCCACGGGACCTGCTGCACGCGGTGCAGGCGGTCGAGCACGCGCACGGGCGCGAGCGGCTCGAGCACTGGGGTCCGCGCACGCTGGACGTGGACGTGATCGTGTACGGCTCGGTGCTGGCGGTGACCGACGACCTCGAGCTGCCGCACCCGCGCGCGCACGAGCGCGCGTTCGTGCTGCAGCCGTGGGCGCAGGTCGACCCCGACGCGGTGCTCCCGGGTCTCGGCGGTGGCCCCGTCGCGGCGCTCGCGGCGACGGCGCCGGACCGTGAGGGCGTGCGCTGGCTCGCGCTCGACTGGCTGACGGCCCCGGTGCCGGCGGCGCAGTGGGACGTCGACGAGGACGGGTCGGGGCAGCCCGGTCCGGGGGCGTGATGCGTCGCACGCGTTGGCAGACGCTCGTCCTCGTCGCGGTCGGGGTCGCGGCGCTGACGTGGCTGGGGTGGCGGGTCGTCGCGGGTCGGGGCGGGCTGCCGCCGCAGGTCCCGTGGCTCGTCGCGGCGGTCGAGGTGCTGATCGCGGCCGTGGTGTTCTCGATGGGCTGGGCGGTGCGGCAGTTCCTGCGGGGCAGGCGGCCGGCGCTGGACCCGATCCGGGCGGCGCGCACCGCGGTGCTCGCGAAGGCGTCCTGCTACACCGGTGCCCTGCTCAGCGGGTGGTACGGCGGGCAGACGATCGCGCTGGTCACCGACCTGGCGACGCACGGCAACGGCGGGCGTGCCGTCGCGGCGGGTGCGGCGACGGCGGGTGCGGTCGTCCTCGCGGCGGTCGGCCTCGTCGTCGAGTGGTTCTGCGCGGTCCCGCCCCCCGAGGACGACGAGAAGGTCGAGGCGCCGCACCCCACCGCGGGCTGAGGCGGGAGGCCCGGACCGCACGCACGACGATGGGAGGATGACGGACGTGACCACGCCACCGGCCGAGCGACCGACCGACCAGCCCGCACCGCACCCGAGCGACCGCACGGCCGATCTCCCGAGCGACCACCCGACCGGTCCGACCACGGACCGTCCGACGGGCGCGAGCCTGCCGTTCGAGCCCGAGGGCGTGACCTGGACCCCGGTGTCGGGGCGCCTCGCCACGGCCCGCCTCACGGCGCTCGCGCTGTGGCTCGGGCCGGTGCTGGCGCTGCTCGTCGTGCTCGCGCTGGCCACGGGAGCGTCGTGGCTGTGGGTCCCGGCCGCCGTCGTCGCCGCGCTCGGGCTGTGGGGGGCGCTGCTGGTGCCGCGTCAGGTGCGCGCGCTGGGGTACGCCGAGCGCGCCGACGACCTGCTCGTGCGGCGCGGCATCATGTTCCGCCAGCTCGTCGTCGTGCCGTACGGGCGGATGCAGTACGTGGACGTGAGCGCGGGGCCGTTCGCACGCCGCTTCGGCATCGCGTCCGTGCAGCTGCACACCGCGTCGCCCGCCACGACGGCGTCGATCGACGGCCTGCCGCCCGCCGAGGCGGCGCGCCTGCGCGACCGGCTCGCGTCGCGCGGTGAGGCACGGCTGGCGGGGCTGTGAGCGACGACGACCGCGTGCCCGCGCAGGCGTGGCGCCGCGTCCACCCCGTGACGCCCGCGCTCAAGGGCTGGAAGACGCTCGTGGCGGTCGTCGCGATCGTCGGGTACCAGGCGGCGGACGACGTGCGCTCGGCGGCGGACCTGCTGGGTGGCCGCGGCTGGCTCATCGCGCTGGGCGTCGTGGTGCTGGTCGCGCTGGTCGGCTGGGGCTACGCGGCGCTCGCGTGGCGGCACATGCGGTTCGCGGTGACGGACGAGGCGGTGCACCTGCACTCCGGCGTGCTGTTCCGCACGCAGCGGCAGGCGCGGCTGGACCGGTTGCAGGCCGTGGACGTGGTGCAGCCGCTGCTCGCGCGGCTGCTGGGTCTCGCGGAGCTGCGGCTCGAGGTCGCGGGCGGCAGCGGCTCGGCCGTGCAGCTGGCGTACCTGCGGGAGCCGGACGCCCAGCGCCTGCGCTCGGAGCTGCTCGCGCTCGCCGCGGGCCTGCGTCGACCGTCCGCGGCGGGTGCACCGGGCTCGGCGGCACCCGGCACGGCGGGGCCCGGCATCGCGGTGCCCGCCGTGGCGGGGTCCGGCACGACGACGCTCCCGGGTGCCCCGGTCGATGCCGCACCGCACGCGGGCGAGGTCCCGGCTCCCGCGGCGTTCGAGGAGGCGCCCGAGCAGGAGGTGTACGCGCTGCCGATGCCGCGGCTGATCGGCGCCTCGGTGCGGTCGGGCACCGTCGTCGGCCTCGTGCTGCTGGTGGTAGGCGGGGTGGTCGCGGCGGTTGTGGCGCGTGACGTGAGCCCGCTCGCGGTGCTGCTGCCCGCGTTCCTGGGCTTCGGCGGCGCGCTGTGGGGCCGGGTCAACGGGGGTGCGAGCTTCCGCGCCGCGCTGTCGCCCGACGGGATCCGCCTGCGGCACGGGCTCACCGAGCAGCGCGCGCAGACCGTCCCGCCGGGGCGCGTGCAGGCGGTGCGCCTGTTGCAGCCGGTGCTGTGGCGCGGGCCGGACTGGTGGCGCGTCGAGATCAACGTCGCGGGCTACTCGCAGGGTCAGGAGGCGAGCCGCGCGACCGTGCTGCACCCGGTCGCGACGCGGGACGAGGCCGCGACCGCGCTGTGGCTCGTGCTCCCCGACCTGGGGGTCGAGGACCCGCGCGCGCTCGTCGAGGCGGCGCTGTCCGGTCGTGACGAGGACGGCGGCTTCACGCCGGCGCCGCGCGCGGCCCGCTGGGTGGACCCGATCGGGTGGCGTCGGCACGGGGTGCGCGTGACGCGCACCGCGCTGCTCGCCCGCTCGGGCCGGGTGGTCCGGCAGGTGTCGGTGGTGCCGCACGAGCGCACGCAGTCGCTCGGGCTCGAGCAGGGGCCGGTGCAGCGCCGGCTGGGGCTGGCGAGCTTCGTCGTGCACTCGACTCCCGGACCGGTCGCGCCGCGCGTGAACCACCTGGACGGCCGCGTGGCGGCGGCGCTGCTCGACGAGCAGGCGGAACGTGCGCGCACGGCGCGCGCGGCGGCCCGCCCGGAGCAGTGGATGCGGGAGCGCGTGTGAGCGACCGCCGCCCGGGACGGCTCGGCGTCGGCGTGGTCGGTGCGGGCCGCGTGGGTGCGGTGCTCGGCAACGCGCTGCGCGGCGCCGGCCACCCGGTCGTCGGTGTTAGCGCGGTCTCGCAGGAGTCGCGCGACCGTGCGGACGCGCTGCTGCCGGGAGTGCCGGTCCTCCAGGTCCCGGAGGTGGTGCGCCGCGCGGAGCTCGTGCTGCTCGCGGTCCCCGACGACGCGCTCGCGGACCTGGTCGCCGGTCTCGCGGAGACGGGCGCGTGGCAGGTCGGGCAGATCGTCGCGCACACGTCCGGTCGGTACGGCACGCAGGTGTTGACGCCCGCGCGCGCTGCGGGTGCGATCCCGCTCGCGCTGCACCCGGCGATGACGTTCACGGGCACGTCGCTCGACCTGGCGCGGCTGGTGGGCTGCCCGTTCGCGGTCACCGCGCCTGCGGCGGTGCTGCCGATCGGGCAGGCGCTCGTCATGGAGATCGGCGGCGAGCCGACGGTGCTCGACGAGGACGCCCGGGCGCTGTACCACGCGGCGCTCGCGCACGGCGCGAACCACCTCGTCGTGCTCGTCGCGCAGGCGGCGCAGGCGCTCGCGGCGGCGGGCGTCGCGGACCCGGGACGCATGCTCGCACCGCTGCTCGAGGCGGCGCTCGACGGCGCGCTGCGCGCCGAGTCCCCGGGCGAGCTCGCGGCGCTGGGCGACGCGGCCGGGTCCCGCGCGGGGGCCATCACGGCGCTCACGGGTCCGGTGCGCCGGGGCGACGCGGGCACGGTCGCGGAGCACCTGGCGGTGCTCGACGCGTTCGCGGCGCGAGCGGGCGCCCCGGACGTCCCGGCCGCGTACCGGGCGCTCGCGCGCGCGGCCGACGCGCGTGCGCTCTCGGCGGGGCTGCTCTCGCAGGACGCCGCCGCGCGTGTGCTGGACGCGCTCGGACCGCCCTCGTCGGCCGCCGACGCCGCCGTCGAGACCGCTCCTGGTACCGGCCCTGACGCCGCCGACGACGGCCCGGTCGGCGGCGGGGCGTCTCGCACGTCACACGGTCCCGCGGTCGCGGGCATCGAACCGGATGCGGGATCGTTGCACTCGAAGCGCCCGCGTGAGGACGAGCAGCCTCCCGACGAGCACGACGACCAGCACGACGACCAGCACGACGACCAGCACGACGACTGACACGCCGCCCCGCCCCGCGGGGACCGCAGGAGGACCCATGACCACCGCCGCCGGCCCGACGCTCGCGCGCACCCGCGCCGAGCTCGACGCCGCCCTGGCCGCACCGGTCGTCGCGCGCCGCGAGCGGCACGCGCGCGCGGTCGTGATGACGATGGGTGCGCTCCACGCGGGTCACCTGTCGCTGGTCCGCCACGCCAGGACGCTCGCGGACCGCGTGGTCGTGACGATCTTCGTCAACCCGTTGCAGTTCGGCGCGGGCGAGGACCTCTCGCGCTACCCGCGGGACCTGGAGGGCGACCTCGCGCTCCTGACGGGCGAGGGACTGCTGGGCCCGGCCGACGTGGTGTTCGCGCCGACCCCCGAGGTGGTCTACCCGGACGGCGACCCGTGGGTGCGGGTGAGCGCGGGCGCGCTGGGGGAGACCCTCGAGGGTGCCGTGCGGCCGGGGCACTTCGACGGGGTGCTCACGGTCGTGCTCAAGCTGCTGCACCTCACGCGCCCGGACGTGGCGCTGTTCGGCCGCAAGGACGCGCAGCAGCTCGCGGCGGTGCGCCGCATGGTGCGGGACCTGGACGTGCCGGTGGAGGTGGTCGGCGTGCCGCTGGTGCGCGACGCGGACGGCCTGGCGCTGTCGAGCCGCAACGCGTACCTGACGGCCGACGAGCGGGCACGCGCGCTGGCGCTGCCGCGTGCGTTGCGCGCGGGCGAGCAGGCCGCGGCGGGTGGCGCGGCGACGGGGGAGGTGCTCGCGGCGACGCGGGACGTGCTCACGGACGCGGGGCTCGACGCGGTCGACTACGTGGTGCTGGTCGACCCGGACGACTTCACGCCGGTGGCCGACGACCGGGCGGGCGAGGCGGTCCTCGCGCTCGCGGCGCGGCTCGGGACCACACGGCTCATCGACAACACGGCCGTGGTGCTCGGCCGGACGGGAGGCGGGGCATGAGCTCGCTGATGCGCACGATGATGACGGGCAAGATCCACCGGGCCACGGTGACGCAGGCGGACCTGCACTACGTGGGGTCGGTGACGGTGGACGCGGACCTGCTCGCGGCGGCGGACCTGCTGCCGGGCCAGCAGGTCGACATCGTCGACGTGACGAACGGCTCGCGCCTGACGACGTACGCGATCGCGGGTGAGGCGGGCTCGGGGCAGATCTGCATCAACGGTGCCGCGGCGCACCTGGTGCACCCGGGTGACGTGGTCATCCTCATCGCGTACGGGCTGCTGTCGGACGCGGAGGCCCGCACGTACGAGCCGCACGTGGTGCTGGTCGACTCGGACAACCGGATCGTCGACCTGTCCGACGACCCGGGTCAGGTGCCCGAGGAGTGGACGGCCGCGGCGGGTCTGCAGCCGAGCGGCGTGCCGTTCGCGCAGGGCCGTGACCTGGTCGAGCACCCCAGCCCGGTGGACCGCACGGCGGCGCACACGCATGCCGGCTGCGGTGTGCAGGGACCGCACACGCACCCGGGGCGCGGCACCCCGCCCCCGGTGTCCGACGAGCAGGCGGACGACTCCGTGCCTCACGGCGCGGGCCGGTGACCCCGCAGGCGGGTGTCGCCGCGCCGCCGGTCCGGGACCTGGCGACCGCACCCTCGTCGGACGGCGGCCTGGACTCGGCGCCGCGGCTCGCGACGCGCCTGGCCGCACCGGCCGCGGGCTGGACGGTCGAGGTCGACGCGATCGTGGTGGGCTCGGGCATCGCGGGGCTGACCGCGGCGCTCGAGCTGCGCACGCGGGTGCCGCGGGTGCTGCTGGTGACGAAGGACCTGCTCGGCTCGGGCTCGACGGTGTGGGCGCAGGGCGGCATCGCGGCGGCCCTGGACCCGGAGGACTCCCCGGCGGCGCACCTGCAGGACACGCTCGTCGCGGGTGTGGGCCTGTGCGACCCGCGGGCGGTCGAGGTGCTGGTGACCGAGGGGCCGGCGCGTGTGCGCGAGCTGGTTGCGCGCGGTGCGGTGTTCGACCGGGCGCCGGACGGGCAGATCTCGCTCACGCGTGAGGGCGGGCACCACGCGGACCGGATCGCGCACGCGGGCGGTGACGCGACCGGTGCGGAGATCTCCCGGGCGCTCGTCGCGCAGATCGAGGCGGTGCGGGACGACCCGGGCATCGAGGTGATCGAGCACGCGCTCGTGCTCGACGTGCTGACGGGCCCGGCGGGGCCGGACGGTCGCCCGGGTGCGGCGTGCGGGGTGACGCTGCACGTGATCGGCGAGGGTCAGCGCGACGGTGTGGGCGCGGCGCTCGGCAAGGCGGTGGTGCTCGCCACGGGCGGCATCGGCCAGGTGTTCCGCTCGTCGACCAACCCGCCGCAGGCGACGGGTGACGGCATCGCGGCGGCGTTGCGTGCCGGTGCGGTGGTCGGGGACGTCGAGTTCGTGCAGTTCCACCCGACGGTGCTGTGGCTCGGCTCGGGCGTGAAGGGGCAGCTCACGCTCGTCTCGGAGGCGGTGCGGGGCGAGGGCGCGCTGCTGCTCGACACGGACGGCGTGCGGTTCATGCCGGACGTGCACCCGATGGCCGAGCTGGCGCCGCGGGACGTGGTGGCGCACGCGATCGTGCGTCGCATGGCGGACACCGGCGCGGACCACGTGTGGCTGGACGCGCGGCACCTGGGTGGCGACTTCCTGCGTCGCCGGTTTCCGACGATCCACGAGCGGCTGCTCGAGCACGGGATCGACCTGACCACGGACCTGGTGCCCGTCGCACCTGCGCAGCACTACCACTCGGGCGGGGTGGTCACGGACCTCGTCGGGCGGACGTCGCTGCCGGGGCTGTACGCGGTGGGGGAGGCGGCCTGCACGGGTGTGCACGGCGCGAACCGGCTCGCGTCGAACTCGCTGCTCGAGGGCCTGGTGTTCGCGCACCGCGCCGCGCGGCACATCACCGACAAGGTCGCGGCGGGCGCACTGACCCGCCAGGAGCCCACGGTCCGCTCGGGGTCGGAGGCGCTCGTCGCCGCGGCGTCCCGCGCACGCGTGCAGCGCCTCGCGACCGAGGGCCCGGGTGTGCTGCGCTCGGGCGACTGCCTGCGCCGTGCGGCGAGCGGTCTGGCCGGGGTGCCCACGGACGCGCACCTGCGGCACGACGACGGCCGTGCGTTGGCCGCGCCGCAGACCGCCGAGTGGGAGACGACGAACGTGCACCAGGTCGCCTCGGTGCTCACCGCGACCGCGCTCGCGCGGCAGGAGAGCCGTGGCGGGCATGCGCGCAGCGACTTCCCCGAGCGCGACGACGAGCACTGGCGGGTGCGGCTGGAGGCGAGCCTGGACCCGGACGGGCAGCTCGTCGTGCGCCGAGCGCCCATCGACTGACGCGCCACCGGGCGCCCGACCGACGAGGACGACGATGACCGACACGACCACGGGGCCGACGGGCGTCCCGACGACGAGCGCGCGCCCCGGCGTGCTGCCCGGCGACCCCGGGCCCGACGAGGCCGCGGTCGAGCGCCTCGTCGCGACCGCGCTCGACGAGGACCTGGGTGCTGCGCCCGGCCGGGACGTCACGTCGCAGGCGACGATCGCCCCGACGACGACCGGCACCGCGGACCTGGTGGCCCGCGCGGACGGTGTCGTCGCGGGCCTCGTCGTCGTCCCCGTGGTGCTCCGGCAGGTCGCGCAGCGGCTGGGACTGAGCCCCGCGACGGTCGTCGTCCGGGTGCCCGACGGGACGCGCGTGACGCGCGGCGACGTGCTGGCCGAGCTCGCGGGCCCGGTGCAGCTCCTGCTCGTCGCGGAGCGCACGCTGCTCAACATCGCCTCACGCGCGTCGGGCGTCGCCACCCACACGCGCCGCTGGGCGGACGCGCTCGCGGGCACGGGTGCGCTCGTGCTCGACACCCGCAAGACCACGCCGGGCCTGCGCGCGCTCGAGAAGTACGCGGTGCGCTGCGGCGGCGGCACCAACAAGCGCATGGGCCTGTACGACGTCGCGATGGTCAAGGACAACCACGTCGCCGCGGCGGGCTCGGTCACCGCGGCGATCGAGGCGGTGCGCTCGCGCTTCCCGGACGTCGCGATCCAGGTCGAGGCCGACACGCGCGACCAGGCGCTCGAGGCCGTCGCCGCGGGCGCGGACTTCCTGCTCCTCGACAACATGCCGACGCCGGTCCTGGCGGACGTGGTCGCCGCGGTCCGCGCGGTCGCCCCGGCCACGCAGCTCGAGGCCACCGGCAACCTCACGCTCGACCGCGCCGCCGAGGTCGCCTCGACGGGCGTCGACTACCTCTCGGTCGGCGGCCTGACGCACTCCTCCCCGATCCTGGACCTGGCCCTCGACCTCAGTCCTGTGTAGACGCGGGAGCCGCGGCTCAGCCAGTTCACGACATCAGCTTCGCGGCCTGGCACCACCGACGTCGAGACCTCGCTAAGGTCTCGAATCGTGACAAACAACAACAGGGAGCGGGCAGGGTCCGCGTGTTTCTGACCAGTGTGGCGACCGTTCCCGCCCTCGTTCGCGGCGCTGCTGCTGCGGAGGCGTGGGTGACGTTTGCGGACATGTCGTTCACGGCGAAGGATGGGTCGACCACCGTCGCCACCGGCGTCGCTGACGACCCGCGCCACGGCTGGTACCAGCTCGCGGGTCGCCACTACTCGACGGCTGACTTCACTGTGCGGGACGCGAAGTCCGACGGCCGGAGTGCGTTCGCAGACGTCGTCACGGACATCGACTACTACTACTGCATGCCGTTTGCGGGCGGGAAGTGCATCCCTCAGATCCGGACGAAGACCGTCGCGATCAAGAGCAGCGAGCGGACCTCGTCGCGGTGGTCCGGCTCGGTGTCGGCGACATGGGCCCCGGAGCCTTACACGGCAGTGCGGTCGCAGTTCTCGATCTGCATCGACATCAGGTTCGCTCCCGACAAGTGTGACCGGGAGTCCAGGAAGTCGAGCGCGTCCGTGTACAACGGCTGACCCCAGGTGACGTCCGGCGAGGCGCAGTCCCTCTTCGAGCTGCACGATGTCCGGTACGCCTACCGTGCCCATCCCGCGCTGGACGAGCTCACCGTCGACGTGCAGCCGGGCATCACGGGAGTCCTCGGACCCAACGGCGCGGGCAAGTCGACGCTGCTGCGCATCCTCGCGGGGCTCGAGCTCGCGCAGGGTGGCTCCGTGGTGTTCGACGGCGTGCCGATCTCGTCCCGCGCGGCCGCGTCAGAGCTGCGCGAGTCCGTGGGGTACCTGCCGCAGTCACCGGACTGGTTGCACGAGGTGACGGTCGAGGAGCTGGTGACGTACTTCGCTGCGAGCCGGCTGGGGCGCCGTCGGGCCGTGCGCCAACGCGTCGTCGATGCGATCGAGGCCGTGGACCTGGGTCACAAGGCGCGTGTCCGGATCGGCCGCCTCTCAGGCGGGGAGGCCCGCCGTGCGTTCCTCGCCCAGGCGCTGGTGCACGACCCGGCGGTTCTCGTCCTCGACGAGCCGACGGCAGGACTGGACCCCGTCCAGCGGATGCGGCTGCGCGAGCACGTCATCGCAGGCGCTGACGGCCGCGTCGTGGTCTGGGCGACGCACATCGTCGACGATCTCGTCTCGCTCGCCGATCGGGTCGTCGTGCTCGACGAGGGCCGTGCGCGATGGTGCGGAACGATCCCCGAGCTCGAGGAGCTGGGGATGAAGCAGGCGGACTCGGGACGACAACGGGGGGCCTCCGCAGGTGAGCGGGGGTTTCTCGCCGCTCTGACCGGCTCGCGCGACGAACGGGCACCTCGGTGAGCGCTCGTCCGCGCGTGCCGTCCGTCAGTCGGGTCCCGACGGTGCCATGGGGCGGCGTCGTCGCAGCACTCGCATGGCCGGCGGCTGGGGCAGCCGCGCTCGCGTTCCGGGATCCGGCGCTCGTGCGATCGGGTGCGGGTGCGATGCAGGAAGTCCTCGCCGCAGCCTTGTCGGCCTGGCCGATCACGGCGGGTGTCGCTGCCGCCGCGGTCGTCCGCGTGTGGCGTCCACGTACGCGCGACCTCGTGCTCGCTCTCCCCGATCGTGCGCGTCTGCGGGTCGTGATCGGGCAGGCCGGCGCGGTCGGGGCGTGGTCGCTCGGCGGGCTGCTCCTGTCGGTCGTCGGCGCCGCGGTGATCGCGGCCGCGCACTCGTCGGTCGCGAGTCCCGTCGCCTACGCCAGGCTCGTGCCCGTCATGGTCGGGACGCTTGGCGTCGCGGCGTTCGGGGGCTGCATCGGCGGGGTCGTGCGGTCCTGGCTCGCTCCGCCGCTGGTCGCGACCGGGCTGTACCTGCTGTACGTGTTCGCGCCCGACAGCGGTGCCGGAATCCTGCGCTTCGCGGTCGGCGACGGCCGGAGCGCCGTCACCCTCGTGCCCGAGGTGGCCGCGGTCGGCGCCCTCACGCTTGCGCTTGCCATCTGCGCGGGTGGCTTCCTCGTCGTGACTGCGGGCTGGACGACCGTGCGTCCGCGCGCAGTCGTCGTCGGTGTCGGGTCGCTCTTCCTCGCCGGTGTGCTCCTCGGTCAGGCCGCCGCCAGGCCCGCGTTCGTGGTGGCAGGCTCCGACACGTGGTCGTGCGCGACGACGACGTCGGGCGCGGGGCGCGTGTGCGTGCCCGACGAGCAGCGGCGAGACCTGCCGCAGCTCGCGGACGAGCTCGATCCGATCGCGGGTCGGATCGGGAGCGTATGGAGCCCTGAGGGTGGCGTGGTGCTCGGTCCCGTGGCCGGTGACGGCGTCACGTTGCCCGTGCCCGTGCCGTTCGGCGAGTTCGAGACGATCCGCGGACGAGCCGCCGAGTCCTTGTCGAGCTTCGTCGTCGACTGCGGGCTGCGCGGGGACCTGGGAAACCCGGATGTCTACTTCGACACCTACTTCGGCTTCATCGGGTGGCTCACCTCGCAGACCTACGCGAGCCCGGGACAGGAGCCGGTCCCCCCGCTGGACGATGCCGCCGCGGCGGCACTGCTGCAGACGGTGCCGTCATGCGTCGCCGACGAGGTCGCATGACGCATCACGTCGGGCTCGCGGTGGCGACAGCGTTCGTGCGGAGCCGGCGTGCACCCCTCCTCGTGGTGACGGCCGCGGTCACCTCACTTGCCGTCGCGCTGGTGCCGCTCGTGCTCGTCGAGGTGCCGTCGTTCGGTGCCGCGCGCTCGACCGTGCCGGTGTACCTGCTTCCGGTCCTGCTGTCCGGCGCCTGGACGCTGTGTGTCGTCTCGCCGGCACCGGTCCTGGAGCGGTTCATCCCGGACTCCCGCATGCGGGTACGGCGAGCTGCGTGGCTCACGACCGGAACAGGTCTCCTGGCCCTCGTCGCCGCGGTTCCCGCCGTACTCGTCCACCACAGCGTTCCGCTCGCACTCACGCTGGGGAGGAACGCCCTGCTCGGTGTGGCGGTGGCGACCGCGGCGGGCTGCGCCTTGTCGCCGCGGCTCTCCTGGATCCCGCCCGTCTCGTTCTCGTTGGTGTGCTGGCTGTTCGGGACGGTCGACCACGAGGCGAGCCCTGCCGTGTGGGCTGTGGCGAACCACCCGTACGACGTGCCGGCCGCTGCGGCGGTGTCCCTCGCACTCTGGCTCGCGGCCGGCGCGCGCTACGTCGTCGCGGACGGTCACACCGCCGGCTCCGGAGAGTGACGCCGGCGGGTGCGTGAGAACCGCCGGTGGCACCGCGATCCACGGTGCCACCGGCGGGTCGAGCGGTCTGCACCGCCCCGGCCGAGGAGGCCGGTGCCCGAGGGTCAGGCGCACTCCCAGACGACGTTCGTCGCCTCGGGGCGCAGGTGCAGGTGCCACTCGCCGCCCGGGCCCTGCACGCCGTACAGCGACTGCGCGGCGAGGAACTCCTCGGCGGTGGCGAACCGGTAGCCGGCGTCGAGACCCGTCACGGTCTCGCCCGTCTTCTCGTCGATCGTGCCCGAGTGGCTCAGCTGCCAGTCGTGCACCGCGGCCGCCAGCGGGTTGCCCGCCACGGGGACGACGACGTCGCGCCCGTCGGCGGTGCGGCCGGCGGTGCGCCACGCGGTCGCGTCGTGCGAGCTCTCGACGGAGAACTGCGCGGTCGAGCACGTGCCCACGGCGGGTGCCTGCGCGTAGTTCGCCCAGTCGCCGTCGGCGACCCGCGTGCTGCGGTCCACGCCGTCGTCCCACGTGATGTCGAGGTAGTCCAGGCCCGGCACGTCGGCGTCCGCGACCGGGATCATCGAGCCGAACGGGGTGGTGACGACGTACGACGAGGACCGCAGCCCGTCGACGTCGCTGACCACGTCGCGGCGCGCCACCGTCAGCGGCCCGAACGCCGCGACCACCTCGAGGTGCTCGGGCGAGTCCGCGGCGGGCACCGCCACCCCGCCGACGCGGTCCGCCTCGGCCCGCGTGACGTCCGTGGACAACGCCCAGCCGTCGCCGAGCGCGAGGCTCGCGGGGAGCGTGAGCGTGTCGTAGAACGTGTCGCGGTCCTCGGCGGCCTTGGAGGAGGAGAACTCCGACGCGCACGCGTCGGTCGTGCGCGCGCTCGGGCAGACGATCGCGCGGGGGCCGTCCTCGTCGATCTCGTACAGCTCGACGCGCGGCGCCCACAGCACGGAGTCGTCGGTCTGCGCGGCGGGGAACGACAGCGCGTAGATCGCCGAGGCCTCGCGGTCCCCGACGAGCGTGAGCCGGTACTCGGGGCCGTTCGCGATCTCGTCCGGGGTGAACAGCGCGTCGAGCGCGTCGGACGCGTCCATCGCCTCGTCGAACCAGCGCTCGCCCGTGCGGGGCGCGGACAGCCGGGCCAGCACGGTCGCGTCGTCGATCTCGTCGGCGCGGACCGCGGGGCCGTCGTCGGCGGCCGTCGTGGGCTCGGCGGTCGGCTCGGCCGTCGGGCTCGGCGTGCCGGTGGGGCCGGTGGTCGTGCTGCCCGTGGCGGGGTCGACGGGCGTGCTGGAGTCCGACGAGGTCAGCGTCCAGGCGCCGAGGCCGAGCACGCCCGCGCACGCGGCGGCGCCCACGGACTCGAACGTGTGCCGCTGGATGCGCGCGCGGCGGACGGTGCCGCGCACGCGCCTCAGGGTGCGGTCGTCGATCGGGGCGGTCGCCTGCGCGATCTCGTCGCGGGCGCCGTTCAGCATCTGGTCGAGGTTCATCGTGCGCCTCCGGGGGCGATGCGCGGGGTGGGGGAGGGGCGGACGGGGACGCGCTCGTCGTCCGTCGCGGTGTGCGGGTGGGTGCCGAGGGTCTCGGCGAGCTTCGCCAGGCCGTCGGCGGTGTACCGCTTGACGGCGCCCTCGCTGAGGTTGAGCACGGACGCGGTCTCGGCGACGGACAGGTCCTCCATCTGCCGCAGCACCACGCAGGCCCGCTCGCGCGGGGCCAGCAGGGCGAGCGCGCGCACGACGTCGCGTCCCGGGCCGGGTGGTTCGACGGTGTCCGGCGGTGCGGGCTGCGCGGCGGCGCGCAGCGCGACGAGGCGCTCGCGGCGGCGTCGGCGGGCCTCGTCGACCGCGCGGGACGCGATCGCGCGGCGCACGTACGCCTCGGCCTGCTCGACGGTCGTGAACCGGGCGCGGCCGCGGAAGGTCGCGATCAGCGCCTCCTGCACGAGGTCCGGCGCCTCGCTCGTCGAGCCGGCGACGAGCGCGGCGTGGGCGACCAGGCGTGGCCAGCGCTCACGCGCCACCTGGTCGAGCAGCTGTTCCCATGGTCTCGCCACGGCGTCTCCCCTGAGGTCGTCGGGATGTCGTAGCCATAACGCTCGTGCTGGTCGCTCGCGTTGGGGCGATCTTCCCGCACGGTGCACGGTGCACGGCGCACGGACCGCGGGACGGAGGCGTCCGGTGGCCCGATTACCATGGTCCGGTGACCGAGTCCCCGTCCTCGCCCGCTGCCGACGCGCCCGCGGTCGTCCCCGACGACACGCCCGAGCAGATCCGTATCCGGCGGGAGAAGCGTGAGCGGCTGCTCGCGGAGGGCACCGCGGCGTACCCCGTGTCGGTGCCGCGCACGCACACGATCGAGCAGGTCCGCGCGGCGTACCCGGACCTCGAGGCGGGCCAGGAGACGCACGACGAGGTCGGCGTCGCGGGGCGCGTGGTGTTCCTGCGCAACACGGGCAAGCTCTGCTTCGTCACGCTGCAGGACGGCGCGGGCACGCGCCTGCAGGCGATGCTCTCGCTCGCCGAGGTGGGCGAGGAGCGGCTCGCGGCGTTCAAGGCCGACGTGGACCTCGGTGACCACCTGTTCGTGCACGGTCGCGTGATCATGTCCAAGCGCGGTGAGCTGTCGGTGTTCGCGGATTCCTGGCAGATGGCCGCGAAGGCCATTCGTCCGCTGCCGAACCTGTACGAGGGTGCCGAGCTGTCCGACGAGGCGCGCGTGCGTCAGCGCTACGTCGACCTGATCGTCAACCCCAAGGCGCGCGACATGGTGCGCACCCGTGCCGCGGTGGTGCGTTCGTTGCGCGACAACTTCGCGCGGCGCGGATTCCTCGAGGTCGAGACCCCGATGCTCCAGACGCGTCCGGAGGGCGCTGCGGCGCGTCAGTTCGAGACGCACATGAATGCGTTCGACATCGAGCTGTTCCTGCGGATCGCACCCGAGCTCTTCCTCAAGCGCGCGGCGGTCGGCGGCGTCGAGAAGGTGTTCGAGATCAACCGCAACTTCCGTAACGAGGGCGTCGACGCGACGCACTCGCCGGAGTTCGCGATGCTCGAGGCGTACGAGGCCTACGGCGACTACGACACGATGGCGGCGCTGACGCAGGACCTCGTGCAGACCGCCGCGCTCGAGGCGCTCGGCACGACGACGATGACGCTCGCGGACGGCACGGAGTACGAGCTCGGGGGCGACTGGACGCACCTGACGATGTACGAGTCGCTGTCGGAGGCGGTCGGCGTCGAGATCACCCACGACACCGACGACGAGACGCTGCTGGCGCTGCTGGAGAAGGCCGAGATCGACCTCGCGCCCGCACAGCGCAACCACGGCAAGCTCGTCGAGGAGCTGTGGGAGCACCACGTGGGTGCGCACCTGTACGCGCCCACGTTCGTGCGGGACTTCCCGGTCGAGACGTCCCCGCTCACGCGTGACCACCGCAGCAAGCCCGGCCTCGTCGAGAAGTGGGACCTGTACGTGCGCGGCCTCGAGCTCGCGACCGCGTACTCCGAGCTCGTCGACCCGGTGGTCCAGCGGCAGCGGTTCGAGGCGCAGGCGCTGCTCGCGGCGCGCGGCGACGAGGAGGCCATGCGCATCGACGAGGACTTCCTCACCGCGATGGAGTTCGCCATGCCTCCGTCCGGCGGAATGGGAATGGGCATCGACCGCCTGCTCATCGCGATGACCGGTCAGGGAATCCGCGACACGATCCTGTTCCCGCTCACGAAGCCGCAGGCGTGATCATGGACGGCATCGGTGGTGTGCTGACGGCGGTCATTCCGTCGGTCGGTGTCGGTCTGTTGTTCTGGTTCGCGATGCGCGCGATCGTGAACGCCGACCGCACCGAGCGCCAGGCGCTCGCGCGGATGGACGCCGAGCAGGACGCGGCGGAAGCAGCGATCACGAAGAATTCTCAGGAGAACCGCCCGAGCGTTTGACCGACAAATGCATCCGGTGTGATGCTGACGTGCGTCACCCCGCATATTCGCGCCACATCCTCCAGGAGAACACCGGATGGCTCAGAAGGTTCAGGTCCTGCTCATCGACGACGTCGACGGCGCGGCCGCCGACGAGACGGTCACGTTCGCGCTCGACGGCGTGACCTACGAGATCGACCTCACCGCGGAGCGTGCGAGCCAGCTCCGGGACTCGTTCGCGACGTGGGTCGGCCACGCGCGCAAGGTCGGCGGGCGCTCGACGAGCGGCGCGGCCCGGCCCGCGGCGCGTCGTCGCGGCTCGAACGACGCCCAGGCGATCCGCGAGTGGGCCAAGTCCCAGGGTCTCGAGGTCTCGGAGCGCGGTCGCATCAGCGCCGACGTGCGCGAGGCGTACGACAAGGCGCACTGACCGCAGCGCGCAGCACGAAGGCCCGGTCCCGCAGCCACGGGACCGGGCCTTCGTCGTTCGTGGCCGCTCAGGCGTCCACGGGTCGGGTGGCGGTGAGGTCGCGCACCGCCGCGTACTGCTCGCGCACCCGCGGCGCGGACGCCGCGGAGTACACCTCGGCCGTGCCGGCCGCGCTCCACGCGGGCGGCTCGTCGGCGCCCGAGAGCACCCACGCCGCCTGCCGGGCCGCACCGTCGGCCACGTACTCGCCGGGGGTGGGGACCAGCACGTCGAGCCCGAGCACGCTCGGCGCGATGCGCCGCACGGCCTCGGACTTCGCGCCGCCGCCGATGAGGAACAGCCGCTCGACCGCGACGCCCGTCGCCCGCAGCGCGTCGATGCCGTCCGCGAGCGCGCACAGCATCCCCTCCACCGCGGCACGCGCGAGGTGCGCGGGCGTGGTGTTGGCGAGCCGCAGCCCGTGCAGGGCACCGGTGGCGTCGGGCTTGTTCGGCGTGCGCTCGCCCTCGAGGTAGGGGACGAGCACGAGGCCGTCCGCACCCGCGGGGGCCTGCAGCGCGAGCTCGGACAGGCCGGCGTGGTCGACGCCGAGCATCCGGGCGGTCGCGTCGAGCACCCGCGACGCGTTCAGGGTGCACGCGAGCGGCAGGAAGTGCCCGCTCGCGTCGGCGAAGCCGTTGACGAGGCCGGAGCCGTCCGCGGCGGCCGAGCCGGTCACGGCGGACACGACGCCCGACGTGCCGATCGACACGGCCACGTCACCCGGGCGCAGCCCGAGCGCGAGCGCCGCAGCCGCGTTGTCGCCCGCACCCGGTCCGAGGACCGGGCGACGCGCGCCGACGACCGAGCGCGGACCGGCCTCGTGCGGGCCGAGCACGCGCGGCAGCACCGCGTCGTGGCCCAGGCCCAGCTCGAGCAGGTCGTGCCGGTAGGCGTCGGTCGCGGGGGACCAGTAGCCCGTGCCGGACGCGTCCGAGCGGTCCGTGACGAGGTCGTCGAACGCGGGCGAGCCCGGGCCGTGGCCCGCGAGCCGCCACGTCAGCCAGTCGTGCGGCAGCGCGACCGCCGCGACCCGCTGCGCGTTGTGCGGCTCGGCGTCACGCAGCCACCGCAGCTTGGTGACCGTGAGCGAGGCGACCAGCACCGAGCCGGTCGCGTCCGCCCACGCCTGCGGGCCGCCGCCCTCGGCGATCAGGTCGAGCGCGGCCTGCGCGGAGCGCGTGTCGTTCCACAGCAGCGCGTCCCGGACCACCTCGCCGGTCTCGTCGAGCGTGACCATGCCGTGCTGCTGCCCGCCCACGCTGATCGCGTCGACGTCGTCGAGGCCACCCGCGTCCGCGATCGCGATCTGCAGGGCGTCCCACCACGCGGCGGGGGCGACCTCGGTGCCGTCGGGGTGGGACGCGCGACCGGAGCGCACGAGCGCCCCGGTCGCGGCGTCCCGGACCACGACCTTGCAGGACTGGGTCGAGGAGTCGACCCCGGCGACGAGCGCCATGCCTGTTCCGTCCTGTCCCGTGGAGAGGGTCAGCCGCGCGCGCCGAGCGCGTGCTCGAGCGCGAGCTGGTTGAGGCGGACGAAGCCGAACCCGTGCTTGGCGACGGCGTCGACGTCGAAGTCCTCGAACGCGGAGCGGTCCGCGAGGAAGTCGGCGAGCGTCTCACCCTCGTTCAGCGTCGGCTTGGCGAGCTCGAGCACACCGGCGGCCTCGATGGCCTCCTTGACCTCGGGGTCCTCGCGGAACGCGATGGCGCGCTCCTTGAGCAGGAGGTACGTGGCCATGTTGGCGCGCGCGGACTCCCACACGCCGTCGAAGTCCTCGGTGCGCGAGGGCTTGTAGTCGAAGTGCACCGGGCCGGTGTACTTCGGGCCGCCGCCCGGGAAGCCGTTCTCGATGAGGTCGACGGTCGCGAACGCGGAGAACAGGTCGCCGTGGCCGAAGACCAGGTCCTGGTCGTACTTGATGCCGCGCTGGCCGTTGAGGTCGATGTGGAACAGCTTCTCGGCCCACAGCGCCTGCGCGAGGCCGGTGGTGTAGTTCAGGCCGGCCATCTGCTCGTGGCCCGTCTCCGGGTTGAGGCCGACGATGTCGCCGTTCTCGAGCTTGGCGATGAGGCCGAGCGCGTGGCCGATCGTCGGGAGCAGGATGTCGCCACGGGGCTCGTTGGGCTTGGGCTCGAGCGCGATGCGCAGCTTGTAGCCCTTCTCCTTGATGTACGCGGCGACCGTGTCGATGCCGTCGGCGTAGGCCTGGTGCGCGGCGTAGAGGTCCTTGGCGGAGTCGTACTCGGCGCCCTCGCGGCCGCCCCACATGACGAACGTGTCGGCGTCGAGGGACGCGGCCAGGTCGACGTTGCGCAGGATCTTGCGCAGCGCGTAGCGGCGCACGCGGCGGTCGTTCGAGGTGAACGCGCCGTCCTTGAAGACGGGGTGCGTGAACGTGTTCGTCGTGACCATCTCGACGGTGATGCCGGTCTCGGCGAGCGCGCCGCGGAAGCGGTCGAGGATCTTCTCGCGCTCGGCGTCCGAGGAGCCGAACGGCACCACGTCGTCGTCGTGGAACGTCACGTGCGCCGCGCCGAGCTCGGCGAGCTTGTGGACGGACTCGACCGGGTCGAGCCACGGGCGCGTGGCGGCGCCGAACGGGTCCTGGGCGTTCCAGCCGACGGTCCACAGACCGAAGGAGAACTTGTCAGCGGGGGTGGGCTTGCGCACCATCTCGGTACCTCTCGTCATCGAGCGGGGTGGGTATTTGTTGTATGGATGAACTTATGCGCGAGAACGGCTAGGGTCAAGCCCGTGAAGAGTCCGGCGGCGCGGCAGGGCACCCTGCGCGAGCTCAACCTTGGTCTCGTGCTGCGCGAGGTGCTCGGCGCGGCGGCGACGGGCACCACCCCACCGTCCCGCGCCGACGTCGCCGCGGCCACCGGACTCACGCGCGCGACCGTCTCCGCGCTCGTCGACCGGCTCGTCGCGGGCGGCCTGCTCGCCGAGCTCGACCCCGTCCCCACCCAGCGTGCCGGGCGCCCCGCCGTCCCGCTCGTCCCCGCGGGCGGCACGCTCGTCGCCATCGGCGCCGAGGTGAACGTCGACTACCTCGCGGTGCGCGCGGTCGACCTCGCCGGGGACGTCCTCGCCGAGCGGGTCCGGCACGCCGACCACCGCGGCTCCGACCCCGACGTGGTCCTGCGCGTCCTGGGCGCGGTCGCCGACGAGGTGCTCGACGAGGCGCGCGCGCGGCGGGCGCCCGACGACGAGCCGCCGCCCCAGCCCTGCCCGCCACCCCCGCGCGTCGTCGGGACCGCGGTCGCGCTGCCCGGCCTCGTCGGCCGCAGCACGGGCACGCTGCTGCTCGCCCCCAACCTCGGCTGGCGCGAGGTCGACGTCGTGCGTGTCCTCGCCGAGTCGTCCCGCACGTTCGCCGAGCACCGCCCGACCCTCGCCAACGAGGCCGACCTCGCCGCGCTGGCCGAGTCCCGCGTGCGGCGGCCCGAGGGCCTCGCGAGCTTCGTCCTGGTCTCCGGCGAGGTCGGTATCGGTGCCGCGATCGTGCTCGACGGGCGCGTGTTCGGCGGCCGGCACGGCTGGGCCGGCGAGCTCGGGCACACGCTCGTCGCGGGCTCCCGCCAGCTCGAGCAGGTCGCGGGCCAGGACGCGATGCTGCGCGCCGCGGGCCTGCCGCGCGACGAGGGCGTCGAGCCGCTCGTCGCCGCCCTCGCCGCGGGCGACCCGGCCGCGCTCGCGGCGGTCGCCAGCGCCGGGGAGGCGCTCGGCGTCGCGCTCGCCAACGTGCTCAACACGGTCGACGTGCCCCACGTCGTGCTCGGCGGGACGTACGCGCGGCTCGCGGACCACGTGCGCGAGCCCGTGCTGGCCGCGCTGCGCGCGCACGTGCTCGCCGCGCCCTGGGCGGAGCCCAGCGTCGACGTCGCGCGCGCCGGGAGCCACGCCGCCGTCGCGGGCGCCACGCACGCCGTGCGCGACCGCGTGGTCGCCGACCCCACGGCCTGGCTCACGCCCTGACCGGCGGGTCCGGGCGCTCGCTGCCTAGACTCGCCCGGTGACTGAGCTGTGGATCGGGACCTACCCCGTCGCCGGGGCCGGCACGCCGGTGGGACAGGGCGAGGGCGTCTGGTCCGTCCTCCTCGACGACGAGACGGGCGCCCTGACGGGCGCGCGCCTGCGCACCGAGCTGCCCGCGCCGTCGTTCCTCGCGCTGCGCGCGCCCACCGCGCCCGACGAGGTCCCGGCCCCCGACGGGACCAAGGCCCCTGACGACGTCCTCGCGCCCGACGGGACCTCCGTGCCCGACGGGACCTCTGTGCCCGACGACGTGCGCGCCCGCGTGTACGCGGTGCTCGAGGACGAGGCGGGCCGGGTCGCGGGCCTGCTGCCGCACGACGGCACGCTCGCACCCGACGCGTTCGTCCCCTCGGGCGGCGCGTACCCCTGCCACCTGCTCGCGACCGAGCACGCGCTGCTCGTCGCCAACTACGGCTCGGGCACGCTCGGCGTCCTCGCGCTCGACGAGACCGGCGCGCTGCGCGCCGACCAGCCCGCGGTGCTCGGCCACGCGGGCCACGGGCCGCGCGAGGACCGGCAGGAGGGACCGCACGCGCACTTCGTCGCGCTCGCGCCCGGCGGCCGGCACGTGCTCGTCGTCGACCTCGGCACCGACGAGGTGCGCCGGTACCTGTGGGACGGCCGCACCGCGACGCCCGACGGCGTGGCCGCGACCCTCCCGCCCGGCACCGGGCCGCGGCACCTGGACTTCTCGTCCGACGGCAGGTTCGCCTACGTCGCGGGCGAGCTCGACGTCGCGGTGCACGTGCTCGCGTGGGACCGGGACACCGCGACCGGCACGCTCGTGCAGTCGGTCCCCGCGGTCGTCGGCGGCGCCGCCGGCCCGGCGCCCGGTCAGCCGTCGCACCTCGTCGTCGACTCCGGGACGGTGCTCGTCGCGGTGCGCGGCACCGACGTGCTGACCGCGTACGCCGTCGGCGACGACGGTCTGCTCGGCGCCGGGAGGTCCGCGGACCTCGGCGGCTCCTGGCCGCGGCACTTCGCGGTCGTCGGGCGGTGGGTGGTGGTCGCCCTCGAGCGTGCGGGCGAGCTCGTCGTGGTCGACCGCGTGCTGCTGACCGCCCAGGCGGACCCCGCGGGTGCCCCCGGCGCCGACCCGGTGCGCTCGCGCGTGCCGCTGCCGTCGCCCACGTGCGTGCTGCCGCACCCCTGAGCGCGTCCCAGCAGGCGGACGCGACGCGCGGTGCGGCGCGGGCGGCCGCCGCCGAGGCGACAATGTCCCCGCACCCTGGCCCAGCAACCCCGCCCAGCAGCCCGCCCGGCACCCCGCCCGGCATCCCACGCCGGAGCGGACGACCAGCAGGAGGATCCGTGGAACGCGCACCGCGCATCGCGATGCTGTCGGTGCACACCTCGCCGCTGGAGCAGCCCGGCACGGGCGACGCGGGCGGCATGAACGTCTACGTGCTCGAGCTGTCGCGCGCGCTCGCGGCCCGCGGCGCGCGCGTCGAGATCTTCACGCGCGCCACCTCGTCGGACCTGCCCGAGAACGTCGTCCTGCCCGGCGTCGAGGCCGACGGCACGCCCCTGACGATCGAGGACTCGCCCGAGCGCGTGCGCGACGTGCTCACCGCGTGCGACGTGCCCGCCGGGGTCGTCCCGCCCGTGGTCGTGCACCACGTGCCCGCGGGCCCGTTCGAGCGGCTCGACAAGAACGACCTGCCGGGCGTGCTGTGCGGCATGGCCGCGGGCGTCCTGCGGTGGGAGGCCGCGCGGCGGCCCGGCTGGTACGACGTCGTGCACTCGCACTACTGGC
Source organism: Cellulomonas sp. CW35 (assembly GCF_052378485.1). NCBI lineage: Bacteria > Bacillati > Actinomycetota > Actinomycetes > Micrococcales > Cellulomonadaceae > Cellulomonas > Cellulomonas sp. CW35. The sequence goes on along the minus strand of NZ_CP199000.1, from coordinate 3,112,712 downwards.
TCTCGGGGCAGGTCGGTGCGATCGCCGCCGACCGCTGGGAGGTGCCGCTCGTGCACACCGCGCACACCCTGGCCAAGGTCAAGAACGCGTCGCTCGCGCCCGGGGACCAGCCCGAGCCGCCCGCGCGCGTGCTCGGCGAGGAGCAGGTGGTCGCCGACGCCGACGCGCTCGTCGCGTCCACGCCCGCCGAGGCCGCCGAGCTCGTCGAGCTGTACGGCGCCGACCCCGCGCGCGTGCACGTCGTCGAGCCCGGGGTGGACCTCGAGCGCTTCGCCCCCGTCCCGCCCGCCGAGCGTGCCGCCGCCCGGGCCGCGCTCGGACTGCCCGCGGACCGCGACGTCGTGCTGTTCGCCGGGCGCGTGCAGCCGCTCAAGGCCCCCGACGTGCTGGTCCGCGCGCTCGGGGGGCTGCGCGAGACCGGCCGCCCGGTGCCGCTGCTCGTCGTGCTCGGCGGTCCGTCGGGCCGGACCACCGCGGTCCGCGAGCTCGAGGCGCTCGCGGAGATCACGGGCGTCGGCGACTCGCTCGTCGTGCGTCCGCCCGCCGCCCGGGACGAGCTCGCGGGTTGGTACCACGCGGCCGACCTGGTCGCGATGCCGTCGCGCTCCGAGTCGTTCGGCCTCGTCGCGGCCGAGGCGCAGGCCGCGGGCGTGCCGGTCGTCGCCGCGGCCGTCGGTGGGCTGCGCAGCATCGTCGACGACGGCGTCTCCGGGATGCTCGTGCGCGGGCACGACCCGCGGCGCTGGGCCGGGGTGCTCGCCGACACGCTCGCCGACCGGGACCGGCTCGCGGAGTTCGGCACCGCCGCCCGGCGGTCCGCCGAGCGGTTCGGCTGGGAGAGCGCCGCGGACCAGCTGCTCAAGGTCTACGCGGTCGCCCGCGAGGCCCGCGGCGCGCGCGCCCAGGGCTGACCGCGCGCTCGTCGTACCCGCGCCCCCGAGCGTGCCCGGGGGACGGACGTCCCTGCGACCCCCGCGGCGTGCTGAGGCAGGATGGGCACATGACGTACACCCTGGTGCTGCTCCGCCACGGCGAGAGCGAGTGGAACGCGAAGAACCTCTTCACCGGCTGGGTCGACGTGGCCCTCTCGGAGAAGGGCGTCGAGGAGGCGAAGCGCGGCGGTGCGCTCCTCAAGGACGCCGGCATCCTCCCGGACGTCGTGCACACCTCGCTCCTGCGCCGGGCCATCACCACCGCGAACCTCGCGCTCGACGCCGCGGACCGGCACTGGATCCCGGTGAAGCGCTCGTGGCGCCTCAACGAGCGCCACTACGGCGCGCTGCAGGGCAAGGACAAGAAGCAGACGCTCGAGGAGTTCGGCGAGGAGCAGTTCATGCTCTGGCGCCGCTCGTACGACGTCCCGCCGCCCGCGATCGAGCCCGGCTCGGAGTTCTCGCAGGACACGGACCCGCGCTACGCCGGTGAGCCGGTCGTGCTGACCGAGTGCCTCAAGGACGTCCTCGAGCGCGAGATGCCGTACTGGGAGTCGGGCATCGTGCCGGACCTGCAGGCCGGCAAGACCGTCCTGGTCGCCGCGCACGGCAACTCGATCCGCGCGCTCGTGAAGTTCCTCGACGACATCGACGACGACACGATCTCCGGACTCAACATCCCCACGGGCATCCCGCTGGTGTACGAGCTCGACGACGACTTCAAGCCGGTCGTCAAGGGCGGCACGTACCTCGACCCGAACGCCGCCGCGGCCGCCATCGCCGCGGTCGCCAACCAGGGCCGCTGACCCCATCCGCCGAAGGGCCGTCCCCGAGTGGGGCGGCCCTTCGCCGTCCCCCGCCCCGGCCGGCGGCCGGTACCGCACGGCCGAGGGTGCGCGACGGCAAGATCCGGGCAGCGGGGGACAGAGGGTGGGCAGGTGCACCCCGAGGAGAGGCCGGCCCATGAGCTCGTCGACGACCCAGGAGCGGGCCCCCGCTCGCACGGAGCCCCACCGGACGCGCGGCGCGTTCGTCGCCGCGAGCGTGGTGGTCGCCGTCGTGGCGGTGGTCGCTTTCCTCACCGCGGCCGGTGCCGGGCCGACCTGCCCGGCGGTCTTCCCTCCGCCCGAGGGGTGCGAGCCCGAGCGCGGGCTGAGCGCGGTCGTCGCGATCGGCGTCGGGCTCGGCGCGGTGCTCGGCGCCGGGACCCTGGCGCTCACGGCGCGACGGCTGCCCACCAGGGCCCGTGCCGCGATCCTGGTGGGCGTCGTGGCGGCCGGCGTCCTCGCGGTCGCGTGGACCGCCGCCCTGCGCGGCTGACCGCGTCGGCACCGGTCAGGCGCTGGTGGGCAGGTCCTCGACCGTGCCGGTGACCAGGTAGGTGACGCGGCGCGCGACCGAGACGGCGTGGTCGCCGAACCGCTCGTAGTAGCGGCCGAGCAGCGTCACGTCGACGGTCTCCTGCGGCGTACCGGTCCACGCGCCGCCGAGCAGCGCGGTGAACGTGTCCTCGTGCAGGCCGTCGAGCAGGTCGTCGTCGGCCTCGATGCTGCCGGCCAGCGCGACGTCGCGGTTCTCGAGCAGCGTCGTCGTGCGCCGCGCGACGCGCACCGCGGCGTCGTGCATCTGCGCGAACGTCGGTGTGAGCGGCTCGGGCACCGCGTGGCCGGGGTAGCGGCCGCGCGCGACCTGCGCGACGTGCCGCGCGAGGTCGCCCATCCGCTCGAGCGACGAGCTCATCCGCAGCGCGGAGACGACGATGCGCAGGTCGGTCGCGACGGGCTGCTGCTGCGCGAGCAGGAGCACGCAACGCTCGTCGAGGTCGCGCTCCATCGCGTCGATCCCGAGGTCGTCGGCGATGACGGACTCGGCGAGCGCGAGGTCGGCGGTCAGCAGCGCCACACCGGCGTCGGTGACGGCGCGCTCGACCCGGCGGCTCATGGCCACGAGGTCCTCACCGAGCTGGGTGAGCTCGGCGTCGAAGATGTCCCGCATGTCAGTCCTTCCCGTCGGCGGGCACGACGAGGCCCGTCCGGTCGGCGCCCACCGTGACAGACCGAGGTGAACGCCCGGGGCCGCTGCGGTGAACGCGCGGCGGCGGATCGGCGGCCCGGACCGCCGCCATGACCGGCACGACGCGCGCGGACGGCCCGTCTGGGACACGATGGGGGTGCAGGGAGCAGGGGGCTGATCTCCGGAGGTGCCGATGGCGACGTCGTACGGCACGGTGGAGCTCGTCGTGCTCGAGTTCCCGCAGGACGCGATCCCGTCGCCGGTGCGGGAGGAGATCACGCGCCTGGCGCGCCAGCCCCAGGTGCGGTTGATCGACCTCGTGCGCGTGCAGCGCACCGCCGAGGGCGACCTCGAGGTGACCGAGGCCCTCGAGGTCGGGGAGCAGCTCGGTGTGCACGGGCTGGACCTCGTCGGTGCGGGGCTGGTCGGGCAGGAGGACATCGACGAGGTCGGCGAGGGCCTGCGGCCCGGGACCTCGGCGCTCCTCATCGTGGTCGAGCACCTGTGGTCCAAGGGGCTGGTCGCCTCGGTCCGCGACGCCGGCGGGATGCTCCGGTCGACCGAGCGGATCCCGCACGACGTGGTCGCGGCGGTCATCGAGGGGCCGCCCGCGCGCTGACGGCGGCGGGCGCGGTGAACGCACGGTGAACGCTGGACGAGCGTCTGGCAGCGGGGGCGTCGCGCGGCCGTTGCGCCCCGCTGGTCACGCCTAGGGTGGAGGCGTGAACGACGGGACGGGGCTCACGCCGCTCGTGATCGGGCTGCTCGGCGTGCTCGTCGGGCTCGGCTCGGTGCTCGCGTTCCGGTGGAGCGAGCGCACGCAGCGCACGGCACCGGCGCAGCCCGAGCCGGAGGTCGACGACGGGCTGGTGCGCACGCTCGCCGTGCTGCGCTCGGCGGCGGTCGTGCTCGACGCGTCCGACGAGGTGGTGCGGGCGAGCGCGCCCGCGTACGCGCTCGGATTGGTGCGCAACGGCCGCATCGCGCCGCCGGCGATCCGGGACCTGGTCGCGCAGGTCCGCCGTGACGGCGTGATCCGCGACGAGGAGCTCGAGGTCGACCGCCCCGTGGGGCGCGGCACGTCGCTCGTGCAGGTGCGCGTCGCGCAGGTCAGCGACCGGCACCTGGTCGTCCTCGCGGAGGACCTCACGCAGGCGCGGCGCCTCGAGGCGGTGCGTCGCGACTTCGTCGTGAACGTGTCCCACGAGCTCAAGACGCCCGTGGGGGCGCTGTCGTTGCTCGCGGAGACCGTCCAGGACGCGGCGGACGACCCGGAGGCGGTGCGCCGGTTCGCGGGGCGCATGCAGTCGGAGGCGCAGCGGCTGTCGTCGCTCGTGCACGAGATCATCGAGCTGTCCCGCCTGCAGGTCGCGGGCGCGCTCGGGCCACTGTCGACGGTGGACCTCGACGCGGTGGTCGCGGAGGCCGTGGACCGGGCGCGGACCGCGGCGACCGCGAAGAGCGTGCGGCTCGAGGTGGGCGGCGCCACGGGCGTGCACCTGTTCGGCAACCACGACCTGCTGGTGACCGCGGTGCGCAACCTCGTCGACAACGCCGTGGCGTACTCGGGTGAGGCGTCGCACGTGGGGATCGGGGTGCGCGAGGTCGGCGACCTCGTCGAGATCGCGGTGGTCGACCAGGGCATCGGGATCCCCGCCGCGGACCAGGAGCGCGTGTTCGAACGGTTCTACCGCGTGGACGCGGCGCGCTCGCGCGAGACCGGCGGCACGGGTCTCGGGCTGTCGATCGTCAAGCACGTCGCGGCGGACCACGGCGGCGACGTCACCGTGTGGTCGCAGCCCGGCCGCGGTTCGACGTTCACGATCCGGCTGCCCCGCGTCCCCGACGAGCAGCAGGACCAGGACCCGCACGACCAGCACCCGCAGGACCAGCACCTGCACGACCAGACGAGCCCCGACGAGGGAGAGCACGTGCCGCACCGGAGCGCCTCATGACCCGCATCCTCGTGGTCGAGGACGAGGAGTCCTACCGCGACCCCCTGACGTACGCGCTGCGGCGCGAGGGCTTCGAGGTGGTCGAGGCCGCGACCGGTCCCGAGGCGCTCGCGCAGTTCGACGCGCACGGTGCGGACCTCGTGCTGCTCGACCTGATGCTCCCGGGCCTGCCCGGCACGGAGGTGTGCCGGACGCTGCGCACGACGAGCGACGTGCCCGTCATCATGCTGACCGCCAAGGACGACGAGATCGACAAGGTCGTCGGCCTCGAGCTCGGCGCCGACGACTACGTGACCAAGCCGTACTCGTCGCGCGAGCTCGTCGCGCGCATCCGCGCCGTGCTGCGCCGCCGCTCGTCGTCGGCCGCGTCCGCCGCGCCCGCGCCGGACGACGAGGACGACGACGTGCTGGTCTCGGGTCCCGTGCGGCTCGACGTGGACCGGCACACCGTCCACGTGCACGACGAGCTCGTCGCGTTCCCGCTCAAGGAGTTCGAGCTGCTCGAGCTGCTGCTGCGCAACGCGGGCCGCGTGCTCACGCGCGGCCAGCTCATCGACCGCATCTGGGGCTCGGACTACGTGGGCGACACCAAGACCCTCGACGTCCACGTCAAGCGCGTGCGCGCGAAGATCGAGCCGGACCCGGCCGAGCCGCGCCTGCTCGTGACGGTCCGGGGCCTGGGCTACAAGCTCGAGGACCTGCCCGCGCAGCCCTGAGCAGGGGATCGTCGGCCAGCGTTCACCCGGGGTTCACCCGGTGCCCGGGGAGCGGTCACGTCCAGGCGGCAACCTTCCGGTGCGCGCACACCCCGGTGCGCACCTGATCGAAGGACGGACCCACTGTGAAGCTCTCCCTCCACGGCCGCGTGGGCGCGGTCGCCCTCGTCGGCGCACTCGCCCTGTCGCTCGCGGCCTGCGGATCGGACGACCCGCTCGACACCGCCGCCTCGGGCGCGCCCGGTGCCGGCGAGACGACGTCCGGCGAGACGAGCACCCTGTCCGGTGAGCTCGACGGCGCGGGTGCGTCGTCGCAGGAGAAGGCCATGGACGCCTGGCGCGCCGGCTTCCAGACGAGCAACCCGGACGTGACCGTCAACTACGACCCGGTCGGCTCGTCCGGCGGTCGTCAGCAGTTCATCGACGGCGGCGTGGACTGGGCCGGCTCGGACTCGGCGCTCAAGCCCGAGGAGATCGAGGCCGCGGCCGCGCGCTGCGAGGCCATCGACATCCCCGTGTACATCTCGCCCATCGCGATCACGTTCAACCTCGAGGGCGTCACCGAGCTCAAGCTCGCGCCCGCGACCGTCGCGAAGATCTTCCGCGGCGACATCACGTCGTGGGACGACGCGGCGATCAAGGCCGACAACCCCGACGTCGAGCTCCCGGCGCTGACGATCACGCCCGTGCACCGCGCGGACGGCTCGGGCACCACGAAGAACTTCACCGACTACCTCAACAAGGCGGCCGGTGACGTGTGGACCGACGAGGGCGCCGACGACTGGCCCATCCAGGGCGGCGAGTCCGGCACGGGCACCTCGGGCCTGGTCCAGGCGGTCCAGGCCGCGCAGGGCACGATCGGCTACGCCGACGAGTCCGCGGTCCCGGCCGAGCTCGGCAAGGTCAGCGTCAAGGTCGGCGACGCGTTCGTCGCCCCGTCGGCCGAGTCGGCCGCCGCGGCGCTCGCGGCCTCCCCGCGGGACGAGGAGCGCGGCGAGCACGACATCGCCGTGAAGGTCGACCGCACGACGACCGCGGCCGGCGCCTACCCGGTGATCCTCGTGTCGTACGCGGTCGCGTGCCTCACCTACGACGACCAGGAGACCGCTGACCTGGTCAAGGGTCTGCTCGGCTACGTGGTGAGCGAGGAGGGCCAGGCCGCCGCGCAGACCGCCGCCGGCTCGGCCCCGCTGCCCGCCGAGCTCGCGGCCGACGCGAAGGCCGCGGTCGACGCGATCAGCGTCGGCTGACGCAAGGAGTCGGTGGCCGGCCTGTCCCGGGGGGGACGCGGGCCGGCCACCGACGACCGTGCGGGGGTGAGCCCCCCGGTCCCCCCACCAGTCCTCCCCGTGACCAGGAGTCTCACGTGACTGCCATCACCAGCCCCGCACCGCCGGGGACCGAGCCGGGTGGCCTCCCGGACGCCGAGCGCCGCACGCCGCGCCGCCGCCCGCGCGCGCAGCGCGTCGTCGAGCGCGGCGCGAGCCGCGTGTTCCGGTGGACCGCGACCGGCGCAGGCGCGCTGATCCTGATCGTCCTCGCCGCCGTCGCGGTGTTCCTCGTGCTCAAGGCGATGCCCGCGATGACCGCGTCGTCCGACGAGCTCGTCGACGGCGTGAGCTTCATGCGCGGCTCGTCGTCGCTGCTCGACTACGTCGGGCCGCTCGTGTTCGGCACGGTGCTCGCGGCGCTGCTCGCGCTGCTGCTCGCCGTCCCCGTCTCGATCGCGATCGCGCTGTTCATCTCGCACTACGCGCCGCGCCGCCTGGCCGCGGGCCTCGGCTACGTCGTGGACCTGCTGGCCGCGGTGCCGTCCGTGGTGTTCGGGCTGTGGGGTGCGATCGTCCTCGCGCCCGCGGTGCAGCCGCTGTGGGCGTGGCTCGGCGAGAACCTGGGCTGGGTGCCGCTGTTCGGCGGGACCGTCTCGCCCACGGGGCGCGTCATCGCGACCGTCGCGGTGGTGCTCGCGGTGATGATCCTGCCGATCATCACGGCCGTGAGCCGCGAGGTGTTCCTGCAGACGCCGCGGCTGCACGAGGAGGCCGCGCTCGCGCTCGGCGCGACGCGCTGGGAGATGATCCGCATGACCGTGCTGCCGTTCGGGCGCTCGGGCGTCGTGTCCGCCGCGATGCTGGGCCTCGGCCGCGCGCTCGGCGAGACCATGGCCGTGCTGATGATCATCTCGCAGGGCTTCCTGTACAGCTTCCTGCTGCTCGCCGCGGGGCAGCAGCAGACCATCGCGGCGAACATCGCCGCGCAGTTCCCCGAGGCGAGCGACCTCGGGATGTCGGTGCTGATCGCCACGGGTCTCGCGCTGTTCGTCATCACGCTCGTCGTCAACATGTCGGCCCGCGCGATCGTCGCGCGGCGCAAGGACTTCTCGGGAGCCAACTGATGGCCGCCACCGACACCCGCACCCCGGGCCCCGCCGGTCCGGGCGCCGGCTCCGAGCTCGCGACGCTGCTGCGGCAGGTCGACCCGCGCCGCCGCCGGACCGACCTGCTCATGCGCGTCGTCATCACCGGTGCGTTCGCGCTCGCGATGATCCCGCTCGTCTCGGTCGCGTGGACGGTCGTCTCGCACGGCGTCGAGCGGTTCGACGCGTACTTCCTGACGCACTCGATGCGCGGCGTGTTCGGCGGCGTCGACGCGGGCGGGATCTACCACGCGATCATCGGCACGGTCGAGATCACCGCGCTCGCGGCGCTGATCTCGGTGCCGATCGGCCTGCTCACCGCGATCTACCTCGTCGAGTACGGCCGCGGGACGCTCGCACGCGCGGTGACGTTCTTCGTCGACGTCATGACGGGCATCCCGTCGATCGTCGCCGGCCTGTTCGCGTACGCGCTGTTCGCCGTGATCCTCGGCCCGGGCATCCGGATGGGTGTCGTCGGGTCGGTCGCGCTGTCGGTGCTCATGATCCCCGTGGTCGTGCGCTCGAGCGAGGAGATGCTGCGGCTCGTGCCGAACGAGCTGCGCGAGGCCGCGCTCGCCCTCGGTGTGCCGCGCTGGCTCGTCGTGGTCAAGGTCGTGCTGCGCACCGCCGTCGCGGGGATCGTCACGGGCGTGATGATCGCGATCGCACGCATCATCGGCGAGACCGCGCCGCTGCTGATCACGGTCGGCGTCGCCGACTCGATCAACTTCAACCTGTTCGAGGGCCGCATGATGACGCTGCCGGTGTACGTGTACCGGCAGTTCCAGCAGGGCCTCATCCCGTGCTCGGCGCAGGACACCGCCTGCATCGCGACCGTCACCTACGACCGCGCGTGGGCCGCGGCACTGACGCTGATCCTCGTCGTCATGCTGCTCAACCTCGTCGCGCGCCTCGTCACCCGCCTCTTCGCACCCAAGACCACCGTCTGAGGACCCCCCCATGGCACAGCGCATCGACGTCAAGGACCTGAACATCTACTACGGCGACTTCCGCGCCGTCGGCGACGTGGAGATGAGCGTCGAACCGCGCTCGGTCACCGCGTTCATCGGCCCGTCGGGCTGCGGCAAGTCGACCTTCCTGCGCACCCTGAACCGCATGCACGAGGTGATCCCCGGCGCGCGCGTCGAGGGCCGCGTGGAGATCGACGGCGTGGACCTGTACGCGCCCGACGTCGACCCCGTCGCGGTGCGCCGCCAGGTCGGCATGGTGTTCCAGCGCCCCAACCCGTTCCCGACGATGTCCATCGCCGAGAACGTGCTCGCGGGCGTCCGCCTCAACAACCGCCGCATGTCCAAGGGCGACGCGCAGGACCTCGTCGAGGAGTCGCTGCGCGGCGCGAACCTGTGGAACGAGGTCAAGGACCGGCTCGACCGGCCCGGCTCGGGCCTGTCGGGCGGGCAGCAGCAGCGCCTGTGCATCGCCCGGGCGATCGCGGTCAAGCCGCAGGTGCTGCTCATGGACGAGCCGTGCTCGGCGCTCGACCCCATCTCGACGCTCGCGATCGAGGACCTGATCGCGGAGCTCAAGACGGACTACACGATCGTGATCGTCACGCACAACATGCAGCAGGCCGCGCGCGTGTCCGACCGCACCGCGTTCTTCAACCTCGCGGGGCAGGGGCAGCCGGGGCAGCTCGTCGAGATCGACGACACGTCGGTGATCTTCTCGGCACCGCGCGAGCAGGCCACCGAGGACTACATCTCGGGCCGGTTCGGCTGACGGGCCCCGTCCGGCCGACGTGCTCGTCGGCCGGACGAGTCCGACTGACGAGCCGGCCCGGCGTCAGGGGGACGGGCCGGCGTCAGGGGGACAGCGTCAGTGGGGCAGCGTCAGGGGGTCGGCAGGAGCGTCGCGTAGTCGGGCAGCGTGCCGTCGAGCACGGGGACCTGGACGGCGGTCGAGCCGGCCGTGTCCACGTCGATGCCGACGAGCGCGACGCCGCCCGGCGCGGCGGGTGTCTGCGAGACGCGCACGTCGACCTTCGTGTCGTCCTCGTCGCTGCCCAGGCTGCCGGTGAGCAGCACGGTGCCGCGTGCGGGGACGTCGACGGTCGTCGCGTCGGCGGCGGGGGCCGCGTCGCCTCCCTCGCCGGGGGCGCCGAACGTCACGGTGACCGTGACCCCGTCCGCGCCGGTGTTGGTCAGCGCGCCGAGCAGCACGCCCTCCTCGCCCTCGGCCGCGCTCAGGATCATCAGGTTCGACGCACGCACGTCGCCCAGGCGGACCGAGACGCCGTCGGAGGCGTCGTACTGGTCCTGCGTCTGGATCGGGTTCGTCGCGGAGCAGCCGGCGAGCACGAGAGCGGCGGCGAGGCCGGTCGCCGCGACGGCGGCGCGGGCCCGGCGGGACCGAAGGGGCCGGAGGGACCGAGGGGACCGACGGGAATGGTGCGAGTTCACGATGACTCCTGCGGACGGGACGGCCGGTGCGGCGCTCGGGCGGTCCGGGCGTCCCACGCGAGGCTCGCGGGACCGTCGTGGAGCGGGGTCAGCCTATCGGGCGGTGGCGGCCCGGAGGCGTCCGGACGGGCGCGGTCGGGACCTTCGGCCCTCGCGCGTGCGTGAGACCGGCCACACCATCGGGGACGAAGGTGTCGACGGCGGGGGTGCCTGGGCCCTTCGGTGTGCGGGAGAGGCGGCCGGGCCCGTCGGAGGACTGTCCGGCCGCCCTACCTGGGCGCACGTCCGGGATGCCGCGTCGCCCCCCGCGCGCGGGCGCGCGCGGTCCTGCAAGCCTCTGACCTGGGACGACGCTCGTCCTGGGGGTACCGCGGCGGCAGCACGGGCCGAAAGGGGCCGAAATATACCGTGCTAGGATGGGCCGCCTGCGAAAGGGGACACCTGCAGATGACTTTCACGGTTGGGGAGACTGTCGTCTACCCGCACCACGGTGCAGCGTTGATCGAAGAGATCAAGACCCGGACCATCCGCGGCGAGGACAAGATCTACCTCAAGCTCAAGGTCGCCCAGGGCGACCTGACCATCGAGGTCCCTGCCGAGAACGTCGATCTCGTGGGTGTTCGCGACGTCGTCGGCCAGGAGGGCCTGGACCGCGTGTTCGAGGTCCTGCGCGCTCCGTACACGGAGGAGCCGACCAACTGGTCGCGCCGGTACAAGGCGAACCTCGAGAAGCTCGCGTCGGGTGACGTCATCCGCGTCGCGGAGGTCGTCCGCGACCTCTCGCGCCGTGACGCCGACCGCGGGCTGTCCGCGGGCGAGAAGCGCATGCTGGCCAAGGCCCGCCAGATCCTCGTCTCGGAGCTCGCGCTCGCGGAGCACACCGAGGAGGAGAAGGCCGAGGCCATCCTCGACGAGGTCCTCGCCTCCTGACGCCCTCGGGCGTCAGGGCGGGGTTCGTCACGCGCGGGTGCGCGACGTGCTGCGGTGCGTGACGTGCTGCTGCGGCGGGGGACGGGTGGCGGTCGCGTGAGCGTCGTCGCCGTCCTCACGGCTGCCGGGAGCGGATCCCGCCTCGGGCACGCGCTGCCCAAGGCGCTCGTGCCGGTGCGCGGCGAGCCGCTCGTCGTGCACGCCGCGCGGCGGTTGCTCGACGCCCGGGACGCTCGGGGCCCGCTCGTCGACACGGTCGTCGTGACGGCGTCGCCCGAGCACCTCGCGGCGTTCGGCACGGCGTTGGCCGCGCTCACGGTCGACCCGGGCCGGGTGCGGGTCGTGGCCGGGGGAGCGACGCGGCAGGCATCCGTCGCGGCCGGCCTCGCGGCGCTCGTGCCGCCCGCGGGATCCTCGGGCGCAGGGCCGTCGCACACGGCGTCGTCGGACGACGACGAGGCGGCGGACGTGGTGCTGGTGCACGACGCCGCGCGCCCGTTCGTGCCGCCCGAGCTCGTGGCGCGCGTCGTCGCGGCCGTCGAGGCGGGGCACGACGCGGTGGTGCCCGGGCTCCCGGTGACGGACACGGTCAAGCGCGTCGGCGCCGAGCTCGCGGGCGCGGCGCCCGTGGTCGGCACCGTCGAGCGTGCGCAGCTGCGTGCGGTGCAGACGCCGCAGGGCTTCCGGCTGGGTCTGCTGCGCCGCGCGCACGACGAGGCCGCACGGCACGCGCACGACGAGTCGCTCGCGGCGACCGACGACGCGGGGCTCGTCGAGCGGCTGGGCGCGACGGTCGTCGTCGTGCCGGGCGACGAGCGCGCCGCGAAGATCACCACCGCACGCGACCTGCGGGTCGCCGAGCTGTTGGGGGACGCATGACGACAGGCTCCGGGCAGGCCCGGGTCCCGCTGCCGCGCACCGGCATCGGTGTGGACGTGCACGCCTACGACGAGGACCCCGCGCCGGGTGCGGTGCTGCACCTCGCGGGGCTCGAGTGGCCGGGCGAGCGACCGCTCGCGGGGCACTCCGACGCGGACGTGGCCGCGCACGCGGCGGCGGACGCGCTGTTCTCGGCTGCCGCGCAGGGTGACCTGGGCTCGAACTTCGGTACCGCCGACCCGCGCTGGGCCGGGGCGTCGGGGGTGTCGCTGCTCGCCGAGGCGTCGCGCCGGGTGCGCGCGGCCGGGTTCCTGATCGGCAACGTGTCGGTGCAGGTCATCGGCAACCGGCCGAAGCTCGGGCCGCGGCGCGCGGAGGCTCAGGCGGTCCTGTCGATGGCGGTGGGCGCGCCCGTGACCGTCTCGGCGACGACGACCGACGGGCTCGGGCTCACCGGGCGGGGCGAGGGGGTCGCGGCCATCGCGACGGCGCTCGTCGTCCCCCAGGGCTGACGCGCGGGCTCGGGGCCGGCCGGTCGTCGGCGCGCGGTGCTGCCCAGCAGCACGCCCGCGACGACGAGGGCGCCCCACGCGAGCTCGGCCGGTGCGGTGGCCTCGTGCAGCAGGAGCCACGACGAGCCGATGCCGAACACCGGCACGAGCATCGAGAACGGTGCGACGACGCCGGCGGGGTGGCGCGACATGAGCGCGGTCCACACACCCGACCCGCCGACGGTCGCGACGAGCACCGTGAACGCGAGCCCGCCGAGCGCGGCGAGGCCCGTGGGCGTGGTCAGCCCGTCGAACGACGCGGTGATCCGGTCCGGCCCCTCGAGCGTGAGCGACAGCGCGAGCATGGGCACGGGCGGGACGACGGACATCCAGAGCATCAGGCGGAACGACTCGCGCGGTGCCGCGCGCGTCGCGAGCCGGTTCCCGAGGTTGCCGAGCGCCCAGCCCAGGCCGCCGCACAGCGTGAGCAGCACCGGGACGAGCGCTGCACCGCCCTCGAGCCCCGCGCGGTGCAGCGCGATGCCCGTGAGCCCGACCACCGCGACGAGCACCCCCACTGCCTGGCGTGGCGTGACTCGCTCCCGCAGGAGCGCGGCGGCCAGGACCACCGTGAACGGGGCGGACGACTGCAGCACGAGCGACGCCAGCCCGGTCGGCATGCCCGCGTCCATCGCCGCGTACAGGAACACGAACTGCAGCACGCCGAAGCCGGTGCCGTAGAGCAGGAGCCACCGCACGGGGACGCGCGGGCGGGGCACGAGCAGCAGGGTGGGAACGGCGATGACCGCGAACCGCAGCGCGACCGCGAGGAACGGCGGGAACTGCTGCAGCGTGAGGTGGATCGCGGGGAAGTTCAGGCCCCACGTCACGGCGACGAGCAGTGCGAGCAGGCGGTCGCGGGTGGACATGACGACGAGCGTGCGCGTGCCGAGCGTGCAGGACAAGCGAAAAGTCGTGAACCGACGATGTAGCGTTGCTTCATGGACGTGCGGGGACTGCAGGCGCTGCGCGCGGTCGCGACCCAGGGCGGCGTGACCGCCGCGGCCCGGGTGCTGCACCTCACGCCGTCCGCCGTGTCCCAGCAGCTCGCCCACCTCGAGCGCGGCGTGGGCGTCCCGCTCACCGAGCGCGCCGGCCGCGGCGTGCGGCTCACCGCGGCGGGCCGTGCGCTGGCCGATGCGGCGGTCGACGTCGCGGTCGCGGTCGAGCGCGCGGCGGCCGCCGTCGACCGGCTGCGCGCCCACCCGGGCGGGACGGTGCGCGTCAGCGCGTTCGCGAGCGGGGCGCAGCTCCTGCTGCCCGGCCTGCTCGCCCGCGCCGCGGCGCTGCCGGGGGTCGTCGTCGAGTGCTCGGACGACGACGTCGCGCAGGACGCGTTCGTCGCGCTCACCGACGAGATCGACGTGGTGGTCGCGCACCGCGGCGACGACTCCCCGGGCTGGGGGTCCGGCGTCGTCGTGCGGCACCTGCTGCGCGAGCCCCTCGACGTCGCGCTCGCCCCCGCGCACCCCCTCGCGGGGCGCGCCGCGCTCGAACCGCGTGACCTCGCCGACGAGGACTGGGTCGCCGTGCGTGAGGGGTTCCCCGTGGCACGCGTGCTCGACGCGATCGGCGCGCGCGCGGGCGTGACCCCGCGCGTGCGGCACCGCATCAACGACTTCCACGTGGTGGCGGCGCTCGTCGGGGCGGGGCACGGCGTGTCCCTGCTCCCGCGCTACACGTTCGGCGCCGACCCGCGCGTGCGGCTGGTCCCGCTCGCCGGCGTCCGCGCGGGCCGCCACGTGGAGGCCCTGCTGCGCCCCGACCGTGCCGAGCGCCTCGTCGTGCAGCGCGTCCTCGGCGAGCTCGAGGCGCTCGCCGCGAGCCTCACCGCACCCGCCACCTGACGGCCCGCGCCGCGCGGTCCCGGGCGGGAGCGCGCGTCAGGGGAGCAGCACCAGCTTGCCGCGCGCGTGGCCCGCCCGGGAGTCGGCGTGCGCCTGCGCGACGTCCTCCAAGGGGTAGGTGCGCGTCACGTGCACGTCGAGCGTGCCGTCGGTCGCGAGCTCGACGAGCTGCGCGCGCGCCGCCTCGCGGACCTCGGTGCCCGGGTCGGCCCCGGGCCCGCCGCCGAGGAGCAGGATCCCGAGCTCGCGCGCGCGGGCGAAGCCGGCGATCGTCGCGATGCGTGTGCGGTCCGCGACGAGCTCGACCGAGGTGTCCAGCGCCTCGTCGGACCCGACCGCGTCGATCGCGGTGGTCACCGGGGAGCCGAGCTCGCGCGCCGCGGCCCGGACGCGGTCCGCGAGCGTGCGGCCGTCGGGCGCTGGGTCGGACCCGCTGTCGGACCCGCTGGACCCGCCGTACGCGACGGGGACCGCGCCGAGCGCGCGCAGGTCGTCGTGGCTCGCGGGGGACGCGGTCGCGACGACGCGCGCCCCGCGCAGCTCGGCGAGCTGCACGATCATGCGACCCACCGATCCCGAGCCGCCGTGCACGAGAACCACGTCACCGTGGCCCGTGCGTGTGGCGGTGAGCGCGTGCACCGCGGTGGTGCCGGCGACGAGCAGCGCCGCGGCGGGCGCCCAGCCGAGCGCGCGCGGCTTGCGGACGGTCGCGAGCTCGGGCACGACGAGCCGGCGCGCGTACCCGCCGCGCACGGGCCAGGCCACGACCTCGTCGCCCACCGCGAGCCATCGCACGTTGGGGCCGACGGCCGCGACGACGCCCGCGACCTCGGCACCGAGCCGCATCGGCAGACGCGCCGGGTCGGCGCCCATGGCCCCCGAGTACACCTTCCAGTCGATCGGGTTGACCGCCGCGGCGCGCACGTCGAGCAGGACCTCGCCGGGACCGGGCTCGCCCGCGTCCGCGTCGATCAGGCGGAGGTTCTCGGGGCCGCCGTAGGCGACCGCGGCGACGACTGTGGTCGGGTGCACGGAAGGCAGCGTGCCGCACCCGCCGGAGCGGTACCAGACCTGCGGACGACCGAAACGGGTCAGGACCGGGCGACCACCTGTCCGGGTGACACGAGTCAGGGACGTGGGCCGAAGACGCGCGTGAGGTAGTCGTTGTCGAAGACGCCGTCCGGGTCGGCGGCGGCACGCACGCGCTGCGCGTCCGCGAACCGTGGGTACAGCTCGGCCAGGCGCCGCGCGTCGAGCCAGTGCAGCTTGCCCCAGTGCGGGCGCCCCTCGTGCTCCGCCATGATCCGCTCGACCGCCGAGAAGTAGCGCTGGTACGGCAGACGCCAGTACTGGTGCACCGCCACGTACGCGGTCTCGCGCCCGTGCGCGGTCGACAGCCACACGTCGTCGGCCGCGGCGAACCGCACCTCGCCCGGGAACGGCAGGTGCTCGCCCGACGTCTCGACCCAGCGGTCGATCTCGGCGAGCACGTCACGCAGCGCGGCCCGGGGGACGGCGTACTCCATCTCCCGGAACCGCACGCGACGCGGCGACGCGAAGACCTCGGGCGAGGGCGCCACGTAGCGGCGCGCCGAGAGGCTGCGCGCGGCGAGCTGGTTGATGCGGCGCGTCGCGGCGGGCACCGCGGTCGCGATGCGGTTGGTCACCTCGAACACCGAGTTCGACAGCAGCTCGTCGTCGACCCACCGGCGCACCGGGTTGAGGCCCGGCCCGTCCTGGACGCGGTTGTTGCGCTTGGTCAGCGCGCGCCGCGTGTGCGGGAACCAGTAGAACTCGAAGTGGTCGTTGCCCTCGACCAGGCCGTCCGGGCCGTCGAGCTGCTCGAGCACGTCGTCCAGCGCCCACGGCTCCTCGACGGCCTCGAGCAGGAACGCGGGGACCACCTCGAGCGTGACCGCGGCGAGCACGCCGACCGACCCGAGACCGAGGCGGGCGAGCTCGAACAGCTCGGGCTGCTGCGTGGGCGAGGTCTCGACGACGTCGCCCGCGGCGGTCACGAGGCGCGCGCCGACGACCTGCGTGGCGAGCCCGCCGAGGCGCACGCCGGTGCCGTGCGTCCCGGTGGAGATCGCGCCCGCGATCGACTGCTGGTCGATGTCCCCGAGGTTGCGCATCGCGAGGCCGAGCGCGCCGAGCGCGCCGTTGAGCGCCGCGAGCCGGATGCCCGCGCCGACGGTCACGAGCGCGGAGCCGTCGGCGCGGCGCTCGACGCGCTCGATCGCGTCGAGCGCGTCGAGGTCGAGCAGCACGCCGTCGGTCACCGCGGCGGCCGTGAACGAGTGGCCCGCGCCGACGGCGCGGACGTGGAGGCCCTCGTCGACCGCGCGCGAGACGGCACGCGCCAGCTCGTCGACGTCGCTCGGGCGCTCGCGGCGCACGGGCGTGGACGAGGCGGTGCGCGCCCAGTTGACCCAGCGCGTCGTCTCCATCACTGGCGACTGTGGACTGAACGCTTGTCCAAGTCAAGCGGGACGTCCATGCTTGGCTATCGTGTGTCGCACGGTGGCACACCGGTCGCGGGCGGGGGCCCGGGCCCTGGCCGGTGCAGTGGAGGGGACCGCATGAACCGCATGCCGGTGGCCGAGCGGCGCGAGCAGCTCATCGAGGCCGCGATGACGGTCGCGAGCAGGGACGGGATCGAGGCAGCGACCGTTCGGGCGGTCGCCGCGGAGGCCGGTGTCTCGCTCGGGGTCGTGCACTACTGCTTCCAGGACAAGTCCGAGCTGATGCGTGCGATGGCGCACGCGATCACCGAGCAGAACACCCAGGCCGACCTGTCCGACGTCCCCGAGGGCTCGCCCACCGAGGCCGTCATCGAGGCGGTGGTCACCGCGCTGTGGACGCAGATCACCGCGTCCCGCGGCCCGCAGCTGCTCTCGTACGAGCTCACGACGTCGTCCCTGCGCCACCCCGAGCTGCGCGAGGTCGCGATGGAGCAGTACCGCGGGCAGTGGTCGGCGGCCGAGGCCGTGCTCGAGGAGATCGCACGCATCTCACGCGTCCAGTGGGTCGTCCCGGTGCCGCGCCTCGCCCGCGCGACGGTCGCGGTCGTCGACGGGCTGTCGCTCGCATGGCTCGTCGACGGCGACGACGAGATCGCGCGGCAGACCATCGCGGGGTTCGGCAAGTTCCTCGCGACGCAGGCCGAGCCGCTCGAGCCGGCGGGCATCGAGGAGTGACCGGGACGCTCACGCGGTCCCGCGTCGCCGGGTCCGTCGCGTTCGGTGCCCAGGGGTACGTGCTGGTCACGATCCTCGCGAGCCTGCCCGACGTGAAGGACCGCTACGGCATCGGCGACGACCAGATCACCGCCGCGGTGCTCGGCGTGCTCGTCGCCGCCGCGATCGGCACGGGCATCGCGGACTACGTGAGCCGGCGCTCCGGCAGCCGCGTCGCGCTCGCGGCCGGTCTGGCCGGCATCGGGCTGACCGTCACGCTCGTCGCCGTCGCACCCAGCTATGCGTTCGCCGTGCCCGCGTTCGCGCTGTACGGCCTCGCGCTCGGCATGGTCGACGCGGGCACCAACATGCAGGCCGTCGCCATCCAGCGCGCCTACGGCCGCCCGCTCCTGTCGAGCTTCTACGCGTCCTGGTCCGTCGGAGCGATCATCGCGACCCTCGTGTGCTCCGCGACCGTCGGGCGCTGGTCCGTCGACCCCGTGATGCTCGTGTTCCTGCCCGGCCTGCTCGTCGGGCTCGCCGCCGCCACGCTCGTGCGCCGCGACGGGCTGCGCGTGCACGACGCGGTGGACCCCGCCGACTCCGACCACGTCCGGCTCGTCGGCTCGACCCCCGTCCCGTGGCGTGCGATCACGCTGCTCGGCGTCGCGCTCGTCGCGTTCTACGTGGCCGACAACGCCGCGCAGACGTGGGGCAGCCTCTACGTGCGCGACACGCTCGACGCGGCGGACTGGCTCGGTCCGCTCGCGCTCGGCGCGTACCTCGCGACGACGCTCGGCTCCCGCGTCGTCGGCGACGGCGCCGTGCGGCGGTGGGGGCGCGTGCGCGTCGTGCGCGTCGCGGGGTCGGTCGCCGCGGTCGGGCTGCTGCTCGTCGTCGTCGCGCCCGGTGCCCCCGTCGCGATCGTCGGGTTCGCCGTGGCGGGTGCCGGGCTCGGCCTCGTCGCGCCCCTCGCGTTCGCCGCCGCGGGCGAGCTCGCACCCGAGCACGCCGACGCCGTCGTCGCGCGGCTCAACGTCTTCAACTACGTGGGGACGCTGCTCGGCGCGGTGCTCGTCGGCGCGATCGGCTCGACCAGCACGTTCCGATACGCGTTCCTGGTGCCGGTCGCGGTGTCGCTCGTGATCGTCGCGCTGTCCGGCAGGTTCGACTCGCCGGCGCACGAGGCCGCCCGCCGCGCCGCCGTGCCGACACCGGCACCGGCACCTTCACCGGCACCTGCACCTGCACCTGGGCCTGCACCGGCACCGACGCCGACCCGGCAGGACCAGGGCGTCCGCGTACGCACCAGCGAGGAGACGTCGCATGACGCTCGGTGACCGGCTCGACGCCGCCACGGGCCACCTGCCCGCGCCTCTGGCGGTGGTCGACCTCGACGCGCTCGAGGCCAACGCGAGCGACCTCGTCGCCCGCGCCGCGGGCACACCCGTGCGCGTCGCGTCGAAGTCGGTGCGCGTGCGCGCCGTGCTCGACGCCGTCCTCGCGCGCCCCGGCTTCGCGGGCGTCATGGCGTACTCGGTCCGCGAGGCGGTGTGGCTCGCGCGCGAGGGCGTGACCGACGTGCTCGTCGGGTACCCGAGCGTCGACACGGGCGGGCTCGACGAGCTCGCCGCCGACCCCGTGGCCGCGGCGGCCGTCACGCTCATGGTCGACGACGTCGCGCAGGCCGACCTCGCCGCGAAGGCGGCCGCCGCGCACGGCTCGGCGCTGCGCGTGTGCCTCGACGTCGACGCGTCGCTGCGCGTCGGGCTCGGGCGGCTGCGCGCGCACCTCGGTGTGCGGCGCTCGCCCGTGCACACGCCCGACGACGCCGCCGCGCTCGCGCACGCCGTGGTGCAGCGCGACGGCCTGAGCGTGCGCGGCGTCATGTTCTACGAGGCGCAGGTCGCGGGCATGCCCGACTCGAGCGCCGCCGTCCGCGCGGTCAAGCGCCTGTCGGTGCGCGACCTCGCACGGCGGCGCGGGCTCGTCGTCGACGCGGTCTCGCAGGTCACCGGCGAGCGGCTGGAGCTCGTGAACTCGGGCGGCTCGGGCTCGGTCGAGACGTCCGTGTCGGACCCGACCGTCACCGAGGTCACGGCCGGGTCGGGGCTGTTCGTGCCCACGCTGTTCGACCACTACCGCTCGTTCGAGCCGCGGCCCGCCGCGTTCTTCGGCCTCGACGTCGTCCGTGTCCCGGCGCCGGGGTTCGCGACGACGTTCGGCGGCGGGTACGTCGCGTCCGGTCCGCCGACCGCGTCGCGCCAGCCGCGGCCCGTGTGGCCCGCGGGGCTCGCGCTCACGCCGCGCGAGGGTGCGGGCGAGGTCCAGACCCCGCTGCGCGTGCCCGCACGCGCCGACCTGCGCATCGGGGACCGCGTGTGGTTCCGGCACGCGAAGTCCGGCGAGGTGATGGAGCGGTTCGACCGGGTGCACCTCGTGCGCGGCGAGGCCGTCGAGCGCACCGTGCCCACGTACCGCGGTGAGGGCCGGACGTTCGGCTGACGAGCGGGCCGCCGGTAGCCTTGCCGACGTGAGCCTTCGCCTGTACGACACCGCCACCCGCACGGTGCGCGACTTCGTCCCCCGGGTCACGGGCGAGGTCGGCATCTACCTGTGCGGGGCGACCGTCCAGGCGCCGCCCCACGTCGGGCACGTCCGCTCGGGCGTCGCGTTCGACGTGCTCGTGCGCTGGCTGCGCCGCCAGGGCCAGCGCGTCACGCTCGTGCGCAACGTGACGGACGTCGACGACAAGATCCTCGCGAAGTCCGCGGACGCCGGTGTCGCGTGGTGGGCGTGGGCGATGACGAACGAGCGCGCGTTCACCGCCGCGTACGACGCGCTGGGTGTCCTGCCCCCCACGTACGAGCCCCGCGCGACCGGGCACGTGCCCGCGATGGTCGAGCTCATGAGCACGCTCGTCGAGAAGGGGCACGCCTACCAGGCCGCACCCGGCGACGTGTACTTCGACGTCCGGTCGTTCCCCGAGTACGGCGCGCTGACGCACCAGCCGGTCGACGACATGGTGCCCGCGCCCGACGACGCCCCCACGGGCGGGGCGAAGCGCGACCCGCACGACTTCGCGCTGTGGAAGGCCCCCAAGCCCGGTGAGCCCGAGACCGCGTCGTGGGACACGCCGTTCGGGCGCGGCCGCCCGGGCTGGCACCTCGAGTGCTCCGCGATGGCGGCGCGCTACCTCGGGTCGGAGTTCGACATCCACGGCGGCGGCCTCGACCTGCGCTTCCCGCACCACGAGAACGAGCTCGCGCAGTCCCGCGCGGCCGGTCAGGGCTTCGCGCGTTACTGGCTGCACAACGGCTGGGTCACGCAGGGCGGCGCCAAGATGAGCAAGTCGCTCGGCAACGGGCTGCTCGTCGACCTCGTGCTGCAGACCGTGCGGCCCGTCGTCCTGCGCTGGGCGCTGACCACCGTGCAGTACCGCTCGATGCTCGAGTGGACCGACGACACGCTGCGCGAGGCGGAGGCCACCTGGGACCGCGTCGCCGGGTTCGTCGAGCGGGCCGCCGAGCGCACGGGCACCGCGTCCGCCGACGAGGTCGCGTCCGCGACCCTGCCCGACGAGTTCGTCGCCGCGATGGACGACGACCTCAACGTCCCGGCCGCGCTCGCGGTCGTCCACGAGACCGTGCGCACGGGCAACACCGCGCTCGCCGCGGGCGACTCGCTCGCCACCCGAGACGCGATGGTCATCGTGCGCTCCATGCTCGACGTGCTGGGCCTCGACCCCGGCTCGCCGCAGTGGCGCTCCCACGGCGCCGACGAGCGGTACGCGCACGCGCTCGACGAGCTCGTCGAGGCGCAGCTCGAGGCACGCGCCGCGGCGCGCGCCGCACGCGACTTCGCCACCGCCGACGCGATCCGGGACCGGCTCACCGCCGCCGGCGTCGTCGTCGAGGACTCACCCGCGGGCGCCCGGTGGACGCTCGCACCCCGATCGGAGGACTGATGGCCGGTAACTCCTCGCGTCGCGGCGCGACGCGCAAGGGCGGCAAGAAGGGCTCGTCGGTCGGGACCGGCGGGCACAGCCGCAAGGCGCTCGAGGGCAAGGGCCCGACCCCCAAGGCCGAGGACCGCGTCTACCACGTGGCGCACAAGCGCAAGGTCGCCGCCGAGCGCGTCGCGGGCGGGCGCGGCACGTCCGGGCGCCCCGCGGCCTCCGCGTCGCGGTCCGCCGCGGGCGGCAAGGGCGGGCGCAAGTCGTCGACGCACGAGATCGTCTCCGGGCGGAACTCGGTGCTCGAGGCGCTGCGCACCGGCGTGCCTGTCACCACCGTGTACCTCGCGGCGCGGCTCGAGTCCGACGACCGCACGCGCGAGATCATCTCGATCGTCGCCGACGCCGGCTACCCGCTGCTCGAGGTGTCGCGGCTCGAGCTCGACCGCCTCACCGACGGCGCCGTGCACCAGGGCGTCGCGATCCAGGTGCCGCCGTACCCGTACCGGGACGACGAGGACCTGCTCGACATCGCGGCGTCGAAGGGCGCCCCGGTGCTCGCGGTCGCGCTCGACGGTGTCACCGACCCCCGCAACCTCGGCGCCGTGCTGCGGTCGGCGGGCGCGTTCGGCGCGCACGGCGTGATCGTGCCCGAGCGTCGGGCCGCGGGCGTCACGGCGTCCGCGTGGAAGGTGTCCGCCGGTGCGGCGGCGCGCGTGCCCGTCGCGCGCGTCACCAACCTCGCGCGGACCCTGCAGGAGTGGAAGAAGTCCGGCGTGTTCGTCGTCGGGCTCGACGGCGGCGGGGACGTGGCCGTCGCCGACCTGCCGTACGCGGGCGACCCGCTCGTGCTCGTCGTCGGCTCCGAGGGCAAGGGGCTGTCCCGGCTGGTGCGCGAGCAGTGCGACGCGATCGCGTCGATCCCGATCACCTCGGACGTCGAGTCGCTGAACGCCGGCGTCGCCGCGGGCATCGCGCTGTACGAGGTCGCGCGCCAGCGAGCCTGAGCACGTCGTCGCACGACCCCCGCACCGGTGGCCGGTGGCGGGGGTCGTGCACTGCCGGGCGCCGCGTCAGCCGATCAGCGTGTCCCCGTCGACCGTCGGGATCGCCTCCGTCTGGTCCCGCAGGTCGCCCGGCTGCACACCCAGGATCGACTGCTCGTCGGGCCTGTTCGGCAGGATGTTCTTCACGTAGCTGCGCGCGACCTCCTGCAGCGGCACGTCCCGGTGCTGCTGCTGCGACAGGAACCAGCGGTGGTCGAGCAGCTCGTGGAACACCTGCGCGGGCTCGAGCTTGCCGCGCATCTCCTTGGGCACCATGCGCACCGCGGGCTCGAAGATCTCCGTCAACCAGTCGTGCGCGACGAACGCCTCGTCCTCCATCTGACGGTCGGTGGCCGCGCGGTACTCGTCGAGGTCGTTCAGCAGGCGGCGCGCCTGGTTCTCCTGCACGTCCAGCCCCGTGAGCCGCATGAGCCGGCGCGAGTAGTGCCCCGACTCCACGACCTTCGGCTGGATGCGGACCGTGGTGCCGTCCACGTCCGTGGTGATGTCCAGCTCGCCCACGTCGAAGCCCAGGTCGTTGAGCCGGTCGATGCGTGCCTGCACGCGCCACCGCTCGCCGTAGCTGAACGACTCGACCTCCGTGAGCGCCGTCCACAGGTCCCGGTACCGCACCGCGAGCGCGTCGCCGATCGCGACCGCGTCCACGTCCTCGTCGAGGAACTCGCCCGCCTGCAGGTCCATGAGCTCGCCGATGATGTTCACGCGCGCGACCTCGAGGTCGTACCCGCGCTGGCCCTCCGTGAGGCGCTCGTGCAGATCGCCCGTCTCCGCGTCCACGAGGTACGCCGCGAACGTCTCCGCGTCCCGGCGGAACAGCGTGTTCGACAGCGACACGTCGCCCCAGTAGAAGCCCGCGAGGTGCAGCCGCACGAGGAGCACGGCGAGCGCGTCGATCAGCCGGGTCGCGGTGTCCGGCCGCAGCGACTGGCTGAACAGCGAGCGGTACGGCAGGGAGAACTGCAGGTGCTGCGTGATGAGCACCGCCTCGAGCGGCTCGCCCTCCGGTGAGCGGCGTCCCGTGATCACGCCGACCGGCTCGACCGACGGGACATCCAGCCGACGCAGCTGCCGCAGCAGCTCGTACTCCCGGTACGCGACCGTCTCGCCGATCTCCTTGATCGCGATGACCCGGCCCGACAGGCGTGCGAACCGCACGATGTGGCGCGAGATGCCGCGGGGGAGCGCCGCGAGCGTCTCGGCGGGCCACTCCTCGAGCGGGATGTGCCAGGGCAGGTCGAGCAGCGCCGGGTCGGGGTCGGCCGCCGTGATCTGCAGGCGCTGCGGCGTGGTGCTCATGGGCTCCATCCTGCCAGCGGGGCCCGACGGCGCGATCGTCGGAACCCCACAACGAACGCGGGGAGGGCGTGAAGATCCCCGACCGGTCTCGCGCGGACCGGGCGGCGGACGGGGGGAGGACGCAGGTCAGGCGGTCCGCACAGGCAGGAGGGGCGGCCGGGCCCGAAGGCCACGACCGCCCCTCCCGAGGTGCGTGCGAACGTCAGGCGTTGATGCGCTCGCCCGAGCCCGCGTGGAACAGGTGCTGCTCGCCCGGGCGGATGCGGATCGCGACCGTCTCACCCTTGGCCGGGACCTGACGCGGGTCGACGCGCACGATGACCTGCGCGTCGCCGGCGCCCGAGTGGACCGTGCTGGCCTGGCCGAACTCGTTGGTGAGCGAGCCGTACACGAACGCGTCCGAGCCGAGCTCCTCGACGATGTTCACGATGACCGGCACCGCGTCCGGCGTGCCGGCGGGCACGACGTCGACGGCCTCGGGGCGGAAGCCCAGCGTGATGTGGTTCTTGTCGTCCTCGGTGAGCTGCGAGATGACCTCACGCGACAGCGGCACGCGCGAGCGGCCGAGCGACGCGTGGCCGTCGAGCACCGGGAACGTGCCGATGTTCATGGCCGGCGAGCCGATGAAGCCGGCGACGAAGACGTTGGCCGGCGTGTCGTACATCTCGCGCGGCGTGCCGACCTGCTGCAGGATGCCGTCCTTGAGCACCGCGATGCGATCACCCATGGTGAGGGCCTCGGTCTGGTCGTGCGTGACGTAGACCGTGGTGACGCCGAGGCGGCGCTGCAGCGACGCGATCTGCGTACGCGTCTGCACGCGGAGCTTCGCGTCGAGGTTCGACAGCGGCTCGTCCATGAGGAACACCTGGGGCTGACGCACGATCGCGCGACCCATGGCAACACGCTGACGCTGACCACCCGAGAGGGCCTTCGGCTTGCGGTCGAGGTACTCGGTGAGGTCGAGGATCTGGGCGGCCTCCTCGACGCGCTGGCGGATCTCCGCCTTCGGCGTGCCGGCGATCTTGAGCGCGAAGCCCATGTTGTCGGCCACCGTCATGTGCGGGTACAGCGCGTAGTTCTGGAAGACCATCGCGATGTCGCGGTCCTTCGGCTGGACGTCCGTGACGTCGCGGTCGCCGATGAGGATGCGGCCCGCGTTGACGTCCTCGAGGCCCGCCAGCATGCGCAGCGAGGTCGACTTGCCGCAGCCCGAGGGGCCGACGAGGACGAGGAACTCGCCGTCCTCGATGTGGAGGTTGAGGGCGTCCACCGCGGGACGCTCCGTGCCGGGGTACACCCGGGTTGCGTGGTCGAACGTGACCGTAGCCATGGTGCTACCAATCCCTTCACCGGCAGGTACGTGCCGGACGATCCGTCGTGGAGGGTGTTCAGTGTCTTCACTGACACGGCCGACGCGGAAGGACCCGCACCGGCCTTCGCACATCCTGCCACACGCCGGTGTGACCTCCGTCATCCGGAGGTCCCTGGTCCGCACCGTCAGGGGCGTGCTACGACGAGCGCCGGGCGCTCGAGGCCGCTCTCGGGGGCGGCGAGCACTCCGCCGGTCGGCCACAGGCCGTACTCCGCCCCGGGCACCGTGCCCTCCCAGACCCGCGCGCCGCTGTCCAGGTCCAGGGCTCGCACGCGGTCCGACGTGCCGAGCGCCAGCACCCGGCGGCCGTCCGTCGCGAGCCACGACGCGAAGTCCCCGGCGGATGCGGACCAGACCTCCTCACCCGTGCGCGCGTCGACGGCGGCGACCGTGCCCCCGGCACCGAGCAGGTACACCCGCCCGTCGAGCACGAGCGGGTCGGGGCTGAGGACCGTGCGGTCCCACAGCGCGTCCCCCGTGGCGGCGTCCCACGCGTGCACCGAGACGGCCGCGCCGTCCTGCCGCACCGTGAACGTCACGTCGGGTGCCGTGCCGTCGTCCACCGACGCCCGCGTGACCCAGCCCGCCTCGACGCGCCGGTCGCCGACGACGAGCGCGCCGTCGTTCAGGTCGCTGCCGAGCACGGGGCTCACCGTGACGACGCCACCGCGTGCGAGCGCCGCGAACTCGCCCTCGGCGAGCTCGCCCTGCGCGACGAGCGCGCCGCTCGTGTCGAGCAGCCACCACGGGGCGTCGAGCGGGGTCAGCAGGATGCGGTCGCCCAGCACGTCGATCGCCTGGCCAGTGGTGTATGTGGGCGCGTCCCGGTCGAGGGGCTCGTCGGCGGTCCACGTCCACTCGAGCGTCCCCGCCCGCGGCCCCGTGCCGACCCGCGACTGGACCGTCCAGAGCTCGCGCTCGGGGCGCAGCGGGTCACGGCCCGGGTCCGCCGTGACGATCGACGTCCCCGACGTCGTCCAGCCCGCCGCGCCGAGGTCGCGCTGCTCGAGCACGGTCCCGTGCGTCGCGTCGAGCACGACGAGCAGGTCGTCGACCCCGTCGCCCGCGAACACCGTGCCGGTGGTCACCACGCACGCCGCGGCCTGCGTCCCCAGCGGCCGGCACGTCACGTCGAGCGGCTCGGGGTCCTCGCGCACGAGGGCCTCGAGCGCCGGCGGCACCGCGAGGTCCCGGCGCCACACGACGTCGCCCGTCGCACGGTCGAGCCCCTCGACGCGTGCGGTCGTGCGGCTGTCGGGGACCGCGCGGTGCACGAGCAGGACGCCGCCCACCTGGACCGGGACGTACAGGGCCTCGAACCGCACGTCGTCGCGCACGCGCGGCGGGCCGTCGAGCGGGAGCAGCACGCCCGGCACGTCGTCGAACCGCGTCGCGCGCGCCTCGCGACGCTCGTCGAGCACGTACTGCGCGACGACCGCGCCGACGACGAGCACAGCCGCGCCCCCGACGACGAACCAGCGCCCCCGGTGCCGACGACCCGGTCCCTGGTCTCGTCCCTGGCCCGCGCCATCGGCGTCCGCCGCATCGCTGTCCGCTGCATCGACGTCCGCCGCGTGGACGTCCGCCGTGTCGATGTCCGCCGCGTGCGCGGTGGCGGGGTCGTCCAGCTCGACGACGGTCGTCCGCTCTCCCCGGCCGCGACGGCCGCGCCGGACGCCCCACCCCCGGCGTCCGGCGTCACCGGGCCGGGCCGCGGCGCGCTGGCTCGACGACCGTCCGGCGGGCGGCGCGGCGTCGCGCGGGCCCGGGTCGTCGTCCTCGAGCTCGACGGGCCGCATCGGGGCCACGGCGCCTCCTCGGCCGGGGTGCCTGCCGCGGTCCGCCCGGGACCGACGACACCGTCCGACCCGCGACCGACCCGCGACCGACCGCACCTGCGCGGTCGGTGCCCAGCCAACCACACCCCCTGGCCGCGCCCGGCCGAACCGCCCCGCCATCGCCCGGGTGCCTCAGCCCGCGCTCCACCGCCCGGCGGGTGCACGCGGGACGGCCGCACGGGTCCGAGGCGAGGGCGCCAGTTCGGGTTCAGCGGGTGGCGGGGTGGCTCAGACATGCGGTGCGCTGTGCGGGTCAGCCGGGCAGGGCGTCGGCGAGCGCGGCCAGGGCGCGCGTCATCTCGTGCGGGTCGGCCACGCGCAGCCGGGCGGCGGTGTCGCCAGGACCGACCTTGACCGTGACGTCGTGCTCGCCGAGGGCCTCGAACGCGTGCTCGTCGGTGACGTCGTCGCCCGCGTAGACCACGACGCGTGCGCCGAGCTCGTCACGCAGCGCGCTGAGGGCCTCGCCCTTGCTGGCGTGCAGCACGGAGATCTCGACGACGTCCTTGCCGCTCAGGACGCCCGAGCCGAGCTCGGCGCCCAGCGCGAGCGCTTGCTCGTGCGCGGCGGCCGCGTCGGCGCGCTCCGCGAGCCGGGTGTGCAGGACGACGGCGGTGGGCTTGGTCTCGACCCAGATCCCGTCGCGTCCGCGCGCGATGGCCGACGCCTGCGCGCCGAGCGCGGCGAGCCGGTCGGCCTGCTCGTCGGTGAGCCGGACCACGTCCCGGTCGAGGCCGTGCCGCGTCACGCGCGCCCGCTCGGCACCGTGCGAGCCGATCAGGTACGTGCCCACCGGGACCTCGGCCAGTGCGTGCAGGTCGTGCAGCGCGCGCCCGGACACGAGCGCGAGCGCGACGTCGTCCGCCTCGGCGATGCGCCGTAGCGGCTCGACGCCCTCCGGCAGCACCCGCGACAGCGACGGGTCGTCCTGCAACGGGGCCAGCGTGCCGTCGAAGTCGAGCGCGACGAGCAGCGGCCGGGCCTCGGCGTCGTCCGCCAGCGCCACGAGCGCGTCGACGACCGCCCCACGGTCACGTGGCGCAGGAGACGGCGCTGCCGGGCGGTCGTGCGGTGCGGGGGTGGGCGCGGCCAGCCCCCGGTCGTGCGGTGCGGGGGTAGGCGCGACCAGCCCCGGGTCGGGCTGTGCGGGGGCAGGCGTCGTCGGCTCCCTGTCGGGCTGTGCGGGGGTCGGCACCGAGGGGTCGGGCCGGCCGGTCGACGCGCCCGTGCTGGCGTCAGACATGGCTGTCTCGCTGGGGGACGGCGGTGAGCACCGCGAGGAACTCGCGCGACCAGGCGTTGACGTCGTGGCCGAGCACGCGCCGCCGCAGCCGGCGCATGCGCTTGCGGGCCTCGCGCGGGTCGAGGTGCGCGGCGTACGTGATCGCGTCCTTCATCCCGTCGATGTCGTGCGGATTCACCAGGATCGCGCCCGCGAGCTCGTCGGCCGCACCGGTGAACTCGCTGAGGACCAGCGCGCCGCGGTCGTCGGACCGTGCGGCCGCGTACTCCTTGGCGACCAGGTTCATCCCGTCGCGCAGCGCGGTCACGAGCATGACGTCCGCGGCGAGGTACAGCGCGGCCATCTCCTCCATGGGGAACGACTGGTGCAGGTACTGCACGGGTGCGTGCCCCACCTGGCCGAAGTCGCCGTTGATCCGGCCGACGAGCAGCTCCACCTCGTCACGCAGCTGCGCGTAGGCGCCGACGTTCTCCCGGCTCGGTGAGGCGACCTGCACCAGCGTCGTCTCGCTGGGTGACAGGCGGCCGTCCTGGAGGAGCTCGCCGTACGCCTTGATGCGGTGCCGGATGCCCTTGGTGTAGTCGAGGCGGTCGACCCCGAGCAGCAGGATCGTGGGGTTGCCGAGCTCGTGGCGGATCTCGACGGCACGTTCCTGCACGGCGTCGGTGCGGGCGAGGGCGTCGAAGGCGGCGGAGTCGATCGAGATCGGGAACGCCGCGGCGCGCACGTGCCGCTCGGTGCGGCCGTGCTCGTCGGTGATCGTGACGACCTGGCCACGTGTGGTCAGGTCGGTCAGGCGGCGGACCACGCGCACGAAGTTCGCGGCGTCCCCACCGCGCTGGAACCCGATGAGGTCCGCTCCGAGCAGCCCCTCGACCACGGCCTTGCGCCACGGCAGCTGCGCGAAGATCTCGAGCGGGGGGAACGGGATGTGGTGGAAGTACCCGATCCGCAGGTCCGGGCGGAGCTCGCGCAGCAGCGCGGGGACCAGCTGGAGCTGGTAGTCGTGCACCCAGACCGTCGCGCCCCGTGCGGCCTGCGCCGCGGCGGCCTCGGCGAACCGGCGGTTCACGCGCCGGTAGGCCTCCCACCACTGGCGGTGGAACGCGGGCGGAGCGATGACGTCGTGGTACAGCGGCCAGAGCGTGTCGTTCGAGAAGCCCTCGTAGTACCGCTCGACGTCGTCAGCCGAGAGCGTCACGGGCACGAGCTGGGTGCCGTCGACCTCGAACGGGTCCAGCGTGAGGTCGGGCGACCCGCCCCAGCCGACCCACGCACCGTCCGCCTGGGCCATGACCGGTGCGAGGGCCGTCACCAGCCCTCCCGGGGACCGGGTCCAGGTGGGCTCGCCGTCCTCGCCGAGCGACACGTCGACGGGCAACCGGTTCGCGACGACCACGAGGTCGTAGCCATCTTTAGGCACAGCAGACACTGCATCTCCTGGGTTGACTGAATCTTGACCCTAGTCGGTGCCCCCGCGACCCCGCCTGCCGAACGACGCACGTCACACGCAGGCCGAGCCGCCCGGGACGAACCGCCCTCGACGCGCACTCCAACCGCAGGTGACGCGGCTCGGACCGCCGGTCGCCTGGCCGGTCAACCGGGCGGCTCGCGGCTCGGACCGTTGTGGACCGTGCCCCGGCGCCCCCGGAACACGTAGCGCACGCCGAGACCCGCCAAGCCGGGGCCGGGCTCCGGAGCGGACTGCCCGGAGCTCCGCGGCGGCCCCGCGGGGCTAGGTGCCCGGTGGTCCGTCGCACGAGGTGGGGGAGCCACCCGTTCGACGTCGAGGTCGAGCGCATGCACCAGGTGGTGGTGGTGCGAGCAGAGCAGCACGGCGTTGTCCAGGTCGGAACGCCCGCCGTCCCGGTGCCACCAGCGGACGTGGTGCACGTGGCAGTACCGAGCGGCGACCGAGCAGCCGTTCCACGCGCACTGCCGGTCGCGTGCGACCACGGCGAGCCGCTGCGCGGGCGTGAACATGCGCCGCGTGCGCCCGACGTCGAGCGGCAGACCGCCCGTGTCCATGACGACGCGCGTCATCGCGCAGTCGCACAAGGCGGCCGCGAGCTCGGTGCGCGTCAGGACCGTCCCGTCGTCGCTCACCGCGGGCGCCACCCGCTGATGCTCACCCCCGAGGGTCTCCGCCGCGTCATCGGGCGGCCCGGCCGCACCCACGCCATGCCCCGCACCGGCGCCACGCCCCGCACCGGGACGACGGCGTGCCTGGTGCTCACGCACCGCGTGCCACGTCTCGGCCGGTACGAGCAGGCTCACCTGCGCGGCGGGCGCGCTCACGGCGCCGTCGGGAGCGACCGCCGCCGCCGGTCGGTCGTCTTCCCCGCCGGCGCGGCCGGACACGTCGGCGTCGGGTGCCGGCTGCGCGCGGTGCTCACCGGCATGGAACCCACCGGTCCCGGATGCACGGGCCCCGAGCCCACCCGCCAGCGCGTGCTGTGCCAGGGCCGTCAGGGCGTCGGCGCGCGCCTGGTCGCGTGTGCGGTCGTCGTCCTCGCGGTGGCCCGTCGCGTCGAGCGCGCGGGCGAGCACCTGACCCGCGAGCGGGTCGAGGAGCCCCTTGAGCGCGGTCCCGCGTGGACCGTGGCTCAGCGTGAGGTGCCGCGCGCGGCGTGCGTCCTCTCGCTCGTCCTCCGCCCGGTCCGGGTCGTGCTCCGCGACCAGCGCCGCGACGTGCCGGGAGAACTGCCGTGCGTCGGTCTGCTGCGCGAGCTCGACGAGCTGCTCCTGCGTCCGCTCGTCGGCGAGCACGCGCGCGACCTGGTCGCTCGCACCGGCGAGCGCCTGGCCGAGCACGTCGAGGTGCCCGCAGGGCACGGCGTGCTCGGCCACCGCCACGCCGACGAGCGGCAGCCGGTCCATCGCGTGGGCCGCGGCGACCTCCCGGGCCGCGGCGAACCTCGTCGTCCCCGACAGCCGTGCCCGGGTGTCCACGAACGCCCGCTCGCCCCCTGCGCGAGCAGCCGCCGCGTGCTGCGCGAGGAGGACCGGCCCCCGCGCGGCGGTGACGAGGCTCGCCGCCTGGTCCAGCGCTCGCACGACGCGCGCGCACGCCGCCCCGTCCCACGCCCGGGAGTCGCGAGACCGCTCGGCGACCGCGCGCAGCTGCTCCGCGACCTGGTCGAGCGACGCGAGCACGTCCGCCGCCGCGGAGGCGCGCGACAAGGCACCCCCCACCGCCACGGCCTCCGACTCGAACATGTGTTCGATGATACGCAACCCGGACGAACCGCACCACCGCCTGTCCACACCTCGGGCACCGGTGGTGCCCCGCGCACCGCCCGTCCAGGACCAGCGCGCCTGTTCGCACGCACGCCCGGAGCCGCCTAGCGTGACCTGGCATGGAACGGATCGGCCTCGCGCCGGGGGCGCAGATCGGCGGCTACACGGTCGTCGCCCCCCTCGGCTCCGGGGGCATGGGCACGGTCTACCGGGCGGTCGACGACGGTGGCACGGCGGTCGCGCTCAAGCTCCTCCACCCGCAGATCGGCGCCGACGCGCAGGGCCGCGACCGCCTGCGCCGCGAGGTCCTCGCGCTCCAGCGGCTGCGGCACCGGTCCGTCGCGTCCGTCCTCGACGCCGAGGCGGACTCCACGGAGGCGTTCATCGTCACCGAGCTCGTCGCCGGCGCGAACCTCGAGGACCACGTCCGCGAGCACGGGCCGTTCGGTCCCGACGACCTGCGCGACCTCGCGCGCGACCTCACCGACGCCCTCACCGCGGTGCACACCGCGGGCGTCGTGCACCGCGACCTCAAGCCCACGAACGTCGTCGTCGGCGAGGACGGTCCCGTGCTGATCGACTTCGGGATCGCGCAGGCCGCGGGCGACCGCTCGGCCCAGGTGACCACGGCGGGCCTCGTCGTCGGCACCCCGGGCTACCTCGCGCCCGAGCTGCTCGACGGCGCCGAGCCCTCGCCCGAGACTGACCTGTGGGGCCTCGCGGCGGTCCTGGCCTTCGCCGCGACCGGCCGGCCGCCGTTCGGGACGCGCCCGCTGCAGACCGTCCTGGCGCGTGCCCGGGCGGGGGACGCGGACCTCACCGGCCTGGGACCGTTGACCAGTGACGCGCTGCGCCGCGCGCTCGACCCCGACCCCGCCGCGCGGCTCGACGCCGACGACCTGGTGGCCGCGCTCGCGGTGGCCGCGGTCGACGGCGACCCCGTCGAGACGGGCCCCGGCGGGGCGGTCGTGGAGGACGCCGCCGTCGCCGCGACCGTCGCGCTCGGCTCGGCGGGTGCAGGCGCGCCTGCGGACGACGAGGACGGCGACGCCCCCGACGAGCCCGCCCCCGACGAGTCCGACGCCGACGACGACGTCCCCGCCGACCCCGACGACACCCACCCCGACGACGAGGGCCGCGACGACCAGCCCGCGCCACAGGCGTCCGCCGCGAACGAGGCCGACCCGGCCGACGAGGAGTCGGACGGCGACGCAGTCGCGGACGACGAGAATGCCGTGGCCGCGGACGACGGGGTCGACGACCGGGATGGCGACGAGCACGACGTGGACGAGGACGCGGACGAGGCCGACACGGACGAGGAGGACGAGGGCGAGGACGACGACTCGTCGGACGACGACGAGCGCGATGCCACGAGCACCGTCGCCCTGACCGCCACGGCGCTCGCGGACGCGGGCCCCGCGAACCCGGGCAAGGAGCCGGGCACGGTCGTGATCGACACGCGCAGCCTCCCGGTGCAGGACGGCCACACGCGCGTCCTGCCGGCCGGCGACCCGACGACCGTCCTGCCGGCGGGCCCCTCGGCGACATCCGCCGGCCCAGCGGCCGACGACCGCGCCGGCGCGACGTCCGGGAACACGCTCGACCGCTCCGTGCGGGACGGCTCGGAGCGTGACGCGACGGTTTTTGAGAACCCGGACCTGGACGAGCTGGACGACCTGGCGCTCGACCCGCGGTACGGCCAGCACCTGGCGGACGACGGGTTCGACCGTGGCGGGCCGCAGGCGTGGCAGTCCCGAGACGGGGAGGCGGACGGGGAGGCGCAGGAGGGCGTCGACTGGATCGAGGACGACCTGGACGCCTCGGAGGTGGTCCCGGACGGCTCGGGTTACGAGCGCCCGCCGGCCCGCCGGCGCTGGGGTTCGCTGCTGGCGCTCGCGGCGCTGGTGGGGGCGCTGGGTGCGCTCGCGCCGGTGGTGACGGTGGGCGTGCTCGTCGTGCTGCTGGTGCTGGTGCGGACGGCCGGGACGGCCGTCGAGGCGATGTACGGGCGGCGTGAGCAGCGGGGGGTGCGCGCCTCCGACGTGCCGCGCACGGTCGTGGCGACGCCGTGGTACCTGGTGCGGGCGGTGGTGGCGCTCGTGCCGTCGCTCGTCGTCGCGTCGTGCGTGACGGTGCTGGTGGGCGGGGTGGTCGCGTGGCTCGTCGACAACGGGACGTGGACGATCGGGGACCTGCGCTCGGGTGACCCGGTGGACGGGGGGACGGCGGCGCTCGTCGTGGCGTCGGCGGTGCTGCTGTGGCTGGTGGTCGCGTGGTGGGGGCCGCTGTCGCGGATGACGCGCACGGGTGCGCGACGCGTGCTCGCGGTCGTCGCGCCGGGGCGTCTGGGTGCGGCGGTGCTCGTGGTCGCGTGCGTGCTCGCGGCGGTCGTCGTGGCGTCGCTGGTGTCGAACGGTGCGGGGATCGTGTGGTCGCCTGCGCCGACGCCCACGGTCCCGTGACCTGCGGCGGGTGTGCGGCAAGGCGCTGAACCGTGCCAGTTCGGGGTCGGGCCGACAGGTCCGTGCCGACGCACGGGTTCGACCCGTACCCTATGCCGTGTCGCCCACCGACCGAGGAGATCCCGTGCCCACGAACGACCCCAGGCCGACCAAGGCGCAGCGCCGCGACGAGGCGCGCGCCAAGGCCCTGCAGATGCGTCAAGAGCAGGAGCGCCGCGCGCGGCGCACGAAGATCCTCACGGCGAGCCTGCTCGTCGTCGTGATCGCTGCGGTGGGCGTGGTCGTGGGCGTCACGATCAAGAACAACGCGGAGACCGAGGCGAAGTACAGCGACGTGGTCTACGGCGGCAGCGAGTCGCAGGTGGTCGCGCCGAAGCTCGCGGACGTGACGGCGCCGTCGACCGCGAACGACAAGGGCGGCATCCCCGTCAGCGCGGCCGGCGTGGGTGAACAGGGCGCGGACGACGTCGTCGTGACCGTGTACTTCGACTTCATGTGCCCCTACTGCGGCATGTTCGACGCCGCGAACGCGGCGGACCTCGAGGAGCTCGCCGCGTCCGACGGCGTGACGGTCGACTACCGGCCGGTGTCGTTCCTCGACGGTCAGTCGAAGGGCACCTCGTTCTCGACGCGTGCGGCGAACGCGCTCGCGGTCGTCGCCGACAAGTCCCCGGAGCACGTCCAGGACTTCATCACCGCGATGTACGAGAGCGAGCCCAAGGAGGGCACGACGGGTCTGACGGACGACAAGATCGCGGAGATCGCGGTCGGGGTCGGCGTCCCGCAGGATGTCGCGGACACGTTCACGGACACGGTGGACGGCACGTTCGAGGTCGGCAAGGACGCCGAGGAGAAGACCGGCACGTGGCGCACGTTCGCGCCGTGGGTCACGGCCGCGACCCAGCAGATGGCGATCGACCGCGGTGGGGTCGGTACCCCGACCGTCCTGATCGACGGCCAGGAGTGGCCGGGCGAGGGCGAGGACAAGGGGGCCCTGTACCAGCAGGGTCCGCTGCGTGCCGCTGTCGAGTCCGCGCTGGCCGCGAAGGGCTGACGTCGACCGACGGGCCCGGCCACCGCTCGCAGGAGCGGGGGCCGGGCCCGTCGTCGTCGGTGGCGCCGGTGTGGAGCCCCCTGTCGGATTCGAACCGACGACCTGCTGTTTACAAGACAGCTGCTCTGGCCAGCTGAGCTAAGGAGGCGAGGGCGGTCAGCCTACCGAACCGCGCACGGGATCAGGTGCCTGTGCCCGTCTCCTCGAGCAGCCGCAGCGCAGCGCTCACGCGCGGGTTGCGTGACGGGTCGGCGTCGATGCCGAGCGTGGCGTACAGCGCGTTGACGTGGTTCTGCACGGACTTCTCGGTGATCCCGAGCTGTTCACCGATGCCGGCGTTGGACAGCCCGGACGCGAGGAGCCGCAGGACCTCGTACTGCCGGTGCGTGAGCCGGGCGACGTCGGACCCGGCGCGCGGGGTCGCCCGCGCGAGCAACTCGGGGTCGAGCACGGTCACGCCGACTGCGGCGGAGCGCACCGCGGACAGCAGGAGCTCTTCGCTCGTGGAGCTGTTCTTCGACAGGTAGCCCCACCCGTCGGCGACGTCGGGCGGCAGGTCGAGGAGCAGGTCCATCGCGTCGTGCGCGGACAGCAGCAGGATCCCGAGCCGGGGCTGCTCGCGGCGGAGCATGACGCCGAGGGCGATGCCGTTCCCGTCGGGCAGGTCGATGTCGAGCAGCGCGACGTCGACGCTGCCGGGCCGCAGGGCGGCGCGGGCCTCGGCGAACGTCCCCACGGACGCGACGACCCGCAGGCCAGGCATCTGCGCGAGGGTCCGCTCGAGCATCGAGCGGAAGAGCGGCTGGTCCTCGACGACCGCCACTCGGATGACCTCGGCCAGGGGTGTGCTCATCGGGTTCAGTATCGTCGGCTCGGGCGGAGTGCGCGTGCGGACACGGCGGACCGGGCCCGACGGGTAGGAGGACGATGGTCGAGGGGGCGCCGACGAGGCGGGGTGACGTGACCGCGGACCGCAGGGTCCTCCTGCGGCTCACGGGCATCGTCGCGCTCGGGTACGGCCTGGGGGCGTCGATCCAGGCGGCGTACGTGTACTCGAACCTGATCCCCGCGTGGCAGGACGTGAGCGTGTGGGCGCGGGTCGCGGCGAACGTGCTGGCGGTCCTCCTGCTGGTGGGTGCGCTGTGGGCGATGGGTGTGTACCGCTGGGTGTCGTTGGCGCGCATCCTGGGCGGTCTGGTGCTGGCGTCGGTGGTCGCGGCGGGCGGGCGCACGGCGGCGCAGGAGCTGTTGAGCGTGTACTCGAACCCGGAGCGCGCGACGATCGAGGCGGAGTTCGTGGCGGGGGTGGTGCTCGCGCTGGTGTCGGGCTGCATCGGGGTGTGGGGGATGTCGGCGCGGCGGCGCAGCCGTGCGCACCTGAGGCGCGCGGAGCGTGAGGCGCTCGAGGTGGAGCACGTGCTGGAGGCGCTCGAGGCCGAGGAGATCCGGGTGCGCCGCGAGGTCGCGGAGGGTCTGCACGGCTCGTTGCAGGGCAAGCTCGTGGTGGTGAACGCGCATCTCGACGAGGTCCTGGGCCGGTTGGTCGAGCGCGGTGCGGACCCGGACGACGTGGAGACGCTGCGCCGGGTGCGTGACGAGCTGGACGTGGTGCGGGAGCTGGACGTGCGGCAGATGAGCCGGCTGCTGTACCCGGAGCGCCTCGAGCTGGGCCTGGTGCCGGCGGTGCGTGCGCTGCTGGGCCGGCTGCCGACCGCGATCGCGACGCGCCTGACGGTGGCTCCCGAGGTGCGCACGGTCGACGACCCGGTGCAGGGCACGCTCTCGACCGCGCAGCGGCTGCTCGCGGTGCGGGTGGTCGAGGAGGGCGTCACCAACGCGTTGAAGAACGGACCGGCCGCGACGATCGTCGTCGCGCTCGCCGTGGTGGACCGCGCGCTCGTCGTCGCGGTGGAGAACGACGGGCCGTCGCCGGACCCGTCGCGGGGCAGCGACCCCGGCGGGGGCACCGCGCGGCTC
The DNA here is from genome assembly GCF_052378485.1 of Cellulomonas sp. CW35. Classification (NCBI taxonomy): domain Bacteria; kingdom Bacillati; phylum Actinomycetota; class Actinomycetes; order Micrococcales; family Cellulomonadaceae; genus Cellulomonas; species Cellulomonas sp. CW35. The sequence goes on along the minus strand of NZ_CP199000.1, from coordinate 3,075,370 downwards.
GCGTCGCGGCTGCATCTGGTGCGTGGGACGGTGCGTCTGGAGGCGCTGCGTCCCCGGGGCGCGCGGTTGGAGGCGCGGCTCCCGCTCTGAGATGTCACCCGAACGGCCGCGTCGCAGGTGGCGACCGCTTTCTCGGGAGATGTCCGGATACCTGGACGGTTGTCCAGGGTGAAATAAACCGGCATACCCGGCGCGGTGGGTGGCAGCACCTCACCCGGCCATGGGAGCGCTCCGACAACCGTCCTACCGTCGATCTCGTCCGCGTGAGCGGGCCGCTCGGCGCCCACCCCGGAGCCGCCGTCCGCCTCCCCCCTCCAGGAGAACCCCATGCGCACCAAGAACAACCGCCGCAAGGCCATCGCCGTCGGCCTCGCGCTCGTCGGCGTCGCCGGTCTGTCCCTCGCCTCCGCGTCGCAGCTCAACCTCAGCTGGGGCGGCCAGTTCCAGGCCGGCAACGTGACCGTCTCGGGCGAGTGCCAGTCGTCCGCCGTCGCGGTCGCGTTCAGCGCCCCCACGTTCGACGGGACGACGACGAACCCGTGGAAGGTCCCGAACATCACGTTCAGCTCGATCGACGCCGCGTGCGCGACGCAGGGCGCGAAGTACTCGGTGGCCTACAAGACCACCGGTGACTGGCAGGCGCTCGCCACGGGCAACGCCGCCGCCGGCGTCCTGACCGTCGCGGCCCCGTCCGGCGTCGACCCGGCCTCGATCACGGGCTTCGCCCTCTCGCTGCACAGCTGACCCGAGGCCTCGTGCCCGGCACGGTCGTCGCCGCAGCACCCGACGCGCCCCCCGCGCGTCGGGTGCTGCGCACTGTCCCGACCGTCCTGTTCTACGCGGCCGCGCTGCTGGCGGCGTGGTTCGTGTGGCCGACGAGCCTGGGCGGCTGCACCACGCTGACCTACGTCAACGGTCACTCGATGGAGCCGACGTACCACACGGGCGACATCGTGATCTCGCGCTGCGGCGAGCCCGAGGTGGGGGACGTGATCGTCTACGCGCCCGCCTCGGAGCACGGCGTGCGCATCATCCACCGTGTCATCGGCGGTGACGCCGACGGGTGGGTGGTGCGCGGCGACAACAACTCCTTCACGGACCCGTTCGAGCCCGCGGGCGACGAGGTGCTCGGCGTCGCGCAGGCGCACATCCCGAAGATCGGGCTCGCGCTGCGCGTCGTGACCAACGCGTACCTGTGGCTCGGGCTGCTGTTCCTGGCGCTCGCGCTGTGGGCCTGGCCGTCGAAGGACGCCGAGCCCGTGGACGACGAGCCCGTGGACGACGAGGACATAGCCGACGAGGACATGGCCGACGAGGACGTGGACGACGAGCCCGGGGACGACGGCTCTGCCGAGCGCGGGTCCGACGACGAGGCCGCGGGTGGGCCGGGCACCGGCTCCCACCCCGACGCCGCCTCGACCGCTCCCCCCGACTGACCGGAGAGGACCGACATGCCCACGCGTGCCCGAGCCCCGCGACGCCACCCGGTGGTGGCGCTGCTCGTCGTGCTCGCGCTCGCGGTCCTGTCGGTCGCCGGTGCCCAGGCGGCCGGGCTGTCGCTGATGTCTCCGGTCCGCCCGACGGCGAAGCAGCTCGCGCGTTGCGCGCCGGGCCCGGTGACGGTCAGCCCGACGGGCACGTCGAGCGCGGGCCAGTTCACGCAGGTCGCGGTGTCGGGCCTCGCGGGTGGGTGCACGATCGGTGCGGTGCGGGTCGCGTCGGGCTCCACGGGTGCGTGGACGCAGGCGTTCGTCTCGTCGTCGTCGTCCGCGATCACGGGTGGCGCGTTCACCGCGACGGGCCCGGCGTTCACGCCCCCGGTCACGGGGAGCGGGCGTGCCTGGGTGACCGTCAACGGCTGGCCCGTCCCCGCCACGTGGGCCTACACGCCGCCCGCCGGTCCCGTGAGCCCCGGCAACGGGAACACGGTGATGCCGAACATCGAGTGGACGCTCGTCACCAACAACCCCGTCCAGGTGTGCTTCACCGCGACGGTCTCGACGACGTCGACCACGCCCGTGCCGTGGCAGCTGAAGATGGACCTGGCGCAGGCGCCGTTCAACGGGACGACGAGCCAGTTCGCGCTGCTCAACGCGCCCGGCGGTGCGGACATCGCGTGGAAGCTCGGCATCACGTACGACCACACCGCGATGACCGCGCTGATCGCCGGGAAGCCGGACGTCGACGCGCCGGTCACGACGATCACGAGCGCCACGACGCTGCGCTTCCAGGTGTGCAACTACAACCTGCCGCCGGGTGTCCAGACGCCGTCGGCGTACACGGTGACGTACACGAACAGCCCTGCGTGGACCGCGACGCAGGCGTGCGTGACGGCGACCGTCACGGGTAACGGCACGTCGCGGTTCTTCTTCGGGTGGACCGCCGAGATCGACATGTCGGCGGCGCGCGCCGCGGTGGGAGGGTCCGGGTGGTCGGAGCTGACCGACAACTTCTGGCAGCTCACCCGCACCGACCTGGGCGGCAACAAGTTCCGGTTCACGAGCAACACCGCGGCGAACATCTCGGGTACCCAGACCTACGTGTTCACCTACTGCGCGACCCGCTGACGGGCCGGGCTCAGCCCTCCTCGGACGTGACGGGGGCGGCCGCGGGCCGCTTGGGCGTGCGGGTGTCGCCCGACGAGCGCCCGTGCAGCCGCCGGGTGGCCCACGGGTAGACGTGCTCGCGTGCCCAGCGGGCGTCGCCGCGCAGCCGGTCGAGCCGGGGCGTGGGCGGCTGCGGGGCGAGCGGGTCGTCCCAGCGCTCCTCGTCGGGCGGCAGGCCGAGCGCGACGAGCGCGGCCTGCGCGACCCGTGCGTGCCCTTGCGTGGTGAGGTGGATGCGGTCGTCGGCCCACATGCGCCAGTCGCGCAGGGAGCGCATGCCCCACAGGTCGAGGACGTGCGCACCGTGCCGGTGCGCGATCGACCAGATGTGCGTGTTGTACGTCGCGACCCGCGAGCGGGTCGCGCGCAGGAGCCCGCTGTCCACGGTGTCGACGCCGGTCCCGAGGAGCACGTCGACGCCTGCCGCGCGCAGCCGGGCGACGGCGGCCTCGAGGTCGCGCGCGAGCCGGTCGACGTCGGCGGCGGGCCGCAGGATGTCGTTCCCGCCGCCGATGAGGCTCACCAGGTCGGGCTCGAGGCCGAGCGCCGCCGGGACCTGGTCGCGCAGGATCGGGCGCAGCAGCCGTCCACGGATCGCGAGGTTCGCGTACTCGAGCGGCGCCCCGCCGCCGGCGACCCGCCGTGCGGACAGGCGTGCGGCGAGCACGTCCGCCCAGCCGCGCAGGGGGGCGGTCGGGTCGGCCGGCGCCCGTCCGTCGGGCGAGTCCCACAGCCCTTCGGTGAACGAGTCACCCACGGCCACGTACCGGCTCCAGCGCACACCCTCGTCAGTCGACACGACGGACATTCTGCCTCTCCGCCAGCGCGACCGCGGTCGACCCCGACACGGCGATCGACCTGCGCGGCTGTTCCCGGAGTGGACCGCCGCCCCGGGACGTACGTCGAGATCGACCTCGTCGAGGCAGGTGCGCAGAACGGTGCGACGCCGAGCTGCACGCGCTGACTACGGCAGGCGCCAGTCGACGGGGGTCCCGCCCTGCGCGACCAGCAGGTCGTTCACGCGTGAGAACGGCCGCGAGCCGAAGAACCCGCGCGACGCGGACAACGGGCTGGGGTGCGCGGACTCGACGGTCGGCACCCGGCCCAGCGCGGGCTTGAGGGTCTGCGCGTCGCGCCCCCACAGGATCGCGACGAGCGGTCCGCCACGTTCGACGAGCGCGGCGATCGCCCGGTCGGTGACGGCCTCCCACCCCTTGCCGCGGTGGGAGGCGGGTGCGCCCGGCCGGACGGTGAGCACCCGGTTGAGCAGCATCACGCCCTGGTCCGCCCACGGCGTCAGGTCGCCGCTCGTCGGGGCGGGCGCGTCGAGGTCGTCGACGAGCTCGCGGAAGATGTTGGCGAGCGAGCGCGGCACGGGCCGCACGTCGGGCTGCACGGAGAACGACAGCCCCATGGGGTGCCCGGGCGTGGGGTACGGGTCCTGGCCGACGACGAGCACTCGCACGTCGGCGAGCGGGCGGTGGAACGCGCGCAGGATCGCGTCGGGTGCGGGCAGGTACTCGCGGCCCGCGGCCACCTCGTCGCGCAGGAACCGCCCGGCGGCGTGCACGTGGGCCTCGACGGGGGCGAGGGCGGCGGCCCAGTCGGGTGCGACGAGCTCGGACAGCGGTGCGGGAACCACGCGCTGGACCCTACCGGCGGGCGGGTGAACCGCGGGCGCGGCCCGCGGCCGGGCTCGGGCGGGCGAATGACACCGGTGTGGTTCGCGGCCTATCCTGGCGCTCATGGACGCAGCCCTCTCGACCGCACAGCTCGAGCCGATGCCCGCGGGCGAGGTCGACGGGCTGAGCGAGCGAGACGCGCAGATCCTCGCGTTCGAGCGTCAGTGGTGGAAGTACGCGGGCGCCAAGGAGCAGGCGATCCGTGAGCTGTTCGACCTGTCGGCCACGCGGTACTACCAGATCCTCAACACGCTGATCGACGACCCGGCGGCCCTGGCGCACGACCCGATGCTCGTCAAGCGCCTGCGCCGGATGCGCCAGTCGCGTCAGCGGGCCCGCACGGCGCGCCGGCTGGGCGTCGACGCCTGACCCCGCTCGCACGGCTCGCCCGCGCGTCGTCACCCGTGCGTGAGCGTGTCCGACGCGCCGGTGCATGCGCACGGCGTCGGGCCGGATAGCCTTCCTGCCGTGAGCAAGGCCGACTACCCGTACCCGGACGACGAGTTCGACGCGCCCCCGGACCCCACCGCCCCCCGCGGTGTCCACCGCGCGCCCCGTTCGGCATGGAGCCGCTGGTGGCCGTTCCTCGCGGTCCTGGTGCTCGCACCGGCCCTGGCGTACGGCATCGTCGCGTTCGCCACGCGCGGCGGCGACCTCCCGATCTCGTCCGGCGGCAGCGACGCCGACGAGACGCCGGCGCCGACCGCCACCGCGCCGCAGACGCCGGGTGCCGAGCCGACGGGCGAGGAGACCGAGCCCGCGGGTGAGCAGGAGCCGACGCAGGAGGAGACGAGCGCTCCCGCGCCGGACTTCGCCACGACGGTCACGGTGTACAACGCGGCCGGCATCCAGGGCCTCGCCGCGAAGGGCGCCGAGCGGCTCGAGCAGGCCGGCTTCACCGAGGTCGTCCCGACGAACTTCACGGGCACCAAGCCCGAGGCGTCGACGGTGTACTACGCCTCCGAGGAGGACTCGACGACCGCCTCGGTGGTCGCCTCGGCCCTCGGGATCTCGGCGGTGGAGCTCGACCCCGCGCAGGCGCCGTCGGGCGTCGTCGTGGTGCTCGTCTCCGCGCTGCCCTGAGCCGTCCTCCACAGGTCTGCGACGGGCTCTGTTCGCGGCGGGTGCGCTCCCACTAGGCTTCGGCGCACCCCGCGCAGCGGCGTGGGAGGTTCTCCCCAGCAAGGAGCTGACGGCATGGCGCACGGCACGGTGAAGTGGTTCAACGCGGAGAAGGGCTACGGCTTCATCACGCCGGACGCGGGAGGTGCGGACCTGTTCGTGCACTTCTCCGCGATCCAGGTCGACGGGTACCGGAGCCTCGAGGAGGGTCAGCAGGTCGAGTTCGAGGTCGGGCAGGGCGCCAAGGGCCCGCAGGCCGACCAGGTCCGCCCGCTCTGAGCCTCACCTCGTAGCTCACCCGGTAGCTGCCCGCGGCGGCGGTCAGCGGTCGAGGGCGTCGATCGCCAGCAGCGCGCACGCGGCGCTCCAGGTGAGGGGCGCGACGGCCGCCGGCCTGCCGTCCGCGAGGATCTTCTCGGGGATCGAGCCGGTCGGGGTGCGGTGCGTCTCGACGGCCGCGAGCCAGGCCCGGGCGCGCTCGTCCTCGCCGTTCTCCGCGGCGACCCACGCGTACAGGGTGGTCTGCGGTGTCCACGTGACGCCGTCGCGTCGCCACTCGCCCGCGGGGGCGACGCCGAGGGGTCGGCTCATCTCGGTGATCGAGCGCAGCCACGCGTCACGTCCGCCCGCGGCGGGCGCCTGCCAGAACGGCGCGAGGACGAACGCCGAGGCCGCGTCGTGGGCGGTGCCGTCCGGGTAGCGGGTCCAACCGGCGGGGCCGAACGTCTCGACCGCGGCCGCCCGCGCGGTGCGCGCCGTGCGCTGCGCGAGGAGCGCCCCCTCGTCGTCGCCCGCCTCCCGCAGCACCGCGACGGCCTGCTCGAGCCCGGCGACGAGCGGTGCGACCGTGCCGAGCGTCAGCCGGGTCTCGTCGCGCTCCCAGTAGTCCGGGGACGCCGGTGGCAGGCCGCGAGGGTCGAGCAGCGCGGCGGTGCCGTCGACCGCGGCCGCGACGAGCGGGGCGAGTCGGTGCGCGGCCGCCGTCCGGGCGGTGCCCGGTGGCACCTCGTCGAGCACGAGCCCCGCGGCCCACATGGCCCAGCCCTGGCCGTCCGTCTGGGGCGTGCGGTCGTCGGGCGGGCCCGAGCCGTCGGGCAGGTAGCGCGCCTCGAACCCGCCGTCGGCGCGCTGGGCGTCGGCGAGGAAGCCCAGCACGTCGAGCGCGTCGGCCGGGTGCCCGGTGCGCGCGAGTGCGACGGCGACGAACGACGCGTCCCGCGGCCACACGTACCGCCAGGCCGGCGTCCAGCCCGCGACGACCGCGCCGTCCGGTAGCAGCAGCGTGCGCAGGTCCAGCAGCGCGTCGCGCGCGAGGTCCTCGAAGGGGCCGCCGGCGCCCGGGACCGTGCCCTGCGCGAGCCAGGCCGCCTGCTCGTCCGCGAGCCGACGTGCCGCGGCGACGCCGGGCGCACCCGCCTCGCCGCGCAGCACCGAGCCCAGGTGGCCCACGCGCGGGTCGAGCACGCGTGTGCCGTCGAGGTAGGCGACGTCGGCGTCGGCGGGGAGCTCGACCACCGAGCCGTCGGGGGCGAGCGCGACGCCGGTCTGGTGCAGCGGGACCACCGCGTACGGGAGGGCCGCAGGCTCCGCGGCCGCGGCCGCGGGCCGGGCCGTGGTGACCGGGAGCACGGCGGCGGCGACCGCCCCGGCGGCCGCCAGTGCGCCGACGACGAGACGCGTGCGTCGTCGGCTGCGGGAGGTGCGGGCGTCGTCACCGGGCACGTCCCGGACCTTAGCCGAGCGGGGCGGTCCGGACGGCCCGTTCGGGCTCGCGTCCGCGGGCCCCGTCGTCCGGGTGCCGTGGGCCGGGTGTGTTCGCGGTGCGTGAAGGTCGGTGCGCGGACGGGGACGCGTGCTTGCACTCACAGGGGTCGAGTGCTAACCATTGACTTAGCACTCTCGGGTTGAGAGTGACAGAACCACCCCGGCCGTCAGGTGAGGCGTCGGGTGCGCGGGACAAGACCGCGCGCCCGGTCGTCGTCCGTCGCGGGCACCGACCGGCCGACCCGAACCCAAGCAAAGGATCGCTCGCCACATGGCCAAGATCATTGCCTTCAACGAGGAGGCCCGCCGCGGCATCGAGCGGGGTCTGAACGTCCTCGCCGACACCGTGAAGGTCACGCTCGGCCCGAAGGGCCGCAACGTCGTGCTCGACAAGAAGTGGGGCGCGCCGACGATCACGAACGACGGTGTCTCCATCGCCAAGGAGATCGACCTCGAGGACCCCTTCGAGAAGATCGGTGCGGAGCTCGTCAAGGAGGTCGCCAAGAAGACCGACGACGTCGCCGGTGACGGCACGACGACGGCGACCGTCCTCGCCCAGGCGCTCGTGCGCGAGGGTCTGCGCAACGTCGCGGCGGGTGCGAACCCGATCGCGCTGAAGCGTGGCATCGAGAAGGCCGTCGAGGCCGTCACCGCCGCCCTGCTCGCGCAGGCCAAGGAGGTCGAGACCAAGGAGGAGATCGCCGCCACGGCCGCCATCTCCGCCGGTGACACCGCGATCGGCGAGCTCATCGCCGAGGCCCTCGACAAGGTGGGCAAGGAAGGTGTCATCACCGTCGAGGAGTCCAACGCGCTCGGCCTCGAGCTCGAGCTCACCGAGGGCATGCGCTTCGACAAGGGCTTCCTGTCGGCGTACTTCGTCACCGACCCGGAGCGCCAGGAGGCCGTCCTCGAGGACGCGTACGTCCTGCTCGTCGAGGGCAAGATCTCGAACGTCAAGGACCTGCTCCCGCTGCTCGAGAAGGTCATCCAGTCCGGCAAGCCGCTGTTCATCGTGGCCGAGGACGTCGAGGGTGAGGCCCTCGCGACCCTCGTCGTGAACAAGATCCGTGGCCTGTTCAAGTCGGTCGCCGTCAAGGCCCCCGGCTTCGGCGACCGCCGCAAGGCGATGCTGCAGGACATGGCGATCCTCACGGGTGGCCAGGTCGTCAGCGAGACCGTCGGCCTCAAGCTCGACACGGTCGGCCTCGAGGTCCTCGGCCAGGCGCGCAAGATCGTCGTCACCAAGGACGAGACCACGATCGTCGAGGGCTCGGGCCAGGCCGACCAGATCGCCGGTCGCGTCACGCAGATCCGCGCCGAGATCGAGAACTCGGACTCGGACTACGACCGCGAGAAGCTGCAGGAGCGCCTCGCCAAGCTCGCCGGCGGCGTCGCCGTCATCAAGGCTGGCGCGGCCACCGAGGTCGAGCTCAAGGAGCGCAAGCACCGCATCGAGGACGCCGTGCGCAACGCGAAGGCCGCCGTCGAGGAGGGCATCGTCGCCGGTGGTGGCGTCGCGCTCATCCAGGCCGGCAACACCGCGTTCGCGGACCTCAAGCTCGAGGGTGACGAGGCGACGGGTGCCGCGATCGTGAAGCTCGCGATCGAGGCCCCGCTCAAGCAGATCGCGATCAACGCCGGTCTCGAGGGTGGCGTCGTGGCCGAGAAGGTCCGCAACCTGCCGACGGGTCACGGCCTCAACGCCGCGACCAACTCGTACGAGGACCTGCTGGCCGCGGGCGTCAACGACCCGGTCAAGGTCACGCGCTCCGCGCTGCAGAACGCGTCGTCGATCGCCGCGCTCTTCCTCACGACCGAGGCCGTCGTCGCCGACAAGCCGGAGAAGGCCCCCGCGGCCCCCGCCGGCGGCGGCGAGGACTTCGGCGGCGGCTTCTGAGCCGACCGCTGAGCCTGCCTCAGTCGGTCCTGCCCGGGCGCGTCGCACGCGCCTGACGCAGCACTGCACGACCCAGGACGGGCCGGTCGCCTTCGGGCGGCCGGCCCGTCCGGCATGTGCGGGCCGATCTGCGGGTGCGGGGGGCTCGTCGGCGCCCGGTATCACCCGGTAGTGTCGTTCCGCCGTCCGGTGAGGCGGCCTGGCGCGACGGGGCGGGGGGCTTCCGGTGACAGGACTGTGGCGTGACGTGTCGGATCTGGGAACCGTGGCGACCGTGCTGGGCGTGGTCGTCGGCGGCGGGGTGTTCCTCGGCTCGTGGGCGTACCGGGGGGTCGAGCGCAGCGCGTCCGCGGTGTGGCGGTCGGTCGGCGAGGCGCTGGTCGTCGCGTGGGCGATCGCGCTCCTCGCGGTGATGCTGCGCCCGTTGCCGTACCCGAGCGACCCGGGACCGGACCTCGCCCCGTTCACGGGGATACCCGCGGGCCTCGACGCCGGCTCGTGGGAGGTGCCCGCGGTGCAGCTCGGCGGGACGGCGCTGCTGTTCGTCGTGGGTGGGGGTCTGCTCTCGGCGCGGCTGCGGTGGGGTGTCGTGCGGCCCGCGCTCGCGATGGCGGCGGTCGCGGCGCTCGTCGAGGGGCTGCAGCACGTCCTGCACACCGGGCGGCACGTGGCGACCGACGACGTGCTCGTCGCGGCCCTCGCGGGTGCGGTCGGCGCGGCGGTCGTCGTCGCGCTGCGCGGTCGCGCGGGACGGACGCGCGCGCGGCGGGGGACCGGTGTGCTGCGCGCGGAGGCGATGGGCTGACACGCAGGCGGCGCTTTCACCCGCTGCGACGCGGCCCTGCGCGGCTAGCCTCGGCGTGTGCAGGACACCGTCGTCACCGTCGAGGGCCGGTTCGAGCACCGTCACGCCGCGGAGCGGGGGACCGTGTCGCTCGACGTCGGGTTCGAGTCCGACGTGCGCGACGACGCGGTGCGCCGCACCACGCACGCGCACGCGCGGCTCGTCGACCAGGTCCGGTCGATGCACGACGAGAGCGCCGGGCCGGTCACGTGGTGGGCGTCGCAGCGGGTCGCGGTGTGGGCGCAGCGCCCGTGGAGCGACCAGGGTGCGCGCCCGCCGCTCGTGCACCACGCGTCGGTGCAGCTCGAGGCGACGTTCGCGGACCTGGCGCGGCTCGCGGCGTGGGTCGAGCAGGTCGCGGTGCTCGACGGCGTCACGGTGCTGGGCGTGCAGTGGGCGCTCACGGACCCGACCCGCACGCGCCTGCTCGAGGACGCGCGCGAGCGCGCGGTCGCGGACGCGATCGACCGGGCCCGCGCCTACGCCCGCGCGCTGGGGATGCGGGACGTGCGGCCGCTCGCGGTGGCCGAGCCGGGGATGTTGGGCGACCCGGGTCCGGGCTCACCGGGCGACGAGCCGCCGGTCCTCGCCGCGGCGCGCGCGATGGTCGCGGACGCCGCCGAGGGTCGGCTCGACCTCAAGCCCGACGAGCTGTCCGTCGCGGTGCGGGTGCACGCGCGGTTCGCGGCGTCCTGAGGGCCGCGCGCTACTGGCGGTAGGAGGCCAGGAAGTTGCCCAGGCGCTCGACGGCCTCGCCGAGGACACGCGCCTCGGGGAGCGTGACGATGCGCAGGTGGTCCGGGTCCGGCCAGTTGAAGCCGGTGCCCTGCACCAGCAGGATGTGCTCGCTCACGAGCAGGTCGTACACCAGGCGGGCGTCGTCGTGGATCTCGTGCACCTCGGGGTCGAGGCGCGGGAACAGGTAGAGCGCGCCGTCGGGGCGCACGCACGTGACGCCCGGGATCGAGGTCAGCCCGCGCCAGGCGACGTCGCGCTGCTCGTGCAGGCGTCCGCCGGGCGCGACGAGCGTCTCGATCGACTGCACGCCGCCGAGCGCGGCCTGCAGCGCGTGCTGCGCGGGCACGTTCGCGCACAGTCGCGTGGACGCGAGCAGCTGGATGCCCTCGAGGAACCCGGACGCGTGCTCCCGCGGTCCGGTGACGACCATCCACCCGGAGCGGTACCCGGCGACGCGGTACGTCTTCGACAGCCCGTTGAACGTCAGGCACAGCAGGTCGGGCGCGACGGACGCGAGCGGCGTGTGCACGGCGCCGTCGAACAGGATCCGGTCGTAGATCTCGTCGGCGAGCAGCAGCAGCGAGTGCCGGCGCGCGATGTCGGCGAGCGCGACGAGCGTCTCGCGTGAGTACACCGCACCGGTCGGGTTGTTGGGGTTGATGACGACGAGCGCCTTGGTGCGCGGCGTGACGAGCGACTCGAGGTGCTCGAGGTCCGGCTGCCAGCCCTGCGACTCGTCGCAGCGGTAGTGCACCGGCTTGCCGTCGGACAGCGACGTCATCGCGGTCCACAGCGGGTAGTCGGGGGAGGGGATCAGCACCTCGTCGCCCTCGTCGAGCAGCGCCTGCATGACCATGGTGATGAGCTCGGAGACGCCGTTGCCGAGGTAGACGTCCTCGACGTCGAACGTCGGGAAGTCGGGCTCGGTCTCGTAGCGCGTGACGACCGCTCGCCGCGCGGACAGGATGCCCTGCGACTCGCTGTACCCGTGCGCGGTGGGGATCGCGGCGATCATGTCGCGCACGATCTGGTGCGGCGCCTCGAAGCCGAACGCAGCGGGGTTCCCCGTGTTGAGCTTGAGGATCGCGTGGCCCTCCGCCTCGAGCCGTGCCGCCTCGGTGAGCGTCGCCCCGCGGATCTCGTACAGGACGTGCTGCAGCTTGGCCGACTGGTCGAGGGGACGCAGGTGCATGGGGGCAGCGTAGGCCCGGCCGCGCCCGTGCCGGTGCCCGCGCCCGGCCGGGACGGGCGTGACCGGATCGGGACACGTCCGAAACACCCCGTTCACGCCTTCGGGTCGGTGCCCGAAACACCCGGTCCCTACCGTCCTGCGTCATGGGCACAGGGATGTATACACCCCGGGACACAGCGCGGTGTCGCGCGGTTCCTGAGCCCGCGTCCGGTTCCGCTCGTGAGCACAGCCCCGACGAAAGGGTCTCCTCCGTGACCAGATCGATCCGCACCACCCGCGCGCTCGCACTGTCCTCCGGGGCGCTCGTCGCCCTCCTCGCCCTGTCCGCCTGCGGCTCCCGCACGGACGACGAGGCGTCGTCCACCTCGGCGGCGTCATGCGTCAAGACGGACGGCGACAGCATCAAGATCGGCTTCCTCAACTCGCTGTCCGGCACCATGGCGATCTCGGAGCAGACCGTCCGGGATGCGCTCGACCTCGCGGCTGAGGAGATCAACGCCGCGGGCGGCGTGCTCGACAAGAAGCTCGAGATCGTCGCGGAGGACGGCGCGTCCGAGCCCACGGTGTTCGCCGAGAAGGCGGAGAAGCTCATCAAGTCCGACTGCGTCGCGGCCGTGTTCGGCGGCTGGACGTCGTCGTCGCGCAAGGCGATGCTGCCGGTCTTCGAGAGCAACAAGAGCCTGCTGTTCTACCCCGTGCAGTACGAGGGCCTCGAGGCGTCGCCGAACATCTTCTACACGGGCGCGACGACGAACCAGCAGATCATCCCCGCGATGGACTACCTCAAGGAGCAGGGGGTGACGAAGGTCTTCCTCGTCGGGTCCGACTACGTGTTCCCGCGGACCGCGAACAAGGAGATCATCGCCTACTCGGAGGCCAACGGGATCGAGATCGTCGGCGAGGAGTACGCGCCGCTCGGCCACACGGACTTCTCGACGATCGTCACCAAGCTCAAGGGCTCGGGCGCCGAGGCGGTGTTCAACACGCTCAACGGCGACTCGAACGTCGCGTTCTTCAAGGAGTACAAGAACGTCGGCCTGACGGCGGAGACGACGCCGGTGGTCTCGGTGTCGATCGCCGAGGAGGAGGTCGGCGGCATCGGCGTCGACAACGTCGTCGGCCAGCTCACCGCCTGGAACTACTACCAGACGGTCGAGAGCCCGCAGAACGAGACGTTCGTCAAGGCGTTCAAGGCCAAGTACGGCGACGACCGCGTGACGTCCGACCCGATGGAGGCCGCCTACACCTCGCTCTACCTGTGGAAGGGCATGGTCGAGAAGGCGAAGTCGTTCGCGGTGGCGGACGTGCAGGCCGCGGCGGACGGCGTGAGCTTCGACGCCCCCGAGGGGACGGTCACCGTGAACGGCGACAACCACCACATCGCGAAGACCGCGCTCATCGGCAAGATCGACGCCGACGGCCTGATCTACCCGGTGTGGGAGTCGGACGGCCCGATCGAGCCGGACCCGTTCCTCGAGGGTTACGACTGGGCCGAGGGCCTGTCCTGACCCACCCCTGACGGGCGGTGGCCCGGCGTCCTCTCCGTGCGCCGGGTCACCGCCCCCCAGGTCGGCCGCGCCCACCGGGCGCAGGAAGGAGCGGGTGCGTGGAAGCCCTGGTCTCCCAGCTCTTCGCCGGGCTGAGCCTCGGGTCGGTGCTGCTGCTCGCAGCGCTCGGCCTCGCGCTCACGTTCGGGCAGATGGGCGTCATCAACATGGCGCACGGCGAGTTCATGATGGCCGGCGCGTACACCGCTTTCGTCGTGCAGAAGGCGATCGCCGACGCGGGCGTCTCGCTGCTGGTGTCGCTCGTCGTCGGGTTCCTCGTCGGGGGCCTGCTCGGCCTGCTCCTCGAGGTGACGCTGATCTCCCGCATGTACCACCGGCCGCTCGACACGTTGCTCGTGACGTTCGGCGTCGCGCTCGTGCTGCAGCAGCTCGCGCGTGACGTGTTCGGCGCGCCGAACGTCGACGTGCGCGCCCCGGCGTGGCTGTCCGGCGCGGTCGAGATCCTCGGGGTGGGCGTGCCGAAGACGCGGCTGTTCATCCTCGGCCTGGCAACCCTCGCGGTCGTCGCGCTCGGCCTCGCGCTCAGGCTCACGCCGCTCGGTCGCCGCATCCGCGCCACGGTCGCCAACCGGGACCTCGCCGAGACCGCGGGCATCTCGACACGCGCGACCGACCGGCTCACGTTCTTCCTCGGCTCCGGGGTCGCGGGGGTCGCCGGCGTCGCGCTCACGCTGCTCGGGTCGATCGGCCCGACGCTCGGCACCAACTACATCGTCGACGCGTTCCTCGTCGTCGTCGTCGGCGGCATCGGTCAGCTCAAGGGGGCCGTGATCGCGGCGCTCGGGCTGGGCCTGCTGCAGGCCGGCATCGAGTACTCGAGCACCGCGAGCCTCGCGAAGGTGCTCGTGTTCGTCATCATCGTCGCGTTCCTGCAGGTCCGGCCGCAGGGGCTCGTCGCCGTCCGGACGAGGAGCCTGGCATGAGCGCGGTCGTGCGGATCTGGGGCCACGAGCGGGCGCGCCTGCTCGTCGGCGTGGGCGTGGCGGGGCTGCTGCTGTTCGTCGTCGCACCCGGCGTGCTGTCGGACTTCCGGCTCAACCTGCTCGCCAAGTTCTGCTGCCTCGCGATGGTCGCGGTCGGCATCGGGCTCGCGTGGGGTCGCGGCGGGATGCTCACGCTGGGGCAGGGCGTGTTCTTCGGCCTCGGCGGCTACCTCATGGCGATGCACCTCAAGCTCGCCGACGCGGGCCCGGGCGGCGTGCCGGACTTCATGCTGCTGTACGGCGACGGCACGGTCCCGGCGTGGTGGGAGCCGCTGCGCAGCCCGGTCGTCACGGTGCTCGCGATCCTCCTGCTGCCCGCAGGCCTCGCCGCGCTGCTCGGCCTCGCGGTGTTCAAGCGCCGCGTGCGCGGTGCGTACTTCGCGATCCTGTCGCAGGCGCTCGCCGCCGCGTTCGCGATCCTGCTCATCGGCCAGCAGAAGGTCACGGGCGGGACCAACGGGCTCAACGGGTTCCGGTCCTTCTTCGGGTTCGACCTGGCCGACCCGGTGAACAAGCAGATGCTCTACTACATCGCCGCGGGCACGCTGCTGGTGATGGTGCTCGTCGTGCGCCTGGTCATGCGCTCGCGGTACGGGGAGCTGCTCGTGGCCGTGCGCGACCAGGAGAACCGCGTGCGGTTCCTGGGCTACGACCCGGCGCTCGTCAAGGTGCTGGCGTACGCGCTCGCGGCCGCGTTCGCCGCGATCGGCGGTGCGCTGTTCGCGCCGATCGTCGGGATCATCTCGCCCGCCGACGTGGGCGTCGTGCCGTCCATCGCGTTCCTCGTCGGCGTCGCGATCGGCGGACGTGCGACGCTCCTCGGTCCCGTCGTCGGGTCGATCGCGGTCTCATGGGCGGAGACGAGTCTGTCCGAGCGGTTCCCGTCGTTCTGGACGTACTTCCTGGGCGGGTTGTTCATCGTCGTCGTCGCGTTCCTGCCGGACGGCTTCGCGACGCTCGGCCGGGTGCGGCTGCGGCGTCGTCGGCCCGGTCCCGACGAGCCCGCGGGCACCCGGGACGACGAGCACGCGCACGACGAGCACGAGCAGGCCACCGCGAGCGCGGGGAGGACGGCATGACCGACGAGACGACACCGGACCCCGACGAGGTCGAGGTCCAGCTCGACCCGCAGGCCCTCGAGGCCGTGATCGCGGCACCCGAGTCCCGGTTCCGGCACGACTACCTCGAGGTGCGCGGGCTGCGCGTCGAGTTCGACGGCTTCGTCGCGGTCGACGGGGTCGACCTCACGGTCACGCAGGGCGACCTGCGCTTCCTCATCGGGCCCAACGGCGCCGGCAAGACGACGATCGTCGACGCGATCACGGGCCTGGCCCGGTGCAGCGGCTCGGTGCGGTTCGGCGGCGTGGACCTGGTCGGCCGGCCCGCGCACCGCATCGTGCGGGCGGGCGTGGGACGCACGTTCCAGACCGCGAGCGTGTTCGACGAGCTGTCGGTGCTGCAGAACCTCGACATCGCGGCGGGCTCCGGTCGGCGCCTGCCGACCCTGCTGCGGCGGCGCTCGGGGATCCCCGACGAGGTCGCGCAGGCGCTCGAGACCATCGGCCTGACCGCGCTCGCGGACGCCCCCGCCGGGGTCCTCGCGCACGGCCAGAAGCAGTGGCTCGAGATCGGGATGCTCCTGGTCCAGGACGCGCGGCTGCTGCTGCTCGACGAGCCCGTCGCCGGCATGTCCCACGCCGAGCGCGAGCAGACCGGGCAGCTGCTGCGACGCATCGGCGAGCAGCGCACGGTCGTCGTCGTCGAGCACGACATGGAGTTCCTGCGGACGTTCGCCTCGTCCGTGACGGTGCTCCACCAGGGGCGCGTGCTCTCGGAAGGGTCGGTCGCGCAGGTGCAGGCCGACCCGTCGGTCGTCGAGGTGTACCTGGGCCGGGGAGCCGGCGCCCGGGGCGCCGCAGGGGAGGTGGCGTGATGCTGGAGCTGACCGGCGTGCATGTCGGGTACGGGCGCACCGCCGTGGTGCACGGCGTGGACGTCGCGGTGGACGCGGACTCCGTCACCGCCGTGATGGGCCACAACGGCGCCGGGAAGACGACGCTGCTGCGCGCCGCGGTCGGGCTGCTGCCCGTGCGCTCGGGCAGCGTCCGCCTCGACGGCGACGACGTCACGAGGCTGCGCCCGCACCAGCGCGTGCGCCGCGGCCTCGCGTACGTCCCGCAGGGGCAGCAGTCGTTCGGCACGCTCACCGCGCGCGAGAACCTGCAGCTCGTCGCCGACGGGACGGGCGCCGCGGGCCGACGACGGATGGACGAGTCGCTCGACCTGTTCCCGGCCCTGCGCGGCCTGCTAGGCCGACGAGCCGGTCTGCTGTCCGGCGGCCAGCGCCAGCAGCTCGCCATCGCACGCGCGCTCATCACCGGCCCCAGGGTCCTGATCCTCGACGAGCCGACCGAGGGCATCCAGCCCAACGTCGTGCAGGAGATCGAGGACGCGATCACGACGTTGACGGCGGCCGGCGGGCTCGCGGTGCTGCTCGTCGAGCAGCACGTCGGGTTCGCGCTGTCCGCCGCGGCGCGGTACTACGTGCTCGAGTCCGGGCGCGTCACCAGCGAGGGTGCGGGTGGGCTCGACCAGGAGGAGGGCGTGCGTGCGGCGATGGCGATCTGACGTGGTCGCCGCGTCGCGCGGCACGCGTCACCAGGGGGGATACGCTCCATGTCCATGAGCACCGGACCGGGCTCCGAGCCGGCCGCGCGGGAGACCACCAGCACTCCCACCGACGGCCTGTCGCTGCGCGAGATCGTCTACCACCGCCTGCGGGACGAGATCCTCAACGGCCGGATCAGCCCGCGCGAGCGCCTCACCGAGCCCAAGCTCGGCAAGGCGTTCGAGGTGTCCCGCACCCCGGTGCGCGAGGCGCTGTCCCGCCTGCTGTCCGACGGGCTCGTGGAGCGCACCGACTTCGGGTACGCCGTCGTCGTGCCGTCGCTCGAGGACCTGCGCAACCTCTACGAGCTGCGCATCACGCTCGAGCTGCGCGGCATCCAGCGGGCGATCGAGAACCCGTCCGTCGTGCACGACGAGGCCGCGCTGCGCGCCGAGCTCGAGTTCTGGGTGGGCCTGCGCGACGACCCGCCCGCGCCGGACCCGTCGTTCGTCCTGCTCGACGAGCGCTACCACCAGGTCCTGTCCGCGTCCTCCGGCAATGCGCAGCTCACCGAGGCCCTCGTCGCCGTGAACCAGAAGATCCGCGCGGTGCGCATGCACGACTTCGTCGAGACCTCGCGCATCGCCACCACGATCGACGAGCACGTCGAGATCGTCGAGCTCGTCCTGGCCCGCCGCCTGCCCGAGGCGCTCACGGCGTTGCACCAGCACGTCGGCGAGTCCCTCGAGGTCGTCATGGAGCGCGCGACGAGCGCCATGACCCGCATGGCCCTCGCCGGCTGACCCCGCGCCGGCGCACCCGCCCCGCCGACCCCGCGTTTCCTCCGGCTCCGGCGCGCCATACCCGGAGCGATGACGGTCTCGGCGGGGTGGTCCTCGTCGACCCCGCGATTCCTCCGGCTCCGGCGGACCAGACCCGGAGCGATGACGGTCTCGGCGGGGTGGTCCTCGTCGACCCCGCGTTTCCTCCGGTTCCGGCGGACCAGACCCGGAGCGATGACGGTCTCGGCGGGGTGGTCCTCGTCGACCCCGCGGTTGCTCCCGGTCTGGGGTCTGGGGTCGGGGGGAGGGAGGGATGGCGGGGTCGGGGGTGCAGGTGGCGTAACGCCGCGTTCACACCCGGCGTCCGGAGTCGAAACATCCGGTTCGTACCGTCCCGGATACGTCGGTGTATACGCACCGCGACCGGGGACGACGACGAGGAGACGGCATGGTCGGCACGCTGCTCGTCGCGAACCGGGGGGAGATCGCGGTGCGGATCATCACCACCGCGCGGCGGCTCGGGTGGCGGACGGTGGCGCTGTGCACGAGCGAGGACGCGGCGGCGCCGCACGTGCGGCTGGCCGACGACGTCGTGCACCTGGGTGCCGACCCGCACGCGTACCTCGACGGCGGGCGCGTGCTGGACGCCGCCCGCCGGTCCGGGGCGACCGCGCTGCACCCGGGGTACGGGTTCCTGTCCGAGGACGCGGTGTTCGCGGCGGACGTGGAGAGCTCGGCGATCACGCTCGTCGGGCCGACGCCCGGCCAGGTCGCGACGTTCGGCGACAAGTTCCGCGCACGGCAGGCGGCGCTCGCGGCGGGCGTGCCGGTGCTCGCGGCGTCGGGGCTCGTCACGACGGCCGACGACGCCCTGCGCGCGGCCGAGCAGATCGGCTACCCGGTGATGCTCAAGGCCGTCGCGGGCGGTGGCGGGCTCGGGCTGCGCAGGTGCGCGGACGGCGCAGCGCTGGCCGCTGCGGTCCAGGAGATGCGTCGGGTCGCGGCGCAGCGGTTCGGCAACCCCGCGATGTTCGTCGAGCGGCTCGTGACGCGTGCGCGGCACGTCGAGGTGCAGGCGTTCGGCGACGGGTCGGGGCGCGTCGTGACGCTCGGGACGCGCGACTGCTCGTTGCAGCGCCGCCACCAGAAGGTGCTCGAGGAGGCGCCCGCGCCGGGTCTTCCCGACGAGCTGCACGCGCAGCTGCGCACGTGGGCGCGGGACCTGCTGGCCGCCGCGCGGTACCGGTCGGCGGGGACGGTCGAGCTCGTCGTCGACCTGGACCGTGGCGAGGCCGCGCTGCTGGAGGTGAACGCGCGGCTGCAGGTGGAGCACACCGTGACCGAGGAGGTCACGGGCGTGGACCTGGTCGCGTGGATGCTGCGGCTCGCGGACGGCGAGGACGTGCTCGCGGGCCGACCCGACGACGTGCCGACCGCCGGGCACGCGGTGCAGGCCCGCGTCTACGCGGAGGACCCGCGGCGCGGCGGCCTGCCCTCGACCGGGACGCTCACGCACGTCACGCTCCCGCCCGTGCGGGTCGACACGTGGGCCGAGCCGGGGCAGCGGGTGACGCCGCACTGGGACCCGCTGCTCGCGAAGGTCGTCGTCCACGGTGACGACCGTGCGCAGGCGTTCGCGCGCGCGGCGCACGCGCTCGCGGGCACGCGCGTCGACGGGGTCGAGACGAACCTGCCGCAGCTGCGGGCGGCCGTGGCGCACCCGCGCGTGCTGGCGGGCCGGGTGGACACCGCGCTGCTCGCGGACGTCGTCGACGACGAGCCGTGGGTCGAGGTGCTGCGCGCGGGGGACATGACGACCGTGCAGGACTGGCCGGGGCGGCGCGGGCTGTGGGAGGTCGGCGTGCCGCCGTCCGGCCCGATGGACGACCTGTCGTTCCGGCTCGGGAACCGTGCGCTCGGCAACGACGAGGGTGCGCCCGGGCTGGAGTGCACGCTCACCGGGCCGCGGCTGCGGTTCAGCCACGCCGCGACGGTGTGCGTCACGGGAGCGCCCGCGCCGGTGCGCGTCGACGGCCGGACCGTGCCCCAGTGGGAGCCGGTCGAGGTGCCCGCGGGTGGGGTGCTCGACGTGGGCGCCCCCACGGGCGCGGGGCTGCGCACGTACGTGCTGGTCGCGGGCGGGTGGGACGTGCCGACGTACCTGGGGTCGGCGTCGACGTTCACGCTCGGCGGCTTCGGCGGGACCACCGGCCGCGCGCTCGTCGTCGGCGACGTCCTGCGCCCCGCCGCACGGCGCACGCAGTACGGGACCCTGGCGCCCGTGCCGGCGGAGGTGCGGCCCCGGTTCACGCACGCGTGGCGGCTCGCCGTCCAGGAGGGCCCGCACCCCGCGCCGGACTTCCTCACCCGCGAGGACATGGCCACGCTGCTCGGCGCGACGTGGCGGGTGCAGGCGCACGCGAACCGCACGGGGGTCCGGCTGTCCGGCCCGCGGTTGCGGTGGGCGCGCCAGGACGGCGGTGAGGCGGGCCTGCACCCGTCGAACGTGCACGACACCCCGTACTCGGTGGGCGCGCTCAACATCAGCGGCGACACCCCGATCCTGCTCGGGCCGGACGGCCCGTCGCTCGGCGGGTTCGCCTGCCCGGTGACGGTCGTCTCGGGGCACCGCTGGAAGCTCGGCCAGATCCGCCCGGGGGACACCGTGCGCCTCGACGCGGTCCCCACCCGCACGGCCGAGCGCCTGCGCGCCGACGAGCGCCTGCGCGCCGCGGCACTGCTGCCGCCGGGTGTCGCGACCGGACCGGACGGCGACGACGGCGTGCTCGCCGTGGTCCCGGGCGACGCGAACGACACGGTCGGGCGGCCACGCGTGCGCTACCTGCGCGGCGGGGATGACAACGTGCTCGTCGAGTACGGCCCGCCCGTGCTCGACCTCGGGCTGCGGGTGCGCGTGCACGCGCTCGCGGAGGCGCTGCGCGCGCGGGTGCGCGGCGGGCTCGTCGGGGTCGTCGACGTGACGCCGGGCGTGCGGAGCCTGCACGTGCACGTCGACCCGGACGCGCTGCCGGTGCGCGCGCTCGTCGGCGTGCTCGTCGAGCTCGAGCACGCGCTGCCGCACACCGACGACCTCGTCGTGCCGTCGCGGCGCGTGCACCTGCCGCTGTCGTTCGACGACCCCGTCGTCGGCGCAGCGGTCGGGCGGTACGTCGCGGGCGTGCGGCCGCACGCGCCGTGGCTGCCGTCGAACGCGGAGTTCGTGCGGCGCGTCAACGGGCTCGGCTCGGTGGACGACGTGCTCGCGACGATGCTCGCGGCCGAGTACCTGGTGCTGGGCCTCGGTGACGTGTACCTGGGCGCGCCCCTCGCGGTGCCGCTCGACCCGCGGCACCGGCTGCTGACGACCAAGTACAACCCCGCGCGCACGTGGACCGCGGAGGGCACGGTCGGGCTGGGCGGGCAGTACCTGTGCGTGTACGGCATGGACTCCCCGGGCGGGTACCAGCTCGTCGGGCGGACGGTGCCGGTGTGGTCGTCGTACGCGCAGCACGGCGCGTTCGAGCCCGGGGTGCCGTGGCTGCTGCGGTTCTTCGACCGGATCGTGTGGCACGCGGTCACGCCGGAGGAGCTGCAGGGGTGGCGCGAGGACCTCGCGTCCGGGCGGCGCACGCTCGAGGTCGAGGACGGCTGGTTCTCGGCGCGCGAGCACCGTGAGTCGCTCGCGCGCGACGCCGCCGAGATCGCGGCCGTGACCGCTCGCCGCGCGCAGGCGTTCGCCGCCGAGCGCGCCGCGTGGGCAGCGGCGGGCGAGCTCGACGCGCCCGACGAGGCCGCGACCGCACCCCCGGTCAGGGCCGCGACCCGCACCGCCCCGCCGGGGTGCGTGCTCGTCGAGGCCCCCATGGTCGGTGCGGTGTGGCGCGTCGAGGCGCAGGTCGGCGAGCGCGTGCGGGCCGGTGACGCGCTCGTCGCGCTCGAGGCCATGAAGCTCGAGCTCGCCGTGCCGGTGCCCGTGGACGGGCGGCTCGTCGAGGTGCTCGTCGAACCCGGTCAGCAGGTCGCGCCCGGTGAGGCGCTCGCGGTCGTGGCGGTCGGCCCGTGACGACGAAGACGAAGGAGGTTCCGTGCACCTGACGCCGTCGGACACCGAGAAGCTGCTGCTCGCGGTCGCGGGCATGGTCGCGCGCGACCGGCTCGCGCGCGGCGTGCGGCTCAACTACCCGGAGACGGTCGCGCTGCTCACCACGTGGGTGGTCGAGCGCGCCCGCGAGGGGCGCTCGGTCGCGGACCTCATGGTCGAGGGCCGGCAGGTGCTGGGCCGCGACGACGTGATGGACGGCGTCGCGCAGATGCTGCCGGACGTGCAGGTCGAGGCGACGTTCCCGGACGGGCGCAAGCTCGTCACCATCCACGAGCCGATCGCGTAGGGGGCGGCACATGGCAGGCACGACGACGAGCGGGCCGGGCGCGGTGCGGCTCGCACCGGGCCGCGCGGACGAGCCGGTGGTGCTCAACGACCGCGAGCCGCACGAGCGGATCACGCTCGTCGTGACGAACACGGGCGACCGGCCCGTGCAGGTGGGGTCGCACGTGCACCTGCCCGACGCGAACCCGGCGCTGGACCTCGACCGGGTGGCGGCGCACGGCTTCCGGCTCGACCTGCCCTCGGGGACGTCGCGGCGGTTCGAGCCGGGCGCGTCCGCGCGGGTCGACGCGGTGACGATCCGGGGTGCGCGGCGCGTGCCGGGGTTGCAGCGGGACAAGGCGGACGGCGGCGCCCTGGGCCCGGTGCCCGCCGCGCCCGCGGCCTCGTCGGGACCGCGCACCGGCCTCGCGGTCACCCGCGCGCGGTACGCCGCGCTGTACGGCCCGACGACGGGTGACCAGCTCCGCCTCGCGGACACCGACCTGTGGGTCGAGGTGACCGAGGACCGCACGGTCGGCGGCGACGAGGCCGTGTTCGGCGGCGGCAAGTCGGTCCGCGAGTCGATGGCGCAGGGCACGACGAGCCGCGCGGCGGGCGCGCTGGACACCGTCATCACCAACGCGGTGGTGCTCGACTGGTGGGGCGTGGTGCGTGCGGACGTGGGCATCCGCGACGGGCGGATCGTCGCGCTCGGCCGCGCGGGCAACCCGGACGTCGCGGACGGCGTGCACCCGGACCTGCACATCGGCCCGTCGACCGACGTCATCTCCGGCGAGGGCAGGATCCTCACGGCGGGCGGCATCGACTCGCACGTGCACCTGCTCTCGCCGTCGCAGGTGCACGAGGCGCTCGCGACGGGCCTGACGACGATCGTCGGCGGCGGCACCGGACCGTCCGAGGGCTCGAAGGCGACCACGGTCACCCCGGGTGCGTGGCACCTGGGCACGATCCACCGCGCGCTCGACGCGCTGCCCGTCAACGTCCTGCTGCTCGCCAAGGGCAACACGGTGTCCGACGAAGGGCTCGACGAGCAGGCGCTCGCGGGCGCGGCCGGGTTCAAGGTGCACGAGGACTGGGGTTCGACGCCCGCGGCGATCGACGCGGCGCTGCGGGCCGCGGACCGGTGGGGGCTGCAGGTCGCGCTGCACTCCGACTCGCTCAACGAGGCGGGGTTCGTCGAGTCGACGCTCGCCGCGATCGGGGGGCGGTCGATCCACGCGTTCCACGCCGAGGGTGCGGGCGGCGGGCACGCGCCGGACATCCTCACGGTCGCGTCGCACGCGAACGTCATCCCGGGCTCGACCAACCCGACGCTCCCGCACACCGTCAACACGGTCGCCGAGCACCTCGACATGCTCATGGTCTGCCACCACCTCAACCCGCACGTCCCCGAGGACCTCGCGTTCGCGGAGTCCCGCATCCGCGCGACGACGATCGCCGCGGAGGACGTGCTGCACGACCTCGGGGCCATGTCGATCACGTCGTCGGACGCGCAGGCGATGGGCCGCATCGGCGAGGTGATCACGCGCACGTGGCAGGTCGCGCACGTCATGAAGGCCCGACGAGGCGCGCTCGGCACCGACGAGCCCGCGGACAACCTGCGGGCGCGGCGGTACGTCGCGAAGTACACGATCAACCCCGCGGTCGCGCACGGCATCGACGCGCACGTGGGGTCCGTCGAGCCCGGCAAGCTTGCCGACCTGGTGCTGTGGGAGCCGCGGTTCTTCGGCATCCGGCCGTCCGTGGTGCTCAAGGGCGGGGCGATCGCGTGGGGTGCGCTGGGTGACCCGAACGCGTCGATCCCCTCGCCGCAGCCCGTGCTGATGCGCCCCGCGTTCGGGGACGCGATCGCGCCCGAGCTGTCGATGACGTTCGTCGCCCCGGCGGCGCTGGAGGACGGGCTCGCGGACCGGCTCGGGCTGCGCCGCACGCTCGCCGCCGTCGCGGACACCCGCGGCGTCGGCAAGGCCGACATGCGGCTGAACGATGCGATGCCGCGCATCGACATCGACCCCGAGTCGTTCGCGATCGACGTCGACGGTGAACGCATCACACCCGCACCCGCCGACCGGCTGCCGCTCGCCCAGCTGTACACGATGTTCTGAGGAGCCCGCCGTGACCGCCGTGCACCCGCCGACGAGCGTGCTGTTCGCGCTGCTCGCCGACGCGCGCCTGCCCACGGGCGGGCACACGCAGTCCGCGGGGCTCGAGCCCGCGCTGCTCGCGGGGCTGTCCGTCGCGGACGTCCCCGGGTACGTGGGCGGTCGGCTCGCGACCGTGACGCGCACCGAGGCCGCGGTGGCGGTCGTCGCGCGGCACGTGGCGCTGGGTGATCCCGACGAGCGCGTCGCCGGGCTGCGCGCCACGTGGGACGCGTGGGCGGCTCGCACGCCCGCGCCCGCGCTGCGCGAGACGTCGCAGCGCCTCGGCCGCGGGTACCTGCGTCTCGCGCACCGGCTGTGGGGGGCGCACCCCGCCGTCGTCGCGCTCGATGCGGCGGTCGTCGCCGAGCGCGCGCGCCTGGCCGCGGAGAGCCCCGCCGCCTCCGGACCCGTCGGACGCAGCGACCGCGCGCAGCCGCCCCGGCCCCTGGTGCTCGGTGTGGTGGGCGCGTGCGTCGGGCTCGACGCGCGGCAGGTCGCGCAGCTCGTCGGGTACGACGACGTGCAGACGATCGCCTCCGCGACGCTCAAGCTCGCGCCCGTCGACCCCGCCGAGGCGACCGGGTGGGTCGTCGCGGCCGCGCCGACCGTCGAGGCCATGGCCGCGGGCGTCGCGCACCTCACCGAACCGGGGGACATCCCCGCATCCGGCGCCCCGCTCCTCGAGGAGTGGGCGCAGCAGCACGCCCGCCGCACAGAGAGGCTGTTCAGTGCCTGACACCCACACCCACACCCACCCTGCCCCGACGCGGTCGTTGCGGCTCGGCGTCGCCGGGCCCGTCGGCACCGGCAAGAGCTCGCTGATCGCGCTCGTGTGCCGCGAGCTCGCGGCCGAGCTGCAGCTCGGCGTCGTCACCAACGACATCTACACCGACGAGGACGCACGCTTCCTGCGCTCCGCGGGCGTCCTCGACCCCGAGCGCATCCGCGCGGTGGAGACCGGCGCGTGCCCGCACACCGCGATCCGCGACGACGTCACCGCGAACCTGCTCGCGGTCGAGGACCTCGAGGAGGACTTCGCGCCGCTCGACGTGGTGCTCGTCGAGTCCGGGGGCGACAACCTCACGGCCACGTTCTCCCCGGCCCTGGTGGACGCGCAGATCTTCGTGCTCGACGTCGCGGGCGGGGGCGACGTGGCCCGCAAGGGCGGGCCCGGCATCGGGCGTGCCGACCTGCTCGTCGTGAACAAGACGGACCTCGCGCCGTACGTGGGCGTGGACGTGCCGCAGATGGTCGCCGACGCGACCGCGGCCCGCGACGGGCGGCCGGTCCTCGCACTGTCGCGGCACGACGAGGCGTCCGTCGAGGCGCTCAAGGACTGGGTGCGCCTCATGCTCACCGCGCACCGCGCCGGCGCGCACGTCCCGCAGGACCCGGGGCCCATGGCGCCGCACTTCCACGCGGACGAGGAGCACCCCGCGGGGGGCTTCGTCCACACGCACTGAGGCGGCGCAGCGGTGCGGACGACGGTCGAGGTGGAGCGCGCGGGGGACCGCGTGCGGTGCGTGCTGCGCGCCGGCCACCTCGCGCCGCGCGTGCTCGCGCAGACCGACCGCGGCGTCACGGTCGCGCTCGTCGCGACCGGTGCGCTGCTGCTCGGCGGCGACCACGTGCGCGTGGACGTGCGCGTGGGCGACGGCGTCGCGCTCGAGCTCGTCGAGACGTCCGGCACGGTCGCGTACCACGGGCGCGGGCGGGCGTCGTCGTGGGTGGCGGACGTGCGCGTCGGGCGGGGTGCGTCGCTCGTGTGGGACGCGCTGCCGTTCGTCGTCTCGGACGGCGCGGACGTCACGCGCACGACGAACCTGCACGTGCACGACGAGGGTGCTGCGCTGCTGCGCGAGACGCTCGTACTCGGGCGCGACGGGCAGCGCGGCGGGCCGCTGCGGTCCGCGACCCGGGCCGCCATCGGCGGACGCGACCTGCTCGTCGAGGAGCTCGACCTGACCGGCCCGCACACCGCGCCCGGCGTGCTGGGCGACGCACGCGTCGTCGACTCGGTGCTGCTGGCCGGCCGTCGGCCGGTCGCTGCGGACGGCGGCGACGCGCGCGACGACGAGACGCGCGGGCTCGTCGTGCTCGACCTGCACCGCCCCGGCGCGCTGGCCCGCGCGGTCGGCAGCGCCGCGCACGTGGCCGACGTCGGCCCGCTCGTCGGCCGATGGCGCGCGGCGCTCCCGGTGCCCACCGTGCACCCGCACCCTGCCGCCGACCCGGCCGCCCACCCGACCGCTCCGACGACTGACCCCGAGACCTCGACCGACGCGCCCGGCACCACCGGGACCGACGACAGGAGCACGACATGCATGTCCCCGACCACGTGATGGACCCCGGCACGAGCATCGCGACCGCCGTGGTCGCCGGTGCCGCGCTCACGCACGCCGTGCGCCGTGCCCGCGCCGAGGCGACCCGCGAGCAGGTCGCGATGACCGCCGTCGCATCGGGCTTCGTGTTCGCCGCGCAGATGGTCAACTACCCGGTCGCCGCCGGGACGAGCGGGCACCTCCTCGGCGCTGCGCTGGCGGCGGCGCTCGTCGGGCCGTGGCTCGGGGCGCTCGCGGTGGCGGCGGTGCTCGTCGTGCAGGCCGTGCTGTTCGCGGACGGCGGGATCACCGCGCTCGGGGTGAACGCGCTGCTCATGGCGGGTGTCGGGACGCTCGTCGGCTGGTCGGTGCAGCGACTGGTGGCACGGTTCGCCGCGCGGGTGCCGGACGTCGGGCGCGTCGCGCTCTCCGCGGCGGGCGGGGCGGTGGTGTCGGTCCCGGCCGCCGCGCTCGCGTTCGTCGGCCTGTACGCGGTGGGTGGCACGGCCGACGTCGGGATCGGCGCGGTGACCGCCGCGATGCTCGGCGTCCACGCCGCGATCGGACTCGGCGAGGCCCTGGTCACGGGCGCGGTCGTCGCCGCCGTCGCAGCGATCGCCCCGGGGCTCGTCGCGCTCGACGCCCGCCCGCATGCGCGTACGGCCGTCCGCCGTGGCGCGCTCGCGCTGGGCGTCGCATCCGTCGTCACGGCCGGCGGCCTGTCGGCGCTGGCCGTCGGGACGCCGGACGGGCTGGAGTGGGCGGCGCAGCGGGTCGGGTTCGAGGCCACGGCCGGCCCGGCGCTCGTCGGGGCCCCGCTCGCCGACTACGGCACCCTCACCGGCGTCCCGGTCGGAGCGGCGGGCCTCGCGGGCGTCGTGGCGGTCGCCGGCCTGGTCGCCCTCGGCCTGCGCCGCGCCTCGTCCGCACCGGCCTGACCGCCGGCTCGGCCGGCCTCAGCCGAACGCCGGCACGGTTCCCGACGAGAACACCTGCGACGCGGGCAGGCCGGTGACCTTCTGCGCGGCGACCGTCAGCACGTCGCACGGGTTGGTCACGATGCAGTACACCGCCTCGGGTGCGTGCTCGAGCAGCGTCGGCATGAGGCGCTCGAGCAGACGCACGTTGGTGCCCGCGAGGTCGAGCCGCGTCTGCCCCGGGCGCTGCTTCGCGCCCGCCGTGATGACGACGACGTGCGAGCCCGCGACGACTTCGGGGTCCGCGCCGCCCACCACCGTGCCACCCGTGAACCACGTGCCGTGCGCGAGGTCGAGCACCTCGGCCTCGACCTTCGGGCGGTCGATGTCGTACAGCGCGACGGTACGCGCCGAGCCGCGGATGAGCGCGGCGTACGCGACACTCACGCCGACGCTCCCGGCGCCGACGACCGTCAGCCTGGAGTTCTCGATCCGGGCCATGCGGCCACGCTAGCCCTGGCCGGCGTCCCCGGCGCGACGAGCCCCCACCAGGGTCAGTGCCGGTCGCGGGCGCGGACCCGCAGGCCGCTCGCGCGCAGGCGGCGCACCAGCTCGCGGGTGCCCACCGGGACGGCGCCGAGCGCGACGAGCTCGTCGTACCGCTCGTCGGGCACGTCGTAGTGGTCCAGGTCGAACGCGCGCGGCGGGATGCCCGCACGCTGGGCGAACGCGTGGAGCTCGTCCAGCGAGGAGTCGCTCACGAGGTGCGACCACAGCCGCTCGTGGCGCGGCCACAGCGGAGGGTCGAGGAGGATCACGGCGCGGCGGACCCGTCCTGCGGTGCGGCGAGCTCGACCGGGTCGGGCGCGACGAGCGCGTGCGCCGCCGCCTCCGCGTCGTGCTTGGCGATCTCCTTCTCGAGGCGCTGCAGCTCCGCCTCCACGTTCTGCCGCGCGGGCTCCTCCCACCCGGCACCGAGCGGGGTCGAGAACAGCGACGGGCGAGCCAGCAGCTTGCGCAGGATGCGCGCCCGCGCCCGCGCGTAGTCCGCCGCCGGCACGTGCGAGTACTCGGCGCGCACGTCGTGCAGGTACGCCTTGTAGCGCTGCGGCTCGGACGCGAGCATCGCCAGGTCCGCGTCGCACAGCACCGCGCAGTCCGGGTCCTTCGGGTTCGGCGCGTGGCGCACGAGCGCCGTCACCAGGTCGTGCACGCGCTGCGCGTTGTGCTCGGGGACGCCCAGGCCCACGAGGTCGTCGAACGCCAGGCGTGCGCTCGCCGCCTCGTCCTCGCCGCCCTTGTTCGCGTACGTCTTGCGCTCCGCGGAGTCGAACACCGCCCCGTGGTACCAGGCGGCGAGCCGCACCAGGTCCGGCTCGTGGCTCTCTGCGTCGAGCTCGTCCACCCGGACGAGCACCTCGACCAGGTGCTTCACGTTGTGGAACTCACGGCCGGGGGAGAGCCACCGGTCGAGCAGACGCTCGGCGACGGTGCGGATCTCGTCCGGCGACGCCGTGGCTCCTGCCCCGACGACGTTGCGTACGAATGCGGGCACCAGCCAGGCAGGCGCTTCGAGGACGCCCATGACCACCCTCACGACGACGACTAGGACGGGTCAGCATAGCCCCGCGGCACGAACCGGTCGTCCCGGACGCCCAGCCGCTGGTCATCGAGCGAGCGGCCGTGACGACGCTGCGCGCGGCGAAGATGAGGACTGGTGTTGCTTGGTCCTTGAGCACCGGCGGCACGACGCCCGTCGCGGTCGACACGGATGTGGACCATTCATGGCGTGAGGGCATGTGTGACCTGCGCGTTCGCCCGAAGGGGTGTAGCGCGTCAAACCGGGCACGGCGTGGCGGATTCTTCGCCATAATCCTCGCGCCGGGTCGCGCACCGTTGCCCGTCGAGCAGTATCGGGCTGCAGGGGGAGCGTGTGCGTAAGGGCTTGATGGGTCGTGGCCGGCGGACGGTCGTGACGGCGGTGGCCGCTGTGCTGGTCGCGGGTGCGGCGTATGCGGCGGCGGACGCGGTGCGGGGTTCCGATGTCGACTGCTCGGCGACGGAGGCGCCCACGCTGACCGCGGCGTTGCTGCTCGCTCAGGCGTGCGGGCACGACGTGGTCGCGCTGGACTCGCTGGACCCGTACAGCTCGTTGACCGCGACGCCTGTGGGTGCGGTGCGCGCGAGTGCGAGCACCGGAGCGGTTCGTACCGATGTCTCGGGTGAGTGGGCGCCGGTCGACCCGAGCGTGGTGACCGACGAGGAGTCGGGTGAGCTTCGGGTCGCTTCGCCGGTGCATGCGATCACGTTCGACCCGAAGGACGGGTCGGGGTTCGTCGCGATCGAGTCGGACGAGGGTGCGATCAGCCTCGACGTGCCGGTCGATCTCGGTGCTCCGCGAGTGAGCGGCTCCCGGGTGGTGTGGGACGTGCTCGACGCGACTGAAGTTCGAGTCAAGCTGGCGGGTCACGGATGATGGCTTCGTTCTGTCGACGGTGATCCCGATGGGCGGTCGGATGTGAGCGCGCTCATGGAAGTTCCTCAACTCTCCGATCTCGACGGTCTCCCCGTGGAAGTCGTCAGCTCAGAGGAGCCGGGCGTCGTTAGCGTGACGAGCTGGGCCAACGATGGTTCGGTCGTCACGGTTACGTGGGACGAGATCGCTGGGTCTGTCCAAGTGCGTTGGACGGAGGCCGACGAGGAGCGCCTGGTCGTCGAGCGAGAGATGGTGTCAAAGGTCTCGGTCCGTGAGGACCACGGTCGGATCGAGTTCTGGATCTGGTCTGACGCCGGCGTCCTCGGTGGCGAGCTGGTCGTCCGGGTCGGGGACCATGTCGGCGTTTCAGACGTACTGCTGCGCAAGTAGTCAGCTCAACTCCTGAGTCACCGGGCGTGCCCCGAGCGCTGGTTTCTGGTGTCAAGCTCGCTCGAGGGGCTCGCTGACGCCCAGGACGCGGCGGTAGGTCAAGAATGGCTCGCGGGCTACGAGACGCGGATCAACGGTCCGTGCCGCTGTGGATCACCGCTCTCGTCTCCGCGTGCGCCAGTTGGCTGATGCATCGCCTCCGGGAGGTGCGAGTCAGGTGTGCATCCGAGCGGTGCTGGAGAAGTGGAAGGCGGCGCAGTGAGCAGCACGGATTTCGGTCAGGCTGTGTCGGAGTTCTTCGCGCGCTTCGACCGCGCGATTCTCGAGCTGCCGAGTGGGGCGTTCGGCGGGCGGCCCGGCGACGTGGCCATGCGGCTGACGGAGTGCACGAGCGGGCCGCGGATCGTCGAGCTGAGGTTCGACATCGGACTGCGCATGCGGATCGAGGGCGAGCCTCGCGCCCTTGTGAAGAAAGAGGAGTTCGTCGACATCGACTTACTGGAGATCGATGCGTTCGATCGACTGCTCCTCGAGTGGGCGGGCCGCGACGAGGAGTTCAGCGACGGAGCAGTGCGCTTTATCGTCGCGAGCATCGAGCACCGCAAGGCTGCGTTGCGCGAGATGCCGTGAACGGATCATCGTCGTCGTTCCGGCAGCGGGTGACGACGGTGACGAGGAGCGGTATCCACCAGCTCGGGCCGCCGCTACTTCGTGGGACGGCGTTGTCGTGGAGGAGCGTCGTGATCGGAGCGGCAGGCCGCTCATCCGGGCCGGAGCAGAGGGTTCTTGTCGAGCGCGAGGGGGCGGTGTCATAGCGTCGTAGCAACGGTCCAGGTCAGGGGGTTGCTCGGGTGCGGCGGATGGTGACGGTCGAGGACAGGGTCGAGATCCTTGCGGGGCTACGGGCGAAGGAGTCGTTGCGGGCGATCGCGCGGCGGATCGGGCGCGACGTGTCGGTCGTCAGCCGGGAGGTCGCGCGGAACTCGTTGAAGACTCGCGGGTACCAGCTGGTCCACGGCGACAACACCGCCGCGGCCCGTCGCCGGCGTCCGCAGGTCGGCAAGATCGCCGCCGACGAGGTGTTGTCCGCGCGGGTCCTGGCGGACCTGAAGCACTCGCGCACCCCGCGCCAGATCGCCGGACGCTTGCGCCGCGAGGCCGATGACGACACGGTGAGCCTGATGAACGGTTCGGTGCCCGCGCACGGCAAGGTCGTGTCCCACGAGGCGATCTACCGGTACATCTACGCCCTGCCCAAGGGCGAGCTCGCCCGGCACGGGATCATGCTGCGCACAAAGCGCACCCGCCGCCGCCCGCGTCGTGACCTGGGCGAACGCGGCGCTCCGATCGTGGGGATGACCAGCATCGAGGCCCGCCCGGACCTGAGCGACCGGCGGGTGCCCGGGCACTGGGAAGGTGACCTGATCATCGGCGCGCACGGCAGGACCGCCGCAGCGACCCTGGTCGAGCGGACCACGCGGTTCACGGTCCTGCTCGCCCTGGAGCACGGCAAGGACTCGACCGCGCTGGCCGACACCCTCATCGAGACCGTCACCGGGCTGCCGGCGATGATGCGCCGGTCCTTGACCTGGGACCAGGGCACCGAGATGGCCCGCCACGGGCACCTGACCCTGGCCACCGACCTGCCGGTCTACTTCGCCCACCCGCGCTCACCATGGGAACGTGGCACGAACGAGAACACCAACGGTCTGATCCGCGAGTACCTGCCCAAGGGCACCACGATCCCGACCCACCAGCCCTACCTGACCTCGATCGCCGAAGAGCTCAACGAACGCCCCCGCGCCGCGCTCGGCTTCCTCACACCCCGCGAAGCCTTCGAACGACTCCTCGTTGCTTCCACGGATTGACACCGCCGAGGTAGAGCGCGAGGAATCGCAGCGCAGATCGCGAGTACGCAAGCTTCCACGGGCGTGCGTACCGTTGGGTACGCTCCTGGCGTGTCCGATGCGACGGTGTACTCCGCAGCCGAGCAAGGCATTGCGATTCTCAGGACGCCAGAGGAAGTGCTGATCTATCTGCGGGAGTTCCTGTGAGGGGTGGATACGTCCTGACGGACGACAAGGCCGTATTCGACCGGTTCGCCGGCGCCCTTGCAGGACTAGGCGAAGTCCTCCAGGTGAGCGGTTCCCAGGGAACCGTGGTGCAACTTTCCGACGAGCACGGGCGCCTGTTCACGGTATTCGACGCAGTTCCCAAAGGGGTGGAATGGGAGGTATTTCAAGAGCCGCCCACCCCTTCAGGGAGACGGTTGCCGTCCCTAAAGTGCGACGATCTGGCCGCTTTTCCGTTTGAATCCCGTTGGCCCGAACTGGTTGCCCGGGCGCTGTCGGCGATTGCTGATGTAGTCGATGAGCGGGTGTGGCTCCTAGACGGTGATGGTGTTCTGTGGGATGCGGGATCAGTCGACCCGGTCCGATTGCGCTTGTAGCGGGCCGTCGCCGGGGGCCCGCCCAGTGCATGAGGTGGCGCGCTAGGGAGGGCGGCATTGATCATCGTGGACAATGGCTAAATCGCCAGGTGAATGCGTGGAAGAGGATCTTCGATTGGGGAGGGAAACTGCTAATCCGGGTCGGACCGTTGTGGTTTCGAGTCGCGGCGCTGGGCTGGCCACAGGGATCTCGACGCCGAATATCCCGAGAACGCTCCGCCCGAACCGCTGGAACTGCCATCCGGGCTGTGCCCGCGACTGTATGAGTGGGCGAACGGGCGGGACTCGATATATCCCCCGGACGATCCCGCCTCGGCGTCATTTGGGAGCGCGGCGGCCGAAGAGGACTTGCACGTGCGCGGTCTCGGCCTCGCGACGGAGGTCGGTTTTCCGGATTCTCGCCGTTCCGGTGGGGAGCGACGGGTTCGGCGGGTTGAGCGGCGGGTAGGGGTCGAGGTCCCCGAGGATCAGGAGCGACCAAGCAACCCGATCCATCTCGAGGACCTCGACGTGTCTCACGCTACGGGGTGCGCCGACGTGCGCCCAACGACCGATCCCTGTGCTCGCTGTGACGTTCTGCTCGGCCTGGACGGGGTCCGGGTTGAGTCCGTGACGCGAGGCGTGGCGGTGATGCGGGTGACGGTCTCGACGCCCGCACCTGGAGGGCTGCCCGGACTGCGGGGTCGTCGCGGTCAGCCGGGGTCGGCGGGTGCGGTTGCTGCGCGACGTGCCGCACGGCGACGTGCGCGTCCAGGTCGCATGGCGGCAACGACGCTGGCGCTGCCCCGAGGCGAGGTGCCCGCGCGGGACGTTCACCGAGCAGGTCCCGGCTCTGGTCGCCGCGCGCGGGGTCTTGACCCGCAGGTCGGTGAGGTGGGCGGTCGGTCAGCTGCGCCGCGAGCATGCCACGATCGCCGGCTCGCCCGCCGGCTCGCAGTCGGATGGGCGACCCTGTGGCGCGCACTGGCACCCGAGCTCGAACGCCTCGCCGCCGACCCGACGAGGTTCGCGGGCATCACCTCGCTGGGCGTTGACGAGCACATCTGGCACCACGGCGACGTGCGAGAGCGCGGCCCGAAGGAGCTGACCGGGATGGTCGACCTGACCCGTGACCAGCAAGGACGCGTCCACGCCCGGCTGCTCGACCTGGTCCCGGGCCGCTCGAAGAAGGCCTACGCCGACTGGCTGGTCGAGCGCGGCGCCCCGTTCCGCGACGGGATCGAGATCGCTGCCCTGGACCCGTTCGGCGGCTACAAGTCCGCGATCGACGCCGAGCTCGCCGACGCGACCGCGGTCCTGGACGTGTTCCACGTCGTCAAGCTCGGCACCCAGGTCGTCGACGAGGTGCGCCGCCGCGTCCAGCAGGACACGACCGGGCACCGCGGCCGCAAGGGCGACCCCCTGTTCGGGATCCAGACCATCGTGCGCGCCGGCGCCGAGAACCTCACCGACCGCCAGCTTGCTCGCCTCGAGAATGCGATCGACGCCGACGAGGCCCACGAGGAGGTCTACGTCGCCTGGCGCTGCGCCCAAGACCTCCGAGCGGCCTACCGGGCCAAGCAGACCGACGCGGGCCGCGCCCGCGCGGAGAAGATCCTGGCCTCGTTCCATACCTGCCCGATCCCCGAGGTCGCCCGCCTGGGACGGACCCTGCGCCGCTGGCGCGAGGCGTTCCTGGCCTACTTCACCACCGACCGCGCGAACAACGGCGGCACCGAAGCCATCAACGGCGTCATCGAACTGCACCGCCGGATCGCCCGCGGCTACCGCAACCGCGACAACTACAGGCTACGCATGCTGCTCGCCGCAGGCGGGCTGATCCCGTAGCCCCCACCGGAACGGCGAAGAGCCCGATTGAATCCGCCATCTCGTTGGCCCGGCGCAGCTCACGGTTCTCCTGCTCGAGCTCACGCATCCGCGCCGACTCCGAGGAGCTCACCCCAGGGGCATGACCATCATCGATGGCGGCCTGGCGCACCCACAGGCGCACCGACTCGGTCCCGTAACCCAGCTGGGCCGCGACCCGCTGAACCGTCCCGTGCTCCGTCCCGAGCTCGGCGCGCAAAGTCCTGACCATCCGCACCGCGGCGGCCTTCTCCTCGGGCGAGTACCGACGCGTCGTCGGCTTCCCCTTCGACAGATCTCTGGGCATGGCCCCTCCTCGTTTCCAAGGTCAGGAGCCTCCAGGCAACCCAGGGCGATTGAGACTACGTCGGGTCATTTAGGTCGGCCCAGGCTCCCGCTCGGCAGCCACGCGACCTCCCAGTCGCCGTCGGTTACGCCGAGCTCAAGCTCGCGCTCGTCAGCGAACCAGATGTCAGCGACGGTCTCCAGCGCCCCAGGCTCTCCATCACAGATCAGCGCGATGATCGATCCACTCTCGTCGTCTTCTGCGACAAGGAAGAGCCCCGTGTATGGGCCCGATACGAAGCGAGCGTCTCGACGGATCACTGCCATCACCGCCCGAAGTCCAGCGGAACGTGATTGTTGACAATCGGCGTCCGCCCGCCTGGGGCGTAGATCTCGAAGTGCACATGGCCAGGCTGTGGCGCGTGCCCACCCGTGATCGAGCCGTTGTCCATGCGGAACTGCCGTAAGCCGTCGCCCGAACGAAACACACCGCTCCCTGGTTTGCCGATCTCGGAATACCCCTCGCCGAGCCAGCGGATCCCGCCGTCGAGTGCCTCATCTTGCGAGAGGCTGTGAGCGCTCGTCAGGTTCGGCTTGCCGGAGTGGCCCACCGTCTCGTCGAGGACATCGTCAATCACGCTCCGCGAGCTGCGCGCGGCGTTTGCGGCGATCCCTCCTGCCGCGAGACTACCGGTGGTGGTGGTTGCGGTGGTGCCGAGCGTGGGCAGGTTGCGGAGTCGACCGATGGCGACGCCGGTTCCGAGAGTGCCGAAGGTCAGTGCTCCGTCGAGCAGCGCGCCCTTGGCGGCGGTGCGCATGGACTGGCCTTGGATGACGTAGTTGTTCCCGAAGGACGCCACGGCGGTCGCGCCGGCTACGAGCGCCACGCACCCCAGGCCCAAGCTCCCCGCGCATGCGATGGTTCCGAGGGCGGCTACGGCGCCGACACCGGCGTATCCGAGCGCCTTCTGCCACCACGGTCGCCGTACGCACAGGACGCGGCCTGGGCGCCGTGACCTCACTGGTCGCGGACATGCACGGCACGACCCTGGCCGCGGTGCCCAACGGGTCGTGGAAGAAGACGTCGGTCATCAAGCAGTACACCGACCCGTTCGGCGCGACCCGCGGCACCGCCGTGACTGTCCCGGGCGACCGACAGTTCCTCGACAGGACCCGCGACTCCACCGGCCTGACCCTCATCGGAGCCCGCTACTACGACGAACACACCGGCCGGTTCATCAGCCTCGACCCCCTGCTGGACCTGTCCGACCCGCAGCAGTGGAACGGGTACGCCTACGCCAACAACAACCCCACATCCCTGTCCGACCCCACGGGCCTGGCGGTCAGCGTCAGCATCGAAGACGACGGCAGCAGGGCACCGGGGAGGGCGAGTTCGGTTCGTTCACGTCCAGCCCGTCAGGCGCGATGGACCCCGGGGCCGAGCGCGTCCTCGGCCACACGGTCGACGGCACGGAGCGTCTCCTTCTACGAGCCCCCCCCGGCCCCAGACACATGCCCGACCGCCTGCACGCCCCTTCGGCCATTCATGAGTCCGTCGGAGATGGGCCACCTCCTCGTCGAGGGTGTAGGTCTTGTTCCGGGACTGGAACTTGCAGATGCTGCGAACGCTGGCTGGTACGCACTGGAAGGCAACTGGGAAGACGCTGGGCTCTCAGCCTTGTCGATGGTGCCGGTTGCGGGCTGGGCGGCGAATGTCGCTAAATGGGCTCGCCGAGCCGCAAATGCGACTGTGGACGGCGCAGACAACGTCGCCAACGGCGCGCGGCTCAGCCAGCAGTTGGCACGAGAGTCGGCAGAATCTGTGTTCACCTCGTCCGGACGCCTGAGCCCGGAAGCGATCGCCGAATCGCGCGAGATCATTTCAGGGGCAGATCTGAGTACACGCGTGATCCGACACCTGACCTCGGACGGCAGTGACATCGCCGATTGGGGCAAATACACGACCCCCTTTTATCGGAGCCCGTCCGGTGACTTCCAGGTGCACTTCTACATGAACCGCGTTACCGGGGCTATAGACTACGAGTACGACTACAAGGTCAAATTCAGAGGAGCGATATTTTGAGGGTCGTCTGCACGAAGGTTCCGCCGTCTCCGAGCGGTGAGAGGTTGGCAGCGAGTCCCTGGGTGACGGTTGGCGCCGAGTACCGCGTGGTCTCGGTGCTGGCTTCACCTGGTCGCCGGGTCCTGCTCCAGATCCTGACCGACGACGGGCGCAGTTTGGCTTGGTTCGAGTCGACAGACTTCGCGACCGTCGACGGGGCTGTGCCTGAAAGTTGGGTGGTGCAGATCGGAGAGGCTGGCGTTCTGAGACTTGCGCCGGCGGCGTGGCTCGTTCCCGGCTTCTGGGAGGCCTACTACGACGAAGAGCCGTCAGCCGTTGGTTCCGTGGAGTCGGAGCTTCGAGCGCTTCGGTGACGACCACAGCGGGCGAACGTCGGCCCTGCTACACGGATGAGTGACACCGCGACCTGACCTGTGGTGCCAACGGTCTCACGCTCCGTTTCAGGAAGATTGCTGAGACTGCTCTCCGCTCTGAGTTGCCGCTCTTGTCTCCGTACCCGTCAGCCGGGTCGGCGGGCTCACGACGGGGAGGTCGACGCGGACCGTGGTGCCGCCGCCGGGGGTCTGGGTGAGGTCGACGTGGCCGTCGTGTGCGGTGGCGATCGCGGCGACGATGGCCATGCCGAGTCCTGAGCCGCCGGAGTCGCGGCCGCGGGAGGCGTCGACGCGGTAGAACCGCTCGAACACGCGGGCGGCGTGCTCGGGGTCGATGCCGGGTCCGTGGTCGCGGACCTCGATCACGCCCACAGGAAACGCGGGGCCCGCGGGCTCGTCGGGACCAGGTGCGCGCTGCGCGAGGCCGACGCCGATCTCGACGGGTGTGCCGGCGGGGGTGTGCTGCACGACGTTCCCGACGAGGTTGGCGACCACCTGCCGCAGGTGCGCCTCGTCGCCCTGGACGACGACGGGACCCGTGGTGCCGCCCGAGGTGAGCGGGACGATGCGCGTGGTGCGCGTCGGGTCGAGGGCGCGCAGGTCGCTCACCGCGTCGGCGGCCACGACGGTCAGGTCGACGGGGTCGCGGCGGGCTTCGCGTCGCTCGTCGAGCCGCGCGAGGGACAGAAGGTCCTCGACGAGGGTGCCCATCCGGGTCGCGGAGCCCTCGATGCGGCCGAAGGTGTCGTCGACCTGCTCCTTCGTCGTGAGGGCGCCCATCCGGTACAGCTCGCCGTAGCCGCGGATGGCGGCGAGCGGGGTGCGCAGCTCGTGCGACGCGTCGGACACGAACCGCCGCATCCGCTGCTCGGACGCCGTGCGCGCCGCGAACGCCTGCTCGATCTGCGCGAGCATCCCGTTGAGCGCGGCTCCGAGGCGACCGACCTCCGTGGAGGTCGGGGCCGCCGGGATGCGCTGGGAGAAGTCCCCGGCCGCGAACGCCGCCGCGGTCTGCTCGATCTCCCGCAGGGGACGCAGCGACCGTCGCACCGCCCACCAGCCGGCGAGCCCGCCGAGCAGCAGGATCACGGCGCCCGACGCGGCGAGCACGCCGACCATGGCGCGCACGGTCTGGGAGACGTCCTCGAGCGGCAGCGCGACGATGATCGCGACCGCCTCACCGGTCGCGTTCTCGGTGCCGGGGTACGCGACGGCACGCCACCGCGACCCGGTGTCCGACGACACGGTGAACGGCTTGCCGGCGCGAGCCTGTGCCTGCGCGACGGTCAGCGCGGGCAGGTCGGGCACCCCGCGCTCGTGCAGCGCGCTCGCGCGCGGGGAGAACAGGGTGCCGAACTCACCGTTCTTGACGTAGACGCCCAGGTAGTCGGTCGGGGTGCCCGACCCCTCCCAGGGCGACGTGCTGCTGGTCGCGCTGACCTGGGCGAGGCCCTCGGTGCGCAGCTTGTCGTCCACCTGCCCGACGAGCGTGCGCTGCAGCAGCCACGTCGCGGTCACGCCCGCGAGCACCAGGCCGGCGAGCAGCAGCACGGTCGAGATCGCGACGAGCCGCCCGGACAGGGGGGTCCGGGACCACGGGCCGCGGCCGGACGGGAACGGCTGCTCGTCGGGGGTGGGGGCGCCTGCGTCGTCCGCGCGCGGGGGCGGGGGCGGGACGGGACCCGGGTCGCGCAGGGTCACGACATCGAGCGCAGGAGGTAGCCGACCCCGCGCTTGGTGTGGATCAGGGGCGGGAGCTTCTCACCGTCCGGGCCGGTGAGGGAGTCGACCTTGCGGCGCAGGTAGGAGATGTAGGACTCGACGATGTTCGCGTCGCCGCCCCAGTCGTACTGCCACACGTGGTCGAGGATCTGCGACTTCGACAGCACGCGCCCGGCGTTGAGCATGAGGTAGCGCAGCAGCTTGAACTCGGTGGGGGACAGGTCGATCTCCTGGCCCGCGCGCCGCACCTCGTGCGAGTCCTCGTCGAGCTCGAGGTCGGCGTACCGGATGACGTTGGCGTCGAGCTCCTCCGCGGGGGACGTGCGGCGCAGGATCGCGCGGATGCGCGCGACGACCTCCTCGAGGCTGAACGGCTTGGTCACGTAGTCGTCGCCGCCGACGGTGAGTCCCTGCACCTTGTCCTGCGTGTCGTCGCGCGCCGTGAGGAACAGCACGGGCATGTGCTGGCCCTTCTCGCGCAGGCGGCGCGTCACGGTGAAGCCGTCCATGTCGGGCAGCATGACGTCCAGCACCAGCAGGTCCGGGTCCAGGTCCCGCGCGAGGCGCAGCGCCGAGTTCCCGTCCGCGGCGGCGTGCACCTCGAACCCGGCGAACCGCAGGCTCGTGGCCAGCAGCTCGCGGATGTTCGGCTCGTCGTCGACGACGAGCAGGCGGGCCTCGACCTCCGACGCGTGCGTGCTCATGCCCCGATCCTCCCGCCGCAGCCTGGAGGTTGCCTGGGAACCGCCTGGGCGGCGGCGGGTCGGGCGGCCGTCCGGGGCGCGGGCGGCCGAATCGGTTCGCCCGACGAGCGCGCTGAGCAGCGGGTTTCGGACGCACGACCAGGTGCGGGTACCGTCGGCGGACGTGACCGTTCGACTGACCGTGGTGCAGAGCTCGCCCGAGGCCCCGCTCGACCGCCTCGCCGGCTGGTGGAGCGACGTCGAGCTGACCGTGGTGCGCCCCGACCAGGGCGACACCCTCCCGACGGCCGACCGCGTGGGCGATGGGCTCGTCGTCCTCGGCGGCCTCATGAACGCCTACGACGACGCCGGCTCGCCCTGGCTGCCCGCGCTGCGCGCGCTGCTCGCCGACGCCGTCGCCTCCCGCGTCCCGACGCTCGGCATCTGCCTGGGCGCGCAGCTCCTCGCCGCCGCGACCGGCGGCCGCGTGCAGGTCGCCGCGCCGCCCGGACCCGAGGCCGGCGTGGTCGACATCTGGTGGCGCCCCGAGGCGGGCGCCGACGCGCTGTTCGGCCCGCTCGTCGCGGGTCTGCCCGGGCACCCCGAGCGCAAGGTGAGCGCCCAGCCGACGATGCACTCGGACGCGGTCGTCGACCTGCCGCCGGGTGCCGTGTGGCTCGCGTCGTCCAACCAGTACCCGTACCAGGCGTTCCGGGTCGGCTCCGCGTGGGGCGTGCAGTTCCACCCCGAGGTGTCCGGGCCGACGCTGCGCGGCTGGGCCGAGGGCAGCGAGTCGGCCGACGCGGACGCGATCCTCGCGGACTACACCGCGCGTGAGGACGAGCTCGTCGCGACCGGCGAGCTCCTGGCCACCTCGTTCCTCGACGTGGTCCGCGAGGCGGCGGACGCACCCGTCTCCGCCTGAGCGGCGCGCGTGCCGTCGTACCGCGTGCGCGCGTTCGTCGGCACGCTGCGGCCCGGCACGTCCGCGCCCGAGCTGCTGCCCGAGGCGGTGGACTTCGCGCGCACGCTGGTGACGGTCGAGGCCTGGGACGTGGAGGTCGTGCGCCGACGGGCGCGCGTCACCATCCGCTACCAGGCCGACGACGACACGTCCGCGCGCCAGGCCGGCTGGGCGGTGCTGCACCACCTCGACGAGCGCGCCGAGATCGAGGGCCGCACCCTCACCCGCCGCTTCGGCTCCCGCTGGTACCCCGTCCGCGCCTGACCCGCCCGCGCTCGTCGTCGACCCGACGACCCTCCCCGACGACCCTCCCCGACGACCCTCCCCGACGACCCCGCGGTTGCTCCGGCTTCGTCGTCCCAGACCCGGAGCAACGACGGTCTCGTGCGAAGGCCGGCCGCGACCCCGCGGTTGCTCCGGCTCCGAGGTCGGATACCCGGAGGAATGACGGGGTCGCGGGCGAGGGGTCAGGGGGACGACGAGGGGGGACGACGACGGTCAGGCGACGCCCAGGTCCTCGGCGTCCTTGATCGTGTACGCGTAGCCCTGCTCCGCCAGGAACCGCTGGCGGTGCGCGGCGAACTCCTGGTCGACGGTGTCGCGCGCGACGACCGTGTAGAAGTGCGCGGTCCGCCCGCTGGCCTTGGGCCGCATGATGCGCCCGAGCCGCTGCGCCTCCTCCTGCCGGGAGCCGAACGACCCGGACACCTGGATGGCCACGGACGCCTCGGGCAGGTCGATCGAGAAGTTCGCGACCTTCGACACGACGAGCTTGGAGATCTCACCCGAGCGGAACGCGTCGAACAGGCGCTGCCGCTCCCGCACGGTCGTCTCACCGGTGATGAGGTCGGCGCCGATGTGCTCGGCGAGCTCGTGGAGCTGGTCCAGGTACTGACCGATGACGAGCGTCGGCTCGCCCTCGTGCTGCGCGACGAGCTGCTCGACCACGCGGTTCTTGCCGGACGCGGTCGCGGCGAGCCGGTACTTCTCCTCGGGCTCGGCCGTCGCGTACGCCATGCGGTCGGCGTCGGGCAGCGTCAGGCGCACCTCGATGCACTCCGCGGGCGCGATGTAGCCCTGCGCCTCGATGTCCTTCCACGGCGCGTCGAACCGCTTGGGACCGATGAGCGAGAACACCTCGTCCTCACGGCCGTCCTCGCGGACCAGCGTCGCGGTCAGGCCCAGGCGCCGGCGCGCCTGCAGGTCCGCGGTCATCCGGAAGATCGGCGCGGGCAGCAGGTGCACCTCGTCGTACAGGACCAGGC
This sequence comes from Cellulomonas sp. CW35, assembly GCF_052378485.1. Lineage (NCBI taxonomy): Bacteria > Bacillati > Actinomycetota > Actinomycetes > Micrococcales > Cellulomonadaceae > Cellulomonas > Cellulomonas sp. CW35. Next base: position 3,033,279 of record NZ_CP199000.1, on the reverse strand, counting down.
CCCAGTCGCGTGCGTCGAGCAGCTCGAGGTGCGAGTAGACGCCCTTCCGCTTGGTCGTGAGCACCTGGTACGTCGCGATCGTGACCGGCCGGATCTCCTTGCGGGCACCCGAGTACTCGCCGATCTCGTCCTCGGTCAGCGAGGTGCGGCGCACGAGCTCGTCGCGCCACTGGCGCGCGGACACGGTGTTGGTGACCAGGATGAGCGTCGTCGTCGACGACTTCGCCATGGCACCCGCGCCGACGATCGTCTTGCCGGCGCCGCAGGGCAGCACCACGACGCCCGAGCCGCCGTGCCAGAACCCCTCGACGGCCTGCTCCTGGTACGGGCGCATGGCCCAACCGTCGGTCTCCAGGGAGATGGGGTGCGCCTCGCCGTCGACGTAGCCCGCGAGGTCCTCGGCCGGCCAGCCGAGCTTGAGCAGCACCTGCTTGAGGTGCCCCCGCTCGGAGGGGTGCACGACGACGTCGGTGGCATCCAGCCGCGCGCCCAGCAGACCCGCGGTGCGCTTGGACCGCGTGACCTCGGCGAGCACGGCCGGGTCGAGCGCGTGGAGGACCAGCCCGTGCACGGGGTCCTGGACGAGCTGCAGGCGCCCGTAGCGGGCCATCGTCTCGGCGACGTCGACGAGCAGCGCGTGCGGCACCGGGTAGCGCGAGTACTCGAGCAGCACGTCGACGACCTGCTCCGCGTCGTGCCCGGCGGCCCGCGCGTTCCACAGGCCCAGCGGCGTGAGGCGGTAGGTGTGCACGTGCTCGGGGGCGCGCTCGAGCTCCGCGAACGGCGCGATCGCGCGACGGCACGCGTCCGCCTGGTCGTGGTCGATCTCGAGCAGCAGCGTCTTGTCGCTCTGGACGATGAGCGGTCCGCTCACGTGACCTCCTGGTCCTGGTCCTGGTCGGGCTCGTCGTCGGCCGCGCGCCGCACCGCGCCGATCCGGTGCACGGCGACCGTCAGCTCGGACTCGCGCACGGGGTCGGCGGCCCGCAGCCGCCCGCCCTCGACGCGCAGCGGACGCAGCAGCCTGCGTTCGGGCCGCCCGCTGGGTCCGACGAGCTCGACCCACACGTTCTCGCGTGCGGCGGCCGCCTCACGCAGGAGTGCCAACGCGGCGGCGGGGTCGTCTGTTCCTGCGGCGGGCGGGCCGCCGGGGGTCCGGCTCGACGGGGCGCCGTCGTCGGGCACCTCGGCCGTGCGGCGCTGGTCCGACGAGCGCAGCCGGCGCACCAGGGCGGCGGCGTCGGTGGTGCGCGTGACCACGGGGGACGCGGTGCGCCGTGCGCCGCGGCGGCGGGCGCGCCGGACGGTGCGCTCCAGGTGCAGCACCTGGCCGTCGGGTGTCTCCGCGACGGGCGCGAGCCCGTGCGCGCGCAGCGCCTCCACCAGCTCGTGCGTCGAGGCCTGCGCCGCGAGCACGGTCGGCGCGAGCTGCAGCAGGCCGAGGTCCGCGAACCGCGGGTCGTCGGCGAGCCCGGCCAGGAGCGCGGGGTCGTCGGCCCGCAGGTACGACGAGGCGGCACCCGCGCGCAGCCGCCCGTGCCGCCGCGCGGCGTCCCGCACCAGGTAGTCCAGCGCCTGCGGGAGGCCGCCGCGCGCGAACGTCGTCAGGCGCTCGACGAGCTCGTCGGCCGTCAGCCCGTCGTCGAGCGCGCGGCGTACCGAGTCGGGCGTGAACCGCACGGTGACCGCGCCGCCGCGGCTCTCGACGACGGCGGCCCGCTCGAGCAGCGACTCGAGCGCCGGGCTGGGCCGCCCGGGGACGATGCCGGTGAGGTCGCCCTGCAGCAGCAGGTCACCCACCTCGGGCGACAGCCCCGCGGCGAACGCCGCCGCGGCATCGGGGCGTGCGTCCGCGGGCGTCGCGGCGTGCGACGCAGGCTCGAGCAGGACGCGCGCGGCGTCACTCAGCGCACCCGCGCCCAGGACGCCCAGCGTGGTCGCCTCCGCGAGCACCGCGTCGACGGCGCCGCGCGGCGGGACGGTGCGCGGGGTGGACCACTCGAGCGCCGCCACCACGTCGTCCGCGGCCGGCGCGCCCCCGGGCTCTCGCGCCAGGACGCCCAGCACCGAGCGGCGCAGGCGCGGCGCCCACGGGCGTGACAGCTCGGGGTCGAGCGCCGCGATCAGCGACCCGCGCTCGTCGCGCGAGCCCACGAGCCACGGGGTGCGCGTCGTCGCGAGCCACGCCGACGCGAGCGTGACCCACCGCTGCGGCAGGTCGAGCGCCGACCACGCGTCGGTCTCGGTCGTCGGCGCGAACACCGCGGGCTCGTCGTCGTCCACCGCCAGCAGCCCGGCCGCGGACGCGAGCTCGACGACGAACGCCGCCTCACGCTCGTCGACCTCGAGGGTCTGCGCCGTGCGTCGCAGCTCGCGCACCGCGAGCCCGCCCGCGCGCAGCACGCCCGGCGGGTCCTGCTCCCACGCACGCAGCAGCCGTACGACGAGCCGCACGCACCGCTCACCGGCGCTCGCGGACTCGGCGGCCACCGTCGCGGCGGACCGGTGCGGGACCTGCGTGAGGTCCGGGGGCGTCGCGACGCCCCGGTGCGTGCGCCCGCCGCGCAGCACGAGCGCGACCGACGCCGGCAGCAGCACGTGCCGTCCCGCGCCGCGCACCAGCAGGCGGCGCGCGACGAGCATCGCGACGGCGTCCCCCGCGGGTGAGCCCGGCGCGGGCGCGAGGCCCACGGGCGGACCCCACGTGAGCGCGTCCAGCACGGCGCGCGCGGGGGCGGCGAGCGGGTCGTCGTCGGACGGCAGTGCTGTGGGGTCCGCGGGACCCGTGACCTCGAGCGCGAGGCCCGCGGGGTGCGCGCCCAGCAGCTCCGCGACGCCCGGCGCGAGCGTCAGCGCACCCTCGTCGTCCGGGTGCAGCAGCGCGAGCGCGAGCGCCTCGTCGGTCGCGCGCGCGACCTCGTCGTGCGGGCCGCCGGCCACCGCGTCCTGGATCGCCGGCCGGGCCGCGCCACCCAGCGCGGCCACGGCCTCGAGCACCTGCACGACGACCGCGTCGACGCCCGCGAGCGCGCGCTCCAGGCTCGCGCGCCCCGTGGCCCGCACCGCGAGCGACGTCAGGTTCCCGGGGAACGGCGAGGCGAGGTCCGGACGCCGCGTGAGCAGACCTGCGAGCTGCTCGTCGGACGACGAGCGCAGGAACGCGGTGAACGTGGGCATCCGCACCACGATACGTGGGCCACCGGCGGGCACGCAGCGCCGACCGGCGGCGCCCGTGCGCGGCGGGGTAGCGTCGGGACCGACGAGCACGCGAGCGGAGGACGACGTGGGAGAGCTGACCGGCCTGTACGACGACGCGCAGGCGATGCTGCCGGAGCTCGCCCGGCTGCGGCACGCGCTGCACCGGATCCCCGAGCTCGGGCTGCACCTGCCGCGCACGCAGGCCCTGGTGCTCGAGGCACTCGACGAGCTCGGCCTGGAGGTCACCACCGGTGAGTCGCTCAGCTCGGTCGTCGCGGTCCTGCGCGGCGCGCGCCCCGGCCCGGCGGTGCTGCTGCGCGGCGACATGGACGCGCTGCCCGTCACGGAGGACACCGGCGAGCCGTTCACGTCCGAGCACCCGGGCCACATGCACGCGTGCGGTCACGACATGCACGTCGCGGGACTCGTGGGCGCCGCGAGGCTGCTCGCCGCGCGGCGCGACGAGATCGCCGGATCCGTGGTGCTCATGTTCCAGCCCGGCGAGGAGGGCGACGGCGGCGCGGAGTACATGATCCGCGAGGGCGTGCTCGACGCCGCGGGCGAGCGCGTCGTGGCCGCGTACGGCGTGCACGTCTCGGGCGGGCTGCTGCCGTACGGCGTGGTCGCCGGGCGCGCCGGCACCGCGATGGCCGCGCCCGACGACGTGACGGTCACGGTGCACGGTGCGGGCGGGCACGGCTCGGCGCCGCACCGCGCGGCCGACCCCGTGCCCGTCGCGGCCGAGATCGTGCTCGCGCTGCAGGCGATGGTCACGCGCCGGTTCGACGTGTTCGACCCGGTGGTCGTGACGGTCGGGTCGATCCACTCCGGGACCGCGAACAACGTCATCCCGTCGACGGCGACGCTCGAGATCACGGTCCGCACGTTCTCGCAGGAGACGTGGACCGCGGCGCCCGAGCGGCTGCGCGAGGTGTGCGAGCACGTCGCCGCCGCGCACGGCATGACGGCCACGGTCGAGTACCGGCGCGGCTACCCGGTCACGGTCAACGACGCGCACGAGCTCGGGCGCACCGCCCGGCTGACGCGCACGCTGTTCGGCGACGACGCGTGGCTCGAGATGCCCCACCCGCTCGCGGGCGGCGAGGACTTCTCCTACGTGCTGCGGGAGGTGCCCGGCGCGTTCGTGTTCGTCAGCGCGATCCTGCCCGGCGAGGACCCCGCGACCGCGCCCTACAACCACTCGCCGCAGGCGCGCTTCGAGGACGCCGCGCTCGCCCGCAGCGCCGCGCTGCTCGCCGGCCTCGCCCTGGACCGCCTCGCCGAGGGCTGACGCCGGCGTCCTGCGCCGTCAGGCGCGCAGGGCCGCGGCGACCGACTCGACCGCGGGGGCGAGCTGGCCGAAGGACTCGCGGTAGAGCGCCGCGGAGCCGCCGTAGGGGTCGACGACGTCGTCCTCGCCCCGGCCCGCCAGGTGCCGCACGGCGGTGACGAGCCGCGGCAGGGCGCGCACGCGCGCGCCGACGGTGTCACCCGCCGCGCGCAGCTCGTCGGGGTCGACGTGCTCGAGCAGCCGCGCGAGCTCGAGCAGCGTGAACGTGCGGCGCACGAGCGCGGGCACGGTCTCCACGACCGCGGCCCGGTGACCGCGCGTGAGGGCGAGCACCAGGTCCGCATCGCGCGCGACGCCCGCGGTGAGCCGGCGCGCGGCGAACCCGTCCGCGCTCGCGCCGGCGGCTTCGACGAGCGGCACCATGGGCGCGCTCACGGGTGCGCCGACGACGCCGCGGGTCCCGGCGGACGCGACGACGACGTCGGTGCCCGCGAGCCGGGCGGCGAGCAGGCGTTCGACCGCCGGCGAGCGGCAGATGTTGCCGGTGCAGACGGCGAGCACGAGCGCGGGTCCGTCGGGCGAGGTCACCCGGCCATGATGCCGCAGGCGCGCGCCGCGGACGCCCGTGCGGCCCGCGCCCGCGCGGGCGTGCGCCGAGCCTGCCCGATGCGTCCCGGTTAGCATCGCCGGGGGCCGGTGGTGCCGGCCACGACGGCGAGCGTGGGGGCGCGGTGCAGCCGAGGCATGGCAGGCAGGGCCGCCGGGACGCGCGGCGCTCGCGCCGTCGCCGCGTGCTCGCGGTCGCGGGCGGGCTGCTGCTGGTGCTCGTCGTCGCCGCCGGGGTGCTGGCGGTCGACGCCGTCCGGGCGCGAGACGCGTTCGAGGCGACCGCGGCGGACGTGGTGCGGCTCCGCGAGCAGGTCACCGACCCGTCGTCGCCCGATGTGGGGGTGACGCTCGCGTCCGCGCAGCGCCACGCGCGCGCGGCGCGCGACCACACCGACGGTCCGCTGTGGGCGCTCGCGGGTCGGCTGCCGTGGCTCGGGGCGGACGCGCGCGCGGTGCAGGAGCTCGCGCGTGCGGTCGACGAGGTCACGCACCGCGCGCTGCCACCGCTCGTCGAGGCGACGCGCGTCGTCGACCCGGCGGCGCTCGCGCCGGTCGACGGGCGGGTGGACGTCGCGCCGTTGGCGGCGGTCGCGGGGCAGGTCGCGGACGCGGACGCAGCGGTGCGGTCCGCGTACCGACGCGTCGCGGCCGTACGGACGGACGGTCTGGTCGCCCCCGTCGCGGACGCGGTCCGGCGGTTGCGCGACGAGCTCGCACGGGTCGCCGCGGACACCGGCACGGCGGCGCGTGCGGCGGCGCTCCTGCCGCCCATGCTCGGTACGGACGGGCCGCGCGAGTACCTGGTGCTGGTGCAGAACGAGGCGGAGCCACGCGCGACCGGGGGCATCCCGGGTGCGGTGCTGCGGCTGCGGGCCGACGACGGGCACGTGGAGGTGCTCGAGCAGCGGCGCGGCGGGGACCTGTCCGGCGCCGACGAGCCCGCCCTCGCGCTGACACCCGTGGAGCAGGACCTGTTCGGACCCCTGCTCGGGACCGACATGCGTGACGTGACGTTCACGCCGGACTTCCCGCGCTCGGCGCAGCTGGCCCGCGCGATCTGGGCGCGCGACACCGGGGAGCAGGTCGACGGGGTGCTGTCGGTGGACCCCGAGACGCTCGCGCTGGTGCTGCGGGCCACCGGGCCGGTGGCGCTCCCGGACGGGACCACGCTCACGGGGCAGGACGCGGTGCGGGTGCTCCTCAACGACGTGTACGTGCGCCTGAGCGACCCGCGCGACCAGGACGCGTTCTTCGCGCAGACCGCGGCGGCGGTGTTCGCCCGCGTGGTCGCAGGTTCGTCGGACGCGGGTTCGTCGGACGCAGCCTCGTCCGACGCCACCGGTGTCGTGGACGCGCTCGCCGAGGCGGCGCGCCGGGGCCGCCTCATGGTGTGGTCGGCGCACGACGAGGAGCAGGCGCTGCTGGGCGGCACGGTCCTGTCCGGCGAGCTCGCGGGTCGGGTCGGGGACCGCCCGGTCGTCGGGCTCTACCTCAACGACGGGACGCAGGCCAAGGTCGGGTACTACCTCGACGCGGACGTGGCGGTGGACCACGGCGCGTGCCTGGCGGGCGGCGCGCAGCGGTTCGTCGTGCGCGCGACGTACACGTTCGGGCCACCCGATGGTGTGGCGGGGCTGCCCTGGTACGTCGTCGGGGACGGCAGCGTGGTCGAGCCCGGGCTGCTGCGGACGAACCTCCTGCTCTACCTTCCGGCCGGTGCGCGCATGGCGCGGCTGACGGTCGACGGCCGCCCCGCGCAGGTCCACGCGCAGGTGCACGACGGTCTGCCGGTCGGCGCGCTGACCTGGACGTTCGAGCCCGGAGAGCGGCGGTCGCTCGAGGTGGAGGTGGTGACGGGCCCGGGTGCGCCCGGGCCGGTGCTGGTGCGCGGGACGCCGCTCGCCTCCGGGTTCGACCGGGTTTCTGCGGTTTCCTCCTGCCGGGATCGGGGTTAGTGTCCTGATTGCGACCGGTCGTCGCCCTAGGCGACGGATCGCGGGCCAGTCAGTCATCAGGGGGGAGATGTCATGAGAGTGCGTCGCGCGGTCGCATCGGCCGCCATCGTGGGGGCGCTCGTGCTGTCCCCGTCCGTGGCCTTCGGGTACGGCGCGGAGGACTACACGGACACGGGGACGGCGTCGACCACGACGCCCGCCCCGGGGCAGAGCTTCACCATCAGGGTCGTGGGCCCGGCGGGTGCGGACGTCACGCTGACCATCACGTCGAGCGCGAACATCCCGGACTCCGCCATCCAGATCGCCGGGACCAAGTCGCTCACGCGCACGACGGACGCGTCCGGGGTGGCGGTGTTCACCGTGACGCTGAACCAGGCGGGCACGTTCACGGCGGTCGTGACGGACACGGAGTCGGGTGAGGTGCTCAGCACGCAGACGTTCCAGGTCGCGGGCAGCATCGCCGAGGCGCCGGGCGGCAACCTGTCGTCCACGGGCTCGGAGGTCCTGCCGCTCGCGCTCGGCGCGGGCGCGGTCCTGGTGCTGGGGAGCGGTGCGGTGGTCTACGCGCGGCGTCGCCAGCACGCGCACGGCTGAGGCGTCACACGAGGGGGAGGGTCCCGGCGGACCCTCCCCCTCGCCGTGCCCGCAGGTCCGGCGGGTGCGCCGGGGCCGGGTGCGTCAGAACGCGCCCTCGCGGGCGAGCACCGCGCGCACGGTCCGCGCGAGGATCAGCACGTCCCCCACGAGCGTCCAGTTCTCGACGTACGCGACGTCGAGGCGCATGGCGGTGCGCGGGTCGAGGCTCGAGCGGCCGGAGACCTGCCACAGCCCGGTCAGGCCGGGCCGGACCAGCAGCCGCCGGTGGGCGACGCGGTCGTACGTCGCGACCTCCGCCTCGATCTGCGGGCGCGGCCCGACGAGGCTCATGTCGCCGCGCAGCACGTTGACGAGCTGCGGGAGCTCGTCGAGCGAGAACCGGCGCAGGACGCGGCCCACGCGGGTGACGCGCGGGTCGTCGCGCGGCTTGTAGAACGCCCCGACGCCGTCGACCCCCTGCGCGGCGAGGACCGCGGCGAGCTCGTCGTGCGCGCCCACGCGCATCGAGCGGAACTTGAGCATGCGGAACCGCTCGCCGTCCTTGCCGATGCGTTCCTGCGCGTACAGCACGGGGCCGGGGCTGCTGAGCTTGACGGCCAGGGCGAGCACGAGCAGGAGCGGCGCGAGCAGGACGGTCAGCACCAGCGCGGTGCACCAGTCGAACGACGACTTCACGGCGTACCGCGAGCCGCTGAACCGCGGCTCGTCGACGTACATGAGCGGCAGGCCGTTGACGGGGCGCATGAGCACGCGCGGGCCGGCGACGTCGGTGAGTGCGAGCGTCAGGGCGAGGTCGATCCCGGTGCCCTCGAGGTCCCAGCCGAGTCGGCGCACCGCGTCGGCGGTCATGACGTCGGCGCCCGCGACCGCGACCGCGGCCACGCGCTCGCGGCGCGCGATGGTCGCTGCCTGCGCGTGGGTGCCGAGCACGCGGACGCCCGCGACCTCGGGTGCGCTCGGGTCCCTCTCGGACAGGCACGCGCCGATCACGCGGTAGCCGGCGCGCGGGTTGCGGTGGAACTCCTCGACGAGGGTCGCGACCTTGTGCCGCGGTCCGACGACGAGCACGGGGCTCACGTCGAGCCCCGCGTCGCGGCGCCGGTGCAGGGCGCGCCGCCAGACGAGCCGGGACGTCAGGAGCAGCGCGAGCCCGAGGGGCGCGACGATGGCGAGGAACCCGCGTCCGAGGTCCATGCGTGCGAGGAAGCCGATGATCGCGATGCCCGCGAACAGGTGCCACGTCACGACGCACACGCGCGCGAGCTCCTCGGACCCGGAGCCGAGGAGGCGGCGGTCGCGCGTGCGGCCGATGGTCAGGAGCGTGAACCAGGCCGCGCACAGCACGGCCGAGACGGCGAGGTAGCTGGGCGAGTACTCGCCGGACACGGCGACCGACGAGCGCAACGGGAACTGCAGGGCGTAGGCGACGGCCACGGCGGTGACGATCGCGAGCGCGTCGGTGGTGGCGATGCGCCGAGCGTACGGGCCGCTCCAGGCGGTGAGCGCGCCCGGCGGGCTGGTCGCCGCGAGCGTCGGACGGCGGCCACGGACAGACGGGTGTGTCGTCGACGTCATGGGCCATCCCCCCGTGTGGCTGCCACTCGTCCCGGCGAATGCCGAACGTAGCAGGGGGCAACTGACACGGCGACCGCTCGCGTCCGGCGTCCCTCGTGGGTGGCGTCGGTGCAGGTCAGGGGCCGACGAGCACGACTGCGCAGACGAGCAGGTCGCCGTCGTGCACGCACCCGGCGCGGGCGCCGGTGAGGGCGGGGTCCTCGAGGTTGGCGCGGTGGCCGGGCGAGCGGTCCCACGCGGCGACGACGTCGGCGGCGGGTGCCGCTCCGCGGCTGAGGTTCTCGGCGGCGGTGGTGAGCGGCGCGCACGCGGTGAGCACGTCCTCGAGCGGGGCGTGCGTGAGCTCGGCGCCGATGAGCGCTAGCGCTCGGTCGCGGGCGAGGTCGCCGACGCACGGCGCGTCCTGCCACGCGGGCAGCCCGGCCGCGACGTGCGCGGCGCGCGCCGCCGCGAGCAGCTCGGCGGCGTAGGCGTCGGGGTCGACGTCCGCGTACGACGAGGGGGCGGGACGCGAGGGGGCGGGGTCCGACGACGGCGCGGCCGGACCGGTGTCGCGGCGTGCGACGAGCACCGCGGCCCCCGCGAGCAGCGCCGCGACCAGGACGGCCGCGACGAGCACGGCGAGCCCGGGTCGGGTCGGTGTCTGCCGGCTCATCCCGGCGATCGTCGCACGGCGGACGGTGGCCCGGCACGAAAGGACGTGCCCGGCCCGGTAGCCTTGCCTCGACGTAGTTCTTCTCACGACAGGGGTCTGCCGTGCCTACCGGCAAGGTCAAGTGGTTCGACACCGAGCGAGGGTTCGGCTTCATCGCGTCCGACGACGGCGGCGAGGTCTTCCTGCACGCGTCGGCGCTGCCCGCGGGCGTGACCGCGCCCAAGCCGGGCGCCAAGGTGGACTTCGGCGTGGCTGACGGCAAGCGCGGCCCGCAGGCGCTGTCCGTCAAGCTCCTGGACCCGATCCCGTCGGTCGCCAAGGTGCAGCGCCGCAAGCCCGACGAGATGGTGGTCGTGGTCGAGGACCTCATCAAGGTGCTCGACCGGGTCGGCGGTGACCTGCGTCGCGGTCGGTACCCGGACCCGTCGCGCGGCAAGGCGTACGCGCAGGCGCTGCGCGCCGTCGCCGACGAGCTCGAGGGCTGAGGGTGGCGACCGCCACGAGGACCCGTGACGCCGTGCTCGGCTCGGCGGTGGACCTCGCGCGCGAGGTCGCGGTCGAGATCGCGTCCGACGCGTCGGACGTGGGTGAGCACCTGGGCGTGGTCGTCGAGGGCGAGCGCCTCGTCTCGCACCGGTTCGCGTGCCTCGCGCGCGGCTACCGCGGGTGGGAGTGGACGGTCACGGTCGCGCGTGTGCCGCGCGGCCGCACCGCGACGGTCTGCGAGGCGGAGCTGCTGCCGGGGCCGGACGCGATCCTCGGCCAGCCGTGGGTCCCGTGGTCGCAGCGGCTGCGCCCGGGGGACATCGGCCCGGGTGACGTGCTGCCGTTCCGTGCGGACGACCCGCGCCTGGAGCCCGGCTGGACGCCCTCGGGCGACCCGGAGCTCGACGAGGTCGCGATCGACGAGCTGGCGCTCGCGCGTGTGCGGGTGCTCTCGCCGCAGGGCCGTGACGAGGCGGCCGAGCGCTGGTACCGCGGGTCGCGCGGTCCGACGAGCGCGGGTTCCCTCGCGTCGTCGGGCGCGTGCTGGTCGTGCGGGTTCCTGGTGCCGCTGCAGGGTGCGCTGGGCACCGTGTTCGGGGTGTGCGCGAACGCGTGGTCGCCCGACGACGGCAAGGTCGTCTCGCTCGACCACGGGTGCGGTGCGCACTCGGAGACCGACGTCGAGCCCGTCGCGAGCGACTGGCCCGCGCCGGACCCGCTGATCGACGAGATGCGCGTCGAGCTCGTCCCGGCGGCCGCGCCGCCCGAGGCGGACGAGGCGGCGACGCCCGACGAGCCGCAGGTCGTCGTCGAGGGGGCCGACGCGACCGAGCCGGTGCCGGACCACCCGGACCACCCGGACCAGCCGGTGACGGCCGACCAGCCCGAACTGGAGCGGTGAGCCCGGACGCGTTCGGCACCGCCGCGCTGCGTGCGGCGGTCCTGACCGCGTGGCGCACGTCCCCGGCGCGGCTGCGCGAGGACGCGAACGTCGAGGAGGACCACGCGCGCGGCTACTACCGCGACCGCGTGGTCGTCGAGCTCGCCCAGAACGCGGCCGACGCGGCGGTGCGCGCGGGCGTGCCCGGGCGGCTGCTGCTGCGGCTGACCCGCACGGACGAGGGCACCACGCTCGTCGCGGCGAACACGGGCGCACCTCTCGACGAGGAGGGCGTCGCGGCGCTCGCGTCGATGCGCGCGTCCGCGAAGCGTGGCCACGCGGGGGTCGTCGGACGGTTCGGGGTCGGGTTCGCGGCGGTGCGCGCGGTGTCCGACGAGATCTCGGTGCTCTCGTCGTCGGGCGCGGTGCGGTTCTCGCTGCGGGACGCGGCCACCGAGCTGGCGACGCTCGCGGCGGAGGTCCCGTCGCTGGCGCAGGAGCTCGTGCGGCGCGACGGGTCGCTGCCGGCACTGCGGCTGCCGTTCGCGGCGCAGGGACGCGCACCCGAGGGCTTCGACACGGCGGTGGTGCTGCTGCTGCGCGACGAGGTCGCGGCGGACGAGGTGCGCGCGCTGCTGCACGCCGTGGACGACGCGTTGCTGCTAGCGCTGCCCGGCCTCACGGAGGTCGTCGTCGAGGACGAGACGTCCGACGGCGGGCCCCGGCGGATCGCGGACGTCGCGGCACGGTGGTTCGTCGCGGCGGCGGAGGGGGACGTGCCGCGGGACGTGCTCGCGGGCCGGCCGGTCGAGGAGCGTGACGCGACGCGCTGGCGCGTGACGTGGGCGCTGCCGCGCTCGGCGGCGGTGCCGCGCGAGGGCGCGGACCCGTTCGCGGTCGCGGCCGCGGGCGCGGCGGGGCCCCGGACGGTGCACGCGCCCACGCCCACGGACGAGCCGCTCGACGTGCCGGCGCTGCTCGTCGCGACGCTGCCGCTCGACCCGACGCGGCGGCACGTCGCCACCGGCCCGCTCACGGACCGGGTGCTGCGGCACGCCGCGGACGTGTACGCGGACCTGGCGCTCGAGCTCGCGGAGCACGGCGTGGACCCGCTCACGCTGGTGCCCACGGCGTTGCCCGCGGGCCCGCTGGACGCGGTGCTGCGTCCGCTGCTGCTCGACGCGCTGGCCGCCGCACCGGTGCTCACCGCGGCCGGCTCGCCGGAGCGCGTCGCGCCGCGGCACGCCGTGGCCGTGGTGGGGGCCGGCCCGCCCGAGGCGCTCGCCGCGGTGGGGCGGCGCGTGGGTGCGCTCGTCGTCGTGCCCGCGGGACGGCACGCGCAGGCGCGCGCGGTGGGTGTCGAGGTCCGCACGCTCGCGGACGTGGTGGAGGAGCTCCCGGCGGCGGACGACGACTGGCGCGGGCTCTACACGGCGCTCGGCGAGCTCGCGGCGGGTGACCCGGCGGGGGTCGAGGCGCTCGCGAACCTGCCGGTGCCGCTCGCGGACGGGCGCGTGGTGCGTGGCGTGCGGGGCGCGCTGGTGCTCGCGGGTCCGCTCACCGAGGCCGTGACGCCCGTGCTCGGCACGCTCGCGCGGTGGGGCGTGCGCGTGGTCGACCCCGCCGTGGCGCACCCGCTGCTCGAGCGGCTCGGCGCGCAGTGCCCCGACGCGGTCGGGCTCCTGCGGCTGCCGCCCGTGCGCGCCGCGGTGCTCGCGTGGGACGAGGACGACGACCCCGACGAGCCGGACCTCACGACGACGGTGCTCACGCTCGTCGCGGCGCACCTCCCGCCGCGCGACCCGGCGCGCTGGTCGGCGACGACGGGTGCCGCGGACGCACTGCCCGACGACGTGCGGGAGTGGCTCGCGCTGCTGCCCCTGACCGCCGCTGGCGGGGAGCCGGCGCCCGCGGACGGGCTGGTGCTGCCGGGCTCGCCCGCGCACCGGGTGCTCGACGCGCGTGTCCTGGCGCCGGTGGCGAGCGAGCAGGTCGAGCGCTGGGGTGCCATGACGCTGGTCGCGGCGGGGGTGCGCGAGGGGCTCGTGACGGTGCGGGTACCGGACGTCGTGGCCGACGAGGAGCCCGTGCCGGACGCGCCGGGCGCGCTCACGGCGCAGGCGCTCGACGCCTGGCCGCAGTACCTCGAGCACCTGGCGGACGTGCTGGGCCCCGGCGCGTACGTGGGCGACGTGACGGCGGTGGCGGACCTCGACGCGGTGGCCACCGAGGCGTGGCCGCAGGTGCTCACGCAGCTGTGCGAGGAGCCGGACCTGCGCCGCGCGGTGCTGGAGCCGGTGCGCGGGGAGCACGGCGCGAGCGCCGCGTCCTACACCGCGTGGTGGCTGCGCGAGCGGGGGCCGCTCGGGGTCGAGGGCCCGTTCGTCGTCGGCGACGGCCCGCTGCGGGCGCTGCTGCCCGCGGCGCCGCCCGCCGTGGCGCACCTCGACGTGGCGGTGCAGCGCGCGCTCGGCGGTGTGAGCGACCCGCGGGACGTCACGCCCGCCGCGTGGGCGGACGTGCTGGACGCGTGGGCCGTGGGTGCGCAGGTCCCGGCGCGCGCCGCGGCGCTCGTGTGGCGGCACGCGGAGCCCGACGAGCCGCCCGAGCGGGTCCCGGCGGTCGTCGGACCGGGACGCGTGCTCGTCGTCGCGGCGCACGACGCGGCCGTCGCACCGAGCCCCATGTGGCGTCAGCGGACCGACGTCGCGGCCCTCGTCCCGGCGCGTGACGACGCCGACGCGCTGCGGCTGTCCCGCGCGCTCGACCTGCCGCGCGTGTCCGAGCTCGCGGCGGGCGTCGTGACGCGTGACGACGGGCTGCGGGCGCGCGTGCCCCGCGCGGTGCGGGACGTCCTGCCGGGCGCGCCCGAGCACTGGTGCGAGCACGAGGACCTGCGCGTCGACCACGTGAGCGTCGCGTGGTGGGTCGACACCGCGGGCGACGAGGTGCGGGTGCACGCCACCACCCTCGCCGGGCTCGCGGCGGCGCTCGCGCAGGCCGCGGGCCGCTGGGACCTGCGCTACGCGGTGGAGGCGGTGCTCGTCGACGACGAGCGCGCCGCGCAGGTCACGCTGGACGTCGCCCTCGACGACTGACGCCGCCGCCCCGGGAGGGGACGGCGGCGCCGGTGCGTACCGAGGTCAGGCCGAGTGCTTCGCGCGCGCCGCGCCCGCCTCGTCGTCCACGCGCTGCTCGCCCGCCGGGGCCTGGTCGCGGCCCGCGGTCGGCAGCGGGCTGACCGACGAGTGGTCCGAGCGGTAGTGGTAGTACGAGTACGCGTCACCGACCGCGCGCTTCTGGCCGTTGACCACCACGCCCAGCACGCGCGCACCGACCGTCTCGAGCGAGCCCATCGACTCGCGCAGCTGGTCGCGGTGGATCTTCTGCGCACCGGCGATGACGAGCGCACCGCCCGAGATCTTCGCGAGGATCGCGGCGTCCGTGACGGGCAGCAGCGGGGGAGCGTCGATGATCACGTGGTCGTACTGCGCCGTGAGCTCGTCGAGCAGACGTGCCATCGCCGCGGAGCCCAGCAGCTCCGACGGGTTCGGCGGGACCATGCCGGACGTCAGCACGTGCAGGTCGGCCACACCCCACGGCTGGACGACGTCGGCGACGTCGGCCTGGCCGATCAGCACCGTCGTCAGCCCCGCCGCGCCCTCGAGACCCATGTACTTCGCGACCGACGGGCGGCGCAGGTCCGCGTCCACGAGCGCGACCCGCGCACCGGCGTCCGCGAGCGTGATCGCGAGGTTGATCGCGGTGGTGGACTTGCCCTCACCCGGGACCGACGAGGTCAGGACGATCGAGCGCGGCCGGTCCGCGAGGTCGAGGAACTGCAGGTTGGTGCGCAGGCGGCGCAACGCCTCGGCACGCTCCGACTGCGGCGAGCTGTGCACGATCAGCGGGTGCGCGTCGGCGTCGTCGTCGAACCCGATGGTCGCGATCACCGCGGCGTCCGTGACCTGCGCGACGTCCTGCGCCGTGCGGATGCGCGTGTCGAGCACCGCGCGCAGCACCGCGACGCCCACGCCGATCGCCAGCCCCACGAGCAGGCCGAGCGCGACGTTCAGCTTGAGGTTCGGCGACGACGGGGACTGCGGCGCCGCGGCCGGCCGGACGGTCGAGACCTTCACCGACGACACCCCGCCGTCGGACGGGGTCTCCAGCTCGTCGATCACCGCGGAGAACTCCGTGGCCACCGTGTCCGCGATCGCGGCGGCGACCGCCGGCTCCACGTCCGTGACCTGGATGTTGATGAGCGAGGTGTTCAGGGGGGAGTTGGCGCTCACGCGCGTCGCCAGGTCCGCCGGCGTCACGTCGAGCCCCAGCTCGTCGATCGCGGGACCCAGGACCAGCGGGCTCTTCACGAGCTGCGTGTAGGACGTCACCTGCTGGCGGGAGTAGTTCGAGCCCTGCAGCAGGTCGCTGCTCGTCGCCCCGCCCTGCACGGACACGTACAGCTGCGTGGACGCGGTGTACTGCGGGGTCGTCGCGAGCGAGAGCCCGAGCGCCGCGCCGGCGGCGACGACCGTGATGAGCAGGATCGAGAGCCACCGCTTGCGCAGGATGCCGAGGTAGTCGTGCAGTTCCACTGGGGGTTTCTCCCGAGATGTCGTCTGGGTATGCGCTCGATTGTCGCACCGGTGGTCCGGGCGGGGGCGGCGGGGATCTGGTCTCCTATCGTCCGATCGGGTGGCGGGCTTGAGCGAATCGGACATCCATCTTCCGGCGTATGACCCATATCACCCGTCCGTGACGCGGTGCGCATCGCGCCTGGTGAGCGCACGGCGTGGCGCGCATCACGTCCGAAGTTCCGGATTCCTCCTCAACTTGGCGGCGGGTCATGCCGATGCCCGAGTCAATCCAGCGCGACAGTTCTGCAGGGGGAAGCATGTCGATCGAGACCAACCGCGCGCGGCCGTCCGAGGTCCGGACAGCACCGGCGGCCCAGGCGTCCACCCACGCGTCCACCCGCCCATCCGCGCAGGTCAGGTCGCTCGGCCTCGGGCGCCGCCTGCACCGCGCGCTCGTCGGCGGCGACGTCGTCTGCGTGATCGCCGCCGTCGTCACCGCGTGGGCGCTGCGGATCGGCTTCGAGGGCGACCAGAGCGTGTCCGGCGACCTCGACGTGTCCTACCTGACCGCGTCGCTCCTGATCGCCGGCGCCTGGACCGCCGCGCTCACCGTCGGCCGCTCCCGCGACCGCCGCGTGCTCGGCCAGGGCGCCGCGGAGTACCAGCGCGTGTGGAGCGCCACGTGGCGCGTGTTCGCCGTCGTCGCCGTCGTCGCGTTCCTCGTGCACGCCGACGTCGCCCGCACCTACCTCGCCATCGCCGCACCCCTCGGCCTCGCGCTCCTGCTCACGTGGCGCGCCGTCGCCCGCCGCTACCTGCACCGGGCGCGCGCCCAGGGCCGTGGCCTGCAGGACGTCGTCGTCGTCGGCCCCCGCGAGAAGGTCGCCCACTTCCCCCAGATGCTCGGTGACGGCGCCGCCAGCGGGTACCGCGTCGTCGCCGCGTGCGTCCCGCACGGCGCCGTCGAGCCCGACGAGGACGTCGCCGGCGTGCCCGTGCTCGGCGGTCTCGACGACGTGCGCCTCGTCGCCGAGACCACCGGCGCGCGCATGGTCCTGGTGCTCGGCTCCGACGCCGTCACCTCCCAGACCGTCCGCCAGATCGGATGGGACCTCGAGGGCACCGGCATCGACCTCGCCCTGTCCCTCGCGCTCGTCGACGTCGCCGGCCCCCGCATGACCGTCCAGCCCGTCAGCGGCCTGCAGTGGGCGTTCGTCGACGAGCCCCGGTTCACCGGGTGGCGCTACGTCCTCAAGAACGTCTTCGACTTCCTCGGCACCGGCCTCATCACCCTGCTCCTGTCGCCCGTGCTGCTCGGCGTCGCCGCCGTCATCAAGGTCACCAGCCCCGGACCCGTGCTCTACCGCCAGGAGCGCATCGGCAAGGACGGCAAGCCGTTCCCGATGCTCAAGTTCCGCTCCATGGTCGTCGACGCCGACAAGCGCCTCGCCGAGGTGCTCGCCGCCGAGGGCCGCGAGGTCGGCATGTTCTACAAGCCCGTCAACGACCCGCGCGTCACGCCCATCGGCCGGTTCATCCGCCGCTACTCCATCGACGAGCTCCCGCAGCTGTTCAACGTCCTTCGCGGCGAGATGAGCCTCGTCGGCCCGCGCCCCCAGATCCAGGCCGAGGTCGACCTCTACGACCGCGCCGCGCACCGGCGCCTGCGCGTCAAGCCCGGCCTCACGGGCCTCTGGCAGGTCTCGGGCCGCTCCTGCCTGACCCCCGAGGAGTCGATCCGCCTCGATGTGCGCTACGTCGAGAACTGGTCGATGGTCGGCGACCTCGCGATCCTGCTGCGCACGGTCCGGGCTGTGCTCGACACCGACTCGACTCGATGACTCGTGGACTGTGTGTGCGCGCCAGCGTTCCACGCGCGACGCTAGGACTGTCGAGGGGGCGGGAGAGGGATGGATGAGGCACAGTGCGGGACTGATCGGATGATCGCGTGCTGATCCTCCTGGCGGCGGCCGCATGCCTCGTCGGAGTCACGGTCGTCCCGATCTGGGGCGTACGTCGGGCAGTGTGCGCCGCACTGCTCGTCTCCCTGACGGTCGCCCCTGCCCGACTGTGGGGCGGGGGCAGCCCGGACGAGCAGTACCTGGTCGGAATCTCCTATCCCGCTCCAGCGGTCGCAACGTTCACCGTGCTGGTTCCCCTCGCGGCCGTGGTGGCACTCGGACGGCCCGAGGCGCGCCGACAGCTACTTCTCGTGATCCCGTTCCTCCTCTACGTAGCCGCCGGGCTCACCGGTCTGTGGGACGGTGCCGGCCCGTTGCTCTCCGGTGCAGCACAGGTCGGGCTCATCGCCCTCGCCTGGGTGGCTGGCACCGGGTTCGCGGGCGTGATGCGCACTGCGTTCGGAGTGAAGGTCGTCGTCGTGGTCGTCGCGGTGCTCGCGGCGTCCGTGCTGCTGCAGGTGGTGCAGGGCGCCGGGGCCGAGGACTACGGATCGCGGGCCAGCGGGTTGTTCGGCCACCCCGCGACCGTGGGCAAGTTGGCGCTCCCACTGACCGCGATGCTGCTGCCGCAGTCCGAGTCGCCCGAGCCTCGCACCCGTCGGCTCGCGTACCTGGGCGTCGTGCTCTGCGTCGCGATGACGATGCCGACCCAGAGCCGCGCCAATATCGCGGGCATCCTGCTGCTGGTGCTCGGGTGGGTGGCGATCGACAGGACGAAGGGCGGACGAGGGCGGCGCTATGCGATCGCGTTCGTCGTGGCCATCGCCGCCGCGCCGTACATTCCTGTCGTTGTCACGCGCTTCGTCCGCGACCCGGAGGGCGGCGACCGGCCGGAGCTGCTCGCCGCGGGCCTACGGGAGTTCGCCGCGGCCCGATGGACAGGGCTTGGCCCGAACAACTTCGTCCCGACCGCTCAGGCACGCGAGGTCATCGTGGCAATCACGGGCTATCCCGTTCACAACGCGTTCGTGCTGGCGCTGGCTGAGTTCGGCCTCGTCGGCTGCGTCCTGGCGCTAGTCCCTCTTCTCGTCGCCCTCGTGAAGACCCTCGGTGCGATGCGTCTGCGCGCGGGGCACGTCGCGCAGGCGCGGGCGCTGCTGCTCCTCGTCCTCGCGGTCGCCCTCGTGAGCTGGTCGGGCTGGGGCACGCTGCGGTACCCGGTCGGCGAGCTGATCGCCTTCGCGTGCGCCGCACTGGCGGCCGGGGTGCCGAGCCTGCGGGAGCAGCGCGCCCTCGTCGCGGCGGCGGCGGACACCGCCCCGACCGCACCCCTCGACGCGCACCGCCCGCGACCCCGCCTCGCGCACGTGCCGAGCGCATCGACGCCGGCCGCGGTTCGAACCCATCAGTACGGAGATTTCTGAGCAAGATGCGAGTTCTGCACGTGTCCCAGCCGGTAGAGGCGGGCGTCGCCAACGTGGTGAGAGACCTTGCCTACCACCAGGCCGAGGCCGGCCTGGAGGTGGCGGTCGCCTGCCCGGGTGGCTCCTACCTCTCTCGCGAGCTCGAGCTCCGGCGCATCCCCCATCGTCCGTGGGCGGCGGCCCGGAACCCCGGCCCTGCGGTCCTGCGCGAGGCCTTCGACCTTGCGCGCGTCGTGCGCGAGGTCGACCCCGACGTCGTGCACCTGCACAGCACGAAGGCGGGACTGGCCGGACGCTTGGCGCTGCGCGGCCGGGTCAGGACGGTCTTCGAGCCGCACGCCTGGGGCGACTGGGCCGCCGCCGAGCCGGTCGCGAGCGCGATCCGCACGTGGGAACGAGGCGCACGACGGTGGACCGACCTGACGATCTGCCTGAGCGACGCGGAGCGCAGCCACGCCGAGCGCCTCGGGGTGGTGCGTGCCATCACCGTCCCCAACGGCGTGGACACCGAGCGGTTCGCCCCGCGCGACAAGGGACGCGCTCGCGCAGCGGTCAGGCTCGATGCGTCGGACCACGTGTCGCTCTGCGTGGGTCGGCTCGCTCGTCAGAAGGGGCAGGACCTCCTCGTCCAGGCCTGGCAGGCGGCCTTCGGGCGGAACCCCGCCGCTCGACTGGTCCTCGTCGGCGCCGGGCCCGACGAGGCCGACCTTCGCGCCCTGGCACGCGACAGCGGCGAGGGGCAGATCGTCTTCGTGACGGGCTGCGAGGACCCGCGGGACTGGTACGCGGCCGCTGACGTCGTCGTCGCCCCCTCGCGATGGGAGGGCGCCGCGCTCGTCCCGCTGGAGGCGATGTCCATGGGTCGACCCGTCGTCGGGTTCGACGTCGGTGGTCTCGCGGCGACGATCGGCCGCAACGGCGCCGCGCTCGCCCCGGGCGACGTCGAGGGCCTGACCAGGACCCTCGCGGGGGTCGGTCGAGGCGAGATCCGGTTCCCCGAGCAGAGCGCGATCCGCGCACACGCGACGGACCACCACAGCGCTCGTCGGGCGTTCGAACGGATCACGGTCGCGACCACCCGCCTCCTGGAGGTGACGCCGTGACGGGTGGCCAGCCCTCGCGGGACGTCTTCCTGGTCCACTGGGGCAGGACCGGCGCCGGTCCGCTCTTCCTGCGCGACCTGACCTCGGCGTTCGTCGACGCCGGACACCGCACGACCGTCTCCTACAACCGGGAGGCGGAGGGGGCCGACCGGTTCCCCCCTGGCGCGCGAGCGATCGTCGTGCGCACGTACCGGACGCTTCTCGGGGTGGTGCTCACCCTCCCGCGTTCGGTGTGGAACGCCTACCGGCTCCATCGCGCGCTGAAGGGATCGCTCGACCCCGTCGTGATCGGCACGATGGAGCATCTGCACCAGTCCCTCCTGGTGCCGGTCGTCGCCCGGCGCCACGGGACGTACGTCGCGATCATCCACGACGTCAGGCTGCACACGGGCGATGAGAACCTCATCCGTCGGCTCAACCGGTTCATCGAGCTGCGGTGCGCGCACGTCGTCCTCACGCTCTCCGACGCGGACGAGCTCGTCCCGCGGCCCGGCCAGGAGGTCGTGCAGAGCGTGCACCCGGCCTTCACCGCACCGGGCGCCGACGCGACCCGCGCGGGAACCCGGCACGACGGCCCGGCGCGCGTCGGGTTCTTTGGGCGGCTCGTGCCCTACAAGGGCCTCGAGCTGCTCCCCGAGGTGGGGCGGCTGCTGACCGAGGCGATGCCGTCGGAGCCCGTCCACGTCCACGGTGCGGGCCCGCTCGCGGACGCCGACTACCTCGTCGAGAGTCCCTACGTCGACCTCGACGCCCGGTGGATCCCCGAGGACGAGGTGCCCGAGCTCGTGTCGCGGCTGGATGTGGTCGTGCTCCCGTACACCGAGGCGAGCCAGTCCGGGGTCATCGCGCTCGCGATGGGACTCGGCGTCCCGTGCGTCGTCACGCCCGTCGGTGGGCTCGTGCAGCAGGCCGAGGAGACGGGTGCCGCCCACGTCGCGCGCGACCTCTCGCCGGCCGGGATCACGGCTGCCTTGGTCGAGGTCCTGACGGACCCCGTGCTCTACGCGTCGCTCGTGCGCAGGGGCCTCGCGGCCGCCGCTGGGGAGTACTCGTGGAACCGGCTCGCGCAGGACATCCTGGGGGCCGTGCCGGGGCCCGTGCGGGACGCGCGAGGTGCGCGTGCCTGACGTGCTCACGAGGCTCAAGGGCAGGGACACGCGCCACCTGTGGGCGCTCGTCGAACGCACCGCACCACGCGCAGCGACCGCCCTCGCGTCGGTCGCGCTGGCCGCGCTGGTCAGTCCCGACCAGGTCGGTGTCTACGCACTGGGGATCGTCGTCCTGACGTTCGTCCAGGCGATGACCGACGTCGGCGCCCGCCAGTCCCTCCTGCTGCACTGGACGCAGGGGGCGACCGACCGGTTCGTCCGCCGGTTCGCCTGGCTCGCGGTCCCGGGGTCCGCGCTCGCGATGGCAGTCGGCCTGGTGCTCGTCTCCCGGCTGGGCACCGGGGCTGACGAGGCGTCGTTCGTGATGCTCCTCCCGATGTTGGTCGTGCCGGGTCTCGCGATCCTGTCGATGCCGGCCATGGTCGAGCTGCAGGCCCGAGGGCACTGGCGGCAGGCCACCTCCAGCCAGGGCGTCGGCGCGATCGTCGGCCTCGTCGTCGGGCTGGGGGTCATGCTCTGGACGAGGTCCATCCTCGGCGGCGCCGTCCAGCTCGCCGTCGCCGAGCTCGTCACCCTGCTGCTCGCCACGCGCGCGGTGCGTCGCCGTCGGACTGCGCCTCGCACCGGCGAAGCGCCCGGCGTGGTGCGGGACTACGCGTTGACCTCGGGGTACGCGGTGCTCGGGTGGGGTCAGGGCCAGGTCGACCGACTCGCGCTCGGTGCGTGGGCGGGAGCAGCGACCCTCGGGCTCTACACCTTCGCCTCGCAGGTCTCCCGCAGCCTTGCCGAGGCTGCGGCGCAGGGGACGAGCTCCGTGCTGCGTGCCGACCTGGGCCGCGTCGACCGCGCCGACGACGTCGACGCCCTGAGGTCGACCGTCAACCGTGCGATGGCGCGCTCCGCGTCGTTGGTCGGCGTGGTGGCGGTGGCGTCGATCGCGGGCGCCGCGGTGCTCGCGATCGTGCTGAGCCCCGACTGGCGTCCAGCGCTCCTCGTCGTCCCGCTCTTCGCCGCGTCCGGCTTCGGTACCGCGGCGTCCTGGAACACGACCGCGCTCCTGCAGCGGATCGGTCGCGTCGGCCGGGCCATGTGGGTGCGTGTGGTCGGCGTCCTCATGGCGTTCCCGATCGCCTGGGCCGCCACCCACTCGCTGCCCCTGGCGGCCGGCCTCGTGGTCGCTCGCGAGGTCGTCGTCGCGGTGATGCTCGGCATCGCCTGCGGGCGGTACGCGCCCGTTCGCGGTCTGGTGGTCGTCTGCTGCTGGACAGCGGTGTTCTCGTTCGTGGGCGTGATCGCCCTGTGGATCTTCTGAGGAATCATCAATGATCGGTGTGTACTGGTGGTCGCCGCTTCGCAGTGCCAGGACCCTTGCGGCCGAGGCACGTTCGAACGCCCGGGCGTGGACCGTGATGGCGTCACGCAACTCCGGCCGGGTCTACAACTTCGGTGACGAGATCACGCCGTATGTGATCCGAGAGCTGACCGGCGAGAAGGTCGGTTGGCGTTCACCTAGCCGTGCGGACGTCTTCGCAGTGGGATCCATCCTCGAGATCTACGGCAAGCGCGCGAGGGGAGCCACGATCTTCGGCTCGGGCATCCGCTCGGGCCGGTGGTCCTTCGCGCAGGTCTCGCCCGACTCGGTGTGCTCCGTGCGCGGGACGCTCACGCGGGACACGCTGGGCCTGCCGGCCGGGACCGTTCTCGGGGACCCTGGTCTGGCCGTTGCGGCTCTCGACGTGGGACGCATCAGTCGTTCCACCCGTCCCGCCGTCGTGCCACACTTCGGGACCTTCGGATCGCCGGACGGCCGCAGCGCGGTCACCGCGCTGCGAGCGCAGGGGTTCGACGTCCTGCTGCCCAACACGAACGCACTCGAGATGGTGCGCCGCATCGCAAGTGCCTCGTACGTCGTGACGAGCAGCCTCCACGGGATGGTGTTCGCGCACGCCCTGGGTGTCCCTGCCGTGCTCACGTCGTTCAGCGGGCACGCCGAGCCGAGCTTCAAGTACGACGACTACATGAGCGTGTTCCGCCGCCCTGCCCAGTTCTCGGCGCTCGACGACCCGGCCGTCCTGGGCGGGGACCGGCGGGTCGAGGCGCGCAAGGCCGAGGATGCGGCAGCGATCGCGGCCCTGGTGCCGGGTGTCGTCGACAGCATGCGAGAGGCGGCACAGCAGCTGCCGAGGTGACCGGTGAAGAGGTCCCCTCGTGGCCTCGGGGGACGAGCGCCGTACTGCGGAGGGACGACGAAGGGGCGGTCCGTGTGGACCGCCCCTTCGTCGTGCTGCTCAGGTCGTCAGCGCACGCGGACCGAGGCCGCGGCGGTGGAGCCGGAGTAGTTCGTGCTGGTGGGCGTGAACTTCACCGAGACCTTGTAGGTGCCGCTCGCGCGGACCTTCGAGGTGAACGCGGCCTTGGCGAGCTTGCCACCCTTGACGGCGATGGTCTTGGTGACCTTGAAGCCGTTGGGGCCGGTGATCGTCACCGTGGCCTTGCCGTCGCGCGACGCCTTGACGTAGACGGCGGGCGACTTGCCCTTGGCGATCGAGGTGTTGGCGATCTTGACGCTCGTCTTGCCGGCCGTGACCTTGACGACGACAGCGGTGGACGAGCCCTTGAACTCCGAGCCGGAGGTCGGGGTGTAGGTGACCGACGCCGAGTAGGTGCCCTTGTTGAGCTTGCCGAGCGACACGGTCGCCTTGCCGCTCGTGAGGCCCTTGGTGAAGGTCTTGGTGCCGACCTTGACCTTGACGTAGCCGGTCGGCGTGCCGGTGGCGGCCTTGACCGTGACGGACACGGTCGAGCCGGTGCCGTAGACGACGGGGGCCGCGGAGGCGCTCGTCGTGGTGCGGACCGTCGCCGGGTAGGGCGCCGCGACCGTCGTGAGGACGGACTCGGAGGTCGTGGTGGCCGGAGCTGCCGGGGTCGTGTCGTTGCCTGCGGCGACTGCCGGGATGGCGAGCGCGGCCGGGACGGCGAGCGCCGCGGCCAGCGTCAGTGCAAGGGTCTTCTTCTTGAGCACGTGTGTGGTCCTCATTCCGTATTCGGGCCGCCCCCCGGGTCCCGAAGGACTGGGCTACCGCCTAGATGATCGGTCATCCCACGGGTCGGCCTGAGTCGCTTCGGGCAAACCACGAGAATTGCCCGGGGATCTCACCCGATCGGCGTAACGCGCGGCTCAGGATGCGGGATCGTCGCCTGGAGGTGTGACGGCGGTCACGGCGGGGTCGGTCATGTCGGGCACTCGGCGTCCACGATCGGGTGAACGTCGTGCGCGGTGGGGGTCGTGCTCAGCCGGAGCTCGCCGGGCAGGTCCGCGGGGACTGTGAACGTCGCGTGGATCGTCGTCGACGCACCCGGCGCCAGCTCGGTCGTCCACGACGCGACGTCCAGGTCGAGGTACGTCGACTCGAAGATCTCCTCGGGCGTCCCGTCGATCTCCACCGACTCGAGCGTGCCCCCCGCGGGCGCGTACAGGTCGTAGTTCGTCCGGACGTTCCCGGGGGTGTCGAGGTGCTCGCCGACGACGTACGCGGGCAGCCCCGCGCCACCCGCGGGGCCGGTGTTCGTCAGCGTCAGGTCCACGCCGACGACCCGCGACCCGTCCGCCTCGCAGCGCTCGACCGCTGCTGCGACCGTCGTGTCGAGGTACCACGACATCTTCGCGCCCGAGCCGTCGTTGAGGTAGACGCCCACCACCGGGGACTCGCCGTCGCGGCCGGTCACCTCACCCGCGAGCGGGGTGCCCGCGAGCCGCGCCTGCTCGTCGTCGTGCGCGGACCAGACCAGCAGCCGGCGCTCGTCGACCGACTGCGAGAGGCCCTCGAGCAGCGACGTCGGCGACCCCGCGAAGAGGCCGTCGAACACCGCCCCGGCCGCACCGGCGAAGAACGCGTCCTGCTTCACCGGGTCGGTGATCCGCAGGTAGACCTCGTTGAGCAGCAGCTGTGCGGCGTTCTCGCCCGTGATGCGCGTGCCGTCCGGCGTCGTCACCGGGCCCGCCCGCTCGACGAGGTGCCCCAGCGCCACCGGGTCCGTCGCGAGCACGCCGTCCACCGCCGTGCCCGTCGCGCGCTCCCACATGGCGCGCGCGAGCTCGGCCGCGCGCGGGAAGTGCGGCGTCAGCGTGACGTCCTGGATGTAGACGCCGAGCTGGTCGCCGAACATCTCCTGCTCCTGCGGCGTGAGCGCCAGCACGGGCGCCGCGTCCGCCGTGTTGATCTGCCCCGCCCCACGCTGCTCGACCACCGTGAGCAGGCCGTCCTGCGCGTGCAGGTGCAGCACCGCGCCCGGGATGCCGCCCGTCGCGCGCAGCTCCGCGTTCGACTGCACCAGCAGCAGGTAGTCGCGCGGCCCGTCCGCACCGAGCATCGCGGGCAGGAGCGCCGCGGCGCGTGCCGCACCCGACGTGCTGCCGCTCACCGAGTCCACCGCGTCCTGCAGTCGCGTCACCGCGTCCACGACCCGCTCGTCGTAGTCACCGCCGCGCAGGCCCGCCAGTCGGACCCGGGCCGCCTGCACCGCGTCGTCGGCCGCGACGATGCCCGGCGCGACGCGCGCGATCGCCTCGACGTCCACCCGGCCCTGCGGGCTGACGAGGGACTCGGGCTCGAGCGTCTCGACCGCGTCGAGCACCCCCGGCATGGCGACGCCCGCCAGGTCGTCGACCGTGCGCGCGAGCGACCGCACCGCCGAGACGTCGTCGCCGATCACCGGCAGCGCCTGCGCGAGCGTCAACGGCAACCGGTGCGCGGCGGCGTCGGCCGCGGACGCCGCACGCGCCGCGCGGTCCGCCGGTCCGCGCGCCGCGGCCGCGTCACCGTCCAGCGCCAGGTCGCGCGCGGCCTGCACCTCGCGCGCCGCCTCGTCGAGACCCGTGTACGTCCGACGCGCGTCGAACGCCCCCCACACGGCCAGCACGACGAGCACGCCCAACACCCCCAGCGTCCACCACAGCCCGCGGCGCCCACGCCGCGGAGCCGCGGGCTCGGTGGCCGGGGCGCTTTCGGGGGCGCTTTCGGGGGCGCTGTCCGGGGTGTCGTCCGGCGTCGCGTCGGTCGGCGTCACGGGGTTCTCGTCGTGCATCAGGCTCTCTCGCGTGGTGGGCTCCGACGCGCGCGGACGCGAGCGTCGGAGCCGTCGGTGGCCGCGGGACGCCGGTCGTCGACCAGCGAGGGCGCCCTCGTCGGAGGGCGCCGCGAACGGACAAAGATGTCGCTACGGGACCTATCGGCACGCGAGCGCACCGGCATGAGCCTCAGCGTCGACGCGCGGCCCACCGGTACCCGAGGCCGCCGAGCGCGAGACCCGTCGCGCACACCGCCACCGGCGTCCACCCCGTGGTCCCGACGAGCGCGAGCACCACGGTCACGACGAGCGCGAGCAGCCACAGCGCCGAGCCGACCACGGTCACGCGCGCGAGGTCGACCTCCACGGGAGGCGGGGGCGGCTGGTCGATCGGCACGCCCGCAGCCTATGCGGTCGCCGCCGGGTGCCCGGGCACGCTCGTCGGACGGGGTGTCAGGCCTGGCCCGTCACCGCGTACGCGGCCTCCACGCGGGCCTTCGCGGGACGCCACCAGTCCTCGTGCTCGCGGTACCACGCCACCGTCGCCTCGAGGCCCGAGCGGAAGTCCGTGTACCGCGGCGACCAGCCCAGCTCGGTGCGCAGCAGCGTCGAGTCGATCGCGTAGCGCAGGTCATGGCCCGGGCGGTCGGTGACGTGGTCGAAGTCGTCGGCGTCCCGCCCGAAGATCTCCAACAGCGTGCGCACCACCTCGAGGTTGCTGCGCTCGCCGTCCGCGCCGATCAGGTACGTCTGCCCGATCCGACCGTCCGTGAGGATCCGCCAGACCGCCGCGTTGTGGTCCTCGACGTGGATCCAGTCACGCACGTTCGCGCCCGCTCCGTAGAGCTTGGGCCGCACGCCGTCGATCAGGTTCGTGACCTGGCGGGGGATGAACTTCTCGACGTGCTGGAACGGGCCGTAGTTGTTCGAGCAGTTCGAGATGGTCGCCCGCACCCCGAACGAGCGCACCCACGCGCGCACCAGCAGGTCCGAGCCGGCCTTCGTCGACGAGTACGGCGACGAGGGGTTGTACGGCGTCCGCTCCGTGAAGCGCTGCGGGTCGTCGAGCTCGAGGTCGCCGTAGACCTCGTCGGTCGAGACGTGGTGGTAGCGCACGTCGTGCTTGCGGACGGCCTCCAGCAGCGCGTACGTGCCGACGAGGTTCGTCTGGACGAACGGCCACGGGTCCGCCAGGGAGTTGTCGTTGTGCGACTCGGCCGCGAAGTGCACGACCGCGTCCGCGTCGGCCACCAGCCCGTCCACCAGCGCACCGTCCGCGACGTCGCCCTCGACCAGCGTCACCGCGTCACCCAGGCCCGCGAGCGACGCCCGGTTGCCGGCGTACGTGAGCTTGTCCAGCACCGTGACCTCGACCTCGGGGTGCTCGGCGACGCTCTGGTGCACGAAGTTGGCCCCGATGAACCCGGCGCCGCCGGTGACGAGAAGACGCATGTCGGAAATGTACCCACCGCCTAGAGTGCTCCCGGGCGGACGAGAGGGTGACAAATGCGCTGGGTCGTGGTCGGGGCGGCGGGGATGCTCGGGCGGGACGTCGTCGCGCGGCTGCGCCAGGGCGACGACGACGTCGTCGGGCTCGACCGTGCGGGGCTCGACATCACGTCCCCGCAGGCGTGCGCCGACGCCCTCGTCGGCGCCGACGTCGTCGTGAACTGCGCCGCCTACACCGCCGTCGACGACGCCGAGACGCACGAGGCCGAGGCATTCACGACGAACGCCGTCGGGCCTGCCACGCTCGCCCGCGCCGCCGCGTCCGCGGGTGTGCGCCTCGTGCAGATCTCCACCGACTACGTCTTCGACGGCCGGGCGAGCACCCCGTACGACGAGGACGCGCCGCAGGCGCCCCGCGGCGCGTACGGCCGCACCAAGGCCGCCGGCGAGTGGGCCGTCGCCGCGTCCGGGGGCGACCACCTCGTCGTGCGCACCGCGTGGCTCTACGGCGCGCACGGCTCGAGCTTCCCTCGGACGATCGCACGCGTCGCCCGGGAGCGCGGCGCGCTCGACGTCGTCGACGACCAGCGCGGCCAGCCGACCTGGACGGTCGACGTCGCCGACGTCGTCGCGCGGCTCGTCGCCGCCGGCGCCCCGCGCGGGACGTACCACGCGACCTCGTCGGGCGAGACGACGTGGTTCGGGTTCGCGCAGGCCGTCGTCGCCGCCGCGGGCCTCGACCCCGCGATCGTCGCGCCCACCACGTCCGAGAAGTTCGTGCGACCCGCACCGCGGCCCGCGTACTCCGTCCTCGGGCACCGCGGGCTGCAGGCCGCGGGCGTCACGCCGATCGGCGACTGGCGCGGACGGTGGGAGGCGGCCGCCGCGGCCGTCCTGGGGCAGGAGGAGAGCTGATGGGCATGGAGCCGCTGGCCGTCGAGGGTGCGTGGCGCGTCACGCAGCGCGTGTTCGGCGACGCGCGGGGGGCGTTCCTCGAGTGGTTCCGGGCCGACGAGCTCGAGCAGGTCACCGGGCGGCGGTTCGACCTGCGCCAGGCGAACCTCTCCGTCTCCGCCGCGGGCGTGCTTCGTGGCGTCCACTTCGCCGACGTGCCGCCCGGCCAGGCCAAGTACGTGACGTGCGTGCGCGGCGCGGTGCTCGACGTGGTCGTCGACATCCGCGTCGGGTCGCCCACCTACGGTGCGTGGGACGCCGTCCTCCTGGACGACGAGACGCGCGAGGCCGTGCTGATCTCCGAGGGGCTCGGGCATGCGTTCTGCTCCCTCGAGGACGGCTCGACCGTCGCGTACCTGTGCTCCGCGCCCTACAACCCGACCGGTGAGCACGGCGTGCACCCGCTCGACCCGGCCATCGGGATCTCCTGGCCGACGGTGGGGCGCGACGGGTCGCCGCTGGAGTACGTGCTGTCCGAGAAGGACGCCGCCGCGCCCACGCTGGAGGAGGCGCGCGCGGGTGGGCTGCTGCCGGCGGTCGCGGACGTGCGGGCGTTCGTGGCGACCTTGGGGCCGGACGCGCGGTAGGCGTTCCCGGGTCGCCCCCGTGGCGGTCGCCGGGGGTTGTCGGGATCGCCCTGGTTGCGTAGAATCGAACACATGTTCGAGACGCCGCGCGACGAGGGGGCGCTCTCGGTCGTGGGATCGGGCGCTCGATCGGTTGCCGGGTCGGCCGTGGGCTCCGCGGTGGCGTGCGGTGGGGCCGAGGTGGCCCACCGGCTCGGGGCGGTGGTCGAGGAGCTCGTGGCTCTCGCCGCCGCGACGCGGGACGCGGCGGGGTGGACGGGGGCCGAGCGGGCGCGGGTCCTCGGGGCGCTCGACAGGGTGCCGGGGCTCGTGAGCAGCGTGCGTGCGCCCGTGCTGGTCGCACAGCAGCGCGCCGCGGCGCGCGTGGGGGCCGAGCGGGAGTTCGCCGACCAGCGCGCGCAGGCCATCGCCGGCACGCGCGGTCAGGCCGACCGTCAGGTACGTGCGGCGCACGCCCTCACCCGCCTGGACGGCGTCCGTGACGCGGTCCACGAGCGGCGCATGCTCGAGCCGCACGTCGACGCGCTCGCCCGTGTGCTCGACACCGCGTCCTCGCAGGTCGACGAGTTCCTGACCTCGTCCGAGGGGCAGCGCCGCGTGGTCGAGCTCGCCGACGGGGCGGACGCGCGGCAGTTCGCGCGTGACCTCGCGGTGCTCGCCGCCACGCACGACCAGCAGAGCGCCGACGACGCGCGGGAGGCCGCCCGCCGCGCGCGCTTCCTGCACCTGACGCACGCCGCGGACGGCACGTTCCTGCGCGGTCGGCTCGACCCGCTCGCCGGCCGCGCGCTGCAGGCGGCGCTCGACGCCACGGGCCACCGGCCCGACGACGACCGCGCTCCCGAGCAGGCGCGTGCGGACGCGCTCACCGCCCTCGCGCGCCACGCGCTGGGTGCGTCGACAGCGCTCGCCCCACCGGCGCTCGACGCAGCGCCCGGCGCGCCCGGTGCGCCTGCCGTGCCCGGTGCGCTTGCCGTGCCCGGTGCGCCTGCCGTGCCCGGTGCGCCTGCCGTGTCTGGTGGGTATGCCGTGCCCGGTGCGCCTGCCGTGTCTGGTGCGCCTGCCGTGTCTGGTGGGTATGCCGCGCCCGGTGCGCCTGCCGTGTCTGGTGGGCATGCCGTGACCGGGGCGCCCGGCGCGTCTGGTGGGCCTGAGGATGTGCCGGACGGCGCTCAGGTCGTGACGCCGGGGGTCGTGCCGCACGTGAGCCTGGTCGTGCCGGCCGCGACGTGGCACGCGGTGCGGGAGCAGGCGCGCCGCCGGGGCGCGGTCGAGGCGGGAGGCGTGCGGGCTGATGGCGCGCGCCGCGGCTCTGCGGCCGAGGGGTGCGTGGAGCCCGCGGCCGCGGCCGAGCGGCGGGTCGAGCCCGCCGGTGCGACCGTCGAGCGGCGGGTCGAACTCGCCGGTGCGACCGTCGAGCGGCGGGTCGAACCCGCCCGTGCCGAGGACGGGACGGTGGTCTCGTCGCACGAGCTCGCGGCTGCCCTGTGCGACTGCGCCATGACGCGCGTCGTGATGGACGAGCGGGGACTGCCGCTCGACGTCGGGCGGACCCGGCGGATGTTCACCCCGGCGCAGCGGCGAGCGGTCGTCGTGCGGGACCAGGTGTGCGCGTGGAACGGCTGCTCGGTCGCGCCCGCGTACTGCCAGGTGCACCACATCGCGTGGTGGCACCGGGACGGTGGACGCTCGGACCTCGCGAACGCCCTGCTGCTGTGCGACTTCCACCACCACGAGGTGCATCGGCTCGACCTCACGGTGGTGCGCGAGCCCGTCGGGCGGCAGGGGCGAGCCGAGTCGGCGGAACGACCGGGCACGCCGACGCGTGCCCGCTACACGTTCAGCGACCGGACCGGCCGACCCCGCAACTCCCCACCACGCCCACCACGCCCGCCGAGCCCACCGAGCCCGCTGGACCCACCGAGCCCGCTGGACCCACCGGGCCAGCTGCGCCCGAGCGCGTCGGTGCGGCTCCGCGTGTGATGCCGGGGCGGTGGTGCGGTGGTGCCGGTCAGTCGAGGAGGCTCAGGAGGTAGGCGCCGTAACCGGACTTGCCGAGCGCGGCGGCGCGTGAGCGCAGGCCGTCGTCGTCGAGGAATCCTCGGCGCCAGGCGACCTCCTCGGGGGCGCCGATCTTGAGACCCTGGCGGTGCTCGATCGCGCGGACGTAGTCGCTCGCGTCGAGCAGCGACTCGAACGTGCCGGTGTCGAGCCACGCGGTGCCGCGGGGCAGCACCGAGACCTGCAGGGCGCCGCGCTCGAGGTAGATGCGGTTCACGTCGGTGATCTCGTACTCGCCGCGCGCCGAGGGCTCGAGGTCGCGGGCGATCGCGACCACGTCGTTGTCGTAGAAGTAGAGACCCGGGATCGCGTAGGGCGAGCGGGGGCGGGCCGGCTTCTCCTCGATCGACAGCGCGCGGCCCGCGTCGTCGAACTCCACGACGCCGTACGCGGTGGGGTCGGCGACCCGGTAGGCGAACACCGCGGCGCCGTCCACGTCGGAGAACCGCAGCAGCTGGTCGCCCAGTCCGGTGCCGTAGAAGATGTTGTCGCCCAGCACGAGCGCGACCTTCTCGTCGCCCACGAAGTCCGCGCCGATCACGAACGCCTGCGCGAGCCCGTTCGGCTCCGCCTGCACCGCGTACGAGATCGAGATGCCGAACTGGCTGCCGTCGCCCAGCAGGCGGTGGAACTGGTCCGCGTCGTGGGGGGTCGTGATGACCAGCACGTCGCGGATGCCGGCGAGCATCAGCGTCGAGAGCGGGTAGTAGATCATCGGCTTGTCCCACACGGGGACGAGCTGCTTGCTGACGCCGAGCGTGATCGGGTGCAGCCGGGTTCCCGAGCCGCCCGCGAGGATGATGCCGCGCATCCACTGAGTATGTCCGATCACCCGGCGCGGCACGTCCAGCGGGCGTCGGTGAGGGGGTCCGTGGCGCGGCCCATCATGTGACACGAAGTGTCCACGGGAGAAACATGCTTCTGCCACACTTCGCGCATGGCTTCGACCCCTCCCGCGGCTGACGTCCGCGTCCTTCCCCCCAAGAACGCCATCGACCGCTACTTCAAGATCTCCGAGCGTGGCTCCACGATCGGCACCGAGATCCGCGGCGGTCTCGTCACGTTCTTCACGATGGCCTACATCATCGTCCTCAACCCGTTGATCATCGGCACCGTCCAGGACAACGGCTTCGAGGGCAACTTCCTCGGCGGCGGCAACGAGCCGAACCTCACGGCGATCGCCGCGACCACCGCGCTCGTCGCCGGTGTGCTCTCGATCCTCATGGGTGTGGTCGCGAACTTCCCGCTGGCGCTCGCGGCCGGGCTCGGCCTGAACGCCGTCGTCGCGTTCTCGATCGCCGCGCTGCCGGGCATGACCTGGGCCGACGCGATGGGCATCGTCGTGCTCGAGGGCCTCATCATCCTGGCGCTGGTCCTCACCGGCTTCCGTGAGGCGGTGTTCCGCGCCGTCCCGCGTGAGCTCAAGACCGCGATCTCCGTCGGCATCGGCCTGTTCATCGCGTTCATCGGTCTGGTCGACTCGGGCTTCGTCCGCATCCCGGCGAGCCTCGCGACGCCGACCGAGCTGGGCATCGGTGGTTCGCTCTCGAGCTGGCCGCTCCTGGTCTTCGCGTTCGGCCTGCTGCTCGCGATCGTTCTCATGGTCCGCAAGGTCAAGGGTGCGATCCTCATCGCGATCCTCGGCTCGACGGTCCTGGCCGTGGTCCTCGAGGCCGTCGCGGACATCGGCAAGGGCGACGCGGAGAACCCCACGGGCTGGCGGCTCAACTCGCCGGCGATCCCGGAGGACGGTCTGGTCCAGACGCCGGACTTCTCGCTCCTCGGTCAGTTCTCGCTGTTCGGGTCGATCGAGAAGATCGGCCTGCTCGCCGTGATCCTGCTGGTCTTCTCGCTGCTGCTCGCGGACTTCTTCGACACGATGGGCACGATGGTCGCGATCGGTGACGAGGCCGGGCTGCTCGACGAGGACGGCAACCCGCCGCGCACCAAGCAGATCCTCATCGTCGACTCGATCGCCGCGGCGGCCGGTGGTGCCGCGAGCGTCTCGTCGAACACGAGCTACGTCGAGTCGGCCGCGGGCGTCGGCGACGGCGCGCGCACGGGTCTCGCCGCGGTGACGACGGGTGTGGCGTTCCTGCTCGCGACGTTCCTGTCGCCGCTGGTCGACATGGTGCCGTTCGAGGCGGCCACGCCGGCGCTGGTCGTCGTCGGCTTCCTCATGGTCATGCAGGTGTCCGGCATCGACTGGAAGAACTACGAGATCGCGATCCCCGCGTTCCTCACGATCGTCGTCATGCCGTTCGCGTACTCGATCACGGCGGGGATGGGCGCGGGTGTCATCACGTTCGTCGTCATCAAGGCGGCGCTCGGCAAGTGGCGCCAGGTGCACCCGCTCATGTGGGGTGCCGCGGTGCTGTTCGTCCTGTACTTCGTGCTCGGTCCCATCAAGGACGCGCTCGGGATCTGACCTCGGGTCGCACGTCTCGGCGACGGGCCGGTTCTCCTGCGGGGGAGCCGGCCCGTCGGCGTCGGCGGCGGGGGTGCGGCCGCGCGCGTCGGCGCGCGTCGAGCAGGACGACGGCGAGGGCGCCGACGAGCGCGCCGAGGGTGTTCATGACGACGTCCTGGACGGTCGGGACGCGTGAGGGCAGCCAGGTGCGCTGCGCGAGCTCGATCGCGCTCGAGAGGACGAGCCCGACGACGGTGCTCAGCAGGACCACCCGCACGTGCGCGCGTCGGGGCGGACGCGGGGTGCGGGTCGTGGCGTCGCCGACGAGGAGCGTGAGCAGCACCCCGAGCGGCACGAACATCACGACGTTCGCGACCGCCTCGGCGACCTCGAACGACACCGGGACCCCGTGCGCGACGAGCCACGCGCAGACGTCCCGGACCACCCCGAGCTCGTCGTCGAGGTCGTCCGCGGGTCGCAGGGTGACGACCGCGACGGCGGCCGCCCAGCACGCGAGGGCGCCGAGCAGCACCGCGCGGCGCGTGCGCGCGGCGCGGCCGGGACCGGGCGAGCCGGACGAGTCGGGTGGGACCACGGGTGTGAGGGTAGGCCGGACGCGGCCGGTACCCTCGTGAGACCGTCCTCGGAACAGGAGTGCAAGTCGTGCGCATCAGCGTGATCGGTTGTGGGTATCTGGGCGCGGTGCACGCCGCGGCCATGGCGTCTCTCGGCCACGAGGTCGTCGGGATCGACGTCGACGAGCGCAAGATCGACGCGCTGCGCGCGGGGCGTGCGCCGTTCTTCGAACCGGGGCTGCCCGAGCTGCTGCTCGAGGCCGGTGACGCGGGCGGGCTGACGTTCTCCACGGACATCGCCGCGGTCGCGGGTGCGCGCGTGCACTTCGTGTGCGTGGGTACCCCGCAGATGAAGGGCGAGTTCCGCGCGGACATGCGGTACGTCGACGCGTCGGTCACGTCGCTGCTGCCGCACCTGCAGCCGGGCGACGTGGTCGTCGGCAAGTCGACGGTGCCGGTGGGCACGGCGGAGCGGCTCGCGGAGCAGATCGCGCCCACGGGCGCGACGCTCATCTGGAACCCGGAGTTCCTTCGCGAGGGCTTCGCGGTCGAGGACACGCTGCACCCGGACCGGTTCGTGTACGGCCTGCCGACCGACGAGGCGGGCGTCGTGACCGCCGCGGGCGAGGCGGCGAAGGCGCTGCTCGACGAGGTGTACGCGACGCCGCTGTCGGACGGCACGCCGCTCGTCGTGACGGACTACCCGACGGCGCAGCTCGTGAAGGTCGCGGCGAACTCGTTCCTCGCGACGAAGATCTCGTTCATCAACGCGATGGCCGAGCTGTGCGAGGCGACCGGCGGTGACGTCACGCAGCTCGCGGACGCGATCGGCTACGACGTGCGCATCGGTCGCAAGTTCCTCAACGCGGGCCTCGGCTTCGGCGGCGGGTGCCTGCCCAAGGACATCCGGGCGTTCATGGCGCGGGCCGGCGAACTCGGGGTCGACCAGGCGCTGACGTTCCTGCGTGAGGTCGACTCGATCAACGGCCGGCGCCGCGAGCGCATGGTCGAGCTCGCGCGCGAGGTGTGCGAGGGCACGCTCGTCGGCAAGCGTGTCGCGGTGCTGGGCGCGACGTTCAAGCCGAACTCCGACGACATCCGGGACTCGCCGGCGCTCGCGGTGGCGGACATGCTCGACAAGGCGGGTGCGCACGTCGTCGTGACAGACCCGCAGGGCATCGAGAACGCGCGGGCGGCTCGCCCGGACCTGCACTACGCCGACGACGTGCTCGACGCGGTGCGGGACGCGGACGTGGTGCTGCTCGGCACGGAGTGGGCGCAGTACCGGGACCTCGACCCGGACAAGCTCGCGGACGTGGTCGCCGCGAAGCACATCCTCGACGGCCGCAACGTGCTGGACCCGGCGCGCTGGCGGGCCGCGGGCTGGACGTACCGGGCGCTGGGTCGCCCCTGACCCGGCGGCGTACGCGCCGCACGGACTCACGACGCCGCTCGTCCCCTGGTGGGGGCGGGCGGCGTCGTCGTGTGTGAGGCGCGGAACGGCCTTTTCCCAGAGTCATTACTACAGGTAATGAGTTATGCTCACGACCATGCCCTCCGACGCCCACGCCCTCGCCTCGGAGCTGCGCCGCACCGTGATCATGGCCGCCCGTCGGATCCGCGCCGAGCGCGGCGCCGCCGACCTGTCCGACCCGCAGTACTCCGTGCTCGTCCACCTCGAGAAGCGCGGCCCGCTCACGCCGGGCCAGCTCGCCGACCTCGAGCGCATCCAGCCCCCGTCCATGACCCGCACGGTCAACTGCCTCGCCGAGGCCGGCCTCGTCGCCAAGGACGCGCACCCCACGGACGGCCGCGTCGTCGTCGTGAGCCTGACCGACGCCGGCCGCACCGAGGTCACCGAGACCCGGCGCAAGCGGTCGGCGTGGCTCGAGGCGCAGCTGGAGGCCATGACGCCCGACGAGCGCCGCCGCCTCGACGAGGCGACCGAGCTGCTGCGGAGGATCGCCGAGGCATGAGCACGTTCGACTCCCTGAGGTTCTTCAACTACCGGCTGTGGTTCGCCGGCGCGCTCGTCGCGAACGTCGGCACGTGGATGCAGCGCGTCGCCCAGGACTGGCTGGTCCTGACCGACCTGTCCGACGAGTCCGGCGTCGCGGTCGGCATCACCACCGCGCTGCAGTTCGCGCCCACCCTGTTCCTCTCGGCGTGGGCCGGGCTGCTCGCGGACCGCGTCGACCGGCGCAAGCTCCTCGTCGCGACGCAGATCGGCCAGGGCGTCCTCGCCGCCGCGCTCGGCGTGCTCGTGCTGTCCGGCAACGCGCAGCTGTGGCACGTCTACGTGTTCGCCGGCCTGCTCGGCTGCGTGTCGGCGATCGACGGCCCGGTCCGCCAGACGTTCGTCGGGCAGCTCGTCCCCGCGGACAAGCTGTCCAACGCGGTGGGCCTCAACTCCGCGTCGTTCAACGCCGCGCGCCTCATCGGCCCCGGCCTCGCCGGCCTGCTCATCGCGTGGGTCGGCACCGGGTGGGTGTTCGTCATCAACGCGGTCTCGTTCGCCGCGACGATCCTCGCGCTCACCGGCATGCGGCTGGGCGAGCTGCACGCCATGCCCACCGCGCCGCGCGGCCGCAAGGGACAGATCCGTGCCGGGCTGCGCTACGTGCGGCGACGCACGGACATCGTCGTGATCATGGTCGTCGTCGGCGTGGTGTCGACCTTCGGCCTCAACTTCCAGCTGACGAGCGCGCTCATGGCGCGCACCGAGTTCGGCAAGGGCGCGGGGGAGTACGGGATCCTCGGCTCCGTCCTCGCGATCGGCTCGCTCACCGGCGCGCTGCTCGCCGCGCGGCGCGAGCGCCCGCGCGTGCGCCTCGTGATCGGGTCCGCGTTCGCGTTCGGCATCACGACCGGCGTCATGGCGCTCATGCCGACGTACCTGTCCTTCGCGATCGCGTGCATCCCCGTGGGGCTCGCGTCGCTCACGATGATGACCGCCGCCAACGCGACCATCCAGATGAGCACGGAGCCCGCGATGCGTGGGCGCGTCATGGCGCTCTACATGATGGTGTTCCTCGGCGCGACGCCCATCGGGTCGCCCGTGGTGGGCTGGATCGGGGAGACGTTCGGCGCGCGGTGGTCGATCGGCATCGGCTCGATCACCGCGCTGCTGGTCTCCACGGGCGCCGCGCTCTGGGCCCGCAGGGCGTGGGACGTCGAGGTCCGCTACCACCTGCACCGCCCGCACCTGGAGGTCGTGCACCGCGACGGGTCGGGTGTGGCCGCACGCGTGCCCGACGAGCGGGCGCGCGTCGCGGGCGCCGAGCGCTCGGCCGCCCAGGACGCCTCCGACGAGGCCACCGCGGCCTGACCCCCGGCGCCCCCGCGGCACCTCGCGGCTCCTCGCGGTTCCTCGCGCGGATCGGCCCGTCGGGGCGGGGAGTGCGCCTCGGTGACGGGGGCAACTGGTTGCGCGGACGGGGTCCGAGGTGGGGTCCGAAACGGGCCGCAGGTATGGGAGCCCGTGGGAAATCACCCGATCTGCGGCTAGGAGCAGCGCCGTCCGGGCGCGAGGATGGTCCCGAAATGTACGAATCGTCCGAACTCTCCAGACGGTGGGTCGTCCTCATGCGCACGTTCCTGCGGAGCTTTCTCGCACTCCTGATCGCCGGGCTCGCCGTGGGCGCGCCGTCCATGGCCTCCGCGGTCACCGACCCGTCGCCGTCACCCGGCTACGGCTGCCTCGTCGACGAGGGTGCCGCGGTCGCCGACGGGGAGGGCGACTACTCGCCCCCGCTGCCGTGCGAGCTGCGCGTGGTGACCAAGAGCCCGATCTGCGACAACGACGTGCCGAAGCTCCGGTACGCGGTCGAGGCGATCGGCTCGCCCAACACGACCGTCACGATCACGTGGGTCAACCCGAGCGGCGCGGACGTCGTCCAGTCCGACCTGCCGCTGTCCGGCACGGTGCTGTGGCCGGGCGCGGTCGAGAAGAACGGCGTGGGCGTCGACTGGCCCGGCTGGCGCCAGCTCGCGGACGGCACCTGGGTCGAGGGCGACGAGTTCGACTGGGTGCGGCCGTCCGTGCAGGTGAAGTTCCAGGTCAACCCCGAGGCGACCGTGACCGTGGCGTACCCGCCGTCGAGCCCGCAGTGCCTGACGAACCCTCCGGGCAGCTCGGTGCTCGCCGCGGAGCCGCCGGTGCCGTCCGCGGTGCTGTCGGCGACCGGCTCCAACGCGCTGCCCGTGGCGCTCGTCGGCGGCGGCCTGGTGCTGGCCGGCGCGGCCGCGCTCGTCGCGACGATGCGTCACCGCCGCCGGGTGCAGCAGTCCTGACGCGGGGCAGGTCCCGCACGACGACGAAGGTCGCCGACCACGAGGGGGTCGGCGACCTTCGTCGTACCCGGGCGGCTCAGACGAGCTGGTCGACCAGGTGGTCGATGCACGCGGTGAGCGCGAGCACGTCGTCCGGGTCCACCGCGGGGTAGGTGGCGATGCGCAGCTGGTTGCGGCCGAGCTTGCGGTAGGGCTCGACGTCGACGACCCCGTGCGCGCGCAGCGCCTTCGCGATCGTCGCCGCCTCGACCTCGGGTGCGAAGTCCACCGTCGCGACGACGGGGGAGCGCACCGCGGGGTCCTCGACGAACGGGGTCGCCCAGTCGCGGGCCTCCGCCCACGCGTACACGTGCCCCGACGAGGTCGCGCTGCGGCTCGTCGTGAAGTCCAGCCCGCCGCCCGCGAGCATCCAGTCGACCTGCTCGGCGAGCAGCAGGAGCGTCGCGATGGCCGGGGTGTTGAGGGTCTGGTCGAGGCGCGAGTTGGTCACCGCGGCGGTGAGGGACAGGCTCTCGGGCACCCAGCGGTCACGCTCGAGCCGCTCGGCCCGCTCGACGGCCGCGGGCGACAGCGCGGCGAGCCACAGTCCGCCGTCGGACGCGAACGACTTCTGCGGTGCGAAGTAGTAGGCGTCGGTCTGCGCGACGTCCACGGGCACGCCGCCGGCGGCCGAGGTCGCGTCGACCACGACGAGCGCGCCCTGCTCGCGCGAGCGCTCGACGCGGCGCACCGGTGCGACGGCGCCCGTGGACGTCTCGTTCTGCGGCCAGGCGTACACGTCGACGCCGTCCGCGTGCGCGGGCACGGCGACCGAGCCGGGTGCGGCCCGGGTGACGACGGGCTCGTCGAGGAACGGCGCCCTCGTCGTAGCTGCCGCGAACTTCGCGCCGAACTCGCCGAACACGCCGTGCGCGGCGCGCTTCTCGACGAGGCAGAACGTGGCGAGGTCCCAGAACAGGGTCGAACCGCCGTTCCCGAGGGCGACCTCGTAGCCGTCGGGCAGCGACAGCAGCTCCGCGAGACCAGCGCGCACGCGCCCGACGAGCCGGCGCACGGGCGCCTGCCGGTGGGACGTGCCGAGGAGCGAGGAGCCCGAGGCCGCGAGCGCCTCGACCTGCGCGGCGCGGATCTTCGACGGCCCGGACCCGAACCGCCCGTCGCGCGGCAGCAGGTCCGTGGGGATGGTCAGGGCGGTGGGCGCGCCGCTCGCGGCGGTGTTCTCGGGCACCCCGCGAGGATAGAACCGTCGGACCGTCCGTGGGACCAACTACCCTGTCACTGCGGCCGAGGACGCAGCGGCCGTTGCGACCTGGGAGGCAACGCGGTGAGCGACCTGATCGACACGACGGAGATGTACCTCAAGACTGTCTACGAGCTCACCGAGGAAGGCATCACCCCCCTGCGCGCCCGGATCGCGGAGCGTCTCGGCCACTCGGGTCCGACCGTCTCGCAGACGGTCGCGCGCATGGAGCGCGACGGTCTCGTCGTCGTGACCGGGGACCGGCACCTCGAGCTCACCGAGCTCGGCTACGCCAAGGCCGTGCGCGTCATGCGCAAGCACCGCCTCGCGGAGCGGCTGCTCACCGACGTCGTCGGCCTCGAGTGGCCGTACGTCCACGAGGAGGCGTGCCGCTGGGAGCACGTGATGAGCGAGCGCGTCGAGAAGCGCCTCGCGGCGCTGCTGGACCACCCGCACTTCGACCCGTACGGCAACCCGATCCCGGGCCTGCCGGAGATCGGGGAGGAGCAGACGCCGGTCGCGTTCCTCGACGGCGTCCAGTCGCTCACGCAGCCGACCGCGGGGGCGGACGGGAACGCGGTCGTGGCACGGATCGCCGAGCCGCTGCAGGTCGACGTGGAGCTGCTGACGCGGCTCGCCTCGGCGGGCGTGGTCCCGGGTGCGCGGATCACGGTCGAGAAGGCCGCGGGTGTGGTCACCGTGGGCGTCCCGGGGGCGGACGTCGTCCTCGACCTGCCCGACGAGGTCGCGCGGCACATCTTCGTCGGACGGGCCTGAGGGCTCCCCACCGCGACACCCGTGGCGGGGCCGTCACGGGGCGTCGTGACCTGCGCGTGATGTGGTCATGCGTCCGAAATGGTCGGATCGTGAGACGTCCGCCCAACGGGTGACCTGCGTCACGTCCCGTGACCCACGCTCCCACGGCCCCTGGCCTGGACGTTCGTCCCCACCTGGTGAGCGCCTCCTGGGCGCTCGTCCAATCTCCCGCAGATTCGTCGTGATCGGAACGTGACAATCTCCGGGAGCCTCATGTACGTTCGACCTGCTTCACGGAACCCCTCCTCTGCGAAGCCCTCGAGCGGAACGCCTAGCCCTGCCGCCGCGAGAGGTCCGCACGAACCGCCGGCAGGGGCGGGGGACCCACATTCGGGCGCTACGGCGTCCTTGGGGTGAAGCCCCGTCGCAGACTCCGGTCCGCGGCGAGGCCGGGTGATCTCCCACCCGAACCCGACAGCTGACCTCGCAGGCGCTAGGAGACCACGCATGACGAATGCACGTCACCGGGCCGCACGCCGGCCCTCGACGCCGCTGACCGAGCTGGCCGCGGTCGCATCAGAGCAGATGGGTACCGTCGGTCGCCGTTCGGCCGTCGTCGCCGCCTCCGGCGGCCTCGTCGTCTCGATGCTCGGCGCGACCCCCGCTCTGGCCGCGACGTCGGACGACGCCTCCGTGGGCGCGCTCGCCGCCGTCGACACCGAGGCGCTCACCGCCTCCGCCCGCGCGCTGCTCGAGACCGAGGCCGTCGTCAGCGCCCCGGCCGACGCCGCGTGGACGATCGACGCCCCCGCGCTCAAGGTGTCGATCCCCAAGCCCAAGGCCCCGCCGGTCGTCGAGACCCGCACGGTCACGAAGTCGCCCTCGCGCTCGTCGCAGCGCGTCGCGAACAACCCGGTGCCGCAGAGCGTCTCGGGCAACGCGGTCCTCGAGATCGCCGCGCGCTACGTCGGCGTCCCGTACGTCTCGGGCGGCTCGACCCCCAGCGGCTTCGACTGCTCGGGCTTCATCTCGTACGTGTACCGCCAGCTCGGCGTCTCGCTGCCCCGCACCTCGAGCGGCATGCGCTACGCGGGCACCGTGGTCTCGCGCGCCGACGCCAAGCCGGGCGACATCATCTGGAGCCCCGGCCACGTCGGGATCTACGCGGGCGGCAACCAGCAGATCGACTCGCCCCGCCCGGGCAAGACGATCCAGTTCCGCTCCATCTGGCAGAGCTCGCCGGTCTTCATCCGCATCGGCTGAGCAGCCCCGCACGTCACGAAGCCCCGGCGACACCTGGTGTCGCCGGGGCTTCGTCGTGTCCCCGCACCCGGAGGTGTGGTTACTCTGATCGCGCACCGAAGCTCCTCGGACGGGCCAGCCAGGTCCGTCCCACCACGCAGGGAGGGCGCCGTGCCGCCGACAGTCGCCACATCAGGACACGGACCAGGGGGCGCGCAGGTGCGCGTCCGGCGACGGGGGCGCCCGTGAGCGGCACGCTCGTCCTCAACGCCTCCTACGAGCCGCTGTGCGTGGTCCCCGTGCGGCGCGCGGTGCTCCTGCTCCTGCTGGAGAAGGCGGTCGTCGAGCGGCCGGGCGCGACCGTCCTGCACTCCGAGCGGCTCAGCGTCGTCGCCCCGTCGGTCGTGCGCCTGCAACGCTACGTGCGCGTCCCGCACCGGTCGCACGTGCCGATCACGCGCCGTGCGGTCCTCGCACGCGACCACGAACGGTGCGCCTACTGCGCCGGACGCGCCGACACGGTCGACCACGTCGTGCCACGCAGCCGGTCCGGGCCGCACGCGTGGGAGAACGTCGTCGCGGCGTGCGCGCGGTGCAACCACCGCAAGGCCGACCGCCTGCTGTCCGAGCTGGGCTGGGAGCTGCCGTTCACGCCGCGCGCACCCCGCGGGCCGCTCGCCGGCCACACGGTGCACGTGCGGCAGCCCGACTGGGAGCCGTACCTGCTCGGCTGGGCGGACGCCTCGGTCGCCTGACGGCGGCGCGGACGGCACGTCACGCGGTCTGCAGGGGAGCGCCTCGCTCTTGAGGAACGCTTGGTGTTGACTTGAGGGAGGGCACCCGGGCAGCACCAGCGAAGGAGCAGGGCACATGACGCGCGACGACGTGATCCTCGTGGGGGTCGACGGGTCGACGGCCAGCCTCTACGCGCTCGACTGGGCGGTCGAGGAGGCCGCGCGCCGCGGCTGGCGGCTGCACCTCGTGTGCGCGTACGCGCTGCCCTCGTTCGCGGCAGCCTCGCTCGACGG
This sequence comes from Cellulomonas sp. CW35, assembly GCF_052378485.1. Classification (NCBI taxonomy): domain Bacteria; kingdom Bacillati; phylum Actinomycetota; class Actinomycetes; order Micrococcales; family Cellulomonadaceae; genus Cellulomonas; species Cellulomonas sp. CW35. The sequence goes on along the minus strand of NZ_CP199000.1, from coordinate 2,990,254 downwards.
CGGGTACGCCGCGCTCGACGACACCGCGATCCAGGAGGGTGCCGCGGCCGTGCTCGCGGAGGCGTCCGCGCGCGTCGCCGACCGCGGGGTCCCGGTCACCGCCAAGGTCCACACCGGCGACGCCGCGGGCGTGCTCGTCGAGCTGTCGCGCGAGGCGCGCCTCGCGGTCGTCGGGACGCGCGGGCGCGGCGGGTTCGCCGACCGCCTGCTCGGCACCGTGTCCTCCGCGCTGCCCGCGCACGGGTACTGCCCCGTCGTCGTCGTGCCGCTGCGCGACGCGCAGGGCCACCAGCTCCCCGAGGACTCCGAGGTGCCGCCCGTCCCGCCCGTGCGCCGCATCGTCGTCGGCGTCGACGGCTCCCCGCAGGCCGAGCGCGCGCTGCGCTACGCGATCGACGAGGCGGGCGCGTGGGGCGCGCAGCTCACCGCGGTGTCGGGCGTGCCCGTCGGGTCCATGACCGGGCTGCTCGCGTGGCTGCCCTCGACCGTCGACCACGAGCAGGTGCTCGGGGACATGACCGAGGGGCTCAACGTGGTCGTCGACCGCGCGGTCGCCGGGACCGGCGTCGAGGTGCGCCGGTTCGCGCTCGACGGCACGGGCGCCGAGCTGCTCACCGAGTTCTCCACCGCGTGCGACCTCCTGGTGCTCGGGTCCCGCGGCCGTGGCGGGTTCCGCGGGCTGCTCCTGGGCTCGACGAGCCAGGCGGTGCTGCACCACGCGTCGTGCCCCGTGATGGTCGTGGGCAGCCGCGCCGAGGACCTGGACGACGAGTCCGCCACGCCCGACCCGGCCGACCCCATCGACCCCGTCGAGCCGACGACCGACCCCGCGGACGCCTGACCCGCGCGGACGTGCGACCCCGCACCGCCGCCGGCCCTGCACCGCCGGTGACCCTGCACAGCCGCTGACCCCGCACCGCCGCCGGCCCCGGGGCGCGGCGGCCTCACAGGGGCGTGACGTCCGGGCGGCGCACCAGCGCGGAGAGCACGACCGTCGAGCGCGTGCGTGACACGAACGGCTCCGCCGCCAGCCGCTCCACCACCTGCTCGAGGTGCCGCATGTCCCGCGCCCGGACCTGCACGACGAGGTCCACGTCACCCGTCACCGTGCTCGCCGCCACGACCTCCGGGTACTGCTCGACCGCCGCACGCATGGTCGCCGGGCTCGTCGAGCCCTGGCAGTAGATCTCGACGAACGCCTCGGTCTGCCACCCGAGCGCCGCGGGGTCGAGCCGGACCGTGAACCCACGGATCACGCCGTCGTCCCGCATGCGGTCCACGCGGCGCTTCACCGCGGGTGCGGAGAGCGAGACCTGGGCGCCGATCTGGGCGTACGTCGCACGCGCGTCGGCCGCGAGGACGCGCAGGATCGCCGCGTCGAGGGGGTCGGTCATGCGCCCATGATCCCGCGAACGCGGCGCGGGTGGTCCGACGACGAGCGAGCGGCTGGTCGGGGAGTTCCGCGCAGGCTTCAGTCGGGAGGCGGGCGTGCCGATGCCATTGCAGGATGTTTGGCACGAATGCGACGGGAGGGGCGGCGTGAACCAGCCCACGTCAGCGAAGGACTCGTCCGACGGCGCGACGGCCGCCCGGCCGGCGGCAGCACCACCCGCCGTGCTGCCTCGCCAGCGTGCTGTGCCGTCACCCCACCCCGGTCCCACGCCGCGCTCCGCGCGGACGGGTGCACCCGCGCCGACGCTCCCGACCCAGCGTCCAGCGGGGACGCCGAGCTCGACGACCCCTGCCCGCCCGGTGCCGACGGGTCTCGTCACGCCGCGCACGGCGCCGGCGGTCGAGCGCCAGGGCGCGCCGCAGGCCACCCCGCAGGCCACCCCGCAGGGCGACCCCCAGGCGCCCCGGCAGGACGACCTCCAGGACACCCGGCGGGGCGACCCCCAGGCCACCCCGCAACGCACTCCGCGGGCGGTGCGTGCGGCCGGTGTCCCGCGCGGCGGCGTGGAGGTCGCGGACGTGCTGCACCGGCCGGTCACCGCGCCGCCCGCGCACCGGCGCGCGCTGCGCGTCGTCGCCGGAGCGGCCGTCGTCGCGCTCGTCGCGACCGCGACCGGCGGCTGGGTCGCGCAGGACCGCGCGCACCGCCAGGACGTCGCGCGAGCCGAGGCCCGAGCGCGCGTGGACGCCGTCATGGCGGCGGTCGACGCGCCGTCGTCGTCGGGCGCCCGCGTGGAGGTCGCGACGTGGACGGACGCGCGGTCGTCGGAGACCGGCGCGCTGACCGCCGCGCTGAAGACCGCGACCGCGGCCCTCGCGGCGACGACGCACGCCCCCGCGGACGCACGCGGCGCGCTGCAGCGCGCCATCGACACGGCCCGCACCACGGCCGCCGACGGCGCCGCGAGCCTGCACGCGCTGCGCACCGCGCGGGCCGGGCTCGTCGCACCGCAGAAGGCCGCGCAGGACGGCGAGAAGGCCTGGCAGACGGCCGAGGCCGAGCGCAAGGCCGCCGAGGCGGCCCAGCGCGCACGCCAGCGCGTGGCTGCGCCCCCGCGCACGACGACCACCGGGCCCGGGACCGGCTCGGCGCCCGTGCGGCGCGGGATCCCCGCGGGCGGGCTCGTGTGCTCGGGCACGGGCGGGTCCGGGGCGCGTGAGGCGAGCGCGTCGACGCTCGGGGCCGCGATCAACTCCTACCGGGCGTCGCTGGGGCTGCCGAAGCTCGGTGTCGCGCGGTCCGGCTCGCTCACGTCGCACGCGCTCGACATGGGCACGCGCGGCGGGATCTGGCACTCGGGCGGCGACAACATCGTCGGCTGCGTGGGGACGAGCACCGCGTCGTACCTGGTCCAGGCGTGGGCGCACTCGCCGAGTCACGACAAGCAGATGCGCCGCACGGACGTGTCGACGATGTACGTGGGCGCGGCGACGCAGAGCGGCTGGCTGTTCGGCGCGGTCCTGTTCCGCTGACGGCCCCGACCCCCGCCGACCCCGCGCTTCCTCCGGCTCCGCCGCTCCATTCCCGGAGCAACAACGGGGTCGTCGGCGTGCGGCCCGGGCAGCGCGGGCGAGCAGCGGGGTCGGGCGGGGCGGGTGGGGGTGGTCAGGACAGGGTGCGCAGGGCCGTGGTGGTGCGGGTGAGGGCCTCGGCGAGGTCCGCGGGGGAGATGGTCAGCGGCGGGGCCAGGCGCAGCGTCCGGCCGTGCGTGTCCTTGGCCAGCACGCCCTCGCGCAGCATCGCCTCGCACGCGGCCCGGCCGGTGCCGTGCGGGACGTCGAGCCCCGCCCACAGGCCCAGCCGCCGGTAGCCGGTGACGAGCCCCTCGTCGGCCATGGCGTCGAGCGCGGCGCCGAGCTCGCGCCCGCGCGCGGCCGCCGCGGCCTGGACGTCGCCCGGGGCCAGGAGGTCCACCACGGCGAGCGCGACCGCGCACGCGAGCGGGTTCCCGCCGAACGTCGAGCCGTGCGTGCCGGGGGTGAGCACGCCGAGCACGTCACAGCGTCCGACGACGGCGGAGACGGGCAGGATCCCGCCGCCGAGCGCCTTGCCGAGCGTCACGAGGTCGGGCCGCACGCCCCACGTCTCGCAGGCGAGCGTGCGACCGGTGCGGCCGAGCCCGGACTGGATCTCGTCGGCGACGAGCAGCACGCCCGCCTCGTCGCACGCGGCGCGCACGGCGGGCAGGTAGTCGTCGGGCGGGACGACGACGCCGTGCTCGCCCTGCACGGGTTCGAGCAGGACGGCGACGACGGTCTCGTCGAGCGCGGCCCGCAGCGCGGCGGCGTCGCCGAACGGCACGGTCCGGAAGCCGGGGGTGAAGGGTCCGAAGCCGGTGCGCGCGTCCGCGTCGTCGGAGAACGACACGATCGTCGTCGTGCGGCCGTGGAAGTTCCCGGCGGCGACGACGATCGTCGCGCGGTCTGGTGCGACGCCGCGTGCCTCGTAACCCCACTTGCGCGCGGCCTTGATCGCGGTCTCGACGGCCTCGGCGCCCGTGTTCATGGGCAGGACGAGCGGGTCGCCGCCCGACGGTCCCGAGGCGAGCAGCGGTCCGACGAGCCCGGCGAGCGCGTCGGCGAACCGCGGCAGCAGGTCGTGTTCGAACGCGCGGCTCGTGAGGGTGAGCCGGTCGAGCTGTGCGTGGGCGGCGGCGACGAGCGCGGGGTGCCGGTGCCCGAAGTTGAGCGCCGAGTAGCCGGCGAGCAGGTCGAGGTACCGGCGGCCCTCGTCGTCGGTGACCCACGCGCCGTCGCCCGCGACGAGCGTGACGGGCAGGGGCGCGTAGTTGCGCGCGAGCCGGCTGACGGTGGTGGTCGTGGCGGTCATCGCGCGCTCCTTCGCGTCAGGTCCGCGAGCGGGTCAGGCGCGGATCTCGAGGGTGCAGCACTTGGCCCCGCCGCCGCCCTTGAGCAGCTCGCTCGTGTCGACGGCGATGGGCGTGTAGCCGCGCTCGCGCAGTGCGGCGGCGAGGTCGCGTGCGCCGGGGGCGACGACGACGTGCTCGCCGTCGGAGACGGCGTTGAGGCCGAGCGCGGCCGCGTCGGCGGCGGTCGCGTGGATCGCGTCGGGGAACAGCTGGTCGAGGACCGCACGGCTGCCCGCGGAGAACGCGGGCGGGTAGTACGCGATCTGCGGCGAGGCGGGGTCCGACGAGATCACCGCGAGCGCGGTGTCCAGGTGGTAGTAGTGCGGGTCGACGAGCTCGAGGCTGACGACCGGGCGGCCGAACAGCTCCTGCGCCTCGGCGTGCGCGGCGCGTTCGGTGCGGAACCCGGTGCCGGCGAGGATCAGGTCGCCGACGACGAGGATGTCGCCCTCACCCTCGTTGACCTGCGCGGCGGTGTGCGTGACGTAGCCGCGGTCGGCGAACCACTTCTGGTACGCGGGGCCCTCTGGCTGACGCTCGGGGTACCGGAACCGCGCGGAGTAGACGACGCCGCCGACGACCGTCGCGCCGTTCGCCGCGTAGACCATGTCCGGCAGGCCGGGCAGGGGGTCGATGAGCTCGACGGTGTGCCCGAGGTCCAGGTAGGTGTCCCGCAGCGTGCGCCACTGCCGCAGGGCGAGCTCCACGTCGGTGTACCGGGTCTTGTCCATCCACGGGTTGATCTCGTAGGAGACCGTGTAGTGCACGGGCTCGCACATGAGGTAGTGGCGGTCGGTACGGCCGGGCGCTCGTCGGGCGGAGGCGGTCATGGTGCTCCCTGGCTCGGGGACGGCGGGTCTCGCGGCGCATGAGGCCGTGGTCGGTTCGAGCGTAGAGGCGTGGCGCCGCGCAACCGATGAACGGCGCTTGCGCACCCGGGCGCGATCTGTTGCGTACGACGAGCTTCCGTGAACGATCTGTTGCGCAGGCCCCGGCTCAGGCGGCCCGGCCCGCGTCGCGCAGCTCGCGCCGCACCGCGCGCAGCGCCAGGGCGGCCATGCCCGCGAGCACGGGGCGCAGGACCACGCGCGTGAGCGTCGGCGGCAGGCCGGCCAGGTGCACGTCCTCGAGCCACAGCACCCGCGCCACGTCCCCGTCGGCACGCACCGCGATGAGCGCACGCCCCAGGAGCAGCGGACCCCGCTTCTCGAACACCGCGACGCCCGCGCGGCCGTCCACGGGCGGGTCCAGGCGCGTGATCGTCATGCGGTCCGGCAGCACGCGCGCGGTGAGGGCCTCGACGCGTCCCCCGACCGCGGGCGGGCCGTCGGTCGTCACGGTCGTCCACGGGATCCATCGCGCGTGGTTGCGCGCGTCGACGAGCAGCGCCCACGCCTCGTCGGCCGGGACGGGCAGGCTCAGGGACGCGCGGGCGGCGGACGTGGTGACCCTCCTCGTCGGTTCCTCGTCGGTTCGGGAACGTGCTCCCGCGACGTTAGCCTCGTCCCATGCAGACGCGCGCGCTGGGGCGGACGGGACGACAGGTCGGGGTCGTGGGGCTGGGCTGCTGGCAGCTCGGTGCGGACTGGGGCGAGGTCGGTGAGAACACCGCGCTGGAGGTGCTCTCCGCGGCCGTCGACTCCGGGGTGACGTTCCTCGACACGGCCGACGTGTACGGCGACGGGCGCTCGGAGCGCCTCGTCGGGAAGCTCGTCGCGTCGCGCGGCGGCGCCGCGTCCGGCCTGACGGTCGCGACGAAGATGGGCCGGCGGGCGGACCCGCACGTGGCCGACGCCTACACGCTCGACGCGTTCCGCGCGTGGAACGACCGCTCCCGCGAGAACCTGGGCGTCGACACGCTCGACCTGGTCCAGCTGCACTGCCCGCCCACCGAGGTGTACTCGCGCGAGTCCACGTGGGACGCGCTCGACACGCTCGTCGACGAGGGCCGCGTCGCCGCGTACGGCGTCTCGGTCGAGACGGTCGACGAGGCGCTCACCGCGATCGCGCGCCCGCACGTCGCCACGGTGCAGATCATCCTCAACGCGTTCCGCCGCAAGCCCCTCGAGCAGGTGCTGCCCGCCGCCGTCGAGGCGGGCGTCGGGATCATCGCGCGTGTGCCGCTCGCGTCCGGCCTCCTCTCGGGCAAGTACGACGCGACGACGACGTTCGCGGAGAACGACCACCGCAGCTTCAACCGCCACGGCGAGGCGTTCGACGTCGGTGAGACGTTCTCGGGCGTGCCGTACGAGGTCGGTGTGGAGGCGGCCCGCGAGGTCGCGGCGCTCACGCCCGCCGGTGCGACGACCGCGCAGCTCGCGCTGCGCTGGATCATCGACCAGCCCGGCGTGTCCGTGGTGATCCCCGGTGCGCGCAACCCGCAGCAGGCGCGCGGCAACGCCGGTGCGGCGGACCTCGCGCCGCTCACCCCCGAGCTGCAGGAGCGGTTCGGGGCGATCTACGACGAGCGCATCCGCGCGCACGTGCACGACCGCTGGTGACCCTGCCCGCCGCCCGCTGAGCCGTCGGCGGTCAGCCGCGCCCGGGGCGTCGTGGGTCAGCCGCGCCCGAGGCGCGGCAGGCCGCGACGGCGCCTGGCGGGACCCGCGGGCAGCTCGGGCACGTCCGGCGTCGTGGGGGTGCCCCATGCCGCGTCGGCCGTGAGCTCGACGCGCACGGGCTGCGCCGGCAGCTCCACCGGGTCGCGGAACGTCGCCGGTGCGGGCCCGAACGTCTTGCGGGTGCCCGCGATGACCTCGCGGCCCAGCGCACGTCCACCCGACGCGCCGACGACGACGCCGATCCCGTAGGGCAGCAGGCGCCCGAAGAACAGCCCCGACTGCTTGGCGAGCTGCTTGCGCAGCATGCGCCGCGTGAGGGTCGTGTTGACCTTCTTCACGGTCGCGACGGGCATGCGCGTGAGCAGCAGCCGTGCGACGTTCGTCGCCCCCAGGCCGGTGATGTCGGTCAGCGCCTTGGCGCCGGACTCGCCGAGCAGCGCGGTCAGCAGGAGCGCGCGGCGCCGGTCGACGTCCTCCACCTCGATGCCGTGCACGGACGCGACCGCGAGCACGTACGCGGCGGACGCGCTGAAGAACGTCGCCACGTCGCTCGCGGTCAGCACGAGCGCGACCCCGGTGCCGACCGCGGGGGCGGCGGCCGCGGCACCCACGGCGCCGCCGGCGCTCGCGACGAGCACCAGGAACTCCTTCTCGAGCAGCCGCACGAGCTGCTCGGGCGTCGCCTCGGGGTTGCGCCGGCGCAGGCTCGCGACGTGCTGGTGCACTGCGCTCGACGGCAGCTGGACCGCTCGGGCGAGGGCCTCCTCGACGATGCGCGGCACGGCGCTCAGCGCTCCCCGACGACCGTGAGGTCGACCGTCGCGCCGGCCGTGAGCGTGCGGCCCACCGTGCAGTGCTGGTCGATCGCGCGGTGCACGACGGTCAGGAGGCGCTCGCGCGCCGCCGGGTCGAGCGAGGACAGGTCGACGACGAGCCGCTCGGCGAGCGCCGGGTAGCGGTCCTCGGCGTCGTCGGCGAGGCCCTCGACCTCGATCGTCACGGGCACGTCGTCGCCGAGGCGGCGCGCGAGCGCGGCGTCCGACGACAGGCCCGAGCACCCTGCGAGCGCGACCTTCATCAGCTCGCCGGGCGTGAACGCGCCCTCGTAGGAGATGTCCCCGATCTCGACGCTCGCGCCGCGCGAGCTGCGGCCCACGTAGCGGCGCGAGCCGATGCGCTCGACCCACAGGCGGGTGCCGCCCGCGTTGGCGGGCGCTCGCGAGGGGATCGGCGCAGGCACGGGAGCGACCGCGTCGGGGCTCGTCGTCTGGCTCGGCGTCTGGCTCGTCATGGGCCGATCCTCGCACGGGGCGCGGCTGCGCGCGGGGGTGCGGGGGCGGTGCGATTGCGCAACGACTACGGATGCCGGCGGTCGCGCGCTCGTTGGGCTCGCGACGGTTCGTCCGGTCCGGGTGGGCCGTGAAGGGCGCGCGTGCTCGTCGAGGGCAAGCCCGCCGCGACGATCGTCGACGCGACGCCGCTGGTGCACATCCCGCCGTTCGGCATGTGCACGTCGCTCGCGAACCCCACCGTCGCGGCGGCGACGGCGGCGGCGCTCGGGGACCTCACCCCCATGCCGTGCGTGCCGGCGACGACGCCGTGGGTGAACGGCGCGACGGGCACGACGATCGGCGGGCAGCCCACGCTCGTGCTCGGTGCGCAGTGCCAGTGCGCGTGGGGCGGCGTGGTCCAGGTGCTGAACCCGGACAGCACCCGCACGCTCGAGGCCTGACCCCGGCCGGGGCGCAAGCGCGCGCGAGGGGGCCACACGTGGGGCGTGGCAGGCTGGTGCCGTGAAGCTCTGGGGCCGCAAGGAACGCGTGACGCTCGAGGTGGACGACGGCTTCCACGTGGCCGAGGCGCCCGCGCTGCAGCGCGCGATCGTGCAGGTCCTCGGCGCGGACAAGACCGGCGGCGTGCCGGTCCCCGCGGAGCTCCGGCTCGAGCCGGGACGCGGCGACGCGCTCGTCGTGGTGTGGCGCAACATGATCGTCGGCTTCGTGCCGCCGGAGCGCGCTGGCGGTCTCGCCGCCCGGCTGCCCGGCGGGCGCGCCGTGGGCGTGGTGCCCGGCTGCGTGCACCCCGAGGTGCACGACGTCCCGCGCGACGGCGACGACCGCCACGGCGTCCTGTGGCGCATCTGGGCCGGCCCGGTCCCCGAGGTGTTCCCGGAGGTGCCCGAGGGCCTGGACCGCCTCGCGGTCCCGGAACGCACGATCCTCGGCATCCCGCTCAGCCGGATCCACACCCCACCCCCTCGCTGACACCACCCCCCTCAGCTGCGTCCGCGCCGGCCACCGCCCGCCCGGTGCCGTCGCACGCGTCGGCGAGCTCGCGACCCTCGTCGAGGGCCCGCGCGCCGTCGCCGTGGCGGCGCACGTCGCCGCGCGGGCGGGAGATCGCCGCGCTCGCCGCCGGCGGCATGACGAGCCGCGCGATCGCCGCCCGCCTGACCCTGTCCGTGCGGACCGTGGACTCGCACCTCGCGCGCGTGTTCACCAAGACGGGCGTGCACTCCCGCGAGGGCCTGATCGCTGTCCCGCGCTGACACAGGCAGGGGCGGGACCGCTCGTGCGGCCCCGCCCCGTGCTCTGTGCGGTCGTGCTCTGTGCGTCCGTGCGTCAGCAGAACGCGCTGGGCGTCCAGTTCACGTTGTTCGGACCCTTGTAGTAGGTCACGCCGAACGTGTTCCCCGAGCCGTTGGGGGTGAACGTGTTCCCGTTGCGGTTCGCGTTCCAGTGGTTCTGGATCGACTGGCCGTTCGACGGGTACACCGTCACCGTCCAGCTGTTCGAGCCGGAGACCGTGTAGGTGACGTTGAACCGGTCACCCCACTCCTGCGTCTTCGTCGCGGAGACCGTGCACGAGCCGCCGCCGGTGTTGCCGCCGCCGCCCGTGTTGCCGCCACCGCCCGTGTTGCCGCCGCCGCCCGAGCCCTCGGACACCGTGATGTTCGACGAGCCCGAGGACTGGTACCCCTCGGTCGCGAGGATCTGGTAGTTGTGCGACCCCAGGTTCATGCCCTTCGAGGCCCACGCGTTGAAGTGGTTCGCGGCCGTGATCGTGCCGCCCGTGCGCTTCTGCTGACGCACCGACCAGTACTGGTAGAACGTCGCCGTGCCCTGGATCGAGGGCTGGTTCACGCGCTGCGTGCGGTAGATGTCGTACGTCCCACCGTCCGAGTTCACCGTGCCCATGTACGTGCCCGTCGGGCGGTACGTGCCCCAGTTGTCGACGATGTAGTACTCGATCAGCGGACCCGTGGTCCACCCGTACAGCGTCAGGTACGCGTTGCCCGACGGGTTGAACTGCCCCGAGTAGGACACCGCACGGCCCGACCCCGTCTGCCAGCCCTTGCCGGCGACGAAGTTGCCCGTGTTGCGCCACGACGTCGAGTAGTTGCCGCCGGAGCCCAGCTCCATCGACACCGTGCCCTGCGAGTCCGTCCAGAACGAGTAGTAGTACCCGCCGCTGTTACCCGTCTGGTTGGACGTCACCGCCGCCGACGCCGGCAGCGCGATCGCCAGACCCGTCCCGACGAGGCCCGCGACGGCCACGCCTGCGACGAGTTGCTTCACGGACCGACGACGGTGCTTCGGACGCCGGAGAGTTGCGAAACTTGCGGTCATTCTGCACTCCTTCGTGCGGAATCGTGGATCGGGGAGACGTAGCGGCCTGTCGCCGCCTTCTGAGCCCCTGACCTGCGGCGTCAGTTGTCGATCCACACCGATGACCTGCACGAGGACCTTCCCCTGCAGGGCCTTGCCTGCCGAGTGTGTGCCTGATGGTCCGAGATGGTCAAGATGTCGGACGTGCACTTTCGTGCGCTGAACCGGTTATCTTTCGGCCCGTCCGCTCACCCGTGGCAACCGTCGTCCCTCCTGCACGCCCTGGCACTCCGCCAAGGACCCGGCCGTCGGCCCGGTAGGCTGGCCTGCGCCGCCGCGACCCGCGTCGCACGCGGCAGCCCGGGCCCCGGCCCGAGCGCCTGTAGCTCAGGGGATAGAGCACCGCTCTCCTAAAGCGGGTGTCGGCAGTTCGAATCTGCCCAGGCGCACCGAGGTGTTTTCCCAGGTCAGGGGCGGTTTCGGCGAAGTGGGCGCGGGGGCTGCGGGGGCCGAATCGGGGCCGTGGTCAGCGTGTGGTCAGCGACTTGTCTCAGGACGTGGACGGCCCGTCAAGGACGTGGACGGACGTCGGTGGACGGTGCCGGGTGCTGGCGGGTCCTCGCTGTGCGCGCGACTTCGGTACCAGATCGCGCTTGCTGAGCCGAGCGCGCTCCTCCGCTTGGCCATGCTGTGGCTGGGAGCCTCTCGGCCCGCGCGCGCCTGACCGCGGGGCCCCTCTCGCATCCACGAAGCGCCTTGGCGCCGAACGTTCCGCCAGCTATCGCGGAGCCCTGCAGTGGGTCCGCCCCAGCGGAGCGCGCGGGAGGAGCCTGCTGTCGTCACGCACTCGGCGAGTCGTGGTGTGGTCGGCTGGCCGTCCGCACCACCGCGCAGTGCCTTACGCGCAAGCACCTGCCAGGATGGCATGGTCGATCATTCACCTTTGCCGGTAGGGGCGAGTCCAGAGAGGTGGGGGGCATGCGGCAAGTGCGAGGCAAGAGGGCTCCGAGGTGACCGCGATTCCCTGGACGGTCGTAGACCCCGACACGATCGAGCGGATGATTGCAGTCGGTCTGTGCCGCCGGCACAAGCACGCCCGGCGTATCAAGCCTTCGCAGGGCGACGGCGGTCTGGACGTCTTGGTCCCGGTAGCGGGAGGGTCACTACTCCAGGTTGAGAACTACCAGGTCAAGAAATTCGCGGACGGCCTCGACGCTTCGCGCGAGCGCCAGATCAAGAAGTCCCTGGCGAGGGCCATCGCCACTCACAAGGGGACGACGTTCGGATACGAGATCTCCAGGTGGTACCTGGCGCTGCCCATGGACCTCACACGCGAGCAGGAAAAGTGGCTGGTTGATCTCGCATCGGACCTTGGTGCCCCGTTCCCAGTCGAGGTGTTCGGTCTGACTTCGATCGAGGACCTGCTACTCGAGTCGCCCAATATCCGTGAATACTACCTTGGTGACGGCCTCGAACGCGTCCGCGAAGCTCTAATCCAGATCAGTAGCCTCCAGGGTCTGCAGGGCCTCACCGCCGACCCGACGAAGGTTGGACCGGCTGACGCTAGTGATTCCCTCGCTGAGCTTCATCGCCACATTAACGCTGTGGACCCTCACTTCAACTATGACTACGAGGTGACCAAGGACCTCCCTCGCATCAGTCCTGGCCCGGGCCTCATCGCCAGCGTTGTCGCGCGTGCTAGCAAGGATGCGCCGCATGTCACCTGGCACATCTCAACGAAGTACGACACTGCTCTCGAAGACCGTCCCGTCCCCGGAGCCTTCACCGTCTATCCCGAGCGGATGAGTCCCGAGCAACGACGGGCCTGGGAGGAGTGGCGCGACTATGGCGCTCCGGTGACTCTCCACGGGGGCGTCGTGGGGGACCTAGCAGTGGACCTACCGGGCGGCCTCGGAGGGCCGGCGCCCTCTGGGGACAGCACCTTGAGCATCGGACCGGCGTTCGGTGAGTTCGACGACGAGCCGACGACGCGCTCCCTGTGGGTCATCGAGGATGCTGACGGTACGCGGCTAGCGGAAAGGGTGTTCTCGTTCCGTCTAGGAGGACGCGGAATCGCAGGTGGCGAACACCGTCGGGGTGCCGACGGGGATGGATACATCACGCTCGACCTCTACGCCATGCAAACTGGCGCAACCACCGGCTCGATGAAGGTCAAGATCCACATGCTCCGCGAGCGGTGGGTGGGCCAACCGGTGCAGCGGGTCCTCCCAATGCTCCGGTTCTGCGCCGCGTTAGGGAACGGCAATCGCCTGCGGCCCCAGGACGAGTTTGGCCTCACCGTCGCCCAGGAGACCCTGTCGCTGGAGGACGAGGCTCCCATCCCGCAAACTCTAGTGACGGTGGTCGAGGACCTCGTTCGCATCAGCGGCGCGACCGGACGAGCGATCGGTCTGCCTCGAAACATCGATGCCCTGGCGCAGGAGAAGGGTGTCGGAGTGCGCATGATCGCGGACACGGTCTCTGGGCTAGAACCGGAGGTCGGGATCGGTGAACTCGTTCTTTGGTACGAGGACGTCCCGTCGGCTTTCGAAGACTTGACGGTTCGTGCGGCTTCCGGAGCGCTCGTCGTGCCGTGGTCTGTCCCGTTCCCACTGCTGGGCGACGACTTCGCGTTCGCCTTTACCCTCCACATCTCCGGAGACGTGACGCTCGAGCCCGAAGAGCCGAGCGCCGACCAGCCGAAAGCGAGGAAGGCCGCTCGTGTGATTCCCACCGAGTCGACTCGAGCGCGCCTCAGCTGGGATGCCGAGCCGGCTTCTGAGGGACCGACGGCTGCTGGCTGAGGAACGGTCCGGCGGACAGTCAACCACGGTGCTCGACGTCGCCCGGTGCGACAGGTGGGCGGGGCCGGCGTGCAGGCGCATCGGGGTGCGTGTGGGACGACCGAGTTGCGGCGCCCTCAGCCTAGATCGTCTTCGAACGGCGGAGGTGGGGTTTCGGGCTCTTCGCGGTTCGTGGTGAACACGGCCTGATGGTGGGTGTTCACGCGGCGGTGTTGCCGGCGCTGGTGAGCAGGATACGGGCGCGGTAGTTGTTCTCGTTGCGGAACCCGCGGCCGGTGCGCTTGATGTTCTTGATGCTGGTGTTCGCGGCCTCGGTGCGCGCGTTGGTCACGCCGGTGACGATCAGGACCTCGATCGCTGGCCACCAGGTCTGCAGGGTCGCGACCAGGCGGTCGGTCTCGGGCATCGCGGCGACGTTGGCGACGGCGCGCAGGGTCTGCATGGCGGTCGCGGCCTGGTCCAGCGATGTCGTCTTGAGCAGCATCCGCAGGTGTTCCTTGACGGCCCAGGCCCACTCGAGCTGCCCGGTCGGGTCGTCGGTGGCGAACACGCTGGTCAGCCGGTCCCAGCCTCGGCTCGAGAGGGTGTCCGCGGCGCGCAGCCGCAGCCGCCGGTTCGCCCACGCGGGGTCGAGGGCTCGGCCGCGACGGTCGTGGATTTCACGCGCGCGACGCTGTCGCACCGAGGTGAGCATCTGGTTGGCGAGCTGGACCAGATGGAACGCGTCCACGCACACGGCGGCGGTCGGCAGGTGCTCGACGATGGCCTTGCGGAACGCCGCGGACGGATCGATAGCGACCACCTCGACCCGGTCGCGCCAGGTCTGGCTGCGTTCCTTGAGCCAGTCACCGACACCGGCGCTGTCGCGCCCGTCGACGACACCGAGCACAGCCCCGGTGTCCACGTCCACGAACGTGGTCATCCACGGCTCGAACCGCCGCCACGAGCCCGTCTCGTCGCGGAACCAGCGCACCGAGCGGTAGCGGTGCTCGTCGATCCCGAGCCGCCGCACCGGCACGTCATCAACGGCGGCCAGCAGCACGACGACGGCGTTGATCGCAGCCCGCACCAACCACCACGACACCCCGTGCGCGCCGGCCGCCTCACGCGCCGAGCGCCCCGAGACGATCACCGCAGCGACCAGCGCGTCCTTGAGCCGCACCGTGGAACGGGCACGCGCCGGGACCTGCATGGTCCGCTCCCAGAACGTGCGCCGCCCGCACCGGCCCTCGGCGCAGACCCAGCGCCGCTTGGCCCACACCACCTGCACCGACCCGGCCACGGGCACGTCACGCACGACCTGCTCACGGCGAGCGTGGACCCGCGTCGAGACCACCCCGCACGACGGGCAGCCCGGCGGCGCCAACGACTCGACCAGCACCCGACGACACCCACCGGGCTCGTCAGCCGCGTCGATCACACGGAAATCAGGCAGGTTGAAGATGGTGCTCGCGGCATCACGACGCGAGCCCGTAGTCTCGATCACGGCTCGTGGTCCTTGCTCGGATGTTGTGCTTCGACAACACCCATCCCAGCAGGCCACGAGCATTCGTCTCACCGACGCGACGAACCTCGCTCCACCACGAACCGTGAAGAGCCGGGTTTCGAGCGCCCGCGGCACCTGCATCAGCGGTATCACCGGCAGCCGTTCCATCGCCTGCCAGGTCGCCTCGCTGAACAGGTGGCCGTACAGGTCCATCGTCATCGTCGCGGTGGAGTGCCCGAGGATCACCTGCACCGCCTTCACGTCCGCCCCGGCCGCGATCAGAAGCGACGCCGCGGTGTGCCGCAGGTCATGGATGGTCGTCCCCTCGACCCCGGCCCGGCGCGTCGCCTCCATCCACCCCGACCGCGCCCGGAAGTTGGTGTTCGTCCACACGCCCCCCGTTGGGCTCGGGAACAGGTATCCGCCCGGCGCGGTGAAGGCGACCCGCGTCCGCACGTACTCATCCAGCGCCGCCGGCACCGGCACGGTCCGCGTCTGATGCGTCTTCGTAGGCCCGAACACCGCCCCGCTCGTCCGCTTGGACTGCGTCGCCGCCCGGTGCACCCGCACCCCGAGCCCGTGCGGGGTCTGCACGACGTCGTCGACCCGCAGCGCCGCCATCTCGGAGAACCGGCACCCCGTCGTCCCGAGGAACAGCACCACCGGCTGGCACAGCGGCGGCACCGCCATCACCAACCGGCCGAGTTGCTCGGGCCGCAGCCAATGCGGCTCGCGCTTGGTCCCCCCGCGCGGCAGCGCCACCATCCGCGCGACGTTCACCGACAGCCGCCGGTCGCGGATCGCGTAGTCGAAAACCAGCCGCATCATCGACAGCGCCCGACGCCGCGTCGCCGTCGCGAGCCCCCGCGCCGTCAGCGCCGACATCACCCTCTCGACGTCGGCCGCCGAGATCCCGGAGATCGGGTACGCCCCGATCTCCGGGATCACGTACTTGTCCAGCAGGAACCGCGTGGTCTCCTGGCTGCGCACCGCCAGGTGACCACGCGAGGTCTGCCACTCCTCGGCCAGCGCCGCGAACGTCATCCGCCCGCGCGCCGGGTCGATCCAGGAGCCGGCGTCCAGCTTCGCGAGCTGGTCCGCCTCCCAGCGCTTGGCATCGACCCGGCGCCCGAACGACCGCTGCGCGATGACCCGGCCCTCGAAGAACACCTTCGCGCGCCAGGTCACGTTGCCCGTCGGGTGCGCCCGCCTGGTGACGGACATCAGCGCCGCTTGATGGGCATCGTCGGCTCGCGCTCGACCCACGCCGCCGGGAGGAGGATCACCGTGCCGAGCCGTCGGTACGGGATCTGCTCGTGCTCGACCAGGTGGTACAGCGTCCGGGGCGGCACCCCGAGCACCCGCGCCGCGTCCTTCACGCGGTAGTACTGCCGGGCCGGGGTGGCGGGGACGGTGTGCTGTGCGGTGGTGGTCATGACCTTCTCCTTCTGTTTGGTTGGGTGTGGCGGTGGTCAGCGACCGAGCACCGGTCCATCGGCGGACGACGGCGGCGGCGCGGTCAAGGGGTGCAGCGGGGGCTGTGGAGGCCAGGGGTTCCACGGTTGCTGTGGACGCGCGGGCGGCACGACGGGCGCGGCTCGGCCTGGGTGGTAGGTGTCCCAGGTCTCGGTGGCGCTGGGCTCGGCGTGGCTGGTGGCGAGGATCTGCTCGAGCACCTCGCGGCCCGACGACGGCGCCTGGCCGGGCAGGCACTCCGGGTCGCCCTGGTCGGCCACGACGTAGGCGCGGTTGGTGTGGCGGCCGCGGCTCATCGCGACGTAGAGGTCCTCGCGTCCCATGCCGGGGGTCGCGATGGTGTGCGTCTCGTCGACCGTCATGCCCTGGGTGCGGGCGATCGTGGTGGCGTAGCCGAGCTCGACGTGCTCGGCCACGTAGTCGGCGGGCAGGCGGACGGTGGCCGCCTTGCCGTGGCTGGCGGGACGCACGCCGAGGGAGCCGTCGGGGAGGACGGCGGTGACGTCCCAGATGGCGCCGTTGCGCACGAACCCGTCGGCAGTGGTGAGGCGGCGCTGGTTGCGTCGGGTGACGATCCGATCGCCGACGCCGGCCGCCAGCCCGTCATGAAGCGTCACCCCGGTGGGCGCGACGTCGCCGGTGGCGATGCGGTCGGCGCGGATGCGGGCGTTGAGCTCGCGGACGGTCCGGTTGTCGACAGCCTGGAGCACCGCCACCCGGCCGCGCTCGGCCGCGGTGGTGACTGCGTCCATGGCGGCGTCGAGCATCGCGTCGTGGTCGCCGGAAGTGATGGCGCCGTGCGCCTCGTAGGCATCGAGCGCGGCCGGGTGCGCACGCCGGAGCTCGAGGCTGGCCCGCGCCTCCCACGGGCGGGCGAACCGCCAGAGGCTGGTGAGCTCGGCGGTCGGTCCGCGGCGGGCGAGCATCCCGAACGCGCCGCCGGCGTCGACCGACCCGCGCTGCAGGTGGTCCCCGACCAGCAGCACCTTCGCCGTCGCCGCCTTCGCTTGTTCGACGATGGCGGCCAGGGTGCGGGTGTCGGCGAGGGATGCCTCGTCGACGATGACCAGCTGGCCGGGGGAGAACCGCCACTGATCCTGCTCGGCGCGCAGCCGCCAGTGCTCCTCGTTTGCCGCGCGCTGCTCCCGGTAGTCGCGGCTGGCCTTGCGGGCAACGGCGTCGGCGTAGCGCAGGGCGCGGCTCGTGGCGACGTCGCCGGTGGACTCGTGCAGCCACTTCGCGGTCGTCTCGCACGGCACCCCGAGCGACGCCGCCAGCGCACGGGCCGCGGTGGCCGACGGCGCGAGCCCGACCACGGACCCGATGCCGTGCCGCCAGAACGAGGTCAGCGCCGCCAGGGTGGTGGTCTTGCCCGACCCGGCCGGGCCGACGAGCACGTCGAGCAGCCGGCCGGAGGTGATGACGGCTTCGGCGGCCGCGCGCTGGTCCGGGGCGAGGGCGCCGAGGTGGTGCTCGGTGCGCAGCTGGATGGCGCCGAGCATCTCCGCTGGCCGGTGCGGTGCGCCGGTGGTCTCGGCGGCGTCGATCAGGACCTTCTCTGCGCCGAGCAGCTCGGTCGAGGTGAACAGCGACTCCCCGACTCGCCGCGTCATCGGGTCGCGGTTGTCGTCCAGGTGCACGCACGCCGCGGCGGCGTCAGTGGTGACCTCGTTGAGCAGTGCACGACGCTCAGTGGGTGACGCCATCCGGAGCAGCTTCGACGCGCGCACGGCGGCGGCGCCGAGGTTCCACGTCGTCCACACCGACCGCCGCGTCGACACGTCATCGAGCACCTGGGCGACCATGGCCGCCCGCACCTCCGGGCCGACGTCGTGCGCGTGCAGCGCCCGGCCGTAGGCGCCGGCCAGTGCGGGGGCGGCGAGGTCGCGCGGCTCGAGCCCGGTGAGCGCGCGGGCGCGGTTCGCCCAGTCGGCCAGCAGGTCCGCGAGCGGCCGGACCGTCTTCGGCGGGCGGGTTGCGCGGGTCAGGTGCTGGCGGGCTCGGGTCGTCTCCACCCGAGTCGGTGCCCGGCCGTGCGTCGTCTCGAACTGAGCGAGCCACTCCTGCTCGGCGCAGTGGATCGCCTCGGCCCGGGTCGAGAAGTGCGCCAGCAGGTCCTCGCCGATCCCGTCGACCTCGAACGCCGGGTTCCGGCGCGGGCCGCGGTCGCGCATCGACCACTCCACCGGCAGCCGCCGCGCCAACTCGTCCGCCAGCAGCGCGTCATACAGCTCGGACGCGGTGACGACCGCGGCGTGCACGGTCCGCCCGTCCAGGCTCCGCCACGCGCCGTCGGGGCCCTGAACCTTGTTGGCGATGACGACGTGGGTATGCAGGTTTGGGTCCGCGGCGCGGGTGTCCCAGTGGTCGAACGCCGCGGCGACCATTCCGCGGGTGCGGACCTGATGACGCCCGGCGTCGCCGATGCGCGTGCGGATGACGCGCTGCTCGACGAACTCCAGCGATGACGCCAACGCTGCCCGATGCGCGTCATAGCCGATGACGCGCGTCGCGTCATCGGCCAGCGCCCACAGGACGGAGACGGACTTCGGTGCCGTGAACGTCAGGTCGAACCCGACGACCGCGTGACGCTTCCCGTCATCGAACCGGCTATAGGGCCGGCCCAGCTCGTCATCGGTCAGCGGGTCGACGCCGTCACGGAACACCGCCGTCTCGCCGCTTCGGTCACGACGTCGCCCGGCCGGAGGCGCCGCGACCCGTCACCGAGCCCGGCGAGTCCCTCGCCGTACCAGCGGCCCGCCGGGTTGCCGGTCTGCTCGTAGTACGCGGTCAGGGACGCCCCGGCGTCGAGGCCGGCGTCGCCCGCGGCCACGTGCCGGGTCAGGTACGCGTACCCGTCCCCGGCCGTCAGCTTGTGCATCGACATCACCGGCACCACCTCCCCTCGCGACTCCGTCGCTACCTGCAGGTGTGCGGCGGGGGCGAGAAGATGCGCGCCTGCCGCCGCGACGGCGTTCAGGAAGAGGTGTGCCAGCCGGCCTACCAACCTGAGGCCGCGGCGGAGCGCGCTGGAGCCGGGCCTTGCAGCCGGGCCTCGCCTAAGAGTTCAGGTGCTCGCTGAGAGTCGTGCCGACGTGGCGCTCTTCGGTTGCGGCCGCATCCGAACGATCGCCGAGTTGGGCCATCCGGGCTGCGAGGAGGTCACCAGCCTCACGACGCCGACCCGTCCGGCTGAGCATGAGGACGGCCCTGACGAGCCCATGTGCCGTCGAGTACGAGGCAGATGCAGTGATCGCCACGAGGAGTGCGTCGGGGTCAACGGCAAGCTTCCTAACGTGTGGCTCTGCATACTGCTTGACGGCGAGGGCCATCTCGTTGGCGACTAGGTCAACGGAGTCCGGCCGGACGTCCCACTCGTACCAGCGCCCGGAGGGCATCAGGTAGCCGATGGAGGTAGTTGCGGTCGTCGTCTTGTAGCCCTGATCCGCCCATCCGGTCACGTCGGCCACGGCAGCCTCGAGCCGCTCGTCGCGGATGTGCACGTGAATCGTTGCCGTCGCCGCGCCAGGCGCCGTGTGCTTCGAGGCCACACCGAGTGCAACGACGCCCAGTACGCCCGGCAGCACTGGGTGGGTGAACCAACCGGATGCCCGCGGCGTCCAGCCGCGTTCGCTCAGCGCAGGCCGCAGCGCGGCCTCGATGGTCCCCCGCCCCGTCGCCACCGCATGATCATCCCTGCCGCTCGCCCGCCAGCACGAGGCGACATGCGGTTCGCACGCGCACTGCCCGCCGAGGAGGTCGATGACGGACCGTGACTCCTCTTGCACGTCTGTGACGCTGGTCCTGAGTCGCTCCAACCTGTCATGAGGCACAGCGGGCTCTCTGCGCGCACGGTAGGTGGGACGCTCGCCCGGTCGCGGCGTCGAAGGCACGGCGGCGTGTCACGACGGTCCCCTACTCTCGTGAGAGCACGCTGAACGGAACGACGGACGGGGGGGTCGTGCGACCAGACACAGCCTGGCGGGACTGGTATCGCGCGCAGCACGACCGCAGGTGCCAGGAGACTGGCGGCGCCTTCGAAGACTACGTCTCCGCGATCCTCACCCACCATCACCCCGACTTCATCAATCCGGCCTCCGTCGGCTCGTTGGGGGACGGCGGCTCGGATGGGCTCGCCGACGCGGGATGCATCGGGTACGCGAGTTACGGCACCCGCGCCGTCCAGAATGCGGAGCGAGCGCTCGAGGAGAAGATCCGGTCCGACTTCGGGCGAGCTCTCGCGGTGTGGAAGGCACTCGAAGAGTGGCGTTTCGTAACAAACGCGCGTGTTGGGCCGCTTGCCTCGACCGCACTGACCGAGCTTCAACGGGAGCACGGCCCGGGGAGCGCTCGTCCCATCCGCGTCCGCCTCTGGACCCCCCAGCGTCTATGGGGGGAGGTCGTTCGAGATCTCCCCCTCGAGGTCCTCGACGAGCTCTTCCCGGGTATCCCGCACGCCGCGCACGTCGAGCTCATGGACCTTGTCCCGCTACTGGACTCGCTCTCTATCGGGGCGACCCCGGTGGAGACGACCGGCCAGATCAGACCGGTGCCGCCTACGAAACTCGACCACAATCGCATCCCGGAGACGGCCCGCATCGAGTTCAACGAGGGGCGTCTCCTTTCGCCGAGAATCGATGGGTGGTACCGAGCGCAGCCGGACCCCGATCTTTCGGACCGCCACGGAAAGCGATTCCGGACAATCTACGACCACCACCGCGGTACGGTGCAAGGCGTCGCCGAGTTGATCGAACGGCTCTACACCTCACTAGGGGGATCGGACTTTCGCTATAACTCCGTCAATGCGACCGCGGTCTATGCGGTAACCGTCTACTTCTTCGACCTGTGCCACATCTTTGAAGAGCCCCCGCCGGACACAGAAGGTGAGGCAGGAGTTGTTCTTACCCACTAAGGGCATCAGTGCCGAGCGGGCACTGTTAACGATAGGTGCGGAGATTCTATCAACGCTGGAGACGCCCGCCGGCGTTTCAGCGGCATGGGAGAGGTATCGTGCGACGCACGCTGATGGCGACCGAGAGCTGATCACGTTCGACTGGTTCGCGCTCGCCCTCTCTGCGCTCTTCTCGCTTGGCCTCATTGACTGGACCGCTGGCGGTCGATTGGAGCGCAGAGATGTTTCTGCATAGCGTCAGTTCCTCTGACGACCGCTTTCGTAGGCTAACGTTCCACGAAGGTCTCAACATGCTGGTCGCGGACACGACGTCCGAGTCCACCCGAGGCGACAGCCGCAACGGGACGGGCAAGACCAGCTTCGTCCGCATTCTGAGGTATCTCGTCGGCGGTGGCTTGGCGGACGAGCTCCGGGCCGACCAGCTCACCCAACATACGTTCGCCGCAGAGTTCGGACTACCTGATGGACTCGGTAGAGAGCAAGACGTACGCGTCAGCCGGGCCGTCTCGCCTACCACACGGGTGTCGGTCTCTGGATGGTCGCGACTCGGGGACAGTGCCCCGTTGCATGCCGATGAGTGGCGCGAAGTGTTGGCACAGGCCGCGTTCGGACTTCCGCCCGACGTTGCGCGTCCCACGCCCGGCCAGCTCTGGGGGCAGTTCGCCCGCACCTACTTCGGAAGCCCCACAAAGAGTTACCCGACCGACACAGACTGGGAGACCGGCGTCAAGCTTGGATATCTGTTTGGCCTGTCACCCGAGATCCTGGTCAAGGCGGGAGAGATCACAGCGCTTGAGCGCCAGCGCAACGCTGTGAAGGCAGCCGTTCGCGAAGGGGCGATCGCACATCTTTCGCTCGACGAGGCGGGCCTACGAACGGAACTCGTTGAGGCGCGTCGGCGGCGTGACCGGGTCGAACGGAGTCTCTCCGAGTTCCGTGTCGACGATCAGTACGCTGACCACCAGAACCTGGCTGACTTGCTGACGAGGCGCATTCAAGCTCTCAACGACGAAACGCTAGCTCTCCAAAGGCGCACGGGCGATATCGAGCGGGCACTGGAGGCAGAGGTCGCTCTTCCTCATACCGGTTCTCTGGAGCGCCTGGAGGCCTTGTACGCCGAGGTTGGGCTGGTTCTTCCTGGTAGCGTCAGGCGGCGGTTTGAGGAGGTCCACGAGTTCCACAGCTCGGTTGTTAGCAATCGGCGGACGTTCCTGGAGCGTGAGCTGCAGGAAGTGGTGGAGAGGAAAGGGCGGGCCGAGGCAGAGCGGAGGCGCCTCGACTCACAGCGGGCAGAAGTCATGAGGGTGCTGCGAGACTCGGTGGCGCTTGAGACCTTCCTGGACGCGCAGCGTTCGTTCGCGGAACTGAGTGCAGAAGTGGCCTATCTCGAGCGGAGGCTGGAGGCGGCGGTCCGATTTAGCAAGATTGGTGAATCGATCCGGATTGAGACGGCGACGGCAGTGCGCGCGGTGCGCAGCGAGCTCGAAGAATGGGAGAGCCGACTCGATCAGATCATCGCTATGTACGCGGAGCTCGCCGGCGAGATATACGACGATCGGGCGGCGCGTCTCAGAATTGCCCCCACCACGCGCGCAATCCTGAAGGTCGAGCCGCAGATCGACGGCGACGCCAGCGAGGGTATTCGAGGAGTCGAGACGTTCCTTCTGGATATGGTGTGCATCGTGTCGGCGCTGCCACTTGGTCGGGCCCCTGGCCTTCTCGTCCACGACAGTCATCTGTTCGATTCAGTCGATCGACGTCAGGTTGCGTCTTGTCTCAACATCGGTGCCCGCCTAGCTGTCGAGCATGGATTCCAATACGTGGTGACGATGAACTCCGATTTCCTCGATTCTGTCGAATCGGAGGGCGCCTTCGACAGGTCCGAATACGCCATCAACCCGGTACTGACCGATGCGAGCGAGGAAGGCGGACTCTTCGGCTTCCGTTTTGAATAGATAGGCGGCGTCCGCAATGAGGTCCAACGCGCGGAACCACAACCTCGATCCCCCGCGGCGACCCTCTGCCGCAACAGTTCTGCGAGAGACGAGGGAAGCGCGCCCCTCGGGAACGTAGGTGCGTTTACGGGGCAAGTCCCGCACGGGTTAGGCCGTCCGGCGACGGGACTTGGCCGATCTCGCCGTCTTCTAGGCCTGTTTGTCAGTGATCGAACCGCGTATCGCCTCCGACCGGAGGCGGTAACCGATCGTCGCATCAACCACGCGCTCGCGTAGCCGCTCAACCGTGTCGGTCTTGGGAATCGGCACGTCGAGGGCGTTGGCGAGTTGCGTAAGGGCGGCTCGACTGGACGCGACGTCCTGTAGCAGGCGGTCCCCGTCGCTTCTCGACTTGTACCGTCGGAGGGTTGCAATTACGCGAGCAACCTCGTCGTCGGTTCTCAGTTCCGCTCGAGGCTTCTTTCGGTCCGCCTCACGGACCAGTGAGAGCTTGGCCCGCCCGCGAGCGAGGTCTGAGATCTCCTCTGGCGAGAGTCCGCGCACGAATGTTGCGATCTTCTGTAGGGCCGCCTGTGCGAGTCGCGCCTCGCCGGCCCCGTGCTCAGAGGCCGGCACGGTTCTCGAACTCCGTCACGAGCGCCTCGAGTTCGTCGACGATGTGCTGTGCCCCGGAGTTCCCGTCGAGGACGACCGGAACGCCGTAGGCGGGTGCGTCTGAGAAGAGCGTCTTGTTCTCTCGCATGTGGCTGTCGAAGACAGTGACGCCAAGCCGTTTGGTTTGGGCGATGTAAGGCCGAAGAGCCGATATCGGGCGCCCACCATATATCTGCAGCATGGTGAAGACAACGCCGAGAATCTGTGGCCCGATCGGTGGGCTTGCGGTTTCCCCGGGGCTCTCGAGCGACGCAAACTCATTGTAGTCCGAAACCAACTCGTTGAGGCTTCTGAGGAGGTAGTCGATGCCGAGTGTGGACAGGTAGTCGGCCTTTGCGGGAATGAGGACGTGGTCGCTCGCGACAATTGCGGTCTTCGTGACGACGTTGAAGTTTGGAGGACAGTCGATGAGCACCACATCATACTGCGAGAAGTGCGGATCGTCGAGCCCATCTGCCAATCGACGATGGACTCGAATGTAATTGTGCTTCGCCTGCTTCATGGACGCGCCCCCGAGCTCGGTGGCGAGTTCCAGGTCAACGTTGATGAGCCCGAGGTGTGAAGGGATTAGGTCGAGTTGACCGCCTGACTTGGCGAGAGCCAACCGAGTGCCGACACTCGAGGGGGTGAGCACAAGGTCCTTGAGTGGAACAGGATCGCCCTGTCGAAAGGACTCGTACCACTTCAGGATTGTCTTGTCCGTGGCGAGACGAGTGCGCCAGTCGTCCGGCTTGACGAGCGAGAATGTCAGGCTTGATTGCGCATCGAGGTCCATTAGTAGGACCCTTCTGCCCCGCCACGCCAGTTCTGCGCCCAGGTTGGCGGTCAGTGTCGTCTTCCCAACGCCGCCCTTGTAGTTGATGACAGAAACGACCGGCACGTTGACTCCTGTCGGCTTCGGGCGGGCGGGCATCCGCCACATGGCCTTGACGGGAGAAGAGACTACCTCCCTGGGGTGTCGAAGACGGTGCGGATTTGCCGGGCGTTGGGCTGCCGAGGTCCGCGACGCCCGTTGCGACAGCCGTGGGCCATGTCGTGGACCAAGGGCGTGCGGCGGCTCGTACCTCCTCCTGTGGCACGGAGGTGACCGGAGAACCGCATTGGGCGGTCGCGACGGGCGCTTGCTCGAGGAGAGCTCGAGTTCCGTGTGGTCAGCGTGTGGTCAGCGAGCACCCCGGAACGGGGTCACCGCACGAACTACTCGCATGTAGTTCCGCAGGTCAGCGCGATATCCCCAATCCAAGATCGAACTCCTAAAGCGGGTGTCGGCAGTTCGAATCTGCCCAGGCGCACAGAGGTTCGTCGCAGGTCAGGGGGACGAATTGGTGCCCGGGTAGCAGCGTTAGGGCTCTGGTTCCGGAGCCTTGAAGCAGCGGAAGACGCCATCGGGGTCGGCGGCATCCGCGAACTCGAAGAAGTCCATGTCGGCGATCCCGAGGTTCGCCGTGATGGGCTCGACCTCTTGCGGTACCGCCCGGGAGGTGCGGCCGATCTGCTCGCTGTGCTCGTTGAGGTCGACGAACAGGACCGTCAGGTCCTTCATCGTGCGGGCGTCCGCGACTGCGAGGTGGGAGAGGTAGCCGTCGCGAGGCAGCTGCACCAGTTCGGCCGCCGTCAGGCCGGCCAACTCGGGCGACTCGACCGGTTGCAGCGAAGCGCCGACCCGGTCGAGGTCTCCAGCGTCGTAGACGGCGGTCGCCGCGTTGACAGCTGCGTGCCAGGCGAGATCGTCGGAGTAGTCCGTTCGAAGCAGCAGTGTGCACATGTCGGCCGGCTCGGGCAGAAGCATGTTCGGAGACTAGGTCTCCGTCCCCCTCGAGGCGGCCATCTGCGGTCCTGGATCCGAGCGAGGGCCGAGCCTCGGCGGCGCTCCCTATGGCAGCAGGTCGAGGTACTTCCGGCGCGCTGGCATCGCGTGGATGACGATCTCGTCACCGCTCTCGAGCGTGAGTACCACCGTCTCGAGCAGGCGGGCCCGGGTGTCGAAGCCGAGGCGCAGCTCGCGATAGGGCGGGCCGTCGTCGTCCAGTGGCTCGATCCACAGCGACCACGCGGCCGCCTGGATCGCGTCGTCCTCCGCGACGCCGTGCTTCCGCGCGCTGCGGTGGACCCTCACGCAGCGAAGTGGGCGAGCGCGGCCCGGATCGCCTCGGACCGGGTCATGTCTTGCTTGGCCGCCGCGGCGTCGAGGGCGTCGAGCTCCTCAGCCGTGAGGCGGACGGCCACGACCTGCATCGGCTCAGCCCCGCGGCCAGGGCGCCCGCGCCCTCGACGCTTCAGCGCGTCGACGTCGTAGCCCGCCTCGGCCTCGTCGGCCCACTGCTGGATCTGGTCGTCGCTCGCCACGCACATATCGTATGACGAAAACTCTCGCGCGGGTAGGCCGTGCACGCTCCGAGTGTCGGCACGAGCACCCCGTCATCATGGGTGGCATGAGCGAGCGCTCCACGGCCGACTTTCTGGCGTCGACGGCCGACCTGGCGCGTGCCGTGATCCACGCCGATGACGGCTGGCCGACGTACGACGCCGGCATGCGCTTCCTTGGCATGGCGATGGAGGCATTGTCGCCGACGGTCGGAGTTCCAGGTGCTGAGGAGCTGTCAGGGGGGCTCTACCTCATCTGGGGTTCCCTGACGGACGCCATGGACGCGCCCGGGCGTAGCGGTGCCGAGCAGGATGCCGCCGCAGTCGCACAGATGAAGTGTGCTGCGGCGGAATGGCTCGAGGCTCTCGGCGCGGACAGCTCGAGGCGCGCCTCCCTGGATCGCTGGGTCCACGAAGAGTGCGGGTACGAGCGTCGCCTGTGACTTGGGCCAGGCCGAGAATGAGAGCCGATGTGAGCCGTCGGGCTGCAGCCCTGTGCCGCAGATCAGGACGGTGGCTCGATCGCCCGGGTCGCCTGCATCAGCGAGATCACGGGCAGCCCCTCCGTCGCCTGCCCCGTTGCCTCGCTGAACAGGTGCCGTAGAGGTGCATCGTCATCGTCGCGTTGGAGTGCCCCAGGATCACCTGCACGGCCTTCACGTCCGTCCCGGCGGCGATGCGCAGCGACGCGGCCGTGTGTCGCGGCTCGTGGATCTGGCGCCGGTAGGGGCTCAGGCGTTGGCGAAGGTCCGCAGGATGTCCGCGCCGGAACTGAGGACGACAGCGTCCTGTGCCAGGTCCGCAGGCAGGTGCTGCCGCACCTCTTCGCGGAAGAGCATCGTCGGCACGCCAGGGGCCATCAGAACCATGTCGCCGGCCGACGCGATCCGCGCGAACAGCTCCCAGGCCAACTGCCCGCTCACGTGGTTCACCATGAAGCCTGACCCCGGCTCGGCAACCCCGTAGAAGTCGGCAGTCCCGTCGTCGAAGTGCAGCTCGGCGAAGTCGAACTCCGGCTCGACCCTCATCAGGTGTGGCGCCAAGAGCTCAGCCAGCACACCGTTCTCCGCCTCGGCCGCCTCACCGCCGGCGAAGCGCTGCGCGTACACGTCGAAGCTCATGGCCGGAGCGTTCCACTCAGCGCTCGGCACCTCAAGAGACCTCGGGTCGCGCAGCCGTACTTGAGCGGGCTGTCGGCAGTGCAGCTAGCGACGGGAGATGTGCTGCGCGTACTGGTCGAGCACGTTCAGGATCCCTGAGTGCTGCCAGATGCGGTTGCGCTTCATCCCCGTGCGTTCGGTCAGGACCCCGGCGTCGGTGAGCTGCGCCAGCGCTCGCTGCGCGGCCACCTCGTTGGTGCCGAGGCGCTCGCCGAGCAGCCGGGCGTTGACCACCGGGTTCGAGATGAGCAGGGGAACGACCCGCCAGGCGGATGCCTGAGGTCGTAGCCGGCGGGCCGTCAGGGCTTCGCGGGCGGCGTCGACCTGAGCGGCCAGGTCGTCGACGAGCCTCTCGCCTGTGGAGGCTGCGTACCGGCTCGCGCGGGTGAACTGCTCGACGATGGGCCGGGCGTCACCGCGGCGGTACGCGCCGAGCGCCGAGAAGTACGCCTCGGTGTCCGTCAGGAGCCCCGCCGAGACGGGCGCCGTCGTGCGGGTCATGACGCCCTTCCCGCGCAGGATCGCGTGGACCAGTGCCCGCCCGGTGCGGCCGTTGCCGTCGGCGAACGGGTGGATGGTCTCGAACTGCGCGTGCGCGATGGCGGCCTGGACGATGACGGGCACGTCGTCACGGGCCAGGTAGCGGACCAGGTCGGCCATCGCCTCGGGCACCTGCTCGGCCTGCGGGGCGACGTGCGACGCGCCCCGCGGGCTGATCCTGCTCCGGCCGACCCAGACCAGCTCGTCGCGGTACGTGCCGGCGTGGTCTTCCCAGCCTCGCTGTCCGCCCAGGAGCCGGGCGTGCATCGCGAGGATGGCGCTCTCGTCGAGGTGGTCGGCGAGGGCGAGGGCGGCCTCCATCGTGCGGACGTTGGCGACGACGACCTGCGCGTTCTCGCTGCCGGACTGGTCGATCTCGGCCAGCGCGAGCTGGCGGGCGCCCACCGTCAGGTTCTCGATCTGCGACGACGAGGCCGACTCGGTGCGCAGCAGGATCGACGACATCGGGCCGAGCGTCGCGCTCTCGGCGCCGAGCTTCGCGCTCGCGTACAGGTCGAACCGTGCGAGCGCGGCGGTCGCCTCGTCGACGTCCGCCCCGAGGTCCGAGGGGATGGTCACGGAGTGGTCGGCGATGCGGGCGGGCACGCTCGACTCGTACGGACCGGAGGCGCTCGAGAGCTGGGCGCGCGAGCTCATGCCGTCGGTCTGCGCGAGCCAGTGATGCGACTCTTGCGCTGTTGCTGGAACCGCGAGCGCCGCAACTTCTGTTGCCATGCCCTCACGGTACTAACAGTTCGAGCGAAAATGTTAGGAAGGCTCCAACCTTCGATCGGTCGCCGCCGCGTACCGCCGGCTGAGGACGTCGACGTACTCCGCGAGCGCTGGCGGGTTCGTGACGGTGAAGTCGTAGCCGAGCATGCCGATGTAGACGGCGACGATCTCGACGCTGTCGCCGCCGGTGACGAGGACGCACTCGGTGTCGGAGACGGGTTCGACGACGCCGACGGTGGGGTTGATGCGGGCGAGGACCTGCTCGGCTGAGGCGTGGACGGTGATGCGGGTGTGGACGGCCCATCCGGCGCGGGCGACCTCGCGGGCGACGAGGCCGGTGTAGTCCTCGCCGGGGAGCGGGGTCGGGGTGAAGCGGCGGCCGTTCGGGGTGCGGACGGTGATGCGGTCGAGGCGGTGCGGGGCCCAGGTGTCGGTGGCGGGGTCGCGGGCGACGACGTACCAGCGACGTTGCCAGGTGACGAGTTTGCAGGGCTCGACGGTGCGGGGCTCGTCGTCCTCGAGGAGGCGCAGGGACTCGTGGTCGCGGATCGCGGCGGCGATGGTGGCGACGAGCGCGGGGTCGACCTCGGGGTCGTCGACGTTGCTGTCGGTGTTCGTCGGGCCGTGCTCGAGGGCTTCGCGCAGGGCGGCGACGCGCAGGCGCAGGTGGTGGGGGAGGACCTGCTCGAGCTTCGCGCGGGCGCGGGCTGTGGTGTCCTCGAGGCCGCGGAGGCCGGTGGCGGCTCCGAGGCCGACGACGATCGCCACGGCCTCGTCGTCGTCGACAAGAAGGGGTGGCAGGGTCTTGCCGACGCCGAGCTGGTAGTAGCCGCCGGTGCCGCGCGCGGAGTCGACCGGGTAGCCGAGGGTGCGGAGGCGGTCGACGTCGTTGCGCAGGGTGCGGGTGGTGATGCCGAGGCGCTCGGCGAGCTCGTCGCCGGTCCAGCGGGCGCGTGACTGCAGGAGTGCGAGCAGTTGCAGCAGGCGGGCGGAGGTCTCGAGCATGCGGGTCCTCAGGTTCGTCGGAACTCCTCGGGAGTAGAGGAACGAACCGTGCCGGAACGGTTCATAGCGTGACAGTCATGACGACGACACAGCAGCCCACCCTGACCGTCCGCCCGTTCCAGGTCTCGATCGACCTGGCCGTTCTCGACGACCTGCACGACCGGCTCGCCCGCACCCGGTTCGCGACGCCCGCACCCGGCGACTCGTGGGACTACGGCACCCCGGAGTCGTACCTGCGCGAGATGGTCGCGTACTGGCGCGACGAGTTCGACTGGCGTGCGCAGGAGGAGCGCATGAACGCCTTCCCGCACTTCCGCACCGAGATCGACGGGCAGACGATCCACTTCATCCACGTGCGCTCGTCGGAGCCGGACGCCACGCCGCTCCTGCTCGGGCACACCTACCCGGGGTCGTTCGTCGACTTCCTCGACATGATCGGCCCGCTCACTGACCCCGTCGCGCACGGCGGCCGCGCGGAGGACGCGTTCGACGTGGTGATCGCGTCCATGCCGGGGTTCGGGTTCTCGACGCCCGTCGTCGACGGCGGGTGGACGACGGCGCGGCTCGCGCGGACCTGGGACACGCTCATGCGCGGGCTCGGGTACGAGTCGTACGGGACGCACGGCAGCGACGGCGGCGCGATGATCTCCCGCGAGCTCGCCGTGATGGACCCGCCCGGGTTCCTCGGCGCGCACGTGCTGCAGCTGTTCTCGTTCCCGTCCGGCGACCCTGCGGAGTTCGAGAAGCTCACCCCGGCCGACCACGCCGCGCTGGAGTTCCTCGGCTGGTTCCAGCAGCGCGCCGGCTTCGCCGCCGCGAACTCGTCGCGACCCCAGACCGTCGCCGCCGGCCTGGCGGACTCGCCCGTCGCGCAGCTCGCGTGGAACGAGCTGTTCGAGAACTTCGGCAACGGCACGAGCCTGCTCACTCGCGACCAGGTGCTCACCCAGGTCTCGCTGTACTGGCTGACGAACACCTCGTCGACCGCCGTGCGGTTCTACTACGAGGAGGCGCGCGCGCAGGCCGAGCCGCAGGTCAGCCACGGCCGCACCGGGGTCTCGGTCTTCGCCGACGACTTCAAGACGATCCGCCCGTTCGCCGAGCGGGACAACACGAACATCGTCCAGTGGACCGAGCACGAGCGCGGCGGGCACTTCGCGTCCATGGAGGTGCCCGACGTCCTCGTCGACGATCTGCGCACGTTCTTCCGTGTCTGAGCCCTTCGCCCGAGGTGGTGGCGGTTCCGTGACCCGTGTGGAACCTCTATGAGCACCCCAGTCGGGACTTGTGGCGCACCCGCCGGGCACTCGGCGTCGCTAGGGCGTCTTCAGCAGGTGATCGACACGAGGTGGCAGCAGCGTGTCCTCGGGAAGCATTGCCCAGACGAGAACCGCTATCGCGGCTACAACCAGTACAACGGTGATGCCGACCCAGACCTGAGTGTGCGACAGATGCATTCTCTTCCCCCTAGCTCGTCTTGATGCTACCGCCAAAGTTGGCGGCAACAAATGAAATCGGCGTGTAGTAGTTTCGGCAATTCGTGGTGAGTGCTCCGCCTCCATTGCTTCCGCTGATGACACCAACGGCGTGCACCCCCCCAGAGACATTGAGGTAGAAGGCTCCGCCCGAGTCACCATCCTTGGTGCATGTGGACGAGTGTTCAGCGACCGAGATCTTCGTGAACCTCATCCCCCCGTACGATAGGGTCTGATTGACCAGCGAAACCCAATTAGGGTTGAGTTCCCCGGACCCGTTGCCGGCGAAACCGCTTGCGCCAGAAGTGCGAAGGTTCGAGCCGGTCCAACCCTGGGTGAGGTAAGTGCGACCGAGGACCTTCTTCTTTGTTGTGGTGTTGTAGGTGCCGGTGTAGAGCATCCCGGATGTTCGTGCGGACGACAGTCGGACGAGTGCGATGTCGCCAGCGAGGCCGGACTTTGTTCCCGTTGCGTCGCCCGACGACCATGTCACCGTGCCGATCTTCGTGATCGACTTATCGCTGTTGACTCGCGCAACGTTCCCGCATGTTCCGTTTGGATTCTTGTAGCAGTGTGCGGCTGTGACAAGATAATCGTTCCCTTGCTCTACCCATCCGAATGCGGCTGAGCATCCGTATCGAACTGACGGTCGGCGCGCCTGCTTCTCATAGCCCACCCGCCGTCCGGTTGCTCCTAGGACGTCCTTGACGTCCTGGAATGACCTACCTACGTTGGGCAGCCAACCCCGGACCGCACGCTCGTCGTCCGCAGAACGCTTCTTCACCGATGAAGAGCGCCGGGGCGCGCGGGGCCGCGGTCACGACGAGGTGGCCGTCCCGGGCGGTGCGAGCAAGCGGCCGGTCAGGCCCAGGGCCGCCGGCTCCGTAGGGGGACGAAAGGGAGTGACCATGACAGCGCATACCGCACGACGACGTGAGGGTGCTGGGACGGCGTCGGTCCGACGACGCCGCGTGGCGCGATGGATCGGCGCGGGGGCGGTGGTCGCGATCGCGACCGTCGGCCTCGCCGCACCCGGTCAGGCGACGCCGGGCCACGGGCCGGGTCACAGCCACGCGCCGGGACACCCGGGGCACGGGGACACGTTCCGCGTGACCATCCGGGTCGAGGGCCACGGGAAGGTCACCGGCGCGGGGAAGTACAAGGCGGGGGAGACGGTGGACCTGACCGCCACGCCGCACAAGAACGACGTGTGGGGCGGTTGGACGTCCAAGGAGCTGAACTGGATCGGCGCGCGCGTCGACGAGTTCACGATGCCGGCGCACGACGTCGTCCTGACGACCTCGTTCCGCCCGCGCATGGAGTCGCTGAAGAAGGCGTACCGCGACTACTTCGACGTCGGGAACATCTGGTCCCACCCGGGCACGTACGCCGAGGGCTCGCCGAACTCGGCGACCATCGCGCGGCACTACAGCGTGATGACGGCCGAGAACGCGATGAAGCCGGACCAGCTGCTGCCGAACGACAACATCGACCCGGAGACGGGCGAGTTCACGTTCCGCTGGGACCAGGCGGACCAGTTCGTCGACGAGACGCTCGCGCGTGGCATGAAGGTGCACGGGCATGTGCTCGTCTGGCACGGGCAGACCCCGGCGCGCATCAACAGCGGCCCCACGGGCGGCACGCGCGCGCTCGCCAAGGCGAACATGGAGCGCTACATCAAGGAGGTGCTCACGCACTTCCAGGGCCGCACGGTCTCGTGGGACGTCGTCAACGAGGCGTTCGTCGACGGGCTCGACGAGTTCGACCCCGCCACGCAGGACTGGCGTGACTTCCTGCGCGGCGGCCCGAACGGCGGCTGGTCCAACTGGTACAACGCGTACCGCAACGGTGGGGACCTGGCCGAGGGTGAGAGCCCCGCGGACTTCCTGTACGACGCGTTCGTCTTCGCCCGCACGTACGACCCGGACACGCGGCTGGAGTACAACGACTTCAACCTCTTCCAGTCCGAGGGCAAGGCGCAGGCGATCATCGCCATGGCCACCGACCTCAACGCGCGGTACGCCGCCGAGCACCCCGAGGACCCGCGCCCGCTGGTCGAGGCGATCGGCATGCAGTCGCACAACTACATCAACCAGACCCCGGCGTTCGCGTGCTCGACGAACACGCGGCTGCCGAAGCTCGTGAACGACGCCGCACCGGAGTGGAAGCCGGGTGCGTGCTCCGACCACGCGTCGGTCGAGCGCTCGCTGCAGCTCATCACCGAGGCCGGCTTCAAGGCCAGCATCTCCGAGCTGGACCTGCAGGTCTGGGAGGCGTGGAACGGCCAGCCCGAGGGCGACGACCGCTCGCAGTACCGGGACCTGAACGACCCGACGGTCGCCGACCGGATCTCGCGTGGTGAGTTCGACTACTGGGTCGGCAAGATCACCAACCGCGCCGAGCTCGAGAAGATCCAGGCGCAGCGGTTCGCGGAGTACTTCGCGGTCTACAAGAAGTACTCGCAGGACATCAGCCGCGTGACGTTCTGGGGCCTCACCGACCAGCTGAGCTGGCGCTCGACGCACAACCCGCTGATCTTCAACAGCGACTTCTCCGAGAAGCTCGGTGCGGCCGCGGTCGCCAACCCGGAGAAGTGGCTGGGCGTGCGCAAGCCGATCACGGACACCTCGCACCTGGAAGCGACCGTCGACCAGGCCGAGGAGCTCGACCTGCGGGCCTACACGCCGAAGAGCGCCGCGAAGGTCCGTGCGGCGCTGCACCGGGCGGAGCACGTCCTGCGGAAGGCCGAGCCGCAGCGCGCCGTCAACGACGCGACCGTGGCCCTCACCTCAGCGATCGCCAAGCTCGAGCGCAGGTAGCGATCAGCGTCTACCGGGGTCCCGCAGCGCGAGCATCGCTGCGGGACCCCGGTCGCGTGTGAGGCGGGAGACCCTCCGGGCGCCTGCGAGGCCCTTGCGGATATTTCGTCTTGAGACGAGAGTGGTCGTATGGCGACCGCTCTTCTCGCCACGACGACGCTGCCCCCTGAGGACGCCCCCGCTCGCGAGTCCGTGCACCGGTTGGCGGCCGCGCTCGAGCAGCCGACCGCGAAGCTCGTCGCGCCCGACGGGACGACGGTCGAGGTGCCTTCCCCCGTGCACGAGATCCTCGTGCACGTGGTCGAGGCGATGGAGGCCGGCCACGCCATCACCGTGGCCCCGGTCGAGCAGCGGCTGACGACGTCGCAGGCGGCAGAGTTCCTCGGGATCTCCCGCCCGACGCTCGTCAAGCTCCTCGACGACGAGCGGATCCCGTACGAGCGAGTCACGCGGCACCGCCGCATCAGGCTCGACGACCTGCTGCGCTTCCGGGACCTCCGCCGGACCGAGCGGCGGGCGTCTCTCGACGAGCTCACGCGCGAGGCGCAGGCGGACGGGCTCTACGAGGACGCCGCCGAGGAGTACGCCGAGGCGCTGCGGCTCGCCCGCCGGACGTCCGGCGGTGGGCCGCAGGGGTGAGCTTCGGCGCCCTACTCGACGCGTGTGTGCTCGTGCCCATCTCGCTGGCGGACACCCTCGACCCCAAGATCTAGCGGGAGGCGGTCACGGTCTTGCACTCGTACATCGGTGGGTCAACCGTTGCTCCATGTCGAAGATCCAGGATCTCGAGCGGATGGTTGACGCCCTCCGGCGCCAGCGGAACGACTGCGAGCCGAAGTCGAACCAGAACCCCCGGTATCTGCGGTACTCGAACGCCGTCTCGGCACTTCTCTGGCTCATTGATGACTTGCGTGCGGAGGAGACGGCGTAGCCGACGACGAGGGGGCTCCCTGCCTTCGGAGAGGGCGCCGTGGGTGTGCGCGTTGATGGACCTTCAGGCGTGGAAGCGTGCGAGGGCGGCGCGGATCGCCTCGGCCCTGGTCAGGCCGTGGCGCGCTGCCGCCGCGTCCAGGGTGTCGAGCTCCTCGGCGGTGAGTCGGACGACGACGACCTGCATCGGCTGTGCGCCGCGGCCCGGACGTCCTCGTGCGCGGCGCCTCGGCACCTCGACGTCGTAGCCCTTCTCGGCTTCGTGGGCCAGCTCCCGGACCCGCTCGTCACTCACCACCCACGTGACGTATGACGAAAACGCGGCATGCGGGGTGACTTCTTGCGCCACCCCTCCCTCCCGCTCAGGATGGCGAGCGGGAGGGGTGATGGCGGAGACGTACGGGGTCGTCGTGGGTGCCGGGAGTCTGCGCTCGTCGTCGGACGGGGCGTGGCGGCTGCCGCACCGGTGGACGGACGAGGGCGTCGCGGTCGAGGCGGCGTTCACGGGCGCGCACCTGCTGCACGTCGCGGCGGCGGGCTGCGTCCTCAACGACGTGTACCGGGAGGCCGCCAGCCTCGGCGTCGCGCTCCAGGGGGTGCGGGTGACGGCGGGCGGCGGGTTCGACGGGGAGTGGGTGTCGACCGGGATCACCTACGCGGTCGAGGTGGACACGCAGGCCTCGCCCGACGAGGTCGCGCGGCTTGTGGCCGTCGTCGACGAGGTCGCGGAGATCCCGCGCGCGATCCGGGCCGGCGCGCCGGTCCAGCGGGTGAGCACGGCCGGGTAGGCCGCGCACGAGCGGGTGACTTCACAGCACTCGTCGGCGCCGCGTGCACCCCGGCGGTACGATGCGAACCGCCGGTGGATGGCGCGCGACCTCACGTCGTGCCGCAGCTCGTCGAGGACACGCCCCGGCAGTGACACCACGGTGCCGGCGCGATCCCCACGCGGCGCCGACGAACAGCTGCGCGATCGCGCGGCGGCGCTGACCTGAGCGCCCCGCCCCGCCGTTCCCGGCGGCACGCGGTGAGCCCAGTCCGGCCGTGGCCGGGCCGGGGCAACGCACGCCGCGCCTGCGGTCGGGTGCGGACGTCGAAGGAGGAGATGTGGCAGGAGCAGGCCGGGGCCGGTCGGGTCGCGGAGGCGCCCAGTCCGGTGGTCAGCGACGCCGCACGACGCGTCCCGACGAGGAGGGTCTGATCCCGGTGCTCGCCGGGATCGCCCGTGACGTCGACAACGCGGTCAAGCGTCCCCCGACGCGTCCGGCGGTGCGCACGAAGTTCCAGGTCGTGGCGCTGCTGGTGCGCGAGGAGCGGGCCCGCGTCAACGCCGACGAGACGCTCGGCCAGGCGAAGCGCACGCAGGAGCTCAAGCGCCTGGACGGCGTCGCGACGCAGCTCGCCAAGACCGCCGCGCGCGACACGTCGCTGCTGGAGCTGCTGCGCGAGGACGCGCGGGTCTCCGACGCGGCGCGTGAGTACCGGGCGTCGGTGCTGCGCGCCGGCGGCATCGAGCCGCCCGACGAGCCCGAGCCCGCGCCGCAGGCCCCGCCGACGCCCGCCGATGAGAAGCGCGTCGTCCCGCAGTCGGTGATCTCGCGCCGCCTCGCCAACCCGTTCCTCGCCCCCGACTTCGAGGCGGCCGCCGAGCGCGCCGCGGCCCGCCCGCGCCGCCTCGCGGGCTGGGAGCTGCTCGAGCCGCTGTTCTGGTCGTTCGAGAAGGCCGCGACGGGCTCGCCCGCATGCATGGCGCTGCCCGAGCCGACGCCCGGCTTCGTGCCGCGCGGCAAGGAGCTCATGCGCCACCAGGCGCAGGTCGTCGCGGCCGCCGCACGCGGTCACCGCACGTTCCTGCTGGCCGACGAGCCGGGCCTCGGCAAGACCGCGCAGGCGCTGCTCGCGGCGCAGGCGGCCGACGCGTACCCGCTGCTCGTCGTCGTCCCGAACGTCGTCAAGACCAACTGGGCGCACGAGGTGAAGCTGTGGACCCCGCAGCGCCGCTCGACCGTGCTGCACGGCGACGGCGAGGACGTCGACGCGTTCGCCGACGTCGTGATCGTCAACTACGAGATCCTCGACCGGCACGTCGGGTGGCTCGGCGAGCTCGGGTTCCGCGGGATGGTCGTCGACGAGGCGCACTTCATCAAGAACAAGGGCTCGCAGCGCTCACGCAACGTGCTGGCGCTCTCCGAGCAGATCCAGCTGCGCACCGCGCGTCCGCTGCTCATGGCCCTCACCGGGACGCCGCTCATCAACGACATCGAGGACTTCCAGGCGATCTGGGAGTTCCTCGGGTGGATCGACGACGAGAAGCCGCTCGGTGCGCTCATGAACGCGCTGGAGGAGACCGGCCTGACCCCGGCGGACCGCGGCTTCTCCGCCGCCGCGCGTGCCGCGGTGATCGACATGGGCATCGTGCGCCGCCGCAAGATCGACGTCGTCGCGGACATCCCGGCCCGCCGCGTGGCGGACCTGCCCGTCGAGCTCGACGGTGCCGTCGGGCGCTCGATCCGCGCGTCGGAGGAGGCGCTCGCACGCCGCCTCGTCAGCCGCTACCGCGCGGCGCTCGAGGCGCGCGGCGACACGTCGATCGGCGGGGCGGTCGACCACGACCTGGCACGCCGCGTCGCGGCCGGCGAGCTCAAGGACTCGTCGTCCAAGAAGACCGGCGACAACGTGTTCACCATGGTCCGGCGCATCGGCCAGGCCAAGGCCGGGCTCGCCGCCGACTACGCCGCGCAGCTCGCGCGCAACGTCGGCAAGGTCGTGTTCTTCGCCAAGCACGTCGACGTCCTCGACGCCGCCGAGCAGACGTTCGCCGACCGCGGCATCCGGTCCGTGTCGATCCGCGGCGACCAGACGACGAAGGCGCGCGACAAGGCCATCGCGGCGTTCACCGACGAGCCCGACGTGCAGATCGCCGTGTGCTCGCTGCTCGCCGCGGGGGTCGGCATCAACCTGCAGGTCGCGTCCAACCTGGTGCTCGCCGAGCTGTCCTGGACCGACGCGGAGCAGACCCAGGCGATCGACCGCATCCACCGCATCGGCCAGTCCGAGCCCGTCACCGCGTGGCGCATCATCGCGGCGCAGACCATCGACGCGAAGATCGCCGAGCTCATCGACGCCAAGTCCGGCCTCGCGGCGCGCGCGCTCGACGGCGCGGACCTCGACGACGCCGAGACCTCCACCGACGTCCAGCTCGAGGCCCTGGTCAGCCTGCTCACCGACGCCCTCGCGGCAGGCGTCGTCGCCTGAGCCCGTCCGGGTGACGCGGCCCGTGGACGACGCACGGAGCGTTGCTCGGTGCGCCATCCTGGGGCCCCGTCACCGACCCCGGAGGCATACCCGTGGAACCCGCCACCATCGCCGCATGGACCCTGCTGCAGGAGATCCCGATCCCGCCGGACGTCGTGGACCTCCTGATCGAGGGCGAGCAGGCCGTCGCGGCCTTCAAGACGTTCCGCGACAGCGCCGTGTTCACCACGCGACGCCTGATCGTGCGCGACGCGCAGGGCCTCACCGGCAAGAAGGTCGAGATCTACTCGCTGCCCTACAGCTCGATCAACATGTGGTCCTCGGAGAACGCGGGCAAGGTCTTCGACATCAACGCCGAGCTCGAGCTGTGGACGCGGGCCGGTCACATCAAGGTCAAGCTCGGCAAGGACATCGACATCCGCCGGCTCGACAAGCTCCTCGCCTGGGCGATCCTCAAGGGCTGAGGGGACAGCGGTCGCGCATGGCGTGCGACCGCAGGTGGACCCCCGAGCCGGGTGGTCCATTCCCCGGCACGACGACGAGCGGCGGGGGACCGGGTCATCCTCCAGCGTGCCGTTCACGCTCTCGCACCCTGCCGTCGTCCTGCCGCTCGCGCGCGGCCCGCTGGTGCCCGCCGCGCTCGTCGTCGGGGCCATGGCGCCGGACGCGCCGTACTTCGTCAAGCTGCCGCGCTACGCGGGGGCCTGGTACGAGCCGTTCGTCAACGCGACGACGACGCACCACTGGCCCGGTGCGCTGACGGTCGCCGTGCCGACGGCCGCGGTGCTGCTCGCGGTGTGGTGGGTGGTGCGTGCACCGCTCGTCGCGCTCGTGACGCGCGAGGGAGGAAGGGCCGGGTCCGACGAGCGCGCCGGGCTGGCCGAGCGCGCCGGGTGGACGCTGCTCTCTCTCGTGATCGGGGTCGCGACGCACGTGCTGTGGGACTCGTTCACGCACGGCGACGGGTTCCTGGTCGAGCGCGTCGACGCGCTGCGTGAGCCGGCGTTCGCGGGGATGGACGTGGCGCGCGTGCTGCAGCACGCGAGCACGGTCGTCGGGCTGCTCGTCGTCGCCGCGTGGGCCGTGCGGTGGGCCGCTCGGTGGCGGGAGCGCGGCGGTCGGCTCGAGGTGTCGAGCACGAGCGCGGCGGTGATCGCGGGCGTCGTCGTGCTCGGGCTGGTGGCCGCGGGGGTCGCGCTCGCGGCGAGCATCACGGCGCGCGAGCCGGTCGAGTCGACGCTCGCGCGGCTCGTCACGACGTCTGGCGCCGTCGTCGTCGCGGCCGTGGTCCTGTACGCGGTGGTGTGGCGGGTCAGCCGCCGAACAGCCGACGCCAGCCGCGTCGGGGTGGGATGAGCCCCGGGGTCGCGCCGGGGTCAGGGACGTCCGCGACCACCCGGTCGTGCGCGACGGGCGGCGTCGCCGAGGTGCGGGGCGCCCCACCGGCGAGCGCGGTGGCGATCCGGTCGAGGAAGTCGTCGACCTCGTCCATCGCGTACCCCTCGCGGAACCGCGTACGGCTGAACGTCGTCCCCGCGACCTCCTCCGCGCCGAGCTCCCCGGGCTCGCCCGCCTCCCGGGCGCGCAGCGTCGCGATCACCCGGTCGAGGAAGTCGTCGACCTCCGACTGGTCGTAGCCCTCGGTGAACTTCGTCGTGATGAAGCGGACGTGCAGCACCGTCTCGGCGCTGATCGGCTCGCCGGAGCCGGGTCCGTCGGAAACGGTCATGGACCCGATCATGCCGCGTGCCTGCGGTGAGCGTGCGGTGGTGCTCGGCGTCCCGTGCGGTCCGACGAGCGCGCCCGACGACCGGTGTGAGCGGACCGACAGCGGATCTTCGCTGCTCATAGGGCACACTGGGGGTGGCTCTGGCGCGGTGGAAGGTTCGGCGCGGGCCCGCGTCCTGGGTGCTGTGGCTG
The DNA here is from genome assembly GCF_052378485.1 of Cellulomonas sp. CW35. Classification (NCBI taxonomy): domain Bacteria; kingdom Bacillati; phylum Actinomycetota; class Actinomycetes; order Micrococcales; family Cellulomonadaceae; genus Cellulomonas; species Cellulomonas sp. CW35. The sequence goes on along the minus strand of NZ_CP199000.1, from coordinate 2,950,276 downwards.
CCTGGCGGGCGCCCCACTCGACGCCTGAAGGGCGACTCTCTCTTGACTTCTTTCTCCAGCCTTGGCGTGCCCGAGGTCCTCGCCGGTGCGCTCACGAAGGCCGGCATGACGTCCGCGTTCCCCATCCAGGAGGCGACTCTCCCGGACACGCTGCGCGGGCGTGACGTGCTCGGCCGCGGCCGCACCGGCTCCGGCAAGACCCTCGCGTTCTCCCTCCCGCTCGTCGCGCGCCTCGCGGGCCTCGTCCCGGGCACGACGATGGTGCGCCACGTCCCGAGCCGCCCCACGGGCCTGGTGCTCGCGCCGACGCGTGAGCTCGCGACGCAGATCGCCGCGACGCTCGAGCCGCTCGCGAAGGCCGCGCGCCTGAGTGTCACGACGATCTTCGGGGGCGTCTCGCAGCGCCCGCAGGAGTCCGCGCTCAAGGGCGGCGTCGACATCGTCGTCGCGTGCCCCGGACGCCTGGAGGACCTCATGAAGCAGGGGGTCATCTCGCTCGCGGACGTGCAGATCACCGTGCTCGACGAGGCCGACCACATGGCCGACCTGGGCTTCCTTCCCGGCGTGAAGCGGATCATGGCGGCGACGGACAAGCGCGGTCAGCGCATGCTGTTCTCCGCGACGCTCGACAACGGCGTGGACAAGCTCGTCGCGGCGTTCCTCAAGGACCCGCTGCGCCACTCGGTCGACACCGACCGTTCGCCCGTCTCGCAGATGACGCACCACGTGCTCACCGTCGCGGACGCGGACGCGAAGAAGCACGTCGTCCAGCACCTCGCGTCCGGCACCGGCCGGCGCGTGCTGTTCACGCGCACCAAGCACGGCGCCAAGAAGCTCGCGAAGCAGCTCACCGCGTCGGGCGTCCCCGCGGTGGACCTGCACGGCAACCTCGGTCAGGGCGCGCGGGAGCGCAACCTCGAGGCGTTCTCGACCGGTGCCGTGAAGGTGCTCGTCGCGACCGACATCGCCGCGCGCGGCATCCATGTCGACGAGGTCGAGCTCGTCGTGCACGTGGACCCGCCGGCCGAGCACAAGGCGTACCTGCACCGCTCGGGCCGCACCGCGCGTGCGGGGTCCGCGGGGGACGTCGTGACGATCGTGCTGCCCGAGCAGGTCGGCGAGGTCCGTGCGATGACCCGCCAGGCCGGCATCACCGCGAAGCCGCAGCCCGTCGCGCCGGGCGCGTCGGTCCTCGAGCAGCTCGTCGGTGAGACCGCGCCGTTCGTGCAGCCCGCGCGTCCCGCGCAGCCGCAGCCCCAGCAGCGTCGGTCGGCCGGGTCCGGGGACGCCGCGCGTCCTGCCGGTCGCTCGCGTCGTCGTGGCGGCCGTGGCGGCGAGCAGAGCGCCACCGCCCGTCCGACGAGCGGTGGTCAGGGCGGTCGTCGGCAGCAGGCCGGGGCGGCCGCGGCGCCCCCGCGTCAGCCGCGCACCTACACCACCTCGACGCCGGGGTCGACGCCGGGGTCGGCGCAGGGTTCCGCGGCACGCAAGTCCGCGGCTGCGGGGACGACGAGCGGCGCCCGCCGTTCCGGTCCGCGCCGCGCGGCGCGCACCGCCGGCGCCCCGACCTCGCGCACCGACCGCTCCTGACCTCCGCGGGCCCGGTCCGTCAGCGGGTCGGGCCCGTGGAGTCGCGCACGACGAGGAGCGGATCGAGCTCGACGTGGTCGCCCGGCGCGCGCTCGTCGGCACGCAGGAGCAGCTGTGCGGCCGCGGCACCCACCTGAACCTGGGCTACCCGACGAGCCTGCCGTGGACGCTGGACGTCGCACGGGGGGTGGCGCGCGAGACCGTCCTGTACTGCCGCCGGCGGCGCTCGGGTGCCGCGTGAACGGTTCGGTGGGCGGGTCCGGGCGGAACTGCGGCCTTTGGTCCCAGGCGCGGGCCGGGCGCGGGGCGATAGGCCTTGATCCGTCACAAGGAGGTGATGCCGGTGTTCTCCATCGGGGCGAAGCCGGGCAAGGGGAAGTTCCTGGATGCCTGTGGTCACACGGTCCAGCTCGAGGACGACGAAGCGCTCCCAGCGTGCCCGCAGTGCGCGCACGAGGTGAGGTGGTGGCGGCTCGTCTGAGCGCGACGAGGCGGGGCCGCGGTCAGCCGATCGCTGCCACCGCGGCCATCGCCTCGTCGAACAGCACGTCCAGGGCCCGCGCGCCGTCCGAGCGGGCCCACGTCTCGCGCGCGGCGTCGAAGCAGCCGACCGCGGCGCCGACGACCGTCAGTGCGACGAACGGGTCGAGCTGCGGCTCGCGGGCGAGGAGCGCCTCGGTCAGGTCCGCCCGCCAGTCGAACTGCCGCGCCATGTGCCGGCCGTGCAGCGCGGGTGTCTTGTAGATCACACGCATGACGGGCAGGGACTGCCCGGTCGCGGCCGTCTCGGCGATGTAGTCGTCGAACGCCCGGCGCAGCGCGGTCCACACGGGCTCGTCGGCCGGGCGCTCGGCGAACGCGAGCACGACCCGGCGCCGCCAGCGGTCCGACACATGGTCGATGACGTCGTCCTTCGTCGCGAAGTACCGGAAGAACGTGCGCTCCGACATGCCGACCTTGGCGGCGATCTGACCGACCGGGGTCTCGTCGAAACCCTGGGTGAGGAAGAGGTCGATCGCCGCCTGGGACACCTCGTCCTGGATGGCGCGGCGCTTGCGCTCGCGGAGGGACACATCGGGGGCCATGGGCACACAGTAGGACACAAGGGGTGGACTTTTCGTCGAAACATGTCAAACTTGTCATGCACTGACACGAACGTGTGACGACTGACCGAGTAGACGGCAGTTGTCACGAGGGAGAAGACATGACCGACACCCAGACCGCCCAGGAGCTCCTCACCCCCCAGGAGGTCGCGATGCTCTTCGGCGTCGACCCCAAGACCGTCACCCGCTGGGCGCGGGCCGGCCGCCTCAACGCCATCCGCACCCTCGGTGGCCACCGCCGCTACCTCGGCTCCGAGGTCCGCGCGCTCATCACGCAGAGCATCCCCACGCAGGCGTCCCCGCGCGACTGACACCCGCACCACCCGGCGTCGCCGCCCGCTCGATGACGACGCCACCCGCAGCCCCAGCGCCGGGGCGGTCAGGCCCCGGTCCGCACAGCCCCTGTCGCCCCGGAGCCCGCACCGATCCGGCACGCCCTGCGCCGCCCAGCGCGCGCGGTGGGAACAAGAGACCCTGTCGAATCGTTCCTAGAGACGCCATGAAGAAGCGATACGAAGAGCTCGAGACCGACGACGGCACGACCGTCCGCTACCGCCGGCACGACAACGGCGGCGGACTCGTGGCGATGGCCGCGACCGTCGATCCCACCACGTACGTCGCCGAGACCGCCTGGGTCGACCCGGGCGCGACGATCGGCGGCGGAGTTCACATCGGCGCCCACGTCTGGGTCGAGCCCGATGCGGTCGTCGGACCGCACTCCCAGCTCGGCACGCACGTGCACGTCGGGCGCGGCGCCGTCATCGGCTCGCGCACCCGCCTCGCGACGCGCGTCTCGGTCGGCGCCGGCGCGCACGTCTCGGACGACACACGTGTCCCCGCGGAGGCGGTCGTCCCCGCACGGACACAGGTCACCCCCGCGACCAGCCACACGCTCGCCGCCTGAGGCGCCGTGGCGCGGCCCGACCGGCCGTTCGCGGCGCGTGCGCGTCACAGGTCGGCGAGGGACCCCGGCGGTGCCGGGCGACCTCCGGCCACCCACGCCACGGCTGCGACGAGCGCGACCGCGGCGACCGCAGGCAGCACCGCGGCGCCGACGACCGCGGGGTCGAGCATGTCGGCCGTGCCCGCGTAGGCGACGGCGGTCCAGCCGCCGAGGACCCCGACGCCCACGCCGATCGCCGTGGTGACCAGCACGGGCGCGGCCATCTGCGTGACCGCGACGACGCGCATGGCCCGCCGCGGCGTGCCGATCGCACCCAGTGCGGCGGTGGTGCGCCGCCGGGACCACCAGACCTCGAGCAGGCACACGATCAACGCGGCGCTCACCAGGCCCGTGCCGACGGCCAGCCCCGCCCGGACCACACCCGTCTGCTCGTCCGCGTAGGCCACCAGGTCGGCGTCGTCCGCGCCCGCCCGCAGCGTGAGCTCCGGCAGCAGGCGGTGGATCCGGGACGTGACGGCAGCCGCGGTCTCGTCGGACACCGCGAAGGTCACCCACCCGGCGTCGAGGCCCGTCCACGGTCCGTCGCTCGTGTCCGCGGCCGTGCGCTCGACCGTCGCGACGGTCAGGCCGAGGCCCGCGAGCGCGTCCCGTTGGGCCGCGGTGGTCGTGGACAGGTCGACCTCGATGCCCGCCGAGGGTCCGTGCGCGTCGCGGTCGAGCGCGACCAGCAGCCCCGTGCCGTACGCGCTCGTCATCACGAGCACCGCCGCGAGCGCGGCGCACCGTCCGGTCGCGTGCGCGTGCCAGCCCGCGCCGCGCAGCCCGAGCCGGACGTCGGGCCGGGTGGCGCGCGCAGCGAGCCGGTCGGCGAGCCACGTGGTCACCGTGTGTACCGCGTGCGGTGCGGCGACCACGACCGCGAGGGCCGCGGCGCAGCTCGCGACCATCGAGGCCACGACCGCGGAGTCCGGGGCGCCCTGGTCGCCCGGGTGCGACGCGAGTCGGACGCACAGCCACGCCAGGCACGCCGCGGCGGGCACGCCGAGGACGTAGCCGAGCAGCGCGACGCGCGGGCTCGGCAGGCGGTGCTGCCGGGTCCCGCCTGCCTGGGAACGCATGGTCCGCCGCGCGACGACGAGCACGACGAGCGCGACCGTCACGGCCAGCAGCACCTCGAGGACCACCGGCACGGCGCCCTGCTCGGGGAACCAGCGCCGGCCGAGCACCCCCCAGGACCCGAGCCAGGGGTGCACGACGCGCGCGGTGGCGACGCCCGCGCACGCGCCCACGACGACGACGGCCGCCATCTCCCACCCGAAGACCCGCGCGCACCGGCGCGGGCCCATGCCCGCGAGCACGAGCGCACGCGTGCGGGCCGCCCGGGCGCCCGCGCAGGCCCGCACCCCGAGCGCGAGGAGCAGCGCCGCCGGGCCCAGGACGAGCACGGTGATCTCGGTCGCCCGCACGCTCGCCGGGGTCGAGGACGTGACCACGGGCCCGCCGAACGCGATGACGGGCTCGGCCGGCAGCGGCGGCGAGCCCGCGGGCAGCACCGTCCAGGACACGAGCTCGTCAGGGCCGGTCAGGCCTGCCGCGCCGATGTGCTCGGGTACGACGCCCGGCACGCTCACGTCCGGGTGCTCCAGCAGGGCGCGGCTCAGGGCGGGCGACACGATCGTCTCGCCCGGGCGCGGCCAGCGCACGAGCCCCGGAGGCAGCGGGGCGTCGTCGTGGGTGCCCGTCACGACGGCGTGCGTCCACGGCCGACGCCCGAGACGGTCGTCACTGACGAGGACCCGCAGCTCGGACGTCGTGGGTGCACCGGGCCCCGCCACGACGCGCGTGCGCGCCGCGGCGGCCGAGGCCGCGTCCGCGCTCACGCGCGGCACCGTCGTCCCGACGAGCACCCCGAGGACCGCGAGCGCGACCCCGACGGCGAGCACGGTGAGCCGCACGGCCTCCGTGCGACCGCCCCCGCGCACGAGCCGCAGCGCGAGCCGCAGGTCACCCACCTGCTGCTCCGACACCCGCCGCGACCCGGCCGTCGACGATGCGCACCTGCCGCGCGCAGCGCGCCGCGACCTGCGGGTCGTGCGTGACGAGCACGAGCAGCGAGCCGCACCGCTCGACCTGCTCCAGGAGAAGGTCGAGCACGATCTCGCGGTTGGTGGAGTCGAGCGCACCCGTGGGCTCGTCCGCCAGCACGACCGACGGTCGGGCGGCGACGGCGCGGGCGACGGCGGCGCGCTGCGCCTGCCCACCGGAGACCTCGCTGGGCCTGCGGCGAGCGCACGTGGTGAGCCCGAGCTGCGCGACGACCTCCGCGACCCGGTCCCGCACACCGCGCCTGCGCATCCCGGCGAGCTCGAGCGGCAGGGCGATGTTCTCCTGGAGGCTGAGCTCCGGCACGAGGCCCGAGGACTGCAGGACGAACCCGACCTCGCGCAGCCGGAGCTCCGCGCGCTCGTCGTCGGACAGGCGGTTCAGGTCGCGACCCGCGACGACGACCCGTCCGCGCGCAGCGGGCTGCAGGCCGCCGAGCGCGTTGAGCAGGGTCGACTTGCCCGCACCGGACGGCCCGGTCACGGCGACCGTGGTGGCAGCCGGCAGCGTGAGGTTCACGGACGACAGCACGGGCTGCCCCCCGAGGTCGACGCACAGGTCCTCGACGACGAGCGCGTACGCGCCCTGGGGGTCCACGGGCGCCCGCCCGCTCGAGATCTCCACTCGTCCCCGGGTCCTTCCGTGGCGACGGCGCCGGGCTCGGCCCGCGGGTCGCGGCGGCCGAGAGAACGGGAGGAACGTAGCAGTCCGGACGTGGCGCTACAGGCGGATCCAGCCCGTGAACAGCGCGACGAGGCCCGCGACCGCGCCCAGGAGGGAGACGGCGAGCACGACGCGCTCGCGGGGGGAGAACCAGCGGCGGCCCTGCTCGCGGCGCGTGAGGACGAACAGCACGGACGCGGGCGCGTAGACGACGAACACGACGAGCAGGTGGTCGATCCCGGCCGCGAACAGCAGCCACGCGGTGTAGAGAGTCGCGAGCGCCGCGACGACGAGCGGGCCGCGCGGGCCGCGGTCGCGCCGGAAAAGCCGCACACCGTACGCGGCGGCGAGCAGGTAGGGGACGAGCACGAGCGCGCCGGTGAGCTCGAGCGCGAAGTCGAACGCGCGCTCCGAGGCGAGCGTGAGCAGCAGCACGGCCTGGGCGAGCGCGGTGGACATCAGGAGTGCGGGCACGGGCGCGTCGTGCTCGTTCGTCGTGCGCAGGAACCGGGGCATGTCCCCGTCGCGGGCCGCGACGAACAGCACCTCGGCGGCCATGAGCGTCCACGCGAGGTACGCGCCGAGCACGGAGACGACGAGCCCTGCGGAGACGAACGTGGTACCCCACGGGCCGTACGCGGCCTCGAGCACGCCGCCCATCGACGGCTCCTCGAGCCCGGCGATGTCGTCGGCGGGCAGGATGCCGTAGGACACGATCGTGACGGACGCGAACAGCGCGAACACCGACCCGAAGCCCAGGAGGGTGGCGCGGCCGACGTCCCTGCGGCGGCGCGCGTGGCGGGAGAACGTGCTCGCGCCCTCGACGCCGAGGAACACGAAGACGGTGACGAGCATGGTGCCGCGCACCTGGTCGAGCAGCGTGCCCGATCCGGGCGAACCACTCCAGTTGTCGGCGAAGACCGCGGGGTCGAACGCGACGACGGCCAGCACGACGAACACGACGATAGGCACGAGCTTGGCGACGGTGACGACGCGGTTGACCGCGGTGGCCTCGCGGATCCCGCGCCGCACGACCGTGAAGAACACCCACAGTCCCGCGCTGCCGACCGCGACCGCGAGCAGCGTGTCGCCCGAGCCGAGCGCGGGGAACACCGCGCCGAGCGTCGAGGTGATGAGGACCCAGTACGTGACGTTGCCGACGCACGCCGAGGCCCAGTACCCGAACGCGGAGAAGAAGCCGAGGTACTCGCCGAACCCGGCCTGCGCGTACGCGTAGACCCCCGCGTCGAGGTCGGGGCGTCGCAGTGCGAGGGTCTGGAAGACGAGCGCGAGCATGAGCGTGCCGGCGCCGGCGACCCCCCAGGCGACGAGTGCGCCCGCCGCGCCGGTCGACTCGGCGAACTGGCGGGGGAGGGAGAACACGCCGGCGCCGACCATCGAGCCGACGACGAGCATCGCCATCGTCGGGACGCCGAGGTGCGTGGTGCGCGGTGCGTCCGGCCCGGGTGCGGGCGTTGTCATGGGGTCCTGCCGGCGTGCCGCACGGCCTCCGACGATGGTTCGAGCGGCTCGGAGGCGCGCCGCGCACCCGACTCTGCCGCATCGTGGACACCTTCGCGTGACAGGGCACGCAGCGGTGTCGGGCGCCTGACCTGGACGGTCGCGGCGGACGGGTGGCGTGTGAGCCGCGTCACGGGCGAATATCTGCAAAGTCATGGACTGGACGGTTGACCAATAGGGTGGGGGTGGAGCACACTGTTCCCCGACGGTGCGCATCGCCTGCCCCCTGCGCGGTGCGCACCGTTTCTACGTCCGAGAGGCGGCCGCGATCGTCCGCGGCCGCCTCTCGCGTTTCCTGACGCGTCCTGCGCCACCCCGCGATCCGCAGGATCACGCCGATCCGCCGACCGGGCAGAACTCGGACGCCCTCGGCGCGTCACCTCCGGGCGCGTCGCGGCCGCGGTTACCGTCGCAGGGTGACCGTCCCCGCGCGCGCGCCAGGCTCGGGAGCCGGCTCGGACCTCGGGCCTGCCCCCGGCACGGCCGACCCCACGTCCACCACGCCCACCGCTCGCCCCGGTGCGGCGACGGGTGCCCAGCCCGCCGTCCCCGGCGAGGCCGCCGGTCCCGTCGCGCTCGTCGAGCCGCCGTCCGACGCCGAGCTCGTCGAGGGCGCGCTCGCCACGTGGCGCGGCGCGCTCGTCGAGGCCGCCGGTGGCTCCACGCTCGCGGACATCGACCTGCTCGGCGAGGCGGCGCTCGACCTGTCGGCGGCGCACCCGTCCGGCATGGCCCAGCTGTTCGCGGGCCGCGAGACGCGCCTGTCGAACCTCGTGCGCGAAGGGGCCGCGCTGTCCACCGCGCGCCGGCGGGCTCGCGCCGTGGGCTCCCGCGCCGCCGCCTACGAGCAGCGCTACGGCATCGCGCCCACGTCGCTCGCGATCGGCGTCGCCACCTGGACCGAGCGCACCACCGCGGACGTCGCGCAGGACGACGTCGCCGCGCTCGCGACCGTGCTCGCCACCTCGACCCGGAGCGGCGCCCCCGCGGACGACGAGCCGGCCGCCGCACCCCGGCGGCTGCGCGCGCCCGTGCTGCTGCGACCCGTGGCGCTGCGCGCCCGCGGCACGGGGGAGAGCGACTACGAGCTCGCGCTCGAGCCGTCGCTCGAGGTCAACCCCGTCCTCGCCCGCGCGCTGCGCTCCCGCGGCGCGCTGCTCGACCCGGCGGCCGTCGCGCGCGGTGCGTTCACCGGCGGCGGGTTCGACCCGCGCGCCGCCCTCCAGCGCCTCGCGTCGCTCGGCGAGGCGGTCCTCGAGGACTTCGAGCTGAGCGAGCGCGTCGTCGTCGGCACGTTCGTCCACCCCGGCCAGGTGCTCGTCGACGACCTCGACACGCTCGCCGCCGGCGTCGCGCACCACGAGGTCCTCACGGCGCTCGCGGGCGTCGAGGCGGACCGTGAGCGCCTGCGCGCCCACCCGCTGCCCGCGCCCGCCGCGGGCGACCGCGACCCCGCGCACGAGCGCGGCGTCGGCGACCTGGACCCCGCGCAGCAGCACGTGCTCGACGTCGTCGCGACCGGTGCGCACCTGTTCGTCGACAGCCCCACGGGCGCCGACGACTCCGGCACCGTCGCCGCGATCGTCGCCGACGCCGCCGCCGCGGGACGCACCGTCCTGTACGTGCCGGGGCACCGCCGTGCCGCCGTCGCGCTCACCGAGCGGCTCGCCGCGCACGGCCTGCACGACCTGCTGCTCGACATCGCCCCCGAGGCGAGCTGGCGCAGCGCCGCCGCCCGCCGGATGCTCGGCGCGATGACCGTGGAGCCGCCCGTCGTCGACCCGAGCGGCGTGCAGGCGCTGCGCTCGGACCTCGTCGGGCACCGTGAGGCGCTGCGCGGCTACGTCGCCGGCCTGCACACCCCGCGCGAGCCGTTCGGCGTGTCCGCGTACGACGCGCTGCAGCACCTCGCGCGGCTCACGTCCACCCGGCCCGCACCCCGCACGACCGTCCGGCTGGCACCCGAGGTCGCCCGCGCCCTCGACGGCGACCAGCGCACGCGGCTCGCCGCCGACCTGCGCCGCGCGGGCGAGCTCGGGGCGTTCTCCGTCCGGCCCGGCGACACCCCCTGGTACGGCGCCGACCTGCGCACGCACGCCGACGCGGACGTCGCGCGCCGTCGCCTCGAGCGTCTGCTCGAGGACGCGCTGCCGCGCCTCGCCCAGCGCTCCGCGCAGGTGGACGCCGAGACGGGCCTGCTGCCCGCCGAGACCGTCGACGCCTGGGGCGAGCAGCTGCGCATGCTCGACGGCGTGCGCGCCTCGCTCGACGTGTTCCTGCCGATCGTGTTCGAGCGCACCGCCGCCGACCTGGTCGCCGCCACCGCGACCAAGCAGTGGCGCGCCGAGCGCGAGCTCCCGATGGGCTACTGGCTGCGGCGACGCCTGCGCCGCCAGGCGAAGGACATGGTGCGCCCCGGCCGCCCCGTCGCGGACCTGCACTCCGCGCTCGTCGAGGTGCAGGCGCGCCGCGAGACGTGGCAGGCGCACTGCCCGAGCGGCGGCTGGCCGCGACTGCCCGAGGGCCTCGAGACGCTCGAGGAGGAGTACCGCGCCGTGCGCGAGGACCTCGAGGCGCTCGACGAGGTGCTCGCACCCACCCCCGGCGGCGCCGGGCTGTGCGCGCTCCCGCTGCCCGCGCTCACCGAACGGCTCGAGCGGCTGCGCGGGGCGCAGGACGCGCTCGAGACCCTGCCCGACCGCACCGGCCTGCTGCACCGGCTGCGCGCGGCGGGCCTCGGCGCGCTCGTCGACGACCTCGCCGAGCGGCGCGTCGCCGCCGCCCAGGCACCGGCCGAGCTCGAGCTCGCGTGGTGGAGCACCGTGATCGAGCAGATCCTCGCCGAGGACCCGGCGCTCGCCGGGTACGACGGCGAGGCGCTCGGCGCCATGGCGCAGCGGTACTCCGAGCTGGACCGCGCGCACGTCGCGAGCCTCGCCCCACCCGTGCGCACCGCCGTCGCCGCGCAGGTCGCGGCCGTCCTGCGCCGTCACCGCGAGCAGGCCGAGGAGCTGTTCGCCGAGCTGGTCGAGGAGCGCCTGACGTCGCTGCGCGACACGTTCGCGCGGTACCCCGACGTCGCGCGCCGCCTGCGCCCCGTGCTCGTCGCGAGCCCCATGCTCGTGCCGCAGGTGCTGCCCGCGTCCCGCACCGTCGACCTCGTCGTGCTCGGCGCCGCCGCGCACCTGCCCACGGAGGTCGCGCTCGCCGCGGTCGCCCGCGGCCGGCAGGTCGTCGTCGTCGGGGACGCCCGGTGCGCGTCCGGCAGCGCGGTGCGTGACCTCGCCGAGGTGCTGCCGCGCGCCACGCTGCGCGCCGACACGGTCGCGCGCGACCCCTACCTCACGACGTTCCTGTCCGAGCACGGGTACGGCGACGCGCTGGTCGCGACCCCGCTGCCCACGAGCCGCCCGCTCGTGCGGCTCGACGTCGTCGACGGCACGGGGATGCCCGGCCCCGGCGGCATCGTCGAGACCACCCCGGCCGAGGTCGCGCAGGCCGTCGACCTCGTGCTCGAGCACGCGCTGTCCCGCCCCGAGGAGTCGCTCGCGGTCGTCACCGTCACGCCCGCGCACGCCGAGGCCGTGCGCGAGGCCGTGCTCGACGAGGTGCGGACCAACCCCGCGCTCGCCGCGTTCTTCGACCCCGTGCGGCCCGAGCCGTTCGTCGTGACCGACCTCACGGGAGTCGCCGGGCTGCACCGCGACGCGGTGGTCCTCACGCTCGGGCTCGGCCGCACGCCGCACCGGCGCGTGCTGCACACCTTCGGCGTGCTGTCCGGGCCGGGCGGCGACGCTCTGCTGCTGGACGCGCTCGGCTCGACCCGTCACCGGCTGTCGGTGGTGTCCTGCTTCGGCGCCGACGACCTCGACCCCGAGCGGCTGCGCGGCGACGGCCCGCGCCTGCTGCGCGACCTGCTGGCGTTCGCCGCCGAGCGCGGCGCCGGCCGGACCGCACCCGCGTCGCACGCCGTGGACCCCGACCGCCTGCTCGTCGACCTCGCCGAGCGCCTGTGGCGGCACGGGCTCGTCGTCGAGCTCGACTACGGCGTCCCCGGCGGGCAGCGCATCCCCATGGTCGTCGGGCACCCGTCGTTGCCGGGGCGCATGCTCGTCGCGGTCCTGACCGACGACGACGCGTACGTGAGCGAGCCGTCCGTGCGCGTGCGCGAGCGCCTCACCGCCGACCGGCTCGAGCGCCTCGGCTGGACGGTCGTGCGCGTGTGGTCCGCCGCGGCGTTCCTCGACCCCGAGGCCGAGGTCGACCGGATCCGGCGCTACGTGCACCGCGCCGTGCCCGCACCCGTCGAGCCACGCACCGGTACGGCCGTCATCGGCCTGCCGCAGTCCTGGACCGACGACGAGCGCGCACCGGGCGAGGCTGCGGGGGCGCGTGCCGGGGCGGGTGTCGCGGTCGAGGTGGCCGAGGCGGGCACCCACGACGCGCCGGAGCGTGCGCAGGGGACCGACGACCATGAGGTCGCGTCGGCCGGCGCGTCCGCGCCCGCGCGGCCGACCGCCCCGAGCGCGGGTGATGCCGGCCCCGCCGACGACTCGCCGGACGGCCGGGCGAGCGGACGTGCGCTGCGACGCAAGGCCCGCCAGCGCAAGGGCCGCGGCTCGGACGAGCGCGCCGGCACGGGGCCGACCGCCGCCAAGGCCTCGGGACCGACCGGACCCACCGGCACGGCCCCGACGCCCGAGGTGCCCGCACCGCGTGAGGCCGCGCAGGAGCCCGCGCGGCCCGCGGCGACGCCCCCGGAGCCGCCCGCCGTGACGGGGAGCATGGTGCTGCAGGGCGCGTCGCGCTCCGGCGTGGCGCCGGTCGCCATGGACGGGGTCGTCGTCGACGACACGCGGCACCGTCCGCTGTCGGTCGTGCGTCCCGAGCAGCCCGCGCTGCCGGTGCGCACGCTGCCGCGGCCCGACGTGCGCCGCGGCCTGCCGATCGCCGCCTACAGCGACGACCAGCTCGACGACCTGGTCGGCTGGCTGCAGTCCGACGGCGTGCAGCGCTCGCGTGACGAGCTCGCGGAGGCGCTGCGCGACGAGCTGGGCGTCACCCGCCGGTCGTACCGGATCGACACCGCCGTGCGCGGGGCGATCGAGCGCGCGCTGTCCTGAGCGCCCGGTGCGGTCGGCGCACGGGTCACCCGGCTCGGACCGGTCCCCGCCGCGGTGCGATGATCGGGCGATGAGCAGCCAGGACCCGCGCCCGCGACGGCCGCGCCGCGCGGTGCGCCCGCCCGGGACGGTCGGCACGGACGAGTCGGTGCTGCGCTCGACGCTGCCCGCGGCCCCCGCGGCGACGACCGCACCCGCGGTGTCGCCCGCGGCGTCCCCCGGCGCGGGACCGCGGTCGGGCGGCGCGGGGGACAGGTCCGGCGACGCGCTGCTCGCGCTGCGCAGCGCGGACGACTCCGACGTCGGGTGGGGCGAGGGGGCGGACGCGAACGACGAGCGCCTGCGCCGCGACAAGCCGCCGCACTGGTGACCTGACCGTGCACGGGCGTCCGGTCCGTCGCGACCCGACCCCAGCCCCGCGCGGACGCACACCCGTCCCCAGGTGACCGAACCGGGGGCCCCGCGTGGCGCGCTGCGCCCTAGCGTGCGGGCGTGCCGTCGACCAGGTTCCCCGTCCCGCCGCTCGAGCGGCGACGCCGCCCCGTGCGGGTTGCGTGGCGCGCGGTGCTGTGGCGGTGCCGGTTCGTCGTCGCGGCGCTCGGGGTGGGCCTCGCGGCGACGTCGACGCTGCAGGTGCTGAGGCCGCCCGCGCCCGAGGTCCGGGCGGTCGTGGTCGCGGCGCGTGACCTGCCCGCGGGCACGACGCTCGGGTCGGGCGACCTGCGTGTCGCCCGGCTCCCGGCGGCCCTCGCGCTGCACGCCACGCGCACGAGCCCGGACGGTCTGCTCGGCCGCGCGACGGCCGTGCCGGTCCCCGCGGGCCTGCCCGTGGTGCCCGGCCTCCTGACCTCGGGCGAGCTCGTCGGTCCGCCGGGCACGGTGGTCGCGGCCGTGCGGCTCGCGGACCCCGCGGTGGCGGCGCTGCTGACGCCCGGCACGCGGGTCGACGTGCTCGCGGCGGCGGCCGAGACCGGCACGCAGGGTGTCGTCGTCGCGCGGCGCGCGCTCGTCCTGCCGGTCGCACCGGGCGACGACGAGGGGGGCTGGGCGGTCGGCGGCGAGGCGCAGACGCCGCCCGTGCTGCTCGCCGTGACGCCCGAGGAGGCCGCGGCGCTGGCGGGAGCCGCGGTGACGGGCTTGCTCAGCGCCGTCGTCGTGCCATGATCGAACGTCCAGCCTGGTTGTCCCGTGCTCATCGGAGGTACTCGTGTCGCAGTCCACATTCGGTTCGACGGCGGGATCCGCCGCGAACGCCCTCGGCTCCGGCGCCAAGGGCCTGGGGAAGGTCTTCGAGGGATTCAAGGACTTCATCTCGCGCGGCAACGCCGTCGACCTCGCGGTCGGCGTCGTCATCGGCGCGGCGTTCGGCGCCCTCGTGTCGTCGATCGTCGAGAACGTCATCAACCCGCTCATCGGGTGGATCTTCGGTCAGCCGAACCTCGACAACATCTGGACGATCGGCCCGTACAGCTGGGGCAACGAGCAGGCGCAGCCCATCCTCATGGGCAAGGTGCTCACGGCGCTGATCACGTTCCTGCTGACCGCCGCAGCCGTGTACTTCCTCGTCGTGCTGCCCCTGAACGCGCTCGCAGCGCGGCGCAAGCGCGGTGAGGAGGCCGAGCCGGCCGCGCCGGCCGAGGACATCCTGCTGCTGCAGGAGATCCGCGACCTGCTCGCGCAGCGCCCCACGCCCGCGCTGCAGTCCGACCTCACCACCCCGCCGACGATCCGCCCCGAGGACGGCCCGACGCCGCCCGCTCCGACCGTCTGACGCTCTGCGCGACGAGGGCGCCCGACCATCTCGGCCGGGCGCCCTCGTCGTGCGCCCTGGGCACCCCGGCGCCGTGCCCGCCGGCGGTCCGGGAATCGACGGGTTGCGCGGGTCGTTACCATTGGCACTCGGAACGTGTGAGTGCCAGGCCGCGCCACCCCGGCGCCCGGGCTCGCAGCATCACGGACGGACCTCAGGGAGAACCGGTGCCCACCTACTCGTACGCGTGCACGGCGTGCGGCCACGCCTTCGACATCCACCAGTCGTTCTCGGACGCCTCGCTCACGGTCTGCCCGGAGTGCGAGGGCAGGCTGCGCAAGGTCTTCTCGTCGGTCGGCGTCGTGTTCAAGGGCTCGGGCTTCTACCGCAACGACGCGCGCTCGGGCACGAAGTCGTCGTCGGTCCCCGCGGTCTCGTCCGACAAGGGCACGTCCGGCTCCGCCTCGACGCCCGCGTCGTCGGACTCGTCGTCGTCCTCCACGGCCTCGTCGCCCGCGCCCTCGGCCGCCCCGGCCGCTGCGCCGGCCGCCTCCTGACGGCAGCCGCGCCGGGCCCGCACTACCCTCGCAGACGTGCTCCGTAGCCGTGCCGCCCGTCTGACCGTCCTGTCGGTCGCCATCGTCCTCGTCGTCGCGCTGGTGGCGACGGTCGTCGCCGCGTTCGTCGTCGTGCGCCGGCCGCTGCCCCAGGTGAGCGGCACCCTCGAGGTCGCGGGCCTGCACGACGAGGTGACCGTGACACGCGACGCGCGCGGCGTCCCCACCATCACCGCGCAGGACCCGCACGACCTGTTCCTCGCGCAGGGCTACGTCGCGGCGCAGGACCGGTTCTTCGAGATGGACTACCGCCGCCACGTCGTCGCGGGGCGGCTCTCGGAGCTCGTCGGGCAGAACGAGGACGCGCTCGACGCGGACAAGGTGATCCGCACGTTCGGCTGGCGCCGGGTTGCGGAGGCCGAGCTCGCGATCATCGACCCCTCGACGCGTGACGCGCTCGAGGCGTACGCCGCCGGCGTCAACGCCTACCTGGACGGCAAGGCGCCCTCACAGATCGCCGTCGAGTACACCGTGCTCGGGCTGCAGGTCCACGTCGAGGCGCCCGAGCCGTGGGAGGCCGTGGACTCGCTCGCGTGGCTCAAGGCGATGGCGTGGGACCTGCGCGGCAACTACGACGCCGAGCTGTCGCGGGCACGCGTGTACGCGTCCGTGCGGGACGTCGCGAAGGTCGACGAGCTGTTCCCGGCCTACCCGTACGACCTCAACGCCCCGATCGTCGCGGCCGAGGACCTCACGAGCGCGACGCCGGCGAGCGCGGCCGGCGAGCTCGACCTGGACGACTCGGGCCTGCAGGCGGCGATCGACAGCGCGAACAAGGCGCTCGACGCCGTCCCGCACCTCGTCGGTGAGGGTGAGGGTGTCGGGTCGAACTCGTGGGTGGTCTCGGGCGAGCACACCGCGAGCGGCGCGCCGATCCTCGCGAACGACCCGCACCTGGGCATCTCCGCGCCGGGGATCTGGATGCAGGTGGGTCTGCGCTGCGCGCAGGTCGACGAGGCGTGCCCGTACGACGTGTCGGGCTTCGGCTTCGCGGGCTTCCCGGGCGTGGTGATCGGCCACAACGCGGACCTCGCGTGGGGTCTGACGAACCTGGGCGCGGACGTGACGGACTTCTTCGTCGAGCGGGTCGAGGGGAACGCGACCGTGCGCGGCGACGGCACGGCGCGGATCCGAGCCCGTACGGAGGTCATCAAGGTCAACGGCGGTGACGACGTGACCATCGTCGTGCGCCAGTCGGTGCACGGGCCGATCGTCTCGGACGTGCTGGACGTCGACCAGGTCGGTGACGCGCCCATGCCGGACGGCACGTCGGACCGCGGGTACGAGGTGGCGCTCGCGTGGACGGCGCTCGCGCCGGGGCACACGGCCGACGCGGTGCTCGCGACGGCGACCGCGAAGGACGCGAGCGACATCGCGCGCGTGGGCCGGCTGCTCGACGTGCCGTCGCAGAACATCGTGTTCGCGACGACCGACGGGCACATCGGGTACCAGGCGCCGGGTCGGATCCCGGTGCGGCAGACGGTCAGGGGAGCGGTGCCGTCCGACGGCACGTGGCCGCGCCCCGGCTGGGACCCCGCCTACGACTGGCAGGGCTACGTCGACCCGGAGGAGATGCCGCGCGCGCTCGACCCGGCCGAGGGCTTCGTCGTCGCGGCGAACCAGGCGGTCACGCCCCAGGGCGTCGGGCCGTTCCTCACCGACGACTGGGACTACGGCTACCGGGCCCAGCGCATCCGCACGGTGCTGTCGACCGCGATCGCGCGCGGCGACAGGATCGACGTCGCCGACGTGAACACGCTCCAGAACGACCAGCGCAGCCCGTACGCGGACGTGCTCGTGCCGTGGCTGCTGCGCATCGACATCGACGACGCGTTCGCGGACGACGGTCAGCAGCTGCTGCGCACGTGGGACCACGTGGCGAGCGCCGACTCCGCGGCCGCGGCGTACTTCGCGGCGGTCTGGAAGACGCTGCTCGAGCTCACGTTCGCCGACGACCTGCCCGACGGTGAGCTGCCGAACGGCGGCTCGCGCTGGCTCGAGGTGGTCCGCGGGCTGCTCGACGAGCCCGACTCGCCCTGGTGGGACGACCGCACGACCCCGGGCCTGCTCGAGGGCCGTGACGAGGTGCTCTACCAGGCGATGGTCACGGCCCGCCTGACGCTCACGCAGCAGCTCGGGCGGGACGCCGACGAGTGGCGCTGGGGCCGGCTGCACACCGCCGCACCCGAGCACCCGGTCCTGGGCGGCTCGTCGGTCCCGGGTCTGGTGCGCTCGTTCGTGAACCCCGACCCGGTCGAGGTGGGCGGCGGCTCGTCGATCGTCGACGCGACCGCGTGGGACGCGTCGCAGGGGTACGGGGTGACCGCGGCGCCCTCGATGCGGATGGTCGTCGACCTGGGCGACCTGGACTCCTCGACCTGGGTGACCCTGACCGGGACGTCGGGGCACCCGGCGAGCCCGCACTACGCCGACCAGCTGGGCGCGTGGGCGCAGGGGACGACGTTCCCGTGGCCGTTCTCGACCGCCGCGACGCAGGCGGACGCGGTCGACCGGCTGACGTTGCGCCCCTGACGCCGGGTCGGGACCGCGACTCGTCGGGGCCACGGCCGGTCATGAGCACGGCCGGTGGGGACCGCGGCCGGGTCAGGAGCGCAGCGGGACCCAGCCCTCGGGCGTCGCGTACGCGTCGACGCGCCGGTCGTGCGGCTCGCGGGGCAGCGGGTCGACGCTCGCGTCCCGCACCTCGTCGGGGAACACGAGCGCGACGACGAGCGCGTCGGGCCGGGCGTGCTCGAGCGCCCGGTCGTACCAGCCGCCGCCCTGACCGAGGCGGCTGCCGGCGGTGTCGACCGCGAGCGCGGGGGCGACGATCACGTCGGCGTCGGCGAGCGCCTGCGGCCCGAGCGTCGGGCCACCGGGCTCGGGCGGCCGGCCGGGTGCGCGCTCGCGCAGGTCCTCGACACCGCGGTACTCGGCCCAGTCGCGCTGCAGCCCCGAGCCGAGCACGGGCAGCAGGATGCGCACCCCGCGTGCCGCGAGCCGCTCGAGCAGCACCCCGGTCGCCGGCTCCGTCGGACGCGCGGCGTAGACGGAGACGCAGCGCGCGTCGCGCACCGCGGGGATGGCCGCGACGACGTCCGCGATCGCCGTGGCGGCCTCGTCGCGCAGCCGGGCCGACCGGTGGGAGCGCGCCTTGCGGACCGCCGAGCGGAGGAGCTCCTTCGCCTCCTCGGGCTCGGGAGGGGACGTGCGGAGCGACGGTTCGGCGGCGCTGCTCATGCGCCCAGTGTCGCAAACGTTCCGCGGGCGGTCGTACCCGGGCCCGGGCCGTGTCCCACGCCTCGGACACACCCTCGGGGTCACCCGCGCGGGTGAACAGATGACGACCTGCGGAATCGGCCATGGCGCCCGGATGACGACGTATCGACATGACCCACGCCACACCGGCGTCCGCTGGGCGCGGCCGGACGCGCGCGGCTAGCGTTCCGGCATGACGATCCACAAGGCAGTCATCCCCGCCGCGGGACTGGGTACCCGGTTCCTGCCCGCCACGAAGTCGACGCCCAAGGAGATGCTCCCGGTCGTCGACAAGCCCGCCATCCAGTACGTCGTCGAGGAAGCCGTCGCGGCCGGTCTCGACGACGTCCTGCTCATCACGGGGCGTTCCAAGCGCACGCTCGCCGACCACTTCGACGCGGTGCCCGAGCTCGAGGCCGTGCTGGAGGCGAAGGGGGACGCCGAGCGTCTCGCCAAGGTTCGCGAGTCCACCGAGCTCGCCAACGTGCACTTCGTGCGGCAGGGCCAGCCCAAGGGTCTCGGCCACGCCGTGCTGCAGGCCAAGCGCCACGTGGGCGACGAGCCGTTCGCGGTCCTGCTGGGCGACGACCTGATCGACGAGCGCGACGACCTGCTCGCGCCGATGCTCGCGCTCCAGGAGCGCCTGGGCGGGTCCGTCATCGCGCTGCTCGAGGTCCCGCGCGAGCAGATCTCGTCGTACGGCTGCGCCGCGGTCGAGGCGCTGGACGGCGAGGACGCGGACACCGTGCGCATCACGGGCCTCGTCGAGAAGCCCCCGGTCGACGAGGCGCCGTCGAACCTCGCGATCATCGGCCGCTACGTGCTGCACCCCGCGGTGTTCGAGGTGCTCGAGAACACCGCGCCGGGCCGCGGGGGCGAGATCCAGCTGACCGACGCGCTCGCGACGCTCATGGATCTGCCGGCCGAGCAGGGCGGCGGCGTCACTGGCGTCGTGTTCCGCGGCCGCCGCTACGACACGGGTGACCGGCTGGACTACCTCAAGGCCGTCGTCCGGATCGCGGTGGATCGCCCCGACCTGGGCCCCGACTTCAAGGAGTGGCTCGAGAAGTACGTGGCCGGCACCACCGCCTGACGCGCGGTGCCGGGCCGGATGCGCGGCACAATGCCGCCATGAGATCGGTCCAGGACCACCTGGCGGCCGTGCTCGCTGCCGTCGGGCCGGTCGCCCCGCTCGACGTGGCGCTGCACGACGCGGTGGGATGCATCCTCGCGCGTGACCTCGTCGCGACCCGGGACGTGCCCGCGACCGCGGTGGCCGCGCGTGACGGCTACGCGGTCGCGGCGCACGAGACCGCGGCGGCGGGGCTCGACACGCCGCTGACGCTGCCCGTCGCGCACGATGTGCTGCCCGGTGCGCCCGCGGGCGTGCGGCTCGCGCCCGGTCAGGCGGTGCGCATCGCCTCGGGCGGCGCGCTCCCGCTCGGTGCGGACGCGGTCGTCCCGCTCGAGGAGACCGACCGCGGTGCGGTGCGGTTCGCGCTGCAGCGCCCGGCGGTCGCGGGCCAGCACGTGCGGCCCGTGGGCGCCGACGTGCGCACCGGTGAGGTGGTGCTCGCCGCGGGCACGCGCCTGGGGGCGCGCCAGCTCGCGCTCGCGGCCACGCTCGGCCACGGGCGGCTGCACGTGCACCCGACGCCGCGCGTCGTGCTGCTGTCCGTGGGCGATGAGCTCGTCGAGCCCGGTACGTCGCGCCAGCGCGAGGGTGCGGTGTTCGAGACCGACGGGCACGCGCTCGAGGCGGCGGTCCGCGATGCGGGGGCGACGCCCGTGCGCGTCGGGATCCTGCCCGACGACCGCGGCACGCTGCGCGAGGCGCTCGACGACCAGCTGGTGCGCGCGGACCTCGTCGTGATCACGGGCGGTCTGTCCGAGCTCGTCGGCGACACCGTGAAGGACGTGCTCGCGACCCTCGGGACCGTGCGGCTCGACCACGTCGCGATGACCCCCGGCCTGCGGCACGGCTTCGGGACGGTCGGCAGCGACCTCGGGGCCGACCGGACGGTGCCGATCTTCGCGCTGCAGGGCGACCCCGTGGCCGCGCAGGTGTCGTTCGAGGTGTTCGTGCGGCCCGCGCTGCGCGCGATGGGCGGCCACGCCGAGCTGTACCGGCCGAGCGTCACCGCCCGTGCGACGCACGGCTGGACGTCGCCCGCGGGGCTGCGGCAGTTCGTGCCCGCGACCGTGCTCGGCTCGCCCGAGGAGGGCTACCGCGCGACGCCGCTCGGGGACCCGACCGCACCCACCGTCAGCGCGCTCGCGCACGCCAACGCGCTCGCGGTCGTCGGCGAGCACGACACGGGCGTGCAGCCCGGGCAGGTCGTGCACTGCCTGGTCCTGGAGGGCTGATGGCGCGCGGCTGGCCCGCCGTCCTCGAGGACGGTCCGGTGCGTCTGCGGCCCCTGCGCCGCCGGGACGCGACCGCGTGGCTCGCGCTGCGCGCCCGCAACGTCGCGTGGCTCGAACCCTGGGACGCGACGTCACCGGTGCCCGTGGAGGGGCCGCGGCCCACGTTCGCGCAGTTCGTGCGCACGCTGTCCGCGCAGGCCCGCGCGGGGGTGAGCCTGCCGTTCGCGATCGATCACGAGGGCGAGCTCGTCGGTCAGGTCACGGTCTCGTCGATCACGTACGGCTCGCTGCGCTCGGGGGCGATCGGCTACTGGGTCTCGGAGCACGTGGCGGGCCGCGGCATCATGCCGGTCGCGGTCGCGCTCGCCACCGACCACTGCTTCACCGAGCTGGGGCTGCACCGCATCGAGGTGAACATCCGGCCGGAGAACGGCCCGTCGCTGCGCGTCGTCGAGAAGCTGGGGCTGCGCGACGAGGGCGTGCGCGAACGGTTCCTGCACATCGGCGACGAGTGGTGCGACCACCGCACGTTCGCGCTCACCGTCGAGGAGGTCCCGCACGGGCTCCTCGCGCGCTACCGGGCGCAGCACCCGGCCCCCTGAGCGCGATTCGGCTCGACACGCCGGACAGTTGCCCCGAGAGGGGGACGTCGCGCCCTACCGTCGGTCCGTGAAGGATCTCACCGGCTGGCTCGCGCTCGCGCTGGTCGGCCTGTGGGTGGGTTACCTGGTGCCGCACAAGCTGCGGTACCGGCAGCAACTGGTGGAGTCCCGCGTCGACGACCGGTTCTCCGACGCGCTGCGCGTGGTCGCGGTGAGCGACCGACCGGCTCGCGACCGGGCGCAGGCGGCGGTGAACCCCGGCGACTGCAGGCCTGCCGGCACGTCGGGGTTGCTGACCCCCGGCAGAGGGGTGCTCGTGGCAGCGACGAGCTCCGCGACAGGAGGCAGGACCATGGACCGACCGACGGCGCAGCACGACCGACTGACCGCCGAGGTGGCACGCCGGACCGCGCAGGCGCGTGCCCAGCACGCCGCCGCGGTCGCGCGCCGCGGTGCGGCTGCGCGCCGGCGCGGGCTGCTCGCGTCCGGCCTCGCGGTGCTCACCGTCGTGGGCGCGGTCGTCGCGGTCGCCGCGCCCGCCGTCACGTGGGTCGCGGGCGCCGTCCCCGGTGCCCTGCTCGCCGCGGTCGTGGTGCTCGGCCGTCGGGCCGTGGTCGCCGGCCGTGCCGCCGACGCCGCGTTCGCCGCGCGCATGGAGCAGGCGGCGCGCGACGCGCACGAGGCCCGTGCCCGCGCCGCTCGCGCCGTGACCGGTGCGCAGCGCGTCGTCCAGCCGACCGTCACCGGCCACGCCGTGCGCCCGTCGGACACCCCCACGCAGATGATCGCGCGCGTCACCGCGGCCGGCGACGAGTCCTGGTCGCCCGTGCCGCTGCCGCGCCCGACGTACGCGCTCAAGCCCGAGGCGCCGCGCCGGGAGCCCGTCCCGCTGACGAACCTCGAGGGCTCGACGTCGGCTTCCGCGATGCGTGCCCCGCAGGAGACCGCCGACGAGCAGGCGGAGGCGCCCGCCGCGACCGTCCCGGCCGCGGTCACCACGCCGACGACGACCGGCTCGATCGACCTCGACGCGATCCTGGCCCGCCGCCGCGCGTCGGGGCAGTGATCCGGCGCTGCGGAGTCGTGCAGGTCACGCGGCCTCGGTTTTTCTCGACCGGCCTGCAGGGTGCTAGTCTGTAGCCCGCTTCAAGGGGCTGTGGCGCAGTTGGTAGCGCGTCTCGTTCGCAATGAGAAGGTCAGGGGTTCGAATCCCCTCAGCTCCACCGATCGGATGTCCCAGGACATCGACAAGAGCCGGACCCCAGGGTCCGGCTCTTGTGCTTCCGGGCGACGGCGACCCTAGCGAGCCGGCGCCCGCCGGTCGTCGCGTGGGGCCTGCCCGTCAGGCCGTTGCCCGACGTTCCTGATCACGACGAAGCGCATCGTCGTGATGGACACCGCGCCCCCACCCGGGCACACCCTCCTGCTGATGGACGCGGCGGAACCTGAGCGGCGTCGCGTCCGGTGACGGCTGGACCGTCACCGACCTCGGTGGCATGTACCAGGTGACGCTCGACCTCGACCGCCCCCTCGAGGTCCGCAGCGACGCCCCGACGATCGTCGTCGACGGCAAGGCCGTCGGGCTCGCCACGGAGTCGGCGACCGGGCGCACGCTCACGGCCCTGACCGACGACCCGTCCGTCCTCGACGCCAAGGACGTGGCGGCCGGCTGGTTCAGCGACGCCGGCACCACGTCGGCCGCGCCGGCGGATGTCGCGCCCGCGCCCGAGCCCGGCGATATCGAGGACGCGCCCGAGGGCACGCCCGACCCGTCGGTGCCGGGGGAGTACTCGTACACCAAGGCGCTCTACTCGTTCGGCAACCAGGCGATCGAGCTCGCCGGCATCGGCGGCATCCGCGGTGAGGTCGAGGGCAAGGTCTACCTGCCCGACACCGACGGCGAGGCACCCGTCGTGCTCTTCCTGCACGGCCGGCACACCTCGTGCAACGGCGCCGGCAGCAACCCTGCCCGCTGGCCCTGCCTCCCGACGCAGACCAACATCCCCAGCTACGCGGGCTACGACGGCGCCGCCGAGGCGCTCGCGAGCCACGGCTACGCGGTCATCTCCATCGGCGCCAACGCGATCAACTCGAACGACAACCAGCTCGCGCTCGACTACGGCGCCCAGGCGCGCGGCCAGCTGATCCTCGACACGCTCTCGATCTTCGAGGACGCGAACGAGGGCGTCTCGACCACGCTCTACGACGCGCAGACGGACACCGAGGTCACCCTCGCCGACGCGCTGTCCGGCAACGCGGGCCTGCCCGCCGCCGGTCTGGACGACGAGATCACCGAGATCACGCCGGCGGACCTCGTCGGCCGTCTGGACTTCTCGCGCATCGGCCTCATGGGCCACTCGCGCGGTGGTGAGGGCGTCACGTCCGCGGCGACGCTCAACGCGGCGCTCGACGACCCGTTCGACATCGTCTCGATCCTCCCGCTCGCCCCGGTCGACTTCGGCCGCATGACGACGCCGGACATCCCGACGATGCTGCTGCTGCCCTACTGCGACGGCGACGTCTCGAGCCAGCAGGGCCAGCACATGAACGACGACTCGCGCTACGCGTTCGACGACGACGTGCTCCGCACGGACGTGTGGGTCATGGGTGCGAACCACAACTTCTTCAACACGGTCTGGACGCCGTCGAAGTACGCCCTGTCGACGTCCGACGACTGGTCGGGCACCAACGCCACCTCGGCCCGCTCGACCGACTCGGTCTGCGGCACCACGGGCGCGGCGGTCGACACGACGATCCGCCTGACGGACGACGAGCAGTACGACACGGGCACGACGCTCATGACCGGCTGGTTCCGCCTGACGGTCGGCGGCGAGGACGAGTTCCTGCCGATGTTCGACGGCTCGGGTGCGAAGGTCGACTCGATCGCCGACTTCGACGTCCGCGTCTCGGCGACGCAGCCCGCGTCCGCCCGTGCGGACATCGCGCGGTTCACGACGACGGGCGCGGCCCGCACCTACGGCACGGCCACGGCCACGCTGTGCGCGTCGATGTCCGGCCGCACGGTCCCGCAGGTCCTGCCGTACTGCTCGACGACGCTGGCCTCGGCGCAGCTGCCGCACTGGACCTCGGTCCGCTTCGGCGGTGACGTCCCCGCGAGCCCGATGACCCGCGTGCAGTGGACGAGCGGCACCGGTCAGGTCCGCGTGTCGGTCCCGCGCTCGGCGCGTGACGCCTCGTCGTACGAGTTCCTGACGGTCAAGGCGTCGCCGGACGAGTCGGTCGCCTACGGCGCCGGCACGGACCTGACGGTCACGCTCGTCGACGGCCACGGTGCGACGTTCGCGACCAAGGTCTCCGACCTCAACCCGAACGCCCTGGTCCGCCTGCCGCAGAGCACGCAGAACTCCACGACGCTCGGCAAGATCGTCCTGCACGAGGTCCGGCTCCCGCTGGAGTCGGTCACGGGCATCGACCTCACCGACGTCCGCGAGGTGCGGTTCACGGCCGCGGTCGGCCTCGGCGGCGCGGTCAGCGGCGGCGTCTACCTCACGGACCTCGCGTTCGCGTCGTCCGCGCTCGGCACGGCCGCGCCCGCCACGACCGTCTCGGTCGGCACGGCGCCGGTGCGCGTCGAGGAGGGCTCCGGCCCCGACGAGGTGCTCGTCCCGGTCCGTCTGTCGCAGCCCGCGACGACGCCCGTCACCGCGTACCTCTCGGTGATCGGCGGCACGACGGCCACCGCCAAGGCCGGCATGCAGATGCGCAAGGTCGTCTTCGCCCCGGGTCAGGTCTGCACCACGGTGTCGGTCGCGACCTACGGCGACGGCGACGCCAGCGCGGCCGCGACGACGTCGTACACCATCTCGGTGACGAACACGAGCAACGCCGTGATGGGCAGCGACGCGTTCGCCCCGCTCGTCGTCCGTGAGGACGACGGCGTGACCAGCGGCACCCCCGCCGCCGCGTTCGGCGTGCCGGGTGACCCGTGCGCCGAGCTGACCGCGCAGGGCGTCGTGACGCCGGGTGCGGCCACGGTGGCCCCGGGCGGCACGCTCGAGGTCGCGGCGAGCGGCTTCCGCTCGGGTGAGTCGGTGCTCTGGTCGCTCGGCGGCTCGGTGCTCGGCTCGGCCGACGCGGCCGCGGACGGCACGACCGCCACGGCCGTCGAGATCCCCGCGGACGCCA
Source organism: Cellulomonas sp. CW35 (assembly GCF_052378485.1). NCBI lineage: Bacteria > Bacillati > Actinomycetota > Actinomycetes > Micrococcales > Cellulomonadaceae > Cellulomonas > Cellulomonas sp. CW35. The sequence goes on along the minus strand of NZ_CP199000.1, from coordinate 2,924,529 downwards.
CGCTCGGCGCGGCGGACCTCGTCGCGGTCGGTGCGGGCTCCGGCATCGCCGGGACCGCGTCGGTCAAGGTGCTCGCCCCGACGGTCACGTCGCTCACGGTCCAGCCCGACGCCCCGACGGCCCTCGAGACCGTGAGCCTCACGGCCACGGTCGAGGGCGTCGACACCGCGGGTGAGGTCACGTTCACCGACGGCACGACGGTGCTCGGCACCGCCGAGGTCGTCGAGCACCGTGCGGTGCTCGAGGTGCCGGGCCTGACCGCCGGCGCGCACTCGGTCACGGCGGCGTTCGGCGAGACGGCCACGGCCGCGGGCTCGTCGTCGGAGCCGGTGTCCGTCACGGTCGCCAAGCGCGGCACGACCGCCGTCGTCACGGCGCCGGCCCGGGTCACGGTGGGCGGCAAGGTCACGGGCAAGGTCACCGTCAAGGGCGGCTCCGCCACGGTGCGGGCGGCCGGCAAGGTCACCGTCCAGACCAAGCGCGGCTCGGGCGCGTGGACCACGGTCACCTCGGCGACCGTGAGCAACGGGACGGCGAGCTGGTCGTTCACCGCCCCGGCCACCGCGACGACCCTGTCGGTGCGTGCGGTCTACGCCGGTGACGCCGTCTACACGGGCTCGACGTCCGCGTCGGCCACGGTCACCGTCGCCAAGAAGGCGACGACGACCACCGTCTCGGCGCCCGCCACGGGCAAGGTCGGCACCCCGGTGGCCTTCACCGCGAAGGTCGCCCCGGGCGACGCGACCGGCAGGGCCCAGGTGTGGACCAAGGTCGGCACGGCGGACTGGAAGCTCGTGCGCACCGTCGCGGTGGGCGCGAACGGCACGGTGTCGTCCTCGGTCACGCCGACGTCGACGGCCACGCTCCACGTCAAGGTCGTCTACACGGGCAGCGGCTCGCACGCCACGAGCACCGGCACCGACACGGTGACGGTCTCCCGATGACGACGAGGTGAGCACGGTGAGCACGAGGTGAGCCAGGCAGGCGCCTGACGCACCAGCACCACGACGAGGCCCCGGTTCCCCCGAGCCGGGGCCTCGTCGCGTGCGGACGCGGCCGCCCCCTGCTCAGCCGCGTCCCGATGTCCGCAGGGGGGCGGGGTCTCAGGCGCTCCGCTGCGACGGGCAGGACCCGCCGCACAGGAACGGGGCGACCGTGTACTGCGCGCCGACGTCGCCGCGCAGCAGCCAGGTCAGGACGAGCGCGGGCGCGGTGCGCGCGGTGTGCCGCCACTGCGCCCCGACGCGCAGCACGGGCGCGTGCCCGCAGCGTCGGGTGACGCGCGACAGCACCGTCACGGCGGCGGCAGGGTCGGGGCCGGCGCCCACCTGGTGCGTGCCCTGGTCGCCCGTGAGCTCGACGAGGAAGCACGCGCCGTCACCCTTGACGGCGCGCACGACCTGCGCGATGCGCGTGTCGGTGACCTCGAGCGTGACGACCAGGGCGTGACCGGCCTCGAGCTTGACGAGGTGCTCGCCGAGCGCGGCGGCCGGCAGGGGCGACCAGCGGTCGGGAGCGGAGGCGGACATGACGAGCAGCTCTCGAGCGGGCTCGCGGGAGGACCAGGCGGTCGGGACGGTGTCGGGCACGGTGGCCCGTGCGGTGGGGCGGTGCACGGGAGGCTCCTTCGGTCACGGCTGCGGTGCGGACGGTCCGACGGGCACCGCAGCCGGGTGCCGGTCGGTGTGGGCGGCGCTACGACGTCGAGCGCGCCGGTGTGCGGGCGCGCGTTCCTGCCCCGCGCAGGGCGAGGGTCACGCGTTGGTCGAGCGGGAGGCTCGCGAGGGCACGGCGTTGGAGGTAGGCGGCGCGGCGGACCGCGCGGAGGTCGGCGGCGTGCCGGGCCGCCTCAGCCCTGGTCGAGGGGCTCACTGTGCACCGGTCCCGGGGAGGGCTCGTCGTCGCCGCCCGTCGACAGCATCGCGAGGCTGAGGAGCGCGGCGACGAGCAGCGACGTGCCCGAGAGCACGACGGCCGACCACGCGAGTGCGCTGCTGCCGACGCTGCGCACGCGCAGGACCGCGACGACGAGCGCGACGAGCGCGACGGGGATCGCCAGCACCGGCACGAGCAGCACGAGCAGCAGCGCGAACGCACCGGCGACGAGCGCGACGACCGAGGCCGCGTCGGGTCCGGCGGGCCGTGCCGGCGCGGTGAGCGTCTCCTGCGCGGCGGCGAGCGCGACGACGGGCGTGTGGCCCGCGGGCGTGACGGTCCCGGCGATGACGTCCACCGACCCGAGGTCGGCGAGCACCTCGGTGACGTCGGCGGTCGAGGGGGCCGGGCCGAGCGCCTCGCGCAGGTGCTCGCGCACCGCGTCGAGGGTGTCCTCGCGCTCGCGCGGGTCGGCGGCGACGAGCGCGCGCTCGAGGTCGGCGAGGTAGGCCGCGACGAGCGGGTGCTCCGGGGCGGGGGGCCGGCTCATCGGGACTCCTCCAGCACGGTGTCGACGTCCTGGCGGAACGGTTCCCACGCACGGGTGAACAGGTCGAGCGCGGTGCGACCTTGCGGGGTGAGCTCGTAGTAGCGGCGTGGTGGGCCGCTCGTGGACTCCTGCCAGGACGTCTCCACCCAGCCCTGCCGGCGCATGCGCGACAGCAGCGGGTAGAGCGTTCCCTCGCTCGCGAACAGCACCTGGTAGCGGGACAGGCGGGTGGCCAGCTCGAGGCCGTACGCCCTGTCCTTGCGCAGGCACGCGAGCACGCAGTACTCGAGGACCCCCTTGCGCAGCTGCGTCAGCAGCGCGTCCGACTCTGCGGCCATGCGGGGGAACTTAGCAGTCTCTTGCGCCGCAAGGTAGTGACTGGTGCAAAGATCTCTGCTGTGGTTAGAGCGAGCGGCGACCGGCGCCGCCCGAGGACCGAGATGGGGGTTCAGTGCAGTACATGAGGAAGATCGCGACCGCGCTCGTCGTGGCCGCGCTCGTGCTGGGTGGGGGGACCGCCGCGCGCGCCGAGGACGACGCTCCGACGTCGGACGACACCGCCCTGCAGGAATACCTCGACTCGCTGAGCCCTCAGGAGCGTGCCGAGTTCGTCGAGACGCAGCTGCCGGCCACCACCGACGTCGTCGTCGGGGGCCAGCAGCCCGCCGACATCACCGCCGTGCGCTCGCTGCTCGCCGCGCGCGCCTCGGGCCTGTCCGTGACCCCCTCGGCCACCGGGTGCTGGTCGCAGCGGTGGACCTGGGCACCCCGGGCCGCCGCCGGCAACACGCTGTACACCTACTACCACGTGGGCCACTGGTGCGCGTCGGGCAGCAGCGTCACCTCCGCGCGCATCGCGGACTCCGGTGGCGAGACGTCCACGCCCGGCTGGTCCTACGAGGGCGTGACGGGCAGCGGCAAGGGCGTCGTGTCCAACGAGGGCCGCTCCTACACGCGGCACAAGTTCGTGCTCAGGGTCGGGGGCATCAAGCTCCAGTCCCCGACGCCGTGCGCCCGCGTCAAGGGCCGGGCGTCGGGCACCTCGAGCGCCGACTCGGTGTGCGGGATCTCCTGACGCGCACCTGAGGGACCACCGCGGTGACCGGTCGTTGGAGGGCGACCGGTCACCGCGGAGCAGTGCGTGACGACGCGCACAGGCTGCCGTGCCGCGGCGCGCAGGGGGCGCCGCGGCACGTTGGGGCACGATGACCGGGTGGTGACGCCCGAGAGCCCCGAGAGCCCTGAGAGTCCTGAGAGCGCAGCGGGTGCCGCGGGCGCTCGGGCCCCGCGGCCTGTGCTCGCGCGCGTCAAGGCCTGGGTCGACCCGCTCGTCGTCATGATCCTCGCGGTCCTCGCCGTGGGGCTGCTGTGGCCGGCGACGGGTGCGTTCGCGGACCTGCTCGAGACCGTCCGCACGGTCGCGATCGTCGTCCTGTTCGGCCTGTACGGCGCCCGGATGCCCACGCAGGAGGTCGTGCGCGGCCTGCGCAACTGGCGGCTGCAGGGCTCGATGCTCGCCGCGACGTTCGTCGTCTTCCCCGTGCTCGGCCTCGCCGCGCAGCTCCTGCCCGACTCGGTGCTCGCCCCCGAGCTGCGCTCGGGCGTGCTGTACCTGTCCCTGCTGCCCTCGACCGTCCAGGCGTCGGTGGTGTTCACCTCCGTCGCCCGCGGGGACGTCGCCGGCGCGATCACCGGCGCGACGATCTCCAACGTCGCCGGCGTCGTGCTCACGCCCGCGCTCGTCGCGCTCACCCTGGGCGCCACCTCCGGCGGGCTGCACGGCGACGCCGTGCGCAGCGTGCTGCTGCAGGTGCTGCTGCCGTTCGTCGTCGGGCAGGGGCTCGAACGCTGGACCGGCGCGTGGCTGCGCGCGCGCAGACGCCTCACCCAGGTCACCGACCGCGTGGTCATCCTCCTCGTCGCCTACACCTCGGTGAGCCAGGCGCAGACCTCGGGCGCGTGGGACCACGTGACGCTCGTCGCGCTCGTCGTCCTGGCCGCGGTGTGCGCGGTGCTGCTCGCCGTGATGCTCACGCTCACCTGGTGGGCCGGTGGCCGGCTCGGGCTCGACCGGGGCGCGCGGATCGCGCTGCTCATGTGCGGCTCCAAGAAGAGCCTCGCGACGGGTCTGCCCATGGCCGCGGTGCTGTTCTCACCGGTCGTCGCGGCCACCGTCGCGCTGCCCGTGATCGTGTTCCACCAGATCCAGCTGGCCACGTGCGCCGTCGTGGCCCGGCGCCTGGGTGGCGTCCGGTAGCGTGCGCTCGAACCGCACCGTGCGGAGAGCACCACAGGGAGCATCGTGACGCAGCCCGGAGTCGTCCCCCGACCCGTCCACGTGGAGCTGGGCACCGAGGCGCCGTTCGTCGTGGGCGAGTCGGTGACCGTCGTCGTGGACCCCCGGCCGGACCTCATCGCGCACGGTGTGCTCGCCGCGGACCTGCTCGGACGCGTCACCGACCAGGCGATCGAGGTGCGCTACACCGACGACTCGCGCGGGGCCCGGGACGTCATCCGGCTGCGCCTCGCGGCGCCCGACGAGACCGACCTGCTGCCGGGCGACGAGGCGTACACGATCGTCGCCGCCCCGAGCCGCATCGAGGCGGTCGCGCGCACCTCCGCGGGCCTGACGCGTGCCGTGGTGACGTTGCGCCAGCTGCTCGAGCAGGGCAGCGACGGCGTGTGGCGGGTGCCGACCGTCGTCGTGCGCGACGCGCCCCGGTTCACCTGGCGCGGGCTGTCCGTGGACGTGGCCCGCCACTTCCTGTCGGTCGACGACCTGAAGGTCGTGGTCGGCCTCATGGCGCACTACAAGCTCAACGTGCTGCACCTGCACCTCACCGACGACCAGGGCTGGCGCCTGCACGTGCCGTCGCGCCCGCACCTCGCCCGCAAGTCGTCGGGGACGGCCGTCGGCGGCGACCGGGGCGGCTGCTACACGCCGACCGACTTCGCGGACCTCGTGCAGTACGCCGACGCGCGCGGCATCACCGTGGTCCCCGAGATCGACGTCCCCGGGCACGTCAACGCCGCGACCCACGCGTACGGCGAGCTCACGCCCGACGGCGTGCCGACCGACGAGTACACCGGCATCGAGGTCGGCTTCTCGCGCCTGTACGCGGACCTGCCCGCGACGGGCGAGTTCCTGCGCGCGGTGTTCGCCGACGTCGCCGCGATGACCCCCGGCCCGTACGTGCACATCGGCGGCGACGAGGTGCTCACCATGGAGCCGGACGAGTACGCGACGCTCGTCGGCGAGGCGGCCGCCGCGGTGCGGGCCGCCGGCAAGAAGGTCGTCGGCTGGCAGGAGATCGCCTCGGCACCGCTCGAGCCCGGCACCGTCGTGCAGTACTGGGACACGCGCGTCGACCCGGAGCCGTTCCTGGCCGCGGCCCGCGCGGGCGCGTCGATCCTCATGTCGCCCGCGTCCAAGGTCTACCTCGACATGAAGTACGACGAGCGCACCGCGCTGGGCCTGGAGTGGGCCGGGCACGTCGAGGTGCGCGACGCGTACGAGTGGGAGCCCACCACGCTCGTCGAGGGTCTGCCGGCCGAGTCGGTCGTCGGGGTCGAGGCCGCGGTGTGGACCGAGACCATCCGCGACCTGGACGGGCTCACGACGATGCTGCTGCCGCGGCTCGCGGCCGTCGCGGAGGTCGCGTGGACCGCACCCGAGCGGCGCGACTGGGAGGACTTCCGCACGCGCGTGGCCGAGCACGGCCCGTTCTGGGACCGCCTGGGCGTGCGCTGGTACGCGAGCGGGCAGGTCGCATGGCCGAGCCGGACGCGCGGGACGCGGACGGCCTGACCCCTGCTCGGCTCAGGGGCCGGACCGGGCTCAGGGGCCGGTCACACCCACTGGCGCAGCCACATGTGCTGGTGCCAGAAGTCGTACGGCACGGTCCAGCCCGCCCAGATCGGGTAGAAGAACGCGCTCACCAGCACGACGACCGCCAGGAAGACGCCGACACCGATGATCGCGCCACGACGCGCCCGCGGTGGGAGCGTCGGTGGCCCGACGACGAGGGTCAGCACGTACACGAGCGTGAGCACCACCCACGGCGTGAACGCGATCGAGTAGAACGCGAAGATCGTGCGGTCGGAGTACAGGAACCACGGCGCCCACCCGGCGACCAGGCCGGACAGCACCGCGCCCGCGCGCCAGTCGCGGTACCAGACGAGCCAGAACAGCGCGACGAGGATCGCCGCGGCGCCGGCCCACCACACCACGGGGTTGCCGATCGCGAGGATCGCGCGCGCGCAGTGGTCCGCGCCGCACGCCGCCTGCGCGTCGGGGCCCGTGAGGCCCGACTCGTCACCCCAGAAGAAGGACGTCGGTCGCCACTGCACGATCCAGCCGAGCGGGTGCGCCTGGTAGGTGTGCGGCGAGTCCAGGTCCCGGTGGAAGTTCCACATCTGCCGGTGGAACTCGAACAGCGAGCGCAGCCCCTCGGGCAGGAACGTCAGGCCCTCGCCGGGGTGCTCCGCCGCCCACTGCCGCCCGTAGGAGCCCGCGTTCGTGAACCACGACCACCACGTGCCGACGTACACGACGACGGCCGTGCCCACCATGACGAACGCCGCAGGGACCGCATCCCGCACGAACGCCACGGCGGCCCACACGCGCACCCCGGCGGTGCGCCGCGCGGTCGCGTCCCACAGCACCGTCAGCACACCGAACACCGCGAGGAAGTACAGGCCGGACCACTTGGTACCGATCGCGAGGCCCAGCAGCACCGCGGCCGCGAACCGCCACCACCGCCACCCGAGCCCCGGCCCGAACTCGGTCTCCTTGCCCTCCGCGAGCAACGCCGCCTGGCGGACCGCGAGCCGCCGCCGGGACTGCTCGCGGTCGAGCACCAGCGCCCCGAACGCGGCGAGCACGAAGAACATCAGTACCGGGTCGAGCAGCGACGTGCGCGACATGACGATGCCCATGCCGTCGATCGCGAGCAGACCACCCGCGACCGCCCCCCACGCGGTCGACGCGAACAGCCGCCGCGCGATCCGCGTGAGCATGAGGACCGACAGCGTGCCCAGCACCGCCACCGCGAGCCGCCACGAGAACGCCGACTCGACGCCGCCGCCCAGCCGCATGCCGAGCCCGATGAGCCACTTGCCGACCTGCGGGTGCACGAAGTACTCGGCCTTCGTGCCGAGCATCGACGCGTCACCCTGCTCGAAGCGCGGGTTCGGCTCCTCGCCCCAGTCGGCCTCGTAGCCGCGCTCGACGAGCGACCAGCCGTCCTTGACGTAGTACGTCTCGTCGAACACGAGCTCGTGCGGCGAGCCGAGGTTCCAGAACCGCAGCACGGCACCGAGGGCCGTGACGGCGAGCGCGACGACCCAGCCGACGACACGGTTGCGTCGCGTCGCGTCCAGCGCGAGCGTCGCTGCCCCGAGCAGGCGTTCGCGGAGCTCGTCGGCGTCCGGGATGCGACGCTCGGGCGCGGCCGTGGCGACGACCGGACCGGCGCCCCACGGCGGCGCGTCGACCGCGGTCTGCGTCCCGGCCGCGTCGCCGGCCGCTGTGCCGGCTGCCGTGCCCGACGGCGTGCCGGCGGACGGGTCGGCCCAGCCGTCTCCCGTCCGTGGCTCGTCCGGCGGGGACTCCTGCTCCGGCTCGAGCGGCACGGGCGCGACGTACGGCGTGCTCCACCCCGCGGGCGGGCCGGGCAGGGGCGCCGGGTGCGGCGCGCCGTTCGTACCGGGCGGCGCGAGGCCGTCCTCGGGACGGGCGGCCCCGGCGCGCGCACGCGCGTCGTCGGGCGCTCCCGGGGTGGGGTCGACGGCGTCGGGCGACTGCGGCACGCGGACATGCTACGGGTGCGACCAGTTGATGGGGACTCGTCCTCGATCGTTCCGTCCCGGACGGTGCCGGGTGGCAGGCTGGGCGCATGGCGCACGACGAGACCGCGGGACGCCTGGTGCTCGCCGCGACCCCCATCGGCAACGTCGACGACGCCTCCGCGCGCCTGCGCACGCTGCTCGCGACGGCCGACGTGGTGGCGGCGGAGGACACGCGCCGCCTGCGCGCACTCGCCGCACGCCTCGGGGTCGAGGTGCGCGGCCGCGTGGTCTCGCACCACGAGCACAACGAGGCGTCGCGCTCCGACGAGCTGCTGGACGTCGTCGCGGGCGGCGGCACGGTCGTCGTCGTGACGGACGCGGGGATGCCTGCCGTGTCCGACCCCGGGTTCCGCGTCGTGACCGCCGCGGTGCAGGCCGGCCTGCCGGTCACGGCCGCCCCCGGCCCGAGCGCGGTCCTCACCGCGCTCGCGCTGTCCGGCCTGCCCACGGACCGGTTCTGCTTCGAGGGGTTCGCGCCGCGCAAGCCCGGTGAGCGCGCACGGGCCCTGGCCGCGCTCGCGGACGAGCGACGCACCATGGTGTTCTTCGAGGCGCCGCACCGGCTCGAGGCGCTGCTGGGCGCGATGGTCGACGCGTTCGGCGCCGACCGGCCCGCAGCCGTGTGCCGGGAGCTCACCAAGACCTACGAGGAGGTCCGCCGTGGCGCGCTCGCCGAGCTCGCGCAGTGGGCCGCGGGCGAGGTGCGCGGCGAGGTCGTCGTCGTCGTGGGCGGTGCGACCCGGCCCGCCGGCGGGGGTGACCTGACGGCGCTCGTCGCGCAGGTGCGTGCGCGGGTGGACTCCGGCGAGCGCCTCAAGGACGCCGCGCGGGCGGTCGCGGCCGCTGCGGGCGTCCCGACGCGCTCGCTCTACGAGGCGGCGCTGCCCGCAGCGGGGACGCGCCCCGCACCCTGACGCCGCGCGCGGGCGGTGGCAGGCTGGGACCGGATGCCGACCGCACCGGCCGGCGACAGGAGGGGTGCCATGGACCAGGGCCGACGCGCGCTGCTCGTCGTCGACGTGCAGCCCACGTTCTGCGAGGGCGGCGCGCTGCCCGTCGCGGGCGGCAACGACGTGGCGGAGGCGATCGCCCGGTACGCCGCCGCGCACCGCGACCGGTACGACGTCGTCGTGACCACCCAGGACTGGCACGTCGACCCCGGCGCGCACTTCTCCGACGCGCCGGACTTCGTCGACACCTGGCCGCCGCACGGCGTCGCGGGCACCGCGGAGGCCGAGCTGCACCCGGCGCTGTCCGAGCTCGGGCCCGACGTGAGCGTCCGCAAGGGCGAGTACGCCGCCGCGTACTCCGGGTTCGAGGGAGTCGACGCGCGGGGGCGTGCCCTCGCGGCGATCCTGCGCGAGGAGCAGGTGACGGACGTGGACGTCGTCGGGATCGCCGAGTCGCACTGCGTGCGCGCGACGGCACTCGACGCGCACTCCGAGGGGCTGCGCACGCGCGTCCTGACCGACCTGACCGTGCCAGTGACCCCCGAGCTGGGCGCCGCGGCGCGCGACGACCTGCGCGCCGCGGGCGTCGAGCTGGTGGCGAGCACCGCCGCGTTCGTGGACTAGACCCCGATGCCCCGCGCCCACCCGCCCGCCACCCCCGCCCGCGGCCCGGTCGGCTGGCTGCCGCCCGACCCCGCGGTTCCTCCGGCTCGGACGGGCCGGAACCGGAGGAACCGCGGGGTCGTCGGCTCGGCGTCGCGCGAGGCCGGGGTTGCTCCGGGTCCGGAGCCGCGCAGCCGGAGGAAGTGCGGGGTCGCGGGGGCGCGGTGGACCGGGCGCGCGGTCGGGGTCGTCGTCGGGCTCGTCGTGGGGGGAACCGTGCTCGCGGGGTGCGTCGAGCCCGCGACGACGACGAGCGGGCCGACGATGCTGGGCTCCGCCCCGGCCGGCGGGCCGACGAGCGGGGCCACCGGTGGCGCCACGGACGGGTCCGGCCTGCCGGCGCACGTCCAGCCGTCCGGGCCCGCGACCGTCGAGGTCGACGTCGCGACGCTCGCGACCGGGCTCGACGTGCCCTGGGGGATCGCCCCGCTCGACGACGGGCGCTCGCTGGTGACGATGCGCGACGAGGCGCGGCTGGTCCTCGTCGACGCCGACGGCACCGTCACGCCGGTGACCGGCCCGGGTGCGCGCGGCCTCACGGACGTCGTCGCCCCGCAGGGCGAGGGCGGGCTGCTCGGTGTGGCGGTGTTCGGCCGCACCGGCGGCGGCCTGGACGTCGCGCTGTACGCGACGACCTCGCGGGACAACCGCGTGCTGCGCGCGACGCTCACGGGCGACGCGCTCGGCCCGCTGACGCCGGTGCTCACGGGCATCCCCGCGGCCCGGAACCACGACGGCGGGCGGCTCGCGGTCGGTCCGGACGGCTACCTGTACGTCAGCACGGGTGACGCGGGCGACCCTCGTCGGGCCCAGGACCCGGACAGCCTGGGCGGCAAGATCCTGCGGATCACGCCCGAGGGGGACGCGGCGCCCGGCAACCCGGTGGAGGGCTCGCCCGTGTGGAGCCTCGGGCACCGGAACGTGCAGGGCATGGGCTGGTCGCCGGACGGCCGGATGTTCGCCTCGGAGTTCGGCCAGAACACGTGGGACGAGCTCAACGTCATCCACCGGGGTGCCAACTACGGCTGGCCGCTGGTCGAGGGGCAGGGTGGCGCCGGTGCGGGGTTCGTCGACCCGGTCGCGGTGTGGCGGACCGCCGACGCGTCCCCGAGCGGGCTCGCGGTGACCGACGAGGGCGTGTACCTCGCGGGGCTGCGCGGCCAACGTCTGTGGCGCGTGCCGCTGCGGCCGGCGGCGGGGACGGACTCCGACGGTGTGGGGGAGCCGCATGCCCTGCTCGAACGCCGGCACGGTCGCCTGCGCGCGGTCGCGGTCGCACCCGACGGGACGTTGCTCGTGGTCACCGGCAACACCGACGGTCGCGGCGACCCGCGCCCGGACGACGACACGATCCTGCGACTGACGGTGCGCTGACCTGCGGCGATGCGCTGTCGCCGGGTTGTCCACAGGGCGTCCGCGGGCCGTTGCCCGTCCCGGCTACCGTCCTGCCACGACCGATACCGGGGGTGGAGATGGACGGGTTCGAGGTGGACACCGACAGGCTGCGCGAGCATGCGCGGCACGTCCGCGAGCGCGCGGGAGACGTCGCGGAGCTCGCGCCGGTCGCGCTCGCGATGGCTGCCGACCCGGGTGCGTTCGGGATCGCGCTCGCCCCGGTCGGCAGCGCCATGGCGCTCGCGCAGGCGGCCTGCGGCGTCGCGATCGGCGGCGTCGGGGGCGCCCTCGCCGTGACGGGCACGGCGGTCGACGTGGTGGCCGACTCGTACGACGTGACCGACACGGCCGTGCGCACGGTGTTCCGTGCGGGACAGGTGGTGCTGCGATGAGCGGGCTGCCCGTTCCCGGGGTCGAGGTGGCCGAGACCGAGGCGTGGCACTCGGGCGCGGGGCTGATCAGTGACGTCGCGAGCCTTGCCGGGCAGGCCCGTAGCGGGTCGTGGGTCGACGCCACGCTGAGCACGGCGGCCCTGGCGGGCAACGGTGTGGCGCTCGGGGTGGACCCGCTCGGCGCGGCGGTCGCGTGGGGAGTCGGGTGGGTGCTGGACCACGTGCAGCCGCTCAAGGGGTGGCTCGACGAGGTCGGGGGCGACGCCGACCAGGTCACCGCGTACGCGCGCACGTGGGAGACGATCGAGCGGGACCTCGTCGCGGCCGCCGACGGGCTCGAGAGCGACGTCGCGCGTGACCTGGCGTCGATGTCCGGCCCCGCTGTCGCCGCCTACCGCGGCGTGGCGTCGGTCCAGGTCGAGGCCGCCCGGACCGTCGCGCACGCGGCCGGTGCGCTCGGCAGCGCGCTGGCGGCCTGCGCCAAACTGGTGCGGATGGTCCACGACCTGATCCGCGACGCCATCGCGGACGTGGTCTCGTCCGTCGTCTGCTGCACCAACCCGGTCTCGGCCGTGGCGAGGGCGAGCCGGCTCGCGGCGCGCTGGGGCGTGCGCCTCGGACCGCAGGTCGTGGCGCTCGCCCGCACGATCGACAACCTCGTCGACCTCGTGCGCTCGGTCACCCGCCCGATCCGGGCCGTCGGCGAGTTCCTGAGGCGGCGCCAGGAGGGGATCGGCCTGTCGAGCGCGGTCGGTCCTGCGGTGACGGGGATCGGGTACTTCACGACAGCGGTCGCCCCGTTCCTCCCGGGGCCGGCGGCCCCGGCGGCAAACGTCCCGCCGTGCGCGCCGCGGCCCTCGCCCTAGGTGGACGCGCCCTCGGCGCACGCGGACGCTCACCTAGGATCGGGCGCATGTCCCGCATCCTGTCGGCCGTCGCGTGGCCGTACGCGAACGGTCCCCGTCACATCGGTCACGTCGCCGGCTTCGGCGTCCCGTCGGACGTCTTCTCGCGCTACATGCGCATGGCGGGCCACGACGTGCTGATGGTCTCGGGGACCGACGAGCACGGCACGCCGATCCTCGTCGAGGCCGAGAAGCAGGGCACGACCCCGCAGGCGCTCGCGGACCGGTACAACCGCGTGATCGCGGAGGACCTCACCGCGCTGGGCCTGACGTACGACCTGTTCACGCGGACGACGACGCGCAACCACTACGCGGTGGTCCAGGAGATGTTCCGCACCGTGCACGCCAACGGCTACATGATCGAGAAGACGACCATGGGTGCCATCAGCCCGAGCACGGGGCGCACGCTGCCGGACCGCTACATCGAGGGCACGTGCCCGATCTGCGGCTACGACGGCGCGCGCGGCGACCAGTGCGACAACTGCGGCAACCAGCTGGACCCGGTGGACCTGGTCAACCCGCGCAGCCGGATCAACGGCGAGAAGCCGAAGTTCGTGGAGTCGACGCACTTCTTCCTCGACCTGCCGGCGTTCGCGAACGCGCTCGACGCGTGGCTGCGCACGCGCTCGGACTGGCGGCCGAACGTCCTGAACTTCTCGCTCAACCTCGTCGACGACATGCGTCCGCGCGCCATGACGCGGGACATCGACTGGGGGATCCCGGTGCCGCTCGCAGGCTGGGAGGACAACCCGAACAAGCGGCTGTACGTGTGGTTCGACGCGGTGATCGGCTACCTGTCGGCGTCGATCGAGTGGGCGCGCCGCTCGGGCGACCCGGACGCGTGGCGCCAGTGGTGGAACGACCCGGACGCGCGGTCGTACTACTTCATGGGCAAGGACAACATCACGTTCCACTCGCAGATCTGGCCCGCGGAACTGCTCGGCTACGACGGCAAGGGCGCCAAGGGCGGCGCGCCGGGCGCGTACGGCGAGCTCCAGCTCCCGACGGAGGTCGTCAGCTCCGAGTTCCTCACCATGGAGGGCCGCAAGTTCGCGTCGTCGCGCGGCATCGTCATCTACGTGCGCGACATGCTGGCGCGCTACCAGCCGGACGCGCTGCGCTACTTCATCGCGGTCGCGGGTCCGGAGAACCAGGACTCCGACTTCACGTGGTCGGACTTCCTGCGCCGCACCAACGACGAGCTGGTCGCCGGCTGGGGCAACCTGGTGAACCGCACGGCGAGCATGATCCACAAGAACTTCGGCGAGATCCCCGCCGCGGGCGACCTGCTGGACGTGGACCGGGCGATCCTCGACCAGTCGCGCGCGGCGTTCGGGACGGTCGGGGACCTGATCGGCACGCACCGGCACAAGGCCGCCATCGCGGAGGCGATGCGCGTGGTGCAGGAGGCGAACCGGTACGTCTCGGAGACCGAGCCGTGGAAGCTCAAGGGCGACCGGGAGCGTCTGGGCACGGTGCTGAACACGGCCGCGCAGGTCGTCGCGGACGCGAACACCCTGCTCGCGCCGTTCCTGCCGCACTCGGCGCAGAAGGTGCACGAGACGCTGGGTGGCACGGGCGTGCTCGCGCCGCAGCCGCGTCTCGACGAGGTCACGGACCTGGACGACGAGTCGCGCCACTACCCGGTGATCACGGGTGACTACTCCGACGTGCCGGCGTGGGTCTCGCCCACGCTGACGCCCGGGGCTCCCGTGCCGGCCCCGACGCCGGTGTTCACCAAGCTCGACGACTCGATCGTCGAGGAGGAGCTCGCCCGCTACCAGAACCGCTGATGGGCCGGTCGCGCGAGCGGGGCTGGCCCGCGACGCCCGAGCCGCTGCCGGTCCCGGTGGTGGACAACCACACGCACCTGGAGACGGTGGTCGGCTGGCGTGCGCCGGGCTGGGACGACGAGCGCGCGGACCACGGGGCCGACGAGGGCGGCGAGGGGCCCGACCTCGCCGCGCACCTGGCCCGCGCCGCCGAGGTCGGCGTCACGCGCATGGTGCAGGTCGGCTGCGACGTGGAGGCGGTGCGCTGGACCGACGCCGCGGTGCGCGCGCACCCGGAGCTGCTCGGTGCGGTCGCGGTCCACCCCAACGAGGCGGTGCTGCACGCGGGCGTGCACGAGGTCGCGCCCGACGGCCTCGAGCCGGACCCGCAGCCGTGGCACGACCTGCCGCTGGACGAGGCGCTCGACCTGGTCGCGACGACCGCGCGCGGCAACCCGCGGATCCGGGCGATCGGTGAGACGGGGCTGGACTTCTTCCGCGCGGGGCCGCGGGGCCGTGCGGTGCAGCGTGAGGCGTTCCGCGCCCACGTCGCGCTCGCGAAGGAGCTGGGCCTGGCGCTGCAGATCCACGACCGCGACGCGCACGACGAGGTGGTCGAGGTGCTGCTGCGCGACGGCGCACCCGAGCGCACGGTGTTCCACTGCTTCTCGGGCGGCGAGGACCTCGCGCGGCTCGCGGCCGAGCACGGGTGGTACTGCTCGTTCGCGGGCCCCGTCTCCTTCCCGGCGAACGAGCACCTGCGGGACGCCGCGCGCGTGCTCCCGGCCGAGCTCCTGCTCGTCGAGACGGACGCGCCGTACCTGACGGTGCACCCGCTGCGCGGCCGGCCGAACGCGCCGTACCTCCTGCCCGGGACGGTGCGGGCGCTCGCGGCGGCGCGCGGCGAGGACGTGGCGGGGCTGTGCGCGACGCTGGCGCGCACCTCGCAGGAGGTCTACGGCTCCTGGTGACTACCGACCCGCGACGACACGCCGGGCGACACGCCGGAGCACGGGTGCGCCGGGGCGCGCGACCGGGTGATCACCTGCTGGGAAGGTCCAGATGCCGGGTTCCACCGCCGATCACCGATCGGTTACGGTCGGACGTGCGTCCGGGGGGCAGGACGATCGAGCACGGCCGTTCGTGGTCGACGACGAGCACGAGCACCGGCACGACAGGCGTCGCGGGACCGCGACGACGGCCCGCAGGACGGAGGAGCACCGCGTGAGCACGGCACGTCGCGTCGGCCCTCGCCGGGGTCACGACTCGGGTCACGGCTCGGGTCACACCTCGGGTCACCGGTTGGGCCGTCGGCTGGGCAAGGCGGTCGCGCAGGGCACGGTCGTCGCGCTCGTCGTCGGTGCCACGACCGCGTTCGCGGTGCTGCACAAGGAGGTCGTCGTCGACGTCGACGGCGAGCTGGTGCAGGTCGAGGGCTTCGGCCGCACGGTCGGCCAGGTGCTCGCGGCGGGGGACATCCACGTCGGTGAGCGCGACCTCGTCGCGCCCGGCGTGCACGAGGCGGTGACGCGCGGTGAGCAGATCGTCGTGCGCCACGCGCGCCAGCTCGACGTGGCGGTCGACGGTGAGCAGGCGCGCATCTGGACGACGGCGCTGACGGTCGGCGAGGCGGTCGACGCGCTCGGGCTGCGGGACGGCGAGGTGCGCCTGTCGGCGTCGCGCTCGGCGTCGCTGGGCCGCGGGACGCTGCACGTCTCGACGCAGAAGACGATCCACCTCGTCGTCGACGGTCAGGTGATCGACGGCATCTCGAGCGGGTCGACGGTGCGGGACGCGTTGCGGGACATCGGCCTGGTGCTGAACGAGGGTGACCAGGTCTCGGTGCCGCTCGACGCGGCCGCGGTGGACGGGCTCGCGGTGCTCGTCACGCGCGGCGAGCAGAGCGGCGAGGTCGTCACGGAGACCCTCCCGTTCGAGACCGAGGAGATCGAGGACGCGAACCTGCTCAAGGGCATGCGGATCGTGACCCAAGCGGGCCGCGCGGGCGTGCGGACCACGACGTACGAGCTCGAGGTCGTGGGGGGTGTCGTCGTCGGGCGGCACGTCATGACGTCGGTGGTGACGACGGAGCCGGTGACGCAGGTCGTCAAGGTCGGCACGTCCGAGCTGCCGACGAACGCCACGGTCTCGCCGGGCACGGCACAGGCCCTGGGCAAGGAGATGGCCGCGGCGCGGGGCTGGGGCGACGACCAGTTCGCGTGCCTGCTGACGCTCTGGAAGCACGAGAGCGGATGGCGGGTCAACGCGGAGAACAAGTCGTCGGGTGCGTACGGCATCCCGCAGGCGCTCCCGGGCTCGAAGATGGCGTCGGTCGCGAGCGACTGGCGGACCAACCCTGCGACGCAGATCACATGGGGCCTGAACTACATCAAGGGTCGTTACAAGACGCCGTGCGGCGCTTGGGGCCACTTCACGGTCAAGGGCTGGTACTGACCAAGTCCTGACCAGCCGGGCCACCGTCAGGTCAAGGGTCGGTCACGTCCGGACCGCGTCGAACGTCCCGCTTCGCCCGCCGTGACGCTTGGCGGGATGATCACGATCGGGTTACGGTCGCGTGTCGTCGTGTGAGCACACAGGGTCCTGCCCGCTCGCCGCGGCCTCGCGCACCGGCCTGGACGGCGGCCCGCGAGCGACAGCCGGATCGGGGATCCGGGACCGACGGTGACGACTCCCTCCAGTCGCCACACGCCCAGCGCGCACGCCCCGCGTGCGCAGCGACCGGCGACGTCGGGCGTCCTGCGGGACGCACCCGCTCCCCGTGCCCGGGAACCACGACGGCTGGAGCCCCGTGCCCTTCTCGACCCGCATCGGACGCCTGCTCACGCGCACGCGTGCCACCACGGAGCCCACGGCTCCGCTCGACACCACCACCGAGCAGGGCGGCCGACCGGGCCGACGCCTGGCTCTTCCCGCGCTCGTCGCGGCCGGCGCGCTCGTCGCCGCCGGCGGGACGGCCGTCTACGCCCAGGCCCACAAGACCGTGACGCTCGACGTCGACGGCACGACCCGCACGGTGACCACGTTCGCCGGGTCCGTGGACGGCCTGCTGTCCGACGAGGGCGTCGCCACCGGCGCCCGCGACTCGGTCGACCCGGCCGGCAGCCTGTCCGACGGCGACGTCGTGACCGTGCGCCACGCGCACCGCGTCACGGTCGCGCAGGACGGCAAGCACCGCACCGTGTGGACCACCGCGCTGACCGCCGACGAGGCGCTCGACCTGCTCGCCGTGCGTGACCCGGACGTGCAGCTCGTCGCGTCGCGCTCCGGCGGCGGCCGCCCCGAGCTCTCGCTCGACCTGTCCCTGCGCGGCCCCGCGACGATCGTGGTGGACGGCAAGGAGCTCGAGGTCGGCGACGTGCGCACCACGGTCGCGGACGCGCTCGAGGACGCGGGCATCGCGCTCGGCGGGTACGACCGGGTGCGCCTGGCCAACGACGACGAGCGCCACGTGCGGGTCGTCGTGCAGCGCGTCTCGGTCCGGACCGTCACGCGGTCCGAGGAGGTCGCGTTCTCCTCGAGCGAGAAGGACGACGCCTCGCGCTACGTGGGCACGCAGGTCGTGACGACCAAGGGTGTGCCCGGCACGCGCACGATCGTCGAGCGCGTCACCACGGTCGACGGCAAGGAGACCAAGCGCGTCCTCGTCGCCGACACGCAGACCGTGAACCCGGTGCACGAGGTCGTGTCGGTCGGCACCAAGAAGCGCCCGGTCGTCAGCACGGGCGGCGGCGGTGGCTCCTCGAAGGGCGGCCCGATCGGCGACACGCGTGACGCGGACTCGCTGAACTGGGCCGCGCTCGCGAAGTGCGAGTCGGGTGGCAACCCGACGATCGTCTCGGCCAACGGGCTGTACCACGGGCTCTACCAGTTCTCGGTGGGCACGTGGCGCTCGGTCGGCGGTGCCGGTCTGCCGTCGCAGGCGTCGCCCGCGGAGCAGACCTCGCGCGCCAAGATGCTCTACCTGCGCTCCGGCGCGGGCCAGTGGCCGCACTGCGGCCCGCGGCTGTTCAGCTGACCGCTGTCCCGCCGGCTCCCCGATGAGGGAGGCCGCACGTCCGACGAGGGCGCTCGCCCCGGCCGCACGCAGCACGCGTGCGCGCCCGGGGCGGGCGCCCTCGTAGGCTTGGCGCCCATGACCGTCACGCTGCTCGGCCCCGCGCAGATCCGCGACCTCGCCGAGCGCGCCGGGGTGCGCCCGACCAAGACCCTCGGGCAGAACTTCGTGCTCGACGCGGGCACCGTCCGCAAGATCGTCCGCCAGGCGGGGGTCGAGCCCGGCATGCGGGTCGTGGAGGTCGGGCCGGGCCTCGGGTCGCTCACGCTGGGGCTGCTCGAGGCGGGTGCGGACGTGGTCGCGGTCGAGATCGACCCGGTGCTCGCGCGCCTGCTGCCGAGCACGGTCGCGGAGCACGCGGGCCTGCACCCGGACGCCATGTCGTCCGACGAGCACGCGTCCGACGAGCACGCGTCCGACGAGCACGCGTCCGACGAGCGCGCGTCCGACGAGCCCGTGGTGCTGCGGGACGACGAGGGCCGCGCGCGCCTCACGGTGGTGCTCCAGGACGCGCTCGAGGTGAGGGCGCTGCCGGGTGAGCCGCCGCGCGCGCTCGTCGCGAACCTGCCGTACAACGTGTCCGTCCCGGTGCTGCTGACGTTCCTGGAGCGGTTCGACTCGCTCGACCACGCGCTGGTCATGGTGCAGGCGGAGGTCGCGGACCGGCTGGCGGCGCCGCCGGGGAGCCGCACGTACGGCGTGCCGTCCGCGAAGGCGGCGTGGTACGCGCACGTGCGCCGGACGGCGACCGTGGGTCGCTCGGTGTTCTGGCCGGTGCCGAACGTCGACTCGGCGCTCGTGCGCCTGGACCGCCGTGAGCCGCCGACGACGTCGGCGACGCGCCTGGAGGTCTTCGAGGTGATCGACACGGCGTTCGCGCAGCGACGCAAGATGCTGCGCGCGGCGCTGGCCCCGCTGTTCGGCTCGAACGAGGCGGCGGCGGCCGCGCTCGCGGCCGCGGGCGTGGACGCGCAGGCGCGGGGGGAGACGGTCGACGTGGAGGGCTTCGCGCGGGTCGCGGAGCAGCTGGCCGGTACGCGCCGTGGCGCGCCTGCTGGCACAGTGGGGCCGTGACGCTGAGCCCGGTGGAGGTCGCCATCACCCGCGAGGTCCGTGTGCGTGCCCCCGGCAAGGTGAACCTGTCGCTGCACGTGGGGCCGGTGTCGCCCGACGGGTACCACCCGTTGACGACCGTGTTCCAGGCCGTGTCGGTGTTCGAGGAGGTCGTCGCGCGCACGTGTGACGAGCGGGTGGTGACGGTCTCGGGCCCGCAGGCGGAGCTGGTGCCCACGGACGCCTCGAACCTCGCGCTGCGCGCGGCCGAGCTGGTCGCGCAGGCGGCGGGGATCGACGAGGGTGTGCACCTGCACATCGACAAGGGCGTGCCGGTGGCGGGCGGCATGGCGGGCGGCTCGGCGGACGCGGCGGCGGCGCTGCTCGCGTGCGACGCGCTGTGGGGGGCGGGGCTCTCGCGGGCGCAGCTGATGGAGCTCGCGGCGCAGCTCGGCTCGGACGTGCCGTTCGTGCTGCAGGGGCACACCGCCGTGGGCCAGGGCCGGGGTGACCTGCTGACGCCGGTGCTGGGCCGCGGCGAGTTCCACTGGGCGTTCGCGGTGCAGGGGCGTGGCCTGTCGGCGGGCGCGGTGTACGGCGAGCTGGACGCGCTGCGTGACGGTGCCGCCGACCTGGGCCTGCCGCCGGACCTGGACGACGACGTGCCGCTGCTGCAGGCGCTGCGCGCGGGGGACCCGCGTGCGCTGGGCGCGGCGTTGCACAACGACCTGCAGGACGCGGCGCTGTCGCTGGACCCGCGCCTCGCGGAGCCGCTCGGCGTCGCGCGGGACGCGGGCGCGCTCGGTGTCGTCGTCTCCGGCTCGGGCCCGACGGTCGCGGCGCTCGGGCGCAGCAGGCAGCACGCGCTCGTGCTCGCGGCGGCGTTCACGGCGTCGGGCGCGGCGGACCGCGTGCTCACGGCGACGGGCCCGGTCGCGGGTGCGCGCGTCGTGTCGACGTCGGACTAGACGATCCCCACCACCTCGTGACGACACCCCGCGACGGGTCACTAGTTACGGGCCCGAGGGCGTCACGGGCCGGGAGTCCGGCTGCGGGCAGATCCTCGACGCCCTGGGGGCGTTCCTCACGCGGTGAGCCCGGCGCGCCGGGGCCGGTAGCCTCTAGATCCTCATGGCTCACCTCCTCGGCGCGGACCGCGTCACCCTCGCGCTCGGCACCCGGGTCCTGCTCGACGGCGTCTCCCTGGGTCTCGACGACGGGCAGCGCGTCGGCGTCGTCGGGCCCAACGGCGCCGGGAAGTCCACGCTGCTGCGCGTCCTCGCGGGCGTCCAGGATCCCGACGACGGGCGCGTGACCCGCGCGGGCGGCGTGCGCCTGGCGATGCTCGACCAGCGCGACGACCTGGGCTCCGGCACGGTGCTCGACGCGATCCACGGCACGGCCGACGCGCACGAGTGGGCCTCCGACCCGCGCATCCGCGCCGTGCACGCGGGCCTGCTGCCCGACGTCGACGTGACCGCAGACGTCAGCACGCTCTCGGGAGGGCAGCGCCGCCGGGTCGCGCTCGCCGCGCTGCTCGTGCGCGACGACGAGGTGCTCGTGCTCGACGAGCCGACCAACCACCTCGACGTGGAGGGCGTCGCGTGGCTCGCCGCGCACCTGAACCAGCGCTTCTCGCGCGGGCCCGGCGCGCTCGTCGTCGTGACCCACGACCGGTGGTTCCTCGACGCGGTCTGCACGCGCACGTGGGAGGTGCACGACGGCGCGGTCGACCAGTACGAGGGCGGGTACGCCGCGTACGTGCTCGCGCGCGCCGAGCGTGCCCGCACCGCGGCCGTCACCGAGGAGAAGCGGCAGAACCTGCTGCGCAAGGAGCTCGCGTGGCTGCGCCGCGGTGCCCCCGCGCGCACGTCCAAGCCGAAGTTCCGCATCGACGCCGCGAACGCGCTCATCGCTGACGAGCCCCCGCCGCGCGACCCGCTCGAGCTGTCCCGCATGGCCACCGCCCGGCTCGGCAAGGACGTGCTCGACGTCGAGGGCGTCACGGTCGCGCTCGGTGGGCGCACGCTGCTCGACGACGTCACGTGGCGCCTGGGACCGGGGGACCGGTACGGCGTCGTCGGCGTCAACGGCGCGGGCAAGACGACGCTGCTGCGCCTGCTGTCGGGGCGGCTCGCGCCCGACGCGGGACGGGTCAAGCGCGGCAAGACCGTCCAGGTCGCCGAGCTGCGCCAGGACGTCGAGGACCTCGACGAGGTCGCGGACCTGCGGGTCGTGGAGGTCGTCGAGGCCGAGAAGCGCTCGGTCGTCGTCGGCGGCAAGGAGCTGACCGCCGCCCAGCTCGTCGAGCGGCTCGGCTTCACGCGCGACCGCGCCCGCACGCCCGTGAAGGACCTGTCCGGCGGGGAGCGCCGGCGCCTGTCGCTGCTGCGCCTGCTCGTCGGCGAGCCCAACGTGCTGCTGCTCGACGAGCCGACCAACGACCTCGACACCGACACACTCGCGGCCCTGGAGGACCTGCTCGACGGCTGGCCGGGCACGCTGATCGTCGTCTCGCACGACCGGTACCTGCTCGAGCGCGTGTGCGACCGGCAGGTCGCGCTGCTCGGCGACGGGCACCTGCGGGACCTGCCCGGTGGCGTCGAGGAGTACCTCGAGCTGCGGCGCGTCGCGCTCGAGGGCGCGGCTTCGTCGTCGGGCGCCCCTGCCGCGGGGACGGACGCGACGACGACGGGCTCGCCGAGCGCCGCCGACGTGCGCGCCGCGCGCAAGGAGGTCGCGCGCATCGAGCGCCGGTTGGCGAAGATCGCCGACCTCGAGTCCGCGCTGCACGCCCGCATGGCCGAGCAGGCCACCGACCACGAGGCCGTGCAGCGTCTCGACGCGGAACTGCGCACCCTCGCGGCCGAGCGCGAGGAGCTCGAGGAGGCGTGGCTCGAGGTCGCGGACGTCGCGGGCTGATCGGCGGTGCCGGCGTCAGTGCGGGGCGTCGAACGGCAGCAGCGCCGAGCGCAGCAGGTCGGCCAGTCGCGTGCGGTCGTCCTCGGTGAGGTCCGCCAGCAGCGTGCGCTCGGTGTCCAGCAGGTCCGCGAACGCCGCGTCCACCCGCGCCAGGCCCGCGGGCGTGAGCTGCACGAGCACACCGCGCCGGTCGTCGGGGGACGGCTGACGCTCGACCAGACCCTTCTCCGCGAGCCGGTCGATGCGGTTCGTCATGGTCCCCGACGTCACGAGCGTGAGCGTCAGCAGCGCCCCGGGCGACAGCCGGTACGGCGTGCCCGCGCGACGCAGCGCGGACAGGACGTCGAACTCCCACGTCTCCAGGTCGTGCCGGTCGAACGCGCCCCGGCGGGCCAGGTCCAGGTGCCGCGCGAGGCGGCTCACGCGGGAGAGGACCTCGAGCGGGCGGACGTCCAGGTCGGGCCGCTCCCGGTTCCAGGCGGCGACGATGCGGTCGACCTCGTCGTGAGCCGTCTCCGCCATACGCCGAGATTACTCGACGTCGACAGAACGGCGGCGGACAGGCGCGGGTTCGGCCCGCCCGGCCGGCGCCTCGCCCGCGGTGACCTTGGTGAGCGAGGGGCGCCGCTCGAGGCCCTGCAGGCCGTTCCACGCGAGGTTCACCAGGTGCGCCGCGACCTCGGACTTGCCCGGGCGACGCGCGTCGAGCCACCACTGACCGGTGAGCGCGACCATCCCGACGAGCATCTGCGCGTACATCGGCGCGGTCTTCGGGTCCTGCCCCTGCTTCCGGAACTCGTCCGCGAGCAGGTGCTCCACCTGCGTGGCGACGTCGCCGATGAGGCTCGAGAACGTGCCCGTCGCCTGCGCGACCGGCGAGTCACGCACGAGGATGCGGAAGCCCGCCTCGTTCGCCTCGATGTACGACAGCAGCGCGAGCGCGGTCCGCTCGACGAGGACCTTCGGGTGCCCGCCGCCCTCCAGCGCACCCGTGAGCGCGCCCGTCAGGCCCTGCACCTCACGGTCCACGACGACCGCGTAGACGCCCTCCTTGCCCCCGAAGTGCTCGTAGACGACCGGCTTGGAGACCTCGGCGCGTGCCGCGATCTCCTCGACGCTCGTGCCCTCGAACCCCTTCTCGGCGAACAGCGTGCGCGACACGTCCAGCAGCTGCGCGCGTCGCTGGACCCCCGTCATCCGCGACCGGGGTGCCCGTCTGCTCTCCGCCATGGCGCCCATCATGCCGTGCCACCCCCCGCCCCCGGGCCCGGGTCCCGCGCCGGGGCGCCCAGGTCACCCGACCGCCCCGCCCCCGGCGCGACCGGGCGGCCTCGTCCGGCTGGCAGACTTGGGGCGCCGTCGGCGGCGCGCGCGCCGCCGACGATCCGCCCTGGTGTAACGGCAGCACGCAGGCCTTTGGAGCCTTGCGGTCCAGGTTCGAATCCTGGGGGCGGAGCCCGGCCCGGCCCGCCGCGACTGACCGGCCGGCCCGCCCGGTGGGTCAGGCGCGGACCAGGCAGCCCTCGGGCGTGACCTCGTCCGCCGTCTCGTCGTCGAACCAGCGGCCGTGCTCGCCGAGGTAGCGGAACCGCACGACCGTGCCCGGCGGGACGGTGACGGTCACGCTCGACGTGCCGTTCGAGCGGCGGCGCAGCACGTGCGCGCCGGGCGTCCAGTCGTTGAACGTGCCGACGACGCTCACGGGACCGTCGACGGCCGTCGTCGGCAGCGCGAACGTGAGGCGGGTGGCAGACGCGGCGCGGGACTTCTTGAGCAACGGGACCTCGCTGTTCGGGTGGGTGCGTGGCCGGCACGGGGGTGCGTGCGGTGACGGTTCGGCGATGACGGGTGTCGCGGGCATCGTGGCGCGGTCCTGTTACGAGCAGACCCCGGGCGGGTGACCGGTGTGTGACGCCGTGCTCCGATCGGTCGGCGCCGAACCGGGTGAATCGGGACGAACCCTGCTGACGGGTGTCAGACCGGACACCTAGCCTCGGGGGAGCAGGCCGTGCCGCGGCCGGGTGAGCACCGGCCGGGCTGGTGGGGACGGGGGCCGGGTGTCCGAGCGGGCTGACGTGCAGGTGGGTGCGGGGGGAGAGCCCGCCGGTGCGGCAGCCGCTCCGAGCGGGCGGCGGTGGGGGCGGCGCGTGCTGCTGTCGCTCGTCGTCGTGCTGGTCATCGTCGTGCTCGCGGGGGTGTGGCTCGCGTGGCGCGGGACGCAGGTCGCGGCGGCGCTCGCGGACGCGGAGACCCACCTGGGCACGGTGCGGGACGCGGTGAGCGCGGGGGACGTCGCCGCGGTCGGCGGGGTGCTGCCCGGCCTGCAGGACGCGGCGGACCGCGCGAGCCGCGCGACGGGCGACCCGGTGTGGCGCGTGGCCGAGCACGCGCCGTGGCTGGGTGCGCAGGTGTCGGCGGTCTCGGCCGCGACCGACGCGGTCGACGCGCTCGCACACGACGCGCTGCCGCCGCTCGTCGACGTCGCGGGGGACTTCTCGACAGCCGCGCTCACGCCCCAGGAGGGCCGGGTCGACGTGGCGCGGCTCGACGCGATGGCACCCGCCGTCGCGCAGGCCTACGCGGCGGTCGACGCGGGCGTGTCCCGGCTCGAGGCGGTCGACGCCGACGCGCTCGTCCCGGCGCTCGCGGACCGGCTCGTCCCGGCGCGCGCGCAGCTCGTCGAGCTGCGCGACCGGCTCGAGGCCGCGGATGCCGCGCTCGCGATCGTCCCGCCGCTGCTCGGCGTCGACGGCCCGCGCTCGTACCTGGTGCTCGTGCTCAACCCGGCGGAGCTGCGCAGCGCGGGCGGCATCGTCGGCTCGGTGCTGGAGGTGCGCGCGGACGCGGGGGCGATCACGGTGGGGGCGCAGCACCCCGCGCGGACGATGGGCCGTCCCGAGGAGCCCGTGGTCCCGCTCGACCCGGCGGAGCGCGCGCTGCTCGGCGACGTGCCCGCGCGGTACATGCAGGCGGTGACGGCGACCCCGGACTTCGCCCGCACGGCGGCGTTCGCGAGCGCCTTGTGGACGCGCGAGACGGGCCGGACCGTGGACGGCGTCCTCACGGTCGACCCGGTGGTCCTCGCGCGGCTGCTGGACGTGATCGGCCCGACGACCACGCCCGACGGCACGACGCTCACGTCCGACGACGCGGTCGAGACCCTGCTGTCGGCCGCGTACGCCCGCTACCCCCACGCGGCGGACTCCGACGCGTTCTTCGCGCAGGTCGCGCAGTCCGTCGTCGCCGCGACGTTCGCCGGCGGGTACTCCGGGTCGGCGCTCGTCGACGCGGTCGGTGACGTGGTGGGCGAGGGGCGGGTGTCGGTGTGGACGTCCGACGACGCCGTGCGGGAGCGGCTGCGCGAGGTCGGCCTGGTGCACGACTTCCTCGCCGACGACGCGACGGCGGACGTGACCGCCGGCGTGTTCCTCAACGACACGACGGTCTCGAAGATGGACTACTACCTCGACACCGCGCTCACGGTCGACGACGCGACCTGCACCGCGGACGGCGCGAGCACGTGGCTGCACCTGACGCTCACGAGCACCGCGCCGGCGGACGCCGCGACGGCGCTGCCCGAGTACGTCACCGGCGGCGGCGACAACGGCACGCCCGCCGGGTCGTTCACGACCCAGGTGCTGCTGTACTCACCGCGCGGCGGTGCGCTCGGCGAGATCCGCGTGGCGCGCGACGGCGGCGAGGCGCAGTCCGTGGGCCCGGGGGTGCAGGAGCACGCGGGGCGTCAGGCGGGTGCGCTCACGGTGCGGCTCGCACCGGGCGAGACCGCCACCCTCGACGTCCAGGTGACGGCCGGTGCGGGTACCGACGAGGTGCGCGTCGAGCGCACGCCGACCCTGCAGCACGGCCGCACCGGGCCGGTCGCGGTGTGCGGTGCGGCGGCGCCCTGACGCCGCACGGCGGTGTGACCCGTGACTCGGCCACCGCGCGCGGGCGTGCCCGGACGCGGCGGTAGAGTGGCGGGCGCGCACGGATCTCACGCCCGGATCGTCGGGCACACCCCCGCGAGGAGCACCCACAGGTGACCGTCCCCCGCCCAGCTGCCGTCATCGTCCTCGCCGCAGGTGAGGGAACCAGGATGCGCTCGGCGACCCCGAAGGTCCTGCACACGCTCGCCGGTCGCAGCATGCTGGGCCACGCGCTCGCCACCGCCCAGGCGCTCGACCCCGAGCGGGTCGTCGTCGTCGTCCGGCACGAGCGGGACAAGGTCGCGGCGCACGTGACCGAGCACGTCCCCACCGCGCTGGTCGCCGACCAGGACGCGATCCCCGGCACGGGCCGTGCCGTGCAGGTCGCGATGACCGCGCTCGACGCCGCGGCACAGGCGAGCGCCGTCGCGGCGCTCGACGGCCCCGGGGTGCCGGGCTCGGCGTCGGGCGTGCTGCTCGAGGGCGCTGTCGTCGTCGTCGCGGGTGACGTCCCGCTGCTCGACGCGGGCACCCTCGGCGAGCTGCTCGCGGCGCACCACGCGGACGGCAACGCCGTCACGGTGCTCACCACCGAGGTCGAGGACGCGACGGGCTACGGGCGCATCGTGCGCGAGCCGGGCACGGGTGACGTGCTGCGGATCGTCGAGCACAAGGACGCGAGCGACGCCGAGCGCGAGATCCGCGAGATCAACTCCTCGATCTACGTGTTCGACGCCGCGGTGCTGCGCGGCGCGCTCGGCCGCCTGGGCCGCGACAACGCGCAGGGCGAGGTCTACCTGACCGACGTGCTCGCGATCGCGCGGGGCGACGGCGGGCACGTGCGCGCACTGCGCGCCGACGACCCGTACGTCGTCGAGGGCGTCAACGACCGCGTGCAGCTCGCCGCGCTCGCCGCGGAACTGAACCGCCGCATCCTCGAGGACTGGATGCGCGAGGGCGTCACCGTCGTCGACCCGGCGACGACGTGGGTGGACGTGGACGTCGAGCTCGAGCGTGACGTCACGATCCTGCCGAACACGCAGCTGCACGGCGCGACGGTCGTGCGCGAGGGCGCGACCGTCGGCCCGGACACCACGCTCACGGACGTCGAGGTCGGGCCGCGCGCCACGGTCGTGCGCACGCACGGCAGCCTCGCGGTGATCGGCGAGAAGGCCAGCGTCGGCCCGTTCGCGTACCTGCGCCCCGGGACGGTCCTCGGCCGCAAGGGCAAGATCGGCACGTTCGTCGAGACGAAGAACGCGCAGATCGGCGAGGGCTCGAAGGTCCCGCACCTGTCGTACATCGGCGACGCGACGATCGGGGAGCACTCGAACATCGGCGCCGCATCCGTCACGGTCAACTACGACGGCGTCAACAAGCACCGCACGACGATCGGCTCGCACGCCCGCACGGGCGCGGACAACATGTTCGTCGCGCCCGTCACGGTCGGCGACGGCGCCTACACGGGCGCCGGGACGGTCATCCGCCGCGACGTGCCCGCGGGCGCGCTCGGCGTCAGCGCCGGGGCGCAGCGCAACATCGAGGGCTGGGTGCAGCGCTCGCGCGCCGGCACGCCCGCCGCCAAGGCCGCGCAGGCCGCCGCGCCCGCCGCCGGCACCCCGCTCGACGGGTCGCTCTCGCCGCAGGCCCGCGCGGAGCTCGAGCGCGCTGCCACCGCCGCACGCGGCATCCCCGTCACGCCCCCGCCCGGCCTGCCCGGCCAGCCGGCGCAGCTGTCCGATCCGCCCAGCCCCACCGGGGGCCAGACCACCGCCGAGCACGGCACCGAGGAGACGAGCACGCGATGACGGGGATCATCTCCCACGACGGAGAGAAGCGGCTCGTCGTCGTCTCCGGCCGGGCGCACACCGAGCTGGCCCAGGCCGTCGTCGACGAGCTCGGCATCGAGCTCGTCCCGACCAGCGCGTACGACTTCGCGAACGGCGAGATCTACACGCGCTTCGGGGAGTCGGTGCGCGGCGCGGACGCGTTCGTGCTGCAGTCGCACGCGTCGCCCGTGATCAACAAGTGGATCATGGAGCAGCTGCTCATGGTCGACGCGCTCAAGCGCGCCTCGGCCAAGACCATCACCGTGATCGCGCCGTTCTACGGCTACGCGCGCCAGGACAAGAAGAGCCGCGGCCGCGAGCCGATCTCGGCCCGCCTGCTGGCGGACATGTTCAAGACCGCCGGCGCGGACCGCATCATGTCGGTCGACCTGCACACGTCGCAGATCCAGGGCTTCTTCGACGGCCCGGTCGACCACCTGTGGGCCATGCCGATCCTCGTCGACTACGTGCGCTCGCGCGTCGACCTGACGAACGTCACGGTCGTCTCGCCCGACGCGGGCCGCATCCGCGTCGCGGAGCAGTGGGCGGCCAAGCTCGGCGGCGGCCCGCTCGCGTTCGTCCACAAGACCCGCGACGTCCGCACCGCGAACAAGGCGGTCGCCAACCGCGTCGTCGGCGACGTCGAGGGCCGCTCGTGCGTGCTCGTCGACGACCTGATCGACACCGCCGGCACCATCTCCGAGGCGGTGCGCGTCCTCAAGGAGGCCGGCGCGAAGGACGTCATCGTCGCGGCGACGCACGGCATCCTGTCCGAGCCGGCCGTCGGCCGGCTCTCGTCGTGCGGGGTGCGCGAGGTCGTCATCACCGACACGCTCCCCGTCGAGGACGACAAGCGCTTCGAGCAGCTCACCGTCCTGTCGATCGCGCCGCTCATCGCGCGCGCGATCCGTGAGGTGTTCGACGACGGCTCGGTCACCAGCCTGTTCGACGGCAACGCCTGAGCCGACCGCCCCCCGAGACGCCCCGTGTGCGGGGCCGTCCTCGTGTGGGAGCCTGCACCCGTGCTGGTGCGCATCCTCGTGAGGCTGTCGGGCGGCTGGTGGGCGCACCGCGAGCGGACGCTGCGCGCGCGGGGCCCGCTGCGGCGGCTCCACGCCGCCGTGCACAAGCTCTACCTCGAGGAGTTCGGCGGGTACATCTCGCTGCTGACCACGTTCGCCGGACCGCCGGTGTTCCCGCACAAGCCGATCGGTGTGTTCATCGCACCCGGCGCCGTGATCGGGCGCGGCGTCACCGTCTACCAGCAGGTGACCATCGGCAAGAACGACATCGAGACGAGCCCGCGGTTCGGCTCCCCGACGATCGGCGACGGCGTGTACATCGGTGCGGGCGCCAAGATCATCGGCGCCGTGACCGTCGGCGCGGGTGCCCGCGTCGGCGCGGGTGCCGTCGTGGTGAGGGACGTCCCCGCGGGGGCGACCGTGGTCGCCGGACCCGTGCGCGTGCTCGAACGCCGCGACGAGCCCGCGGCGGGTGACTGACCCCACGCCCGACCCCGCGCCGCCGGGTTTCAGCCGGGCCACGTGAGCGGGTAAGATCCTCAGGTTGCCTCGGCGAGGGACGTCGGACGGTCCACACCGCTTCCGGTCCGTGATCGACTGGGCGAGCGCCTCCGCGTGCGCCCGTCCTGCGCCCCGCGTCGAGGCCACCGGGCCCTTCGTCGGCCCACCGCCAGACCACCGGCCCCGTGCCGCACCCGTTCTCGTACGTCGCGCCCCCGTGCGCCCAGCATCACTGGAGTCATCGTGTCCGAGGTCAAGCTCGCCGCCACCACCCGCACCGAGTTCGGCAAGGGCGCCGCGCGTCGCCTGCGCCGTGCCGGCCAGATCCCCGCCGTCCTGTACGGGCACGGCACCGAGCCCGTCCACGTGTCCCTCCCGGGCCACGAGACGATGCTCGCCGTCAAGCACGCCAACGCCCTGTTCGAGATCCAGGTCGACGGCAAGCCGGTCCTCGCCCTCGCCAAGGACGTCCAGCGCGAGCCGGTCCGCCAGATCATCGAGCACGTCGACCTGCTGATCGTGAAGAAGGGCGAGAAGGTCTCGGTCGAGATCCCCGTCGTCATCGTCGGCGAGTCCGCGCCCGGTACCATCCACGTCGTCGAGACGCAGACGCTGGCCCTCGAGGCCGAGGCCACGCACCTGCCCGAGTCGGTCGAGGTGTCGATCGACGGCCTCGAGGACGGCGCGATCATCAAGGCCGGCGACGTCACGCTGCCGACCGGCTCGACCCTCGTCACGGACGCCGAGACGGTCGTCACGACGATCTCGACGCCGCGCGTCTCCGCCGAGGACCTCGGCGAGGAGTCGGACGAGGCCGCCGAGGCGCCGGCCGAGGCCTGAGACCTCCGACGCGGGCCCGGCCCGCGGACCTGCGACCGACGCCCGGTACCGTCACGTGCGGTGCCGGGCGTCGGCGCACCCCGACGACTTCACGCACCCGACGACCGAGGAGGACCAGTGGCTGACGGACCGTGGCTCGTGGTGGGTCTGGGCAACCCCGGACCGCAGTACGCGGGCAACCGGCACAACGTCGGTCAGATGGTGCTCGACGAGCTCGCGCGGCGCACGGGCTCGTCGTTCGGGGCGCGCGCGAGCGGGCTGCTGTCCCGTCGCCCCCAGGCGGCCGTGGCCGAGACGCGGCTCGGCGTCCTGCCGGGCGGAGCGCCCGGCCCGCGGGTCGTGCTCGCCAAGCCGACGACGTACATGAACGTCTCCGGCGGCCCGGTCGCCGCGCTCGCGAAGTACTACGACGTCCCGGTGGACCGCGTCGTGATGGTGCACGACGAGCTCGACATCCCGTTCGCGGACGTCCGCCTCAAGCGCGGCGGCGGTGAGGGCGGCCACAACGGGCTGCGCGACACGACGAAGGCGCTCGGCACCAAGGAGTACGTGCGGGTGCGGGTCGGCATCGGCCGCCCGCCCGGCCGCCAGGACCCGGCGGACTTCGTGCTCAAGGACTTCTCGACGACCGAGGCGAAGGACCTGGGCTGGCTCGTCGACCGCGCCGCGGACGCGGTCGAGGCCGTGGTCCTCGAGGGCCTCGAGGCGGCGCAGCAGCGGTTCCACACCAAGCCCTGACGGCACGACGCAGGGCGGCCGCTCGGGAGCGACCGCCCTGCGTCGGAGCCCTGCGTGGGCGGCTGCGTCAGCCGCCCTGGCGGACGGCGACGGTCTTGCCGTCCTCGTAGTAGTTCGACGAGACCTTGGGGACCGTCGTCGAGGGCGAGATGATCGCGCAGCGGTCGACGCGGGTGTCGAGACCGAACGTGTTCTTGCTGAACACGAGCCCCTGGATCGGGCCGCGACCCTGCTCGGCGATGTTGACCGAGCACCCGCCGCCGTCGATCCAGTTGCCGGACACGGTCACGTCGGACACCACGCCCAGGCCCGGGGAGTACATGATCGCGGCGTTGTAGGCGCCCTCGATCGTGTTGCCGGTGATGACGATGTCCGAGCCGCGCTGGATCTGGATGTTGTCGTCGTGCGTCCCGTCCTCCTGGTAGGGCGCGCTGGCGTAGTGCAGGTTGTCGTGCAGCCACGACGCCTCGACGCGGACGTCGTCACCGGTGATGCGGACGGAGTCGATGACGTCGTGCACGTCGACGCGGCGCATCGTGATGTTCGCGCCGCGGACGCCGTCGATCCAGTACGACGGGGACGCCGCGAACAGCTCGCTGTCCTGGATCAGCAGCGGGGCGCCGTTGGTGTTCTGCACGAGCGAGCGGCCGGTGCTGACCTTGTAGCCGCGGATGATCGAGTTCTTGATCGTCACGTTCGAGGCCCGGACGTCGACGAACCCGCGGATGTCGAGCCCGCTGATCACGGCGCCGTCCTCCTTGATGACGAGGTCGCCGTCGTGGACCTTGAGGGACACGCCCGACGGCACGCCGGTGTTGCTCGGTCCCGGCTTGCCGCCGGTCCCGGTGCTCGCGCTGGGCGACGGGGCGGGCGTCGTCGGCGCCGTGGTGGCGCGCGGCGAGCTCGTCGGTGACGGTGAGGAGGTGGGCTTGGCCGTCGCCGTCGCGGTCGGCTTGGGCGTCGCCGTGGCGGTCGCCTTGGCGGTGGCGGTGGCCGTGGCCTTCGCGGTGGCGGTGGCGGTCGCCTTGGTCGTCGCGCTCGTCGTGGCCGAGGTCGACGCGACGGTGACGGTCTTGCCGCCCACCACCCAGCCGAGGACCTCGGGCGCGACCTTGACGCTCGCGGCGGTGTTCGTCAGCGTGACGGACTTCCCGCCGGAGCCGCCGAGGGGGATCACGGCGTCGCCGTAGGTCGGCGCCGACGACGAGGCGGTCACGAGGGACGTCGAGCGGCACCGCGCCGTGGCCGACGTGCCGGGGCAGGCGGCGACGACCGTCTCGCGCCACGCGCCGGAGACGCGGACGCGCAGGTGGACGGCGGTCGCGCCGCTCGGCGGCGAGAGCGTGAGCGTGGACGACGAGCCGGGGCTGATGACGCGGGCGTCGAGCGAGCCCGACGCGGGCGCGAGAAGGCCGCCGTCGGGGAGCGTGGACGCGGTGACGTAGAAGCCGTCGATGTCGATCGAGACGTGGGCGCTGCCGCCGGTGGCGTACAGGTTGACCTGCGACCCGTCACCGCCGAGGGCGACGACGCCGGAGGCCTGGGCGGCGCGCGACGTGCTGGGGTTGAGGAACGTGGTGCCGTTGCACGTGGGCGAGCTGCCCGTCGCGCACGCGCCGATGTTCGTCGCGGTCGCGCCGGCGGCGCTGGTGAGGCGCACGACGGCGCCCGTGGCGTTCTTCGGCACGCCCGACAGCGAGACCGTGCGGGTCTTCTTGCTCGTGAGGGACACGGTCCCGGCGCGGCGGGGCTCGACGGGCAGGTACCGGGAGTCGCGCGCGTCGGTCTTCGTCGAGCGCAGCGACCAGCCGCGCACGTCTGCCCACACCTTCGCGCCGTCGAGCGCGGTGAGCGTGACCTTGCCCGACGAGGGCGCGACGAGGACCGAGCCGTTGGCGAACCCGCCGGCGGCCGTGACGGTCCGGGGGTTGCTGCACGTCGACGCGGTGCCGGGGCACACGCGGACGGTCGCGTTCGTCTTGCTGGGCTTGACGCTCACGTGCAGCTCGGCGGCGGTCGTGCCGCTGGGCACCGACGGCAGCGTGACGGTCGTGGACGCGCCGGCCGCGAGCGTGGTGCCCTTCAGGACGCGCAGCGGGTCCGCGGGGCGGTGGACGGCGGTGTCGGCGGACGACGCCTGGGTCGCGATGGTCGTGGCGAGGACGACGGCCGCGCAGGCCATCGCAGCGAGTGCGACGAGCTGGCGGCGGCGGGGGCTGTCGAGCGCGGTCGTGCGCGCACCGGGGGGAGCGGTGTGGCGTCCGGGCACGAGCACCTCCTGGGTCTCGGGTTGGGCCGCTCGGGTGACGAGGACATCGGCGCGAATACGGCAGGTCGGGAGGATCGACCTCGGGCGGGTGCGCCGAACGTACAAGAATTCACCCGTTCGGCCGAGACCCTCTGCCCGTGACCAGGGACCGTTACCGCGTCGTGACCTTGCTGACCTGCGGCAGCGCCCACCTAGACAGTTGTCCGAAATGTGAGATTCTCACCGCCGTGAGCCCCTGGCCAGGGCGCGACGCCCGACGTTGAGCACCCGGGCGGGCAGCTCGCGGATCTGCCGGCGACGCCGCTCACGGTCGTACCGGGCGCGCATCGACGCGACGAGCGCGACCCCGTCGGCCGGTGCGTCGACCAGCCCGCGCTCCGCCCAGAAGCCCGCGAGCTGCGCCGTCGCCTGCGGGTCGAGCCGGGGCACGGCGTCCCGGTGCAGGCCGAGCACCGGCAGGTCGCGGCCCGCGTCGAGCACCGCGCGCACGCCCTGCGGCGTCGCGAGCCGGGGCCACACCACCGGGTTCGGCTCGTCGGTGAGCTCCAGGGTCCGTTCGAGCGTGCCGTCGCGCCGCGCCAGCCAACCCGCGTACAGGAAGAACTCGGTGAGGTCGTGCGCCAGGAACTCGCGCGCGAACGGGCGCCCCGCGGCCGACTCGACGTCCGCCAGCATCGCGAGCACGACCTCGCGGTCGAGCGTGAACGGCGTCGTCGTCGCCGCGAAGCGGCCCACGTGCTCGGCCGGGTCGAGGCCGAGGTACCGGCACACGCGCTCGAGCGCGGGCCGCAACGTGTGCTCGGTGTAGGAGTACGCGCGCACACGCGCGCGTCCGTCCGCCGCGACGAAGAACGCGTCGTCGGGCCGTGCGACGAAGTGGTTCTTCGCGTCGAGCGCGACGTAGTGCGGGGTCTCGACGAGCCGGGCCACCGCGAGCTTGAGGATCTGCTGGCTGCGCCAGCCGGACGTCGTCGGCAGGTCCGTGACGTCGGCCGGGCGCAGCACCCGCACGCGCGGGGCGAGCGCGCCGTACGCGCGGACCAGCGCGTCGACCTCCCGCAGGCCCCGGCGGGTGTTGTCCAGGACGACCACGCGGGCGTCGGACGGGGCGTGCCGCGCGAACGACCGCGCCTGCAGCCCGAGCAGCTGGACCTCCGCCTCGAAGACGGGGGTCACGAACGTGAGTGCCGGCACCGCGGGTCCTTCCAGTCACGGGTCCGGCGAGCGTAGCGAAGACGCGAGGGGACCGTCCCGGGTTTCCCCGGGACGGTCCCCTCGGCGTCAGCGGTCGACGACCGCGCGGGTCAGCCCTTCTTCAGGGTGATGGCCGAGCCGTCCTCGTAGGTGTTCGAGGTGATGGTGCTCTTGCTCGTCGTCGTCGTCGGGGCGATGTACGCGCACCCCTTGCGGCTGTGCGAGCCGAACGTGTTGCCGCTCATCTGCAGGGCGATCGCGCCGCGACCGGACTCGGCCACGTTGACCGTGCAGGCGCCGTGGTCGAGGAAGTTGCGCTCGATGACCAGGCCGGTCACGGTGCCGAGGCCCTGCGTCACCATGATGGCCGCGTTGTACGCGCCCTCCATGCGGTTGCCGATCAGCGAGATGTTCGCGCCCTTGACGATCTGCACGTTGTCGTCGTGCGTCCCGTCGGAGTGGCTCGGGTCATTCTCGTAATGCAGCGTGTCGTGCAGCCAGGAAGCGGTCAGCTTCTTGTTGTCACCGTAGAAGTGCACATTGTCGATGACGTCGTGGATGTTCAGTCGCGTCGCGTCGATGGTGCCGCTGCCGCGCAGGCCGTCGACCAGCCAGTTCGGCGTGGAGTTGTACAGCTCCGAGTCGGAGATCTTCAGCGACCCCGTGGACTCCACGACGACCAGGCCGCGCGCCACGTCGGTGGCACGGCCGCGCACGATCGTGTTCTCGATGACGACGTCCTTGGCCTTGACCGTGACGAAGCCCCGGATGTCCATGCCGTTGACGACCGTGCCGGCCTTCGTGATCGTGAGGTCACCGTTGTGGACCTGGAGGTAGGTGCCGCGCGGGACGCCCGTGGTCGAGGCGCTCGGCACGTAGGTGCCGGGCGTGGGGGCGAGGGTCTTGTCGGCGCTCAGGTCGCGCGCGGCGTCGGTCGGGCCGGCCCACACGTCCGCGACCTGCGAGGTCACGGCGCCGGCCGTCGCGGGGGCGTACGTGGTGAACGCGACGCCGCCCGCGGTCTGCAGCGCGGCCGTCGAGTCGCTCGCGGTGAGCGTCCAGGCGTCGGGTTCCTGCGTGCCGGTCGGCCAGGCCTTGGCGGACACGACCGTGGGCGACGTGCCGGTCGCCTGGACGCGAACCTGCAGGTCAGAGGCGGGGTCGAGGCGCAGGCGCTCGGTCGTCGTGGCGATCGTCGAGGCGCTCGTGCCGTTCACCCGCAGCAGGCTGGGGACCACGGTGCCGTCCGTCTGGACCTTGAGCTTGAAGCGGTAGCCGGACGTCGTGTCCAGCGCGCGGGCGGTCGCGTACAGGTCCACGGTGCCGCTCTTCGGGAGCGCCGCGAGGCCGACCTGGGCCTGCAGCTCGGTGTCGGTCGACGACACGTCGAGGAAGGAGGACTGGTTGCCGCCCGTGCTGCCGAGCGCCGTCGTGGCGACGCCGCCCTCGGCCCGGAAGGCGGACGCCGCGGCGGAGTGCTCAGGCGCCGGACGACGCCTCGCCCCACCCGCTGGTGGTCTCGCGGTCGAACGTGTCGACGGCGTACGGCTGGGTCGACACGGCCTCGGACTCGGGGGCCGTGCTGTCGGGTGCGCCCCACGCCGAGGCGCTGGTGGTGCTCGTCACGACCATGCCGAGCGCGACGGCGGTCGCGGCACCGGCCGTCGCGAGAACGCGCCGGCGGGGATTCGATGAGGAAGTTGTGAATGCCGAGGTGGGGGACGGCGAGGGGGACGGGACGCGCGTGGAAATGGGCACAGAAATCTCCTGGGGGGGATGCCTACTGCCGCGGTCCGGATCGGACCAGAGCGGGGGGGATGTGCTCTCCGCGGCCATTCCATGGTTACGCGTTGTTTGTCGGGACTTCTGGGGCGTAAGGACCAAGTCGGACGTGAGCCGAGCCACAATCCGCATTTCTGCGCTTTTTCACCCGCGCGCAATTCCGTGCGCACTCGGTCGAGTGACAGCGAACCGGGTGAAATCGGACGAACCGGTGTAGACAGGGACGGATCGCGCAGTAACCTCGCCGTACGCATGGGAACCCTGGGGGGCTTGACATGACGCTGACGGCCGACCGTGGTGGACCTGACGTCTACGAGTCGTTCGACCGCCGCGCCCGTTCGCGCGAGCCGCGCCGGTCGTGGGCGTCGACGCGACCCTTCGAACCGCGCAGGACGCCGTTCAACGCCCCGACGGTCGTCGCACGGACCTGGGCGGTGCGCTCGCGGCGCTCGCGCGCCCTGCTCGTCGTGACCGACGCGCTGTCGGCGTCGCTCGTGGCGCTCGCGCTCACCGCGACGACCATCGGCGTCGAGGGGGCGACGCTCGCGTGGGCCGCGGCCGCCGGGGTCGTGCTGCCGGCCGCGATCGCGCTGACGCGCGGCTACGACGCCCGTCGGATCGGGGTCGGTGCGCAGGAGTTCCAGTCCGTCGTCACCGGCGGGCTGGCCGTGGCCGCGGCCGTGGTGGGCCTCGCCTTCACGTTCGAGCTGCCCGTCCCGCGCGCCGTGGTGTTCGCGGGCATCCCGAGCGCCGTCGCGTTCGCCTGCCTGCTGCGGTACGCCGCGCGCAAGCGGCTGCACCACCGGCGTCAGCACGGCCTGGACATGCGCCGCACGCTCGTCGTCGGGCGGCCCCAGGACGCGTCCCGCGCGACGTACGAGCTCCAGCAGACCGCCTACGAGGGCTACGACGTCGTCGGGCTCTGCCTGCCGTCCGTCGACGACCGCGCACCGCTCGTCGACGTCCCCGTGCTCGGGGCGGTCGCCGACATCGCGCAGGTCGTCTCCGACTACGCGATCGAGGTCGTCATCGTCACCAGCGGCACGCTGAGCGGCCCCGCCGCGCGCCGGCTCGGCTGGGCGCTCGACCGCGCGGGCGCCGAGATGGTGATGATGCCGGACCTCGTCGAGGTCAGCGGGCCGCGCCTGAGCGTGCGGCCCGTCGGGATCCTGCCGCTGCTCGAGGTGGAGGTGGCGCCGCCGCGACGGCGGATCGTCGCCAAGGCCGTGATGGACCGGATCCTGTCGCCGCTGTTCGCGCTCGCCGCCGCACCCGTCGTGCTGGTGCTCGCCGCGGCGGTCCGGCTCACCTCGGCCGGGCCCGCGTTCTACCGCAACACGCGGATCGGGGTCGACGGGCGCCCCTTCACCATGTGGAAGCTCCGCTCGATGTACGTCGACGCGGACGCCCGCCGGGCCGCGCTCGAGGCCTCCTCCGACGGCAACGGCGTGCTGTTCAAGATGCGCGACGACCCGCGCGTCACGCCGCTGGGCCGGTTCATGCGCAAGTACTCGCTCGACGAGCTCCCGCAGCTGTGGAACGTGCTGCGGGGCGACATGTCGCTCGTCGGCCCCCGACCGCCGCTGCCCGGCGAGGTCAGCGAGTACGAGGACGAGGTGCACCGCCGCCTGCGCGTCAAGCCGGGGCTCACGGGCCTGTGGCAGGTCAGCGGACGCTCCGACCTCGACTGGGCCGACTCGGTGCGTCTGGACCTGCGGTACGCCGACAACTGGTCGTTCGCGATGGACCTCATGATCCTGTGGAAGACCGCGCGCGCCGTGTTCCTCTCCACCGGCGCCTACTGAGGGCCGGACCGCAGTGGCCGTGACGGCGACGAGCAGCACCCGCCTCGCCGAGCAGGAGCGCGCCGACGACGTGGCGACCGCGCAGCGCCTGCGCGGGTCGGCGAGCGAGATCCGCCCCGAGATCCAGGCGCTGCGCGCGGTCGCGGTGCTGCTCGTGCTCGCGTACCACGTCGCGCCCGCACGCCTGCCGGGCGGCTACATCGGCGTCGACGTCTTCTTCGTCATCTCCGGGTTCCTCATCACGGCGCACATCGTCAAGCCGCTGCGCCGCGGGACCTTCACGTTCCGCGGCTTCTACGCGCGCCGCGCGGTGCGCCTGCTGCCCGCGTCGCTGCTGGTCCTGGCGTTCACGCTCGCCGTCACGCTCGCCGTCGTGCCGCAGAGCCGGTGGCCGCAGTTCGGGCAGCAGATCGCCGCGAGCGCCCTCTACGTCGAGAACTGGCTGCTCGCCGGCAACGCGACGGACTACTCGGCCCCGGCCGCGAACGTCAGCCCGGTCCAGCACTTCTGGTCGCTGTCGGCCGAGGAGCAGTTCTACCTCGTGTGGCCGGCGCTCCTGCTGCTCGGGCTCCTGGTCTCGCGGCGCACCCGCTCGTGGCGCCTCGCGTTCGCTGCCGTCCTCGTCCCGCTCGCGCTCGTCTCGCTCGCCTGGTCGGTGTACCGGACCGCGCAGGAGCCGTCGGCCGCGTACTTCGTCACGACGACGCGCGCGTGGGAGTTCGCCGCGGGCGGTCTGACCTGGTTGGTCGCCGACCGGCTCGGGCTCCTGCCCCGCGACCGCCGCGCGCTCGCGAGCTGGGCGGGGCTCGCGGTGATCGGCGCCTGCGCGCTGCTGTTCTCGGCGCGCACCCCGTTCCCGGGGTGGGTCGCCGGCATCCCGGTGGTGGCCGCGGCCGCCGTCCTGGCGGCCGGTCTGCCCGAGACCCGGTGGGGGCCCGCGCGGATCATGCGGTGGCGTCCGGTGCAGGTCGTCGGCGACATGTCGTACTCGCTGTACCTGTGGCACTGGCCGCTGATCGTCCTGCTGCCGTACGTGGTGTCGCAGGCGTCCGGCGCGAGGGGACGCGTGGCCGCCGTCGCGTTGGCCTTCCCGCTCGCGTACCTGACCCGCCGGTACGTCGAGGTGCCGCTCATGGAGCGCTACCGCCCCGGCTCGGGGTCCGCCCACGTACGGCCCGGGGTCATCGGGGTGGCCGTCG
The DNA here is from genome assembly GCF_052378485.1 of Cellulomonas sp. CW35. Classification (NCBI taxonomy): domain Bacteria; kingdom Bacillati; phylum Actinomycetota; class Actinomycetes; order Micrococcales; family Cellulomonadaceae; genus Cellulomonas; species Cellulomonas sp. CW35. The sequence continues at coordinate 2,885,022 of NZ_CP199000.1, read as the reverse complement.
CGTGCGCCATGGCGCTCGTCGCCGTCCCGGCCCTCGCGGCCGACCGCACGGTCGAGCACCGGCGGGAGCAGGCATGGGCGGAGCTCGACGCGCGCGTCGCCGCGGCGGGGGACTGCTTCGGCGCGGCGGCGCTGGACGCGGACTGCGCGCCGGGCGGCGACGTCGTGCCGGACCCGGTCATCGCCGACCTGGACGACTTCGGCATCCTCAACCGCGGGTGCCAGGTGCGCAGCACCACCACCGAGGCCCGCACGTGCACGTTCGGCGACCCGTCGGGCGCCACGTCCGTGGCGCTCGTGGGTGACTCCCACGCCGCGCAGTGGGCGCCCGCGCTCGACCTCGTGGGCGAGGAGCGCGGCTGGAAGGTCACCACCTACCTGCGCTCGGGCTGCCCCGTGACGCAGACCCGCCCCGCTGGCCGGGGGACGTCGAACGAGGCGTGCGGCGTGTGGGAGCGCAACGTCCTGCGCGCGCTCGCCGAGGGCGACTTCGACGTGGTCGTGACCTCGGCCCTGGCGGGCACGGTCTACACCGAGGACCCGTCCGGTGTGCAGGGGTTCACCGACGCGTGGGCGCCGCTGCTCGAGGCGGGCTCGCAGGTCGTCGCGATCCGCGACAACCCCGACCCGACCCACGCCGGGATCCCGAGCACGCCCGTCTGCGTCGAGGAGCGCGGGCCGCTGGGGTGCGGCACGGACCCCGGTCGGAGCCTTCGCGCGGACCCGCTCGTCGAGGCCGTCTCGCAGACCCCGGGCGCGGACCTCGTGGACCTGACCGACCGGTTCTGCGTCGAGGACACGTGCCCGGCCGTCATCGGCGACGTCCTCGTCTACCACCAGGCGCAGCACGTCACGACGACGTACATGCGCTCGCTCGCGCCGAGCCTGGGAGCCGCGCTCGACGAGGTGCTCGACTGACGGGACCACCCGCCGACGACGAGGGCTCGTCGGGCGGTGCGGCCGTCAGGCGGCCGGCGCGGGGGCGGCGCTGCGCGTCCCGCGCGCCGTGTGCACCACGGACGCGACCTCGCTCAGGTCCTTGCGCACCCGCGGCACCGTCAGGTACCAGAGCGCGAACGCAGCGCCGACGCCGACGAGCGCGAGCGCCAGCTGCGCCCACGCGCCCGTCACGAGCGTCGAGGCGGCCCAGCCGGCGAGCGCGCAGGAACCGAACATGACGACCGCGCGCGTGCCGCCCGAGAGCAGCGCGCGCAGCGGGACGGGCGTGTGGCGGGCGACCCACCACAGCGACAGCGGCCACGCGAGCATCGGCGCGACCGCGTACCCCGCCGCGACACCGACGACCCCCCAGATGCTCCCGACGAGCACGCACGTGATCCGGATCGACGCCGACACGAGCGTGTACCGCAGCAGGACGTTCGTCAGGCCCGTCGCGAGGTACACCCAGTAGCCGACGTACGCGAGCGTCTGGAACACGCCCGCGGCCGCGAGGAACCGGAGCACGGGCTCGGCGTCGAGCCACTGCGGGCCCAGCAGGATCGAGGTCAGCGGGCCGGTGGCCGCGATGACGAACGCGAGCCCGGCGACGAGCGTGTACGCGAGCGCGAGCTGGCCACGCCGGACGAACTCACCGAACCGCTCGGGCTGGTCGCGCAGCCGGGACAGGACGGGCAGCGCGACGGTCGTCGAGGGCGCGCGCAGCTGCGTGAGCGGCTGCATGAGCAGCGTGAACGCGCGGTTGTAGACGCCCAGGGGCTGCGCGCCGAACCGCAGACCGATGGTGAGCGAGTCGACGTTGTTGCTCGCGTAACCCACGAGCTGGGTGCCCAGGAGGTTCCACCCGAACCGCAGGAGCCCGGCCATCGGCTCGCCGCGTCGCGGGCGCCGGGGCAGCCAGCGCGCGGCGATCACCCCGCCCGCCGCGAGCGTCGCGGCGGTCATGACCTGCTGCCCGACGAGCGCCCACCACCCCGCGCCGGACACCGCGAGGACGATGCCCGCGACGAGGCCGAGCAGCGGGGAGGCCACGTCGACGGCCGCGAGCTGGGCGAAGCGCATGTGCCGTGTGAGGTGCGCCCGGTACTGCGTCGCCATGCCGTTGAGCAGGAACGTCAGGGCGAGCCCACGCGTGATCGGGACGAGGTCGGGCTCGTCGTACAGGGCCGCGACGAGCGGTGCGCACGCGAACGCGAGAACGCCGAGCAGCGCGCCGATCCCGGTGTTGAGCCAGAACAGGTTGTCGCGCTGCTGCCGGGTGAGGCGCTGCGCCTGGATCGCGGCGGACGACAGGCCGAAGTCCCGGAACAGGTCGCCGATGCCGACGACGGCGAGAGCCATGGCGACCAGGCCGTAGTCGTGCGGCGTGAGCAGGTGGGCGAGCACCACGACGCCGCCGACCTGCACGGCCATCCGGACGACCTGGCTGCCGACGGTCACGATCGCGCCGCGCGCGGCGCGCTTCCCGAGGGCCGGTCCGGCCTGCAGGACGTCGTCGTCGTCGGCCACGGTCAGGCCAGCTTGCGCAGCGCGGCCTCGGCCGGCAGCAGCGCCGTGAGCGCCGTCTCGCGCACCCGCGCGGCCTGCGCGGCGAGCATCGGGTCCGCGACGAGCGCGAGCGCGGTGGCCGCCGGGTCCGGGTCCTCGCGCAGGTCGACCGTCGCGTGCCAGCCGAGCGCCTCGAGCAGCGGGGCGAACTTGCGCGAGTAGGCGAGCGGGACCGCGGGCGTGCCCACGGACAGCGCGTTGAGGCACGCGTGCATGCGGGACCCGAGGACGACGGTCGCGGACGCGACGACGCGCCGCACCTCGTCGAGGTCCTCGGGGACCACGGCCTCGAGGCCGCGCTCGGCCGCGAGCTCGCGCACCACGGGCACGTCGTCGTCGTGACCGCGGGACGCCAGGACGTGCGCGAGGAGCGTGACGCGGCGGCCCTGCGCCGTGAGCTCGTCGAGGATCGTGGTGACGGTCGTGCGGTAGCGGATCGCGTCGACGTGCGGGCCGGGCTGCCACAGCAGGCCGGAGACGTTGAGGACGACGTCGCGGTCGCGCTCGACCTCGGGCACGGGCAGCGCGAACACGACGTCGGTCGTCAGGACGTCGACCTCGCGCCCGAGCGACGCGGCGGCCTGCGCGGAGAGGTGGTCGCGCGCCATGACGGTGGTCGCGCGTGCGAGGGACCGACGGGCGACGGCCCGCCCGGCGAGCGTCGAGAACGGCCCGATGGTCTGCGGCCCGAGCACGACGGGCACGCCGGAGCGGGTCGCGAGCTCGGCCATGAGCGACATCGTCGTGAGGCGCGGCAGGCCGTAGAGGTCGGCGAAGCTGTCGCCCGAGCGCGTGTCGACCACCACGTCGTACCCGCTGATCCAGCGCCGCAGCCCGTGGTGCCCGGTCACGTGCTCGCGCACGAGCTGGCGCGGACCGCCGACGGGGACGGGCGCGACGCCTCGGCCCGAGCTCTGGAACTCGACCGTGACGTCGTCGAACGCCCGCCTCAGGAGTGCCGCGGTGCCGTGCGCCAGGGCGCGGACCCCCAGGTTGGGTGACCTGTCGTCGGCCCACAGGACCAGTGCTCGCACGTCTGTCTCACCTCTCGCCGGGCCCGGTACCGGGTCGAGGCCCCGGCGCCGTCGACCCGGACGAATCTACACAAAGGGTTCGAGCTCGCCGTCCGGCGTGCGGGTGAACTTGGGGGTGCTAGCGGGGCCGCCCACGGGGGTGGTCGCCGTGGTGCTCCCCGGGGTGCTCGCCCGGTTGGTCGCGTCCCCGGCGGTGCCGGTCACGGCCGCCACGACGTCGTCGGCGTAGCGCCGCAACGAGAACCGCTCGAGCGCGTCGTCCTCGCCCGTGGACGCGAACGTGCGGCGGCGCTGCTCGTCGTGCAGCAGGGCCGCGACCGCGTCGGCGAGGGCGTGCGCGTCTCCGGGTGGGACGAGCAGGCCGGTGGTGCCGTCGCGGACCACCTCGGCCAGGCCCTGCACGTCGGACGCGACGAGCGGGCGGCGCGCGAGGAGCGCCTCGACGGCGGTGTTGCCGAACGGCTCCGCGCGCGAGGGGACGAGCACGACGTCCGCGGACGCCAGCAGGTCCCAGGTCGGGTGCACGTACCCGAGGAGCTCGACGCGCCCCGCGAGGTCCGGCTGCCGCGCGCGGGTCCGTAGCTCGTCCTCGAACCACTCGTAGCCCGCGAACGTCGTCCCCGCGACGGACAGCCGCACGTCCTCGCCCGCGGCCACGAGCAGCGCGACCGCCTCGAGCGCGACGTCCGTCCCCTTGCGGGGCGACAGCCGCCCGACGGAGACCAGGTGCCACGGTGCGCCCGGGGCGCGCTCGGCGTCCGTCGGGGCGTCGACGGGGCCGTCGGGCGGGCCGGCGACGCCGTTGTGCACGACGAGCGTGCGACGGGCCAGGCGCGGGACGGCGCGCACGAGCGCCTCGCGGGCCGCCGCGGAGTTCGCGACGACGGTCCGGGACGCGAGGACCGGCAGCGCGAGCGCGGTCGCGACCATGCGGTTGCCGTCCTCGGCCTCGTGCACGTGCGTGAGCGTCGGGACTCCCGCGAGGCGGCCCGCGGCCGCCCACACGGGGATGGTCACCGTGTTGACGTACAGCACGTCCGGCCGGTCAGAGCGCAGCCGGCGGGCCGCCCGGAGCGTCGCGGTGAGCGAGCCCCACAGCAGCCGCGGCAGGCGCGTGGGGGCGAGCTCGGACTTGCGCAGCACGGGGAAGCCCGCGATCCGCACCTGCGCGCCCGCGTCGACGACGAGCGGCACGAGCGGACCCTCGTGGGGGAGCACGACCGTCACGCGGTGCCCGCGCGCGGTGAGCGCGCGCAGCGACTCGAGCAGCTGGCGGTCGGAGCCGTACAGGTCCGGCGACGGGTGCGCCACGACCACGCGCAGCGGGCGCTCGGCCGCGGGCCGGCGTGCGCCGCGGCGCACGAACCGGGCACCCTCGAGCGTGCCGCGCAGCGCGGCGAGCACCGGTCCGGGCGACCGCAGCAGCTGGCGGCGCCCGCCGCGCAGGACGACGTCGCGCGCGTACCGCGGCGCCGAGCGCACCCACCGCCGCGCGAGCTCCGGCTCGAGGTTGCGCGCCGCGAACACCAGCCGGCCGCGGCAGTTGTGCCGGTAGTAGAGGTCGGACTTGCGGCGCGACCCGCCGTGCTCCTGCGTCCCGCCGACGTCGTGCACCGCGGTGGTGGGCGCGACGAGCAGGTGGCCGCCCGCGGCGGCGACGCGCACCGAGAGGTCGATGTCCTCCCAGTACATGAAGAAGTCCTCGCTGAACCCCCCGACCCGGTCCCACAGGTCGACGTGCACCGCGAGGCACGCGCCGGTGAGCCAGTCGGGCTCGTCGCCCACCAGCTCCGGCCGGGTGCGGGTCCGGCCGGTGGTCCGGTCGAGCAGGCCGCCCTGGGACCAGACGGAGCCGTCGGGGCGCAGCACGTGCGGCGCGACGAGCGCGTCGTGGTCGGCCCGGGCGAGGTCGAGCAGCTCGCGGGCGCCAGCGGGTGTGAGCGCCAGGTCGGGGTTGAGCACGAGGAACGCCGACGCACCCAGCGCGCGGGCGGCCTCGACGCCGCGGTTGACGCCCGCGCCGAACCCGTCGTTCGGCGCGGTGACCAGGTGCCAGCCGCGCTCGCGGGCGAGCCGGGAGACCGCGGCGCGTTCGTCGTCGTCGGAGAAGTTGTCCACGACGACGACCGTGGCCTCCAGGCCGTCCGTCGTCGCGGCCAGGTACGTCGCGAGGAGTGCGTGCGAACGGTGGTTCACGACGACGACCGCGTCGGTCACTGGGGGCACCTCCCGGCTCGTCGTCTGCGGGGTCGGTTCTGGAACCGCCCCCGGCCAGCGACCCTAGCGACCCCGGAGGGCCGGAGCGGGCCTCCGCGAGGGTGAACATCGGTACGATCCGGACACCGCCGGGGGACGACGACAGGGCGCGCGCACGCGCCGGGAGGGATGGACCGTGACCCGTCACGACGACCGTCCGCCCGTCGTCCTGCAGTCGTTCGGCGAGCCCCGTCCGTCGACGAACCCCCACATGACGCTGCTGCTGCAGGGGCTGCGCGAGCACCTCGACGTGCGGACGTTCAGCTGGCGCGAGGCGCTGCTCGGGCGGTACCACGTGCTGCACGTGCAGTGGCCGGAGGTCGTCGTCACCAAGTCGAGCGCGTGGCGCAGCGTGCTCGCGTCGGCCGCGTTCGTCGTGGTCCTCGCGCGCTGCGCGGTGCGGCGGACCGCCGTCGTGCGGACGCTGCACAACCTCGCGCCGCACGAGCGGCAGCCGTGGTGGGGCCGCGTCGCGTTGCGGGTGTGCGACCGGCGCACCACGTGGTGGGTGCGGCTCAACGACACGACGCCGGTGCCCGACGAGGCGCGCTCGTCGACCATCCCGCTCGCGGACTACGGCGACTGGTACGCCGCGCACCCGCTGCCCGCCGCCACGCCGGGCCGTGTGGCCTACGTCGGGCTGGTGCGGCCGTACAAGGGCGTGCTCGACCTGGTCCACGCGTTCCGCGGGCTCGACGACCCGGAGTCGAGCCTGCGGGTCGCAGGCAGGCCCGCCGGGCCGACGGCCGCCGACGAGATCGAGGCCGCCGCGGGCGACGACCCCCGCGTCGGCACCGAGCTGCGGCACCTCACCGACGCCGAGCTGGTCGCCGAGGTCGGTGCCGCGCAGCTCGTCGCGCTGCCGTACCGCGCGATGCACAACTCCGGTGCGGTGCTGCTGGCCCTCACGCTCGGTCGGCCCGTGCTCGTCCCGGCGAACGAGGTCACGGACGCGCTCGCGCGCGAGGTGGGGGCGTGGTGGGTCCAGCGGTTCGACGGGCCGCTGACCGCCGACGCGCTCGCGGCGGCGCTCAAGGCCACCGCGGACGGGCCGGTCGACGGCCCTGACCTGAGCCGACGCTCGTGGCCCGAGGTGGTCGAGCAGCACCGCGAGGTCTACGCGTCCGCGCTGCGCGCGGTGCGGCGACGCGCGATCAGGTGACACCGCGGCCGCCAGGGCCGCCACAGTGGTGAATCGTTACGACCAGCGGGCGAAAAACGGGTGGATTCGTACCGTTCGTCCGACTCCGGGGGCACACTCGACCCGTCTGTGAGGTCGATCCGAGGAGAGCGCCACGTGACATCCCATCGTCCCCACGTCGCACTGGTCGGCACGCGCGGCGTGCCGGCGCGCTACGGGGGCTTCGAGACCGCGGCGGAGGAGATCGGGCGCCGGCTGGTCGCGGCGGGACACCCCGTGACCGTCTACTGCCGGCCCGTCGCGGGTGAGCCGCGGCTCACCGAGCACCTCGGGATGCGGCTCGTGCACCTGCCCGCGCTGCGGCACCGCGCGCTCGAGACGCTCTCCCACACCGGGCTCTCGGTCGGCCACCTGCTCGGCCACCGGGCGGACGCGGTGATCCTGTTCAACGCCGCGAACGCGCCGTGGCTCCCGGTGCTCCGAGCCGCGCGGATGCCGGTCGCGACGCACGTCGACGGGCTCGAGTGGAAGCGCTCCAAGTGGTCGGGGACCGGCCGGCGGTACTACCGCAACGCCGAGGCGCTGGCCGTGCGCTGGTCGGACGCGCTCATCGCGGACGCGCAGGGCATCGCGGACTACTACCAGCGCGAGTTCGCGGCGCCCACCGAGATCATCGCGTACGGCGCACCCCGCCTCGGTGACGTCCCGGCGGACCGGCTCACCGAGCTGGGGCTCACGTCGGGCGGCTACCACCTGGTCGTCGCGCGGTTCGAGCCCGAGAACCACGTGGACGTCGCCGTCGAGGGCTACGTCGCGAGCGGGTGCCGCGAGCCCCTGGTGGTCGTCGGCTCCGCCCCGTACGCCGCGGAGTACACGCGCCGCGTCGAGTCGCTCGCGGACGACCGGGTCCGCCTGCTCGGGGGCGTGTGGGACCAGGAGCTGCTCGACACCCTGTACGCCCACGCACTCACGTACGTGCACGGCCACAGCGTCGGCGGCACCAACCCCTCGCTCCTGCGCGCGATCGGCGCGGGCACGGCGACCCTCGCGTTCGACGTCTCGTTCAACCGCGAGGTGCTCGGCGACGCCGGCCGCTACTTCACGACCCCCGCGGACGTCGCGCGCGAGCTCACCGCCGCCGAGCGGGACCCCGACGGGTGCCGCGACCGCGGCCGGGACCTCGCGCGCCGCGCGCTCGACTACGACTGGGACGACGTCGCCGCACGGTACTCGGACCTGGCCATCCGGCTCGCGGAGCGTCGGGTACGGCGCCCCCGCGGGCTCGGCCGCCGGCGCCCGGCGCCCGAGCCGCAGCCGCTCGCGGCCGCCGCGGCGGAGGCGTCATGAGCCGCTACACCGACGCCCTCCGCGAGCTCAAGGACGCGCAGAAGGCCGCGGCCAGGTCCGCGCCCGCCTACTCGCGGTTCGTCAACCGACGCCTCGGCCGGTTCCTCGCCGCGGGCGCGCACGTCGCCGGGCTCAGCCCGAACCAGGTGACCGGCATCAGCGCGCTGTTCACGCTCGCGGGCATCGTCGGCCTCGCGACGCTCCCGCTCACGTGGGGCACGGGCGTGGCCGTCGCCGCCGCGCTCGTCCTCGGGTACGCGCTCGACTCCGCCGACGGCCAGGTCGCCCGGCTCCAGCGCCGCGGGTCGAGCGCCGGGGAGTGGCTCGACCACGTGGTCGACGCCGGCAAGTCCGTGATGCTCCCGCTCGGGCTGCTCGTCGGGCTGTGGCGCGCGCCCGACGTCGACGACCGGTGGCTCGCCGTCCCGCTCGTCTCCGCCGTGGTCACCAGCGTCCTGTTCTTCGCGATGATCCTCACCGAGCAGCTGCGCCGCGCCCGGGGCGTCCAGTCACGCGCACCCGAGGGCGGCCGCGGTGCGTCGCTGCGCTCCCTGCTCGTGCTGCCCATGGACTACGGCGTGCTGTGCTGGTCGTTCGTGCTGATCGGCGCGCTGCCCGTCTTCCTCGTGGCGTACACGCTCATCACCGCCGCGTCCGCGGCGTTCCTCGTGCTCGCGTGCGGCAAGTGGTACGCCGAGCTCAAGGCGCTCGACCAGGGCGCCCGGCCCGCGGTCACGCCGGACGCGGGTCCCGCCGCCGGCCGGGTGCAGGTGTCGACGCCGTGACCGAGACGAGCCAGCAGCTGGCCGAGCAGGACCGCACGCGCGCCCTCACGGTCGTCGTCGCGGTGCTCACCTACCGCCGCCCCGACGACCTCGCAGCCGTGCTCGAGTCGCTGCGCACGCAGGTCGGGTCCGTGGACGACGAGGTGAGCGTGCTCGTCGTCGACAACGACCCCGACGCGGGCGCGCGCGAGACGGTCGTGGGCCCGCACGTCCGCTACGTGCACGAGCCACGCCCGGGCATCGCCGCGGCACGCAACCGCGCGCTCGACGAGGTGGGGGACGCCGACGTGCTCGTGTTCCTCGACGACGACGAGCGACCCGTCGAGGACTGGCTCGCGCAGCTGCTCGCGACGCACCGCCGCACGGGTGCGTGCGTCGTCGGCCCGGTCGTCTCGCGCTTCGAGGTCGAGCCCGACGCCTGGGTGCGAGCGGGCCGGTTCTTCGACCGCCGCCGCCTGCGCACCGGGACGCCCGTCGTCGTCGCCGCGACCAACAACCTGCTGCTCGACCTGCCCCCCGTGCGGGCGTCCGGGGTCCGGTTCGACGAGGCGTTCGGCCTGAGCGGCGGCTCCGACACCCTGTTCACGCGCCGCCTGGTCGCCGCCGGCATCCCCATGGTGTGGTGCGACGAGGCGCTCGTGACCGACGAGGTCCCCGCCGCTCGTGCGACGCGAACGTGGGTGCTGCACCGCGCGTCCCGCAGCGGGAACTCGGCCACGCGCTGCGACGTCGCGCTCGCGAGCGGCACCGCCGGCCGGGCCGCGGCCCGCGCCCGCGGGATCGCCCTCGGCTCGGCGCGCGTCCTCGCGGGCGGGGCCCGTGCGCTCGTCGGCGCGCTCACGCGCTCCCCGGAGCACCACGCACGCGGTCTGCGGACCGTCGCGCGAGGTCGCGGCATGGTGACCGGCGCGTTCGGGCGGGTCGTCTACGACTACGCGCGGGGGACCTGACGTGCCCACCGCGAACCGTTTCTTCACCCGACGGACACCCTGTCGCCATGTCCGGAATGTCGGTAACGTCCGAGCGTCAGCCACCCACAACGGCGCGGGTCCGGGACGAATCATCGTGGAAGGGAAGTCTCGATGACCATTGGATACGCGCCGGGTGCCTACGACCTGTTCCACGTCGGGCACCTCAACCTGCTGCGGCACGCCGCCGCGCACTGCGACCGTCTCATCGCGGGGGTCGTGGACGACGACGTGCTGGAGCTGACCAAGGGCATCCGTCCGGTCGTCCCCGCGCACGAGCGGCTCGAGATCGTCCGCGCGCTGTCGATCGTGGACGAGGCCGTGCTCGAGGACGTGCCGAGCAAGCTGGCGATGTGGGAGCGGCTCCGCTTCGACATCATCTTCAAGGGCGACGACTGGCGTGGCACCGCCAAGGGGCGCGCGCTCGAGGAGCAGTTCGCGGCGGTCGGCGTCGAGGTCGCCTACTTCCCCTACACGATGCACACCTCGAGCACGGCGCTGCGCCGCGCCCTCGCGCTCCTCGAGCCCGAGGCGGCCACGCTCACCGAGGCGGTGCGCTGACCCGAGCGCCTTCACCTGTACCGACGCCCGGGTACCCCACGCGGGGACCCGGGCGTCGTCGTCGGTGCGGGAGTCTGTGCGGGAGTCGGTCCGCGTCAGGCGTCGGCGCGGGAGTGCGCGCCCTCCGTCGATGCCCGTGACGGCTCCGGTGCCCCGGTGGGCTCCGACGACCGCGCGTGCGTGGGCTCCGGCTCAAGCTCAGGCTCCGGTTCCGGCGTCGGCAGGGGCGTGGGCTCGGACGACGGTGCGCGCGTCGGTTCCGTCGTCTCCGTCGCGTCGGCGGTGGTCACCGGTGCACGGGTCTCCTCGGGGCCGGCGGCCCGCTCGCGGTCCGGCGCGGCGGGCGACCGGACGGACCCGACGTACTGTCGGGTCGGCTCGACGGACAGGCGGTCCATCTCGAGCGAGGGTCCGGCCGGTTCCACGGGGGGTCGGGTCGGGCTGACGGGCGCCCGGTCCGGCGTCTCGTCGTGCGTGTGGCGGGACGGTGCCGACGCGACCGGCACGTCCGGGCGGCCGCCCCGGCGCCGGGGACGACGGGGAGGTGCCAGACGACGGCCCGTCGGCTCCATGTACCCGTACGACGTCGCACGCCGTCGGCGTTGCGCACCGTTGAGCACCACGCCGAGGCAGTCCGCGCCGAGCGCGTCGAGCTCGTCGAGCGACTCGGCGAGCTCGCGCCTGCTCACCTTGCGCGCGCGTGCGACGAGGATCGCGCCGCTCGTGCGGCGCGCGAGGACCGCGCCGTCCGACACCGCGAGCAGGGGCGAGGTGTCGACGATGACCATGTCGTACACCTCCTGCGCGTGCGCGAGCAGGTCGGCGAACGCCGCGGAGTCGATCAGCTGGGTCGGGTTCGGCGGGACCGGTCCGGACGGCAGGACGTGCAGGTTCTCGAGCCGCCACTGCTGGGTGACCTGCTCGAGCGTGGCCCGCCGCGCGAGGATCGTCGTGAGACCGACCGCCGACTCGATCCCGAGCACGTTGGCGATGTTGGGTCGGCGCAGGTCCGCGTCGATCAGCAGGACGCGCCGGCCGGTGTCGGCGAGCGCGAGCGCGAGGCTCACGGAGACCGTCGACTTCCCCTCGCCGGGGAGGGTCGAGGTCACGACGAACCCCCGGACCGGTTCGGTCGAGTCGAGGAAGTCGAGGTTCGCGCGCACGCGCCGGTAGCCCTCGGCGAGCGCGCTGCGGGGCTGGTCGAGCACGGAGCGGGGACCGTCCCGGGTCACGGCCCGGTCGTGCGGGACCTCACCCAGCACGACGCGGCCGTCCGGTAGGTCGCGCGTCGTGCGCACCCGGGTGTCGAGCCGCACCCACGCCAGCGCGACGAGCACGCCGAGCCCGAGCCCGACGGCACCGCCGGTCGCGACGAGCAGCTTGGTGTTGGGGGCGAACGGCGCCGCCGCGGGGGTCGCGGGGCCCACCAGCGTGATCTTCACGGTCGCCTGGCCCTCGGCCGAGGTCGGTGTGAGCTGCTCGACCGCCGTGGCGAGCTGCCCGGCGACCGCGTTCGCGATGTCCGCGGCGCGCGTCGCGCTGCGGCTCGTCGCCGAGATCTCGATGATCATCGAGTCCATGGGGGCCTCGGCGGAGACCACGGCGGCGAGCTGTCGGGAGGTGACCGTCAGCCCGAGGTCCTGGATCACGGGCTCGAGCACGAGCGGCACGGTCGTCAGCTGGACGTACGACTCGACCAGGTTGCGGGTGTACGTCGAGCCCTGCACGAGCTCGGTGACGTCGCTGCCCTGCGCGAGGGAGACCCAGACCTTGGCGGTCGACCGGTAGAGGGGAGTCGCACCCGACGCCTGCACGTACCCGAGGCCGGCACCGAGGACGGCGAGCAGCGCGACCGCCCACCAGCGCTTGCGCAGCGCGGTCAGGTAGTCGCCGATCTCCATGACTCTCCTTCGTGGTGCTGCCGACCCCCGGAACGGTAGGTGGTGATCCGGACAATTCTCGCACCCACGGGGAAATTCACCCGGATGCGGACCGCGCGAACTCGGTCCGGGTGACCCCCCGTGGTCTCTACACTGACCCGAGCCCTGGCGCCGTCGGGGACCCGGTCGGCTGTCGTTCGGATCCTGGGGGTGTGTCGTGACGGAGGCTGAGACCGCCTCGGCAGGTGGGCGCAGGCGGACGGTGCGGATCGCGGCCGCCGCCGGCGTCGTCGTCCTCGCCGTCCTGATCGTCCTCGCGGTGACCTCCGGGCGCTCCGACGACGGTGCGAACCCGACGAGCGCCCCCTCGACCGCCGCCGCGTCGACCCCAGGGTCGACCGCAGGGGCGACCACGGCGTCGACACCGGCGCCCGGCCCGACGGTCTCGGACGCGCCGACGACACCCGCCGCCTCGGCGGAGCCGTCGAGCGCCGCCCCGGGCGTGCTCCCCACGCCGACCCCGCGGCCCGACGGCCGGGCGGTCACGCTCGCCCCGATCGAGTCCACGGCCGAGCCGTCGCCCGGCGTGACGGCGCGCGTCGCCTCGATCCGGGCGGTCACCGGGAAGGCCGAGCTGCCGGGTGAGGTCGGCGGTCCGGCGCTCGAGGTGACGGTCGAGGTGCACAACGGCACCGACGAGCCGCTCGACCTGTCGCTCGCGGTCCTGAACGTCTACTCCGGCCCCGGGCTGACTCCCGAGCTCCCGCTGTCCACCGGCTCGCGCGCGTTCCCGGGCGAGGTCGCGCCGGGTGCGGACGCGACGGGAGTGTTCGTCCACACGGTCGCGGTCGCCGACCGGGGCGACGTGACGATCGAGCTGGACCTCGGCGTGGGCACGACGATCGCGCTGTTCCGGGGGCCCGCGGGCGTCTGAGCCCCGAGTCCGCCCCGGGGTCTCGCCCGGGGCTCACGCGGGTCGGCGGACGGGCCTATCACCCGGTCGAATGACGCCGCACGCCTCAAACCGGTACACAAGCCCGTTTTCACCCGCGGCACACGCCGGTTCACCCGATCGTCCAGGTCCCGATATGTCCCTTTCGCCCTAGAGTCGGGCCGATCGTCGCACCCGCGACGCCTCCGCGCCCGCCTGTTCGGGAGGACACGCACATGGCCGTCACCAGCCGCCTCGCGCGCACCATCGGGTTCCTGGCCGCGTGCGCGGTGACGTCGGCGCTGGCCGTCGTCGTCGCGCCGTCGGCGCTCGCCGACACCGCGCCGCCGAACCCCGACAACCCCGTGACCGTCTCGGCCGACGGGCTCCCCACCGCGCAGGTCAACGGCGTCGTGTGGAACCTGCAGCCCGCCGGCAACAAGGTGTACGTCGGGGGTGAGTTCACGCGGGCCCGGCCGCCGGGTGCGGCCCCGGGCACCAGCGAGGTCGTCCGGAACAACATGATGGCGTTCAACCTGACGACCGGTGCGCTGGACAGCTCCTTCGCGCCCGACCTGAACGCGGAGGTCGACGACCTCGCGCTCTCGCCGGACGGCACGCGGCTGTACGCGGTGGGGAACTTCACGTCGGTGAACGGGCAGGCCCGCTACCGGATCGCGGCGTTCGACACCGCGACCGGCGCGCTGATCTCGACGTTCCGGCCGACGGTGAACTCCGGGATCAACGCGGTGGCGGTCACCAACTCGACCGTCTACATCGGTGGCAACTTCTCGAGCGTCAACGGGCAGACGCGCCAGCGGTTCGCGGCGCTGCGCGCCTCGGACGGCGGGAACCTGCCGCTGACCGCGACGATCGACGGCGGCGCGATCCAGGCGCTCGTCGTCGCCCCCGACGGCGAGTCGGTCGTGCTCGGCGGCGCGTTCACGTCGGTGAACGGCTCGTCCAACCCGGGCTACGGGCTCGCGCGCCTCGCGACCGACGGCACGCTGCTCCCGCTGCCGGTCAACACCCAGATCCGCAACGGCGGCACCGAGTCCGCGATCCTCAGCCTCGAGACCGACGGCGAGAACTTCTACGGCACCGGCTACCACTTCGGTGGCGGCGGGAACGTCGAGGGCACGTTCGCGGCGGACTGGGCGACCGGGTCCGAGCTGTGGGTCGAGGATTGCCACGGCGACACGTACTCGTCGTATCCGATGGGTGACGTCGTCTACTCGGCGAGCCACAAGCACTACTGCGGCAACTCGGGCGGCTTCCCGCAGACGACGCCGTGGTCGGTGTACCGCGCGACCGCGCTCACGAAGTGGGCGACGCGCATCAACACCCCCGACATCTACGGGTACCCGGACCACGACGGCGAGCCCTCGCCGACCATCCTGAACTGGTACCCGACGATCAACGCCGGCACGTACACCGGCAAGTCGCAGGGCCCGTGGACGGTCACCGCGAAGGACGACTACGTCGTGTTCGGCGGCGAGTTCACGCAGGTCAACGGCGCGGGCCAGCAGGGCCTCGTGCGGTTCACGACGATCGACAAGGCGCCCATGCAGCAGGGTCCGCGCCTGTCCGGGTCGAACTACCCGGTCACCGCGACCTCGGTGCAGGTGGGCGAGGTGCGCGTCTCCTGGAAGTCGAACTACGACCGGGACAACGAGACGCTGACCTACGCCGTCTACCGGCAGACGCAGAACAACCCGCCGGTGCACGTCGAGACGCTGTCGACGACGTTCTGGAACGTCAAGACGATGCGGTTCACCGACCGTGACCCGTCCCTGACACCGGGCACGACGACGAGGTACCGCGTGGTCGTGACAGACCCGTTCGGGAACTCGGCCTCGTCCGCGTGGACCTCGGTCACCGTGAGCGACAAGACGGTCGGCGCGTACGGCACGAAGGTGCTCGACGACGGCGCGGCGCACTACTGGCGCCTGTCCGAGCCGACCGGGACGACGACCGTGACGGACTACGCGGGCGGCGACGACGCGGTGGCGTCCGCGGGCGTCACGCGCGGCGCGGCCGGTGCCATCACCGGCGACACGGACACCGCGTCGACGTTCAGCGGGTCGTCGAACGGCCTCGTGGCCACGCAGACCGCGGTCGCGGGTCCGCAGACCTTCGCGATCGAGGGCTGGTTCAAGACGACGACACGGGCCGGCGGCAAGATCATCGGCTTCGGCAACGAGAAGACCGGCAACTCCACGAGCTACGACCGGCACGTCTACATGGACACGTCCGGGCGCGTGCTGTTCGGCGTGTACCCGGGCTCGTCGCAGACGGTCCAGAGCGCGACCGGCTTCAACGACGGCGCGTGGCACCACGTGGTGGCGTCGCTCGGCCCGGACGGCATGAAGCTGTTCCTCGACGGCAAGCGCGTCGCGCAGAAGACGAGCGTCACCAGCGCGCAGAGCTACGACGGCTACTGGCGCATCGGTGGCGACAGCCCGTGGACGGCGGCGGCGTACTTCGCCGGCACGATCGACGACGTCGCGATCTACGACGAGCCGCTCACCGCGGCCCAGGTGGACGCGCACTGGGTGACCTCCGGGCGCACCTCGAGCGTCACGCCGGTGCCGGCCGACGCGTACGGCGCCGCTGTACGCGCGGCGAACCCCGACCTGTACTGGCGCCTCGGTGAGGCGGCGGGTGCCACGGCGGCCGACACCGGTCCGCTGTCCTACCCGGGCACGTACAGCGGCGGCCTGACGCGCGGCGTGGCGGGTGCGCTCGCCGGGACGAGCAACACCGCAGTGACGTTCGGCGGCACGAACGGGCTGGTCGCGAGCCAGGCGGACTTCAACGGCCCCGACGTCTACTCCGAGGAGCTGTGGTTCAAGACGACCACCACGGCGGGCGGCAAGCTCATCGGGTTCGGTGACGCCGCGACCGGGACGAGCAGCAACTACGACCGTCACGTGTACATGGAGGAGAACGGCAAGCTGACGTTCGGTGTGTGGACCGGCGAGGCGAACACCATCACGACGCCCGCGTCGTACAACGACGGCGCATGGCACCACATGGTCGCCACACAGGGCCCCGACGGCATGAAGCTGTACGTCGACGGCGTGCTGCGCGGGACCCACGCGCAGACCTCGCAGCAGGTGTACACCGGCTACTGGCGGGTCGGCGGCGACACCACCTGGGGACCGCAGGCGTGGTTCGCGGGCACGATCGACGAGGTCGCCGTCTACGGCAGCGTCCTCGACGCCGCGACCGTGGCGCAGCACTACTCGGTCGGCTCGGGCGCCCCGGTGCCCAACCAGCCGCCGACGGCCGCGTTCGACGTCGAGGCGGACCACCTCGCGGTGTCCGTCGACGGCTCGGCCTCGGCCGACGCCGACGGGACCGTCGCGAGCTGGTCGTGGGCCTGGGGCGACGGCACGACGTCCACGGGTGCGACAGCGACCCACACGTACGCCACCGGCGGCACGAAGTCGATCACGCTCACCGTGACCGACGACGACGGCGCGACCGCGAGCGTCACGCACGAGGTCACGGTCGCGGCCAACCAGGCGCCGGTCGCGGCGTTCACCTCCGAGGTCCAGCACCTGGGCGTCTCGGTGAACGGCACCGGGTCGAGCGACCCGGACGGGTCGGTCGCGTCCTGGTCGTGGAGCTGGGGCGACGGGACGGCGAACGGGTCCGGCTCGACGGCGACGCACACGTACGCGACGCCGGGCGACAAGACCATCACGCTGACCGTGACGGACGACGACGGTGCGACCGCGAGCGTCACGCACGAGGTGACGGTCACCGAGCCGCCGGCGGACGCCCCGTTCGTCCGCGACGACTTCGCGCGCACCGTGAGCAACGGCTGGGGCACCGCTCCGGTGGGCGGCGCGTGGACCGCGGTCGGCGCGGCGAACCGGCTGTCGGTCGCGGGCGGCGCGGGGGTCATCACGGCCCCGCGCGGCGCGACGAGCGGCGCGGTGCTCGGCGACGTCGCCGCGAGCGACACGTCCCTGACGGGCAAGGTCTCGCTGGGCGCCCTGTCGACCGGCAACTCCTTCGTCACCTTCCAGGCTCGTCGCGTCGACGCCGACTCCTACGGCGGCCGGCTGCGGCTCGCCGCGGACGGCTCCGTCCAGCTGCACGTGACGCGCGAGGTGGGTGGCACGACCACGGCGATCGCCGGCGGTGCCGTGTCCGGCCTGACGTACTCGCCGGGTGCCGCGATCGCGGTCCGCGTCGAGGCCGAGAGCACGAACCCGACGCTGATCCGGGCGAAGGCGTGGCCCGCGGGCTCCCCGGAGCCGGCGGCCTGGCGGGTCCAGACGACGGACTCCACCGCGGCGCTGCAGACCGCCGGCGGCGTGGGCGTGGTCGCGTACCACGGCGGCGCGACCGGTGCA
This sequence comes from Cellulomonas sp. CW35, assembly GCF_052378485.1. Lineage (NCBI taxonomy): Bacteria > Bacillati > Actinomycetota > Actinomycetes > Micrococcales > Cellulomonadaceae > Cellulomonas > Cellulomonas sp. CW35. The sequence goes on along the minus strand of NZ_CP199000.1, from coordinate 2,867,245 downwards.
CCGTCGCTCGTGTTCTCGGTCGACGACCTGCTCGCGCAGCGCGTCGGTGCCGAGGCGCCCGAGGAGCCGGAGGAGCCGGAGGAGCCCGAGCCGCCCGTGAACACCGCGCCCACCGCGGCGTTCACGAGCAGCGCCGCCGGGCTGACGGCGTCCGTCGACGGCTCCGGCTCGTCCGACGCGGAGGGTGCGATCGCGTCGTACAGCTGGACGTGGGGTGACGACTCGGCGCCCACGACCGGCACGAGCGCGACCGCGTCGCACACCTACGCCGAGGCGGGCACCTACGAGGTGCGGCTGACCGTCACGGACGCCGGTGGGCTGACCGCCACGGTCGCGCACGACGTGACGGTCACCGCGCCGGCGCCCGGCGGCCCGTTCGCGCAGGACGCGTTCGGCCGCACCGCGTCCAACGGCTGGGGCGACGCCCAGGTCGGCGGCGCGTGGACCTCGGTCGGTCCCGGCGCCCGCCTGACCGTCTCGGGCGGCAAGGGCGTCATGACGGTGCCGCGCGGCGGGACCACGGGCGCCCGGCTCAACTCCGTCTCGCAGGAGTCGACCGACGCGGTGGCGACGCTCGACCTCGACCGCGTGCCGGGCGGCACCTCGTTCGCGACGCTGCAGGGCCGGACCGTCGGCGACGCGGCGTACGGCGGGCGCGTGCGCATCGCGGCCGACGGCACCGTCCAGCTGCACGCGGTGCGGACGGTCGGTGGCACGACGACGGCGATCTCCGGCGGCGCGGTCGGCGGGCTCGTGGTCGAGCCGGGCACGCCGCTCGCGGTCCGCGTCCAGGTGACCGGGACCTCGCCGACGACGATCCGGGCCAAGGTCTGGGTCGCCGGACAGCCGGAGCCCGAGCAGTGGCGCGTCTCGACGACGGACAACAACGCGGCGCTGCAGGAGCCCGGCGGTGTCGGGTTCGAGGTCTACCACGGTGGCGCGACCGGCGACCCGTCGCTGGTGTTCGTCTGGGACGACCTGGTGGCGCGCGCGGTCTGACCCGCACGTACGACGAAGCCCGGGGTGGGCAGGTCCCACCCCGGGCCTCGTCGCATGCGGTGGACGCGGGTCAGCGGGCGGGGAGGCTGCGCTCGGGTCGGGCGCCGCGCTCGTCGTCGTACACCTGCTCGACGACGTCCCCGGTGAGGTCCGGCGGCGACGAGGTCGCAACACGACGCACGGCGAGGAGACCGAGCGTGAGGGCGAGCAGGGTGCTCGAGCTCGACAGCGGGCTGAACGCGAGGTTCCACAGCGTGCGGACGGCCAGGTACGTCAGCAGGGCGCTCGCGGTGTGCGTCGCGATCGCGCCCGTGTACCCGCGGACCACCAGCCACGCCGCCCACAGCGCCAGCAGCACGCCCGCGAAGCCGAAGCGGACCCACAGGTCGGCCGCGGTGGAGTGGAGCTCGAAGCCGCTGCCGAACATGTACTTCTCGACGTAGCCGTTGTGCGGGTCGTAGTTGAGCTCGGCCATCCCGGTCTTCGCGACGAACACGTCGCGCGTGCCCGGCAGCGTCCCGGAGCCGAACCCTGAGGGATGGGCGACGACGAGCGCGCGGGTCGCCCCGCTCTCGGGCCTGGCGCCGGCGAGCAGCGAGCCCGACAGCGCGATCTGCGCCTCGGTGCGCTCCTGCGCGTCCTGGCCGAGGAGGCCGTCGAGGATCGCGACCTGGCCCAGCTGGTACAGGGCGGCCACGAGGCTCGTGATGATGAGCAGCGCGCGCACGCGCGAGCCCGCGCGCGTCGTCGCGCGGCGCGCGGTCTGCTGGATGGTCACGGCGGCGGCCAGCACGAGCATGGCGGACGTCGAGCGGCCGCCGTTCATCACCGAGACGCCCGCGAGCCCGAGCGCGGTGACGACCTGCAGCCACCCGCGGCCGGACGCCCACGCGAGGCCGAGCAGCAGCACGATGAGCGGCACGGAGAAGCCGAACCGCCAGGGGTTCTCCAGGAACCGCCCGCCGGTGCTGATGCCGAGCAGCATCCCCACGCCGAACCACGCGGCGACCACGGGGTCCCGCAGCACGGTGCGCGCCCACGCGACGACCGCCGCGCCGAGCACCGCGTCGAGGACCGTCGAGGTGTTGCCGACCAGCAGGTTCGTCGAGGTCGCGTGGTCGGCCTCGTGGAACCACGTGAGCCACACGCCGACGACCGCGGCGAGGCCGCCCAGGCCGACGAGCGTCCGGATCCCGACGAGGTCGCGCACGGGACGCCACCAGATCGGCAGCAGCGCGACCGCGACGATCGTCCCCAGGGTGACGGACTTGACCATGACCCGGCCGCTGCCGACGGCCAGCAGCGAGACGACGACGAGGACGTGGGGCGCGGAGACCCGCGCCGTCAGCCACGCGGGCGCCGAGGTCGCCGTCCGGGACACGTCCCTCCCCGATGTCGGTCGAGACCGGCACCCGTGCGGCCCGGTTCCGCCACATCGTCGCACCCGCACCCTCGTGACCCGGACGGGTGTGCCGTTTTTCGCCCGTCTGGCCCCTGTTTCGCCCGTTCTGCCCGCATAGACTCGCTCGCATGCGCAGCGCTGGACCGCCCTCGGGGCCCGCGAAGCCGGGTGTCGTCGAGGCGACGGCACCGGCTCCCGTGCAGGCCGCTGCGGAGGGTGAGGCGGTGCCCGACGCCCCGCGGCCCCGCCGTCCGCGCGTCGAGTGGGTCGACACCGGCCGCGGCATCGCGATCTCGCTCGTCGTGCTGTTCCACTCGTCGAACTGGCTGCTCGGCGCGGGCGCGCACGTCAGGCCCTGGGTCGAGGCGAACGTCGTCGTCTCGTCGCTGCGGATGCCGCTGTTCTTCACGCTCGCCGGGCTGTTCGCGGGCAAGTGGGTGCGCGGCGCGTGGACCGCGCTGTGGCACTCCAAGATCCGGCTGTACCTGTGGGTCTTCCTCGTGTGGGGTGCGGTCGGCTCGCTCGCGTACTACGTGGGCGTGCGCATGCGGGGGACCGGCTCGTTCCTGTCGAACGTGCTGCAGCCGTACGTGCTCTCGCCGTTCGTCCCGCGGCTCGAGCTGTGGTTCATCTGGGCGCTCGCGCTGTTCTTCGTCGTCGCCAAGCTGACGCGCCGGGTGCCCGTGGCCGTCCAGATCGGCGTCGCCGCCGTCGGCTCCGCGATCGCGCTGTCCGGGTGGGAGACAGCGAGCCCCGGGTGGAACGGCTCGGTCAAGTACTACGTGTTCTTCCTCGTCGGCCTCCACCTGCGCGACGTGGTGCTGCGGCGCGGCTCCGAGGCGCGCGTGCTGCCGATGGTCGGCGTCGTCGCGCTGTGGGCGGCGGTCGCGTTCGGGCTGTGGGCCGCGGACCTGCGTGAGGCACCCGGGCTGTACTTCGTGAACTGCGTCCTGGGGGTCGCCGCCGGGATCGCGGTCAGCCGGGCGCTGTCCCGGTCGCACGTGCTCCGGGACCTGGGCGCACGGACCCTGCCGGTCTACCTCGCGCACACGCCGCTCATCATCGTGACCGCCGCGCTGCTCAAGAGCTGGGGCGCGGTCGACTCGCCCGCCGTCGCGGTGCTCGGCCCCCCGCTGCTCGCCGCCGCCGCGATCGTCGCGACGCTCGCCCTCGAACGCGGCGCGAAGCGCGTCGGCGCCGGGTGGCTGTACGAGCCGCCCGCGTGGTTCGACGTCGCCGCACGGCGGCGGGCCGCACGCGCGTCGCGTGCCGCGACCCGGCCCGGGGGGTGAGCGCGCTGGCCGCGCGAGACGTCGCCCCGGCGCGCACCGCTCCCACGGTCGGTCGGCTCGAGTGGGTCGACGCGGTCCGCGGGTACTCCGTGGTCGCCGTCGTGCTCGCGCACGTCGTGCTCTGGCACCTGCTCGCCGTGGACGCACCCACCGCGGACGCCGGGGAGTCGGTGTGGGGCCGGGTGTACGGGGTGCTCGGCAGCGCGCGCATGCCGGTGCTCCTGGCCGTCTCCGGCCTCGTCGTCGCGCGTCGGGTGCGGCTCGGGTGGCGGCCGGGCGGCCTGACGCTGCGCGTCGCGCGCAACTACTACCTGTACGTCGTGTGGCTGCTGCTGTACGCCGTGTTCTACGCGGTGGTGCGGGACCCGAGCCTGCCGCACCGGGTCGACGGCGTCGGTGACCTGCTGCGCCAGCTCGTCGTTCCGGAGACGACGCTCTGGTACGTGTTCGCGCTCGCCGTGTACATCGCGGTGCTCGGGGCGTTGCACCGCGTGCCCCCGTGGGCCGTGCTGTCGGGGCTCGTCGCGCTGTGCCTGGCGACGCACGTCCTGACGTCGTCGGACCAGATGTGGGCCAAGGTGCCGGAGATGTTCCTGTTCTTCGCCGTCGGCGTGTACGGCGCCGGCCCGCTGCGCCGGCTGGGCGAGCGGGCGTCGTGGGGCGCGCTGCTCCTCGCGGCGGGCCTCGCTGTCGCCGCCACCGCGTCGGGGCGGCTCGCCGAGGGGGTGGAGCTCGCCGAGGCCGTGGTGTTCGTCGTGCGGTGCCTGGCGTTCCTGGTGCTCGCGGTGCTCGTCGTCGTCCTCGCGGTCCGGTGGGAGCCGCTGCGTCGGCTCGGCCTCCTCCTCGGGCGCCAGACGCTGCCGATCTACGTGCTGCACCCGCTGTGGCTCGCGCTGCTGCTCGCGTACGCGGGCGGGCTCGCGCGCGACGTCACGGCGACGACCGTCGGGTCGTTGCTCTACCCGCCGGCGGTCACCACGCTCGTCGTCGTGCTGAGCCTCGCGGTGCACGCGGGGGCGCGGCGCGCGCACGCGCTCGTCCCGGCGTTCGCGATGCCGCGCCGGTGGGAGGAGCGGCTGGCCGCGGTCGACGCGCGCGCACCCGGGCGCCCGGCGCCCGTGGACTCCGGTCGCGGCGCCTGACGCACCTCCGCGCCCCCGGGACGGTGTCGGTGGCGGCTCGTACACTGACGACGCCCCTGACCCCGCGTGGCAGCGGTGCGCGCCGACCGGTTCGCCCGGTCCCGCGCCCTCGTCGTCGCCGGAGCAGGGGTGCTCGTGCTGCCCGCGGCACTCCCGAGGAGCCCCGCGACCGCTGCCCGCCCGACGAACGTGAAGGACCCATGGACCTCACCGGACTGCTGCCCGCCCTCCTCGCCGACCCGGCCGCCGCCGCGGCGCTCGAGGCCGTGCCCGCGCGGGGCGAGGTCGACGTCGTCGGACCGGCGGGCATCCGGCCCCCGCTGCTCGCGGCGCTCGCCGGCGCGGGCGGGCACGAGGCCGGGCGTCCGCTCGTCGTGGCGACCGCGACGGGACGCGACGCCGACGAGCTCGCCGACGCGCTGCGCTGCTACCTGCCGGACGACGACGTCGCGGTGCTGCCCGCGTGGGAGACGCTGCCGCACGAGCGGCTGTCGCCGCGAGCCGACACCGTCGCGCGGCGCCTCGCGGTGTTCCGCCGGCTCGCGAACCCGACGCCCGAGCGAGGCCCCGCGGGGCCGATCCGCGTGCTCGTCGTGCCCGTGCGTGCGCTCCTGCAGCCCGTCGTCGACGGGCTCGGCGAGCTGCGGCCCGTCGAGGTCGCGGTCGGCGACACGGTCGACATGGACGACCTCACGCAGCGGCTCGCGGACGCCGCGTACAGCCGCGTGGACATGGTCGAGAAGCGCGGGGAGTTCGCCGTGCGCGGCGGGATCGTCGACGTGTTCCCGCCGACCGAGTCGCACCCGCTGCGCGTCGAGCTGTGGGGCGAGGAGGTCGAGGAGATCCGCTGGTTCTCCGTGGCGGACCAGCGCTCGCTCGAGGTCGCGGACCACGGCCTGTGGGCCCCGCCGTGCCGCGAGATCCTGCTGACCGACGCGGTGCGGGAGCGGGCGGCATCGCTCGTGCCGCAGCTGCCGGGTGCGATCGACATGCTCGACAAGCTCGCGGCGGGCATCGCGGTCGAGGGCATGGAGTCCCTCGCGCCCGTGCTGGTCGACCGCATGGTCCCGGTGCTGGACCTCGTGCCCGACGACGCGCTGCTGGTGCTCGCCGACCCCGAGCGCATCCGGCGGCGCGCGCACGACCTCGTCGCGACCACGCAGGAGTTCCTCGAGGCCGCGTGGACGTCGGCCGCGGCCGGTGCCGCGACGCCGCTCGACCTGTCCGCCGCGTCGTTCGCGACGTTCGCGGAGGTCCGCGCGCTCTCGCAGGTGCGCGGGCTGGGCTGGTGGACGCTGTCCGGCTTCACGCTCGACGCGGGGGCCGACGACGAGAGCGCCGCCGCACCCGTGCGCGACACCGACGGCGTGGAGACGCTCGTCGTCGCCGCCCGCGAGGTCGAGCGCTACCGCGGCGAGGTCGCGCGCGCCGTCGCCGACGTGCGCGAGCTGCAGCGCGCCGGCTGGCGGCTCGTGCTCGCGACCGAGGGGCACGGCCCCGCGCAGCGCATGGTCGAGCAGCTCAAGGCCGCCGACTGCCCCGCGCGGCTCGTCGCGACCATCGACTCCGAGCCGTCCGGCGGCGTCGTGCTCGTCACGCCCGCGCCCGTCGGACCCGGCTTCGTCGCCGAGGCCCAGCGCCTCGCGGTGTTCTCCGAGGCGGACCTCACCGGGCGCGCGGGCTCGTCCACGCGCGACATGCGCCGCATGCCGAGCCGGCGCCGCAACGTCGTCGACCCGCTCCAGCTGCGCGCGGGCGACTTCGTCGTGCACGAGCAGCACGGCGTCGGGCGGTTCGTCGAGCTCGTGCAGCGCACCATCGGCTCCGGCGCGGCCGCCGCGACGCGCGAGTACCTCGTCATCGAGTACGCGTCGTCCAAGCGCGGCCAGCCCGGCGACCGCCTGTACGTCCCCACCGACCAGCTCGACCAGGTCACCAAGTACGTGGGCGGCGAGGCGCCCAGCCTCAACCGCATGGGCGGCGCGGACTGGGCCAAGACGAAGGGGCGGGCGCGTAAGGCGGTCAAGGAGATCGCGTCCGAGCTGATCCGCCTGTACTCGGCGCGCATGGCCACCCCGGGCCACCCGTTCGGCCCGGACACGCCCTGGCAGCGCGAGCTCGAGGATGCGTTCGCGTACGTCGAGACGCCCGACCAGCTCGCGACGATCGACGAGGTCAAGGCCGACATGGAGAAGCCGATCCCCATGGACCGGCTCGTGTGCGGCGACGTGGGCTACGGCAAGACCGAGATCGCGGTGCGCGCCGCGTTCAAGGCCGTGCAGGACGGCAAGCAGGTCGCGGTCCTCGTCCCGACGACGCTGCTGGTCCAGCAGCACTTCGACACGTTCGCCGAGCGCTACTCGCCGTACCCCGTGACGGTCAAGGCGCTCTCGCGGTTCCAGACCGCCAAGGAGAGCAAGGAGATCCTCGAGGGTCTCGCCGACGGGTCCGTCGACGTCGTGATCGGCACGCACCGGCTCATCACGGGCGGCGTGCGGTTCAAGGACCTCGGGCTCGTGGTGATCGACGAGGAGCAGCGGTTCGGCGTCGAGCACAAGGAGACGCTCAAGGCGCTGCGCACCAACGTCGACGTGCTCGCGATGTCCGCCACCCCCATCCCGCGCACGCTCGAGATGGCCGTCACCGGGATCCGCGAGATGTCCACGCTCGCGACCCCGCCCGAGGAGCGCCACCCCGTCCTGACGTTCGTCGGGCCGTACGAGGAGAAGCAGATCTCCGCCGCGATCCGCCGCGAGCTGCTGCGCGAGGGTCAGGTGTTCTACGTCCACAACCGGGTCGAGTCGATCGAACGCGTCGCGTCGCGCCTCAACGAGCTGGTGCCCGAGGCCCGCATCGCCGTCGCGCACGGGAAGATGGGCGAGCACCAGCTCGAGCGGGTCATCGTCGACTTCTGGGAGAAGCGGTTCGACGTGCTGGTCTGCACGACGATCGTCGAGACCGGCCTGGACATCTCCAACGCCAACACCCTCATCCTCGAGAGTGCCGACCGTCTCGGCCTGTCGCAGCTGCACCAGTTGCGCGGGCGCGTCGGCCGCGGCCGTGAGCGGGCCTACACGTACTTCCTCTACCCGCCCGAGAAGCCGCTCACCGAGACCGCCCACGACCGCCTGCAGACCATCGCCGCGAACACCGACCTGGGCGCCGGCATGGCCGTCGCCATGAAGGACCTCGAGATCCGCGGCGCGGGCAACCTGCTCGGCGGCGAGCAGTCCGGGCACATCGAGGGCGTGGGCTTCGACCTGTACATCCGCATGGTCGGCGAGGCCGTCGCAGCGTTCCGCGACGACGTTCCCGAGGAGCTGCCCGACGTCACCATCGAGCTGCCCGTCGACGCGCACATCCCGCACGACTACATCGCGCACGAGCGGCTGCGCCTCGAGGCGTACCGCAAGATCGCCGTCGCCACCGACGACACCGCGCTGCGCGAGGTGCACGCCGAGCTCGTCGACCGCTACGGCCCCGTGCCCGAGGCCGTCGACAACCTGTTCGAGGTCGCGCAGTTCCGCCAGCACGCCCGACGAGCCGGCCTGTCGGACATCACCGCGCAGGGCAAGTTCGTGCGCTTCGCACCCGTCGAGCTGCCCGAGTCCGCGCAGCTGCGCCTCAAGCGGCTCTACCCGGGCACCGTCCTCAAGCCCGCGCTGCGCACCGTGCTCGTGCCGTTCCCGACGACCGCGCGCATCGGCGGCAAGCCGCTGCACGGCCGCGAGGTGCTCACGTGGTGCCGCCAGCTGATCGACGCGGTCGTCCTCAACGACGTCTCCGCCGCAGCCCAGGTCGGCACCACCCGCTGACCGGCGCGCAGGCGGGGCAGCCCGTGGCCGCCTCGCCTCGGCCGCTTCAGCTCATCGCTGCTCGCGGCCGCTCGCGGCGCGCGGTCAGGCCTCGACGACGTCCGCGTCCGCGGCGTTCTTCTTGATCGACTCGACCGTCGACTTCGCCGACGCCTTCTCGGTGTACTGCTGGCTGTGCGCCAGCACGTTGCCGTTCTGGGCGACGATCCGGAAGAACCACTTGCCGTTGTCGCTCTTGACGATCTCGAACCTCATGGGACTGCTCCATCCAAGCGCCGTTGCCTGACGCGACTACCCAACACCTTTGGGCGGCCCGTCAGGCAGACGGCGCTCGGGCATTCACCCGTGTGGGCGTGGTCATCGGTCGCTTGTGCGCGCGCGGGGGTGACGCCTGTCGCCTTGTTGTCCACAGGCAGCGACGCACCCGTTGTCCCGTTTGTCGGTCTCCCACTAGTTTTCGTCTCGGCCGCGTGGGATCGTTCCCACCGGCGAGCGCCGCACGGCTGCGGCGCTCCCACGTATGACCGAAGTAGGGGGAACACATGGGTACACCTATGTCCAAGCGTCGCCGGGTGATGGCGGTGATCGCCGTCGTCGTCGGCATCGCGGTCTGCGGCCCGGCGGCCGGCGCGGCGGCGGTCGCCTACGCGACGAAGTCGTCCCCGCAGGTCGCCCGCGGCTACGGCAGCACGGGCAAGACCTTCGGCAGTTGGACCGCGTCGAAGGGATCTCGCACGGCCATCTCCAAGATCGTGGACGCGCGGTACAAGCTCAGCAACGCCGACGACCACAAGGTCTACGTCCACCTCAAGAGCATCGCGGCCATCGGGAACCTCGGTCCTTACGAGAAGGCCTCGAAGTCGGCTAGCGGGACGAGGGAGAGCGGTGAGTGGCTCGCCATCGCGTCCGAGCCGGTGCACACCTACTCCGTGACGATGAAGCCGGTCACGGTGCGTGTGGACGCGTTCATCAAGACCTGCCTCGACATCCCCTCACGGCCGGACGTCTGCTCGGCGGGCAAGTCCTTCTACTCGTACCTGAACTACTAGTCACCAGGCGCGGCGGCCTGTGACGGGCCGCCGCGCCGGCGGGGGGGATCGATGATGGTGCTGCTCGAGGACATGGTCGCCCGTCGCGGCAGGTTCGAGCTCGGACCGGTGAGCACTCGCTTCGACGTGGGTGTGACGGCGCTGCTGGGCGCGAACGGTGCGGGGAAGTCGACGCTCATGGGCGCGGTGGTGGGCGTGCTCGCACCGACTCGCGGACGGGTGGAGATCGAACGCTCCGGTGGTCGGCCGATGCCGCCCGGCTACCTGCCTCAGGATTTCGATGCGCCGCGCCGGGTGCGTGTCACGGACTACCTACGGTTCGTGGCGTGGTGCCGGAGCAGCAGGCGGACTCCGATCACGGACCACGAGATCAGCGAGGCGCTCCGGGCGGTCGGTCTCGAAGACCGTGCCGGTTGGCGGTTCGGAGCGCTCTCGGGTGGCATGCGTCGTCGAGTGGGGGTCGCACAGGCGCTGATCGGCTCGGCAGGCGTGGTGGTGCTGGACGAACCCACGGTGGGACTCGACCCGGTGCAGCGCACCGAGCTGCGAGAGCTGATCGCGACGCTCGGACGAGAACACGCGGTCCTGGTGTCGACCCATCTCGCCGAGGACGTCGCAGCGGTAGCGGAGCGGGTCCTGATACTTGCCGACGGCTCCGACGCGTTCCAAGGGAGCGTAGACGAGCTCGCCGAGCGCGGAGGCGGGACGGCTGTGTCCTCCGAATCCGTGGAACGAGGCTTCCTGTCAGTCGTCCGAGACAGGGTGTCGGCGTGAGCGTCTTCGCGGGCCAGGCGACGACTCCTGGCTCGGTTCGGCAGATTGCGGGCTCGCGGGCGAGCCCGCACCCGGCCCCGGCCGCGCGGACCGCCGACGCGGTGTGGTTCGTCGCCCGCCACGGTGTCCTGCCCTGGGTCATGCTGATCGTCACCGTGGTGTGCGCAGCAGTGCTGGGAATGCGCGGTGCTCCGTGGCGTGGGGACCTGTTGTGGATCGTCGACTGGCTTCCCATCGGTCACCTCGCCATCGCGCCGGTGGTGGCCGGTGGCGCAGCGATCGACATTGCCCGTCTGAGCGTGGGCACGCGGCACCTCGAGGACATCCGCTGGTGGCGGTCTCCGGGATCAGTGATCACGCTCGCGTACGCGACCGGAGTCGGTGGGACGTACGTGACGGCGATGCTCGTCGCAGCAGTGATCGACCTGCCGCCGAGGCTCGACCCACGGGCACTGCTGGGGGTAGGGGTTCAGCTACTCATGCTGGCGTTGTTCGCGGCGCTGGGCACGCTCGTCGGCCGGGTGCTCGGACCCGTTCTCGGTGGGGTCCTCGCCGCGATCCTCGCGCTGACCGCCATCTACCTGTTGTCGGCGCGGACCGAGCACATCGCTCTCCTGTACGCGGGCGCCTCGGTCGTGTCACGCGTCGGACGCAGCTATGACGTCGCGTACCTCGGCAGCCAGGCCGGGCTCCTGTCGGGACTGGTGGTGGCACTGGTGCTGATGCGCCCCGGGGTCGTTCGTGGACGCTGGCGTCGAGCGGGGGAGCGCTCGGTCGCTGCGATCGCGGTCGGGGCGGTCGTGGTCGCGGCGTTCGTCGGACCCAGCAGCAGGCTGACCCATACGGACACGCCACCGGACCTCTGCTCCGACGTCGTGGGCGTCAAGGTGTGTCTCTACGCCGAGCACGCGCGCCTGCAGGGCGAGGTCGCCGCGCAGCTGTCTCGGATCTTCGACGGCGCGCGCGCCGCCGGGTACGACGACCTCGTGCCCCGGGAGGTGCGAGAGGTCCCGAGCAGCGGCGTCACGTCGTGGAAGGGACCTCAGATCCTGCTCGACGGGCCGCTGGGTGGCGGGGCTGTGGACGTCGAGACGCTCGTCCAGGACGTCGTCATCCCTTATCACTGCATGGACGGGAGCGGTGAGACGTCGGACTACGAGCGGTTCGCCGCCGACGCGCTGGCGCTCCAGAGCACGTGGCTCGCGCTCATCGAGTCGGAGCAGCCCTCGGTGTCCGGACCCGCTGGCCCGCAGCTGACGCCGCAGGACGCAGCTCGAGTCATGGCGGACCTCCGCGCGTGCGGGGAGTCCTCCCGATGAGCGCCGCGACACTCGCCGAACGGCCTCAGGAGGTTCCGACCGACGACGAGCGTGCCAGGCGTCGACCGCCGGGACGACTCGTGGTCCCGGTCTGGTTCGTGATGCGTAATGGGGTGCTCCCGTGGGCGATGCTCATCGTCGCTGGGGTGAACGCGAGCGTGCTTGCGATGCGGGGCGCCCCATGGCGTGCGGATCTGCTGTGGATCATCGACTGGATCCCGATCGGCCACGTCGCGGTGGCACCGGTCGTCGCCGGTGCTGCTGCGATCGACTTGGCCCGGTTGTCGGTCGGCACGCGTCATCTCGAGGACCACAGGTGGTGGCGCTCACCGGCTGCGGCCGTGACATGGGCATACGCGGTCGGCGTCGGCGGGACGAACGTGGCGGCGATCGTCGTCGCGGCGCTTGTCGAGGTGCCCCCGTCCGTGGACCCGCGGGCGCTCCTCGGGGTGGGCGTCCACCTGCTGATGCTGACGTTGTTCGCTGCCCTGGGCGCGTTGGTGGGGAGGGCGCTGGGACCGATCCTGGGTGGCGTCCTCGCGGCGGTCATCGCGCTGGTCGGCGTGTCCATGTTCTCCGCGCGGACCGAGCACATCTCGTTGCTGTACGCCGGCGCCTCGCTCAACCCGCGTGTGGGGCGTTCGTACAGTGTCGTCTACCTCGGCAGTCAGGTCGTCATGCTCTCCCTGCTGATCCTGGCGTGCCTGATGATGCGTCGGGGTGTGGCCAGGAGCGGGTGGCGGAGGGTCGGTGAGGGCGCGGTCGCCGTCGTGGCCGTCGGTCTCGTCGTCGTCGCGGGCTCGGTCGGACCGAGCAGCCGCCTGGTCTACACGGGGAAGCCCCCGTCGCTGTGCGAGGACGTCTCGGGCGTCCCGGTCTGCATGTACCCCGAGCATGCGCGCGTACAGGCTGAGGTCAACACGCAGCTCGCCCGGATGTTTGAGGCTGCGCGGCAGGCGGGGTACCACTCGCTCGTGCCACGCGAGGTGCGTGAGGTGACCGGTGGTGAGATCGAGTGGCACGGGGCGTCGCTGCTCCTCGACGAACCGCTCATCGGTGAGCCCGTTACACCGCGCAGTCTTGTCCTGGATCTCGTCGACCCGTGGTACTGCGATGAACGAGGCGGCGAAGTGCCGACCTCGGACGCCTTCTCGGCCGAGTCGTACAACGTGGAGAGCACGTGGCTCGAGCTCGTCGACCCCGCGCTCGTGGCCGAGCAGGCGCCGTACAGGAGCCTGGATTCCGACGAGGTGGATCGACTGATGAGGGAGTTCCGGACGTGCACGTATCCGTTCAGATGACGGCTGCGAGCAGCGCTGTCCGCCCGCTGCGGTTGGTGCGGGCGGTGCTCGCGTCGACCGGGTGGTACTCGACCGTGCCGGTGCTGGCGCTCGCGGTGGTGCTGACTGTGGCGTTCCCGGATGGGCGGATCTCGCACTTCGGTCCGCTCGAGCTCAACCCGCAGCTGCGGGTGCTCGTCGCCGTGCCGCTGCTCATGGCTGTGGCTGTGGGGATCTGCCAGGGCGTCGCGCCCACGCCGGTCGTGTTCCGCAACGGGCGGGTCCTCGCGGTCCGGGCGGCGTGCTACGCGCTGACGCTAGTCGTGAGCTGGGGGATCGTGCTGCTCGGGTCGCGGCTCGGCACGGGACTGCCGTTGGCGGCGTGCCTGCGCAACCTGCTGCTGCTGAGCGGGATCTGCGCGGCGGTCGGTGCGCTCGCGGGCCCGGTGTACGTGTTCGTCCCCGCGGTCGTGGCGCTCGCGGCGGCGATGGTCACGCCCGGTGAGAGCTCGGAGTGGGCGCCGTGGTCGATGTCGTTCCGCGAGACCGCGTCGACCGAGCAGCTCGTCGTCGCGGCGGTCGTCGCGGTGGTCGGCTTGGCGCTCGCCGTCGGGGACCCGCGCAGCCCCGGCTACCTCCGGCGCGCTCGTCGCTGAGGGCAGACGAGCATCAGGGGGCGGCGGTCGTCTGGCGGGGACCGAGGACCGTGAGGAGGGCGAGCTTGTCGGCGTCGGGGGTGCCGGGACTCGCGGTGAAGACGAGCAGGCGCTGACCGGTGTCGGTGTCGAGGAGGGTCTGGCAGTCGAGGGTCAGCACGCCGAGGTCGGGGTGCTGCATGCGCTTGGTGCGGCTGCGCTTGTCGGCGACCTCGTGGCGGGCCCACATCGTCGCGAACTCCTCGCTGCGGCGGAGCAGCGCGTCGACCAGGCGCGCGGCCCGGGACCCTGCGCCGCCGCGTGCGTAGGCGGCGCGGAGCTCGGCGACGAACGTCGAGGCGCGCTCGTCGTGGTCCTCGGCCGGGTAGACGTCGCGTGACGCGGGGTCGGTGAACCAGCGGAACGGGGTGGAGCGCTCGAGCCCGGTGTAGTGGGTCTGGTCGCCGAGCAGCGCCATCGCGGCGGGTGTCTGCACCAGGGTCTCGCCGGTCTCGGTGACCACCATCGCGGGGGTGTCCTGCAGCCGGTCGAGGATGCGCTGCACGGCCGGGGCGACGTGGTCGGCGCGGCTCGCGCGGTCCGGTGCGTGGTGGCCCGCGAGGCGGAAGAGATGGTCGCGCTCCGCGAGCGTGAGGTGCAGACCTCGGGCGATCGCGGCGAGCATCGGCTCGGATGGCTGCGGTCCACGGCCCTGCTCGAGCCGTCCGTAGTAGTCGGCGGACATGCCGCACAGCGCGGCGACCTCCTCGCGGCGCAGCCCGGCGGTGCGGCGCCGCGGTCCGCGGGGCAGGCCCACGTCCTCGGGCTGCAGCGCGGCGCGTCGTGCGCGCAGGAAGTCGGCGAGCTGGGGTCGATCCATGCGTGCATCGTCGCGCGGACCACGAGCGGCAGCCAGGGATCGCCGGTCCCTGGATGACCTCGGCCTGGATGCGCCGCGTGCCGCGCCGCACGGTGGGGAGGCACCCGGATCCGGGGCGCCACCACCAGGGAAGGAACCCACATGACTCGCACCGCACTCGTCACGGGTGGTTCACGCGGGCTCGGCCGCGCGACCGCGCTCGCGCTCGCGGCCGACGGCACGGACGTCGTCGTGACGTACGTGCACGGCGTCGCCGCGGCCGACGAGGTCGTCGCGAAGATCCACGCGGCCGGTGGCCGGGCCGCCGCGCTCGCGCTCGACACGTCCGCGCCGGAGACGTTCGCCGCGTTCGTCGACGCGCTGCGCGGCGTGCTCGCCGGGTGGGGCGCGCCGGGGCTGCACGTGCTCGTCAACAACGCCGGCGTCGCCGCGCACACCCCGCTCGGCGGGACCACGGCCGCGGCGGTCGACGAGCTCTACGCGATCCACGTGCGCGGGCCTGTGCTGCTCACGCAGGAGGTCGCGCCGCTGCTCGCCGACGGTGGGCACGTGCTCAACGTGTCGACCGGGCTGACGCGCTTCGTCGGCGCACCCGGCTACAGCGTGTACGCGGCGATGAAGGGCGCGGTCGAGGTGTGGACCCGGTACCTCGCCAAGGAGCTCGGTCCGCGGCGCATCGCGGTCAACGCGATCGCCCCG
This sequence comes from Cellulomonas sp. CW35, assembly GCF_052378485.1. Classification (NCBI taxonomy): domain Bacteria; kingdom Bacillati; phylum Actinomycetota; class Actinomycetes; order Micrococcales; family Cellulomonadaceae; genus Cellulomonas; species Cellulomonas sp. CW35. The sequence continues at coordinate 2,851,959 of NZ_CP199000.1, read as the reverse complement.
GGCGCGACGGCCACGGACTTCGGCGGTGGCGTCATCCGCGACGACGAGCGGTACCGCGCGATGATCGCGGGCGGGAGCGCGATGGGCCGGGTCGGGGAGCCCGACGACATCGGTCGCGCTGCCGCGGCGATCGTCTCGTCGTCGCTGTCCTGGGTCACGGGCCAGCGCATCGAGGCCTCGGGCGGCCAGCTCCTCTGACCGACGCCCGGCCACGACGACCCCGCGGTTGCTCCGGCCAAGAGGAGCCGAAGCCGGAGCAACCGCGGGCTCGTCGTCGGGCAGACCGACGACCCCGCGGTTGCTCCGGGAATGGGGGCTGGAAGCCGGAGCAACCGCGGGGTCGCGGTGTGGGGACGGGACGGGGCCGGGCTGTTCAGCGGGGCGTGACCAGGTGCTGGGTGTAGGCGGGGACCGTCAGGAACGTCGGGAAGTCCTCGGCCAGCGCGACCTGTTCGAACAGCGCGGCCGCGTCGTCGAACCGGTCGTCCGACGAGCGAGGCAGCTGCGCCAGGACCGACGCGAGCACCGAGCGGACGTGGTCCGCGGTGATGCGCGTGCCGGACCCGGTGCGGACCTCCTGGTGGACCCACTGCCACACCTGGGACCGGGAGATCTCGGCGGTCGCGGCGTCCTCCATGAGGTCGTCGATCGCCGCGGCCCCGACGCCGCGCAGCCACGACTCGAGGTAGCGCACGGCCACGGACACGTTGCCGCGCAGGCCCTCGTCGGTCACCGCGCCGGGCGACGCGCCACCCGCGGACGGGATGTCGAGCAGCTGCGCCTCGGTGACGTGCACGTCCTCGCGCAGACGGTGCCGCTGGTCGGTGCGCTCGCCGAGAGCCTCGTCGAACACCTCGCGAGCGACGGGCACCAGGTCGGGGTGCGCGACCCACGTGCCGTCGAACCCCTGGCCGGCCTCGCGCTGCTTGTCGGCGCGGACCTGCTCGAGGGCGCGCGCGGTGACCTCGGGCGAGCGCCGGTTGGGGATGAACGCGCTCATCCCGCCGATCGCCTGCGCCCCGCGCCGGTGGCACGTGGCCACGAGCAGCTCGGTGTACGCGTGCATGAACGGCACGGTCATGGTGACGCGTGACCGGTCGGGCAGGACGAACCGCGGGCCGCGGTTCCGGAAGCTCTTGATGACGCTGAAGATGTAGTCCCAGCGCCCGGCGTTGAGGCCCGCGCAGTGGTCGCGCAGCTCGTAGAGGATCTCCTCCATCTCGAACGCGGCGGTGATGGTCTCGATGAGCACGGTCGCGCGGATGGTGCCGTGGCGCAGGCCCAGGTACGTCTCGGTGAACCGGAACACCTCGTCCCACAGCCGCGCCTCGAGGTGACCTTCGAGCTTCGGCAGGTACAGGTACGGGCCGCGGCCGGAGTCGATCAGCGCCTGCGCGTTGTGGAACAGGTAGAGGCCTGCGTCGACGAGCGAGGCGGACGACGACGAGCGCATGCCGGCCCGGTCGACGTAGGCGACGTGCTTCTCGGTGAGGTGCCACCCGCGGGGGCGGAACACGATCGTCGGGGTCTGCTCGCCGACGCGGTACTCCTTGCCCTCGGGCGAGGTGAAGTCGACCTGCCCACGGATCGCGTCGAACAGGTTGAGCTGTCCGCCGACGACGTTGGACCACGTGGGGCTCATGGCGTCCTCGTGGTCCGCGAGCCAGACCTTCGCGCCGGAGTTGAGGGCGTTGACGGTCATCTTGCGGTCGGTGGGACCGGTGATCTCGACGCGCCGGTCCTCGAGGCCCGGGCCCGGGCCGGCGACGCGCCACGTCGGGTCGGCGCGGATGCCGGCGGTCAGCGGCAGGAAGCCGGGGTCGGCGCCGTTGGACCAGCGGTCGCGGCGGTGCTGGCGCGCGAGCAGCAGGTCGTGGCGGCGGCCGGCGAACCGGGCGTGCAGGTCGGTGAGGAAGTCGAGCGCCTCGGGCGTGAGGATCTCGTCGGTGCCGGTGGTGCGAGGTCCGGTGACCTCGAGATGCGGGCGGGACAGGGGGTCGGTCAGCAGCGTGCGGCTGGCCAGGGGGGTGATCACGGTCATGGCGGTCTCCGAGGGTGAGGCAGGTGGGACGACGGGGTGCGCGCGGGGCCCGGGGTGGCGCGGCGGTGCGCCGGTGGCCGGGTGGGGCCGGTCCGGGCCCCGCGCGGGTCGTCGGCGGGGTCAGTGCGTGAACTGGGCCGCCTCGGTGGACCCGGCCAGCGCGAGGGTGGCGCTGTCGGGGGTGATCGCGGTCGCGACGCGGTCGAAGTAGCCGGTACCGACCTCGCGCTGGTGGCGCGTGGCGGTGTAACCGTCGACCTCGGACGCGAGCTCGGCCTCCTGCAGCTCGACGTAGGCGCTCATGCCGCGCTGCGCGTAGCCGCGGGCGAGCGTGAACATCGAGTGGTTGAGGGCGTGGAAGCCGGCGAGGGTGATGAACTGGAACGCGTACCCGTGGCCGGCGAGCTCGCGCTGGAACCGCGCGATGTCGCCGTCGGACAGGTGCTGACGCCAGTTGAACGACGGCGAGCAGTTGTACGCGAGCAGCTTGCCGGGGTAGGCGTCGTGGATCCGCTCGGCGAACTCGATCGCGAGCGCGATGTCGGGTGTCGACGTCTCGACCCACAGCAGGTCGGCGTACGGCGCGTACGCCTTCTGGCGCGCGACGACCGCGTCGAGGCCCGGGCGGACCCGGTGGTAGCCCTCGGCGGTGCGCTCCCCGGTGAGGAACTCGTGGTCGCGCTCGTCGGCGTCGCTGGTGAGCAGGTCCGCGCCGAGCGCGTCGGTGCGGGCGACGAGGACGGACGGGACCCCGGCGACGTCCGCGGCGAGCCGCGCGGCGCTGAGCGTGCGCACGTGCTGGTTCGTCGGGACGAGGACCTTGCCGCCCAGGTGGCCGCACTTCTTCTCGGCGGCGAGCTGGTCCTCCCAGTGCACGCCCGCGGCGCCGGCGGCGATCATCGCGTGCATGAGCTCGTACGCGTTGAGCGGTCCGCCGAACCCGGCCTCGGCGTCCGCGACGATCGGGGCGAGCCACTCGCGGGTGCGGCGCCCGTTCTCCTGGACGTCGATCTGGTCGGCGCGCAGGAGTGCGTTGTTGATGCGCCGGACCACCGCGGGCACGGAGTTGGCGGGGTAGAGGGACTGGTCGGGGTAGGTCTGCCCGGACAGGTTCGCGTCGGCGGCGACCTGCCAGCCGGACAGGTAGATGGCCTCGAGCCCCGCCTTGACCTGCTGGACGGCCTGGTTGCCGGTGAGCGCGCCGAGGGCGGGGACGTGGGTGCGTGTGTGCAGCAGCTCCCACAGGCGCTCGGCGCCGCGGCGGGCGAGCGTGTGCTCCTCACGGACGGACCCGCGCAGCGCGACGACGTCGGCCGCCGTGTGGGTGCGGCGGATGCCGGCCCACCGCGGGTCGAGCTGCCAGGCGGCCTCGAGCTGCTCGGCGGTGGTCGTCTGGTCACCGGGGCGGTGGCCCGCCGTGCCCGTGGGGGCGACGGTCGGGTCCGTCTGCGTGGTCATGGCTCCTCCGGGGGTCCGTCAGTTCTTCCGGCCGGGCTGGCCGTGGACACCACGTTGGGGCATGGGCAAGGGTTCTTCACCGGCTGATCGACGAGAAGATCAGCGAAACTTCTGCGTGACAGAATCCGCGCCGGGTGTGACGCTGGTCACGTGACGACGACAGCACCGCACCGCCCGAGCGCACCCACGCGCACCTCCCCGCGCACCTCCCCGCGTGCCGACGAGCGCGCCGACGAGCGCACCGACGTGTCCGCCGGCTCGGGCGGCATCGACACGCTCGTCCTCGGACGCCGCATCCGGCACCTGCGCACGCAGCGCGGCATGACCCTCGAGGACCTCGGCACCGCGATCGGGCGCGCGCCCTCGCAGGTGTCCATGCTCGAGAACGGGCACCGCGAGCCGCGCCTGAGCCTGCTCGGCCAGATCGCCGAGGCGCTCGGCGTCCCGCTCGCCGAGCTCCTGCGTACCGAGGCGCCGAGCCGCCGTGCCGCGCTCGAGGTCGAGCTCGAGCGCGCGCAGCGCGGGCCGCTGTTCGCGCAGCTCGGCCTGCCCACGGTCAAGGTCGCGAAGTCGCTGCCGACCGACGCGCTCGAGGCCCTCGTCGCGATGCAGCACGAGGTGGAGCGGCTGCTCACCGAGCACGCGGCGACGCCGGAGGAGGCGCGCCGGGCGAACGCCGAGCTGCGCGCGCAGATGCGCGAGCGCGACAACTACTTCCCCGAGCTCGAGGAGCACGCGCGCACGCTGCTGACCGCGATCGGGCACGACGGCGGCCCGCTGTCGCAGCGCGCGACGTCCGACATCGCGGCGCACCTGGGCTTCACGCTGCACCACGTGCCGGACCTGCCCCGCTCGGTGCGCTCGGTGACCGACCACGCGCACGGCCGGATCTACCTGCCGCAGATCGGCGGCGGCTTCTCGGACTCGCGCTCGCCGGTGCTCCAGGCGCTCGGCAGCCACGTGCTGGGCCACACCGAGCCGCGCGACTACCGCGACTTCCTGCGCCAACGCGTCGAGGCGAACTACCTGGCCGCGGCCCTCATGCTCCCGGAGGACGGTGCGGTGCGGTTCCTCGCGGCGGCGAAGGACGAGCGCCGCCTGTCGGTCGAGGACCTGCGCGACGCGTTCGCGGTGCCCTACGAGACCGCCGCGCACCGCTTCACGAACCTCGCGACGCGGCACCTGGGCCTGCCCGTGCACTTCATGAAGGTCCACGAGGGCGGCACGCTGCACAAGGCGTACGAGAACGACGGCGTCGCGTTCCCGTCGGACCCGCTCGGCGCGATCGAGGGCCAGCCGGTGTGCCGGCAGTGGACCGCGCGGACCGTGTTCACGTGCGAGGACCGGTTCTCGCCGTACTACCAGTACACGGACACCTCGTCGGGCACCTACTGGTGCACGTCGCGCGTGCAGCCGTCGTCGCAGGGGGCGTTCTCGGTCTCGGTGGGGGTGCCGTTCGCGCACGTGCGGTGGTTCCGCGGCCGCGAGACGACCCTGCGCTCGTCGTCGACGTGCCCCGACCCGTCGTGCTGCCGCACACCCCCCGAGCCGCTCGCGCAGCGGTGGGAGGGCGCGGCGTGGCCGTCGGCGCGACCGCACGCGTCGCTGCTCGCTGCGCTGCCCGTGGGCGTGTTCCCGGGCGTCGACACGACCGAGGTCTACGAGTTCCTCGAGCGCCACGCGCCCGCCTGACGCGCGTGGTCCAGCCGGGGTCAGGGCTGGGACAGGCGGTGGCGGAGGGCTGCCAGCTGGGTGCGCAGCGGGGCCGGGAGGCGGTCGCCGAACTGCGCGAAGAAGACCTCGGTCAGCTCCGCCTCGGCGAGCCACGCCTGCGGGTCGACCGCGAACAGCTCGGCCACCTGCTCGTCCGTCAGGCCCAGGCCGTCGAGGTCGAGCGCACCCGGTGCGGGCCGCAGCCCGACCGGACCGGCCACGGCGCCCTCGTCGGACCCGGCCCGTGCGGCCTCGACCTGGCCGACGATCCACGCGAGCACCCGGGAGTTCTCGCCGAACCCGGGCCACAGCCACGAGCCGTCCGCGGCCTTGCGGAACCAGTTGACGCCGAACACCAGCGGGCGCCCCTGCTCGGACAGCCCCGCGCCGACGGACAGCCAGTGCCCCCAGTGGTCGGCCATGTCGTAGCCGCAGAACGGGAGCATCGCGAACGGGTCGCGGCGCAGCGTGCCCACGGTGCCCTCGGCGGCGGCGGTCTGCTCCGACGCGACGGTCGCGCCCAGGAACACCCCGTGCTGCCAGTCGAACGCCCGGGTCACGAGCGGCACGTTCGTCGCGCGGCGACCGCCGAACACGATCGCGTCGACCGGCACGCCTTCGGGGTCCTGCCACGTGTCGGCGATGCTCGGGCACTGCGCGGCGGCCACGGTGAACCGCGAGTTCGGGTGCGCCGCGGGGCGGCCCGAGTCCGGGGTCCACGACCGGCCGGTCCAGTCGGTGAGGTGCGCGGGCGGCTCGGGGGTCAGGCCCTCCCACCAGACGTCGCCGTCGTCGGTCAGGGCGACGTTGGTGAAGATGACGTCCCGCTCGAGCATCCGCACCGCGGTGGGGTTGGTCTCGACGCCCGTGCCGGGCGCGACGCCGAAGAAGCCGGCCTCGGGGTTGATGGCGTACAGCCGGCCGTCGTCGCCCGGGCGCAGCCACGCGATGTCGTCGCCGAGCGTCTCGACCCGCCACCCGGGCAGGGTGGGCTGGAGCATCGCGAAGTTCGTCTTGCCGCACGCCGAGGGGAACGCGGCGGCCACGTGGTACCGCTTGCCCTCGGGGGAGGTGACGCGCACGAGCAGCATGTGCTCGGCGAGCCAGCCCTCGTCGCGCCCGATCACGGACGCGATGCGCAGCGCGAAGCACTTCTTGCCGAGCAGCGCGTTGCCGCCGTACCCGGACCCGAACGACCAGATCTCGCGCGACTCGGGGAAGTGCGCGACGTACTTGCGCGGGTTGCACGGCCACGGGACGTCCGCGACGCGCGTGCCGTCCGACGAGACGAGCGGGGCACCGACGCTGTGCACGGCCGGGACCCAGGCGGCGCCCGCACGAATGCGGTCGACGACGTCGCCGGTCACCCGCGTCATGACGCCCATGCTGACGACGACGTACGGCGAGTCGGTGAGCTGCACGCCGAACCGGGCGAGCGGGCTGTCGACCGGACCCATCGAGAACGGGACGACGTAGAGCGTGCGGCCGCGCATGGCGCCGGCGAACACGCCCGCGAGCTCGGCGCGCATGAGCGCGGGTTCGCGCCAGTTGTTGGTGGGGCCCGCGTCGGCGGCGTCCTCGCTGCAGATGAACGTGCGGGACTCGACGCGCGCGACGTCGTCGGGGTCGGACCGCGCCAGGTAGGAGCCGGGGCGGCGCTCGGGGTCGAGGGCGGTCAGCGTGCCGGAGTCGACCATCTGCGCGAGCAGCCCTTCGCGCTCGGCGGCGGAGCCGTCGCACCACACGACCGCGTCGGGCTCCGTGAGCCGGGCGACGGCGTCCACCCAGGCGAGCAGCGAGAGCGGGCGGTGGGCGTCGACGGTCGGCAGCCGGGGGATGCGGACGGACGTGACGGTCATGGACGGCTCCTGTGCGAGTCCGGGCGGGGTGGTCCTGCCTCTCGATCGTCTGTCAACCTGGACGGGCGCTGCCAACTCGAACCGCCGTCAAGTTTCGGCGTTCTTGACGTATCGTGAGGTCCGTGCCTTCCGACGACGTGCTCACGACCGGCCGCCGCATCCGGCACCTGCGCACCGCGCGGGGCCTGACCCTCGACGCGCTCGGCGCGCGGGTGGGTGTCACCGCGAGCATGCTCTCGCTCGTCGAGAACGGGCGCCGCGAGCCTCGCCTGTCGCTGCTGCGCGACCTCGCCGCGACGCTCGGCGTCACCGTCAACGACCTCGTCGACCCCGAGCCGCCCACGCGCCGGGCCGCCCTGGAGATCGAGCTCGACAGGGCGCAGCGCACGCCCTCGTTCCAGCGCCTCGGGCTGCCGCAGGTCCGCCCGGGCCGCACGCTGCCCACCCCGGTGCTCGAGCAGCTCGTCGGCCTGCATGCCGAGCTCGCGCGGCGCGACCGTGAGGCCGTCGCCACGCCCGAGGAGGCCCGCCGCGCCAACACCGCGCTGCGCCTCGCGCGCCAGGAGCGCGACAACCACTTCCCCGAGCTCGAGGTCGTCGCCGAGCGCATGGTCCGCGACGCGGGCTACACCTCGGGGCCGCTCACGCACCGCACCGTGTGGCGCATGGCCGAGCGGCTCGGCTTCGAGATCCGCCACGTCGACGACCTGCCGCGCTCCACCCGCACCGTGACCGACCTGGCGAACGGGCGCATCTACCTGCCACCCGCCTCGACCCCCGGCGGGCACGGCCTGCGCTCCCTCGCGCTGCAGGCCATGGCCCACCGCGTGCTCGACCACGACCGGCCCGCCACGTACGAGGAGTTCCTCCGCCAGCGCATGGAGATCACGTACTTCGCGTCGTCGTGCCTCATGCCGCAGTCCGCGTCGGTCGAGTTCCTCGCGGCGCGCAAGCGTTCGCGCGAGCTCGCGATCGAGGACTTCCGGGACGCGTTCGGGGTGACGCACGAGGCCGCCGCGCAGCGCTTCACGTCGCTCGCCACCCACCACCTCGACATCCGCGTGCACTTCCTGCGCATCAACGAGGACGGCTCGATCTACCGCGCCTACGCGAACGACGGTCTGCCGCTGCCCGCGGACGTCACCGGCGCGATCGAGGGGCAGGTCGTGTGCCGCCGCTGGGGCGTGCGCGAGGCGCTGTCCCGCCGCGACCACGCGACCGAGTCGTACCAGTACACGGACACGCCCGCCGGCACGTTCTGGTGCTCCACGCAGCCCGGCGTCGCGCCCACCGGACGGTTCGCGCTCGCGGTGGGCGTGCCGTTCTCGGCCGCGCGGTGGTTCCGCGGGCGGGACACGCAGGTACGCCGCACGAGCACGTGCCCCGACGCCGCGTGCTGCCGCCGGCCCGACGAGGCGTCGGCCGCACGGTGGGAGCAGGCGTCCTGGCCGAGCGCGCGCATCCACCAGCACGTCTTCGCACCGCTGCCCGCCGGTCTGTTCCCCGGCGTGGACGCCGCGGAGATGTACGCGTTCCTCGACCGGCACGCGCCGTCGTCGGGCGGTGCCTGAACGCTGCGCCGGTGGGCCTACTATGGCGCCCGTCGACGAGGTCGTCGCGAGGACGCGGGAGGTCAGGTGCACACCAGCACGCCTACGAACCGGATGACGCGCGCGCGGGCGGTGCTGCTCGCGGGAGGCGCGGCGCTCGCCGCCGCCACCCTGGGGGCGTGCTCGGGCACGCCCGGCGCGGCCGCCGTGGTCGACGGGCACGTCATCACCGCGCAGGAGGTGCGGTCCGCGACGGACCAGCTCACCGAGCTCGGGCAGCAGTTCGACGTGCCGACCGTGCTGTCGATCCTCATCCAGGAGCCGACGATGACGCGGTTCGCGGCCGACGAGGGCGTGGCGGTGTCCGACGAGGACGCGGCCGGCCTGCTCGACCAGGTCTCGCAGTCCGTGGGCATCGACGTCGGCGAGTACAGCGACGCGACGCTCGCGATCGCGCGCTACTCGCTCGCGTCCGGCAACCTGCAGGACGCGGGCGACCTCGAGGCGCTCGGGCAGCAGGTGGCCGAGCGGCTCGACGCGCTGGACGTCGAGGTCAACCCCCGGTTCGGCACGCTCGGCGAGAGCGCGGCGGTCGAGGGTGCGTCCGCGCGGCCGTGGATCGTGACGCCCCGGGCGGACGCGCCCTGAGCCCGGCCGCGGCCGACCGGCCCCCGGCCGGGGGCACGACGAGCGCGCTGGACGAGCTCGTCGCCGTCATGGACCGGCTGCGCTCGCCGGGCGGGTGCCCGTGGGACGCGGAGCAGACGCACGCCTCGCTCGCGCCGTACGCGCTCGAGGAGGCGTACGAGCTCGTCGAGGCGATCGAGCACGACGACCGCGCGGGGCTGCGCGAGGAGCTGGGCGACCTGCTGCTGCAGGTCGTGTTCCACGCCCGCGTCGCGCAGGAGGACGCCGACGACCCGTTCGACGTGCAGGACGTCGCCGCGGACCTCGTCGCGAAGCTCGTCCGTCGGCACCCGCACGTGTTCGCCGACGAGCAGTCCGCACCCGACGACGAGGGGCGCCACGTCGCGTGGGACCGCATCAAGCGCGCCGAGAAGGACCGTGCGTCCGCGCTCGACGGCGTGCCGCTCGCGCTCGGGGCGCTGGCCCGCACGCAGAAGCTCGTCGCGCGTGCGGAGCGCGCGGGGCTCGCGGTCGACGCGCCCGCGGGCGACGACCTCGGCGCGCGGCTGTTCGCGCTCGTGCGTGAGGCGCGTGCGGCGGGCCTGGACGCCGAGGGCGAGCTGCGGCGGACGACGGCGGGCTGGGAGGCCCGCGTGCGCGCCGCAGAGTCGGGCTGACGCGCCCCGCGAAGGGTCGCGGGTGTCCACGAGGGACAGTGGTCCCGTGGCAGGTCGCCGCACGTCGGTAGGGTCGGCGGCGAGCCGGTGAGACGGTCACCCGGCCACGATTCGGTCACCGTGCGTCCACCCCGCGTCAGGCGGGTGCGCGCAGGTCAGGAGGCGTTGCGTGACGACGATCGGTATCCCGCGGGAGGCGGCCGGGCAGCGCCTGGTGGCCGCGACCCCGGCCACCGTGACGAAGCTCGTCGGGCTCGGGTACGACGTGCTCGTCGAGGCCGGTGCGGGCGAGGCGGCGACGTTCGCCGACGACGCGTACGCCGCCGCCGGGGCGCAGGTCGTCGACTCGGCGCGCGCGTGGGGTGCCGACGTCGTCACCGCCGTGGACGCCCCGCCCGACGAGCGGGTCGCGCTGCTGCGCGAGGGAGCGGTCCTCGTCGCCCAGCTCCAGCCCGCGCAGCGGCCCGAGCTCGTCGCGACCCTCGCCGCCCGCGGCGTCACCGCGCTCGCGCTCGACGCCGTCCCGCGCATCTCCCGCGCGCAGGCGCTCGACGTGCTCTCGAGCATGGCGAACGTCGCCGGCTACCGCGCGGTCGTCGAGGCCGCGGGCGAGTTCGGCGGGATGTTCGCCGGGCAGGTCACGGCCGCGGGCAAGACCCCGCCGGCCAAGGTGTTCGTCATCGGTGCGGGCGTCGCGGGCCTCGCCGCGATCGGCACCGCCGACTCGCTCGGTGCGCAGGTACGCGCGTTCGACGTGCGACCCGAGGTCGGGGAGCAGATCGAGTCGATGGGCGCGACGTTCGTGCGCGCCCCGGAGGCGCAGCAGGAGATCAGCGCCGACGGCTACGCGAAGCCGCTGACGCAGGAGCAGGCCGCCGCGGCGCTCGAGGTCTACGCGCGCGAGTGCGCCGACGCGGACATCGTCGTGACGACCGCGCTCGTGCGCGGCACCGCACCCACGACCATCACGGCCGCCGCCGTCGCGGGCATGCGGCCCGGCTCGGTCGTCGTCGACCTCGCCGCCACGGGCGGCGGCAACTGCGAGCTCACCGTGCCGGGCGAGCGCGTCGTGACCGACGGGGGCGTGGTCGTCCTCGGCTTCACGGACCTGCCCGGGCGCATGCCGCAGCACTCGTCGCAGCTGCTCGGCACGAACGTCGTGCACCTGATGCAGCTGCTGACGCCCGGTAAGGACGGCGAGCTCGTGCTCGACCTCGAGGACCCGGTGCAGCGCGGCATGACGGTCGCGCACGCCGGGGACGTCACGTGGCCGCCGCCGCCCGTCGCGGTCTCGGCCGCGCCGCCACCGACGACCGGCCCGCCGCCGCCCAGCCCGCAGGAGGTCGCGGCGCGGCAGGCCGAGCAGGCGGAGCGTGCCAAGGTGCGCGCCCAGCGGCGCACGGTCGCGTACGCGCTCGGTGCCCTGCTGCTCACGCTCGGCATCTCGTACGCGCCGAGCGAGTTCCTCGCGCACTTCTCGGTGTTCGTGCTCGCGGTGTTCGTCGGGTACTACGTGATCTCGAACGTGTCGCACTCGCTGCACACGCCGCTCATGGCCCAGACCAACGCGATCTCCGGCATCATCCTCGTCGGCGCGCTCCTGCAGATCGGGTCCGACGACCCCGTGGTCACCGTGCTCGCGTGCGTCGCCGCCGCGGTCGCGTCCATCAACATCTTCGGCGGGTTCCTGGTCGCGAACCGGATGCTCCGCATGTTCCGACGGGGGGCCTGACATGACGCTCGTGTCGCTCACGAACGCCATCTACCTGCTCGCCGCGGTGCTGTTCGTGCTGTCGCTCGCCGGCCTGTCCAAGCAGGAGACGGCCCGGCGCGGCAACGTGCTCGGGATGGTCGGCATGGGGCTGGCGCTGGCCGCCGTCGTCGCGCGCGCCCTGAACGAGTCCCAGCGGGCCGTCGGCGTGACCGCGCTGCTCATCGCGCTCGTGCTGGGCATCGGGGTGGTCGTCGGGACGTGGCGCGCGCGCCGCGTCGAGATGACGCAGATGCCCGAGCTGATCGCGATCCTGCACTCGTTCGTCGGCATCGCGGCCGTGCTCGTCGGCTACAACTCCTACCTGACCGGCACGCACGACGGCGTGCACCTCGTCGAGGTGTTCCTCGGCGTGCTCATCGGGGCCGTGACGTTCACCGGGTCGGTCGTCGCGTTCCTCAAGCTCTCGGCGCGGATGAAGAGCGCGCCGCTCACGCTGCCCGGCCGCAACCTGCTCAACCTCGCGGCCGTGCTCGTCTCGTGCGGCCTGCTGGCGTGGTTCCTCGCGGAGCCGTCCGTCTGGCCGCTCGCGTTGATGACGGTCATCGCGCTCGCGCTCGGCTGGCACCTCGTGGCGGCCATCGGCGGCGGGGACATGCCCGTCGTCGTCTCGATGCTCAACTCGTACTCCGGGTGGGCCGCCGCGGCCGCGGGCTTCATGCTCAGCAACGACCTGCTGATCGTCACCGGCGCCCTCGTCGGCGCGTCCGGTGCGATCCTGTCCTACATCATGTGCCGGGCCATGAACCGGTCGTTCGTCTCGGTGATCCTGGGCGGCTTCGGGGCCGAGGAGGGTGCCGCGGCGCCCGCCGGTGGCGGACCCGTCGGGGAGCACCACGAGATGTCCGCGGCGGACGTCGCCGAGGCACTCGCGGGAGCGCGGTCCGTCGTCATCACGCCCGGCTACGGCATGGCGGTCGCCAAGGCGCAGTACCCGGTCGCGGACCTCGTCGAGAAGCTGCGCGCACGCGGGGTGGAGGTGCGCTTCGGCGTGCACCCCGTCGCGGGCCGCCTGCCCGGGCACATGAACGTGCTCCTCGCCGAGGCGAAGGTGCCGTACGACATCGTCCTCGAGATGGACGAGATCAACGGCGACTTCGACGAGACCGACGTCGTGCTCGTGATCGGCGCGAACGACACGGTCAACCCCGCGGCGCTCGACGACCCGTCGTCGCCCATCGCGGGCATGCCGGTGCTCGAGGTCTGGAACGCCAAGCAGGTCGTCGTCTTCAAGCGGTCGATGGCCACCGGGTACGCGGGCGTGCAGAACCCGCTGTTCTTCCGGGACAACACCGCGATGCTGTTCGGCGACGCGCGGGACCAGACCGAGAAGATCGTCGCGGCGCTCGCCGCAGGCTGACCGCGGCCCCCGGGACGAAACGGTTCACCCGTCGTCCCGGGGTCCGTGCGGTCCCTAGCCTCCGGGCTGACCGGCGGACGGTGCCGTCGGCATGCCGTCAGGAGCGATGCGATGCCTCGCCGTGCCCTCGTCCACCTCGACCCCCGCGCCGGGACCCCGACGCGCCGGGCGACCGCGCTGCCGGTGAGCGGCCTCGCGGCGCTCGTCGTCGCGGCCCTCGTCGCCGTGCTCGCCCTCGTCGCGCAGTCCGCGACGCCGGCGCACGCGGCGACGACCGTCCTGCAGGCCGACTTCGAGGACGGCCTCGACGGCTGGACCGGCCGCGGCGACGCGACCGTCGCGCTGACCACGCAGGACGCGCGCGGCACCCAGAGCCTCCTCGCGACCGGGCGCACGCAGTCCTGGAACGGCGCGGTCGTCGACGTGACCGACACGTTCGAGCCGGGCGTGACGCACCAGGTGTCGCTGTGGCTGCGGCTGCCCGCGACCGGCAGCGGCTACGCCGACCTGCGGGTCTCCGCGCAGCGGGACGTCGACGGCACGTCGGCGTACGAGACGATCGCGACGGCCACGGGCGTCACGAGCGGCGCGTGGACGCACGTCAGCGCGAGCTACACCCCGGGGCTGTTCGACACCGCGTCGCTGTACGTGGAGTCGACCTCGTCCCTGACCGACTTCCTCGTCGACGACGTCACGGTCACGAGCGAGAAGGTGAGCCCCGACCTGTCGCTCCCGCAGATCGACGAGACGCTCGCGCCGTGGTTCACGTTCGGACTCGCGGTCGAGCCGGCCGACGTGCTCGCGGGCCGCGGCGAGCTCGTCGCGCACCACGCCGCACAGATCACGCCGGGCAACCAGATGAAGCCCGACGCGATCCAGCCGACCGAGGGGACGTTCCGGTTCGGCCCCGCCGACCAGCTCGTCGACTTCGCGCTCGAGCACGGCCAGCGCGTCTACGGCCACACGCTGGTGTGGCACCAGCAGACGCCCGAGTGGTTCTTCCAGCGGGACGGCGCCGCGCTCACGACGAGCGCCGCCGACCAGGCGCTGCTGCGCTCGCGGCTCAAGACGCACATCGAGGCCGTCGCGGACCACTACCGCACCACGTACGGCGAGTTCGGCACACCGGGCAACCCGATCTTCGCGTTCGACGTGGTCAACGAGGTCATCGACGAGAACCAGAGCGACGGCCTGCGCCGCAGCGAGTGGTACCGCGTCCTCGGGCCGTCCTACATCGCCGACGCGTTCCGCTACGCGCGCGACGCGTTCGGTCCCGACGTGCTGCTGTTCATCAACGACTACAACAGCGAGTACCCGAACAAGCGCGCCCCCTACCTCGCGCTCGTGAAGTCCCTGCTCGCGCAGGGTGTGCCCGTCGACGGCGTGGGCCACCAGCTGCACGTCGAGGTCGGACGCTCGCTCGAGTACGTCGAGGGCACCATCGCCGCGTTCGAGGCGCTCCCGGTCCGGCAGGCCGTCACCGAGCTCGACGTCTCGACGTACCAGCACGGTGGCGAGTCGTGGACCACGCCGCCCGCGGACCGGCTGCGGCAGCAGGCGTACTACTACCGCGACCTGCTCGCGGTCCTCAAGAAGCACGCGCCGTCGTTCGAGTCCGTGACGATCTGGGGTGTCGACGACTCGCGCACGTGGCTGCGCGCGGGTGCCGCGCCGCTGCTGTTCGACGGGCAGCTCCAGGCGAAGGACGCGTTCTGGGGCGTGGTCGACCCGTCGCGGATCGGGACGACGAGCACCCCGACCCCCACGCCCACGCCGACCCCGACGCCCACGCCGACCCCGACGCCCACCTCGACGCCGACGCCCACCCCGACGCCGACGCCCACCCCGACGCCGACGCCCACTCCGACCCCGACGCCCACGCCGACCCCGACGCCCCCGCCCGTGGGCGCCTGCACGGTCCGCTGGTCGGCCAGCGCGTGGAACACCGGCCTGACCGCGAACGTCCGGGTGACGAACACCGGCTCGACCGCGCTCGACGCGTGGACCCTCACGTTCACGTTCGGCGGGGGGCAGCAGGTCACGCAGGGCTGGAGCGCCCAGTGGTCGCAGAGCGGCACGCGCGTCACCGCGCAGAACGCCCCGTGGAACGGGCGGCTGGCACCCGGCGCGAGCGTCGAGATCGGGTTCAACGCGTCGCACCCGGGCACGCCCACGCCGGGCACGGCGTTCGCGCTCAACGGGTCCGCCTGCACGGCGGCGTAGCCGCGGCGGGGTGCGCCGGGAGCCGTGCGTAGGACATGCACACGCGTGTCCAGCGGACGGAGGTCCCGGCGCACCCGTCGTCGGACGCCACTAGGGTGAGGTCGTAAACCCACCTTGCACGGACCCCACCTGCATGTCGAAGGAGCTCCCATGGCCAGCATCGAGGCCGTCGGCGCCCGCGAGATCCTGGACTCGCGCGGCAACCCCACTGTCGAGGTCGAGGTCGCGCTCGACGACGGCACGATCGCCCGCGCGGCGGTCCCGTCCGGCGCGTCGACCGGCGCCTTCGAGGCCGTCGAGCGTCGTGACGGCGACAAGTCGCGCTACCTGGGCAAGGGCGTCGAGCAGGCCGTGAACGCGGTCATCGACGAGATCGCCCCCGAGATCATCGGGTTCGAGGCGAGCGAGCAGCGTCTGGTCGACGCCGCGCTCATCGAGCTCGACGGCACGCCCAACAAGGGCAAGCTCGGCGCGAACGCGATCCTGGGCGTCTCGCTCGCGGTCGCCAAGGCCGCGGCCGACTCGGCCGACCTGCCGCTGTTCCGCTACGTCGGCGGCCCCAACGCGCACGTCCTGCCCGTGCCGATGATGAACATCCTCAACGGTGGTTCGCACGCCGACTCGAACGTCGACATCCAGGAGTTCATGGTCGCCCCGATCGGCGCCACGACCTTCCGCGAGGCGCTGCGCACCGGCACCGAGGTCTACCACTCGCTGAAGTCCGTCCTGAAGGCCCAGGGCCTGTCGACCGGCCTCGGCGACGAGGGTGGCTTCGCGCCGAACCTGTCGAGCAACCGCGCGGCGCTCGACCTGATCCTCACCGCGATCGAGAAGGCCGGCTTCACGCCGGGCACCGACGTGGCGCTCGCGCTCGACGTCGCGTCGACCGAGTTCTTCAAGGACGGCGCGTACCAGTTCGAGGGTGGCGCCAAGACGCCCGCCGAGATGATCGCGTACTACGAGCAGCTCGTGACGGACTACCCGCTGGTGTCCATCGAGGACCCGCTGTCCGAGGACGAGTGGGACTCCTGGTCGCAGCTCGTCGCCGAGGTCGGTGGCCGCGTGCAGATCGTCGGCGACGACCTGTTCGTGACGAACCCGGAGCGTCTCGCCAAGGGCATCCAGCTCAAGTCGGCGAACTCGCTGCTGGTCAAGCTCAACCAGATCGGCACGCTCACCGAGACGCTCGACGCGGTGACGCTCGCGCAGCGCAACGGCTTCACGACGATGACCTCGCACCGCTCCGGCGAGACCGAGGACACGACGATCGCCGACCTGTCGGTCGCGACGAACGCCGGCCAGATCAAGACCGGTGCCCCCGCCCGTGGCGAGCGCATCAACAAGTACAACCAGCTGCTGCGCATCGAGGAGGAGCTGGACGACGCCGGTCGCTACGCCGGCCGCTCGGCCTTCCCGCGCTTCCAGGCCTGATCACCTCAGCCTGACCGGTCGGCCCACGCCGACCCCGAGGCCGGTCGCCCCCCGGGGCGACCGGCCTCTCGCGTCCCTGCCGGCCGCCCCGCACGTGGGGGATCGGTGAAGGAAGCCACGCGGCGGCGCGACGTCCCGGGCTCACGGGTGCGCGCGGGGCAGAATCGGGCGCATGTCCGCACCCCGCCGCCCGGTCGACCCGCGTCAGGGCGTCCGCGACGGCGCGTCCGGCGCCCCCCGCCCCGACGCGGCGGGTGCCCCGCGTGCGCCGCGTGCGCCGCGGACCGGGGCGGCCGGCGCCGCGCGTCCGGGTGCGGCGGGAGCACGCCCGGTCACGCCGGCGCGGGGGACCCGCTCGGCTGCGACCCCCTCGCGCGGGGTCCCGCGCGCCACGTCACGCCCGGGCGCCACCCGGCCCGGCAACCGTGCGCCGTCGACACCGCCGCGCGGCACGGCCCGGGCGGAACGGGCCCGGGTCGAGCCGCCGCGGCTGTTCTCGGTGCGGGCGATCGTGCTGGGCTGCGTGCTCGTCCTCGCGTTCGTGCTGGTCTACCCGACGCTGCACACCTACCTGCGTCAGGAGGCGGACCTGCGCGAGCTGCGCAGCCAGGTCGCGGCGGCGCGTGAGCGCAACGACGACCTGCAGGCGGAGCTCGAGCGCTGGGACGACCCGGCGTTCGTCACGGCCCAGGCGCGCGAGCGGCTGTCCTACGTGCTGCCGGGCGAGAAGGCGTACCGCGTGGTCGACCCGGAGACCGTCGAGGTCCCGACGACGCAGGTCGTCGACGAGGACACCCCCGTGGCGCGCACGCAGGCGCAGCAGCCCTGGTACACGTCCGTCTGGGACTCGCTCGTCGTCGCGGGGACGACGGACGACGCGACGCCCCGCGACGCCACGAAGCGCCCGACGAAGGACACGACGAAGGACACGACGAAGGGCACGACGAAGGGTGCGGAGCAGGACGCCGCGACGAAGGACGCGTCGTCGGCTCGTCCCTGACGGCGTGCCGGCCCAGGGGGTCGGTCGCGCTGACCGGTGCGCGCTGAGGGACAATGGGCGTCCCCCCGACGAAGGAGCGACGTGCCCACTACCGCATCGGACGTGACCGCCCACGACCTCGAGGTGCTCCACGAGCAGCTGGGCCGCCCCGCGCGCGGCGTGGTCGGTGTCGCGGCGCGCTGCGTGTGCGGTCGCCCGATCGTCGTCCGGACGGCGCCGCGGCTCGACGACGGCACACCGTTCCCGACGCTGTACTACCTGACGCACCCGCAGGCGGTCGCGGCGGTCAGCACGCTCGAGGCGTCGGGGCTCATGAAGGAGTGGACGCAGCGGCTCGCGGTCGAGGCGGACCTCGCCGCCGCGTACCGCCACGCGCACGAGGCGTACCTCGCCGACCGTGAGGCGATCGGTCACGTGCCGGAGATCGCGGGGATCTCGGCGGGCGGCATGCCGACGCGCGTGAAGTGCCTGCACGTCCTCGTCGGCCACGCGCTCGCGGCCGGGCCGGGTGTGAACCCGTTCGGCGACGAGGCGCTCGCGATGATCCGTGGGACGTGGCGCCCCGACCGTTGCACGTGCTGACCACCGCCGGGACCGACCGGGACGCCGGGCGCGTTCCTGACGTGTCCGGTCCGGGTGCGAGGATGTGCGGCGTGACGCGAGTGGCTGCCATCGACTGCGGGACGAACTCCATCCGGCTCCTGGTGGCGGACGTCGATCCTGCCGCGGGCACGCTGGTCGACCTGGACCGGCGGTCCGAGGTGGTCCGCCTCGGCCAGGGCGTGGACCGCACGGGGCGGCTGGCCCCCGAGGCGCTCGAGCGCACGCTCGCGGCGACGGCGCGCTACGCGGCGATCTGCGCGCAGCTCGGGGCGACGACCGTCCGGTTCGTCGCGACGTCGGCCTCCCGGGACGCGGAGAACCGCGCGGACTTCGTCGACGGGGTGCGTGCGCTCCTCGGCGTCGAGCCGGAGGTCGTCTCGGGCCAGGAGGAGGCGGCACTGTCGTTCCGCGGCGCCACGGGCGTCGTCGCGGCGCACCACCCCGGCCCGTACCTCGTCGTCGACCTCGGTGGCGGCTCGACCGAGCTGGTCCTGGGGGAGCGCGAGCCGCAGGCGTCGCTGTCGATGGACGTGGGCTGCGTGCGGCTCACCGAGCGGCACCTGCTGGGTGACCCGCCGTCCGCCGACGAGCGTGCGGCCGCGCACCGGGACGTCGCGGCGGCGCTCGACGAGGCCGCGGCCGTCGTCCCGCTCGGGCGGGCGCGCACGCTCGTCGGGCTGGCCGGTTCGGTGACGACGGTGACGGCGCACGCGCTGGGCCTGCCCAGCTACCAGCCGGACCGCATCGACGGCGCGGTGCTGCCGACGGCGACCGTGCTCGAGGCGTGCGAGGACCTGCTGGGCGCGACCCGCGAGAAGCGCGCGGCGCTCGGTTTCATGCACCCGGGCCGCGTCGACGTGATCGGCGCCGGCGCGCTGGTCTGGCACGACGTGGTGGCACGCGTGCGTGACGAGGTGGCCGCGGCAGGAGGCGCGCTCGAGCACGTCGTGACCTCGGAGCACGACATCCTCGACGGCATCGCGTTCAGCGCGGCGGAGCGCGTCGCCCGCTGACCCGACCCCCGACGTACCGGGTGATCTTGGGACGAAACGGTTGTCGCCCCGGGGCCACCGGAGCACCGTGGAGCGGTCGGCCCGGGGAGCCGTGCGCGCGCCGTGAGCGGGCTGCGGCTGCGGGGCGCAGGGCTGGTGAAACGCGGGTGCTGAACCGTGTCACCTCTCGCGGGTCTGTGACTCGTCTCACTGGAACCGGTACCATCCCACGGGTCGAACTGCCTGACGCCTCGTGATGCCGGGTGGCACGATGTGCGGCACACGCCGCTCTGGGAGCGTTTCCACGGCCGGGTCCACCGGCCGTCGCTCCTTGATGACCACGCCGCTCGACGAGGAGCTCCAGAGATGGATCAGCCGAACCCGGCCGCGCCGAGCGGGCGGCTCGTCGCGCGCCGCACGGTGCTGGAGATGGGGTGCGGACTCGTCGGCCTCGGCCTGCTCGGGGCGTGCACGGACCACGACCACCCCACCGACGCGACGACCGACACCACCCCGGCTCCCGAGCAGACGCCCACCGCGTGGGCGGTCCCGGCCGAGCCGATGCGGTTCCCGCAGGGCTTCGTGTGGGGCTCGGCGACCTCGGCGTTCCAGGTCGAGGGCTCGTCGACCGCCGACGGCCGCGGGGTGTCCATCTGGGACACGTTCGCCGCGCAGCCGGGCCGGATCGACGACGGCTCGACCGCCGACCCCACCGCGGACCAGTACCGCCGCTGGGAGTCGGACCTCGACCTCATGGTCGACCTGGGCCTGCAGGCCTACCGCTTCTCGATCTCGTGGCCGCGGATCGTCCCGACGGGCTACCTCACGGGCGGCGGCGAGGTGAACCAGAAGGGCCTGGACCACTACCGGCGCCTGGTCGACGGCCTGCTGGACCGCGGCATGCACCCCGCGATCACGCTCTACCACTGGGACCTGCCGCAGCCCCTGCAGGATGCGGGCGGCTGGGCGGTGCGCGACACCGCCGACCGGTTCGCCGACTACGCGGCCGTGGTGTTCGAGTCGCTGCGGGACGTGGACGCGACCTGGCTGACCATCAACGAACCGAAGACCACCGCGATGGTCGGCTACGCGGGCACGGAGCACGCGCCGGCGCTCGGGGACATCGACGCGGGGCTCGCGGCCGTGCACCACCAGCTCCTCGCGCACGGCAAGGCGGTGCAGGCGTTCCGGGAGATCGGTGGACGCGGCGGGATCGGCATCGCGCTCAACCTCATGCCGGTCTACGGGGCCGCGGGCGCCGAGCTCGCGGCGGACCGCCTCGACGCGGCCGAGAACCGTCTCTACCTGGACCCGGTGCTGCGCGGCACGTACCCCGACGAGGCCGTGGGCGACAAGCCCGGCCAGCTGCGCGGCGACCGCGCGGCGTTCGAGGCGCTCGTCCAGCCCGGTGACCTCGAGACGATCTCGCAGCCGTGCGACCTGCTCGCGGTCCAGTACTACGGCGTGGCGGGCATCGACAAGACCGGTGCGTGGCTGCAGCTGTACCCGCCGTCGTCGGCCGGGTGGCAGCAGGTGCACGCCGAGGGCCTGTACGAGCTGCTCGTCCGGCTGCCCGCGGACTACCCGGACGTGCCGCCGCTCGTCATCAGCGAGAACGGCATCCCGGACCCCGACGCGCAGGGCCAGATCGACGACCCGCAGCGTCTCGACTTCCTGCGCACGCACCTGCAGCAGGCGGCGCGGGCGGTGGCCGAGGGCGTGGACCTGCAGCAGTACTACGCGTGGTCGTTCGTCGACAACTTCGAGTGGGCGCGGGGCATGACCCAGCGCTGGGGCATCGTGCACGTCGACTACGACACGCAGCGCCGCACGCCCAAGTCGAGCGCCCGGTGGTACTCGCAGGTCGTGCGGACGAACGCGGTGCCGCCCGCCTGACCCCGGCCACCGGGGGCCGCGAGCGGCTCTCGTGACGGTTTTCACACGCCGGGTCGCCCCGATGTGCGCATCGTCACCGGGTGCTGAGGTGGTGGGTCGCGCGTGCGCCGATACCGTTGAGGTATGCCTCAGTCTGCCTCCACCCCGGTTGCCGAGACCGCGGTCCGCCCCGCCAAGTCGCGCAAGGTCCCCCGGGTCCTCGTCCTCGGTGGCGGCACCGTCGGCCTGTACTCGGCGCGCCGGCTGCGCAAGCGCCTCGGTCGGCGCGAGGCCGCGATCGTCGTCGTCGACCCTCGCCCGTACATGACGTACGCGCCGTTCCTCCCCGAGGCGGCCGCGGGCTCGATCGACCCCCGCAACGTCGTCGCACCGCACCGCCGCGCCCTCAAGGGCGTCGACGTGCTCCAGGGCAAGGTCTCCCAGATCAACCACGCCGAGCGCACGGTCGAGATCACGCCCGAGGAGGGCGAGCCGTACTGGGTCACGTACGACCACCTGATCGTCGGCCTCGGCTCGGTCGCCCGCACGCTGCCCATCCCGGGCCTCGCGGAGCAGGCGATCGGCTTCAAGAACGTCGAGGAGGCCATCGCCGTCCGCAACCACGTGCTCAACCGCATCGAGGTCGCGTCCTCGACGTGGGACCCCGAGCTGCGCAAGCGGATGCTCACGTTCGTGTTCGTCGGCGGCGGGTTCGCGGGCATCGAGGCGCTCGCGGAGCTCGAGGACATCGCGCGCTACACGATCGCGCACTACAAGCAGATCGAGCAGGACGAGCTGCGGTTCGTGCTCGTCGAGGGCAGCCCGCGCATCCTCCCCGAGGTGAGCGAGGAGCTCGGCGGCTACACGCTCGAGCAGCTGCGCAAGCGGCACATCGAGATCCACCTGTCGACGTTCCTCAGCTCGTGCGTCGACGGGCACGTCGTCCTGTCGAACAAGCTCGAGTTCGACGCCGACACGATCGTATGGACCGCGGGTGTCAAGGCCAACCCCGTCCTGCAGCAGTCGGACCTGCCGCTCGACAAGATGGGCCGCGTGACGTGCAACGCCGCGCTGCAGGTCGTCGACGAGCACGGCGAGGTCGTGCCGGACGCCTACGCGGCGGGCGACTGCGCCGCCGTGCCGGACCTGTACAACCCCGGGTCGTTCTGCCCGCCGAACGCGCAGCACGCGCTGCGTCAGGGCAACCACCTCGGCGACAACCTCGCGCGCGTGCTGCGCTCGGCCGAGGTCACGGACTACTCGCACAAGAACATCGGCGCGGTCGCGTCCCTCGGCATGTACAAGGGCGTCGCCCAGATGTTCGGCAAGATCAAGGTCCGCGGGTTCCTCGCGTGGGTGCTGCACCGCACGTACCACGTGTTCGCCATGCCGACCGTGAACCGCAAGCTGCGCATCATGGCCGGCTGGACCGGCTCGCTCCTGCTGCGCCGCGAGGTCGTCCCGCTGGGTGCGCTGCACGACCCGCGCGCCGAGTTCCGCGCCGCGTCGGTCCCGCCGAAGCCGCGCGTCGTCGAGGAGAAGTCCGACGAGCAGCCGGCCGACCCGGCGATCGCGGCCGCCGCGAAGCCCGCCGCGAAGAAGAAGTCCGCGTCCTGACGGTCCGCCCGTCTCGCGCACGAGAGCCCCGGTCCTGTGGACCGGGGCTCTCGTCGTCGTGCGCCCGGCGGGACTCGAACCCGCACTGAGCCGGGTTTAAGCCGGCCGCCTCTGCCGGTTGGGCTACGGGCGCGGACGCGAGCATCCTCCCACCGGAGCGTCCGCGGCGGACGCCCGCGTCAGGCCAGCCCGGCGGCCTGCTCGGTCTGCTCGACCTGGGCCACCCAGGCGCGCTTGGCGCGGCGCCACCCCTCGTCGTCGACGCCGATGCGCCAGTACCCCGACGCGGACAGGTCCGCGCGCGCGACGCCGCGCTCGAGCCGCAGGTGCCGGCGCACCTCCTTGACCGCCCCGGCCTCGCCGTGGACGAACGCGCCGACGCGGCCGCCGGGCCACGGCAGCGCGAGCGTCGTCTCGACGAGCCGCCGCCCCGGGTGCCCGCGGTCGGCGTGCACCCAGCGGACCTCGACGCCCGCGGGAGCGGTGAGCGGGAGCTCGTCCTGCGGGCCGTCGACCTCGACCACGGCGACGCCGCGCGCGTCGTCGGGCATCCGCTCGAGCGCGACCGCGATCGCGGGCAGTGCGCTCGCGTCCCCGACGAGCAGGTGGTGGTCGACGTCGACCGCGGGCGACCACGCGCCGCCCGGACCCGAGACGAGGATCTCCTCGCCGCCGACGAGACCCGCGGCCCACGGGCCGGCCAGCCCCTGGTCGCCGTGCACGACGACGTCGACGGTCAGCTCGAGCGCGTGGGCGTCGAAGTGCCGCACGGTGTACGCGCGCAGGCGTGGTGCGGCGCCGTCGGGCAGCGCGGCGCGCACGGCGTCCAGGTCGACGCGACCGTCGTCGGTCAGCGGGCGCTCACCTGCCGGCAGGAACATCAGCTTGACGTAGGAGTCCGCGTGCTCGTCGGCGACGAACGGCGCCATGGTCGGCCCGCCGAGGACCACGCGGACGAGGTGCGGGGTCGGCTGCTCGGTGCGCAGCACGTGCGCCAGGACGGGTGCCGGTCGGCGCCTGGTCCCGCCGGGCGTGCGGTCGTCGGCCGGGGAGGGGGTCGTCACGAGTCGTGAGCCTACGTCCGCCCGAGCGGTACGCGACCGGGCGTTCGGTGGGCGTTCGGCGGGGCGTACGGCTCGGCCGGACGGCCGGGTCAGGAGCGGGACTCGGCCGCCGACGAGGCGTCGAGCGAGGCGTTCAGGGACGCGTTGAGCCGCGTGAGGGACGTGGCCAGGTGCTGCAGGTCGTCGGGCGCCCAGTCGGACAGGACCTGCGCGTACACGTCGGCGCGCGCGCGGCGCGTGGCCTCGAGCGCGGCCAGGCCGGCCGGGGTCGCGTCGATCACCGAGCGTCGCGCGTCGTTGTCGTCGCGCGAGCGGCTCACGTAGCCGAGGGCCTCCATCTGCAGCACCTGGCGCGTCACCGTGGACGCGTCGAGGCGCAGGTGGTCGGCGATCTCGTTGATGCCTGCGGGCCCGTCGTCGGCGAGCCGGCCGAGCGCGAGGTACGCGGAGCGTTCGAGCGTGCCCTCCAGGCGGCGGCTGCGGCGCCGGTTGCGGTCCGCGAGGCGCAGCAGCAGGGCGACCTGGCGCTCGACGTCGGCGATCGCGGGATCCATGGGTGCTCTCCTGTGTCCGGTGAGCACCACCCTAGGCGCCGCGGACGTGGCGCAGGACCGCGCGCACCGACGACGCGGCCCCGCGACCGGGCAGGTCACGGGGCCGCGTCGTCGGTGCCGGGTCAGGCGTCGCGGCGCTTGGTGAGCCACGCACCGGCGGCGAGGACGACCACGAGGTACGCGAGCAGCACACCGAAGCCCTCCCACGCCGAGAGCACCACCGAGCCGGTGAAGCCCGCCTGCTGCTCGATCATCGCGTCGGTGAGCGTCATCTGGGAGCCCGCGACGTTCGGCAGGTACGGCGTGAGGTCCTGCAGGGGCTTCCACGGGATCAGGCTGAACAGGATCGGCAGCACCAGCAGGATGCCGAGCGTCGTCGTGATCGCGGCCGCGGAGTGCCGCATGAGCACGCCGAGCCCGAACGCGAGCACCCCGATCATCGTCACGTAGAGCGCGTTCCCGACGAGGGCGCGCACCACCTGGGGGTCGCCCAGGTCGACCGACGCGCCCTGCCCGCCGAAGATCAGCGCCTGCAGCGAAGCCGCGACGGCGACCGCGAGAGCGGTCACGACGAACACGACGAGCGCGAGGACGAGGCCCTTCGCCCACAGCACCGGCAGGCGGCGCGGCGCGGCGGCGAAGCTGCTGCGGATCATCCCGGTGGTGTACTCGCCGGTGATCGTCAGCGCGCCGAGCACGGCGACGGCCGTCGGGCCGAGGTACGGGATGGCGCCGAACGCGTCGAGGGCGTTGACGTCGTCGCTGCTCCCGGACATCTCGTTCGCGTCGAGCATGCCCCACGTGATGAGCAGGACGAAGCCCACGATCACGACGGCGGTGATGGCGAGCGTCCACACGGTGGAGCGCAGCGACCAGAGCTTGATCCACTCGGACCGCACGAGCCGCGGGAACGTGACACGCACGTCGGCGTCGGCCGTGGGTGCGTCGGTGGTCGTGGCGGTCATCGCGCGGCCTCCTGACCGGTCGTGCCGAGGGGTGCGGACCCGTCGTGGCCCATCGTGGAGTGGTACTCGACGGTGTCCTGCGTGAGGGACATGAACGCCTCCTCGAGCGAGCCCTGCACGGGCGTGAGCTCGTGCAGCACCACGCCCGCGGCCGCGGCGGCCTCACCGATCTGCGGGGCGGTCGCGCCGTGCACGACGAGCGAGCCCGGCTCGGTCGACGTGACGCTGACCTCGGGCCCCGTGAGCAGCTCGGCGAGCTGCGTGGCCTGCGGGCTGACGACGCGCACGGACGTGCGGGTACCGCGCTCGACGATGTCCTGCACCGGACCCGCCGCGATGATCCGGCCGCGCCCGATGACGATGAGGTGGTCCGCGGTCACGGCCATCTCGCTCATGAGGTGCGACGAGAGGAACACGGTGCGGCCCTGGCCGGCCAGGTACTTCACGAGGTTGCGGACCCACAGCACGCCCTCCGGGTCGAGCCCGTTGACCGGCTCGTCGAGGATGAGGGTGCGCGGGTCGCCCAGGAGCGCGGCGGCGATGCCGAGGCGCTGCCCCATGCCGAGCGAGAAGCCGCCGACGCGGCGCTTGGCGACCGACTCGAGGCCCGTCATCTCGATGACCTCGGTGACGCGTGCGTCGGAGATGCCGTGCGTCGCGGCGAGCGTGCGCAGGTGGTTGCGGGCGCTGCGGCCGGTGTGCACGGCCTTCGCCTCGAGCAGCGAGCCGACCTGCGTGAGGGGCGAGGCGTGCTCGGCGTAGGGCTTGCCGTTGACCGTGACGTGCCCGGACGTCGGACGGTCGAGGCCGACGATCATGCGCATGGTGGTCGACTTGCCCGCCCCGTTGGGGCCGAGGAAGCCGGTGACGGTCCCGGGCTCGACCCGGAACGAGATGGAGTCGACGGCGAGCTTCTCGCCGTATCGCTTGGTGAGGTTCGTTGCCTCGATCATCGCGGAGGCTCTTCCGTTCGGTGACGTGTCGCCCCGACCCTAGGGCCAGGTGCCCGGCCCGAGACATCCGACTGCGGGTGGACCTTGCCCCGCGCGGACGGCGGCGGGTCCGTCCCCAGGACGGTCGGTCCGGACCCGGGAACCGCCGGTGCACCTTGTACGTTGGAGGACCACAGACCTGCGCCGAGGTGGCGCGGGCCGATCAGGAGGACGACGTGGCGAACCCCGTCTTCAGCAACAGCCCCGTCTTCGGCGAGGACAAGCGCCGTGGCGGTGGGACCGTCTACGCGCAGTCGAGCACGACGTACTCGACCGTGGACGCCGCGACGCTCGACGACCTGTACGCGGCACCGGCAGCGACGACCCGCGAGACGGGCCGCCTGACGTACGACGACGTGATCATGAAGACGGGCGGCCTGCTCGCCCTCCTCGTGGTCGTCGGCGCCGCGACGTGGGCGCTCGCCCCGGGCCTGTGGATCGCGGGTGCGGTGGTCGGCCTCGTGCTGGGCCTCGTCAACGCGTTCAAGCGCGAGCCGAGCCCGGTGCTCATCACCCTCTACACGGTTGCGCAGGGCGTGTTCCTGGGCGGCATCAGCGCGTTCTACGAGGCGGCGTACCCCGGCATCGTGAGCCAGGCCGTGCTCGGCACCGTCGCGGTCGCGGCCAGCGCGCTGTTCGTCTTCAAGTCCGGCAAGGTCCGCGTCACGCCGAAGTTCACGCGCTGGCTCGTCCTCGCGATGGTCGGCTACCTGGTGTTCTCGCTGCTCAACGTGGTCCTCATGATCGCGGGCGTGGGCGGCGGCGACTTCGGCCCGCTGCGCAGCGGCGGTCTGGGCATCCTCGTCGGCCTGTTCGCGGTGGGTCTCGCGGCCGCGAGCTTCATCGTCGACTTCGACGCGATCAAGCGCGGCGTCGAGGGCGGCGCCCCGCGCAAGATGGCCTGGGCCGCGGCCTTCGGCCTCATCGTGACCCTCGTCTGGCTGTACCTCGAGATCCTGCGGATCCTCGCGATCTTCCGGAACTGACGCGGGGACGCCGGCTGCGACCCGGCGCGCCGCACACCTGACACGGAGCCACCCGTCGACCTCGCTAGGGTCGGCGGGTGGCTCTCTTCGACCTCCCCCTGCCAGAGCTCGAGCGCTACCTTCCGGAGCTCGACGAACCCGCGGACCTCGACGACTTCTGGTCCCGCACGCTCACCCAGGCGCGTCGGCACGACGTCCTGCTCGACGCCCGGCCGCAGGACACCGGTCTGCGGCTGGTCGAGACGACGGACGTGACGTTCGCGGGCTTCGACGGTCAGCCGGTGAAGGCATGGGTCACGCGACCCGCAGGGTCGCAGGGCGACGCGCTGCCCGCGGTCGTCGAGTACATCGGCTACGGCGGTGGCCGCGGGTTCGCGCACGAGCGCCTCGCGTGGGCCGCCGCCGGGTTCGTGCACCTGGTCATGGACTCGCGCGGCCAGGGCTCGACGTGGGGGAGCGGCGCGCACACGCCCGACGAGGCGGGCTCGGGCCCGGCCGCGCCCGGCGTCATGACGCGTGGCGTCGAGGACCCGGAGCGGTACTACTACCGCCGGATCATGACGGACGCGGTCCGCGCGGTCGACGCGGTGCGCGCACTGCCGGGCGTCGACCCGGCACGGGTCGCGGTCACGGGCGGCAGCCAGGGCGGTGGCCTCGCGCTCGCCGCCGCGGGCCTGTCGGACGGGCTCGTCGCGGTGATGCCCGACGTCCCGTTCCTGTGCCACATCCGCCGCGCGGTCGACATCACGGACGGCTTCCCGTACGGCGAGCTCGTCCAGTACCTCGCGGTGCACCGCGGCTCCACCGAGCGGGTGTTCCGCACGCTGTCCTACGTCGACGGCGTGCACCTCGCGCGCCGTGCGACGGCGCCCGCGCTGTTCAGCGTCGCGCTGCGCGACGACATCTGCCCGCCCTCGACCGTCTTCGCGGCGTACAACCACTACGCGGGGCTCGCGGCGCAGCGGCCGCGCACCGACATCGAGGTGTACGAGTTCAACCGCCACGAGGGCGGCCAGGGCTTCCAGCTGGACCGCCAGCTGCGCTGGCTGCGCGACCTCGTCGACTGACGGACGCGTCAGGGCTCGGCGCGCAGACCGCAGCGACGCAGGAAGTCGTTGGCGAACACGCCGTCCGGGTCGCGGCGTGCGACGAGCGCGCGCATCTCGTCCCAGCGGGGGTACAGCTCCGCGAGCCGGCGGTCGCGGTCGGCGAACAGCTTGCCCCAGTGCGGACGTGCGGCGAACGGCGCGAGCGCATCCTCGATCACCGGCAGCGCCGCCTCGACCTGCTCGCGCCACGGCTGCCACGTCAGGTGCAGCGCGACCCGGGGCCCGCCGTGCGCGGTGGACAGCCACAGGTCGTCGCCCGCGACGGTGCGGATCTCGCTGACCAGCAGCAACGGTGAGATCACGTCGCGCAGCCCGCGCATCGCCTCGATCGCCGCGACGGCATGCTCGCGCGGCACAAGGTACTCGGTCTGCAGCTCGGCGCCCGCGGACGGGGTGTGCTCGAGCCGGAAGTGCGGCAGCCGCTCGTGCCACGGCCCGGGGACGGCGCCCTGCTGCGTGCACGCCGCCGGGTCGGCGCCCGGGCGACCGCGATGTGCGGCAGGGACGCCATGGTGTGCAGCGCCCAGCCCGCGGCGTGCAGCGTGCGCGCGAGCTCGCCGTACCGCACGCCGCCACCGGCGACCGCGTAGGGGCCCGCAGGGTCGTCGGGCACCAGGTCGACGGGGAGGTCGAGCCGGTCGAGCGCGACGAGCGTGCCGGGGCCGTCCGCGAGGTCGTGGAACGAGTGACGCGAGCCGAGCGCCCGCACGTGCCCGCGAGCGCGCGAGACGGCCGCGACCACGTCGGCGACCTCCTCGACGCTCGTCGGGCGCAGCAGCGGCCCGCCGCTGAACGTGTGGCTGCCCGCCCAGGTGGTGAGGGTCATCGGCGCTCCGGTGCGGACGTCGTCGGGTGTGCGGGCGTCACCGCGGCGCGGTGACGAAGATGTCGAACAGGTGCGGCGAGTGCGCGTGCACGAGCACCATGAACACCACGGCGTCGAACAGCAGGTGCACGACGAGCACGTACGTCAGCGACTTGGTGCGGCTGAACGTCCAGCCCTGGATGAGCGCGAACGGGACCGTCAGCAGCGGCCCCCAGGACCGGTAGCCGAGCTCCCACAGGAACGACACGAACACCGTGGCCTGCAGCAGGTTCGCGAGCCACACGGGGAAGTGCCGGCGCAGCAGCGCGAACACGGTGCAGATGAAGAACAGCTCGTCCCACGTGCCCACCGCGTTGACGCCGACGAACAGCCGCGCGATCTCGTCGGGCGCCTGGACGGTGGGCCAGTTCCGGTACGCGCCCGAGGTCAGGAAGTAGAACGGCAGCAGCAGGTACCCTGCGGCGACGACGACGAGCAGGTACCCCCACTGGAACCGCGTCCAGCGCTGCCCGGTGCGCCACGGGAAGCGGATCACGTCGTCGCCGAACACGCGGTGGGACAGGACGTACGGGACGACGACCGCGAGCGACAGGGCCACCGCGAACCGTGCGATGCCCGCGTCGGACAGGTCCGCGGCCAGCGGGATCGCGCTGACGATGCTCATGCCGACCGCGACGAGCAGCAGGTCCCGGCCGAGCACGCGGTCGACGGCGAGGCCGAGCGCGACGCCGACGACGAGCGGCACGTACGCCAGCGGCCGCACGTGCACCGCGAACAGCAGCACGGCCGACCCGCACACGAGCAGCGCCGCGAGCGCGTGCAGCGGGGGCACGTGCGCGCGTGTGACGGGCGGCGCGGCGTCGGCGATCTCGGTCACGCGTCCAACCCTCGCAGACGACACGGCCTGCGGCTGGACGACGTGATGCCCGTGTCGGCGGTATGCGCGAGGATGGGCGGGCGTCCGCTACCGGGCGCTCGCACCACCTGATCCCACCTGATCCCACCGGAGGTTCCTCCATGACTGCTGCCCTGCCCGAGGTCTCGGGTTCGTTCGGCCAGAAGCCGACCCTCACGTTCCCCGCCGCGGCTCCGTCCGGTGAGCTCGAGGTCCAGGTCCTCAGCCGGGGCGACGGCGAGCTGGTCGAGGCGGGCGACGACATCGAGGTCCACTACCTCGGCCAGTCCTGGCAGGGCGGGGTGTTCGACAACTCGTACGACCGAGGCTCGTCGATCGGCTTCCCGATCGGCGTCGGCGCGGTCATCGCAGGGTGGGACGAGGGCCTCGTCGGCCAGCAGGTCGGCAGCCGCGTGCTGCTGTCGATCCCGTCGCACCTCGGCTACGGCGACCGCGGCGTGCCGCAGGCCGGCATCAAGGGCGGCGACACGCTCGTCTTCGTGGTCGACATCGTGCGGACGTCGCGCTGAGCCGCGTCGTCATCACCTACTGCACGCAGTGCCGCTGGCTGCTGCGTGCGGCCTGGTACGCCCAGGAGCTGCTGACGACCTTCCACCGCGAGGTGGACGAGGTCGCGCTGCGTCCGGGGACCGGTGGCGTGTTCGTCGTCGAGGCATGGCCGGGGCAGGGTCCTGCCCCGGCGCCCGACGACGAGCACGCCCCGGTGGTCCTGTGGGACCGCGGGCGCGACGGCGGGTTCCCGGAGATCACCGAGCTCAAGCGCCGGGTACGGGACGTGGTCGCGCCGGACAAGCCGCTCGGTCACAGCGACCATGTCGCGGCCGTGGACGACCGGCCCACGGCGGTCGAGCCCTGAGGAGAAGTTGGACTGCGGTCCGACGCCACGTGGACGCCGGGTTCACACCGTTCGCGCGGACTCGTACCTTCTGACCAGGTCGACCGATCGCCTCGTGGCCGCAGCAGCTCGCTGGGTCGCACAACGGTGTGCGTCTGGTCGTCGCAAGGCCCTCGTCGCAGCGCGGGTTCAGGGGGAGCCACGCGCGCGCCGCGGGTGGGCGGTGTTCCGGGGGGAGACAGCACCGCCCACCCTGCGGTCGGACCGCGGCCCGAGGGCCGCCGGCCGGGGTCAGGTCAGTCGCACTTCACGCCCGTCGAGTGGACCGGGCAGTAGCCGTTCGGGTTCTTGACCAGGTACTGCTGGTGGTACGGCTCGGCGTAGTAGAACGGGCCGGCCTCGTCGGCGGAGCGGATCTCGGTCGTGATGTCCCCGAACCCCGCGCGCGCGAGCCTCGGCGCGAAGACGTCACGCGTGGCGTGCGCGGCCTGCGCCTGCTCGGGCGTCGTCGTGAAGACCGCCGACCGGTACTGGGTGCCGACGTCGTTGCCCTGGCGGAAGCCCTGCGTCGGGTCGTGCGCCTCCCAGAAGTGCCGCAGCAGCTCGTCGTGCGGCAGGACCGCGGGGTCGTACGCGACCAGGACGGTCTCGGTGTGCCCGGTCATGCCCGTGCAGACCTCGTCGTACGTGGGGTAGGGCGTGAAGCCGCCCTGGTAGCCGGCGGCCGTCGTGACGACACCGGGGAGCTGCCACAGCTCCTTCTCGGCGCCCCAGAAACAGCCGAGGGCCAGGTGGATCACCGCGGTGCCCTGCGGCCAGGGGCCCTGCAGCGGCGTCCCGAGGACCACGTGGGTCCCGGGCACGGTGTAGGCGTACCGGTCGCGGCCGACGAGCGCGCGCTCGGGCTCGACCATCGTGGTGCGGATCGCGGATCCGAAGAGCCATCCCATCGCGGGTCTCCTTCGACGGGGCGCCGGCCTCGCGCGCCGGGTGCTGCGCGGGGCGCGCCCTCGCAGGTGGCACAACCGCGCGGTCGGCCGGAGTGTTCCTGGCGCATGCGGGCCCGCCCGCGACCGTAGCCTGGGGCGGTGAACGCTCCTGGGCCCGCGGCGCCGCGCGCCGCCGACGCCGTCCCGATGTCCGTGCAGCGCGCCGCCGCGTGGTCGTGGCGGCTGCTGCTCATCGCGGCCGCGCTCGCGGTGGGCGTCGCCGCGATCGCGTACCTCAAGCTCGTCGTCGTGCCCGTCGCGGTCGCGCTGCTGCTGACCGTGCTGCTCCAGCCGCTCAGCACGTGGCTGCAGCGGCGCGCGCGCATGAGCCGGGCCGCCGCGGCGGGCGTGTCGCTCGGCGCGCTCGTCGTGCTCGTGCTGGGGCTGCTCGTGCTCGCCGGGCGCTCGGTGGTGCTGGGGATCGCGGAGCTGTGGCAGCAGGCGCAGGAGGGTGTCGACACGCTGCTCGACTGGCTCGCCACGGGTCCGCTGCAGATCTCGACCGAGAACGTGCAGGGGTGGGTCGAGCAGGCGCGGCAGGCGGCCGCGGACAACAGCGACACGCTCGTCGCCGGAGCGCTGCACGCGACCGTGACGATCGGCCACGTGCTCGCGGGCGCGATCATCACGCTGTTCTGCACGTTCTTCTTCCTGCACGACGGCCGTCAGATCTGGTCGTGGCTCGTCGGGCTGCTGCCGCGCAGCACGCGCGAGCACGTGCACCAGGCGGGGCGGCGCGGGGTCGTGACGCTCGGCGCCTACACGCGCACGCAGATCCTCGTCGCGGCCGTCGACGCGGTCGGCATCGGGATCGGTGCGGCGATCCTGCAGCTGCCGCTCGCGTTCCCGCTCGCGATCCTCGTGTTCCTCGGGTCGTTCGTCCCCGTGGTCGGTGCCGTGGTCACCGGTGCGGTCGCGGTGCTCGTCGCGCTCGTCACCCAGGGGCCCGTGGTCGCGCTGATCATGCTCGCGATCGTGCTCGCCGTGCAGCAGCTCGAGGGGCACGTCCTGCAGCCGTTCCTCATGGGTCACGCGGTGTCGCTGCACCCCGTCGCGGTGCTGCTCGCGGTGGCCGCGGGCTCGTTCATGGCGGGCATCCTCGGTGCGCTGTTCGCGGTGCCGATCGTCGCGGTGCTGAACACCGTCGTGCTGTACCTGCACGGGCACGACAAGTTCCCGCAGCTGGGGCACGACGACCACGTGCTCCTCAGACCCGTGGGCCACCCGGCGATCGACCGCGCCGTCGCGCAGCTCGCCCACCAGGAGGAGCTGGGTGGCGAGGCGGCCGTCGGGCCGCACGAGGGCGCGGCGACGGACCTCGAGGACGCGTCCGGCGACCCGGCGCGAGACGAGACGTCGCACGACGATGCCGCGCAGGGCGATGCCGCGCACGACGATGCCGCGCACGAGGGTCCGTCCGGGGACGGCGGGCGATGACCTGGCTCGAGGACGTCCGGCAGGCGGCCGCGCTGCTCGACGGGGTCGCGGAGCGCACCCCGGTCGAGACGAGCCGGGCGCTGTCCGAGCTCGCGGGCACGCCCGTGCTGCTCAAGTGCGAGAACCTGCAGCGCGCCGGGTCCTTCAAGATCCGCGGGGCGTACGTGCGGATGGCGGGCCTGTCCGACGAGGAGCGCCGGCGGGGCGTGGTCGCGGCGTCGGCGGGCAACCACGCGCAGGGCGTCGCGCTCGCCGCGCGGCTGCTGGGCATCGACGCCGTGGTGTTCATGCCGACCGACGCGGCGCTGCCGAAGATCGCGGCGACGCGCGAGTACGGCGCCCGCGTGGAGCTCGTCGGGTCGAGCGTCGACGACGCGCTGGTGCACGCGCGCGAGCACGCACGGGTCACGGGAGCGGCGCTGATCCACCCGTTCGACCACCGCGACGTCGTCGTCGGCCAGGGGACGATCGCCCTCGAGATCGTGGAGCAGGTGCCGGACGTCGCGACCGTCGTCGTGCCGGTCGGCGGTGGGGGGCTCGCGGCGGGCGTCGTCGCGACGCTCGCCGAGCTGCGCCCCGACGTGCGCGTGGTCGGCGTGCAGGCGGCGCACGCGGCCGCGTACCCCGCGTCGCTCGCCGCAGGCGTCCCGACCAGGGCGCCCGAGCTGCGCACCATGGCGGACGGCATCGCGGTCGGCCTGCCCGGCGACGTGCCGTTCGAGGTGCTCGCCCGCACCCGCACCGAGATCCGCACGGTGTCCGAGGAGGACCTGTCCCGCGCGCTCCTGCTCGTCGCGGAGCGCGCGAAGCTGCTCGTCGAGCCGTCGGGTGCGGCCGCGGTCGCCGCGCTCATGGCCGCACCGCCCGGTGACCTGGCCGGGCCCGTGGTCGCGATCCTGTCGGGCGGAAACATCGACCCGCAGGTGCTGCTGCGCGTGGTGCGGCACGGTCTCGCGTCGGCGGGCCGGTTCCTGTGGCTGCACGTGCGGATCGACGACCGTCCGGGCTCGCTCGCGCGGCTGCTCAACGACCTGGCCGCCACGGGGGCGAACGTCATGCACGTCTCGCACGTGCGCACGCAGACCGAGCTGGCGGTCGACGAGGTCGCGGTCGAGGTGCAGGTCGAGACGAAGGGACCGGACCACTGCGCGGCGGTGCAGCACGCGCTGCGCGCTGCCGGCTACCGGCTCACGGACTGACCGCTCCGCGCGGGCCGGCTCGCGCGCGGCGGCGGGACGACGACGGGCGCGTCCCGGGTGGTGACCCGGGGGACGCGCCCGTCGTGGTGCTGCTCAGCCCTCGAAGGGCTTCGCGGCGACGATCGTCACCTCGATCTCGCGCCCGTTCGGCGCGGCGTAGCTCGTCGTGTCGCCCACGGACTTGCCGTGGATCGACGCACCGAGCGGCGAGGTGGGGGAGAAGACCTGGATGCCCGTCGTGCCGGCCATCTCGCGCGAGCCCAGGAGGAAGACCTCCTCGTCGCCCGCGACCACGGCCGTGACGACCATGCCCGGCTCGACGACACCGTCGTCGGGCGGCGTGCCGATCTGCACGGTGCGGAGCTTCGCCTCGAGCTCGCGGATGCGGGCCTCGTTCTTCGCCTGCTCCTCGCGCGCGGCGTGGTAGCCGCCGTTCTCCTTGAGGTCGCCCTCGTCACGCGCCGCGGCGATGCGCTGCGTGATCTCGTCCCGGCGGGGGCCCTTGAGGTCCTCGAGCTCGGCGCTCAGGCGGTCGTAGGCCTCCTGCGTCAGCCAAGTGGCCGCAGTCGTGTCGGTCACGATCGCTCCTTCCTGCTTCCTGGTGCGTCCCGTCGGCGCCCTCCGTGACCCCACGGCTCGAGGCCGCAGGCGTCACCGGTCGGCGGTGTCTGGGGCGGGGTGTCGCCGTTCCGTCCGGTCGCGTCGACCGTCCGGTCCCGGTTCGTCGTGCCGTGCCGCGCTGGGAGCGGGCCGGACGCGACGAGGCGTGGGCGGCGTGCGAAACGCCCAGGATAGCAAGCGGTCGCGTCAGGGGGCGTCCGGCGCGTCCTCGACGGGGTCGCACGTCTGCACGCTCGCGCTCACGGCGAGCTCCGCGGTGGGGATGACGACGGTGACGCGCTGGGTGCGGGCGCCCGGGCCGATCTGCACGTCCTTGACGCCGACCTCGGCGTACGACTGCGACAGCGCACGCACGCGGCACGAGGCGGTGCTCTCCGGGTCCTTGGTGACCTCGAACGTCAGGTCGACCGTGTCCGCGCCGTGCACCGAGAACCCGATGGTCTTCCACTGCACGGGGTCGCGCAGCGCACTGATGCCGATCCAGCCCACCACGACCGCGCCGACGAGGGCGGCGAGCACGACCGTGACGAGCCACGGGACGCGCGAGCGCTCGTCGGGGTCGTCGCCGTAGCGTCCCGCGGGCGGCGTGGGGCTCGCGGCGGGCGTGCTGGCCACGGGGGTTCCTCCTGTGTGGTCGGCGGACCGGTTCCGGGTTCGTGGGTGCCGTGCGCGATCATTGTCCCGTGCCCGAGCTGCCCGCCGAACCACGGCGCCCCCAGAACGTGTCCGACACCTCGTCCCCGAGCGCTCCCGCCGGGTCGGCGTTCGTGCGCCGCACCGACGCCGCGGGTGAGCCGCTGCGCCTGATGGCGGTGCACGCGCACCCGGACGACGAGTCGAGCAAGGGTGCGGCGACCACCGCACGGTACGCCGCCGAGGGGGTCGAGGTGCTCGTCGTGACGTGCACCGGCGGCGAGCGCGGCGACGTGCTCAACGAGCGCTACGGCGAGGTGCCGGGCGGCATCGAGGGCATGCGTGAGGTGCGCCGGCACGAGATGGCCGCGGCCGCGGCCGCGCTCGGTGTGCGGCAGCGCTGGCTCGGCTTCGTCGACTCGGGGCTGCCCGAGGGGGACCCGCTGCCGCCGCTGCCCGAGGGGTGCTTCGCGCTCGTGGGCCTCGAGGACGCGAGCGCGCCGCTGGTCGAGGTGGTGCGCGAGTTCCGGCCGCACGTGATGACGACGTACGACCCGACGGGCGGCTACCCCCACCCCGACCACGTGATGTGCCACCGGGTCGCCGCCGAGGCGTTCGCGGCCGCGGGCGACCCCGAGCGCTACCGGGGCCACGGCGAGCCGTGGGCGCCGCTCAAGCTGTACTACAACCACGGTTTCTCGCTCGCGCGTCTGCGCGCGATGCACGAGGCGATCCTGGAGGCGGGCGGCGAGTCCCCGTTCGGGGACTGGATCGAGTCCCGCCAGGCGCGGGAGATCCCGGAGCGCGAGGTGACGACGCGCATCGAGTGCGCGGCGTACTTCGACCGGCGGGACGCGGCGCTGCGGGCGCACGCCACGCAGATCGACCCCGAGGGCTTCTTCTTCGCGGTCCCGCGCGAGGTCGAGCTCGCGCACTGGACGACCGAGGAGTACGAGCTCGCGGAGTCGCGCGTGCCGGTCACGCTCCCGGAGCACGACCTGTTCGCAGGGATCTCGGTGCAGCCGCTCGGCTCGCTCGAGCCGGCCGACGAGACGACGGGGACGGGTCGATGAACGCGCTGGACACGCTGGCGCTGGTCCTGGCCGCCACGCCCGCACCGAGCCCCAGCCCCACCGTCACCGCGGCCACCGGGGGCTCACCGGGCTTCCTGGGCTTCGTCTTCACGTTCGGGCTCGCTGCGGTCGCGGTGCTGCTGTTCCTGTCCCTCACGCGCCACCTGCGGGTCGTCGACCGGCGCGCCAAGCAGCTCGAGGCCGACGAGGCCGCCGAGGCCGCGGCGCGGGAGCGCGGTGCGGACGGCACGAGCGAGCCGGACGACGCGACCGACGGCACGCGGTGAGCGAGCGCCCCGAACCGCCGCGGCGGCCCGCGGTCCGTGTGACGATCGCCCAGGTCGCGGCGTCGGCGGACGCGGCGGCGAACGTGGTGGTCCTCCGTGACGCGTTCGCGCAGGCGCACCACGTCCGGGCCGACGTGCTGGTGCTGCCCGAGTACGCCTCGGCGTTCGACCCGGGCGGTGTGGGCGCCGAGCACGCCCAGCCGCTCGACGGCCCGTACGTGACAGCGCTGCGGGAGCGGGCGGCAGCCACGGGCGTCGCGGCGCTCGCGGGCGTGACGGTCCCGGGCGACGACGAGGACCCGCGCGCGGCGAACGTCGTGGTCGCGGTGGACGGCACGGGCGCGCTCGTCGGGACGTACCGCAAGGTGCACCTGTACGACGCGTTCGGCAGCCGCGAGTCCGACCGGCTGCGGCCGGGCCCGGCGGACGCGCACCCGCTCGTCCTCGACGTCGCGGGCGTGCGGTTCGGCGTGCTGACGTGCTACGACCTGCGGTTCCCGGAGTCGGCGCGGCGGGTGGTGGACGCGGGTGCGGACGTGCTCGTCGTGCCCGCGGCGTGGGCGGACGGTGCGCTCAAGGCGATGCACTGGCGCACGCTCGCGACGGCGCGTGCGATCGAGAACACGGCCGCGGTCGTCGCGGTGGGCATGGCGGGCAAGGGCGTCGTGGGGCGCTCGCTCGTCGTGGGGCCGGACGGCGTGGTGGGCCTCGAGCTCGACGACGAGCCGTCGATCCGCACGGTCGACCTGGACCCGGTCGAGCT
Source organism: Cellulomonas sp. CW35 (assembly GCF_052378485.1). Classification (NCBI taxonomy): domain Bacteria; kingdom Bacillati; phylum Actinomycetota; class Actinomycetes; order Micrococcales; family Cellulomonadaceae; genus Cellulomonas; species Cellulomonas sp. CW35. The sequence continues at coordinate 2,813,913 of NZ_CP199000.1, read as the reverse complement.
GCGCGGCGTGCGCGAGGCGAACCCGTCGCTCGCCAACCGACGGTACGCGGTGGTGCCGGCGGGTCAGCGCAGCGAGTAGCTCGCGATCGACACGGCGATGTAGTGGCACGTGAAGCCGATGACGGTCAGCGCGTGGAAGATCTCGTGGAACCCGAAGTACCGCGGGCTGGGGTTGGGGCGCTTGGTGCCGTAGACGACCGCGCCCACGGTGTAGGCCAGGCCACCGGCGGCGATGAGCCACAGGACCGCCGCGCCGCCCTCGCGGTAGAACTGCGGCAGGAACGCGACCGCGACCCATCCGAGGATCACGTACACGGGCACGTAGACCCATCGGGGCGCGGAGAGCCAGAACACGCGGGCGAGCAGCCCGACGAGCGCGCCGGCCCAGACGGCGATGAGCAGGTTCCGGGCGGTCGTGGCGGGCAGCAGGAGCACGGCCAGGGGCGTGTAGGTACCCGCGATGATGAGGAAGATGTTGGTGTGGTCGAGGCGGCGCAGCACGCCCGCGACGCGCGGCGACCAGGTGCCGCGGTGGTAGACCGCGCTGGTGCCGAACAGCATGACGGCCGACAGGCCGAAGACCGCGGTGGACCACCGGGCGGCGGGCGTGGGGGAGAGCGCGACGAGCACGATCGACGCGGCGAGCACGAACGGTGAGACGCCGGCGTGGATCCAGCCCCGCAGGAGCGGCTTGACGGTCGCGGCGACCTGCTCGACCGCGCGTGCGACGCCCGAGGTGCCGCTGGGGGCGGGGGTGCTGGCCATGGTGCCTCGCGTTCGTGGTCGGGAACCTACGACCCCGTAGGTTACGGCCCCGTAGGTAGCGGTGTCGACCGTCTGCGCCGCACGGACGATCCTGCCTCACGCACATCGGCGGACGAGTACGGTTGACCGCGCCGGCACACCACGCCGCACCCGCCGGGCGCGAGCCCGGCCGGTACCGATCGCGACAGGAGAGCGCGTGCGCCTGCCCCATCCGCTGTACGGGCTGTACGAGCGCCGCCTCGCCGCGTCGCTGCCCTCGGACCGGATGCCGCGGCACGTCGGCGTGATCCTTGACGGCAACCGCCGCTGGGCGCGGTCCACCGGCAAGTCCACGCACGGCGGGTACCGCGCGGGCGCGGACAAGATCAGCGAGGTGCTCGCCTGGAGCGAGGACGTCGGCGTCGAGGTCGTCACGCTGTGGATGCTGTCCACCGACAACCTCAACCGCCCCGCCGACGAGCTCGAGGGCCTGCTCGTCGTGATCGACGACGCGGTGCGCGAGCTCGCCGCGACCCGCCGCTGGCGCGTGCAGGCGGTCGGCTCGCTCGAGCTGCTGCCCGAGCACACGGCCCAGGCCCTGCGCGACGCGCAGGAGGCGACGCGCGACGTCGTCGGGCTGCACGTCAACGTGGCCGTGGGCTACGGGGGCCGCCGCGAGATCGCCGACGCGGTGCGCGCCTACCTGCGGGACGCGGCCGACAAGGGCCTCGGGCTCGACGAGATGGCGGAGTCGTTCGACGTCGAGCACATCGCCGCACACCTGTACACCAAAGGGCAGCCGGACCCGGACCTCGTCATCCGCACCTCGGGCGAGCAGCGGCTCGGCGGGTTCCTGCTGTGGCAGTCGGCGCACTCGGAGTTCTACTTCTGCGAGGCGTACTGGCCGGACTTCCGGCGCGTGGACTTCCTGCGCGCGGTGCGCGACTACGCGGTCCGGGAACGGCGGCTCGGGCGCTGACGCGCGCTCGCGGTTGCCCCGGACGACCCGCCACGAGCGGGCCTCCCGCGGCGCCGTCACCCCGCCGGGTGGACGCCCGGCGAGGTGCAGGTGAACTTCGTGTCTCGGACGGCGCGTCGAGCCTGCGACCCGCGCGCGGCCGGGGTTAGCGTCACCACAAGGACGTCGCCCCGGCGTCCCCGGGAGGCCTAGCCCATGGAGCATCCGCTCCGGGAGGAGGGCCGGACCCGGCCCTTCGCAGGGTCGGACCGCCCTCGTCCCGCCGCCGCGAGCCGGCCCCCGCACCCCCGCGTGCGGGACACCGGAGCGCGACGCCTTCTGCGGCGCACGTAGCGCCGGAGGGAGCACGCCGTGGTCAGCAGCGCAGCTCAGCAGGGCCCCACCGGACCCGAGCCGGCCGGGCAGGACGACGCCCGCCGGACCCACGTCCTCGACACGTCCGTCCTGCTGTCCGACCCCAGGGCGATGTACCGCTTCGCGGAGCACGACGTGGTCCTGCCGGTGGTCGTCATCACCGAGCTCGAGGGCAAGCGGCACCACGCGGAGCTCGGGTACTTCGCCCGCTCGGCGCTGCGCCTGCTCGACGACCTGCGCGTCCAGCACGGCCGCCTCGACGAGCCGCTGCCCATCGGCGACCTCGGCGGGACGCTGCGCGTCGAGCTCAACCACACCGACCCGACCGTGCTGCCCGCGGGCTTCCGGCTCGGTGACAACGACACGCGGATCCTCGCGGTCGCGGCGAACCTCGCCGCCGAGGGCCGGGACGTGACCGTGGTCTCCAAGGACCTGCCCATGCGGGTCAAGGCCTCCGCGGTGGGGCTGCGCGCCGAGGAGTACCGCCACGAGCTCGCGGTCGAGTCCGGCTGGACGGGGATGGACGCGCTCGACCTCACCGAGCAGCAGATGGCCCAGCTGTGGGAGCACGAGTCGCTCCCGCTCGCGGACGTCGTCCCCTCCTCGTCGGAGCCGGGGTTCGGCACGGCCGCCCCGGGGGACCTGCCGTGCCACACCGGCCTCGTGCTGCACTCGCCCCGGGGGTCCGCGCTCGGGCGCGTGACCGCGGACAAGCACGTCGCGCTCGTGCGCGGCGACCGGGACGTGTTCGGCGTGCACGGCCGCTCCGCCGAGCAGCGCATCGCGATCGACCTGCTGCTCGACGAGGAGATCGGCATCGTCTCGCTCGGCGGTCGCGCCGGGACGGGCAAGTCCGCGCTCGCGCTGTGCGCGGGGCTCGAGGCCGTCCTCGAGCGCCGGCAGCACCGCAAGGTCATGGTGTTCCGACCGCTGTACGCCGTCGGCGGTCAGGAGCTCGGCTACCTACCCGGCTCCGAGGCCGAGAAGATGAACCCCTGGGCGCAGGCCGTGTTCGACACGCTCGGCGCGCTCGTCTCACGCGAGGTCGTCGAGGAGGTCATGGACCGCGACCTGCTCGAGGTCCTGCCGCTCACGCACATCCGCGGCCGGTCGCTGCACGACGCGTTCGTGATCGTGGACGAGGCGCAGTCGCTCGAGCGCAACGTGCTGCTCACCGTCCTGTCGCGCATCGGGCAGAGCTCGCGCGTGGTCCTCACGCACGACGTCGCGCAGCGCGACAACCTGCGCGTGGGTCGGCACGACGGTGTCGCCGCGGTGATCGAGGCGCTCAAGGGCCACCCGCTGTTCGCGCACGTGACGCTCACCCGCTCGGAGCGGTCGCCCGTCGCGGCGCTCGTCACGGAGCTGCTCGAGGGCATCGAGGTCTGAGCCCGACGCCCGACCCCGGGCGCAGACCTGTGCTCAGTCTTGTGCTCAGTCCTGCGTGAGCACCCCGTCCTGCAGGCGCACGACCCGGTCGGCCAGCGACATCATGACCGGGTCGTGCGTCGCGACGAGGGCCGTGGTGCGCTCGTGCTCGACGACCGCGCGCAGCAGCCCCATGATCGCGACGCCCGTGGCCGAGTCGAGCTGGCCGGTGGGCTCGTCCGCGACGAGCAGGCGCGGCGAGTTCGCGAGCGCACGCGCGATCGCGACGCGCTGCTGCTGACCGCCCGACAGCTCCCCGGGTCGCTGGTTGGCGTGCCCGCCGAGCCCGACGAGGTCGAGCAGCAGCGCCACGCGCTCGTCGCGGACCTTCGGCGGGATCTTGCGCAGCCGCAGGGGGACGCCGACGTTCTCGGCCGCCGACAGCACGGGCACGAGCCCGAACGTCTGGAACACGAACGACACGACGTCGCGCCGCAACGCGACGAGCCCGCGCTCGCCGAGCCGGGACACCTCCTGGCCGTCGACGACCACGCGCCCCTCGTCGGGGCGGTCGAGCCCGCCGACGACGTTCAGCAGCGTCGTCTTGCCCGAGCCGGAGCGCCCGACGAGCACCACGAGCTCACCGGGGGAGATCGACAGCGAGACGTCCCGCAGCGCGTGCACCGCGGCGTCCCCGCTGCCGTACGTGCGCGAGACGTGGTCGACCAGCACCATCGGCTCGGACGTGCTCGCGGCGTGCTTGCCCTGCTGCGCGGTCTCGACGCTCATCGGTGGGGTCCTCCCTCGTGCGTGCCGTCCTGGGGCGCGGCGGTGGGCTGCGTGGGGGCCACGCGCGGGCGGTCGGGCCACACGGACACGTGCGACGCCTCGAGCGCGAGCCGCACGCGGCCCGACAGCTCGAGGGCCTCGCGGTACTCGGCGGGCAGCTGGACCCGCCCCGCGCGGTCGAGCACGGCGAACTCCTCGGCCACCACGTGCTCGGTGCCGTCGTCGCGCAGGTGCGTGCGGCGGACCGTCTCCGACGACGTGCGCCCGTCGCGGATGGCGACCGTGCGCTGCACGTGCTCGCTCACGCCCGGGTCGTGCGTCACGACGACGACCGTGGTGCCGAGCTCGCGGTTGACCATCCGCAGGCTCTCGAGCACCAGGTCGGACGTCGCGGAGTCGAGCTCGCCGGTCGGCTCGTCGGCGAACACCACCTGCGGCGAGGTGGCGAGCGCGACGCCGATCGCGACGCGCTGCTGCTCGCCGCCCGACAGCTGGCCGGGCCGCCGGTCCGCGCAGTAGCCGACGCCGAGCAGCTCGAGGAGCTCGGCGGCGCGGGCCTCGCGCTCGCGCCGGCCGCTGCCCGCGAGCGCGAGGGGCAACGTCACGTTCTCGGTCGCGCTGAGGTACGGCACCATGTTGCGGGCCGTCTGCTGCCACACGAACCCGACCATCTGGCGGCGGTACGCCACACGCTGCGCGGAGGTCATGGCCATGAGGTCCCAGTCGCCGACGCGCACCCGCCCGGCGGTCGGGACGTCGAGGCCCGACAGGACGGCGAGCAGCGTCGACTTCCCGGAGCCGGACGCGCCGACGATCGCGACGAGCTCGCCGGGCTCGACGAGCAGGTCGAGGCCCTGCAGCGCCTGCACCTCGATGCCCTCGGACTGGTAGATGCGCACGAGCGAGTCGCACACGATGAGCGCGTCCCGCCCGAACGCCGGGGCGCCGGCCTCCTGCGTGAGCCGGTCGAGCGTCGTCGTCATCGCGCCTCCTTCGTCGTGGTCATCGTTCCGCCTCCCGGATGCCGAGGGCCAGGTCGTCGTCGCGCCGCGTGCGGGCCTCGACCTCGACCGCGACCGCGAGGCCCAGCGCGAGCGCCCCCGCCGCGAGCACGAACGGGACCCAGGTCGTCGCGACGCGCGTGCCGTCGGGCTCGCCCGTGAGCGTCGACAGGCCGAGCGCGCCGGTGAGCAGCCACGGCACCGCGACGCCGATCGCGCAGCCCGCGAGCAGGCCGGCGACGGCGACGGGCGCGGCCTCGCCCGCGGACAGCCGGCGTGCGGTGCCCGCGTCGAGCCCGAGCGTGCGCAGGACGTGCAGCGTGCGCCGCCGGTCGCGCGCGGTCGCCACGACGGTCAGGACGAGCGCGACGACGGCGAGCACCGCGAGCGCGCCCTGCGCGACGCGCAGCAGCGTGCGCAGCCCCGTGGTCAGCGGCGAGGTGTTCCACGCGTCGAGCCAGTCGGTGCGGCTCAGCACGCGCACGTTCGGCAGGCCCTCGACGGCCGTCGCGGTGACGGCGGCGTCGGCTCCGGGCCCCAGCAGCCACGTCGTCTCGGCGGGGATCTCGATCCCCATCGCCGCGGCGAGCGCGGCGCGGTCGACGACGACGGTCGGCGCACCGTCGACCCGCAGGTCGGTGGTGCCGCGCGGGTCCAGCGCGACGAACGACTCGGTGACCCAGACCTGCGGGTCGGTGGTCTCGGCGATGGGCTCCAGGTCCGCCGTCACGAGCGCGGGCACCCCGGTCCCCGGCGCGCCGTCCGCCAGCCGCGCGAGGCCCGCGCCGCCCTCGCCGCGGGCGGCGCGCAGCGCCTCGAACGGTCCCGTGTCGACGGCGAGCAGCGTGACGTCCACGCCCGAGCCCACGCCGAACGTGCGGCTCACCCACGTGCGCGAGCCCGTGACGCTCGTCAGGCCGTCCTGCTCGCGCAGCGCGGCCAACGCATCGTCCCCGACCGGCCCGTCGATCCGCACGTCGCCGCCCACCACGAGGTCCGCGGCACGCACCTGCCCGCGGTCCACGGTGGCGACCGTGATGCCGCTGAACACCATGAGCGCCACCGCGACCGTCACGCTGAGCAGCGGGATCGCGGTGCGGCTCGCGCGCTCGGCACGTGCCGTGGCGACCAGCCCGGCGAGCGCGGGGCCGCGCGAGGCGACGGCCCGCAGGCGGCGCAGCACGGGCGGCAGGGCGTGCGCGGTCAGGACGGTCGCGGCGCCGGCCAGCAGCACGGGGGTCGCCGCGAGGAGCCAGTCGACGTCGCCGACGCTGCTCGACAGCAGACCGCGCGCGCGGACGGACAGCAGCGCGCCGGTGGCGACCGCGAGCAGCGTGAGCTCCGCGACGAGCCGTCGCGTGCGGCGACGTGACGCGAGCCGGTCACGGTCGGCGCGGTTGGCGGGCACGCGTCGGCCGGTCCACGACCGTCGGACCAGGGCCCCCGCGAGCAGCGCGGGCGCGACCACGCCCACGGTCGCGACCGCGACGCCCGGCCACCACGCGCCCTGCGGCGGCATGACGAGCAGGAGCGCGGCGACCGCGAGCGCCGTCGCGGCGAGCGTGACGGGCACGGACTCGAGCAGCGCGCGCCAGCCCACGGACGTGACCGACGCCCCGCGTGCGCGTTCGAGCGTCAGGCCGCGGGAGCGCCGCTCGACCATGAGCCGCGCGGCGAGCAGGACGGTGAGTCCTCCGACCGCGACGATCCCCATGAGCAGGACGCTCGCCTGCGCGGTCGCACCGGCCAGGCGGTCGCGGTAGGCGAGCAGCTCGTCGTCGAGCGACGTCAGGAGCGTGGGCTGGCGCGCGTCGAGCAGCTGGAGCGGGCGCGGGTCGGTGCGCAGCGCCGCGACCTCGGCGGCGATGACCTGTGCCCGCGCCGCCGTGATGCGGTCGGGGACCGAGACGAAGCGCACGTCGGTGGTCACCGCCGACGGCTGGACGGCGACGAGCAGGTCGGGCAGCGACGCGTCCGTGACGAGCAGCCCGACGGCGGCGAGGTCCGCGGACCCGCCCGGGGCGGGCATGGCCCGGACGAGCTCGGGCAGCGTGGTCCACACCGGGTCGTCGGCGTCGGTCACCTCGTACGTGCCGACGACGACGGCGGTCAGCCGGGACACCATCGCGGTGGTCACGCGCACCTCGTCGCCCGGCTCGAGGCCGAGCGCGCGGGCGCCGTCGACGCTCACGCCCACCTCGACACGGCGCTCGACGTTCGCGAGCGACTGGTCCTCGGTGACGACCACGTCGTCGAGCTGCTCGGGTGCGCGGCCGGTGACCCAGCGGACCGGGTCGGCGCCGTCCGCGGGCAGGACGTAGCCCGCGCGTGCGACGAACTGGCCGCTGGGCAGGTTCCCGGTCCACGCGGACGTGAACGTCGACAGCGACGGTCCCGCGAGGTCGCGGAGCATCGACGCGGGCACGCCGGCGGCGACCGTCCGCGCAGCACTGCGCTGGTCGTCGGGTGCGTGGTCCGGGCGGACGCCCGCCTTGGGCGGTACGGCGCCGGAGACGCGTGCGACGACGTCGGTGGCCGGACGGCCCCGCTCGACGACGTCGCGCGCGCCCTCGTCGGCGACGCTCGTGACCAGCCGCGGCGCGAGGAGCGCGACGAGCACGAGCGCGGCGACGAGCGCACCCGTGAGCGCGAGCAGGCCCGCATCGGTGCGCGCGCGGCGGCGCACGAGCAGCGGGGCGCCCCCGACGACCGTCCGCACGCGAGTCGACACGTTCATCCCTCGTCCCCCAGTCGCAGGAGCGCGCCGGAGGTGCGGCGCAGGAGTGCGCGCGTGGTCAGGACCACCGCGAGCGTGGCACCGAGGCCGATCACCGCGACGACCGTCGCGAGCGCGGGCCACGGCCACTGCACGAGCACGCCCGGCACGGGTGCCAGACCGCGTGGCGAGACCGTCACGAGCGGGCCGACGACGCGCACGAGGGCGGCGCCCACGAGCACGCCCGCCACGGTGCCGAGCAGCCCCAGCAGCGCGTACTCGCCGAGCACCGCGCGGGACAGCGCGCCGCGCGACGCGCCCAGCGCCTGCAGGCGGGCCAGCTCGAGCCGTCGTGTGCGCACCGCGACGGTCGCGCTGAGCGCGACCCCGGTGACCGCGAGCGCGACGGCGGCGAGCGTGACGCTCCACAGCGCGGCGGGGATCCCGACCCGCAGCGGACCGTCGGTCGCCTCGACGACGGCTGCCGCGCGCGTGCTGGCGGTCCCGAGCTCCGAGCGGGCGACCGCCGCGGCGGCGGCCGGTGCGGCCGCGTCGTCGACCATGGCCCACCACTCGTCGGTGAGCGCGTCCCGACCGCCGGCGACGAGGGTCGCGCGGGTGAGCGCGTCCCGGTCCACGAGCAGGGCGTCGCCGTCGGGCACCGACGGCAGGTAGGGCACGACGGCGTCGACGCGCACCTGCACGTCGATCCCGTCGACCTGGACGACGAGCGTCTCGTCCGGCTCGGCGGTGAGCGTGCGCAGCAGGCCGGGCGTGACGATCGCGTGCACGATCGGCTCGCGCTCGAACGCGGTGGTGTACAGCGCGCTGTACCCCTGCAGCACCAGCCCCATGTTGGTCGCGGCGGTCACGTGCAGCGCGCCGGCCTCGACCCACGTGGCGCCCAGGCGGTTGCCCTCCGCGAGCGGGTTCCACGTCGACGGGGACGTCGTGCGCCACTGCGCGCGTGCCAGGTCGACGGGCGTCGGCTCGCCGTCCGCGTCGAGCGCCTGCATGCGCGAGACGATGCCGTGGACCGTGACCTCCCAGTTCTCGGGCGTGAGGAGGTCGACCGCGAGCGGGTCGAGGCGGATGTCCATGGTGACGCCGAGGAGCTGCAGGGCTCCGACGCCCTCGGGCACGTCAAGCGTGAACGTCGTGGGGACGGCCTCCTCGACGGGACGCCCCGACGTGGGCGCGAGCATGCCGACGTCCAGCGTGGTGCGAAGGCCGCGCTCGTCGGCGAGGAGGACGGACACGCGCAGCTCGGCGCCCTTGATGCGCTTGGCGAGCCAGCCCTGCACGTCGAACGAGATCGACCGCGTGCCCGCGGGGAGCGGTGCCCCGCGGACGACGGACGCGGGCGCGAGGTCCCGCGTCACCGCGGGCCACCCGGCGTCCAGCCGTCCGCGCAGCAGGTCGCCCGCGTGCCGCGTGTCGAGCGCGACGAGGGTGGCCGGGACCCCGGTGCTCAGCGCGCTCGCACCGGTCGCGATGCCGACCTGCGCCTGCCGCCGGGCGACGGGTGACGTGATGGGCGCCTCGGGCAGCCCCGCGAGCAGCGCCGACTGCTCGAGCGGTGAGCCGCCGAGCTCGTCGACGCGCAGGTCGGTGCCCACCGCGAGCTCGGCCTGCTCACGCTGCGAGAGGTGCCACGTCGCGAGCCAGCCCTGCGCGAACGTGCCGACCGCGACCGCGAGCGTGACGAGCAGGACGGCGCCCGCGGCCCGGTGCGGTCGGCGGCTGACCTGCCAGGCAGCCAGCGGGGCGACGAGCGACCGGCTGTGCCGCGCGACGGCCTCGCCCGTGCGTGCCACGACCGGCAGGACGCGGCCCGCGAGCACGCCGCCGGCGAGCAGGACGAGCGCGGGGGCGGCGACGAGCAGGGGGTCCAGACCGCGCGAGCCCGCGAGACCCGTGGCGCCGTGCCGGACGAGCTGCCACAGCGCGACGCCGGCGACGACCACGACCGCCAGGTCGACGCCCGAGCGGGCGAACATCTGGCGACGGTCCTGGCGGACCTCCTGCTGCTCGGAGTCGACCGCCGAGACCCGGCGCCGGAGCGTGGGCGCGAGCAGCACGGCGGCGAGCAGCGTGGCGGCGACGGCGCACGTGAGCCAGAGCGTCGTCGGTGTGCCGGGGTCGGTCGCCAGCCCCGCGTCGCGCAGCAGGCGGGCGCGCGTGAGGGCGCCGTACGCGAGGCGCGCGAGCCACGGGGCGAGCAGCGCGGCGGCCAGCGCGACGCCGAGCGCCTCGAGCGCGGCGAGGCCGACGAGCTGCGGTGCGGACGCCCCGCGTGAGGTGAGCAGCGTCTGCTCCGCGGTCCGCCGCTCGGCGAGCAGGCGCGCGGCGATGAGCAGGACCGTGACGGCGACGACGAGCAGCAGGAGCCCGACGACGACCACGCCCGCCCGCGTGACCGCGAGCGTGGCCGCGATCTCGTCGAGCGTGCGGTCGAGCGTCGTGCTGACCTGCACGCTCGCGGCCGGGATGGACGCGTACGCGTCGGTCTGGGCGGTCTCGAGCCGGTCGCGCAGCCCGGCGCGCTGCGCGGGTGTCGCGGACCCGAGGTCGGGCTTGGCGACGAGCGTGAGGGTGCCCGGGACGATCGCGTCCACGTCGTGCGCGACGACGATCGGGCCCCACGCCTCGGTGACGACCGAGCCGAACGAGCCGGGCACCGGGAAGTACGGCTCGTGGCCGCGGCCCGAGAGCAGGTCGCGCTGCCACAGGGCGCGCGGCGGCTCGGCGCGGTACACGCCGACGACCCGCATGCGCAGGTCGGCGCCGAGCTCGACGCCCTCGAGCGCGACCTCGTCGCCGAGCTCCCAGCCGTAGCGCTCGGCCGCGTCCTGCGGCACGGCGACGGGGACGGCGTACGAGCCGGGTACGGACGCGGTCGTCGGCCACTCGCCGGCGAGCAGGGTCGTGTGCTCGGGCACGACGGGGTAGTCGGCGAGGTACACGATCGGGTCCACCGGGTCCGCGGTGCCGGGTACGGACAGCCACGGCGACGACGTCCACACGTCCCGCTCCTGCGCGACGTCGCCGACGATGGCGTCCATCGCGGCGTGCGCGGCGGCGGCCACGCTGGTCCCGTCCTTGCCGCCGACGACCGAGCGCAGGTCGATCGTCGTGTCCCCCAGGTCGACCCGCTCGAGGGCGACCTGCGGCGCCCGCGTCTCGCTCGCCGTGAGCAGCAGCGCGAACGTGCCGAGCAGCGTCGTCGCCACGAGGGTCACGGTCAGCACCGCGAGCAGCAGGGTGCCCTGCGCCGTCGCCCGGCGCAGCAGCAGCCGTGACCTCCAGCCCACGCGTCGACCTCCCGACCTCGTCGTCACCGGTCCGCAGCGGGCCGGGCGGGGCGACAGTAACCCAGCGCGCAGAGGCCCCGGGAGCGGTCCCACGAACGCCGCGAGGGTTCTGTCCGGGTGAGTGCGGGGTACCGGGGAGTTCTGTCGGGTTCCCACAGCAACTTCCCCGGGTTGTCACCCGTTCGGGTGGCTCTGGCGGTCGCGCGCATGTGTGGGTCCTTGGTCCTACGCTCGACGACGGGCCCCGACGAGCGCGCGTCGCCGCCCCGAGCGTCGTCCACCGTCCGCGCGCTGTCCGAGAGGCCCCATGACGCACGACCCCAGCCCCGCGCGGCCCACCGCCGCGCCGGCCCCCGGCCAGGTCGACCTGCACGGGCGCTCCCCGTGGAGCGTGCTGCCCGCGCTGTGCCTCGGGTTCTTCATGATCATGCTCGACACGACCATCGTGAACATCGCGGTGCCCACGCTCGGGCGCGAGCTCGACGCGAGCATCACGCAGGTCGGCTGGGTGAACAGCGCCTACCTGCTCTCGTTCGCGGTGCTCCTGCTGGTCACGGGGCGGCTCGGGGACCGGTTCGGGCCGCGGCCGGTGTTCATCGCCGGGCTCGTCCTGTTCACCGTGACGTCGGCGGTCTGCGGGCTCGCCGACTCGGTCGCCCTGCTCGTCGCCGCGCGCGCGGTGCAGGGCGTCGGGGCGGCGCTCATGACGCCGCAGACCATGTCGATGATCACGCGCGTGTTCCCCCCCGAGCGGCGCGGCGCCGCGATGGGCGTGTGGGGTGCGGTCGCGGGCGTCGCCACGATCACCGGCCCGGTGCTCGGCGGCGTGCTCGTCGAGACCGTGGGCTGGGAGTACATCTTCTTCATCAACATCCCGGTCGGCGTCGTGGCGCTGTGGTTCGCGGTGCGGACGCTGCCGTCGCTGCCGACGCACGCGCGCTCGTTCGACGTCGTCGGCGTCCTGCTCTCGGTCGTCGGCATGTTCCTGCTGGTGTTCGGGCTGCAGGAGGGCGAGTCCTACGACTGGGGCACCATCCGGGGGCCCGTCTCGGTGTGGCTGGTGATCGGTGCGGGAGTGCTGGTCCTCGCGGCGTTCGTCTGGTGGCAGAACCGGATCGGCGACCGCGCACTGCTGCCGCTGCGGCTCTTCCACGTGCGCAACTTCTCGCTCGCGAACGTGTCCGGCGCCGCCGTGACGTTCTCGATGACCGGCATCTTCTTCCCGTTCACCATCTACCTGCAGCTCGTGCTGGGGCTCTCGCCGCTGCGGGCCGCGCTCGTCGGGGCGGGCGGATCGCTCGTGTCCGGCGTCGTCGCGCCGCTCGCAGGACGGCTGTCCGACCGGGTGCCGGCGAAGTGGGTGGTCACGGCCGGGTTCGCGACCCTCGCCGTGGTCGTCGCGTGGCTGGCCGCCGCGGTGCGGCCGGACGCGCCGGTCTGGACGCTGGTCGTGCCCATGACGGTGTTCGGCATCGGCACCGGCCTGGTGTTCTCGCCGCTGGCGGCGGCCGCGACCGCGGGGCTCGACCAGCGCACCGCGGGTGCGGGAGCGGGCGCCTTCAACACCACGCGGCAGATGGGCGGCGTGGTCGGCTCGGCGGCCGTCGTCGCGATGCTCACGTCACGCCTGTCGGTCGAGATCCCCGCCGCGGCCGCCGACGCCGCCCGGGACCTCCCCGAGGCGGTGCGTGCGCCCTTCCTCGACGGGTTCGCGCGCCTCGACCCGTCCGCGCTCTCGAACGGCGCGGCCGGGTTCGCCCCGCCCGACGGGGTCCCGGCCGCGCTCGCCGAGCAGGTGCGCGTGGCCGCGCTCGACGCGGTCCACACGGGCTTCGCCGCCGCGACCGCGCAGACGCTCCTGCTCACCGCGGGCGCGCTCGTGCTCGGGCTCGTGGCCGCGCTCGGGATGCACGCGGTGCGACCCCACGCGCGGCCGGTCACGACGGACGCCGCGCGGGAGGTCTCCGGCGCGCGTTGACGGGGGCCGGCGGGGCCGGCCCCCGCCGAGGCGGGGTGGGTCGCGCCAGGGCGAGGGTCAGCCCTGCGGCGGGCGCGTCATGCTCAGCACGTCGAGCGCCGCGTCGAGCTGCGCCTCGGTGACCTCGCCGCGCTCGACGTAGCCGAGGTCCACGACGGCCTGGCGGATCGTGAGCCCCCGCTTGACCGCGTGCTTCGCGATCGCCGCCGCGGCCTCGTAGCCGATGACGCGGTTGAGCGGCGTGACGATCGACGGCGAGGACTCGGCGTACGCCCGCGCGCGGTCGACGTTCGCGACGAGACCCGCCACGGTCTTGTCGGCCAGCACCCGGCTCGCGTTGGCGAGCAGGCGGATCGACTCCAGGACCGCCGACGCGATGACCGGGATCTGCACGTTGAGCTCGAACGACCCGGACGCGCCGGCCCACGCGACCGTCGCGTCGTTCCCGACGACGCGCGCCGCGACCATGAGCACCGCCTCGGGCACCACGGGGTTCACCTTGCCCGGCATGATCGACGAGCCCGGCTGCAGGTCGGGGATCGCGATCTCGGACAGGCCGGTGTTCGGGCCGGAGCCCATCCAGCGCAGGTCGTTGCAGATCTTGGTGAGCGACACCGCGATCGTGCGCAGCGCGCCCGAGAGCTCGACCAGCCCGTCGCGCGAGGACTGCGCCTCGAAGTGGTCGCGCGCCTCGGTCAGCGGCAGGCCGGTGTCCTCGCGCAGCAGCTCGATGACGCGCTGCGGGAAGCCGGCGGGCGTGTTGATGCCCGTGCCCACGGCCGTGCCCCCGAGCGGGACCTCCGCCGCGCGGGGGAGGGCGGCCTGCAGGCGCTCGACGCCGTAGCGCACCGCGGCGGCGTACCCGCCGAACTCCTGGCCGAGCGTCACGGGCGTGGCGTCCATGAGGTGCGTGCGCCCGGACTTCACGACCCCGGCCCACTCGTCGGCCTTCGCGCCGAGCGCGCCCGCGAGGTGCTCGAGCGCGGGGACCAGGTCGCGCACGACGCCCGCGGTGGCGGCCACGTGCACGCTCGTCGGGAACACGTCGTTGGACGACTGCGACGCGTTGACGTGGTCGTTGGGGTGCACGGGAGCGCCGAGCGCGAGGGTCGCGAGCGTCGCGAGCACCTCGTTGGTGTTCATGTTCGACGACGTGCCCGAGCCCGTCTGGTAGACGTCGACCGGGAAGTGCGCGTCGTGCAGGCCGGAGGCGACCTCGTCGGCGGCCGCGGCGATCGCCTCGGCGACGTCGCCGGGCAGCACACCGAGCTCGGCGTTGGCGCGCGCGGCGGCCTTCTTGATGCGTGCGAGGGCCTCGATGTGCCCGCGCTCGAGCCGCGAGCCCGAGATCGGGAAGTTCTCGACCGCGCGCTGCGTCTGGGCGCGGTACAGGGCGGTGGCCGGGACCCGGACCTCGCCCATCGTGTCGTGCTCGATCCGGTACTCGACCGCGTCGTCGGGAAGCGCAGAAGTCATGCGCCCATCCTGCCGCACGCGCGACCGGCCGCGGCGCTCAGAGCTCGCCGACGTCGCCGACGACCTCGGCGACGCGCACGCGGCCGTCCGTGAGCGTGTACTCCAGGCCGATGATCGCGCACCGGCCCTGCTCGACGGCGTCCGCGAGCGAGACGGAGTACCCCTGCAGCATGCGCACGGTGTGCTTGACGTGCTCGTGGCCCAGCGTGGCGGCGTCGAGCGACTCGGCGCCCTCGCCCCGGCGCGTGAGGCCGACGATGCTGGGGATCACCCGGTCGACGACCGCCCGCACGAACCCGGGGGGCAGCGTGCCGTCGTTGAGCGCGGACGTCGCGGCGGCCACCGCACCGCAGGAGTCGTGGCCCAGCACGACGACGAGCGGGGTGCCCAGGACCTCGACGCCGTACTCGATCGAGCCGATCACGGTGGTGTCGAGCACGTGCCCGGCGGTGCGCACCACGAACAGGTCGCCGAGCCCGCGGTCGAAGATGATCTCGGCGGCGACGCGCGAGTCGGAGCAGCCGAACAGCACCGCGAACGGGTGCTGGGACTGCGTCACCTCGGCGCGTCGGTCGACGCCTTGCGAGGGGTGCAGCATCTCGCCTGCCACGAACCGGTTGTTGCCGTCCTTGAGCGCGGACCAGGCCTCGGCGGGAGTCATCCGTGTCGTCACGGCGGTCATCGTCGCAAAACCGCGCGGTCCCCGCTCGCCGGTCTCACGCCCGGGCGGTCAGCCGATCATCGCGAGCGTCAGCAGCTTGCCTAGCATCGCGCCCGCGTCGCGGGGCGACTCGCCGTTGTCGACCAGCCGCTCGCGCGCACGCTTGAGGACCCGCCCGTACGCGGGACGCACCGCGGGGTGCTCGACGGACTCGTGTCCGCGCTCCGCGAGGCGCATGAGGTGCTCGGTCGACATCTCGACCGCCATCCCCGCATGCTCCGCGACGCCGAGGCCCAGGGCCGAGGGGCCCGCGGGGACGTCCGACGGCGACCCGTGCACGGGCAGCTCGGTCTTCGCCTCGGGTCCGAGCGGGCCGCCGAGGTCCGCGAGCCGCTGCGCGACCAGGTCGGGTGCGAGCGTCTTGTCGGGTCGGTCGTACGGCATCGCGGCGAGCTGGGTGTCCATGAGCGCGAGCAGCCCCGCCATGACGTTCTCGCCCTGGCCGCGCAGGCGCGCGCGGTCGCGGCGCTCGCGCGGCGGCAGGCCGTCGACGCGCTGGTGGCCGAGCGCGGCGAGCGCGACCTGGTGCAGGGGCCGCAGACCGGTCATCGACAGCGCGATGGAGTTGCCGGCGCCGTGGATGCCGTTGCGGAAGCCGCAGTAGAGCAACTCGCTCGCATCGGCCCACCGGGGGTCGCCGCCGGTGGCGCGGATGCCCTTGGCGGCCTGCGCGCGCATGGCCCCGAGCTGCACCGCGCGCTGGTTGGTCTGCTCGAACATCTGGCGCTCGGTGCGCCACTTCCAGTTCCCCTTGTAGATCTCGGCGCCCACGCCGTTGATGGTGATCGCACCGCGCCGGACGGTGCTCAGCGGCGAGAGGGTGTCGTAGAAGCCGAGCGTCGTGGAGGCGAGCAGCGCGAGCGGCGGGCCCGCGTCCTGCGACGGGGTGCTCCTCAGGCGCGGCGCGTTCAGACGCAGCCGGTAGTGCTCCGCGATCGGCGCGACCGCGCGCGCGTCCAGGTCGTGGCTGCCCGAGCCGCCGCGCGTGTGCACGGCGAGCCGGTGCGCGGCGCCGCCGTGCACGGCACCGCCCAGGAGCACGCGCGAGTCGTACCCGCCGGACAGCATGAGACGGACGTCGAGGTCGTCGCGCAGCGCGAGCGTGGTCATCGTGCGGGCGACGAAGGTCGCGACGCCCCGCATCGTCTCGACGGGGTCGAGGTCGACGTCGACGACCCGCGACGCGAGCAGCGGACCGTCCGGCTCGGCGCGCAGCGTACGCAGCGGGATGCGCACCCCCCGCCCGGCGGCGGCGTACGCGACCTCCACGACGTGAGTCTCCTCGCTGATCTGCTGCGAGGCGAAGTTGTTCGGGAACGTGCGCGCCAGCAGCACCTCGGTGCGCTGGGTGACGCCCTGGCCCAACCAGCGCCGCAGGTCGACGAGCACGAGCAGCGAGTCGCTCACCGCGGCGAACCCGTCGCCCGTCGTCGAGGCGAGCGCGACCGAGCCGAGCACGTCGCGACGGGCCACGACGGCGTCGTCGTCCCACTCCAGCAGCACGAACTCGCCCGAGACGCCGTGCGGGTCGGCGTGCGCGCCCGCGGGCATGGCCTGCCAGCCGGCGAGCCCGAAGCCGATCGCGCCGTGCTCGGGCGAGACGGCGGTGCCGCGGAAGAACCGGCCGGGGGCGAGGCTCGCGTCGAGGTCCCGGCTCACCAGGAGCAGGACCGTGCGCTCGTCGAGGTCGACGAACCGGTGCTCGGACCCCACGGACCCGCGGACCGTGAGCCACGCGCGGACGCGGGGGACGACGTCACGGCGCAGCACTGCGCCGAGGTAGTTCGACACAGCAGGACGGTAGCGCTCGCACCGGGCGCACCGGACCGAACGCGCACAGCGCGACGAACGTGCACAAGACGTCCACGAACCCTCCCGCGCGGTCTCGACGTGCGGCGGCCCCGCGCGGGGTGTACCCAGGACCCAGCACGACGAGGCGCAACGGACGGAGGCCACCGTGGGTCGACGTACCCGCAACCTCGCGGCGGTCGTCGCGGTCGCGGTCGCACTGCCCCTCGCGGCGTGCGCGGCCGAGTCCGGGCCACCGACGCTCACGTGGTACATCAACCCGGACAACGGCGGCCAGGTCGAGATCGCGGCGCGCTGCACCCAGGAGGCGGACGGCAGGTACCGGCTGGCGACGGAGGTCCTGCCGCGTGACGCGGCGTCGCAGCGGGAGCAGCTCGCGCGGCGGCTCGCGGCGAAGGACTCGTCGATCGACATCATGAGCCTCGACCCGCCGTTCATCCCCGAGCTCGCGGAGCCCGGGTTCCTCGCGCCGATCCCGCAGGACGTGGCCCAGAAGGTCACGACCGACGTGGTGCAGGGTGCGCTGGACGGTGCGACGTGGAAGGACGAGCTCGTCGCGATCCCGTTCTGGGCGAACACGCAGCTGCTCTGGTACCGCAAGTCGGTCGCCGAGGCCGCGGGGCTGGACCCCGCCAAGGAGCCGGTGACGTGGCAGCAGATCATGGACGCCGCCAAGGAGCAGGGGAAGGTCCTCGGTGTGCAGGGCGCGAAGGCCGAGTCGCTCACGGTGTGGGTGAACGCGCTGGTGGAGTCCGCGGGCGGGCACGTGCTGGAGAACCCCGAGGCCCCGGCCGACGAGCTGCGGCTCGGGCTCGAGTCCGACGCGGGCCGCGCCGCGGCCGAGATCATCGGCGCGATCGGGCGCGAAGGGCTGGGCGGTGCGGGCCTGCCCACCGCCGACGAGAACGCGACCATGACGGTCTTCCAGCGGGACAGCGGCTCGTTCATGGTGAACTGGCCGTTCGTGTGGTCGGCGACCAACGCCGCGGTCGAGGACGGCACGCTCGACGCGTCGCTCGTCGACGACATCGGCTGGGCGCTGTACCCGCGCGTCGACGCGGACACCGGGTCCCGCCCGCCGTACGGCGGCATCAGCCTGGGCATCGGCGCGTTCAGCGAGCACGTCGACCTCGCGCTCGAGGCGGCGCAGTGCATCGTCACCCCCGAGAACCAGGCCGAGTACTTCGCGACGAACGGCAACCCGCCCGCGTCGACGAAGGCGTACGACGACCCCGCTGTGCAGAAGGCGTTCCCCATGGCGGACGTCATCCGCGAGTCGCTCGAGCAGGCCGCGCCGCGGCCGCAGACGCCGTACTACAACGAGGTGTCCACCGGCCTGCAGGAGACGTGGCACCCCCCGGCCGACGTGGACCCCGACACCACGCCGCGCCGGTCCACAGACTTCATCACCGCCGTCCTGCGAGGGGAGGCGCTGCTGTGACCACGTCCATCCCGCCGGGAGCCGGAGCGGACGCCCGGTCCCGGACCACCCCCGAACCGGACCCGGACCCGGGCACGACCAGGCGCGGGCGGCCGCGCCTGAGCGACCGCGCGCGGGACGAGGCGCGGCTCGGCTGGTGGCTCGCCGGCCCCGCGTTCGTCGTGATGGTCGCGGTGACCATCTACCCGATCCTGCAGGCGTTCTACGACTCGCTGTTCTCCTACCGGCTGACCGCACCCGACGAGCGTGCGTTCAACGGCGGTGAGAACTACGTCGTCGTGCTGAGCGACCCGGTGTGGTGGCAGGCGTTCGCGGTGACCGCGCTCATCACGGTCGTCACCGTGCTCGTCGAGCTCGTGCTGGGCTTCCTGCTCGCGCTCGTCATGCACCGCGCGATCCAGCGGCTGCGCGGCGTCCTGCGCACCGCGATCCTCGTGCCCTACGGGATCATCACGGTCGTCTCCGCGTTCGCGTGGTTCTACGCGTTCGACATCAGCTCCGGGTTCGTCAACCACTGGTTCGACTGGGTGCCGGGCGTCGACCCGGACCTCAACTGGTTCGCCCACCAGGGCACGAGCCTGGCCGTCATCATGGCGTCCGAGATCTGGAAGACCACGCCGTTCATCTCG
The DNA here is from genome assembly GCF_052378485.1 of Cellulomonas sp. CW35. Lineage (NCBI taxonomy): Bacteria > Bacillati > Actinomycetota > Actinomycetes > Micrococcales > Cellulomonadaceae > Cellulomonas > Cellulomonas sp. CW35. Next base: position 2,794,594 of record NZ_CP199000.1, on the reverse strand, counting down.
CTCCTGCTGCTCGCGGGGCTCTCGCAGGTCCCCGGTGAGCTCGAGGAGGCGGCGGAGGTCGACGGCGCGACGTGGGCGCAGCGGCTGCAGCGCGTGGTCCTGCCGAACATGAAGGCCGCGATCATGGTCGCGGTCCTGTTCCGGGCGCTGGACGCGTTCCGCATCTTCGACAACGTCTTCATCATGACGAACGGCGCGAACGGCACGACGGTGCTGTCCCTGCTGGCCTACCGCACGTCGATCGGGCGCCTCGAGATCGGCCTCGGCTCCGCGATCTCCGTGCTGCTGTTCTTCTGCGTCATCGGGATCTGCTTCATCGCGATCAAGCTGTTCAAGGTGGACCTGGCCAGCGCGAGGGGGGAGGGCTGATGCGCACGCTCACGACCCGCATGAAGGTCGGGTGGGCCGTCATCACGGTCGTCGTCATGGTGTGGGCGCTCCTGCCCGTCGTGTCGATCATCGCGACCTCGTTCAAGCTGCCCAGCCAGCTCAACCTCGGCACGTTCTGGCCCAAGACGTGGACGACGACGAACTACGAGCAGATCTTCGTCGGCTCCGCGAAGGACCTGTTCCTGCCCGCGCTGCGCAACTCCATCGGCATCTCGCTGATCGCCACGTTCGTCGCCGTGGCCCTCGCGACCCTGGCGGCGTACGCGATCGCGCGGCTCGACTTCCGCGGCAAGCGGCTCATCCTCACCACCGCGCTCGGCGTCTCGATCTTCCCCGTCATCTCGATCGTCACGCCGCTGTTCAACCTGTGGCGCAGCATCGGCCTGTACGACACGTGGCTGGGCCTGATCATCCCGTACCTGTCGCTCACGCTGCCGATCTCCATCTGGACCCTCGCCGCGTTCTTCCGGCAGATCCCGTGGGAGCTCGAGCAGGCCGCGCAGGTGGACGGCGCGACGCCGTGGCAGGCGTTCCGCAAGGCGATCGTGCCGCTCGCCGCACCCGGGGTGTTCACGACCGCGCTCATCGCGTTCTTCATCGCGTGGAACGACTTCGTCTACGGCATCTCGCTGACCTCGACGTCCGCCGCGCGGCCGGTCCCCGCCGCGCTCGCGTTCTTCACCGGCGCGTCGCAGTTCGAGGAGCCGACGGGCGCGATCTCCGCCGCCGCGGTCGTCGTGACCGTCCCCGTCGTCATCCTGGTGCTGCTGTTCCAGCGCCAGATCGTGTCCGGCCTGACCCAGGGCGCCGTCAAGGGCTGAACAAGGAGACTTCCGATGGCCGCCATCACCCTCAAGGACATCGTCAAGCGCTACGGCGACGGGTTCCTCGCCGTCAAGGGCGTGAGCCTCGACATCGCGGACGGCGAGTTCGTGATCCTCGTCGGGCCGTCCGGCTGCGGGAAGTCCACGCTGCTGCGCATGATCGTCGGGCTCGAGGACATCACGTCCGGCGAGCTGCGCATCGGTGACGAGGTCGTCAACGACAAGGCGCCCCGCGAGCGGCACCTCGCGATGGTGTTCCAGAACTACGCGCTGTACCCGCACCTGACGGTGTTCGAGAACATCGCGTTCCCGCTGCGCCTCACCAAGGGCCAGTTCACCGAGGACGAGATCCGCGCGAAGGTCGAGCACGCCGCGTCCACGCTCGAGCTGCAGGACCACCTGCAGCGCAAGCCCGCGAACCTCTCCGGCGGGCAGCGTCAGCGCGTCGCGATGGGCCGCGCGATCGTGCGTGAGGCGAACGCGTTCCTGTTCGACGAGCCGCTGTCGAACCTCGACGCGAAGCTGCGCGGCCAGATGCGCACCGAGATCGCCCGCATGCAGCGCCGGCTCGGCACGACGACCGTGTACGTCACGCACGACCAGACCGAGGCCATGACGCTCGGCGACCGCGTCGCGGTGCTGCGCAAGGGCGAGCTCCAGCAGGTCGCCTCCCCGCGCGGGCTCTACGAGCAGCCCGTCAACCTGTTCGTCGCCGGGTTCATCGGCTCGCCGCCCATGAACTTCCTGCCGGGCGAGGTCGTCGACGGCGAGCTGCGCCTGCCGTTCGCGCAGGTCCCGCTGTCCGACGACCTGCGCTCGCGGATCGGTGATCGGGGCGTCGTCATCGTGGGGCTGCGCCCCGAGCACTTCGCGGACGCCGCGCTGCTCGAGGACGGCAAGCGCGACGCCGGCCACACGTTCGACACCGAGGTCGACGTCACCGAGTGGCTCGGCTCCGACCTGTACGCCTACGTGCCGTTCGAGACGAGCCACGAGGTCGCGGGCACGCTCGAGGAGCTCGACCGCGACCTCGACGGCGAGGGCCTGCGCACGCAGCTCGTCGTCGCGCTCGACTCGGAGTCCCGGATCCGGGACGGCGACACCGCGACGCTGTGGTTCGACCCCGCCAAGCTCCTCGTCTTCGACCCGGAGACCGGCGAGAACCTCACGTTCGACGCCGACCGTGCGCGCGAGATCGACGCGCAGAACGAGGCCGACCGCAAGGCGTCGCTCGAGCGGGCGCAGGCGCGCGAGAAGAAGGAGAGCGCCGCGGCCGGTCGGTGACCTGGGGTCAGTCGAGCTCGTGCGCGCGCGGCGGGTTGGCGCCGGCACGCGAGACCGTGACCGCCGCGATGCGCGCGCACCGGCGCAGCACCGCCTCGACGGTCGGTGCCGCGACGTCCCGCAGCGCGGCGCGCCGGTCGGCACCCAGCAGGCCCGCCGACCACAGCCCGTCGACCAGTCCGCCCATGAACGAGTCGCCCGCACCCACGGTGTCGACGACCGTCACGCGCGGGGCCGCGACGCGCACGCGCGCCCCCGCGGCGGTGGCCGCGAACGCACCGTCCCCGCCGTGGGTCACGACGACGAGCGCAGGCCCCCGCTGCGCCCACTCCTCGGCGATCTCCGCGGGCGCGACCCCCGGGTGCAGCCATGCGAGGTCCTCGTCGCTGACCTTCACGACGTCGGACAGCGCGACCATCGCCTCGACGTACGGCAGCGCGTGCCGCGACGTCCCCATGAGCGCGGGCCGCAGGTTCGGGTCGTACGTGACCGTGGAGGTGGGGCGCAGCCGCGTCACCTCGTGCGCGACGCGCGCCGCGCCGGGCTCCAGCACGGCCGCGATCGACCCCGTGTGCACCACGAGCGGCGGGACGTCGTCACCGTCCCACGCGTGCGGCAGGTCCCACTCGAGCTCGAACTCGTAGGTCGCGACCCCCGCGGCGTCCAGGTGCGCGGTCGCGAGCGGCGTGCGCACCGCACCGCGGTCCCCGCGCAGGACGCGCACGCCCGACGCGGCCAGATGGCGGCGCACCAGGTCGCCCTCGGCGTCCACCCCGAGCCACGTGAGCAGGTCGACCGCGCGGCCCAGGCGGCCGAGCCCGAGCGCCACGTTCGCGGGGCTGCCGCCCGGGTGCTCCTCGCGCGTGCCGTCGGCGCGCGCCACGACGTCGATCAGCGCCTCGCCGACGACGAGCGCGCGCTCGTGCGGCGTGCCCGGGGCCACGGGCTGCGCGCTCACGCGTCCCCGTCCTCGTCGCTCGTCCCGCGCGCGGCGGCGAGCCGCTCCCGCGCCCCGTCGAGCCACTGCTGGCACCGCGCCGCGAGCGCCTCGCCGCGCTCCCACAGCGCGAGCGACTCCTCGAGCGACTCGGCGCCGCTCTCGAGCCGCGTCACCACCGCGACGAGCTCGTCGCGCGCCTGCTCGTAGGTCAGCCCGGGTACGTCGTCGTTCGCGGCCTGCGCCGCGGGCGCGGGTGAGGTCTGCTTCGGCACGTCCGCCAGTCAACCAGACCCCGCCCACGCCCGGATCATGGCCCGGCCCGTGCGCCCGGTCTCAGGTGTGCGTGACCTGCGCCGCGAGCTCGCCGCGCGCGACCCGCACGCGCAGCGCGTCGCCCACGGCGACCTCGTCGGGGCCCCGCACGACCGCGCCGTCCGCGCGCTGCACCACCGCGTACCCGCGGTCGAGCGTCGCCGCGGGGGACAACGCCCGCACGTGGCCCGCGAGGCCCCGCACCTCGGTCTGCGCCCGGTCGAGCAGGTGCTCGAGCGTGCGCCGGGCCGACTCGCGCAGCGCGAGCACGCGGGTCTCGTGCGCGTCGACGAGCGTGCCGGGCCGCGCGAGCGCGGGGCGGCTGCGCCAGTGCTCGAGCGCCGTCTGCTCCCGGGCCAGGCGCTGCGTGAGCGCCGCGCGGGACCGCAGCCGGGCCTGCGCGATCCGCGCGCGCTCCTCGGCCACGTCCGGCACCACGCGCTTGGCCGCGTCCGTCGGGGTCGACGCGCGCAGGTCGGCGACGAGGTCGAGCAGCGGTGCGTCGAGGTGGTGCCCGATCGCGCTGACCAGCGGGGTCCGGCACGCCGCGGCCGCACGCACGAGCGCCTCGTTGCTGAACGGGAGCAGGTCCTCGAACGAGCCGCCGCCGCGGGCGACCACGATCACCTCGACCTCGGGCCGCGCGTCGAGCTCCGCGATCGCGGCGCTCACCTCCGGGACCGCGCGCGGGCCCTGCACCGTCACGCGGCGGATCTCGAAGCGCACCGCGGGCCACCGGCCGCGCGCGTTCGACACGACGTCGTGCTCCGCGTCGCCCTGCTGCGCGCACACCAGCCCCACGACGGCCGGCAGGAACGGCAGCCGCTTCTTGCGCGACTCGTCGAACAGCCCTTCGGCACCCAGCACGCGCCGCAGGTGCTCGATGCGCTCCAGCAGCTCCCCGAGCCCGACGAGCCGCACGTCGTCCGCCGCGAACGACAGGCTCCCGCGCTTGAGGTGGTACGTGGGCCGCGCGTGCACGACGAGGTGCGCACCGTCACCGACCCCCTTGCCGAGGCGCGCCACGCTCGCCGCGCTCGTCGTCACCGAGATCGACATGTCGACGTCGGTGTCCCGCAGCGTGAGGAAGCACGTGGTGTTCCAGCGCTTGAGGTCGAGCACCTGCCCCTCGATCCAGACCGGCGGCATGCGCTGCACGTAGTCGGCGATCTTGGGCGCGAGGTGGCGCACGGGCCACGGCCGGTCCGGCGTCGTGTCCGCCGCCCGCAGGGGCAGCGGCTCGCGTGGTGTCGTCTCGCTCACGCCCCCAGCCTGCCGCACGCGGCCCACACACCCTCGTCCCGGGCGCGTCCGACGTGCCCACCTGCGGCCCCGGCGCGCCGGGGTGACGACGCGCCGGTCGGGCGTTCCCCCGCACGGGGCGAGCGGATATGGTCTGCGCGTGCATCGCCGACGGACCCGCCACCCAGCGCGTCATCTGGCGGTCATCTCGGTCCTGGTGCTCGCCGTCCTGCTCGGCGGTGCGACCGCGACGACGTCCGTCGCGCGCGCCCAGGCCGCCTCCGCGGCCCTCTCGCAGGGCGAGTCCGCGGCCCGCCGCGTGAGCGCGTTCTCCGCCGAGCGGCTCTCGCTGCTCGCGGCGCGCAAGGCCCACGAGCTCGAGGTCGCGATCGAGCGTGACCGGGTGCGCCGGCAGATCGAGCTCGACCGGATGGTCGCGGCCTCGCGCCCGCAGCGCTCGGGCGAGGTCGTCGCGACGTTCTCCGGCAACCGGGTCGACGTCGCCCGCACGCCGCCCGAGAGCGGCTCGCCGCCCATGCAGGTGCTGCGCCGCAGCACCGTCGAGGTCGCGATCGCGTCGGCCGGCGAGAAGCGCCTCGTCACGCTCCAGGTCCCGTCCGTCCTGCGCCCCGGACCAGGGTCCAACCGGCAGGTCATGGGGCAGTGGCGCGTCGTGTGCGCGCCGGGCGAGGGCGAGCCCGGCCGCGTCGTCACGAGCGAGGCCGACGACGGCGACGCGACGAGCTCGAAGAGCACCACGCGCAACCTCCTGGCGTGGGACGCGTCGACCGTGACCGTGCGCTCGCTGTTCACGTTCACGCTCCCCGGGACGTACGCGTGCCACGGCAGCTGGGGCGCGCGCAGCTCCGTCGCGGTGCAGGACGACCGCGTCACGCAGATCAGCGCGCAGCCCGGCACGCTCACCGTCTCCGACGTGCTGAACGACGACGTCGACGCCAAGCAGTGCTTCTGGACCCCCCGGTTCGGCAGGTCCGGGGCGCTGCCGACGAGCTGCGCGTACAGCTCGCCCCTCCAGGGCGACCAGGCGCGCCTCGTGCCCGGCGGACCGTCCGCGCACGTCAACCGGATGACCGCGTTCGTCGCGGCCCCCACCGACACCGAGCCCGGCCGGTGGATGCGTGCCTCGGCGACGATCCACGTGACCAGCTGCGCCGCCGAGCAGTACCGCGGCACCTGCCGCCCCGAGGACCGCAAGAAGGGCACGTTCACCCGGTTCCTCGGCAAGCTCCTGCTGCGCGACGCGAACGGCGACCCGTACCCCGCCTCGTGCGTGCAGCTCGCGGGCGGTGTCCGGGGGTGGCAGAAGCTCGACGTGTCGGGCAAGGTCCACCACGACCAGCTGCAGTTCGACCTGCGCTTCCGCGTGCTGCCCGGGTGCTCGCCCGAGGTCCTGCTGCTCTCGACGGTGAGCGCGCAGAAGATGAAGGGCGCGACCGCCGGCGAGGTCCACGACCTGTCCTCCCAGATCCTGGTCGTCGTCGACGAGCACGTAGGATCGGGCAGGTGACCAACCGACGCGTGCTCCTCGCCGCCCCCCGCGGCTACTGCGCGGGCGTCGACCGCGCGGTCATCGCGGTGGAGAAGGCGCTCGAGCACTACGGCGCCCCCGTGTACGTGCGCAAGGAGATCGTCCACAACAAGTACGTCGTGGAGACGCTCGCCGCGCGCGGCGCGGTGTTCGTGGACGAGACCGACGAGGTGCCGCAGGGTGCGCGGGTGGTGTTCTCGGCCCACGGTGTCTCGCCCGCCGTGCACGCGGCCGCGGCGGCACGCTCGCTGCAGACCATCGACGCGACGTGCCCGCTGGTGACGAAGGTGCACAAGGAGGCCGTCCGCTTCGCCTCCGACGACTACGACATCCTGCTCATCGGCCACACCGGCCACGAGGAGGTCGAGGGCACGCAGGGTGAGGCGCCGGAGCACATCCAGGTCGTGAACTCGCCGGACGACGTGGACGACGTCGTGGTGCGCGACCCCGCCAAGGTCGTGTGGATCTCGCAGACCACCCTGTCGGTCGACGAGACCATGGAGACGGTGCGCCGGCTGCGTGAGCGGTTCCCGTCGCTCCAGGACCCACCCAGCGACGACATCTGCTACGCGACGCAGAACCGCCAGGTCGCGGTGAAGAAGATCGCGCCGCACTGCGACGTGGTCGTCACGGTCGGCTCGGCGAACTCGTCGAACTCCGTGCGGCTGGTCGAGGTCGCGCTCGAGAACGGGGCGCGCGCGTCCTACCGGATCGACCAGGCGTCCGAGATGGACCCGGCGTGGTTCGTGGGCGCGACGACCGTGGGCGTCACCTCGGGCGCGTCCGTGCCGGAGATCCTCGTGCGCGACGTGCTCGACCGGCTCGCGTCGTTCGGGTTCGCGGACGTCGAGGAGGTCCGCACGGCGACCGAGGACCTCATGTTCTCGCTGCCGCGCGAGCTGCGCGCCGACCTCAAGGCGTCCGGCAACGCGCCGGCCCGCCCGCGTCGCGGCACGCGTCGCTCGCTCGACGTCACGCCGGCCTGACCGACGCCTCGCCCGGCTCGTCCTCGCCCCGCGTGCGGGGCGCCTGCTCGGCGAGTGCCCGCTCGTCGCGCTGGGCGCTCGTGTCGAAGCCGTCGACGTCGTCGACCTCGTCGGCCTCGTCGAACCGACCACCGGCCCGGTCGCTGCCGTCGAGCCCGTCGAGGCTCACGAGCTGGTCGCTCGCGGACGCCAGCAGCTCGGGGGCGCTGAGCGCCGACAGGCGCGGGTCCGCCGGGGGCGGGCTCATCAGGTCCTCGCTCACCACCCCGAGCTCGGCGAACCGCCGCGCGCTCACCAGGACGCGCGTCTCGAGCGAGCCGACCGTCTTGTTGTAGGCCTCGGCCGCGGCGTCGATCGAGCGCCCCAGGCGCGTCAGGTGCCCGCCGAGCGTGGCGATCCGGCCGTGCAGCTCCTTGCCGAGCGACAGCACCCGCTGGGCGTTCGCGGCGAGCGCGTCCTGGCGCCACGCGTACGCGACCGTGCGCAGCAGCGCGAGCAACGTGGCGGGCGTCGCGACGACGACGTTGCGGTCCGCCGCGTACTCCCACAGCGTCGGGTCCTCCTCGACAGCGGCGTGCCAGAACGCCTCGGTGGGGACGAACATCACGACGAACTCGGGCGCGGGCGCGAACTGGTCCCAGTACCGCTTCGCCGCCAGCGAGTCGACGTGCGCGCGCATGTGCCGTGCGTGCGCCGCGAGCCGCTGCGCGCGCACGCCCTCGTCGGTCGCCTCGTGCGCCTCGAGGAAGCCGAGGAACGCGACCTTCGCGTCCACGACGAGGTGCTTGCCACCAGCCAGGTGCACCACCATGTCCGGGCGCTGCAGGCCCTCGTCCGTGCGCACCTGCTCCTGCTCGACGAAGTCGACGTGCGCGAGCATCCCGGCGGACTCGACGACCCGGCGCAGCTGCGTCTCGCCCCAGCGCCCGCGCACCTGCGAGGACCGCAGCGCGGTGACGAGCTGCGCGGTCTCGGTGCGCACGCGCTCGGACGCCACCCGCATCGTCTCGACCTGCTCCCGCAGCGCGGCGTCGCTGGCCGCGCGCGCCCGGTCCGCCGCGGCGACCTGGCCCCGCACCTCGTCGAGCGTGCGGGTCAGCGGCTCCACGAGCTCGCGGACCGCCTGCTCGCGCTGCGCGAGCTCGCCCACCTGCGTCTGCCGGTCCGCGGCGAACCGCTGCGACGCGAGCGCGAGGAACTGCTCGGAGGACTGCGCGAGCGCGTCGGACGCGAGCGCGCGGAACTGATCGGCCGAGCGCGCCGACGCCTCGAGCGCGGCGGCCCGCTCCGACTCGAGGCGCGCGCCCGCCGCCGCGGCGGCGACCTCCGCGCGCCGCACCGCGGCCTCGGACCGGCGCGACGCGCTCGCCCACGCCACGGCGCCCCCGGCGACCACGCCGACGACCAGTCCCACGAGCACCCCGAGCAGCAGCTGTCCCATGCGCCGAACCGTGCCAGACACCACCGACACCCGCCCCGACCGCAGGTCAGCGGCCCGGTGCGGGACCACGGACCGCCGACGGTGTCGGCGCGCGTCCGTATGCTGACCGCGTGCCCGACGACGTGACGACCTCGCCACCCGCCTCACAGCCCGCCTCTCAGCCCGCATCCCCGGCCATGCCCCCGTCCGCCGGAACCGGAGTGCCGACGGCGCGGACCGGCGTGCCCGCGCTCGAGCTGCGCGGGCTCTGGCGCCGGTTCGGCGAGAAGGTCGCGGTCGCGGGCATCGACCTCGTCGTGCCGGCCGGGTCGTTCTACGGCCTCGTGGGCCCCAACGGCGCGGGCAAGACGACGACGCTGTCGATGGCCACGGGCCTGCTCGTCCCGGACGCGGGGCAGGTGCTCGTGCACGGCCAGGACCTGTGGGCCGACCCGGTCGCCGGCAAGGCGCTCATCGGGATCCTGCCCGACGGCGTGAAGCTGTTCGACCGGCTCACGGGCGAGCAGCTCATCACGTACGCGGGGCTGCTGCGCGGGCTCGACCGGGACACGGTCACGCAGCGCGCCCGCGACCTGCTCGTCGCGATGGACCTCGTCGCGGACGCGCGCACGCTCGTCGTCGACTACTCGGCGGGCATGACCAAGAAGGTCGCGCTCGCGTGCGCGATGGTGCACGCCCCGCGCCTGCTCGTCCTCGACGAGCCGTTCGAGGCGGTCGACCCGGTGTCCGCCGCGAACATCCGCGACATCCTCGCCCAGTACGTCGCCTCGGGCGGGACGGTCATCGTCTCGTCGCACGTCATGGACCTCGTGCAGCGCATGTGCGACCACGTGGCGGTCGTCGCGGGCGGGCACGTGCTCGCGGCGGGGACGGTCGATGAGGTGCGCGGCGGCATGAGCCTGGAGGACCGGTTCGTCGAGCTCGTCGGCGGGCGCGTCGCGGGGGAGGGGCTCGCGTGGTTGCGCACCTCGTCCGACTGAAGCTCGCGCTCGTCGCGAACGGTCTGCGGCGCAGCGTCTGGCAGGTCGTGGGGTTCGCGTTCGCCGTGCTGTACGGGCTGGGCATCCTCGCGATCGTCGTCGCGGGGATGGTCGCGGTCGGCACGCAGGACGTCGCGCTGCAGCGGACCGTCACCGTGCTGGTCGGCTCCGCGCTGGTGATCGGCTGGTGGTTCATCCCGCTGCTCGCGTTCGGCGTCGACGCCACGCTCGACCCGGAGCGGTTCGCGACGTTCGCGATCCCGCGGCGCGTGCTCGTCGTCGGGCTCGCGGTCGCGGCGCTCGTGGGCGTGCCGGGTGTGCTCAGCGCGGCCGCGGCGCTGTCGACCAGCTTCGCGTGGTTCCGGCACCCGGGTGCGCTCCTCGTCGGGGTCGTCGCCGCGGTGCTGGGCCTGGCGGTCGCGGTCGTCGGCGGGCGCGCGGTGGTCGCGCTCGCGGCGCCGCTGGTCGCGCGCCGCCGCGCGCGTGAGCTGACGGCGGTCGTGACGCTCCTGCTCGTCGTGAGCATCGGCCCGACGCTCGGCACGCTCACCAACGGCCGTGAGATCAGCCGCGAGACGTTCGACGACCTGGTCGGTGTGCTCGCGTGGACGCCGTTCGGTGCCGCGTGGGCGGCGCCCGCCGACGTCGCCGCGGGGGACCCGGCGCTCGCCGTGGCCCGGCTCGCGATCGCGGGCGTGACCCTCGCGATCGCGCTGCGGCTCTGGGAGGGCGCGCTCGCGCGCACGCTCGTGCAGCCCGTGCACGCCGGCTCCGGCGGCGCACGGCCAGCGGGGCTCGGGGTGCTCAGCCGCGTGCCCGCGACGCCGCTCGGCGCGGTCGTCGGCCGCTGCCTCGTCTACTGGTTCCGCGACCCGCGCTACGCGGTCGCCCTCGCGATCGTGCCGTTCACGCCCGTGCTCCTGTGGGTCGTCGGGCGTGGCGGCAACGCGGACCTGGTGCTGGCCTCGGGTGTGCTCGCGGCGTTCGTGTGCGGGTGGGGCGTCAGCTCCGACGTGTCGTACGACGGCTCCGCGTTCTGGATGCACGTGAGCGCGGGCGTGCGCGGAGTGGTCGACCGGCTGGGTCGCGTCGTCGCGTCGGGCATCATCGCGGTCCCGCTCGTCACGACGATCGTCGTCGTGACCGCCGCGGTCACGGACCGCCTCGACGCGGTGCCCGCGCTGCTCGGCGCCGCCGCGGGCGTCATGCTCACGTCCTACGGCGGCGCGAGCATCGTCTCGGCGCTGTTCGTGCAGCCCGTGCAGCAGCCGGGCGAGAACCCGTTCCAGACCCGCCAGGGCGCGTCGATGGCCACGGTGCTCTCGCAGACCGCCGGGTGGGCGCTCGTGCTCGTCGCCGCGTCGCCGCCCGCGCTGCTCGCGTGGTTCGCGGTGTCCCGCTCGTCGGCCGCGCTCGGCTGGGCGGCGCTCGCCCTGGGGGTCGTGCTCGGCGCGGTGTGGCTGACGGTCGGGGTGCGCGTCGGTGGGCGGCTGCTCGACCGCCGTGCGCCCGTCCTGCTGCAGCGCGTCATCGCGTTCGAGTAGCGCCCCGGTCGGGCGGGTGCGGGTACCCCCGTAGACTTGCCGCCCGTGGCACTCACCATCGGCATCGTCGGCCTGCCCAACGTCGGCAAGTCCACCCTCTTCAACGCCCTGACCCGCGCGCAGGTGCTCGCCGCGAACTACCCGTTCGCGACGATCGAGCCCAACGTCGGCGTCGTGCCGCTCCCGGACGAGCGCCTCACGAAGCTCGCCGAGGTGTTCGGATCGGAGCGGATCGTGCCCGCCACGGTGTCGTTCGTCGACATCGCGGGCATCGTCAAGGGCGCGTCCGAGGGTGAGGGCCTGGGCAACAAGTTCCTCGCGAACATCCGCGAGGCCGACGCGATCTGCCAGGTCACGCGCGCGTTCGCGGACCCCGACGTCGTGCACGTCTCCGGTCAGGTGAACCCGAAGGACGACATCGAGATCATCTCGACCGAGCTGATCCTCGCGGACCTGCAGACGCTCGAGAACGCGATCCCGCGGCTCGAGAAGGAGGTCCGCGGCAAGAAGACGGACCCCGAGGTGCTCGCCGCGGCGCAGCGCGCCAAGGACGTCCTCGAGACCGGCACCACGCTGTTCGCCGCGGGCCTGCGCGACGACGAGCACGTGCGCGCGCTGCAGCTCATGACCTCGAAGCCGTTCATCTACGTCTTCAACACCGACGACGAGGGCCTCGCGGACACCGCGATGCAGGACGAGCTGCGCGCGCTCGTGGCGCCCGCCGACGCGATCTTCCTCGACGCGAAGTTCGAGTCGGAGCTCGTCGAGCTCGACGAGGACGAGGCGCGCGAGATGCTCGAGGCGAACGGCCAGGACGAGGCGGGCCTCGACCAGCTCGCCCGTGTCGGGTTCCACACGCTCGGCCTGCAGACCTACCTCACGGCCGGCCCCAAGGAGGCCCGCGCCTGGACGATCCGCCAGGGCTGGACCGCGCCGCAGGCCGCCGGCGTGATCCACACGGACTTCCAGAAGGGCTTCATCAAGGCCGAGGTCATCTCGTTCGAGGACCTCGTCGAGGCCGGCTCCGTCGCGGCGGCCCGCTCGGCGGGCAAGGCCCGTGTCGAGGGCAAGGACTACGTCATGGTCGACGGCGACGTCGTGGAGTTCCGCCACAGTTGAACACCTGCGGCGTTTCCGCAGGTCAGAGCGTTGCAAGATTGCCGTCTTGCAAATGGCATGTGCTACTCGAAGTCCTTCGGGCGCTTGGTGGACTCGTCGATACGTAGTCGAACGTCAGCGTCCGCCGCTGTGTAGAGGTCGATCGCCTTCAAGCCGAGGTCTGCGCGCATGGCGTTGAGTGCGCGGGCGTTCTGCCTCTCGGCCTCGCTCTGCGCCGCCGACTGCTCTTCGTCGTCGCCAGGAAGTGCCCACGCAAGGTCGAACAGGGCGGTCTTGGCGCTCTCGACGGCCGCGCGCACATCTCCGGGAGCGAGCAGATCGAGTTCGCCACGAACCGCGACGAGCGTGGACCAGCCCTCGTTGGTTCGCGTCTGCGCGTCGTCGAACTCGCCCGGCGGGCGGGTGGCACGGTCGAGGTTGAAGACGTTCATGAACCGGACCATCGCCTCGTACTGCTCGGTGAGAGCGGCCTGTGTCCTGGCATAGATCACGCGCTTCTCCTGCAGCCAGCGCGCGTCCTTGGCGTCGCGACGGTTGAAGTAGAGCGTGACGCCGCTGAGCGCGAAGCCAACGACACCGAGCACGAGTGCGACGACTGTCCCTGCGTCCATGCTCGGACGGTAGCGGGCGTGGCGCTCAGCCGTGCCGCAGTTCGTCCACGAGGTGCGCCAGGCTCCCGAGGTGCGCCCACGGCGTCGCGTTCGGTGTCGGCTGGCTGCCTGCCGGGCGGCGCACGACGCACCACGCGACCAGGCCCACGAGGTCCGTCGCGGACAGGGTGCGCCCGACGCCGAGGTGGTCCAGGAGCGCGCGCTCCATCGCGGTCGGGCCGAGCGCGCCGCCGACCTGCTCCACGGCGGCGTCGCACGGCGAGCACAGCCAGCCGCGCACCGGCTCCGGGCTGGGGCGTCCGCCGAGCGCGCTGGTCGTGGCGGTGACGGGGTGCCACGCGTTGTGGTCGCCGGGCATCGCGAGGACCGCGCCGACCCCGCAGAACAGGCACCCGCGCGGCGCGGGAGCGCTGTGGTCGGCGGTGAGCGCCGGGGGAGCGGTCGGGCGCGGGACCGCGACCCTCGCGCGCAGGAGCCCGGCGTAGGCGTCGCGCAGCGTCGCTGCGTGCTCGTCGTCCACGTGGCCCCACGCGGTAAGCGCGGCGGTCCCCGTGGTCGCGTTGCGCGCCATGATCGGCGCGAACCGCGCCGCCCAGCGCGCGGCACCCCCGGCGCTGGTCAGGTACGCGAGGAGGAGCCGCACGTCCTTGCCGGAGCGAGTCAGGGCGTCCAGCCCGAGCGTGCGGTGCCCGAGCGAGGCCAGGGCGTCGAGCGCGTCCAGCGCGCACTCCACGCGGTGCAGCGCGATGTCACGCGAGCCGATCCGGTGCGCGACGGCAGGGTGAGCGGCGACCACGGCGAGCGCCTGCATCCGTAGCTTCTCGCACGAGGGGCACCTGGTGACCTCCTCGGTCTGCAGCCGGGCGGGCATCCCGGACTCGACCAGGGCGGCGGGTGTGGGCACGCCGTCGCGCCCGGTCGCGGCGAGGGTCACCACCGCGCCCGGCGCGTGCGGGCCGTGGACGGCCACGCCGCAGGCGAGGCAGGCGAGGTCGCCGCCTTCGAGCGCGAGGGTCACGAGGGCGGGGCGGGGCTCGGTCGTCGTGGTGGTCGGGTTGGTCGTCGTCGTCGTGGTCATGGCGATCACCGGCCCGTCTGCGTGGTGGCGGTCGTGGGGTGAGCGGCGAGGCGCACCTTCGCGCGGCGCAGGCGCTCGGCGCACACGCCCTCGAACGCCTTGCCGATGGTGGTCGCGGACGGCACCTGCCAGCAGGGCTGCCCGGCGGGAGCGCCGTGCACCGGGCACGACACGGACTTCACGACGTTGAGCGTGCGGCGCACCAGCGCCCGCTCCCCGAGGTCATCGAGGAACCGGGGCCGTCCGGAGGCAGGGGCGACGGCGGCGGGCGTGACGGGCCGGGTGGGGGCAGCGGCGGCGGCGGCGCTGGCGACCGACGGACGCCAGCCCGGCAGGAACACCGCCGTCGTCGGGTCGATGGGCCGGGCGTCGTCGCTGTCGCGAGAGCGACGGTGGGCGCGGCGGGCGGCGCGGGTGGCGCGCTGGGCGATGAGGTCGTGACGTGTGGGCATCGGCGGGCAGCCTCTCGGACTGCTCCGGCCCTACTGCCAGCGAGCGCGGCACGGCTGGCGTCGTCGTCCCGGCGCTCGAAGGACCGTGCTCGGTTCGAGCCTAGTCCCCGTTCGGACCGACACCGTACTACGGGAGGCGGATACCCTGGTGGGGTATCCCGCTGAGACGAGGAGAGCGCGATGACGACCACCCCGAGGACCGGCCGGACGACGGCGACCACGGCCACGATGACCGGGCGCACGGAGTCGATGACGCTCGGCGCTGGCGAGCGCTCGCGCGGCTTCGCCCCCAACCCTCTCGACCACGCACGAGCGCGGTCGGCTCGCGCGCACCTCGTCGCGCTCCGTGAGGTGGAGCGGGCAGCCAGCCGCGCCGGGCTGCGCTGACCACCCGCTCCATCTCAGGGTTCAGGGTTCAGGGTTCCTATAGAAGAGAGGGTTCACGGAACCCTCTCTCTAGAACTTCGAACCACTGAACCCTGAACCCTGAACCCTGACACTCAGGTCGTCGGAGCGAACTCCGACGCCCACCAGCGCTGCCCACGATTCGCGCGACCTGCGGGCAACCACGTCACCAACCCTCTCGACTGCAGCCGTTCGAGGGCCTTGCGGCGCGGCTTGTAGTCACCGCCCTCGCCGCACACCTCCTTCGTCATGAGACCGTCAGCACCGGCCGCACGGAGGCGGTCGAGGAGCGCCTGGTCGGCCTCGGTCAGAGCCCACGAGGGAGCGGCGTCGAGCGGCACCTCGACCTCGCCCTCGCCACCCTGCTCGGGCAGCATCCGGAGACGAAGGTGCCCGCCGACGACGACGATCTCCGCGATGTCCACGTCGAGCCGCATCTCCCCGGCGCGGTCCTTCACCACCTGGAGTGTCGAGCGGCCGACGCCGCCGTTCGCCCGGCTGAACTTCGTCCGCTGCTGACACCAGACGCGGAAGTCCGGTCCGGCGCCCTTCGCGTGCGACCCGATCGAGTTCGGCCCGTCCGTGCGCCCAGGGTGGTCGATGGTGAACGGCGTGTACTCCGGGAACTCGCGCAGGATGCGCCGGGGGAGACTGTCGTACCAGGCGTTGACGTTCATCTCGTCGTTGGACGACCAGCCGGGAACCTTCCCCATGCTGCGAGACACCGAGTCGAAGATGCCGAAGGTGAGCGGCCTCTTGGTGCGCTCCGACCTATCGAGAACCTGCTCCATGAGCCGCGCGAACCCCGCGTCGTCCACCAGCGGCGGGTCTTCGACGTAGACGATGCCGTCCTTGATCTGCGCATCCGACAGCCCGAGTTCGACCAGCGCCTTGCGGGCCTGCACCCTCCGCATCTCGTAGTCGATGATCACCACGAGGTTCTCAGCTTCGACCTCCTGCACCGCTCCGAGGTAGGCGAAGTGCGTCTTTGCCGAGCCCGACACCCCGTGCACCCCGCTGACCTGTCCGGGACGAAGGAGCGCAACGCGCTCCCCGCCGGGCTCGATGGGTTCCGCCCACAACAGCGACCGGGGCGGGTGCGCGGGAGCGTCCGAGAGGTCCACCGCGAGCCAGGCGTCCGGCGACGCCATCGCCTGCACCTCGCGTGCCACGGCCCTCGCCTTCGCGTAGCGGTCCACCTGAGCGCGAACGACCAGGCAGGTCGCGCAGGCGTGAGAGAGGTTGTGGCCGTGGATCGGACACCGCTCGATGTCCGTCGGGAGCGACGGCACGTCCGTCGAGCCCGACGGTGCGACGACTCCGGCCCGGAGCGCGTCCTCGATGGCTTCGAGGCTGCACCCCCGGCCGGACTGGCAGATGGCGGTGTCGGTGCCGAACCGGTGCAGCACCTCACCGACCCCGCAGACCGGGCACGGGAACTCCGCCCACCGCGTCGGGTCCGAGGAGTGCTTGGCTCCCGGCCATGCCCTCACGAGCGCGTCGAGGTCGGGCCGGTAGCCCGCGAGGTCGATCACCACGTCGTCCGCGCTCACCTCGGCTCTCCCTTCTCGAACAGCGCCGCCGCCACGTCGTCGGCGTCGCCGCGCACGATCACGGACGACCCGCCGCGCAGGTGGAGCCGGGCGAACGCCATGCCGATGCCGTCCTCGGTCCAGTCCGGCGTCACGGCGACGACCTCCGCGCGGCGCACGTACACGTCGCCGTTGGAGCCGTCCATCGGGTGCTGGAACCGGGCGACCTCACTCGCGTTCACGCGTGCCTCCGGGTCGGGACGGTGCGCGGGGTGCGGCGCACGGGCGGACGGGGCCGCGTGGTCGGCTGCGGCACCGTGGCGAGCCCGGTGAGCAGCCGCCGCTGCTCGTCGGACAGCGGCGGGGCCTCGGCGGCGACGCGCTTCGCGGCGGCGAGCACGTCGGGGGTCACTGGTCGTCCCCGCTGACGACGACGGGCTGCGAGATGACGACGATCCGCGCGTTCGGGCCGTACGCCTTCTTGCTGGCCCGAGCCCGAGAGCCGGGCATCTGGGCCATCACGCGGTCGGACTCGTCCAGGTCGATCAGGACGCCGCGCTTGCCCTGGACCCGGTAGCCGGTGACGTAGCCGCGACCGATGTAGTTGCGGATGGTGCGGTCGGACACCGCGTAGTGCCGCGCTGCGGCGGCGGTGGAAACGAGACGACGGGGCATCGTGCTTCTCCTGTGGAGATGCGACCCTGCTCGGCTCCGCCGTCGAGCCCTCGTGAAGCAGGTGTCTGTTCGATGCACCTCGCGCGCCCCGGCGTCGGGGCGGCTCTCACGTCGCCTTCTCACCTACGGCCGGGTGCTCCGGAACGGTGAGGTCCACGCTCCCGAGCGGTCAGGCGACTGACCCTCGGGGGAGGGAGGCCCTGCGCGGAGCGCCTGGCCTCGGTTCCGATTCTACCGTCTGGCCTGGTCCGTCACCATGCCCGCATCCGTCGCTGTGCGCCGTTCTGACGGCCTCGCACGGTGCCGATGCACGCTCACCCGATGCCGTACGGCGAGCCCGTCACAACGGCCCACACCGCCGGTTGCAGGCTTTCCAGCTCGACCGCTTAGTTGAACGCCGTGAGGCACGTCGCCAAGGCCGTGCAGACGAAGCCGACGAGTACGAGCACGAGGTCAGTCGCAGCGATCCGGAGGCGGTCGTTCGGCGCATAGAGGCCGTGCATCATCTTCGTGATGTCGCCAGCCACCACGCGCTCGTGGCTCCCGCGCTCTGCGACCACCCGCCTTCTCTCCGCCTCGTCAGCGCGTGCGCGGAGGTAGACCCGACCGACTCCAAGGCTGGGGAGCAGCGCTCCGAGCAGGCTCAACGCGATGATCCACCCAGTCATGACGTGACCGTAGCGTCAGCCGACCTTCCACGTGATCGAGACCGTGGACGGGTCGAACACCTTCGAGCCGCGCGGGGCGCGGTGCAGCGTGACGGTCACGAAGGCGTCCACGATCGCGCGGCGGCGGTCGAGCGGCATCGTCCGCCACTCGGTGCGCAGGCGGCGGCGGATCGCTCGCAGGTCGTGCAATACGGGGCTGGTCGTCCCGGCGGCGAGGAGCGCGCCGACCTCCTCCAGCCGCGTGCGCAGCGGCTCGGCGGCGGCCCGCACCGCGTCGGCGTCGAGGGTGCCGTCAGCCACGAGCGCAGCGAGGGAGTCCAGCCGTCCCTTGACGGCAACCTGCTCGGTCAGCAGTGCGGACACGTCCGGCGCGGCGGGGCGCATCGCGTCGAGGGCGTCGGGCCGCTTCAGCCGCTCGGACAGCACGGTCAGGACGTAGGCGTCCACGGACTCCCGGCGGCGAATCAGGCCGCAGGCGCGGCAGCGGTAGCGCTGGCCGTCGCCGCCGGAGACGACCGGGCGCGGGTCGCCGCACTCGCAGAGGTAGAGCCCGCTGCCGAGGTACTTGCGTGCGGTGCTCCCCGAGGTGTTCGTCAGGCGGCGCGGGTCGGTGAGGCGCACGTGCACGAGGTCGAACAGAGCCGGGTCGATGATCGCGGCGGGAAGGGTGCCGACCACCTCGCCCTTGTAGACACGCCTCCCGGCGTAGCGCGGGTTGAGCAGCCGGTCGCGGACGGACGACGGCGTGGAGTCGAAGCGACGCGCGAGGGTGCGCAGCGTGTCGCCTCGACCGAAGCCCTCGAACAGCGCACGGACGACCTCGGCCTCGTCCTCGCGGATCGTGCCGTCGGTCTCGAAGCCGAACAGCCGCGCACCCTTCGGAACGCCACCCCCGGCTGCACGCTGAGCGTTCGCGCGGGTCTGGCGCTCGCCCTTGCGACGCACCTCGAAACGGGCGATGGCGGCGAGCATCGAAGCGCGGAACTCCCCGTCGGCGGTCGTAAGGTCGATCTCGCCGTCGAGGGTGATCAGCGCGAGCCCGTGATCGATGAGCGTGTTCAGGTCGCGCGTGGAGCGCACCACGCGGTCGAGGTCCACGCTGACGGTCACGTCGATGTCGGCAGCGGCGGCGAGCATCCGGCCCCACGCCGTCTGTGCTCCGCGCGGCTTGCTGGCGGTCACGTCGTTGTCGATGTACGTCCCGACGTGCGTCCATCCCCGAGCGGCGATCAGCGCGATGCCGCGCTCGATCTGCCGCTCGACGCCCTGGTCGTCGGTCTTGGACTGGCGGGCGTAGATCGCGGCGCGCTTCGTCGGAATGCCCGGCGCGCTCGCGGGTCGGGAGCCCGTGCGTGACGCGGAGCGGATCAGCGCGTCAGCACGGGCGAGGGCATCGGTGGAGGTGGCCGGGGAGGCTGTGATCATGTTCAAATTCTACGGATTCCGGTGGAGTTCCGCTTCAACGTCTGAGCAAGGCCGCGAGAGCCGGTAGTAACCGATGTGTCGGAGGTACCGGGCGGCCTTGTCCTCGTCAGAGATCACGAGCCCGCGCCCCTCGAGCCGGCTCACGAGTTCTTCGACGGTCATCGCAGGCTTGGTGTACCGCAGCGAGCCTCGCGGACGCACAGCCCCGTGAGGCACACGGACCCCCTGGGAGACGGAGAAATCCCCCAAGTGCGCTTCTGCGAGAGGCGTGGGGGATCTGGTGCACCGAGGCTCACACGGTGAGGAGCCGCTGAGTCGTGAATCGGCACGCTCTTGTGATGCGCTGGTCGCCCCCCGCGCAGTATCAGGTGCGTCATGTGCGGCATAGGGTCGACAAGTGGCCGACGGAGGGACGAGATGAACGCGCAGCGCCTGTTCCGGATGACGTTCGCGTCGATCTACCCGCTCTACGTGACGAAGGTGGAACGCAAGGGCCGTACGGTCGACGAGCTGCACGAGGTGCTCACGTGGCTCACGGGCTACGACGAGGCGGGGCTGCGCGCCGCGGTCGACTCGCAGGTCGACCTCGAGACGTTCTTCGCCCAGGCGCCAGCGATGAACCCCGACGCGACGCTCATCACGGGGGTGATCTGCGGCTACCGCGTCGAGGAGATCGCCGATCCGCTGGCGCAGCGGATCCGGTGGATGGACAAGCTCGTCGACGAGCTCGCACGCGGCAAGAAGATGACCTCGATCCTGCGCACCCAGAAGGTGGGCTGACGGGCGCGACCGGGGCCCGGCAGCGCCCGCCGTGCCTCGGTGCGCGTCAGCTCGCGGCGCGCTTGAGCAGGTCGGCGATCTGCGCCTCGACCTGCGGCGTCAGCGCGGTGATCGCGAACGTCGTGGCCCACATCGGCCCGTCGTCGAGCTTCGCGGGGTCGTTGAACCCGAGCGTCCCGTAGCGCGCCTTGAACTTGGACGCGGGCTGGAAGAACGCCAGGACCTTGCCGTCCTTGGCGTAGGCCGGCATGCCGTACCAGGTACGGGCCGCCAGGTCCGGGGCGTTGTCCTGGACGAGCCGGTGGATCGCCTCGGCGATCACGCGGTCGTTCTCGGGGAGCTCGGCGATCTTCGCGACCACCTCGGCCGCAGCCTGCTCGGGTGTCATCTTCTTCGCCGCGCGCGTCTCCCCCGTGGTGCCATGACCAGGCTAGGGACGACGAGAGTGCGCGGGCTTCTCGAATCCTGACCGGTTCGCGGGCGTCTGCGGGGCAGCCGGGGAACGTCCGCACGGACCGCGGTCCTGCGCCTGGCGCACCTCACGCTGCGCGTGTGGGAGGTCGGCGTCAGCATGGAGAGATGGAGACGCTGACGGGACAGCAGATCGCCGACGCCGGCCTGACGGGCTGGGTGTACCTGCCCGGCGGGCTGCACACCCGGATCGCCACGGGAGGCTTCGCCGCGGGGCTCGCGCTCGTGGACCGGATCGGCGCGGCCGCGCAGGAGCAGGACCACCACCCGGACCTCGACCTGCGCTACGCGTTCGTCGACGTGCGACTCACGAGCCACGACGCGGGCGGCGTCACGGACGCGGACGTGCGGCTCGCGCGCGACATCAGCCGCTTCGCGGCGGACGCCGGCCACGAGCTGCGCGGCGCCGAGCGCAGCCTCGTCGAGCTGGCGCTCGACAGCCCCGACCACGCCGAGGTGCGCGGCTTCTACACCGCCGCGCTCGCGTACACGGGCGAGGACGACCTGAGCGACCCCGCGGGCGCGCTCCCCACGGTGTGGTTCCAGTGGTCGGGCACGCAGGAGCCGCGCCAGCGGTGGCACCTGGACGTGTGGGTGGACCCCGGCGAGGTGCAGCCACGCATCGACGCGGCGCTCGCGGCCGGCGGGCGGCTCGTCGACGACTCGCACGCGCCCAGCTTCTGGGTGCTCGCGGACGCGCAGGGCAACCGCCTGTGCCTGTGCACGTGGCAGGAGCGGTAGCTCACGCCCGGCGCCGGCCCGGCCGGCGCGCGCGGCTCAGCCGACGAGCCGCTGCTTGAGCTCGTCGTCGTCCGCGACGAACCACACGTGGCGGCCCCGGTTGGACTCGTGCACGTAGCCCGCGAGCGCCTCGCTCGACGCCACGTGCCCGCTGACGTCACCCACCACGACGAGGTGCAGGTGGTAGTTCACGAGCTTCTGCGCGATCTCGCCGGCGACTCGCGTGCTCAGCCGGAAGAAGTCGGGGTCGAGCCGCTGCGCGGGGACCGCCACGACCGATGCGTCGAACCCCCAGGCGTCGCCGACGAGATCCGTCGCCTGTGCCGCACCGATCGCGGGACCCTCCGCGGGCAGCATGAGCACCCGACGGTCGCCGATGACCCGAACCTGCATGGCGTCACCGTAGCCGGTGGAACCGGTTCCGGCGACGTCCGTCACCACCTCGTGACCCGCCCGTGACCCGCCTGACGTCCAGGCGGGTCACGAACGGGCCGTGAACCGGACATCGCGTCACGCGGTGATGGTGAACCCCGCGACGAGCTGCTGCTCGCGCACCGAGGACGGCCCGACGCGCAGCTCGAACGCACCCGGCTCGACGACGCGGCGCGCCTGGGCGTCGACGATCGAGCACGCGGACGCCGGCAGCGTGAGCTCGACGACGACGCTCTGGCCGGGCGCGACCTCCACCTGGCGGTACGCCTTGAGCTCGCTCTCGGCCCACATCGTCGTGGTGACGAGGTCGGACACGTAGACCTGGACGGTCTCGAGCGCGGGGCGCGTGCCGGTGTTGCGGAGGGTGACCCGCGCGCGCACCTCGTCGGCCGCCGTGACCGACGGCGTGAGCACCTCGAGGTCGGCGTACTCGAGCGTCGTGTAGCTCAGCCCGGCGCCGAACGCGAACGCCGGACGCTGCGTGAGGTCCGCGTACCGGGTGCCGTGCTGGCCGCGGAGCTGGTTGTAGAACGTCGGCTGCTGGCCGACGTGCCGCGCGAACGTGATGGGCAGCCGCCCCGACGGCTCGACCAGGCCGAGCAGGATCTCCGCGACCGCCTGCCCGCCGCGCATGCCGGGGTTCGCGGCCCACACGACGGCCGCGGCGTCGAGCGCCGAGTCCGGCAGCACGTGCGGCTTGGAGGCGACCACGACGACGACGAGCGGCGTGCCGGTCGCGGCGAGCGCGTCGAGTAGCGCGACCTGACCGCCGATGAGCTCGAGCGTCGCGGTCGAGCGTCCCTCGCCGACGAGCTCGATGCGGTCGCCCACCACGGCGACGACGTAGTCGGCGTCCCGCGCCGCGGCGACGGCCTCGGCGATGAGCTCCGGGTCGGGCTCGCACGGCGCCACGACCTGCGGGCGCGGCTGGCCGTCGGGGAAGTACTCGCCCTCGGGGTCCGGCGTCAGCGTGAGGATGTCGGCGCCGCGCGCGTACGTGACCTCCCAGCCCTCGGGCGAGCGGCGGCGCAGGCCGTCGAGCACGGTCTCGATCATGTGGCGCGGGTGGCCGTCGGGCAGCCAGTCCACCTGGCCCGAGCGGCCGGCCCAGTCGCCCAGCTGCGCGTCGGTGTCGTCGGCGTTCGGGCCGACGACGAGCACGCGCCGGCGCTCGGCGCCCGCGGGGGCGACGGCGCGCTCGTCGTCGCCCGCCGTGCAGCCGCCGGCCAGCGGCAGGACGCCCTCGTTGCGCAGCAGGACGATCGAGCGGCGCGTGAGCTCCAGGTTGAGCGCCTCGTGCTCGGGGGTGCCGAGCACCTGCGCGATGCGCGCGTCGTCGGGGCGGCGCGGGTCCTCGAACAGCCCGAGCTCGAACTTCAGGGTGAGGATGCGGGACACCGCGGCGTCGATCGCGGCCTCGTCGAGCATGCCGGCGGCGACGGCCTCCTGGGCGCCGTCGAAGAACTGCGGCGTCGTCATGATGACGTCGTTGCCCGCCTTCACGGCGGCTGCGGCGGCGTGCGCGTGGTCGGGCTGGATCTGCTGCTCCCAGACCATACGGCCGACGTTGTCCCAGTCCGTGACGAGCGTGCCGGTGTAGCCCCACTCGCCGCGCAGGACGTCGGTCAGCAGCCAGTCGTTCACGGTGATCGGCGTGCCGTCCATCGACTGGTAGCCGAGCATGAACGTCGCGCAGCCCTCGCGGGCGACGCGCTCGAACGGCGGCAGGAACCAGGCGGTGAGCTTGCGGCGCGAGATGTCCGCCTCGGTGGCGTCCCGCCCGCCCTGCGTCTCGGAGTAGCCGGCGAAGTGCTTGGCGGTCGCGAGGATCGCCGTCGGGTCGGTCAGACCGTCGCCCTGGTAGCCCTTGACCATCGCGGACGCGAGCTCGCCGATGAGGAACGGGTCCTCGCCGAACGTCTCGGAGACCCGGCCCCAGCGCAGGTCGCGTGCGATGCACAGCACGGGGGAGAAGGTCCAGTGGATGCCGGTCGCGGCGACCTCGACGGCCGTGACGCGCGCGGCGCGCTCGACCAGGCCGGGGTTCCACGAGGCGGCCATGCCGAGCTGCGTGGGGAAGATCGTCGCGCCCTCGAAGAACGAGTGGCCGTGGATGCAGTCCTCGGCGATGAGCAGCGGGATGCGCAGGCGCGTGCCGGCCGTGACCTCGTGCGCCTCGCGCACGAGCGCGGGGGACGTGTGCAGGATCGAGCCGACGTGCGTGTCCTCGATCAGGCCGCGCACGGACCCGCGCGAGTCGAGCTGCATCATCTGGCCGACCTTCTCGGCGAGCGTCATGCGGCCGACGAGGTCGGCCACGCGCTCCGCGACGGGGAGCGTCGCGTCGAGGTAGGGCGCCGTGCCCGTCTCGGTCGGGCCGGCGGTCTCGAGGGGTGCGGTCACGGGAGGTCCTTTACGACGGGGTTCACGACGGCGGCGGCGCGAGCCGGCGGGCCGCGCCGCACGACGAGCGTGCGGGAGCGATCCCACGCGGGGAGCGTAACCGAAACACTTACCGCATGGTAGGTGTCCGCGGGCTAGGCGGAGGGGTCGAGGACGAACAGGTGGAGGTCGCGGCCCGCACGCTGCTCGTACGCCTCGTAGCCCGGCCACGTGGCGCGCAGCCGGGGCAGCAGCACGCGCGACTCGTCGGGCGTCGCGAGGCGCGCGGTCACATCGTGCGTGCGCCCGTCGACCGTGACCCGCGCCCGCGGGTCGGCCAGGAGGTTGAGCGCCCAGGCCGGGTGGTGCGCCTGCCCCCAGTTGGAGGCGAGCACCACCCAGGAGCCCTCGTGGCGCACGTGCAGGAGCACCACCTCGCGCGGCTCACCCGAGCGCCGGCCGGTCGTCGTGAGCACCAGCTGCGGCAGGCGGGGTCGGCCCAGGACGGTCCAGCGACCGCCGGTCGCGCGCTGCAGCCGCCGGTCGAGCCGCGAGGTCGCGCGGCCCAGCCGGGCGAACCAGCGGGTGCGGCCCGCGCGGCGGGCGAGGTCGGTGAGGTCCACGTCCCGCATTGTGCGTCGCGGGGCCGCCCGGGCGCGGCAGAGGGGCGGGCGCGTCGCTCCGCGCGTGTTTCCGGCATGTGTCGGGCGTGCGAACGGCGCGTCACGTGGCTATAACACACCGGCCGCTCTCCCGCTCGCCGATTTGACGGGTCGTGGACAGTCTTCGTGCTGGAGAGAGGTGATTTTTCCGCACGAATCGCCGGTGCTGTCTCGAAAGTTGAGACGTACTGGTCAGTATCAATCGGGTAACGATCGGGAGTCGGCCGGGTCCGGGCCTGCTTTGTCCGAAAACGCTTGACTAACGTTGCGCCAAACACTGGCGGTCTGCCTCGCTGCCGTACCTCGTCCACGTACCTCGTACGCGGTACCCCCGTACGGCGGCCCGAGCCGGCCTCCACCTTCCCTGGAGGAACATTGAAGATCAGGCGATCCCTGGCCGGTGTCGCGGCTCTCGCGACCACCGCGCTCGTGCTCACCGCGTGCTCCAACGCGCCTGGCGACTCGGACGACGACGCCACCGGCGCTCCGTCGGCCTCCGAGGCGGCCACCACCGGCGGCACGCTCACCGTTGCCGAGACGAACCAGTTCTTCTCGTTCAACCCGAACACGAGCAACGGCAACACGGACATCAACGCGAAGGTCACGACCTACCCGACGCGCGCGTGGTTCAACTACGTCGACGGGTCGAGCTTCGCCGCGGGCAACCCCGGTGTCGCCAAGGACGAGTCGTTCGGTACGTACGAGGTCGTCTCCGAGGACCCGCTGACCGTCAAGTACACGATCAACGAGGGTGTCGTCTGGTCGGACGGCGAGCCCGTCGACGCGGACGACCTGCTCCTGTCGTGGGCGGTCGACTCGGGCCACTACAACTCGGCCGACGGCAAGGTCTCCTACTTCGACTACGCCGGTGACACGGGCACGCTCGCGCTGACCGACTTCCCGGAGCTGGGTGAGGACGGTCGCTCGATGACCCTCACCTTCTCCGAGCCGGCGGCCGACTGGGAGTACGCGCTCGCCGCCGAGGCGCCCGCGCACGTCGTCGCCAAGAAGGCCGGCCTCGCGGACGGTCAGGCGCTGATCGACCTGTTCACCAAGCTCGCGCCGACCGCCAAGGACGCGACGGCCGACGACCCGGAGCTGCGCAAGGTCGCGGACTTCTGGAACACCGGCTTCGACTCCACGGTCCTCCCGAGCGACCCGGAGCTGTACCTCTCGTCCGGCCCGTACATCGTCTCCGAGGTCGTCGAGAACCAGTCCGTCACGCTCGTCCCGAACGAGAAGTACTCGGGCGACCTGACGCCGAAGCTGGACTCGATCGTCATGCGCACCATCCCGGACGCCACGGCGGCCGTGCAGGCGCTCAAGAACGGCGAGGTGGACGTCATCTCCCCGCAGCCGTCCGCTGACACGCTCGCGGCGCTCGAGGGCATCGACGGCATCACGGTCCACGAGGGCGACCAGCTCGCGTACGACCACGTCGACCTGACCTTCAACAACGGTGGTCCGTTCGACCCCGCGACCTACGGTGGCGACGAGGCCAAGGCCCTCAAGGTCCGCCAGGCGTTCCTCAAGGTCATCCCGCGCCAGGCGATCCTCGAGGCGATCGTCACGCCGCTCAAGGCGGACGCGTCGATCCTCAACTCGCAGCTCTTCGTCCCGGCCCAGGCCTCGTACGAGGACTCGGTCGCGAACAACGGCTCGGCCGACTACCCGGGTGAGCCCGACGTCGCCGGCGCCAAGGCGCTGCTCGAGGAGGTCGGTGTCACGCCGACCGTGCGCATCCTCTACAACATCAACAACCCGAACCGCGTCAACGCCTACACGCTGATCGCGGCGCAGGCCACGGCCGCCGGCTTCAAGGTCGACGACCAGGGTGACGCCGAGTGGGGCTCGCGCCTCGCCGACGGCTCGTACGACGTCGCCATCTTCGGCTGGATCAACTCGGGTGTCGGCGTCTCCGGCGTCCCGCAGATCTTCTCCAGCACCGGTGGTGGCAACTACAACGGCTACAAGAACGCCGAGGTCGACCAGCTCGCCGCGACGCTCGTGAAGACGCTGGACCTCGACGAGCAGGCGAACATCCAGGAGCAGATCGACCCGCTCCTGTTCGCCGACGCGTACGGCCTGCCCCTGTTCCAGTCGGTCGGCATCGACGCGGTCGCCGACCGCGTGGGTGGCATCGAGGCCTACAACCCGAGCCAGTCGGGTGTCTGGTGGAACGTGTGGGACTGGACGGTCACCGACTGAGTCGGCTGACCTCCCCGGTATGACAGCCACCGGTGCCGGGACCCGGTCGTTCGGGTCCCGGCACCGGTGCGTCCCGGGGTCGTCGACGCACCGTCGACGACGGACCGGCGCGCGACGCGCGCTAGAGTCCCTCCTCAGAACGTCGTACTGACCAGTACGGCGGACCCGCCTTGAACGCGTCGCCCACGAGGCGCGGCGTTCCCGACCTTTGCGTCGCGACAGCGCGACGCCGACGCGGAGGCGTGCACCTCACCCGCGCACGCTCCCCACGCCCGAGAAGCGAGAATTGATGGCTTCCTACGTCTTGCGACGCCTCGGTGTGTCGCTGCTCATCCTGCTCGGGGCGTCGTTCCTCGTGTACCAGCTGGTCGCCGTGTCCGGTGACCCGCTGAGGGAGTACCGCGAGTCGAACCGCCCCAACAAAGAGGCCCTGATGCAGGCCCGCATCGACCTGCTCGACCTCGACACCCCCGCACCCCTGCGCTACTTCTCGTGGCTCAGCGGAGCCGTCAAGTGCGTGATCCCCGGTCAGTGCGACCTCGGCAAGACGCTCCAGGGCCAGGAGGTCACCGACGCGCTGAGCGCCGCGATCCCCTCGACGATCCAGCTGGTGCTCACCGCGACGATCCTCGCGGTCGTCATCGGCATCACGATCGGCATCGTCGTCGCGCTGCGCCAGTACTCGGTGCTCGACTACAGCGTCACGTTCATGACGTTCCTGTTCTTCTCGCTGCCGGTGTTCTGGGTCGCGGTGCTCCTCAAGGAGTTCGGCGCGATCGGCTTCAACGACTTCCTCCGGGACCCCTCGGTGAGCGTGACCGTCGCTCTCGCCGTCGGGCTGGTCGCCGGTGTCATCTGGACGGTCCTCATCGGCGGCTCGTGGAAGCGCCGCGGCATCGTGTTCGCGGGGTCCACGCTCCTCACCGCCGGCATCCTGTGGTACCTCGGCTGGTCGCAGTGGTTCAGCTACCCGGGTCTCGGGCCGGGCATCGTCGCCGGGCTCGGCGTCGGCATCGCGTTCGCGCTCACCGCGCTGCTCGCGGGCCTGCGCAACCGCAAGGCGCTGTACTCCGCGCTCATCATGGTCGGGCTCGCCGTCGTCGCGATGTTCGCGCTGCAGCCGCTGCTCGAGGACCCGTCGGTCTGGCTCGTCATCCTCCTCGGCATCGCCGCGGTCGGCGGCGGCCTGCTCGTCGGGCGCCTCATGGGCGGCTACGACCGCGGCCAGTCGATGAAGGTCGCGGCCCTCACCTCGTTCCTCGTCGCGGGCCTCGTGCTGCTCGACGGGTTCATGCAGGCGTGGCCCGAGTACTTCAAGCTCACGCGCGGCCGCCCGATCGCGACGATCGGCTCGGAGACGCCGAACCTCAACGGCGACTTCTGGATCACGGGCGTCGACAAGTACACGCACCTCGTCCTCCCGACGATCTCGCTCATCCTCATCTCGCTCGCCTCGTACACGCGCTACTCGCGTGCGTCGATGCTCGAGGTGATGGGTCAGGACTACGTCCGCACCGGCCGCGCCAAGGGCCTGCCGGAGCGCACGGTCGTCGTCCGGCACGCGTTCCGCAACGCGCTGATCCCGCTCGCGACGATCGTCGCGTTCGACATCGGCGGCCTGCTGGGTGGCGCCGTCATCACCGAGAACGTGTTCTCGTTCAAGGGCATGGGCCAGCTCTTCATCCAAGGCCTCGACCACCAGGACCCGAACCCCGTCATGGGCGTGTTCCTCGTCGTCGGCGTCACCGCGGTGACGTTCAACCTGGTCGCGGACCTCCTGTACTCCGCACTCGACCCGCGCGTGAGGGTGAAGGCATGACCGAGCAGACCACGGAGCGGATGACCGACTCCCTCGACTCCGGCGAGGTCGCGGCCGACCTCAAGGGCAAGAGCCAGGGCGCGCTGGTCCGCAAGCGCTTCTTCGGCCACACGGGCGCGATCGTCTCGCTCGTCGTCCTCGCGCTCGTCGTGATCCTCGCGCTCACCTCGGTGGGCATCGGCGGCTGGCACGGCTGGTGGAAGTTCCGCTGGACGGACACCCCGCCGCTGCAGAACGGCGGGCGACCCACGCTGAGCCTGTTCCCGTTCTCCCTGGGTGAGCACCCGTTCGGGCAGGACTCGGTCGGGCGCGACTACTTCGCGATGACGATGCGCGGCACCCAGATCTCGCTGCTCGTGACGTTCGTCGTCGGCGTCATCGCCGCGTTCGTCGGCGTCGTGTTCGGCGCGCTGTCGGGGTACTTCCGCGGCTGGGTCGAGGCGGTGCTCATGCGCCTGACCGACATGGTGATCATCATCCCGGTGCTGCTCATCGGCGCCGTGATCGGCTACAACACCAAGTCCGGTGTCGTCGTGCTCGGCCTGCTGCTCGGCCTGACGTACTGGACCGGCATGGCGCGGCTCGTCCGCGGTGACTTCCTGTCGCTGCGCGAGCGCGAGTTCGTCGACGCGGCCCGCCTCGCGGGCGCGTCCGACAAGCGGATCATCTTCAAGCACATCCTGCCGAACGCGGTCGGCGTCATCACGGTCAACACGACCCTGCTGATGTCCTCGGCGATCCTGCTGGAGACGTCGCTGTCCTACCTGAACATGGGCGTCAAGGCGCCGGACACGTCCCTGGGCCTGCTCATCAGCCAGAACCAGGCCGCGTTCGCCACGCGCCCCTGGCTGTTCTGGTGGCCCGGCCTGTTCATCGTCCTCATCTGCCTCTGCATCAACTTCATCGGCGACGGCCTGCGCGACGCGTTCGACCCGCGCCAGCGCAAGGTGTCGCTGCGCCGGATGCGTGAGACGCCGCGCGAGGAGCTCGACGCGCGTCTCGAGGGCAGCCTGCTCGCGGCGAACGTCGCGACGCTCGACGGCGCACGCAGCGGCTGGGAGGACGGCGCACCGGGCGTCGGGCACGACCCGGACCCCCGGGACGAGACCAAGTGACGCCCCGCACGCACGCGCGGTCGGCGCGGTGCTCAGCCGACGAGCTGCAGCACCGCGCCCAGCGCGACGAGCGCGCCCACCGCGGCCAGGGCGGCCGTGTGCACCTCGCGGCGCACCGGGACCTCGTCCGCGACACCGAGCTCGAGCGCACCGTCCTCGACGAGGCGCTCCCAGCGGCGGCGCGCCGCGGTCGCGACGACCGCGGACGGCGAGTGCCCGATCTCGCCGATGCTCACGGAGCGGGCGGGGTCGAAGGCCCCCGCCTGCACGTGGCGCAGGTCGACGGACACCGCACGCGTCGCGGCGTGCCGGCCCGGGCCCGGGGCGGCGAACGCCTCGACGCTGCGGCCGGGCGTCACGAACGTGCACGTGAAGCGCGTCCGGATCTCGATGAGCGCGGTCCACGGCACGTGGTGCGTCACGAAGGGGTTCACCACGTGGACGCCCTCGTCGTCGAGCCGCACGTGCGGCCGGTAGGCCACCAGCCAGGTGAGCAGCACGGCCGCCGCGGTGAACGGCACCGCGGTGAGCAGCGTCCGCGCACCCCCCTCGGCGACCGCGGCACCCGCGAAGCCCGCGACCACGAGCCACGTACCCCCCGTGATCCACGCCGCGCTGCGGGGCCGGAAGGTCCAGGTCTCGTCGTCGTCTCGCACGACCCCATGATCCCAGGAGCTCTGTCATGACCACGCCCACCACGACCCGCGAGCCCGTGCTGGAGGTGCGCGACCTGTCGGTCGACTTCGCGGTCGACCGCACGTGGGTGCCCGCGGCGATCAAGCTCAACTACTCCGTCGCCCCCGGCGAGGTCCTCGCGATCGTCGGCGAGTCCGGCTCGGGCAAGTCCGTGTCCTCGATGGCGATCCTCGACCTGCTGCCGCGCAACGCGCGCATCTCGGGCTCGATCAAGCTGCGTGGCACCGAGCTGCGCGGGCTGCCGAGCAAGCGCATGCGCGCGATCCGCGGCAACGACGTCGCGATGATCTTCCAGGAGCCGATGACCGCGCTGAACCCGGCGTACACGGTCGGCTCGCAGATCATCGAGACGCTGCGCCTGCACAGCGAGATGTCGCCCGCGCAGGCCCGCGAGCGCGCGCTCGAGCTGCTGTCGATGGTCGAGCTGCCGGACCCGGACAAGGCGTTCCGGTCGTACCCGCACCAGCTCTCGGGCGGCCAGCGCCAGCGCGCGATGATCGCGCAGTCGCTGTCCTGCGACCCGGCCCTGCTCATCGCCGACGAGCCGACGACCGCGCTCGACGTCACGGTGCAGGCCGAGATCCTCGACCTCATGCGCAACCTGCGCGACCGCCTCGACTCCGCGGTCATCCTCATCACGCACGACATGGGTGTGGTCGCGGACCTCGCGGACCGCATCGCCGTCATGCGGCGCGGCGTGATCGTCGAGATGGGCACGTCCGAGCAGATCTTCTCCGACCCGCAGCACCAGTACACGCAGGAGCTGCTCGCCGCGGTCCCGCACCTCGGCGGCCCGGAGATCGACCTGACGGCCGCGCTCGCGAGCGCGACCCACGCGGAGGACCTCGTCGTCGACGTGTCGCGCGAGGAGCTCGCGCGCCGCGAGGCCGAGAACGCGGCCAAGCTCGAGGCCGCGCGTCGCGAGGAGCGCGCCCGCGAGATGGCCGGCACCGAGCCGATCCTGCAGCTCAAGGACGTCGCGATCGAGTACCCCAAGCAGGGGCGCATGCCGGCGTTCCGCGCGGTCGAGGGCGCGAACCTCGTCGTGCGGCCCGGTGAGGTCGTGGGCCTCGTCGGCGAGTCCGGTTCCGGCAAGACGACGATCGGCCGCGCCGCGGTCGGCCTGCTGCCGGTGGCCGAGGGCACGCTCACGGTCGGCGACATCGACGTCTCGTCGAACGACCGCAAGACGATCGCGCGCCTGCGCCGCAAGGTCGGCATGGTGTTCCAGGACCCGTCGTCGAGCCTCAACCCGCGCCTGCCGATCGGTGAGTCGATCGGCGAGCCGCTGTACCTCGCGAAGATCGCCAAGGGTGGCGAGCTGCAGCGTCGCATCGAGGAGCTGCTCGACCAGGTCGAGCTGCCCCGCGCGTACCGCAACCGCTACCCGCACGAGCTGTCGGGCGGTCAGAAGCAGCGCGTCGGCATCGCGCGTGCGCTCGCGCTGTCGCCCGAGCTGCTCGTGGCCGACGAGCCGACGTCCGCGCTGGACGTGTCGGTCCAGGCCCACGTGCTCGAGCTGCTGCAGGAGCTGCAGGAGCGCCTGAAGTTCGCGTGCCTGTTCGTCACGCACGACCTCGCGGTCGTCGACCTGCTCGCGGACCGCATCGTCGTGATGCAGCGCGGACGGATCGTCGAGCAGGGCTCGCGCGACGCGATCCTGCGCAACCCGCAGGACCCGTACACGCAGCGCCTCATCGCGGCGGTGCCGCTGCCCAACCCGGAGAAGCAGCGCGAGCGTCGCGAGCTGCGGGCGCTGCTGATCGACCGCACGTGACCCACGCGGCGCAGGGGCGTGCGGCCGGTCGCCGTGGAGGCGGCCGCCGCACGCTCCTCGCTGCGCTCCTGGGTGGCACGGTCGCGCTCGTGCCGCTCGCGTGCTCGTCGTCGCCCGAGCCGGGCCCGGACCGGTCGCGGGACGTGGTGGTGAGCGTCGGGGCGCCGTTCGGCTCCCTGAACGCCGGGACGTCGCAGGGCCGGCTGCCCGGGTCGGTGCTCGTCCGCGGGCTCGTGCAGGACGGCTTCGTCTCGCTCGACGCCGCGGGCGCCGCGGTCCCGGACGCCGCGTTCGGCACGGTCGAGAAGACGGCCGACGACCCGCTGACGATCCGCTACACGATCGGCCCGGACGCCCGCTGGTCCGACGGGACGCCCGTGACGGCGGCCGACCTGCTGCTCGAGTGGGCCGCGCGTTCGGGTGCGCTCGACGAGGTCGCGCCCGAGCTGGGCGACGACGGCGAGATCGTCAACGGGGACGCGCTCGACGCGGGCGTGGCGTTCGCCGCGACCTCGCGGGCGCTCGTGCACGTGCAGGCCGCCCCGACCGTCGACGACGAGGGTCGCGTCACGCTCGTGTACGCGCAGCCGGTCGCGGACTGGCAGGTCGCGCTCGACGTCAACCTGCCCGCGCACGTGCTGGGCCGCACGGCGCTGGGTGTGGAGGACGCGCAGGAGGCGGCCGCGGCGGTCGTCGCGGCCGTGACCGCACCCGCCGGGCATCACGACGACCTGGTGGCGGTCTCCCGCGCGTGGCGTACCGGCTTCGACACGGACGCGCTGGCGGCGAGCACCGCCGACGCCGTCACGACCGGGCCGTACGCGCTCGCGTCGGTGACGGCCTCGGCCGTGGAGCTGGTGCGCAACGAGCGGTACGCGGGCTCGCGGCCCGCGCGCTTCGACTCGGTGCGCGTGCGCACCGACCAGCACCCGCTGGACCAGGTCTCCTCGCTCGAGGCCGGCGACGTCGACGTCGTCGCGCCCGTCGCGACGCCGGACGTGCGTGACGCGCTGGTCGAAGCCGGGGCGCGGGTGGTGACGGGCGGTGACGCCGCGTGGCAGCTCGTCGCGCGGGCGGGCGGCACGGGTCCGTTCGCGGGTGACGACGCGCCGACGGTGCGGGGCGCGCTGTGGTCGACGGTGCCGCGCGAGCAGGTGGTCGACGAGGTCGTCGCGCCGCTGTGGCCCGAGGCGGTCGTGGACACCGCGGTGCTCGCGACGGTCGGGGACGGTGCGGGCGGCCCGGTCGCGACCGCGCAGCCCGACGCGCCCGCCGCGGCCGCGCGGCTCGCCGACGCGGGGGTGCGCACACCGGTGGCCGTGCGTGTGCTCGTCTCCACCACCGACCCGCTGCGCGAGCAGACGCTCGCGCTGCTCACGGACTCCGCCCGCACGGCCGGCTTCGAGGTCACGGCCTCGACGGCCGACCCGGCGACCGCGCTGTGGGCCGAGCCCGACGCGTGGGACGTCGCGCTGGTCCCGACCGTCCAGGACGAGCTCCCCGTCGCGTCGCTCGTCGGCCGGTGGGGGACCGACGGGACCGCGAACGTGACCGCGTGGTCCGACGAGGCGACCGACGCGGCGCTCGCGGCGCTCGCCGCCCAGACCGACCCCGCGCGCCTCGCCGCGGGGCAGGCGACGCTCGCCGCGAGGCTCGTCGAGGCCGGGGCCGTGCTGCCGCTGGTGCACGCCCCCGCGCTCACGGCCACGCGCTCCGAGCCAGCCGCGCGCACGCCGCAGGTGGGCGAGGTCCCGCTGCTGCGGCTCTCGCGCGCCGACCTCACGGACTGGTGGTCCTGGGCCGCACAGGGCTGAGCCCCGGCGTGGGCCCGCGTCGTGCGGGCGGCTCGGCGCGGCGCAGGTCACGTGTGGCGAGGGCCACGCGGCCACCGGTGATTGGCCCGGACCGGGTAAGATCGACCGGCGCCGCCGTCGGCGTCACCCCCCTTTCCTCCACTCGAGAAGAGCTCGCATGCCCTCGTCCGTCACCGGAACTGCCGTTCGCGGCGACCTGCGCAACGTCGCGATCGTCGCGCACGTCGACCACGGCAAGACCACGCTGGTCGACGCCATGCTCTGGCAGTCGGGCGCGTTCGGCGCGCACGACCACGTCGACGAGCGCGCGATGGACTCGGGCGACCTCGAGCGCGAGAAGGGCATCACGATCCTCGCGAAGAACACCGCGGTCCGGTACCTGGGCCCCGCGGCGGCCGCGGCGGGTCAGCCCGAGGGCATCACGATCAACGTCATCGACACCCCCGGCCACGCGGACTTCGGCGGCGAGGTCGAGCGCGGCCTGTCGATGGTCGACGGCGTCGTGCTGCTCGTCGACGCGTCCGAGGGCCCGCTCCCGCAGACCCGCTTCGTGCTGCGCAAGGCGCTCGCCGCGAAGCTGCCCGTGATCCTCGTCGTGAACAAGGTCGACCGTCCCGACGCGCGCATCACCGAGGTCGTCCACGAGGCGACCGACCTGCTGCTCGGCCTCGCGTCCGACCTGCACGAGGACGTCCCGGACCTCGACCTCGACGCGATCCTCGACGTCCCCGTGGTGTACGCGTCCGCGAAGGCCGGCCGCGCGTCGCTCGAGCAGCCCGCCGACGGCGCGCTCCCGGACAGCGAGAACCTCGAGCCGCTGTTCGCGACCATCCTCGAGAAGATCCCCGCGCCGACGTACGACGAGTCCGCGCCGCTGCAGGCGCACGTCACCAACCTCGACGCGTCGCCGTTCCTCGGTCGGCTCGCGCTCCTGCGCGTCTTCAACGGCACGCTGCGCAAGGGCCAGACGGTCGCGTGGGTGCGCAACGACGGCTCGCAGCAGAGCGTGCGCATCACCGAGCTGCTGGAGACCAAGGCGCTCGAGCGCGTGCCCACCGACGCGGCGGGCCCCGGCGACATCGTCGCCGTCGCGGGCATCGAGAACATCACGATCGGCGAGACGCTCACCGACCCGGACGACCCGCGCCCGCTGCCGCCCATCACGGTCGACGACCCCGCGATCTCGATGACGATCGGCATCAACACCAGCCCGCTCGCGGGCAAGGGCGGCAAGGGCCACAAGGTCACCGCGCGCCAGGTCAAGGACCGCCTCGACAAGGAGCTCGTCGGCAACGTCTCGCTGCGCGTGGTCCCCACGGACCGTCCCGACGCGTGGGAGGTGCAGGGCCGCGGCGAGCTGGCCCTGGCGATCCTCGTCGAGCAGATGCGCCGCGAGGGCTTCGAGCTGACCGTCGGCAAGCCGCAGGTCGTCACCAGGACGATCGACGGCAAGGTCCACGAGCCGATGGAGCGCATGACGATCGACGTGCCCGAGGAGTACCTCGGCGCGGTCACGCAGCTCCTCGCGCAGCGCAAGGGCCGCATGGAGACCATGAGCAACCACGGCACCGGCTGGGTGCGCATGGAGTTCCTGGTGCCCGCGCGCGGCCTCATCGGCTTCCGCACGCGGTTCCTCACCGAGACGCGCGGCACGGGCATCGCGTCCTCGATCGCCGAGGGCTTCGAGCCGTGGGCGGGCGTCATCGAGACGCGCATGACAGGCTCTCTCGTCGCCGACCGCGCGGGTGTGGCCACGCCGTTCGCGATGCTCAACCTCCAGGACCGCGGCACGTTCTTCGTCGAGCCGACCGCCGAGGTGTACGAGGGCATGGTCGTCGGCGAGAACTCCCGCAACGAGGACATGGACGTCAACATCGCCAAGGAGAAGAAGCTCAACAACATCCGCTCCTCCACGGCCGAGTCGTTCGAGAACGTCGTCCCGCCGCGCAAGCTCACGCTCGAGGAGTCGCTCGAGTTCGCGCGCGAGGACGAGTGCGTCGAGGTGACGCCCGAGATCGTGCGCATCCGCAAGGTCGTGCTCGACCAGACCGAGCGCGCGCGCATCTGGTCCCGCACCAAGAAGGGCTGAGCCGTGCCGGGGCCGGGCCGGCCCGGCGGCCTGCTCGCGGTGCACGCGCACCCCGACGACGAGACGCTCGCGACGGGTGCGCTGCTCGCGACGTGGGCCGCCGCCGGGCTGCCCGTGACCCTGGTGACGTGCACGCGCGGTGAGCGCGGCGAGGTGATCGGGGACGCGCTCGCGCACCTCGAGGGCGACGGCCCGGCGCTCGCGGCGCACCGCGAGACCGAGCTCGCCGGCGCCCTCGCGGCGCTGGGCGTGGCCGACCACCTGTTCCTCGACGCCCTGACCGGGGCGCGGTACGAGGACTCGGGCATGGCCTGGGCGGACGAGGGTCGCCGCGCGGTCGCGGCTCCCGAGGCGGTCGCCGCGGGGACGGCGCTGGCCGCGCAGCCGCTCGACGACCTCGCCGCGCCGCTCGCCGCGCTCGTCGTCGATCGGACGCCGGCCGTCGTCGTCACGTACGAGCCGGGCGGGGGTTACGGCCACCCGGACCACGTGCGTGCGCACGACGTGACGTCCCGCGCGCTCGAGCTCGCGGCGCGGGCCGGGCACCGCGTGCCCGTGGTGCTGTGGGCCGCGCAGGGGCGCCGACGGGCGCGCGCCGCGCGTGCCGCGCTGCGCCGCCTCGTCGGACCGGGCGACGCGCTGACCCCGCCCGCGGACGACGACGTGTTCGCCTCGGTCGTCGTCGACGACGAGCGTGTGGCGGTCGAGGTCGACACGCGCCCGGTGCGCGACACCGTGCTCGACGCGTTGCGGGCCCACGCGACGCAGGTGCAGCACGTGGCCGCCGTCGACGACGAGCCCGCGCTCGTCGGCCGGTACGGTCTCAGCCTCGGCCTGGCCGAGCCGGTCCTGCCCGTCGAGCAGTACCGCCTCGCACCCGGCTCGAGCCCCGGCGGTCTCGCGGGCGTCGCGTGGCCCGCAGGGGTCCGGCCGGTAGCCTGACCGCGTGCAGCCGCTGACCCCGCAGACGCTCGTGCGGGCTCTCCTGTCGTTCGTCCTCGGCCTCCTGATCGGGGCGCTCGGGACCGTCGTCCACCGCGGTGCGATGCCGTGGGGCCTGCTCGCCGGGCTCGCCCTGGTGCTCGCCGCGAGCGTCATGGTGCGCGCGTGGGCCGGGTGGCCCGCGTACGTCGGGCTCGTCGGCGGTGTGTTCCTCGCCGTCGTCGTGCTCGCGCGGACCGGGCCCGGCGGTGACGTGCTCCTGCCCGGCGGCGACCGCGTGAACGCACCGTGGCTCGGACTCGCCTGGCTCGGCGGGGTCGTGGTCGCGCTCGCCCTCGGTGCGCTCGCCCCGCGCCGCTGGTTCGACGACACCCCGCGGGCACCGGCCGCACCGACCGCACCGGCCGCACCGCCGAGCGACGGCGCGGCGTGAGCGCCCGGCCCGACGACTTCCGCACCGCCGTCGCGGCGCTCCCCGCGGGCGTCGCCGTCGTCACCACGACGTGGCGGCGCACGGTCTGGGCCATGACCGTCAGCTCGGTCGCGTCCGTGTCCCTCGACCCCCCGCTCCTGCTGTTCTGCGTGCACACCGACGCGCGCCTGCGCGACGCGCTCGACGAGGCCGACACCTGGACGGTCTCCGTGCTCGGCGCCGACCAGGCGCCCGTCGCCGACTGGCTCGCGTCCGCCGGGCGCCCCGCCGTCGACCAGCTCACCCGCGTGCCGCACCACGCACCCGACGTCGCCGCGGGCATCCGCGTCGACGGCGCCGCCGCGTGGTTCGAGTGCCGCACGAGTGCCATCCACGCCGCGGGCGACCACGACGTCGTCGTCGGCGAGGTGCTCGTCGCGGAACGCGCCGGCCCCGAGGTCGGGGGCCTCGTGCACGTCGAGGCACGCCTGCGCGGCCTGCGCTGAGGTCACGATCTCGTCACAGGTCGTCCGCGTGCGTCGAGGCGCGCGTGGGCCTGCGGCGCCCTCACGGCACCGCGACGTAGACTCGCCGGGCGTAACACGACCGAGCAGGGGAAGCGATGACCGACCGTACCGACGCCGACAGCCCCTCGCCCCAGGAGCCGTCGAACGGGAGCTCGGCCGACGATGTCGTCTGGCCCGTCTGGGGTGCGACCACGCGCCGCCCCGCCCTCGGGGACGACACACGTCCGAACCCGGTCGTCCCTGCCGGGGACGCGCCCGCCGAGCCGGCGGAGCCGCACGAGGCCCCCGCGGAGGACGTCGAGACCGACGAGCCCTCTGCCGACGACGTCGCCCCCGACGAGCCCGTCGCCACCGATGCGGCGCCCGACGAGCACGTGCCCGACGAGGACGTGCCCGACGAGGACGGGTCGGACGAGGACGTGCCCGACGAGGACGAGCCCGACGAGGCGCCCGCTGCCGACACGGAGCCCACTGACGAGCCCGTCGAGGACGAGGCGCAGGCCGCTGTCGCGCAGACCGTCCGGCCCGAGGAGCCCGAGAACGAGGGCGCGCGCGAGGACGAGTCCACCGTCGAGGACGAGGACGAAGACGAGGACGACGACGAGGACGTGGACGACGACGACGGCGCGGCGGAGGAACCGGCGCCGACGGTCGTCGTGCCCGCGATCTTCACCGAGACCGCCGCGTCGACGCCCGCGGCAGAGGAGCCTGTCGCGAGCGCTGCCGGTGGCATCGAGCCGACGTCCGCGCCGACGTCCGAGCCGGTCGACGAGCCGGAGGCCGACGAGGCCTCGGACGAGTCCGACGCGAGCGAGGCTGATGCCGGAGAGCCGTCCGACGACGAGCGCACGGCTGCTGCGGAGGCCACGGCCGACGAGCCCGCTGCCGACGAGCCCGCTGCCGACGAGCCCGCTGCTGACGAGGCCGCTGCCGACGAGCCCGCTGCCGACGAGCCCGCTGCCGACGAGGCCGCTGCCGCCGACGCCGCCGCCCCCGACGCCGCCGCCCCCGACGTGGCCGCCGCCGTGGCTCCGACGCGGGAGTCCGTGTTCCCCCGGCGCGAGGCACAGCCGACGACGCAGACGTCCCGACCGGCGGACGCCAGGGGTGACGAGACGGTCGTCCTGCCCGCGTCGGCACCCACCACCCCGCCGTCCGCGACCTCGACGTCCGCGACCCCGACGTCCACCGCCCCGACGTCCACGGGCTCGACGCCGGGCGGTCCGGCGCGCGTGACGGCCGGCCCGGTGCCGACCACGCCGCGCGACCCGTCGCCGTTCGACGACTTCGAGCCCGAGGAGCACGTGCGCCGCTGGCCGCGGCGCCTGGCGGTCGGTGCGGGCGTCGTCGTGCTGCTCGGCGCGGCCTACGTCGGTGCGAGCTACGCGACGGCGGACCGCGTCCCGCGGGGGGCGACGGTCGCGGGCGTGGACATCGGCGGGCTCTCGGCGGACGCCGCGGTCGCGCGGCTGGACGAGGAGCTCGCGCCGACGACGCAGGACGCGGTCGAGGTGCTCGCGAACGACGTGCAGGCGACGCTCGAGCCGCAGGCCGCGGGCCTGTCGTTCGACGCGGCGGCGACGGTCGACCGGCTGACGGGCGTGGACCTGGCGCAGCCGCGCCGGCTGTGGGACCAGATCGTCGGCGTGGGTGCGCAGGAGCCCGTGACGCAGGTGGACGAGGCGAAGCTGACGGCCGCGCTCGAGGCGCTGGGGACGTCGCTGTCGCTCGCACCGGTCGACGGTGCGGTGCTGTTCGTCGACGGTGCCGCGGTGCTGACGGACGCGTCCGAGGGCTGGAGCCTCGACCAGGACGCGGCGGCGGACCTCGTGTCCCGCGACTGGCTGGTCGCGGCACAGCCGCTGGCGCTGCCGACGTCGGTCGTCGAGCCCGAGATCACCCAGGCGGAGGCGCAGGCCGCGCTGGACGACGTGGCGGAGCCGCTCGTGTCCGCCCCGATCTCGGTCGTCGTGTCCGAGAAGCTCGCGGTGCTGCAGCCGGCCACGCTCGCGGCGGCTGCAGCGATGCAGCCGGTCGACGGGGACCTCGAGCTGCAGCTCGACGGTGAGGCGCTCGCGGACGCGGTCGTCGAGCAGCTGCCCGAGGGTGTGCTGACGTCGGCGGCGGACGCGCACTTCGAGTTCCAGGACGGCAAGCCGGTGCTCGTGCCGGGCGAGCCGGGCACCACGGTGGCGCCGGAGGACGTCGCGGACGCGGTCGCGGCCGTTGCCGACGCGCAGGACCGCACCGCGACGGTGGAGCTGACGCAGACCGACCCGAGCGAGTCCGCCGAGGCGCTCGAGGAGCTCGGCGTCAAGGAAGTCGTCTCGGAGTTCTCGACACCGCTGACGAGCGAGCCGCGCCGCACGCAGAACATCCGTCAGGGGCTGGAGAACATCACGGGCGTGCTCATCCGGCCGGGCGAGACGTTCAGCCTCACCGACGCGCTCGGGCCGATCGACGCGGCCCACGGGTTCGTGCAGGCCGGCGCGATCGTCAACGGCGAGCACTCGGACGCGTGGGGCGGTGGCCTGTCGCAGGTGTCGACGACGACGTTCAACGCCGCGTACCTCGCGGGCATGGAGGACGTCGAGCACACGCCGCACAGCGAGTGGTTCGCGCGGTACCCGGAGGGGCGCGAGGCGACGATCTTCACCGGCGTGATCGACATGAAGTGGAAGAACTCGACGCCGTACGGCGCGCTCGTGCAGGGCTGGGTCGCGGACGGGCGCGCGTACGTGCGCCTGTGGGGGACCAAGTACTGGACGGTCGAGTCGTCGACGAGCGGGCGCTCGGGTGTGGTGCAGCCGTCCACGGTGTACTCCACGTCGCGCACGTGCTCGCCGCAGTCCGCCGGCAACCCGGGCTTCTCGGTGACGGTGACGCGCCGGTTGCTGCTGGACGGCGAGCTGAAGGACACGACGTCGAACACCTGGCGGTACAAGCCGCAGAACCGCGTGGTGTGCGGCTCGCCGCCCGACAAGGACAAGGAGAAGGACAAGGACAAGGAGTCCGCCGCTCCCTGAGCCGACCTCGACCGCAGCGTCGACCTCCACCGCAGTGCCGACCTCGACCGCAGCGGGTCAGTGCCGCCGGGCGCGTCGCTCGGGGGGCGGGGGGATCGGCTTCCAGAGCACGACGTCCGCGCCCAGGATCCGGGCGGGGCCGCGCGAGGTGTCGAGCGTCAGGCCCTCGTCGTCGACGCGCAGCACCACGCCGAGCACGTCGGTGAGGTGCGGCCCGTCCGGCGGGGCGGGCACGAGGCGGCGTCGGACGACGACGCGCGTGCCGGCGGCGGCCTCGCGCCACGGCCGGGCAGGAGGGGCGCTCACCGTCCGGGCCTCGTGGCGGCGGGCGGTGGGTCGGGGAGTGGACACCGGAGCGTGCGCGTGCGCATGTGGGGAATACTAGGGACGACCCGTCAAGTGGAGGACCGACCGTGACGTATGTGATCGCCGAGCCCTGCGTGGACGTCAAGGACAAGGCGTGCATCGAGGAATGTCCCGTGGACTGCATCTACGAGGGCAAGCGGTCGCTGTACATCCACCCGGACGAGTGCGTGGACTGCGGGGCGTGCGAGCCGGTGTGCCCGGTCGAGGCCATCTACTACGAGGACGACGTCCCCGAGCAGTGGAGCGAGTACTACAAGGCCAACGTCGAGTTCTTCGACGACCTGGGCTCGCCGGGTGGCGCCGCCAAGATGGGGCAGATCGACAAGGACCACCCGATCATCGCGACGCTGCCGCTGCGCGTGCACGGCGACTGACCTTCGTCACCGGTGGGACTGCTGACCGGCGCGCTGCCGGACTTCCCGTGGGACACGCTGGTGCCGTTCGCGCAGCAGGCGCGCGCGCACGAGCGGGGCATCGTCGACCTGTCGGTCGGCACGCCGGTGGACCCGACGCCGGCGGTGGTGCGCGACGCGCTCGTCGCGGCGGCGGACTCGCCGGGGTACCCGACGACGTGGGGGACCGCGGACCTGCGTGAGGCGGTCGTGCGGTGGTTCGCGCGGCGCCGCGGTGTGCCGGGCCTGGACCCGGCGGGGGTGCTGCCGACCGTCGGCTCGAAGGAGCTGGTCGCGCTGCTGCCGGCGCTGCTCGGGCTGGGCGAGGGCGACACGGTGCTGCACCCGGCGGTCGCGTACCCGACGTACGACGTGGGGGCCCGGCTCGCGGGCGCGGTGCCCGAGCCGTGCGCTGACCCCGCGGAGCGGCTCGCGCGCGGGCGCGGCGACGTGCGGCTGGTGTGGCTGAACTCGCCCGCCAACCCGCACGGCGCGGTGCTGGGCGTCGACGAGCTCGCGGCCGTGGTGGCCGCCGCCCGTGATGCCGCGCGGCGGGACGGCCGCCCGGTCGTCGTGGCGTCCGACGAGTGCTACGCGGAGCTCGCGTGGGACGAGCCGTGGGCGAGCGACGGGGTACCGAGCGTGCTCGACCCGCGCGTGTCGGGCGGCGACGTGACCGGCCTGCTCGCGGTGTACTCGCTGTCGAAGCAGTCGAACCTCGCGGGGTACCGCGCGGCGTTCGTCGCGGGGGACCCGGAGCTGGTCGCGGGGCTGCTCGAGACGCGCAAGCACGCGGGCATGATCGTGCCGGGTCCGGTGCAGGCGGCCATGACGGTCGCGCTCGACGACGACGCGCACGTGGCGGCGCAGCGTGAGCGGTACCGCGCGCGCCGCGCCGTGCTGCGCGCGGCGTTCGAGGAGGCCGGGTACGCGGTCGACGAGTCCGCGGCGGGCCTCTACCTGTGGGTGCGACCGGCGGGTGGCGAGCAGGACTGCTGGCAGACGGTCGCCGACCTCGCGGGGCTGGGCGTCCTCGTCGCGCCGGGTGCGTTCTACGGCCCGGCCGGCCGGGGGCACGTGCGGGTCGCGCTGACCGCGACCGACGAGGCGGTCGCGGAGGCCGCGGCGCGGCTGCGCGGCGCGTGACCGACCTGCTGTGACTTGATTCACAGCGGGTCAGGTCGTCCCAGGATTCGTCACCGCGCGCCGGGCGCAGGTACCGTCGTCGGCAGGCCAACGGAGGCCACCGCTGCGGCCGCAGGGCCGACGTCGGCGACGACCAGAGCGCGATCCGCGCAGGTCGTGGCAGGAAGGAACGCCATGTCCGAGACCCTCACCTCCCCGGTCCAGCTGGTCGTCAGTGGCCAGGCCAAGGACCTGCCGGTCGTCACCGCGACCGAGGGGAACGACGGAGTGGTGGTCTCGACCCTGCTGCGCGACACCGGTCTGGTGACCGTGGACCCCGGCTTCATGAACACCGCGTCGTGCGAGTCGAAGATCACGTACATCGACGGCGACGAGGGGATCCTGCGCTACCGGGGCTACCCGATCGAGCAGCTGGCTGCGTCGTCGACGTTCCTCGAGGTCGCGTACCTGCTGATTCACGGCGAGCTGCCGACGCCGGCCGAGCTGGACGCGTTCAGCGAGCGCGTCAACCGGCACACGCTCGTGCACGAGGACTTCCGCACGTTCATGGGGACGTTCCCGCGCGGCGCGCACCCGATGGCCGTGATGTCGTCGGCGATCAACGCGCTGTCGACGTTCTACCCCGAGTCGCTCGACCCGTTCGACCCGGACACGGTCGAGCTCGCGACGGTGCTCATCCTCGCCAAGACGCGCACCATCACGTCCTACGTGCACCGCACGTCCAAGGGCGAGCCGCTGCTGTACCCGGACTACAGCCGCGGGTACGTCGAGGACTTCCTGCGCATGACGTTCGCGGTGCCGTACCAGCAGTACGAGCCGGACCCGGTCGTCGTCGAGGCGCTCGACAAGCTGCTGATCCTGCACGCGGACCACGAGCAGAACTGCTCGACGTCCACGGTCCGCATCGTCGGCTCGTCGCACGCCAACCTGTACGCGTCGGTCGCGGCCGGCATCAACGCGCTGTCGGGCCCGCTGCACGGCGGCGCGAACGAGGCCGTGCTCACGATGCTCGACGAGATCAAGGCGAACGGCGGCGACGCCACGGACTTCATGCGCCGCGTGAAGAACAAGGAGCAGGGTGTCCGGCTCATGGGCTTCGGGCACCGGGTCTACAAGAACTACGACCCGCGCGCGGCGATCGTCAAGGAGAGCG
This sequence comes from Cellulomonas sp. CW35, assembly GCF_052378485.1. Taxonomy (NCBI): domain Bacteria; kingdom Bacillati; phylum Actinomycetota; class Actinomycetes; order Micrococcales; family Cellulomonadaceae; genus Cellulomonas; species Cellulomonas sp. CW35. The sequence goes on along the minus strand of NZ_CP199000.1, from coordinate 2,750,187 downwards.
CGCACGCGGTGCTCGAGGCGCTGGGCGCGGCCGACGAGCTGCTCGACATCGCGATGACGCTCGAGGAGATCGCGCTCAACGACGACTACTTCATCTCGCGCAAGCTGTACCCGAACGTCGACTTCTACACGGGCCTGATCTACAAGGCCATGGGCTTCGACCGGGCGATGTTCACGCCGCTGTTCGCGCTGGGCCGGATGCCCGGCTGGATCGCGCAGTGGCGCGAGATGATGACGGACCCCGCGACCAAGATCGGCCGGCCGCGGCAGGTCTATACCGGCGAGGTCGCGCGCGACTACGTCTCCGCCGGCAAGCGCTGACGTGACCGGCACCGGCGGCCCCGACGCGCGGCGCGCCGGTGCGCTCCCGCCGGGGGTGGCCGGGCCGCTGTCCGTGGTCGCGTTCGTCTGCGAGCTCGGGCTGCTGGTCCTCGCCGGGGTGACCGGGTGGCGCCTCGGGCAGCGGATCGACGTGCCTGCGCAGGACGCGCTCGCGGCCGTGCTGGCGGTGCTGCTCGTCGCGGTCGTCGTGATCGTGTGGGCGCGGTGGAACGCGCCGCGCTCGCCGTCGCGGCTGCCGTGGCCGTGGCGCTACCTCACGCAGCTCGCGCCGTTCGTCGCCGTCGCGCTCCTCGCCGGCCTGGTCGGGCTCGGGTGGTGGGGCGCGGTGCTGACGGTTCTGGCCGCGGTCGCGTTCGGGTTCTCGCGCGGTGGTCAGGACGCCGCGACGACGAGGCGTGCGGCCCCTCGTCCGTGAGCGGGGCTCACGAGTCGATGCGCACCGTGCCCGCGGCGCGCGCGCCCCGGTCGTTCGCCGTCCACGTGCCGCCCTCACGCGTCCACGAGCGGTCCGCGACGTCGACCCGTCGCGTGCCGAGCTCGTCGGCGGTCGCCACGGCCCACGCCGCGACCGCCCACGCGGACCGTGCGGCGTCGTCGCCCAGACCGCGCGCGTCGACCACGACGCCCGCCGGCTCGTCGCCGCCGCCGAACGCCCGCGCGGGGACGTCGCCGAGGTCGCGCCGCACGCGGGTCAGCACCGCGTCCGGGTCCCCGCCGTCGCCGGCCGGCAGCGTGCACGCGATCGTCGCGGGGGAGTGCCCGGTCAGGCCGGACGCCCACGCGCGCGCCCGGACCTCGTGCTGCGCGTACGCCTTCGGGAACGCGGACCGTTGCACCGCCTGCGCGGCGTCGGTGACCTCCATGTCCTCGTAGCCCGGGACCTTCACGAGCCCGTCGTAGAACTTCCCGACCGAGTAGACCGGGTCCATGATCTGCTCGACCGTGCCCCAGCCCTGCGAGGGTCGCTGCTGGAACAGCCCGATCGAGTCCCGGTCGCCGTAGTCGATGTTCTCGAGGCGGGACTCCTGCAACGCGGTCGCGATCGCGATCGTCACGGCACGCGCGGGCAGCCCGCGGCGCTGAGCGACCGCGGCGAACAGCGCGGCGTGCTGCGCCTGGTCGGCGCTCAGGCTCCACGCGGTGCCGTCGAGGGTCGCCGTGCACCGCGCGACCACGGGGACCTCGGGCTCGAGGCGCTCGAGCGCGGTCACGACGAGCGCGACGGCACCGGCCAGGACCCCGACGAGCACCAGCAGCCCGACGAGCGTGCGCGCGGCGCGCCGGCCGCGCCGGGCGCGTGGTCGGCGCCGGCGGTCGGTCACCGCGCTCAGTTGGCGTGCAGCGACGCGTTGAGCCGCACGCCCGTCCCCGTGCGCGCGACCGCCTCGACCCCGCCCGTGAGCGAGTTGCGGCGGAACAGGACGCCGTCGGCGCCCGACAACGTGCGGGCCTTGACGACCGTGCCGTCGTCGTCGCCGAAGCCGACGAGCGTGACCTTGGTGCCCGCGGTGACGTACAGGCCGGCCTCGACCACGCAGTCGTCGCCGAGGGCGATGCCCAGACCCGCGTTGGCGCCGAGCAGCGTGCGCCGCCCGATCGAGACGACCTCGCGGCCCCCGCCGGACAGCGTGCCCATGATCGACGCGCCGCCGCCGACGTCCGAGCCGTCGCCGACGACGACGCCCTGGGAGATGCGGCCCTCGACCATCGAGGTGCCGAGCGTGCCGGCGTTGAAGTTCACGAAGCCCTCGTGCATGACGGTCGTCCCGGCCGCCAGGTGCGCGCCGAGGCGCACGCGGTCGGCGTCGGCGATCCGCACGCCCGACGGGAGCACGTAGTCGACCATGCGCGGGAACTTGTCGACGCCGTAGACGGTCGGTGCGACCTGGTTCGCGGCGCGCAGGCGAGCGCGCGTGACCTCGAAGCCCTCGACCGCGCACGGGCCGCGGTCGGTCCACACGACGTTCGGCAGCGCACCGAAGATGCCCTCGAGGTTGACGTCGTTGGGCCGCACGAGCCGGTGCGACAGCAGGTGCAGGCGCAGGTACGCGTCGGCGGTCCCGGCGGGCGGGGCGTCCAGGTCGACGACGGTGCGCACGACGTGCACGCGCACGCGGCGCGCCTCGTCGACGTGCTCGTGCAGGTCGGCGGGCGCCTCGGCGTCGTCGTCGGGCGTGCCGAGCGCGGGAGCGGGGTACCAGGTGTCGAGAGTGGTGCCGTCGAGGGTCGTGGTCGCGAGACCGAACCCCCAGGCGGGGCGAGAGCTCATGGTGGCCAGCCTACGGGCGGCTGAATCGTTACCGGTCGGTAACCGATCGCGGCGTGGCTCGCGCGCCCTAGGCTCGGGGACCGTGACGCACCCCGCCCTCGACCCTCGCGGCGACCTGGTCGCCCTCACCCGCGCGATCTGCGACGTCCCGTCCGTCAGCGGAGACGAGCGCGCGCTCGCCGACCTGGTGGAGGACGCGCTGCGCAGCGCCGCGCACCTCGAGGTCCTGCGCGACGGCGACGCCGTCGTCGCGCGCACCCACCTGGGCCGGGCCCAGCGCGTCGTCGTCGCCGGGCACCTCGACACCGTGCCGGTCGCGGACAACCTGCCGACGCGCGTCGTCGGCGACGAGCTGTGGGGGCGCGGGACGGTCGACATGAAGGGGGGCGTCGCGGTCGCGCTCGCGCTCGCGGTGGCGCTCGACGCGCCGACGCGCGACGTGACCTGGGTGTTCTACGACCACGAGGAGGTCGCCGCCGACCTCAACGGGCTCGGCCGGCTCGTGCGGAACCACCCGGACTGGCTCGCGTGCGACTTCGCGGTGCTCGGCGAGCCGTCGAACGGCGGCCTCGAGGGCGGGTGCAACGGGACGCTGCGGGCGGAGGTCCGCCTCGCCGGCGTCGCCGCGCACTCGGCGCGTGCGTGGGCGGGCGTCAACGCCGTGCACGCCGCGGGGGAGGTGCTGCGCCGGCTCGAGGCCTACGAGCCGCGGTCCGTCGACGTCGACGGGCTGGTCTATCGCGAGAGCCTCAACGCGGTCCTCATCAGCGGCGGGACCGCGACGAACGTCATCCCGGACAACTGCGTGGTGACGGTCAACTACCGGTTCGCGCCGTCGTCGTCGGTCGCCGACGCGCAGGCGCACGTGCGCGAGCTGTTCGACGGCTACGACGTCGTCGTCACCGACGCGGCCCCCGGCGCGCGACCGGGGCTCGACGCACCCGCCGCGCAGGAGTTCGCGGCCGCGGTGCTCGCGGTGACGGGCGGCGCCCCCGCACCCAAGTACGGCTGGACGGACGTCGCCCGGTTCTCCGAGCTGGGGGTCCCCGCGGTGAACTTCGGCCCCGGCGACCCGATGCTCGCGCACAAGGACGACGAACGCTGCCCGCTCGCGCAGCTGCGCACGTCGTACGAGGCCCTGCGCGTCTGGCTCACCTCCTAGGCTGCGGGCATGAGCGACGACGGACAGCCCGCACCCGGCCGCGGCTACCGCAAGGGCCCGGTGCTCCTGCGCGGGCGGCAGATCCCGACGACGACGTCGGACCAACGGCTGCTGAGCGGGCCCTCGGGCGGTGCGGCCTGGTTGCACGACGACCCGTGGCGCGTGATGCGCATCCAGTCGGAGTTCGTCGAGGGGTTCGGGGCGCTCGCGGAGGTGGGGCCCGCGGTGAGCGTGTTCGGCTCGGCGCGCACCCGCCCCGGCTCACCGGAGTACGTGGTCGCGACCGAGGTGGCGCGCCGGCTCGTCGAGGCCGGGTACGCGGTCATCACGGGCGGCGGCCCCGGGATCATGGAGGCCGCCAACCGCGGCGCCAAGGAGGCGGGCGGCGTCTCGATCGGGCTCGGCATCGAGCTCCCGTTCGAGCAGGGCATGAACGACTGGGTCGACCTCGGGGTCAACTTCCGCTACTTCTTCGCCCGCAAGACGATGTTCGTGAAGTACTCCGAGGGGTTCATCGTGCTGCCCGGCGGGTTCGGGACGCTCGACGAGCTGTTCGAGGCCCTCACCCTCGTGCAGACGCACAAGGTCATCGAGTTCCCCATCGTGCTCGTCGGGCGCGCGCACTGGCAGGGGCTGCTCGACTGGATCACCGGGCCCGTGGTCGCCGCCGGGCTCATCTCGCCCGTCGACCGCGAGCTGATCCAGGTGGTCGACACCGCCGAGGACGCCGTGCGGGTCGTGCTCGAGCGCGGCGCGGAGCTGCGCGCCGCCGAGGAGGCCGCGACCGCGCAGGCCGAGGCCGCGCAGGAGGCCGCCGACGCGGCGTCCGACGAGCCGTGACGGGCGCTCCCGGCACGGCCGGACCCGCCGGGGGCGAGCCCGGCGGCCTCGCGGGCGTGCCCGCAGCGGGCGCCACGCTGCGCCTGCGGGACCGCGTGCTGGGGCCCGACCACCCCGTCGTCATGGCTGTCGTCAACCGCACGCCGGACTCGTTCTACGCACCCGCCCGGTACGACGAGGCGGGTGCCGACGCGGCGGTCGCGCGCGCCGAGGAGGAGGGCGCGGACATCGTCGACCTCGGCGGCGTGCGGGCGGGGCGCGGACCGCGGGTCGAGCCCGACGAGGAGCTCGCGCGCGTGATCCCGCTGGTCGAGCGCGTGCGCCGGCGGCACCCCGGTCTGCTCGTGAGCGTCGACACGTGGCGCTCGTCGGTGGCACGGGCGGCCGCGCTCGCGGGTGCCGACCTGGTGAACGACACGTGGGCGGGGCACGACCCGGAGCTCGTCGCCGTGGCCGCCGAGCACGGGATGGGCGTCGTGTGCTCGCACACGGGCGGCGCTCGCCCGCGCACCGACCCGTTCCGCGTCGCGTACCCGCACGGACCCGGGAGCGACGCGCCCGACCCGCTCGACGGCGTCGTCGACGACGTGGTGGCGACGCTCGCCGCGGCCGCCCGGCGGGCCGTCGACCTCGGCATCGACCCCGCGAGCGTGCTCGTCGACCCGACGCACGACTTCGGCAAGAACACGTGGCACTCGCTGCACCTGGTGCGCCGCACCTCCGCGCTCGTCGCGCTCGGGTACCCGGTGCTCATGGCGTTCTCGCGCAAGGACTTCGTCGGCGAGACGCTCGGCCTGCCCACCGAGGAGCGGCTCGAGGGCACCCTTGCCGCGACCGCGGTGGCGGCGTGGCTCGGCGCGCGCGTCTTCCGCGCGCACGACGTGCGGGCGACGCGCCGCACGCTCGACATGGTCGCCGCGATCCGCGCCGACCGCGCACCCGAGCACGCGGTGCGAGGGCTGGCGTGACCGCGGCCGTGCAGGGGCCCGCGCAGGGGTCCGCACAGGGGGCCGCACAGGGGTCCGTGCAGCCCACCGGCGAGCACGACGTCGTGCGGCCCGCGCGCCGGTGGTGGGCCCCGCGCACGTGGGCGTGGTGGGTGCAGGTGCTCGCGGTGTACGCGCTCGCGCGCGGCCTCACCGCGGTGCTGATCCTGCAGGCCGCCGCGCACCAGGGGGCCACGCCCTGGGCGGACGCGCACCCGTCGTACGCGCAGATGACCGGGCTGTTCTGGGACGCGGGCTGGTACCACCGCATCGCCGACGAGGGCTACCCGGACACCCTGCCCGTCGACGAGGCGGGCCGCGTGCAGCAGAGCGCGTGGGCGTTCTTCCCGCTGTACCCGATGCTCGTGCGCGGGCTCATGGCCGTCACGACCCTCGGGTGGGAGGTCGTGGCGCCGACGACGTCGTTGCTGCTCGGCGCGGCCGCGATGCTCCTGGTGCACCGCGCCGTGGCGCACGGCGCGCCGCGCGCGTGCGCCGCGTGGCCCGGGCTGCCGCTCGCGACCGTCGTGCTCGTGGCGGTGTTCCCCACCTCGCCCGTGCTGCAGGTCGCGTACACCGAGTCGCTCGCGCTCCTGCTCGTCGCCGCCGCGCTGCTGCTGCTGGTGCGCCGGCACTACCTCGCGTGCGCGGGTGTGCTCGTCCTGCTCGGGCTGACCCGTGCGGTCGCGCTGCCGATGGCCGTCGTCGTCGGCGTGCACCTGCTGGCGCGGTGGGTGGCGGCGCGGCGCGGTCGTGAGGCGTTCCCGGCCCGGGACGTCGCACAGGTGCTGGGGCTCGGCGTCGTCGCGGTCGTCTCGGGCTTCGCGTGGCCCGCGGTGTGCGGCTGGGTCACGGGTGTGCCCGAGGGGTACCTGCGCACGCAGGAGGCGTGGCGCGGGGTCCGTGAGGTCACGCCGTTCGGCGGTTGGGACTACGTGCTCCGGTTCTGGTTCGGCGACGCCGGCTGGTGGGTGCTCGCCGCGGCCGCGGTGTTCGTCGTCGCGCTGCTCGTCGTGCCCGCCGCCCGGCGGCTGGGACCCGAGCTGCACGCGTGGCCCGCCGCGTACCTGCTCTACCTCGCGGCGGCGATCGAGCCCGGCAGCAGCCTCGCGCGGTTCCTCGTCCTCGCCTTCCCCGCGGGGGCGATCACGGCCGGCGTGGTGCGCCGGCCGGGGGCCGCGCGGTGGGCGTGGTTCGCGGGTGTCGTGGTGCTCATGCTGGTCCTGCAGGCGGTCTGGGTGTGGCGGTTCTGGCGCCTGACGAGCGGCTGGCCGCCGTGATGTCCGGCCTGTGAACTAGGATGGCCCACGGACATCCGGCACCACGGGATCGCAGGTGGTGCGGGCACGAGCGGCGCGCTAGCGCTGCACGGCGACCGCACCGGGGCACCCGGTCGGGACGCACGAGGCGAAGGAGAGGCCACGCATGGCCGCGATGAAGCCGAGGACCGGAGACGGACCGCTCGAGGTGACGAAGGAAGGACGCGGGATCGTCATGCGCGTCCCGCTCGAGGGTGGTGGTCGTCTCGTGGTCGAGCTGAACGCGACCGAGGCCGCCGAGCTGGGCGAGGCACTGACCTCCGTCGCAGGCTGACGTGGCCGCTGGTCGTCCCCTGACGATCGGCCGGAGCCTGCCGGCCGTCTCGCTCGTCGGCGGCGTCGTGGCGGACAGCCCGCTGCTGACCGAGCCCGACGTCGACGCGGTCGCCGTCCCCGTCGCCCCGGCCGTCGCGGGCGACGAGGACGAGGGTCCTCAGCCGCGCCGCGGCGCGGCGTCGACCGCGGCGCGGTACGGCATCGACCTGGCCGAGCTCGCCGAGCGGGCCGGGCTGAGCGGTGCCGCGGGCGAGGCGTCCGTGGTGCAGCTGCCCCGGCCGGCGGGGTCCGGCGTGACGCTGCCGTGGGCCGATCTGCCGCCGCGGATCGTGCTGGTCGGCATCGGTGCGAGCACCGACACCGACCTGCGCCGCGCGGGCGCCGCGCTCGCCCGCGCCACGCGTGGCCTGCGGCGCGTCGTGACGACCATCGGCGACGACGCGGGCTACAGCGCGTCCCAGGCCGCACGTGCGGCACGCGCGCTCGTCGAGGGCTACCTGCTCGCCGCCTACGTGCCGATCAGCCTGGCCCGGACACCGTCGGTCAAGCCGTCGGCCGACCTGGTGCTGCTCGGGCGTGACGGCACGCGCGCGGGTGCCGCGGTCGACGCGGCGCGCACCGCCGCGTCGGCGACGTGGCTCGTGCGCGAGCTCGCGTCCACCCCGTCGAGCATCAAGAACCCCGCGTGGCTCGCGGACCAGGCGCGCCGCCTGGCGACCGAGGCCGGGCTCCAGGTCACCGTGCGCGGACCTCGCGAGCTCGCGGCCGAGGGCTTCGGCGGCATCCTCGCGGTCGGCTCGGGCTCGGCGTCGCCCCCGCGACTCGTCACCGTGTCCTACACGCCCCCGACGTTCGCGGCGGACGGCAAGCACGTCGTGCTCGTCGGCAAGGGCATCACGTACGACACCGGCGGCCTGTCGATCAAGCCGCGCGAGGCGATGGTCCCCATGAAGACCGACATGGCGGGGGCCGCGGTCGCGCTCGCGACCGTGCTCGGCGCCGCGAAGGCCGGCGTGCTGCACAAGGTCACCGCCGTGCTGCCGCTCGCCGAGAACCACTTCGGTGCCGCGTCCTACCGTCCCGGTGACGTGCTGACGATGTTCGGCGGCACCACCGTCGAGATCGCCAACACCGACGCCGAGGGCCGGCTCGTCCTGGCCGACGCGCTCGCGTGGGCGGACGCCGAGCTGGACCCCGACGTGCTCGTCGACGTCGCGACCCTCACGGGCGCCGCGACCGTCGGGCTCGGCCGGCAGTACGCCGCGCTGTACGGCACGGACGACGCGCTCGTCGCCGCGCTCGAGCGGGCCGGCGCGGAGTCGGGCGAGCGCGCGTGGCCCATGCCGCTGGTCGGCGAGTACGAGGGCGCCGTGCGCAGCTCGGTCGCGGACCTGCGGCACGTACCCGAGGACGGCAAGACCGGCGCGGGGTCCGTGACCGCCGCGCTGTTCCTGCGGCGGTTCGCGGGTGAGCGGGCCTGGGCGCACCTGGACATCGCGGGCACCGCGCGTGCCACCGCCGACAAGCACGAGGTGACCGAGGGCGCGACCGGCTACGGGGCCCGGCTGCTGCTGCGCTACCTCACCGACCTGCGCTGACCTCGGTCAGCGGCGGACCGCGACGAGCAGGCCGTCGCCGACCGGCAGCAGCGCGGGCTGCAGGCGCTCGTCGGCGCGCACGGCGCGGCCGAGCTCGCGCACGGTCGTCGTCGCCTCGTCGCGGCGCGCCGGGTCCGCGACCCGGTCGTGCCACAGCGCGTGGTCGACGACCAGGACGCCGCCGGGGCGCAGCAGCCGCACGGCCTGCGCGAGGTACTCGGGCGCGGACTCGAGCAGTCCGCCGACGCTCGTCAGGCCCAGGAGCACCAGGTCGTACGCGCCGTCGGTGAGCCGGGGCAGGACCTCGAGCGGCCGGCCCGAGATGGTGCGGGTCCGCGTCGAGCGGATCCCCGCGTCGGCGAACGACTCCTTGGCGGCACGGTGGTGCTCGGCCTCGGAGTCGATCGTCGTCAGCACGCCGTCGTCGGGCATACCGCGCAGGAGGAACAGCGACGCCACACCCGTGCCCGTGCCGATCTCGACCACGGCGCGCGCCTTGGCGGCGGCCGCGAGCAGGGTCAGCGCCGCTCCGGTGCCGGGGGTCACGGCGCTCGCGCCGAGCTGGGCGGCGCGCTCGCGCGCGGCGAGCACCACGTCGTCCTCCGGGAGGAACTCCTCGGCGTAGACCCAGCTGCTGGCCTTGTCGGCGGAGATGATGGACCTCCCGGCGGTGGCGCGTCGGACGCGCGTCGAGCGCCCACGGTCGCGGGCTCGCCCCAGCCTAGTGCGGCACGGCCCCCGGGCCAGCGCGGGGAACGAATCGTGCGGGTGCGGCGTTGGCACTCACGTCACGGACCTCCACGGGTCGCGGGCACCGTGCGGCGCCTGGGACACTGGGCGGTCGGCCGCGGCACACGTCGCGGGCGACCGGGCCACCACCGGTCCGACCACCGAGCGATGAGGGAGCGCGTGCCGAGCGACCAGGCCACCCCCAGCACCCCCACGTGGCAGCCGCCGTCGTGGGAGGAGATCGTGCGCGAGCACTCCGCGCGCGTGTACCGGCTCGCGTACCGCCTGACCGGCAACCAGCACGACGCCGAGGACCTGACGCAGGAGACGTTCGTGCGCGTGTTCCGCTCGCTGCACACGTACTCGCCCGGCACGTTCGAGGGCTGGCTGCACCGCATCACGACGAACCTGTTCCTCGACCAGGCGCGCCGCCGGCAGCGCATCCGCATGGACGCGATGGGCGACGACGACGAGCGCTACGAGAACACGGACCGCCTCGCGACGCCCGAGCGCGCGTTCGAGCACGGGAACCTGGACCACGACGTGCAGCGCGCGCTCGACGACCTGCCGCCCGAGTACCGCGCCGCCGTGGTGCTCTGCGACATCGAGGGGCTGTCCTACGAGGAGATCGCGGTCACGCTCGGCGTGAAGATCGGCACGGTCCGCTCGCGCATCCACCGCGCCCGCGCCCGGCTGCGCGAGTCGCTCGAGCATCGGGCCCCCTCGTCGTCCGCCGCGTCGAGCTCCACGTCCGTGGTGGCGTCGGCGCCGGTCGGGTCCCGCGTGGCCGACGAGGTCGGGGTCGCGCCGTGACGTACCACGTCGGGTCCCAGCTCAGCGCGCTCGTCGACGGGCGGCTCTCGGCCGTCGCGACCGAGCGGGTGCTCACGCACGTCGCCGGCTGCCCGCAGTGCGCCGACGAGCTCGCGGCGGCGCGGCTGGCCCGGCGTGCGCTGGCCGCCGCGGCGAACGACGACGTCCCCCTCGCCCCGGACCTCACGGCCCGGCTGATGTCGCTCGCGGGGTCCGTCCCGACGCCCGCCGCCGTGCCCGCGGCCGTTCCGCGGGACCCGTTCGCCCAGCCGGCGCTCGGTGTCCCGCACCTGCACGGACGCCGGGCGCGCGCGCTGCGCGGCGAGGTCGGGCAGCGGCGGCAGGTCTCGCGGCTCGCGGCCGGGTCGCTCGCGGGGGTCGGTGCGATCGCCGCGATGCTGTTCGTGCTGGGTGACCGGCCCGCGGTCGCGCCCGTCGGGCACCCGGGGGAGGACCTCGGGCTGCTGGGCAGTGCATCGGCCGCGAGCGTGCTGGCCGCCGCGGCGCAGGAGGCCGGCACCCCGGACGGCGAGCCCGGCCTCGCCCAGTCGCTGCGGGCGCGCGGGTGGACGTTCCCGGACACGCTGCCGGTCGGCTGGAGCGTGACGGGCACGCGGTGGGACGACGACGAGCGCGTGCTCGAGATCGACCTCGCCGGTCCGCAGGGCACGCTCGTCGTGACCGAGCAGGAGGGGCGGCTCGACACGACCGCGCTGCGCGGTGCGGAGCGCGTGACGATCGGCGAGCACGAGGCGTACGTGCTCTCCTACGCGCCGTGGCACGTCGTGTGGCAGTGCGACTCGACCGTCGTGCAGGTGGTCTCCGGCGGCGACGCCTCCGCGATCGTCGAGGCGTTCCCCGCGAAGGCGTTCGACGGTGGGGTGCCCGCGCGGATCTCGCGTGGGTGGTCGACCGTGGCCGGGGCGATCAGCCGCCCATGACGACGCCCGACGAGCCCGCGCGCCCCGCCGACGCGCGCCCCGAGCCCGCCCTGGACCGGCCCGAGGTGGGACCACCCGTGCCACCCGCTCCCCCGGGACCGCCGGCCGCCGCCACGCCACCGGCCGGCTCGCCCACGCCTGCCGCGTCGCCCGCGGGCGGGCTGTTCGCCGAGCCGTACGGACGTCCCGCCAACCCGTACGGCCCGCCCGGGACGTACCCGCAGCTCGGACACTCGCAGCCGCCCACCGCGCACCCGCAGGCGGCGCACGTCGGCGCGCAGCCGCACGGGCTCACGCCGCCCGGACCGCAGGCCGCACCCGCACCCGTCCCCGTCGCGGGTGCCCCGAGCCCCGCGCCCTGGTACGCGCCGTACGGCGCGGCAGGACCGTACGCGCAGCCGGGTGCGCCCGCTGCGCAGCCGGGCCCGGTCCCCGGACCGCCGGGCGCTCCCGGACCGTCGCCGACGGACGAGCGGGGACGCCGGACGCGCCGCGGGCTGTCGGCCGGCTGGGTCGCGGGGCTGGTCGCGCTCGCGCTCGGTGCGGGCCTCGTCGGCGGGGTCGCGGGTGCGCGGCTGCTCGGCGGCGACGACCGCCTCGCCGACGCCGGGCTGCCCGCGGTGGTCACACGGCCGACGGACGCCGCGGGGAACCCCGTGGGCGGGGCCATGGTCGAGGGCTCGGTCGCCGAGATCGCGGCGGCCGTGCTGCCGAGCGTCGTCTCGATCCAGTCGTCGGGCTCGTCGGGCGCGGCCACCGGGTCGGGCTTCGTGCTGCGGCAGGACGGCTACCTGCTGACCAACAACCACGTGGTCGCGGGTGGCACGGGCGCGGGCGGCTCGCTCGTCGTGACGTTCGCGGACGGCCGCGAGGCGCCTGCGGAGCTCGTCGGGAGCACCGCTGACTACGACCTCGCGGTCCTCAAGGTCGACGTCGACGGCCTCGTGCCGCTCGCCCTCGGCGACTCCGACGCGGTGCGCGTGGGAGACCCAGTCGTCGCGATCGGCGCGCCGCTCGGGCTCGAGGGAACCGTCACGACGGGCATCGTCTCGGCGCTCAACCGGCCGGTCTCGGCGGGCGACGAGGCGGAGACCGCGTTCATCAACGCGATCCAGACCGATGCGGCCATCAACCCGGGCAACTCCGGAGGGCCGCTGGTGAACGCGGCCGGCGAGGTCATCGGCATCAACTCCGCGATCGCGCAGCCGCCCGGCCAGACCGCGCAGACCGGCGGGAGCATCGGGCTCGGGTTCGCGATCGGCTCCAACCAGGCCCGACGCACCGCGACCCAGATCATCGAGACCGGACGCGCGACGTACCCGATCATCGGCGTGCTGCTCGACCGGCAGTACTCGGGCGAGGGCGTGCGCGTCGCGTCGGAGGCGCAGCAGGGGCAGGAGCCGGTGAGCCCCGGCGGGCCCGCGCAGGACGCGGGCATCCGGCCGGGCGACGTGATCGTCGCGATCGACGGCCGGCCCGTCACGGACCCCGACGAGCTCATCGTCGCGATCCGCGCGCACGAGCCCGGCGAGGTCGTCGAGCTGACCGTGCGGTCGGACGGCGAGGACCGCACGCTGCAGGTGGAGCTCGACGAGTCGCAGTGACGTGGGTCCGACGATCGCGTCGGTGGGCCGGTGCGACCGGGGTAGCCTGAGCCGGTGTTCGACATCAACGGCGGCGAGCTGATCGTGCTCCTCGTCGTCGCGGCCCTCGTCATCGGGCCGCAACGGCTGCCGGCGTACGCCGAGCAGCTCGGCGTCCTCGTGCGCCGCGGCCGCGACTGGATCACGCAGGCGCGCACCCGGCTCGACGAGGAGACCGCCGACCTCGGTGTCGACTGGGAGGCCCTCGACCCCCGCAAGTACGACCCGCGACGCATCGTGCGCGACGCGCTCCTCGACGAGCCGGCAGCGCCCGCGCGTCGTGGCGCGGCGCCCGCCGGTGCCGCCGTGCCCCGCCCGGCCCCGCTCGTCGGGCCGCCCCCGTTCGACGACCAGGCCACCTGAGCGTCGACGCCGCCGACCCACAGCCCCGCCGGCACCCGCCGGCACCCGCCCGCACCCGTCCACGCTCGTCGCCGACGAGCCGCACAGATCGGACCCGCAGTGTCACACCCCGCGCGCATCTTCTCCGGCATGCAGCCCACGTCGGACTCGCTCCACCTCGGCAACTACCTGGGTGCGCTGACGCAGTGGGTGGCGCTGCAGGACGGCAACGAGGCGATCTACTGCGTGGTCGACCTGCACGCGCTCACGGTCGGTCCCGACCCGGCGGTGCTGCGCGAGCGCACCCGCCGCACGGCCGCGCAGTACCTCGCGGCGGGCGTCGACCCGGAGCGCTCCACGCTGTTCGTGCAGTCGCACGTCGCGGAGCACGCGGAGCTCGCGTGGATCCTGTCCTGCCACACGGGCTTCGGCGAGGCCTCGCGCATGACGCAGTTCAAGGACAAGTCCGCCAAGCAGGGCGCCGAGGGCACGACGGTCGGGCTGTTCACCTACCCGGTGCTCATGGCCGCGGACATCCTGCTGTACGACACGGCGAAGGTGCCCGTGGGCGAGGACCAGCGCCAGCACCTCGAGCTCACGCGTGACCTCGCGCAGCGCCTCAACTCGCGGTTCGGTGCGGGCACGTTCGTCGTGCCCGAGCCGCACATCGTCAAGGAGACGGCCAAGATCTACGACCTGCAGGACCCGACGGCGAAGATGAGCAAGTCGGCGGGCTCGCCCAACGGCCTCATCGAGCTGCTCGACAACCCGAAGACGATCGCGAAGCGCATCCGCTCCGCCGTGACGGACGCGGGCCGCGAGATCCGGTTCGACCCGGAGCACAAGGCCGGGGTGTCGAACCTGCTGACGATCTTCTCGGCGCTGTCCGGGCGGGGGATCGCCGAGCTGGAGGCGGACTTCGACGGCAAGGGGTACGGCGACCTCAAGGTCGCGCTCGCGGACCTCGTCGTCGAGTGGGTCACGCCGTTCCAGGCGCGCGTGCACGAGTACCTCGACGACCCGGCCGCGCTCGACGCGGTGCTCGCGGCGGGCGCCGAGAAGGCGCGCGAGATCGCGGCGCCCACGCTCGACCGCGTGTACGAGCGCTCCGGCCTGCTCGCGCGGCGGGCGCGCGCGTGAAGCTGCCCGAGGTCCACGGCGACCAGGTGATCGTCGGGGTCGCGATCACCGTCCCCGAGCCGTACGGCAGCCAGCTCCAGGACGCGCGCGCACGCCTGGGCGACCCGGTCGCGGCGTACATCCCGCCGCACATCACCCTGCTCGGCCCCACCGCGCTCGAGCCGCAGGACGTCGACCAGGTCGACGCGCACCTCGCGCAGGTCGCCGCGGCGCACGCCCCGTTCGTCGTCCGGCTGCGCGGCACCGCGACGTTCCGGCCCGTCTCGCCGGTGGCGTTCGTGCAGGTCGCCGACGGCATCGCGGGGTGCGAGGCGCTCGAGACCGCGGTGCGCACCGGGCCGCTCGCGCAGGACCTGCGGTTCCACTACCACCCGCACGTCACGGTCGCGCACGAGCTGTCCGACGAGCAGCTGGACGTGGCCATGGACCTGCTCGCGGACTACGACGCGACGTTCGTCGTGACGCGGTTCCACTGCTACCTGCGTGGCGACGACGAGGTGTGGCGGCCGCGCTCGGAGTACCGGCTCACGGGCCGCGCCGCCCCGCGCGGCGACCGCGTCTCGCGCACCTGACCGCCTGGCCGTCCCGGACCACCTGACCGTTCCCGACCTCGCGCCCGGACGCGCTCGCAGCCGTGGCCTCGACGACGAGGACCGCGCCTCGAGGTGCCGGGCCGCGTGGCCCCACCTAGCCTCGTGAGGTGGGACGACAGCCAGACGTGGTGGAACCGGCAGCGGGCTCCGGCTCGGCGCACGCGCGCGCGGCCGCGGGGGTCGGCGAGGACCTGGCGCCCGCGCGCCGCTCGCTCGTGACACGCGTGGTCGACCGGGCGAAGGCGCTGCTGGCGTGGTGGCAGGGGACGCGGGCAGCGCGCGCGAACGCGCGGTTCGGCGCGCAGGGCGGGGGCGTGCTCACGGGCGGCATCGCGTACGCCGCGCTGTTCTCGGTGTTCGCGGCGCTGACGATCGGCTGGACCGTCTTCATGGCGGTGCTGGGGGACAGCGCCGAGCTGCGCGCGCAGGTGGTCGACGCGGTCAACGACGCGGTGCCGGGCCTGCTGAGCACGGGCACGACCGAGGGTCTGGTCGACCCGGCGTCCCTGCGCCTCAGCTCCGGGCTCACGGTCGCCGGCCTGGTCGCGTTCGTCGTGCTGCTGCTGTCGGCGCTGTCGGCGACGGCCGCGCTGCGCACGGGCGTTCGCGCGATGTTCGACGAGCAGGGCGGCGGCAACGCGGTCGCCGGGAAGCTCCGCGAGCTCGGCGGGCTGGCCGGGCTGGCGGTCGCGATCCTCGTCTCGGCGGTGCTGACCACGGCGGTGGCGTCCGCGGTGGCCTGGGTGCTGCAGGTGCTGGGGTGGGGCGGCGTGACGAGCGTCGCGGCGCAGGTCGTCGGCGTGCTCGTGGCGTTCGTGGTCGACGCCGCCGTGTTCGTGCTGATCGTCAAGGTCCTGGCGGGGGAGTCACCGCGCTGGCCCGACCTGCGCGGCGGCGCCGTCATCGCGGGTGTGGGCATGGGTGTCGTGCGGGTCCTGGGCACCTCGGTGGTCGCGGGCAGCGCGACGAGGAACCCGGTGCTCGCGTCGTTCGCGCTGGTCGTGACGCTGCTGGTGTGGGTGAACCTGATCTCGCGGATCGTCCTGCTGGCGGCGGCGTGGACCGCGAACCCCCCGGCTCAGCCGGCTCAGCCGACCGCCCCCGCCACCTGAGTCCGCTGGCCGGAGCTCACACGTCCGGGCCGAGCAGGACCGCGAGCCGCCGCTTGCCGCGGTTCTCGCGCACCACCCAGGCCACGTCCGCGTCGTCGTCGCGCTCGAGCGCCGCGAACGCCGCGAGGCCCCGCTCCGGGTCCGCCGCGACCGCGACGCTCCAGCAGTAGCCCAGCGCCTGGCGCAGCGTGCGCACGTCCGGCGTGCGCCGCTCACCGGCGGGCACGGCGCGCAGCACGTCCGTCCCGCGCGCGCACGCCTCGAGCGCGAGCGCGCGCAGCTCCGGGACGGCGAGCAGCGCCGGCTCGCACGCACCGGCGACCGCCGCCCGCACGACGAGGGGCCGCGGGTCCGCGAGCCACCGGCGCACGAGCGCGACCGTCGCCGCGGGGTGGGCCGCACCGAGGCGCTGCACGGCCATCGCCGCGCCCTCCCGCACGCGCCAGCGCTCGTCGTCGGCGCGCGCGGTCAGGACGTCCACGAGCTCGTCGTGCCGCGGTCCGCTCGCGTCCGCGAGCAGGCGGCCGAGCGCGGCCGTGCCGCACGCGGCCAGGTACTCGTCCCCGTCCCCGGCGAGCCGCCGCACGAGCGGCTCGCGCGCGACGTCCCCGAACGCCGCGAGCAGCGTGAGGTTCGCGCGCGGCCCGGGCAGCCCCGAGTGCGTCCCGAGCAGCGCGACGACCTCGTCGTCGGTCAGGTCCGTCAGCTCCCGGCGCCACGCGGCGCGCGTCCCTCCTGTCACCCCGCCATCCTGGTGCGTCGGCGCGCCGCGTGCGGTCAGACGCGACCGAGCGCGGCGACCAGCTCGTCGGTGCGGGCCACCAGCCGGCGCAACCGCGCGAGCGTCGCGGCCGGCTCGCCGCGCTCGCCGAGCCGCAGCATGCCGACGTCACCCGCGCGCTGCCCCGCCGCGATGCGGTCGCACGAGTCCGTGAGGCGCCGCTCGACGTGCCGCAGCAGCACCACGGGGTCCACCCCGCCGTACCCGTGGGCGATCACCGCGAGCCCGTGCGCCATGCGTGCCGCGTCGTCGTCGGGGAACAGCAGGGGTGACGCCCACGCGAACATCGCGAGGTCGTCGAGCGGGACGCCGGGGCCGGCGGTGTCCCAGTCGAAGACGCCCGCGAGCTCGTCGCCGTCGAACACGAGGTTGTACATCGCGGCGTCGTGGTGGCACACGATCTCGCCCGGCTCGAGCCCCCGCTCGACGAACCGCCAGCGGCGCGACGAGCGCGGGAAGCCCGCGACGACCGTGTGGAAGTCGCGCAGCCAGCGAGCCGTCGACGCGAGCTGTGCGTCCGAGAGCGCGACGACTCCCACCGGCACGACCTCGCCGGGCAGGTAGTCGAGGACCTCGCGGCCGTGCTCGTCGGTCCCGTGCGGGCGCGGCACCCCGCGCAGACCCTCGTCCGCCAGGAACGTCAGCAGCTCGTGCACCGCGGGCGTCCACGGGCCCGTCGGCCGCCGCACGGTCGAGCCCACGCGGACCGCTCCGCCCACGTTGCCGCCCGGCAGCACCACCTCGTCGTCCAGCACCGGACCACCCAACCACACGACGACGCCCGCCGGTCCCCGGGGCGGGGCGGCGGGCGTCGGTCGCGGTGCGGGACGTGCGGGTCAGAACGCGCGGGTGATCATCGCGCGCTTGACCTCCTGGATCGCCTTGGTCACCTCGATGCCACGCGGGCAGGCCTCGGTGCAGTTGAAGGTCGTGCGGCAACGCCACACGCCCTCCTTGTCGTTGAGGATCTCGAGGCGCTGCGCGCCACCGTCGTCGCGGCTGTCGAAGATGAACCGGTGCGCGTTGACGATCGCCGCGGGGCCGAAGTACTGGCCGTCGGTCCAGAACACCGGGCAGGACGACGTGCACGCCGCGCACAGGATGCACTTGGTCGTGTCGTCGAACCGCTCGCGCTGCGCGGGTGACTGCAGGCGCTCCTTGGTCGGCTCGTTCCCGGTGGTGATGAGGAACGGCATGATCTCGCGGTAGGAGGCGAAGAACGGCTCCATGTCGACCACGAGGTCCTTGACGACCGGCAGGCCCTTGATCGGCTCCACCGTGATCGGCTTGCTCGGGTCGAGGTCCTTGAGCAGCGTCTTGCACGCCAGCCGGTTGCGGCCGTTGATGCGCATCGCGTCCGAGCCGCAGATGCCGTGCGCGCACGAGCGGCGGAACGTCAGCGAGCCGTCGAGCTCCCACTTGATCTTGTGCAGCGCGTCGAGCACGCGGTCGGTGCCGTGCACCTCGAGCTCGAAGTCGTCGAACCGCGTGACCGCGGGGCCGTGCTCGGCGGGCAGGTGACGCAGCACGCGCAGGGTGACCGTGAACGACGGCACGGCACCGGCCTTGGCGGGGGCGTCCTCGAGGGTGGCAGTCATCAGTACTTACGCTCCATCGGCTGGTAGCGGGTCACGGTGACGGACTTGGAGCCGAGCACCAGCTGGTAGTCGTCGAACGGCTCGACGTGGTGGAACGAGCCCTCCGCGTCGCCGTCGGTCACGGGGGCGTCGGCCGGGCGACGGTAGGCCATCGTGTGCCGCATGAAGCCCGCGTCGTCGCGGTCCGGGTAGTCCTCGCGGAAGTGGCCGCCGCGCGACTCCTTGCGGTTCAGCGCGCCGACGACGACCGTCTCGGAGATGTCCAGCAGGAAGCCGAGCTCGACGGCCTCGAGCAGGTCGGTGTTGAACGTGCGCGACTTGTCCTGCACGGACACCGCCTGGAACCGCTTGCGCAGCGCCTTGATGTCGGTGAGCGCCTGCGTGAGCGACTCCTCGGTGCGGAACACCTGCGCGTTCGCGTCCATCGTCTCCTGCAGCGCGCGGCGGATGTCCGCGACGCGCTCGCCGTCCGGGCGCGTGCGGATCGTCTCGAGCTCGGACTCGACGACCACCGCCGGGTCCGCCGGGATCTCGACGAACGAGGCGGTCGCCGCGTACGCGGCGGCCGAACGTCCGGCGCGCTTGCCGAACACGTTGATGTCGAGGAGCGAGTTGGTGCCCAGGCGGTTCGACCCGTGCACGGACACGCAGGCGACCTCGCCGGCCGCGTACAGGCCCTTGATCACGTCGCGCTCGTTGCGCAGCACCTCGCCCTCGATGTTCGTGGGGATGCCACCCATCGCGTAGTGCGCGGTCGGGTACACGGGCACGGGCTCGGTGTACGGCTCGATGCCCAGGTACGTGCGCGCGAACTCCGTGATGTCCGGGAGCTTGGCGTCGATGTGCGCGGGCTCGAGGTGCGTGAGGTCGAGCAGGACGTAGTCCTTGTTCGGGCCCGCGCCGCGGCCCTCGCGCACCTCGTTGGCCATCGAGCGGGCGACGATGTCGCGCGGCGCGAGGTCCTTGATCGTCGGGGCGTAGCGCTCCATGAACCGCTCGCCGTCCGCGTTGCGCAGGATGCCGCCCTCGCCGCGCGCGGCCTCGGACAGCAGGATGCCCAGGCCCGCGAGGCCCGTCGGGTGGAACTGGAAGAACTCCATGTCCTCGAGCGGGATGCCACGGCGGTACGCGAGCGCCATGCCGTCGCCCGTGAGCGTGTGCGCGTTCGAGGTCGTCTTGAAGATCTTGCCCGCGCCGCCCGTGGCGAACACGACGGCCTTGGCCTGGAACACATGGATCTCGCCCGTCGCGAGCTCGTACGCGACGACGCCCGACACGTTGACCTCCTCGCCGTCGGGCACGTGGCCCGCCGCGAGGTCGTGGTCGACGAGCAGGTCGAGGACGTAGAACTCGTTGAAGAACTCGACGTCGTTCTTCACGCACTGCTGGTACAGCGTCTGCAGGATCATGTGGCCGGTGCGGTCCGCGGCGTAGCAGGCGCGGCGCACGGCGGCCTCGCCGTGGTTGCGCGTGTGGCCGCCGAACCGGCGCTGGTCGATCCGGCCCTCGGGCGTCCGGTTGAACGGCAGGCCCATCTTCTCGAGGTCGAGCACCGCGTCGATGGCCTCCTTGGCCATGACCTCGGCGGCGTCCTGGTCGACCAGGTAGTCACCGCCCTTGACGGTGTCGAACGTGTGCCACTCCCAGTTGTCCTCCTCGACGTTGGCCAGCGCGGCGCACATGCCGCCCTGCGCCGCGCCGGTGTGCGAACGCGTGGGGTAGAGCTTCGAGATCACGGCGGTGCGCACGCGCGTCGAGGACTCGAGGGCGGCGCGCATCCCGGCGCCGCCTGCGCCGACGATGACGACGTCGTACTGGTGGGTCTGCATGAGGGTCAGGGCTTCCTTCGGGACGTCAGGCGGTGCAGAACGAGGGCAGCAGGTCCAGCGGCGCGTCGGTCGGGCACGGGTCGAACGTGAAGATCACGAGCGTGCCGAGGACGACGACGATGACGAACGCGAAGTACAGGAGGCCCTTGAGCACCAGGCGGGTGGAGTCCTTGGACGCGTAGTCGTTCACGATCGTGCGCATGCCGTTGGTGCCGTGGATCATCGCGAGCCACAGCATCAGCAGGTCCCAGACCTGCCACAGCGGCGACGCCCACTTGCCGGCGACGAACCCGAAGTCGATCGACTTGATGCCCTCGCCGGACACCAGGTTCATGAACAGGTGGCCGAAGATCAGCACGATCAGCAGCGCGCCGGAGGCGCGCATGAACACCCAGCCGTAGAGCTCGGTGTTGCCGCGCGTGGTCAGGCGCGACGGACGGGCGCGCGGCGGGCGGGGGGCCTTGGGGTCGGCGATCGTCGTCATCACTCACCCCCGAAGACGTGCATGAGGTGACGCGGCAGGAAGCCCGCCATCGTCACGACGAACAGGCCGATGACGACCCAGAGCATGACCCGCTGGTACTTGGGGCCCTTGGCCCAGAAGTCCACGAGGATGATCCGGATGCCGTTGAACGCGTGGAACACGATCGCGGCGACCAGGCCGGCCTCGCCGAGGCCCATGACCGGGTTCTTGTACGTGCCGATGACCTCGTTGTACGCCTCGGGCGAGACGCGCACGAGCGAGGTGTCGAGCACGTGGACGAGAAGGAAGAAGAAGATCGCGACTCCGGTCACGCGGTGCGCGACCCACGACCACATTCCTTCACGCCCGCGGTACAGGGTGCCGACGGGCGCCTTCTTCCTCGCCGGGGGCGAGGCGGGCGCGGTGGGCGCAGCGGACACGGGGAGTGCCTCCTGGCGAGTCAGGGGTCGGGACGGCCTCGTCCCGGGGGTGTGTCCCTCACTGTATAGACCCCTCCACCCCCGATCGCACGGGGCTGGGCCCAAGGTCCTGCCTGTGAGAAAGTCCACAGACTGGGACGCCCGACCCCGGTCGCGCGGTTCGTGCACGGTGCTCCCACGCGTCGTGCGACCCCCTCCCGCACGTCTCGTCCCACGCTCGGCCCCCGCCCGTGGCGCGCCGCGCCGGCGGGCTAACCTGTCGCGCATGCCCGACTCCGCCGCACCGACGTCCGGTCGCATCCCCGGCTTCCACGCCGTCGTCCCCGCGGGCGGCGCCGGCACGCGGCTGTGGCCGCTGTCCCGGGCCGGCCACCCGAAGTTCCTGCTCGACCTCACCGGCTCGGGCCGCACGCTCCTGCAGTCGACGGTCGACCGCCTCACGCCGCTCACGGGCGACCGCGGGGTCGTCGTCGTGACCGGCGTGCGGCACGCGCGGGCGGTCGCGGAGCAGGTCCCCACGCTCGGTGCCGACGACGAGCGTGGGCGGCTGCTCGTCGAGCCGTCACCGCGCGACTCGATGGCCGCGATCGGGCTCGCCGCCGCCGTGCTGCTCGAGCGGCACGGCGACGACGTCGTGATCGGCTCGTTCGCCGCGGACCACGTGATCGACGGCACCGACGAGTTCGAGCGCACGGTGCGCGAGGCCGTCGCGGCGGCACGCGAGGGCTTCGTCGTGACGATCGGCATCACCGCGACCGGTCCGTCGACCGCGTTCGGCTACATCCGCTCGGCCGACGACCTCGGCGTCGCGGGCGCGCCGACCGCGCGGCACGTCGCGGGCTTCACCGAGAAGCCCGACGCGCAGACCGCCGCCGCGTACCTGGCCACCGGCGACTACCGGTGGAACGCGGGCATGTTCGTCGTGCGCGCCGCGGTGCTGCTCGACCACCTGGCGCAGCAGCTGCCGGCGCTCGCGGCGGGGCTGCGCGAGATCGGTGCCACGTGGGACACCGCCGAGCGCGACGCGGTGCTGGAGCGGGTGTGGCCCGGCCTGACCAAGATCGCGATCGACCACGCGATCGCCGAGCCGGTCGCCGCCGCGGGCGGCGTGGCCGTCGTGCCCGGTGACTTCGGCTGGGACGACGTCGGCGACTTCGCGTCGCTCGCGGACCTGCTGCCCGCCCCGACCCTCGGCGACGACGCCGCGGTGCTGCGTGTGGGGTCCGACGACGCGTTCGTCGTGCCGGGGGCGGGCCGCACGGTCGCGGTCGTCGGCCTGGCCGACGCGGTCGTCGTCGACACCCCCGACGCGCTGCTGGTGACGACCCGCGCGCACGCCCAGCAGGTCAAGCAGGCCGTCGACGGCTGGCGCGCGGCCGGCCGCGAGGACCTGCTCTGAGCGAGCCTGACCACGCACGGCCACGCACGACCCCGCCCGACCGCGGACGGCCGGGCGGCGCCGGGGCGCACGGAGATAACCTCGCCACGTGTCCACCTCGTCGTCGCTCGCCGTCCCGCCGCTCGACTCGCTGCGCCCCGCGCCGACGACCGCCCCGGTGCTGCGGCTCGCCCGGCTGGTGGGCTCGCTGCGTGACGAGCTCGTCGAGATCCGCCGTGACCTGCACGCGCACCCCGAGCTCGCCCGCACCGAGGAGCGCACGACGCGCGTCGTCGCGGAGCGCCTGCGCCTCGCGGGCCTGCACCCGCACGTGCTGCCCGGCAGCGGGCTGGTCTGCGACATCGGCCCCTCGCACGCCGAGACGGGCCGCGGCCGCGTCGCGCTGCGCGCCGACCTCGACGCGCTGCCCGTCGCGGACGAGTGCGGGCTGCCGTGGCACTCGACGCACCGGTCGGTCGCGCACGCGTGCGGCCACGACGTGCACACGGCCGCCGTGCTCGGCGCGGGGCTCGCGCTCGCGGAGCTCGCGGCCGCGGGCGAGCTCGCGACCGGGGTGCGCCTGGTGTTCCAGCCCGCCGAGGAGGTGCAGCCGGGCGGTTCGCTCGACGTGATCGCGGCGGGTGCGCTCGACGGCGTCTCGCAGATCTTCGCGGTGCACTGCGACCCGAAGGTCGACGTGGGCCAGGTGGGCACCCGCATCGGTCCCATCACGTCCGCGAGCGACGAGGTCACGGTCGTGTTCTCCGGCGCGGGCGGGCACACGTCGCGCCCGCACCTCACGGGTGACCTCGTGTACGCCATGGCGCAGGTCGTCACGCAGGTGCCCGCGATCCTCGGCCGGCGCCTCGACCCGCGCTCGGGCGTGAACCTCACCTGGGGCGCGGTCCAGGCGGGCACGGCGCACAACGTGATCCCCGGCTCGGGCTCGGTCCGCGGGACCCTGCGCTGCCTGGACGTGCGGGCGTGGGAGACCGCGTCGCAGGTGTTCCACGACGCCGTCGAGCAGGTCGTCGCGCCGTACGACGTCGAGGTGGAGATCCGTCACCAGCGCGGCGTGCCCCCGGTCGAGAACGACGAGCGTGCGACGGGCGTCCTCGAGGCGGCCGCGCGCGACGCGCTCGGGCCGGACTCGGTGAACCTGACCGAGCAGTCGCTCGGGGGCGAGGACTTCGCCTGGTACCTGACGAAGGTGCCGGGCGCGATGGCGCGGCTCGGCACCCGCACGCCGGGCGGCCGCACGTACGACATCCACCAGGGCGACCTGGTGGTCGACGAGCGCGCGGTCGAGGCCGGCGCGCTCCTGCTCGCGCGGGCCGCGGTGATCGCCGGGTCGGGCCCCGCGCGGGTCAGCCCGCGGGCGTCGTGACGAGCACCTGCCAGTCGGCCTGCTCCTGACCGGCGACGTGCGCGGTGGTGCCGGCGGGGATCGACCCGCGCAGCCGTGACGGAAGGCCGTCGCAGGGCACCACCCAGAACGGCTCGGACTCGGCCTCGAACGTGAGCGTGACCGGCTCCGGACCGTCGCACAGCCCGTAGAGCGTGAAGTCGCCGGCGGCGAGCGTCACGGTCGCGTCCTGGCCGCCGAGCGTCGCGACGAGCCGCTCGTCGTCGGGGACGGCGAGCCGGGTCTCGCCGGCGACCACGGTCGCGAACGGCGCGACGGGTGCGTCGGGCGCGGCCGGGGCGCCCGAGGCGTCGGGTCCGGCGGGGGTCGTCGGGGGCGGGGCGGTGCTGCCGGCGCAGCCGCAGAGCCCCGCCGTGGCGGCGACGGCCGCCACGGCGAGGACCCACGCGCGCCCGCGTCGTCGCGGGGCGGTCATCAGATCGGGGTGGTCGTCACCTGCCAGCCGAGCCGCTGCGGCGCGGTGGAGGTCCACGTGACGGTCTTGATGTGCGTGTGCCTGCCGGCGCTGTACGCGTCGTAGGAGGTGTTGCCGCTGACCTTGGGCACGTAGATGCCGTAGGTGCAGTAGCGCGTCGACTTGGCCGGGACGTTGACGGTGGTGCTCGAGCCGTACGTCGTCGACATGCTCGCCGAGACGCCCGAGGTGACCGAGGCCTTGAACTCGGCCAGGATCGACGCCTTGACCGCGGCCTCGACGGTCGCGCTGACCGTGTGGGACGCCGAGGTGGTGCTCGACGCGGTGCACGTGAACGAGATCGAGCTTCCCGTGCGGTTGATCGCCGAGTCGCGGTAGGCGACCTTGAAGCTCGTCGCCTGGACGGACGTCACCTTCGAGCAGGCGGACACCGACGCGCTGAGCGCGGTGCACGAGGTCGCCGAGGCGGGCGCGGCCAGGGCGACCGGCGTGCCGATGCCGAGCGCGAGGAGCAGGGCCGTCGAGGCGAGTCGGCGACGGGTGGTGGATGTCACGGGTTTTCCCCCTTTGTCTGGTCCGGACGGACGCGTCACTGTGACACCCGTCACCCGGCGCCGACATGCCCCGGGCAGCGGATCACCCGAACGGCTCAGCCCCGCACGGCGTGTCGCCCGGCGCGTCCGGGCGCGCCCGAGGCGCGTGGCTTCGACCGGTTCGCGGTCGGCGTCCCGATCACCTGGTGAGACGGCACGTCCGTCACCTGGGCCGATGTCCCAACTCGGTAACGGAACCTGCAGGGATACTCCCCGGTAACATGCGCGTCACCTGGCGCTCACTAGAGTCCGACCCATCGACCGGCCCGTGCGATCTGGTGCACCCGCCGCACCGCGGCACCGTGCGTGCCGGGGGAAGTGCGTCCACCGACGCGCCGGGTCGGTGCTCTGACGAGAACCCAGGAGACACGCGTGAAGAAGCTCATCCGTGTGGCCGCGCTCAGCGGGGCGGTCGCCCTCGCGCTCACGGCCTGTGGCAGCGCCCCCAGCGACGACGACACGACGCCCGGTGCGGGGGCGACCGGCGGCGAGACCACCGCGGCCGCGCCCGAGGAGGTCGACTTCAAGGCCTGCATGGTCTCCGACTCCGGCGGCTTCGAGGACAAGTCGTTCAACCAGTCCGGTGCCGAGGGCCTGCAGCGCGCGGCCGACGAGCTGGGCGTCCAGATCAACATGGTCGAGTCGACCGCCGCGACGGACTTCACGCCGAATATCGACCAGATGATCGCCGACGACTGCAACCTGGTCATCGGCGTCGGCTTCCTCCTCGAGGACCCGATCCAGGCCGCGGCCGAGGCGAACGCGGACGTCGAGTTCGCGCTGATCGACTCGCCGTTCCGTGACGCCGAGGGTGGCGTCGTGACGATCGAGAACGCCAAGCCGCTGCTGTTCAACACGCAGGAGGCCGCCTTCCTCGCCGGCTACGTCGCCGCGGGCACGAGCGCCACCGGCACGGTCGCCACGTTCGGCGGCATCCAGCTGCCGTCCGTCTCGATCTTCATGGACGGCTTCGCCGACGGCGTCGCGCAGTACAACACCGACTCGGGCAAGACGGTCAAGGTCCTCGGCTGGGACAAGGCCAAGCAGACCGGGTCGTTCACGGGTGACTTCGAGAACCAGGCCAACGGCCAGAACCTCGCCAAGGGCTTCATCGACCAGGGTGCGGACGTCATCATGCCCGTCGCCGGCCCCGTCGGCCTCGGTGCCGCGGCCGCCGCGAAGGATGCGGGCGACGTCGCGCTCGTCGGCGTCGACGCCGACTGGTTCCTCACGGCGCCGGACTACTCGAGCATCGTCCTGACCTCCGTCATGAAGGAGATCGGCCAGGCCGTGTACGACACGGTCAAGGAGGCCGCCGCGGGCAGCTTCTCCGCCGAGCCCTACGTCGGCACGCTCGAGAACGGCGGCATCGGCATCGCCCCGTTCCACGACTTCGAGTCGAAGGTGCCCGCCGAGGTCACCACGCGCGTCGAGGAGCTCAAGCAGCAGATCATCAGCGGTGAGCTGAAGGTCGAGTCGCCGAGCCAGAACTGACGGCCCACGACGGTGGCCCGGGCACGCGCCCGGGCCACCGTCGTGCCGGTGCGGCTAATGTGCAAGCAACGACGCGAAGGAGCGTGACCTCGTGAAGCTCGAGCTGCGGGGCATCACCAAGCGGTTCGGCGCGCTGGTGGCGAACGACCACATCGACCTCGTGATCGAGCCCGGCGAGATCCACGCCCTGCTCGGTGAGAACGGCGCCGGCAAGAGCACGCTCATGAACGTGCTCTACGGGCTGTACGACCCCGACGAGGGCGAGATCCTGCTCGACGACCAGGCGCGCACGTTCGTCGGCCCCGGCGACGCGATGGCGGCCGGGATCGGCATGGTGCACCAGCACTTCATGCTCGTGCCGGTGTTCACCGTCGCGGAGAACGTCGCCCTCGGGCACGAGCCGGTCAAGGGCGGCGGCATCCTCGACCTCGCGCAGGCCCGCCGCACGGTGCGGGAGATCTCCGACCGCTTCGGGTTCGACGTGGACCCCGACGCGCTCGTCGAGGACCTGCCCGTGGGCGCGCAGCAGCGCGTCGAGATCATCAAGGCGCTCTCGCGCCGCGCCGAGGTCCTCATCCTCGACGAGCCCACCGCGGTGCTCACGCCGCAGGAGACCGACGAGCTGATCGCGATCATGCGCCAGCTCAAGGAGTCGGGCACGTCCATCGTCTTCATCACGCACAAGCTGCGCGAGGTCCGGGCCGTCGCGGACAAGATCACCGTGATCCGTCGGGGGAAGGTCGTCGGCACCGCCGAGCCCACGTCGAGCGAGACCGAGCTCGCCTCCCTCATGGTCGGCCGCTCCGTGTCCCTGGGCGTCGACAAGGCGCCGGCCGAGCCCGGCGCGGTCGGCCTCGAGGTCCGCGGGCTGACCGTCATCGACGCCGCCGGCGTGCGGCAGGTCGACGACGTGAGCTTCGAGGTGTCACGCGGCGAGATCGTCGCGATCGCCGGCGTGCAGGGCAACGGGCAGACCGAGCTGACCGAGGTCATCCTCGGCCTGCAGAAGCCGGTCGCCGGTGCCGTGCGGCTGGACGGCACCGACCTCGCCGGCCGCAGCGTCAAGGAGGTGCTGCGCGCGGGCGTCGGCTTCGTCCCCGAGGACCGGACGCTCGACGGCCTCGTCGCCGACTTCACCGTGGCGGAGAACCTGGTCCTCGACCTGCACGACGAGGAGCCGTTCGCCCGGGGCGTGCAGATGGACCTCGCCCAGGTCCGCGCGAACGCCGAGCACCGCACGGTCGAGTTCGACGTGCGCACGCCGTCGATCGACGCGCCCGCCGGCACGCTCTCGGGCGGCAACCAGCAGAAGGTCGTGCTCGCGCGCGAGATGAGCCGGCCGCTGCGGCTGTTCATCGCGTCGCAGCCCACGCGCGGCCTCGACGTCGGGTCCATCGAGTTCGTGCACAAGCGGATCGTGCAGGAGCGGGACCACGGCACCCCCGTGATCATCGTGTCCACCGAGCTCGACGAGGTGCTCGCGCTGGCCGACCGGATCGTCGTGATGTACCGCGGTCGGATCGTCGGCACCGTGCCCGGCGACACCGACCGCGACGTGCTCGGTCTGATGATGGCCGGCGTGCCGCTCGCGGAGGCCCGGGCCCAGGCGGCGAGCCACCACACGGTGCTCGGCGAGCTCGAGACGGACGACGACGTCACCGACGCGCCCGGCTCGCAGGACCCCACCCAGGAGGCAGACCGGTGAGCACCACGCCACCACTTCCCGACGGCGCTCCCGGCGAGCACGTCCCGCCCCCGGCGGGCACCGGCACCGACGCGGTGACGACGACGAAGGAGCAGCCCGAGCCGCGCAGCAGCTCGGTGCTGCGCGAGATCCTGTCGAGCGGGTGGCTCGTCACGGTGCTCGCGGTCGTCCTCGCGCTCGTCCTGTCCGGCGTGCTCATCGCCGCGGCGGACGAGGAGGTCCAGAAGGCCGCGGGCTACTTCTTCTCCAAGCCGACGGACACCCTCACGGCCGCGTGGGACGCCGTGTCCAGCGCCTACGTCGCGCTGTTCCACGGCGCGGTGTACGACCCGAGCAAGGACACGTTCGCGGCGTCGATCAAGCCGCTGACCGAGACCATGACGACGTCGGTGCCGCTGATCCTCGCGGGTCTCGGCCTCGGCATCGGGTTCCGTGCGGGCCTGTTCAACATCGGCGCCCAGGGGCAGATCATCCTCGGCGCGGTCGGCGCCGGCTGGGTCGCGTTCCACCTCGACCTGCCCCCGGTGCTGCACCTGCTCGTCGCGATGCTCGCGGCCGCGGTCGCGGGCGGTCTGTGGGCCGGGATCGCCGGCTTCCTCAAGGCGCGCACCGGTGCGCACGAGGTCATCACGACGATCATGCTCAACAACATCGCCGTGTACCTCGTCGCGTACCTGCTGACGACGTCGGTGCTCAAGAACCCGGGCAGCACCAACCCGATCTCGCCGCCCGTGCCCGAGTCGGCGCAGTACCCGGCGCTCCTCGGCGGACAGTTCCGCCTGCACTGGGGGTTCGTCGTCGCGGTGCTCGCGGCGGTGTTCGTCTGGTGGCTCATGAGCCGCTCGACCATCGGCTTCAAGTTCCGCGCGGTCGGCTCGAACCTGCACGCCGCGCGCACCGCTGGCATCTCGGTGAACGCGTCGTTCGTCTGGGTCATGGTGGTCGCGGGTGCGCTCGCCGGGCTGGGCGGCTCCGCGCAGGTGCTCGGCACGGACAAAGTCCTCACCGCGGACGTGGCCGCGAGCTTCGGGTTCGACGCGATCACGGTCGCGCTGCTCGGCCGGTCCAAGCCGCTCGGCACGTTCTTCGCCGGTCTGCTGTTCGGCGCGCTGCGCGCGGGCGGGTTCGCGATGCAGGCGCGCACGGGCACGCCGATCGACGTCGTGCTCGTCGTCCAGTCGCTCGTCGTGCTGTTCATCGCGGCACCGCCGCTCGTCCGTGCGGTGTTCCACCTGCCGACCCCCGGCACCCGGCGCGAGCGCGCGCCCCGCCCCACGACGAAGGAGGTGGCCGCGTGAGCGCCCCGACGACGGACCGTCCGACGCCCGCGGGCGCCGGACCGGCGCAGACCAAGCCGCTGCCCCCGATCTCCTACAAGGCCCCGATCGGCTACGGCGTGGTCGGCGTGCTCTCCCTGGTGCTGTTCGGGCTGCTCCCGGACGGTGGGCTGGAGTCGACCTTCACGGTCTCGACGAGCAAGGACTTCGTCACGATCGACCCGGTCACGGTGCCGTCCAAGCTCACCGCGATCGTGCTGTCCCTCGTCGCGCTCGCGCTCGCCGCCTACTCCTACCGGGCCGCGAGCCGGCGCCGGAAGGTCGGCGTGTGGCTGCCGGTCCTGTTCGGCGTCGCCGTGATCCTCGCGTTCCTCACCTGGGCGGACGCGGGCAAGGCCTCGCCCATGCCGCTGACCGGGCTGCTGCAGGGCTCGCTGTTCCTCGCGATCCCGCTGGTGTTCGGGGCGCTCGCGGGCACGCTGTGCGAACGGTCCGGCATCGTCAACGTCGCCATCGAGGGGCAGCTGCTCGCGGGCGCGTTCCTCGCGGCCGTCGTCGCGTCGATCACGCAGTCCGCGTACGCCGGGCTCGTCGCCGCGCCGATCGCGGGAGCGCTCGTCGGTGCCCTGCTCGTGCTGTTCTCGATCCGGTACGTGGTGAACCAGATCATCGTCGGCGTCGTGCTCAACGTGCTCGTCGTCGGCGTCACGAGCTACCTGTTCTCCACCGTGCTGAAGAACGACGCGGCCACGTTCAACTCGCCGCCCAAGCTCCAGACGATCGACATCCCGCTGCTCAGCCAGATCCCGGTCGTCGGACCCGTGCTGTTCCGGCAGACCGCGCTCGTCTACATCATGTACGTCGTCGTCGCCCTGTTGCAGATCTTCCTGTTCCGCAGCCGGTGGGGCCTGCGCCTGCGGTCCGTCGGCGAGCACCCGAAGGCCGCGGACACCGTCGGCATCAAGGTCAACCGCACGCGCATGCGCGCCACGCTGCTGGGCGGCGCGGTCGCCGGTCTCGGCGGCGCGTTCTTCACCGTCGCGGCCGGTCTTGCGTTCGGCAAGGAGATGACCGGAGGCAAGGGCTTCATCGCCCTGGCCGCGATGATCCTCGGCCGGTGGAACCCGGTCGGGGCGCTCGCCGCCGCGCTGCTGTTCGGCTTCTCCGACAACCTGCAGGTGGTGCTCGGCATCATCGGCACGCCCATCCCGTCGCAGATCATGCTCATGACGCCGTACGTCGTGACGATCTTCGCCGTCGCCGGGCTCGTCGGCCGGGTGCGCCCGCCGGCGGCCGAGGGCATCCCGTACGTCAAGTGAGGCAGGTCGTCAGGTGAAGGAAGTCGACTGGGACGCGCTGCGTGCGGTCGCGACGGAGGCGATGCGCCACGCGTACGTGCCGTACTCGCGGTTCCCCGTGGGGGCCGCGGCGATCGTCGACGACGGGCGCGTGGTCAGCGGGGCGAACATCGAGAACGCGAGTTACGGCGTGACGCTGTGCGCGGAGTGCTCGCTCGTCTCGGCGCTCGTGATGTCGGGCGGCGGGCGGCTGGTCGCGTTCACGTGCGTCGACGGGCACGGCGACGTGCTCATGCCGTGCGGACGCTGCCGCCAGCTGCTGTTCGAGCACGGCGGTCCGCGGCTCGTGCTCGAGACCGTGTCGGGAGTACGGACGATGGACCAGGTGCTGCCCGACGCGTTCGGGCCCGCCGACCTGGAGGAGCGAGCATGAGCGAGCAGTTCGACGCGGTCGACGTCATCGTCGCGAAGCGTGACGGGCACCGGCTGAGCGACGCGCAGATCGACTGGGTCATCGACGCGTACACGCGCGGCGTGGTGGCCGACGAGCAGATGTCCGCGCTCAACATGGCGATCCTGCTCAATGGGATGGACCGCGCCGAGATCGCGCGGTGGACCGCCGCGATGATCGCGTCGGGCGAGCGCATGTCGTTCGCCGACCTGGGCCGCCCGACCTCGGACAAGCACTCGACCGGCGGCGTGGGGGACAAGATCACGCTGCCGCTCGCGCCGCTCGTCGCGGTGTTCGACGTCGCGGTGCCGCAGCTGTCCGGCCGCGGGCTCGGCCACACCGGCGGCACGCTCGACAAGCTCGAGTCCATCCCCGGCTGGCGCGCGGCGCTCAGCAATGACGAGATGATGCGCCAGCTCGCCGACGTGGGAGCGGTGATCTGCCAGGCCGGCTCCGGCCTCGCACCCGCGGACCGCAAGCTCTACGCGCTGCGCGACGTCACGGGCACGGTCGAGGCGATCCCGCTCATCGCGAGCTCGATCATGAGCAAGAAGATCGCCGAGGGCACGGGCTCGCTGGTGCTCGACGTCAAGGTCGGCTCGGGCGCGTTCATGAAGGACCTCGACCGCGCCACCGAGCTCGCGCGCACGATGGTCGAGCTCGGCACGGACGCGGGCGTCACGACCGTCGCGCTGCTCACCGACATGTCCACCCCGCTCGGCCTGACCGCGGGCAACGCGCTCGAGGTGCGCGAGTCCGTGGAGGTGCTCGCGGGCGGCGGTCCGGCGGACGTCGTCGAGCTCACGCTCGCGCTCGCGCGCGAGATGCTCGACGCCGCGGGACGCCCCGACGCGGACCCGGCGGCGGCGCTCGCGGACGGCCGCGCGATGGACGTGTGGCGGCGCATGATCGCGGCCCAGGGCGGCGACCCGGACGCGACGCTGCCCGTGGCGCGCGAGACCGAGGACGTCGTCGCGCAGAGCGACGGCGTGCTCACGACGCTCGACGCGTACGCGGTCGGCATCGCGGCGTGGCGCCTCGGTGCGGGACGCGCCCGCAAGGAGGACCCGGTCCAGGCGGGCGCGGGCGTGCAGATCCACGTGCGTCCGGGCGACCGCGTCACCGCGGGCCAGAAGCTGCTCACGCTGCACACCGACACCCCGGAGCGGTTCGCGCGGGCGCGCGAGGCCCTGGACGGCGGCGTGGTCGTCGACCCCGCCGCTGCGCCCGGTGCCGGCCCGCTGGTGCTCGGCCGGGTCACGGCCTGACCACCGGCACCCGGCCGGCGCCCGGCGCCCGATGCCGGTGCGGCCGTGCGGTGCTGCGGACCAGGGCTGCCGACCAGGGCTGCCGGGCAGGGCCGCTGACCAGGGCCGAAGGCCCACTGGCGGCGGACAGGGCACGGGAGAAGGATGAGCAGGACGACCCGGCGACGAGGAGGACGCGATGAGCACGCTGCCCGGACCTGACGCCTGGCGGGACGCGGGGCTCGAGCCCGCCGACCCGGCCGTCCCCGCCCGGCTGACCGACGACGAGACGGACCGGCCCGCCGACGCGCCGGACCCGGAGGAGTACGTCCCGGACTTCGCGCGGCCCGACCGTGACGGCGCCGCCGACGAGGCGGACGTCGTCGAGCAGGACACCGAGGTCCCCCTGGACGACGACGAGGACGAGGCGTGAGCAAGAAGACGGACGAACCGACGCACGACACGGCCGGCGACAGGGCCGACGAGGACGCCGGCGGCAGGACCGAGGAGGGCGCCGGCGAGCAGTCCGCCGAGGCGGTGCAGGCGGACGACGCGGTCCCCGACGCGGTGCAGGCGCTCGTCGCGTTGGTCCCCTCGTTGCCGAAGGTGCTGCTGCACGACCACCTCGACGGCGGGCTGCGTCCGGCCACGCTCGTCGAGCTTGCGGCGCAGATCGACCACGCGCTGCCCGCGACGGACCCGGACGAGCTGGCGGCCTGGTTCGTCGACGCCGCGTCGGCCGGCTCGCTCGAGCGGTACCTGGAGACGTTCGCGCACACGGTCGCGGTGCTGCAGACCGCCGACGCGCTGCGCCGCGTCGCGCGGGAGGCGGTGCTCGACCTCGCGGCGGACGGCGTGGTGTACGCCGAGCTGCGGTACGCGCCCGAGCAACACGTCGAGGGCGGGCTGAGCCTGCAGGAGGTCGTGGACGCGGTCGGCGCGGGCGTGGACGAGGGCGTCACGCAGGCGCGCGAGGCCGGCACCCCGGTCCGGGTCCAGCTGGTGCTGTGCGCGATGCGGCACCTGGACCGCTGGGCGGAGGTCGCCGAGCTGGCGGTCACCAACCGGGACGCGGGTGTGGTCGGCTTCGACCTCGCGGGCCCGGAGGACGGCTACCCGGCGTCCGCGCACCCCGAGGTGTTCGCGATGCTGCGCGCGGCGCACTTCCCGTTCACGCTGCACGCGGGCGAGGCGGCCGGTGTGGAGTCCGTGTCCGACGCGGTCGCGGCGGGTGCGTTGCGGCTGGGCCACGGCGTGCGGCTCGTCGACGACGTGGGCTCCGACGACCTCGGCGACCGGTTCGGCCTGGTCGCGCACTGGGTGCGCGACCAGCGGCTCGCGCTCGAGGTGTGCCCGTCGTCGAACGTCCAGACCGGCGCCGCACCCTCGGTCGCGGAGCACCCGGTGACCCGGCTGCGCCGGCTGGGCTTCGCGGTCACCGTCAACACCGACAACCGGCTGCAGTCCGGCACCACGCTCGGCCGCGAGCTCGCGCTGCTCGTCGAGCAGGCGGGCTGGACGCTGCACGACCTGGAGGACGTCGCGGTCACCGCGGCCGCGCAGGCGTTCCTCCACCACGACGAGCGCGCCGCGCTCATCGACACCGTGATCCGGCCCGCGTACGCCGCGGCCCGGGGAGGAAGGCACCGCGCATGACCCACGACCCGCTCGACGCAGCAGCCCTCGCCCAGTTCGTCGACCACACGCTGCTCAAGCCCGAGGCCACCCGCGCGGACGTCGACGCGCTCGTCGTCGAGGCGGGCCGCCTCGGCGTCTACTCGATCTGCGTGTCGCCGTCGTTCCTGCCCGTCGACGTCTCGGGGGCGCCCGGCCTCAAGGTCGCCACGGTGTGCGGGTTCCCGTCGGGCAAGCATCACAGCGAGGTGAAGGCCGCCGAGGCCGCGCGTGCGGTCGCGGACGGGGCCGACGAGGTCGACATGGTGATCGACGTGGGCGCGGCCAAGGAGGAGCGGTTCGACGACGTGCAGGCGGACATCGCCGCCGTCCGCGCCGCGATCCCCGCGCCCGCCGTGCTCAAGGTCATCATCGAGTCCGCGGCGCTCAGCGACCACGAGATCGTGCACGTGTGCAAGGCCGCGGCGGCGGCCGGTGCGGACTTCGTCAAGACCTCGACGGGGTTCCACCCCGCGGGTGGCGCGTCGGTGCACGCGGTGCGCATCATGGCCGACACCGTGGGCGGTCGGCTCGGCGTCAAGGCGTCGGGCGGCATCCGCACGGCGGGCGACGCGCTGGCGATGATCGAGGCCGGCGCCACGCGTCTCGGCCTGTCCGGGACGGCAGCGGTCCTGGCGGGCCTGGAGGCCGACTCGACGTACTGACCGCTGCCTCGTGCGCCAGACGGGTGGACGGGCGCTCACGCGTCCCTCCACCCGTCTCGCGCGGTGCGGGTGGTGCCGCGGGGTCAGTCGATGCCGAGCGCGCCGCGCACGTCGGCCGCCACGGCGTCCAGGCGCTCGCGGGCGTGGCCGCGTGCGGCGCCCACGGCGGCGTCGTCGGCGTCGGGGAGCACCGGCTCGACGACCTCGAGGTAGCACTTGACCTTGGGCTCGGTGCCGGACGGACGCACGATCACGCGGGTGCCGTCGGCGGCGTCGAGCCGCAGCCCCTCGGTCGGCGGCAGGCCCCCGCGCTCCTCGTCGGTGCCGCGCGCGAGGTCGACCACGCGCGTCACGGCCGCGCCGCCGAGAACGCCGGGCGGCTGTGCGCGCACCCGGCCCACCGTCTCGCCGATCGCCGCGAGGTCGTCGTACCGGGCCGACACCTGGCCGGTGAGGTACAGGCCGTGCGCGCGCGCCAGGTCGTCGAGCGCGTCGACGAGCGTCCTGCCGGACGCCTTGAGCCGGGCGGCGAGGCCCGCGACGAGCAGCGCGGCCGAGATCCCGTCCTTGTCCCGCACGGTCCCCGGTGCGACGCAGTAGCCGAGCGCCTCCTCGTACCCGAACACGAGGCCGTCGACCCGCGAGAGCCACTTGAACCCGGTGAGCGTCTGCACGTGGCGCACGCCGGCGGCCTGCGCGATCTGCGCGAGCTGCCGGGAGGACACGATCGAGCTCGCGAACGCGGCCTCGGGGTCGAGGGGTCCGCCGTCGGCCGCGAGGCGGTCCGCGGCCTCCTGGCCGAGCAGCGCGCCGGTCTCGTCGCCGTGCAGCATCCGCCAGCCGTCGGCGGCCGCGGTGTCCGGGCCGCGGTAGGCGCGCGCCCGCGGGTCCTGCACCGCCACGGCGCACCGGTCGGCGTCCGGGTCGAGCGCGATGACCAGGTCGGCGCGCTCGTCGGCCGCGAGCCCGAGCGCGAGGTCGATCGCGCCGGGCTCCTCGGGGTTGGGGAACGCGACGGTCGGGAAGCGGCCGTCGGGCTCCGCCTGCTCCGGCACGACGAGCACGTCGGTGAACCCCGCCCCCGCGAGCACCCGCTGCGCGACCTCGCCGCCCACGCCGTGCAGGGGGGTCAGGACGACCCGCAGGTCACCTGCGACAGCCCGCGTCGTCGGGTCGGCGAGCTGCAGCGTCGCGTCGACGTACGCGTCGACGACGTCCTCGCCCAGCACGGTCCAGCCGTGGTCGGCCCGCGGCACGGACGCGACGGACGGCACGCGGGCGATCTCGGCGGCGATCGCCGAGTCGGCGGGCGGCACGATCTGCGCGCCCTGGCCGCTGTCGGTCACGACGCGCCCGCCGAGGTAGACCTTGTAGCCGTTGTCCTGCGGCGGGTTGTGCGACGCGGTGACCATGACGCCCGCGTCGGCGTCGAACCGGCGCACGCAGAACGCGAGCACCGGGGTGGGCAGCGGGCGGGGGAGCAGGAGCACCTCGATGCCGACGGCCGTCAGGACGGCGGCCGTGTCCAGGGCGAACTGCTCGGACTTGCGGCGGGCGTCGTAGCCGACGACGACGCGCGGCGCCGGCGTGAGGCCGTCGAGCTCGCCGAGCAGGTAGTCCGCGAGCCCCGACGCGGCGCGGATCACCACCGCGCGGTTCATGCGGTGCGGTCCGCCGGCGATCGCGCCGCGCAGCCCCGCGGTGCCGAACTGGAGCAGCCCGGAGAACCGGTCGGCGAGCTCGGCGCGCGCGTGCCGCGCGGTGCGCAGCACCGTGAGCTGCTCGAGGTCCGGGTCGGCGCCCTCCTCGAGCCCGGGCGGGGACTCCTGCGCGAGGCGCAGCAGCTCGCGCAGCTCGTCCGCGGTCTCGGGGTCCGGGTCGTCGGCGATCCATGCCTCGACCCGGGCCGTGAGGTCATCCCACGCGTCGTCGGCGCTCATGCCCCCAACGTACTGACCAGTACGCTCGCGCACGAACCGAACGTCCCGGCCCCGCCGCGCGGCGGGGTGTCAGCGGCGGGGTGTCAGCGGCGGGGCGTCACAGGCGGCGGATGATGTCGGCCAGCAGCGCACTGATGCGCGGCCCGGCCGCGAGACCGGCCTCGAGGACCTCATCGTGCGACAGCGGCTGCTCGCTGATGCCGGCCGCGAGGTTCGTCACGAGCGAGATGCCGAGCACCTCGAGCCCCGCCTGCCGCGCCGCGATCGCCTCGAGCGTCGTCGACATCCCGACGAGGTCGCCACCCAGGCGCCCGGCCATGCGCACCTCGGCCGGCGTCTCGTAGTGCGGTCCGCGGAACTGGACGTACACGCCCTCGTCGAGCGACGGGTCGACCTCGCGCGCGAGGCCCCGCAGACGGGCCGAGTACAGGTCGGTCAGGTCGACGAACGTCGCACCCTCGACCGGCGAGGTCGCCGTCAGGTTGAGGTGGTCGCTGATGAGCACGGGCGTGCCCGGACCCCACGCGGGGTTCAGGCCGCCGCAGCCGTTGGTGAGCACGACGGTCGTGGCGCCCGCCGCCGCCGCGGTGCGCATGCCGTGCACGACGCGCCGCACCCCCTTGCCCTCGTACAGGTGCGTGCGCGAGCCGAGCACGAGCGCGTGCTTGCCGCTCGCGCCGATCCGCACCGAGCGGATCGTGCCGACGTGCCCGTGCACGGCGGCGGCCGAGAACCCCGGCACGTCGGTGCTCGCGACCTCGGCGACCGTCTCGCCCAGCAGGTCCGCCGCACCGCCCCAGCCCGAGCCCAGCACGAGCGCCACGTCGTGGCGCGGCACCCCCGTGGCGCGCGCCAGGTGCTCCGCGGCCGCGCGGGCCACGTCGAACGGATCGGTCGTCGGGTCGTCGAGGTCCAGGACGTCGGTCATGACGAGAACGCTAGCCCCGACCGCGCCCGGGGCACGCGTCACGGCGCGCGGGACGTGCCGAGCCACACGCGGGCTGCCCACCGGCTGCTCGTGAGGCATGCGCCGGCACCGGGCAGAATGCACACGTGAGCACACCGCCCGGTACGCACGCCCTGCCCGACACCCGCGTCGTCATCGTCGGGGGAGGCCCCGGTGGCTACGAGGCCGCTCTCGTCGCGCGGCGCCTGGGCGCCGACGTGACGGTGGTCGAGGAGAAGGGGCTCGGCGGGTCGGCCGTGCTCACGGACGTCGTCCCGTCCAAGACGCTCATCGCGACCGCCGAGTGGATGACGATCGCCGACCGCGCGCCCGAGCTCGGGATCCGCAGCGGCCTGAGCCACGACCACGGCCACCACATCGACCTCGCCGCGGTGAACACGCGCGTCAAGGCGCTCGCGGCCGCGCAGTCGGCGGACATCCGGGGACGCCTCGAGAAGGAGGGCGTGCACGTCGTGCTCGGCCGCGGCCGCCTCGACGGGCCGCAGCGGGTCGTCGTCGACCTCGTCGACGGCGGCGGCGAGACGACGCTGGACGCGGACGTCGTCCTCGTCGCGACCGGCGCGCGCCCGCGCGAGCTGCCCGAGGCGCGGCCCGACGGCGAGCGCATCCTCACGTGGACGCAGCTGTACGACCTGCCCGCGCTGCCCGAGCGGCTCGTCGTCGTCGGCTCGGGCGTCACGGGTGCGGAGTTCGCCGGCGCGTACACGTCGCTCGGCTCGGACGTCACGCTGGTCTCGTCGCGCGACCGCGTGCTCCCGGGCGAGGACGGCGACGCGGCAGAGCTCATCGAGGAGGTCTTCAAGCGCCGCGGCATGACCGTGCTGTCGCGCTCGCGGGCCGCCGGGGCGCGCCGCACCGCCGACGGGGTCGTCGTGACGCTCGCCGACGGGCGGGAGGTCGAGGGCACGCACGTGCTGTTCGCGGTCGGCTCGATCCCGACGACGAGCGGGCTGGGGCTCGAGGAGTCGGGCGTGCGCCTGGCGCCGTCGGGGCACATCGAGGTCGACAAGGTCTCGCGCACGAGCGTGCGCGGCGTCTACGCGGCCGGCGACGTGACCGGGGTGCTCCCGCTCGCGTCGGTCGCGGCGACGCAGGGGCGCATCGCGATGTCGCACGCGCTGGGCGACGCGGTCATGCCGCTGTCGCTGCGCGCGGTCGCGGCGAACATCTTCACGGCACCGGAGATCGCGACGGTCGGCTACTCCGAGCAGCGCCTGCAGGAGGAGGGGGTCGCGTACGAGGTGAGCACACTGCCGCTGACCCGCAACCCGCGGGCCAAGATGCTCGGCGTGCGCGAGGGGTTCGTCAAGATCTTCGCGACGCGCGGCGCGGGCACCGTGCTCGGTGCGGTGCTCGTCGGCCCGCGCGCGTCGGAGTCGGTGTTCCCGCTCGCGCTCGCGATCACGCACCGCCTGTCCGCCGACCAGGTCGCGCAGGTCATCACGGTCTACCCGTCGATGTCCGGCACGCTGGCCGAGGTCGCGCGCACGCTGCACCACCGCGCCGCGGACTGACCGCGGGGAGCGTCAGGGGAGCGTGACCCGGACGACGAGCGGGAGGTGGTCGCTCGTCGTGACGTCCGTGAGCACGTCCGCCGACGCGAACCCGACGTGCCGGCCGAACACCCAGTCGATCCGCTCGGCGGGTGCGTCGGACGGTGAGGTGAGCACGTCGGCGTCACCGACCTCGTCGACCGCGCTGACCCACCCGGCGTCCGTGAGCAGCTCGACCTCCGGCCACCCCGGCCGGGCGTTGAGGTCACCGCCCAGCACGCTCGGCCCGGTGCCCGGCTCGGCCGCCAGCAGCGTGGCGAGCTGGTCCAGGCGCGTCGGCGTGTTCTCGGCGCGGTGCTGCAGGTGGACGGACGTCACGCGCACGGCCTCGCCCCCGGCGGTCGTCACCGTGGCCGAGAGTGCCGAACGCCTCTGCGGACCGGCGCCGTACGGCAGGGCGGTCACGGCGACGTCCGTGAGCCCGGACCTGGCCAGCACCGCGTTGCCGAACTGCCGGTCGGCCGCCGGCGCGTACTCGACGGTCATGCCCAGACGGCGCGCGAGCCACGTCGCCATGTCCGCTCCGCCGCCGAGCACCCAGCCGCGCTCCACCTCCTGGAGCAGGACCACGTCGGCACCCGCCGCCTCGACGGTCGCGGCGGCGGCCTCGAGGTCGACGCCGCCGGACGGCGCGACGCCGTAGTGCAGGTTCCAGCTCACGACCGTGAGCGCGTCGCCCGCGGCGCGCGCGGGCACGTCCCGACCGTGCGTGCTCGTCGTCGACGGGCCGAGGCCGACGAGCGCGAGCACGACCGGCGGGACCAGCAGCAGGCGCGCGGCGCGCACGCGCGCGGGCTGGCGCAGGTCCGGTGCCGGGTCCGGGGCGGGGCCCTGCGCGCTGACCGGCGCGCTACCGAGCGGGGCGCCGGGCGCCGGTGTGCGGTGGTGCAGGCCGCAGACCGCGACGACCACGGCCGCGGCCACCGGCACGTACGCGTTGTCGAACGGCAGCGGGACGTCGTAGTCGAGCATGTAGCCGAGCAGCGGCAGCACGACGCCGAGCCCGGCGACCGCGACCGCACCCGCGGTGCGCCACGTGCCCGCAGGCGCCGGGCGGCGCACGGAGAGCGTCCCGACGAGCACGACGCCGAGCACGGCGTCCAGCACCACGACGGCGACGAGCGCCGTGCCGCCGGAGGTGAGCATCGCGAGCGCGACCGCGGCGACCACGAGGACCGCGGCCCCGACGCGCACCGCTCCCGGCCAGCGGTCGGGGCGCAGCAGCAGCCACCCGCCCAGCCCGGTCGCGAGGACCACGGCCAGCCCCGCCCAGCCGAGCGCGATCCCGGCCTGCGACGCGAGGAACGCGGGGTTCGCGCCGATCATCACGGCGATCGCGATGACCGGCCCGAGCGCCCACAGCCGGCGCGGACGGGTCGTCGCGGGCGCCCCCGCGCCCGTCCCGCCCGAGGTGACGCGGACCGCGGCGAGCGGCGCGACCGCGACCGCGACCGCGACCGCCCAGCCGACCCACGACGACCGCCACACGGCGTCCCACGAGCCCAGCAGCACCTGGAGCCCCGCGGACAGCCCGCAGCCGACGACGACCCCGAGCGCCGCCTGTCGCGGCCCCGAGGCGCGCCCCGCGACGAACGCGGCCGCGACGACGAGCACGCCGACCGCCCAGGCCACGGACACGAGCCCGAGCCGGTACCGCGCGTCGCCGTCGAGGCCTTGCAGGACCACGCGCAGCACCGCGAGCACCGCCGCGCCGACGATCACGGTCCGGCCGGTCGGCACCCCGCTCGGCGCGCGCGTGGCGACCAGGAGCGCCCCCGCGACGAGCCCCGCGGCGGCGTACGTGGCGAGCGCGGTGACGCCGACGGTCACGACGCCCGACGCGAACGCGTGGTCGAGCAGCGGACCGCTCGCGCGCACGAGCTCGAGCGTGGCGACGACGAGCGCCGCGAGCAGCCAGACGCGCGTGGGCGTGCCGTCGTCGGGCGGCCGGGCGACGCTGCCGGCCGGTGCCTGCTCGTCGGCGAACCCGGTGGGCCGCGCCTCTCGCGTGTCGTCGCTCGTCACGCGCCGAAGGGTACGCGCCGGGCCGTGAGCGGCCCGCGCGGGACACACGTCCCGGCCCGGGGCGTCCCGGTGGGCCCATGATGCGGCACATGCGCCCGCACGGTCCCGTCGTCCGAACCGTCCGCCACGACCCGGCGGACCGGCCGCTGCTGGTGATCTGGGAGGCCACGCGTGCGTGCGCGCTGTCGTGCGTGCACTGCCGGGCCGAGGCGCAGCCCCGCCGTGACCCGCGCGAGCTCGACACCGAGGAGGCGACCGAGCTCATGCGTCAGGTCGCGTCCTTCGGACGGCCGTCGCCGATCTTCGTCATCACGGGCGGCGACTGCTTCGAGCGCGAGGACCTCGACGAGCTCGTGCGGCGCGGGCGTGGGCTCGGGCTCGCGGTGGCGGTCTCGCCGTCGGGCACCGCGAAGCTCGACCGTGCGGCGCTCGTGCGGCTGCAGGAGGCGGGCGTGACCGCGATGTCGCTGTCGCTCGACGGCGCGACGGCGCAGGTCCACGACGGCTTCCGCCGCGTGCCGGGGACGTTCGACCGGACCGTGCAGGCGTGGGCCACGGCGCGCGAGCTCGGCATGAAGGTGCAGGTCAACTCGACGATGTCGAGCCGCAC
This sequence comes from Cellulomonas sp. CW35, assembly GCF_052378485.1. Lineage (NCBI taxonomy): Bacteria > Bacillati > Actinomycetota > Actinomycetes > Micrococcales > Cellulomonadaceae > Cellulomonas > Cellulomonas sp. CW35. Next base: position 2,708,254 of record NZ_CP199000.1, on the reverse strand, counting down.
GGTGCACGAGCTGCCCGACCTGGCGGCGCTCGTGCGCGAGTACGGCGCGATGACGTGGAGCGCGTTCATGCTCGTGCCGATGGGCCGGGGCGTCGACCTGGGTGCGCTCAGCGCGCAGCAGTGCGAGGACGTCATGAACTACCTGTACGACCTGGGCCCGCACGTCCCGGTGAAGACGACCGAGGGCCACCACTTCCGGCGGGTCGCGCTGCAGCGCGCGGTGCTCGAGGAGCGCGGCGCGGACCACGTCGAGGTGATGGGCCTCGGCGAGCTGTACGCCGAGCTGACCGAGCGGACGGCCGCGTTCGGGTGGGGCGACGCGGTGCGGGCGCGGCGCCCCCCGGTCAACGTCAACGCGGGCTACGGGTTCGTCTTCGTCTCGCACGTCGGCACCGTGCACCCCTCGGGCTTCCTGCCGGTCTCGGCCGGCGACGTCCGCGAGCAGCCGCTCCCGGAGATCTACCGCTGCTCGGAGCTGTTCACCGGCCTGCGGGACACCTCGCTGCTGACCGGGCGGTGCGGGACGTGCGAGTTCGCCCGGGTGTGCGGCGGCTCGCGGTCGCGCGCGTACGCCACGTCCGGCGACCCGCACGCGTCCGACCCGCTGTGCGCCTACGAGCCGGGCTCGTTCCCGTACGCCGAGGACGTCGCCGCGCTGCTGGCGTCCTGACCTGCGGGACACACCCGCGTGAGCGGGTGCGCGCGCCGGGTGCAGCCCGCACACTCGTCGTCATGCTGCGTGACGTCAACGCCCACCTGACGCTCGACGTCCGCGCCCCCGCGACCCTCGCGCTGGCGCTCGCGGTGGCGACGGGCCACGACGCCGACGAGCGCCTCGAGGTCACGCTCGACGGCGTCCCCCTCACCCCGCGCGAGGTCCCCGACGCGCACGGCACGCGCCTGCACGTGCTCGACGCGGGGCCGGGCACGCTCGTCGTGGACTACGGCGCGACCGTGCGCGGACGCACCACCACGCCCGGGGCGAGCGAGGCCGACCGGCTGCGCTACCTGCGGCCGAGCCGGTACTGCGAGTCGGACTCGCTCGGGCCGACCGCGCGCGCCGAGTTCGCCGGGCTCGCCGGGCAGGACCTGCTCGCGGCCGTCTCGTCGTGGGTCGGCACGCGCCTCGCCTACGTGCCGGGCTCGAGCCTGCCGACCGACGGCGCGGTGCGCACGCTCCTCGCCCGGCAGGGCGTGTGCCGGGACTACGCGCACCTCGTCGTCGCGCTGCTGCGCGCGCTCGACGTGCCCGCGCGGCTCGTCGGGGTGTACGCGCCCGGGCTGGACCCGATGGACCTGCACGCGGTCGCGGAGGCGTGGGTGGACGGCGCGTGGCGCGTGGTCGACGCGACGACGCTCGCACCCCGGTCGACCCTCGTGCGCGTCGCCACCGGGCGCGACGCGTCGGACACCGCGTTCCTGTCCGTGCACGGCGGCGCCGCGGACCTCACCGCCTTCCGCGTGGGCGCGGTCGTCGACGAGCTGCCCGACGACGACGTGCGCACGCTCGTGACGCTCGGCTGAGCGCCGCTGCGGACCGGGGCACCGTCCACGACGGACGCCGCAGGCGGCCGCGTCAGGCGAACAGCGCCTGACCGACGAACGGGCTGTGGCTCGTCGTGATCGGGGTGCCGTCGCTGCCCGTCACGAGCGAGCCGTCGGGCACGCCCGGCGGCACCGCGAACAGACCCGAGCCGGTGTGCTGCAGGTACTCCATGAGCCCGTCGTCGCGCGACAGCGTGGTCTGCATGGGGACGTAGTGCGTGCGGGGGTCGCGGACGAACGCGATGAAGAACAGCCCCGCGTCGAGCCGCCCCAACGAGTCGTTGCCGTCGGTGAAGTTGTAGCCGCGGCGCAGCATCCGCACGCCGTCGTTGTGCGTGGGGTGCGCGAGCCGCACGTGGCTGTTGAGCGCGACGAGCGGCGTGCCCTCGCGGCCGGTGACCTCGAAGTCGGGCTCGGTGAGCTCCTCGCCGCCGGACAGGGGCGCGCCCTCACCCTTGGTGCGTCCGACGAGCGCCTCCTGCTCGCGCAGCGACGTGCGGTCCCACGTCTCGATCTGCATGCGGATGCGCCGTGCGACGAGGTAGGTGCCGCCGACCAGCCACGACGAGTCGCGCGAGTCGTGCGCGGCCGCGTCCTCGCCCACCCACACGTGCCGCTCGAGCTCGTCGGGCTCCTCGGCCTTGAGGTTGGCGGTGCCGTCCTTGAAGCCGAACAGGTTGCGCGGCGTCGTCTGCGCCGTGGACGTCGAGGACGTGCGCCCGTACCCGAGCTGCGTCCAGCGGATCGTCGCGGCGCCGAAGGCCGCGCGCGACAGGTTGCGGATCGCGTGGACCGCGACCTGGGGGTCGTCGGCGCACGCCTGCACGACGAGGTCGCCGTCGCTGCGCGCCGGGTCGAGCGCGTCCGCGGGGAAGTGCGGCAGCTCGACGAGCGCGTCGGGCAGACGGTCCGCGAGGCCGAACCGGTCGGTGCCGTCGGCGGCGACGAACAGCGAGCGGCCGAACCCGAACGTGAGGGTCAGCCCCGCGGCGGGCAGGTCGGCGGCCTCGCCCGTGTCGTCGGGCGGCGCGTCGTACGGGCCGGACGCCGCACCGTACGGACCTGCCGACAGCCCCTGCGTGAGGCGTGCGGCGATCGTCGTCCAGCGCTGGAGCAGCGCGACGAGGTCCTCGCGGTCGTCGGTCGTCACGTCGAACGACGCGAGGTACAGGCGGTCCTGAGCGGGCGTGACGATGCCCGCCTGGTGCCGGCCCGTGAACGGGTAGGTCCCCGCGGCGCGGGTGTCCGGGGCAGGCTCGCCGACCGACGCCGCCGCACGACCGGCGGCGAAGCCCGCGGCGCCGACGGCGGCGGCACCGAGCAGACCGCCGCCGAGCACCGCGCGACGCGTGACGCCCCGCGACCCGGGGGCGGGCGGCTGCTCGGTCACGTCAGACCCCCGTGACGACGGCGGTCAGCCGGGACAGCGGCTCGGAGAGCGCGTCGACCGCGGTGGACAGCTGCTTGACCTGCTGCGCGGTCAGCTCGTCGTACGCCGTGAAGCCCTTCTCCACCGAGCCGTGCTCGGCGAGCAGCCCGTCGAGCGCGGCGAACCGCTCGACGAGCGTCGCCGCCAGGTCCGGGTCGGCGCCCTCGACGACGTCCGCGAGCACCTCGTACGCCACGCGCGCGCCGTCGACGTTCGCCTGGAAGTCCCACAGGTCGGTGTGCGACCAGATCTCCTCCTCGCCCGTGACCTTGCCGGTCGCGACCTCGTCGAGGAGCTCCTTGGCGCCGTTGGCGATCTGGAACGCCTCGAACGTGAACTGCGGGTCGTTGACCTGGTCGACGAGCTGCTGCGTCCACCCGACGAGGTCGTCCGCCGCCTTGGTGCGCTCGGCGTCGGTGAGCGGCACGTACTCGACGCCGCCGTTGTCGGCGGCGAGCGGCGGCCACAGGTCCTTCTCGATGTAGTGCCAGCCGCTCCAGGTCTGGCCGTCCTCGAGGTCGGCCTCGCGCGCGTCGGTCAGCGGGTCGAGGTCACCGAAGGACTCGGCGACGGGCTCGACGCGCTCCCAGTGGACGCGCGTCGCGGCGTAGAGCGCGCGCGCCTCGTCGTCGTCGCCCGCGGTGTAGGCGTCCGCGAACTCCTGCGTGCCGGCGATCAGCGCGCCCACCTGGTCCTTGACGTACGCGACGTACTGCGCCTCGGCGGCGGCGAGCTGGTCGGCCGCGTCGCCCGTCGGTCCGACGGCCTCGCCCGAGTCGGTCACGGTGAACTCGGCGCGGATGCCGTCGCCCACCATGCCCGGCTTGCACGCCGTGTAGTACGTGCCGGGTCGGACCTGCACGACGAGGTCGCGCGTGAGGCCCGGGCCGATGTTCTCCACCTCGGAGACGACCCGCAGGCCGTCCTCGCCGAGCAGGTAGAACTCCGTGACGTCCGTGCCGTCGTTGCTCACGGCGAACGTGAGCGTGCCGCTCGGGGCGGTCGCGGCCGACACCTCGCACGCGTCCTGGGTGCTGCTCACGGTCAGCGCACGCCCGGGTGCGCCCGACGCGGCCGGGCTCGCGTCGTTGTCGACGCAGGCGGCGAGCGGCAGGACGAGGGCGACGAGCGCGAGCGCGCCGAGGGCGGAGCGGGACATGGGTCTCCTCAGGAGCGGGTGGAGGTGCGGGCGTCCGGCGCGGGCGTCAGGGGGTCGCGACGGGCGCGACGACGGCGGGCGCCGACGGCCTGGGCGCCGTCGAGCGGCCCCACGTGGTGCGGACGAACACGGTCAGGACGACGGCGACGTAGGAGGTCCATGCGACGAGCTGGAGCCACGTGGTCGCGGGCGTGAAGTTGAAGACGCCCTTGGCGAGCGTCGCGTACCAGGACGAGGGCGGGATGCTCGCGGAGACGTCGAACGCGAGCGAGTCCAGGCCGGGCAGGATGCCGGCCTCCTGCAGGTCGTGCACGCCGTAGGACAGGACGCCTGCCGCGACGAGGACGAGGAACAGCCCGGTCCAGGCGAAGAACCGGCGCAGGTCGAGGCGCACCGCGCCGCGGTACATGAGCCACGCGGCCAGGACCGCGACCGCGATGCCGAGCGCGGCGCCGGCGAGCGGCGCGCTGGTGCCCGACGAGGTCGCCTGCGCGCCCGCCCACAGGAACAGCGCGGTCTCGAGGCCCTCGCGGCCCACGGCGAGCAGCGCCATGACGACCACGGCGCCCTTGCCGGCTGCGATCGCGTCGTCGAGCTTGTGCTGCAGGTCCGCCTTGAGGTGGCGGGCGGTGCGCGCCATCCAGAAGATCATCCAGGTGATGAGGCCGACCGCGACGATCGACAGCGTGCCGCCGATGGCCTCCTGCGCCTCGAACGACAGCCCCTTGGGCCCGAACGTCAGCAGCGCGCCGAACGCGAGCGAGACCCCCACGGCGACGGCCACGCCGCCCCACAGCGCGGGCAGCAGGTCGCGTCGCCCGGTCTTGACCAGGTACGCCACGAGGATGCTGACGACGAGGGCTGCTTCGAGCCCCTCGCGCAGGCCGATGAGGAAGTTCGCGACCATGGTGACCGTTCGCCGAGTGTGTGCGTCCGCGGCGCCGGACGCCGCGAGGTGAGGTCAGGCTTACCTCACACGATTCGCGAGGTTACACCCGTGCCCGGGGTCGGCGGGAGTCCGGTACCGAGCCCGACGGTGTGTCTCGCGTCACGCGTCCGGGCCGCACGGGGCGCTCTGCGGGGTCGCCGGGATCGCGGCCAGGAGCGTCGGCCACGCGTCCGCGAACGCGGGCAGCAGGTCGAGCGCGGCGACCTGCTCGATCGGGACCCACGCGACCGCGAGGGACTCGGCGTCCGTGGCGCGCGCCTCGAACGGGCGCACGTCGTCGGCCAGCACGGTCGTGTACGACCAGTCCGGGTGCCGCAGCACGTGCGACGCGAAGGGCCGCACCGCGTCCGCGGGGACGCCCGCCTCCTCGTGCGCCTCGCGCAGCGCGGCCGCGGTCGCGTCCTCGTGCGGCTGGCGTGCCCCACCCGGGATGCCCCACGTGCCGCCGTGGTGGCTCCACGGCGCGCGGTGCTGCAGCAGCACGTGCGTCGGCCGGCCGTCCGGGGCGCGGCGCGCGACCAGCAGCCCCGCCGCGCCGTGCAGACCCCAGTGCCGTGCCCCGCACCCGCACCGCACCCAGCCGTCGCCCGGCGCGGGCGGGTGGCGGGGCAGGTCGGTCATGCGGTCGGGCTCAGTCGACGATCTCGCAGATCGCGGTGCCGGCGCTCACGCTCGCGCCGACGCTCGCGGCGAGGCCCGTGACCGTCCCACCGCGGTGCGCCACCAGCGGCTGCTCCATCTTCATGGCCTCGAGCACGACGACGAGGTCGCCCTCCGCGACCGTCGCACCGTCCTGCACCGCGACCTTCACGATCGTGCCCTGCATGGGGGACGCGAGCGTCGTGCCGTTGGCCGCCGCCTTCGGCCCGCTCGCGTTGCGACGCGCGGGCCGGCGCGGCATCCCCGCGCGGGCCGGACCGGGACGCCCCAGGCCGAGCGCGGCGGGCAGCACGACCTCGAGCCGCTTGCCGCCGACCTCGACGACGACGCGCTCGAGCGCCGGCGGCTCCTCCTCGGGAGCCGGAGTCGCGGCCGGCGCCTTGCCGAGCGTCGCGAGCGTGTCCGCGAACTCGGTCTCGATCCAGCGCGTGTGCACCGCGAACGGCGTGGCTGCGTCGGCCGGCGCGAACGCCTCGTCCTCGAGCACCGCCCGGTGGAACGGCACGACCGTCGGGATGCCGACGACCTCGAGCTCGGCCAGCGCGCGCCGGGCGCGCGCGATCGCCTGCGGCCGGTCGGCGCCGGTGACGATCAGCTTGGCGATCATCGAGTCGAACGCACCGGAGACCGTGTCTCCCTCGACCACGCCCGAGTCGACGCGCACGCCGGGGCCGGACGGGAAGCGCAGCGTCGAGATGCGGCCCGGCGCGGGCAGGAAGTTCGCGGCCGGGTCCTCGCCGTTGATGCGGAACTCGATCGAGTGCCCGCGCGTGGCGACCTCGTCGTAGCCGAGCGGCTCGCCCGCCGCGATGCGCAGCTGCTCGCGCACCAGGTCGACGCCCGAGATCTCCTCGGTGACCGGGTGCTCGACCTGCAGGCGCGTGTTGACCTCGAGGAACGAGACGGTCCCGTCGGCGCCGACGAGGAACTCGCACGTCGCCGCGCCCACGTAGCCGGCCTCGCGCAGGATCGCCTTGCTGGAGGTCACCAGCTGCTCGCGCTGCGCGTCCGTGAGGAACGGCGCGGGCGCCTCCTCGACGAGCTTCTGGTGGCGGCGCTGCAGCGAGCAGTCGCGCGTGCTCACCACGACGACCGTGCCGTGGGCGTCGGCGAGGCACTGCGTCTCCACGTGCCGCGGCTTGTCCAGGTACCGCTCGACGAAGCACTCGCCGCGGCCGAACGCGGCGACCGCCTCGCGCACCGCCGACTCGTAGAGCTCGTCGACCTCGTCCGCCGAGCGCGCGACCTTGAGGCCGCGGCCGCCACCGCCGAACGCGGCCTTGATCGCGATCGGCAGGCCGTGCTCCGCGACGAACGCGTGGATCTGCGCCGGGCCGTCCACCGGGTCGGGCGTGCCCGCGACGAGCGGCGCGCCCGCCTTCTGCGCGATGTGCCGCGCGCTGACCTTGTCGCCCAGCGCCTCGATGGCGTCCGGCGACGGGCCGATCCACACCAGGCCCGCGTCGGTCACGGCACGCGCGAAGTCCGCGTTCTCCGCGAGGAACCCGTACCCGGGGTGCACGGAGTCCGCGCCCGCGCGGAGCGCGACGTCGAGCAGCTTCTCGATCGACAGGTACGTGTCCGCCGCGCGGGCGCCGTCGAGCGCGAACGCCTCGTCCGCGAGGGTCACGTGCAGCGCGGTGCGGTCCTGGTCCGCGTAGACGGCGACGGACCCGACGCCTGCGTCACGGCAGGCGCGCGCGATGCGGACGGCGATCTCGCCGCGGTTGGCGATGAGGACCTTGCGCAGCGGGCGCACGGCAGGGGCGGACAGGCTGGAGGGCACGGCTCACCGTAACGCCCCGGTGTGCGGCGCGGCCTCGTCGTCGCCGCCCGCCGGAGAAGATTGGGCTTGCACCCAACCTGCGCGGCCCGGGTTTTGTAGGAACCCGACGACGCCCGCGCGCCGCTCGGGGGTCGGTGTCCGGACCCGGCTGCACGATCCCCACAACCCGACCGTGGCGTACGGCGCGAGCGGGGCGGGTGGGTCAGGGGGTCCAGAGGGCCGGCAGCGGCAGGTCGACCTGGAGCAGGAGCGTGCGCAGCAGCGGCAGCGAGAGGCCGACGACGCCGTGGTGGTCGCCCTCGATGCGCTCGACGAACGGGCCGCCCCGCCCGTCGATCGTGAACGCCCCCGCCACCGTCAGCGGCTCGCCCGTCGCCACGTACGCCGCGATCTCCTCGTCGGACACGTCGGCGAAGTGCACGACGGTCGACGACGTGTCGCCCAGCACGGCCCCCCGCCCCGCCCCGAGCGTCCCGGGCCGCGGCTCGGGCGCGTCCTCGTCGGGCTCGCGCAGGTCCACCACCCAGTGGCCCGTGTGGAGCGTGCCCGCGCGTCCGCGCATCGACCGCCAGCGCGCGACCGCGTCGTCCGCGTCGCGCGGTTTGCCGAGGACCTCCCCGTCGAGCTCGAGCATCGAGTCGCAGCCCAGCACCACGAGGTCGGTGGCGTCCGCGAGGTCGTCGGGCAGGTGCGCGGCGACGTCGTGCGCCTTGGCCTGCGCGAGCACGAGCACCGCGTCCGCCGGGTCGAGCACGCCGTCCGCGTCCCCGTAGCGCTCGCGGGCCCGGGCCAGCACCGCGTCCTCGTCGACGGACGAGACCGCCACGAGCGGCTCGATGCCGGCGGCGCGGAGCGTGGCACGGCGGGCGGGGGAGGCGGAGGCGAGCAGCAGGCGGGTCACGGCCCGCACCCTACCCACGCAGGTCGCGGGGTCCGAGCCGCGCGCCGAGGGACGATTGTCGGGGTTCGCGCACAGGAACGTGGGTCACAATGGCGGTCGCGCGCTTGCGCAGCGTCGGGGGCCGACGCAGGACGCCGGGTGGCTCGGGAGGGCTCGTGGGCAAGGAGAACACCGTGGTGGACGTGGACGACGACGACCTCGAGCTCGACGACCTGGTCGACGACGACCCCGACCTGCTCGCGCCGCCGGACCCGGCGTGGCGGCGGCGCACCGCGATCGAGATGGTGGTCTCGGGCCTGATCGGCCTGTACGCGTCGTTCGTGCTGTCCATCGAGGCGCTCGTGCTGGCCGCCGACAAGAACGCCAAGCTCAGCTGCAGCTTCAACGAGAAGATCAACTGCGCCACGGTCGCGAAGCACTGGGCCGCCGAGCTGCTGGGCTTCCCGAACGCGTTCCTCGGCATCGCCGCCGAGGCCGTCGTGCTGACCGTCGCGGTCGCGCTGGTCGGTGGCGTGGTGTTCCCGCGCTGGTTCATGCGCACCGCGCAGGCGATCTACACGGTCGGGTTCCTGTTCGCGTGGTGGCTGTTCTACATGTCGTTCTTCGAGATCGGCGCGCTGTGCCCGTGGTGCCTGCTCATCACGCTCACGACGACCCTGGTGTGGGCCGGGCTGACGCGCATCAACATCCGCGAGGGGCACATCGCGCTGCCGGGCCGGGCCGGTGCGGCCGGCCGGCGGTTCGTCCAGGAGGGCAACGACTGGTTCGTGACGATCGCGCTGCTCGTCGTCATGGCCGGGATGATCATGGTCAAGTACGGCTACACGCTGTTCTGAGCGGAGCGCGCGAGCCGCACGACGAAGGCCCGGACCCCGAGAATCCGCCCACAGGGGCCGGGCCTTCGTCGTGGGCGGGTCAGAACGCGAGCTTGAGGACGTCCAGGGGGAGCGAGCCGAGGTTGAGCGCCTTGGCGTGGAACGCGCGCAGGTCGAACGCGTCGCCGGCGGCGGCCCGCGCCGCGTCACGCGTCTGCTCCCACAGGCGCTGGCCGACCTTGTAGGACGGCGCCTGGCCCGGCCACCCGAGGTAGCGCATCCACTCGAACCGCACGAACGACTCGGGCATGTTCACGTTCGCGAGCAGGAACGCGAGCGCCTTGTCGGCGTCCCAGCGGCCGCCGCCCCACTGCTCGGGAGCGGGCAGGCCGAGGTGCACACCGATGTCGAACACGACGCGCGCCGCGCGCATCCGCTGGCCGTCGAGCATGCCGAGGCGGTCGCCCGGGTCGTCCAGGAAGCCGAGGTCCGCCATCAGGCGCTCGGCGTACAGCGCCCAGCCCTCGCCGTGACCCGAGGTCCAGCAGGCGAGGCGGCGCCACGTGTTGAGGTCCGCCCGGTTGTACACCGCGGCACCGACCTGCAGGTGGTGACCCGGCACGCCCTCGTGGTAGACGGTCGTCTTCTCGCGCCACGTGTTGAACGTCGTGACGTCGGCCGGCACCGACCACCACATGCGGCCGGGCCGCGTGAAGTCGTCCGACGGGCCCGTGTAGTAGATGCCGCCGGACTGGGTCGGGGCGATCCGGCACTCGAGCGTGTGCAGCGGCTCGGGGATGTCGAAGTGCGTGCCGTCGAGCGCGGCGATCGCCGCGTCCGAGGTCTCCTGCATCCAGCGGCGCAGCTCGTCCTTGCCGTGCAGGGTGCGCGACGGGTCCGCGTCGAGCGCCGCGACGGCCTGCTCGACCGTGGCACCCGGCCCGGCGATCTGCGCCGCGACGGCCTCCTGCTCCGCGACGACCCGCGCGAGCTCCTCGAGCCCCCACTGGTAGGTCTCCTCGAGGTCCACGGCCGCGCCCAGGAACGCCCGGGAGAACAGCTGGTAGCGGTCGCGGCCCGCGGCGTCGTCGGCGGGGGCCTGCGGCGCGAGCTCGTCGCGCAGGAACTCCGCGAGCCGGCCGTAGGCCTCGCGCGCACCCGCGGCGCCGCGCTCGAGCTCGGCGCGCACGAGCGCGCACGACGACGAGTCGTCCAGCGCGGCCGCGGCGGCCTCGCCCTGCACGAACTCGGTGAAGAACGAGCTGCCGGCGGCGAGCTCGACGGCCTGCGTCACACCCTCACGGACCTGGCGGACCGCCGGGACGAGCCCGCGCGCGGCGCCGGCGCGCAGGGACTCGACGTAGCCGTCGACCGCGTGGGGCAGCGCCGTCAGACGCGCCGCGATGTTCTCCCAGGCCTCGATGTCGCCCGTCGGCATGATGTCGAACACGTCGCGCAGGCCCTGGACGGGGGACGCGATGTTGTTCAGGTCGCGCAGGTGCTCGCCCGCGGCGTGCAGCTCGAGGTCCAGCCCGAGCCGCTCCCGCATCGCCGCGACGGTGATGCGGTCGACGTCGTCCACCGGCGCGAGGGCGTCGAGCTCGAGGAGCGTCGAGCGCGTGAGGTCCGCGCGCGCGTCGTGCCCCGCGGGGGACAGGTCGGTCATCTCGTGGTCGTGGCCCGACAGACCCATCGCTGTCGCGGACAGCGGGTCGAGCGAGGCGTAGGTGCTGACGTACTTCTCGGCGACGGCGTCGACGGCCGTGGGTTCACGCATGCGCCCGACCCTACTCGTCGGTAGCGACGCGACCGGGACCGGGGACGGCGGTCGCGGGAGCCGCGGTCAGCCGCGCAGGCTCCAGCGCCAGGAGTCCGCGCCGGGGGCAGCCGAGGGCACCGGGCGGAGCTGGCGGCGACGGTCGGACCACGCGGCTCGGGGCGCCGCGGGCGGGTCGAACGGAGCCGCCGTCGCGGCCGCCATGATGCCCGCGACGAGCGCGGCGAGCTCGACGTCGTCGGGCGTGCCGCGCACCACCTGGAGCTGGCCGTCGTCGCTCACGCGTCGTCCTCGTCGTCGTCCTCGTCGCCGAAGTCCACGTGGGCCCCGCGCGAGACGCCCCACTCCGCGACCTCGAAGCCCGCGTCGACCAGCGCCTGCGTGAGGTCGCCCGCACCGGACTCGACGATGTCGAGCGCCGAGTCGAGCGTCCGGTCACCCGCGGCGGGCGTGCGGACCACGACGAGCCCCACGTGGAACGTGTCGGCCTCGTCGTCCTCGGACGGCGCGTCGTCGTGCCCGCCCTCGTCCTCCTGCCAGGTCATGCCCGTCAGGTCCGAGTGCATGCCCAGGCGGTCGTGGATCTGGTCGTAGAGCGCGGCGTTGAGCGTGCCCACGCGCGCCTCGAGCGCCAGGATGCGCGGGTCCTCGTCGGCCTCCGTGGAGCCGAACTCGGCGCGCACGCCCACCGCGGCGTCGACGTACTCGTGCAGCGCGGCGGCGAGCGCGTCGACGGCGGCGTGCAGCCCGGCCGGGTCCACGTCCGTCAGCGGAGCGGGCCCGTGCGTGGCCGAGTCGTGGCCCTCGTGGTCGTCGTCGTGACCGTGCCCGTGGTGCTCGTCGTGCTCGTCGTGCTCGTGCGTCATCGTCTGGTCCAGTCTCTACAGCGGGATGTTGCCGTGCTTCTTGGGCGGCAGGGACGCGCGCTTGGTGCGCAGGAGGCGCAGCGCCTTGGTGATCTCGGCGCGCGTCGCGGACGGCTCGATCACCGCGTCCACGTAGCCCCGGTCGGCAGCGTCCCACGGGTTGACGATCGCGTCCTCGTACTCCGCGGTGAGCCGCCGGCGCTCCGCCTCCACGTCGCCGCCGGAGTCGGCGACCTTCTTCAGCGCGCCGCGCTGCAGGATGTTCACCGCGCCCCCCGCGCCCATGACGGCGATCTGCGCGGTCGGCCACGCGAGGTTCACGTCCGCGCCGAGCTGCTTGGAGCCCATGACGATGTACGCGCCGCCGTACGCCTTGCGCGTGATCACGGTGACGAGCGGGACCGTCGCCTCCGCGTACGCGTAGATGAGCTTCGCGCCGCGGCGGATGATCCCGTTCCACTCCTGGTCCGTCCCGGGCAGGAACCCGGGCACGTCGACGAACGTCAGCACGGGGATGTTGAACGCGTCGCACGTGCGCACGAACCGCGCGGCCTTCTCCGCCGCGTTGATGTCGAGCGTGCCCGCCATCTGCTGCGGCTGGTTCGCGACGACGCCCACGGGGTGACCCTCGACGTGCCCGAACCCGACGACGACGTTGCCGGCGTACAGCGGCTGCACCTCGAGCAGCACCCCGTCGTCGAGCACCGTCTCGACGACCGTGCGCATGTCGTACGGCTGGTTGTCCGAGTCCGGGACGAGCGTGTCGAGCGCGAGGTCCTCGTCGGTGGGCGCGAGGTCGGTCTCGTGCGCGTACAGCGGCGGGTCCGAGAGGTTGTTCTGCGGCAGGTAGCCGAGCAGCGAGCGCACGTAGTCGATCGCGTCGTCCTCGTCGGACGCCAGGTAGTGCGCGACGCCCGAGCGCGTGTTGTGCGTGGTCGCGCCGCCGAGCTCCTCGAAGCCCACGTCCTCGCCCGTGACCGCGCGGATCACGTCCGGGCCGGTGATGAACATGTTCGACGTGCCGTCGGCCATCACGATGAAGTCGGTCAGCGCGGGGGAGTACACCGCGCCACCCGCCGACGGGCCCAGGATGAGGCTGATCTGCGGGATCACGCCCGAGGCGGCGACGTTGCGGCGGAAGATCTCCGCGAACTGCGTCAGGCCGGCGACCCCCTCCTGGATGCGTGCGCCGCCGCCGTCGCTGATGCCGATCAGCGGCACACCGGTGCGCAGCGCGAGGTCCATGACCTTGGTGATCTTCTGCCCGTGCACCTCGCCGAGGCTGCCGCCGAACACCGTGAAGTCCTGCGAGTACACCGCGACCGGGCGTCCGTCGACCGTGCCGTGCCCGACGACCACGCCGTCGCCCGGGATGCGCTTCGCGTCGAGGCCGAAGTTCGTCGAGCGGTGCCGCACGAGCGCGTCGATCTCGGTGAACGACCCCGGGTCGAGGAGCTGGTCGATGCGCTCACGCGCGGTCTTCTTGCCGCGCGCATGCTGCTTGTCCACGGCGGCCGCCTCGGCGCTCGCCTGCGCCTCGCGGCGGGCCGCGAGGTCGGCCAGCTTGCCGGCGGTCGTGCGGGCGGGCGCGCTCGGGCTGGTCGCGTCTGTCTGCGTCACCCGACCGAGGCTAGTTGTCGGCACGCTCCAACGCGGTGCAGGGCGCGGACGGGTTTGCGCGTCGTTCGTCGTGCCGATCCCACAACACGCCGACGGCACGCCCGGCACGGCGCGATTCGGGGGCAGGATGGGGGGACCGGCACGAAGGTGAGGACGGGCGCATGACGACGCGACCAGCGCTGGACCCCGACGAGGTCCGCGCGCTGCTGCAGCGGCCGGACGGCCCGCTCACGCGGGTGGAGGTCGTCGCGAGCACGGGCTCGACCAACGCCGACGTGGTGCGCGACCTGCGCGCGGACCCGCGGTCGTGGCCCGACCGCAGCCTGCTGGTCGCCGACCACCAGGTGGCGGGCAAGGGCCGGCGCGACCGGACCTGGCAGACGCCGGCCGGGGCCGCGGTGACCTGCTCGTTCGTCGTGCACCTGGGCATGCCCTCCGACCGGTACGGGTGGTTGCCGCTGCTCGCGGGCCTGGGTGCGGTGCGGGCCGTGCGCGCGACGGCCGGCGTCGCGGCGTCGCTGAAGTGGCCCAACGACGTGCTCGTGCCCGCGTCGGGCGACGTCGAGGGCTGGGGGTCGGCGCGCAAGGTCGGCGGGGTGCTCTGCGAGCTCGTACCGCTCGCCGACGGGACCGTCGCCGCGGTCGTCGGGATCGGCCTCAACGTGCTGCAGACCGCTGACGAGCTGCCCGTGCCGTCCGCGGGCTCGCTCGCGCTCGCGGGCGCGCGGCACGTCGACCGGCTCGCGGTGCTCGTCGGGCTGGTCGAGGCGCTCGAGGACGTGGAGTCGCGGTGGGACACCTCGGGCGGGGCGGTGCAGGAGTCCGGCCTGGCCGACGAGGTCGCGTCCGTCCTGTCGACGCTCGGCACCGGGGTCGCGGTGGACCTGCCCGGCGGGGACGTCCTCGAGGGCGTCGCGGTGCGCCTCGACGACGACGGTGCCCTCGTCGTGCGCACCGCCGCGGACGACGAGCGACGCGTCCTCGCCGGTGACGTGCGTCACCTGCGGACCCTGGCGTGAACTACCCTCGACCCGTGCCCGACCCTGCCGCCGACGCCCCCGAGGAGCACGCCGCCCTCGCGTCGACCGTCGAGGAGATCGACGCCGCCCTGCTCGGCGGCACCCGGCGGTACACCGCACGTGACCTGGCCGCTCGCGCGGACATCTCGCTCGACTTCGTCCAGACCTTCTGGTCGACGCTCGGCCTGCCGCACCCGGACCCGGACGACGACTACTTCTCCGAGAACGACGCGGACGCGATCGGCCGCGCCGCGTCGCTCGTGCGGGACCACGGGCTGGACCTGCGCACGGTCCTGACCGTGACCCGCGCGCTCGGGCACACGTCGGACCGGCTCGCGCTGTGGCAGGTCGAGGCGCTCGTGGAGGACATGTCCTCGCGCTACGAGCTCGACGACACCACGGCGCGCCTGCTCGTGCTCGACCGCCTCGCGGACCTCGCGCCCGTGCTCGAGGCGCAGCTCGTGCACTCCTACCGCCGTCAGCTCGCGGCGATCGCCGGCCGGTACGCCGCCGAGTTCGGCGACCTGGGCCGGCCCGGCGACGAGCCCGGTGCGCTGCCGCTCGCGCGCGCCGTCGGGTTCGCGGACATGGTGTCGTTCACGCGCCGCACCGCGGGTCTCGGGTCCACGGACCTGTCGGCGTTCGTGCAGCGGTTCGAGGCCGAGGCGCGTGACGTGGTGACCGCCGCCGGGGGCCGGGTCGTCAAGACGATCGGCGACGCCGTGCTGTTCGTCGCGGACACGCCGCAGACCGGTGCGCTCGTCGCGCTGGGCCTCGCCGACGCGCTGGGCCGCGAGCTCGACGTGTCGTCGGCTCAGGCGTCGGGCGGGCTCGCGGAGGGGGCGCGCGGCGTGACGCCCGTGCGCGTCGGGCTCGTGTGGGGACGGGTGCTGTCCCGGTTCGGGGACGTGTTCGGGCCGTCGGTGAACCTCGCCGCGCGGCTGACGGACATCGCCGAGCCGTCGACCGTCCTCATGGACCAGGGCACGGCCGCGGTGCTCGCAGCCGACCCGCGGTTCGTCTGCGAGGAGCAGCCGGTCCGCGAGCTCCAGGGCCTGGGCACGGTCACCCCGGTCCGCCTGCGCGCCGCGACGAGCTGAGCTCGCGCTAGGCGGCTTCCGGGTCGGGCAGCAGGAGGTCGGGGCCGTTGTTGCGGACCGCGTTGACCAGCGGGCGCACCGGGGTGGGTTCGAGGGCCGGCGGGGTCGCGGCGAGCAGGTCGCTCGCGCCCGCGGCGTCGACGGCCGGGTCGAGCCACGCGTCCCACGCGGCGTGCGGGAGCATCACGGGCTGGCGGTCGTGGATGAACGCGAGCCGCTCGCTCGCGGGACGCGTGAGGATCGTCGCCGAGACGAGCCACCGGTCCGGGTCGTCGTCGGCCTTGGCGGGGTCGCGCCAGAACTCGTACAGCCCGGCGAGCGCGACGAGCGAGCCGTCGTCGGGGTGGATGTAGTACGGCTGCTTGCGCTGCACGGGGGAGTCCGGGCCGGGCTTGCGCCACTCGTAGTAGCCGTCCGCGGGGATCAGCGCGCGGCGCTGCGCGAACGGGCGGGCGAACGCCGACTTCTCGGCGACGCTCTCGACGCGCGCGTTGATCATGCGGTTGCCGACCGACGGGTCCTTGGCCCATGACGGGACCAGGCCCCACCGGGCGACGCGGAGCTGGCGGGTGATCTCGCCCGTCTCGCGGTCCGCGCGCTCGACGACCATGCGCACGCCGTCCGTCGGGGCGACGTTCCATGACGGCGGCAGCAGGCGCACGTCGTCGGCGACGACCGCCACCGCGAACTCGTCGGCGATGGCCTGGTCCTCGCGGAAGGAGGCGTAACGACCGCACATGGGGCACACCCTGCCACCTGCCGCCCACATCCGGCGCGCCGGCGGGCGCCCGATTCGGGCGCTCCGACCGGTTCCCGGGTCAAGCGAAGGTCAGCGCGCGGCCGTGCCCAGGTCAGAACATCGAATCGATTCGCGCCCGGCCCGTGAGAGTGCCACCATGGACGCCGCGACAGCCGACGTCGGACGCCGGCCGAGCACCCGGAGCACACGTCCTCGTCGGACCGCGGACCCCCACCACGACCCCGACGACGGACCCCTGTGAACCTCACCCACGCACCCAGCACCCGCGCGACGATCGACGACCCCCACGTGAACCCCAGCGCCCAGCCCGCCGCCTCCGACGAACGCCTCACCGCACCCGCCGCAGCCGCCGAGACCGTCCCGGTCGGCGGCACCACGCCGAGCGGGACCCCGGCGTACCGCCCGAACGCCAAGTACGTCCTGCTGCTCGGCATGATGTGCGCGCTCCCGGCGATCTCCAACGACATCTACCTGCCGTCGCTGCCGGACGTCGCGCGCGACCTCGGCACCTCCGCCACCGCCGCGCAGCTCACGATGACCGCGATGATGCTCGGCGGCGCCGTCGGGCAGCTCGTCATCGGCCCGCTGTCCGACCGGTTCGGCCGCCGCGCGCCCGTGCTCGTCGGCGTGGCCCTGCACATCGTCACGTCGCTGCTGTGCGCCGTGGTCACCGGCGTCGAGATGCTCATCGCGCTGCGCGTCGCGCAGGGCTTCTTCAACGCGTCCGCGACCGTCGTCGCGATGGCCGTCATCCGCGACCGGTTCGTGGGCGCCGACGCCTCGCGCCTGATCTCGCGGCTCATGCTCGTCATCGGTATCGCGCCGCTGTTCGCGCCGTCCGTCGGCGGGCTCATCGCCGGCGAGTGGGGCTGGCGGGCCGTGTTCGTCGGCCTCGGCGCGTTCGGCGCGTTCCTGTGGGTCGTGTGCTGGCGGCGGCTGCCCGAGACGCTGCCCGCCGCGCGCCGCCGCGACGGCGGTCTGCGCACCGCGCTGCGCGGCTACCGCACGCTCCTGCGCGACCGGCACTTCCTCGCCCTGGCGATCATGCCGGGCCTCGGGAACGCCGTGCTCATGAGCTACGTGATCGGCTCGCCGTTCGTCCTGCAGGAGGGCTTCGGGCTCTCGTCGCACCAGTTCTCGCTGCTGTTCGCGCTCAACGGCATCGGGCTCGTCGCCGGCGCGCAGGTCAACGCCGCGCTCGTCCGCAAGGTCGCGCCGATCCGGATCATCCGCGTGGTGCTGCCCGCGTCTCTCGGGATGACGCTCGCGCTGCTCGTCGTGTGCGCCACGGGGTTCGGCGGCCTGCCGCTGCTGCTCGTCATGCTGTGGCTCGTCCTGGCGCTGGTGAACTTCGCGCCGCCGAACGCGTCCGCGCTCGCGCTGTCCCGGCACGGCGAGATCGCCGGCACCGCCGCGGCCATGATCGGCGCGACGCAGGCCGCGATCTCCGGCCTCATCTCGCCGCTGTCCGGCTTCCTCGGCGGCGACGCCGTCGCGATGGCCGTCGTCATGGTCGGGTCGTCGATGGCCGCGCTCGCGGTGCTCGCCCTGGCGACCCCCGCGTACCGCCGCGGCGGTGGCTGGACCGGCTGAGTCAGGCCCCGAGCCGCGCCAGGCGGCCGACCGCCTCGGCGAGCACGTCGTCGCGCTTGACGAACGTGAACCGCACCCAGGACCGCAGGGCCTCGTCGGTGGGCGAGCCGGGACGCGTGAACGCGCTGACCGGCACGCCCACCACCCCGCACAGCCGCGGCAGGTCCCGGCACAGCGCCACGCCGTCGTCGTAGCCCAGCGGGGCAGCGTCGGCGACGACGAAGTACGTGCCCTGCGGCCGCGCGACCGCGAAGCCCGCGGCGCGCAGACCCTCGCTCAGCAGGTCCCGACGCCGCGCGAGCGACGCCGCGAGCTCGTCGACCCACGCCGCCACACCCTCGTCCTGCAGCGCGAACGCGATCGCCGGCTGGAACGGCGCACCGTTCACGTACGTGAGGAACTGCTTGACGGTCCGCACCGCCGTGAGGATCTCGGCCGGCCCGCTGACCCAGCCGATCTTCCAGCCCGTGAACGAGAACGTCTTGCCCGCCGACGAGATCGTCAGCGTCCGCTCCGCCATGCCCGGCAGCGACGCCATCGGCACGTGCCGCGGCCGCGACCCGTCCGGGCCGGGCAGCGTCAGGTGCTCGTACACCTCGTCGGTCACGACGAGCGCGTCGTGCTCGCGTGCGAGCCGGCCGACCAGCTCGAGCTCCGCGCGCGTCAGCACCGCACCCGTCGGGTTGTGCGGGGTGTTGATCACGACGAGGCGCGTGCGGGACGTGAACGCCGCGGCGAGCGCCTGCTCGTCGAGCCGGAACCCGTCGGGCGTCGCGCGCAGGGGAGCGGTCGTGTGCGTCGCACCCGACAGCGCGATCACCGCCGCGTACGCGTCGTAGAACGGCTCGAGCGTGAGGACCTCGTCGCCGGGCCCGGCCAGCGCGAGGACCGTGGCGGCCATCGCCTCCGTGGCGCCCGCGGTGACGAGCACCTGCGTGTCCGGGTCGAGCTCGATGCCGTACCGGCGGGACTGGTGCGCCGCGATCGCCTGCCGCAGCTCGGGGATCCCCGGACCCGGCGGGTACTGGTTCACGCCCGCCGCGATCGACTCCGCCGCGACCCGCGCCACCGACTCCGGGCCGTCCACGTCCGGGAAGCCCTGACCCAGGTTCACCGCTCCCGTGGCCCCCGCGAGCGCCGACATCTCCGCGAAGATCGTCGCGCGCGGGGTGCCGTCCGCACCGAGCAGGTTCGCGGCCTTGGCGACGTCGACCCACCGAACAGCACTCATGGCAGCCGAGCCTAGGCCGCGACGAGACCGACTCGACGACTCGTCTCGGCACCTGTCGTTCGGTGCGCCCGTGGCCGCCGCGAACTCGTGGCCGCGCAGCGTCACGCGGGTGCCAGCGTAGAGCGACCCTACCGTGACGCATGCATGTCTGTGACTGCAATCACACCTGTTTGGGGTGATTGTGTTGCCAATATCCGGCTGCGGTCGAAGTGCCGTAGCAATGTGGCCTAGAACGGTTCAAGAGAGTTGAGATGGGGGACAAGATGCGTTGGCGAACACGAGGCGCGTTGGCGGTCGGTGCGAGCGGAACTCTCGTTGCATTGACGGCATCGATGGCACTCGCAGCAGGCTCGACCGGCTGGCTGCCCAACAACCAGAGCCGTCTGCTCACAGTCGACGGTTGTGCCGTCGTCCAGTCGGGGTTCACCAACTACGCGAGTGCCGCGGAGAACTCCAGCTGCTCCGGTGACGTCGGCCTCGCGGTGAAGTACAAGCCGAGCTCGACCACGTACACGACCTCGGTTCTCTGGGCGGGCTCGTCGGTCAGGTGGAACGCCACGAACGTCACGTACGTCAACGTCTATCACTAGAGTCGCCCGCGACGCCTGGTGTCGTTCGCGTGGAGCGTGCGACACCAGGCGGGCACCGTTCGTCGGGGTCTCAGGGGGAGTGAAGGTGCAAGGATCTGTAAGGCGGCACTGGCTTGGGCGACTTCTGCCCATCGCTGTCGCCGCGTTGACGCTAGCGGCATGTTCGAGCGCAGGACCGTCAGAGTCGAGTTCGACTACGGATGTCATCTCGGAGGCGCTCGCCGAGGCCAAGGCGGAAGGCGCGGGACCCGAGCAGGTGCGGGCGCTCGAAGCGGCGACGGAAACCGGGGGCGTTCCCGTCGAGGTGGCGCGGGAGGCGGCTCGACGCACCGTCGCCTGCATGACCGCCGCCGGACTGGACGCGGAGTACTCGGAGCAGTCGCTGGCGGGAGGCCTTGTCGTGCCCGGGTATCTGGTCGCGTCGGCCGACGACGACGGCGCTGACGCGGCGCGGGATGCCACGATCGACGAGTGCGTCACCCGGGAGTCGCTGTGGATCAACAAGGTGCTCCAGCTGCAGCCGACGTCGATCCAGCAGAAGGAGGACTACGCGAACCAGCAGGAGTCCGTGCTCCGCGCATGCCTCGAGGAGCACGGGATCCGTACCGACCCTGACGCGAGCGGTGTTGATCTCGCGAACATGGCTGCCGAGGCACTTCGTGACGGAAGCGGCGCGTTCGACTGCCTCCACGAGGCGGGCATCGACACGTGGTGACCATTCGTCCGGGTCCGGCGGTCGGGGCGTTCGCAGTGCTCGCCGTGCCACTGGCCGTGGGCGCCGCGCTCGCGGTGTGGGCCTTGGCCTCGTCACCGCTCCAGTCCTCGGCCGACCCTCAACCCGTCGTCGCGCAGGTGCAGGCCGCGCAGCGCGACAACAGGACATCCACGACCGTGACGCTGAGCCCTGCGCCGACCGTGGAGGTCCGCAGCCAGTCCGCGGGGACGGTCACTGGGTCCGCCTTGCAGGAGGCGCGACCGCTCCGCACAGGCGACGTCGCGTACGAGGTGGACGGCCGCCCGGTGATCGCGTACGTCGCCGCCGCGCCTCTGTACCGCGACATCACCCCCGGCCTCCAAGGGAAGGACGTGGCCACGGCTCAAGACCTGCTCGTGGAGACGGGACACCTGAAGGCGACCGATCGTTCCTCGACCGACGCCATGCGTCGGGCGGTTCGCGCGTTCAACGCGGCGCACGGGTCAGGGACGGACGTCACGACTCTCGCGGCGGGCTCGCTGCTCTGGGTCCCGGAGGGGAGCGGCGCACCGGACGTCGTGATCGTCCGCGTCGGAGATGTCGTGCAGCCGCAGACACCGCTCTACGAGACCGCGCGCGGGGCCTCGACTGCCTCCGTCGCCGCTCCCGCAGCGGAAGTCGAACGCTCCCTGACCGTGGGGGCGGTCACGGTTCCCCTCCCTGCGGGGTCCACCGTCGTCACCGACCCCGACGACGTCGCCGATCTCGCGGAGGTCCTGGGAGACCAGGAGTCCGGCCCGGCTGTGCTGGCCGACGTGGCCCCGACGAAGGTCGGCACCGTGCCCGCGAGCGCGGTGATCGTCGACGAGAAGGGCGTGAGCTGTTACTTCCGCGGGCTCGAAGCCGACCCTGTGCGGATCGACGCGACGGCGGGAGGGTTCGGGCTCGTCGACGTCGACGCGGCGCTCGTCGGCACGCCGGTCCTGGTCA
The DNA here is from genome assembly GCF_052378485.1 of Cellulomonas sp. CW35. Lineage (NCBI taxonomy): Bacteria > Bacillati > Actinomycetota > Actinomycetes > Micrococcales > Cellulomonadaceae > Cellulomonas > Cellulomonas sp. CW35. The sequence continues at coordinate 2,686,770 of NZ_CP199000.1, read as the reverse complement.
ACCCGCGGGGCGTCGTGGACGATCTGTCGTGCGACTCGTAGCCGACGACCTGTCGTTCCGCTACCCCCGCGGCGACCACGACGTGCTGTCCAGTCTCTCGTGCGACGTACCGTCGGGCGCGTCAGCCGCGATCATCGGACCGTCGGGCTCCGGCAAGACGACGTTGCTCGCGCTCCTCGGTGGCCTGTTGGCCCCACAGCGCGGGCGCTTCCGGTGCGTTGACGACCAGGGAGGCGAGCACGTCCCGCGCGACGTCTCCACCTGGGTCCTCCAGACGGTCTCGCTACTGCCCGATCGGTCGGTGCTCGACAACGTCTGCGTCGGTGCGTACCTCGACGGGGCGTCGAGGTCCGAGGCGGTCCGGCGGGCGATGGGCAGTCTCGAGGAGATGGGACTGCGGGAGCGCGCCGAGGACCCGGCAAAGGTGTTGTCCGGGGGTGAGGCGCAGCGGGTCGCCATCGCGCGCGCACTGAGCTCGCACCGCACGGTCCTGTTCGCGGATGAGCCGACCGGTCAGCTCGACGCGTCGACGACGGCCGCGGTCCTCGACGCGATGCTCGCGTCCGCGCGGCGGACCGTGGTCCTGGTCACGCATGACGAGTCCGCCGCGGCACGATGCGACATCGTGCTGCGCCTGCGTGACGGGGTCCTGGTGACCGAGCGCTCGACGGTTGAGGCGGGGGGCGGATGACGCGCCCGTGGCCTACGAAGCTGTCCGTCCGTGAGGGCCTCGCCAACGCCGTCGCGGGTCGACGCCTCGCCGTGACGGTCTGCGCGACGGTGGCGCTCGTCACTGGAGGCGTGGGCTTGGCGAACGCGCTCGAGGTCTCGTCGCTCGTCGACGCCGAGAGGCGTTGGATCGACGCGGGTGCCTTCGTGTTCGTCGTCGAACCGGGCTCGAAGACGGACGATGCCGGGATCGACGTCTCGAGGTGTGACCGGCTGAGCGACGTCGATGGCATCGACGCCGCGTTCGCGGTGACGGTGACGGAGTCCACCGTCGAGCCCGCGCACGCCCCGGGGACGCGCGCGACTCTCGCAGTGGCATCGCCCGGCGTGTACGAGTTCCTCGGCGTCAGGGCTCCGGCAACTGGAGGCATTCTCGTGCCGCCGCCGGCGGCGACGAGCACCGGCCTCGCCGACGGCGAGCACTCGGTGTTCGTGGTCGAGTCGTGGGGACGGGACACGCACGAGGTCCCGGCGACTGCCGTGCTCGTCGACGACGGAGTACTCGCTGAGCAACTCGTCGGCGCCTACCTGCTGCCCACTGTGCTGACGGGTGAGGCGAAGCAGTGCTACGTGCGGACCGACGCGGCGCACGTGGACGAGGTCGGCGCTTACCTGCGTCCACACCTCGCGGACGACGATGGGACGCCTGCGCTCGTGCGCCCGCGTCTCGCTGAGAACTCGTACGGTCTCGACTTCGAGAACGCGTATGGCGCTCGCGTACTGCGGTGGGCGTGGGCGGCGGGGGCGGCGATGCTCGTCGCTCTCTGGGCCGTCCTGCAGTGGTCCCGACGTGCGAAGTGGGCGATCTACGCGACCTTCGGGGCCGATGCGCGAGCGCGGTTGACGGTGCAGAGCGCGGAGTGGTTGGTTCTGTCTGCGGCGGGCAGCGCGTGGGGGTGGGGCATGGCCGTCTCGTACGCGCTGGGGCTAGGCGCTGAAGCCGGGGTCGCACTCACGCAGGTCACCGGGCAGGTGGTGGCCACCTGGTGCGCGGCCTCGGTCGGAGCGGCGGCGGTGGGTCTGCTTCCCGTGGGAACGCTGCTCGATGCACTCAAGGACCGAACCTGAAGCTGGTCGGGCCATCGGCTTCACGAGATGCCCGTGTGACCCTCACTGGCCGACTTGATCGCGCCTCGCCGAGAACTCGTGCGGTCTCGACTTCGAGAGCGCGAACGGCGCTCGGGTACCGCGTTGGCCGCTCGGCGTCGGTACCGAGCGTCCTGAGCGCGCGGCGTCAGAAGGTGCCGGCGGCGGCGGTGACGCCGGCGATGACCATGAGGGCCAGCGACGACCACGCAGCGACGACCCACCACTCGACGTGGTGTCGTCGAACTGCTCGCCGGTCTGCCATGTCTCTCAAGATCGGCAGCCACGGGGGCAGAGACAAACTCCCGCGCCGAACGGTCGAGAATTCACCCGAACGGTCGCCATCGGCCCCGTCCGGGTGCTGGGCGAGGAGGGGTCAGGACCCGGAGGCGGAGCGCAGGTCGTCGGCGACGTCCTGGAGCTGACCGGCGAGGTCGCTCAGGCCGTCGGCGGCCTCGCCGCCCGCGTCGGCCGCGGCGGCGTCGAGAGCCTTCTTCGCCTCGTCCACGGTCGTGCGACCCTCTGCTACGCCAGTGGTGACTCAACTTGCAGGCGGTTCATGGCGCTTGGGGAAGAGCGTCTGTAACAGTTCGACACGCCGGGCCCGTCTATGTCTGTAGAACTAGCAGTGAGGAAGGGGCGTCATGGCGGTCGAGCCGCTGGACTCGGTGGACGACATCGGCGGCTTTGTCGCGCGCTATCGACCCGCGATGCTTCGCCTGGCGCTGGGGCTCTGCCGCGACCTCGACACGGCTGAGGACGTGGTTCAGGAGACACTCGCCCGACTAGTTCCTCGGTGGTCTATGGTCTGCGCCGCCACTTACCCGTGGGCCTACGTCCGCCAGGCCACCGTGCGGGTGTTCCTTAGTTCGCGCGACGAGCGCACCGTATACGTGTCGGAACACGCCGACGTAGCGGACGGCCACGACGCGATGGCGGGCGTCGACGACCTGGACGCCGCAGTGCGCCGGATCCGGTCACTGCCTGCCCGTAGCCGGGCGGTGCTCGCGCTGCGGTACATCGAAGAGCTTGACGATCAGACGATCGCGGACGTGCTGGGGACGACACGCGCCGCGGTTCGCGTCGCTGCGCACCGCGCCCTTCGACAGCTCGCTGTCCAAACGGAGAGGCACAGGGAGATCAAGTGATCAACGAACGAGCGTTCGCCGACAAGTTTCGCGTGACGGTCCAGCGCGAGCTCGCGCAAGCCTTGCGGTGCGATGCGTGCTCGGACTCTCGCGAGCATGTCGAAGTCCTGCCCGTGGTAACGCTTCCCCCAGGACGACAGCCGCGCCGCGCTTTGCTCATCGCGGGTGTCGCGGCGTCCGCGGCGCTGGCCGCTGCACTCGCCGGAGCAGTGTCGCACCAGGTTGGGAGGGAAGCTTCGACGAATCTTGCAGACACGACGAGCGTGGGCGGACAGGAACCCCGCGCCACAGCGCCGCCCAGCCCCCACAAGGTCGAGGCGGTTGTGTCCGAGGGAATCCGCACGTTCCTGGGACCGTCGCTGTACACACTGGCAAGTCGCGACGGATGCCTGGTCGACGAGGCGCGAGGGTTCGTCCTTGCACTCGACACGAGCTGGCGCTGGGATGCGCAGACGGCGACGCTGACCTCCGTGGCCACGGGAAAGAGCTATGGCCTCGGTGACGACGTCGAGATGGCGGGCAACGGGTACGGACGGCTGACGATTCCGGAGGCATGCGCTCACGTCGATCTGCCGCTTCGCGGCGTCTGGGACCCAGCGGCAGGAGGCCGATAGCCTGGTGAACTCATGGCTGCCCTGTGGCGTGACTTCTGGCCCAGGTAACGAAGATCGTGCTGGAGTCCGCGCTCGAGGGTGAAATCACCGCTCACCTGGGTTACGAGAAGCAAGAGAAGGACGCCTCGCGGGGAGGGTAACGCCCGTAACGGCACCCGGGCGGAGACAGTGCTGATCAAGGGTGGCCCGGTGCAGATCGAGGTCCCCAGGGACCGGGCTGGCACGTTCGAGGCGGTGCGGCGTGCCGCGGACCGCCCGATCGACCGCGGTGAGGCACCTCGTACTTGACGGTCGGTCGGGTCGATGCTCCATCACGCCGACGAGCTCGTGCGCGCGATGGATGCACGGACAGGCCGCTGAGCCACCTTCCGTGCCGGCCTGACCGCGCACGGCGCCGATGACGGCGACGAGCGCGCCGGGTCAGAAGGTGCCGGCGGCGGCGGTGAGGCCGGCGATGACCATGAGGGCCAACGACGACCATGCAGCGACGACCCACCACTCGACGTGGTGGCGTCGAACTGCTCGACGGTCTGCCATGTCTCTCAAGATCGGCACCCGCAGCCGCAGAGACAACGTCCCGCGCCGAACGGTCGAGAAATCACCCGAACGGGCGCCATTCGCCGTGCAAGACGGCGCGGCCGCGTGATTCAGGAACCGGAGGCCGAGCGCAGATCGTCCGCGACGTCCTGGAGCTGACCCGCCAGGGCGCTCAGACCGTCCGCGGCGTCGCCGCCCGCGTCCGCCGCGGCGTCGTCGAGGGCCTCCTTCGCCTCGTCCACGCGGGCGCGCGCGTCGTCCAGCGCCCGCTGCGACCCGGACGACGCGTCGTCCTTCGCGGCCTCGGCGGCGGCCTTCGCGTCGGCGAGCGCGGCCGTGGCCTCGTCGAGCGCCGCCTGCGCCTCCTTCTTCTTCTCCGGCGTCAGGTCGGCGAGCTGGTCGCGGACCTCGTCGGCCCGGGCGCGGGCGTCGTCGACCGTGCTGCGCAGGCCGTCGATGGCCTCGCGAGCCTTGTCGACCTGCGCCTTGGCCTGGGAGGCGGCGTCGCTCACCGCCTTGCGGGCGTCGTCCGCCTCGGAGCAACCCGCGAGCGTGAAGGACGCGGTCAGCGACGCGGTCAGGACGAGAGCAGCGGCGAGACGTCGGGGGGTCGTCGTGGTCACGCGGACACGCTTCCCGACGAATCGCCCCCGCGCAACCCGTTCTCGGGCATCCGTCCGGCTCATCCGTCGAGGTGCCCGCGCAGCTCGACGACCTCGAAGGCGGGGGTCGTGGACGTGGTGAGGGCGTTGCCGTCGATCTCGCGCCACTTGTGCAGAGGGTCGACGTCCACCCGGTAGCGGCCCGTCCACGTCGTCGTGAGCGTGATCCGGGCCGTGCCCGGGTGGAAGTACGTGCTGAACACGTCGTGGTCGGGGTAGCGGTGGCCCTGTGACGTCGTGACCAACGGCGGCTGACCGTCGGCGAAGTCCCACGAGTACGACACGGGCGTCGCCTCGATGTCGACGCCGTAGCCCAGCAGATCGGTGCGCAGGTTCTGCACCTCGGCCTCGGTGTAGACGATCGTCTTCTTGTTCACGAGCACCGGGCCGCCGTCGGGCTGCATCCGCGCGGGCGCGGCCGGGATCGTCAGCCGCCGGAAGTCCTCCTGCGTCACGCGCGGGATCAGGTCCTCCGGGCAGTGCCACCCGACCTGCAGGTGCCACGTCCCCTCCGTGCGCAGTCGGCGCCAGATCGGCATGAGCGGCGCCCCGTCCTCACACTCGGGCGGGTCGTGCTGGATAGCCGACCCGCCCCAGCACGCCTCGTTCGACTCGCGGTCGATCTCCGGGAACCGGCTCCAGCACGGCAGGTCGCGCTTCCAGACGTAGGGCCCCGCCTCCGGGTTCGCCTCGTACCTGCGAATGCCGTCGGTGGAGCGTCGGGCGCGCGCGCTGAACCCGTCTTCGTCGACGCCGGGCTCGACCTGGAGAGAGTAGGCCGGGGTTGCCAACCCCACGGCGATGAGCCCGACCAGCGCGGCCAGGAGTGATCGGTGGCGACGCGTCGTCACGACGCCTCTACCCACGAGGTGACGAGCCAGGCGCCATCGTCGTAGAGGAGGTCGATCTCATGGCTCATCCGACCGCCGATACCCTCGTCGATGACAGACCCGTCGGGGGCGGTCTCGCGGGACGGCGCCTGCGTGAACGTGATGGTCGCCGTGAAGAACTCGGCGTCGCGCTCTTCAACCTCGACGTCCGCCACGATGATGCCTCCGCCGTCCGTGACGATGTCGTTCGCCTCGTACTCCTCCAGCGTGGTGATCACCTGGTTGCAGTACCGGCAGTCGGCGTAGGCGAGCTTCTCGAACGCGTCCAGGTCGTGCGTCACCGCTGCGTACGGAAGCAGGAGAAGGAAGTACTCGGCGACGTGCGCCGCGGCCTGCTTGCTCGGGGGTGCGTCGAGGGCGTCCGGGCGAGGCGGGGGGACCGTCAGGTCGATCGACGAGAAGTCCTCCGCGCCGCTCGGGAGGGCGGTCGGCGTGGGCGTCGCCGACGGGGTGGGTGAGGCGCTCGCGGTCGGGGCGACCGTCGTCGGAACCGTGGCGGACGCGGTCGGTGCGGCCGTGCCGCCGCCCGTGCAGCCGGTGAGCGCGGCAGCCAGGGTGAGCGCGACCGCGCCGGACGCGAGCACGCGGCGGGCGGGGCGCGGGGTCGGAGGCGTCGTGGTCGTCGCAGTCGGGTGCACGGCCGTGAACATACCCAAACCGGACAGGCGGACGGGGGCGGTTCCACGAGGCTGTGGACAACCGTCCGAGCGCGCGGTGGGCGGGGAACGCGTGCGGGGAAAGGGTGCGGGAAAAGGTCGACGCCCCGTCCGGCGAGGGATGAGCCGGACGGGGCGTCGCGAGCGGGCGGGGCTCTACCGGCGGCCGGAGCCGCGGGAGCCCCCGGAGGTGGTCAGCCCTCCTGCCCGCTCTTGCGGCCTCGGACGTCCTCCAGCGACGTTCCGTAGTAGGCCGCAGTCATGATGTCCTTCATGTCGTCGATCATCGGCATCCGCGGGTTGGCGGGGGCGCACTGGTCCTCGTAGGCGCCCATGGCGACCTCGTCGAGGCGGGACATGAACTCCTGCTCGTCGACGCCCTGCGCCTGGAAGGACGACGGGATGCCGACCTTCGCACGCAGCGCCTCGACGGCCAGGGCGTAGGACTCGACGCCCTGCTGCGGCGTCGCCGCCGGCAGACCGAGCATCTGGGCGATCTGCTGGAACCGCTCGGGCGCGACGTAGCTCTCGTACTTGGGCCAGCTCGTGAGCTTCGTCGGGACCGTGCCGTTGTAGCGGATCACGTGGGGGAGCAGCGTGGCGTTCGTCCGGCCGTGCACCAGGTGGTACGTGGAGCCGATGACGTGCGCCATCGCGTGCACGATGCCCAGGAACGCGTTGCCGAACGCCATGCCGGCGATCGTCCCGGCGTTGTGCATCTTCTCGCGTGCGTCCTGCGTGGCCGGGTCGGTCGGGTCACCGTTCACCGACTGCGCGAGGTTGTCGAAGATGAGGCGGATGGCCTGCAGCGCCATGCCGTCGGTGAAGTCGTTCGCGTAGACCGCGACGAACGCCTCGGTGGCGTGCGTCAGGGCGTCGAAGCCCGAGTCGGCGGCGAGCGAGCGCGGCATCTTCGAGGTCAGGACCGGGTCGATGATCGCGACCGTGGGGGTCAGCGCGTAGTCCGCGAGCGGGTACTTCTTGCCCGCGTCGGGGTCGGAGATGACCGCGAACGGCGTGACCTCGGCGCCGGTGCCCGACGTGGTCGGGATGCACACGAGCTTGGCCATGTCGCCCAGGACGGGGAACTTGAACGCGCGCTTGCGGACGTCGAAGAACTTCTGCTTGAGGTCGGAGAAGACGATCTCCGGGTGCTCGTACAGCAGCCACATGACCTTCGCGGCGTCCATGGGCGAGCCGCCGCCGAGCGCGATGATCGTGTCCGGCTTGAAGTGCCGCATGTTCGCGGCGCCCTTCTGCACGGTGCGGACCGACGGCTCGGGCTCGACCTCGTCGATGATCTGGACCGCGACCTTGTTGGCGCGCCGGTTCAGCACGTCCAGGACCTTGTCGACGAACCCGAGGGTCGTCATGGTCGTGTCGGTGACGATGGTGACGCGCTCGACGTCGGCCATGTCGGCCAGGTAGCGGATCGCGTTGGGCTCGAAGTAGGTCTTCGCCGGGACCTTGAACCACTGCAGGTTGTTGTTCCGACGACCGACGCGCTTGACGTTGATGAGGTTCACCGCCGAGACGTTGTTGGACACCGAGTTGTGGCCGTAGGAGCCGCAGCCGAGGGTCAGCGAGGGGATGAAGGCGTTGTAGATGTCGCCGATGCCGCCGAGCGACGAGGGCGCGTTGCAGATGACGCGGATGGCCTTGACGCGCTTGCCGAACTCCACGGTCAGGGCGTCGTCACGCGTGTGGATCGCTGCCGAGTGGCCGAGGCCGTCGAACTCGACCATCTTCTCGGCGAGCGTGATGCCCTCCTCGGTGGAGTGCGCACGCAGCACCGCGAGGACGGGGCAGAGCTTCTCGCGGGTCAGCGGCTCGTCGGGGCCGACGCCCGAGACCTCGGCGAGGATGATCGACGTGTCCGCGGGGACCGTGAAGCCCGCCTGCTCGGCGATCCACACGGGCGACTTCCCGACGACCGCGGGGTTGAGCTTCGCGCCGGCGCAGTTCTCGCCGCCGGCCTCGACGCCGAAGATGAACTGCTCGAGCTTGGCCTTCTCGGCGGGCGTGGCGCGGTACGCGTGCAGCTTGGCGAACTCGACCATCGCGGCGTCGTAGATCTCGTCGTCCAGGATCGCGGCCTGCTCGGACGCACAGATCACGCCGTTGTCGAACGCCTTGCTCAGGACGATGTCGTTGATCGCGCGGGCGAGCTTGGCGCTCTTCTCGACGTACGCGGGGACGTTGCCGGCGCCGACGCCCAGGGCGGGCTTGCCGCACGAGTACGCGGCCTTGACCATCGCGTTGCCGCCGGTCGCGAGGATCGTCGCGACGCCCGGGTGGTTCATGAGCGCGCTCGTCGCGGTGAGCGACGGCGCCTCGACCCACTGGATGCAGTGCTCGGGCGCACCCGCGGCGACCGCCGCGTCGCGCACCACGCGGGCGGCGGCGATCGACGACTGCTGCGCGTTCGGGTGGAACGCGAAGATGATCGGGTTGCGCGTCTTGAGCGAGATGAGCGACTTGAAGATCGCGGTCGAGGTCGGGTTGGTGACCGGCGTGATGCCCGCGATGACCCCGACGGGCTCCGCGATCTCGGTGATCCCGTTGAGCTCGTCGACGTTGATGACGCCGACCGTCTTGAGGTTCGCCATCGAGTTCGTCACGTGCTCGCACGCGAAGATGTTCTTCACGGCCTTGTCCTCGAACACGCCGCGGCCGGTCTCGTCGACGGCGAGCTTCGCGAGCTGACCGTGCTGGTCGAGCGCGGCGACCGCGCCCTTCTTGACGAAGCGGTCGACGTCCTCCTGCGTCATCGACTCGAACTCGGCGAGCGCCTTGGCGGCGTTCGCGACGAGCGCGTCGATCGCGGCGTGGACCTCCTCGTCGGACTGCACCGCGAGCGCCGGCGCCGGGGCGTCGGCCGGCTTGCGGCTCTTGGCAGGACGGGGCGTGCTGGTGGTCACGGAGACTCCCTGATCGAGACGAATTCGGTGAGAGGGGCGGGTGCTGGAGGCCCGTCCGAACCGATGACTCGACGCTAGGGAAGCCCTCGTCGGAAGTGGTGGGATGAAAGTCCCCCGAGGTCAGGAGGGTGCCGCCGAGTCGTGGGCGCCGCGGGCCCGAGGGGGACCTGGGTCCTGGTCCATCCCATTCGTCACCCCGGGTTCCTCACCCGGCTCCCGGTGAGGGGTCAGTCGCGCAGCCGCGAGACCCACGACGACGCGAGCGACTCCTCCTCGAGGTCGAGCTCACGCATCATGCGGCGCATCACGGCCTCGTCGAGCTCGCCCGCGTCGCGGTACGCCATGAGGACCTCGCGCTGCACGGCGATGACCTGGCGGCGGACGGTCTGCAGCCGCCGGGAGACCAGAGAAAAGGGACTTCTCGGACACGGTAGCGCCGTCCGCCCGGTGTGGCACGGGTGAGAAGCCTCGGGTGGCGCCGCGCACGGCCCGAGGGGCGATACACCCGGTCTCGCGGCCCGTCGCCGGGCTAGGTTCGCCGACCGGGGCCCGAGCAGGGCCCGAGCAGGGCCCGAGCGGGGGCCGGCAGCGGACGAGGGGGAGACGGATGGCGCAGGGGGCACGCGGGGTCGCGTTGGTGACGGGAGCCGCCGGGGGCATCGGGTCGGCCGTCGTGACCGCTCTGCGGGCGCGCGGGTACACGGTCGTGGGGACCGACCGGGCCCCGCGCGACGACGTGCGGGTGCTCGACATCACGGACGGCGACGCCGTCGCGGAGTTCGTCGCGCGGGTCGAGGACGACGAGGGTCCGGTCGAGGTGCTCGTCAACGCCGCCGGCCTGCTGCGCACGGCTCCGGCACTGGCCGACGACGACGACCTCGTGGCGCTGGTCGCGGTCAACGTCCTCGGCACCGCGACGCTCACGCGCGCCGTGGTGCGACGCATGGTCGCGCGCGGGCGTGGGTCGGTGGTGACGGTCGCGTCCAACGCGGCGCGCGTGCCCCGCACGGGCATGGCCGCGTACGGCGCGTCGAAGGCCGCGCTCACGGCGTGGACGAAGTCGCTCGGGCTCGAGGTCGCCGAGCACGGCGTGCGCTGCAACGTCGTGCACCCGGGCACCACGCGCACACCGATGCTCGGCGACCTCGGGGACACCGAGCAGGTCGTCGCGGCCGCGATCGCCGGCACGCCCGAGGCCTACAAGGTGGGCATCCCGCTGCGCCGGGTCGCGGAGCCGGAGGACGTGGCGGCGGCGGTCGCCTTCCTCGCGTCCGACGAGGCGCGCCACCTCACGATGCACGAGCTCTACGTGGACGGCGGGGCGTCGCTGCGCTGACCCACCCGCGGAGCCGCGGACGCCGGCCGCGTGGCGCGCCGGTCAGCGGGGCAGCGCGAGCGCCGTGACCAGCAGGTCGTCACCGACGGCCCAGCGGCCGCGCAGCTCGTCGACCCCGAGACCGGGCTTCAGCAGCCGGACGACGAACGTGTCGTCCTCGAGGCGCACGCGCACGTCCTCGAACCCGAGCCAGACGCCCGTGATCGGCGACCACACCTTGTAGGCCGACTCCTTGGCGCTGAACAGCACGCGGTCGGCGCACAGCGCCGGGTCGAGCTCGGCGAGCGGGGCACGCTCGGACTCGTCGAGCACGAGGGCCGCGACCTCGGGCGGCAGCGGCGCGCGCGGCTCGGCGTCGATGCCCAGCCCCGCCCAGGCGCCCGCCCGTGCGACGGCAGCGGCACGGTAGCCCGCGCAGTGCGTCATGCTTCCGACGACGCCCTGCGGCCACACCGGGGCGCGGTTCGGTGCGCTCGGCACCGCGAGCGTCGTGACGCCCAGCCGGCTCAGCGCCTCGCGCGCGCACCCGCGCACGGCCGCGTACTCCGCCCGACGAGCGGGCACGGCCTGGGCGACCGCGCGCTCCTCGTCGGCGAACAGCGGGACGGTCACCGGCGGGCCGTGCCGTTCGGTGACCTCGACCCCCGGGGGCAGCAGGTCGGCGAGCACGGCCTCACTGTGCCCGAGACACCTGTGTCCCCGCCGACGCGTCCACGCCCGCACGGGTGCGGTCGCGCCAGACGACGACGGCCCGTGACCGAGGTGGTCACGGGCCGTCGAATGCCGGTGCGCCCGAAAGGATTCGAACCTTCGACCTTCTGCTCCGGAGGCAGACGCTCTATCCGCTGAGCTACGGGCGCGGGACGCGCGAACGCATCGGCCAGCGAGCCTACCAGCCCGCCACCCCACTCCCCGCCACCCCAGCGCCCGCCACCCCAGAGCCCGCCACCTCAGCGCCCGCCACCTCAGCGCCCGCCACCTCGGCGCCCGCCACCCCCAGCGCCCGCGACCCCGCGCTTCCTCCGGCTCTGGGCGGGGATACCCGGAGGAACCGCGGGGTCGTCGGGGTGGACGGGGTGGTCGGGGTCAGGACTCGCCGAGGAGGGCGGACAGGTACGCCGTCGTCTCGGCGACGGCCTTGGCGCTGTCGCCCGCGACGATCGCCTCGACCAGCGCGTCGTGCGCGGTCTGGCCGTGGTAGTCGGTGACGAAGTTGAACCGGATGTTCTCGCCGATGGCGTCGATGAGGTTCTCGTACAGCGACGCGAGCACGGGGTTGGCCGCGGCGCGCACGATCGTGGTGTGCAGCGCGAGGTCGGTCGCGACCATCGCGTCGAGGTCGCCCGAGACGTACGCGGCGGCGCGCTCGTCGCGGCGGTCGAGCAGCGTGCTGGCGTCGAGCGCCGTGCGGCGACGCGAGGCGAGGCGGGCGGCCTCGACCTCGAGCGCGCGGCGCACCTCGACGACGTCGCGCTGGCGGGCCTCGGCGATCTGCCGGCCCATGCTCGCGGCGAGCTCGGACGACGAGAGCACGTACGTCCCCGAACCCTGACGCCGCTCGAGCAGACCGGCGTGCACCAGCGACTGCACGGCCTCGCGCACGGTGTTGCGACCGACCCCCAGCAGCCCGACGAGCTGCGGCTCGGGCGGAATGCGGGAGCCGACGGGCCACTCGCCGCTCGTGATGCGCGCGCGTAGCTCCTGTACGGTCGAATCGATCAGACCGGTCCGTCGCGTCATCGGGACAGGACTCCGTGAACAGGCATGCGGTGCAGTCAACACGAGCCGGGTGTCTGCGTGCCAGGGGTGTCCGTCGCGCCGACCGTCCCATCCTGCCGATTCACCCTGCGGAGTGTCGTGACGCCTGGTTCGCCCCCTCCGGCTCCCTGGCGCGGGCGGCTCGTGGTGCTCCTGGGCGTCGTGCTCGTGGCGCTGAACCTGCGCATCGCGGTGGCGGCGGTCTCACCGATCCTGGACGCGGTGCGCGAGGACGTCGACCTGTCACCCGCCCAGGTGGGGGTGCTCGGCACCGTGCCGCTGCTGTCCTTCGCGGTGTTCGGCTCGCTCGCGTCGCCGCTGGGCCGGCGCCTCGGCCTGGAGCCGACGGTCGTGCTCGCGCTCGCGCTGTCGACCGTGGGGGAGGTGGCGCGAGCGCTGTCGTCGTCGGCGCCCGCGTTCCTGGCGTGGTCGGTGCTCGCGCTCGCGGGCATGGGGATGGGGAACGTGCTGCTGCCGCCGCTCGTGAAGCGATACTTCCCGGACCGCATCGGCGTGGTCACCGCGGCGTACGCCGTGATGCTGTCCGTGAGCACGGCCGTCCCGCCGCTCGTGGCGCTGCCGTTCGCGCGCGCCGCCGGGTGGCGGTGGGCCGTGGGGGCGTGGGCGCTGCTCGGAGTGGTCGCCGCGGTGCCGTGGCTGGTCGTGATCGTCCGCTCGGTCGCGGCGCGCGCGCACGTGCGTGAGCTCCTGCGCCGCGTGGGCGGGGGAGCGCGGGCGCGTGCCACGGACCCGCGCGTCGCCCCCGGCGGCGCACCCGGCGACGCGCGCCTGGTGTGGCGCTCGCCCCTCGCATGGGCGATGGCCGTGACGTTCGCGGTGAACTCGCTCGGCACGTACACGGTGTTCGCGTGGCTGCCGGAGATGCTCGCGGACCTCGGGCTCGGCACGGAGGCGGGCGGGCGGTGGCTCGCGCTGTTCGCGATCCTCGGGCTGCCCGCCTCGCTCGTCGTCCCCGTGCTGACCGCGCGCATGCGCTCGCCGTTCCCGCTGGTGGCCGGCTTCGTCGCGAGCTGGGCGGTCGGCTACCTGGGGCTCCTGCTGGCCCCCGCGCACGGCACGGTCGTCTGGATGGTGCTGCTCGGGCTCGGCACGAGCTCGTTCCCCGTGCTGCTGGCGCTGATCGGCCTGCGCACGGCGACGCCGGGGCTCGCGGTCGTGCTGTCGGGGATGGTGCAGGGCGTGGGGTACGCGCTCGCGGCGCTCGGGCCGGTGTCGATCGGCCTGGTGTACGAGGCCACGGGCGGCTGGGACGCGCCGATCCTCGTGCTGCTGGGGCTGCTCGTCGTGCTGCTCGTGGCGGGGTGGCGGGCGTGCCGCCCCGAGGTGCTGGGGCACGTCGAGCCGGGGCCGTCGACGACGGACGTCCGCGAAAGGGCGTCGCGCGGTTCCCCTACCCTGGAGCGGTGACTCCCGACCAGCTCTCGCAGGCCATCGCGGCCGCCCTCGCGGCGGCCGTCGCCGACGGCACGTTCGCTCTCGACCCCGCCGACCTCCCGGCGACCGTCCACGTCGAGCGACCCCGTCAGCGAGAGCACGGCGACTGGGCGACGAACGTCGCGCTGCAGCTCGCGAAGAAGGCCGGTTCGAACCCCCGCGCGTTCGCCGAGGAGCTCGCACGCCGTCTGACCAGCACCGACGGCGTCGCGTCCGTCGAGGTGGCGGGACCCGGCTTCCTCAACATCCGGCTCGACGCGGCGGCGGCCGGCGAGCTCGCGCGCAGCATCGTCGAGCAGGGCGCCTCGTACGGCACCAACACGGCCGAGGCGGGGCACCGCGTGAACCTCGAGTTCGTGTCCGCGAACCCGACCGGCCCGCTGCACATCGGCGGTGTGCGCTGGGCGGCCGTGGGCGACAGCCTCGCGCGTGTGCTGCAGGCGGCCGGCGCCGAGGTCACCCGCGAGTACTACTTCAACGACCACGGCGCGCAGATCGACCGGTTCGCGCGCTCGCTGCTGGCGCGCGCCCGCGGCGAGGAGGCGCCCGAGGACGGCTACGGCGGGCAGTACATCGCGGACATCGCGGAGCAGGTGACGGCCCAGGCCGTCGCGGCGGGCGAGCCGGACCCGGCCACGCTCGGCGACGACGAGGCGCTCGAAGCGTTCCGCGCGCGCGGCGTCGACCTGATGTTCGACGAGATCAAGAAGTCGCTGCACGACTTCGGCGTGGACTTCGACGTCTACTTCCACGAGGACTCGCTGCACGAGTCCGGTGCGGTCGACCGTGCGGTGGCGCGCCTGCGCGAGCTGGGGCACGTGTACGAGCAGGACGGCGCGACGTGGCTGCGGACCACCGAGCTCGGCGACGACAAGGACCGCGTCGTCATCAAGTCCGACGGCGAGGCCGCGTACATCGCGGGTGACATCGCGTACTACCTCGACAAGCGCGAGCGCGGGTTCGACCGCGTGGTGATGATGCTCGGCGCGGACCACCACGGGTACGTGGGCCGCATGAAGGCCGTCGCGGCGGCGTTCGGCGACGACCCGGACGTCAACCTCGAGATCCTCATCGGCCAGCTCGTGAACCTCGTCAAGGACGGCGCCCCGGTGCGCATGTCGAAGCGCGCGGGCACGGTCGTGACGATCGACGACCTGGTCGACGCGGTGGGCGTGGACGCCGCGCGATACGCGCTCGCGCGCTCGTCGACGGACTCGGCGATCGACCTGGACCTCGACCTGCTCGCCAAGGCCACCAACGAGAACCCGGTCTTCTACGTGCAGTACGCGCACGCGCGCACCGCGGCGATCGGGCGCAACGCGGCGGAGGCCGGCGTGCGCCGCGAGGACGGGTTCGACGCGAGCGTGCTCGACCACGAGACCGAGGCGGTGCTGCTGGGCCACCTGGCGCAGCTGCCGCGCGTGGTCGCGCAGGCCGCGAACCTGCGCGAGCCGCACCGGGTGGCGCGCTACCTGGAGGAGCTCGCGGGCGGGTTCCACAAGTGGTACGACGCGAAGCGCTACGTCCTGCCGCAGGGCGACGAGCCCGTCACGGACACCCACCGCACGCGCCTGTGGCTGGTCGACGCGACGCGGCAGGTGCTCGCGAACGGCCTGGGTCTGCTCGGCGTGAGCGCGCCGGAGCGGATGTGACGACGAGCATCCCGGGCGAACCCTGGTCGACGGGTGTCGCGCGGGACGGCTCGGGCGCGCTCGTCGTCGGCGGGGTGCCGGTGGCGCGGCTCGCGCAGGAGGTGGGCACGCCGGCGTACGTGCTCGACGAGGCGGACCTGCGCGCGCGTGCCGCGGGGTACCGCCGCGCGTTCGAGACGGCGTTCGCCGAGGTGGGCGCGGGTGTCGACGTGTACTACGCGGGCAAGGCGTTCCTGTCGGTCGCGGTCGCGCGGTGGGTGCACGACGAGGGGCTGCGCGTGGACACCGCGTCGGGCGGCGAGCTCACGGTCGCGTTGCGCGCCGGGGTGCCGGGCGCGGACATCGGCCTGCACGGCAACAACAAGTCCGACGAGGAGCTCGCGCTCGCGCTGGACCACGGCGTGGGCCGGGTCATCGTGGACTCGCTCGTCGAGGTGGAGCGGCTGGCGGCGCTGGTGCGGTCCCGCGGGGGCGACCCGGCGCCGGTGATGGTGCGCGTGACGACGGGGGTGCACGCGGGCGGGCACGAGTACATCTCGACCGCGCACGAGGACCAGAAGTTCGGCCTGTCGGTCACGGCGCGTGACGGCCAGGACAGCCCGGCGATGACGGCCCTGCTCGCGGTGCTCGACCACCCGGAGCTGCGCCTGCTGGGCATCCACTCGCACATCGGGTCGCAGATCCTCGACCCGTCGGGGTTCGAGGTCGCCGCGCGCGTGGTGCTCGAGCTGCGCGCGCAGCTCGCGCGCCGCACGGGCGTGCTGGTCGAGGAGGTCGACCTGGGGGGCGGGTACGGCATCGCGTACCTGCCCGGCGAGGTCGCGCTCGACCCGGACCGCATCGCGAAGGACGTGGCGGCCTCGGTCGCGGCTGCGGCCGCGGACCTCGCCACCCCGCTGCCGCGGTTCTCGATCGAGCCGGGGCGCGCGGTCGTCGGGCCGGCGGGGCTGACGCTCTACACGGTCGGGACCGTGAAGCCGGTGCGCGTGGACGACGAGACCGAGCGCCTGTACGTGTCCGTCGACGGCGGCATGAGCGACAACATCCGTCCCGCGCTGTACGGCGCGCGGTACCACGCGGAGGTCGTCGGGCGGCTGTCGTCGGCGCCCTCGGTGCTGGCGCGGGTCGTCGGGAAGCACTGCGAGTCGGGTGACGTCGTCGTGCACGAGGTGCAGCTGCCGGGCGACGTGCGCGCGGGGGACCTGCTGGCGGTCGCGGCGACGGGTGCGTACGGCCGGTCGATGGCATCGAACTACAACCTGCTGACGCGGCCGCCGGTCGTGGCGGTGCGTGAGGGCGCGGTGCGCACGCTGCTGCGGCGCGAGACGGTCGACGACCTGCTGGCGCTCGACCAGGGCTGACCGGCCGCGCTGGACATGTGCCCAAGGACCCTTCCGGAAGGTAGGTGAGACTCGCGTCCTGCCGACCGGACGTCCCGGACGGCCCACCACGCGTGCGCCCTATCCTGTGCCCAGTCCCCGACGAGAGCACCGGAGGTCGTGTGCCCGCCCCCCTGAAGGTCGCCCTGCTCGGCTGCGGTGTCGTCGGCACCGAGGTGGCCCACCGCCTGGTCACGCACGCCGACGAGCTCGCCGCGCGCGTCGGCGCGCCGCTCGAGATCGTCGGCATCGCCGTGCGGGACGCGGCATCGCCGCGCGAGGGCGTCACGGGCACCTCGCTGGAGCCGCTGCTCACCACGGACGCGTCGGCGCTCGTGCGCGGTGCGGACGTCGTCGTCGAGGTCATGGGCGGCATCGAGCCCGCGCGCACCCTGATCCTGCAGGCGATCGAGGCGGGCGCGTCGGTGGTCACGGCCAACAAGGCGCTGCTCGCGTCCGACGGCCCGACGCTCTACAAGGCGGCCGACGCGGCGGGCGTGGACCTGTACTTCGAGGCCGCCGTCGCGGGCGCGATCCCGATCGTCCGGCCGGTGCGCGAGTCGCTCGCGGGCGACCAGGTGCAGCGCGTCCTCGGCATCGTCAACGGCACGACGAACTACGTGCTCGACCGCATGGCCACCGACGGGCTCGAGCTCGAGCAGGCCGTCAAGGAGGCGCAGGCGCTCGGCTACGCGGAGGCGGACCCGACGGCCGACGTCGAGGGCTACGACGCGGCGGCCAAGGCCGCGATCCTCGCCTCGCTCGCGTTCCACACGCGGGTGTCGCTCGACGACGTCGCGCGCGAGGGCATCACGGGCGTCACCGCCGCCGACGTCGCGTGGGCGCAGCGGACCGGCCACGCGATCAAGCTGCTCGCGATCGCGGAGCGCAACGTCCGCGACGACGTCGCGGGCATCCAGGTGCGCGTGCACCCGGCGCTCGTGCCGCTGGAGCACCCGCTCGCGGGCGTGCGCGGCGCGTTCAACGCGGTGTTCGTCGAGGCGGAGGCGGCCGGCGAACTCATGTTCTACGGCCGGGGCGCGGGCGGCGCGCCCACCTCGTCGGCGGTCCTCGGCGACCTGGTCTCGGTCGCACGCCACCGTGTGCTCGGCGGGCGCGGGCCGGTCGAGTCGTCGTACGCCGACCTGCCGGTGCTGCCGGCGGAGGCGGCGTGCACCCGGTTCCAGGTGCGGCTCGACGTCGACGACCGCCCGGGCGTGCTCGCGCAGGTCGCGCACGTCCTCGCGGAGCACGACGTCTCGATCGAGGCCGTGCGGCAGTCGGCGGACGCGGGTGCCGCCACGGGCGTCGCCCGCCTGCTGATCACCACGCACACCGCGCGCGAGAGCGCGCTCGCGGCCACCGTGGCCGCGCTCACCGACCTCGACGTCGTGCGTGACGTCGTGTCCGTCCTGCGAGTCGAAGGAGCCTGATGGCCCACCAGTGGCGCGGCGTGATCGCCGAGTACGCCGACCGCCTGCCCGAGCACCTGACGACGCACCCGGTCACCCTCTACGAGGGCGGCACGCCGCTCATCGCGGCACCCGCGCTGAGCGAGCGCACGGGTGCCGACGTGCACGTGAAGTTCGAGGGCATGAACCCCACGGGCTCGTTCAAGGACCGCGGCATGACGACCGCGATCTCGGCGGCGGCCGCGCGGGGCGCGAAGGCGGTGGTCTGCGCGTCGACGGGCAACACCTCGGCGTCGGCCGCGGCGTACGCGACGCGCGCGGGCATGCTCTGCGCGGTGCTCGTGCCGGACGGCAAGATCGCGATGGGCAAGCTGAGCCAGGCGATCGCGCACGGAGCGACGCTCCTGCAGGTCGACGGCAACTTCGACGACTGCCTGATCGCGGCGCGCAAGCTCGCCGAGGCGTACCCGGTCGAGCTGGTGAACTCGGTGAACCCCGACCGCATCCAGGGTCAGAAGACCGCGGCGTTCGAGATCGTCGACGCCCTGGGCGACGCCCCGGACATCCACGTGCTGCCGGTCGGCAACGCGGGCAACATCACGGCGTACTGGAAGGGCTTCCGCGAGTACGCGGGGCTCGACGACGGTGCGGCGCACGGTGCCGTCGCGTCGCGCACCCCGGTGATGTGGGGCTTCCAGGCGGCGGGCGCCGCCCCGATCGTCCTGGGGCACCCCGTGTCGGAGCCCGAGACGATCGCGACCGCGATCCGCATCGGCAACCCGGCGTCGTGGCAGCAGGCCGAGCAGGCGCGCGACGTCTCGGGCGGTCTCATCGAGTCGGTGACCGACGAGGAGATCCTGCGCGCGCACCGCGTCCTGTCCGCCGAGGTCGGCGTGTTCGTCGAGCCCGCGTCGGCCGCGGGTGTCGCGGGGTTGCTGCGCCTGTCCGACGAGGGGCGCGTGCCCGCCGGTGCGCGCATCACCATCACGGTCACGGGCCACGGCCTCAAGGACCCGCAGTGGGCCCTGCGCCGGCCCGACGGCGGCGAGGTCACCCCGGTGCGCGTGCCCGCGGACGTCGTGTCCATCGCGGACGCGCTCGGCCTGGGCTGAGGCCGCCGTGCGACTGCGTGCCGACCGGGTGCGCGTGCGCGTCCCCGCGACGTCCGCGAACCTCGGTCCGGGTTTCGACGCGATGGGCGTGGCCCTCGCGCTGCACGACGAGGTCGAGGTCCGCGCGGTCGCCGCGCCGGGCGTGACCGTCGTCGTCGAGGGGGAGGGTGCCGGTGCGGTGCCGGGCGACGAGCGGCACCTCGTCGTGCGCGCGATCCGCACCGCGCTCGACCACGTCGGCGCGCCGCAGGCGGGCTTGACCCTGACGTGCCGCAACGCGATCCCGCACGGCCGGGGTCTCGGCTCGTCGGCCGCGGCGGTCGTCGCGGGCATCGTCGCCGCGCGCGGGCTGATCTCCGAGCCCGAGGCGCTCGACGACGCGACCGTGCTCGCGCTCGCGACGCAGCTCGAGGGACACCCCGACAACGCGGCCCCGGCGATCCTCGGCGGCGCGACGATCGCGTGGACGACCCCGGCAGGCGCGGTGGGTGCGACGCAGGTCGAGGTGCACCCCGACGTGGCCCCGGTCGTGATGATCCCGCCGACGCACCTGTCGACGAAGGCCGCACGCGGTGTGCTCCCCGAGCAGGTGCCGTTCGTGGACGCGGCGCGGCAGGCCGGACGCTCGGCGCTGCTGGTGCAGGCCCTCGGGCGCCGCCCGGACCTGCTGCTCGACGCGACGGTCGACCTGCTGCACCAGGAGTACCGGCGCGCCGTCATGCCGGACTCGCTCGCGCTGGTCGACGCGCTGCGTCGCCGGGGGGTCGCGGCGGTCGTCTCCGGTGCGGGCCCCACGGTCCTCGCGCTCGCGCGCCGGCTGCCCGACGAGCCCGGCGGGCCGGACGTGGCGGGCGAACCGCGCACGGACGCGGACGCCGCGATCGACGAGGCGTTCGGCGGCGTGCTGGGCGGCTGGGTGATCCGCCGGCTGCCCGTCGACCCCGCCGGGGTGCGCCTCGCGGTCGGCGACCACCCGATCGGGTGAGCGGTGTCGCGCGGGGTCATCGCGGCCGGTCGTGAGGCCGACAGTGGTAGCATCGTCGCGTTCCCCCGGACCACATCCTCCGGGTCGCGTGCCTCCCGAACGGTGTTCCGCAGGACATCCGCGGGACCGCTGCCCAGGCGAGCCGACCATCCGGGAACAACCCCAGCCTTGAACGCGTCGCCGACACGGTCGTGAGCCGCGCGTGGGCTTCCAGCACCGTCTCGTCGACGGACGTCCGTCTGACGAGACGACGGCCTCCTACCCCGAGAGGCCACCGACGAGGGGGAAGGGTCCTTCGTGACAGACACCAACCAGACCGGGTCCATCGCGGCGCTGCGCCTGCCCGAGCTGCAGGCCCTCGCGTCCGAGCTCGGCGTCAAGGGCATCTCGAAGATGCGCAAGGGCGACCTGGTCGAGGCGATCGACGCCGCACGCGGCGGTTCGCGCCCCCGGGCCCTCGACGCGCGTCGTGAGCAGACCGTCGCGCCGGTGACGCAGCAGGCGGGCCCCGTCGAGCGCGACGAGGCCGCGCCGCGCACGCAGCGCACGCGCGGTGCCCGCCGCGCGCAGGGCCCCGCGCAGGACGCGCTCGCCGGTCTCGAGGCCGCGATCGACGCGAAGATCGCGGGCGAGCCGGTCGAGCGGCGCGGCGAGGGCCGTGACGGCCGCGAGAGCCGTGACGACGACCGTGCGCAGCGCGCCGCCGAGGCGGTCGGCGAGGCCGTGGGCGACGTGGCGGGCGAGGCCGGCGAGCGCCGCTCGCGCCGCGCGGGCCGTGGCCAGGGCGCCTCCGACGCGCAGGGCGAGGGGCGCCAGCAGCGCGCGCAGGGCCAGCAGCCCGGCGCCCAGGCACATCAGCAGACGGGCCAGCAGACGGCTCAGCAGGCGGGTCAGCAGACCGGCCAGCAGGGCCAGCAGGGCCAGCAGGGTGTCGCGGCGCAGGGCGACGACGACGACGAGCGGGGCGGGCGTCGCCGCCGCTCGCGCGACCGCTACCGCGACCGGGACCGCAAGCGCGGCCGCGGCCGCAGCGGCCAGCCGGACCTCGCGGGTCTCGACGAGGTCGAGCTCGCGGACGACGACGTGCTGCTCCCGGTCGCGGGCATCCTCGACATCCTCGAGAGCTACGCGTTCGTGCGGACCACCGGGTACCTGCCGGGCCCCAACGACGTGTACGTCTCGCTCGGCCAGGTCAAGAAGAACGGCCTGCGTCGCGGCGACGCGATCACGGGCGCGGTGCGGCAGCCGCGTGACGGCGAAGCCGCGCAGGGCGGCCGGCCGAACAAGTTCAACGCGCTCGTGCGGCTCGACTCGGTCAACGGCCTGTCGCCCGACGAGGCGCGCCAGCGGCCCGAGTTCCAGAAGCTCACGCCCCTGTACCCGCAGGACCGCCTGCGTCTCGAGACCCCGGACCCGGGCCGGCTCACGCCGCGCGTGATCGACATCGTCGCGCCGATCGGCAAGGGCCAGCGTGGTCTGATCGTCGCGCCGCCCAAGGCCGGCAAGACGATCATCATGCAGCAGATCGCGAACTCGATCACCGCGAACAACCCCGAGGTCCACCTCATGGTCGTGCTCGTCGACGAGCGCCCCGAGGAGGTCACGGACATGGAGCGGTCGGTCAAGGGCGAGGTCATCGCCTCGACGTTCGACCGCCCGGCCTCGGACCACACGATCGTCGCGGAGCTCGCGATCGAGCGCGCCAAGCGCCTGGTCGAGCTGGGTCAGGACGTCGTGGTGCTGCTGGACTCGATCACGCGCCTGTCCCGCGCGTACAACCTGGCCGCGCCCGCGTCGGGTCGCATCCTGTCGGGTGGTGTCGACGCCTCGGCGCTCTACCCGCCGAAGAAGTTCTTCGGTGCGGCGCGCAACATCGAGAACGGCGGCTCGCTGACGATCCTCGGGTCCGCGCTCGTCGAGACCGGCTCCAAGATGGACGAGGTCATCTTCGAGGAGTTCAAGGGCACCGGGAACATGGAGCTGCGCCTGTCGCGCTCGCTGTCGGACAAGCGCATCTTCCCCGCGGTCGACGTCAACGCGTCGGGCACCCGCCGCGAGGAGCTGCTCATGTCGCGCGACGAGCTGCAGATCGTCTACAAGCTGCGCCGCGTGCTCGGTGCGCTCGACCAGCAGCAGGCGATCGAGCTGCTGATCGGCAAGCTCAAGGAGACCAAGTCGAACGTCGAGTTCCTGCTCGGCGTGCAGCGCTCCACGCCGGGCAGCTTCGGCGAGGAGAACGCGGGCCGCACGGTCTGACCACCGCTCGACGAAGGCCGCGCCCGCTCGGGCGCGGCCTTCGTCGTCCCGGGCGCACGCCGGCGGGTGGCGACGGTCCTGCCGGTCGGACCTTCTCGCCCGTCCTCCACCCGTCCTCCACCCGTCCCTGCAGCCGTCGTCGGTCGCTCAAGGTCGGCGGCGCGTGCGTCGATGGCGGGGCGTGGACGCGGTGCGCGACGGGGGTGACGACATGGTCGCGTGGCTGACCGAGCGCGCCGGGGCGGCGCCGCCGTGGGTGCTCGGGGCCGCGGCGCTCGTCGCGCTCCTCGTCGTGGCGGTGGCGCGGCGCGCGCGACGTCGGCCTGGCGGTCGGCCTGGCGGTCGTCGGCCCGGCACTCGTCGGCCTGGCGGTCGTGGGCCCCGGCCGGGGGAGCTCTGGTTCGCCCTCGTGTCGTTCGACGACCGCTCGGGGGCCAAGGACCGGCCGGTGCTCGTACTCGACGTCCAGGGCGGGTCGGTCGTCGTCGCGCAGCTCACCTCGCAGGACAAGAGCCGCCGGCGCGACCACGTGCCGGCACCCGCGCGCCTGACGGGCATGCGCAAGGACGGCTGGCTCGAGCTGCGCACGCGCACCGTGCCGCGGGGTGCGTTCCGGCGCCGCGCGGGAGACCTGGGCCCGGCGGGGCTCGTCTGGTTCGAGCGCGAGCTCGAGCGCACCGGGCGCGACGGGACGGCCGCCGGCGGGCGTTGACGCGACGAGTCAGCTCGGGTCGCCGATGTGCCCGGGCGCCGTGACCGACAGGACGCGCTCGACGAACGCGGTGTACTCCGACATGTAGTGGCGCAGGAACGTCGCGGTGTCCGCGTGCGTCACGGTGATGCCGCCGGCGCCGTCGTCGGCGTAGTGCTCGGGGTGGAACGTCAGGTACACCTCGGGCGCGTTGAGCTGCGGCGCGTTGAGGAAGCTCAGCACGCTGCGCATCGACGACTGCATGACCGCGGTGCCGATCGCGCCGATCGACGCCCCGACGATGCCGGTGGGCTTGCGCGCGAACGAGTTGGTGCCCCACGGGCGCGACGCCCAGTCGATGGCGTTCTTGAGCGCTCCGGGGATGGACCGGTTGTACTCGGGCGAGACGAACAGGATGCCGTCGGACGCCTCGACGGCCTCCTTGATCGCGCGGCCCTGCGGCGGGTAGTCGTCGTCGTAGTCCGGCGAGTAGAGCGGCAGGTCACGGATGCCGATCTCGACGAGCTCGAGCTCGGGCGGCGCGAGCCCGACGAGCGCCCGCGCGACCGTGCGGTTGATGGACGTGCTCGACAGGCTCCCGACGAGGTAGCCGATCCGGTACGTCATGGCCTTCTCCTTCGAGCTGGGCGGGTCGGCACCTCCACGGTGCTCACTCCACAGTGCTCACTCCACAGTGCTCACTCCACAGTGCTCACTCCACAGTGCAGCGCCTTCCGCCCCGGCGCACGCCGGGGCACCATGGGTCCCGGACGCGACGGGACGAGGGGGGACCCATGGTCGACGAGGTTCTGGGGGCACGCGTGCGCGCGGCTCTCGCGGACCACCTCGCGGCGCGCGGCGCCGGGGCGGGGTCGGGCGGCTCCGCCGTCGGCGAGAAGCGGATGTTCGGCGGGCTCGCGTTCCTGCTCGACGGGCGGATGGCCGTCGTCGTGAGCACGCGCTCGGGCGGGTTGATGGTGCGCGTCCCGATCGAGGACCGCGGCGAGCTCCTGGCGAGCGCCGGGGTGCGGCCCATGCAGATGCGGGGCTCGGACATGCGGGGGTGGGTCGTGGTCGACACGGCCGAGCTGGCCGACGACGCGGTGCTGCGCCGGTGGGTCGCGATCGGCGCCCGCACGGCCGCGTCCGTGCCTGCGCGCTGACGCGCGGGGGCGCTGGTCAGCGGGTGCGCTCGTCCGCGTGCGTGCCGGGCGCCGTCAGTGCTCGGCACGCACGGCGGCGAGCGCCGAGCGGTAGGCCCGCTCGACCTCGTCGGCGATGCGGGGCGTGTCGAACCGTGCCGCGGCGGCGCGCTGGCGCCGGGCGATCGCGGAGCGCCCCTGCGGGTCGTCGACCCACCGGCCGAGCACGCGCGCGAACGTCGCGGTGTCGGCCGGGTCGAGCAGCTGGCGCTCGAGGCCGGCCATCGTCGTGCGGTAGCCAGGGTTGTCGCCCGCGAGGACCACGCCACGCGCGGCGGCGAGCGCCTCGACGACGGAGATGCCGAAGCTCTCGCCACCCGTCGACGGCAGCGCGACGACGTCCGCGTCGGCGAGCAGGGCGGCCTTGTCCTCCTCGGCGACGAACCCGGGCAGGTCGACGCCGGTCAGCCCTTCGCGCGCGACCGTCGCCGCGAGCTCGTCGTGCAGGGGCCCGCGCCCGGCGATCGTCAGGGTCCACGGGTTGCGGGTGCCGGCGCGTGCCATCGCGACCACCGCGTCCAGCAGCTCGCGCGGACCCTTGCGCGGCACCAGCCGCCCGAGGAACACGATGCGGACCGGGCGGTCCGCGGGCACGGGACCGGTGGCCGGGGGGAACCGCGTGACGTCGACGGGGTTGCCCAGCACGTGCGTCGGCACGCGGAACGTGCGCTGCGCGAACTGCGCCGCCGCCTGCGACGTCGCGAAGACGTGCCGGAACCGGCGCAGGCGCCGCTGCTCGAGCAGGCCGAGCGCGCGCGTGCCCGCGCTCACCCACCACGAGTGCGGGTAGATGTGGAACGTCCCGACGACCGCGGTGCCGGGTGCCGCGGCCGACACGACGCGGCCCGCGAGCACGGGGGAGTACGGCATCTGCACGTGCAGCACGTCGAACGGCACGCGCGCCAGCAGGTCGCGCACCCGCGCGCGGGACGCCGGCAGCGGCGTGTTGAGCCGGTTGCCGTTGAACGTGACGCCCACGTTGCGCCCGACGACGTGCAGCGGCAGGTCCGTGCGGCGCGTCGTGGACGCGACGTAGTGCACGTCGTGGCCGCGGCGCGTCAGCTCGGCGCCGAGGGTGAGCACGTACTGCTGCACGCCGTCGGGGCGGTCGAGGTCGTCGTCGATCACGAGGCCGACGACGAGGCGACGGTCGTCGTCACGGGGACCAGCAGCAGACGGCACCCACGCATCCTAGGGACCGCCACGCCGGCGGCGGCGTGGACCCGGGCGTGGACCCGGGCGTGGACGTGGTCGTGGACGTGGGCAGGACGCCTCGACGCCCGGGGAAGATTTCGGGGCGCGCGGGGGTTCTGGCACAATGGTTCGCTGGTCTGCGGTTCACCCGCGCACATCCGCGTCGGGACCCGGAGACACCCCACCAAGGAGATCCCCGTGAAGTCTGACATCCACCCGGAGTACGTGGTCACCGAGGTCACGTGCACCTGCGGCAGCACGTTCGTCACCCGCAGCACCGTGACGAGCGGCAAGATCCACGCCGACGTCTGCAGCGCCTGCCACCCGTTCTACACGGGCAAGCAGAAGATCCTCGACACCGGCGGCCGCGTGGCCCGCTTCGAGGCCCGCTACGGCAAGAAGGCCAACTAGCACCTCCGCAGCGCCGGTGCCCGGCGCGGACGACTGCCCTCCATGGCAGTGTCCGCGAGGGCACCGGCGCTGCGTCGTCCCCGGGGTGCGTCGCGTGCCCCGTCGCACCCGCACCCCGAGGGAGTCCCGTGAGCGAGCAGTTCGCCGCCGCGCAGGCGCTGCTCGCCGAGCACGCGCAGATCGAGGCACAGCTCTCGGACCCGGCGGTGCACGCCGACGCGGGCCGCGCCCGAACCCTCGGCCGCCGGTACGCCGAGCTCGGCCGGGTCGCGCAGGCCTACCGGGCGTGGCGGTCGGCATCCGACGACGCGGCGGCCGCCGCCGAGCTCGCGGACGAGGACGCGACGTTCGCCGCCGAGCTCCCCGCGCTGCGGGCCGCCGCCGACGAGGCCGCCGCGCGCCTGCGCGAGGTCCTGATCCCCCGGGACCCCGACGACGCGCGCGACGTGATCCTCGAGATCAAGGCCGGCGAGGGCGGCGAGGAGTCGGCGCTGTTCGCGGGCGACCTGCTGCGCATGTACCTGCGGTACGCCGAGCAGCAGGGCTGGGCGACGCAGGTCCTCGAGTCCACGCCCTCGGACCTCGGCGGCTTCAAGGACGTCCAGGTCGCGGTCAAGTCGCGCGGGAGCGTCGCGCCCGAGGACGGCGTGTGGGCGCACCTGAAGTACGAGGGCGGCGTGCACCGCGTGCAGCGCGTGCCCGTCACGGAGTCGGCCGGGCGCATCCACACGTCGGCCGCGGGCGTGCTCGTCTTCCCGGAGGCGGACGACGAGGGCGAGGTCGAGATCGACCCGAACGACCTGCGGATCGACGTCTACCGCTCGTCCGGCCCCGGCGGGCAGTCGGTCAACACGACCGACTCGGCCGTGCGCATCACGCACGTGCCCACGGGCATCGTCGTGTCGATGCAGAACGAGAAGTCCCAGCTGCAGAACCGCGAGCAGGCGATGCGCGTGCTGCGCGCGCGGCTGCTCGCGGCACGCCAGGAGGAGGCCGCGGCCGCGGCGAGCGAGGCGCGGCGCAGCCAGGTGCGCACGGTCGACCGCTCCGAGCGCATCCGCACGTACAACTTCCCGGAGAACCGGATCGCGGACCACCGCACGGGCTACAAGGCGTACAACCTCGACGCGGTCCTCGCGGGCGACCTCGGGCCCGTCATCGCGTCCGCGATCGAGGCCGACGAGGCCGCGCGGCTCGCCGAGGCGGGCGCGTGAGCACCCCGGCCCCCGGCTCCGCGGGCGCAGACCGCGCGCCCGGCGTGCGCACGCTCGTGGAGGCCGCCGTGCGCGTGCTCGACGAGGCCGGCGTGCCGTCGCCGCGCGTCGACGCGGTCGCGCTCGCGGCGTACGCGCTCGGGCTGCCGCGTCTCGAGCTCGCGCTCGCACCCGACCCGGCGCCCGCCGGGTTCGTCGAGGAGCTCGCGGAGCTCGTCGAGCGGCGACGGCGGCGCGAGCCGCTGCAGCACATCGTCGGGCACACCGTGTTCCGGTACCTCACGCTGCGTGTCGAGCCGGGCGTGTTCGTGCCCCGGCCCGAGACCGAGGTCGTCGCGCAGGTCGCGATCGACGAGGCCGCGCGCCTCGTCGCCGCGGGTGCGACGCCCGTCGTGGTCGACCTGTGCTGCGGGACCGGCGCGATCGCGCTGTCGGTCGACACCGAGGTGCCCGGCGCGCAGGTGGTCGCGGTCGACCTGTCGCCTCAGGCCGTCGGGCTCACGCGCGCCAACAGCGGCGCGGTGGGTCCGCGCACGCTGCGCGTCGAGCAGGGCGACGTGCGCGACCCCGACCTGCTGGCGGACCTCGTCGGGAAGGTCGACGTGCTCGTCTCCAACCCGCCCTACGTCCCGCCCGACGCGGTCCCGCGCGAGCCCGAGGTCCGCGACCACGACCCGGACCTGGCGCTCTACGGCGGTGGTGCCGACGGCCTCGACGTGCCGCGCGCCGTGCTCGCCGCCGCCGCGCGGCTCCTGGTCCCGGGCGGCCTGCTCGTCATGGAGCACGCCGAGGTGCAGGACGCGCAGGCGCGCGCCGCGGCGGACCGGACCGGCGCGTTCGTCGACGTCGGCACGCTGCCGGACCTCACCGGACGGCCCCGGATGCTCGTCGCACGTCGGAAGGCACCGTCGCACGTGGAAGGATCGCACCCGTGACCGCGCGCACCCTGTCTGCTCACGACCCCGCGACGTGGGGACCGGCGATCGACGAGGCGGTGGACGTCGTCGCGAACGGCGGGCTCGTCGTCCTGCCGACCGACACCGTCTACGGCATCGGCGCGGACGCGTTCTCGCCGCCCGCGGTGCAGGCGCTGCTCGACGCCAAGGGGCGCGGCCGGCAGATGCCGCCGCCCGTCCTCATCGGCGACGTGCGCACGCTCGACGGGCTCGCGACCGACGTCCCCGCGCACGCGCGGCTCCTCGCGGAGGCGTTCTGGCCCGGCGGGCTGACGATCATCGTGCGTGCGCAGCCGTCGCTCGCGTGGGACCTGGGCGAGACGCACGGCACCGTCGCGCTGCGCGTGCCCGACCACCCGGCCGCGCGTGCGCTGCTGCGCCGCACCGGCCCGCTGGCCGTGTCCAGCGCCAACCGCACCGGCCAGGACGCCGCGCTGAGCGCCGCCGACGCGTACCGCATGCTCGGCGACCGGGTGCGCGTGTATCTCGACGCGGGCACGTCGCCGGGGCAGGTGGCGTCGACGATCGTCGACGCGACGACCCCCCGGCTGCGCGTCGTGCGGCAGGGGGCGATCTCGCTCGCTGCGCTCAACGAGGTCGCGCCCGTGCGCGGCACGGACGGGCTCCTCCCCGACGAGGTCGTGCCAGACGAGCTCGTGCCCGACGAGGGCGTGCCCGACGAGGGCGGTCCCGACGAGGCTCCTGGCGGCCCGGAGGGCGCCGACCGGCCCGCCACGGGGGACGGTGCCGCCGGGTGAGGGTCTACCTGCTCGTCGGCCTGGTGGCCGCCGCGGTCGCGTACCTCATGACGCCGCTCGCCCGCTGGTGCGCGCTGCGCTGGGGTGCGATCACCGCGGTGCGCGACCGCGACGTGCACGCGGTGCCGACGCCACGGCTCGGCGGGCTGGCGATGTTCCTCGGCGTCGTCGTGACGATCGTCGTGGCCAGCCGCCTGCCGTTCCTCGAAGGGGTGTACGACAACCCGCGCGCGCTCGTCGGGATCGTCGGGGGAGCGGGGCTCGTCGTGGCGCTCGGGGTCGCAGACGACATCTGGGACCTCGACTGGCTCACCAAGCTCATGGGTCAGGTGCTCGCCGCGGGCTTCCTCGCCTGGCAGGGCGTGCAGCTCTACCAGCTGCCGATCGGCGGGGTCACCGTGAGCTCGGGGCGCATGTGGACGTTCCTCACCATCGTGATCGTCGTGGTCGCGATGAACGCCGTGAACTTCGTCGACGGGCTCGACGGCCTCGCCGCGGGCGTGCTGGCCATCGGCGGCGGCGCGTTCTTCCTGTACTGCTACCTGCTCACGCGCGCGACGTCGGGCGACTACGCGAGCCTGTCCGCGCTCGTCCTCGCGGCGCTCGTGGGGGCGTGCGTCGGGTTCCTGCCGCACAACCTGTACCCCGCGCGCATCTTCATGGGGGACTCCGGCTCGATGCTGCTCGGGTTCGTGCTCGCCGCCGCGGCGATCATCGTGACCGGCCAGATCGACCCCGAGCAGGTGTCCCGCCGGCAGTCGTTCCCCGCGTTCCTGCCGATACTGCTGCCCATCGCGGTCCTGCTGCTGCCCCTGCTCGACATGGGGCTGGCGATCATCAGACGCACCATCCAGGGCAAGTCCCCGTTCCACCCCGACCGCCTGCACCTGCACCACCGGTTGCTCGCCCTCGGGCACAGCCACCGTCGCGCGGTGGCGATCATGTACCTGTGGACGGCCGTCTTCGCCTACGGCGTGGGCGCGCTCGTTTTGTTCTCGACGACGACCGTGCTGTGGATCTTCCTCGCCGCCGTCGTCGTCGCCGTCCTGCTGACCATCGGGCCGCTGCGCGGCCGGTCGCACCGCACCTCCAAGGAGCCGCATGTCCTCCCCGACGAGCCCGGACCACGACCCGTCGACCGCCCCGAGGCACGACAGCACAGCTGAGGACGTCTTCCGCACCTCGCTGCGCACGGTGCTGGTCCTGCTCGGCGCGCTGCTCGTGATCGGCACCCTCGTCGGGTGGCTCGTCGCGGGCGCCGCGGGGGTGTGGGGCGCGCTCGTCGGCGTGGGGCTCGCCCTGGTGTTCTCGGGCACGACGATCGTCGCGATGCTGCTCACGACGCGTTCGACCGCGCAGACGATGGCCCTGGTGGTCATGGGCACGTGGCTCGCGAAGGTCGCCGTCGTCGTCGTCGTGCTCGCGATCCTGCGCGGTCAGGACTTCTACTCCCCGGGGGTCCTCGCGGTGACGCTCATGGTCGGCGTGCTGGGCTCGGCGTACCTCGACTACCGCGCGGTCACGCGCGCCCGGCTGCCCTACGTGGAGCCCGCGCCGCGCGACGCGGACGAGAGCACGCGGTGACGCCGAAGTCGTAGGACGACGGTCCCGGACAGGGGCTCGGGCACCACCTTCGATGGGTTAGGCTTCCCCCGACCCCGATGGCCAGCAGTCGAAGGCGTGCCCGCACAGCCGCGGCACCGGCCGACGCGAACGACCTCCAGGAGCGCACCCTGTCCAGCCTCGCGACCCTCCTGCCACTCGCGTCCGACGAGGGGGGCAACGGCTTCCACACGCCGTCGATCGCGGACTTCTTCCCGCCGCCCTTCCTGTTCGAGGGCACGCTGCTCGAGTTCAACAGGCTCCAGCTCGTGCGCGTCATCGCGGCCGTGGCGCTCGTCGTCCTGGTCTGCACGGTCGCCTCGCGGGCCAGGCTGGTGCCCGGCCGCACGCAGAGCGTCGTGGAGATGGGCCTCGACTTCGTCCGCAAGAACGTCGCCGAGGACATCATCGGCAAGGAGAAGGCCGGCAAGTACGTCGCCTTCCTGACGACCCTCTTCTTCGCGATCCTCGCGTTCAACATCACGGGTGTGATCCCGGGCCTGAACATCGCCGGGACGTCCCTGATCGGTCTGCCGGTCATGCTCGCGCTGTGGGTGTACGTGATGTACATCGGCGCCGGGGTCCGCGCGCAGGGCGTCGGCGGCTTCCTGCGGTCGAGCCTGTTCCCCCCGGGCGTGCCGCCCTTCCTGTACGTGCTGCTGACGCCCGTCGAGTTCCTCACGGTGTTCGTCATCCGGCCCGTGACGCTCGCGATCCGGCTCATGGCCAACATGGTCGCCGGGCACCTGATGCTCGTCCTGTGCTTCGCGGCGACGGACTTCTTCGTCCGTGAGGCCTCGGGCATGTCTGCCTTCGCCGTGCCGAGCCTCGTGGGCGGTATCGCGATCACGCTCTTCGAGGTGTTCGTCGCCGCACTCCAGGCGTACATCTTCGTCGTGCTCACCGCCGTGTACATCTCCTCCTCGATCACCGAGGAGCACTGACCTCACCCACCGCAGGGCGGCCACCCTACGGACTACAACGAGCCCTCGGTCGACCGGCCGAGGACCCTACGGAAGGAACGAACGACCGTGGCAGACACCAGCATGATCCTCGCCGCCACCGACGCCGTCTCCGGCAACATCGCGACCGTCGGCTACGGCCTCGCGGTGCTCGGCCCGGGTATCGGTCTGGGCATCCTCATCGGCAAGACCCTCGAGGGCATCGCCCGCCAGCCCGAGGTGGCCGGTCAGCTCCGCACGACGATGTTCATCGGCATCGGCTTCGTCGAGGTGCTCGGCCTGCTCGGCCTCATCACCGGGTTCCTCTTCACGTGAGCGCCGCCGCGATCGCCGCGGCTGTCGTGACGGCCGCGGAGGAGACCGAGGGCGAGGGCGTCCAGCTGCTGCTGCCCGCCGCGTACGACCTCATCTGGTCGACGGTCGTCCTCCTCATCATCGCGATCCCGTTCTACAAGTTCGCCCTGCCGAAGCTGCAGGCGGTCCTCGACGACCGCGCCCGGCGCATCGAGGGCGGCCTTGCCAAGGCGGAGGCCGTCCAGGCCGAGGCCGCGGCGCTGCGCGAGGAGTACGAGCGTGAGCTCGCGGACGCCCGGACCGAGGCGGCCCGGGTCCGTGAGGAGGCGCGCGCCGAGGGCGCGCAGATCGTCGCCGAGCAGCGCGGGCGCGCGCAGGAGGAGGCGGCTCGCATCCTCGAGACCACGCAGCGCCAGATCGACGCCGAGCGGCAGCAGGCTGCCGTGCAGCTGCGCACGGACGTCGGGTCGCTCGCGACCGAGCTCGCGTCGAAGATCGTCGGCGAGTCGCTCGAGGACGAGGCACGGCGCTCGCGCGTCGTCGACCGGTTCCTCGACGAGCTCGAGGCGACCGCGGCGACGAGCGGCAAGGGGGCCTGATGCGCGGGACCTCTCGCGCGTCGCTGGCGGCGGTCGAGGAGCGGTTCGAGCCGGTTCTCACCGCCGCCGGGGCACAGGCGTCCGACCTGGGCGAGCAGCTGTTCGCGCTCGTCGACGCGCTCGACTCCTCCGGTTCGCTGCGTCGCGTGCTCGGCGACCCGTCGGTCGACGGCGAGGCCAAGGCCACGCTCGTCGGGCGGCTCCTGGCCCCTGCCGACCCCCGGGTCGTGGCCGTCGCGCAGGACGCGGTGCGCCAGCGCTGGTCGGCGGACGCCGACCTCGCCGACGCGCTCGAGCGGCTCGGCTTCATCGCCGTGGTCGCGCGCGCCGAGAACGAGCACGGCCTCGCGGACGTCGAGGAGGAGCTGTTCCGGCTCACGCGTGCGCTCGCCGGTCAGCGCCAGGTCCGCCAGGCGCTGTTCGACCCCGCGATCCCGGGAGCGGCGCGCGCCGACCTCGTGGACCGGATCCTGGCAGGCCGCGGCAGTGCCGTGACCGGGATCATCGCGCGGCGCGCGGCGTCCGCGCCGCGTGGCCGGCGCTACGTGGCCACGCTCGGGCGCATCGCGGACCTCATCGCCGAGCGCCGTAGCCGCGAGGTCGCGACGGTCACCAGCGCGACCGACCTCGCCGGCCCGCAGCGTGACCGCCTGGCGCAGATCCTGCGGCAGGCGTACGGCCGCGACGTGCAGCTCAACGTGATCGTGGACCCGCACGTGCTCGGTGGTCTGCGCATCCAGGTCGGGCCGCAGGTGGTCGACTCGACCGTGCTGTCCCGCCTCGCCGACGCCCGACGACGACTCGCCGGCTGACCCGGCACCCCAGAACGCTGAGCCTGCACCGGCAGGCCCATGACAGGAGAGAGCAATGGCTGAGCTGACGATCCGGCCGGAGGAGATCCGCGCCGCGCTGGACAGCTTCGTGAAGAGCTACGAGCCCACGGGCGCCGTCGCGGAAGAGGTCGGCCGTGTGACCCTGGCGGGCGACGGCATCGCCCAGGTCGAGGGCCTGCCCGGCGCGATGGCCAACGAGCTGCTGCGCTTCGAGGACGGCACGCTCGGCCTCGCGCTCAACCTCGACGTGCGCGAGATCGGCGTCGTCGTGCTGGGTGAGTTCTCCGGCATCGAGGAGGGCCAGGAGGTCCGCCGCACGGGCGAGGTCCTCTCGGTCCCCGTCGGTGACGGCTACCTCGGCCGCGTGGTGGACCCGCTCGGCCAGCCGATCGACGGCCTGGGCGAGATCGAGGTCGAGGCGCGCCGTGCGCTCGAGCTGCAGGCGCCGGGCGTGATGGCGCGCAAGTCCGTGCACGAGCCGCTGCAGACCGGCATCAAGGCGATCGACTCGATGATCCCGATCGGCCGCGGTCAGCGCCAGCTGATCATCGGCGACCGCCAGACCGGCAAGACGGCGATCGCGATCGACACGATCATCAACCAGAAGGCCAACTGGGACTCGGGCGACCCGACCCAGCAGGTCCGCTGCATCTACGTCGCGATCGGCCAGAAGGGCTCGACGATCGCCGCGGTGCGCGGCGCGCTCGAAGAGGCCGGTGCGCTCGAGTACACGACCATCGTCGCGGCGCCCGCGTCCGACCCGGCGGGCTTCAAGTACCTCGCGCCCTACACCGGCTCGGCCATCGGCCAGCACTGGATGTACGGCGGCAAGCACGTCCTCATCGTGTTCGACGACCTGTCGAAGCAGGCCGAGGCGTACCGCGCCGTGTCGCTCCTCCTGCGTCGCCCGCCGGGCCGCGAGGCGTACCCCGGTGACGTCTTCTACCTGCACTCCCGGCTGCTCGAGCGTTGCGCCAAGCTCTCGGACGAGCTGGGCGCGGGCTCGATGACGGGTCTGCCGGTCATCGAGACCAAGGCGAACGACGTCTCGGCGTACATCCCGACGAACGTCATCTCGATCACCGACGGCCAGATCTTCCTCCAGTCGGACCTGTTCAACGCGGACCAGCGTCCCGCGGTCGACGTCGGCATCTCGGTGTCGCGCGTCGGTGGTGCGGCCCAGGTCAAGGCGATGAAGCAGGTCTCCGGCACGCTCAAGCTGGACCTCGCGCAGTTCCGCTCGCTCGAGGCGTTCGCGATGTTCGCGTCGGACCTCGACGCGACGTCGCGCGCCCAGCTGGCCCGTGGCTCGCGCCTGACCGAGCTGCTCAAGCAGCCGCAGTACACGCCGTACCCGGTCGAGGACCAGGTCGCGTCGATCTGGGCCGGCACCAAGGGCCACCTGGACGACGTGCCGATCGAGGACGTCAAGCGGTTCGAGTCCGAGCTGCTCGACCACCTGCGCCGTAACACGGACGTGCTCACGACGATCGCCTCGACGGGCAAGCTCGGCGACGAGACCGAGCAGCAGCTCGCGTCCGCGGTCGAGCAGTTCCGCGGGGGCTTCCTCAAGTTCGACGGGACGCCGCTCGTCGGCGGTGCCGAGGAGGACGCCGAGGTCGAGGTCGAGCAGGAGCAGATCGTCCGGCAGAAGAAGGCCTGAGCATGGCCGGTTCGCAGCGCGTCTACAAGCAGCGCATCAAGTCCACCCAGTCGCTCAAGAAGATGTTCCGGGCGCAGGAGCTCATCGCTGCGTCCCGCATCGGCAAGGCCCGCGACCGGGTGGCCCTGGCGTCGCCGTACTCGCGGGCGATCACGCGTGCCGTCTCGGCCGTGGCCACCCACTCGGACGTGACGCACCCGTTCCTCGCGAGGCGGACCGACACCAACCGCGTGGCCGTGCTGCTCGTCGCGTCGGACCGCGGCATGGCGGGCGCCTACTCGGCGACCGTCATCCGCGAGACGGAGCGGCTCATCGAGCAGCTGCGCGACGAGGGCCGCGAGGTCGACCTGTACGTCTCGGGTCGCCGCGCGGTGAGCTACTACACGTTCCGCCAGCGTGAGCTGGCGGGGCGGTGGGTCGGCCAGTCCGACGCCCCGCAGCTCGAGACGGCACGGGAGATCGCCGACACGCTCCTGGAGCGGTTCGGCGCCCCGGCCGACGAGGGCGGCGTGGCCGAGGTGCACGTCGTGTACACGCAGTTCGTCAACATGGTCACGCAGCGGCCCCGGGTCATCCGGCTCCTGCCGCTCGAGGTCGTGGAGGGTGTCGCGCCCGCCGGCGACGGCGGTCCGCTCCCGCTGTACGACTTCGAGCCGGACCCGGAGACGGTGCTCGACGCGCTGCTGCCGCGCTACTTCCGCGCCCGGATCTTCGCGAGCCTGCTGCAGGCCGCGGCGTCCGAGCTCGCCGCGCGTCAGCGGGCCATGCACACCGCGACCGACAACGCGGAGGACCTCATCCGCACGTACACCCGACTGGCCAACCAGGCCCGTCAGGGCGAGATCACGCAGGAGATCAGCGAGATCGTGTCGGGCGCCGACGCGCTCGCCTCGGCCTCCTGAGCCACGACCGACCGAAGACCACGCCGGGGTCGACCACCCCGGGACGAGAAAGCAGGCCAGACATGACCGCCACCACCGTCGACGAGACGGCCGCCGCCGCCGGCACGCCCGGCGTCGGTCGCGTCGCCCGCGTCATCGGCCCCGTCGTGGACATCGAGTTCCCGGCGGACCAGATCCCCGAGATCTACAACGCCCTGACGGTCGACATCGACCTGTCCGGCCAGGGTGAGGGCGAGGGTGAGGGCACGCTGCGCATGACGCTCGAGGTCGCGCAGCACCTCGGCGACTCGCTCGTGCGCGCCATCGCCCTCAAGCCGACGGACGGCCTCGTCCGTGGCGCCCAGGTGACCGACACCGGTGCCCCGATCTCGGTGCCCGTCGGCGACGTGACCAAGGGCAAGGTCTTCAACGTCACGGGTGACGTGCTGAACCTGGCCGAGGGCGAGACGCTCGAGATCACCGAGCGCTGGCCCATCCACCGCAAGCCCCCGGCCTTCGACCAGCTCGAGTCGAAGACGCAGATGTTCGAGACCGGCATCAAGGTCATCGACCTGCTCACGCCGTACGTGCAGGGCGGGAAGATCGGCCTGTTCGGTGGTGCGGGCGTCGGCAAGACGGTCCTCATCCAGGAGATGATCCAGCGCGTCGCGCAGGACCACGGTGGTGTGTCGGTGTTCGCGGGCGTCGGTGAGCGCACGCGTGAGGGCAACGACCTCATCGTCGAGATGGAGGAGGCGGGCGTCTTCGACAAGACGGCCCTCGTCTTCGGCCAGATGGACGAGCCGCCGGGCACGCGTCTGCGCGTGGCCCTCTCGGCACTGACGATGGCGGAGTACTTCCGCGACGTGCAGAACCAGGACGTGCTGCTGTTCATCGACAACATCTTCCGGTTCACGCAGGCCGGTTCCGAGGTGTCGACGCTGCTCGGCCGCATGCCGTCCGCGGTGGGCTACCAGCCGAACCTGGCCGACGAGATGGGCCTCCTGCAGGAGCGCATCACCTCGACCCGCGGTCACTCGATCACGTCGCTGCAGGCCATCTACGTGCCGGCGGACGACTACACCGACCCGGCCCCGGCCACGACGTTCGCGCACCTCGACGCGACCACCGAGCTCAGCCGTGAGATCGCCTCGCGCGGTCTGTACCCCGCGGTCGACCCGCTGTCGTCGACGAGCCGCATCCTCGACCCGCGTTACGTGGGCCAGGAGCACTACGACGTCGCGACGCAGGTCAAGTCGATCCTGCAGCGCAACAAGGAGCTCCAGGACATCATCGCGATCCTCGGTGTCGACGAGCTGTCGGAGGAGGACAAGACCGTCGTCGCGCGGGCGCGTCGCATCCAGCAGTTCCTGTCGCAGAACACCTACATGGCCGAGAAGTTCACGGGTGTCGTCGGCTCGACCGTTCCGGTGTCCGAGACGGTCGAGGCGTTCAAGAAGATCGCCGCGGGCGAGTTCGACCACATCGCCGAGCAGGCGTTCTTCAACATCGGTGGCCTCGAGGACCTCGAGAAGAACTGGGCCCGCATCCAGAAGGAGTACGGGGTCTGATGGCGGCCACGCTCGAGGTCGACCTGGTCGACGCGGTGGGCAAGGTCTGGTCGGGCCGGGCCCGCCAGGTCTCGGCCCCCGCGGCCGACGGGGAGATCGGCATCCTCGCGGGGCACACGCCGATCCTCTCGGTGCTCCGCGCGGGTGAGGTGCGGGTGCGCACCGAGGGCGAGGGTGTGCTCTCGTGGCACGTCGACGGGGGCTTCCTGTCCGTCGACTCGGACACGGTCACGATCGTCGTCGACGCGCTGAGCGACTCGACGTCCTCGTCCCACTGAGGCCGGCCGCGTGCACGGGGGCGTCGTCGTCGCAGTCGTGACGGTGGTGCTGCTCGCGCTCGTGACGGCTGCCCTGTGGCTCTCGCGACGGCACACGCTCGACCGCCGCGTGGGGTCCTTCCGCTGCGCGCTGCGCCACGGCACCCGCTGGCCGGGTGGCGTGGCGCAGTACGGCGCGGCGTCCCTGTACTGGTGGCGCTCGTGGTCGTTGGCCCCGCGGCCCGCGCGGCGGTGGGAGCGCGAGTCCCTCGCGGTCGTCGCCAAGCGCCAGGCCGACGTCCCCGGTGCGCCCGGCGACCTCGTCGTGACGTGCCGGTCCCGGTCCGCCGGGCGGCCGGTCGAGTTCGAGCTGCTGCTCTCCGCGGACGCGTACGCGGGCCTCACCTCCTGGATCGAGGCGACGCCGTCGCGCGTCGGCTCGGTCATCTGACCCCCTCGTCCGGGAGGATCCTCGCGTGCGTCTCGTCGTCGCGTCCTGCGCGGCCCGCTACACGGGCCGGCTGTCGGCCCACCTGCCTCGCGCGACGCGTCTGCTCGTCGTCAAGGCGGACGGCAGCGTGCTGCTGCACTCCGACGGCGGCTCCTACAAGCCGCTGAACTGGATGAGCCCGCCGTGCTCGCTGGCGGTGGGCGAGCCGGACGACGAGTCGCGCGCCGCGGGGGTCACGCAGGTCTGGACCGTGCAGCACCAGAAGTCCGACGACCGGCTCGAGATCGAGCTGTTCGACGTGCTGCACGACAGCGCGCACGAGCTCGGGGTGGACCCGGGCCTCGTCAAGGACGGCGTGGAGGCGCACCTCCAGGAGCTCCTGGCCGCCCAGATCGGCCTGCTCGGCGACGGGCACGTGCTGGTGCGCCGCGAGTACCCCACGGCGATCGGCCCGGTGGACATCCTCGCGAAGGACCCCACGGGCGGGTCGGTCGCGATCGAGATCAAGCGCCGCGGCGACATCGACGGGGTCGAGCAGCTCACGCGTTACCTCGAGCTGCTCAACCGCGACCCGCTGCTCGCGCCCGTGCGGGGCGTGTTCGCGGCGCAGGAGATCAAGCCGCAGGCGCGCGTGCTCGCGACCGACCGCGGCATCGCGTGCCTGACGCTCGACTACGACGCGATGCGTGGCGTCGACGACGTGGACTCCCGGCTCTTCTGACCCCGCAATGATGACGTCATGACCGGCACCGCTCCCGACCTGGACGTCCGTCGCGCGGCGGGCGTCGTCTGGCGCGCGCTCGTGCTGTGCTGGGTCCTCGGCGTGGTGCTCGCACTCGTGACCGGCGCGGGCGGGCTGGGGGTCGGGCTGGTCTCGTACGCGGTGGTGCTCGGGGCCGTCCCCGTGCTCGTCGTCGGGGGGACGGGGGCGATGCTGGTCGAGCACCGGCTGGTCGACGCCGGACCCGCGCACCGCGCCGCGGTGTACGGGGCGCTCGGCGCGGGCGTCGCGCTCCTGGCCGGTCTGGTCGTGCTGCAGGCGGGTGTGGCGTCCTGGTGGGGCGTCGTCCTCGCGTCCGTCGGTGCGGCGTCCGCGGCGGGGGCGTGCGTGTGGGCCGCGTGGTCGCGGGGGCGTGGGGGACAATGACCGCGTGAGCGACCTCCCGGAGTCCGAGATCCTGCTGCGTGGCCGGGTCGTCACGCCGACGCACGTGCTCGAGGACGGGCTCCTGGTCACCCGGGGCGCGACGATCACCTGGATCGGTCGCGCGGACGAGGCGCCCGCGCCGTGGAACGAGCGCCTGCCCGAGGCATCCGACGACATCGTGCTGCCCGGTCTGGTCGACGTGCACTGCCACGGGGGTGGCGGTGCGAGCTTCCCGGACGCGACGACGGCGGAGCAGGTCGCGACCGCGGCGCACGAGCATCTGCGCCACGGGACGACGACGCTCGTCGCGTCGTTGGTGACGGCTCCGCCGGACGTCCTGCTCGCGCGCACGGCTCTGCTCGCGGACGCGGCCGACGCCGGCGTCGTCGCGGGCATCCACCTCGAGGGGCCGTTCCTGTCGCACGCGCGCTGCGGCGCGCAGAACCCCGGTGACATGCTCGCGGGCGACCCGGCACTGGTCGACGCGGTGGTCCAGGCGGCGCGCGGGCACCTGGTGACGATGACGGTCGCGCCCGAGGTCGTCGGTGTGCACGCGGGGCAGGGCGACGACGTGCTGGCCGCCCTGGTGCGCGGCGGCGCGCTCCCGTCGATCGGCCACACGGACGCGAGCGCGGTGCAGGTGGAGGCGGCCGTCGACCGCACGTTCGACCTGCTCGCGGCGGACCCGGCGGCGCGCTCGGGCCGGCCGACCGCAACCCACCTGTTCAACGGGATGCGCCCGGTGCACCACCGCGACCCGGGTCCGGTCCTGGCGTGCCTCGCGGCAGCGGGGCGCGGTGAGCTCGTCGTCGAGCTCGTCGCGGACGGCACGC
Source organism: Cellulomonas sp. CW35 (assembly GCF_052378485.1). Taxonomy (NCBI): domain Bacteria; kingdom Bacillati; phylum Actinomycetota; class Actinomycetes; order Micrococcales; family Cellulomonadaceae; genus Cellulomonas; species Cellulomonas sp. CW35. The sequence continues at coordinate 2,646,663 of NZ_CP199000.1, read as the reverse complement.
ACCTGGATCCTGCGACGGTCGTGGCGGTGTTCGACCTGGTCGGTGCGGACGCGGTGGCGCTCGTGACCGACGCGATGGCGGCCGCGGGGATGGCCGACGGCGACTACCAGCTCGGGCCGATGGCGGTGCGGGTCGCCGACGGTGTGGCGCGGGTCGTCGACGGCGACGGTGAGGCGGGCGCGATCGCGGGCGGGGTCGCGCACCTGCTCGACGTCGTGCGCGCGACCGTGGCCGCGGGTGTGCCGGTGGTCGACGCGGTGCGCGCGGCGTCCCTCACGCCGGCGACGGTGCTCGGGCTGCGGGACGTGGGCGGCCTGGTGGCGGGCCTGCGGGCGGACGTCCTGGTCGTGGACGGAGACCTCACGCCGCAGCTCGTGCTGCGCGCGGGTGTGCCGGTGGACTGACCCGTCAGGCCGCGGGCTGCTGCGGACCCGGCGGGGTGGCGGGTGCGGGCACGACGCCGCCGGGGGCTGTGGGGGCGAGGCCGACGGGCGCGGCGGGGCTGCCGGCGGGCTCGTCGGCCGTGAGGTCCTTGACCTCGCTCTTGAAGATCCGCAGCGACTGCCCGACGCCGCGCGCGAGCTCGGGCAGCTTGTTCGCGCCGAACAGCAGCACGAGCACGGCTACCAGGATGACGAGGTGCCAGGCGGACAGGTTTCGCAGCACGGGCGGTTCTCCCAGCTCGGGGCTTCGTCGTCGAAGCGCTTCAACGGCCCATGGTCGCCCAGCAGGTCCGATCCGTCAACCAACGCCCGCGACGCCCGCCGTTGACCGGTGCTCCGCTCGCGGCGTTGAATTGAACCGCCTCGAACCGCCTCGAACCGCCTCGAACCGCCTCGAACAGGGCCGGCGACCGACGCCGACCCGTGGACGAAGGGACGCGGTATGGGCGCGTGGGCGGACGTGCTGCGGGCCGGTGCGACGCCGGACCGGCCGCCCGCGGACCTGCCGGACGGCACGCGCGGCGGCTGGCTCGTCGACCCCTACGGCCACCGCTGGCTCGTGCGGAACGCCGTCACGGCGTGAGCTCGACGGTCGCGAGGCGGGCCGCGCCGACGAGCACGAGCCGGACGTCGCCGAGCGGCGTGCCGTCCGGACCCGGGTCGAGGAGGGCCTCGACCGGGTGCCAGTCCCAGCGGCCGCCGCCGGCGGGGACCTCCAGCCGCGCGACCGTGCGCCACGGCTCTTCCGTCGCCTCGTCGGCCGCGCTACCCGCCGTGCCACCCGCCGCGTGAGCCAGGCGGTCGGGGATCGCGTCGACGGCGACGCGCACCTCGACCTCGACCCGCGCGGTCCCCGGTCCGGTGCGCGCGACGACCGCCCGCACCGCGCGTGCACCGGCGAGGTCGCACGTGGACATGACCACCGACCCGCGCGCACGCCGGCGTGCGACCTGGACCGCGGTGCCGCGCTCGCGCGTGCGGTCCGTGAGCTCGACGTCGTGCAGCTCGTCGGCGTCGGCCGCGCGCACCGCGTGCCCGACGAGCGCGCGCGGCGGGACGGGCTCGCCGGTGACGGTCAGCGACGCACGCAGCGGCAGGCGGGCGGCGGACGCCCCCACGCCGAGCACGTAGGTCCCGGGCTCGACGACGAAGCGGTCGCGCGTGACGTCCCAGGTCGCGAGTCGCGCGAGGGGCACCCGCAGCTCGACGTCGCGCGTCGCGCCGGGCTCGAGCGCGACGCGTGCGTGCGCGACGAGGCGGTGGCCGTACGGCAGCCGGTGGGCCGGTGCGTCGGCGTACACCTGGACGAGCTCGTGCGCGGTGCGCGTCCCGTCGTTGCGGACCGTGACGGTGAGGGCGACCTCGTCGTCGCCACCGCTCGTGCCCGCGGCGGCCCACGTGCATGCGGTCGGCGTCACGGCGCGGTAGGCGACCTCGCCGTAGGTGAGCCCGTGGCCCAGCGCGTAACGCGGCGCCGCGGTCGCGTACCACGTGGTGTGGTGGGCGGCGATGACGTCGTAGTCGAGCAGGTCGCCGACGTCCTCGACCCGCGCGGGCCACGCCTGGGCGAGCCTGCCGGTGGGCTCCGAGTCGCCCACCAGGACGTCGGTGAGGCCGTGCCCGAGCTCCTGCCCGCCGTGCGACGTCCACACGACGGCGTCGGCGTCGAGGTCCTCCGGCAGCACGTACGGGTACGACGAGACGACGAGCAGCACGTGCCGGGCCGCCGGTGACGCGTCTGCCGCGACCCGCCAGGTGGCGAGCATGCCGGTGGGGAGCGTCAGCGCGGGGCGGTCCTGCGTCTCGCGTCCGCCCAGGTGAGGGTCGTTCCCGAGCGCGACCACCACGACGTCCGCGCCGTCGCACGCCTCGCGGACGGCGCAGGCACCCGCGCGGACGGTCTCGACGGCGAACCGCTCGGCGTGCGCGAGCGTCTCGCCGTCGGCGACGAGCGTGCCCTGCTCGTCGTGCTGCACACGCAGCCACCGGCCCGAGCCGGCGTGCTGCAGCGACCACGTGCCGTCGTCGTGCACGTGCCGGCGGAACGTCTCCTGCGCGACCCATCCGCCGACGCGGGTGGCGTCGGCGTGCGCGACCCACCGTGCGCCGGTCCACAGCAGGCCGGTCGCGGCGACGTGCAGCGTCCACAGCCCGCTCTCCCAGAGCGTCGCGTCGTGCTGCGCGGCCGCGTCGCGGGCGTCGCCGTCCGCGACCAGGACGTGGCCCGCGCCCGCGGCCCGCACGGCCCGGCCGGTGCTGCTGGAGCGCAGGACGATCCGGTCCGCTCCGTCCGCGACCCGCACGTGGGCGTCGCCGAGCCGCTCACGCAGCGCGGTCGCGAGACCGACGGTGTACGGCGGGGTGCCCGAGTACCAGTCGTGCAGCACGCGCTCGGCGAACGGTCCGACGACCGCGACGACGGCACCCGGTGCGACGGGGAGCGCGCCGGCGTTCTCGAGGACGACGACGCCGCGCGCCGCGGCCTCGCGGGCGAGCGCCCGGTGCTCGGGCAGGTCGATCGCGTCCGCGGGCACGACGAACGGGTCGAGCTCGGGGTCGAGCTCGCCGGTGCGGATCCGCAGCTCGAGCTGGCGCGCCACCGCGCGGTCGATGACCGCCTCGTCGACGAGCCCCCGCTCGAGCGCCTCGCCGACGCGCCGCGTTGTCGGGCCCGCGTCGGCGTCGTTGTCGGTGAACGAGTCGATCCCGGCGCGCAGCATCGCCGCGTGCGCCTCGACGTGGTCGTCGTAGAACCGCTGGAGGTCGACCACGAAGCCGGGCGCGGCGGCGTCGGAGACCACGAACAGCTCGTCGGGCGTCGCCTCGCGCAGCAGGTCCAGCAGCTCGCCCGCGAGGTGGTTGGGGCGGCCGTCGACGAGGTTGTACGCGGCCATGACCGCGCCCGCGGCCCGTGCCCGCAGGGGACCGGTGAACGCGGGCAGCTCGTACTCCCGCAGCACGCGCGGGCGCAGCTGCGAGCTCGTCACGGCGCGGTCGGTCTCGTTGTTGTAGCCGAACGCGTGCTTGAGCGTGGGGACGGTGCGCCAGTAGGTCGGGTGGTCGCCGCGCAGGCCGTGCGCGTACGCCGTGGCGAGCTCGGCGGTGAGGTACGGGTCCTCGGAGTAGCCCTCCTCGTTGCGGCCCCAGGCGGGGTGGCGCAGCGGGTTGACCACGGGCGCCCACACGTTGAGCGAGACGGACGGGTCGGCGGCGTGCTTGGCGCGCAGCTCGACGCCGACCGCGTCGCCGACGCGGCGCAGCAGGTCCGGGTCCCACGTCGCGGCGAGGCCCACGGGCTGCGGGAACACCGTCGCGGTGCCGAGCCAGGAGACGCCGTGCAGGACCTCGGCGCCGGTCGTGAACGCGCGCAGGCCGAGCCGCTCGACCGCGGGGCCACGCTGGTGCAGCATCGCGATCTTCTCGTCGCGCGTGAGGCGCCCGACGAGGTCGGCCGCCCGCTCGCGCGGCGAGCGCGACGGGTCGAGGTACGGCGCACGCGGGTCGGGGGTGGTCACGTCGGGCACGTCGCTCTCCTCCAGGCGGCACAGGGTGGCAGTCGCCGCCGGTCATTGAACCGATTCGATGGCGTGGATCACAAGTCCGGGCGGCACCGAGCGGTGCCGTGATCGCGGCAGAGCGCGCGTGGGCGCCCGGACGAACCACGTCGACGTCCAGGTATCGGACACGGAACCCGGCAACGCGGGAGGTCACCACCCGGATCGGTGAGGATGGTTGCAATCCGACGGCATCCCGACTACGTTCCCCGTCGAACCGCTTCGACAACCGGGTCGGCGGTTCGGCGGCCGTCCGCAGCGCGTCGACTCGCGCCGATGTCTGGCCGAGCAGGTGCCTGTCTTCCCCGTGCACCGAGGCGTGCGCGGGGCTCGTCCGCATAAGGGAGTGAGGACGCTCATGAACAGCTCCACCCCTCGAACCGGCCGGCTCGCCGACGTGGAGGTCGGCCGCCGTGGGTTCCTCGGGATGATCGCCGCGGGTGCCGCGGTCGTCGGTGTGCCGTCGCTGCTGTCCGCGTGCAGCGGCGGCGGGCAGGGCGGCGCCGCTGCGCCCTCCGCGCAGGCGACCGTGTCCGCGCAGATCCTGCCCGCGTACTACCCCGTGGAGTACGCGAAGCCCGACGTCCCGGGCGTCAACGGCTCGACGCCGGGGTACACGACCATCCCGGAGTCGTTCGTGCAGTCGGTCCCCGAGCCGCCGGGCACGGGCCTGACGTTCACCGCGATGACGCCCCTGTGGGGCACCATCCCGCCGGTCCAGGGCAACAAGTACTACGAGGCGGTCAACGGCGCGCTCGGCTCGACGATCGAGTTCCGCATCTCGGACGGCAACACGTACGGCGACAAGCTCGCGACAGTGCTCGCGTCCGCGAAGGACGTGCCGGACTGGGTGTGCGTCCCGACGTGGAACATCCCGCCGCGGTTCGGCTCGGAGATCGTGCCGAACCTGTTCCAGGACCTCACGCCGTTCCTCGCGGGCGACAAGGTCAAGGACTACCCGAACCTCGCGAACATCCCCACCGCAGCGTGGAAGTTCTGCGTGTTCAACGACCGCCTCTACGGCCTGCCGTTCCCGGGTGAGCTCATCACCGACGCGACCTTCTACCGCAAGGACCTCATCGAGGCCAAGGGCATCACCGTCGACGTGCGCTCGGCGCAGGACCTGCTCGACCTCGCGAAGGAGCTCACGGGCGGCAACGTGTACGGCGCCGAGGACCTGTGGATCACCGCGACCCAGATGTTCGCGGTGCCCCCCAAGTGGACCCTCGACGGCGACACGCTCGTCAACCGCGTCGAGACCGAGGAGTACCGCGCCGCGCTCGAGTGGACCGCGAAGCTGTTCGCGTCGGGCGCCGTCCACCCCGACGCGGTCGCCGGCAACACGGGCGAGGCGAAGACCCGGTTCCAGGGCGGGCGCTCCCTCATCGCGAGCGACGGCCTGGGCGGCTGGCACGAGGCGCTGCGCGACAACCTGGGCGCGAACCCCGACTACTGGCAGCAGCCGTTCGCGCCGATCGCGGCCGACGGCGGCACGCCCGTGCTGTTCCAGGGCAACCCGGCGAACATCTTCTCGTTCCTCAAGAAGTCCGACGACGAGGCGCGCATCACCGAGCTGCTCGCACTCGCGAACGTGCTCGCGGCACCGTTCGGCACCACCGAGTTCGACGTCATCAACAACGGCGTCGAGGGGGTGCACTACACCAAGGACGACCAGGGCGTGCCCGTGCCGACCGAGCTCGCGGCGACCGAGCTGCAGCCCACGTACATGTTCCTGGTGGACCCGCCGGTCGCGCAGGCACGCGTGCAGTACCCGGGCTTCGTCGAGGCGTACAGCACGTGGATGGCGGACGCGGCGCAGTACGTGACCGAGCCGCTGTTCTTCGCGATGCAGATCGTCGAGCCGGCGCGCTACGCGTCGATCGGCCAGCCGTTCGTCGACCTCGAGAAGGACATCGTGCGCGGCCGCAAGAAGCTCACCGACCTCGATCCCGCGGTCGAGACCTGGAAGGCGTCGGGCGGCGAGGAGCTGCGCGCGTTCTACCAGGAGATCCTGGACCAGCTGTGACGGGTGCTCGACTCACGCAGGGTGCCGCCGCCGACGAGGCGGCGGCACCTGCGGACGGCCCGACGAGCGGACCGGTCGCGGGGTCGGACGCACGGACGGCCGCCAGGACGCGGGCGCCGCGCGGACCGCGGCGGGCGGGCACGAACGTGCCGCACCGTGCGGTCCCGTGGACCACCCGGCTGCGCCGCGACCGCTCGCTGCTGCTCATGACGCTGCCCGCGATCGTGCTCCTGGTCGTGTTCGCGTACGTCCCGATGCTCGGCAACGTCATCGCGTGGCAGGACTACTCGCCGTACCAGGGCTTCGTCGCGAGCCCCTTCGTCGGCTGGGACAACTTCGTGCGGGTGTTCGACAACCCGCTGTTCCTCGACGCGGTCGAGAACACGCTCGCGATCACGCTGTTCCAGCTCGTGTTCTACTTCCCGGTCCCGATCTTCCTGGCGCTCCTGCTCAACAGCGTCGTCTCGCCGCGCGTCCGCACGGTCATCCAGTCGATCGTCTACCTGCCCCACTTCTTCTCGTGGGTGCTCGTCGTGACGATCTTCCAGCAGATCTTCGGCGGCGCGGGGCTCATCAACCAGACGCTGCGCAACAACGGCGTCGACCACGCCGTGACGTTCATGACGAACCCGGACACGTTCCTGGTGCTCATCACGTCGCAGTCGATCTGGAAGGACGCCGGCTGGGGGATCATCATCTTCCTCGCCGCGCTCAGCACGGTGCCGCCCGAGCAGTACGAGGCCGCCGTCATGGACGGCGCGAACCGCTGGCGTCGCATGTGGCACGTGACGCTGCCCGCGCTGCGGCCCGTCATCGTCCTGCTGCTGATCCTGCGCCTCGGCGACGCGCTGACGGTCGGGTTCGAGCAGCTGATCCTGCAGCGCGACGCGGTCGGCGCGCAGGTGTCCGAGGTCATCGACACCTACGTCTACTACCAGGGTGTCATCTACGGGGACTGGAGCTTCGCGGCCGCCGCGGGGCTGGTCAAGGGTGTCGTGAGCCTCGCGCTGGTCCTCGGGGCGAACAAGCTCGCGCACGTGTTCGGTGAGGCGGGGGTGTACCAGCGCGCATGACGGGGACCGGTCCGGAGATCTCAGGTCAGGCGGCGGTGCTGCCACGCGACGTCGTCGACGACGCGCGTGGCAGGAGACCGCGCCGGCCGCGCCGCAACAAGTACCGCGCCGTGTGGGAGGAACGCCCCTCGCTCGCGGGTCAGACGACGAAGGTCGTCGTGCTCACGCTCGTCGTCCTGGCGGTGCTGTTCCCGCTGTGGACCGTCGTCGTGACGAGCCTGTCGACCACGCAGGAGTCCATCGACGCGGGCGGGCTCGTCGTCGTCCCCGGGGACCTCACGCTGCGCGCCTACACGCAGATCCTGTCGGGTGGCGTCGTGACCCGGGCCGCGCTCGTGAGCGTCGGCGTCACCGCGGTGGGCACGGTCATCTCGGTGGTCGTGTCGGTGCTCGCCGCGTACGGCCTGTCGCGCCCGGGCTCGTTCGCGCACCGGCCGATCCTGTTCGTGTTCCTCGTGACCATGTTCTTCGGTGCGGGCATGATCCCGACGTACCTGCTGGTGAGCTCGCTCGACCTGATCGACACGTACTGGGCGCTGATCCTGCCGGGCGCGGTCTCGGCGTTCAACGTCCTGATCCTGCGCAACTTCTTCATGGGCATCGACAATGCGATCCTCGACGCGGCGCGCATGGACGGCGCGGGTGACTGGCGGATCCTGCTGCGGATCGTGCTGCCCATGTCGAAGGCCGTGGTCGCCGTCGTCGCGTTGTTCTACGGCGTGGGCTACTGGAACGCGTTCTTCAACGCGATGCTCTACATCAACGACAACACCAAGTGGCCGCTGCAGCTCGTCCTGCGCTCGTACGTGCTGCAGGGCGTGACCCTGCCGGGCTCGGGCACCGGGCAGGTGGACGTCGGCGCGGGCGCCGTCACGGGTATGCCCGTGAAGATGGCTGTGATGGTGCTCGCGGTGATCCCGATCCTCGTCGTGTACCCGTTCGTCCAGCGCCACTTCACCAAGGGCGTCATCTTCGGCGCCGTCAAGGGCTGAGGCGTCGCACGTGTCGGGCGGTGACCGGCTCCGGTTCACGGGCCCCGCGCGCCGGTGGGTCGAGGCGTTCCCCGTGGGCAACGGCCGGCTCGGCGCGATGGTGCACGGCGGAGTGCGCGACGCGCGCGTGCAGGTGAACGACGCGACCGCGTGGTCCGGCCACCCGGACGGGCCGGCGCGCGCGCTCGCGGACCTGCGCGCGCGCGGTGTGGGGCCGGGCACGCTCGCGCGGCTGCGCGACGCGGTCGCCGACGGCCGGCACGACGAGGCCGCCGCGCTCCTCGGGTCCCTGCAGGGGCCGTACGCGCAGGCGTACCAGCCGTTCGCCGACCTGTGGGCCGACGTCCTTCCCGACGACGGGGATGCCGACGACGGCGGCGCGGAGGACTTCGAGTATTGCGGGCGGGCCCTCGACCTGCGCGACGGCCTCGTCACCGAGCGGCTCACGACCCCGCGCGCGGGGTCGCCGGGCGGGCTCGACGTGCGGTGGTTCGCGTCCGCGCCGGACGGCTGCCTGCACGGCCGCTGGCGCGCCACGGGCACGCGGTTCACGCTGGCGCTGCGTCTCGTGGGCGCCCATCCGGGTCCCGCGGCGGACGAGACCGACGCGGTCGGCCTCGACGCGGGCGACCCCGACGCGGCCGGCCCCGACGCGGGCGACCCCGACGCGGCCGGCCCCGACGCGGTCCGCGTGCTCGTCGAGCTGCCGTTCGACGTCGCGCCGCCGCACGAGCAGGTCGTGCCGGGCGTGACGCGGCACGGACCGGCCCGCACGCTCGTCGGCGCCGCGGTCCTGCGCGTCGCGAGCGACGGACGCCTGACCTGGGCGCGGGACGGCGTGCGCGTGACCGGCGCGACGTGGGTCGAGGCCGTCCTGGCGACCGCGACGACGTCCCGCTGGCCGGACCCGGGCCCGCTGCGGGCGCCGGGCGACGCGCTCGCCGACGCGACCCACGCCGCGAGCGCCGCGCTCGCGCGGGGGACCGCGGACGGTGACCTGGCGGAGCGTCGGCACGTGGCCGACCACCGGGCGCTCGCGGACGCGACCACGCTGTCCTTCGGTGCTCCCGTGGACCTCGTCCTGCCCGACGCGATCGACGAGGTCCGCGGCGTGCCGCTCGCGCAGCGTGCGCAGGCGGCGTTCGCGTTCGGCCGCTACCTGCTCATGGCGTCGTCGCGGCCCGGTGCGCCGCCCGTGACGCTCCAGGGACGGTGGATGGACGAGCACCGCCCGCCCTGGTCGAGCGCGTACACCCTGAACATCAACCTGCAGATGGCCTACTGGGCGGCGGAGCCGACCGGCCTGGGGGCGTGCGTCGGGCCGCTCGTCGACCTCGTGCGGCTGCTGGCGCGCCAGGGTACGGCGGTGGCGCGCGAGCTGTACGGCTGCGACGGCTGGGTCGCGCACCACAACAGCGACGTGTGGGGCTGGGCGCTGCCGGTGGGCCGGGGCCAGGGTGACCCGGCGTGGGCGGGGTGGTGGATGGGCGGCGTGTGGCTGTGCCGTCACCTGTGGGACCGCTACGCCTACTCGCTTGACGAGGACGTGCTGCGCGAGGTGTGGCCGGTGCTGCGCGGTGCGGCCGCGTTCGCGCTCGACTGGCTGGTGCCCGACGGCGCGGGCGGGCTGGTCCCGAGCCCGTCGTCGTCACCCGAGAACGAGCGGCTCGTCGACGGCCGGCCGGTCGCGTTGTGCGCGGGGTCGACGATGGACGTCGCGCTGGTGCGCGACCTGCTGACGCACTGCCTCGAGGCGGTCGACGTGCTCGGGCTCGACGAGCCCTTGGTGCCGCGCTGGGCGGACGCGCTCGAGCGTCTGCCGCGTCCGGGTGCCGGTGCGGGCGGCCTGCTGCGCGAGTGGCCCGACGACGCGCCCGCGCGGGACCCGCACCACCGGCACCTCTCCCACCTCGTCGGGCTGTACCCGCTCGACGAGCTCCTCGGCGACACCGCACGGTCGCCGCGGGAGCACGCGTCCGGCCCCGCCGTGCCCGGGTCCGGACGTCACGTCGCCGAGGCGGCGCGCGCGAGCCTGGACGCGCGCGGCCCCGGGTCGACCGGGTGGTCGATGGCCTGGAAGGCCGCGTTGCGCGCGCGCCTCGGCGACGGTCCCGGGCTGGAGTCGGTGCTCGCGGACGCCCTCCTGCCGGCGCGCGGCGACGGCCCGACCGCGGGCGGTCTGCTGCCGAACCTGTTCTCGACGCACCCGCCGTTCCAGGTCGACGGCAACCTCGGGCTGGTGGCCGCGATCGCGGAGGCGCTCGTGTCCGCGACGCGTACGCGCGTGCGTGTCCTGCCCGCGCTGCCACCGTCGTGGCCCGACGGCGCGGTGGTCGGCGTCCGCGCGCCGGGTGCGCTGACGCTCGACGTGCGCTGGTCGGCGGGGCGGCTCGTCGAGGTGGTCCTGCACCCGGGGCGCGACGAGGAGCGCGAGGTCGAGCACGCGGGGACGGTCCGGCGGGTGCGGCTGCGCGCGGGTCGCGCGACGCGGCTCGGGCCGGGCCTGGTGGACCGTGCGGGCTGACGCGACGGGCTCAGGGCGCGGGCGGTGCCGCGCAGCTGCCGTGCTCGAGCAGCCGCGGGGCGAGCAGCCGTGTCTCGACGGCCATGGGGCGAGCCTGCCGGTCGACGGCCATCGCGACGGCGGTGCGGCCGATCTCGACGGACGGGATGTCGATGACGGACAGCGGGACGGGCAGGTGGGCGGCGAGCCGCGTCGGGCTCACCGCGAGCACGGAGACGTCCTCGGGCACGCGCAGGCCCTCGCGGGCGAGCGCGTCGAGCACCCCGGGCAGCGCGCCCTCGTTGTGCACGACGAACGCCGTGACGCCCTCGACCTCGGCGCGCGCGCGGGCGACGGCGGCCGCGGCCTGCGGGTAGGACTCCTCGAGCGGCACCACGGTGTGCCGCACGCCGAGGCGGCCCGCCTCCTCGCGGAAGCCCTCGATGATGCGCACGGCGTAGTTGGCGCTGCGCGCGATCGCGGCCTCGCTCGCGCCCAGCAGCGCGATGCGCTGGTGGCCGTGCTCGGTCAGGTGCCGTACGGCGAGCCGGCCCGCGGCCGTGAAGTCGAGGTCGACGCACGACAGGCCCTGCGAGTCGCTGGGCACGCCGATGAGGATCGAGGGCTGGCGCAGCGCGGCGAGCACGGGCAGCCGCGGGTCGTGGCGCTCGATGTCCATGAGGACGAGCGCGTCGACGCGCGACCCGGCGGCGAGGCGGTGCACGTCCGCGACGTCCTCGTCGGTGAGGACCAGCACGTCGTCGCCGTGCTCACGGGCCCCGGCGAGCACGCCCGCGACGATCTCCATGACGGTCGCGGAGTTCGTCTCGAGCGCGCGCAGCGGGACGACGAGCCCGAGCACGTTGGTCTGGTTGGTCGCGAGCGCGCGGGCGCCCGCGTGCGGGCTGAACCCGAGCTCGCGGATCGCGCGCTCGACGCGCGCGCGGGTGGCGGCGGAGATGGGCCGCTTCCCGGAGAGCACGTAGCTGACGGTGGACGACGAGACGCCGGCGAGCTTCGCGACGTCGGCGATCGTGGCCATGCGGCGGATCCTACCGATGCCGCGGGGCGCGGTGTCGAACGTCTTCATCGTGGATCTCGACTAATCGCTTCGATTCACCCGCTCGCGGCGTCCCCGCACCAACGCACGCGCCGGACGCCCGGTTGTGGACGCCGCTGCTCGCGCGTGGCTAGCATCATCGACGACCGCGCGTTGAAGCGCTTCGACGATCGTCGGGCGCGATGCCGACCGACATCCCCGGCGCCCCACCACCCGGCCGCGTCACCCAGCCCAGGAGGACCGCGATGACCGCCCCCACCCGCCGCGGCCTCGCGTCCCTCACCGACCGTCCCGGTGGTCGTCGGCTGCTGTACGGCGCGGACTACAACCCCGAGCAGTGGTCGCGCGCCACGTGGCGCGAGGACGTCGCGCTCATGCGCGACGCGCACGTCTCGCTCGTGACCGTCGGGGTGTTCTCGTGGTCCGTGCTGCAGCCCGCCGAGGACACGTGGGACCTCGACTGGCTCGACGAGGTCATGGACCTGCTGCACGAGCACGACGTCGCGGTCGACCTCGCGACCCCGTCCGCGTCGCCGCCGCCGTGGCTCACAGCGCTGCACCCGGAGACGTCCGCGGTCGACGCGCGCGGCGTGCGCATGTCCGTCGGGTCGCGCAACCACTTCTGCCCGAGCGCGCCCGCGTACCGCGCGGCCGCGCTGCGTGTCGCGACCACGCTCGTCGACCGGTACGCGGGGCACCCCGCGCTCGCGATGTGGCACGTCGGCAACGAGTTCGGCCAGGAGTGCTTCTGCGACCTGTGCGCCGCGCGGCTGCGCCGCTGGCTGTCCGCCCGGTACGGCGACGTGGACGCCCTGAACGACGCGTGGGGCACGGCGTTCTGGAGCCAGCGGTACCGCACGTTCGACGAGGTCGTGCCGCCGCGCGCCGCGCCCTACCTGCACAACCCCGCGCAGCTGCTGGACTGGCGGCGCTTCACGTCCGACCAGCTGCTGACCCTGTACCGCGAGCAGGCCGCCGTGCTGCGCGCGGGCTCCGACGCGCCGGTCACGACGAACGCCATGGGCTTCTTCGGCGGCGTCGACCAGCACTCGTGGGCCGCCGACCTCGACGTCGTGTCCGACGACCACTACGGCGACCCGCAGGACCCGACCAGCCCGGCGCGCGCGGCGCTGACGCACGACCTGACGCGCGGCGTGGCCGGTGGTGCGCCGTGGCTGCTCATGGAGCAGGCGGCGGGGGCCGTGAACTGGCGCCCGCACAACGTCCCCAAGACGACCGCGCAGATGCTGCAGGACTCGCTGCGCGCGGTCGCGCACGGCGCCGACGGCGTCTGCTACTTCCAGTGGCGCCAGTCCGCCGCGGGCGCGGAGAGCTTCCACTCGGCGCTGCTCCCGCATGCCGGGCCGGACACGCACCTGCACCGGGCGGTCCGGGACCAGGGCCGCGTGCTCGCGCTGCTGGGCGACCTGGTGGGCACCCGCGTCCCGGCGCGCGCGGCCCTCGTCTTCGACTGGCCCGCGCTGTGGGCGGGCGGGCTGCCCGCGCGGCCGTCGGACCGCCTGGACGTCGTCGCGCAGCTCGAGGCGTACCACCGCCCCCTGTGGCGCGCGGGCGTCGCGACCGACGTCGTGCCGTCGGACGCGGACCTCGACGCGTACGACCTCGTCGTCGTCCCCGCCCTGCCGCTGGTCGCGGACCGGGCGGCAGCCGCGATCGCGCACGTCCCGCGGCGGGGCGGCGTGCTCCTCGTCGGGCCGTTCAGCGGCGTGCAGGACCCGACGACGCGCGTGCGGACGGGCCCGTTCCCCGGGCCCTGGACGGACGTGCTCGGCGTCGCGGGCGAGGAGTGGCGGCCGCTGCCCGACGCGGGCGTCGCGCTGCGCAGCGCGACGTACGGCGACCACCGGGCGCACGTGTGGTCGGAGCGGCTCGAGGCGCGTGACGCGCAGGTGCTCGCGACGTACGACGGGGCGGACCTGGCGGGCGCGCCCGCGGTGACCCGCCGCGTGCTGCCCGGCGGCGGCCAGGCCTGGTACGTCTCGACGCTCCCGGACCCGGCGGTCCTGGACCGTGTCGTGCTCGACTGCGCGGCCGCCGCCGGCGTGCACGGCCCGCTGCCGCTCGTCCCCGACGGCGTCGAGGTCGCGCAGCGCGGCGACCTCGTGCTCCTGCTCAACCACGCCGGCGACGAGCGGGCGGTCGAGCTCGTCCCGGGTGCGCGCGACCTGCTCGGCGTGCCCGTCCACGACGGCGTCCTGCGTCTGCCCCCCGGCGGGGCGGCGGTCGTCGCGGGTGTCGCGTCGGCCCCGCCCGGCTGACCCGCCCCGCCCCGACACCACCCGTCGTCCTCGACGAGAGAGAGCACTGCGATGAAGTTCACCGACGGCTACTGGCTCCCGTTGCCGGGGGTGCAGGTGCTGCGCCCCCGCGACGTCGCCGACGTGCGGGTCGACGACGACCGGCTCACGGTGTGGTCCTCGACCGCACCGCTGACGACGCGCGGCGACACCCTCAACCGCCCGCTCGTCACGGTGACGTTCACCTCGCCGCTCGACGACGTGATCGGGGTGCAGGTCGACCACCACCGCGGCGGCACGGACCGCGGCCCGCGCTTCGAGGTCGCGGGCGGCACACCGGACCTCAAGATCACGCACGAGCCGGGCACGGGCACGGCCGAGGTGCGCTCCGGCGCGCTCACGGCGACCGTGCGCACCGAGGGCGCGTGGGGCGTGCAGTTCTCCGGCGGCGGGCGGGTGCTCACGTCGTCGACCCCGCGCAGCATCGGCGTCGTGACCGACGCGGCGGGTGACGCGTACGTCCACGAGCAGCTCTCGCTGGGCGTCGGCGAGCACGTGTACGGGCTGGGGGAGAGGTTCGGACCGTTCGTCAAGAACGGCCAGAGCGTCGACATCTGGAACGCCGACGGTGGTACGGCGAGCGAGCAGGCGTACAAGAACGTGCCGTTCTACCTGTCGGACGCGGGCTACGGCGTGTTCGTCGACGACCCGGGGCGCGTGTCGTTCGAGGTCGGCACCGAGGTGGTCTCCCGGACGCAGTTCTCGGTCGCGGGCCAGACCCTGCGCTACTACCTGATCTACGGGCCGAGCCCCAAGGAGATCCTGCGCAAGTACACCGCGCTCACGGGCCGCCCCGCGCGCGTCCCCGCGTGGTCGTACGGGCTGTGGCTGTCCACGTCGTTCACCACGAGCTACGACGAGGCCACGGTCACGTCGTTCGTGGACGGCATGGCGGAGCGCGACCTGCCGCTGTCCGTCTTCCACTTCGACTGCTTCTGGATGCGCGAGTTCCACTGGAGCGACTTCGTGTGGGACCCGGCGACGTTCCCGGACCCGGTGGGCATGCTGTCCCGGCTCAAGGCCCGGGGCCTGCGCATCTGCGTGTGGATCAACCCGTACATCGCGCAGCGCTCGCGGCTGTTCGACGAGGGCAGGGACCGCGGGTTCCTGGTGACGCGCGCGGACGGCTCGGTGTGGCAGACGGACATGTGGCAGGCGGGCATGGCGCTCGTCGACTTCACCAACCCGGACGCCGTGGCGTGGTTCACCGGCTACCTGCGCGAGCTGCTGGGGCAGGGGGTGGACGCGTTCAAGACCGACTTCGGCGAGCGGATCCCGACGGACGTCGTGTGGCACGACGGCAGCGACCCGCACCGGATGCACAACTACTACACGCACCTGTACAACCGCGCGGTGTTCGAGCTGCTCGAGGCGGAGCGCGGCGAGGGTGAGGCGGTGCTGTTCGCCCGGTCGGCGACGGCGGGCGGCCAGCAGTTCCCCGTGCACTGGGGCGGCGACTGCGAGTCGACGTTCGAGTCGATGGCGGAGGAGCTGCGCGGCGGCCTGTCCCTCGCCTCGTCGGGGTTCGCGTACTGGAGCCACGACATCGGCGGCTTCGAGGGCCGGCCGGACCCGGCGGTGTTCAAGCGCTGGGTCGCGTTCGGGCTGCTGTCCTCGCACAGCCGTCTGCACGGCTCGGACTCCTACCGCGTGCCGTGGGCGTTCGACGACGAGGCGGTGGACGTCACGCGCACGTTCACCCACCTCAAGCACCGGCTGATGCCGTACCTCGCGGAGCTGGGGGAGCAGGCGCACGAGCAGGGCGTGCCGGTGATGCGCCCGATGGTCCTGGAGTTCCCGACCGACCGCGGCGCGGCCACGGTCGACACGCAGTACATGCTGGGCGACTCGCTGCTCGTCGCGCCGGTCTTCTCGGCCGAGGGCGACGTGGACGTGTACGTGCCGGACGGGACGTGGACGTCGCTGCTCGACGGGTCGCAGGTCACCGGCCCCCGGTGGGTGCGGGAGGAGCACGGCTTCAGCTCGCTCCCGCTGTACGTGCGGCCCGGCACGGTGCTGCCGTTCGCCGCGCACACCGACCGGCCGGACGGCGACTGGGCGGACGGCCTGACGCTGCGTCTGTTCGACCTGCCCGACGGTCACCGCAGCCGCACGCGCGTGCCGTCGTCGTCGGGCGGCGACCCCGTGTGGTTCACGGTCGAGCGGGTCGGGGAGCGCGTGCGCGTGATCGCGCAGGGCACGAGCGCGCCGTGGCACGTCAGCGTGGAGCGCGGGCGCGAGTCGGGTGCGGTGACGGCGAGTGCGCCCGCGGGCGTCGCGGAGGTCGTCGTGGAGCTGGCCGCCCCCCGGGGCTGAGGACGTATCGTCTCTCGACGGGCGGCCGCTGCTGGTCCGACGGCCGCTCGTCGGGTATCGTAACGATTCGATCCCGCCGGAACCGGTTCCGGCGCCCGTACTGCGCACCACCCCGTACCGCCCCCGCCCGGTCACCGCGGGGCGCGCCCAGCCACCGAAGGACCCAGCCATGACCACGACGCGTCCGTCCGGCCGCCAGTTCCCCGCCGACTTCCTGTGGGGCTCGGCCACCGCGTCCTACCAGATCGAGGGCGCCGTCGACGTCGACGGCCGTGGCCCGTCGATCTGGGACACGTTCTCCCGCACGCCCGGCAAGGTGCTGGGCGGCGACACCGGCGACGTCGCCGCCGACCACTACCACCGCGTCGAGCAGGACGTCGCGCTCATGGCCGAGCTCGGCCTCGAGGCGTACCGCTTCTCGCTGGCGTGGCCGCGCATCCAGCCGACGGGCTCGGGGGAGTTCAACGAGGCCGGCCTCGCGTTCTACTCCGACCTCGTCGACCGGCTCGTCGCCGCGGGCATCAAGCCCGTCGTCACGCTGTACCACTGGGACCTCCCGCAGCCGCTCGAGGACGCGGGCGGCTGGGCCAACCGCGAGACCGCGCTGCGCTTCGAGGAGTACGCGCGCAAGGTCGCCGAGGTGCTGGGCGACCGCGTGCACCTGTGGACGACCCTCAACGAGCCGTGGTGCTCGGCGTTCCTCGGCTACGCGAGCGGCGTGCACGCCCCCGGCGTCACGGACGACGAGAAGGCGCTGCGCGCCGTGCACCACCTCAACCTCGCGCACGGCCTCGCCGCGCGGGCGATCAAGGACGTGCTCGGCGAGGACACGCCCATCTCCATCACGCTCAACCTCCACGTGACGCGCGCCGCGAGCGACGACCCCGCGGACGTCGAGGCCAAGCGCCGCGTCGACACCATCGCCAACGAGGTGTTCCTGCGCCCCGTGGTGGACGGCGAGTACCCCAAGGAGGTGTTCGCGGACACGGAGTCGATCACCGACTGGTCGTTCGTGCTCGACGGGGACCTCGACCTCATCAAGGTGCCGCTCGCCCTGCTCGGCGTGAACTACTACTCCACCGGCCGGGTCCGGTACGGCACGCCGCCGGTCGGCGACGGCAAGCCCGGCCCGGACGGCCACCGCTCGTCGGTCCACTCGCCGTGGGTCGGCGCGACCCACTCCGAGTGGCTCCCGCAGCCCGGCCCGCACACCGCGATGGGCTGGAACATCGAGCCCGAGGGTCTCGTCGAGCTGCTCGTCGAGCTGCACGAGCGCTACCCGAACCTGCCGCTCGCCGTCACCGAGAACGGCGCCGCGTTCTACGACACCGTCGACGAGGACGGTCGTGTGCACGACGTCGAGCGCGTCGCGTACCTGCACGACCACATCGACGCCGTCGGCGAGGCCATCGACAAGGGCGTGGACGTCGTCGGGTACTTCGTCTGGTCGTTCCTGGACAACTTCGAGTGGGCCTACGGCTACGACCGTCGGTTCGGTGTCGTGCGCGTCGACTACGACACGCTCGAGCGCACGGTCAAGGACTCGGGTCGCTGGTACGCCGAGCTCGTGCGCACCCGCACCATCCCGACGATCGAGTCGGCCGCGACGCTCTGACGTCGGCTCGACCCGGTCGAGCCACCTCGTCACCCCGAGCCACCCGTGCCCGGCGGCGCAGCACGCGCCGCCGGGCACGCTCGTCGTCGGGCTCGTCGTCGGGCTCGTCGTCGGGCTCGTCGTCGGGCTCGTCGTCGGGCTCGTCGTCGGGCTCGTCGTCACGATTCGTCGTCCCGTGCGCGCATCGGGGAGGATCGGCTCATGGCCCGCCGCTCGACCAAGCGCCCCTACGGCGCCGAGCACGTCCCGCTCGACGTGCACCGGGCCACGGGCGGGCGCACGGTCCAGGACGGACCGGACGGGGAGTGGGTCGTGCAGCGGGTGCGCGGCGGCGAGCGCGACTACCGCTGCCCGGGCTGCGACCAGCCGGTCCCCGCGGGCACGGCGCACGTCGTCGCGTGGCGGACCGACGACTGGCGCGGTGCCGGCGTCGAGGACCGGCGGCACTGGCACGCGGCGTGCTTCGAGGCGCGCGGCCGCCGCGGCCCGACGACGCGTGGCGCCGCCCGTCGCCCGACGAGGGGGGCGTGACGTGACCGCGGGCCCCGCCGCGACCTGGCCCACGCGCGCGCCGCGCCTGCTCGCGACCGACCTCGACGGCACGCTGCTCGACCCGGCGGGCGCCGTGTCGCCGCGGACGGCCACCGCGCTGCGCGCCGCCGAGGACGCGGGGATCGAGGTGGTGTTCGTGACCGCGCGCCCGCCGCGCTGGCTCTCGGACCTCGCGTCGCACGTCGCCGGGCACGGCGTGGCGATCTGCGCGAACGGCGCCGCGGTCGTCGAGGTCGCCACCGGTCGCGTGCTCGCCGAGAACGGCATGCCCGCCACGCTCGTCGGCGCGCTCGCCCGCAGGCTGCGGGACGCGCTCGGGGAGGTGCACCTCGCGGTCGAGAGCGTGCACGGCTTCGCCGCCGAGCGCGGCTACGTCGACGCGCACGTGCTGCCCGAGCGGTACCCCGTCGCGGACCGCATCGAGGACGTCCTGACCGACTCGACGCTCAAGCTGCTCGTGCGCACGCGGGCCGACCACGGCACGGGGCACGCGACCGTCGTGCAGCGGGCGGTCGGCAGCGCGGCGCTCGTCGCCGACTCGGGTGCCGTGGGGCTCGGGGAGGTCAGCGCGCGCGGCGTGACGAAGGCGGGTGCGCTCGCCGCGTGGGCGCAGCAGCGTGGGGTGCGCGCGCAGGACGTCTGGGCGTGCGGCGACGCGCCCAACGACCTGCCGATGCTGGCGTGGGCGGGCCACTCGTTCGCGATGGCGAACGCGTACGACGAGGTGCGTGCCGGTGCACGGCACACGTGCCCCGCCAACGTCGACGACGGCGTCGCGGTGGTGCTCGAGCACGCCACCGCGCTGGTCCGGGGCCCCGCGCGCACGGCCGGGGGCACGGCATAGGCTCGTCGGGATGAGCACCACGACCCCGACCCCGGACCCGGCCACCGACGCCGGCGCGACCACCGCTGGTCCCACCCAGATCCGCTCCCTGACCGTCCTGCCCGCGTACCGCGAGGACGTCGAGTTGCACACGGCGGACGGGCTCACGCTCGTCGGCGAGCTCGCCCGCCCGCTCGGCCCGGACGGCGGACCCGCGACGCCCGCCGCGACGCTCGTGACGCTGCACCCGCTGCCCACGCACGGTGGCTACATGGACTCGCACGTGTACCGCAAGGCGGCCTGGCGGCTGCCCGCGCTCGCGGACCTCGCCGTGCTGCGGTTCAACACGCGCGGGACGTCGAGCCCGCGCGGCACCAGCGAGGGGTCGTTCGACGAGGGCCGGGGTGAGCGCTTCGACGTCGCGGCGGCGATCGAGTACGCGGAGTTCCACGACCTGCCGCGCCGGTGGCTCGTCGGCTGGTCGTTCGGCACGGAGCTCGCGCTCATGCACGGGCACGACCCGTCGGTCGAGGGCGCGATCCTGCTCTCGCCGCCGCTGCACCGCGCGAGCGACGCGGACCTCGACGCGTGGGCCGAGTTCGGCCGTCCGCTCGTCGTGCTCGTGCCCGAGCTGGACGACTACCTGCGTCCCGACGAGGCGCGCGCCCGGTTCGCGCGCGTGCCGCAGGCCGAGGTCATCGGTGTGGACGGGGCCAAGCACCTGTGGGTCGGCGAGCCGGCCGTGCGGCGCGTGCTCGACGAGGTGGTCGCGCACGTCCTGCCGGGGCACGCGCCGCTGCCGACGACCTGGGACGGGCCGTCGACGACCGCGACGACCGGGACGGGCACGCCCGTGGACGGCGCCGACGACGAGCGCGGCGACGCGCGCGAGGAGGACGCATGACGCTGCACGTGCTGCGGGACGGCGGGGACGACCTGGCGGTCGTGCTGCTGCACGGCTTCCCGCTCGACCACCGCATGTGGACCGCGGTCGCGGGACGCCTCACCGCGCCGCACCGCGTGCTCGCGGCCGACCTGCCGGGCGCGGCGGGTGCGGACGCGGACCTGCCGGAGCCGTCGGTCGAGGCCGCGGCGGACCGGGTCGCGGCCGATCTCGCCGAGGCGGGGGTGACGCGCGCGGTCGTCGTCGGGCTCTCGATGGGCGGCTACGTCGCGCTCGCGCTCGCGGAGCGGCACGCGCCCCTCGTCGCGGCGCTCGGCCTGGTCGACACCAAGTCGACCGCGGACACGGCCGACGCGCGCGCCAACCGCCTGCGGATCGCCGACGAGGCGGAGTCGACGGGCACGGTCGACCCGGTCCGCGGCATGGCGACGACGCTCGTGGGCGAGTCGACGCGCGCCGCGCGGCCGGACGTCACCGCGCAGCTCGCTGCCTGGATCGACGAGCAGTCGCCCGCCGGGGTCGCGTGGGCGCAGCGCGCGATGGCGTCGCGGCCCGACCGCACGGACGTCCTCGCGGCGTTCGACGGCCCGGTGGTGGTGGTGGTCGGTGACGAGGACGCGGTGACGCCGGTCGCGGCGGCCGAGCACCTCGCCTCGTCGGCGCGCGACGCGCAGCTCGTCGTCGTGCCGCGCTCGGGCCACATGTCGGCGGTCGAGCAGCCCGGCGCGGTGGCGGCCGCCCTCGACGACCTGGTGCAGCGAGCGGTGTCGTCCTGACGTCGTCGACGCCGGGCCCGCTCAGCCCTCCGTGCGCAGCCGCGCGAGCGCGTCCCTCATGTCGATCGACTCGCCGTCCTTGCCGCCCGCACCGATGACGAGCGGCGGGTCGGACGGCTCGGGGCGCACGCCGCGCAACCGGCCGACGACGCTCGGGGGAGTGCGCAGCACGTAGAACTCGCCGTCGGTGTCGATCGCGACGGTCTCGTCGAACCGCAGGTACCAGCCGTGCAGCGGCGTGCGGTAGCGGGCGCGGCCGTCGTACGTGCGCACGCGCAGCGGCTCGGGCTGCGGGCCGTGCTCACGCGCGTGCGCGAGGAACTCGGTGATCATCGCGCGGGCCTGCGCGGACTCCGACTCGCGCCGCTGGCGCAGCGCCTCCGCGTGCGCGTGCGCGGCCTCACGGCGTTCGGCGCGCCAGCGCGCGGCGTCGGTGTCGCTCATGACCGTCCTGATCGGTCGTCGGGCGCCCGGACCTGAGGGTCGGGGCGGTCGTCCTGCGTCCGACGAGGTGTCCGTCCGACGCGGGACGGCGGCCGGCCCGGTCGGGACGGCCGCCGCTGCGGCCTCAGCGCGAGCCGACCTGCTCGTCGTCCGCGTCGCTGCGTGCCTCGTCGTCGTGCTGCGCGGCGGCCGTGTCGTCGGCCGGCTCGGCCGCGCCGTCCGGGGCGTCCTGCGGGCGCTCGCCGTCGGCCTCGGCCTCCGCGACCCCGTCGGTCTGCCCGTCGCCCTGAGCCGTGGCCTGGGCGTCGACCTGCTCCGCGGGCGCGGGGCCGCTCTGCTCCTCGGCGGCGTCCTTGCTCGGCTCGTCGGCCGGCTCCGGCGCGGGGTCGTCGACCGCGACCGGTGCGGGTGCGGCGGACAGCGGCGCGGGCCGCGACTTCGCGCGCGCCTTCGCCGCGGGCCGGGCGGGGGCCGGGGACTTCGCCGCCGGGGGCGTCGTACGCTCCGGCGCCGCGGGCGCGGCCGACGCAGCCGCTGCGGTCGCCGTCGCTGCGGGGCCGTTGGCCGCCGCGAACTCGGCCTCGGCGCGCCGCGCCCGCTCGACCGACGCGCTCGTGGGCTCGCTGCCCAGCAGGCCGCGCAGCTCGTCGAGGTACGTCGTGATCGACTCCCGCTGCCGGTTGAGGTCCTCGACCTGGCGTGCCGCGGTCGTCCGCTCGCGCTCGGACTCGGTCATGGCCTCCGAGATCTGCTTCTCGGCGTGCTCGCGCGCCTCCGCGACGACCTTGTCGGCGTTCCGCCGCGCGTTCGCGAGCAGCTCCTTGGCGTGCGTCTCGGCGTCCACGCGGACCTTCTCGGCGTGCACGAGCGCCTTGGCGACGCGCTCCTCGGCGTCGGCCGCGTGTGCCTCGGCGTCCCGCACGAGACGCTCGGTCTCGGCGCGCGCGGCGTCGTGCCGGGCCGCGTCCTCACGCTCGCTCGCCTCGCGGCGCGACGCGATCTCCAGCTCGGCGTCCGCGAGGCGCTGCTCGGCCTCGCGGACGAGCTCGTCGGCGCGCGCCTTGGCGTTCGCGAACGTCTCGCCCGCGGAACGACGCGCCTCGGTGAGGACACGCTCGGTGTCGAGGCGCGTCTGCTCGCGCTGCTCGCGCGTCTCGCGCTCGGTCGTCGCGCGCAGCTCCGCCGCCTCGCGCGTCGTCGTCTCCCGCAGCTCGGTGGTCTCTCGCTCGGTGCTCTCGCGCAGGTGCGTGGTCTCGGACGCGACGCGCTCGCGCAGCTCGGCGGCCTCGCGCTCGGCCGCGGCGCGGACCTCCGCCGCGTACTGCTCGGCCTCGGTGCGGGCGAGCACGACCGCCTGGTCGGCCTGCTGGCGCAGCGCCGCGACCTCGTCGTTCACGCTCGCCCGCAGCTCACCCGTCTCCCGGTCGGCCTGGGCGCGCACGAACGCCGAGTACTGGTCCGCCTCGGTGCGCAGCGCCGCGACCTCGGCGGCGACGCGCTGCTGGAGCGCGGTGGCGTCGCGCTCCGCCGCGGCGCGCGTGCTGTCGGCGAACTCCTGCGCCTGGGTGCGCAGCGTGGTCGCCGCGTTCTCGGCCTCCTGCCGCACCTGCGCGGCCTCGACCGCGACGGTCGCGCGCAGCTCGGCGGAGTACCGCTCGGCCTCCGCCCGCAGCGCCGCGGCCTCGGCCTCGGTGCGCGTGCGCAGGTTCGTCGTCTCCTCGTCGGCCGTCTGCCGCAGGTCCTGCGCGTACCGGTCGGCCTCGTCGCGCAGCGCGGTCGTCTCGGCCTCGGTGCGTGCGCGCAGCTCGCTCGCGGTGCGCTCGGTCGCCACACGCAGCTGCGTCGCCTCGTGCTCGACCGTCGCGCGCAGCGTCCCCAGCTCACGCTCGAGCGTCGTGCGGCGCTCCGACTCCTCGGTCGTGATGGCGCTCTGGATGCGGGCGGCCTCGCGCTCCGCGGATCCGACGAGCTCCTCGGCCCGGCGCTGTGCGGCGACGAGCGTGCTCTCCGCCTCGGTCGCGGCGGTCGAGCGGACCTCCTCCGCCTCGCGGCGCGCGGTCGCGAGCAGCTCGGCGACCTCGTTCTCGGCGCGGGCGCGCAGCTGGCCGGCGGCGAGCTTGGCCCGCGCGAGCGCGTCCGCGGCCTGCGCGTTGGCCTGCGTGACGACGTCGGACGACTGCTCCTCGGCGGACCGCAGGAGCTGCTCGATCCGCGAGCCCAGGCCGGAGTACGTGGGCCGCTCGGCCTCGCGCAGCTGACGGTGCGCCTCGGACAGCTCGCCCGCGATCTGCAGGGACTTGGAGTCGAGGGCCTCGACCTGGGCGCGGGTGTCCGCGAGCGCCTGCTCGAGGCTCGCGATCCGGGCGTCGACGGCCTCACGCTCGTACCCGCGGAAGTTGACGACGGGGAACTGCGGCCGGGCTTCGGGCACGAGACTTCCTCCTCGGTGGCGTGGGCCGGGCTGATGGCGATGTCGCCGAGCCGCCGGCGCGCGTGGACGGCGGCTCCGGGCCCTGCGCCAGGATAGTGGCTGCGGTCGGGGTGCCGGTGGTCGGCCTGGTGACGGGCCCGGTGCCCGGCTCACGCTCGGCCCCGGGGGCGGCCCGGTGCCCGCGCCTGGTGGCGGGCAGGGTGTCGCCGTCGTGTGGACAGGATGTGCAGGTCGTCGTCGGCGCTGCCCGGAATGCCCGGATATGCCCGGTCGTGTCGTCGCGGTTCGCGGTCCTGCGCCTATCCTGGGCGTCTCCGCCCGAGAGGACTGTGCGTGCGCAAGCGAGTGATCACGGCCGCCGCCGGCGTCGTCGGACTGGTCGTCATCGGCCTCGGTGTCGCATCGGCGACGGTGTGGCGTGCCGACGACGTGATGGTCGCGACGACGACCGCGTCGTCGCACGTCGTCGTCACCGACCCCGGCGTCCTCGAGCTCGGCGGCGACCCCGCGACCGTGCGGGTGACGGCCTCCGACGGCGCCGAGGTCGTCGTCGTGGTGGGCCGCGACACCGACGTCGACGGGTGGGTCGGCTCCGACGCCTACACGCGCGTCACGGGGCTGTCGGCCTGGGACCGCCTCGCGACGACGACGGGCGAGCCGGACCCGGCAGCCGTCCCCACCGACGCGCCGACTCCCGCGTCGACGCCCGCCGCGACCGGGTCGCCGAAGGCTGCCGCGACCGCGGCCGCGACGAGCGCCGCCTCGTCGGCGGCATCCGCCGCGCCGACCGGGAAGGCGACCGCCGACGCGAAGGCTCCCGCCACCCCCACGCAGGCCAGCCCCGCGGGCAACGACAACTGGGTGGCGCAGGCGACGGGCGACGGCAGCGCCGAGCTCGTGTGGCCCGCGCAGCCGGGACGGTGGAGCCTGCTCGCGGTGAGCCGCGGCGAGGTCGAGCCGACCCTCGAGATCTCCTGGCCGCGCGTCGTGACGACCCCGTGGCTGTGGCCGTGCGTGGTCGTCGGTGCGCTGCTCGTCGCGGCGGCCGGGGTCGTCCTGCTGCGTGACTGGTCCTCGCGCCGCACCGGCAGCTGGGAGCCGGTGCACACCGGCAGCGTCCCGGTGGCCGCGGCCGAGGGGCAGCCGCTCACCCGCCGCCAGATCCGCGAGGCGCAGGAGGCGGCCCGGTCCGGCCGGCCGCCCACCGGCGGCGTCCCGCGCGTGACCGGCCCGCAGCAGACGGTCCACCCCCCGCACGAGGAGGGACGCCACTCCGCGACCCCCGCCCTGACGCCGATCCCGCCGCTCACCCCCGGGCCTGCCACCGCAGGGTCCGCTGCCCCTGGCGCCGCGACCGTGACGCGTCCCGACGACGCGCGCACGGCCTCGTCGGCGCCCGTCAGCTCGTCCGCCGCGGCGTCGGCGCCGGAGGCGACCACCACCGGCGGTCCCGAGGGCAGGGCGGCCGCGACCATGGCGATCGGCCCCGCGGCACCGTCCGGGGACCAGCGTCCGCCGAGCCGTCGCGCGCTGCGCGGCAGCTCGACGCCCACCTCGGCGATCCCCGTCGTCCACGACACCGCAGGCGCCGCACCGTCGGCTGCGCCCACGTCGCGCCCCGCCGGCCCCGGGCCGTCCGCTCCGCAGCCGCCCCGGCCCGGCGCGAACCCGGCACCGTCGACGCCCGGCGCGCGCCCCGGCCGGCCCGCGCCGGTCGCGGCGACGGGCTACCCCGTCGGTGCTCTGCCGTCGTCCTCGGCGACGTCGCCCACCGGCGGGCGGCCGGGCCACGCGGGTGCGCCGAGCGCTCCGGCCCCGAACGCCCAGGCGCCGAACGCCCAGTCTCCGAACGTCCAGTCTCCGAACGCTGCCGCTCCGGCCCCGTCCGGTGCGGCCGCCGCGGACCACACCGGCCGGACCCGCCCGTCGTGGCTCGGCGCCCGGACCCCCGCGGGCCCGACCGCTCCCACCGGCGCGGTCAGCCCGCCCGCCCCGACGTCCCCGTCGGGCGCCGGGCCGGTGCTGCCGAGCCCCGGCGGCTGGGTCCCGCACACGCCCACCGCACCGGGCCCCGACGCGGGGACGCAGCCCGCCGACGAGCGAGCAGGTGAGACGGCAGGGTCACGCGCCGACGCGTGGCGCCGGGCGTGGGGCCTGCCGGCCGCACCGGGCACGGACGACGAGGGCGCGCAGCCGCAGGAGGGACAGCGATGACCGCACGACGGACGTCCGCGCCTCGTCGACTCGTCGGCGTCACCGCCACGGCGACGCTCGCGCTGCTCGTCGGCGCGTGCGCGCCCGAGCTCCCGCAGCCCGCCGCACCCGCCGCCCCCGCGGTGGCCCCCGCCGCGCTGTCCGTGCCGCAGTCCGAGCGCGTGCTGACCGCGCTGGGCGACGTGCTCTCGACCGCCGACGAGAAGCTGGACGCCGCCGCGCTCGAGCCGCGCGTCGAGGGCCCGGCGCTGTCCATGCGCACCGCGGAGTACGTGCGCGCGTCGGCGACCGACGGCGCCAAGCAGCCGACGTCCTTGCCGACGTCGGCCCTCGCGATGGTGGTGCCGCAGACGACGGCGTGGTCGCGCACGCAGCTCGTCGTGACCGAGCAGCCCGAGGACCTGCAGGCCCAGCGCATCCTCGTCCTGAGGCAGGACGCACCCCGTGCGGTGTACAAGCTGTGGGGCTGGGCGCGCCTGATGCCCGGCGCGCAGATGCCGGCGACGGCGCCCGCGGACGAAGGGTCCGAGGAGCTCGCGGCCGACGACGACAGCCTGACGATGACGCCCGCCGAGGCGCTCGAGCGCTTCATGGACGTCACGGCGAACGCCGACGCCTCGGAGTACGCCGAGCAGTTCGCGGACAGCCCGCTGGTCGACGAGATGGCGAAGGTCCGCGCGCAGGACCGCTCGTCCATGGGCAAGGTCGGCGAGGCCGCGACGAGCTACGCGGTGGACCCGGTGCCGGTGGCGTCGCTGCGCACGGTCGACGGGGGCGCGATCGTCACGGGTTCGTTCACCGCGGTCGCGCGCATGACGATCACGGGTGAGGGCTCGTCGCTCCCGCTCTCGGACCCGTTCTACGCAGCGCTCGCGGGAACGAGCACGGCGACCAAGGAGTTCAAGCGCACGTACACGGGCGTCGTCGTCCTGTACGTGCCCCCGTCGGGCTCGGACGCGCAGGTGCGCGTGCTCGCGGGCGAGCTCGTGGTGACGGCGGCGACCGCTTCCTGACAGGATCGCGTCGTCCGTGGGCGACGCGTGGCGGACACAGGCACGACGAAGGACGACGCGATGGCACTGAACGACCCCCAGGGACCCCGGCTCGACGCGAGGGGGGCCGTCGACCTGTCTGCCCTCGCGAAGCCCACCCCGCCGCCCGGCACGCCCGGCGGGCTGCCGACGCCCGGCGCGTACGTCGTCGACGTCGACGAGGCGTCGTTCCCCGAGCTGGTGCGCCACTCGACCCAGTACCCGGTCCTGGTGGTCCTGTGGGCGACGTGGTCCGAGGCCAGCCAGCAGGTCGTCGCGGACCTGGCCGCGCTGGCGGACGAGGACGGGGGCCGGTGGCTGCTCGCCCGGGTCGACCTCGACGCGAACCCGCAGATCGCGCAGGCGTTCGGGGCGCAGTCGGCCCCGATGGTCGCGGCGGTGCTGGCAGGGCAGCCCGTCCCGCTGTTCCAGGGTCCGGCGCCGCGCGAGCAGATCCGCCCGGTGATCGACCAGGTCCTGCAGGCCGCACAGGCGAACGGCCTGACCGGGACGGTGACGCCGCGCGAGGTGTCGCAGGAGGAGCCCGAGCCCGAGCTGCCGCCGCTGCACCAGGCGGCGTACGACGCGATCGAGCGCGACGACCTCGAGGCGGCGAGCGCCGCGTACGAGCAGGCGCTGCGGGAGAACCCGCGGGACCACGACGCGCGTGCGGGGCTCGCGCAGGTGGGGCTGCTGGCCCGCACGCGTGACGCGGACCTCGGCGCGGTGCGGGCAGCCGCGGCGGACCGCCCGACCGACGTGGACGCGCAGCTCGCGGTCGCGGACCTCGACGTGCTGGGCGGGAAGGTGGGCGACGCGTTCGAGCGCCTGGTCGACCTCCTGCGTGCGACCGCGGGCGACGACCGCGAGCGGGTCCGGGTCCGGCTGGTCGAGCTGTTCGACGTCGTCGGCGGCGAGGACCCGCGCGTCGTGGCCGCCCGCCGCGCCATGGCGAGCGCCCTGTACTGACGAGGGCACCTACTGACGAGGGCACCGACGGCGACGCGGACCATGCCGCGAGCTGGCCAGGCGCAGACGAGCCGACGAGCCTGACCCGCCGGCGCCGTCCGAGCGCGATGCCGGACGGACGCGGGCCCGACCCGCTCGTCATCCGGACACGAGGCCGGCCCCCACTGCGGGGGCCGGCCTCGTGCATGCGGGACGTTCCTGGCGCGCGACCGCTCATCGACCCGTCGGGTCACCGCGCGCGACGAGTCGTTCCGGGCACGCCGAACAGCCGCCGACCGTGCCGTGCTGGCCCCTCGGGGCCGCCGCAGGGTGCCGGATCCGCATGATCATGGGTATCCGCGCGCGGTGACCGGCGTCACGCAGCCGCGGATTTGATCTCCGCGCCATCCGCTGCGTAATCTTCTCGATGTCGCCCGGCAGGGAGGAACGGACACCGCGGATCGAACCGCGATGGCTGGTCCCGCAGGTGACGCCCCCCGGAGCTCCTCGAGCCGACGACCATGTCGCCGGCATTGAGAGGCGCGCCGGCTGCGGGCCCGACCGATCAACGAACCGCTGACAAGCGGTTTGACGAGAGGAACCGGATCCGCTAAGTTAGAGAGGTTGCCTCCGGGCCGGATCGAAAGATCACGAACGGATGCGCGTCTGTTCCTTGAGAACTCAACAGTGTGCCAAGTAGTCGATGCCATATGGCCTGCCTGATGTTGTCGGGTGGGTTGTTGGTTGAGATGGGGATCTGCCGTCCACCCCGTGGGTGGTGGGTCCTTGATTGAAGCCGAATCTTGGTCCGTTCGGACCGTTCGTAATGTTTGTTGCCTGGTTTTCGGATCGGGTGGCGCAAGACATTGACGGAGAGTTTGATTCTGGCTCAGGACGAACGCTGGCGGCGTGCTTAACACATGCAAGTCGAACGGTGAAGACCAGCTTGCTGGTTGGATCAGTGGCGAACGGGTGAGTAACACGTGAGCAACCTGCCCTTCACTCTGGGATAAGCCCTGGAAACGGGGTCTAATACCGGATATGACATTCCTGCGCATGTGGGGGTGTGGAAAGATTTATCGGTGGGGGATGGGCTCGCGGCCTATCAGCTTGTTGGTGGGGTGATGGCCTACCAAGGCGACGACGGGTAGCCGGCCTGAGAGGGCGACCGGCCACACTGGGACTGAGACACGGCCCAGACTCCTACGGGAGGCAGCAGTGGGGAATATTGCACAATGGGCGCAAGCCTGATGCAGCGACGCCGCGTGAGGGATGACGGCCTTCGGGTTGTAAACCTC
Organism: Cellulomonas sp. CW35; assembly: GCF_052378485.1. Lineage (NCBI taxonomy): Bacteria > Bacillati > Actinomycetota > Actinomycetes > Micrococcales > Cellulomonadaceae > Cellulomonas > Cellulomonas sp. CW35. The sequence goes on along the minus strand of NZ_CP199000.1, from coordinate 2,617,342 downwards.
TTTCAGCAGGGAAGAAGCGAAAGTGACGGTACCTGCAGAAGAAGCGCCGGCTAACTACGTGCCAGCAGCCGCGGTGATACGTAGGGCGCAAGCGTTGTCCGGAATTATTGGGCGTAAAGAGCTCGTAGGCGGTTAGTCGCGTCTGCTGTGAAAACTCGAGGCTCAACCTCGGGCTTGCAGTGGGTACGGGCTGACTAGAGTGCGGTAGGGGTGACTGGAATTCCTGGTGTAGCGGTGGAATGCGCAGATATCAGGAGGAACACCGATGGCGAAGGCAGGTCACTGGGCCGCAACTGACGCTGAGGAGCGAAAGCATGGGGAGCGAACAGGATTAGATACCCTGGTAGTCCATGCCGTAAACGTTGGGCACTAGGTGTGGGACCCATTCCACGGGTTCCGTGCCGCAGCTAACGCATTAAGTGCCCCGCCTGGGGAGTACGGCCGCAAGGCTAAAACTCAAAGAAATTGACGGGGGCCCGCACAAGCGGCGGAGCATGCGGATTAATTCGATGCAACGCGAAGAACCTTACCAAGGCTTGACATACACCGGAAAAGTGCAGAGATGTGCTCCCCGTAAGGTCGGTGTACAGGTGGTGCATGGTTGTCGTCAGCTCGTGTCGTGAGATGTTGGGTTAAGTCCCGCAACGAGCGCAACCCTCGTCCCATGTTGCCAGCGGGTTATGCCGGGGACTCATGGGAGACTGCCGGGGTCAACTCGGAGGAAGGTGGGGATGACGTCAAATCATCATGCCCCTTATGTCTTGGGCTTCACGCATGCTACAATGGCCGGTACAAAGGGCTGCGATACCGTAAGGTGGAGCGAATCCCAAAAAGCCGGTCTCAGTTCGGATTGGGGTCTGCAACTCGACCCCATGAAGTCGGAGTCGCTAGTAATCGCAGATCAGCAACGCTGCGGTGAATACGTTCCCGGGCCTTGTACACACCGCCCGTCAAGTCACGAAAGTCGGTAACACCCGAAGCCGGTGGCCCAACCCTTGGGGGGGAGCCGTCGAAGGTGGGACTGGCGATTGGGACTAAGTCGTAACAAGGTAGCCGTACCGGAAGGTGCGGCTGGATCACCTCCTTTCTAAGGAGCATCTGGCAGCTGGCCGGCCCTGTCGTGGGGTTGGTGCAGGTGTCCAGGCCCATGCCCGTGCCGAGTGTGTGCGGGGTGGTGCTCACGGGTGGAACATCGACTATGGCCTGCTGTTGTGGCAGGTGGCGCCTAGTACGCCTTCGGTCTTCGGGTCGGGGGGTGGGAACGGTTGCTGCCTGGTGCGGTGGTGTGTCTGGCACGCTGTTGGGTCCTGAGGGAACAGCCGGTTGGTTGTTGTCTCGGGGTCGTGCTCCTGGTCGGGTCCCTTGTGTGGGGTCCGGGTCGGGGGTGGTGGCCTTCGGGTCGTCACTGGTCGCGTACCGCGTCGCCTTCGGGTGGTGGCTGGCGGGCTGGGTGTGGCGGGTCGGTCGTTGCTTGAGAACTGCACAGTGGACGCGAGCATCTTTGTAAAGTCTTTGTGGTCAAGTTTATAAGGGCACAGGGTGGATGCCTTGGCACTAGGAGCCGATGAAGGACGTTGTAGCCTGCGATAAGCCTCGGGGAGTTGGCAAACGAACCGTGATCCGAGGATCTCCGAATGGGGAAACCCCGCCGCAGTCATGTGCGGTGACCCACACCTGAATATATAGGGTGTGTGGAGGGAACGCCGGGAAGTGAAACATCTCAGTACCGGCAGGAAGAGATATTCCGTGAGTAGTGGCGAGCGAAAGCGGATCAGGCCAAACCGATCGCGTGTTCAAGCCGGCAGGCGTTGCGCGTTCGGGGTTGTGGGACCTTTCAGTCAGGACTGCCGTCCTGGCAGGGAGTCAGAAAGTCGCGTCATAGTCGAAGGGCATTGAAAGGCCCGGCACAGAGGGTGGTACCCCCGTAGACGAAATGGCGTGGCCTCCCGAGAGGGATCCCAAGTAGCTCCGGGCCCGAGAAACCTGGAGTGAATCTGCACAGACCACTGTGTAAGCCTAAATACTACCTAGTGACCGATAGCGGACAAGTACCGTGAGGGAAAGGTGAAAAGTACCCCGGGAGGGGAGTGAAATAGTACCTGAAACCGTGTGCCTACAATCCGTCGGAGCCTCCCTAGCAGGGGTGACGGCGTGCCTTTTGAAGAATGAGCCTGCGAGTTAGTGGTACGTGGCGAGGTTAACCCGTGTGGGGAAGCCGTAGCGAAAGCGAGTCCGAATAGGGCGTTCATAGTCGCGTGCTCTAGACCCGAAGCGAAGTGATCTAGCCATGGGCAGGTTGAAGCGCGGGTAAGACCGCGTGGAGGACCGAACCCACCTGGGTTGAAAACCGGGGGGATGACCTGTGGTTAGGGGTGAAAGGCCAATCAAACTTCGTGATAGCTGGTTCTCCCCGAAATGCATTTAGGTGCAGCGTCACGCGTTTCTTGCCGGAGGTAGAGCTACTGGATAGCCGATGGGCCCCACCAGGTTACTGACGTTAGCCAAACTCCGAATGCCGGTAAGCCAGAGCGTGGCAGTGAGACTGCGGGGGATAAGCTCCGTAGTCGAGAGGGAAACAGCCCAGACCACCAGCTAAGGCCCCTAAGCGTGTGCTAAGTGGGAAAGGATGTGGAGTTGCACAGACAACCAGGAGGTTGGCTTAGAAGCAGCCACCCTTGAAAGAGTGCGTAATAGCTCACTGGTCAAGTGATTCCGCGCCGACAATGTAGCGGGGCTCAAGCACACCGCCGAAGCTGTGGCATTCACACTTTCGACAAGCCTTCGTGGTTCAGTCGTGTGGATGGGTAGGGGAGCGTCGTGTGGCGGGTGAAGCAGCGGGGTAACCCAGTTGTGGACGCCACACGAGTGAGAATGCAGGCATGAGTAGCGAATGACGGGTGAGAAACCCGTCCGCCGAATGACCAAGGGTTCCAGGGCCAGGCTAATCCGCCCTGGGTAAGTCGGGACCTAAGGCGAGGCCGACAGGCGTAGTCGATGGACAACGGGTTGATATTCCCGTACCGGCGAAGGACCGCCCATACCGAGCCCGGTGATGCTAACCGTCCGAGCCTGTGCACCGTGGCCTTCGGGCCGCACCGCACAGGGGAGCACGGGACCCGAACCGGTAGTAGGTAAGCGTATTAACAGGGGTGACGCAGGAAGGTAGCCAAGCGTGGCGATGGTTGTCCACGTCCAAGGTCGTAGGGCGAGGTGTAGGCAAATCCGCACCTCATGAAGCCTGAGAGCTGACGGTGACCGCGATAGCGGGAATCTGGTGATCCTATGCTGCCTAGAAAAGCCTCGACGCGAGGTCCTAGCCGCCCGTACCCCAAACCGACTCAGGTGGTCAGGTAGAGAATACCAAGGCGATCGAGCGAATCGTGGTTAAGGAACTCGGCAAAATGCCCCCGTAACTTCGGGAGAAGGGGGGCCTGAAGCGTGAACCGACTTGCTCGGGGAGCGTGGAGGGCCGCAGAGACCAGGGAGAAGCGACTGTTTACTAAAAACACAGGTCCGTGCGAAGTCGCAAGACGATGTATACGGACTGACGCCTGCCCGGTGCTGGAAGGTTAAGAGGACGGGTCAGCCGCAAGGCGAAGCTCAGAATTTAAGCCCCAGTAAACGGCGGTGGTAACTATAACCATCCTAAGGTAGCGAAATTCCTTGTCGGGTAAGTTCCGACCTGCACGAATGGCGTAACGACTTCTCCGCTGTCTCAACCGCGAACTCGGCGAAATTGCACTACGAGTAAAGATGCTCGTTACGCGCAGCAGGACGGAAAGACCCCGGGACCTTTACTATAGCTTGGTATTGGTGTTCGGTGCGGCTTGTGTAGGATAGGTGGGAGACTGTGAAGCCGGCACGCCAGTGTCGGTGGAGTCATCGTTGAAATACCACTCTGGTCGCTCTGGATATCTAACCTCGGTCCGTGATCCGGACCAGGGACAGTGCCTGGTGGGTAGTTTAACTGGGGCGGTTGCCTCCTAAAATGTAACGGAGGCGCTCAAAGGTTCCCTCAGCCTGGTTGGCAATCAGGTGGCGAGTGCAAGTGCACAAGGGAGCTTGACTGTGAGACAGACATGTCGAGCAGGGACGAAAGTCGGAACTAGTGATCCGGCGGTGGCTTGTGGAAGCGCCGTCGCTCAACGGATAAAAGGTACCCCGGGGATAACAGGCTGATCTTGCCCAAGAGTCCATATCGACGGCATGGTTTGGCACCTCGATGTCGGCTCGTCGCATCCTGGGGCTGGAGTAGGTCCCAAGGGTTGGGCTGTTCGCCCATTAAAGCGGTACGCGAGCTGGGTTTAGAACGTCGTGAGACAGTTCGGTCCCTATCCGCTGCGCGCGCAGGAAACTTGAGAAGGGCTGTCCCTAGTACGAGAGGACCGGGACGGACGAACCTCTGGTGTGCCAGTTGTTCCGCCAGGAGCACGGCTGGTTGGCTACGTTCGGAAGGGATAACCGCTGAAAGCATCTAAGCGGGAAGCCTGCTTCAAGATGAGGTTTCCACGCCCCTCGGGGCGAGAGGCTCCCAGCTAGAACACTGGGTCGATAGGCCGGATGTGGAAGGCAGGACTAACGACTGCCGCAGCTGACCGGTACTAATCAGCCGACAACTTCACCACAACTTTCATTGCTACGCGTCCACTGTGCGGTTCCCGAGAAACGAACGACACTGTTCGGCTCCGGTCGAACCAGTCCCGTTCACAACTCGACAGCGTTACGGCGGTCATAGCGAAGGGGAAACGCCCGGTCCCATTCCGAACCCGGAAGCTAAGCCCTTCAGCGCCGATGGTACTGCACTCGCCAGGGTGTGGGAGAGTAGGACGCCGCCGGACACCATTCAGAAGAAGCCACCCCACACGGGGTGGCTTCTTCTGTTTTCCGGGCATGTTCGTTCCCGGGCGCCGCTGCGTTCCGGCCGGCTGGCCGGCTCGCAACGGGGTGTGGGGTGGTCGCTGGTGTGCGGCTCAGCGCACGTGGCGCACTTCGGCGAGGTGCACGCTCTCGTCGACGAAGCGGGCGCCGTCCGCGACGAAGCCGTTGCGCTCGTAGAACCGGCGCGCGCGGGTTGCTCTCGGCGACCCAGAGCTGCGCCGGCGTGCGTGGGGCCGGCACGGTGTCGAGCAGCGCCTGGCCGATGCCAGTCCCGCGGTGTGCCCCGAGGACGTACAGCGAGCGGAGCTCGCGGTCGCGCACCGGCTGATGGTCACCGACCTGCCTCCCCGCCCCGGCGATCGCGAAGCCGGCGACCCGTCCGTGCGCCTCGGCGACGGTGACCACCGCGCCGTCGTCGAGCCAGCGTTGCCACGCGTCCTCCCGCCGCGCGAGGGTGTCGGACTGCCAGTGGGCCGCGCGCACCAGCGCGGAGTATGTCTCGAGCCACGACGTGTGGTGGACGTACGCGCACCCGGCCGAGTCGCTGGACGTGGCGGCGCGGATGACGAAGGGCTCGCCGGTCTCGGTGCGCACGGCTCCATCCAGTCGTTCGCGCCGGGAGTCGTGGCGCCGGCGCGGTGTGGTCGGCTGCGCGCAGTCGGTCCGATGCCCATCCCCGCCGGAACGCCCAGCCGCCAAGGGTTCGTGCGTCCCTTGTGAGGTCGTGCGTCTGTCGGGAACTCGTGGGTACGACTGCACGACTTCCCGAGAGGCCCGCGACTCCACGGTGGGGGCCAGACGGGCCGGTGCGGCGGGGGCCAGACGGGCCGGTGCGGCGGGGTCGGCGGGGTGGCGGGCGCCAGGCGGGCAGCGGATGGGTTGGAGGGTTTGCGTGGTTTGGGGCTGTGCACGATCACAGGTGGGTAACGATGAGGTGACAGGACGGGCCGGGGGCTTCCGGTTCTCAGGCCCGCCGTGCTTAGTATGTGCACGTTCACAGGCGGTGACCGTGCACAGGGATGTGCCGGGGCGATACGACGGAGTGTCATGACCTTTGCGAGCTGGCCCACTGGTGGCGCGATCTCGTTCGGCGGCGACTACAACCCCGAGCAGTGGCCGCGTGAGGTGTGGCAGGAGGACGTGGCCCTCATGCGCGAGGCGGGCGTCAACCTGGTGAGCGTCGGGATCTTCTCCTGGGGACTCATCGAGGTCGCGGAGGGGGAGTTCGACTTCTCGTGGCTCGACGAGGTGCTCGACCTGCTGCACGCGCACGGCATCGCGGTCGACCTCGGGACCCCGACCGCGTCGCCGCCCGCGTGGTTCTTCGCCACCTACCCGCAGGCGCGCGTGGTGGCGAAGGACGGGACGGTCCTCGGCTTCGGGTCGCGCGGGATGGCCTCGCCGAGCTCGCCCGAGTACCGCGCTGCGGCGGTGCGCATCGCGTCGCGGCTCGCGGCACGCTACGCGCACCACCCGGCGGTCGTGATGTGGCACGTGCACAACGAGTACGGCGCGCCGGTCGGCGAGGACTTCTCGCAGAACGCGGTCGTCGCGTTCCGCGAGTGGCTGCGTGCGCGGTACGAGTCGCTCGACGCGCTCAACGCGGCATGGGGGACGGCGTTCTGGGGACAGCACTACACGGACTGGGCGCACGTCTCGCCCCCGCACCCGACGCCGACGGTCGGCAACCCGGCGCAGAAGCTCGACTTCGCGCGGTTCTGCGACCACCAGCTGCGCGCGTGCTACATCGCGGAGCGCGATGCGATCCGGGCCCATGCGACGCAGCCGATCACCACGAACTTCATGGCGAACGAGTGCCCGACGACCGACCTGTTCGCGTGGGCCCGCGAGGTCGACGTCGTCTCGAACGACCACTACCTCACCGCGGCCGACGTGCGGAACCACGTGGGCCTGGCGCTCGCCGCCGACCTCACGCGGTCGGTCGCGGGCGGTGCGCCGTGGATCCTCATGGAGCACTCGACGTCGGCCGTGAACTGGCAGCCGCGCAACGTCGCCAAGCGCGCGGGGGAGATGGCCCGCAACTCGCTGTCGCACCTCGCGCGCGGCGCCGACGGGATCCTGTTCTTCCAGTGGCGGGCCTCGCGCTCGGGTGCGGAGAAGTTCCACTCGGCGATGCTGCCGCACGCCGGCACGTCGTCGCGGGTGTGGCGCGAGGTCGTCGAGCTGGGCCGGCACCTGCGCGCGCTGGCACCGCTGCGCGGTGCGCGGGTGCGGGCGCAGGCGGCGATCCTGTGGGACGCAGAGTCGTTCTGGGCGCAGGACCTCGAGTGGCGCCCGTCGGTGGACGTGCGGCACAAGGAGCGGGTGCGCGCCTACTACGAGCGGCTGTGGCGCGACGGTGTCACGGTCGACTTCGTCCACCCGTCGCAGGACCTGTCCGGCTACCGCCTCGTCGTCGCCCCCGCGTCCTACCTGTTGCGGCAGGCGGACGCCGACAACCTCACGCGGTACGTCGAGGACGGCGGGACGCTGCTCGTGTCGTTCTTCTCGGCGGTCGTCGACGAGCACGACGCCGTGCACGCGGGCGGGTACCTCGCCCCGCTGCGCGACGCGCTCGGCGTGGAGGTCGAGGAGTTCCTGCCGCTGCGCGCAGGCGACAGCGCGACCGTCCGCTGGGCGCCCGAGGGCGGCGAACCCGTGACGCTGACCGCCGACGTGTGGCAGGACGACCTCGTGCTGCACGGCGCGCAGGTCGTCGGGACCTACGTCGACGGACCCGCCGCGGGTGGCCCGGCGATCACCCGGCACGCACACGGGGCCGGGCAGGGCTGGTACGTCTCGACCCGGCTCGGCATCGACGAGCTCGCACCGGTGCTCGCTGCGGTGTACACCGACGCGGGCTTGGAGCCCTCGGGGCTGCCCCTCGACGTCGAGGTGGTCACCCGGCACGGCGACGGCGAGGACTTCGTCGTCGCGATCAACCACACCGCCGACGAGGTCAAGGTCGACCTCGGTGCGGGCCAGGAGCTTCTCGGCGCCACGACGGTGACCGGGACGGTCGTGATCCCCGCCGGCTCGGTCGCCGTGCTACGTACGACGACCCCGCAGCTCGGAGGTGATGGCCAACCGTAGAGCCCCGGGCGCCACGCGCGTCCGTTGCAGTTCGGTTCACCTCGTCGCAGCGTCGCGTCACCCAGGGGCAGCGCTGTGGCACCTACCGGAAGGACCCTCATGCGCAAGACCCTGTTCCGCTCGGCGGCCGTGCTGGCAGCCGTGACGATGCTGGCCGCCTGCAGCAGCGGCGGTGACACCCCGGCCGCGACGACGGCCCCGGCCGCCCCCGAGACGAGCGCGGCCCCCGCGGGTGCGACCGGCTCGCTGACCATCTGGGTCGACGAGAACCGCAAGCCGGCCGTCCAGGCCGCGGTGGACATCTACAACGAGACGAACCCCGACGTCGACGTCGAGCTCGTCGTGAAGAACTTCGAGGACATCCGCGCCGACTTCCTCGCGCAGGTCCCCACCGGCGAAGGCCCGGACATCACGATCGGCGCGCACGACTGGCTGGGCTCGTTCATCGTCAACGGCGTCGCCGAGCCCGTCGACCTGGGCGAGAAGGCGTCCCAGTTCGAGAGCGTCGCGACGCAGGCGTTCACGTACGACGGGGCGCTGTACGGCCTGCCGTACGCGCTCGAGTCGATCGCGGTCGTGCGCAACACCGCGCTCGTCGACTCGACGCCCGCGACCTGGGACGAGCTCATCGCCAAGGGCAAGGAGGCGAAGACCAAGTACCCGTTCGTCATCAACACCAACGGCACGACGGGTGACGCCTACACGTACTACGGTCTGCAGACCTCGTTCGGCGCTCCCGTGTTCCAGCAGAACGCGGACGGCTCGTACACCAACGAGATCGGCATGGGCGGCGACGCGGGCCTCGCGTTCGCGAAGTTCCTCGGCGAGAACGGCATGAAGGGCGAGGGCCACTTCAGCACGGACTGGACGTACGACGTGGCGAACCAGGAGTTCGCCGACGGCAACGCGCCGTACACGATCGCCGGCCCCTGGGCCATCGCGACGTTCACCGGTGCGGGCGTCGACGTCGCCGTGGACCCGATCCCGTCGGCAGGCGGGAAGCCCGCCGCCCCGTTCGTCGGGGTCCAGGGGTTCTACCTCTCGTCGCAGAGCGACAGCAAGCTCATCGCGAACGACTTCCTCGTGAACTACGTCGCCACACCGGACGTCATCAAGGCGCTGTACGACGCCGACCCGCGTCTGCCGGCGATGACGTCGGTCGCGGAGCAGGTCGCGTCCGACCCGATCGTCGCGGGCTTCCTCGCCTCGGCGAAGCAGGGCGCACCCATGCCGTCGATCCCGGAGATGGGTGACGTGTGGGAGTTCTGGAACGCGGCCGAGTCCTCGATCATCTCGGGTTCCGCGGAGCCCGAGGCGGCGTGGACGAAGATGCTGGCCGACCTCGAGGCGAAGCTCGGCTGACGGACCGGGTCGGCGGCGCGGCCGCAGGCGTAGCCCGCGCCGCCGACCCTCCCGTTCCCGCACCCGACCCGCCTCCGGAGGAGACATGTCGACCCAGCAGTCGTTCGCCGCCGCCATCGCCGGCGACAGCCCGCCGCCACCGCGGCGTGCCCGCGAGTCCCACGCCCGTTCCTGGAACGGCTTCGGCGTCGGGTTCCTCGCGAAGCTCGGCCTCATGGCCGTCATCAACGCGCTCGGACTCGCGGCGGTCTGGTCCGCCTTCGTGAACGGTGCCTGGGTTCTGCTCGGCGCGATGGTGGTCCTGCTCGTGCTCGCGGACTGGATCTACTTCACGCGGCGCCACGTGCCGCTGAAGTACCTGTTCCCGGGCCTGGCGTTCCTGGCCGTGTTCCAGCTGTTCACCATCGGCTACACCGGCTACGTGGCGCTCACGAACTACGGCACCGGCCACAACGTGAGCCAGGAGCAGGCCGTCGACGCGCTGCTCAGCCAGAACGAGAAGAAGGTCCCCGACTCGCCGAGCTTCCCGCTGACGATCGTCCGCCAGGGCGACGCTCTGGGATTCGCGGTCGTGCAGGGCGGGGCCGCCAAGGTCGGCGCCGCCGACCAGCCGCTCGAGCTCGCGGCCGACGCGACGGTCGTCGACTCCGTGGTCACCGCCGTCCCCGGCTGGGAGGTCGTGCCCAAGGGCCAGGTCCTGTCCGACGCCGTGCTCGCCGACGAGGTGCTCGCGCTGCGGGTCCCGCTCACGGACGAGGCGCAGGACGGCTCGATCCGGACGGGCGACGCGACGATCGGCGCGGTGTACCGCTCGGTCCTGACGTACGACGCGACCGCGCAGACCATGACGAACACCGAGACGGGCGTCGTCTACCGCGCGACCGACGAGGGACGGTTCGTGGCCGACGACGGCACCGCGCTCCCGGTCGGCTGGAAGGTGTTCGTCGGGCTGGAGAACTTCGGCACGGCGTTCACCGACGACACGTACTCCGGACCGCTGGTCAAGATCGTCCTGTGGACGTTCGTGTTCGCGCTCGCGAGCGTGGTCGTCAGCTTCTTCTTCGGCCTCGTGCTCGCGCTGCTCTACAACGACCCGAGGGTGCGCGGGAGGGCCGTGCTGCGCACGCTGTTCATCCTCCCGTACGCGTTTCCCGCGTTCCTGTCCGCGCTCCTGTGGCGCGGGATGCTCAACGCGAACCCCGACTACGGCATCGTCAACCAGCTGTTCTTCTTCGGTGCGCGCATCGAGTGGCTCGACGACCCGACGCTCGCCAAGATCTCGCTGGTCATGGTGAACCTGTGGCTGAGCTACCCGTACTGGTTCCTGGTCTGCACGGGTGCGCTGCAGTCGCTGCCCGACGACGTGCAGGAGGCCGCGCGGATCGACGGTGCGGGCCGCTGGCGCACGTTCCGGTCGATCACGCTGCCGCTGCTGCTGGTCTCGACCGCGCCGCTGCTGATCGCGTCGTTCGCGTTCAACTTCAACAACTTCACGCTGATCTACATGCTCACGGGCGGTGGGCCGCGGTTCACCGACACGTCCGCGACGCTCGGGCACACCGACATCCTGATCTCGATGGTCTACCAGATCTCCGGGGTCTCGGGCGGCCGGGCCGACTACGGCCTCGCGAGCGCCCTGTCGCTCATCATCTTCGTCGTGATCGGTGTGATCTCGGCGCTGATGTTCCGACGCACGCGCCAGCTCGAGGAGGTCAACTGATGAGCACCACGCACGCCCCGGGCTCCGTCATGGCGCGCAACGCGCGGGCGCGGGCGCGCGGCCGGCGCCGCCGCTGGTTCGCCGAGGTGAGCTGGAAGTACGTCGTCGCGGCGGTCGTCGTCGTGTACGCCGCGTTCCCGCTCGTGTACGTGCTGTCCGCGTCGCTCGCCGCGGGGGGCACGCTCACGGGCTCGACAAGCCTGTTCCGTTCGGTCTCCGCGGAGAACTACCAGGCGCTCGACGCCACGCGGTTCTGGCAGTGGGCCGGCAACAGCCTCGTCGTCGCGACCGCCACGGCGATCGGGTCGGTCCTCATGGGGGCCGCGGCCGCGTACGCGTTCTCGCGGTTCCGCTTCTCGGGCCGGCGCACGGGCCTGACCACCCTGCTCATCATCCAGATGTTCCCGCAGATGCTCGCGTTCGTCGCGATCTTCCTGCTGCTGCTGTCGCTCGGGGAGGTCATCCCGGTGCTCGGCCTCAACAGCAAGCTCGCGCTCATCGCGGTGTACCTGGGCGGCGCGCTCGGGTCGAACACGCTGCTCATGTACGGCTTCTTCAACAGCGTGCCGCGCGAGCTCGACGAGGCCGCGAAGATCGACGGCGCCTCGCACTCGCAGATCTACTGGACGATCATCCTGCGCCTCGTGACGCCGATCCTCGCGGTCGTCGGGCTGCTGTCGTTCATCTCGACGTTCGGCGAGTTCATCCTCGCGCGGGTCATCCTCACGTCCGAGAGCAACTGGACGCTCGCGGTCGGGATGTACGGGTGGGTCTCGGACCAGCTCAACGCCAACTGGGGCCTGTTCGCGGCGGGCGCCGTGCTGGCGGCGCTCCCCGTCCTCATGCTCTTCCTCTTCCTGCAGAAGTACATCGTCGGTGGTCTGACCGCCGGCTCCGTGAAGGGCTGACACGCTCCGGTCCCGCCGTCCGCCGCACGCCCCCTGACGTGCGGGCGGCGGGACCGGTCCTACCGAACGACCGACGAAGGGACACCACTCGTGTCTGCACCGCTGACTGCACGATCACGCCGGTGGGCCGCGTTCGCGGCGGCCGGCTCGCTCCTGGTCCTGTCCCCGCCGCTCGCGGCGTCCGCCGACGAGGGACCGGTCGCGGCCGGCGTCGTCGTCGAGCCCGTCGCCGGCCTGCCCGCCGACTTCGTGACCGGCGTCGACGTCTCGTCGGTGCTGTCGCTCGAGGAGAGCGGCGTGGTGTTCCGCGACGCCGCGGGGCGGCCCGCGGACCTGTTCGCCACGCTCGCCGCGGCGGGCGTGACCGACGTGCGCGTGCGCGTCTGGAACGACCCGTACGACGCGCAGGGCCACGGCTACGGCGGAGGCACCGTCGACGTGGAGCGCGCGGTGGAGATCGGCGAGCGGGCGACCGCCGCGGGCATGGGTGTGCTCGTCGACTTCCACTACTCGGACTTCTGGGCGGACCCCGGCAAGCAGTCCGCTCCGAAGGCGTGGGACGGCTTCACCGTCGAGCAGAAGGCCGACGCGGTCGAGGACTTCACCGCCGACAGCCTGCGCCGGTTCGAGGCGGCGGGTGTCGACGTGCGCATGGTGCAGGTCGGCAACGAGACCACCAACGGCATGTCCGGCGTGTGGGTCGCGGACGCCGACTGGGACTGGGGCCAGGTCGCGCAGCTGTTCGACGCGGGCAGCCGCGCGGTGCGCGAGGTGTTCCCCGACGCGCTCGTCGCGCTGCACTTCACCAACCCGGAGAAGGCCGGCTCGTACGCGTGGATCGCGGACGAGCTCGCGGAGCACGACGTGGACTACGACGTCTTCGCGTCGTCGTACTACCCGTTCTGGCACGGCTCGCTCACGAACCTCACGGACGTGCTGTCCGGGATCGCGACGGAGCACGACAAGCAGGTCATGGTCGCGGAGACGTCGTGGGCGTACACGCTCGAGGACGGCGACGGGCACGCGAACACGGTGCGCCGCGGGCAGAACGACGCGAACCCGCGCTACCCGTTCAGCCCGCAGGGCCAGGCGACCGCGTTCCGCGACGTGGTCGCGGCGGTGCACGCGGTCGGTGACGCCGGCATCGGCGTCTACTACTGGGAGCCCGCGTGGCTGCCCGTCGGGACCCCGACGCAGGACAACGCGTCGCTGTGGGAGGCGCACGGCTCGGGCTGGGCGACGAGCTTCGCGGGCGAGTACGAGGACGACGCCGCGCAGTGGTACGGCGGGTCCGCGGTGGACAACCAGGCGCTGTTCGACGTCGACGGCGTACCGCTCCCGTCGCTCGGCGTGTTCGACTACGTGCGCACCGGCGCGACCGCGCCGCGCGCGGCGTCGTCGGTCGAGCCCGCGTCGGTCACCGTCGACCAGGGGGAGGACGTCGAGCTCCCGGGTACGGTGCGCGTGAACTACAACGACGGCGACAGCGCGGACGTCGCGGTCACATGGAGCGACTCGGTGGACTGGATCACCGTCCCGGGCCGCTACACGGTCTCCGGCGTGACCGCCGACGGCGACGCCGCGACCGCGTCCGTCGTGGTCCTGGCGGTCTCGTCCGGCGTGAACCACGTGGCGAACCCGAGCTTCGAGACGTGGGGCTGGCCCGAGTGGACGCTCACGGACTCCGGCACCGACGTCAAGGTCGAATGGAAGGACTCCGGCGACCCGTACGACGGCTTCTACGGCGTGAACCTGTGGTCCTCGGGCGACCACACCGGGTCGGTCACGCAGCAGGTCACCGGCCTGACGCCGGGGACGTACGTGCTGTCCGCGACGACGCAGGGCGACGGTGAGGCCACCGACGACACGTTCGAGCTGGTCGCGACCACCGCCGAGGGCACGGTGTCCGCGCCGTTCGCGCTCGACGGGTGGAAGGTGTGGAACACCCCGTCGGTCGAGGTCGAGGTGGGCGCGTCCGGCACCGTCACGGTCGGCGCGCGGTGGGACCTGCAGGCCGGCGCGTGGGCGTGGCTCGACGCGTTCTCCCTGACGGAGAAGGTCGAGCCGTCCGACACGACCGAGCTGGTCGCGGCGCTCGACGAGGCGGGCGACGTGCTGCGCGGCCGCTGGACGCCGGCGACGGTCGCGGCGCTCGACCGTGCGGTCGAGATCGGGCGGGTCGTCCTCGCGGGCGGCGACCTCGCTCCCCAGGACGACGTCGAGGCCGCCGCAGCGCTGGTCCGTGACGCGGTCGCCGCGCTCGTCGTCTCCGCGGACGCGCAGCCGACGATCACGGCGACGCTCCTGCCGGCGTCGGTCCCGGTGGGTACGCGCGGCGAGGTCGCCGTGCGCGTCGCGGCCGGCACGACCGCGCGTCCCACGGGTGACGTCACGGTCACGGTCGGCGGGAGCACGGTCAGGGGGACCCTGCGCCCCGGGAACGACGGCGCGATCACCCTGGTGCTCCCCGAACTCCCGGTCGGGACCCACCCCGTGACGGTGGAGTACGGCGGCGACGTGCGCGTGGTGCCCGGGACGGCGTCCGTGGGCTCCCTCAAGGTCGTCAGGATCACCCCGGTGGTCACCGGGACGCTGCGGGCGAAGACGATCACCGCGGGCCAGCAGCCGACGGTCGACGTGGTCGTCGACGCCGGCACGACCACGGCCACCGGGCAGGTCCGGGTCTCCATCGGCAGCTACAGCAAGCGCGTGACCCTCACGGCCGCGAGCAAGGGCAAGACGTCGGTCACCGCCCCGCGCCTGGCGGTCGGGTCCCACGCCGTCAAGGTCCAGTACCTGGGCGACGCGAACGTCGGGCCGCGGACGGTCTCCGCGGGCACGCTCAAGGTCACGAAGGTGACGCCGACGGTGTCGCTCTCGCTCGCGAGCAGCACGGTGCGGCCGGGCGCCCCGGTGGTGCTGACCGTCAAGGTCGCGTCGGCGGGCGTCAAGCCCACCGGCACGGTGCGTGTGACGATCGGCGGGAGGTCGCGGGTCGTGGGCCTGCCGTCGGACGGCTCGGGTGCCGTCAAGGTCTCGCTCGCGGGCCGGACCGCGGGCTCGTACCTGATCGAGGCGCGCTACGCGGGCACGGACAGGATCACCGCGGCCTCGGCCACGGTGACCGTCCGCGTCCGATGACGCACGGGTGACGCACGACGAGGGGCGGTGACCGCAGGGTCACCGCCCCTCGTCGTCCCCGCAGGACCGCCGCGCGAGCGCTCCCCAGGGTGCTCGGTACCGCCCGGTCAGCGCTCGCCGGGCTGCAGGAAGATCGCGCCGTACGGCGGCAGGCTCACGAGCGCGGAGTACGGGCGGCCGTGGTGCGGGTCCGGCAGCGCGTCCACCGCGCCGAGGTTCCCGACGCCCGAGCCGCCGTACTCGTGCGCGTCGGTGTTGAACACCTCGCGCCACGTGCCGCCCGCGGGCAGGGCCAGCCGGTAGCGCTCGTGCGGCACCCCCGAGAAGTTGACCACCACGACCACCGGAGGTGTGCCCTCGTGGCCCTTGCGGATGTACGCGAGCACGTTGTGGTCCGCGTCGTCGGAGTCGATCCACTCGAACCCGTCGGGCGTGTGGTCCAGCTGCCACAGCGCGGGCGTCGCCCGGTACAGCGCGTTGAGGTCCTTGATCATGCGGTGCACGCCCGCGCGCAGCGGGTCCTCCAGCGACCACCAGTCGAGCGAGTGCGCCTCGGTCCACTCGTCGGCCTGCGCGAACTCCTGGCCCATGAACAGCAGCTGCTTGCCGGGGTGCGTCCACTGGTACGCGTACAGCGAGCGCACGCCCGCGCACTTCTGCCAGTGGTCGCCGGGCATGCGCCCGTACACCGAGCCCTTGCCGTGCACGACCTCGTCGTGCGAGATGGGCAGGACGTACTGCTCGGAGAACGCGTACACCAGCGAGAACGTGACCTCGCCGTGGTGGTAGCGGCGGTGCACCGGCTCCTCGGCGAGGTAGCGCAGCGTGTCGTTCATCCAGCCCATGTTCCACTTCAGGCCGAACCCGAGGCCGTTGTGGTCGGTGGGGGCCGTCACGCCGGGCCACGCGGTGGACTCCTCGGCGATCATCATCGTGCCGGGTGCACGGCGGTACGCCGTCGCGTTCGTCTCCTGCAGGAACGCGATCGCCTCGAGGTTCTCGCGGCCGCCGTGCCGGTTGGGGCGCCACTGGCCCGGCTGACGCGAGTAGTCGAGGTACAGCATCGAGGCGACCGCGTCGACGCGCAGCGCGTCCACGTGGAACTCGGTCAGCCAGAACACGGCGTTCGCGACGAGGAAGTTGCGCACCTCGTTGCGGCCGTAGTTGAAGATGTACGTCCCCCAGTCGGGGTGCTCGCCGAGCAGCGGGTCCGGGTGCTCGTACAGCGGCGTGCCGTCGAACCGCGCGAGGGCCCACTCGTCCTTGGGGAAGTGGCCGGGGACCCAGTCGACGATCACACCGATGCCCGCGCGGTGCAGCGTGTCGATGAGGTAGCGCAGGTCGTCGGGGTGGCCGAACCGTGACGTGGCGGCGTAGTAACCGGTGACCTGGTACCCCCACGAGGGCGCGTACGGGTGCTCGGCGACGGGCAGCAGCTCCACGTGCGTGAAGCCCGTCTCCAGCACGTACTCGGTGAGCTGGTGCGCGAGCTCGCGGTAGGACAGCCCCGCGCGCCACGAGCCGAGGTGCACCTCGTACACCGCGAGCGGGCCCGAGTGCGGGTCGCTCTGCGAGCGGCGCGTCATCCACTCGTCGTCGCCCCACGTGTACGCGGACTCGACGACCACGGACGCGGTCGCGGGCGGGACCTCGGTGCCCTGCGCCATCGGGTCGGCCTTCTGCCGCCAGGACCCGTCCGGCGTGAGGATCTCGTACTTGTAGCGCGCTCCCGCGGTGACGCCGGGGACGAACAGCTCCCAGACGCCGGACTCGCCGAGCGACCGCATGGCGTGCGTCGCGCCCTGCCAGTAGTTGAAGTCGCCGACCACGCGCACCGCGCGCGCGTTGGGCGCCCACACCGCGAACGACGTGCCGTGCACCTCGCCCAGCGTGCCGGGGTAGGTGCGCACGTGGGCGCCGAGGACCTCCCACAGCTCCTCGTGGCGGCCCTCGTGGATCAGGTGCCGGTCGAGCTCCTGGACCGTCGGCAGGAAGCGGTAGGGGTCGTCGAGCAGCGTCGTCGTGTCGCCGTACGTGACCTCGACGCGGTAGTCGGGGACGTCCTCACCGGGCAGGACCGCGACCCACACACCGTCCTGCTCGTGGCGCGCGGGGACCCGCGTGTCCGGGGTGATGACGACGACCGCGTCGGCCAGGGGGCGCAGCGTGCGGATCGTGACGCCGCCGTCGCCCGGGTGCGGGCCGAGCACGCCGTGCGGGTCGTACCAGGTGCCGTTGGCGACCGCGTGCAGCGTGTCGGGCTCGGCGGGGACCGGGGTGGGGGCGGTCGCGCTCATATGCCTAGCCAACCACCCCTTCCGCCGGTCCGCAGGTGTACCCGCCGCGTGACCTGCCCGGACGCCCCGCTCCTGACCGCGGGACCCGCCCGGGTCAGCGCGATGCGGGGGCCGTGCTGCCGCGCGAGACGAGGCGGGGCAGCGGCGCCGTGTAGGAGCGCACCGGGCCGTCCGCCAGCACGTCGAGCACGCAGTCCGCGACCTGCCCGCCCATCGCGTGCACGTCGAGGCTCATCGCCGACAGCGGCGGGTGCGCGAGCCGGCACAGCGCGGAGTCGTCCCACGCGAGCAGCGAGAGCCGCTCGGGGACCGGTACGCCCATCTCGCCCGCGACCTGGAGGCCGGCGACGGCCATCACGTCGTTGTCGTACACGATCGCCGACGGCGGGGAGCCGCGGCCCAGCAACGAGCGCGTCGCGCGCGTACCGGACTCCTCGAGGTAGTCGCCCTCGACGACGACCCCCTGCACGCCGAGCCGCTCGCACTCCGCGACGAACGCGTCGGTGCGCGCCTGCGTGTGGGCGAGCGTCGCGGGACCGGACACGCGCGCGAGCCGCTCGTGCCCGAGAGCCGCGAGGTGCGCGACGGCGTCACGCATCGCGCGCGCGTTGTCGATCCACACGTGGGAGAACGGCAGGTCGCGCGTCGGGCCGCCGACGACCACCGTCGGGATGCCCAGCTCGGCGAGCACCTCGAGGCGTTGGTCGACGAGCGCCACGTTGACGACGACGACCGCGTCCACCCCGCCCGACGCCCAGCGTCGGTACGCGGCGATCTCCGCCTCGTGGTCCGGCACGACGTGCAGCAGCAGCGAACGGCCCTCCGTCGACAGCCGTTCCTCGATGCCCGAGATGAGCTCGGCGAAGAACGGCTCGATGCCGAGCAGGCGCGCAGGCCGCGCCAGCACGAGCCCGACGGCGTCCGCGTGCGTCACGGTCGAGAGCCTAGCGGCGGGCACGGGCCCGACCGGGGCCGGCGGCGCCGTGCCGGACCTCAGCGTCCGGCGGCGGGGGCGCCGGACGCCACCGCCGGACGGGCCGCGCGGACCACGACGTCGTTGGCGCTGCGCAGCACGGGCGGCGAGGTCAGCGCGTCGAGGTCGAGCACCGCGTCCGTGCGGACGTGGAACGTGACGCTCGCGCCCGCGGGGAGGTCGACGAGCGCGTCGTCGACCGTCGCCGCCGGGTCGAGCCGGTCCACGAGCACCGTCACGTCGCGCGCGAGCGAGCGCGCGGTGACCGTGACCGCGTACCCGCCGGGCACGGGCGTGGCGCTCGCGGACAGCGGGTCGGGGTCGAGGTCGAGCGCCACGTCCTCGGCGAGCAGGTGCACGCTCGACGCGTCGTCGAGCCGCACGACGAGCGCCTCACGCGCGACGTCCTGCGGGCGCGCGACGTCGTCGGGCAGCGGCAGGATGCGCACCTCGCGCGGCGGCACGTCGACCGCGAGGGTCGCGGACGCGCGCTCGTCGCCGTCGAACGTCTGCCGCGAGACCGCCAGCCGCCCGGTCCACGCGTCCGCCGTGTCGTTGACCACCGCGACCACGGGGGCGCCGTCGCGCTCCTGCACGGTGAGCAGACGCGGCGCGTTGGCGTGCCGCAGCGCCCACCACAGCGGCTTGACGCGCTCGTCGCCGTCGACGGCGGCCCACGACGTCACGGGCCAGCAGTCGTTGAGCTGCCACACGACCGACCCGGCGGTGCGCGGCCACCACGAGCGGTGGTGCGTCGTGGCGTACGCGACCGCTCGCGCCTGGTTGAGCTGCGTCGCCCAGTGCCAGTCCGCGAACGCCTCGGGGACGCCCAGGTGCGGCGCGAGGCCGCGGTCGAGCTTGCCGTTGCCGTCCTCCGCCTTCTGGTGCGCCAGGAACGTGGGGTGCTCCTTGTCGACGACGAGCGCGCCGTGCTCGTCGCGCACCGCGCGCTCGAGAGTCGCCCACGTGGGCGGGCCCTGGAAGCCGAACTCCGAGCAGAACCGCGGCACGTCGTCGCGGTAGTGCGTGTAGTCGACGCGGTTCCACACCTCCCACTGGTGGTGCGTACCGTGGTCCGGGTCGCACGGGTGCACCACGTCGGGCGCGAAGCCGGGGGAGTACGGGCTGTTGTCCGCGTACGGACGTGCCGGGTCGAGCTCGGCGACGAGCGCCGGGAACAGCTCCGTGGCGTACCGCAGTCCCCACGTCCGGCCGCCGAGCTCGTCCTTCCAGCCCCAGTCCTCGTGCCCCCAGAGGTTCTCGTTACCGCCGTTCCACAGCACGAGGCTCGCGTGCGACGCGAGGCGCACGACGTTCTCGCGCGCCTCGGCCTCGATCTCCTCGAGCAGCGGGGACTCCTCCGGGTACGCCGCGCACGCGAGCAGGAAGTCCTGCCAGACGAGCACGCCGCGCTCGTCGCACACGTCGTAGAAGTCGTCCGACTCGTAGATGCCGCCGCCCCACACCCGCAGCAGGTTGAGGTGCGCGCCGAGCGCCTGGTCGACGCGACGCTCAAGGCGCTCGCGGGTGATCCGGGTGAGCAGGTGGTCGTCGGGGATCCAGTTGGCGCCGCGGACGAACACCGGTCGGCCGTTCACGACGAACGTGAACCGCGTGCCGTGCTCGTCGCGGCTGCGGTCGACGCGCACGTCGCGGAAGCCGAGCCGCCGGTGCCAGCGGCCGAGGTCGTCGTGGCCCGCCGCCGCGAGCGTCACGGTCGCGTCGACGAGCGGCTGGTCGCCGTGGCCGACGGGCCACCACACGGGCGCGTCGGGGACCTCGACGACGAGCGTCGCCGCGTCCTCGTCGGGCGCGAGCGACGCGACCGCGACGACGCCCGCGACCTGCGCGCGGACCGTGAGCGGGGCGTCACCGCCGGGCAGGCCCGAGCGCTCCACGGTGACGTGCAGCTCCGCGCGGCCCGTGCCGTCGGCGCCCAGCGTGACGACGGGGCGCACCTGCGCGAGCCGCGCGACGCGCCACCGCTCGACGCGCACCGGGCGCCACAGCCCCGCGGTCTGCAGGTCGGGTCCCCAGTCCCAGCCGAACGAGCACGCCATCTTGCGCACCATGTTGAACGGCTGCGGGTACGCGAGCGGGCGGTGCCCCAGGCGGGCCTCCTCGGCCTCGGCGTGGTGCAGGGCCGAGGCGAGGTCGACCCGCAGCGTCGTGCCGGCGCGGCCGACCAGCGCGCGCACGTCGAACCGGTAGGAGCGGTGCTGGTTGGCGGTGCGGCCGAGCACGTGGGCGTCGCCCGCGACGACGAGCGAGGTCGTCGCGACCGTGTCGATGCCGTCGAACGCGAGGTCGACGCGCTCGTCGTGCGCGGCCGCGGGCTCGTCGAGCGGGCGCTCGTAGCGCCAGTCGACGTGCCGCATCCACGCGAGCGCCTCCTCGTTCCGGTCGAGGTACGGGTCCGGGATCAGGCCCGCGTCGAGCAGCGCCGTGTGGCTGGTGCCGGGGACGGCGGCGGGGACGCCCGCGGCCAGGGCGGCCGCCAGCGCCGGGTCGAGGTCGCCGGGCGTGCCCGCCGTGGCGGTCAGCAGCCAGCCGTCGGCGAGGTCGGTGAAGGTCATGAGTGTGCTCCGGGTGGTACGCGGTGAGCGGGTCCAGGTCTCGTCGTCGCGGGCTACTTGGTCGCTCCCGAGGTGAAGCCGTTGTAGATGAACCGCTGCAGGAACAGGAACAGCAGCAGGATCGGCACGATCGTGATGACGACGCCCGCGCAGATGACCTCCCACTGCGAGCCGAACGGTCCCTTGAACGCGAACAGCGCGGTCGAGATGGGGCGCTTCTCGGGGTCGGTGATGTACAGGAACGGCAGGAAGAACTCGTTGTAGATCCCGATCCCCTTGATGATGACGACCGTCGCGATCGCCGGCTTGAGGTTGGGCAGGATGATCCGGAAGAAGATGCGCAGGTGGCCCGCGCCGTCGATCGTCGCGGCCTCGTCGAGCGAGCGCGGGATGCTCCGCACGAACTGCAGGAAGATGTAGATCGAGATGATGTCCGTGCCCATGAACAGCAGGATCAGCGCGGCCTGGCTGTCGTAGAGGCCGAGCCAGTTGATGATCTGGAACGTCGCGACCTGCGTGGTCACGCCCGGGACGAGCGTCGCGAGCAGGAACAGGTTGAGCACGCCGCGGCGGCCGACGAACCGGAACCGGTCGAGCGCGTACGCGGTCGCCGCGCCGATGAGGATGGTCCCGACGATCGCCACCGCGAAGATCAGCACGGTGTTGACGAAGCCGCGGGCCATGCCGCCGCGTGTGAACGCGGTCGCGTAGTTGGACAGGTCGGTCCAGCTCTCGGGGGCCGTGAACGGGCCGGTCGCGAGGAACTCCTGGTTGGTCTTGAACGAGCCCATGACGATCAGCACGAGCGGCAGGAGCATCACGAGGGCCGCGAGCACCAGGGACACGTACTTCGCGGTGCTCGCGAGGCCGGCGGTGAGGGTACGGGTCATGTGAGGTCCACCTCGTCGTCGGGGAGCACCTTGCGCTGGACCCACGTGACGACCAGCACGACGAGCAGCAGGACGACCGCCATCGCGGACGCGAGGCCCACCATGTTGCGGTTGAACGCCATCCACACCGTGCGCATCACGAACGTCTCCGTGCCGTTGCCGCCGTCGGTCATCACCTTCGGGATCTCGAACACGGACAGCGAGCCCGAGATCGCGAGGATCAGGGACAGGCCGACGATCGGCCGGATGGACGGCAGGATGATGTACCGGAACTCGTGCCAGCGGCTCGCGCCGTCGATCTCGGCGGCCTCGTAGATCTCCGAGCTGATCGACTGGATCGCGCCCAGGAACATCACGAAGTTCAGCCCCATGTAGCGCCAGACCGAGACGCTCGCGAGCGTCGCGTTCGCGATGTCCGGGTCACCCGTCCACTGCTGGACGAGCGACTCGAGCCCGAGCGACATGAGCACGGTGTCGAGCCCGCCCTCGGGGCGCAGGAAGTTGAGGAAGATCAGGCCGATCGCGACGCCGTTGATGAGGTACGGGAAGAACAGGATGCCCTTCCACAGGTTCTTGAACCGGATCCTGAACGACAGGATCGTCGCGAAGTACAGCGCGATCACCATCTGCACGAACGACGCCACGAAGTAGTACAGGGACACGTAGAACACGTGCAGGTTCTCCGGGTCGGTGAAGACCTCGGTGTAGTTCTCGAACCCGACGAGGTTCTTCGTCTTGTCCAGGCCGTCCCAGTCGGTGAACGAGTACCAGAACATGTTCACGACGGGGACGTACGTGAGCAGCACCAGCAGCGCCACCGGCACGAGCAGGAACAGGTAGGGGACGATCCGGCGGCGCCAGCGGGGTCCGGCCGCGCCCCCCGGGGAGGAGGTCCCGGGGGCGCGGCCGGTCGGGGCGGCCGCCGTCGTCGGGCGCCGCACGCCCGTCTCGGCGGTGGTCATCCGCTTCCTCAGGCGCCGGCCTCCGCGCGGCCGTCGGCCCACGCGGCGTTGAGGTCGTCGAAGATCTCCTGCTTGGTGCGCGCACCGGAGCGGGCGTCGTCGACGATCTTCTGGCGGTACTTCGGGTCGGTCGTCACGATGCCGGACGCGGTGTCGATGTCCGTGAACAGCGACTCCTTGCCCGCGGGCGCGGGGTTCAGCGTGATGAGCTCGACCTCGTCGACGAAGCCCTGCAGCGCGGCCGGCACCTCGCCGTCGATCAGCGGCGACAGACCGACCTGCGACTCCGAGAACCCGGACTCGTGGTTGAACCAGTCGATCCACGCGCGCGCGGTGACCTTGTTCTTCGAGTGCACGTTGATGCCGAGGTTGTAGTCACCGCCCGCCACCGCGTGGAACTTCCCGTCGACCTGCGCGGGGAACGGCATGTAGCCGATGTCGTCCGCGCTGGCGCCCGCGGCCTCTGCGGCCGCCTGCATCTGCGGGATCGCCCACGAGCCGAGGACCATCGTGGCGATCTCGCCCGTGCCGAGCAGCTGCTTGGACTGCTCCCAGTTGGTGGTCGTCGGGTCCGCCTCCGTGAGGCCCTTCGCGACGACGTCGTAGATCAGCCCGTCGATGACGCCCGAGTCGGAGTCCTCGGTCCACGGCGTGTCGGTCGCCGTCATCTCGTTGACGTAGTCCGGGTTCGCGGTGACGGCGCCGCGCGCGCCGTCCCACTGGGTCAGCGGCCAGCTGTCCTTGTAGTTGGTGTAGAGCGGGGCGACCTTGATGCCCGCGTCCTTGATCGCCTGCAGGTCGGTCAGGAACTCCTCGGGTGTCGTCGGGAAGTCCGTGACGCCCGCGGCCTCCCAGACCTTCGTGTTGTAGACGATGCCCTGCACGTTGCCGACCACGGGGATGCCGTAGGACTTGCCCTCGAACGTCTTGTCCGTGATCCAGCGGTACTCCTTCGCCATCTCGTCGTAGTCGCCGAGGGGCTCGAAGAAGTCGCCGAGCTGGTCGGGGGTCACCGAGCCGGGGATCGCGAGCACGTCGCCGTAGTTGTCGGTGTTCATGCGCGTCTTCACCTCGCCCTCGTAGTCGGTGATGCCCTCGATCTTCACGTCGGTCACGTCGGGGTACTTCGCCTTGAACTGCGTGACGTAGTCGTCGAACGTGCCGTCCTCGACGAGGTCCGTGCGCCAGGTGAGCACCGTGATGGCGCCGGAGGGGGTCGCGTCCGCGTCGGGCGTCGAGTCGCCGGGGGTGTCGTCGGAGCCCCCGGAACACGCCGCGGTGAGGGCCAGGACGGTGCTCGCGGCCGCGAGGCCCAGCAGCCGGCGCCGTCGGTGGTGAGGGAACATCGGTGATCCTCTCGTCGTCCCGGCACGTCGGCGTGCCGGCCGTGGGTGGAGGGCATCGTCGCCCAAACGGGACCTTCCGACCCCGCTCCGGGTGACATTCTTAGACCGGTGAACAAAGTAAGTCAACGCGCCGGGTGCGGTCCCGGACGGTAGTGGCCGGATCGTTACCATGGGCCGCGGACCCGGCCGTGAGCCGGGCGACGACAGGAGGGTCGTGAGCAGCACCCAGGAGGGCATCGGCGCCGCGCACGCGAGCAGCAGGTCCGCGATCCTCGACCTGATCCGCGCCGCGGGCACCGTCTCGCGCGTCGAGCTCACCCGGGTCTCCGGGCTCACGGGGGCCACCGTCTCGACGGTCGTGCGCCGCCTCATCGACGACGGCCTCGTCGTCGAGGTCGGGCGCGCCGAGTCGACCGGCGGCAAGCCCCGCATGCTGCTCGAGCTCGACCCCTACGCGCGGTTCGCCGTCGGCGTGCACCTCGACCACGCGGGCATCACCTACGTGATCGCCAACCTCGGCGGGTCCGTCGTCGCCCGCTGGCGGCGCCCCGGCGCCGGGTCCGACGACCCCCGCGAGGTCGTCGCGCGCATCGCTGCCGAGATCCGCGCGACCGTCGCGCGCACGGGCGTCGCCCCCGAACGCATCCTCGGCCTCGGCGTCGTCTCACCCGGGCCCATCGCCGCGTCCACCGGCATGACGCTCACCCCGCCCGTCATGCAGGCCTGGACCGAGTTCCCGCTCGCCGCCGCGCTCGAGGAGGCCGTCGGGCTGCCCGTGCTGCTCGACAACGACGCGACCGCCGCCGCGATCGGCGAGTACTGGTCCGGCGGCGTGCCCACGGGCAGCGCGTTCGCCGCGCTCTACATGGGCACCGGGATCGGCGCGGGCATCCTCGTCGACGGCACGGTGTACCGCGGGACCAGCTCCAACGCGGGCGAGGTGGGGCACATCTGCGTCGCGCTCGACGGCCCGGTGTGCTGGTGCGGCAGCGCGGGCTGTGTCGAGGCGCTCGCCGGCCCCGCGGCCGTCGTCGCGCAGGCGCGCGAGCAGGGCTTCGAGCTCGCCGGCCGCGGCGTGTCCGAGGACTTCGCGCAGATCGCCCGCGCCGCCGCGCGCGGCGAGGCCGACGCGATGGCGCTGCTCGAGCGTTCCGCGCAGTACCTCGCGGTCGCGGCGCAGACCCTCGCGAACGTGCTCGACCTCGCGCACGTGGTCCTCACCGGGCCGTCGTTCGCGATCGCCGGCTCGCTCTACCTGCCCGTGATCCAGGAGCGGCTCTCGCGGTCGTTCTTCGCACGCGGCAGCCACGGGGTGCGCGTCGCGATCTCGTCCCACGCACCCGAGGCCGCCGCGCTCGGCGCGGCCGCGCTCGTGCTGCAGGCCGAGCTCGCTCCCCGGCGGCGCGGCACGCGCATGGTGCTCGAGCCCGCCGAGGTCGTGGCCCCGGCCTGACGGGCGGGGGACCGTCAGCCCGCGAGCCGGTCCAGGCCCGCCAGAGGGATGGGCAGCCAGGTCGGACGGTTGCGCGCCTCGTACACCGCTTCGTACAGCGTCTTGTCGAGCTCGAGCGCTCGGGTCAGGAGCGCGGCGTCCCCCGGCTCGAGCGACGACGGCGGCGACGCCTGCGCGTACCCCGCGAGCAGCGCCTCACGCGCCGCCGTGACCCAGCGCTGCGCGGCGTCGCCGGTCGCGCCGCCCACCGCGGCGGCGTAGTCGAACGAGCGCAGCAGCCCGGCCACGTCCCGCACCGCGAGGTCCGGGCGCGTGCGCGCCTCGAGCGGCGCGAGCGGCTCACCCTCGAAGTCGAGCACCAGCCAGCCGTGGGGGCCGTGCAGCACCTGCCCCAGGTGCAGGTCGCCGTGCACCCGCTGGCGTGGGGGCGTCGAGCGCAGGGCGCGCACCTCGTCCGCCGTGCGGACGACGCCCGCGTGGTACGGCTCCACCGCGGGCGTCGCGGCCCGGGCCCACGCGTACCGGTCGAGGAGCGCGCGCGCGAGCCGGTCGGGACCGTCCGGGTCCGCGACGGTCGGGAACGCGCTCGCGAGCGCCGCGTGCATGCGCGCCGTGGCCTCACCCAGGGCGTGCGCGTGCGCCGCGAACGGCGAGCCGCTGCCCGCGAGCTCGCACGCGAGCTCGAACCCGTCGCGCGCCCCCGCGACGAACGCCGCCGCGACCCCGAGGTACCCCGCACCCACCTCGCCGGTCGCGACGTCCGGCCACCGCGCGCGCAGCCACGCGAGCGGAGCCGGCACACCGGTGTACCCCTGCTCGACCAGCGCGCGCGGCACCTCGACGTCCGGGTTCTCGCCGTGCTGGAGCGTCCGGACGACCTTGAGGATCGCCCGGCCCGGGTCGTCCGGTGCGCCGAGCACGACGGACGAGTTGGACTGCTCGCCCGTGATCGCCTGCACGTGCGTGAGGTCCACGTGCGCCGGTGCGCCACCCGGGCCGTCGGCGACCGCGAACCACGCGCGCAGGAACGCCGGGTGCGCCGCGCCGTCGAGCACCGTGCGACCGTCGCCCAGCGGCGTGCCCGCCTCGTCGTCGCCGGTCACGACGACCAGCGGCACCTGCAGGAGCGACCCGGCGCCCGACGTGCGCGCCGCGACCAGGAGAACCCGCACGTCCGCCGCGCCCTGCGGGTCCACCAGCGGGATCACCGCGTGCACGGTGAGGTCGGCGGACGCGCCCTTGACGGGGAACCACCGCCGCCCGGGCAGGTCCGCGGCGATCGTCGCGAGCAGCCGCTGGTCGGCGGGCGTCGGGGTCTGCGCGGTCAGCACGTCAGAGCGTCCAGGCCGGGCCGGGCGTCACGCTGAGCCAGAAGAACTCGCGCGAGCCGAGCGTGAACCGGGCCGAGCCGCTCGGGTCGAGCGTCCCGAACGACGCGCCGCCGAACACGTCGTGCAGCTCGGCGTTCCCGTGGCCCGGCAGCGTGACGGTCGTCGAGCGCGCCGTGGCCGCGAGGTTGGCGACCACCAGCACGGTCTCCTGCGCCGAGGTCCTCGTGAACGTCAGCACCGAGTCGTTGTCGTTCGCGACGACCCGGAAGTCGCCCAGCCCCATCGCGGGGTGCTGCTTGCGCACCGTGAGCATGCCGCGGACCCAGTGCAGCAGGCTCGTCGGCTGCGCGAGCTGCGCCTCCACGTTGGTGTGCCCGTAGTGGTACACGAGCGACTGCACCAACGGGAGGTTGAGCTTGCCCGGGTCGGCCACCGAGAAGCCCGCGTTGCGGTCCGGCGTCCACTGCATCGGCGTGCGCACCGCGTCGCGGTCCGGGAGCCAGATGTTGTCGCCCATGCCGATCTCGTCGCCGTAGTACAGGCACGGGCTGCCGGGCAGGCTCAGCAGGAGCGCGTGCGCGAGCTCGATCTCCTTGCGCGAGTTGTCGAGCAGCGGCGCCAGGCGGCGGCGGATCCCGACGTTGGCGCGCATGCGCGAGTCGGGTGCGAACCAGCCGTACATCGACGCGCGTTCCTCGGTCGAGACCATCTCGAGCGTGAGCTCGTCGTGGTTGCGCAGGAACGTGCTCCACTGGGCGCCGTTGTCGGGGATCGGCGGCGTGTCCGCGAGGATGTCGACGATCGACGTCGCCCGCTGGTCACGCATCGCGTAGTAGATCCGCGGCATCACCGGGAAGTGGAAGCACATGTGGCACTCCGGCTCCTCCTCGGTGCCGAAGTAGTGCACGACGTCCTCGGGCCACTGGTTCGCCTCGGCCAGCATGATCCGGCCCGGGAACTCCTCGTCGATCATCGCGCGCACCGTGCGCAGGAACGCGTGGGTCTCGGGCAGGTTCTCGCAGTTGGTGCCCTCGGCCTCGAAGAGGTACGGCACGGCGTCCAGCCGGAAGCCGTCGATGCCGAGCCCCAGCCAGAACCGCGCGACGTCGAGCATCGCCTCGCGCACCCGCGGGTTCTCGAAGTTCAGGTCGGGCTGGTGGCTGAAGAACCGGTGCCAGAAGTACTGCCGGCGCACGGGGTCGAACGTCCAGTTGGACGTCTCGGTGTCGACGAAGATGATGCGCGCGTCGGGGTAGCGCGTGTTGTCGTCGGACCACACGTAGAAGTCCCCGTACGGGCCCTCCGGGTCGCTCCTGGACGCCTGGAACCACGGGTGCGCGTCGCTCGTGTGGTTCATCACGAGGTCGACGACGACGCGCATGCCGCGCCGGTGCGCCTCGCGCACGAGCTCGGCGAACTCCTCCAGCGTGCCGTACTGGCTCGCCACCGCCGTGTAGTCGGCGACGTCGTACCCGCCGTCCCGCATGGGGCTCGGGTAGAACGGCGGCAGCCACAGGCAGTCGACGCCCAGCCACTGGAGGTAGTCGAGCCGGTTGATCAGCCCGCGCAGGTCGCCCGTGCCGCTCCCGGTCGAGTCGGAGAAGCTGCGGAGCATCACCTCGTAGAACACCGCGGTCCGGTACCAGTCGGGGTCGTCGAGCAGCCCCTCCTCGTCGACGGGCGGGACCGCGGGCTGGCGGCCCGCCGGCAGCCGGATCTGCGACGTGGTCGGCGCGGGCTCGCGCACGCGCGGCAGGTGGGCCGCGGGCGGCTGCGCGGCGTGCTCGCCGCCCGCGCTCGTCGCGGGCCTCACGCGTGCTCCAGCACGACGACGTGCGCGGGGCGCTCCGCCGGGTCGATCCGCACGTACACCTGCGGGCCCCACTCGTAGTGCTCGTCACGCAGCACGTCGTGCGCGGCGACCGGGCCGTGCGGCGGGAGGCCGAACGCCGCGAGGTCGAGGTCGACCATGCCCTCGCGCACGTTCCACGGGTCGAGCGACACCACGACGACGACGGTCGACGCGCGGCCCGTCGGCGAGTGCTCCGCCGCGAGGTGCCGGGAGAACGCGACCGTCGCGTCGTCGGACGTCGGGTGCACGCGCAGGTTGCGCAGCTGCTGCAGTGCCGGGTGCTCGCGCCGGATCTGGTTCAGCCGGGCGAGCAGGTCGGCGATGCCCAGGTGGTCCGCGAGCGACCAGTCGCGCGGCTTGAGCTCGTACTTCTCGTTGTCGATCTGCTCGTCCGCACCCGGCCGCGGCACGTTCTCGAGCAGCTCGTAGCCCGAGTAGATGCCCCAGGTCGGCGAGCCGAACGCCGCCAGCACCGCGCGCACCGCCCACGCCTGCCCACCCGCGCCCTGCAGGTAGGGCGGCAGGATGTCGTGCGTCGTCGGCCAGAACGCCGGGCGCATCCACGCGCCCTGGTCGCCCGAGACCTCCGCGAGGTACTCGCTCACCTCGGACTTCGTGTGCCGCCACGTGAAGTACGTGTACGACTGGTGGAACCCCACCTTCGCGAGCGTCTGCATCATCGCGGGGCGCGTGAACGCCTCGGACAGGAAGATGACGTCCGGGTGGTCCCTCGCCACGTCGGCGAGCAGCCACTGCCAGAAGTCGAGCGGCTTCGTGTGCGGGTTGTCCACCCGGAACAGCGTCACGCCGTGGTCGATCCACACCTGCAGCACGCGTCGGACCTCGGCGTACAGCCCCGCGGGGTCGTTGTCGAAGTTCAGCGGGTAGATGTCCTGGTACTTCTTCGGCGGGTTCTCCGCGTACGCGATCGACCCGTCGACGCGCGTCGTGAACCACTCCGGGTGCTCGGCGACCCACGGGTGGTCCGGCGAGCACTGCAACGCGATGTCGAGCGCGACCTCCATGCCGTGCTCGCGCGCACGGGCGACGAACGCGTCGAAGTCGTCGAACGTCCCGAGCGTCGGCTCGATCGCGTCGTGCCCGCCGTCCTTCGAGCCGATCGCGTACGGCGAGCCGGGGTCTCCCGGCAGCGCGCCCAGCGAGTTGTTGCGGCCCTTGCGGTTCGTCACGCCGATGGGGTGCACCGGCGTCAGGTAGACCACGTCGAAGCCCATCGCGGCGATGCGCGGGATCTGCTCGGCCGCGGTGCGCAGCGTCCCCGAGCGCCACTCCTGCGCGCGGTCGTCCCACACCGCGCCGTGCGAGCGCGGGAACAGCTCGTACCAGGACCCGTACAGCGCGAGCGGGCGGTCCACGACCAGGGGGTACTCGGGCGACGCGCTCACCTGGTCGCGCAGGGGCTCGCGCGCGAGCGCCTCGCGCACGTGGGGCGACAGCGCCCACGCGAGCCGCTCGCCGGGGAAGCGGTGCGTGTCCCGCAGGGCCGCGACGGCCTCACGCAGCGTCTGCGCGCCGTGCTCGCTCATCGCGTCCTCGCCCGTGCGGTCCGCCGCGCGCGCGAGCAGCCGGGCGCCCTCCGCGAGCATGAGCTCGACGTCGATGCCGGCCTCGACCTTGATCGACGCGTCGTGCGCCCACGTCGCGTACGGGTCCGACCAGCCCTCGACGCGGAACGACCACAGCCCCGTGCGGTCCGGCTGCAGGCGCGCCTCGTACCGGTCGAGGCCGGGGGCGACGTCGACCATCGGCACGCGCTGGTGCACGCGACCGTCCGGGTCGAGCAGCACGGCGGTCGCGGCGACCGCGTCGTGCCCCTCGCGGAACACCGTGGCGCGCACCGGGAACGCCTCGCCCACCACGGCCTTGGCCGGGAACCGGCCCGCCTCGGCGACCGGGAAGACGTCGACCACCGGGATCCGGCCGATCGGCGGGCCGACGACGACCTGCGCGACGGGGACGGCGGCGGGGGTCGTGGAGGGCCGCGCCGTGGAGGACTGCGCCGCGGGCGGCTGCGGGGCGGGTGCTGCTGGTGCTGCGGTGGGCGCCGGCTCGGGTGCTGCTGCCGGCGTGGCAGGGGCCGTCGACCGGGGGGTGGCGGACGACGACGCGGGGCTCGTGCGGGCGGGGGTCTTCGCGGGACGGCGGCGCGGACCGGCGGGGGAGCTCGTCACGTCTCCGAACCTACCGAGACGTGGGCGGGGTCAGCATCTGCAGCGCGCCGACACGGCGCGCCTCGTCCGCCCGCCACGCCGCCACGACCTGGAGGTCCGGCCCGACGGCCCTGGCGGTCGGGCCTCGCCCCGGTGTTAAGTTCGGTACTCAAACAAAGTGCGGCAGGCTGTGACCGTCGGGCACACGACGGCCGGTCCGCCCGGTGCGTGGCCCCGAGACCTGCGGAGGAACACATGGGCTGGCTCGCGGACGGCGCGCACGCGCGGTGGCTCGAGGCCGAGACCGACCGTCTGCTCGCGTTCGGACGCGCGTCCGCGCAGCGCGTCGGCGACGGCGGTGCGTTCGCCCGGCAGGACGACGAGGGCCGGCCGGTCGACGGTCCGTGGGAGCTGTGGATCGCGTGCCGCATGACGCACGTGTACGCGCTGGGCCACCTGCTCGGCCGCCCCGGCTCGGCGCGGCTGGTCGACCACGGCCTCGCCGCGATCACCGGCCCGCTCGCGGACCGTGTGCACGGCGGCTGGTTCGAGCAGGTCGAGCGCGACGGCACACCCGCCTCGTCGGCCAAGGCCGCCTACCCCCACGCGTTCGTCGTGCTCGCGGCGTCGTCGGCGACGGCCGCCGGGCGCCCCGGTGCGCGCGAGCTGCTCGGGGCCGCGCTCGCGGTCCAGGAGCTCTGGTTCTGGGACGACGCGGCGGGCATGGTCGTCGAGGAGTGGGACACCGCGTTCGCCGAGCTGGACGGCTACCGCGGCGTCAACGCGAACATGCACACCGTCGAGGCGTACCTCGCGGCCGCCGACGTCACGGGCGAGCGCGTGTGGCTCGACCGCGCCGTGCGCGTCGTCGAGCGCGTCGTGCACGGCTTCGCGCGGGAGCACGCGTGGCGGATCCCGGAGCACTTCGACTCCGCGTGGCACCCGCTGCTCGAGTACAACGCCGACGCACCCGCGCACCCGTTCCGTCCGTACGGCGCGACGATCGGGCACTGGTTCGAGTGGGCGCGCCTCACGCTGCACGCACGCGCCGCGCTCGGGGCGCGCGGGAACGCGGCCCCGGCGTGGATGCTCGACGACGCGGTCGCGCTGTTCGACGCGGGCGTCGCCCAGGGCTGGGCCGTCGACGGCGCGCCCGGGTTCGTCTACACCGTCGACTGGTCGGGGGCGCCCGTGGTGCGGGAGCGCATGCACTGGGTCGCCGCGGAGGCGATCGGCGCGGCGGCCGCGCTGCACGCCGCCACCGGGGACGCGCGGTTCGAGGATTGGTACGCGACGTGGTGGGACTACGTCGACGAGCACGTGGTCGACCGGGCGGGCGGCTCGTGGTGGCACGAGCTCGGGCCCGACAACGCGGTCTCGCGCACGGTGTGGGCGGGCAAGGCGGACCTCTACCACGCGGTCCAGGCCACGCTCCTCCCGCGCCTGCCGCTCACGCCCGCCCTGGCACCCGCGCTCGCGGCGGGTCTCCTGCGCTGACCGGGCGGACCGTCAGGCCTGCGCGGCGAGCGCGCGGCCGACCGTGCGGCCCGTGAACAGGCACCCGCCCAGGAACGTGCCCTCGAGCGCGCGGTGGCCGTGCACGCCGCCGCCGCCGAAGCCGGACGCCTCGCCGACGGCCCACAGCCCGGGCAGGACCTCGCCGTCGGGCCGCAGCACGCGCCCCTCGAGGTCGGTGTGCAACCCGCCGAGCGTCTTGCGGGTCAGCACCGACAGGCGCACCGCGAGCAGCGGCCCGTGCGCCGGGTCGAGCAGGCGGTGCGGCTTGGCGACCCGGATGAGCTTGTCGACGCCGTAGGCGCGCGCCTGCTTCGTCGCGACGACCTGGAGGTCCTTGCCGAGGCCCGAGGTCACCTGGCGGTCCCGCTCGACGATGGTCCGCTCGAGCGCGGCGGCGTCGATGCGCTCGTCGCCGGACAGCGCGTTCATCTTCGCGGCGAGCTCGGCGGGCGTGTCCGCCCACAGGAACTCCGGCGACCGCTGCGCGAACGCCGCGACGGGCCCCACGGCGCCCGGCCTGACGCGCTGCAGGAGCAGCGCGACGTCCTTGCCGGTCAGGTCGGGGTTCTGCTCCGAGCCGGACAGCGCGAACTCCGAGCCGAGGATCGTCCGGTCGAGGACGAACCACGAGTGGTCGTCACCGCGCCGCGTGATGTGCTGCAGCGCGCCGAGCGCGTCGAAGCCCGGGAACAGGGGCACGGGCAGGCGCTGCCCGTCGGCGTCGAGCCACAGCGAGGACGGTCCGGGCAGGATGCGGATGCCGTGGTCGGTCCACACCGGCGAGTGGTTGGTGATCCCCTCGGGGTAGTGCCACATGCGGTCCGAGTGCACGACCGCCGCGCCCGCGTCGCGGGCGGCCGCGATCCCCGAGCCGTCGACGTGGTCGGGGACGCCCGAGAGCATGCGGTCGGGCATGCGTCCCGCGTCCGCGGGCCACGTCGCGCGCACCAGGTCGTGGTTCGCGCCGATGCCGCCGGTCGCGACGACGACCGCGTCGGCGTCGAGCTCGAACGTGCCCGTGACCTCGCGCGACGAGGGGACCGCCCGCGCCACGTGGTCGTCGCGCAGCACGTCGCCGCGTACGCCCGTGACGCGCCCGTCGGTCACGACGAGGCCCGTCACGCGGTGCCGGAACCGCACGTCGACGAGGCCCGCGGCACGCGCGTCGAGCAGCGCCCGCACGAACGGCTCGAGGATGCCGGGGCCCGTGCCCCACGTGACGTGGAACCGCGGCACGGAGTTGCCGTGACCGCCCGCGGTGTACCCGCCGCGCTCCGCCCACTGCACGAGCGGGAACCACCGCACGCCCTGCGCGTGCAGCCACGAGCGCAGCTCGCCCGCCGCGAAGTCGACGAACCCCTCGGCCCACGCGCGACCCCAGCGGTCGGAGCCGTCGTCGGCGAACTGCGCCGAGCCGAACCAGTCCGCGAGCGCGAGCTCGGCGCTGTCGTGCACGCCCAGGCGGCGCTGCTCGGGGGAGTCCACCAGGAACAGCCCGCCGAACGACCAGAACGCCTGCCCGCCGAGGCTCGCGGCGTTCTCGGCGTCCAGCAGGAGCACGCGGCGGCCCGCGCGGGTCAGCTCGGCTGTCGCGACGAGCCCGGCCAGGCCGGCGCCGACGACCACGACGTCGTGGGTTCGCATGCCGCGAGCGTAACCCGGCTGGACGACCGTCCAGAAGGGGCTGCGCGGGCGACGTCCCGGGTCAGGCGTACGCGCCGACGACGTGCGCGGCGACCGACGCGCCCCACACGCGGGCGAGCTCCACCTGGGACTGGCTGATCGTCGCCCGCCCGCCGTCACCGCCCTCCACGCCGAACGCCTGCGTGGGTGCGACCAGCTCCGCGCCGCGGCGGTGGAGCAGCTTCTCGATGCGGGACCCCGCGGAGCCTGCGAACCGCGACCACGAGCGCGTGTCGAACACCGCGACCGCGCGGCCCTGGAGCCCCGGCAGCGCGTCGAGCCAGTCGTGCACGCCCAGCCCTGGCTCCGCGTCGGCGCCGCGCGCACGGGCCAGCGCACGTGAGCGCGGCGTGCTCAGGCCGCGCATGTGCGTGGGTGCCCCCACGACGAGCAGGCGGGCGCGCGCGACGAGGTCGTCGTTGGCCAGTGCCTCGTCGACCGGCAGGACCACCGTCTCGAGGCCCGCGGACGTCATGCCCTCGGCGATCGCCGACGCGACCGCGCGCGTGCACCCGAACATCGACTCGAACACGACCACCGCGACCATGCCTCCAGGATCGCGGGGGCGTGCGCCGGTCGGGTGGGCCGGAGGTCCCTGCGGCGCAGGTCAGGAGGCCCAGGTCAGGAGGCCCAGGTCAGGAGGCGCAGGTCAGGACGTCGGTGCGGGGACCGGCGGCAGGTGCTCGGGGTCCAGCACGTAGACCCGCAGGCTCAGCGGCTCGAGGACCGTCTCGGCGCCCGCCGTCGCGTGCAGCGCACCCGCGATCGCCGACGAGCGGGCCTCGTCGGGGTGGTCCCACACGGAGTCCCACACGAGGCGCCAGCGGTCGCCGGGCCCGCCGGCGAGCGTCACGTCGACCTCCTGGAGCGCCCCGTTCACGACGACGAGCACCACGTCGGCCGCCGTGCGCGCGTCGTCGTCCGTCGCGCGCTCCATCTGCAGCGTGCGGATCGACGGGTCGTGCCAGCGGGCGTGGTCGAACGGGGTGCCGTCGGCGGCGTACCAGGCGAGGTCGGGCCGTCCGCCCGGACGCAGCGGCCTCCCCGAGTAGAACCGGGTGGCGCGCAGCGCCCGGTGCTCGCGGCGCAGCGCGAGCAGGTACCGCGCGGTCGCGAGCAGGTCCGCGCGCCACGGGGACAGGTCCCACGAGACCCACCCCAGCTCGGTGTCCTGGCAGTACGCGTTGTTGTTGCCGCGTTGGGTGCGGCCCAGCTCGTCGCCGGCCGTGATCATGGGCGTGCCCGCGGCCACGACGAGCGTCGCGAGCAGGTTGCGGATCGAGCGGCGGCGCAGCGGCAGGAGCGCGGCCGCGGGCGAGTCGAGCTCGACCGGCCCCTCGACGCCGTGGTTCCACGAGCGGTTGTCGTCGGTGCCGTCGCGGTTGTCCTCACCGTTGGCGAGGTTGTGCTTGTGGTCGTACGCGACCAGGTCCGCGAGCGTGAACCCGTCGTGCGCGGTGACGAAGTTGACCGACGCCTCGGGCCCGCGCACGAGCGGCGGGTCGCCGTGGCCGAACAGGTCGACGGACCCCGACAGCCGCGTGGCGAGGTCCCGCACGCGGTGCCCCGGAAGGCCGTGCGCGGCGCGCGCCGGGTCCGCGAGCCAGAACGAGCGCACGGCGTTGCGGAACCGGTCGTTCCACTCCGCCCACGGCAGCCCGAACTGACCCGTGCGCCACCCCCCGGGCCCGACGTCCCACGGCTCGGCGACGAGCTTGAGACCGTGCAGCGACGGGTCGGTCGCCACCCCGACGAGCAGCGGGTGGTCCGGCGTGAAGCCGTCCGGACCCCGGCCGAGCGTCACCGCCAGGTCGAACCGGAAGCCGTCGACGCCCACCACGTCCGCCCAGTAGCGCAGCGAGTCGAGCGTCATCCGCACGACCTCGGTGCGCCGCAGGTCGAGCGTGTTGCCCGTCCCGGTGACGTCCGCGAGCGTCGCCGGGACACCGCCGTCGTGCCGGTAGTACAGCGTGTTGTCCAGGCCCCGCCACGACACGTGCTGACCGGCGTTGCCGCCCTCGCACGTGTGGTTGTAGACCACGTCGAGCAGCACCTCGAGGCCCGCCTCGTGCAGCGCGTGCACCGCGCCGCGCACCTCCGCGAGCACGGCGGCCGGGCCGGCCGCGCGCGCCGCGGCGGTCGCGTAGCGCGGCTCGGGCGCGAAGAACCCGAGCGTGCTGTAGCCCCAGTAGTTCGTCAGGCCGCGGGCCGTCAGGTGCGGCTCGGACGCCGCGGCGTGGACCGGCAGCAGCTCGACCGCGGTGACGCCGAGCCCGACGAGGTGGTCGACGACGGCCGGGTGCGCGAGACCCGCGTACGTGCCACGCAGCTCCGGCGGCACGTCGGGGTGCAGCATCGTCAGCCCGCGCACGTGCGCCTCGTAGACGACCGTGCGCTCCCACGGCACCCACGGCCGGTTCGCCGCCGGGTCCGGTCCCGGGAGCGCCGCGGTGTCCACGACCACCGAGTACGGCACGTGCCCCGCGGAGTCGCGCGGGTCGGCCGGGCCGTGCACGTCCCCGCGGAGCTCGTCGTCGACGACGTGCCCGTACGTCTGCGGGCCGTAGCGCAGGCTGCCCTCGAGCCCGCGGGCCCACGGGTCGACCAGCAGCTTGGCCGGGTTGTGCCGCAGCCCGTGCACCGGGTCCCACGCGCCGTGCGCGCGCAGCCCGTAGCGCGTCCCGGGCGCCACGTCCGGCACGAAGCCCGAGAACACCCCGTGCACGGGCCCGTCGAGCGGGTACCGGCGCTCGGTGGTGTGCGGCTCGTCACCGTGGCCGTCGAACAGGCACACCTCGACCCCGGTCGCGTGGGTCGCGAGCACGGCGACCTCGATGCCGCCGCGCACCGGGTGCACGCCCAGGCGCGCCGGGCGGCGAGGGGTCGTCGGTCGCGGGCTCACGCCGCACATTGTGTCCGACGCCCGTGTCGGGCGGGTGTCGCGGCCATGACAGCCGGCGTCCGGCGGCACCGGGGCGTCCGGCAGGCGAGCAGCACCGGACGCGTCGGGGCGTGCGGCGGGTAACGTTCCGGACGTGAAGATCGTCGTCTGCGTGAAGTACGTCCCGGACATCCAGTCGGACCGTCGGCTCGTCGACGGTCGCACCGCCCGCGACGGCGGCGACGGGACGCTCAACGAACTCGACGAGAACGCGCTCGAGGCCGCGCTCGCCGTCGTCGAGGCCGGCGGTGAGGGCTCGGTCGTCGTCGTGACCGTGGGCCCCGACGACGCGGTGGACGCCGTGCGCAAGGGCCTGCAGATGGGCGCCGACGAGGCCGTGCACGTCCTCGACGACGCGATCGCGGGCTCCGACGCGCTCGGCACCGCGCGCGTGCTCGCCGCCGCGGTGCGGCACGTCGGCGGGGCCGACCTCGTCGTGACCGGCATGGCGGGGCTCGACGGCCTCACGTCCCTGGTGCCGACCGCGCTCGCGGCGTTGCTCGACGTGCCGGCCCTCCCGCTCGCGGCGAGCCTCGAGGTCACCGGCACGACCGTGCGCGTGACCCGCAACCTCGACCACGCGAGCGAGGTGCTCGAGGCGGACCTGCCCGCGCTCGTGTCCGTCACCGACCAGGCCAACGAGCCGCGCTACCCCAACTTCAAGGGGATCATGGCGGCCAAGAAGAAGCCGGTCACCACCCTGACGCTCGCCGACCTCGGCCTCGACGCGACGCTCGTCGGCGACGCCGGCTCCCGCACGCAGGTGCTCGAGGCCGCGCCGCGCCCCGCGCGCGAGGACCGCGTGCTCGTCAACGACACGGGGGACGCGGGCGTCAGGCTCGCGGCCTACCTCGTCGAGAACCAGCTCGTCTGACCCTTCTTCTCCCGCGTGACCCGCCACGAGCCGCCCCGCGCGGCGCGTGGCCCGGCAAGAACTGAGGACCACCGTGAGCGACACCCTCGTCCTGCTCGACCACACCGCGGCCGGCGCGCTGCGCACCCCCGTGCGTGAGCTCGTCACGCTCGCCCGCAGCCTGGGCGGCGCCGTGACCGCGGCGTGGGCGGTCGACGGTGCCGAGCCGGGCGCGCAGACGCTCGCGGAGCTCGGCGCGCTCGGCGTCACGCAGGTCTACCGCCTCACCTCCGACGCCGACCTGCACGCGACCGCAGTGCTCGCCGAGGGCGTCGCCGGGCTGCTCGAGGCCACGGGGGCGCGGACGCTGCTCGCGACGTCGTCGTTCGAGAACAAGGAGGTCGCGGCGCACCTCGCGGTGACCACGGGCGCGGGCGTCGTGACCGACGCCGACACGCTCGAGCGCGTCGACGGCACGCTCGTCGCCGGCAAGACGGTGTTCGCCGGCACCTGGAGCACGCGATGCGCGGTCCGCGCGCCGCTCGCGGTCGTCCTGGTCAAGGCGAACAGCGTGGTCGCGACGGACGCCGAGGCGCCCGTCGAGCCGCAGGTCACCGAGCACGCGTTCACTGCGTCGCCGTCCGCGTCGCGCGTCCGCGTGGTCGAGCGGACCGAGCGTCCCGCGACCGGCCGTCCCGACCTGGGCAGCGCGACCATCGTCGTGACCGGCGGGCGCGGGACCGAGGGCGACTTCACGCCGCTCGAGGAGCTCGCCGACGTGCTGGGTGCCGCGGTGGGCGCCACACGCGTCGCCACCGACGAGGGCTGGATCGGCCACGACGCGCAGATCGGGCAGACCGGGATCACCGTCTCGCCCCGCCTGTACATCGGCGCGGGCGTGTCCGGCGCGGTGCACCACCGCGGCGGCATGCAGGCCTCGGGCACGATCGTCGCGATCAACTCCGACCCGGACGCGCCGATCTTCGAGATCGCGGACTACGGCATCGTCGGCGACCTCACGACCGTGGTCCCGCAGCTCACCGCGGAGCTGCGCCGCCTCAAGGGCTGAGACCGGACCGCGTCAGGTCGCGCGCAGCCAGTCGAGCGTGGCGTACGCCTGCGCGCGCTGGAACGCCCGCAGGTTCGGGATCCCCGGCGGGGCGGGCTGCACGCTCGAGCACGCGAACCATCCCGCGAGCCCGGCGAGGCACGCGCGCAGCTCGTCGTCCGACACCCCGACCGACAACGGGTGGTCCCGGAAGATGCGCGCGGGCTCACCGCCGCCCTGCAGCGCGACGCTCGGCAGCATGAACGCGAGGTCCAGCCACGGCGCGCCCACCGAGGCGTGCGGCCAGTCGATGAGCCACACGCGGCCGCGGTCGTAGTCGATCATCACGTTGTCGGCGCGCAGGTCGCCGTGCACCAGCGCGTCGCCCGCGCACGCGGGCAGCGAGTCCTGCTCGAGCAGGACCAGCCGCTCGAGGTGCTCGACCGCCCACCGACCCAGGTCACCGCCGTCGCGCACGAGCGCGTCGAGGTCGGACCCGGGTCCCGCGGCGAGGCGCCGCCAGCCCTGGAAGTCGTCGGCGAGCCGGTCGTCCGTGCGGGGCAGTGCGTGGCCGACGACGGGCTCGGCGTCCGCGAGCCGCCCGATCGTCGCGAGCACCTCGCCCAGGTCGTCCGGCCGCCACGGCAGCTCGGGCGAGCGCCCGTGCACCACCTCGAAGCCGAGGACCACCCACTCGCCGTCGTCGTCCGACCACAGCAGGCGCGGCGCGGGCACCTCGGGCGGGAGCGCCGCCGCGTTGCGGATCTCCGCGCGCGCGAGCTCCGGCGAGTGGGGGTTCTGGTCGGGCGAGACGGCCTTGACGAACACGTCACGGCCGTCCGCGAGCTCCAGGACCGCCGCGAACCCCGGGGAGAAGCCGCTCGTGGCGTCCGTCTCGGCGGACACCGAGGCGCCGGCGAGCTCGCTGATGCGCGCGCGCACGTGACGGGGGAGGTCGCGCCAGTCCAGCCGCTGCCCGCTGAAGGCGAGCGGCATGGCCAGGACGTCGTCGTCGGCGCTCACGGCCGACATCCTGCCAGGTCCGGCCCGGACGGTGCGTCCCCCGTCCGGGGACGCACCGCTGTCGCACGCACGGGTTCGTAGACTCCAGGGGTGACCGCTGCCCGCACCACCGCGTACCTCGACCACGCGGCGACCACGCCGATGCTGCCCCAGGCGGCTCGCGTGCTGACCGAGGAGCTCGCGCGCACCGGGAACCCGTCGTCGCTGCACGCGTCCGGCCGGGCCGCGCGGCGCGTCGTCGAGGAGGCGCGCGAGCGTCTCGCCGCGTCGCTGGGCGCGCGGCCCAGCGAGGTGCTGTGGACGTCCGGCGGCACCGAGGCGGACAACCTCGCGATCAAGGGGCTGTTCTGGGCGCGCCGCACGCAGGACGCGTCGCGGCGCCGGATCCTGGTCTCCGCGGTCGAGCACCACGCCGTGCTCGACCCCGCGTTCTGGATGGCCGAGCACGCGGGCGCCGAGCTGGTCCTGCTGCCCGTCGACCACGAGGGCGTCGTCGACCTCGACGCGCTGCGCGCCGAGCTCGAGGCGAACGCCGAGCACGCGGCGCTGCTGTCGGTCATGTGGGCGAACAACGAGGTGGGCACGCTCCAGCCGCTCGCCGAGGTCGTCGCGCTCGCGCGCCGGTACGGCGTGCCGGTGCACGCCGACGCGGTGCAGGCCGTCGGCCAGGTCCCGGTGGACTTCGCCGCGAGCGGGCTCGACGCGCTCACGGTGACCGGGCACAAGGTGGGCGGGCCGGGCGGTGCGGGTGCGCTGCTCGCGCGCCGCGGGCTCGAGCTGACGCCCGTGCTGCACGGCGGCGGCCAGGAGCGCGGCGTGCGCTCGGGCACGCTCGACGCGGCGCTGCTCGCGTCGTTCGCGGTTGCGGTCGAGGAGGCCGTGACGACGCGCGCGAGCGCGGCGCCGCGGCTCGCCGCCCTGCGCGACGAGCTCGTCGCGGGCGTGCGGGCGATCGACCCGACCGCCGTGCTGCGCGGCCCCGCCGACCCGGCGCGGCGCCTGCCCGCCAACGCGCACCTGACGTTCCCCGGCTGCGAGGGCGACTCGCTGCTGTACCTGCTCGACTCCGCGGGCGTCGAGGCGTCGACCGGCTCGGCGTGCCAGGCGGGCGTGCCGCGCCCGTCGCACGTGCTGCTCGCGATGGGTGTCGACGAGGACGACGCGCGGGGCGCGCTGCGGTTCTCGCTCGGGCGGACGTCCACGTCCGACGACGTCGCGGCGCTGCTCACCGCACTCCCGGCGGTGCTCGAGCGCGCGCGGGCCGCCGGGCTGTCGGGCTCGTCGCGAGCGACCTCGTCGTCCGCCGCCCCGCGCGCTGCGGGCACGCACGACGAGCAGGTGGCGTGATGCGGGTGCTCGCGGCCCTGTCCGGGGGCGTGGACTCGGCGGTCGCCGCCGCGCGCGCCGTCGACGCGGGGCACGAGGTCGTCGGCGTGCACATGGCGCTGTCCCGCACACGCGACCAGCTCCGCACCGGCTCACGCGGGTGCTGCTCGATCGAGGACGCGGGGGACGCGCGCCGCGCGGCCGACGTGCTCGGCATCCCGTACTACGTGTGGGACCTGTCCCAGCGGTTCGAGGAGACGGTCGTCGCCGACTTCCTGGCCGAGTACGCGGCGGGTCGTACTCCCAACCCGTGCGTGCGCTGCAACGAGCACGTCAAGTTCGCGACGCTGCTCGACAAGGCCCTCGCGCTCGGGTTCGACGCCGTGTGCACGGGGCACTACGCGCGCGTCGTCGAGCGCGCCGACGGGACGCGTGAGCTGCACCGCGCGCGCGACGCCGCGAAGGACCAGTCCTACGTCCTCGCGGTCATGGGGCCCGACCGCCTCGCGCGGTCGCTGTTCCCGCTCGGTGACGTCGCGTCCAAGGACGAGACGCGCCGCGAGGCGGCCGCGCGCGGGCTGTCCGTCTCGGCGAAGCCCGACTCGTACGACATCTGCTTCGTCGCCGACGGCGACACCCAGGGCTTCCTGCGCGACCGGCTGGGCGCGCAGCCCGGCGAGGTCGTGGACTCCCGCGGCGAGGTCGTCGGGACGCACGACGGCGCGTACGCCTACACGGTCGGGCAGCGCCGTGGGCTCGCGCTCGGGCGCCCCGCCGCCGACGGACGCCCGCGCTACGTGCTGCGCGTCGAGCCCGTGGCCAACCGGGTGGTCGTCGGACCGGCCGACGAGCTCGTCGTCGACCGCGTGCTGGCCGACCGGGCGGTCTGGTACGACGACCGGTACGACGCCTGGCACGACGACGCGGCGCGCGCCGGTGACGGCCTCGGGCCCGTGAGCGTGCAGGTGCGCGCGCACGGCGCTCCCGTGGCCGCGACGGTCGAGCCGCCCGCGTGCCACGGCGAGGTGGACCGCGTCGCGGTGCGGCTGCACGAGCCGCTGCGCGGGGTCGCACCGGGGCAGTCCCTGGTCGTGTACGCCGGCACGCGCGTGCTCGGCCAGGCGACGGTCACCTCGACCGAGCGCGTGGGAGGCACCGCACAGGCCACTGCGCAGGCACCTGCACAGGCCGTCGTGCGGACCACCGCGTGATCGGCGTCAGCGGCCCGGGCGCCTGGCCCGGCGAGGACGTGCTCGAGGCCCAGACGACCGTGCTCGGCGACCTCGTCGACGTCCCGCCCGAGGTCCGCGGGCTGCCGTTCCTGGTCCACCTGCCCGCGCGCGGCCCGTCCGGCACGCTCGTCGCGCGCACGCTCGGCCTGCTCGTCGACCTGCCCGCCGAGCTCGGACCGCACGGCTGGCGGCTCGCCGACCGCCCGGGCGGCGACCTCGCCCGCACGCGCGCGGCGACGCGCGAGGACCTCGACGCGCTCGCGGTCGCCGGGCACGGCTACGCGGGTCCGCTCGTCGTGCCCGTGCTCGGCCCGGTGACGCTCGCGGCGACGGTGTACCTCGCGCGCGGCGACCGCGCGGTCGCGGACGGTGGCGCGCTGCGCGACCTCGCCGACTCGCTCGCGGCCGGTGTCGCGGAGCACCTGGGCGCCGTCCGACGGGCCGTGCCGGGCGCCGAGCCGCTCGTGCTCGTGCACGAGCCGTCGCTCGCGCAGGCCGTCGCGGGAGTCCTGCCGTCGTTCTCCGGCTACGCGCGGCTGCGCCGGGTGCCGGGACCGCTCGCGGCCGAGCGGGTGGGGACGGTGGTCGACGGCGCGCGGTCGGGCGGCGCGGGCGGCGTCGTCGTGCACGGCGGCGCGGCGTGGACGACCGTCCCGACCGTCCGTGCGGCCGGTGCCGACGCGGTCGCGCTCGAGGTGGCGGCGCTCGACGAGCCGGGCTGGGAACGCGTCGCGGAGGCGGTCGAGGCGGGCCTGCGGCTGTGGGCGCACGTGCCGCCGCAGCGCTCGTCGCAGTGCGCGGGGCCGGACGCGGTGGGCCAGGCGCGCACCGTCACGGAGCCGTGGCGCCGGGTCGGGCTGCCCGCGGCGGGCCTCGACGACGTCGTGCTGCTCGCGCCCGAGCCGACGGGCGGTCCCGACGAGGCGCGCGGTGCGCTCGCGGGCGTCGTGCGGGCCGCTCGCGTGGTCGCGGAGACGGTGCACGGCTGACCCGCGCAGGCGCCGTGGCCGGGCGGTCGCACGCACGGGTCCCGGGCGGTTCGTCGTACGCTGCACGGGCGCGACCGGCGCGCGAGGCGAGGAGAGACGTGGACCAGGCAGACGCGCGCGGCGCGACGACCGACGGTGGCCGACCCGCGGCCGGGGGGACCGGCAGCCCGGCGGGCGGCGCGCGACCGACGCGCGCGACCCTCGTGCGGCCGCTCGTGCTGCTGGTCGCGAGCGCCGCGGCGCTCGTCGGCATCGTCATGCTCCTGACCACGCTGATCACGCTCGGCTCGCAGTCGCTCGACGCGAGCGAGTCGGGGGACGTGCCGTGCCTCGAGGCCGTGAGCGGCTCGGTCCAGGGCGCCTCGCTCGACAACGCGTACCTGCCGCCGCGCGCGACCTGCACGTGGCTGGTCGACGGCGCGCCGCAGACCGTCGTGGTCGCCCAGCCGTCCGTCCCGGTCTTCTGGGTCGGGCTGGCGCTGGCCGTCGTGGGCGTGGTGACCTGCGCGAGCGTGCTGCTCGCCGGGCGCCGGCGAGCGTCGCGGGCGCGCGCGACGCGCTGAGCCGAGGCGCGCCGTGGGCTCGGCGTGTGTCGGCGGTCGCCGCCACAATGGGCGGGTGACGCAAGAGAACGAGGAGATCCCGCCCGAGGCTCGCCACCGCTGGGACGAGCTCGCCGAGCGGATCCGCGCGGACCAGTTCGCCTACTACGTGCGGGACGCGCCGAGCTCGTCGGACGCGGAGTACGACGCGCGGCTGCGCGAGCTCGGTGCGCTCGAGGAGACGTACCCGGGGCTGCGCACGCCCGACTCGCCGACGCAGCTCGTCGGCGGCACGTTCTCGACCGAGTTCGGCGCGGTCGACCACGTCGAGCGCATGCTCTCGCTCGACAACGCGTTCTCCGACGAGGACGTGCGCGCGTGGGCGGACCGCGTCCAGCGGGACCTGGAGACCGACGAGCCGCCGCACTACCTGTGCGAGCTCAAGATCGACGGCCTCGCGATCGCCCTGCTGTACGAGAAGGGCCGCCTGGTGCGCGCGGCGACGCGCGGCGACGGGCGCACCGGTGAGGACGTCACGCTGAACGTCCGCACGATCACGACGATCCCCGACGTCCTCGCGGGCGACCCGGCGACCCACCCGGAGCTCATCGAGATCCGCGGCGAGGTGTTCCTGC
The DNA here is from genome assembly GCF_052378485.1 of Cellulomonas sp. CW35. Classification (NCBI taxonomy): domain Bacteria; kingdom Bacillati; phylum Actinomycetota; class Actinomycetes; order Micrococcales; family Cellulomonadaceae; genus Cellulomonas; species Cellulomonas sp. CW35. The sequence goes on along the minus strand of NZ_CP199000.1, from coordinate 2,572,599 downwards.
CGGTCGAGGCGTTCACCGCGCTCAACGAGGCGCAGGTCGCGGCGGGCAAGGCGCCGTTCGCGAACCCCCGCAACGCCGCGGCGGGCTCGCTGCGGCAGAAGGACCCGCGCGTGACCGCGTCGCGTCCGCTGCGCATGTACGCGCACGGGATCGGGGCGTTGCGCTGGGCCGACGGCACCCGGCCCGCGGACCTGACGCGGCAGTCCCAGGTGTACGACCTGCTGGCCGGCTGGGGAGTGCCCACGTCCTCGCACACGCGCGTGGTCCAGGGGCTCGACGGTGTGCGGGAGATGATCGCGTACTACGGCGAGCACCGGCACGACGTCGAGCACGAGATCGACGGCATCGTGCTCAAGGTCGACGAGATCGGCCTGCAGCGCCGCCTCGGCGCGACGAGCCGCGCACCGCGCTGGGCCATCGCCTACAAGTACCCGCCCGAGGAGGTCAACACGCGCCTGCTCGCGATCGAGGTGGGCATCGGCCGCACCGGACGCGCGACGCCGTTCGCCGTGATGGAGCCCGTGTTCGTCTCGGGCTCGACCGTGCGCCAGGCGACGCTGCACAACCAGGACGTCGTGCGGGCGAAGGGCGTGCGTGTCGGCGACATGGTCGTGCTGCGCAAGGCGGGCGACGTGATCCCCGAGGTCGTGGGGCCCGCGCCCCAGGCCCCCGACGACTCCGTGCCGCGCGTCGAGTGGCACATGCCCGCCGACTGCCCCGAGTGCGGCACGCCGCTGCGCCCGATGCGCGAGGGTGACGTTGACCTGCGCTGCCCGAACGCGGAGACCTGCCCGGCGCAGGTGCGCGGGCGCGTCGAGCACATCGGCTCGCGCGGCGCGCTCGACATCGAGGCGCTCGGCGAGGTCACGGCCGCGGCGCTCACGCAGCCCGACGTGCCGCGGGAGCCGCCGCTGCGCACCGAGGCGGACCTCTTCGACCTCGTGGGGTACGCGGCGGACGCGTCCGACGAGGAGCGCGAACGCGTGCGTGCGGCGAGCCTGGCGAGGCTCGCCGAGATCGAGGTCGTCGTGCGGGACCCGGAGACGGGGCTGCCGCGCGAGGACGAGGACGGCAACGTGCGCCGGCGCACCCCGTTCCGCCGCCGCCTCACGTGGAGCCGCGCGCAGCGCACCGCGGCCGAGGCGGAGGGTCGTGAGCTGCCGGACTGGGAGCCGTCCGAGGCCGCACGCACGCTGCTCGACCAGCTCGACCTCGCCAAGACGAAGGAGCTGTGGCGCGTGCTCGTCGCGCTGTCGATCCGGAACGTGGGCCCCACGGCGGCGCGCGCGCTCGCGCAGGAGTTCCGCTCGATGACCGCGCTGCGCGAGGTCGTCGAAGGTGACCCCGAGACGGCCGCAGGGCGTCTCGCGGGCGTGGAGGGCGTCGGCCCGACCATCGCGCAGTCGCTCACGGACTGGTTCGCGACGCCGTGGCACGCGCAGGTCGTCGACCGGTGGCGCGACGCGGGCGTCCTCATGCGGGACGAGGCGGGGGCAGATACCGAGCGCACGCTCGAGGGGCTCACGGTCGTCGTGACCGGCAGCCTCGAGCGGTTCTCGCGCGACGAGGCCAAGGAGGCGATCCTGGTGCGCGGCGGGAAGGCCGCCGGCTCGGTCTCGAAGAAGACGGACTTCGTCGTGGTGGGGGAGAGCGCGGGCTCGAAGGAGACCAAGGCGCGCGAGCTCGGCCTCACGATCCTGGACGAGGCCGGGTTCGAGCGGCTGCTGGCCGGGGGACCGGAGGCCGTCGCGTGAGCGCGCGGGACGGTGGCGCGCCCGCGTCCGCGGTGTCCAGGGGCACGTTGTCCAGGGGAACGGTGTCCAGGGGCACGGTGCCGACGGCGCTCGCGCCGGGGGTCGAGGTCGAGATGGCGTGCTGGCCCCCGCTGCGTCGCGTCGTGACGACCCAGGGGTGGTGGGTGGGTCTGTCCGGCGGGCTGACGAAGCGCGCGAACAGCGCGGTCGCGCTCCAGGTCCCCGACGGCGGCGTCCCGAGCGCGGTGGACGAGGTCGAGACGCACTACGCGGCGGCCGGTCTGCCCGCGGTGATGCGCGTCGGCCACGGCGGCCTGCAGGACGAGGTGCGCGGCGAGCTCGACGGCCGCGGGTGGGCCGAGCGCGCGGTCACCGCGGTGCTCGCGCGCCCGCTCGACGGCCTCGCGGCGACGCCCGGGGCCGGTGCCGTGCGCACGTCGCTCGCACGCGAGCCCGGCGACGCATGGCTCGACCTGCACCTCGACGTCAAGGGCGCCGACGCACGCGACGGCGGTGCGCGGCGCGCGCTGGCCCGCGCGATCCTCACGGGCGGCGAGGCGTGGCACCTGACGGCGTACGAGGACGACGCGCTCGTCGGCATCATCCGCGTGGCACGCGCCGGGCGCTGGGGTGCGCTGTCGTGCCTCGCGGTGCGGCCCGAGCACCGCCGGCGAGGCACCGGGCGGCTGCTCACGCTGCGCGGGCTCGAGGTGGCGCGCGAGCACGGCGCGTCGCACGCGTTCCTCCAGGTCGAGGAGCACAACACGGGCGCGGCCGCGCTGTACGCGGACCTCGGCTTCGTCCGGGTGGACGGGTACAGCTACCTCGAACGGCCCACCGCCGACGGCACGGTGCCCGCGGGTTCCTGCTGACCTGACGTCCTGTGCACAGGCGGTCCGAAACCGCCCACACCGAGTCTTGGTCTCTGACATACTGCTCCGTTACTCACGGCCGGGGACGCTCGCTCCCGCCGCAGAGGACGGCTCATCCGCCCGTGCACCCGCCCGACCCGGCGAGAAAGAGGTAGCACCCCCGTGACCGTGTTCTTCGTGGTCGGCGCCGTCGGCCTCCTGCTGCTCGTCCTGTCGCTCGTCGTGGGCGAGATCTTCGAGTCCTTCGAGATCGGCGACGGTGGCATCTCGGGCCTGGCGGTGGGGATCGGCGCGGTGGTGTTCGGTGCGTCCGGCGTGCTCGCGCGCTCGGCCGAGCTCGCCGACGTCTGGGCCTACGTCATCGCGGCGGCGTTCGCGGTGGTCGCCGGGCTCGTCGCCCAGACCGTGATCACCAAGCTCGCGGCGTCCGAGGACGCCCCGCCGCCGCCGCTGGAGGGGGCCTTCGGGGTCCTGACCTCGACGACGGGCCCCGAGGGCGGCGAGGTCCGGCTCGAGGGCGTGCGCGACCTCGAGAGCCGGCTCGCGTGGGCCGACGAGGAGCTGCCGGCGGGGACCCGCATCGTCGTCGTCGGGGTCTCCGGGTCCCGCGTCCACGTGCGGCGCGCCTGACACCGGGCCGCGCGGCCCACCCAATCACCCGTCCCCGCGGCACAGGCCGCGGGCCTGAAGAGAGGAGCCCGGGGCGACCCGGACACCATGCCCGACTTCCTCAGCAGCGGCTCGGCGGTCCTCGCCGTCCTCGCGCTCGTCATCGCGTTCGTCGCGGTCATCACGCTCGTCACCAAGCGCATCCGGCGCGTCCCGCCGAACGAGGCCCTCGTCATCGTGGGCCGGGGCGCCGGCAAGAACGCGGGCGACGGCGGCCAGCGCGTCGTCGTCGGCGGGCGCGTCTTCGTCTGGCCCGTGCTCCAGCAGGGCTTCCCGATCTCGCTCGAGCAGCGTCAGATCGGCATCACGGTCGAGGGCGTCGACAAGAACCGGATCAAGCTCGCCATCAAGGCCTCGATCAACTTCAAGGTCCGCGGGGACGAGGAGGGCGTGCGACGCGCGGCCCAGCGGTTCCTCTCGCAGCAGGCGACGCTCACCGACGTCATCAAGGAGTCCCTCGAGGGCTCGCTGCGCTCGATCATCGGCGACATGACGATCGAGCAGATCATCTCCGACCGCAAGTCGCTGCAGGACGCGGTGGTCGCCTCGACGAAGACGGACCTCGCGGAGCAGGGCCTGCAGGTCGACCTGCTCAACATCTCGGACATCTCCACGCCGGGCTCGGACTACCTGGCGAACCTCGGGCGCGCCGAGGCGGCCCGTGCGCGGCAGGTCGCCGAGGTGAAGGAGGCCGAGGCGCAGCAGGTCTCCGAGTTCGCGAAGATCGTCGCGGCCGAGGCCATCGCCGAGCGCCAGCGCGACCTCGCGCTCAAGCAGGCGACCATCAAGGCGGAGACCGACCGCGCGAACGCGGAGGCGGACGCCGCGGGCCGGCTCGCACGCGCCGAGCAGGACAAGCTGGTCGCCCTCCAGGAGCGTGAGGCGCTCGCCGAGAAGGCCAAGGTCACCGAGGAGCAGCTCGACATCGACGTGCGCAAGCCGGCCGAGGCCGCCGCGTACGCCGCGGTCCAGCAGGCGACCGGTGAGCGTGACGCCGCGAACGCGGCGACCGAGGCGGACGCGTTCAAGCGCACGCGCATCGCCGAGGCGAACAAGGTCGCGGCGGTGAACGACGCGGAGGCTGCCGCGCAGGCCACCATCCGTGCCGGTAACGCCGAGCGCGACCGGCAGCTCGCCGAGGCGCAGGCGGTCGAGGCCCTGGGTCTCGCACGGGCCGCCGCCGCGAAGGCGGAGGGTCTGGCCGCCGCCGAGGCGACCAAGGCGCAGGCCGAGGCGCTGCGCGAGCAGGGCGAGGCGATCCTCGCGCAGCAGGTCATCGGTGTGCTCCCGGAGATCGTGCGCGCGGCGTCCGACCCGATCGCCGCGATCAAGCAGCTGACCGTGGTCTCGACCGACGGCGCGTCGGCGGTCACCAAGACCGTCGGCCAGGTGCTCGGTGAGGGCCAGGAGGTCGTCAAGTCGCTCACGGGCATCGACATCGCGGCGGTGCTCTCGGGCGCAGCGGGCGGCGTGGCCGCGGGCGTGCTGAACCACCAGGGCGGCAACCACACGGACACCCGCTCCTGATCGGCGCCGGTCGGCCCGGGGTCCGCGCTCAGCGCTCCTCGGGCCGACCGGTCCCCGCCGGTCCCTCGTCGAGCGGGCGGTCGGCGCGGGAGGCGTCGAGCGCGGCGTCGAGGTCGGCCAGCAGCCGCCGGCACTCCTCGACGTCCCACGGCGTGCCCGCGAGCTCGAACTCGAACAGCACGGGCCGGCCGGACGTGCGGGCGACGAGCCGCGCGGCGTCCTGGTAGTAGCGGCCGAAGTTCCGGTTGCCCGAGCCGATCACGCCGACGAGCCGGCGGCGGTTGGCCGCCGAGCGCAGGAACCGCCGCACGGCCTCGGGCACGGTGTCGTTCGCGTCGTTGCCGGTCTTGTACGACGGCGTGAGCAGGACCCAGGGCCCGTCGGCCTCGGACAGGCGGACCTCACGCTGCGCGAGGTCGTGCACGGGCCGCTCGAGCCGCTGCGCGAAGGACCGCACGAGGCCGCTCGCGGACGAGTAGTAGTACACCGGGATGACACGCACGTCCGTCAGGATCGCCCGCTGCCCCCGCGTGCTCGCGGGCAGATGGTCCCGGCCCGATACTGGGCGTGTGATCTCACGCGACCTGGCCCTGCGGCTGCGGACCACCGGCCTGCACTGGCACCCGACCTCGGGCGACCGGTTCGGGATGCTGGTCGACGGCGTCGACGAGGTGTTCACGGTGAGCGAGATGACGATCGAGGCGCACCACTACGCGACGGGCACGGTCCTGGGGTTCAACGGCACCACGGAGTGGGCGCTGGACTCGGTCGAGCTGCAGGACGCGGTGTGGCTGCCGCGCGAGGACCAGCTGCGCGAGCTGCTGGGCGGGACGTTCCGGTCGCTCGCGCGTTCGACGGACGGCAGCTTCCAGGTGCTCGTCGAGCTCGCGGGACGGCCCGAGCAGGTGTTCACCGCGCCGCACGCGGAGGACGCGTACGCGCTCGCGCTCCTCTCACTGATCGAGGCGGCGGTCGACCGGACCTGACGCACGTCTAGACTCCGTGGCATGTCCACCCTCTCCCGCGACGAGGTCGCGCGTGTGGCAGGGCTGGCCCGGATCGACCTGTCGCCCGCCGAGCTCGACCGGCTCGCGGGCGAGCTCGACGTCATCGTCGAGTCGGTCGCGCGCGTGAGCGAGATCGCCACCCCGGACGTGCCGGCCACCAGCCACCCCCTGCCGCTGACGAACGTGTTCCGTGCCGACGTGCCCGAGCCCCCGGTGGACCGCGCCGCGGTGCTCGCCGCGGCGCCGGCCAGCGAGGACGGCAAGTTCCTGGTGCCGCAGATCCTGGGGGAGGACGCATGAGCGAGGACCTGACGCGGATCTCCGCGGCCGCGCTCGCGGACCGCCTCCAGGCCGGCGACGTCTCGTCGGTGGAGGCGACGCGCGCGCACCTCGACCGGATCGCTGCCGTGGACGGCGCCGTGCACGCCTTCCTGCACGTGTCCGACGAGGCCGCGCTCGCGACGGCGGCCGACGTGGACGCCCGCCGCGCGGCGGGCGAGGACCTGCACCCGCTGGCGGGCGTGCCGATCGCGGTCAAGGACGTCGTGGTGACACGCGGTGTCCCGACGACCGCCGGCTCGCGCATCCTCGAGGGCTGGGTGCCGCCGTACGACGCGACGCTCGTCGAGCGCATCAAGTCCGCGGGGCTGCCGATCCTCGGCAAGACGAACATGGACGAGTTCGCGATGGGCTCGTCGACGGAGCACTCGGCGTACGGCAACACGCACAACCCGTGGGACCTCGAGCGGATCCCGGGCGGCTCGGGCGGCGGCAGCGCCGCGGCGGTCGGCGCGTACGAGGCGCCGCTCGCGATCGGCACGGACACGGGTGGCTCGATCCGCCAGCCCGCGGCGGTCACGGGCACGGTGGGCGTCAAGCCGACGTACGGCTCGGTGTCCCGGTACGGCCTGATCGCGCTCGCGAGCAGCCTGGACCAGGCGGGCCCGGTGACGCGCACGGTGCTCGACTCGGCGCTGCTCCACGAGCTCATCGGTGGCCACGACCCGCGTGACTCGACGTCGATCGCGGAGCCGTTGCCGCCGCTCGTCGCGGCGGCTCGCCAGGGCGCGTCGGGGGACCTGTCGGGCGTGCGCGTCGGGGTGATCACCCAGCTGCAGGGCGAGGGGTACCAGCCGGGCGTGCTCGCGCGGTTCCACGAGTCGCTCGAGCTGCTGCAGCGCGCGGGTGCCGAGGTCGTCGAGGTCTCGTGCCCGCACTTCGAGTACGCGCTCGCGGCGTACTACCTGATCCTGCCGGCGGAGGCGTCGAGCAACCTCGCGAAGTTCGACGGCATGCGGTTCGGTCTGCGGGTCGAGCCCACGCAGGGCCCGGTCACCGCGGAGCGCGTCATGGCGGCGACCCGTGGTGCGGGCTTCGGCGACGAGGTCAAGCGCCGCGTCATCCTCGGCACGTACGCGCTGTCGGCCGGCTACTACGACGCCTACTACGGCAGCGCGCAGAAGGTCCGCACGCTCATCCAGCGTGACTTCGCGGCCGCGTTCGCGCAGGCGGACGTGCTCGTCTCGCCCACGGCGCCGACGACTGCGTTCAAACTGGGCGAGAAGCTCGACGACCCGCTGGCGATGTACCTGAACGACGTCGCGACCATCCCGGCGAACCTCGCCGGCGTCCCCGGCCTGTCGCTGCCGGCGGGGCTGTCGGACGACGGCCTTCCGGTCGGCTTCCAGGTGCTCGCGCCGGCGAAGGCGGACGACCGCCTGTACCGGGTCGGTGCCGCGCTGGAGCGTCTGCTGGAGAACGAGTGGGGCGGTCCGCTGCTGGCGCAGGCCCCGGAGCTGGAGGTGGCGCGATGAGCGGCACGACCGCGGCCCTGGTCGACTACGACGACGCGGTGGCGCGCTTCGACCCGGTGATCGGCATCGAGGTGCACGTCGAGCTGGGCACGCGCACGAAGATGTTCGACGCGGCGCCCGCCGGCTTCGGCGAGGAGCCGAACACGTCGGTCACTCCCGTGTCGCTGGGCCTGCCGGGGAGCCTGCCGGTGGTCAACGGCACGGCGGTGGAGTACGCGATCCGCATCGGGCTCGCGCTCAACTGCTCGATCGCGCAGACGTGCCGGTTCGCACGCAAGAACTACTTCTACCCGGACGTCCCGAAGAACTTCCAGACGTCGCAGTACGACGAGCCCATCGCGTACGACGGCTACGTCGACGTCGAGCTCGAGGACGGCACGGTGTTCCGCGTCGAGGTCGAGCGCGCGCACATGGAGGAGGACGCGGGCAAGAACACGCACGTGGGCGGCGCCACGGGCCGCATCCACGGGGCGGAGTACTCGCTCGTCGACTACAACCGTGCGGGCATCCCGCTGGTGGAGATCGTGACGCGCCCGATCACGGGTGCGGGCGAGCGCGCGCCGGAGGTCGCGCGCGCGTACGTGCAGACCCTGCGTGACCTGTTCCGCGCGCTGGAGGTCTCCGAGGCGCGCATGGAGCGCGGCAACGTCCGCGCGGACGTGAACGTCTCGCTGCGCCCGACTCCGGACAGCCCGCTGGGTACGCGGACCGAGACCAAGAACGTCAACTCGTTCCGCTCGGTCGAGCGTGCGGTCCGCTACGAGATCTCGCGGCAGGCCGCGGTGCTCGACGCGGGTGGTGCGATCGTCCAGGAGACCCGGCACTGGCACGAGGACACGGGGGTCACGACGAGCGGCCGCGTGAAGTCGGACGCGGAGGACTACCGGTACTTCCCGGAGCCCGACCTGGTGCCGATCGCGCCGGACCGGGCGTGGGTCGAGCAGATCCGTGCCGCGCTGCCCGAGCTGCCGGCGGCGCGTCGTCGTCGCCTGCAGGGCGAGTGGGGCTTCGCGGACGCGGAGATGCGCGACGTGGTGAACGCGGGGGCGGTCGAGCTCATCGAGGCGACCGTCGCGGCGGGCGCCGCACCGGCCGCGGCGCGCAAGTGGTGGATGGGCGAGCTGGCCCGCACCGCGAAGGAGCGTGAGGTGGAGCTGGGCGACCTGCCCATCACGCCCGCGCAGATCGGTGAGCTGCAGGCTCTGGTGGACGCGGGCCGGATCAACGACAAGCTCGCGCGGCAGGTGCTCGAGGGCGTCCTGGCGGGTGAGGGCGGGCCGGAGCAGGTCGTCGTGGCGCGGGGGCTCGAGGTCGTCTCCGACGACGGTCCGCTCCTCGAGGCGATCGACGCGGCGCTCGCGGCCCAGCCGGACGTCGCGGACAAGATCCGCTCGGGCAACCTGGGCCCGGTCGGGGCGATCATCGGTGCCGTCATGAAGGCGACGCGTGGTCAGGCGGATGCCGCACGCGTCCGCGAACTGGTCCTCGAGAGAGTCTCGTCCTGATCGAAACTTTCTAGGTCCCGACCCCTTCCAGACGGGACCATCGGGCGTCAAGACCCCGGTCGGCTGTCCACCGACCGGGGTCTTCGCTTTCCCCGGAGATTGCTCCCTTCGGGTGTTGTTCCAGGTGGTGGTGCGGATCGGTCCAGCGGCCGTCCCGCAGGCGGCTGTCCGAGATGTCGGGTGTGTGCGACGACCGGGTGTGGAACGGTATCGAAATCGTTACCGAAAGATAGTTCCCTCCGGTCGCAACACCGCGTTAGCCTCACGGCCACCGGAACCACGTCACGCAAAGGAGCGTCGATGCTTACTGGAACACGGGTGCACAGCAGACGAGGGGTCGCGGGACTCGCGACGCTCGCCCTGCTGGCAGCACCGCTGACAGCCGTGACGGTCGGCGCGAGCGCCGCCGGCGCGGCGGACGGGACGACGTCCCTGCTCACCGCGTCGTTCGACGACGGGACCCTCGGCGGCCTCACGCAGTCGGGCGCGGCGGGCACGTTCGTCGACCTCGGCGACGGCGACAAGGTCTACCAGGTCGTCCGCGGCGCCAACTCCGACGGGGTCTCGACCCCAGCCGACCTCCTCGAGGGCCTCGAGGCCGGCACGGTCGTCACCGTGACGGCGCAGGCCCGCATCGTCGCGGGCGACACGAACGTCGGCGCCCGCTGGGTCACCAAGCCGAGCTTCACCTGGCTCTCGAGCACCACCCTGACCGACGAGTGGACCACCGTCACCGGGACCTACACCATCCCCGCGACGGGCGCCGAGAGCGAGCTGTACCTCGGCACCGGGCCCTACCCGGAGCCGACCCCCGCGCTGGCGTTCACCTACCAGCTCGACGACGTCGTCGTGACCGCCGCCACCCCCGCGAGCGAGCCCACCGTCGTGCTGAGCAACGACTTCGAGTCGACGAAGTCGCCCTGGGGCGACCGCGGCTCGGTGACCTCCCTCACCGGGACCGAGTTCCACGGCGGCGCGCAGAGCCTGCTGGTCGCGAACCGCACCGCCGACTGGGCGGGCACGCAGGCCGACCTGACGTCGACGCTCGTCGCGGGGCAGTCCGCCGACTTCTCCGCGTGGGTCAAGCTCCCGGCGGGGACCGAGGGCGCGTCGACCATCAAGGTGACGGCCCAGAGCAACAGCGGCGGTGACGACTCGTACGCGACCGTCGCCACGGCCGCCGACGTGACGGCCGACGAGTGGGTCGAGGTCTCCGGGTCGTACACGCGGCCTGCCGGCCTCACCTCGGTGATCCTCTACTTCGAGGCGTCCGCGATCGGCACGGTCCACCCGGGCTTCCTCGTCGACGACGTGCGCGTCACCGGTGCCGCCGGTAGCGGGGACGACTACGTCGAGACCGACCCGAGCTTCGTGCCGGGCGGTGCGCTGAACCCGTCCGAGGCGCCCGTCTCGGCCGCGCGCGGCACGACGAAGACGTCCGCGCTCACGTTCGACGACGGCCCGAACGGCGCCACGACGACCGCGCTGCTCGACTTCCTCGAGGAGAACGACGTCAAGGCCACGTTCTGCGTCATCGGCCAGAACGTGCAGGCGCCCGGCGGTGCCGACGTGCTCAAGCGGATCGTGGCCGACGGCCACACGCTGTGCAACCACAGCACCGACTACGACGGCATGGGCTCGCTGACGAAGGCGCAGGTCGCGGACAAGCTCAAGGCGAACCTGGCGATCATCCGGGACGCGCTGGGCGACCCCGAGGCCGAGGTGCCCTACTTCCGTGCGCCCAACGGTGACTGGGGCCGGACGAACCAGGTCGCGGTCGCGCTCGGTATGCAGCCGCTCGCGGTCGACAACCTGATCTTCGACTGGGACGGCGCCGAGAACGCGGGCGACGAGGCGAAGCTCACGGCCGCGCTGCGCGACGTCATCACGTCCAACCCGGGCGAGATCGTCCTGGTGCACGACGGTGGCGGCAACCGCACGGCGGGCGTGAACGCGGTCAAGACCGTGGTCGCCGAGCTGCTCGCCGACGGCTGGACGTTCACGCTGCCCGCCGGCGGTGCGGCGCCCAAGGGCGTCACGCTCGTCGACACGGACTTCGAGGACGGCACGCCGCAGGGCTGGTCCCCGCGCGACGACGGCAAGGGCGCCCCGACGGTCGTCGTGCAGGACGAGGTCGCGCACGACTCGACGTACGCCGTCCGGGTCTCGGACCGCGTCTCGCAGGGCCAGGGCATCCAGTTCGACGTGACGGACAAGGCCACGCCCGGTGCGTCGTACGACGTCTCGGCGTGGGTCAAGTTCGAGGGCACGCCGGGCGACATGACGCTCTCGTCGCGCACGGTGACGGGTGAGGACTCGGCCGCGTTCTCGAACCTGGCCCAGTTCACGGGCCTGTCGTCGAGCCAGTGGGTCAACGTGACGGGCACGTTCACGATGCCGGCGTTCGACACCGCCGCGGAGATCTACTTCGAGACCAAGTGGGCGCAGGGCGAGGCCGGCAACACCTCGACGTTCGTCGTCGACGACGTCACGGTGAAGTCGACCCCGGTCTCGGAGATCCAGGACCTCACGCCGCTCAAGGACACGGTGACGTTCCCGATGGGTGCGGCCGTCGACTCGCGCGAGATGAACGGCTCGGCCTCCGAGCTGCTGCTCAAGCACTTCAACCAGCTCACGGCCGAGAACTACATGAAGGTCGAGGCCTGGTACTCGGGCGAGGGTGTGGACACGTTCCGCATGCACCCGGAGGCGAAGGCGCTCCTGGACTACGCGCAGGAGAACGAGCTGCGGGTGTACGGGCACGTGCTCGCGTGGCACAGCCAGACGCCGGACTGGTTCTACCGGGACGACGAGGGTGCGCTGCTCGGGCCGGACGCGATGCGTGCGCGCCTGCGCGAGCACATCTTCGCGATCGCCGAGACGATCTCGGACCAGTACGGCCCGTTCGGCTCGCCGACCAACCCGCTCAAGGCGTGGGACGTCGTCAACGAGGTGATCGACGACGGCACCGCCTACGAGGACGGCATGCGCCGCTCCACGTGGTACCAGATCCTCGGCGAGAGCTTCGTGGACTCGGCGTTCGAGTACGCGAACGAGGCGTTCAACGACGTCTACGCGGCCGAGGGCGCTGAGCACCCCGTCACGCTGTTCATCAACGACTACAACACCGAGCAGACGGGCAAGCGGGCGCGCTACAAGGCGCTCGTCGAGCGCCTGATCGCGCGGGACGTCCCGATCGACGGCGTGGGTCACCAGTTCCACGTCGCGCTGTCGACGCCGGTCAGCACGCTCGGTGCCGCGATCGACGACTTCGAGGGCATGAAGACGGCGGACGGCCGCGACCTCGTGCAGGCCGTGACCGAGCTCGACGTGTTCGTCGGCTCGCCCGACACCGCGAAGTCCGTCGACCAGGGGTACTACTACCAGGCCGCGTTCGACGCGTTCCGGGCGCACGCCGACGACCTGTTCTCGGTGACGGTCTGGGGCCTGACCGACGGACGGTCGTGGCGGGCGTCGAACAACGGCAAGCCGCTGCTGTTCGACGACTACTTCAAGGCCAAGCCCGCGTACTACGGCGCGGCCGACCAGGAGCTCCCGCCGGCGATCCGCAGCGCGAACGCGTTCGCGGCCGACGCCGAGGGCGACTACGCGGTCGGCTCCGACGAGTGGCGTCGTCTCCCGCTGCACGCGGTGGGCGAGAACGGCCGGTTCCAGCTGCGCTGGACGCCGGACGGTCTGCTGGCCTACGTGGACGTCGACGACGCGTCGGCTGACTCGGGCGACGCGGTGCTGCTCGAGACGCCGGACGGCGTGACGACGATCGCGCGCGGCTCGTCGGGTGCGGTCGAGCGTGCCGGTGGCTGGTCCGTCGTCGCCACGGTGCCGCTGTCGGGCGCCGCCCGCGGCGACGTGGTCGAGCTCGACGTGCGCGTCGTCGACCAGGACACGACGTCGGCGTGGAACACGTCCGGCGTGCTCGGCAGCGTCACGCTCGTCGAGCCGCTGTCGTACACCGAGGTGCCGGCGACCGCGACCGCCCCGACGATCGACGGCGACGTCGACGCGGTGTGGTCCGGTGCGGGCTCGGTCACGACCGAGAAGCCGACGCTGGGCACGGGTGGTGCGCAGGGCACCTTCCGCACGCTGTGGAAGGACAACACGCTGTACCTGCTGGCGGACGTGACCGACCCCGAGGTCGACACGTCGGGCAGCGACCCGTGGACGAAGGACTCCGTCGAGATCTACGTGGACGGCGGGAACTTCAAGAACGGCGCGTACCGCTACGACGACACGCAGATCCGGATCGACGCGACCGGTGCGGTCTCGTTCGGCACGGGCGACGAGGCGTTCCAGCGCAACCGCCTGCAGTCGGCCGTCGTGCCGACGGCGACCGGGTACCGGGTCGAGGCGGCGATCAGCCTCCTCGAGTACGGCGGCCTCGGGACGTTCCAGGGCCTGGACGTCCAGGTCAACGACGCCGCGGGCGGCAGCCGGCACGCCGTCACCAACTGGGCGGACCCGACGGGCACGGGCTACCAGTCGACGGCCCGCTGGGGCGTCGCCAAGCTGGTCGCCGCGTCCGAGCCGCCGGTCGAGACGGCGCCGGTCGTGGTGACCCACCCGGTCACCACCACGGGCACGCTCGGCTCGACGGTGACGTTCACGGCTGCGGCGACGGGCAACCCGACGCCGACGGTGCAGTGGCAGCGCAAGCTGCCGGGCTCGACGACCTGGGCGAACCTGTCCGGTCGCACGAGCAGCACGCTCACGGTCAAGGCCGTCGCGGTCAACGACCGGGCGAGCTTCCGCGCCGTGTTCACCAACAGCCACGGCACGGCCATCACGCGCACCGCGCAGCTGAAGGTGCAGCGCGTGGCGCCGAAGGTCACGGTGCAGCCGAAGTCGGTGACGGCTCCGGTGCGCTCGGTGGTCAAGGTCACGGCCCAGGCGTCGGGCTACCCGACGCCGGCGGTCCAGTGGGAGCGCAAGCTCCCCGGCTCGTCGTCGTGGACGAAGATCAACGGGGCCACCAAGACCACGGTGAGCGTCTCGCTCACGCCGACGGTCGACGGCGTCCAGGTCCGCGCGGTGTTCAAGAACAGCGCGGGCACGGTCACCACGAAGGTGGCGACGATCACCGCCACGAAGGTCGCCCCGACGATCACGGCGCAGCCGAGGTCGGTGGTGGCGGCGCCGGGCACGGTCGCGACTTTCACCGTGGCGGCCACCGCGTACCCCGCGCCGAAGGTGCAGTGGTACGTCCAGCCCAAGGGGTCGACGAAGTGGTTCGCCATCTCGGGTGCCACCAAGACGACGCTGCGGATCAACGCGACCGCGTCGCGTGACGGCTCGACGTTCCGGGCCGTGGTCCACAACGTGGCCGGCACGGTCACGAGCAGGGGAGCGCTGCTGACGCTGCGCTGACCCGACGGGACCGGCGGCGTCGCCGCGGAGCATGGCTGAGCTCCGCGGCGACGCCGCCTCGTCGTTCCCGGGCGGTCCTCGGCGGGTCGGTGCGGTGGCGCGGACCGGTGCAATAGCCTCGCCTCACCGAGCCGGGAGGGGCGTCGCGCATGACCGAGCAGACGACGAGCAGCGAGAAGCCGACCCTGCAGGGTGAGATGCTCACGCTGCGACCGATCCGCGCCGCGGACGCCGCCGCGGTCTGGGAGGTGGTCACCGACCCCGAGGGCAAGCGCCTCACCGGGACCACGGCGACGTTCGCCCGCGAGGACGTCGACCGCTGGTGCGCGACGGTGGCGGACCTGCCGGGCCGGGTCGACCTGGCGATCACGCTGGCGGGTCAGGACGAGTACCTCGGCGAGATCGTGCTGAACGACATCGACGACGTCGTCCGCAGCGCGAACCTGCGGCTCGTGATGCGCCCCGGGTACCGGGGCCGCGGCTACGGCACGGAGGCGATCGAGCTGGTGCTCGGGTTCGCGTTCGACGGGCTGGGGCTGCACCGGGTCGGCCTCGACGTGCTGTCGGTCAACTCCCGCGCGCTGTCGCTGTACGAGAACCTCGGCTTCCGGGTCGAGGGGCGCCGCCGCGACGCCTACCGCGACGGCGACCGGTGGTGCGACGCGATCGACATGGGTCTGCTCGAGGACGAGTACCGCGCGGGCCAGCTGGGCTCGGACCGCTGACACCGCTGCCGCCTCCGACTGGTGGCGCGCCGGGAGCCCCACGACGATGGGGGCATGCGCGCACCTGACGAGCCGCCGGGCCACCCGCGTCGCCGCATGGAGCCCCGCGACCCGGCACCCGGGGACGCGCGGCTGGACGCACGGTCCGTGCGCGTCGGGGAGGCGCACGGGGTCGTGCCGCGCGACCGCGCGTTCTTCGGGCACCCGCTGGGGCTCATGACGCTGTTCGGCACCGAGCTGTGGGAGCGGTTCAGCTACTACGGCATGCGCGCGATCCTGCTGTACTTCCTCACCGACACGATCGCGAACGACGGCCTCGGGCTCTCGGACGACCTCGGCAACGCGGTCGTCGCGGTGTACGGCGCGTCGGTGTACCTGCTGTCCGTCATCGGCGGGTGGCTCGCGGACCGGGTGATCGGCGCGCGGCGCTCGGTGCTGTACGGCGGCGTGGTCATCGCGGCTGGTCACGTGAGCCTCGCGGTCCCCGGCTCGCGGTTCTCCTACCTCGGCATCGTGCTGGTGGCGCTCGGCACGGGCCTGCTCAAGCCGAACGTCTCGAGCATGGTCGGCGAGCTGTACTCGCGCGACGACCCGCGCCGCGACTCGGCGTTCTCGATCTTCTACATGGGCATCAACATCGGCTCGCTCCTCGCGCCGATCCTGGTGGGCGTCGCGCGGGAGATCGGTGGGTACCACGCGGGGTTCGCCGTGGCGGCGGTCGGCATGGCGATCGCGCTCGTGTTCTTCGTCGCAGGGCGGGGTCTGCTCGGCGGCGCCGGCGACGAGGCGCCGAACCCGCTCACGGCGGCGGACCGCGGGCCGCTCGTGCGGCTCGTGGGTGCCGTCCTGGTGGGCTGCCTCGTCGCGGTCGGCGTCGCGGCGGCGGTGTCCGGCGGGTTCACGACGACGACGTTCATCGACGCGCTGTCGTACATCGCGCTCGCCGCGCCCGTGGCCACGTTCTGGGTGATGTTCCGCTCGCCGAAGGTCACGCGCGCGGAGCGCACGCGGCTGCGGGCGTACATCCCGCTGTTCGTCGCGGCGATGCTGTTCTGGATGATCTTCGAGCAGGCCGCGAGCACGCTGTCCGAGTACGCACGGGACCACACGGAGCTCACGATCCTCGGCGTCGAGGTCTCGCCGGCGTTCTTCCAGTCGGTCAACCCCGCCGCGATCATCGTCCTCGCGCCCGTCTTCGCGTGGCTGTGGGTCCGGCTCGAGGACCGGCCGCCGACCGCCGTGAAGTTCGCGATCGGTCTGACGTCCGCGGCGTTGTCGTTCCTGTTCCTCGCGGGCGCGTCCGCGATCGCGGGCGACGGGCGCACACCCTGGTGGGTGCTGGTGCTCGTGTACGTCATCCAGACCGTCGGCGAGCTGTGCCTGTCACCCGTGGGTCTCGCGGCGACGACGCTGCTCGCGCCGCGGGCGTTCCGCGGGCAGGCGATGGCCCTGTGGTTCCTCGCGACGAGCGCGGGCAACGCGATCACCGCACAGGTGGTGCAGGCGACGAGCGACGTGGGCCCGACCGCCTACTTCGGCTGGATCGGCGCCGTGGCGCTCGTGTTCGCGTGCGGGATGTTCGCGATCGCCCCCTGGGTCACGCGGCACATCCGCGAGGGCTCGCGTGAGGAGGACGCCGAGGACGCGACGGTCCTCTAGCGTCGGACCGGCCGTGCGGGGTCAGGCCAGCGCGCGGCAGGACGAGCGCTCGACGAGCGCGGTCGGCAGCTGCAGGTGCGTCGGGACGTCCTTGTCGTGCTTGTCGTCGAGCAGGTCGATGAGCAGGTGCAGGGCGCGTGCGCCGATGTCGCGCAGCGGCTGGCTGATCGTCGTGAGGGGCGGCTCGCACAGCGCCGACTCGGGGACGTTGTCGAACCCGATGACCGACAGGTCGTCGGGCACGCGCAGCCCGAGCTCGCGCGCGACCTCGATGGTCCGGATGGCCGAGAGGTCGTTCGCGGCGAAGATCGCGGTCGGGCGGTCGGGCCGGTCGAGCAGCTCACGCGCGGGCTGCGTCGCCGTCTCGGGGCGGAACCCGCCGTTCACGACGAGCGACTCGTCGACCTCCAGGCCCGCGGCCTGCAGCGCCGCGCGGAACCCCGCCTCGCGCAGCCGTGCGGACTCCAGGTCCGGGCGTCCGCCCATGAGGCCGATGCGCCGGTGCCCGAGCGCGACGAGGTGCTCGACCGCCATGACCGCGCCGGCGAAGTTGTCGGAGTCGACCGTCGGCAGGCCGGTGGGCCCCGTGTGCGGGTCGATCGCGACGACCGGGATCACGCTGTGCGCGTCGACGACCGTGGGGGTGACGATGATCGCGCCGTCGATGAGCGTGCCGCCGAGGCGGGACAGGTAGCGCCGCTCCCACCCGACGTCGGTGCGCCGGCCGCCGCCGGAGTAGGCGAGCAGCTCGTACTCGGTCGACCCGATGGCCTCCGACGCACCCTTGAGCAGCTCGGTGCTGAACGGCTCGAACTCGGCGACGAGGATCCCGACGACGTGCGTGCGGTGCGAGCGCAGGCTGGACGCACCGAGGCTCGCCTCGTACCCGAGGTCGGCGATGACCTGCTGGACCCGGTCCAGGGTGGCCTGCGCGACCCCGTAGCGACCGTTGACGACCTTCGACACGGTCGCCACCGACACGCCCGCTCGGCGGGCGACGTCGGACATCTTGACCCGACCGGAGTGCTCCACGCGGTGACTATATGGCATCGGTTTCATAACGGTGTCGATATCGGTTTCGATAACGATTGACACCCGCCTCGAAACTTTGGCACTCTCGTCGTCGTCCAGGTGGGTCAACGAAGACTGAAGGGACCAGACATGGCACGCATGCGCCGTGCGGGCGCCGGTATCGCGCTCGCGACGACGATCGCTCTCCTTGCCGCTTGCAGCAGCGGGGGCGACACCCCGTCCGGTGACGGCACCACCTCCGGTGGTGGCGCCAAGGGCGAGGCCGTCACGCTCGAGTGGTGGCACAACTCGAACACGGGTGACGGCAAGGTCTACTACGACAAGGTCGCGAAGGACTTCGAGGCCTCGCACGAGGGCGTCACCATCAAGGTGAACGCCATGCAGCACGAGGACATGGTCGACAAGCTGGCGGCCGCCATGCAGTCGGGCGACATGCCCGACATCTACATGGAGCGTGGTGGCGGCGAGCTCGCCGACCACGTCGAGGCGGGCCTGACCAAGGACCTGTCCGAGCCGGCTGCGGACACGATCGCCAAGCTCGGCGGCACCGTCGCGGGCTTCCAGGTCGACGGCAAGACGTACGCGCTGCCGTTCTCGATCGGCGTCGTGGGCTTCTGGTACAACAAGGCACTCTTCGCCGAGGCGGGCATCGAGGCCCCGCCGACGACGTGGGACGAGATGTACGACGCCATCGACAAGCTCAAGGCGAAGAACATCGCTCCGATCTCGGTCGGTGCGGGCGACGGCTGGCCGGCGGCGCACTACTGGTACTACTTCGCGCTGCGCCAGTGCAAGCAGGACGTCCTGACCTCGGCCGTCTCCTCGCTCGACTTCTCCGACCCGTGCTTCGTGCGTGCGGGCGAGTCGCTCAAGGAGCTGCTCGACGCGCAGCCGTTCAACGACGGCTTCCTGTCGACGGTCGCGCAGAAGGGCGCGACGTCCGCGTCCGGCCTGCTCGCCACGGGCAAGGTCGCGATCGAGCTCCAGGGTCACTGGGAGCCCGGCGTGATGCAGGGCATCACCGACGAGATCGGTGAGGCCGGCATCGGCGAGAACCTCGCGTGGTTCGCGTTCCCGGCCGTGACGGGTGGCGAGGGCGACCCCGCCGCGCAGCTCGGTGGCGGTGACGCCTGGGCCGTGTCGCAGGACGCGCCCGACGCCGCGGTCGACTTCGCGTCGTACCTGCTGTCCGACGAGGTCCAGAAGGGCTTCGCGGAGCTCGACATGGGTCTTCCGACCAACGCGAGCGCATCGAAGTACGTGTCCGACGCCGCGCTGGCGAGCCTCCTCGAGGTCCGCGACGCGTCGCCGTTCATCCAGCTGTACTTCGACACGGCCTTCGGTCCGGCGATCGGCGACGCCATGAACGCCAAGATCGTCGACCTGTTCGCCGGTAAGGCCAGCCCGCAGGACATCGTCGACGCCACGCAGGCGGCGGCTGACCTGGAGAAGTGATCGACGTGGCAGACGAAGCGACCGCCCGCCTGGGCGCCCCCGCCTCGCCTGCGACGTCCACCCCGACGGTTCCGGTCACCGGTCGCGCTTCGGCGCGGCCGGTGGCCGGCCGGCCGGGCGGACGCCGCGGGAATGGTGCATCCATCCGCAAGGGCCTCGAGATCACGCTCTTCGTGGCGCCCGCCCTCGCACTCCTCACGCTGTTCGTGGCCGTCCCGATCGCTCGGGCGGTGCAGATCTCCTTCTTCAAGTGGAAGGGGTTCGGCGACTTCGAGAAGTTCGTCGGTCTCGACAACTACCGGCGAGTCCTGGACAACCCCGAGTTCATCGAGGCGTTCCAGCACAACATGATCATCGTGGTGGCCTCGATCGCCATCCAGCTGCCGCTGGGCCTCGCGATCGCGCTGCTGCTCAACCGCAAGATGCGGTTCCAGGGCACCATCCGGACCCTGATCTTCGTGCCGTACGTGATCTCCGAGGTCATCGCGGGTGTCATCTGGTACCAGATGTTCGTCCCGAACGAGGGCCTCCTCGACACCATCCTCGACAAGATCGGGTTGAGCGGACCGCAGCAAGGGTTCCTCGGGACCCTCGAGACCGCGCTCCCCGCGCTCGTGGTGGTCCTGACCTGGAAGTACCTCGGCATGGCGGTGATCCTCTTCCTCGCCGGCCTGCAGGGCGTGCCCGAGGAGCTCTACGAGGCCGCGCAGCTCGACGGCGCCTCCTGGTGGCAGATCCAGCGCCGCATCACGGTGCCCATGCTCGGCCCGACGCTGCGCACGTGGGCGTTCCTGTCGATGATCGGGTCGCTGCAGCTGTTCGACATGGTCTGGGTCCTCACCAGGGGCGGCCCCGCCAACGCGACCAGCACGATGGCCACGTTCCTCATCCAGCAGGGCACGCAGCGGTCCAACTACGGCATCGCCGCCGCTGCCTCCGTGATCCTCTTCGTGGTCGCGCTCGTCCTGGCGCTGACGTACCAGCGCTTCGTCATGAACCGCGACAACACCGTCACGGTCGTCCGTCGGAAGAAGGTCTCCCGATGAGCACCGCACTCGCCGCACCCAAGGGTGCCGCCGCGGCCGCTGCCCAGAAGTCCCGTCGACGGTCGACCAACGCGATGCGCGGCGGAAGCCCGCTGATCTACTTCATCGCGCTGATCGTGATCGCCCTGTCGCTCGGCCCCGTGCTGTACGGCGTGATCTCGGGCTTCCGCAAGAACGGCGACCTGATCCTCAACCCGTCGGGCATGCCGAACCCGTGGATCCTCGACAACTACGTCGGGGTCTTCAAGAACCCGCAGTTCTGGACGTACACGGGCAACTCCGTGGCGATCGCGGTGATCACCACCTCGCTCGTCGTGGTCTGCGGCGTCATGGCGGCGTACCCGCTCGCGCGCTACCAGTTCCGCGGCCGTGAGGGCCTGTTCACGGTGTTCGTCGCCGGTCTGCTGTTCCCCGCGACCGTTGGTGTCATCCCGCTGTTCATCCTCATCCGCGACCTCGGCCTGTCGAACACGTGGTGGGGCATCGCCCTGCCGCAGGCGGCGTACGCGCTGCCGCTCACGGTCGTGATCCTGCGTCCGTTCCTGCAGGCGATCCCGAACGAGCTCGAGGAGGCCGCGCAGCTCGACGGCGCGAGCCGGCTGGGGTTCTTCTGGCGGGTGCTGCTGCCGCTGTCGGGGCCGGGCCTCATCACGACCGGCGTGCTGGCGTTCGTCGGCTCGTGGAACGCGTACATGCTGCCGCTGCTGCTGCTGCAGTCCGACAACAAGACCCTGCCGCTGGGCGTCGCCGACTACTCGGCGGAGCACTCGACCGACATCGCGGGCGTGTTCGCGTTCACGTCGGTCGCGATGATCCCGGCGCTGATCTTCTTCCTCGCGATGCAGAAGCGGATCGTCAGCGGCCTCCAGGGCGCGGTCAAGGGCTGAGCCACGATGACGGAGAGCACCATGGCTACCCCTGTGCCCACGACCGGCCCGCCCCCGGCGCCCGAGACGTTCGTCTCGGACGCGGAGCGTGTGGCACGGATCCTCGAGCGGCTCACGCTCGAGCAGAAGCTCGCGCAGATCGTCGGGTTCTGGGAGAAGGGCGACGGCGAGGTCGTCGCACCCCTCCAGGGCGAGTTCACGCGTGACGGCGGTCTCGACGACGCCGTGCGCCACGGGCTCGGCCACCTGACGCGCGTCTACGGCACGCGCCCGGTCGACCCGACCGAGCGTGCCGCCTGGCTCTGGCGCCGGCAGCGCGCGCTCGTCGCGAACGTCGGGATCCCGGCGCTCGTCCACGAGGAGTGCCTGACGGGCCTGTCGGCCTGGCAGGCGGCGACGTTCCCGACGCCCCTCGCGTGGGGCGCCTCGTTCGACCCCGAGCTGGTGGGCCGCATGGCCGACCTGATCGGCGGCTCGATGCGCGCGCTCGGCGTGCACCAGGGCCTCGCCCCGGTGCTCGACGTGATCCGCGACCCCCGCTGGGGCCGGGTCGAGGAGTGCATCGCGGAGGACCCGTACCTCGTCGGCGAGATCGGCACGTCGTACGTGCGTGGCCTGCAGGCCGCGGGCGTGCACGCGACGCTCAAGCACTTCGTCGGCTACTCGGCGTCGCAGTCGGGCCGCAACTTCGGGCCCGTGCACGCGGGTCCGCGGGAGATCGCCGACGTGCTGCTCGTGCCGTTCGAGATGGCGGTCCGGGACGGCGGCGTGCGGTCGGTCATGCACGCGTACACCGAGATCGACGGTGTCCCGACGGCCGCCG
Source organism: Cellulomonas sp. CW35 (assembly GCF_052378485.1). Taxonomy (NCBI): domain Bacteria; kingdom Bacillati; phylum Actinomycetota; class Actinomycetes; order Micrococcales; family Cellulomonadaceae; genus Cellulomonas; species Cellulomonas sp. CW35. The sequence continues at coordinate 2,550,439 of NZ_CP199000.1, read as the reverse complement.
ACCCGACGCTGCTCACCGACCTGCTCCGCGGGCGGTGGGGGTTCGACGGGGTCGTCGTCGCGGACTACTTCGGCGTCGCGTTCCTCGACATCCTCCACCACGTGGCGGACGGCCTGGGCGAGGCCGCGGGCCTCGCGCTCGCCGCGGGCGTCGACATCGAGCTGCCCACGGGTGACGCGTACCTCGAGCCGCTGGCCGAGGCGATCCGCGCCGGGAAGGTCGACGAGGCGCTCGTCGACCGGGCCGTGACGCGGGCGCTGCTCCAGAAGGCGGAGCTCGGCCTGCTCGACGCGACGTTCGAGGGCGAGCCCCCCGCGGGCGTCGAGCTCGACTCGCCCGCGCACCGGCAGGTCGCCGCGCGGCTCGCGCAGGAGTCGGTCGTGCTCGTCGCGAACGACGGCGTGCTGCCGCTGCTCGGCGGGTCGCGTCCGGCGCCGACGCGCGTCGCGGTCGTCGGTCCCAACGCCGACCGGCACGAGGCGATGTTCGGGTGCTACTCGTTCGTCAACCACGTGCTCGAGCACCACCCCGAGGTGGAGACGGGCATCGAGGTACCGACCGTCCTGGCGTCGCTGCGCTCCGAGCTGGTCGGCGTCGACGTCGTCGCCGAGCGGGGCTGCGACGTCGACACCGACGACCGGTCGGGCTTCGCCGCCGCGGTCGAGGCCGCGTCCGGCGCGGACGTCGCGGTGGTCGTCGTCGGCGACCGCGCGGGCCTGTTCGGCCGCGGGACCGTCGGTGAGGGCTGCGACCGGGACGACCTCGAGCTGCCGGGTGTGCAGCGCGAGCTCGTCGAGGCCGTCCTCGGCACGGGCACGCCCGTCGTGCTCGTGCTGCTCACGGGCCGGCCGTACGCGATCGGCTGGGCCGTCGAGCGGTGCGCCGCCGTGGTCCAGGCGTTCTTCCCGGGTGAGGAGGGCGGTCCCGCGGTCGCGGGCGTCCTGTCGGGCCGCGTCAATCCGTCCGGTCGGCTCCCCGTGAGCCTGCCGCGCGCGGCGGGGTCGCAGCCGTACACGTACCTGCACCCGGCGCTGGGCGGCGACGGCGACGTCACCAACCTGCCGTCGCGTCCTGTGCGGCCGTTCGGCTTCGGCCTGTCGTACACCACGTTCGCGTACGACGAGCTCACGGCCGAGTCGGCCGAGGTCGCGACGGACGGGCGCGTACGCGTCGCGGTCCGCGTGACCAACACGGGCGACCGGGACGGTGACGAGGTCGTGCAGCTGTACGCGCACGACGTCGTCGCGAGCGTGACGCGTCCGGTCGCGCAGCTCGTCGGGTTCCGCCGTGTGGCGGTCCCGGCGGGGGAGTCGGTCGTCGTGCGGTTCGACGTCCCGACGACGCGCGTCGCGTTCAGCGGCCGCGACCTGGCACGCATCGTCGAGCCGGGCGACCTGGAGCTGTGGGTCGGCACGAGTGCGGAACGTGCCGCCTCCACCAGCGTCCGCCTGGTCGGGCCCGTCCACACGGTCGACGACGACGACCGCTGGACGGCCACGGAGGTCCTCGCGCCCTGACCTCCCGGGACGCGAGCCTCCACGGCCCCGCGCCCCGCACCGCCACTCCTCCACGGGCGGTGCGGGGGCGCGGGGCCTGCGCACGTCCGGGGGCGCGGGCCGAGTCGTGGACGCGGGCGCATCCGCGCCGTGGGACGGACGTAGGCTCTCGGGCAGCGCACCTGCCCCCGCCGCGATCGACCGGTGCTGACCCGAGGTGCGTGACGAAGGAGTGAACACGATGAGCCGTCCGCTGCGCTCTCGGACCTCGACCCACGGTCGCAACATGGCCGGTGCCCGCGCGCTGTGGCGCGCGACCGGCATGGGCTCCGAGGACTTCGGCAAGCCGATCGTCGCGATCGCGAACTCGTACACGCAGTTCGTCCCCGGGCACGTGCACCTCAAGGACATGGGCGACCTGGTCGCGGGCGCGATCCGCGAGGCCGGCGGCGTGGCCAAGGAGTTCAACACGATCGCGGTGGACGACGGCATCGCGATGGGCCACGCGGGGATGCTGTACTCGCTGCCCAGCCGCGACCTGATCGCCGACTCGGTCGAGTACATGGTCAACGCGCACTGCGCGGACGCGCTCGTGTGCATCTCCAACTGCGACAAGATCACGCCCGGCATGCTCAACGCGGCGCTGCGGCTGAACATCCCGGTGATCTTCGTGTCCGGCGGGCCCATGGAGGCCGGCAAGGCCGTCGTCGCGGACGGCGTGGCGGCCACGCCGCTCAACCTCATCAACGCGATCAACTACTCGGCCGACGACAACGTCTCGGACAAGGCGCTCGACGCCGTCGAGGAGAACGCCTGCCCGACCTGCGGGTCGTGCTCGGGCATGTTCACGGCGAACTCGATGAACTGCCTCACCGAGGCCCTGGGCCTGTCGCTGCCGGGCAACGGCTCGACCCTCGCCACGCACGCGGCTCGTCGGGAGCTGTTCCTGGAGGCCGGACGCACGATCGTCGACCTGGCCCGCCGCTACTACGAGGACGAGGACGACACCGCGGCGCCCCGCGGCATCGCGACGAAGGCGGCGTTCGGCAACGCGATGGCGCTCGACGTCGCGATGGGCGGCTCGACGAACACCGTCCTGCACATCCTCGCCGCCGCGCAGGAGGCGGAGGTCGACTTCACGCTCGCGGACATCGACGCGATCTCACGCCGTGTGCCGTGCCTGGCGAAGGTCGCGCCGAACCACCCGAGCTTCCACATGGAGGACGTGCACCGCGCCGGTGGCATCCCCGCGCTGCTGGGCGAGCTCGACCGCGGCGGCCTGCTGGACCACGACGTGACGAGCGTGCACACCCCGACGCTGCGCGCCTGGCTCGACGACTGGGACATCCGCGGCGGCAAGGCGACGCAGCGCGCGCATGACCTGTTCCTCGCGGCGCCCGGCGGCGTGCGGACCACGCAGGCCTTCTCGACGACGAACGTGTGGGAGTCGCTCGACACGGACCAGGCGAACGGCTGCATCCGCGACGTCGCCCACGCGTACACGGTCGAGGGCGGGCTCGCGGTGCTGCGCGGCAACCTCGCCGACGACGGCGCGATCATCAAGACCGCGGGCATCGACCCCGACGTCTTCCACTTCGTCGGGACCGCGCTGGTGTGCGAGTCGCAGGACGAGGCGGTCGAGAAGATCCTCACCAAGCAGGTCCAGCCCGGCCACGTGGTGGTCGTGCGGTACGAGGGCCCTGCGGGCGGCCCGGGCATGCAGGAGATGCTCTACCCGACGTCGTTCATCAAGGGCCGCGGCCTGGGCAAGGTCTGCGCGCTCATCACGGACGGCCGGTTCTCGGGCGGCTCGTCGGGCATCTCGGTCGGCCACGTCTCGCCCGAGGCCGCGGCCGGCGGCACGATCGGCCTGGTCGAGGACGGCGACGAGATCGAGATCGACGTCGAGTCCCGGCTCATCCGCGTCAACGTGCCCGACGAGGTGCTCGCGGAGCGCCGCGCCAAGATGGAGGCCTCGGAGACCCCGTGGCAGCCGAAGGACCGCGACCGCTACGTGTCCCCGGCGCTCCAGGCGTACGCCGCGATGGCGACCTCCGCCGACCGCGGCGCCGTCCGCGACGTCACGCGCCTTCGCCGCGGCTGACCCGCTCCGGCTGCGACGCACGCCGGGCACGGCGACCCCGGGCGACCTCGGTCGCGAGCGCGTCGAGCGGCTGGGCGAGCGGTGCGAGCGGGTCGACGAGCTCGTCGAGCCACGCGCGCACGTCGGCGAGCCCCGCGGGGTCGAGCCCGTAGATCCGTCGCGTGCCCTCGGTCCGCACGGTCAGCAGGCCCGCCTCGCGGAGCACACCGAGGTGCTGCGACACGGCGGGCTGCGACACGGGCCGCACGGGCTGCACGCGGTGCACGAGCTCGCCGACCGACTGCTCCTGCGCCGCGACGAGGCGCAGGAGCACCCGGCGCAGCGGGTGGCCGAGCGCGTCGAGCGCCGCCTCGGCCGGGAGCGGACGCGCGTTCACTCGGTCGGTGTCTCCCCGGTCGGTGTCTCCTCCGTGGACGGCCGCGAGGGGTCGACGGTGTAGAAGGTGACGGTCCGGTCCCCGGCCGCCTGCATGTCCCGGGCGTCCTCGCCCGCCGCGACCGCGGCCGCGGTCCATCCCTGGGCGGACGCGCGCACGAACGCCCTGCCGTCGGCCGTCAGTGCGTACCCGGCGCCGTCGTCGGGGTCGACGGGCTCGCCCGTGTCCAGGTGCAGGCCCAGACCGAGCAGCGCGAGGTCCCACCCGACACCGACCGCACCCGGGCCGTACTGCGTCCAGAACTCGGGGTCGACGGGCGCCTCGTGGCGGAGCTCGAGACGCGTCCGGTCGCCGGTGCCGTCGTCGACCGGCGTGAGCTCGACCTCGACCCACGAGACCTGCGGCCCCATCTCCCACGTGAGCGCGAGCAGCCGCGGCGCGTCGCACCGCTCGACCACACCCGATGCGTTCCCCGTGAGCGAGTAGCGCCCGCCGACGCGCAGGTCACCGCTGACGGGCAGGAACCACCGGGGGATGCGCTGCGGGTCGGTGAGGGCGTCCCACAGGTCGGCCGGGTCGGTGGCGTACGTCCGGCGGGCGACCGCGACGCGCGTCGGCGCACCGGCACGCTCGCCGGTGCGCACCTCGCGCGTGACGAGCCCCGCGGTGGCGATCGGATCGACCGAGATGGCCATGGCGAACCCCTTTCATAAGCAGAGCCTTATAGTTGCACGCTCGGCCGCGCGACGGAAGGGCTCGCTCCCCGGTCGGCCGGGCTTCACGTGCTCGTCACGGGCCGCTCGCCCGCGCGTCCGCGGGGCGTCGGTTTCGTCCGGTTCGCTCGGGTCATGACCTCCTCACGCATGCGGACCCCCGGACGTGCGGGCCGCCGAGCCGCGACCGTCGCCGTCCTCACGACGGCCCTCGTGTCGACCCTGGTGAGCGCGCCCGCGCATGCGACGGGCGGCGACCACGACGAGCCGGCCCTCGGTGACCGGGACCCGCGGCCGGCCGTCACCTGGACCACCGAGCCCACGCTCGTGGCGCACGCCACGTTGCCGGCCGACCACCTCGAGCCCGGGCCGCCCTCGGGCGCCCAGGCGACGCCCGCCAACGGGCGCCGCGGACCGTTCGCGGGACAGGTGATCCCCGGCTTCTCCGCCGTGGTGGACGCCGGCGACGGGTCGTTCTGGGCGCAGCCCGACAACGGGTTCGGCAGCAAGGCGAACTCGGCGGACTTCCTGCTGCGGATCTACCGCATCACGCCGCGGTGGGAGACGGCGCGCGGAGGTGCGGGCGACGTGCGGGTCGACGGGTTCGTGCAGCTGCGTGACCCCGACCGCCGGATCGATTTCCCGATCGTCAACGGCGACACCGCGCAGCGGTACCTGACGGGCGCGGACTTCGACATCGAGTCGCTCGTGCAGGCCCGGGACGGCTCGTTCTGGATCGGTGAGGAGTTCGGGCCGTTCCTGCTGCACGTCGACCGCACCGGCCGGCTCCTGAGCGCGCCCGTGCCCATGCCGGGCGTGCGCTCGCCCCAGAGCCCCGACCTCGAGCCGGGCGAGACGCCGCGTCTGCCCGCGAGCCGCGGGTTCGAGGCGATGGCCGGCTCGCCGGACGGTCGCTACCTCTACCCGGTCACCGAGGGCGCGTTCGTCGACGACCCGCTGCAGCGGCGGCGCACGGTCGCGCAGTTCGACACGCAGCGCGGTCGGTACACGGGCCGCACCTGGTCGTACGAGACGGACCGTGACGCGAACGTGGTGGGCGACGCGTTCGCGACGAGCGCGCACGAGCTGCTCGTCGTCGAGCGCGACGACTTCGAGGGTGCGGCAGCGGTGACGAAGCGCGTGTACCGCGTCGACCTGCGCCGAGCGGAGCGCGACGGGTTCCTGGCGAAGGAGCTGGTGCTCGACGCGCTCGACGTCGCGAACCCGCACGGGCTCGACGCGGACGGCGGGTACGGCACGGGTGACCCGTGGTCGCTGCCGGTGCAGTCGTTCGAGACGGTCGTGCAGCTGCGCGACGGGCGGCTTCTGATCGCGAACGACAACAACTACCCGGGCAACGCCGCCCGCCGGCCCGGCACGCCCGACGACACCGAGCTCGCGATCGTCGAGCTGCGGCGGGAGCGCGTGCGCAGCCACCCGGTCACGGTCATCGGTCACCGCGGCGCGAGCGGCTACCGCCCGGAGCACACGCTCGCGTCCTACGAGCTCGCCATCCGGCAGTGCGCCGACTACATCGAGCCCGACGTCGTCGCGACGAAGGACGGCGTGCTCGTCGCGCGGCACGAGAACGAGATCAGCGGGACGACGGACGTCGCCCTGCGGCCCGAGCTGGCCGACCGCCGCACCACCAAGGTGATCGACGGCCGCTCGGTCACGGGGTGGTTCACGGAGGACCTGACGCTCGCCGAGCTGCGCTCGCTGCGCGCGGTCGAGCGGCTGCCGCAGCTGCGCCCCGGCAGCGCCGCGTTCGACGGGCGCTACGAGGTGCCGACGCTCGACGAGGTGCTCGACCTCGCGCGGCGGTCGGTCTCGTGCGCGGGCCGGCAGGTCGGGGTGTACCCCGAGACCAAGCACCCGACGTACTTCGCGTCGATCGGCCTGCCGCTCGAGGGGCGGCTGCTGAGCGCGCTGCGGGCGGCCGGGCTGGACCGGCCCGACGCGCCCGTCGTCGTGCAGAGCTTCGAGACGGGCAACCTGCGCTGGCTCTCGCGCCGGACGCAGGTCCCGCTCGTGCAGCTCGTCGACTGCTCGGGCGCGCCGTACGACCTGGTCGCGGCCGGCGACCCGCGCACGTACGCCGACCTCGTGACGCGCACCGGGCTGCGGGAGGTCGCCCGCTACGCGGACGGCGTCGGGCTGTGCAAGGACCGCGTGATCCCGCGCACGCCGGACGGCAGGCTCGCCCGGCCCACGTCGGTGGTCCGCGACGCGCACCGCGAGCACCTGACCGTGCACGCGTGGACGTTCCGCCGCGAGAACACGTTCCTGCCGACGGACCTGCGTCGCGGCGACGACCCCGCGGGCACGGGCGACCTCGCGGCCGAGGTGCGCGCGTTCGTCGGGGCGGGCGTCGACGGGCTGTTCAGCGACAACCCGGACGTCGCGGTCGCGGCGCTCGGCGCCCGCCCGTAGCGCGCCCCGCCGATAGCGCGCTGCGGGCCCCGCTCCTACGGTGGGCGCATGACCGATCTGGATGCACCCGACGTCAAGCCGCGGTCGCGGCAGGTCACCGACGGGATCGAGGCGACGGCGGCGCGCGGCATGCTGCGCGCCGTCGGCATGGGCGACGAGGACTTCGCGAAGCCGCAGATCGGCGTCGCGAGCTCGTGGAACGAGATCACGCCGTGCAACCTCTCGCTCGACCGGCTCGCCAAGGCGGTCAAGGCGGGCGTGCACGCGGGCGGCGGGTACCCGCTCGAGTTCGGCACCATCTCGGTCTCGGACGGCATCTCGATGGGCCACGAGGGCATGCACTTCTCGCTCGTGAGCCGCGACGTGATCGCCGACTCGGTCGAGACGGTGATGATGGCCGAGCGGCTCGACGGCTCGGTGCTCCTGGCGGGGTGCGACAAGTCGCTGCCCGGCATGCTCATGGCCGCGGCGCGGCTCGACCTCGCGTCGGTGTTCCTGTACGCGGGCTCGATCATGCCGGGCTGGGTCAAGCTCTCGGACGGCACCGAGAAGGACGTGACGATCATCGACGCGTTCGAGGCCGTCGGCGCGTGCGCGCGCGGTCTCATGAGCCGCGAGGACCTCGACCGCATCGAGCGTGCGATCTGCCCGGGCGAGGGCGCGTGCGGCGGGATGTACACCGCCAACACGATGGCGTCGGTCGCCGAGGCGATGGGCATGTCGCTGCCGGGCTCGGCCGCGCCGCCGTCGGCCGACCGGCGTCGCGACCAGTTCGCGCAGCGGTCGGGGGAGGCCGTCGTCGAGCTGCTGCGCCGCGGGATCACCGCGCGCCAGATCATGACGAAGGAGGCGTTCGAGAACGCGATCGCGGTCGTCATGGCGTTCGGCGGCTCGACCAACGCGGTGCTGCACCTGCTCGCGATCGCGCACGAGGCCGAGGTCGACCTCACGCTCGACGACTTCTCGCGCGTCGCGCGTCGCGTCCCGCACCTGGGCGACCTCAAGCCGTTCGGCCGGTACGTCATGAACGACGTCGACCGCGTGGGCGGCGTGCCGGTGGTCATGAAGGCGCTGCTGGACGCGGGCCTGCTGCACGGCGACTGCCTGACGGTCACGGGCCGCACGGTCGCCGAGAACCTCGCCGACCTCGACCCGCCCGACCCCGACGGCAAGATCCTGCGTGCGCTCGACGACCCGATCCATCGCACGGGCGGCATCACGATCCTGTCGGGCTCGCTCGCGCCGGACGGCGCGGTGGTCAAGTCCGCGGGCTTCGACTCGGACGTGTTCGAGGGCACCGCGCGCGTGTTCGAGCGTGAGCGCGGCGCGCTCGACGCGCTCGAGGACGGCACCATCCAGGCGGGCGACGTCGTCGTGATCCGCTACGAGGGCCCCAAGGGCGGGCCGGGCATGCGCGAGATGCTCGCCATCACGGGCGCGATCAAGGGTGCGGGGCTGGGCAAGGACGTGCTGCTCGTGACCGACGGCCGGTTCTCGGGTGGCACGACGGGACTGTGCGTCGGGCACATCGCACCCGAGGCGGTCGACGCCGGCCCGATCGCGTTCGTGCGCGACGGTGACCGCATCCGGCTCGACGTCGCGCACGCGCGTCTCGACCTCCTCGTGGACGACGACGAGCTGGCGCGCCGCCGCGAGGGCTGGGCACCGCTGCCGCCGCGGTACACCCGCGGGGTCCTGGCGAAGTACGCCAAGCTCGTGCAGTCGGCGAGCCGCGGCGCGGTCCTGTCCTGACCGTGGGGGCACGGGAGCGGAGCGGGCCGACGAGCGCGGGCGGCCGGCGCGCGTGCTGCCTACGGTGAGGCATGGGCTTCACGCAGCAGGACGCGCCGTGGTGGACGCGGGCCGTCGTCTACCAGGTCTACCCGCGCTCGTTCCAGGACTCGGACGGCGACGGCGTCGGTGACCTGCGCGGCGTCCTGCAGCGCCTGGACCACCTGGCCGAGCTCGGGGTCGACGTGGTGTGGTTCTCGCCGGTCTTCCGCAGCCCGCAGGACGACAACGGCTACGACATCAGCGACTACCAGGACGTCGACCCGCTGTTCGGGACGCTCGCGGACCTGGACGAGGTGATCGCGGCGCTGCACGCGCGCGGCATGAAGGTGCTGATGGACCTCGTCGTGAACCACACGTCCGACGAGCACCCGTGGTTCGTCGAGTCGCGCTCGTCGTCGGACAACCCGAAGCGCGACTGGTACTGGTGGCGGCCCGCGCGTCCCGGCATGGAACCCGGCACCCCCGGCGCGGAGCCGACCAACTGGGCGAGCTTCTTCTCGGGGCCCGCGTGGGAGTGGGACGAGGCGACGGGGGAGTACTACCTGCACCTGTTCAGCCGCAAGCAGCCCGACCTCAACTGGGAGAACCCGCAGGTCCGCCACGCCGTGTACGCGATGATGCGCTGGTGGCTCGACCGCGGGGTCGACGGCTTCCGGATGGACGTCATCAACCTCGTCTCGAAGGCCGTGCACGACGACGGCTCGCTGCCCGACGGGATCACCCACGACGGCCGGCTGGGCGACGGCAGCCCGTTCTACACGAGCGGCCCGCGCATCCACGAGTTCCTCGCCGAGATGCACCGCGAGGTGTTCGCGGGACGCGACGGCGCGTTCCTGACGGTCGGCGAGACGCCCGGCGTCACGCTCGAGGACGCGCAGCTGTTCACCGACCCGGAGCGCCGCGAGGTCGACATGGTGTTCCAGTTCGAGCACGTCGGGCTCGACCACGGCCCCGGAGGGAAGTTCGACCCGCGCCCGCTGCGGCTGACCGACCTCAAGGCGAGCTTCGGCCGCTGGCAGGCGGGCCTCGCCCGGCGCGGCTGGAACTCGCTGTACTGGGACAACCACGACCAGCCGCGCATCGTCTCGCGGTGGGGCGACGACGGCGCCTGGCGCCGCGAGTCGGCGACCATGCTCGCGACGCTGCTGCACCTGCACCGCGGGACGCCGTACATCTACCAGGGCGAGGAGCTCGGGATGACGAACGCGCACCTGACGTCGTTCGACGGCTACCGCGACATCGAGACGCTGAACCACCTCGCGGAGGCGCGCCGCTACCGCACGGACGACGAGCTGCTCGCGGCGTTCGCGGCGATGAGCCGCGACAACGCGCGGACGCCGGTGCAGTGGGACGCCACCTTGCACGCCGGCTTCACCACCGGCACCCCGTGGATCGACGTCAACCCGAACCACGTCACCGTGAACGCGGCGGCCGAGCGGGCGGACCCGCGCTCGGTGTTCCACCACTACCGCCGCCTCGTCGAGCTGCGGCACACCGAGCCCGCGGTCGCGCTGGGCGACTTCACGATGCTCCTCGCGGACGACGAGGCCGTGTACGCGTTCACCCGGCGGCTCGACGACGTCGAGCTGCTCGTGCTCGGGAACGTCTCGGGCGACGAGCAGCTCGCGCTGGTCGACCCGGCCTGGACGGACGCGCAGGTGCTGCTCGGCAACTACGACGACGCGCGCGTGGTCGAGACGCCGGTGCGGCTGCGCCCGTGGGAGGCGCTCGTCGTGCGGCGCACCGTCTCTGCGGGCGGGACGGGGCTCGGCGGGGACGGCCGGCCCGCGTAGGTTCCCGGCATGGGGAAGGTCCACGAGAGCATCGACGGGCGGCTGCGGGCGTTCATCGAGCGTCAGCACGTCTTCTTCGTCGCGACCGCGCCGAGCGGCCCCGGCGGTCACGTCAACGTCTCGCCCAAGGGGATCGGCGGGACGTTCGCCGTGCTCGACGAGCACACGGTCGCGTACGTGGACGTCACGGCCTCGGGCGCCGAGACGATCGCGCACCTGCGTGACAACGGCCGCATCACGATCATGTTCTGCGCGTTCGAGGGGCCGCCGAACATCGTCCGCCTGCACGGCCGGGGGCGGTTCGTGACGCTCTACGACGAGGGGTTCGACGCGCTGCTCGCCCGGTTCGACGGCGGGCTCGACGAGTCGCGCGGGGTGCGGGCGGTCGTCGTCGTGGACGTCGAGCGCGTCTCCGACTCGTGCGGCTACGGCGTCCCGCTCCTGTCGTACGAGGGCGAGCGGGACCTGCTGCCGCCGTACATGGCCCGCAAGGGCGTGCAGGGCCGGGCGGACTACCGGCGCCTGAAGAACCGCACGAGCGTGGACGGGCTCCCGGCGTTCGACATGGACCCCGACGCCGTCGAGGACGCCGCGGCGGGCTGACCCCCTGTCGGGTGGTCCGCGCGGTCACCCGCGCGTTCGCCCTCGGCGGTGCGTGCCGGGCCGGTACGGTACGCAGGGCGTGCCCCGACCGTGCGGCACCGACGAGGGGGCAGGCATGGCGTTCACGGGTGCGCTCGCGATCTCGACGCGCGCGCTGCGCAAGACGTACCGGCGCCGCGGCGTCCGGCACGTCGCGGTCGAGGGGCTCGACCTGGACGTCCCGGTCGGTGGCGTGCACGCGTTCCTCGGGCCGAACGGCGCGGGCAAGACCACGACGATCCGCATGCTGCTGGGCCTCGTGCGCCCCGACTCCGGCACGATGCGCCTGTTCGACGAGCCGGTGCCCGAGCGGCTGCCGCACGTCGTCGGACGCGTGGGCGCGATCGTCGAGCAGCCGAAGTTCTTCCCGACGATGTCCGCACGCCGCAACCTGCGCCTGCTGAGCGGCGCGATCGGCGCCGAGCCCCGGCTGGTCGACACCGTGCTCGAGGAGGTCGGGCTGGCCGACCGGGCCCGCGACCCCTACCGCACGTACTCGCTCGGCATGAAGCAGCGGCTCGCGATCGCGGCCACCCTGCTCAAGGACCCGGACCTGCTGATCTTCGACGAGCCGACCAACGGGCTCGACCCCGCGGGGATCCGGGAGATCCGTCAGACCATGCGCACGCTCGCCGCCCGCGGCACGACCGTGCTCGTCTCGAGCCACATCCTCGCGGAGGTCGAGCAGGTCGCGGACACCGTGTCGATCGTCGCGCGCGGCCGGCTGGTCGCGCAGGGGCGCGTCGCCGAGCTCATCGGCTCACGGTCGCAGGGCGGCGTGCGCGTCGGCATCGAGGTGCCCGGCACCGCGGGCGCCGTGCTCGAGGCGCAGGGCTGGACCGTGCGTCGTGACGGGCGGCACCTGCTCGTCGACGGCGCGCCCGGTGCCGCGCGCATCACCGAGGTGCTGGCGCGCGAGGGGCTGTTCGTCGACGAGCTCGTCCCGGTGCGTGCCGACCTCGAGTCGGTGTTCCTCGACCTCACGGCCGGCCAGGGACCGGGGACGCACCCGCCGGACGGCGAGCGGGACGCGGCACCGACGGGTCGCCGCGCGGCGGGGGGTGCGGCATGAGCCGGCTCGTGACGACCGAGGTCGCGCGGTGGTTCGCGCGGACCATGCTGTGGCTGGTGAGCGCCGCGACCGTCGCGCTCATGGTGCTCGGGCCGCTCGGCGCGTACAACGGCTCACGCGAGGCGAGCGCGGCCGACCGTGCGCTCGCGCAGCAGCAGGTCGACGCGTACGAGCCGCCGGCCCAGGAGGACGTCGACGCGTGCCTCGCGGACGAGGCGCGCGAGCGCGAGGCGCAGGGCGACCCGACGATCGACTTCCAGTGCGAGTGGACGCCGACCGTCGAGGACTTCCTGCCGTGGCGGCAGTACTGGGACACCGAGGGCGCGTCGATCGTGTGGGGCGTCGCGTCGTTCCTGGCGCTCGCGGCCCTGCTCGCCGGCGCCTCGTTCGTCGCGGCGGAGTTCAGCACGGGCGCGATCGGGAACTGGCTCACGTTCGCCCCGCGCCGCGGCCGCGTGCTGGCGAGCAAGCTCGTCGCGACCGTCGTGGGCTTCGCCCCCACCGCCGTGCTGGCCGTGACCCTGCTCGTCGGCGGCACGTGGGGCGCGTTCGCGGCGCACGACGCGCTGCACAACCCGAACCCTCCGCAGGGGTCGGGGGGCAGCGGGTTCACGCTCGCGGACGCCGCCGCGGCGGGCGGCAGGATCGCGGTGCTCGGGGTCGCGTTCGCGGTGCTCGGCGCCGCGCTCGGGTTCCTCCTGCGGCACACCGCGGCGGTGCTCGGTGCGGTGCTCGCGTGGGGCGTCGTCGTCGAGGGGATCGGTGCGGGTCTCGCGCCGCGCGCGCGGCCCTGGCTGCTGCAGACCAACATCGACGCCTGGGTCCGCGACGGCACGCAGTGGTACGAGGACGTGTGCGGGTTCGACGCCGAGACCGGCGGCCAGTCCTGCACGTCGATCACGCACACGGTGTCGGCGGGGCACGGCGCGGCCGTGCTCGGCGGTCTCGTGCTCGTCGTCGTGGTGCTCGCGGCGGTCGTGTTCCGCCGGCGCGACGTGTCCTGACGCCCGGGCTGCTCCGGGCGGGCTGCTCCGGACGGGCGAACGTGGCGGCGTGCCCTCGGGACCGCGTGCCGTCGTGTCGTTGCAGGAGGGGACGACGAGCGCAGGAGGCCCGATCATCGGCACGCACGGGGACGGCCCCGCGATCTCGACGCGTGCGCTGCGCAAGACGTTCCGGAGGTTCGACCTCTCGCAGGTCGTGGCGGTCGAGGGTCTCGACCTCGAGGTGCCCGCGGGCGGCGTGCACGGGTTCCTGGGCCCGAACGGCTCGGGCAAGACGACGACGATCCGCATGCTGCTCGGTCTCGCGCGTCCGGACTCGGGCGAGATCCGGCTGTTCGGCGAGCCGGTGCCGCAGCGGCTGCCGGCCGTGGTGGCACGCGTCGGCGCGATCGTCGAGCAGCCGAAGTTCGTGCCGAGCTTCTCGGGGCGTCGCAACCTCGAGGTGCTCGCGTCCGCGATCGACGTGCCCCGAACGCGCGTCGACGAGGTCCTCGACCAGGTCGACCTGCGCGAGCGCGCCCGCGACCCGTTCCGGCGGTTCTCGCTCGGCATGAAGCAGCGCCTCGCGATCGCGGCGACGCTCCTCAAGGACCCGGACCTGCTGATCTTCGACGAGCCGACCAACGGCCTCGACCCCGCGGGCATCCGCGACGTCCGCGCCACCATGCGGCGCCTCGGCGACGAGGGCCGGACCGTGCTCGTGTCCAGCCACATCCTCGCGGAGGTGCAGCAGGTGGCGGACACGGTGTCGATCGTGGCGCGCGGGCGGTCGGTGGCGAGCGGGTCCGTCGCCGAGCTGGTCCGGGGCCGCGGCCAGGTGCGCGTCGTCGTGCACGACGTCCCGGCGGCCCACGCGCTGCTCACCGCACGCGGGTGGCGCGTGACGCGCGAGGGCGGGGCGCTGCTCGTCGCGGGCGTCCCGGACCCAGCGCTCGTCAACGAGACGCTCGCACGCGAGGGGCTGTTCGCGTCCGAGGTCGGGACCGTGCGCGACGACCTCGAGTCGGTCTTCCTCGAGCTCACCGCGCACGTGGGCACGGGCGGGACGGACCGGGTGCCCGGGGTCGCGCAGGTGCGCCCGTGAGCCCGCTGCTGCGCGCCGAGCTCCTGCGCGTGCGTTCGCGCGCGGTCGTGTGGGGGACCGCGGTGGTGCTCGTGGTCGCCGCGCTCGGCTTCGTCGTCGCGGCGTGGGACGACACGCGCCCGCCGTCGGCCGGCGCGCTCGCCCAGGCGCAGGAGGAGCTGGCCACCGCGACCGCCCGGTGGGAGTCGGACCACGCAGGGTGGGTCGAGGTGTGCGAGGAGAACGCCGAGCGTGACGGCGAGGACCCGCACGTGCTGTGCGACCCGCTGCGCACCCCGCCGACCCTCGAGCAGGTGCTGCCGTACCGCCCCGCGCTGGTGGAGACCCTCGAGCACCGGTACCCGCCGATGGCGGTCGTGGTGCTCGTCGGCCTCCTGGTGATGGGGGTGACGCTGGTGACCGCGGACTTCGGCTCGGGTGCGATGGGGACCTGGCTGACGTTCGCGCCGCGCCGCGGGCGCGTGCTGGTCAGCCGGCTCGTAGCCGCGCTCGCGGCGGCCGTGCCCGTGGCGCTCGTCGCGCTCGGGACGGCGCTGGTCGGGATCGTGGCGGTCGTCGCGGTCAACGGGGCGACCGGCGACGCCGGGGGTGCTGCCGGCGTGGTCGCGGTCGCGACGGCGCGCGCGCTCGCCGCGGGGCTGTGGGCGGTCGCGGTCGGGGTGGGGCTGGCGTTCGCGCTGCGGGTCGGTGCGGGGGTCGCGGGGCTCGTGGTGTGGTGGGTCGCGGCGATCGAGAGCGCGCTGCCGCTCCTGGTGCCGGCGGCGCGCGGCGTCACGCTCGCGACGAGCCTGCGCGCGTGGCTCGAGGGCGGGACGACGTACGGCGTCGAGGAGTGCGTGGGCGGCGCCGACGGGCCGCCGGTGTGCGCGGTGGTGGAGCACGTCGTCAGCCCCGTCCAGGGGGCGGGGGTGCTGCTGGTCGCGGCGCTCGTCGTCCTCGGCCTCGGCGCGGTGTCGTTCCGGGTCCGCGACGTGCCCTGAGCGTCCACCAGGTGGACGCGTGCACCACCATGCAAGACGGATGCGGATAGACGTGACAGGCGAACCGACGGAGGCGTAACCTCGCCCTCGTGCAGACGATCCTCGTAGTACTTCCTGAGCGCGCCGGCTGAGGCCAGCAGCACAGGCTTCGTCAGCGCGCGCACCCCTCGCACCGTCGGCCCGTCCGACGCGAGGGGTTTTCTGTTTGCAGGACCAGCCAGTCGAGCACCACACGCAGCACCCACCAGCAGCAGGGAGACACCGATGGTCCAGGGCCCCCACCCGGCACCGCCGCGGATGCCCGTGAGCCCCGCCGTGGTCGGCGCGACCGCGCGTCCCGCGCCCCCGAGCGCGCCCACGCCGGTCGTTCCGTCCGAGCGGGTCGAGCGCGTGACCGAGCAGGTCACGGGCGCGAAGTCGATCGTGCGCTCGCTCGAGGAGGTCGGCGCGGAGGTCGTCTTCGGGATCCCCGGTGGCGCGATCCTGCCGACGTACGACCCGCTCATGGACTCGACCCGCCTGCGGCACATCCTCGTGCGGCACGAGCAGGGTGCGGGCCACGCCGCGACCGGCTACGCGGCCGCGACCGGCCGGGTCGGCGTGTGCATGGCGACGTCGGGCCCGGGCGCGACGAACCTCGTGACGCCCATCGCCGACGCCAACATGGACTCGGTGCCCATGGTCGCGATCACGGGGCAGGTCGGCGCCGCGATGATCGGCACGGACGCGTTCCAGGAGGCCGACATCGTCGGCATCACGCTCCCGATCACCAAGCACAACTACCTCGTCACCGACCCCGCCGACATCCCGCGGGTCATCGCCGAGGCGTTCCACGTCGCCGCGTCCGGGCGGCCCGGGCCCGTGCTCGTCGACATCGCGAAGTCCGCGATGCAGGCGTCCACCACGTTCGCGTGGCCGCAGGAGGTCTCGCTGCCCGGGTACCACCCGGTCACCAAGCCGCACGCCAAGCAGATCCGCGAGGCCGCACGCCTGCTCGCCACGTCGCGGCGCCCGGTGCTGTACGTCGGCGGCGGCGTCATCCGCGCGCGTGCCGCCGAGCAGCTGCGCCGGCTCACCGACGCCTCGGGCGCCCCGGTGGTCACGACGCTCATGGCCCGCGGCGCGCTGCCGGACACGCACCCGCAGCACCTGGGGATGCCCGGCATGCACGGCACGGTCGCGGCCGTCGCCGCGCTGCAGAAGGCCGACCTGATCGTCGCCCTCGGTGCCCGGTTCGACGACCGCGTCACGGGCCTGCTCTCGTCGTTCGCGCCGCACGCGACAGTCGTCCACGCCGACATCGACCCCGCCGAGATCGGCAAGAACAAGGCGGTCGACGTCCCGATCGTCGGCGACCTGCGCGAGGTCCTGACCGACCTGCTCCCGGAGCTCGAGCGCGAGCACGCGCACCACGGCAAGCCGGACCTCGAGGGCTGGTGGCGCCAGCTGGACGCGTGGCGCGAGACGTTCGGGCTGGGCTTCGACGAGCCCTCCGACGGTCACCTCGCACCGCAGCACGTCATCCAGCGCATCGGCGAGCTCACCGGGCCCGAGGCGACGTATGTCGCGGGTGTCGGGCAGCACCAGATGTGGGCCGCGCAGTTCATCAAGTACGAGCGACCGAACTCGTGGCTCAACTCCGGCGGCCTGGGCACCATGGGCTACGCCGTGCCCGCGGCCATGGGCGCCAAGGTCGGTGAGCCGGACCGCACCGTCTGGGCGATCGACGGCGACGGCTGCTTCCAGATGACCAACCAGGAGCTCGCGACCTGCGCGATCAACGACATCCCGATCAAGGTCGCGGTCGTCAACAACTCCTCGCTCGGCATGGTCCGCCAGTGGCAGACGCTGTTCTACGAGTCCCGGTACTCGAACACCGACCTGCACACCGGCCACGGCACCCGCCGCATCCCGGACTTCGTCAAGCTCGCCGACGCGTACGGCTGCGTGGGCCTGCGCTGCGAGACGAAGGCCGACGTGGACGCGACGATCAAGCGCGCCCTCGAGATCGACGACCAGCCCGTCGTCGTCGACTTCACCGTCTCGCGCGACGCGATGGTGTGGCCGATGGTCGCCGCGGGCGTGAGCAACGACGACATCCAGTACGCACGCGGGATCTCCCCGGCGTGGGACCGGGAGGACTGATGAGCCGCCACACCTTGTCCGTGCTCGTCGAGAACAAGCCCGGCGTGCTGACGCGCGTCGCGGGGCTGTTCGCGCGGCGGGCGTTCAACATCCACTCCCTGGCCGTGGGCCCGACGGAGCACGACGAGATCTCGCGGATCACGGTCGTCGTCGACGTCGACGAGCTGCCCCTGGAGCAGGTGACCAAGCAGCTGAACAAGCTGATCAACGTCATCAAGATCGTCGAGCTCGAGGACGCCGCCTCGGTCCAGCGCGAGCTGCTGCTCGTCAAGGTCAAGGCGGACGTCACGCAGCGCACGTCGGTGCTCGAGGTCGTGCAGCTGTTCCGCGCGCACGTCGTCGACGTCGTGCCGGACACGGTCGTCGTCGAGGCGACCGGCTCGCCGGGCAAGCTCGACGCGCTCCTGACGGCCCTGGAGCCGTTCGGCATCCGTGAGATCGTGCAGTCCGGCACCGTGGCCATCGGCCGCGGGTCCCGCTCGATCACGGACCGGGCGCTCGAGCGCGTCACGCGCTCCGCCTGATACACCGTTCCCAGACCTGCCAGTCCGCACGACCCCGCTCGGGACCCCGAGCGACCCCATCTGAAGGAGAGACCCATCGTGGCCGAGCTGTTCTACGACGACGACGCCGACCTGTCGATCATCCAGTCCAAGAAGGTCGCCGTCGTCGGCTACGGCAGCCAGGGGCACGCGCACTCGCTGAACCTGCGCGACTCCGGCGTCGACGTGACCGTCGGTCTGCGCGAGGGCTCCCCGTCGCGGGCGAAGGCCGAGAACCAGGGCCTCGCGGTCGCGTCGGTCGCCGACGCGGTGCGGGACGCGGACGTCGTCGTGATCCTGGCGCCCGACCAGGTCCAGCGGATCGTCTACCGCGACGAGATCGAGCCGAACCTCAAGGACGGCGCCGCGCTCGTCTTCGGCCACGGCTTCAACATCCGCTTCGGCTACATCCAGCCGGCCGCGGGGCACGACGTGCTCATGGTCGCCCCCAAGGGCCCGGGGCACCTGGTGCGCCGCGAGTACGTCGACGGCCGCGGCGTCCCGGTGATCGTCGCCGTGGAGCAGGACGCGTCGGGCGCCGCGTGGGACCTCGCGCTCTCGTACGCCAAGGCGATCGGCGGCCTGCGTGCCGCGGGCATCAAGACGACGTTCACCGAGGAGACCGAGACCGACCTGTTCGGTGAGCAGGCCGTCCTGTGCGGTGGCGTCTCGCAGCTCATCCAGTACGGCTTCGAGACGCTGACCGAGGCGGGCTACCAGCCCGAGGTCGCGTACTTCGAGGTGCTGCACGAGCTCAAGCTGATCGTCGACCTCATCTGGGAGGGCGGCATCACCAAGCAGCGCTGGTCGGTGTCCGACACGGCCGAGTACGGCGACTACGTCTCGGGCCCGCGCGTCATCACGCCGGACGTCAAGGCGAACATGCAGGCCGTGCTCGCCGACATCCAGAACGGCGCGTTCGCCAAGCGCTTCATCGACGACCAGGACGCCGGCGCGCCGGAGTTCAAGGCGCTGCGCGAGAAGGGCCAGAACCACCCGATCGAGCCGGTCGGCCGCGAGCTGCGCAAGCTGTTCGCGTGGGTGAAGCCGTCCGACCAGGACTACACCGAGGGCTCGGCCGCGCGCTGACGCCACGTCGACGGACGCCACACGACTGCGCACGCGCGCGGACGTGTGGCGTCCGTCGTCCCAGGGCAGGATGGGCCGCACCAACCGACTCCGGAGGGCAGGTCCATGAGCGAGTACGACGAGGGTGTGGCCGGGCACGCGCAGGTCGCGGCGGACGGCGACCAGCGGATCACGGCGTTCTGGCAGGCGGCGCGTGGCCACGTGGGGTTCGGCAAGCTGGACGGGATCGTGGGCGCCGTGCCGCTCGACGTGGTGCCGCCGCCGTCGTTCTCGTACGGGTCGGGTGCGGAGGCGGACGACGCGGTCCGGGAGGTCCTCGCGGGGGAGCGCTCGCGCACGACGAGCGCGCGTGCGGACTTCGCCGCGGGTGACGACCTGCCGCGGGTCGGTGACCTGGCGATCGTGCTGGACAGCCTGGGCGAGCCGCGCGCGCTGATCCGTACGACCCAGGTCACGGTGACGGACACGGCGGTCGACGAGGCGTACGAGCTGGTGTACCCGACGCACGGTCCGACGCCTCCGGTGGACTGACGGGTCCGCCGCCGCGCGGGTCGGATGGTGAGATGGGTGTCCGGTTGGTGGGACGTCCCGCGTAGGGTGGAGCCATGAGCAGCAACGCCACGCAGATCAGCCTCGCCGTCGTCGCCGGTGACGGGATCGGCACCGAGGTCGTCGAGCAGGGCCTCCTCGTGCTCGACGCGGCACTCGCGGGATCGGGCGTCGGTGTGAGCACCACGGAGTTCGACCTGGGCGCGCGCCGCTGGCACGCGACGGGCGAGACGCTGACGGACGGTGACCTCGAGGCGATCCGTACGCACGACGCGATCCTCCTGGGCGCGATCGGCGACCCGAGCGTCCCGTCGGGCGTGCTCGAGCGCGGCCTGCTGCTCAAGCTCCGCTTCGCGCTGGACCACTACGTCAACCTGCGCCCGGGCAAGCTGTTCCCCGGCGTGACGAGCCCGCTCGCGGCGCCCGGCGACGTCGACTTCGTCGTGGTGCGCGAAGGCACCGAGGGCCCGTACGTGGGCAACGGCGGCGCGATCCGCGTCGGCACGCCGCACGAGGTCGCCAACGAGGTGAGCGTCAACACGGCGTTCGGCGTCGAGCGCGTGGTCCGTGACGCGTTCGCGCGCGCCGCGGCCCGCCCGCGCAAGAAGCTCACGCTCGTGCACAAGCACAACGTGCTGGTGCACGCCGGTCACCTGTGGCGCCGCACGGTCGAGGCCGTCAACGCCGAGTTCCCGGACGTCACGGTGGACTACCTGCACGTGGACGCCGCGACGATCTTCCTGGTCACGAACCCGAGCCGGTTCGACGTGATCGTCACCGACAACCTGTTCGGCGACATCCTCACCGACCTCGCGGCCGCCGTCACGGGCGGCATCGGCCTCGCGGCCAGCGCCAACATCAACCCGGACCGCACGGCGCCGAGCATGTTCGAGCCGGTGCACGGCTCCGCGCCCGACATCGCCGGCCAGGGCAAGGCGGACCCCACCGCCACCGTGCTCTCGGTCGCGCTCCTGCTGGACCACCTCGGCCTGCACACCCACGCGCAGGCCGTCGAGGACGCCGTCGCGGCCGACCTGGCCGAGCGCGGCGCCGCCGAGCGAGTACGGTCGACGGCCGAGGTGGGCAAGGACCTCGCCGCGCGCGTCGCGGGCTGACCTCCCGTCCTGCCGAAGGCCGTCGCTCCCCGTCCCGGGTCCCCGGTGACGGGACGGCCGGTCCGTCCCTGACGTCCGTCGCGCACGCGACGGGCGCGAGGGGCGGTGCATCAGGCCGCCACCGCCGGGTACCGTCAGACCAGCCCAGGTGAAAGGCCCTCCCATGAGCACCGTCGCTTCCTCCACGTCCGCCGACCTCTTCGAGGTGCACGCGACGACGAGCCCCGTGCCCGACGCCCAGCGCGCCGAGCTGCTGGCCGCGCCGAAGTTCGGCACGGTCTTCACGGACCACATGGCCCGCATCTCCTACACGCACGGCGAGGGCTGGCACGGCCGGCGCGTCGAGCCCTACGGCCCGCTGCAGCTCGACCCGGCGACCGCGGTGCTGCACTACGGCCAGGAGATCTTCGAGGGCCTCAAGGCGTACCGGCACGCCGACGGCTCGGTGTGGACGTTCCGGCCGCACGCCAACGCCGAGCGGTTCGCGCGGTCGGCCGAGCGGCTCGCGCTCCCGCAGCTGTCCGAGGCGGACTTCCTCGGGTCCATCGAGGCGCTCGTGCGCACCGACGCCGCGTGGATCCCCACGGGTGACGAGACCAGCCTGTACCTGCGCCCGTTCATGTACGCCTCGGAGTCGTTCCTCGGGGTGCGGCCCTCGCTCGAGGTCGAGTACCTCGTCATCGCCTCGCCGGTCGGACCGTACTTCTCGGGCGGTGTGAAGCCGGTGGCGATCTGGGTCGACCAGGAGTACCACCGCGCGGGTGCGGGTGGCACGGGCGCCGCGAAGTGCGGCGGCAACTACGCCGCGAGCCTCCTGCCGCAGCAGAACGCGTACGAGCAGGGCTGCGAGCAGGTCTGCTTCCTCGACGCGTCGACCAACACGTACCTCGAGGAGCTCGGGGGCATGAACGTGTTCGTCGTGCGGGCGGACGGCTCGGTCGCCACGCCGCCCGTGTCGGGCTCGATCCTCGAGGGCGTCACGCGCTCGTCGATCCTGCAGCTCCTGACGGACGCGGGGCACGAGGTCTGCGAGGCGCCCCTCGCGCTCGCGGACCTGCGCGCGGGGCTCGAGGACGGCTCGGTCACCGAGGTGTTCGCGTGCGGCACGGCCGCCGTGATCACGCCGATCGGCCGCCTCAAGAGCACCGACTTCGACCTGACCGTCGGGGACGGCGAGGCCGGTGCGGTGACGACGCGGACGCGCGCCGAGCTGACCGACATCCAGTACGGCCGCGCGACCGACCGGCACGGCTGGCTGCACCGCCTGGCCTGACGCGCCGGCGCGCACGACGAGGGGCGTCCCGGCCGGGGCGCCCCTCGCGTCGTGCGGCGACTGGTGTGGGGACCAGTGCGGGGACCAGTGCGGGTCCGAAGGGTGGACCCGGCGCGCGGCGGGCGTGACCGCGGGGCGTGGGGTGTGTCACCATGGCCGCATGTCCCCGTGGACCTCGATTATCGACTAGCGCGTCGGCCCACCCGCCGGCGCGCAGACCTCCCGTACCCCGGGGGGTCTTTTTGTTGGTCCGGGGCCGTCTCACGAGGACGCACCCGTCCGACGAAGCCCGTCCCCGCAGTCCCGCACGCCTGAAGAGAGCACCTCCGTGACCGCACCGACCTCCGACACGACTCTCAGCCCCGCCCTGCCCGCAGGCGCGTTCCAGGTCTACGACACCACGCTGCGTGACGGCGCGCAGCAGGAGGGCATCGCGCTGTCCGTGGCCGACAAGATCGTGGTCGCGGGCCTGCTCGACGAGCTCGGCGTCGGGTTCATCGAGGGCGGCTGGCCCGGTGCGGTGCCCAAGGACACGGAGTTCTTCAAGCGTGCCGCCAAGGAGCTCGACCTGCGCAACGCCGAGCTCGCGGCGTTCGGCGCGACCCGCAAGCCCGGGCAGCGCGCGTCGCGGGATCCGCAGGTGCGTGCTCTCGTCGACTCCGAGGCGCCGGTCGTCGCGCTCGTCGCGAAGAGCGACATCCGGCACGCCGAGCGCGCGCTGCGCACCACGGGCGAGGAGAACCTCGCGATGATCGCCGACTCGGTGTCGTTCCTCGTCGGTGAGGGGCGCCGGGTCGTGGTCGACGCCGAGCACTTCTTCGACGGCTTCCGGTTCGACGCCGCCTACGCGCGCGCGGCCGTGCTGACGGCGTTCGAGGCGGGTGCCGAGGTCGTCGCGCTGTGCGACACCAACGGCGGCATGGTGCCGTCCTGGGTCGCGCAGGTCGTCGCGGACGTGCGCGCGGCCGTCGGGCCCGACGCGGTGCTGGGCATGCACGCGCACAACGACTCGGGGTGCGCGGTGGCGAACACGCTCGCCGCGGTCGAGGCCGGCTGCCGGCACGTGCAGGGCACGGTGAACGGGTACGGCGAGCGCACCGGCAACGCGGACCTGCTCGCCGTCGTCGCGAACCTCGAGCTCAAGTACGGCCTGCCGGTGCTCGCGCGCGACGAGGAGCGGTCGTCGGGACTCGCGGAGCTGACCCGCATCGCCCACGCCATCAGTGAGGTCACCAACATCTCGCCGTTCGCGCGGTCGCCGTACGTGGGCGCGAGCGCGTTCGCGCACAAGGCCGGGCTGCACGCCTCGGCGATCAAGGTCGACCCGGACCTGTACCAGCACACCGACCCGGCGCTCGTCGGCAACGACATGCGCATGCTCGTGTCCGACATGGCCGGTCGCGCGTCGATCGAGCTCAAGGGCCGCGAGCTCGGCTTCGACCTGTCGCAGCGCCCCGAGGTCCTGTCGCGCGTGACCGAGCGCGTCAAGGACGCCGAGGCGCGCGGGTACACGTACGAGGCGGCGGACGCGTCGTTCGAGCTGCTGCTCGTCGAGGAGATCGAGGGCGCCCGCCCGCAGTACTTCACCGTCGAGTCGTGGCGCACGATCGTCGAGCGTGCGGGCGGTCGTGGCACGCCCGCGAACGCGGAGGCCACCGTCAAGCTGCACGCGGGTGGTGAGCGGTTCGTCTCCACGGGCGAGGGCAACGGCCCGGTCAACGCGCTCGACCACGCGCTGCGCCAGGCGCTCGTCGGCGTGTACCCCGAGCTCGAGGACTTCGAGCTCATCGACTTCAAGGTCCGCATCCTCGACTCGATGCACGGCACCGACGCCGTCACGCGCGTGCTCATCGAGCACACCGACGGCCAGGCCGTGTGGCAGACGGTGGGCGTCGGGCCGAACCTGCTCGAGGCGTCGTGGGAGGCGCTCACCGACGGGACCATCTGGGGGCTGCGTCGACGCGGGGTCGCCCCGCGCTGACGCGCGTCCGGGGGACGGCGTTAGCGGTGCGGGGCGAAGCGGCCTAGCCTCGGACCAGGCCGCCGGCGCAGGTGGCCTGCGGGCAACGATCAGCCTGGTGGACCGGGCGGGGAGGGACGCGCGTGACGAGCTCCGAGCCGGTCGGTCCCGGCGTCCCACCCGGGCCCGACGAGGGGTCGGGCCGCGGCCGCTGGTGGGTCGTCGCGTCGCTCGTCGTGCTCGCGCTCGTGCTCGTCGCGCTGCTCGTCGCCCAGCCGTGGGCCGACCACGAGACCGAGCCCGTGGTCGTCCCGACCGCCACCGCCGCGGCGTCCAGCGCCGCCGGCACCACGCCCGCGCCGACGCCGACGCCCAGCGCGTCACCGACGGCACCACCCGTCCCGGGAGCCGATGCCGTGTTCGACGACCGCACCATGCGCACCCTGCTCGTCCAGAAGGCCGACCTCGTCGCCGACGTGCCCGCGGCCGCGGACGGCGTGGAGGTCGGCATCGGGATGGGCGAGCTCGCGTGGGGGCTGCCGGAGGGGTCGTCGGTCGAGCCCGCCGACTGCACCGTGGCCGTGACGGTCGTCGCGGACCCGCCGCCCGGGTTCGTCGCGCGGTCGTACGTCAACGACAAGGTCGACTTCGTGCAGCAGGTCGTGCGCCTCGCCGACCCGGCGGCCGCGCAGGAGGCGTTCCGCGACCTGGTGACGACGGTCGACGGCTGCCCGACGTACTCGCAGGCCAACCCCGGGATGGACGGCGCCACGTGGACCGCGGAGCCGGCGATCGAAGGGCAGGGGGTGTACCCCGCGGTGGTGCAGGAGGTGGTGCACAGCGCCGAGGGTGTCGACGCGCCGTCGTACCGCGGGCACGTGCTCGTCGGGAACACGATCGTGACGTGGACGGCGACCGCGCTCGGCGAGGGTGACCGCGGCGAGCTGCTCGCGTCGCTCGGCACACCCGAGTCGTTGTCGACGATGGTGCAGGAACGCGCGCACGACGCGGTGCAGGCGCTCGGGTGACCGCACCGTCGCCGCGCCTAGGCTGGTGCCGTGACGGACGACGAGCCCACGCTGCACGGTGAGTACAAGGTGGCGGGCGGCAAGCTCGTCACCGTCGACCTGACGGTCCGCGACGGCGTCCTGGCCGACGTCCGCGTCGCCGGAGACTTCTTCCTCGAGCCCGACGAGGCGCTCGCCGAGATCGACGCCGCCCTGACCGGCCTGCCGCGGGACACGACGACGAGCCGGCTCGCCGAGGCGGTGCGCACCCGGCTGGCCGACGCGCAGGACACCGGGCGGCTGCTCGGTCCGGTCGCGATGGTCGGGTTCGACGAGCGAGCGGTGGCGGTCGCGGTGCGCCGCGCTCTCGGGCTGTCCACCACCTGGGAGGACCACACGTTCGAGGTGCTGCGCCCCGGCCCGCTGCCGCCCGCCCTGCACACCGCGCTCGACCAGGTGCTGACCGAGGACCTCGCGGCGGGCCGTCGCGGCCCGACGCTGCGGTTCTGGGAGTGGGACGAGCCCGCGGTGGTCATCGGGTCGTTCCAGTCGCTGCGCAACGAGGTCGACCTCGAGGCCGCCGAGCGCTACGGCATCACCGTGGTGCGCCGGATCTCGGGCGGCGGGGCGATGTTCATGGAGGCGGGCAACTGCATCACGTTCTCGCTCGTCGTGCCCGCGTCGCTCGTCGACGGCATGACGTTCGAGGAGTCCTACGCGTTCCTCAACCAGTGGGTCCTGGGGGCGCTCGCGGACGTGGGCGTGCAGGCCGCGATCACCGGCCTCAACGACATCGCGTCACCCGCGGGCAAGCTGGCCGGGTCCGCGCAGAAGCGCGTCGTCGGCGGCGCGGTGCTGCACCACGTGACGATGTCGTACGACATCGACGCGGCCAAGATGCTCGAGGTCCTGCGCATCGGCCGCGAGAAGGTGTCCGACAAGGGCACGCGCAGCGCCGCGAAGCGCGTCGACCCGGTGCGCTCGCAGACGCACCTGCCGCGCGAGGCGGTCATCGACGCGTTCGAGGCGCACTTCCGCGCGCACTACCCGAGCGTGCCCGGCGAGCTGCGTGCCGACGAGCTCGAGCGCGCCGAGGAGCTGCGCCGCACGAAGTTCGCGGACCCGTCGTGGACCGCCCGCGTGCCGTGACGCGTCGGGCGCCGCGCTGGACGGGCCGCGCTGGACGGGCCGCGCTGGACGAGCCGCGCTAGACGAGCCGCGCCTGGCCGGCCAGCACGACGAGCAGCGCCACCGTCCCGACGACCGCCGAGCCCACCGCCACGGCGGCGACGAGACCGCCGCCCGCGGTGCGCCACGCGCCCCCCGTGTACCGGCGCAACGCGACGCGCACCACCAGCGCCGCGGCGACGAGCCCGAGCACCGTGACGACCCACGCCACGGGCCCGACGAGCTCCTGCAGCAGCCGCCCGGCCGCGACCGATCCCGCGGCGAGGCCGAGCCCGGTGCGGCGCCACGCGAGACGCGTGCGCTCGAGCGCGAGCCCCTGCTCACGGGGCGCACGCCCGCTCATCGCAGCAGCAGCCCGAGCAGCACGAGCGCGCCCGCCGCGAGCACCCCCGCGACGAGCACGAAGAAGCCGACCGGTGCGGGCAGCGGAGCCCCGCGGCGCACGGCCTGCTCGGCGCGCGCCCAGCCCCACCACGCGAGCAGCGGCGTGAGCGTGCCGAGGACCACGAGGACGACCGACGCCGCGAGCCGCAGCCGCTCCTCGACCGGAAGGTCGAGCGCCTCGAGCGCGACGCCGCCCGCGAGCAGCGCGAGCGAGGTGCGCACCCACGCGAGGAACGTGCGCTCGTTCGCGAGCGAGAACCGCGCGTCGGGCTCGTCCCCCTGGCCGTACACCCAGGTGGGACGACGGCGGTCGGGTGTCTCGCTCACCCCGCCATTGTGCGGTCCCGGGGCGCCGGTGCGTATCTGGACGCGCACGTCTCGCCCCTGGTGTGCAGGACTCGGCGGTCCCACGACACGAACGGGACGAGGGACGGGAGGGGCCGATGCAGGAGAGCTCGACGCTCGACCGCGAGCTGCGGCGCATGGCGCTGCTGCACGCGCGCGAGCTGGCGGCACTGCGCCGCGCACGCCCCCGGGTCCGCCGCGTCCGCGCTCAGCTCGTCGTCGCGGGCCGACTGCCGAACACCGCGGTGCCGACGCGCACGATCGTCGCCCCGTGAGCGACGGCGACCTCCAGGTCGCCGCTCATCCCCATCGACAGCTCGACCGCCTTCGCCGTGCCGGGTGCGCCGCTGCCGACCACCTCGTCCCGGATCGCCGCCAGCCGGTCGTAGCCCGCGGCGACCACGCGCTCGTCGTCGGACCGCGCACCCACCGTCATGAACCCGACGAGCCGCACCCCGGCCAGCGCCCCGACCGCCCGGGCGAGCGCGGCCGCCTCGTGCGGCGCCACGCCGCTCTTGGTCGGCTCGCCCGAGACGTTCACCTGGACCATCACGTCCAGCCCGTCGCCCGCGCGCGCGGCGAGGCGCTGCGCCAGGTCGAGCGACGCCACGGTCTCGACGCACGTCGCCCAGCGCAGCGCGGCGTTCACCTTGTTGGACTGCAGCGGGCCGATGAAGTGCCACGCGGGGGAGTGCCCGACGAGCGCGGGGGCCTTCGCCACGAGCTCCTGCACCCGGTTCTCACCGAGGAGCACGGGGGTGAGCGACGGGTCGGCCGCGCGCGCCGCGGCGTCCGCCTCGAGCACCGCGCGGACCGTCTCGAGTGGCTGCGCCTTGGACGCCAGGAGCAGGCGCACGCCGTCGCGCCCGGCGGCCGCGCACGCGCGTGCGACGCGCTCGCGGACCGCGGCGAGCCGTGCGGGCAGGTCGTCCTCCACGGCCAGCGAACCTAGCCCACCCTCGCCCGTCGCGACCAACCCGTCCGGGATCGGGGGCGGACCAGGGTGTCCACCGATCCCCATGCCCTCGCGCGCATGGCAGCCTGAGCGGGTGAAGACCCTGCTCAACGTCATCTGGCTCGTGCTCGCCGGGCTCTGGCTCGCGCTCGGCTACGTCGTCGCCGGCGTCGTCTGCTGCCTGCTCGTCGTGACGATCCCGTTCGGCATCGCGTCGTTCCGGATCGCCGGCTACGCGCTGTGGCCGTTCGGTCGCACCGTCGTCGACAAGCCCACCGCGGGTGCCTGGTCCACGATCGGCAACGTCATCTGGCTCCTCGTCGCGGGCATCTGGCTCGC
Organism: Cellulomonas sp. CW35; assembly: GCF_052378485.1. Classification (NCBI taxonomy): domain Bacteria; kingdom Bacillati; phylum Actinomycetota; class Actinomycetes; order Micrococcales; family Cellulomonadaceae; genus Cellulomonas; species Cellulomonas sp. CW35. The sequence goes on along the minus strand of NZ_CP199000.1, from coordinate 2,522,057 downwards.
GATCGGGCACGTGCTCACCGCGATCCCGCTGTTCGTGTCGATCATCGGGATCCCGCTGGGCGTCGCGAACCTCAAGATGATCCCCGTCTCGCTGCTGCCCCTCGGCCGGCGGGTGGTGCCGAGCGACCGCCCGTTCGCCTAGGCCTTGGCGATGTCCGCGACCGTCGCGTCCGTGAGACGCACGAGGTCGTCGGGCGCGAGCTCGACGTCGAGCCCGCGGCGGCCACCCGAGACGAACACGGTGTCGAACAGCCACACCGTCTCGTCGACCACCGTCGGATGGGCCTGGCGCTGGCCGAGCGGGGAGATGCCGCCCACCACGTAGCCCGTCGCGCGCTCCGCGTCGGGCTTCGGCGCCATGGCGGCCTTCTTGCCGCCGGCCGCCGCGGCGAGCGCCTTGAGGTCGAGCTGGCCCGTCACGGGGACGACCGCGACCGTGAGCGTGCCGTCGACGACCGTCATCAGCGTCTTGAAGACCTGCTCGGGCGGGACACCGAGCACCTGCGCGGCCTCGAGCCCGTAGCCGACGTCCGACGCCGGGTCGTGCTCGTACGGGTGCGCGGTGTGCGGGACGCCCGCCGCGGCGAGCGCCACGAGCGCGGGGGTCCCGGTAGGCGCGTGCTTGACGTTCTTGGCCACGCGACCAGCCTAGGGCGGTCTCAGACCGCCAGGCCGACGAGCGTCCCGATGCCCCACGTGACGATCATCGCGACCGAGCCCCCGACGACGTTGCGTCGCACGGCCGGCCACACGGGCGCGCCCGAGACGCGGGCGCTCACCGAGCCGGTCAGCACCAGGGCCAGCGCGACCGCGGCGAACACCGCGGGCACGAGGCCGCCGCCCCACGGCACGAGCGCCACGAGCAAGGGCACGAGCCCGCCCAGCAGGAACGCGCCGAGCGACGCGAACGCCGCGTGCCACGGGTGGACGAGCTCGTGCTCGGGCAGCTGCGCGACGCGCTCCGCGTCGCGCTGCGAGCTCACCGAGACGTACTCGCCGGCGGCCATCGAGAGCGCACCGGCGACCAGACCCGCGACACCGGCCATGAGGATCGCGCTCGAGCCCGGCGACGCGCCGGCCACGCCGACCACCAGCGCGGCGATCGAGACGATGCCGTCGTTCGCGCCCAGGACGCCCGCGCGCAGACCGTTGAGGGCGATGCCGTCGATCGGCTCGCCGACGGGGCGCGAGTCGGGACGCAGGATCGTCGAGAGCGTGGCCATGCGGTCACGGTAAGCCGCTCGCGGAGGGCTGTCATCGTTGGGAAGGCTGGCCTGACCTGCGCAGATGCAGGTGTGCCTACCCTTCGTGAGCCCCGCGCGACGCCCGGCCGACACGCCGTCCGGCAGCCGGTCGGGAGGGCTCACAGCGCGCCCACCTCGACCACGCGCAGCACCACCTCGCCCGCCTCGTCCGACGCCGCGAGGTCCACGACGGCGTCGATGCGCCAGTCGTGGTCGCCCTCCGGGTCGTCCAGGAGCTGCCGCACCCGCCACGTCGCCGGTCCGGCCGTGACCTGGAACAGCGCGGGGCCGCGGGCGGGGGCGCCCGTGAGCACCTCGTCGTGGTCGTCGTAGAACGGGTCGAGCGCGGCCGACCAGCGCTCCGCGGTCCACGGCGCACCCTCCTCGTCCACGTCGCCCATCGCCGCGAGCGCGCCGTACTGCTCGCGCGCGGCGAGCTCGACGCGGCGGAACAGCGCGCCGCGCACGAGCGCGCGGAACACGCGCGGGTTGTCGGTGACGGGCTGCGGCGTGTCGTCGTCGACGCCGCCGGGTGCGTCCGCACCGTGCTCGTCGAGCGGGTTCGCGAGGCGCTCCCACTCGTCCAGCAGGCTCGAGTCCGTGCGGCGCACCAGGTCGCCCAGCCACTCGACGAGCTCCCACAGCTCCTCGGTGCGCGCGTCCTCCGGCACGGTCTGGCGCAGCGCGCGGTACGCGTCCGCGAGGTAGCGCAGCAGCACGCCCTCGGTGCGGTCGAGGTTGTACACGCTCACGTACTCGGCGAACGTCGCGGCGCGCTCGTGCATGTCGCGCACCACCGACTTGGGCGACAGCTCGAGGTCGGCGACCCACGGGTTCGTCGTGCGGTAGGTCGCGAACGCCGCCGTGAGCAGGTCCGCGAGCGGGCGCGGGTACGTGACGTCCTCGAGCAGCGCCATGCGCTCGTCGTAGTCGAGACCGTCCGCCTTCATGGCCGCGACCGCCTCGCCGCGGGCGCGGTTCTCCTGCGCGGCGAGCACCTGGCGCGGGTCGTCCAGCGTCGCCTCGAGGACCGAGACCACGTCGTGCGCGTAGCCGGGGTCGGTCTGGTCGAGCAGCTCGAGCGCGGCGAACGCGAACGGGGACAGGGCCTGGTTCAGCGCGAAGTTCGGCGGCAGGTCGTGCGTCAGGCGCACGGTCCGACGACGCCCGCGGGGTGCGGACGCGTCCGCCACCTCGACGTGCTCGACGACGCCCGCGGCCCGCAGCGACCGGTAGACCGCGATCGCGCGGCGCACGTGGCGACCGCGGGCGCCCTCGGGCTCGTGGTTGTCGGTCAGCAGGCGCGTCATCGCGAGGACCGGGTCCTCGCCGCGCTCCCCGCGCGCCAGCACGTGCAGCACCATCGCGTGCGTCACCGCGAAGCTCGAGGTCAGCGGCTCGGGGGGCGCGTCGCGCAGGCGCTCGAAGGTCTTGTCCGTCCAGTTCACGTGCCCGGGCGGGGCCTGCTTGCGCACGATCTTCTTGAGCTTGCGCGGGTCGTCCCCGGCCTTCTGCAGCGCCTTGCGGTTCTCGATGACGTGCTCGGGCGCCATGACGACGACCTCGCCGACCGTGTCGAAGCCCGCGCGCCCGGCCCGGCCCGCGATCTGGTGGAACTCGCGCGCCGACAGGTGCCGCATGCGCTGACCGTCGTACTTCACCAGGCTCGTCAGGACGACCGTGCGGATCGGGACGTTGATGCCGACGCCGAGCGTGTCCGTGCCGCACACCACGGGCAGCAGGCCCTTCTGGGTGAGGCGCTCCACGACCCGGCGGTACTTGGGCAGCATCCCCGCGTGGTGCACGCCCACGCCGTGCCGCAGCAGGCGGGACAGCGTCTTGCCGAAGCCCGGGCCGAACCGGAACGCGCCGAGCTCGGCGGCGATCGCGTCGCGCTGCTCGCGGCTCGTGAGGTTCGCCGAGAGCAGCGACTGCGCGCGCTCGACGGCCTCCTTCTGCGTGAAGTGCACGACGTACACCGGCGCTCGGCGCGTCGTGACCAGCTCGTCGAGCACCTCGTGCAGCGGCTCGACGACGTACGAGAACGTCAGCGGCACCGGTCGCTCGGCGTTGGTGATGACCGCGACCTCGCCGCCCGTGCGGCGCCGCAGGTCGTCGGCGAAGAACGTGACGTCACCCAACGTCGCCGACATGAGCACGAACTGCGCGCGCGGCAGCTCGAGCAGCGGCACCTGCCACGCCCACCCGCGCTGCGGGTCGGAGTAGAAGTGGAACTCGTCCATGACGACCTGGCCGGCGTCCGCGTCCGCACCGTCGCGCAGCGCGAGGTTCGCCAGGATCTCCGCGGTGCAGCAGATGATCGGCGCCGTCGGGTTCACCGCCGAGTCGCCCGTCATCATGCCGACGTTCTCCGAGCCGAACGCCGCCACCAGCGCGAAGAACTTCTCGCTGACCAGCGCCTTGAGCGGCGCGGTGTAGAACGTGCGACGCCCGTGCGCGAGGGCGACGAAGTGCGCCGCGGTCGCCACCAGCGACTTCCCCGATCCCGTCGGGGTCGACAGGATCACGTGGCTGCCCGTCACGAGCTCGAGCAGCGACTCCTCCTGGTGCGGGTACAGCCGCAGCCCCTGCTCGGCCGCCCACCCCGTGAACGCCTCGTAGAGGGCGTCGGGGTCGGTCGGGTCAGCCGGGATCCGGTCGGCGAGCGTCGCGGGCACCGCCTGATCCTCCCACCCGTCGTCAGGCCCAGCGCCATCCCGCCATGACGGCCTGCACCTCGGCGAGCCGGGACGCCGACCCGTCGTGCAGGTAGCCGACCGCGAAGATCGTGCCGTCGCGCTCGACCACCCACTCCGTGATGGTGCGCAGCCCGATGACGTACTCGAACCGCACCGAGTCGCCGAACGGGGACACGACCCGCACGGGAGCGCCGACGAGCGGGTGGCTCGCGTCGTCGCTCGTCTCGCCCCGGATGCCGTGCGCGCGACGGTCGGCGACCAGGTCGTCGAGGGTCCCGACCTCCTCGACCGTGCCGAAGCACGTGAGGAGCAGGCCGTCGTCACCGAGCATCGTCGTCGCCCCGTCGGCCTGGTGCCACCGCATCGGGACCGGCACGTCCGCCGTGTACCCCGGGCACACCCCCGCGGGGCCCGTGTACGTCTCGCTCAGGGCGACGCTCGCGGGGCCGAGGACCTCGACCGCGAGCGGCGCGTCGTCCGGCCGGCCGAGCTGCCAGCCCGCGACCGCGACGCCGCCGAGCACCGCGACGAGGGCGGCACCGATCACCACGGGCGCGCTCAGGCGCGGCATGCCGTCTCCTCACGTCGGTCGTCGTCCGGCGGACGTGACACTGGCACAGGACGCACCCGGGTGCCACGAGGCGCGTCGGCCGTCACCCGGACGGACGCGGCCCGCGGAGATAGCGTCGGCGTATGAAGCCGTTCGTGCTGCTGGCCTCGCGCGCCGAGGACGACGCCGCGGACGACGAGTACGCGCAGGTGCTGCGCTTCGGCGGGCTCGACGAGGGCTCGCTGGTCCGCGTCCGTCTGGAGGCCGGACCCATGCCGGCGCTCGACCTGGACGCGATCAGCGGGATCGTCGTCGGCGGGAGCCCGTTCGACGCGAGCACCCCCGCGGACCGCAAGTCCGCGACCCAGCTGCGGGTGGAGCGGGAGATGTCCACGCTGCTCGACGAGGTCGTCCCGCGGGACCTGCCGTTCCTCGGTGCCTGCTACGGCGTCGGGACGCTCGGCACGCACCAGGGCGGCGTCATCGACCGCACCTACGCCGAGCCGATCGGTGCCGTGCGCATCACCCTCACGCCCGAGGGGCGGCGCGACCCGCTGCTCGCCGACGTGCCCGACGCGTTCGACGCGTTCGTCGGCCACAAGGAGGCGTGCCGCGTGCTGCCACCCACCGCGACGCTGCTCGCCACCTCCGCGACCTGCCCGGTCCAGATGTTCCGCGTCCGGCGCAACCTCTACGCGACCCAGTTCCACCCCGAGCTCGACGTCCCCGGGATCTCCGCGCGCGTCCGGGTCTACGGCGGGTACGGGTACTACGAGCCCGACGAGCAGGAGCAGGTCCTCGCGCGGGTCGGGGCAGCCGACGTGTGGGCGCCGCCGCTCGTCCTCGCCGCGTTCGTCGAGCGGTACCGGCGTCGTTGAGCGCGCGCGGCCCGGCCGTCGCACCATGGGACCGTGATCCTCGAACCCTGGCGCCGCCGCGTCGGCACCGCCCTGTTCCTGCGGGTCGCGGGCCCCGACGGCATCGCGAGCCGTGAGCGCATCCACGGCACGCCCGGTCCTCGCTGGTTCCCGCCCGACGCGGCGATCCGCCGCGTGCACGGTGACGCGTCGATGTTCGTCGGCGGCCTGCGCGCCCTGCTGCTGCAGTCGCTGCACCCCGCCGCGATGGCCGGGGTCGCGGGGCACTCCGGATACCGCGGTGACCCGTGGGGCCGCCTCGCGCGGACCAGCACGTTCCTCGCCGTGACCGCCTTCGGCACCGCCGACGACGCCCAGGCGGCGGTCGACCAGGTGCGCGCGGTGCACGCGCGGGTCCGCGGGCGCACGCCGCAGGGTGTGCCGTACCGCGCCGACGACCCCGACCTCCTGCGGTGGGTGCACGTCGCCGAGGTCGACTCGTTCCTGCGCGCCCACCAGCGGTTCGGCGCGCGGCCGCTCGACGCGCCCGGTGCCGACGCGTACCTGCGTGACGCGGCCGTCGTCGGGCGCGCGCTCGGTGCCGAGGACCTGCCCGAGACCACCCGTGACCTCGCCGCCGCGATCGACGGGTACCGGCCCGTGCTCGCCGTCGGCGAGCAGGCACGCGACACCGCGCGGTTCCTGCTCCACGAGCCGCCCGTGCCCCCGGCGATGCGCGCCGGGTACGCGGCGCTCAGCGCCGCCGCCGTCGCGACGCTCCCGGCGTGGGCGGTCGCCGAGCTGGGTCTGCGTCGCGTCGGACCGGTGCGTCGCCCCGCGGCGCTCGCCGCGGGGCACGCGGCGGTCCGCACGATCCGGTTCGTGCTCGGCCCCGACGACGCGCGCCGCGTCAGCCGGGAGCCCGGCGCGGTCGGGGCGCCCCGCGGCTGACCCCCCCTGTCGCACGGGCGTCGCCCTGACGCGCGCCCTTGCGGCGCGGCGCCGGACGCGCGAGCGTGGCGGCGGGACCGGTCGACCCGGCCGGCGCGGACACGGGAGACCCCATGACGCAGGCGCAGCAGACGTTCGACGTGGTCGTGATCGGCGGGGGAGCGGTCGGGGAGAACGCCGCGGACCGGGCGTCGCGCACCGGGCTCCACGTGGCGCTCGTCGAGTCGGCGCTCGTCGGCGGCGAGTGCTCCTACTGGGCATGCATGCCGTCGAAGGTGCTGCTGCGGCCCGACGCCGCGTGCGAGGCCGCACGCCGCACGCCGGGCGTGCGTGACCCCGGGGACCTCGATGTCGCCGCCGTGCTCGCGCGGCGCGACGAGATCACGCACCGGTGGGACGACTCGTCGCAGGCGGACTGGGTCGCGGGCGCGGGGCTCACGCTGCTGCGCGGGCACGCGCGGTTCACCGGACCTCGCGCGCTCGTCGTCGAGTCCGACGACGGGACGGTCGAGGTCGAGGCGCGGCACGCGGTCGTCGTGGCGACCGGCTCGCTGCCGACGATCCCACCGGTCGACGGGCTGGCCGCCGCGCGACCGTGGACCAGCCGCGACGCGACGTCCGGGCAGCACGTGCCCGCGCGGCTCGCGGTGCTCGGCGGGGGAGTCGTGGCGTGCGAGCTCGCCACCGCCTTCGCGAGCCTCGGAAGCCGCGTGACCGTGCTCGTCCGGGGCGACGCCCTGCTCGCGGGCGCCGAGCCGTTCGCCGGCGCCGCCGTGCTCGCGTCGCTGCGCGCGCGCGGCGTCCGCGTCGTCCTCGGGGCGCAGGCCAGACGCGTGCACCGGGACGCCGACGGGGTCCACGTCACCCTCGACGACGAGGACGTCACTGCCGACGAGCTGCTCGTCGCGACGGGCCGCCACCCGCGCACCCGCGACCTCGGCCTCGAGACGATCGACCTCGAGCCCGGCGCACCGCTCGAGGTCGACGACGCGCTCGGGTTCCCCGGCGTGCCGTGGCTGTTCGCGGTCGGCGACGTGACCGGCCGGACCGGCACCACGCACCAGGGCAAGTACGACGCGCGGGTTGCGGGCGACGTGGTCGCCGCCCGGTTCGGGCCCGACGAGGCCGCGCGCCGCGCCGAGGCGTCCGCGGGCCCTTGGAGCCGGTACCGGGCCAGCGCGGACCACGCGGCCGTGCCGCAGGTGGTGTTCACGCAGCCCGAGGTCGCGTGGGTCGGGCTGACCGAGCGCGCCGCGCGGGACGCGGGGCTCGCCGTGCGGACCGTGGCCTACGAGCTCGCGGACGTCGCGGGAGCGAGCGTCATCTCACCCGACTACGCGGGCCGGGCGCAGCTCGTGCTCGACACCGCGCGCGACGACGTGGTCGTCGGCGCCACGTTCGTCGGGCCCGACGCCGCCGAGATGCTGCACGCGGCGACGATCGCGGTGGTCGGCGAGCTGCCGCTCGCGCGGCTGTGGCACGCCGTGCCGTCGTACCCGACGGTCAGCGAGGTGTGGCTGCGGTTCGCCGAGAGCGCCGGCCTCTGAGGGTCCGGGGCGCCCGCGGCGTCAGCCGAGCGAACCGTCGCTGGACAGGACCAGCCCGATCGCCGCCTCGCCCTTGCGCACGGCCTCACCGATGAGCGCGAAGTCGTACGCCGTGAAGTCCGTGAACACCAGGCCGTACGTCTCCTCGAGCCCGGGCTGGCAGAACGGGCGCTCCGGGCACTCCGCCGGCCCGGCGAGCGTGAGCCCGCCCGCGCACGCCTCGGCGAGCTCCGAGAGCGTGGTGACGCCGTGCTCGTCGGCGAACTCCTGCGTCACCGCGAACGCGTTCTGGTCCTGCGCCGCCGACGCCGTGCCCACGACGAGACCACGCTCCTTCGCGAGCGGCTCGAGGGCCGCGACCGTCGCGTCGACGTCGCCCGACGCGACCGGCTCGGCGTCGGCCCCGTTGACCGTGGTGTTGAGGAACTCCGCGAGCGTCGCGGCGTACTCCGGGACCACCGCGAGCTCGCCCGACTCGAGCGCCGGCAGGTACGTCTCGCGTGCGCCGATCTCCCGGACCTGCGCCTGGTACCCGGCGCTGCGCAGGACCTCGGCGTAGATGTTGGCGAGCGTGCTGCTCTCGGAGAAGTTCGCGGCGCCGACGACCACCGACGCGCCCTCACCCGACTGCTCGCTCGCCGCGAGGCCCTCGTCCTCGACGAACGCCGCCGCGACCTCGCTGGACGTCTGGCGGTCGATGTCGACGGCCTTGTTGAGCGCGATGAGGCGCTCGGTGTCGAGCGCGTCCGAGACCGTGTCGAGCAGCGGGACGAGCGTGGGGTGCGCCTCGGCCACCGACGCGCTGACCGCCGGGATGACGTTGTCGGCGTTCTGCAGGGTCTTGTCGTCCTCCAGCACGACGAGCTGCTCACCCGCGACGGGCTCGCAGGCACCGCCCGTGGCGGACGACGCGTTCGTCGGGTCCGCCTTGCCGCCGCCCGAGCCCGGGTCGCCGCAGCCGGCGAGCGCGATCAGGGACGCGGCGAGGGACAGCACGGCGAGGCGCTTGCGGTTCGGGGACACGGTGCCTCCAGGGCGGCGGGTGACGGGGCGGACGACGAGGCGGGTGACGGGGCGGACGACGAGGCGGAGCGGACGGACCTCACGAGCGCTCATCGCGCGGTCCCATTCGAACGGCGGCCGCCGGCGGCGGCAACCGGTGGCACGGGATCCGCGGCCGTGAGGGCGCGGCGGGTGCGCCGGGGTCCGGACCGGCGTGCCGCGTCGCGCACGCCGCGCGGTGTGACGGCGCGCTGGGCGAGCGCGAGCAGACCCTCGGCGACCAGGCACAGCACCGCGACGAGCAGACCGCCCGCGAGCACCTGCCCGTAACGCTGCGTCGCGAACCCCGAGACGACGACCGACCCGAGGCTGCGCCCGCCGACGAGCGCGGCGAGCGGGACGGTGGCCAGGACCTGCACCACGGCCGTGCGCACGCCCGCCGCGACGAGCGGGACCGCGAGCGGCAGCTCGACGAGCCACAGCCGGCGGGCACCGCTCATCCCGAGCCCGCGCGCGGCGTCCAGGACGTCGCGGTCGACCCCCGCGAGACCCGTCACGGTGTTGGTCAGCAGCGGTGGGACCGCGAAGACCGCGCACGCGACGACGGTCGCCGGGTTGCCGAACAGCCCGGCCGAGGCGAGCAGCGTCAGGAGCGCGAGCGTCGGCAGCGCGCGCGTGGTGTTCGCGACGACCACGCCGAGCGTGCCGCCGCGCCGGGCGCGTCCCAGCCACACGCCCGCGGGCAGCGCGACGACCGCGGCGAGCAGCACGGCGAGCGCCGTGACCTGCAGGTGCGTGGCGGTCAGCGCGAGCACGCCGTTGCGACCCGTCCAGTTCAACGGGTCGTTGAGCCACGCGAACGCCTCGGTCAGCAGGTCCACGCGGACCCCCGGTGGCCGCGGCCCGTCATGCCCGCACCCGCTCGTCCCGCACCGCGCGCCACGGCGTCAGGAGCCGACCCACGAGCACGACGAGCAGGTCGGCGACGAGCGCGAGCAGCACGCACAGGACCGTCGCGGTCATGATCTCCGCGTGGTAGTCGCTGCGGAACCCGCGGAACATCAGCTGCCCCAGCCCGCCGTACCCGACCACCACGCCGACCGTCACGAGCGCCACGGTCGTCACGGTCGCGACACGCACCCCCGCGACGATGCTCGGCAGCGCCTGCGGCAGCTCGACCTGCAGCAGCATCCGCACGCGCCCGTACCCCATGCCGCGCGCCGCGTCCGTGACCGCCGGGTCCACCCCGGCCAGGCCGACGAGCACGTTGCGCACCAGCACCAGCAGCGCGTACAGGACGAGCCCGATGAGCACGGTCGTGCGCCCGATGCCCGTGTAGGGCGCGAGCAGCGCGAACAGGGCGAGGGACGGCACGGTGTAGAGCACCCCGGCCGTCCCGACGACCGGCCCGGCGAGCCGCGGCCGCAGGTGCGCGACGAACGCGAGCGGGAGCGCGACGACGAGCGCGAGCAGCACGGCCTGCACGGTGAGCGACACGTGCTGGCCGAGCGCGCGCTGGATGTCCTCGGAGTTGCGCGCCACGTAGTCCCACGAGAACCACGGGTTGGGTGGCGCGTCGGTCGTGGACATGGCAGCGAAGGTAGACCCGCCCTCCGACACGCGCCCGGCGAGCGCCAGACCAGGGCGGACGACGCGCGGGGGCTCGCGGTTGTCGGTGCGCGCCGTTAGCGTCCCTCGCGTGGACGACGAGTGGGCGATCCGGTTCGAGCACGCGGCCAAGACCTACGCCGCGGGCTCGTCGGCGTCCCGCGCGCACGCCCCCGCCGCGGTCGACGACCTGTCGCTCGACGTGCGCACGGGCGAGGTGCTCGTGCTCGTCGGACCGTCGGGGTGCGGCAAGTCGACGACGCTGCGGATGGTCAACCGCCTCGTCGAGCCGACGAGCGGCCGCGTGCTCGTCGAGGGCCGCGACGTCGCGACGCTCGACGTGGTCGAGCTGCGTCGGCACGTCGGCTATGTGATCCAGAACGTCGGCCTGTTCCCGCACCGCACGGTCGCGCAGAACGTCGCCACCGTCCCGCGTCTGCTCGGCTGGGACCGCGGGCGTACCCGCACGCGCGTCGCGGAGCTGCTGGAGCTCGTCGGGCTCGCGCCGGACCGGTACGCGCGGCGCTACCCGCACGAGCTGTCGGGCGGCGAGCGTCAGCGCGTGGGGGTGGCCCGTGCGCTCGCGACGGACCCGCCCGTGCTCCTCATGGACGAGCCGTTCGGCGCGGTCGACCCGGTGGGCAGGCGCCGGCTGCAGGACGAGTTCGCGCGCATCCAGCGCGAGCTCGGCACCACGGTCATGCTCGTGACGCACGACGTCGACGAGGCGGTCCGCATGGCCGACCGGGTCGCGGTCATGAGCACCGGCGGCCACGTCGAGCAGCTCGCGCCCCCGCTCGACGTCGTCGCCCGGCCCGCGACGCCCGCGGTCGCCGACCTCGTCGGCCGCGGGCGCACCGCCCGCCTCCTCGCCCTCGGCCGCCTGGCCCGGGACGACGTCGACCCGGCGACGACCGCACCCCCGGGAGCGCCCGTCGTGCAGCTCGGCGACGAGCTGGGTGAGGTCCTCGACGCGATCGCGAGCGACGGGGTGAGGGCGGCGGCCGTGCACGACGGGCGCACCCCGATCGGCGCCGTGACCGCGGCTGACGTCCTGACCGCGCTGCGCCGGCTCGTCGCGGGCCCGGCGGACGTCACCCCGGGCGGGACGACGACGGCCTGAGCGTCACAGGCCCGAGCGTCACAGGCCCGAGCGTCACCGGCCCGAGCGTCACAGGCCTCCGAGGATGCGCCCGACGACGATCTTGGTGATCATCGCGGCCGGGTAGACCAGCGCGTACCCGAGCGCCACACGGGCGTCGTACTGCGTGCGCGCGTTGGCGAACGCGAGGATCGCGGGCTGCGTCTGGGCGCCGCTCATGATCCCGGACAGGCGCGTGCCGCCGACCCGGAACACCCGCCGCATGACGACGTACAGACCCGCGGACACGAAGCCGGTCACGACGACGCCGAGCACGAGGATCCTCAGCCACTCGCCGGACGTGAAGGCCGCACCGATCTGGCCGCCGGCGCGCGAGCCGGCCTGGGCCAGGAAGATCAGCAGGCCGAGCTCGGACATCGCCTGTGCCGCGGTGTACGGCATCGCCGTCACGACCGGGCCGATACGGCCGATCCTGCCGAGGACGAGGCCGATGAGCAGCGTGCCGAACGCCGACCCGATGGTGAACACACCGCCCGGCACGGGGATGTGGATCGTGCCGAGCAGGATCCCGGCGGCCATCCCGAGGCCGAGCACCACGGGCACGATGTCGGACAGCCCGCGCGAGGAGTCACCGAACCACGTCGAGACCTCGGGCATGCGCTCACGCGGCGCGATCACCCGGACCCGGTCCCCGAGCTGCAGCTGCAGGTCGTCGGTCGCGAGCATGTCGACGTCCCCGCGCCGCACGCGGGACACGGTCGCACCGAACCGGTGCAGCAGGTCGAGCTCGCCGACGGTGCGTCCCGCGGCGTGCTCCGCGGAGACGGTGATGCGGCGCATGTCGAGGTACTGGCGGTCCGTCTCGAGGTGGTGCGACGAGGTGTGGCCGAGCTCGCGGGTGACGGCGTCGATGTCCTCGTGCGGCCCGACGACGGTGACGAGGTCGTCGAGCAGCAGCAGGTCGGTGCCGCCGGCGGTCCGGATCGGCGACGTCTCGCCGCGGCGCACGCGGGAGAACTTGATGCGGTCGCCGTGCAGCTCCTCGAGCTCCTGGACGCTGAGGTTGGCGTCGACCTCGACGCGCACGGTGCGGCTCACGAGCGTGGGCGGCGCGTCCGCGTCCTGCCCGCGGTGCCGCAGCGCGGCGGACACGGCGACGAGCATCCCGACGACGCCGAACAGGTAGGTCACCGCGTAGCCGATGGTCGGTCCGGTGTCGTCGCCCGCGGCGTCGCGCGCGGCGGCGAGCGCGGGGGTGTTGGTCACGGCCCCCGCCCAGGAGCCGGCGACGACGGGGTCGTCGAGGTGCAGCAGACCGCCCACCGCGACCGCGAGGGCGGCGCTCGCGACGAGCACGCCCGCGACCGCGAGGATCGGCCCGAGGCTGCGGCGCAGGGACGAGAAGAACGTGGCGCCGGAGATGATCCCCACGCAGAACGTGAACAGCGCGAGCCCGAGCGTGCCCATCGCCTCGGGGATCTCCAGGTGCACGTCGTACGACCCGGCCCACGCCGCGAGGCCGATCGACAGCAGGAGGACGGCCGCGGCACCCAGGCCGACGCCGCGCACCTTGACGTGCCCGATCGCGGAGCCGATCCCGATCGCGGCGAAGAGCAGCAGGACGGGCTGCTCGGCGAGGAACTCGAACACCTGGGACATCGCTGCTCCGTGGCGCTAGGGACGCCGCGGGGATGGCGGCGCTGCCGTCACCCATTCAAGGGCGCGCCGGGAGCGCCGATCTGGTCCCAAAGACCCGGGTGCCCGCCCGCGTACCCCGAATCGGGCATATGCGCGGCTCGTCCCGGTCGCTACCGTGACCGCGTGCCGACCCTGCGTGCGAGAGCCAGCGCCCTGCTCGCCGTGCTCCCGCTGGTCGTCGCGCTCGTGGCCGCACCGTCGGCCGCGACGCCGGCCTCGTCCCCACCCGCACCCACGGGGCGGTGCACCGACCTGCTGGTGCTGAGCGTCCGCGGGTCGGGGGAGTCCACGTCCACGACGAAGACGAGCGCCGTGCGTGACGCGTTCCTCGACGGCGTCGACGGCCGGCGCACGACGACGGTCGAGACGCTGCCGTACCCGGCGGCGGCCATGTCCGTGCTCGCCGACGACTTCCGCCAGCTCATCGACCTCGGCCTGCCCGGCACGTCCGACTGGAGCTACTTCCGGTCGATCGAGACCGGGGCGCAGGTGCTGCGCGAGCGGCTGAGCACCGCCCGGCGGACGTGCCCGGACCAGAAGTGGGCGCTCATCGGGTACTCGCAGGGCGCGATGGTGATCAGCGAGGTGCTCCCCGAGTTCCCCGACCCGCAGCTGTACGCGGGCGTCATGCTGGTCGCGAACCCGTCACGGTCGGCGGGCGACCGGCAGAACAACATCGGCACCGCCATGCCGGGCGACGGGTTGAGCTCCTGGGTACCACCGGCCGGGCTCGGGTACGCCGCGGTGCCGCACGCGCTCGCGGGCGTCACGACCGACCTGTGCGCCTCGCAGGACCTCGTGTGCGACACGGCGCGGCTGTTCGCGAACCTCGCCGCCCCGGTCACCGGGGTGCCGTGGGAACCGATCGTCGGCATAGCCGCGCTCGTCGAGTACGGCACCGCCGTGCACACCGCGTACGACGTGCCCGAGCTGAGCGCGCTCGCCGGCCCCGCGATCGAGCGGGCGTCGAGGTTCGTCGTGCCCGAGCACCGCACCGTGACCGTCCTGGCCTGTGGCCCGTCGGGCGACGTGTCCGCCGCGGTCCCCGTCAAGGCCCTGAGCACCGCGGGTGCCGCCGCCCAGCGGCGCACGGTCGAGCCCGCGCTGCTGACCGGTGCGCTGTCGGGCGCGACGTTCACCGAGCACGGCTTCACCCGAGGGCCGTACCGGCTCGACCTCGCCGACGACGGTCGCCTCACGGGCACCCTCCCCGCAGGGCGCTGGGAGCTGGTCACCACGGTGACGACCGGCCTCGAACCACCCCGCACGATCCGCGTCGTCGTGCACGTCGACACCGCAGGCACGTGCGGGGGTGTGGACGGGTACGTCACGGACCGTGACGGCGAGCCGGTCGAGGGGGTCGAGGTCTGGCTCGAGCGGACGACGGACGGGTGGGACGGCGAGTCCGACCGGCGCCTGGCGATGGACCGCACCGACAGCGACGGGTACTACGCGATCGTCGGCAGCTACGACGGCGGGTACCTGCTGTTCTTCAGCGACGGCCCACCCACGGCGCAGACCTGGGAGCAGTCGCAGGCCGAGGGCTACGTCGACCTCTTCGACCAGTACCACTCGACGCAGCCGCTGAGCAACGAGTCCGACTCGCCCTCGCGGGCGACGCCCGTCCACGTCGGCGGCCCGCTCGCCCGCACCGACCAGGCCCTGAGCCGGGCGTCGAGCGTCCACGTGTACGCCTACGACGCGGCGAGCGGCCGCGCCCTCGACGGCATCGCCGTCAGCGAGTACGGGTGGCGGGCCGTCACCCAGGCCGACGGCTGGGCGTTCCACACCGGTCGGTGGTCCTACGGCGGCTGCCGGCTCTACTTCGACACCGCCCGGGTGTACGTCGAGATGGCCGGCTACGACCCGAGGCGTCCCGCCGAGAGCTCGGTCCGCATGGTCCGCGGGAGCTCGGTGGCCGGGACGGTCAGGGACGAGCGGGGCCGGCCCGTGCCCGGCGCCACGGTGCACCTCTCGCGGGAGCGGTCGTGGGACCCCGCCGCGCCCGACACCGACTGGGGTGGTGGGACCGGCTGCTACTCGGGGCTCGGGACGAGCGAGAGCGAACAGGCCGTCACCGACGCGAACGGCCGGTACCGCATCGGCGCGCTGTACGGCGGCGTGAACCCGTACCTCGTGCACGCGGACCTCGGCACCACCACCCTCAGCGCGGCACCGGTGACCCTGCCGCCCGCGCGGACCGGGTACCAGGACGTCGAGGTCGACCTCGGCTTCGCGACGCTCACGGCAGCGACCCCGACCGTCAGCGGCACCGCGAAGGTCGGGGTGCGGCTGACCGCCAAGCGCGGCACCTGGACCACGGGGACGTCGTTCGCCTACCAGTGGTCGGTGAACGGCAAGGCGGTCGCCGGGGCGACCGGGACGACGTTCACGCCGCGCGCGGCCGACGTCGGGCGGACCGTCACCGTCCGGGTCACCGGGACCAAGCCCGGGTACGTCACGGCGACGCGGACGTCGAAGGCCACCGCCGCGGTCGTGAAGGGCACGCTGACGACCGCCCGGCCCACCGTGACCGGCACGCCCAAGGTCGGCGCGCGGCTCACGGCCTACCGCGGGACCTGGACGGCGGGCACCACCTTCTCCTACCGCTGGTACGCGAACGGGAAGGCGATCAGCGGGGCGTCGTCGACGACGTACACGCTGAAGGCCTCCGACAGGGGCAAGGTCATCACGGTGAAGGTCACCGGCTCCAAACCCGGCTACGTGACCGCGACGACGACCTCGAAGGCGACCGCAGCTGTCCGCTGAGCCGTGACGCACCGTGACGCGTCGCCGGCACGCGCGGTCACGTCGTCGGCGCGGCCGATGCGCAGGCGGTCAGGAGGCGCGCTCGGAGCGATGCCGAACGCTGCGCGTAGTCGCGCTGGCGCCGGACGTACTCGGCCTTGCCGTCAGGGGTCTCGATCGCGACGGGCTCCAGGCCGTACGCCGACACGTCGTACGGCGACGCCTGCATGTCGGTCGTGCGGATCTCGCGGGCGAGCTCGAAGCAGTCGAGCAGCAGGTCGCCGGGGACGAGCGGACCGAGCTTGAGCGCCCACTTGTAGAGGTCCATGTTGGCGTGCAGGCAGCCGGGCTGCTCCAGGGCGGGCTGGGACTCGCGGGTGGGCTGCAGCGTGTTGCGGGGTGCGGCGTCGGGGGTGAAGAAGCGGAACGCGTCGACGTGCGTGCACCGGATGCGGTGCGCCTCGACCACCTCGTCGGTGCCGCGACCGCCCAGCCGCAGGGGCAGCGGGTGCCGGTGCTCCGCCTCGCGGTAGACCATCGCCCACTCGTGCAGCCCGAAGCAGCCGGTCGCGGCCGGGCGTGCGGCGGTGGCGCCGACGATCGTCGCCACGTACCGGACCGTCTCCCCGCGCTCGGCGAGGAACGCGTCCACGTCGAGGCGCGTGCGGCCGTCGTCGTCCACGATGTACCAGCGCCACGCGGCGTGCGGCGCGGGACCGTCGGGACCGGGCTCGAGCGCGACGCCCGCGCCCGGGTGCCAGCGGCGCAGCAGTGCGGGCTTGGTGGGGTAGTACTCGAACAGGAAGTCCTCGATCGCGTGGCGCTCGTGGCGTGAGCGGCGCTCGCGGTGACCCGCGGTGGCCGCGTCGGCACGGGCCGCGTGCGCGTCGGCGGTCCGGCGCCACGTCGCGTGCGGCAGCACGACGAGCGGGCGCTCGACGGGCGGCGTCGCGGGCGTGGTCGTCGCGGGCGTGGTCACCGCTCCAGGGTACGGACGCGCCGGTCATGTCCTGACGCGCGGGCGCCCGACGCCGCACGCGGGACGGGCTGGGGGCATGCTGGGGGCATGGTCGTCGTGTGCGCGCTCCTCGCCCTGGCAGCCGCGGTGCTGCACGTCGTGATCTTCGTGATGGAGGCGGTGCTGTTCCGCCGCCCGGACGTGCACCGACGCTTCCGCACGCAGCCGCAGGACGTCGAGACCGTGGCCCCGTGGGCGTACAACCAGGGCTTCTACAACCTGTTCCTCGCGGTGGGCGCCGGGGTCGGGGCGGCGCTGGTGCTCGCGGAGGGCTCTCGCCCGTCCGGGCTGGCGCTCGTGCTGCTCGCGTGCGGCTCGATGCTGGCGGCGGCCGTGGTGCTCGTCGCGAGCGACCGGCGCATGGCGCGGGCGGCGGCCACGCAGGGGACGGTCCCGCTGCTCGCGGTCGTCGCGGCGCTCGTCGTGCTCGTCTGAGCCGGACGTGGCCGTCGGCGATCAGCCGACCGGTGCCGCGCGCGGCACCACGCGCTCGGCGACGCGCGCGGAGACGCCGTGCAGCAACCGCTCGAGCGGTCCGCGTCCGAGCCAGGCGCGCCACGCCCAGCAGGCGAGGACGGTCGCGACGACGACCACGAGCCACGACGTCCACAGCGGTTGCCACACGATCTGCGGCCCGACGGCGGCGACCACGACGACCTGCGCCGTGTAGGCGGTGAAGGCGAGCGCGCCGACGGCGGCGAGCGGCGAGAGCGCGCGCGGCAGACGCGGTGCGGCCGCCAGGCACGCGGCGACGACGAGCAGCGCAACCCCGGTGTTCCCGACGACCTCGACCGGGGACGACGCGTGCGGCCGGGTGGACAGCAGGGCCGGGTCCTCGGCGAGGAGCCGACCGAGCCACCCGCCGCCGTACCCGACGACGGCGAGCGCGCCGCCGACGAGTGCCGTCCGGCGCTGCACCTCGGGCGCGGTCAGGTCGCAGCGGCCGAGAGCGAGCCCGGCGAGCAGGTACGCGGACCAGACGAGCGCGGGGTAGTGCGGTCCGACGAGCAGCAGGGCGAGGTCGCCCAGGAGCCCTGCGCCCGGGTCGGCGTCGAGGCCGACCGCCTCGCGTACGGCCGGCGCGACGAGTGCCACGGTCGCCGCCGCCGCGACGAGCGTGCGCACGGTCCAGGTGAGCACCGCGCAGCCCGCGAGGAACAGCACGGCGTAGGTGGGCAGGATGACGAGGATCGGCGTGTCCAGCCGCTCGAGCGCCAGCCCCACGGCGAGCACGACGAGCGCGCGGGCCGCGATCCGTACCCGTGCCCTGGTGAGGTCACGGGCGACCGCGGGAGCGCGGCCGCCGGACAGCAGTGCGAGCGAGAGCCCCGCGAGGACGACGAACAGCGCGGAGGACCGGCCGTCGGCGAGCTCGAGGACCCGGTCGGCGGTCGCGGTGCGGCCGGGCGCGTCGGGGCCGACGTGCGCGGTGACCATGCCGAGGACGGCGGTCCCGCGCGCGACGTCGATGCCCGCGAGCCGTGCCACGTGCCGACGCTACGACGGGCGGTGCGGCACCCGCCGGACGTGGGAGGCGGCGCGCGGCGGTCGCTCGCGGTGCGCACAGTCGCTGTCGTCTCGCATGATGGGCCAGCGCGTCCCGTGCCTTGATCATTCCCCCGTCCCGGCGCCTACCCTCGCGTGTGAGCACCCGCGACGACGTCTACGTGCACGGCCACCACGAGTCGGTCCTGCGCTCCCACCGGTGGCGCACGGCCGAGAACTCGGCCGCGTACCTGCTGCCCGTGCTCGAGCGCGGCCAGCGCCTGCTCGACGTGGGCTGCGGTCCGGGCACGGTCACGATCGACCTCGCGCAGCGTGTCGCTCCGGGCGAGGTGCACGGGATCGACGCGTCGAGCGCCGTCATCGAGATCGCCCGCAAGGCCGCCGCGGACGCCGGCGCCCTCAACGTGACGTTCGAGGTCGGCGACGCGTACGAGCTGGCGTTCGACGACGACACGTTCGACGTGGTGCACGCCCACCAGGTGCTCCAGCACCTCACCGACCCGGTCGCGGCGCTGCGGGAGATGAGGCGCGTGACGCGCCCGGGCGGCGTGGTCGCGGTGCGCGACAGCGACTACTCGGGGATGACCTGGTTCCCGCCGTCGGCGGGCCTGGACGAGTGGTCCGCGCTGTACCACGAGGTCACGCAGGCCAACGGAGCCGAGGCGGACGCCGGGCGCCGGCTGCTGCAGTGGGTGCGCGAGGCCGGCTTCGACCCGGCGGGCGTCGCCCCGAGCGCCGGCGTGTGGTGCTACGCGACGCCCCAGGACCGTGCGTGGTGGGCCGGCCTGTGGGCCGACCGGTGCGTCGCGTCGAACTTCGCGCAGCAGGCGATCGCGCACGGGCTGGCCGACGAGGTCGGGCTCGAGCAGCTCGCGGACGCGTGGCACGAGTGGGGCCGCCAGCCCGACGGCTGGTTCGCGGTGCTGCACGGCGAGGTGCTCGCGCGCGCCTGACGCCGCCTAGGCTGGGCACGTGCGCATCGCCAGGTTCACGATCGGTTCGGATCCCCGCTTCGCCCTCGTCGAGGGGGAGCCCGGCTCGGAGGAGCTCGTGGTCATCACGGGCGACCCCATCTACACGCCGGTGCAGCCCACGGGCGAGCGCATCCCCCTGGACGACGACGCGGTGCGCCTGCTCGCACCCGTGATCCCGCGCTCCAAGGTCGTCGGCGTGGGGCGCAACTACGCGGACCACGCGGCGGAGATGGGCAACGAGCTCCCCACGCAGCCGCTGCTGTTCCTCAAGCCCAACACGTCCGTCGTCGGCCCCGACGACCCGGTGGTGCTGCCGGACTGGACGGAGGAGGTCTCGTACGAGGCGGAGCTCGCGGTCGTGATCGGCAAGGTCACCAAGGGCGTGACGCCCGAGCGCGCGCTCGACCACGTCTTCGGGTTCACGGTCGCGAACGACATCACGGCGCGGGACATCCAGCGGTCGGACTCGCAGTGGACGCGCGCCAAGGGCTTCGACGGCTCGTGCCCGCTCGGCCCGTGGATCGTCCCCGGTCTCGACGTCGACGACCTCGCGGTGCGCTCGCGCGTCAACGGTGAGCCGCGGCAGGACGGGCGCACGTCGCAGATGGTGTTCGACGTCGCGTACCTCGTGTCGTACGTCAGCGAGGTGTTCACGCTGCTGCCCGGGGACGTCATCCTCACGGGGACCCCCGCCGGCGTCGGGCCGGTGGTCGACCGCGACGTCGTGGAGTGCGAGGTCGAGGGGATCGGCACGCTGCGCAACCCGGTGCTGCGCCGGCACTGAGCCGGACCCGAGCACGGCGCGCGGACGCGCCCGACTACCCTGGGACCCGTGACCACCCCCGCTGTCGACGGCTCCGCCGTGCGTGTCCGCTTCTGCCCGTCCCCGACCGGTCTGCCGCACGTCGGCATGGTCCGCACCGCGTTGTTCAACTGGGCGTACGCGCGGCACACGGGCGGCACGTTCGTCTTCCGGATCGAGGACACGGACGCGGCGCGCGACTCCGAGGAGAGCTACCGCATGCTCCTCGACGCGCTGCGCTGGCTGGGGCTCGACTGGGACGAGGGCGTCGAGGTCGGCGGCCCGCACGAGCCGTACCGGCAGTCGCAGCGCTACGACCTGTACCGCGACGTCGTCGCGAAGCTGCTCGAGGGCGGGTACGCCTACGAGTCCTGGTCGACGCCCGAGGAGATCGAGGCGCGCCACCGCGCGGCGGGCCGCGACCCCAAGCTCGGCTACGACGGGTACGACCGCGACCTCACCGACGAGCAGCGGCTCGCGTACCGCGAGCAGGGCCGTGAGCCCGTCATCCGGGTGCGGATGCCCGACGAGGACATCACGTTCACCGACCTGGTGCGCGGCGACGTGACGTTCAAGGCCGGCTCGGTGCCGGACTTCGTGGTCGTGCGCGCCAACGGCCACCCGCTGTACACGCTGGTCAACCCGGTCGACGACGCGCTCATGGGCATCACGCACGTGCTGCGCGGCGAGGACCTGCTGTCCTCCACCCCGCGCCAGGTCGTGCTGTACCGCGCGCTGCTCGAGCTCGGCGTCGCGCAGGTGATGCCGCAGTTCGGCCACCTGCCGTACGTCATGGGCGAGGGCAACAAGAAGCTCTCGAAGCGCGACCCCGAGTCGAACCTGTTCCTGCACCGCGAGAACGGCTTCACCCCCGAGGGCCTGCTCAACTACCTCTCGCTGCTCGGCTGGGGCCTGTCCGCGGACCGCGACATCTTCACGGTCGACGAGCTCGTCGCGGCGTTCGACGTGCACGACGTGAACCCCAACCCCGCGCGCTTCGACCTGAAGAAGGCCGAGGCGATCAACTCCGCGCACGTGCGCATGCTCGCGCCCGACGACTTCCGTGACCGTCTGGTCCCGTACCTGCACCACGCCGGCCTGGTGCCCGCGGACTCGTTCGCCGACCTCTCGCGCGAGCACCAGGACCTCCTGACGCAGGCGGCGCCCCTCGTGCAGGAGCGCATGACGCTGCTCGGCGAGGTCGTCGGGATGCTCGGCTTCCTGTTCGTCGCGGACGACGAGCTGCACGTCGAGGACGACGGCCGCAAGGCGCTGCGTGCGGAGTCGGCGCAGGTGCTGGACGCGGCGGTCGCCGGGCTGGAGGCGCTCCCCGCGGACGGCTTCACCACCGAGGCCACGCAGGCCGCGCTGCAGGCCGCGCTCGTCGACGAGGGTGGTCTCGGCATCAAGGCGCGCCTGGCGTACACGCCGCTGCGCGTCGCGGTGACCGGCCGACGCGTGTCCCCGCCGCTGTTCGAGTCGCTCGAGCTGCTCGGCAAGGACTCGACGCTGGCCCGCATCGCGGCGCTGCGCGCGTCCCTGTGACGGCCCCGACGCGGGACGCGGCACCGCGCGCGACGACGGGCGCTCTGGTCGACGGGGTGCTGTTCGACATCGACGACACGATCGTCGACACGCGCAGCGCGTTCGTCGCCGCCCTCGCGGCGGTCGGCGCCCGGTACCTCCCGCCGCTGCCGCCCGACGAGGCGGTGCGCCGCGACGAGGCGCTCCTGGCGATGTGGCGCGCGGACACCAACGGCCACTACCGCCGGTACACCCGCGGCGAGGTGCCCTACCTCGAGCAGAAGCGGGCGCGCGTCAACGAGCTGCACGCGACGCACGGCGGCCCCGAGCTCGACGAGGCCGCGTTCGCCGCGTGGGACGAGGTCTTCGACGCGGCGTTCCGCGCCGCCTGGGTCGCGCACCCCGAGACCGAGGCCGTGCTCGGCGCGCTGCTGGACGCGGGGCTGGCGCTCGGCGCGCTGTCGAACGCGGCGACGTCGATGCAGACCGCCAAGCTCACGGCCGCGGGCCTCGTCGACCGTGTGCCGCTGCTCGTCGCCGTGGACACCCTGGGCTTCGGCAAGCCCGACCCCCGGGTCTTCCTCGAGGCGTGCCGCCGGCTCGGCACGGACCCGGCGCGCACCGCGTACGTGGGTGACGAGGCGGACGTCGACGCGCTCGGGGCGCGCGACGCAGGCCTCGTCGGCGTGTGGCTCGACCGGCCCGGCGCACGTCGGCACCCGGTCGACGAGGCGTCCGTCACCGCAGTGGCGGTCATCCGCTCGCTCGCCGAGCTGCCGGATGCCCTGGGCGTGCCCGGCGGGCCCGCTACGACAGCGTCGTCGCGCGCCAGCACCGCGTGACGTAGGGCAGCTCCGCGGCGGTGCGGCCCACCAGGTCGGGGTGCGTCGTCCACAGCGCGTCCACCTCGGCGAGCACCGCGTCGCGCTCCGCCGGGGACATCGCGATGAGGTGGCTGCGGCTCGCCGCCAACGCCCGCAGCTCGGGCGCCGTGATCGTGCGCGTCCAGACGACGTCGGTGCGCTGCCACGGGCCGATCTGCGGCCCCGCGAGCGGCGCCTCGCGGCGCGAGTAGTCGAGCGTGTCGCCGCGGTGCACGATCTCGAAGTACGCGTCCGCCCAGGAGGTGACGCCCTCGGCGACGACGTTCCACACGAGGGACAGCGAGCCGCCGGGTCGCAGCACGCGCGCCACCTCGGCGCTGGCGGCGACGGGGTCGAACCAGTGCCACGCCTGGCCCACCGTCACGACGTCCGCGCACGCGTCCGGCAACCCGGTGTCCTCGGCGGTACCGCGGCGTGCGTCGACGCCGGGGAGCGCCGCGATCAGCGCGGCGCGCATGACGTCGTCGGGCTCGACCGCGGTGACCCGCAGCCCGCCCAGCGCCACGAGACCCGCGGTGAGCTTGCCCGTTCCGGCGCCCAGGTCGACCACGTCGCGCGCGTCCGGTGGCACGAGCCACGCGACGGCCTCGGCGGGGTACGTGGGCCGCGCCGCGGCGTACGCCTCGACACCGCGGCCGAACGACGACGAACGCACCCGGTGCAGCTCGCTGCGCCAGTCCTGGCTCGGATCGGTCATGCCGCCCCCCGTCGGTCGTGGCTCAGTCCGGCAGGTCCAACCGTGCCACGACCTCGTCGTGCAGCAGCCCGTTGGTCACCAGCGCGTTGCCGCCGAACGGCCCCGGCACGCCGC
The DNA here is from genome assembly GCF_052378485.1 of Cellulomonas sp. CW35. Lineage (NCBI taxonomy): Bacteria > Bacillati > Actinomycetota > Actinomycetes > Micrococcales > Cellulomonadaceae > Cellulomonas > Cellulomonas sp. CW35. The sequence continues at coordinate 2,498,532 of NZ_CP199000.1, read as the reverse complement.
TCACGGACGTGAACCGGCCGCCGGCCTCGGTGACGATCGGCACGAGCGCGGCCATGTCGTGCAGCGCGAGCTCGGGCTCGGCCGCGACGTCCACGGCGCCCTCCGCGACGAGCACGTACGACCAGAAGTCGCCGTACGCGCGCGTGCGCCAGACCGTACGCATGAGGTCGAGCACCTGCGGCAGCCGGTCCACGTCCTCCCACCCCGTGAGCGAGGAGTAGGAGAACGACGCGTCCTCGAGCCGGTCCACGCGCGAGACGTGCAGCTGCGTGGCCTGCGAGAGGGACCGACCGCTCCACGCGCCCGAGCCCTTCGCGGCCCACCAGCGCCGTCCGAGCGCCGGCGCGCTCACGAGGCCGACGACCACCTCGTCGCCGTCGAGCAGCGCGATCAGCGTCGCCCACACGGGCACGCCGCGCACGAAGTTCTTGGTGCCGTCGATCGGGTCGACGACCCACCGGCGCGGCCCGTGCCCCGTGTCGGGCAGCTCCTCGCCGTGCACCGCGTCCCGCGGGCGGGTGCGCGACAGCTGCGAGCGCACCAGCTCCTCGGCCGCGCGGTCGGCGTCCGACACCGGCGAGAGGTCGGGCTTGGTCTCCACGACCAGGTCGAGCGCCTTGAACCGCGAGAGGGTCAGCGAGTCGACCTGGTCCGCGATCACGTGGGCGAGGCGCAGGTCGTCGTCGTACCCGGTCCGCAGGCTCATGGCGCCACCGTAGCGGTGCGGGTCACGACGCCGCGGGCGTGTCCGCCTCGCTCGTGCCGAGCCGGCTCGCCAGGATGCGCCGGAACGAGTCGACGCGCGCTGCGCGCGCGGCCCGCTCGACGTCGTCGTCGGCCGCGGCGACCCACTCGTCGAGCCCGCAGTCGGGCGCGTCCGCCGCGTGCGTGCAGCCGCGCGGGCAGCGCTCGTCGGACGCCTCCCCGAGGTCCCCGAACGCGTGCAGCAGGTGGTCGGGGTCGACGTGCGCGAGCCCGAAGGACCGCACTCCGGGGGTGTCGATCACCCACGTGGGCGCGCCCGGCCCGGGCACGCGCAGCGCCACCGCGGACGTCGACGTGTGCCGTCCGCGCCCCGTGACGGAGTTGACGACGCCCGTCGCGCGCTGCGCGTCCGGCACGAGCGCGTTGACGAGCGTCGACTTGCCGACGCCGGAGTGCCCGACGAGCACGGACGTGCGCCCCGCGAGCGCCGCCCGCAGGTCCGCGAGGCCGTGGATCGCCCGCTCGCCGTGCGGACCCTCGGCGTGCGTCACGACGGTGCGCACCCCCACGGGGGAGTACATCCCGACGAGCGCGGCCGGGTCCGCGAGGTCCGCCTTCGTCAGCGCGAGCAGCACGTCCATGCGCGCGTCGTACGCGGCCGCGACGCACCGGTCGATCATGCGCGTGCGCGGCTCGGGGTCGGCGAGCGCCGTCACCACGACGAGCTGGTCGGCGTTCGCGACGATGACGCGCTCGACCGGGTCGGTGTCGTCGGCCGTGCGGCGCAGCACCGTGCGGCGGTCCGTGATGCGCACGATGCGTGCGAGCGTGCCCTGCGCGCCCGTGGTGTCGCCCACCAGGTCGACGACGTCGCCGGGCACCACGCGCTCGCGGCCAAGCTCGCGGGCCTTCATCGCGGTCGCGGGACGCTCGTCCGGGCCGTCCGCGTCGACCAGCACCGCGTACCGGCCGCGGTCGACGCCCGTGACCATCGCGCGCTGCGCGTCCGCGTGCTCCGGGCGCTGCTTGGTCCGCGGCCGTGACCCCTTGCCGGGCCGGATCCGCACGTCGGACTCGTCGTACTGCCTCCGCCTCGTCACGAGGGGGCGTCACCCGCCAGCATCCGGTCCCACAGCCCGACGAAGTCCGGGATGGTCTTCGCGGTCGTCGCGACGTCCTCGACCTGCACCCCCGGCACGCGCAGCCCGACCAGCGCGCCCGCGGTCGCCATGCGGTGGTCCGCGTACGAGTGCCACGCGCCGCCCGTGAGCGGCCGCGGCGTGATGACCAGGCCGTCGGCCGTCTGCTCCGCCTGCCCGCCGAGGCGCGTGATCTCGCTCGCGAGCGCCGCGAGCCGGTCGGTCTCGTGGCCCCGCAGGTGCGCGATGCCGCGCAGGCGCGTCGGGGAGTCGGCCAGCACCGCGAGCGCCGCGATCGTCGGCGCGATCTCGCCCGCGGCGTGCAGGTCGAGGTCGACGCCGCGGATGGCGCCCGTGCCGGTCACGGCGAGCTCGTCGCCCACGAGCGCCGTCGTCGCGCCCATGCGCTCGAGGATCCCCGGCAGCAGCGCGCCGGGCTGCGTGGTCTGCGCGGGCCACCCCGGGACGCGGACCGTGCCGCCCGCGACCAGCGCCGCGCAGAGGAACGGCGCCGCGTTCGACAGGTCGGGCTCGACACGCACGTCGCGGCCCGCGACCGGCCCGGGTGCGACCTCCCAGATCGCGGGGCGCGAGTCGTCGACCTGCACGCCCGCGGCGCGCAGCGTCTCGACCGTCATCTCGATGTGCGGCAGGCTCGGCAGCGTCGGCCCGGTGTGCCGCACGACGAGGCCCTGGTCGAACCGCGCGGCGGCGAGCAGCAGCCCCGAGACGAACTGGCTCGACCCCGAGGCGTCCACGTCGACGCTGCCGCCGCGCACCGAGCCGTGCCCGTGCACCGTGAAGGGCAGCCGCCCGGCCTCGCCCTCCTCGTCGACCCGCACGCCCAACGCCTGCAGCGCACGGATCACCGGACCCATCGGGCGCACCAGCGCCTCGGCGTCGCCCGTGAAGCGCACCGGACCGTCGGCGAGCGCGGCGACCGCCGGCAGGAACCGCATGACCGTGCCCGCGAGCCCGCAGTCGATGCGCACGCCGCCGCGCAGCGGGCCGGGCGTGACCAGCACGTCGTCGTCCAGCGTGACCTGCACGCCGAGCTGCCCGAGCGCCGCGGCCATGAGGCGCGTGTCACGCGACAGGAGCGCCGAGCGCAGACGTCCGGGGGAGTCGGCGAGCGCGGCGAGGACGAGGTAGCGGTTGGTGAGCGACTTCGACCCGGGGACCTCCACGCGCGCGTCGAGCGGTGCGGTCGCGGTGGGCGCCGGCCACAGCGGCAGGGACGTCGGCGGGAGGGTCGCGGTCATGGCGCCCAGGCTAGTCACGCGCAGCCGGACGGACGGTCTAGGCTCACGCCGTGAACACGCAGAATCAGGACATTCTCCCTCTCGGTCCCGCTCCGCGCCCCGCCACGGACGACGACCTGACCGCCCGCCTGCGCACCGCGCTCACCACGTCCGCGGGCGTCGAGCCCGCGTCCGCCGAGCACCTGCGCGTGGCGGCGAGCGTCGCCGGCTCGGACGTCCCGACGCTCGACGTCGACCTCACGGGCGTCACGGTCTCGCCGCGCGAGGCGCGCGCGTCGCGCGCCGCCGCGGGTACGCCGGACCCCGTGGCGCGCGAGCGCGGCACCGTGGGCAAGCTGCGCGTCGAGGCGCACCCGGTCACGGTCGTGGGTGCGGCCGTCGACGTCGTGGTCGAGGCCGCCGGGGTGCCGTTCGAGTGGGTCGAGACCGCCGACGGCGGGGTGGGCCTCGCGTGGGTCGAGCCGGACGCGTCGAGCCCGGTGACCGGCTCCGCCCGCCTCACGGTGCCGGCGCGCGCGATCCAGGCGGCCGCCGAGCGCGTCGCGGCGCAGCTCGCCGCCGCCAACGGCCTCACGCTCGCGCGGCTCGACGTCCGGCTCGCCCCGGCCGGCGACAACGGCGTCGCCGTCACCGTCGAGGCCCAGGTCAAGAAGACCCTGCTGTCCGCCACGGTCGAGGCCGGCATGACCGCGGTCGTCGACGACGCGCTGGGCGTCACGCTGCGTGACGTGCGCGTCACGAGCCGCAACCCGGTGGTCGCGGCGCTGCTGGTCGCGGCGCGCAGCCGCGTCGAGCGCTACGACGGGCGCCGGTTCGACCTCGTGTCCGAGCTGCCCGCGGGCATCCGCCTCGCGGACGTGCGCGTCACGGTCGGCGACGAGGTCGTGCTGACGGCTCGCGCGCAGTGACGCAGTGACGCACTGACGCCGGACCGTCCCGTCCGACCGTCCCGTCCGACCGGCCGGGACGGTCCGGGCGTCTCGGCGTGCCAGGACCTCGGCGTGCCAGGACCTCGGCGTGCCAGGACCTCGGCGGGTCAGGCCTCGTCGGCCCTCGCCGCGACCCGGCGCTCGTGCGCGTCCTCGAGGCGCCACCGCAGACCGGGCCGTCCCTCGCGGTCGGCGGCGACGAGCACCGCCCCCGCGGCGAACGCGAGCGAGCGCACCAGACGGTCCCGGCGCGCCCGCTTCTGGTGCGGGGTGCGCTCGGCGCGGTCCGGCAGGTTCACCAGGACGAGCGGCGCGGTCAGCCCGGCGAGCGCGAGCGCGGCGGTGCGGGGCGCCTTGCCGGCCGCGAGCGCGACCGCGGCCAGCGTGACCGCCGCGCCGTGCGCCCGGACCAGCGCGGTGAGCTGCTCGTCGGTCACGTCCACGCGCGCGCCCGGCGCGGCCTTCCCGACCCGGTCGACCGCCGCCCGGGCCGCGGCGACGTGCGTCGCGGGGGAGCGCAGCGCGTCGACCCCCTCGGTCAGGAACCACGAGGCGAACAGCGGGCGGGCGATCCGGCGGAGCAGCACGGTGACCCCTTCTCGTCGGTCAGCGGTCGTCCCCACGCTACTGCGCGCGGGAATCGCGCGCCGCCCGCGCGTGTTGCGCCCACCATGACCTGTGTCGCCGAGCCCGCCACGGGGCGAGCCCCCGAGCCAGCCGCAGCGGTCGTCGGCCACCCCGCCGGTGCGCCCGTGCCGGGCCGCGGCGCACTGGGTGCGCTCGCGACCCTCGTCGCCGCGCTGTCCGTACCGCGACCGTCGGCCGGTGACGCACGGGTGGCGGGCATAGGCTCGGCCCCGATGAGCGACGAGACGCCCGACCCCCAGCCGGCCGACACGGCGATCCCGGACATCGAGCCGATGCCCGAGGGCGGCTCGCGCGCGCCCGACGCCGAGGACGAGACCGCACGTGCCGCACGGTTCGAGCAGGACGCGCTCGTGTACCTCGACCAGCTGTACGGCGCCGCGCTGCGCATGACGCGCAACCCGGCCGACGCCGAGGACCTGGTCCAGGAGACGTTCACGAAGGCGTTCGCCGCGTTCCACCAGTACAAGCCGGGGACGAACCTCAAGGCGTGGCTGTACCGGATCCTGACGAACACCTACATCAACACCTACCGCAAGAAGCAGCGCGAGCCGCAGCAGTCGCACGCCGAGGAGATCGAGGACTGGCAGCTCGCGCGGGCTGCGTCGCACACGTCGAGCGGCCTGCGCTCGGCGGAGGCCGAGGCGCTCGACCACCTGCCGGACTCGGACGTGAAGGACGCGCTGCAGCGCATCCCGGAGGAGTTCCGGATCGCGGTCTACCTCGCGGACGTCGAGGGCTTCGCGTACAAGGAGATCGCCGAGATCATGGGGACGCCGATCGGGACCGTGATGTCCCGCCTGCACCGTGGCCGCGGTCAGCTGCGTGAGCTGCTCGCGGACTACGCGCGGGAGCGCGGGCTGGTGCCCGCGGTGCACGGCTCGTCGAAGGAGGGCGAGTGATGACCGGGAGCGACTGGACCGAGCCGCGGGTGTCGTCCACGGGCTGCGACTGCGACGAGGCGGTCTCGGAGCTGTGGGCGTACCTGGACTCCGAGCTGGAGCCCGTCGAGGCGCAGCGCGTCAAGGCGCACCTCGAGGGCTGCTCGGGCTGCCTCAGCGAGCACGACGTCGAGCTCGTCGTGAAGAAGCTCGTGCGCCGCTGCTGGCAGGAGGAGGACGTGGCGCCCGCCGAGCTGCACGCGCGCATCCGCGCGACGCTCACGACCATCCGGATCACGCAGGCCTAGGACGTCCGCGGCCGTCGGGCATCCGCAGCCGCACGGCACGCACGACGAAGGCCCCGCCACCTGTCGGTGTGCGGGGCCTTCGTACGGGTGCGTCGGCGGCGACCCTGCTGAGCGTGCGCTCAGGCGTTGGGGCGCTTGCCGTGGTTCGCCGCGCTCCCGGCGCGGGAGCGGCGCTTGCGGCCACGCTTGCTCATGGGGCTTCCCTTCGTCGGCCTCGGTCGCGGAGTTGCATGCCATCGTCCCACATCCCCGGGGTGCTCCCGGACGCGTGCGCACGCCTCGGACGGGCGCCGGTCCGCGGCGCGCGGGACGGTACGTACCTCTCAAGTCGCTCGGGCGGCGGACCGATGACATCCCTCGTGAGCGCGCCCACGCAGTCCGTCATCCCGTTCCTGCACGCCCTGGCCAGCACGGGCGGCTCCGACCTGCACTGCAAGGTGGGCTCCGCCCCCCGCGTGCGGGTCGACGGCCGGCTGCGCAAGCTGCAGGTGCCCGACCTCACCCCGCGCGACACCGAGGCGATGCTCGAGGAGGTCCTGCCCGACGACCTGGTGCAGACGTTCCGCGAGTCGCACGAGGCGGACTTCGCGTACTCGCTGTCGGGTGTGGGCCGGTTCCGCGTCAACGCGTACCAGGCGCGCGGCACGTACGGGCTGGTGTTCCGGCGCGTCGCGGTGGGCGCCCAGCCGCTGGGTGAGCTCGGGATCCCCGAGGTCGTGGGCGAGCTCGCGCTCGAGCCGCGCGGGCTGGTGCTGGTGACCGGCCCGACCGGGTCCGGCAAGACCACGACGCTCGCGTCGATGGTCGACCTCATCAACAGCTACCGCGAGGTCAACATCGTCACGATCGAGGACCCGATCGAGATCCTGCACCAGGACAAGAAGGCGATCGTCTCGCAGCGCGAGGTGCGCCAGGACACCGCGGACTTCACGGTCGCGCTGCGCGCCGCGATGCGCCAGGACCCGGACGTGATCCTCGTCGGCGAGATGCGTGACATCGAGACCGTGCGAGCGGCGCTGTCCGCGGCCGAGACCGGCCACCTCGTGCTGTCCACGCTGCACACGATCGACGCCCCCGAGACCATCAACCGCATCGTCGACTTCTTCCCGCTGCACGAGCAGAAGCAGGTGCGCGTCGCGCTCTCGCAGGCGTTGCGCGGTGTCGTGTCCCAGCGCCTGGTGCGCAAGGCGGACGGCTCGGGCCGGCGTGCCGCTGTGGAGGTCATGGTCAACACGGGCCGCACGGCCGAGGCGATCCTCGACCCGCAGAACAGCGCGCCGCTGGTGGACCTCATCCGCGAGGGCGACTACTACAAGATGCAGACGTTCGACCAGCACCTGTTCCGCATGGTGCGGGACGGCGAGATCACGTACGAGGAGGCCATCGGGGCGTCCACGAGCCCGCACGACCTCACGGTCGAGCTGCGCGCCGCCGGCATCGTCACGTGACCGCTGCGCCGGCCGGGCTCCGGTCGGCGTGAGACGCGATATGTCTTGACCGCGGCAGAAACGCGATATAGCGTGACTGCTCGACAAGATATATCGCGAAGGGGAGTGCTCTCATGGCCACCGAGTCCTGGGTCGTCGCCGGCCCGCAGATCATCGAGGTCGAGAACGTCACGTCGCTGCGGGTGCAGCTCGTCGGAGGACGCGTCGACGTCGTCGCGCACGACGAGCCGGGCGCGCGCATCGAGGTGCACTCCGTCGACGGCCGCCCGCTCGAGATCGGGCTGGCCGACGGCGAGCTGCGTCTGGGCTACAGCTTCACGCTCACCGGGTGGGACGGCTTCCTCGAGAAGTTCCGCAACTTCCGGGACAAGGACCGTGCCGACGTGCACATCGCGATCCCGCGGTCGGTCGCCACGAAGCTCGGCACGGTCAGCGCCGACGGCCTGCTCGTGGGCGTGCTCGAGGACTCGTCGGTCTCGACGGTCTCCGGCTCGCTCGTCACCGACGGCACGCGCGGCCGCCTGTCCGCCAACACCGTCTCGGGCGAGGTCGTCGTGCGCGACCACGGCGGGCCGATCAAGCTCAACTCCGTCTCGGGTGAGCTCGCGGCGTCCGGCGAGCTGTCGCTCGTCCAGGCCAACACGGTCTCGGGCGCGCTGTCGCTCGACGTGACGACGGGCTCGTCGTCGGTCACCGCCACGACCGTCTCGGGCGACGTCACGGTCCGGCTGCCGGAGGGCAAGGGCCTGCACGTCAAGGCGCACTCGATCTCGGGCCGCCTCGTCGTCGACGGCGAGGAGCACAAGGGCTCGAGCGCCGGGCAGCGCCGCGTGGACCTCGCGACCGGCGACGGCGCGTGCTACGTCTCGGCGAGCACGGTGAGCGGCCACGTGACGGTGCTGCGCGGCGAGGTGGCCCGATGATGGCGCCGGTGTTCGCGCACGGCCAGCTGCGCCTGTACCTGCTCTCGCTGCTCGAGTCGGGGCCCAAGCACGGCTACGAGCTCATCACGGCGCTCTCTGACCGGTTCGGGGGCACGTACCGCCCGAGCGCGGGCACGATCTACCCGCGTCTCGCCCGCCTCGAAGAGGAGGGGCTGGTCACCCGGTACGACGAGGAGCGCAAGAGCACCTACGCGCTCACGGAGGCCGGGTATGCCGAGCTCCAGGCGCGGCGCGGGGACCTGGCCGACCTCGAGCAGGGCATCGCCGAGACGGTGCGCGAGCGCGCGTCGCAGGTCCGCGAGGACGTGCGCGGCACGATGCACGGCCTGCGGGCCGACCTCGCCGTGGCGGCGCAGCAGGCGCGCGACCAGGCGGGCCAGGCGCCGCACGCCGACCAGCACGCGTCGTCGCACGTGCACCGGGTCGAGGCCGAGCAGCTCCTCTCGCGGTTCCGGGACGAGGTGCGCGCCGAGCTGCGGCGCGCGGACGCGGCGGGGCAGGTCGAGCGGCTCACGGTCGACACGCTGCGGACCGTGCTCGACACCGCGTTGGCCGCGGTGCGCTCGACGCTGCGGTGAGGTGCGGCCGTGCGGCCGTGCTGCCCGCGGGCTGGCGGCCCGCACCGCTGCTCCTGCTGTCGCTCGCGGTGCTCGCGTCAGGCCGCGTCGTCCGGGAGCCCGAGCCAGGTGTGCCAGCCCGTGTGCAGGACGAGCCAGGCCATGAGCCCGTACCCGGCCTGCCCGGGCAGGAGCCCGTCGCCGGAGGCCAGGTCGGCGAGCCACTGCTCGTGCGCGGCCAGCGGCGCGTAGGTGTCGACGTAGGGCACCCGGCGGCGGGTCGCGACGTCGCCGAACGCGGCCGACAGCTCCGCGAGCCGGTCGCCGTCCGTAGCCGCGCCCGGCGGCGGTCCGACGACGAACGCGGGCAGCCGCCGCTGCTCGGCGACGTCCAGGACGTTGGCCAGGTTGAGGCGGCTGCGGGCGAGCGAGAGGCCCGCGCCCAGGTCGTGGCGGCCGAGGCCGATGACCAGGCGCGTGTCGACGTCGGGCGTGAGCCGGCGCGCGACCTCGTCCTCCCAGCGGTGACCGAGCTCGGTCGTCGTCTCGCCCGGGACGGCGAGCGTCAGGACCGTGAGCCGGTCGTCCGTACGGGTGCGGGCGGCGACGCGCCCGACCCAGCCGAGCGCCTTGGGGTCGCCGGCGCCCGCGACGAGCTCGTCGCCGACCACCACGAGCCGTAGCTCTCCCACGGGTCCTCCTGTCCGTCGTGCCGGCGCTCATCCTCCCAGCGCGGGAGGCGTGGCACGGCGAGAACGACGGGCGAGTCGCGGACCTGTGGGGAGCGCCCGGCGGCGAACCGGGTCAGAACGGGTGGCTGGGCAGGCCGTGTGCGGTGTCCGACCAGGAGGTCCGGGACGCCGGGGGTCGCCGCGAGCCGAGGCCGTCGCGGCGGAGCAGGAACGCGAGGCGGAACGCCGTCCAGACGGCCAGCGCCACCAGCAGGAGCAGCGGTGCGTTCGGGCTCGTCGTCGACCACGACCTGAGCGCCACGAGGACGTCTCCTGACCCAGCGCGACGAGAGCCCCGCCCCGGCACGCAGGGTCGGGGCTCTCGTCGTCCGTGGACGCGGCTCGCGCCGGGCTCAGCGCGCGAACGCCTCCTCGACGAGCGTCGCCTGCTGCGCCTGGTGCTTCTTGGCGGTACCGGTCGCCGGCGACGCCGACTCCGGCCGCGACACCGCACGCAGCGGGCGGCCCAGCAGCTGCGGGAGGTGCATCGACAGGTACGGCCACGGGCCCTGGTTGTGCGGCTCGTCCTGCACCCACACGAGCTCCGCGCCGTCGAACGGCGCGAGCGCCGTGGAGATCGACGCCTCGTCGAGCGGGTAGAGCTGCTCGAGGCGGACGATCGCGGTCTGCTCGTCGCCGGACTTCACGCGGTGCGCGAGCAGGTCCCAGTACACCTTGCCCGAGCACAGCAGGACGCGTGTGACCTGCCCGGCCTTGGCCTCCGCGAGCTCGTCGCGGATCGCGGGCCGCCACGTGCCGGTCGTGAAGTCCGCGACCGGCGAGGACGCCGACTTCAGCCGCAGCATGGACTTCGGCGTGAACACCACCAGCGGCTTGCGCGGCCGCGCGTACGCCTGGCGGCGCAGCAGGTGGAAGTACGACGCGGGGGTCGACGGCTGCGCGATGACCATGTTCTCCTGCGCCGCGAGCTGCAGGAACCGCTCGATGCGCGCCGACGAGTGGTCCGGCCCCTGGCCCTCGTAGCCGTGGGGGAGCAGCAGCACGACGGACGAGCGCTGCGCCCACTTCTGCTCGGCCGACGAGATGAACTCGTCGATCACGGTCTGCGCGCCGTTCACGAAGTCGCCGAACTGCGCCTCCCACAGCACGAGCGCGTCGGGGCGCTCGACCGAGTAGCCGTACTCGAAGCCGAGGCACGCGTACTCCGAGAGCGACGAGTCGTACACCCAGAACTTGGCCTGGTCGCCCGACAGGTACAGCAGCGGCGTCCACTCCGCACCCGTCTCACGGTCGTGCAGCACCGCGTGCCGCTGCACGAACGTGCCGCGGCGCGAGTCCTGCCCCGCGAGGCGCACGGGCGTGCCCTCGACGAGCAGCGAGCCGAACGCGAGGATCTCGCCGAAGCCCCAGTCGATCCCGCCCTCGCGCGACATCGCCTCGCGCTTCTCGAGCAGCTGCTGGAGCTTGGGGTGGACGGTGAAGCCCTCGGGCGGGCGCACGTGCGCCTGCCCGATCCGCTCGAGCACCGAAGCCGGGACGGCCGTCTGCCAGCCGACCATGACGCCCGCGTCCTCGAGCTGCGACTCGGGACGCTCGAGGCCGGCCACGGCCTCGGCGGTGGGCGCCGCGGCCGCCCAGCCGTCCTCGCGCGTCTCGGCGAACACGCGCTCGAGCTGCGACTGGTAGTCGCGCAGGGCCTGCTCCGCCTCGTCGATCGTGATGTCGCCGCGCGCCACCAGCGTCTCGGTGTACAGCTTGCGCACCGAGCGCTTCGCCTCGATGAGGTTGTACATGAGCGGCTGCGTCATCGACGGGTCGTCGCCCTCGTTGTGCCCGCGGCGGCGGTAGCACAGCATGTCGATCACCACGTCGCGGTCGAACTGCTCGCGGTACTCGAACGCGAGCTCCGCGGCGCGCACGACGGCCTCCGGGTCGTCGCCGTTCACGTGGAACACCGGAACCTGCAGGCCCTTGACGACGTCCGTCGCGTACTGCGACGAGCGCGACGACGACGGGCCCGTGGTGAACCCGACCTGGTTGTTGATGATGACGTGGATCGTGCCGCCCGTGCGGTACCCGCGCAGCTGCGCGAGGTTGAGCGTCTCGAAGACCACGCCCTGCCCCGCGAACGCCGCGTCGCCGTGCACGAGGATCGGCAGCACGGAGAACCCGTCGCCACCCAGGTCGATGCGGTCCTGCTTGGCGCGCACGATGCCCTCGAGCACCGGGTCGACCGCCTCGAGGTGCGACGGGTTCGCGGCGAGGTACACCTTCGTCGTCGCACCCGACTCGGCCGTGAACACGCCCTCGGTGCCGAGGTGGTACTTCACGTCGCCCGAGCCCTGGACCGACTTCGGGTCCTGGTTGCCCTCGAACTCGCTGAAGATCTGCGCGTACGACTTGCCGGCGATGTTCGCGAGCACGTTGAGCCGACCGCGGTGCGCCATGCCGATCGCGACCTCGTCGAGGCCCGAGTCGGCCGCGCGCGACAGGATCGCGTCGAGCAGCGGGATGACCGACTCGCCGCCCTCGAGCGAGAACCGCTTCTGGCCCACGTACTTCGTCTGCAGGAAGGTCTCGAACGCCTCGGCCGCGTTGAGGCGGCGCAGGACGCGCAGCTGGTCCTCGCGCGGCGTGCGCGCCCAGCCCGACTCGAGCCGCTCCTGCAGCCAGCGGCGCTGCCGCGGGTCCTGCAGGTGCATGTACTCGACGCCCGTGGTGCGGCAGTACGAGTCGCGCAGCAGCCCCAGGATGTTGCGCAGCGTCTCGCGCGACCGGCCCGTGAAGCCGCCCGTGGGGAACGTGCGATCCAGGTCCCACAGCGTGAGCCCGTGGTTCTGGATGTCCAGGTCCGGGTGCTTGCGCTGGCGGTAGGCGAGCGGGTCGGTGTCGGCCATGAGGTGGCCGCGGGAGCGGTACGCGTGGATGAGCTCCGCGATGCGCGCGGGCTTGGCGGCCTCGGCGTCCGGGTCGCTCGGGGTGTCGCGCACCCAGCGCACGGGCTCGTAGGGGACCCGCAGCGCCGCGAACACGCGGTCGTAGAAGCCGTCCTCGCCGAGGAGCTTGCGCGACAAGATGCGCAGGAAGTCGCCCGACTGCGCGCCCTGGATGATGCGGTGGTCGTACGTGCTGGTGATCGTGAGCACGCGCGAGACGCCGAGCGCGTTGAGCCGGTCGTCGGACGTCCCCTGGAACTCCGCCGGGTACTCCATCGCGCCGACGCCGATGATGGCGCCCTGCCCCTGCATGAGGCGCGGCACGGAGTGGACCGTGCCGATGGTGCCGGGGTTGGTGAGCGAGATCGTCGTGCCCGCGAAGTCGTCGACCGTGAGCCTGCCCGCGCGGGCGCGCCGCACGACGTCCTCGTACGCGCTCCAGAACTGCGCGAAGTCGAGGGTCTCGGCCTTCTTGATCGAGGGCACCAGGAGCTGGCGCGTGCCGTCCGGCTTGGCGAGGTCGATCGCGAGACCCAGGTTGACGTGCGCGGGCTGCGTGACGCCGGGCTTGCCGTCGACGAGCGTGTACGCCGCGTTCATCGCCGGCATGTCCTTGAGCGCCTCGACGAGGGCGAACCCGATGAGGTGCGTGAACGAGATCTTGCCGCCGCGCCCGCGCTGCAGGTGGTTGTTCACGACGATGCGGTTGTCGACCATCAGCTTGGCCGGGACGGCGCGCACCGACGTGGCGGTCGGGACCTCGAGCGACGACTCCATGTTGGTGACGACGCGCGCGGCGGGGCCGCGCAGCTTCTGCACGTCGTCCGTCGCCTCGGGGCCCTCGGCGCGCGACGGCTTCTGCGCGACCGACGCGTACGGCGCTGTCGCGGGCTGCGCGGTCGCCACGGGGGAGGCCCCGTCCGCGGTGGCGGGCTGCGCGGGGACCGCACGCGCCGCGGCCTGCGCGGCCACCTGCGCCGACGCCTGCGCGGCGGCCTGCGCGGACGGCTGTGCCGACGCTTGTGCCGACGACTGTGCCGACGACTGGGCGGGTGCGGCCGCGGGGGCCGGTGCCGCCGGCTGGGGCTTCCGGTCGGCGGGCGGTGCCGCGGCGGCGGCCCCGCCGTTGCTCGTCACCCCGTTCGCCGCCCGGTCGTGCGACCTCTCGTCGGGCTTGTACCCCTCGAAGAAGTCCCACCACGCGGGGTCCACCGCGTTCTTGTCCTGGAGGTACTGCTCGTACAGCTCGTCCACGAGCCACTCGTTCGCGCCGAATACGGCACGGATCGAGTCAGGCTCCGCCTTCTGGGACACGCGAGGATCGCCCACTTCCGCTGCGGCCCCGCAGGACCGCGTCGACGCCGGTTCTGTCGATGACAACATTACGTGTTCCGGGACCTTCGGCCCGCCGGTGGCCCGCCGCCGTGAGCCCTCGTCGGACCCCGCGCGGACGGCGTCCCGGGGTGCGGGTCAACGACGGGCAATGGCGCGCCGTCGTGCAGGGCAAGGCCGCTCCTCCCGGAGGCGAAGGAGCGCCGTGCACGGCCCTCGCACCGGTAGGAACCTGCCTGCTGCAGGTCACGTCGCCGACCGTGGTCCGTCCGGGTGAACCGCGACACGTCCACGCCCGCTCATCTCACGATGTGGACGGGCGTCCGATGTGCACCCGGCCGCCGCCGCGCGCGCCGTCAGGTGATGTCGCGGCGCAGCGTCGTCGCGCGCCCGACCAGCGACAGGACCGCGACGTACGCGAGCATCACGAGCAGCCCCTGCCACGCCGTGAGCAGACCCCCGGTCATGCCGGACGAGGCGTAGAACGACCCGCCCGAGATCGCCTCGCCCGCAGCGCCCGGCAGGTACGCCGCGACGTCGCCGCCCCACGCGGTCTGGCCCAGCGCGACGCGCGCGATCGGCTCGACGAACTGCGTGAACGCCAGCGCGCCGACGACCACCGCGACCTGGCTGGTGACGACCGTCCCGACCGCCACGCCGAGCAGCGCCCACAGCGCGAGCGCGAGCGTCGACAGGCCCAGCGTGCGCCACGTGCTCGCCTCGCCGAGGAACGTCGGCTCGCCGAGCAGCGCCAGCACGCCGCCGCCCGCCGCGACGCACGCGAGCGTGCCGGCTAGGCCGTACACGAGGCCGAGCGCGCCGCCCGAGAGGAGCTTCGCGCCGAGGACCACACCGCGGCGCGGCTCGGACAGGTAGGTCGGGGTGAGCGTGCTGTGCCGCACCTCGGAGGGGTACGACAGGCCGCCGACGACGAGCGGGAACACGTACCCGAGCGAGACGGCGATCGTGTAGACCGTGCGCACGACCTCCTGGGGCGAGAGCGTGACCTCGTCGCCCGTGCCGCTCGTCGCCTGGCCCTGGCTCAGCACCCAGCCCATCGCGCCCGCGATGAACGCCATGTAGACGACCATCGTGAGCAGGAGGATCCACCACAGGCGCGTCGTGACGAGCTTGCGGTACTCGGCCACCACCGCGGCGCGCATCAGGCGGCCCCGTCCAGGCGAGCGGGCGCCGGTGCGCCGGCCGGTGGCTGCGCCGCGCCGGGTGGCGGGGCGGTGAGCTGGAGGAACACGTCCTCGAGCCCGACGTCGCGGGCCTGGAGACGGTGCAGCTCGACACCCGTGCCGAACGCGGCCGCGCCGACCGCGGGCGTGTCCACGTCGAGCAGGACGTACGTCGCGCCGTCCGGTCCGCGCCGGACGTCGTCGACCGCCCACCCGCCGGCCGCGACGAGCGCGTCGAGCGCCGCCGCGTCGGGCGAGGCCACCTCGACGCGCCGGCGCGCGAGGCGCGCGAGCTCGCCCAGCGGCGACGCGTGCACGAGCCGCCCTCGGGCGATGATCACGACGTCGTCGACGGTCTGCTCGACCTCGGACAGCACGTGGCTCGACACCAGCACGGTGCGGCCCTCGTGCGCGAGCGCGCGCAGGAAGCCGCGCAGCCACGCGATGCCTTCGGGGTCGAGGCCGTTCGCGGGCTCGTCGAGCAGGAGCACGGGCGGGTCGCCCAGGAGCGTGGTCGCGAGCGCGAGCCGCTGGCGCATGCCGAGCGAGAACCCGCCGACCCGGCGCTGCGCGACCGCGGACAGTCCGACGAGCGCGAGGACCTCGTCGGCGCGCGTGTCGGGCACCCCGACCTGAGGCGCGAACACGCGCAGGTGGTCGCGGGCCGTGCGGCCGGGGTGGAAGCTCGCGGCTTCGAGCGCCGCGCCGACGACGTGCGCGGGGCGGGCGATCTCGGCGTACCGGCGGCCGCCGACCGTCGCGGTGCCGCTGGTCGGGGACACGAGGCCGAGCAGCATGCGCAGGGTCGTGGTCTTGCCGGCGCCGTTGGGGCCCAGGAAGCCGGTGACGCGGCCCGGGCGCACCTCGAAGCTGAGGTCGTCGACCGCGCGCACGGCGTGGGGACCGGAGCCGAACGTCTTGGTGAGGTGCTCGACGCGGACCGTCCGGTCGTCGTCCGGCGTCGAGGTGCTCGTCGGTGTGCTGGTGGGGCCAGGCTGCATGTCGTCAACCTACAGTTCTAGTTGCGGTAGAACAAAGCGTTTCCCGTGGCGGGTCGCCCGCCCGGCAGCGTGACGCGCATCGTGCACCCGTCGGCCACGTCCGCGACCTCGATGGTGCCGCCGTGCAGCTCGACCGCCCAGCGCACGATCGCCAGACCCAGGCCCGTGCCGCCCGTCGACACCTGACCGGTCGCCGGCGTGTTGCCCCGCACGAACCGCTCGAACACGTGCGCGCGCTCCGCGCGCGAGATCCCCGGCCCGTGGTCCACGACGTCGATCCGCACGTCCGGGCCGACCCGGCGGGCGACGAGCCGCACCTCGTCGTCGCGCGGCGAGTGGCGCACCGCGTTGTGCAGCAGGTTCGCGACCACCTGGTGCAGGCGCTCGGGGTCACCGTCGACCGTGAGGTCCTCGGGCTCGACGTCGACCACGAACCGCAGGTTCTTCGACGCCCCGACGAGCGCGGCCGCGTCCGCCGCCTCGCGCAGGAAGTCCTGCAGGCGCAGGCGCGTCAGCTGCAGCGGCGCATCGCCCGCCTCGAGCCGGGACAGGTCCAGCAGGTTCGCCACGAGCCGGCCCAGGCGCTCGGTCTGCGCGAGCGCCGCCTCCATCGTCGCCGGGTCGGCGGGCGTCACGCCGTCGACGATGTTCTCCAGCTCGGCCTGCAGCGCGGTCACCGGCGTGCGCAGCTCGTGCGACACGTTCGCGACGAGCTCGCGGCGGAACGTGTCCGACTGCTGCAGGTCGTCGGCCATCGTGTTGAACGCCTCGGCGAGCTGGCCCACCTCGTCGGCGCTCGTCGCGCGCACGCGCTGCGTGTAGTCGCCCGCCGCCATCGCCCGGGCGGCGTGCGTCATCTCGCGCAGCGGCGACGTCATCCCGCGCGCCAGGAGCTGGGTGAGCGCGAGCGAGATGACGATCGCGAGCGGGAACGTGCGTGACGGGCCCAGCTCGTACGAGAGCCCGATCCAGGTGATGAACGACGCCATCGTGACGGTCGCCGCGACGAGCACGCCCAGCTTGATCTTGATCGACCGGAACCGGTCGAGCGGGCGCACGTCGGGCAGGCGGGACCGCACGGCGGCCCCGCGGCCGTGCCGGGGGTGGGGTCGCGCCGCGGCGCGCGCGCTGCTCATCGTGTCAGGCGCCGGCGCCCTCGGACGCACCGGCCTGCGTGCCGTCCGCGGGCTCGAACGCGTAGCCCACGCCGTGCACCGTGCGGATGAGGTCCGCGCCGAGCTTGCGACGCAGCGCCTTGACGTGCGAGTCGACCGTGCGGGTGCCGCTCGCGTCGACCCAGTCCCACACCTCCGCGAGCAGCCGCTCGCGCGTCAGCACCGTGCGCGGCGACGAGGCCAGCGCGACGAGCAGGTCGAACTCGGTGGGCGTGAGGTGGACCTCGTCGCCGTGGCGCAGCACGCGCCGCTGCGCCTTGTCCACCGTGACGTCGCCGATCACGAGCGGGGGAGCGGGGGCGTCGGCCGCCTGCAGCTCCACCACGCGCGCCGCGCGCTCGGTGCGCCGCAGCAGCGCCTTCGTGCGGGCCACGAGCTCGCGCATCGAGAACGGCTTCGTCATGTAGTCGTCGGCGCCGACGCCGAGCCCGATGAGCATGTCCGTCTCGTCGTCGCGCGCCGTCAGCATGAGGACGGGGACCGGACGTGCGGCCTGCACGCGGCGGCACACCTCGAGCCCGTCGATGCCCGGCAGCATCACGTCGAGCACGATGACGTCGGGCACCAGCCGTGCCGCGGCCTCCACGCCCGCGAGGCCGTCACCGACGGCCTCGACGCTCCAGCCCTCGGCCGACAGGCGTCGCACGATCGCCTGCGCGATCGCCGGCTCGTCCTCGACGACCAGCACCTTCGTCGGTGCGGCCTTCACCGCCGCGCTGCTCGCACTCCCCAGCGTCGTCATGTGCCCAGAGTGGCACA
This sequence comes from Cellulomonas sp. CW35, assembly GCF_052378485.1. NCBI lineage: Bacteria > Bacillati > Actinomycetota > Actinomycetes > Micrococcales > Cellulomonadaceae > Cellulomonas > Cellulomonas sp. CW35. The sequence continues at coordinate 2,480,635 of NZ_CP199000.1, read as the reverse complement.
GCACCCCCGGCCGTGGCCTCGGCACGCGGCGGGACGCACCCGTATGATGTCGCCACTATGAGCAGCTCAAGTAGCTGCCGGCGTCCCACCCTCACCCCTGCACCGGTCCAGCACCGGCAGACCGCACCCGCGGAGCAGGCGGCGGACGGGTCCGACGATGCCGGCCCCCACCTGAGACCCGGTGCCGCCCGCGGGCGCCACCCCCACCACGTCCACGCGCCCGGCGGCTGCCGGGGCCCGCGACGGCGCGCACCCCGGCGGGGGTGCCCGTGCTGACCGAGTGGCTCCTGGTCGTGCTCGGCGTCGTGCTCACGCTCGGCACCGCGCTGTTCGTCGCGGGCGAGTTCTCGCTCGTCACGCTCGACCCGGGCGTCGTCGCGAAGCAGACGCGGCCCGACGACCGGCGCGGGCAGTCCGTCCTCAAGGCGCTGCGCGGCCTGTCGACCGAGCTGTCCGGCGCGCAGGTCGGCATCACCGCGACCACGGTGCTGCTCGGCTACACGACGCAGCCCGCGGTGCAACGCCTGTTCTCCGGCTGGCTCGGCGACGGTGTGCTGAGCGCGACGGCCGCGACCGCGGTCGCGGTCGTGGCGGCCGTGATCCTCGTCAACGGGTTCTCGATGCTGGTCGGCGAGCTCATCCCCAAGAACTTCGCGATCGCCAACCCGCTCGCGACCGCCCGCGCGGTCGCGCCGCTGCAGCGCGGGTTCACGCGTGCGCTGCGGCCCGTCATCGCGTTCTTCAACGGCAGCGCCAACTGGCTGCTGCGCCGCATGGGCGTGGAGCCGCGCGAGGAGCTCTCCGGCGGTCGCTCGCCGCAGGAGCTCGCGGCCCTGGTGCGCCGCTCCGCCGAGGTCGGCACGCTCGAGCAGTCGACCGCGCGGTTGCTGACCAACTCGCTGGAGTTCGAGACGCTCACCGCCGTCGACGTCATGACCGACCGTCAGCGCATGGTCGCGGTGCGGCGCGAGGACTCGGCGCTCGACGTCGTCGCCCTCGCGCGTCGCACCGGTCACTCGCGGTTCCCGGTGCTGGGGGAGGGCAGCGACGACATCGTCGGGCTCGTGCACCTGCGCCGCGCCGTCGGGGTGCCGTTCGAGCGTCGCGGCGAGGTACCCGCCGCGGCGCTCATGGACGACGCGCCGAGCGTGCCCGAGACCGTGCACCTCGGTCCGCTGCTCGTCGAGCTGCGCGGCCACGGCATGCAGATGGCCGTCGTCGTCGACGAGTACGGCGGCACGTCGGGCGTCGTGACGCTCGAGGACGTCGTCGAGGAGCTCGTCGGTGAGGTCGCCGACGAGCACGACCGCACGCGCGCCGGGGTGGCGCGCTCGGCCGACGGGTCCTGGCACCTGCCCGGTGTCACCCGGCCCGACGAGCTGACGGAGCGCACCGGCCTCGTCGTCCCCGACGAGGGACCGTACGAGACGCTCGGCGGGCTCATGATGGCGCGGCTGGGCCGCATCCCGGAGGTCGGGGACGTCGTCGCCGTCGGGCACGTGCGCCTCGAGGTCGAGCGGATGGCCGGGCGGCGCGTGGAGCGCGTGCACGTGTGGACGGAGCCCGACGACGACGCCGACGAGCCCGGCGCCGCCGGCGCCGCGGGACGGGGTGCGCGATGAACAGCACCCTCGCGCTCGTCGTCGCCGTCCTGCTGCTCGCCGCGAACGCGTTCTTCGTCGGCGCCGAGTTCGCCATCATCTCCGCGCGGCGCTCGTCGATCGAGCCGCGTGCGCAGGCCGGCGACCGGCGCGCGCGCACCGTGCTGTGGGCGATGGAGAACGTGTCGCTCATGCTCGCGTGCGCGCAGCTCGGCATCACCGTGTGCTCGACGAGCCTCGGCGTGGTCGCGGAGCCCGCGATCGCGCACCTCATCGAGGACCCGCTGCACGCCATGGGCGTCTCGTCCGCGTGGACGCACCCCATCGCGTTCGTCCTCGCGCTGCTCGTCGTCGTGTACCTGCACGTCGTGCTGGGCGAGATGGTGCCCAAGAACCTCGCGGTCTCCGGCCCCGACCGGGCGGTGCTGTGGTTCGGCCCGCCGCTCGTCATGGTCGCGCGCGTCGTGCGGCCGCTGATCGGCGCGCTCAACTGGCTCGCCAACCACGTGCTGCGCCTGTTCGGGGTCGAGCCCAAGGACGAGGTGTCCTCCGCGTTCACCGCGCAGGAGGTCCAGTCGATCGTCGAGCGCTCCCAGGCCGAGGGCCTGCTGGAGGACGAGCAGGGCCTGCTCGCGGGGGCGATCGAGTTCTCGGGGCGCACCGCGCAGGAGGTCATGGTCGCGCACGACGCGCTCGTCACCGTCGATCCCGACGCGACGCCCGCGCATATCGAGCACCTGGTCGCGCGCACCGGCTTCTCGCGGTTCCCGGTGCTCGACGACGGCACGCTCGTCGGGTACCTGCACCTCAAGGACGTCCTGTACGCCGAGGACGACGACCGCGACGTGCCCGTGCCGCGGTGGCGCGTGCGCGCGCTCGCGGTCGTGGCGCCGGACGACGAGGTCGAGGAGACGCTCGCGGCGATGCAGCGCACGGGCGCGCACCTGGCGCGGGTCGACGACGACGGGCGTGCCGTCGGCGTCGTCTTCCTGGAGGACATCCTCGAGGAGCTCGTCGGGGAGGTCCGGGACGCGATGCAGCGCGGTGCGCTGCGGCAGCGGTCGGTCTCCTGACGCGCACGGAACCTTCACACGTGGCCGGATCCTGCGAGGTATGTCCGTCTTTGGCGGCCCCTTTCCGACATGTGCGCCGCGCGATGCGCCCCTCGACGGCGTGTCGCGCGGCGTGTCGCGGACGGGGGCGTGGGAGCGCGTTCGTCCGATCGACTGGACGGGCGTCCAGGGGCTTGGACGGGCGCGGGTGAGCCGTTATGGTTTCGTGATCGCCGGCAACGTCGCAGGGCACGGGGCAGACCTGCAGCCGGCGACAGTCGTGCAAGCGGTGCCCTCCGGGCGCCCCGGACGTCCTCGGGAGGTGCTGTGGTCGAGTCTCACGCCGCCGCCGCGGCACCCCTGACGCGGCGGCAGATCCGTGAGGCCGAGCGGGCCGCAGCCGAGCGTGCGGAGCGCGAGCAGTCCGCCCAGCGGTCGGCTCCGACCACCGCCCCCGCTGCGCGCGTCGCGCACTCGGCCTGGGACCCGCGCGGCGCGTCCCCCGGCCCCTCCACCGGCCACTCGGAGCCCGGCTCCGGGCCCGACGCCGCAGGCGCGCAGACACCCAGCTGGGTCCCCACGGACCACCGCCCGGTCGCACGCCCCGCACCGCCCGCCTCGCGTGCCGCCGCCACGTCCGCGATCCCGACGACGCGACCGGCCGCGGCACGTCCGGCACCCTCCGGTCCCGCACCCTCGGCGCCGCCGCACACGGGCCCCGCCGTGGCGGGCGCGTCCCGCGCGGTCCCCGTGCAGGCAATCGTCGCTGCAGCGCACGAGGTCGGCACCCGCGAGCCCGTCGCCACCGCGCTGCAGCACGCGCCCGCTGCCTGCGTCGTGCGGGTCGCCGAGGCCGAGCGCCCCGCACGTCCCGCCGCGGACCACGTCCCGTCGAACCCCGCGCCGCGGATGCTCGACGAGACGGTCGTGATGGCCCCCCCGATCCTCGACGACCTCGACGAGCCCGACTACCGGTCCGTCCCGGCCGCGTCCGGCCCCGCGGTGCCCGCGGCCCCGATCGGACCGTCGTGGGCGTTCATCGCAGCACCCGCGGCCCCCGCCGAGGAGAGCCCGGCGCGCGCCGCGGGCGCGGAGCAGGCCACCGAGCCGGTCGTCGAGAGCCGCGCTGCGCAGACCCGTCCTGCCGACTCCCGCCCTGCCGACTCCCGCCCCGCCGACTCCCGCCCCGCGTCCCGCTCGGCCCAGCGCCCGGCGCCGGACCGTGTCGTGCGCGTCCACACCGGCGCACGTGCGCTCAACCGCAGCGCGCGTCACGCGGTCCGCTTCGGCGTGGTCGGTGCGCTCGCGGCCGTGACCGTCGCCGTCCCGCTCGGGCGCGGGACGTTCGGCAGCACCGAGGTGCTCTCGGGCCTTCCGAGCGACCACGGCACGCTGCCGAGCACGGTCCTCGCGCTCACCGGCCAGTCGTCGTCCGACTCGCCCCCGGCGTCGCTGTCGACCGTCGACTCCGCGATCCTCGAGGCCCGCGGCGCCGAGCTCGCGAGCCGTGACTGGACGCGCGAGCCGATCCCCGGGTGCGACTCGTCGGCCCGTGCGGCGGGCTCCAACGGCCTGCTCGCCCGCAAGGACCTGTGCACGCTGTGGGACGGCCACACGCAGATGCGCGCGGACGCGGCGTCCGCGCTGGCCGAGCTGAACGCCGTGTACGTCGCACGGTTCGGTGCCGACATGTGCATCGCGTCCGGCTACCGCACGCTGCAGGAGCAGTACGCCGTCAAGGCGAAGCGCGGCGGTCTCGCCGCCGCCCCCGGCAAGAGCAACCACGGCTGGGGCCTGGCGATCGACTTCTGCAGCCAGATGACCACCGGCACGCGCTGGGCGTGGCTCAACGAGAACGCCGGGACCTACGGGTTCGAGAACCCCGCGTGGGCGCGCCCGGGCGGTTCCGGCCCGTTCGAGCGCTGGCACTGGGAGTACACCAAGGGCGTCCAGGCCGACGGCGAGTACTACGGCTGACGCCACCCGGCGGCCCGCTGCGCGGTCGATGCGGAGGGCCCTAGCAAGGCCCCTCGCGGGCGACTGACGCGCCGCCGCGAGGGACCCGCAGGTCAGTCCTGCTCGAGGCGCAGCCCCCAGCGCGCCTCGTGGTGCGCGCCGGGCGCGAGCTCGACCAGCAGGTCGCCCGTGCGGAACGCGTCGGCGATGCAGGTCATCGGCTCGACCGCGACGCCGCGGCGTCGGATGCCGGGCACGTGGTCGCCCGTGCACACCTGCCACGCGGTGAACGCCTCGTCGGCCCACATCGCCGTCGTGCGGCCGTCGGGGGTCGTCAGGCGCGCCCACGTGAGGCCCGCGTCGTCGCGGACGGGGGCGAGCCACGCGTCGTCCAGGTCGACACCGCGCAGCACCCGCGGCTCCCGCAGGTCGAAGGGACCCTCGAGCTCCTCGGTGCCCGTGGGCAGCAGGCGCTCGTCCACCGTGACGTGGCGGTCCGCGCCCAGCTGCAGCGTGCACTCGTCGACGCTCGCGTCGCCCGGGGACAGCCACGGGTGGAACCCGAGCCCGTAGGGCGCGCTCGTCGTGCCCAGGTTCGTCGCGCGCGTCGTGACCGTCAGACCGTCGTCGGCCAGGGCGTACGTCACGTCGATGCGGACGGGCCATGGGTAGCCGGGGTTCGGGACGATCGTCGTCGTGAGCGTGACGGCATCGTCCGTGGGCTCCTGCGCCGGGGTGAACGGCGTGAAGCCGACGAGCCCGTGCAGCGAGTTCAGGCGGTCCGGCTCGGTGATCGGTACCTGGTACGTCCCGCCGGCGTAGCCGTACAGGCCGTCCGCGAGGCGGTTCGGCCACGGGGCGAGCACCGCGCCCGAGAAGGCGGGGGCGATCTCGTCCTCGGAGTACGGGAGCACCACGTCGCGTGAGCCCACGCGGTACTCGCGCAGGCTCGCGCCGACCGCCGCGACGACGGCGACCTGGTCGCCGTGCCGCAGGGTGTGCTGGGTGCCCGAGGGGGAAGGGGTGGTGCGGACGTCGTCGGCAGCGCTGGTCACGTGCACACCGTAGCCGTACCCGGGGACCACGTCCGGGACCGGCGGCCCGCACGGGCCTGCGCAACGGCCGGCGGACGGCACCGGGAGCCGGGGCTCGGCGCCCGATCGGGTGGTGCGCACCCGCACTGTGGACAACCGACTGCGGGGAGCGAGGCGTCTCCCGTAGGGTGCGCATGCCTCGACGGACCGGACATGTCGGGCGAAACGGCGGCTGCGGTCGCCATGTCGGCCGGGTGAGGACCGGCGAGCGGGAACGGGCGACGACGCAGGGGGAAGCATGGAAGGGCTCGGGATCCTCGAGCGCGAGGTGCGCGAGCTGATCCGTCGGCGCGGCATCGACCCGGTGCGCGACCGCCCGGGGATCACGTCGCTCGTGCAGGACGCGATCGCGGACTACGACGCGCGCTCGGTGCTCGGGGTCGTGCCGCCGCTCGTCGACGGCGCCGCCGCGCACAAGGCCGTGCTCGACGCGGTGGCCGGGTTCGGGCCGCTGCAGCGCTACCTCGACGACCCGGAGGTCGAGGAGATCTGGATCAACAACCCCCAGCAGGTGTTCGTCGCGCGGCGCGGTGAGCCGGAGCTGACGACGACGATCCTCACGGCGGTCGAGGTCCGCGAGCTGGTCGAGCGCATGCTCAAGGTGTCCGGGCGGCGGCTGGACCTGTCCAGCCCGTTCGTCGACGCGACCCTGCCGGGCGGGGAGCGGCTGCACGCCGTGATCCCGGACATCACCCGCAAGGACTGGGTGGTCAACATCCGCAAGTACGTCGTGCGCGCGGACCACCTCGAGGACCTCGTCGTGCTCGGCTCGCTGCCGCCCGACGCGGCGGCGTTCCTCGCGGCCGCGGTGCGCGCGGGCCTCAACGTCCTCGTGTCGGGGGCCACGCAGGCGGGCAAGACGACGATGCTCAACGCGCTGTCGGGCGCCGTGCCGGTGCGCGAGCGCATCATCTCGTGCGAGGAGGTCTTCGAGCTGCGCCTCGCGGCGCGCGACTGGGTCGCGATGCAGTGCCGCCAGCCCAACCTCGAGGGCACGGGCGAGATCCCGCTGCGGCGGCTCGTCAAGGAGGCGCTGCGCATGCGCCCCGACCGGCTGCTCGTCGGCGAGGTGCGCGAGGCCGAGGCGCTGGACCTGCTCATCGCGCTCAACGCGGGCGTCCCCGCGATGTGCACGATCCACGCCAACTCGGCGCGCGAGGCCGTGACCAAGCTGTGCACGCTGCCGCTGCTCGCGGGCGAGAACGTCTCCGACCGGTTCGTGGTGCCGACCGTCGCGTCGTGCGTCGACCTCGTCGTGCACCTGGGGCACGACTCGCGCGGGCGGCGGCGTGTGCGCGAGATCGTCGGCATCCCGGGACGCACCGAGCAGGGCGTCGTCGAGACCGCGGAGATCTTTGCGTGGCGTGACGACCGGCTCGTGCGGGGCGACGGCTTCCCGCCGCACGCCGAGCGCTTCGCACGGCTCGGGATCGACCTCGCCGCCCTCCTGCGGGCGAGGGGCTGAGCGTGGACGTGGTCGTGGGGCTCGTGCTGGGCGCGGGCGTCGGGTGCGTGTGGTGGTCGTTCTGGCCGCAGGTGACCTCGGGTGAGGGCCGCTCCGGGCGGTGGCGTGCGCGACTGCAGGACGACCTCGTGCAGGCCGGGGTCCAGGGCGTGACGCCCGGCGGGCTCGCGGTCGCGAGCACGGTGCTCGGGATCGTGACGCTCGTCCTCGCGATCGGGCTCACGCGCGTGCCCACCGTCGCGCTGTTCTTCGCGGCGTTCGCCGCGGTGGCACCGCTCGCGGTCGTGCGAGGGCGCGCCCGGCGCCGGCGGTCGCGGCTGCGCCAGCTGTGGCCCGAGGTGGTGGACCACCTCGCCTCCGGTATCCGTGCTGGCCTCGCGCTCCCCGAAGCCGTGGCCCAGGTCGGCGAGCGCGGACCCGAGGAGCTGCGCGCACCGTTCCGCGCCTTCGGGGAGGACTACCGCGCGACCGGTCGGTTCGCGGAGAGCCTCGACCTGCTCAAGGCGCGGCTCGCCGACCCCGTGGCCGACCGGGTGATCGAGGCGCTGCGGATCACCCGGGACGTCGGCGGCACGGACCTGGGCCGGCTGCTGCGCACCCTGTCCGGGTTCCTGCGCGACGACGTGCGCACGCGCGGCGAGCTCGAGGCGCGCCAGAGCTGGACCGTGTACGCCGCGCGCCTCGCGGTCGCGGCACCGTGGATCGTCCTCGCGCTGCTCGCGACGCGCACCGAGGCGGCCGGCGCGTACGACAGCCCCGCCGGCTTCGCGGTGCTGCTCACCGGCGCCACCTGCACGGTCGTCGCGTACACGCTGATGCTCCGCGTCGCGCGGCTGCCCGAGGACCCGCGGGTGCTGCGATGAGCCCGACGGTGCAGGGCGGTCTCGCGGGCCTGCTCGCCGCGTGCGGTGTGCTCGTGGTGGTGGCGCGGCTGCGCGGCCGCCGGATCACGCTCGACCAACGTCTCGCCCCGTACCTGCGACCGCGGCGCGCCGGCTCCGGACTGCTCGGGCTGCCGTCGGTCCGTGGGCCGGTTCCGGTCCTCGAGCGCCTGCTCGCACCCGTCCTGTCCGACGGCGTGCGCCTCGTGACCCGGATCGGCTCGCCGACGGCCGAGCTGCAGCGTCGACTGCAGCGCGCGGGTCGCGCGGAGTCCGTCGAGCAGTTCCGTGCGGGCCAGGTGGTCGCGGGCGCCCTCGGGCTGGCCGCGGGCCTGGCACTGGCGCTGGTGCTCGCCGCGACGCGCGGCTCGCAGACCGTCGCGCTGGTCGTGCTCGTCGGCGTGTGCGGTGTCGTCGGGGTCCTCGCGCCCGACTGGATGCTCGGCCGCAGCGTCCGGGAGCGCGAGTCGCGCATCGTCGCGGAGCTGCCGACCATCGCGGAGCTGCTGGCGCTCGCCGTCGGCGCGGGTGAGGGGGCGCTCGGCGCGCTCGAGCGCGTCACGCGCAGCACGCACGGCGAGCTCAGCGTCGAGCTCGAGCGCACGCTCGCCGACGCGCGTGCAGGGCTGCCGCTCGTGCAGGCCCTCGACGGCCTCGCGGACCGGACCGGCGTCCCCGCGCTCACGCGCTTCGCCGAGGGCGTCGCCGTCGCCGTGGAGCGCGGGGCACCCCTCGCCGACGTGCTGCGCGCCCAGGCGCAGGACGTGCGCGAGGAGGGTCGCCGCCTGCTCATGGAGACGGGCGGTCGCAAGGAGGTCCTGATGATGATCCCGGTGGTCTTCCTCATCCTCCCCGTGACCGTCCTGTTCGCGGTCTTCCCCAGTGCCGTCGTGCTGCAGGTGGGCCTGTGAACCGCCCGACGAGCACCACGAGCACCGGCATGACGAGCACCGGCACGACGAACGCCGGCACGACGGACAGGCACGACCAGACCACGACGCCGCGGCCGGCCCGGCCGCGCGTCGCGACCATCGGCATCCCGCCGCACGGCGGGGTCTCACGAGGAGGTACGGATGACGACGCTGCGGCACGGGAGCGCGCGGGTGGCCCGGGTGCGGGACCGCGTGCAGGACTCGACGCTCACGCTGGCGGTGCGCACGCACGGCTGGTTCACCGGACGGCTGCGGGCCGCCGGGCGCGACCGGGGGGACGTGCCCGGGTGGGTGCTGGTGACGCTCATGACCGCGGCGCTCGTGGTGGCGCTGCTGACGCTCGCCCGCCCGCTGCTGGAGAACATGTTCCGCGGCGCGGTCGAGGACGTGAACCGGACCTGAGCGACGATCGCGGCCACCCCGTCCGGGCCGTGGCCGGCGCCGACGAGGGGGCGGCGGTCGTCGACTTCGTGCTCATCGGCGGCCTGATCGTGGTCATCGCGCTCGGGATCGTGCAGCTCACGCTCGGCCTGCACGTGCGCAACACGCTGGTCGACAGCGCGTCCGCGGGCGCCCGGTACGGCGCGCTCGACGGCCGCTCGACGAGCGACGCCGCACGACGCACGCGGGAGCTGGTCGCCGGCTCGCTGGCCGACGGCTACGCGTCCGACGTGACCGCGCGGCGCGTCGTGGTCGACGGCGTGGAGATGATCGAGGTCGAGGTGCGCGCGCCGCTTCCGGTGATCGGCCTGATCGGCCCTGCGGGCCGGCTCACGGTGACGGGCCACGCGATCGCCGAGGACGACCTGCCGTGAGCGGCGGAACGCCCGTGCCGCCGGCCCTCCGCCTGCTCGTCGCGCGCCTCGCGGCGCGGGTCCGCCACGGCGACGCGCGCGACGACGGGAGCGCGATCGTCGAGTTCCTCGGCCTCGCGTTCGTCCTGCTGCTGCCGCTCGTGTACCTCGTGATGGTCCTCGCGCGGCTCGAGGCCGCGAGCTACGCGGTCGAGTCGGCCGCGCGCGAGGCGGCCCGCGTGTACGTCGCGGCGGACGACGCCACGTCGGCGGCCGCCCGAGCCGCGGCCGTCACCGGGGTCGCTCTCCAGGACCAGGGCTTCGACGACGAGCCGGCCGAGGCACTCGTCGTGACGTGCGAGCAGTCGCCGTGCCTCCAGCCCGACGCGCACGTCGAGGCACGCGTGCAGGTCGTCGTCCCGCTGCCGTTCGTGCCCGACATGGTGCGTGACGTCGTCCCGCTCGAGATCCCCGTGTCGTCGAGCCACGTCGCGGTCGTCGACGAGTACCGGAGCATCAGGTGAGCCGGGTCTGGCGGGCGCTGCGCGGTCGCCTGCACCGCGCGGGCGGAGCCGACGACGGCCAGGTCATCGTCCTGACGTTCGGGGTCGTGGTCTTCGCGTCGATGCTCATCCTCGTCGTGGCGTCGGCCGCGCAGCTGCACCTCGAGCACAAGCGGCTGGTCGCGCTCGCGGACATGCTGGCGCTCGACGCCTCCGACTCGATCGGCGAGAACGTCTACTACGGCCACGAGGGCAAGGCGCGCCTGGCGCTGACGGACGGCTCTGTGCGCGGCGCGGTCGACGACTACCTCGCCGCGCACCCCGACGAGACCGCCGGTTGGCGCCAGTTCGCCGTGAGCGAGGCCGTCGCCGCCGGCCCTCGCACGGCGCGGGTCGGGCTCGTCGCGCGCGTCCGTCCGTCGTCGACGGCATGGGTCCTGAGCGCCTGGACGGACGGCATCACGATCCACGCGGAGGCCAGCGCCACCGCGGACTGATGCTGCGCGAGGTCGGTCCTGGCTGAGCCGAGTCCCCGACCAATCGTCGACGGGAGACGACTCGACTTCCGCGTGCCAGCGACGGTGGGCGGTGCCGGTGTCGCCTCCGCCCACGGGGTTGGAAGAGCGCCCATGCAGGCCTCCGCTATCCGTCGGCCCACTTCTCGATCGCGGCGATGCTGTCGAGGGCCTGGTCGAAGTGCTTGCCGTTGATGGGCACCCGGACGTCGGACTTGTGCACATCCACCCCGGGGAGGCTCATCATGAACTCGCGCTGTGACGCCTTGGTGTTGTTGAGGTCCAGCGAGCTGAGGTACAGCGACACTCCGTGTTCGTCACCCGCGTAGGTGAACAGGACGTAGCCGCCCTTCAGGTTCACGGAGTAGAGCGACCAGCCTCGGTCCAGGAGCACCTTGGCGACATCTCGCGAACGAGTCGACGGGTCGTAGTCCTTCTGGCGCTGGAGCATCTCCTCCAGCTTCTCGGCGGTTTCTGCGGCGAGGTCGGGCCAGGCGTGCGACGCGCCGGCCGGCTCGGGGGCGGCACTGGTCACGGTGACCTGGCCGTCCTGGCCAACGGTGATCGTCCCAGTGAAGCCCTGCGGGATGTGGAAGTGCAGATCGTTCGACATCAGATCTCCTCGGTGCTGAGGTTCCGTTGGGACCATTAAAGCACATGTCGACATCAGCGGCAATCGCCAGCAAGCACCGCCAATGAAAGGCAATGACGGCGGCGGTTGTACTTCGATGACGACGGGCGGCCGAGGCGGCGTTGGGCCGCGGCGAGAGTCGGATGAGGTTGCGGGTAACCTGGACGGTCGTGGCCACCACCGACTTTCCCGCTGAGATCCGCGAGCTGCGCACCACCCTGGAGTCCATCCAGTCGGTGAGCGACCCGACCGCGCTGCGGGAGAAGATCGCGCGCCTGTCCGAGCAGGCCTCGGCGCCGGACCTGTGGGACGACCCGGAGTCGGCGCAGAAGGTGACGAGCGCGCTGTCGTCGGCGCAGAGCGAGCTCGAGCGGGTCGACAAGCTGAAGTCCCGCATCGACGACCTCGAGACCCTGGTCGAGCTGGGGCAGGAGATGGAGGACGAGGACACGCTCGCCGAGGCGGAGACGGAGCTCGTCAAGATCCGCAAGGACCTGGACCAGCTCGAGGTCCGCACGCTGCTGGCGGGGGAGTACGACCAGCGTGAGGCGGTCGTGACGATCCGCTCGGGCGCGGGTGGCGTGGATGCGGCGGACTTCGCGGAGATGCTCCTGCGCATGTACCTGCGCTGGGCCGAGCGGCACGGCTACCCGACGGCGGTGCTCGACACCTCCTACGCGGAGGAGGCCGGCCTGAAGTCGGCGACGTTCGAGGTCAAGGCTCCGTACGCGTACGGGCACCTGTCGGTCGAGGCGGGCACGCACCGCCTGGTGCGCATCTCGCCGTTCGACAACCAGGGGCGCCGGCAGACGTCGTTCGCGGCGGTCGAGGTGATCCCGCTGATCGAGCAGACGGACAGCATCGAGATCCCGGAGTCGGAGATCAAGGTGGACGTGTTCCGCTCGTCGGGCCCGGGTGGTCAGTCGGTCAACACGACGGACTCGGCGGTGCGCATGACGCACCTCCCGACGGGCATCGTCGTGTCGATGCAGAACGAGAAGTCGCAGATCCAGAACCGGGCGGCGGCGCTGCGCGTCCTGCAGTCGCGCCTGCTCCTGCAGCGTCAGGAGGAGGAGCGCGCCGCGAAGAAGGAGCTCGCGGGCGACATCAAGGCGAGCTGGGGCGACCAGATGCGCTCGTACGTCCTGCAGCCGTACCAGATGGTCAAGGACCTGCGCACGGAGCACGAGGTCGGCAACCCGGCCGCGGTGTTCGACGGCGACATCGACGACTTCATCGAGGCGGGCATCCGCTGGCGCCGCGCGCAGGAGTCGCAGACCTCCTGAGTCAGCCGACCGTGGAGGCCCGCACGGTGAACGACGTGGGCAGGACGATCGGCTCGTTCGGCACGGGCGTGCCGCGGAAGCTCGCGAGCAGCGCACGCGCCGCGACCTGACCCATCTCGCGGATGGGCTGGTGCACGGTCGTGAGCGGCGGGTCGGTCTGCGCGGCGAACGGCAGGTCGTCGAACCCGACGACAGCGACGTCGTCGGGGATGCGCAGCCCCGCGCGGCGCAGCTCCGTCATCGCGGCCATCGCCATCGTGTCGTTGTGCACGAACAGCGAGTCGAACTCGAGCCCTGCCTCGAGGGCGCGGTGGACGGCGGCCTGGCCGGACTCGTAGCTGAAGTCGCCCTCGACGACCTGCAGGGGGTCGAGCGTGCGGCCGGCGGCGGCGAAGCCCTCGGCGAAGCCGGCGAGCCGGTCCTGCACGCACCCGAAGCGCGGGTCGCCGGAGATGACGAGCGGGGCGCGACGGCCGATGCCGAGCAGGTGGTGGGCCGCGGCGAGCGCCCCGAGCCGGTTGGTCGTCGCGACGGATCCGAAGCGCGGCTCGTGCCCGCGGTCGTCGATGAGCACGACGGGCAGGCCCTCGTCGTGCAGGCGCGTGATGTAGTCGAGCGTGCCCTCGGGCTCGACGACGAGCAGGCCGTCGAACGCGCGCGCGGAGACGTGCTCCGTGAACCGGCGCATCGACTCCTCGCCCTGCGTGGTGGTGAAGACGAGCATGCCGTAGCCCTCGTCCTCGATGGCCTCGATGGCAGCCTGCACGACCTCGCCGATCCACGGCCAGGTCAGCGACGGCAGGAGCATCGCGACGACGTGCGTGGTGCCGCGCGCGAACGCGACGGCGCGGGCGTTGGGGACGTAGCCGAGTTCGTCGATGACGGCTCGGACGCGTGCGGCGGTCCTCGCGTCGAGCTCGTCGCGTCCGTTGAGGACGCGCGAGACGGTGGTCTTGCTGACACCGGCGCGTTGCGCGACGTCGCGGATGGTCACAGCCACGCATCGATTGTCCCGGTCCGGGGAGCATCACGGGGCCACGCGGGCCCCGAAACCACCGAGTGTGACGCAGAGCACATAGGATGACTTCGAGTTACGAAGCGAAGCCAAAGCGGCCGAACCGTACCGGCCTCTCGACAGTCAGGACACGCTTTGGTAACGGCGCTTGCGTTCTCGATGGCTTTGAGTCTTGAATTCAAGCCATCACTCCGGGGCGGTGGGTCAAAGACGGCTCCACGCACGGACGGAGCGGCCGCAGCCGCACCGCCGCGCCCCGGACGGTGTGCCAGAGGAGTAGACGACGATGTCCCAGACCTGGAAGAAGCTGTCGGTCGCGATCGCGACCGTCGGCCTGCTCACCGCCTCCCTCGCCGCGTGCAGCAGCGAGCGCGACAGCGACAGCGACACGAAGGCGACGCCGGGTGCGACGACCGGCGCGTCGGAGGGCGGTGGCCTCATCGGCATCGCGATGCCGACGAAGGCGCTCGAGCGGTGGAACCGTGACGGTGCCCACCTCGTCGAGCTGCTGGAGGACGCGGGCTTCGAGACGAGCCTGCAGTACGCGGACAACAAGACCGACCAGCAGATCAGCCAGATCGAGAACATGATCAACGACGGCGCCAAGGTGCTCGTCATCGCCTCGATCGACGGCACCACGCTCGGCCCGGTGCTCGAGCAGGCCGCCGCGAAGGACGTCAAGGTCATCGCGTACGACCGCCTGATCAACGAGACGCCGAACGTCGACTACTACGCGACGTTCGACAACTACAAGGTCGGCCAGATGCAGGGCCAGTTCATCGAGGAGACCCTCGGCCTGAAGGACGGCAAGGGCCCGTTCAACTTCGAGCCGTTCGCCGGCTCGCCCGACGACAACAACGCCAAGTTCTTCTTCCAGGGCGCCTGGGACATCCTCAAGCAGTACGTCGAGAACGGGAAGCTCGTCGTGCCGTCGGGCAAGGCGCCCAAGACGGACGACCAGTGGACGAACATCGGCATCCTCGGCTGGGGCTCGGACGACGCGCAGGCCGAGATGGAGAACCGCCTCAACTCGTTCTACGGCGGCGACACCAAGGTCCAGGTCGTGCTCTCCCCGAACGACTCGCTCGCGCTCGGCATCGCGCAGGCGCTCACCGGCGCGGGCTACAAGGCCGGCGAGGGCTGGCCGGTCCTGACCGGTCAGGACGCGGACCAGGCGAACGTGCTCAACATGCTCGCCGGCAAGCAGTCCATGACGGTCTGGAAGGACACGCGTGCGCTGGGTGACGCGGTCGCCAAGATGGTCGAGGAGGTCGTCTCCGGCTCCGAGGTGACGGTCAACGACACCGAGACCTACAACAACAACGTGAAGGTCGTCCCGACCCTGCTGCTCGACCCGCAGGTCGTCACGCCCGACACGGTCCAGAAGGACCTGGTCGACTCCGGCTTCTACAAGGCGTCCGACCTCGGTCTGTGACGCGAGCCTGACGGCGGCCGCCGGCGCACCCGTGTGGTGCGTCGGCGGCCCGCCAGGCCCGCCGCCCGTCGCCGGGCGGCACCGTCAGAGTCCGTGACGAGCGGACCAGTCGTGACCGGGCAAGGACCGAGGACCAGATGGACACCACAGCAACACCCGACCACATCCTCGAGATGCGGGGCATCACCAAGCGCTTCCCCGGCGTGCTCGCGCTCTCGGACGTGAACCTGTCCGTCCGACGCGGCGAGATCCACGCGATCTGCGGCGAGAACGGCGCGGGCAAGTCGACCCTCATGAAGGTGCTCTCGGGGGTCTACCCCCACGGCTCCTACGAGGGCGACATCGTCTTCGAGGGCACCCCCGCCGAGTTCCGCAGCACGCGCGACTCGGAGCACGTGGGGATCGTCATCATCCACCAGGAGCTCGCGCTGTCGCCGTTCCTGTCGATCGCCGAGAACATCTTCCTCGGCAACGAGCGCGCGGCGCGCGGCGTCATCGACTGGAACCACACCAACTCCGAGGCCGCGAAGCTGCTCGCCCGCGTCGGCCTGGACGAGCGCCCCGACACGAAGATCATCGACATCGGGGTCGGCAAGCAGCAGCTCGTGGAGATCGCCAAGGCGCTCTCCAAGGAGGTGAAGCTGCTCATCCTCGACGAGCCCACCGCGGCCCTGAACGACGAGGACAGCGCGCACCTGCTCGGGCTGATCAGCGGCCTGCGCGAGCTGGGCATCACCTCGATCATCATCAGCCACAAGCTGAACGAGATCGAGTCGATCGCCGACACCACGACGATCATCCGCGACGGTCAGACCATCGAGACGCTGGACATGCGCAGCGACGGGGTCACCGAGGAGCGGATCATCCGCGGGATGGTCGGCCGACCGCTCGACAACCGGTTCCCGGAGCACACGTCGACCATCGGCGAGGAGGTGCTGCGCATCGAGGACTGGACCGTGCACCACCCGCTCGACCAGGCGCGCAAGGTCGTCGACGGCGCCTCGCTCAACGTGCGGCGGGGCGAGATCGTCGGCATCGCCGGGCTCATGGGCGCCGGCCGCACCGAGCTCGCGATGTCGGTGTTCGGCCGCTCGTACGGCTCGCACATCTCGGGGCGGGTGTACAAGGACGGCCAGCAGGTCCAGCTCCACAGCGTGAGCGCGGCGATCAACGCAGGCATCGCGTACGCGACCGAGGACCGCAAGCACTACGGGCTGAACCTGATCTCGACCATCCGCGACAACATCTCGGGTGCGGCGATCCACAAGGTCGCCTCGCGCGGTGTGATCGACCGCAACGAGGAACTCAAGGTCGCCGAGCGGTTCCGCAAGGACCTCGGCATCCGGACGCCGACCGTCGAGGCGCTCGTCGGCAAGCTGTCCGGCGGCAACCAGCAGAAGGTCGTGCTGAGCAAGTGGATCTTCTCCGACCCGGACGTGCTGATCCTCGACGAGCCGACGCGCGGCATCGACGTGGGCGCGAAGTACGAGATCTACACGATCATCAACAGGCTGGCTGACGCGGGCAAGGGCGTCATCGTCATCTCGTCGGAGCTGCCCGAGCTGCTCGGCATCTGCGACCGCATCTACACCCTGTCCCAGGGGCGCATCACGGGCGAGGTCGCCCGGCAGGACGCGACCCAGGAGCGACTCATGCAGTACATGACCATGGAGAAGGACGTGACTCCCCGATGAGCACCGACACCAACCTCGCCCCCGCGATGCCCCCCGGTGAGCAGGCCCGCGTCCCGCTGAGCCAGCGCCTGTCGGGCCTCGGCGGCAACGCGCGCCAGTACGGCATCTTCGCGGCGCTCGTCCTGATCGTCCTGCTCTTCCAGGGGCTCACGGACGGC
The DNA here is from genome assembly GCF_052378485.1 of Cellulomonas sp. CW35. NCBI lineage: Bacteria > Bacillati > Actinomycetota > Actinomycetes > Micrococcales > Cellulomonadaceae > Cellulomonas > Cellulomonas sp. CW35. Next base: position 2,463,623 of record NZ_CP199000.1, on the reverse strand, counting down.
CGGCTCCTCAAGCCGGACAACGTGGTCTCGCTGTTCCAGCAGAACGCGTACGTCATGGTGCTCGCCATCGGCATGGTCATGGTGATCGTCGCCGGGCACATCGACCTGTCGGTCGGGTCGGTGGTCGCGTTCGTCGGCGGCGTCGTCGCGGTCACCATCACCGACTGGGGGCTGCCGTGGTGGCTCGCGGTGCTCATCGGCATCGCGATCGGTGCGGCGGTCGGCGCGTGGCAGGGCTTCTGGATCGCGTACATCGGGATCCCGGCGTTCATCGTGACACTCGCCGGCATGCTGATCTTCCGAGGGCTCGCGCTCGTCGTCGTCAGCCAGACCATCCGCGTGAACGACACGTCGTTCAACTCGATCGTCTCCGGCTCGCTGCCGAACTTCCTCGGCTTCAGCGGAGACATGGACGTCGTCACGCTCCTGATCGGCGCGCTCACGATCGCGGCCTTCGCGTTCACGCAGCTCCGCGCCCGGATGCAGCTGCGCAAGCACGACCTGCACGTGGAGTCGATGGCCGCGTTCGTCGCGAAGATCGTCGGCGTCGCGATCGCCGTGGGCATCCTCGCGGTGCTGCTGTCGCTGTCGGCGGGCGGCATGCCCGTGATCCTCGTGATCGTCGGCGTCCTGATCGTCGCGTACACGTTCCTCATGGGTCGCACGGTGTTCGGCCGGCACATCTACGCGGTCGGTGGCAACCGTCCCGCGGCGAGCCTGTCGGGTGTGCGCACCAAGCGCGTCGACTTCATGATCTTCGTCAACATCGGCGCGCTCGCCGGTGTCGCGGCGATCATCACCACGGCGCGCGGTGGCGCGGCCGTCGCGGCCGCGGGCCAGAACTTCGAGCTCGACGCGATCGCGGCCTGCTTCATCGGTGGTGCGGCGGTCACGGGCGGCATCGGCCGGATCTCGGGCGCCATCGTCGGTGCGCTCATCATGGGCGTCCTGAACATGGGTCTGTCGATCATGTCGGTCGACCCGTCGTGGCAGCAGGCCATCAAGGGTCTGGTGCTGCTGTTCGCGGTGGCGTTCGACCTGATCAACAAGCGTCGGGCCGGCACGAGCAGCTGACCCGACCCAGTTGGCCGGCTCCCGGCCCGACGGACACTAAGGTGCGAGCGTGAGCAGGCGAGCGAGCACGGCCGGCTCCCAGTCGTCCCTGCGCGAGGCCAACCGCCAGCTCGTCGTCCAGACGGTCAAGCGGTACGGCGGCCTGACGCAGGTCGAGCTCGCCGAGGCCACCGGTCTGTCCCAGGCGACGGTGTCGACGATCGTCCGCGAGCTGTACGCCGCGGGGGTCGTCGACACCGTCGCGACCACGCGCAGCGGGCGGCGTGCCCAGATGGTCACGCTCGCCCGCCGCGTGGGTCTGGCGGCCGGCGTCCAGATCGGGCACCGTCACCTGCGTGTCGCGCTCGGTGACTTCTCGCACGAGATCCTCGCGGAGCAGACGCTCCCGCTGCCGGTCGAGCACCGGGTCGACACGACGCTGGACCGCGTCGCGCTGCTGGTGATCGACCTGCTCGAGAGGGTCGGGGCGTCGCTCGGCGACGTGGTGGGCATGGGGGTGGGCGTTCCCGCACCGGTCGACTCGGCGACGGGGATGATCTCGGTCGAGGGGATCATGCCCGGCTGGGACGACGTCCACCTCGGGCAGGTCCTGTCCAAGCGGCTCGAGCTGCCGGTGTACGTGGACAACGACGCCAACCTGGCGGCCTTCGCGGAGTCGACCGTGGGTGCCGCACGGGACCGGGCCGACAGCCTGTTCCTGCGCGCGTCGTACGGCGTGGGGGCCGGGATCGTGCTCGGCGGACAGGTGCTGCGCGGGTTCGCAGGCACGGCCGGGGAGATCGGCCACCTCACGGTCCGCCCGGACGGTCAGCCGTGCCGGTGCGGCCGGCGGGGGTGCCTCGACACGGTCGTCGGCGCGGGTGCGTTGCTCGACGCGGTCGGTCCGGTGCCGGGGATCGCGAGCCTGCGCGACGTCGTGCAGCGTGCCAACCAGGGCGACGAGCGTTGCGGCGACGCGATCGCGGAGGCCGGTGCGGTGATCGGTGCGGCGCTCGCCGGGCTGGTGCTGGCGGTGAACCCGCAGGTCGTCGTCGTGGGCGGTGAGCTCGCGGAGACGGGCGAGACGCTCGTCGCGCCGCTGCGCTCGTCACTCGCGCGGCACGCGCTGCCGAACCGGATCGCGCCGCTCGAGGTGGTGCGCGCGAGCCTCGGCACACGCGCGGAGATGGTGGGGGCGCTGGCACTCGCGGTCCAGTCGACCGACGTGCCTCTGAGCGTCGACGAGACCGTCGACGTCGAGGGCTTGGGGTGACGTCGGTGGAGGACCGTTGACGACGCAGGAGTGGGAGACTTCACTGACCGCAACACATCGACGTGAAGCAGGTGAGCACATGAGCGCGGCATCGGTGCCTCTGCTGTCCATGCGCGGCATCAGCAAGAACTTCGGTGCGGTCGAGGCCCTCGCGGGCGTCGACCTGGACGTGTTCGCGCACGAGGTCGTCGCGCTCGTCGGCGACAACGGCGCGGGCAAGTCGACGCTCGCCAAGGTCGTCGCGGGCGCGTACACCCCGGACGCGGGCCTGATCGAGATCGCGGGGGAGCCCACGACGATCCCGACGCCCGCGGCCGCGCACCAGCTCGGCGTCGCGACGGTGTTCCAGGACTTCGCGCTGTGCGACAACCTCGACGTCACGTCCAACCTGTTCCTGGGGCGCGAGGTGCGCACGGGCGGGCTGCTGGACGACGGGTACATGGAGGCCACCGCGCGGCGCGTGCTCGACAAGCTCAACTCGCGCATCCCGTCCGTCCGCACGCCGCTGTCGACCCTGTCGGCGGGGCAGCGGCAGTCCGTGGCGATCGCGCGGACGCTGATCGGCGAGCCACGCATCGTCGTGCTCGACGAGCCGACCGCCGCGCTGTCGGTGGCGCAGACCGCCGAGGTGCTCACGCACATCGAGCGGCTGCGCGAGCTGGGGCTCGCGGTGATCCTCATCAGCCACAACATGACCGACGTGCGTGCGGTGTCCGACCGCATCGTCGTGCTGCGCCACGGCCGCAACAACGGCACGTTCGACGCGGCGACGACGAGCCACGAGGAGGTCCTCGCGGCGATCACCGGCGCGACGGTGCGCCGCCAGCCCCGGCTGCACGCGCTGCGGTGACCGGCCCGGGCCGCGCAGCACGCCGGTTCGCCGCCCTGTTCGCGCCGGTTCGTCCCGATCGCTGCGGGTCGGCCCGGCGACCTTCACCGGACCTCCCCGCGCGCTCGGCGTGTCGGCGGACCGGGCCCACGGCGGCGGTGCCTAGTCTCGACGCGCCGGGCACCCGTCCGGTGACCGGGCCCGCCCGGTCCGGTGGTGCGGGACCCGCCGCAGCGAGCAACCCGAGCGAGCAGCGTGATCAAGTTCGAGAACGTCACCAAGGTCTACGCGCGCGGCGCACGCCCCGCGCTGGACCGCATCACGCTCGAGGTCGAGCGCGGTGAGTTCGTCTTCCTCGTCGGCGCGTCCGGCTCGGGGAAGTCGACGTTCCTGCGGCTCGTGCTGCGCGAGGAGCGGGCGTCCGCCGGGAAGGTGTTCGTCGCCGGCAAGGAGCTGGGCTCGCTGTCGTCGTGGAAGGTCCCGCAGCTGCGCCGCCAGATCGGCGCGGTGTTCCAGGACTTCCGCCTGCTGCCCAACAAGACGGTGTTCGAGAACGTCGCGTTCGCGCTGCAGGTCATCGGCAAGCCGCGGCACCAGATCCTGACGACCGTCCCGGACGTGCTCGAGATGGTCGGGCTGGCGGGCAAGGAGAAGCGCCGCCCGCACGAGCTGTCCGGTGGTGAGCAGCAGCGCGTCGCGATCGCCCGCGCGTTCGTCAACCGGCCGCAGATCCTGCTGTGCGACGAGCCCACCGGCAACCTCGACCCGACGACGTCCCTGGGGATCATGCGCCTGCTCGACCGCATCAACCGCACCGGAACGACCGTGGTCATGGCCACGCACGACGACGAGATCGTGGACCAGATGCGCAAGCGCGTCGTCGAGCTCGCCACCGGTGAGCTCGTGCGCGACCAGTCGCGCGGCGTCTACGGCTCGGACCGCTGAGGCGAGGGCGACATGCGACTGCGGTTCATCCTCTCCGAGATCGGCATCGGTCTTCGTCGGAACCTGTCGATGACGATCTCGGTCGTCCTCGTCACGTTCGTCTCGCTGACGTTCGTCGGCTCCGCCGCGCTGCTGCAGCTGCAGATCGGCAAGATGAAGGACGACTGGTACGACAAGGTCGAGGTCTCGGTCTTCCTGTGCCCGGCGACGTCGCCCGAGCCCACGTGCGCGGGCGGTGAGGTCACCGACGAGCAGAAGGACGCGATCACCGCGGCGCTCGACGAGCCGGAGATCAAGCCGCTCGTCGAGGAGGTCTTCTTCGAGACGAAGCAGCAGGCCTTCGACTCGTTCAAGAAGCAGTTCGGCGACCAGTCGTGGGCGTCGGTCGCGACCGTCGACGACATGAACTCCTCCTTCCGCATCAAGCTCACCGACCCCTCGCAGTACGAGGTCGTGGCCGACGTGGTCTCCGGCAAGCAGGGCGTGGAGTCGGTGCAGGACCAGCGGCGGCTGTTCGACCGCCTGTTCCTGGTGATCGACCGCGCGACGCTGCTCACGGGTGGCCTCGCGGCCGTCATGCTCGTCGCGGCGGTGCTGCTCATCACCACGACGATCCGCCTGTCGGCGATGTCGCGACGGCGTGAGACCGGGATCATGCGCCTCGTCGGCGCGTCCACGTGGTTCATCCAGCTGCCGTTCATGCTCGAGGGCGCGCTCGCGGCGACGGTCGGGTCGCTCCTCGCGGTCGGTGGGCTGTGGCTCGGCGTGGAGTACCTGGTCACGGACTGGCTGGGCGGTACGGTCTCCTGGATCCCGTACGTGACCACAGCCGACGTCCTCACGGTCGCGCCGCTCCTGGTGGTTGCCGGCATCCTGCTGGCCGCGATCTCCTCGCTCGTGACCCTGAGCCGCTACACGAAGGTGTGAGCATGCGCCGACGCACGCGACCGAGCCGACCGAGCCGGCCGACCGACCGGCGCACCGCCGGCGTCGCCGCACGCCCCGGGGCGCGCGCGTCCCGGTCGGGTGCGCTGCTCGCGATCATGGGGCTGGTCGCGACGATCGTGCTCGGCGCGGTCGCGGCGCCCGCGAACGCCGACGCGATCGACGACCGACGCAAGGCCGCCGAGCGGCAGAAGTCGGCCAACGAGAAGGAGCGCTCGGACGCCGAGGAGGTCCTCGAGGGTCTCGAGGGCGAGCTCGGCGCGGTCTCCGACCGCCTGCTCGAGGTGCGGGCCCAGCTGCCCGCCGCGCGGCTTGCGGTGCAGGAGGCCGAGGCCGAGTACGCGAAGGCGACGCGCGAGGCCGCGATCGTCGCGGCGCGCCTGCAGGACGCGCGCGAGCAGGCCGACGACCTGTCCGCGACGATCGAGGCGGACTCCAGCGAGTCGTCGCGCCTGCGTGAGGCGATCGGGCAGATGGCGCGCGAGGCGTACCGCGGCGGCGGTGACGTCTCGGGCGTGAGCATGGTGCTCGACGCCGACTCGAGCGAGGACTTCATCCGGCGCGCGGACCTCATGAGCCAGGCGCTGCGCACGCGCGCGCAGGTGCTCGACGACCTGCAGGCCACCGAGTCCGGCAACCGCAACTCCGCCGAGCGGCTCCAGGCCGTCCAGACGCGCATCGGCGAGCTCAAGGACGAGGCCGACGCGAAGGTCGAGCAGTCCAAGGCGGCGAAGAAGGCGGCCGAGGACGCCAAGGCGACGCTCGACGCCCTGCTCGCCGAGGAGCAGGAGAAGCAGGCCGCGCTGCTCGCGAAGAAGGGCGAGATCACCGCGCAGCTCGCGCGCATCGACCGGGAGTCCAAGCGCATCGAGTCGGACCTGCGCAAGGCGATCGAGGAGCAGAAGAAGCGCGACGCCGAGCGCGCGAAGGACCCGGACCCCGGCGACCCGCCGCCGTCGTCGTCGGGGACGCTCTTCGTCAACCCGACCCAGACGCGGCCCATCCACGTGACGTCCGAGTACGGGATGCGCTACCACCCGGTCCTGCACTACTGGCGCCTGCACGCGGGCATCGACCTGCGCGACTACTGCGGCAACGACGTGTACGCCGCGCGTTCGGGCACCGTGGCCTGGACGCAGTACCGCAACGGGTACGGCAACCAGGTGATGATCACGCACGGCTCGGTCAACGGCCGCTCGCTCGCGACGAGCTACAACCACCTGTCGTCGTTCGTCGTGCGCCCCGGCGCGTACGTGAAGGCGGGTCAGCTCATCGCACGTGCGGGCAACACGGGGATGTCGGGCGGCTGCCACCTGCACTTCGAGGTGTACTTCAACGGCGCGACGACGAACCCCCGGCCGTACCTGCCACTGTGAGCCGATAACCGCTGCGCCACCCGCGCGGGCGGCGGGTAGGCTCGAGCGGCCCTCACGACGGGGGCCCGTGGTCCGACGACCGCGGACGAGGACGAGGAGGGGTGCGCGGTGGCCAAGGACTCCGGGCGCAAGCTCGTGGCCGCCAACCGCAAGGCCCGCCACGACTACACGATCGAGGACGTCTTCGAGGCCGGCGTGGTGCTGACCGGCACCGAGGTCAAGGCGCTGCGCGCCGGCCGCGCGTCGCTGGTCGACGGCTGGTGCGAGATCGAGGGCGGCGAGGCGTGGCTGCACGGGGTGCACATCCCCGAGTACGCGCAGGGCACGTGGACCAACCACGCCCCGCGGCGCAAGCGCAAGCTGCTGCTGCACCGCGAGGAGATCGACCGCCTCGAGTCCCGCACGCGCGAGAAGGGACACACGGTCGTCCCGCTCGCGCTCTACTTCCTCGACGGCCGGGCGAAGGTCGAGATCGCCCTCGCCCGCGGCAAGAAGGACTGGGACAAGCGTCAGGCGCTGCGTGAGCGGCAGGACAACCTCGAGGCGCAGCGCGCGATGCGCGACCTGCGCGACCGCTGAGCGGGTCCCCGGCCGCTCCACCGCAGGCCGCGATAGGTTGCGGCGGTGCACCAGTTCCTGAAGCTCGTCGCGCCGCGAGGGCGCGGTCCGCGCCGCTCGGTCGCCGTCCTCGGTCTGTCGGGTGCGCTGCTCGTCGGCACCGCGCTCGCCGCGTCGGCGGCACCGGACCAGACGAGCGGCCGCGAGATCACGCGGTACGACGTGACGGCGACCCTGGACTCCTCCGGGACCGCGGACGTGAGCGTCGACTTCGACTTCGACTTCGGCGACGACCCCGGCCACGGTCCGTACCTCACGCTGCCGACGCGTCAGGGGTACGACGAGACGCGCGACCGGGTGTTCAGCTACAGCGCGGTGAGCGTGTCGAGCCCCTCCGGTGCGCCGGCGGACCTGCACCGCGAGGAGAGCGACGGCTGGCTCACGCTGCGGATCGGCGACGAGGACGTCGACGACGTGTCGGGCGTGCAGACCTACCGCCTGACCTACCGGGTCGACGGCCTGGTGAACCCCGCGAACGAGCAGCACTCGGGCGACGAGCTGTACTGGAGCGTCATCGGCGAGGGCTGGGAGATCCCGATCGGGGACGTCAGCGCGACCGTGACCGGACCGGCACCCGTCGAGGGTGCGGTCTGCTTCGCCGGCCCGTCGGGCTCGACCACGCCGTGCACGTCGGCCGACGTGCGGGGGAGCAGCGCGACGTTCACGCAGGACCTGCTGGGAGCCCGGGAGCCGTTCACGACCGTCACCGGCTGGCCCGGCGGCACGTTCGTCGGCGCCGAGCCGCTCCTCGTCGAGCGCCCCGACCCGGCGGCTGTCTGGGCGCCCGCGTCGCCGCTGGGCGGGCTCGCGGTCCTCGCCGCGCTCGGGGGCAGCGCGCTGGCCGTGCGACGCGTGCGGCGCACCGGACGTGACCGCGCCTACCTCGGCCTGACGCCCGGCCTGCGCCCGGTGCACGGTCAGGAGGTCGGCTCCGGGTACCGCGACAAGCGCACGCCCGTGAGCGTGCAGTTCACCCCGCCGCAGGACGTGCGTCCCGGCGAGCTCGGCACGCTCGTCGACGAGAAGGCCGACCCCGTCGACGTGACCGCGACGCTCATCGACCTCGCCGTGCGCGGGTACCTGCGGATCGAGGAGGTGCCGCGCTCGAACCCGAAGAAGAAGCCGAACGACTGGACGCTCGTGCAGCTGCGCGCGCCCGACGCCGCGCTGCTCGAGTACGAGTCCCGGCTGCTGCGCGACATCTTCGATGCGCGCTCGACCGTCAAGCTGTCCGACCTCAAGCAGACGTTCGCGACGTCGATGAGCAAGGTGCAGGACGCGCTGTACGACCAGGTGACACGCCTCGGCTGGTTCCGCGCCAACCCGAAGTCCGTGCGCGCCCGGTGGATCGCCGCGGGGATCGCACTGATCGTCGCCGCGGGGTTCGTCCTGGCCGTCGCGATCGGCGTGGGGGACAGCTCGCTCGCCACCTCCGCGCGCGGGCTCGCGCTCCTGCCGTTCGCGATCGGCGTCGTCGGCGTCGTCGTGCTCGTGTGCGCCAGGTACGCACCCGCGCGCACCGAGGACGGCACGGCCGTGCTCGCGCAGGCGCTCGGCTTCAGGACGTACCTGACCACCGCCGAGGCCGACCAGATCCGGTTCGAGGAGGGGCAGGACGTCTTCAGCCGGTACCTGCCCTACGCGATCGTGTTCGGCGTCGCCGAGCGGTGGGCGCGGGTGTTCTCCGAGCTCGCCGCGCAAGGGCGCGCGCTCGACGCACCCGGCTGGTACGTCGGCTACTACGACCCCCTGCCCGGGATGTTCTGGGCCTCGGGCTTCGCCTCGTCCATGGACCGGTTCCAGACCGTGGCGACCGAGTCCCTCACCGCGCCCACACCCGGCTCGTCGGGCGGCTCCGGGTTCTCCGGCGGGGGGTTCTCGGGCGGCGGCGTGGGCGGAGGCGGAGGCGGCGGCTGGTGACCGCACCCTCGTCGTGACGTCCTCGGCCGCGCGGACCGCTACGGGCGCAGGCCCAGGATGTCCGCGAGGTCGAACCGGACGGGCTCGTCGAGCTGGGCGTACGTGCACGTCGCCGGGTCACGGTCCGGCCGCCACCGCCGGAACTGGCCCGTGTGCCGGAACCGGTCACCCTCCATGTGGTCGTACGCGACCTCGACGACGAGCTCGGGCCGCAACGGCACGAAGCTGAGGTCCTTCGTCGCGTTCCACCGGCTCACCGCCCCCGGGAGCCGCTGACCGGCGTGCGCCTGCTCGTCCGCCCACTGCGCCCACGGGTGGTCCTCGACGCCGTCCCGCAGGGGCGCGAGCTCGTCGACGAGGCTCGCGCGGCGGGCCATCGGGAACGACGCGACCACACCCACGTGCTGCAGCCGGCCGTCGTCGTTCCACAGCCCGAGCAGCAGGCTCCCGACGACCGGACCCGACTTGTGCCACCGGAACCCCGCGACCACGCAGTCCGCGGTGCGCTCGTGCTTCACCTTGAACATGGAGCGCTTGTCGGGCAGGTAGCGGCCGTCGAGCGGCTTGGCCACCACGCCGTCGAGGCCCGCGCCCTCGAACTGCGTGAACCAGCGCCGCGCCTCGTCGAGGTCCGCCGTCGCGGGCGTCACGTGCACGCGACCGCCGGCGTCCGCCAGCGCCTCCGTCAGGCGCGCGCGCCGGTCGACCAGCGGCGTGGACATCAGGTCGTCGTCGCCGAGCGCCAGCACGTCGAACGCCACGAAGCTCGCGGGCGTCTGCTCCGCGAGGAGCGTCACGCGTGATGCCGCCGGGTGGATGCGGTTCGTCAGCGAGTCCCAGTCCAGCCGGTCGCCCGAGACGATGACGATCTCCCCGTCGAGCACGCACCGCGGCGGCGTGTGTTCCTTGATCTGCTCGACCAGCTCCGGGAAGTAGCGCGTCATCGGCTTCTCGTTGCGGCTGCCGAGCTCCACCTCGTCGCCGTCGCGGAACACGATCGTGCGGAAGCCGTCCCACTTGGGCTCGACGTGTCCCGTGTCGGGGATCTCCTTGACCGACTTCGCGAGCATGGGCGCGACGGGCGGCATCACGGGCAGGCGCATAGGGGACATCCTGCACCGGACGGGTGACATCGGCACCGGGCCGCGCTCGGCGGCACGTGGCCCCTTGAGGTCGGCCGGGCATGCGCCGATGCCACCCTGTGTCCTCCGACGACCTCCCGCGCTCGAAGTCGGGCCGCATCCCGCAGTGGGTGGTCGACGAGGCGCGCGGCCGCGACAGCGCCCCGCCCCCGTGGCGCGGCGACACCTGGGACACGTCGGTCGCGGGCGAGCGCGCGCGGACCCGCCGTCGCAGGCCGGCCCCGCCTTCGACCAGCGTGCTGACCGCGGTGCTGTCGGTGCTCGTGATCGCCGGGAGCGCCGTCGTGTGGTGGTCCCGCCTCCCGGACCAGTCGTGGGACGGCGCGGTGGACGCGCTCTTCTCCCGGGACGTCCTGCGGTACGACACCGCCTCGGGCGGCGGGGTGGCGAGCCTGGCCCACCTGCCCGAGCCGGGGTTCGAGGAGGAGGACGCTCCGCTCGGCACGCCCGCCCCGCTCGCGTGGGACGGCTCCGCGTACGCGTTCGAGCGCACCCAGGAGCTGCCCGACGGCACGCAGGTGCCCGTCGCGTGGTCGCCGTGCCGCCCCGTGCACGTCTCGCTCAACCTCACCGAGGCCCCCGCGGACCTCGTCGACCAGATGCGTGTCGTGCTGTCCGAGCTCGAGGCCGTCACCGGTCTCGTGCTCGTCGTCGACGGGACGACCGACGAGGACGCGCGCGTCGGCCGCAGCCCCGTCCAACCGGAGCGCTACGGCGACCGCTGGGCGCCGCTGCTCGTGCAGTTCTCCGACGAGAGCCGTGTCCCCGAGCTCGAGGGCGACGTCGCGGGCATCGGCGGGCCGCAGGTGGTCGACCGCGGCGACGGCCTGCTCGTCGCGGTGTCCGGCGCGGTCTGGATCGACACGACGATGCTCGAGCGTGACCCCGTCGACGGGGTGCCCGCGTACGTGCCCGTCCTGCGGCACGAGCTCGCGCACGCCCTCGGGCTCGGGCACGTGCAGGACGCGAGCCAGCTGATGAACCCGAAGGCGTCCCCGGACGTGCTCACCTACCAGGCAGGGGACCGGTACGGCCTGTCGATGCTCGGCCGGGGGGTGTGCGCGCCCGACGTGTGAGACCCGGTGCCCCGGGCAGGCGTGGTGGCACGCGTCAGCATCACCCTCGGGCATGACCGGATGTCCGGTTCCCGGGTGATCCTTACCCCGGCGCCTCCACCGCAGGTGGTCCGCGTCGATACAGTCGCCACCTGCCAGCGACGACAGGGGGACAGGTCATGGTAGGGGGGGACGTCGTGCCTGCGCTCACGCGCACGGCCGAGACGGACGCACAAGGACCGGGGGTGCTCGCGGTCGTCGCGGTGCTCGCCCTCGTCGGGATCGGGGCGCTCGTGCTCGTGCGCCGCGCCTCGACGCGTCCACGGGCGCACGACCCGTTGCCCGACGTGGTCCACGCGCTCGCCGAACGCGGCTACCTCGCGCTCGAGCCCTACCACGACAACGGGACGCCCGAGTGGCTGCTGCACCGCCGCCGCCTGCCGGACCGCAACCTCTCGTCGTGCGAGCACGACTGGTACTTCGCGATCTTCGGCACCCGGCTCAGGTCCTCCGTGGTGTGGTCGCAGGTCCGGCCGCCGTCGCTCTGAGTCCCGGGACCGCCCGAGCGCGTCCCCGCCGGCGCGCTCGGGCGTCGTCACGTGGTGGGGGCCTCGAGTGCCGACAGGTCACGCTCGGCGTACAGCCGGTGCTGCCACTCCGCGAGGACGTGCATGTTCGCACCACGCACCGTGATCCCGTCGAGGTTCGACCGTCGGAGCCTCGCACCCGAGAGATCCACCCGGTCGAAGGTGGAGCCGCGCAGGTCCGCGTCCGTGACGTCGACCATGACCGGACGCCACTGCGGTGCGCCGACACCCGGCTCGGGCGGAGCGGGAATCACGATGACGCCCGACGCGTTGGGCAGGTAGTCTGGACCTGCTCGGCACGTGCTGCGGCACTGCGGTCGCACGGACCGGGCGCTTGATAAATCAACATGGGGGTGATCGGTTTCGACGGTGATCGTCGAGCCAGGAGAAGCGGGTCGAGGACGCACGGTTATCTCGTCAACGCTCCGTGCAAATCATAGGTGCCAATTCCAAGAGCACCGACTTCGCCCTCGCCGCCTGAGCGAGCTTCGAAGTCCGTCGGCCTGAGTACGCTCTCGACTTAGTTCCCGGCGTCATCTAGAGAGCCACTGCTGGTCCTCATCGTCAGTGTGAGGATCGGGACTTCTAGCTGACTGGGCCCGTCCGCCTTCCCGTCCGTGGGAGTGGTGGGGGCCGAGAAAATCCATCACGGACTGCACCCGGAGAAGCCCTGGTTCCACGTCATCGGACGCGGGTTCGATTCCCGCCACCTCCACGTGAAGGTCGTCAAGACCTTCGTAGCAGTGACGACGAGGCCCGTCCCCTGGGGGCGGGCCTCGTCGTCTCCATGTCCCAGTTCACCCGGGCTCACCTGCGTCTGTGGCCGCGCGGCTCCTTCTTCCCCTTGTCGCCGCGGTTCGTGTCCGGTGCCTCGACCTTGGCGGGCTTCTTGGGCTTCTTGGGCTCGGACGGCGGTGCGGGGCGAGCAGGCTCGGGCTTCGACGGTGCCTTGGTGTTCTCGACGGACGTCGTCGCGGTCGGCTGTGCCGGTGTCTCCTCGTCGGCCGGCGCGGTCGCCTCCGCCTCGGCGGCGGCCTTCGCCGCAGCCGCGCGCCGCTGGGCCGCCGCGAGCTCGGCCTCGACGTCGTCGAGGGCCGCGTCGATCGCGCGGTAGCGCATCGCCGAGACCTCGCCCTGCTCGACGCCCGCGTCGAGCAGCTCGCGCGTGGAGGCGAGGAGCGTCGAGGCCTCGTCCCAGTCGCCCTGGGCCGCCGCTCGCGTGACTTCCAGCACGGACGCCTGGAGGGTGCGACCGCGCTCCGCGGCGAGCTCGGTGGTGCTCCCGCAGCCCGACGCGCCGAGCAGCGCGAGCGTGAGGGTGAGTGCGACGACGGTGCTGCGCAGACGCGTCATGGCTGCACGCTCTTCTGCAGCTCGGTCAGGGCCGTGCCGAGCCGCCCCTCGACGACGGGGTACGACGGCGCGTCGGACGGCCCGTCCGACGCCGACACCTGCTGGGCGACGAGCAGCCCACCGGCGGTGAGGAGCAGGGCAGCACCGGCGGAGAGCAGCGCGCGGCGCGGGTGGCGCCGGCGGGCCTTCGTCGGCCCCGGGGGCGCGGGGACGGCGTCGGTCGGCGGCGCCTCGGCGCGCGGTGCCGCGGTGCGCCGGGCGGGGGTGGCCGGGAGGGGGAGCGTGCGGTCCGGTGAGCCGAGCGCTGCGAGCTCCGTCGCGACCTCGTCGGCGCTCGGGCGCTCGTCGGGCGTCATGAGCGTCATCCGCGTCAGCAGCGCCGCCAGCTCCGGGTCGACGTCGTCGGGGATGTGCGGCGGGGAGATCAGGCGCGCGACCGCGGACTCGGTGGTGGTGCCCGGGAAGGCGGGGCGTCCGGTCAGGCACTCGAGGAGCACGAGGCCGAGCGAGTAGATGTCGCTCGACGGAGCGAGCGCCTCCCCGCGTGCCTGCTCGGGGCTGAGGTAGAGCACCGTGCCGAGCGTCTGACCGGTCCGCGTCAGCCGGGTGCCGTCGATCAGCCGCGCGATGCCGAAGTCGGCGAGCTTGACCGCCGGTCCGCCGGACGCATCGGCCTCGAGCGCGTCGGGACCGGTCAGCAGGATGTTGCCCGGCTTGATGTCGCGGTGGATCACGCCCTGGGCGTGCACGACGGCGAGCGCCTCGGCGAGGTCGCGGCCCACGCGGGCGGCCTGGGCGCGGTCGAGCGGGACGCGGCGGAGCCGCTCGGACAACGTGGGACCGTCCACGAGCTCCATGACGAGGTAGTCCTGCTGCCCGCCGTCCGGCCGTTGCTCGGCTCCCGCGTCGTACAGCATGACCAGCGCGGGGTGGCTGAGTGCCGCGAGCACGAGCACCTCGGCGCGGTTGCGCATGAGCTCGTCCTCGCCGTGGACCACCGGGAACACCTTGAGTGCGACGTCGCGCTCCAGGAGGACGTCGTGAGCGCGGTGGACGGTCGCCATGCCTCCGTGGCCGAGCACGCCGTCGAGCCGGTACCGACCGTCGAAGACGATCGGCTCCGGTACGTCCGACGAGGGCGCCGTCGGAGGCGAGTCAACGTGTCCCAGCACGACGCCGACGCTAAGCGCGCTCCCGACGACCCGCACGCCGGGAGCCCGCAGATCGCCCGTTCGGGGGTTGACACGCAGTCGCTCACTGGCCTCAGGTGTCGAGGAGGGCGTCCCGGCAGGCGGTGAGGGCGGTGCGCAGGGCGCCGCGCTGCGCCGCGTCGAGACTCGACAGCATGCGGTCGAGGACCGGGGCGACGGCGCTCTCGGCACGGCCCAGGGCGTCCTGCGCGAGCGGGGTCGGGAGTGCGGCGCGCTCGCGGCGGGGGCCGGGTTCGTGCGCGCGCTCGACCATGCCCTGCTTCTCGAGGCCCTGCAGGAGCACGTTCATCGACTGACGGGAGACGAACGTGCGCCGGGCGAGCTCGGAGCTGCTGATGCCGGGCTCGGCGTGCAGGTTGCTGAGGCAGGCGTACTGGGCGACGGTCAGCCCGAGCGGGCGCAGCACCTCGTCCATGCGCTGGTTGAGTGCGGCCTGGGTCGCCTTGACGAGGAGCGCGAGCTCGCGGGCGTCGGCGGCGGTGCGCTCGTTCACGTCAAGATCTTGACACATAGCCGGGGATAGGTGTCAACATGTTGACATGACCTCTCCGAGCTCGCCGACCATCGGCCCCGACTTCGTCTCCCTCCAGGTGCGTGACCTGGCCGCTTCCGCCGACTTCTACGAGCGGGTCGTCGGCCTCGCCCGCGTCCCTGGGCCCAACCCCCAGGCGGTCGTCTTCACGAGCGGCACGTCCTCCTTCGCGGTCCGGACACCGCTGCCGGGCTTCGACCTCGATGCGCACCCGCAGCTCGGCGCGGGGGTCGGCATCTGGTTCCACCACCCCGACGCTCTCGCCGTGCACCGACGCGTCGTCGACCACGGTGCCGCTGTGGTGCAGGAGCCGTCCGACGGCCCGTTCGGGACGACGTTCGCGTTCCGCGACCCCGACGGGTACCTGATCACCATCCACTCGAAGGCCTGAACGCCGCTCGACGAGGCGGGCTGCCCACCCGGCACGCGCGAGCTGCCCGACCTCGTCGCGCCCCGGTGAGGGGGTCGTCCGCGACGGGCTAGCCTCGGGGCGTGGATGAGGCGGCACGGCACGACGAGACGGATCTCCTCACCCGGCTCCGGCGTTACCCCGACCTCGAGGCGCCGAACCTGCACGCGGTCGACGCGACCGACCGGCAGATCCTCGACGAGGCGTCGTCGGCGTTGGGCGCGACCTCGGGCCAGGACGTCGTCGTGATCGGCGACCATCACGGCGCGCTGACGCTCGGTGCGATCGCACGGCACGGGCTGTCCGGCGTGCGGACCCACCAGGACCGCCTGCTGGGCGAGCGCGCGCTGCACGCGAACGCCGAGACCTTGGGAGTCGGCGGCTTCAGGTCGCTCGGGCTGACGCCGGGCCTCGTCTCGGGGGCGCGGCTCGTCCTGCTGCAGCTCCCTCGCTCGCTGGACGCCCTCGACGAGATCGCCGGCCTGGTCGCGGCGCACGCCGAGCCCGACGTGCTCGTCGTCGCGGGAGGCCGGGTCAAGCACATGACGACAGCGATGAACGACGTCCTCCGCCTGCACCTGGAAGACGTGCACGCGCGTCTGGCGCGCCAGAAGTCACGCGTCCTCGTCGCGTCCCGACCGCGTCCCGCCGACGAACGCCCGGCGGTCACCTGGCCCCGGCGCGAGCACCACCCCGACCTCGATCTCATCGTCTGCGCCCATGGCGGCACGTTCGCGGGGACGAGCGTCGACATCGGCACGCGCGCGCTGCTGCGGCACCTCGACGAGATGCCGCACGACGCGACCACCGCGCTCGACCTCGGCTGCGGGACCGGGGTGCTGGCCGTGCTGCTCGCGCGTGCGCGGGCCGGGCTGACGGTGACGGCGACCGACGAGTCGGCGGCCGCGGTGGCGTCCGCACGCGCGACCGCCGCGGCCAACGGGGTGCAGGACAGGGTCGTCGTCGCGCGCGCCGACGGCGCGGACGTCCTGCCGGACGCGAGCGTGGATCTCGTCGTGCTGAACCCGCCGTTCCACGTCGGCGCGGCCGTGCACGCGGGGATCGCCCAGTCGCTGTTCGCCGAGGCCGCGCGCGTGCTACGCCCCGGCGGGCAGCTGTGGGCCGTGTGGAACTCGCACCTGCGCTACCGCTCCGCGCTCGAGCGTGTCGTCGGCCCCACGCGCCAGCTCGGCCGTGACCCGAAGTTCACGGTGACGGCCTCCACCCGAACGCGGCACTGAGTGACTTTCCCCCGGTCTGGGCACGCTCGCACGTGGGCGTCAGGCCATGGGAAACGCCTGGGCGAGGAGACGGTGCAGCTCGTCCACGGCCGAGGGCGCGAGTGCTCCGTGCACCGTCAGGTGCTCGTAGGCCTTCCTTGGCCAGAGAACGTGCACACCGTCGACCTGGAACGAGCCGCCGATGAGTGGCCAGTCCGCCTCGACGAAGCACAGCACGCCGCGCACCGGGACCGAGCCGTGGCCCGCCGTGGCGAGAGCGTCGCGGACCAGCGAGACCTGCTTGTGGACGCCTTGGACGAGCGAGGTGCAGTCGCGGGAGCCGACGACGAGCCGCGCGGTGCGCGGCCTCAGGATCCCGCCCTCGACCCGCAGCGAAGGGCGACCCTTGTAGCGCTTCGCGTCGATGACGAACACGCCTGAAGGACCTACGGCGATGTGGTCGATGTTGGCGCGCGTGCGCGGGATCCGGCGGTCGTGCAGAATCCGCACGCCCCTGTCGGCGAGGGCGTCGAGCCCGCGACCGAGCATCTCCTCACCCTTCGCGCCACGCGCCCACGCGGTGGTGCTCTGTGGCTCGTCCGAGAGGGCGAGGATCAGCCCGCCCACACGCGGGTGTGCCTCGCGGATGCGCTTCTCACGTGCGGCGCTGCGCCGCTCGTACTCACGTCGCGCGCTGCCGCCGGCGCGTCCGGCGTCGACCTCGGCAGGGGGCGCCGCGGGTACGGGCGCAACCACGTCCGGTCGAGTCTCGGGCGTGGGGCACTCCACGCACGTCACCGTTCTCGTGCTCGCGTCGTAGACCGCTCTGACGCCCGCCTCGAGCGTGGTCCCGCACGTCCGACATGCACCGGCGTAGCGCAGACGCATCGTCTTCGGACCTCGGGGGAGCGCGTCGCTGCTCGTCGCCATGCCAGGTGCATCGACAGGTCTCGCCTGCCCCTTGACGACCGACGCGCGCCCCGGTCGACCCGTCATCCGGGGCGATCGTCGTTATCGTCACCGCAGGAGACCGGTGCCGACGACGGCCCAGCACCCCCGAGGAGACGACGATGTCCGCTGACCAGCTCACGTTCGACAACCCCGTCGAGCGCCACAAGCACATCAAGCCTCACGCGTCGTGGCAGCCGCTGCCGGGGCTGGACGCGGAGCTCGACCCGAAGGCGGACCACGGCGAGACCAGCTACCGGGGGACCGGGCGGCTCCCGGGGCGCAAGGCGCTCGTCACGGGTGGGGACTCGGGCATCGGGGCCGCGGTGGCGATCGCGTTCGCGCGCGAGGGTGCCGACCTGGCGCTGAGCTACCTGCCCGAGGAGCAGGTGGACGCGGAGGCGATCGCGGAGGTGGTCCGGGCCGAGGGGCGCAAGGCGGTGCTGCTGCCGGGTGACATCCGGGACCGGGAGTTCTGCCGCACGCTCGTCGCGGACGCCGTCGCGGGGCTGGGCGGGCTGGACATCCTGGTGAACAACGCCGCGCACCAGGTGTACCACCCGTCGTTCGACGAGCTCGACGAGGCGGACCTGGACCGCACCATCCAGACGAACGTGTACGCGATGTTCTGGATCACGCGTGACGCGCTGCCGCACCTGCCGCCGGGCTCGACGATCATCAACAGCACGTCGGTGCAGGGCTACAACCCGTCGCCGATGATCATCAACTACGCATCGACGAAGTTCGCGATCATCGGGTTCACCAAGGCCCTCGCGGCCGACCTCGCGCCGCGCGGGATCCGCGTCAACGCGGTCGCGCCGGGGCCGGTGTGGACGCCGCTGCAGGTCTCGGACGGGCAGCCGGCGGAGAAGCTGGAGGGGTTCGGCGAGTCGTCGTGGCTGGGTCGCACGAGCCAGCCGGTCGAGCAGGCACCGGCGTACGTGTTCCTCGCGTCGCCGGAGTCCAGCTTCGTCGTCGGTGAGGTCATCAACGTCAACGGCGGCGCGAACGTGCCGTGACGCGCGGCTCGTCGTCGCCGGATATCGGTCCTTTGGTCCTCGCGGCGATCCCGGGCGGCGTCGACGCGGTCGTCGTCGCGACGCGTCCCGAGCACGCGCGGGCGACGGACCCTCACCGGCCGCGTCCCGCGCACCGTGTGACGGCTCAGTCCTGCGCGAGCCGACGGCGGACGAGCGCGTAGACCCGGCCGAGGTTGATGGTCCAGCCGACCCCGAAGACCCGCGGGCCGACGAGGTGCTCGGCCTCGGGGTCCCACATGCGCTCGCGGAACCGGGACGGGGTCGGCGGGCGCAGCTCGTAGGGGACGAAGCCCGCGACGACGCCGTGCCACGTCCGCTCGTCGCCCGGCTTGCGCAGCTCCTTGACGACCGCCGCGACGACGAGCGCTGCGCCGACGACCCGGATGACGTCCTTGACGCCGCCCTTGCGGCGGCGGTCCTTGGCTCGGGTGGTCATGCGCCCTCCTCGTGTCCGCGGTCCGCGTTCATCATCCACCCCGGGGCGGGTGCGTGGCGACGGCCCGCAGGGCAGGGTCAGGGCGACGGGGTCCGCAGGACGCCGAACATCGTGCGGCGGCGCAGGCGGAACCCCAACCGCTCGTAGACCGCGATCGCGCCGGTGTTCGACTCCGCGGCGTGCAGCATCGCGCGGTCGCCGCGCTCGTGCACGTGGTGCGCGACGTCCAGCACGAGGCGCGTCGCGAGCCCCTGGCCGCGGTGCTCCGCGTCGGTGCACACCGCGCTGATCTCCGTCCATCCGGTCGGCCTCAGACGCTCGCCGGCCATCGCGACGAGCCGGCCCTCGCGGCGGATCCCGACGTAGCGGCCGAGCTCGTAGGTGCGCGGTGCGAACGGGCCGGGCTGCGTGCGCTCCACGAGCGCGAGCATCTCCGGCACGTCGTCGGCGCCCAGCACCACGGCCTCGTCGTCGGGGCGGGTCCGCAGCGCGTCGGTCTCGACGAGCTGGACGCCGCCCCCGCGCCGCACGACCTCCCAGCCGGGTGGCAGCTCCTGGTCGTCCCCCGAGACGGGGAACAGGGCGCCGGGGCCGACGAGGTCGACGATCGCGTCCCACACGTCCGGGTGCCGCCAGTCGCGCACCGCGGTGAACGGCGAGACGTGCGGGTCGTACCGGCGCACGAGGTCGCCGCCCTGCGCGAAGCGCGCGTGCGCTCCGGTCAGCGCGCTCCAGGCGGGGTTGTCGAGCACCCCCGCGTCGATCGTCGTCACCGTCTCGGTCGCCACCGGCATCCCCTCGTCGTGTAGGACCGGATCGTAGGCCCGCGGTCGCGCGCCGCAACGATCTCGTCGCGTGGTCCCACGCGATGAGACACGGTCCGGGACTACGCGCGTCAGGCGCGGTGTTGGGGACGACGTGAGGAGGCGGCGATGACAGCGACAGCCAGCACCACCACGGGGTGGGTCGACCCGCGCGAGCAGATCGAGTTCGGTGTCCTGATGGCCAACGGCCGGCTCGCGGGGCGCAGGTTCGCCTCGCGCCACGAGGCGGAGCGGTGGGCGCAGGACGACGAGCAGGTCGTCGAGTACAACCTCGTCTGCGAGTGCGCGGTCTGAGACGATCCGCCCGACCGTCGTGCGTGGCACGGACATGACGAGGGCCGACCACGCGACGCTGCGTGGCCGGCCCTCCGCTGGGTGGGGTCGGGTCAGACCCGGACCTGGACGACGGCCGCCGCGTCGGTGCTGAGGCCGCTGAAGTCCGGCGGGTTGAGCGCCGAGGAGATGATGCCGAGCACGACGAGCACGCCCGTCACGATCCACGCGAGCTTCTTGTGCTGGTCGTAGCCCTGCAGCGGGCGGCCGAACTTGTCCTTCTGCGCGCCCGCGAGCACCAGGATCAGGTCGACGAGCGCCCAGATGCCGCAGCCGCCGAGCGTGAGGAGCTTGGCGATCCCGGTGCCGACCTTGCCGAGGTAGAACCGGTCGATGCCGAGGACACCCAGGAAGTAGGCCAGCAGCCACGTCGCGATGAACGACTTGTCGGACTCGCCGACGGGTGCGCCCGGGTACACGGGTGCACCCTGGGGGCCGCCGTACACGGGCGGTCCGGCGGGGTACGCGGAGGGCTGCTGCGGGTAGGGCTGGCCGTCGCCGCCGGGGGGCGTCGCGGGGCCGGGGTAGTCCGAGGACACGGTCTCTCCAGGATGTCGGGGTGCATCGGGCCGTCGCGGGCAGCGCCCGCTCCGTCGCGGGAACCGTAGCGGGCCGCGGGCCGACCCGCGGGCGCTTCGGCCGAACCGCCCCTGAAGGTGATCGGATCGTGACCCGCGGGGCGGCGACCGGCCGGCTACGCGCTGCCTCGAGCCTCCTGCTCGAGACGGTCGCGGTCCAGGATCGCGGTCCAGCGGCGCCCGGACGCGACGACACCCTGTTGCTTCCACCCGCTCATGACGCGCGAGACGGACTCGGGAGTGGTGCGTGCCAGCGCCGCCAGGTCCGCGCGCGACAGCGGGACCTCGAGCAGCAGACCCTCGCCCGGCCGGTCCCGGCCCACCTTGTCGGCGAGCCGCAGGAGCGCGGTCGCGACGCGCTGCGGCACGGTGTCGGTGCTCTGCCCGCCGATGTCGTCGTGCGCGCGGGCGAGGCGGGCGGCGACGTCGTCGAGCACGCGCAGCGCGACGACGGGCCGCTCGCGCAGCACCGCACGGAAGTCGTCCTGCCCGATGCGCAGCGCGCACGTGTCGACGAGCGCCGTGGCGGTCTGCAGGTGGACCGGCTCACCGAGCGTGCCCATGGCGCCGAACAGCTCGCCCGGCACGAGCACGTCGGTGAGCGTCGGCGCGCCGTCCTCGGTGACGTGGGCGAGCGACACGGCACCCTGCGCGACGACGTACAGCGCGTCCGCGGGCTCGCCCGCGACGTACACGTGCTCGTGCGCGCGCACCGTCCGCGCTCGCATGCGCCGGTCGATGCCGTCGAGCGCGTCCGGGTCGAGCCCGGCGAAGTACGGGGTGCGGGACAGCACGTCCATCCGCACGGGCCGTGGGCAGTGGTGCGGCAGGACGACCTCCCGCAGCGGGATGGTGCGCCGCTCACCGCCGGGTGCCATGGCTCCACGCCCTCCGCGGGTCTCGTCGGGACTGCTCGAGAGCGTATCCCGCAGGCGCACCGGACGGGTCTGCGGACAACTGACGTGCGTCATGGAGGTGCGCGCGGCCGCTGCCTAGCGTGCTGGTCAGGTCGAGAGGGGCTCGACCACGAGACCAGTGAGGA
Source organism: Cellulomonas sp. CW35 (assembly GCF_052378485.1). NCBI lineage: Bacteria > Bacillati > Actinomycetota > Actinomycetes > Micrococcales > Cellulomonadaceae > Cellulomonas > Cellulomonas sp. CW35. Next base: position 2,441,954 of record NZ_CP199000.1, on the reverse strand, counting down.
CGTCCACCATGACGAGCACCACCACCACCCGTTCGGTCTTCCGCGCCGAGGGCTTCAGCTGCCCCTCGTGCGTCGCGGCGATCGAGAAGCAGGTCGGGCGGCTGCCCGGTGTCGAGCGCGTCGCCGTGCGGTTCGCGTCCGGACGCGTCGAGGTCGACCACGACCCGGCCGTCGCGACGAGCGACGCGGTCGTCCGTGCCATCGAGAAGGCCGGCTACCGCACGACGCCGGCCGCCGTCTGACCCACCCGCCCCCGACGATCAGCGAGGAGACACCATGCCGTCCGTCCCTGCCCGCCTACGCAGCCCGTGGGCGGTGCCGTCGCTCGCCGGCCCGCTCGTCGCGGCCGCGGTCGTCCTGTCCTGGAGCCAGGGCGTCAACCCGTTCGGTGCGCACGACGAGGCCGCCGGCTCGCCCGTGCTCGTCGCCTCCGACGTGCTCCTGCTCGTCGCGGCGCTGGTCGCCGGCCTGCCGATCGCGGTGCGGGCCGTGCGGGCGCTCGCGGTGCGGATGCTCGCGATCGATCTGCTCGTGACCGTCGCCGCGGCCGGTGCGCTCGTCCTGGGGGAGCTCTGGGAGGCGGCGGCCGTCACGTGGCTGTTCGCGCTGGGCCACGCGCTCGAGGCCGCGACGCTGCGGCGCACCCGGTCCGCGCTCGCCGACCTCGTCGCGGTCGCACCCGAGCGTGCGCTCGTGCTGCGGGACGGGGCGCCGGTCGAGGTGCCGGCCGAGTCCGTGCGCCGCGACGAGGAGGTCCTCGTCAAGAACGGTTCGCGGGTCCCCGTGGACGGTGTGGTCGTCGCGGGCGCCGGTGCGCTCGACGAGTCCGCGATCACCGGGGAGTCCATCCCCGCGGAGAAGGGGCCCGGCGACGCGGTGTACGCGGGCACGGTGTCGCACAGCGGGGTCCTGCACGTGCGGGCGACGGGCGTCGGCGCGGACACCACCCTCGCCCGCATCATCCACCGGGTCGAGGAGGCGCAGGACGCGAAGGCGCCCACCCAGACGTTCATGGAGCGGTTCTCCGCCTGGTACACGCCCGCCGTCGTCGTCGGCGCGGTGCTCGCCGGCGTGCTGACGCGCGACGTCGGCCTCGCGCTCACGCTGCTCGTCATCGGCTGCCCCGGGGCGCTGGTGATCTCGATCCCCGTCGCGGTGGTCGCCGGCGTGGGCCGCGGCGCGCGCGACGGGATCCTCGTCAAGGGCGGCGAGCACCTCGAGACCGCCGCCCGGGTCGACGCGGTCGCGCTCGACAAGACCGGCACGCTCACACGCGGGCGGCCGCGGGTGACCGACGTGGCCGCGCTCGCGGCGGACGTCACGGCCGACGAGGTCCTGGCGTGGGCGGCGCGCGCCGAGGCCGGCTCCGAGCACCCGCTCGCACCGCCCGTGCTGGAGGCGGCCGCCGAGGCAGGCCGTCCCGTCACCGGCCTGCCCGAGCGGACCGTCCCCGTCCCGGGCAAGGGTGTCGTCGCGTGGGTCGACGGCCGGCGCGTCGCCGTGGGGAACCTGCGCCTCGTCGCCGACGAGGCGCCCGCGGACCTGGCGCACGCACGCACCGAGGTGGCCCGGCTCGCGGCGCTGGGCCGCACGCCGGCCGTCGTGACCCTCGACGGTCGCGTCGTCGGGCTCGTCGCGCTCGCCGACGAGGTGCGACCCGACGCCGAGCTCCTGGTCGGCGCGCTGCACGACGCGGGGATCACCCGCGTCGTCATGCTCACGGGCGACGTCGGCCCGGTCGCCCGGGCCGTCGCGTCACGCCTCGGCGTCGACGAGGTCCGCGCGGAGCTCCTGCCCGACGACAAGCTCGCCGCCGTCGCGGCGCTCCGGGCCGCGGGCCACACCGTCGCGATGGTCGGTGACGGCGTCAACGACGCCCCGGCGCTCGCGGCTGCCGACGTGGGCGTCGCGATGGGTGCGGCCGGCACCGCCGTCGCGATCGAGACCGCCGACGTCGCGCTCATGACCGACGACCTGCTCGCGCTGCCCGCCGCGGTCCGGCTCGCGCGACGGACCGTGCGGGTCATGCGGCAGAACATCGCGATCGCCGTCGGCACGGTGGCGCTCCTGCTCGCGGGCGTGCTGGCGGGCGGGGTCACCATGGCCGCGGGGATGCTCGTGCACGAGGTCTCCGTCCTCGTCGTCATCGTCAACGCGATGCGGCTGGCCCGTGCGCGGGCCCACGTGCCGCACGTCCCGGAATACCTGGGCGGCCCGCGGGGCTGGGACTCGTATGCGAGCGATCACCTACTCCCGCTACGGCGGCGCTGACGTCCTCGAGCTCACCGAGCAGCCGACCCCCAAGGTCGGCGCCGACACCGTGCTGGTCCGCGTGCGGGCCGCGTCGGTCAACCCCGTCGACTGGAAGCTCCGGCAGGGCTACCTCGACGCGATCATGGACGTGCGCTTCCCGGTCGTGCCGGGCTGGGACGTCGCGGGCGTCGTCGAGAGCGTCGGCCTCGACACACCCGAGCTTCAGGTGGGCGACGAGGTCTTCGGCTACGTGCGCAAGGACTGGGTGCACGGCGGCACGTTCGCCGAGTACGTCTCGGCGCCGGTGCGCACCCTGGCCCGCAAGCCCACGACGCTGTCGTTCGAGGAGGCGGCCGCGGTCCCGCTCGCGGGTCTGACGGCGTACCAGTCGATCCGGCGGGCGGGTGTCACGGCCGGTCAGACGGTCCTCGTGCACGCGGCGGCCGGCGGTGTCGGCGGGTTCGCCGTGCAAATCGCGGCGGCGCTGGGCGCCACGGTCGTCGGGACCGCGTCCGAGGCGAACCACGAGTACCTGCGGGCGCTGGGCGCGCAGGCCGTGACCTACGGTGACGGGCTCGTCGAGCGCGTGCGCGCCCTCGCCCCCGACGGCGTCGACGTGGTCCTCGACTACGGGAGCCCGGACGCGGTCGCGACCGCGCCGTCGCTGCTGCGCGCGGGCGGGACGATCGCCTCGATCGTCGACGCGAAGGCGCGGGACGAGCTCGGCGGCCACTACGTGTGGGTGCGACCCGACTCCGCGGACCTGGCCGCGCTCGGCGCGCTGATCGACGACGGCAAGGTCGGCGTGGAGGTGGCGCAGGTGTTCGACCTGGCCGACGCCGCGGCCGCGCACGAGGCGAGCGCGTCCGGGCACGTGCGCGGGAAGGTCGTCGTCCGGGTCTGAGCGCGCGTCGTCGTCAGCAGGAGGTGGGCGCGTCCTCGCCCGCGAGGCGGGCGCCGGTCCAGGCGACCAGGTCGTGGGGGAGGCCCGAGGGTGGCTGGAGCACGTCCAGGTGCGAGGCGCCCTCGTAGGAGCGCAGCTCCAGCGTCGCGCCGGCCGCGCACGCCAGCGGCACGTACTCGCGTGTGAGCCGGTAGGGGACGATCGAATCGGCCGTGCCGTGCCCGACGAACAGCGGCGCCCGCCACGGTCCCGTCGGCACGTTCTCGCGCAGCCGGTCCCCGATCACGCCCACGGTGGGTGACGTGCGCAGGATCGGCTGGTCGCGGGCGACGGCCAGGCCGGTCAGGACGGTGGCCAGGAGATCGACGTCGCGCCCGAGCCACACCGTCACGAGCAGGCCACCGACGACCCACGGCGCGCCCCCGAGCCACGACCAGCGGCCCGACCCACGGTCGAGCAGGTCCGCGACGCCCGACACCATCGCGCTCAGCCCCACGTACAGCCCGAGCACGCTCACCGCCGTGAGCGGTCGCACGACGAGGAACAGCCCGAGTGCGAGCAGCGCGACACCGAGGACCGCGCGGGCCCACCGTGGCGCGCGTGTGACCAGCCACGGGACGGCGCGCCACCGCTCACGCAGCGGGCGGGCGGTGGGGCTCACGCAGCGAGGCTAGCGCCGGTCTCAGGGGTCCCAGCGCACCGAGCGCACGACGTCGAACGCCGTCGACGTCTTCAGGTCGCCCGCTGGGGCGGCGATCTGGATGAGCGCGGCCGCCGTCTCGCGCCGGTCGTGCACCGCGAGCACCAGGACCTGCCACAGTCCCTCGTCGGGAGGCCCCGCCTCGTAGGTCACGATGGCCGCACGCGCCGACGGCATGCCCTCCCACGCCACGCCGACCTCGTGGACCAGCGCATCGGGGCCCCAGTCCGTCGGGACGCGGTCGATCGCGGCCCGCACGGTCTGCGCCCCGCCACCTGAGATGTCCCACGCGATCACCGACGCGAGCGGCGTCTCGGCCTCGGCGGGGCGCAGGTGCCGGACCTCACCGGCTGGGTCGTCGACGCGGTCGACGACCCAGCCGGCGGGGACGTCGAAGCCCAGCGACTTCACGCTCACGCGTGAGCCGGCTCCCCTCAGCGGCTCGATGACGAGGGTGCGGGCAGGGGTCGACGTCGGCCGGGGTGCCGGGGTCTGCCGGTCACGCATGAGCGAGTGACCGGGAGCGTTCTTCGGGGACGCGTCCGGGGCGGACGCACAGCCCGCGAGCAGCAGGACGCAGGCCGCGGCCGCGGCCGCGGCGAGACGGTGACGCATGGCGCTCCCAGGGTGGGCACCGGTGGTGGCGGCGCCCACCGGCGGGTCAGAACACCTGGCGCAGGTTGGCCCGGGTGAGGTCGAGCAGCTCGTCGCCGCGGCCAGACAGTAGCGTGCGCAGCGCGTAGAGCGCGAAGCCCTTGGCCTGCTCGAGCTTGACCGACGGCGGGATGGTGAGCTCCTGCCGTTCGGTCACGACGTCGACGAACGCCGGGCCGTCGTACGCGAACGCCTCCTCCAGCGCCTTGCGCAGGTCCTTGGACCGCTCGACGCGGAACGCCTTGAGGCCCGCGGCCTCGGCGATCGCGGCGAGCGACGGGTTCTCGAGGTCGGTCGCGCTCGTGACGAAGCCGGCGGCCTTCATCTCGAGCTCGACGAAGTTGAGGGACGCGTTGTTGAACACGACGATCTTCACCGGGAGCTTGTTCTGCGTGAACGTCAGGAGCTCGCCGAGGAGCATCGCGACCCCGCCGTCGCCGGACATCGCGACGACCTGCCGACCGGGGTGCGACGCGGCGACGCCCACGGCCTGCGGGAGCGCGTTCGCCATCGAGCCGTGGATGAACGAGCCGATCACGCGGCGCCTGCCGTTCATCGTGAGGTAGCGGGCGGCCCAGATGACGGGCGAGCCCACGTCCGGGATGAACACGGCGTCGTCGGACGCGATCTCGTCGATCAGCCTCGCGACGTACTGGGGGTGCAGGGGCTGGTCACCCTTGCGCGGGGTCGCGAGGTCGTCGAGCTTGGTGCGCGTCTTGGCGTAGTGCGCGAGCGCCTCCTCGAGGTGGCCGCGGTCGTCGTGCCGGCGCAGCAGCGGCTGCAGGCCCAGGAGTGTCTCGCGGACGTCGCCGACGAGGCCGAGCGCCAGGTGTGCGCGGCGGCCGAGCCGCTCGCCGCGGATGTCGACCTGGATGACCTTGGCCTTCTCGGGCAGGAACGGCTGGTACGGGAAGTCGGTGCCGAGCATGAGCAGGGTGTCGCACGACTCCATGGCCTTGTACCCGGACGCGAAGCCGAGCAGCCCGGTCATGCCGACGTCGAACGGGTTGTCGTGCTCGACGAGGTGCTTGGAACGCAGCGTGTGCACGATGGGCGCGCCGAGCGTGTCGGCGAGTGCGATGAGCTCGGCGTGCGCACCCTCGGTGCCGGCGCCGGCGAGGATGGTCACCCGCTTCGCCTCGTCGAGGAGCCGCGCGGCCTGCGCGAGCTCGTCGTCGGACGGGATGATGCGCGGCCGCGACGCGCGCACGGCCGTCGCGGTCTCGTCGAGCGCGTCGGCGAGCGCGACGTCGCCGGGGATGACGACGACGGCGACGCCCTTCTTCTCCACCGCGGCCTGCATCGCGGCGCGCATGACGCGCGGCATCTGGACGGGGGAGGCCGCGTACTCGACGTACACGGAGCACTCGCGGAACAGCTCCTGCGGGTGGGTCTCCTGGAAGTACCCGGAGCCGATCTCCGACGTGGGGATGTGCGCGGCGATCGCGAGCACCGGGACGCCCGAGCGCTGCGCGTCGAACAGGCCGTTGATGAGGTGCAGGTTGCCCGGGCCGCACGAGCCGACGCAGACCGCGAGCTCACCGGTGAGAGCCGCCTCGGCACCCGCCGCGAACGCCGCGGCCTCCTCGTGGCGCACGTGCACCCAGTCGATCCCCGATCCGCGCAGCGCGTCGGTGAACCCGTTGAGCGAGTCGCCCGGGATGCCGTAGACGCGCTGCACGCCGGAGGCGACGAGCGTGTCGACCATGTTCTTCGCGACGGTGGTCATGCGTGTTCCCCTCGGTCTGGAGCCGGTGGTGCGGCGGGGTCTGCCGCGGGTCGTGAGGTGGGCACGGCGATCGCGGGCCAGACGAGGGCGCACACGGACTCGGCGAGGTCGTCGTCGAGCGGGGCGTGCCCCCACACCAGCCTGTGGTAAGCGGGCGCGAACAGCGCGTCGACGACGAGGTCGGGGTCCGTGCCCGCGTGCAGCTCGCCCGCCGCGACGCCGCGCGCCACGTGGTGCAGGGCGGCCTGTCGGCGCGGCTCCATCCACTGGTCGAGCAGCGCGGTGCTGGTCGCGGCGTCGCTGATCGAGGCCGCCATGAGCTGGCGGATGAGCCCGCCCGCGGGGGTGTCGCGCAGCAGGTGGACCAGGGCGTCGACCTGCGCGGTGAGCGCGTCGCGCACCGGCATGTCGTCGTCGAACTCGATGCTCGCGTGGAAGCGCTCGAGGAGCCCCTCGAGCAGCACGGCCGCCGTGGAGGGCCACCACTTGTAGAGGGTCGTGCGTGAGACGCCCGCGCGGGACGCGATCGCGTCCATCGTCGGCAGCGCCGCGCTGGTGAGCGCGAGCTCCGCCGCGGCGTCCAGGACCGCGCGCCGTCGCTCGGCCGACCGGGGTCGGCCGCGGCGCGGCGCCGAATTCGTGGACACGGCGTCCACTATATGCCTGGCGCGGCGTCGGGACCGTGTCGCTCGGCTGTCTCGTCACTCACGCCCGAGCCCGCCGCCGTGCCGCCCTCCAGGGGCCGCCTCACAGGAGCCGACGGTCCCCGTCCCGCACCACGCGCAGCCACCGGTAGCCGTACGCCGGCAGCTCGAGCTCGGCCCGGCCGCGCTCGTCGAGCTCGGTGTCGCCCGCCTGCAGCAGGTCCGCGAGCCGCACCGCCGGTCCGTCGTCCTCAGGCACGCAGTCCGGGAGGCGCAGCGGCACCGTGACCGCGCGCGGCGCGAAGTTGTGCAGCGCGACCATCGACCCGTCCCCCCAGGTCACCCGGTGCGCGAGCACCGAGTCGTGCGGCTGGTCGAGGATCTCCACCTCGCGCGCCCACCCCAGCTCGGGGCACTCCCTATACCGGTGCGTGAGCGTCGTGACGAACGTCAGCAGCGAGTCCGGGTCGCGGCGTTGCGCCGCGACGTTGACGTGCACGGGCGCGTACCCGTCCTCGACGACCGGCCCCGGCAGCCGGGACGGCGCCGCGCGGCTGAACCCGCCGTTGTGCCCCTCGTTCCACTGCATCGGCGTGCGCACCGCGAGCCGGCCCTCGGCCGCGAGGTTCTCGCCCATGCCGATCTCCTCGCCGTAGAACAGCACCGGCGTGCCCGGCAGCGAGAACAGCAGCGAGTACACCATCCGCACGTGCCGCGGGTCGCCGTCGAGCATGGTGGGCAACCGTCGGCGCAGGCCACGCCCGTACAGCTGCATGTCCGGGTCGGGGCCGAACGCCGCGAACACCTCGGCGCGCTCGTCGTCGGACAGCTTGTCGAGCGTCAGCTCGTCGTGGTTGCGCACGAACGTCGCCCACTGCGCGTCGTGCGGGATGGTCGGCCGCCCGGCGAGCGTCGTCGCGAGCGGGCGCGCGTCCTGACGGGCCAGCGACAGGTACAGCTGCTGCATCCCGACGAAATCGAACTGCAGCGTCAGCTCGGTGCCGTCCGCGGTCCCGTCCCCGTCGTCGTCACCGAAGAACCGGCGCTGCTGCTCGTACGGGAGGTTGACCTCGCCCATGAGGATCGCCTCACCGTTGCGGCGCGTGAGGAACGAGCGCAGGTCGCGCAGGTAGTCGTGCGGGTCCTCCAGGTCGTCGTGCGGGGACTTGGCGGTGTCCGCCAGGAAGAACGGCACGGCGTCGACCCGGAACCCCGACAGCCCGAGCTGCGTCCAGTAGCTGACCACCTTCGCGATCTCGTCGCGCACCCGGGGGTTCGCGGTGTTGAGGTCCGGCTGGTGCCGGTAGAACCGGTGCCGGTACCACTCGCCGGTCGCCTCGTCGAGCGTCCAGATGCCCTGCTCCTGGTCGGGGAACACCACCTGGTCGCTCGTGTCCGGCGGCTTCGTCGCCGACCACACGTAGTAGTCGCGGTACGGCGAGTCCTTCGACCGGCGCGCCGAGCGGAACCACGGGTGCCGGTCGCTCGTGTGGTTCACGACGAGGTCCGCGATCACCCGGATGCCCCGGTCGCGCGCCGTGCGCACCAGCTCGACGAGGTCACCCGCGTCGCCCAGCCGCGGGTCCACGCCCAGGAAGTCCGTGATGTCGTAGCCGTCGTCGCGGTCCGCGGTCGGGTAGAACGGCATGAGCCACAGGCACGTGACCCCCAGGTCCGCGAGGTGGTCGATGCGCTGCGTCAGGCCGTGCACGTCGCCGACGCCGTCGTCGTCCCAGTCCATGAACGTCTCGATGTCCAGGCAGTAGATCACCGCGGTCTTCCACCACAGGTCGCCCGTGTCGCGGACCCTCATGCGCGCACCTCCCGCAGCGCCGGGAGCAGGTGCTCGCCGGCCATGTCGAGGAACCGGTCGAGCGTCGCGTCGCGCGGCGTCGCCGTCGGCGCGGCGCTGGGGTGCTTGTCGTCCGACACCCGCGGGTCGGTCGCCACCTGGTGCACGTAGACCGCGTCGAACCCGATCCCGACGAGGTCCGCGAGCCGGTCCGCGAGCCGAGCCGGGTCGTGCTCCACGAGCACCGACGCGCGCACCGCGTCGTCGGACACGTGCGGCGCGAGCGAGTCGAACGCCTCCGGGGTGTCGAGGTCCCACGCGAGCGGCGGCCCGAACACCTGCACCCCCCACTGCTCCCGCGCGACCGCGAGCGCCTCGTCCGGGTCCGGGGACCAGCTCACGTGCACCTGCAGCGCGACCGTGCCGCGTCCGCCCGCCTCCCGGTACGCACCCACGACCTCGCGCAGACGCTCCGGATGCTGGTTCACCGTGACCAGGCCGTCGGCCCACTGCGCGTGGGCGGCTGCGGTCGCGGGCGTCACCGCGGGGCCGACCAGCTTCGGCGGCTCGTCGGGCAGCGTCCACAGCTTCGCGCGGTCCACGCGGACCAGGCCGTCGTGCGAGACCTCCTCGCCCGCGAGCAGCGCCCGGATCACCCCGACGCACTCGCGCAGCCGGGCGTCGCGCACCCCCTTGGCGGGCCAGCCGTCACCGGTGACGTGCTCGTTGAGGTTCTCGCCCGAGCCCAGCGCGACCCAGAACCGCCCCGGGAACATCGCCGCGAGCGTCGCCGCGGCCTGCGCGACGATCACGGGGTGGTAGCGCTGGCCGGGCGCGTTGACCACGCCGAACGGCAGGCGCGTCGTCGCGAGCGCAGCACCCAGCCACGACCACGCGAACCCGGAGTGGCCCTGCGTCGCGCTCCACGGCGCGAAGTGGTCCGAGCACATGCCCGCGTCGAAGCCCACCTCCTGCGCGCGCTGCGCGGCGGCGAGCAGCCGGCCGGGGTGGACCTGCTCGTGCGAGTGGTGGAACCCGATCGTCACCATGGTCGTCGTTCCTACCTGCACCCGGTCGGTTTCGCGCGTCGAGCGGCTCCCGGTCGCGGCACCGGCGCGCGGGACGCACCATGGACCCCACCCTCGGACGGGGGGCGGCGACGGAGGGGGGAACCATGGTCACGGTCGTGCGACGCATGAGCTGCGCACCCGCCGCGGTGCTCGACGTCCTCGCCGACGGCTGGAGCTACGCCGCCTGGGTCGTCGGGACGTCGCGGATCCGGTCGGTCAGCCCCGACTGGCCCGTCGAGGGAGCCCGGATCGAGCACTCCGTGGGCCTGTGGCCCGCGCTCCTCGACGACGTCACCGACGTGCGCACGTGGGACCCCGAGCACGGCATCGACCTCGTGGCGCGCGGCTGGCCCGCGGGGGAGGCCGCCATCTCGATCCGCGTCAAGGCGAGCGGCGACGGGTGCCTGGTCCGCATCGACGAGGACGCGGTCCGAGGTCCGGGCACGCTCGTGCCGCGGCCCCTGCGCGCGGCCGTGCTGCGCGCGCGCAACACCGAGTCGCTGCGGCGCCTCGCGTACATCGCGGAGCGCCGCACCTCGTCGGACTGACGTCCCTTCTCGCCGTGCGCGACCTGGGACATTCTGGTCACCGACACCGCGCGCACGCGGGTCGCCTGCGCCAGACTTGCTCGCAGCCGGCGGGGCGGACGGACGAGGGAGACGGCGCATGAGCTTGCTGCGGACGAAGACGATCGAGCAGTCGCTGGCCGACGCCGACGAGCCCGAGTACCAGCTCAAGCGGTCGCTCGGGCCGCTCGACCTCATCGTCTTCGGCGTCGGCGTCGTCATCGGTGCCGGCATCTTCACGCTCACCGGGCGCGCGGCGCACGAGACCGCCGGCCCGGCGATCGTCCTGTCGTTCGTGGTCGCGGCGGTCTGCTGCGCGCTCGCCGCGATGTGCTACGCCGAGTTCGCGTCCACCGTGCCGGTGTCCGGCTCCGCGTACACCTTCAGCTACGCGAGCCTCGGGGAGCTGCTCGCCTGGATCGTCGGGTGGGACCTGCTGCTCGAGATGTTCCTCGGCGCGAGCGTCGTCGCGCAGGGGTGGAGCGCGTACCTCGGCACGTTCCTGTCCCAGGTCGGCCTCGACATCCCCGAGTCGATCGGGTACGGCGGCGTGGTGGACGTGCCGGCGGTGGTGCTGGTCCTCGTGCTCGGCGGGCTCATCACGATCGGCATCAAGGAGTCCATGCGGGTCAACCTCGTGCTCGTCGGGATCAAGCTGTTCATCGTGCTGTTCGTGATCTTCGCGGGCATCCAGTTCGTCTCGGCGGCCAACTACGAGCCGTTCGTGCCGCCGTCGCAGCCCACCGAGACCACCTCCGGACTCACGCAGCCCCTGCTCCAGGCGATGCTCGGCATCGAGCCCGCCGCGTTCGGCGTGGGCGGGATCTTCGCGGGGGCGGCGCTCGTGTTCTTCGCCTACATCGGGTTCGACGTCGTCGCGACGACCGCCGAGGAGACCCGCAACCCGAAGCGTGACCTGCCGATCGGCATCATCGGCTCGCTCCTCATCTGCACGGTCCTGTACTGCGCGGTCGCGCTCGTCGTGACCGGGATGGTGCCGTTCGACGAGCTGTCGCCCGAGGCCGCCCTCGCCAACGCGTTCGAGGTGCACGGGCAGGACTGGATGGCGACCGTGATCTCCGCGGGCGCGGTCGCGGGGCTGACCACCGTGGTGCTGACGCTCATGATCGGCGCGTCCCGCGTGATGTTCGCGATGAGCCGCGACCACCTGCTGCCGCCCGGCCTCGCGAAGGTCCACCCGACGTTCCGCACGCCGTGGGTCATCACCGCGATCGTCACGGCGGTGTGCGCGGTCGTCGCCGGGCTGACCCCCGTGGGCGTGCTCGAGGAGATGGTCAACATCGGGACGCTGTCGGCGTTCGTCCTGGTCAGCATCGGGGTCATCGTGCTCCGGCGCACCCGCCCGGACCTGCCGCGCGCGTTCCGGGTGCCGTGGGTGCCGGTGCTGCCGATCGCCTCGGCCGCCATCTGCCTCTACCTCGCGCTCAACCTGCCCGTCGAGACGTGGCTGCGGTTCGTCGTGTGGCTCGCGATCGGGTTCGTCATCTACTTCACCTACTCCCGCGCGCACTCGCGGGTCGGGAAGGCCCAGGAGCCGGCGCGGACGCCGGTGCGGCCCGGCTGACCTGGCTCTTTGGTGGGATGAATCGGTCGTCGTACACTCGACGGGCGCTGTCGTCCCGGACCTGGGACGACGAGACGCGCCCGACGAGTTCTCGACGAACTCCCGTCCCCGAGGAGCTGCTCCGCGTGAGCGCGTGGAACCTGACCGAGCGCCGTGCCGTCGACCTGTCCCTGGTCGCCAGCGCGCTCTGTCGCCGCGCACGCAGCTGGTGAGCCCGGCCCGCCCGGCCTGACCCTTCCTCGCGCCGGCGTCACGCCCGCGCCCCGCACCGACCTCCTGCGTCGGTCCTCCCTGCCGCGCCCTCGCGGCCCGCGCACGTTCGTCGGGCTCCGCCCGGCCCCGGTGCCGTCCCTCTGATCGCGGCACGACGCGCGTCGTCGTGCGCCCTCGAAAGGTCTCCACGTGTCCGACACGTCCACCCCTCCGACCGCCCGCACGCGGCGGCGGTTCCCCTCCTTCACCGTCCAGGTGGTGCTCGGCCTCGCCCTCGGCGTGCTGCTCGGCTGGGTCGCCCTCCGGCTGGGACCCGTCGCCGACGGCTCCGAGAACTGGCTGACGACGACGCTCGACACCATCGGGTCGTCGTTCGTCACCCTCCTCAAGGCGATCGTCCCGCCGCTCGTCTTCCTCGCCATCGTCGCGTCCATCGCGAACCTGCGGCACGTCACCAACGCCGCCCGCCTCGCGGGCCAGACGCTGCTGTGGTTCGCCGTCACCGCCGCGATCTCGGTCGCCGTGGGCATCGGCCTCGGGCTGCTGTTCCAGCCCGGCGCGCGCTCCACCCTCGACCCGAGCACCGGCAGCGAGCCCACCAGGACCGGCTCCTGGATCGACTTCCTCAACGGTCTGATCCCGGGCAACTTCCTCGGTCTCGGCGCCTCGACCCAGGTCGAGGACGGCACCGCGAGCACGTCGATCTCGTTCAACGTGCTGCAGATCGTCGTCGTCGCGCTCGTCGTCGGCATCGCCGCGCTGCGCACCGGCAAGGCGGCCGAGCCGTTCCTCGCGTTCAACCGGTCCGCGCTCGCCGTGGTCCAGAAGGTCCTGTGGTGGGTCATCCGCCTCGCGCCGCTCGGGACCCTCGGGCTCATCGGCAAGGCCGTCGCCACCTACGGGTGGGACCTGCTCTCGCCGCTCGCCACCTACGCCGCCGCGATCTACACCGGCCTGCTCGTCGTGCTGCTCGTCGTGTACCCCGTGATCCTGCGGGCGCACGGGCTGCACGTGCTGTCGTTCTTCCGCGGCGCGTGGCCCGCGATCCAGCTCGCGTTCGTCTCGCGGTCCTCGGTCGGCACGCTGCCCGTGACGCAGCGCGTCACCGAGCGGAACCTCGGCGTGCCGTCCTCGTACGCGTCGTTCGCCGTGCCGCTCGGCGCGACGACCAAGATGGACGGTTGCGCCTCGATCTACCCGGCCATCTCCGCGATCTTCGTCGCCCAGATCTTCGGGATCGACCTGTCCGTCACCGACTACCTGCTCATCGCGTTCGTGTCCGTCGTCGGGTCCGCGGCCACCGCCGGTCTCACCGGCGCGGTCGTCATGCTCACGCTCACGCTCTCGACCCTGGGGCTGCCGCTCGCCGGCGTCGGGCTGCTGCTCGCGATCGACCCGATCCTCGACATGGGCCGCACCGCCGTGAACGTCGCGGGCCAGGCGCTCGTGCCGACCGTCGTCGCACGGCGCGAGGGCATCCTCGACCTCGACCGGTACCGGTCCGCGTCGGTGGAGGACCTGTTCTCCGACGACGAGCCCGTGACGGTCGTCGAGGCGCAGGACCCGGCCGCGAGCCGTGAGCCGGTCGCGGTGGGCTGACGCCGGCCTTCCGGGCGTCTGCGCACCACGAAGGGCCCCGATCGCCTGCGGGCGGTCGGGGCCCTTCGTGGTGCGCGGGGTGACGCCTGGTGCGACAGCCCGTCCACAGATGTCGCGCCGAGGCCTTGCGGGTGCGTGCCGGATGGAACACTTGTTCGAGGAGTGGGGAGGAGGTGAGTCCGGTGCGGGAGACATCGGTGCCGATGCGCGCGTCCATGCCCGGCCGCACCCTGGTCGAGTGGCCGGCCCATCCGCCGGTGTTCCCGCGACCCGGGGCGACCGCGTCCGAGCTCGCGGCGCTCCTGGAGGCCATGCAGGCGGGCGATGCCGACGACGTCGCGCTCCTCGAGCAGGTCGTCGGGTGGCAGCAGCTCGTCGGGGTGGCCCTCGCCGCGCAGGCGCGCGCGGTCCGCGACCTCGTCGCGCGCGGGTACGACGCGACAGGCGTGCTCGCCGACGAGATCGCCTCGGCGCTCGCGAGCACTCGCACCGCCGCGCAGGTGCTCGTCTCACGAGCCGCGGGCCTCGGTGAGCTCCCCGCCGTCGAGACCGCGCTGCGTGACGGTGCGATGGACTCGCGCAAGGTCGACGCCGTCCTCGACGAGCTCGCCGCGCTCGTCGTCGGCACCGACGCGCTGCCCGACGTGGCGGCTGTCGACGCCGCAGCGAACGCGGTGGCGCAGATCGCGGCCGAGAGGGCCGGCGACCTCACGCCGACGCAGCTGCGGCGTGTCGTACGGCGCGAGGTCATCGCCGTCGACCCCGCCGCGGCGCGCGAACGGTCGCGCCGGGCCGTCGAGCAGCGGCGCGTCGAGACCGGGTGGGCGCCGGACGGCATGGCCTGGGTGTCGGCCTTCGTGCCTGCGCCGGACGCCATGCTCGTGAAGGCCGTGCTCGACGCGGCGACCGAGCCCGTCGACGCCCACGACCACCGCACACGCGACCAGCGACGCGCCGACGTGCTCGTGTCGATCTTCCGGACGATCGCCGACCAGGGGACCCTCCCGTGCGGGACGTCCGTGCCCGGCAGGCGCGGCGCGCGTCCGCAGGTCCAGGTGACCGTCGCGGCCTCGACGCTGCTCGGCCTCGACGAGAACCCCGCCGAGCTCGCCGGGTACGGGCCGCTGCCCGCCGATGTCGCACGCCAGGTCGCGCAGGACGCCACCTGGCGACGCCTGCTGACCGACCCCCTGGACGGGACGCTCGTCGAACGGTCCACCCGCGCGTACCGGCCGGGCCGCGTGCTCGGCGGGCACGTCTCGGCGCGGGACCAGACCTGCACGTTCCCCGGCTGCGTCCGCCCGGCCGCCTCGTGCGAGCTCGACCACGTCGAGCCTTGGCGCGAGGCGCCGGCCGCCGCGGCGGCGAGCGGGGACCCGCCGCAGACCCGCGCCGACAACCTCCAACCGCTCTGCAAGGGGCACCATGACCTCAAGACGAAAGGTCTGTGGAAGGCGCGGCGCAGTGTTCCGGACGGCGGCGTCGAGTGGACATCGCACCTCGGTGTCCGGTACCTGGTGCGACCGCAGCCCGTCCTGTCCGCCCCCACCTCGCCGCAAGCGGGTCGGTCGCGCGTCGCGCGAGTCCGCGACGACGCTGCGCCCTAGACCGGGACGAGGTCCTTCCAGCGCCGTCGGGACGACCGGTGGTGCTCGGCGAGCAGGTCCGGCGACGGGCGCAGCTCGATCGGGACGCGGACGGGAGCGGCGTCCAGCTGACGCAGTGAGGGGTAGCGCGAGAGAAGGGGAGGTGCCACGACCGAGTGCCACGACTCGGGGTCGATCGTCACCAGGAGCCGGTCGAACAGGCGGTGCACGTCCGCGCGGAGCAGCAGCCCTCCGTCGACGTGGTGCTCGCCGTGGTCGGCGTACGAGTACAGGTGTGCCGCGTCGAGCACCTCGCGTGGCTGCGTGCCGGTGATCGCGCACGTCGTGCCGAACCTGTCGAACATCGCGTCGCGGAACCTCTGCTGACCGACCCGCTGTCGTGCGACCACCTCGACGTGACCGCCGGGCAGGTCGCGTGACTCGACCAGGATGTCCAGCTGCAGCGCCCCCTCGACACCGCTGTGGAAGGCCAGCATCTCGATCGTCGGAACCGGGTCGAGCCGGCGGATCGCGTTCTGCCTGTCACGTCCCGCGTACAGCGACTCGAGGGCCTTGACCGGCGCAGGGGAGCTCAGGCTCGTCCACCATGTCGAGTAGTCCGCGACGTACAGGGTCACGTCCTTCGGGACGAGGTGCGGCTCGTCGAACTCCTCCTTGCAGTCGTTGCACCGGTAGCGGGGGCTCTTGCGTGCGCGCGTGGACAGGTCGCTGGACTCGCAGCGCACGCACCGCTCCATGATCGTGACCCCGTCGCGGCTGGTGACGTGGTCGACGACCCCGAACCCGAGGACGAGGTGGTCGTCACGCAGGACGAGGACGTCGCCGACGGACACCCGCGTGTGGTTGACGACGTGGGAGTCGTACTCGTACCTCGTGCCGAGGACGTCGCCGTAGAGGTTGCCCAGGGGGTCGCTCGCGCGGGTGAAGCAGCTCCAGAAGGTCCGGTCCGGTGACCGGACGTCGACCGTCCGCGGGCGCGCCTCCACGGGTCGAGCTCAGCACCGTCGGGCCCGCTGGGGCAAGGACGTGCCCGAGCTTCACCCGTGCGCGCGTGCACCCCGTCGGGAACGAGACGGGTGCCCGGGGCGTTGTCCCGGTGACGGTGTGAGCGGGATCGCTCCCGCACGGGTGGCGGGCGCGCCGCGAGCGCGTACTGTCACACCGGCTGCGAGTGAGGTCGAGGGCGGACGAGGAGACGAAGTGGTCGCTGCGGGGGAGATCCGCGTCGAGGCGGAGCCCGGGCTGACGGTCGTCCGCATGGTCGGGGAGGTCGACGTCGCGCTCCGGGAGCAGGCGAGCAGCTCGATGGTCGCGGCCCTCACGAGCGACTTCCCGATCGTGATCGACGCGTCCGAGGTGACGTTCATCGACTCGTCCGGGCTCGCGTTCGTGATGCAGCTGTTGCGCGCGGCGCGGGAGTCGGGGCTCGTGCTGTCGCTGCGTGACCCGAGCCGGGCGGTCCGGGACGTCCTGGAGATTGTCGGGGCGGCGTCGCTCCTGCCGGCGGACGAGGACGAGGTGGCCCCGGTCGCCTGACCTCGGGGTGGCGCCCGGTGAGGTTGCCCGGGCGGGTGTGAGCGGACCGACATCGTCGTCTGCGAGAGAACCCCGGAAAATCACTGGTGAGCGACGGTCGTAACGATACGATCGTATCGATACGACCTCGCGCGGCGCAGGTCGGCTCACCGCGCCGGTGCGTGGGGTCGACCTCGTCGGGCCCGCCCACCCGACCCCCCGGAGCGCTGTTCCCTCATGGCCAAGGTCCTCACGACCGGCCGCCCCTGGCGCGTCATCCTCGTCTTCTGCATCCCGCTGCTCATCGGCAACGTCGTCCAGCAGCTCTACCAGATCGCCGACGCCATGATCGTCGGCCGCACGCTCGGGGTCGACGCGCTCGCCGCGGTCGGGTCGACGGGCAGCCTGTTGTTCCTGCTGATCGGGTTCGCGTGGGGGATGACCTCGGGCTTCGCGATCCCGACCGCTCAGGCGTTCGGCGCCGGTGACCACGCGGCCGTGCGGCGGTCGGTGGCCACCGGTGCGGTCCTCACGGGCGTCGCCAGCGTCGTGATCTCGGTCGGCGCCGTGCTCCTGACCGGGCCGGCGCTGCGCCTCCTGCAGACGCCGCCCGAGCTGTTCGACCAGGCGCACACCTTCGCGGTCGTGAGCTTCGCGGGCTCCGTCACCACCATGTTCTACAACTTCCTCGCGGCGGTGATCCGCGCGATCGGTGACTCCCGCACGCCGCTGGTGTTCCTCGCGGTGAGCTGCGTGCTGAATATCCTGCTCGTGCTCGCGATCGTGCGTGGCGCCGGGTACGGGGTCGGTGGCGCGGCGCTCGCGACCCTCGTCTCCCAGGGCGTGTCCGTCGCGCTGTGCCTCTGGTACGTCAGCAAGCGCGTCCCCGTCCTGCACGTGGGCCGAGCCGACTTCCGGCTGACCCGCGAGGACGTGACGCGTCACCTGCGGCTCGGCCTGCCGATGGGCTTCCAGGCCTCGATCATCGCCATCGGCGCGCTCGCGGTGCAGCTGCGCCTGAACGAGCTCGGTGCGGACGCGGTCGCGGCGTACACCACGGCCGCCCGGGTCGACGGCCTGGCCGTCGCGCTCCTCGCGTCGCTCGGCCTGGCGGTCTCCACGTTCACGGCCCAGAACCTCGGTGCGGGACGCCCGGACCGGATCCGTCGCGGCGTCGTCCAGGGCGTCGGGATGTCGGTCGCCGGGTCGCTCGTCCTGGGCGTCGTGCTGGTCGGCTTCGGCGGGATGATCGTCGAGCTGTTCGTCGGGCCCGGCGAGCAGCGCGTGGTCGACATGGCCGCGCAGTTCCTCACGGTGAACGGGGCGATGTACTGCCTGCTCGGCGTCCTGTTCGTGCTGCGCGGCGCGCTGCAGGGGCTCGGGCAGGCGGCCGTGCCGACGATCACGGGGATCATCGAGCTGGTGATGCGGGTCGGTGCGGCGATGGTCCTCGGCTCGGCGTTCGGGTACGCGGGCGTCGTCTGGAGCAACCCGCTCGCCTGGGTCGGTGCCGTGGTGCTGCTGGTGCCCGCGTACCTGCGCGCGCACCGGGCGATGGCCGTCGCCCGCCCGGCGTCCGGTCCGCAGCCCCGGTCGGGCGTCGAACCGGTCCTCGTGGAGGGCCCCGCCGAGGGGTCGCTCGTCGTCGAGGCGGTCGTGCCGCAGCCGCGCAGCCGCGACGAGCGTCTGCTCGACGAGCCGGACGTCCCTGCGCCCACGCGCTGACGCGCGGGCGCAGGGACGGTGCACCGTCCCGACCGGTCAGTGCGGGAGGGTCACCTCGCGCAGAGCGCCGTCCGGCCCGAGCTCGAGCACGCGGTCCAGGCCGAGCCGCCCCAGGAAGTGCTCGTCGTGGCTGACGACGACCAGCGCCCCCCGGTAGGCGTCGAGCGCGGCGACGAGCTGGTCGACCGTGGTCAGGTCCAGGTCGTTCGTCGGCTCGTCGAGCACCAGCAGCTGGGGCGTGGGGTCGGCGAGCAGGAGCCGTGCGAGCGCGACCCGGAACCGCTCGCCGCCGGAGAGGGTCCCGACCGGCCGGTGCACGGTGTCGCCGCGCAGGAGCAGGCGTGCGAGCCGGTTGCGCAGCTCACGATCCGGCACCGTGGGCGCCGCCGCGCCGACGATCGTCAGCGCGCTGTCCTCGTCGTCCAGGTGCCACGACCGCTGGGGGAGGTAGCCGACGAGGTGCGTGAACCGGCGCACGCGGTCCGGGTCGACGGGCAGGTCGGGTCGGTCCGCCGCGGTGCCGACCAGCAGCTCGACCAGCGTCGTCTTGCCGACGCCGTTCGCGCCGACGACGCCCACCCGCTCGGGCCCCTGGACCCGCACGACACCACCCGCGACGTCCGCAGCGCCCGGCAGCTCGGCGATGCGCCGTCCGCGTGGGACGTCCGGGTCGGGCAGGTCGAGGTGGACCGCCTCGTCGTCCCGCAGCCGGGCCGCCGCCGCGTCCGCGGCCGCACGGCTCGTCGCGAGCCGCTCGTCCATGGTGCGCCGGTGCCGGCCGGCCGAGACCTCGGACTTCGACGCCCAGGCGTTGAGCACGATCGGCGCGGCCTTGGCGTTCGCCGCCATGGCCCGTCCCTGCCGGGCACGGCGTGCGAGCTTGGTCTCGGCCTCGACCCGCTGCCGCTTCTCGACCTTGACCTGCTGCTCCGCCGACCGCGCGGCGCGGGCCGCGGCTGCCTGCTCGGTGTCGAGCCAGGACCGCCACGACGAGTACGGGCCGCCGTGCACCGTCAGGCGGTGCGCGTACAGCTCGGCGACCTCGTCCATCTCCTCGAGCAGCGCGACGTCGTGCGACACGACGACGAGCGCGCCGGGCCACGCGCGCAGCTCGGAGCGGAGCGCGGCACGTGCGTCCCGGTCGAGGTTGTTCGTGGGCTCGTCGAGCAACGTGACCGCCGCCCGGCGCAGGCGAAGCCCCGTGACCGCGACGAGCACGGCCTCTCCTCCCGACAGCGTCGCCGACGCCCGGTCCAGGTCGCGGGCGTCCAGGCCGATCGGGCGCAGCGCCTCGGCGGCTCGGGACTCGACGTCCCACGCGTCGCCGACCGCCTCGAACAGCTCCTCGCGGGAGTCGCCCGACTCGATCGCGCGCAGCGCGGCGAGCGTGGCCCCGACGCCGAGGAGGTCCGCGACCGTCGACGTCGTGTCGAGCGCGACGTGCTGCGGCAGGTAGGCGACGTCGCCCGCGGCGGTGACCGTGCCGGTCGTCGGCGCGAGGTGACCCGCGGCCAGGCGCAGCAGGGTCGACTTGCCGGAGCCGTTGGCGCCGAGCAGGCCCGTGCGGCCGGGCCCGAAAGACCCTGTGACGCCGTCGAGCGTGACCGCGCCGTCCGGGTGGACGAAGGTGACGTCGGTGAAGGTGAGGCTGGAGCGCGCGTGGGCGCGCGCGGAGGTGGTGGGCGTGGACATACGAGCTCCCGGGGTTCGACGAGTGCGCGAACCCGGTGCCCTCGCCGACGCGGCGGGGCTTCGGGTCAGCGCGGCTGGTGCGGCGCGAACCGGGTGCCCGTCATGATCACCACCTAGGTCGACGACAAGGACGTCCGAGCCTCGCACGGGGGTCGTCCTCGGGGCGAGCGAATTACCAGGGGTCGCGATCGTGCGGCCGACGACGCGCGTGTGCCGCTGCTACTCGCAGGCGATCCCGTCGCCGTCCCCGTCGAGCCCGGGGCGGTACCCCGGGTCGCCCGCGTGGAGGGGTGCCGCACCCGCGGCGCGGGCGTCCGCGCAGCTCGCGAAGGACCCGGCCGGTGGCGGAGTCGGCGCCCCGCCGGTCGTCGCGCGGCGGGGCGTGACCGGGCTGGGTGGGGGGAGGGCCTCGCCGGGGCAGGAGCGCAGCACGCGCGCGATCGCGTCGTGCTCGGCGGCCGTGACCCGCAGTGCGTAGGCCTGCTTCACCGCGACCTGCCGCGCGACGTACGCGCACCGCGAGCCGCGCGCGGGCGGCAACCACGTGGCAGCGTCACCCGAGCCCTTCGCGGCGTTCAACGTGCCGTCGACGGCGAGCAGGTTGAGCGGGTCGTTCGCGAACGCCTCACGCGTCGCCGCGTCCCACCGCTGCGCACCCTTCTGCCACGCGTCGGCGAGCGCGACCACGTGGTCGACCTGCACCGCCCCCGACGTCGCGGCACCGCGCTCGAAGGCGATCGTCCGGCCCGAGTACGGGTCGACGAGCGTGCCGGAGAGCACCACGCACCCGTCGGCGCGCACCACGGCGTCGACGAGGTCGCGGCGCAGGATGTCGTTGCGCGTGTCGCACCCGTTGCGGTCCGCGTCGACCGCGCGATACCCGAACAGGTCGCGGTCGTACCCGGTGAGCGGGGCCCGGCCCGCGACGACGAGCCGGTCGAGCGCTGCGACCGCCGGCCCGGGGTCCGTGGTGGCGGTGGGAGCGGGCGGAGCCGCGTTCCCGCGTGCCGATGCGGTCGGGTCCGCCGGTGCGGTCGGGTCCGCCGACGCGGTCGCGGGAGGGCGTTCCGCCGGCTGGGTCGACGGGCCGAGCGAGACGTCCGAGCAGCCGGCGAGCGTGAGTGCCGCGAGCAGTCCCGCCACGGCGCGCACCGGCCGGACCCGCCCGCGCCTCCAGCCGTGCACCCGTCCCCACCCTGTCGACTCCGGCGCGCCACCTGCGCGCCTGCGACCAGATCATCGGCGTCCGCGGGCCGTGACCTGCGCAGGTCCGCGTGTCGGTCGCGTCACGTCGTCGAGCTGCGGGGCCTCGAACCCGTCGCCGACGACGAGCAGGCTCGCGCGCTGCACGGCGCGGGAGCCGAACCGGTCCGCGAGCGAGTCGACCGTGCGGTCGAGCTCGTCGTGCGGCGGCGACAGCGGCAGCGGAGGCTGCACGACGGTGTCGCTCGCGAGCCCGGTGAGCGCGACACCGACGAGCGTGATCCCTCGCGCCGCGACGAGGTCCCGGGCCGCGTCGAGCAGCCCCAGCGCCGCGTCACGCAGCTCGTCGCTCGAGGCGGTGCCGAACGCGAGCGACCGTGACCGGGTCGCGCGCGAGAAGTCGGCGAACCGCAGCCGCAGCACGACGGTCCGTGCCGTCAGGTGCCCGGCGCGCATCCGGCGGCAGACCCGGTCCACGAGTCCCAGGAGGGCGGCGCGCACGTCCTCGGGGGAGTGCGGCCCCCGGCCGAGCGCGCGCTGGGCGCCGACCGAGCCGCGCGCCCGGTCGGTGACCACGCGCTCCGGCGTGCGGCCGTGCACGACCGCGTACAGGTGCGAGCCGGCCGCAGGCCCCAGCAGCCCGCGCAGCACGCGCTCGTCGAGTGCCGCGACGTCGCCGGCGGTGCGCAGCCCGTACCCGTGCAGCCGCGTCGCCGTGCTCTCGCCGACGCCCCACAGGGTCTCGACGGGCAGCGGGTGCAGGAACGCGTCCTCGTCGTCGGGTGCGACGACGAGGAGCCCGTCGGGTTTCGCGACG
The DNA here is from genome assembly GCF_052378485.1 of Cellulomonas sp. CW35. Classification (NCBI taxonomy): domain Bacteria; kingdom Bacillati; phylum Actinomycetota; class Actinomycetes; order Micrococcales; family Cellulomonadaceae; genus Cellulomonas; species Cellulomonas sp. CW35. Next base: position 2,419,686 of record NZ_CP199000.1, on the reverse strand, counting down.
CGGCTGGCGACCTTCGCGAGGAACGGCGTGCGCGCGACCCCGACCGTGATGGGCAGCCCGACCTCGTCGCGCACCCGGGTGCGGACCCGTGCGGCGTGCTCGGCGGGCGCGCTCGGGTCGGCGCGGCGCAGCCCTCGCACGTCGAGGAACGCCTCGTCGATCGACACGCCCTGCACCTGCGGCGTCACGTCCCGGAAGATCGCGAACACCTCGCGGCTCGCCTCGACGTACGCGTCGAACCGTGGCCGCACGACGATCAGGTCGGGGCACAGACCGCGCGCCTGCCGGCCGCCCATCGCGGTCCGCACGCCGCGCCGCTTCGCCTCGTACGACGCGGCGAGCACGACGCCCCCGCCGACCGCGACGGGACGCCCGCGCAGGCGCGGGTCGTCACGCTGCTCGACCGACGCGTAGAACGCGTCGAGGTCGGCGTGCAGGATCGTCGCATGCCGGGACTCCACGAACGCATGTTCGACCCGGCCACCCACACGCGCCAGGTGTCAGCTCACAGGTGCAGGGGCGTGAGCGCCTCGTAGTCCTCGACCGAGCCGTCCTTCAGCACCACGTCGATGATCGCTCGGCCCAGCGGGTCGAGGTCGTCCGTGAGGTACTGCTCGAGCTCGGAGCGGAAGAACGAGGAGATGATGCGCGCGCCCTCGTCGTACGCCTCGACACCCACCTGCGACTGCATCTCGGGCGCGAGCCACGTGGGCCGCACGAGCTGACCGTCGAGCTTCATCTCACGCAGCGTGTAGCCGAACAGCGGGCAGCGCGCGGGCGTGAGCTGGTCGCGCCGCACGCGACCGCCACCGCGGCGGGCGAGGTACTCGCGGGTCATCCACTCCGCGGCGAACCCGACCTGGTAGGCGCCGATGTGCTGGTTCGGCGTCAGGACGTAGCGCGTGCGGTGCGCGTCGACGAGCTGACGCAGCAGCAGGTTCGCGGCCGCGACCTTGGTGCCGGTCGAGAACGGCCAGTACGACCCGACGCCCTCGGACACCATGCCGCCGTGCTTGATGACCTTCCGCTCCGACGCGGACTCGCCGATCGACGGGTTCTTGTCACCGCGCGGTGCGATGAGGCGCCACACCCATGCGAGCGCGGGCGGGACGAAGTGCGTGACGCCCATGATCCCGTAGGTCGGGTTCTCCCGCGTGCATGCGGGCATCCGCACGCCGAACGTGCGGACGTCGACGTGCTCGGGCTTCGACACGACGTTGCGGATCATCGAGCGGTCGATCACCACACGCGGGTTGGGGCACGGCTTGCCGTTCGAGTCGAGCGTGTGCTCCCACGGCAGGACGGTCGCGTCGGGCACGCCCGCGATGTTGAAGAACACGAGCGGCTTGTCGGGGTGGATGCAGGCGCGCTCGAAGTTCGGGTCCTCCCCGTACGAGCGCATGTTGTCGACGCGGACGAACCAGCCGGCCTCGGCGTCGGCGATGACGAGGCGGCCGTCGCCGTCCTGCAGCGACGAGTGGCACAGGGTCATGTCGTCCGTGACGGGCGCCAGCGCGCTCGACTCGGCGAGCGTGATGACGTACGGCTCCTGGGTGACGACGTTCGTGCCGAGCAGGATGCGGCCGTCCTCCTGGCGCCGGAACTCCTGGCACATCTCCGACTTGCCGCCGCCCGAGGCGCCCTCGTGCATGACGACGGTCTCGTTGTCGTACGGCGTGGTGACGCGCACCGCCGAGGCGTGCGCGGTGATCCAGCCCTCGCGCTCGCCGATGTCGAGCAGCACCGAGAACACGCCCTTCTTGGCGCTCGGCCCCGGGTAGAGGTTGTAGGCGAACACCTCGTGGAGCTCGGGCGTGCGGTCGTGCACGACGGCCTGACGGCCGTGGAACACGGTGTGCCGGAAGGGCGGCGCGACGTACAGGATGGAGCGCGGCGCGAACTCGCCGTGCTGCTCGACGAGCTCGTCGAACGTCACCCAGCCCTGCAGGTCGACCAGGGCGAGCGCGAAGAAGGCGGCGTTGACCGGGACGAGCGCGAGCGACGGGTAGCCGAACGTGGGGCCGCCGGCCTTGAACGGCACGACGACGAGGTCCTGGCGCCCGAGCCACTCGAGCGTCGCCGTCTTGGTCGGTGCGAAGTCCTCGCCCATGACGTCGCGGTAGCGCGGCTTGTCGGTGGGCAGGTCGTCGGCGATGCGCATGCAGTCCGGGTCACGCCGGCGCATGTAGTCCTCGGGGTAGTTCACGGCGACGCCGTTACGGCAGCGCGTGACCGTGGCCTCGACGATCCGGCGGACGCCCTCGTCCGTCTCGACGTCGTACGCGACCTCATGGATCGGTCCGCCCACGGGCCCGAGGGTGAGCCGATACAGCTCTTCGCGCGTCTGCGGGACGAGCACGCGGGGGCTCGCGTCGAGCGCGGCGCGCACGGCGGGCGGCAGGTGGACTGCGGACAGGGCCGTCAGGGTGTCCACGGGTGCTCCCTTCGTCGGGGACCCGTCCGGCGAGCCCGACGTGAGACGGGCGCGAGAACACCGGTACGCGGTCCGCACTTGACTCGGAGATTACGTGCCGCGAACGGGGGCGGACTGGGACCTGGGTCACAGGCGCGCCCGTCGTCGCAGGTCGGCCTACCGTGATCGGCAGAGCCCGACGAGAGGGGGAGCGATGAGCTGGCCCGTCGCGCACTTCACGACCGGTGGCACCTGGATGAACGACCCCAACGGGCTGGTCCACCGTGACGGGGTGTGGCACCTGTTCATGCAGCACAACCCGCACGGCGACGACTGGGGGTCGATCGGGTGGGGCCACGCGACGTCGCGTGACCTGGTGACGTGGCGGTGGGAGGGGCATGCGCTGCCCGCGACGCCCGACGAGATGGCGTTCAGCGGCTGCGTCGTCTCCGACCGCCTCGACACGGCCGGGTTCGCTCGCGACGACGACGGACCCGCCGGGCCGATGGTCGCCGTGTTCACGAGCCACCACGCGCCCTCCTCCCCGCGCGCGGGCACCGAGACGCAGTCGCTCGCGGTCAGCCACGACGAGGGTCGGACCTTCGCCCGCTGGGCGGGCAACCCGGTGATCGATGTCGGCCGCCAGGACTCGCGCGACCCGCAGGTGCGCTGGGACCCCGGTGCACGGCACTGGCGGATGGCGCTCGCGGACCCGCGCGGGAGGCGCGTCGAGCTGTGGACGTCGCCGGACCTGCGCGCGTGGCGGCAGGTCTCGACGTTCGGGCCGCACGGGTCGGTCGAGGGGCAGTGGGAGTGCCCCGACCTCGTGCGCGTGCCGGTCGCCGGCGGTGACTCCACCGCGTGGGTGCTGCTGGTCAACGTCGACCGCGGCGGCCCCACGGGCGGTGGCTCGGCGACCCAGTACGTCGTCGGTGAGTTCGACGGCACCACGTTCACGGCGGCGCACGACGACACGCGCTGGCTCGACCGAGGGCACGACCACTACGCGGCGGTGACCTTCGCCGACGCCCCGGGCGGCCGGGCGGTGTCGCTCGGCTGGGCCGGGTCCTGGCTGTACGCGCGTGACCTGCGGGGCGAGCCGTGGGGCGCCACCATGACGCTCGCACGGGACCTCGAGCTGGTCCCCGCGAGCCCCGGGGCCGAGGTCCGCTCGCTCGCGGACCTCGTCGTGCGCTCCGTGCCGGTGCTGCCCGCCGGCCCGCTCCCGGGCCTGGCGGTGCATCGCGTCCGCGTCGCGCGAGCGGAGCGGCGCGAACTCGTCCTGCACGCCCGCCAGGACCCCGCGCTGCGCCTCGGGGTGCGTGTCGAGGGGGGACCCGGCGAGCGGCTGCTCGTCGTCGACCGGGCGCGGTGCGCGCCGGCCGCGGTCCCGCCCGAGCACCACCGTGCCGCCGTCGCGCTGCCCGACCGGGACGTCGACCTGCTCGTCGTCGCCGACGCCGGCGTCGTCGAGGTGTTCGCCGACGAGGGCCGCATCGCGCTGACGGAGCAGGTGACGCGCCGGGCGGTGCTCAGCGAGCTCGCGGGCTGAGCACCGCCCGGCACGGGGCGTCAGCGGGTCGGGGGACCGACCGTGTCCGTGCGCACGCCGAGGAACGTGGGCGTGCCGTCGTCCGGGACGAGGACGGCGACGGCGAGCACCTCGCGCAGCTCCAGCGCACGGTGCCGCCCGGTCTGCCCGACGGCCCGCGCGAACGCCTCGTCGGTGAACGCGAGCGTCGCGTCGCCGCCGACCGCGGCCTGCGTGTGGTCCACGCTGAACGTCGCGGTCACCAGGACGCCGCCCTCGACAGCCGCGACCTTGGGTGCGCCTTCGCCCGGGTCCAGCGCGTCGTCACCCGAGCCGACCGCGCGGATCGTCGCGCGCTCCAGGCGGGAGTTCACGCCGTCGCCGACGATCTCCTCGCGCAGCCGCGCGAGCCGGTCGGGCACGGTCAGCTCACCCTTCTCGCCGGTCTCGAGGTACGCCACGACCTGGTCCGACACGGCCTGGGCCGCGGCGACCTGCGCGGGGCTCGGCCGCGACGCGGCCCCGGGCGCGAGCGCCCGCACCTTCTCGTCGCCGATCTCGACGGACGCGCTCATCCGCCACGGGTCGAGCACGCCGTCGCGCTCGAACACGAGCAGCGCGCGCTCCGGCTTCTTCTCGTCCGCGTCGGCCATCGTGCCGGTGACCGCGAACCACATCGGGTACCCGGTGAAGCTCGGGGAGACGAGCGAGGAGGCATCGGGCGTCGTCGTGAGGGCCGTGCCCGCGGCCTCGGCCTCGCCGCTCTCCTCGGCGTACCGGGTGGAGTGCAGGTCCGAGCGCAGGATGATGCCGCGGTCGGCCGTGGCCCAGCCCGACGCGTCGTGCGTGCGGGAGGCGAGGTCGATCGCCGCGTTGTTGCGCTCGTCGTAGGACGCCAGCGCCGCGGTCAGCTCGTCGCGCTCCAGCCCGGGCCGCGTGATCTCGGCGGTCGTGACGCGCTGCGGGACCGCGGTGCACCCCGCGAGCGCGACGACGCACAGGACGGGGACGGCCCACCGCAGGGGGCGCCGCGTCGAGCGCAGGTGCGTCCCGGCGGGGACGGCCTCGGGTGCGGTCACCTCAGGCGCCGCGGCGCTCCGCTCGGCCGCGCGCTCGCGCCGCCGGCGCCGGCGGCGGGCCAGGACCGGCAGCGTGAGCAGGACGAGCCCGAGGACGGCCGCGGCGAGCCCCGCGACGAACGCGTGCGCGACGACGAGGCCGAACGACACCGTGACCGCCGCGCGCTTCCCGGCGGCGAGCACGGCGACGCTCGTCGGCGTGCCGTCGAGATCGAGCGTGAGTGCCTGCGCCCCACGGCCGTGGACCGAGCGGTCCCACAGGTCGAGCGACGACGCGGCGACGGCCGGCGCCGGAGCCGTGCCACGCACGGTGCCCGTGGCGCCGTCGAGCGGCGTGACCGTCGTGACGCGCAGCTGGCGCGTGTCGCCCAGGTAGCTGTCCACGTCGATCGGGTTGCCGGCGCCGACGAACACCGGGCCGCCCGCGCTCTCGGCAGTGACGCGCAGCGTGGCGTCGCGGTAGCCCAGCAGGTCGGGGACGGTGGTCGCGGCGCGCACGCCGTCGGGCAGCGGGCTCGCGGGTGTGTCCGCGGTGTCGTCGGGGCCGAAGACGACGGCGACGGCGACACCGACGACGAGCAGGAGACCGCCGAGCACGGCGGCGAGGACGAGGAGCGTTCGACGCATGAGGTTCCCCCTGGTTGGTGGTCGACGCCGGACCTTAGCCGGAACGAACAGGACGTATCGGGCGTCGTCCACAGGGTGCGGTCGGGACCTTCGGCGCGCCCCGGGCGTGCCGGGCGGGTCTACGGTCGCGCCCATGGCCGATCCCCGCGGTTTCCTGCGCACGCGTGAGCGCGAGCTCCCGCGCGACCGCCCGGTCGCGGTCCGGATCCTCGACTGGGCGGAGGTGCACCGGCACCCGACGGGCGAGGCCGACGCGCTCGCGGTGCTGCACCGCCAGGCCGGGCGGTGCATGGACTGCGGTGTGCCGTTCTGCCACCACGCCTGCCCGCTCGGGAACCTCGTCCCCGAGTGGAACGACCTCACGTGGCGTGCGCAGTGGCGCGACGCGTCCGACCGGCTGCACCAGACCAACAACTTCCCGGAGGTCACCGGGCGGGTGTGCCCGGCGCCGTGCGAGACGGGGTGCGTGCTCGGCATCAACCAGGCGCCGGTCACGATCCGCAACGTCGAGCTGTCGGTGGTCGAGGAGGCGTTCGACCGCGGCCTGGTGACGCCTGCTGTGCCCCAGCGCATGACGGGCCACACGGTCGCGGTGGTCGGGTCGGGGCCTGCTGGCCTGGCCGCGGCGCAGCAGCTCACGCGCGTGGGCCACACCGTCACGGTGTACGAGCGGGCCACCGCGCCGGGCGGGCTGATGCGGTTCGGCATCCCGGAGTACAAGCTGCCCGCGGCGGTGCTGGAGCGGCGCCTGGACGTCATGCGTGCCGAGGGCACGGTGTTCCGGTGCGGGGTCGAGGTCGGCCGCGACATCGGCGGCGACGAGCTGCGCCTGCGGCACGACGCGGTCGTCGTCACGGTGGGCTCCACGGTGCCGCGTGACCTCGGTGTGCCGGGGCGTGCGCTGCGCGGCGTCATGCCCGCGATGGATTACCTGGTGCCCGCGAACCACGCGGCGGTGGGCGAGCCGGTGCCGGGCGCGCCCGTCGCGACCGGGCTCGACGTGGTCGTCGTCGGCGGAGGTGACACCGGGGCCGACTGCGTGGGGACCGCGGTGCGCCAGGGGGCGCGCTCGATCACCCAGCTCGAGATCATGCCGCCCGCGCCGCACGAGCGTCCGGCGGAGCAGCCGTGGCCGACGTACCCCGCGGTGTTCAAGATCTCCACGTCGCACGAGGAGGGCGGTGAGCGGCTGTTCGCGGTGAGCACCACCGAGCTCGTCGGCGACGACGACGGTCGCGTGGCCGGCCTGGCGCTGCAGGACGTGCGCCGCGGCGCCGACGGCGCGTTCGAGCCCGTCCCGGGCACGCAGCGGGTGCTGCCCGCGCAGCTCGTCCTGCTCGCGCTCGGTTTCACCGGGCCCGAGCGTGGCTCGCTCGCCGACGAGCTCGGGCTCGAGGTCGGCCCGCGTGGCGCGTTCGTGCGCGGCGACGACTTCACGACCGGCACCCCCGGGGTGTTCGTCGCGGGCGACTGCGGGCGGGGCCAGTCGCTCGTCGTGTGGGCCATCGCGGAGGGCCGTGCGGTGGCCGCGGCGGTCGACCGTCACCTGACCGGGGGCACGCAGCTGCCCGCGCCGATCGCCGCGAGCACGGTCGCGCTGCGGGCCTGACCTGCGCCCGTGTCGGCCGGGCGCGGCATGATCGGCGCCGTGGATGTGGACTTCGAGGCCCGGCTGCGGCTGTGGGACGCGCGCAAGCACGACTCGTGGACGTTCGTCGACCTGCCGACGGACCTGGCCGACGAGATCGCCGACGCCGCCGAGGGTGTGTCGCGCGGGTTCGGGTCGGTGCGCGTCGAGGCGACGATCGGGACGACGACGTGGCGCACGTCGATCTTCCCGGGCGCCGAGACGTACGTGCTGCCGATCAAGGCCGCGGTGCGCCGCCGGGAGTCGGTCGAGGCCGGTGACGTGGCACGCGTCCGGCTGCGGCTGGTCGACCTGGACGGCCCGGCCTGAGCACCGCCGCGCGCGTGGCAGGCTGGGGCTCTCGACCAGGAGGTCCGCGATGGCGCTGCTCACCTGCCACTTCTTCTCCGACGCGCTCGGCGTCAGCACGGCGGCCACGGTCGTCCTGCCCCAGGCCACGCAGACCCAGATCGGGATGCGGGGCGTGGCGGACGACGCGCCGCCACCCGTGCTGTACCTGCTGCACGGGCTGAGTGACGACGAGACGATCTGGACGCGCCGCACGTCCGTCGAGCGGTACGCCGCACGCCACGGCGTCGCGGTCGTGATGCCGCGCGGCGGCCGCTCGTTCTACGCCGACGAGGTGCACGGCGGTGCGTACTGGACACACCTGACGGTCGAGCTGCCGGCGGTCGTCGCGTCGTTCTTCCGGGTGTCGACACGGCGCGAGGACACGTTCGTCGCGGGCCTGTCGATGGGCGGCTACGGAGCGTTCAAGTGGGCGCTGCGCCAGCCCGAGCGGTTCGCCGCGGCGGCGTCCCTCTCGGGGGCGTTGGACGTCGCGGGCGACGCGCACCTGTGGGACGCCGAGGTGCCGCAGGTGTGGGGCGGGCGTCCGCCGGGTCCCGACGACGACCTCGTCGCGCTCGTCGAACGGGCCGACCCGGCGGCGCTGCCCGCGTTGTTCGTCTCGTGCGGGACGCAGGACTTCCTGCACGGCGCGAACCTGCGCTGGCTCGAGGCGGCGCGCCGCCGCGGCGTGGACGTGCACGCGGACGTCGACGGGCCGGGGGACCACGACTGGGAGTACTGGGACGCGTCGATCCAGGACGTGCTCGACTGGCTGCCGCTGCGGCGCTGACGCGCGCGGTCGCTGACGCGCGGGGTCGCTGTCGCGCTGTGTCACCGACCGGCCGTCAGGGGCCGGGCGAGCCGAGCCCGCTCGCGCGCTGCACGCGGCGCCGCACGGCGGCGCGCACGGCCGCCTGCGTCCCGACGACCCGTAGGTGGTCCTGCGCGCGCGTGACGGCCGTGTACAGCAGCTCGCGCGTGAGCAGGGGCGACGAGGCCGGGGGCAGGAGCACGCTCACGCGCGTGAACTGGCTGCCCTGCCCGCGGTGGACGGTCATGGCGTGCACGCCCTGCACCGGCGGGAGCCGGTGCGTCGGGACGAGCCGGTGCCCCGCGGACGTCGCGAACGCGACCGCGACCCCGTCGGGCGTCGCGACCACGACGCCCGTGTCGCCGTTCGACAGCCCCGTGGCGCGGTCGTTGCTCGTGACGATCAACGGCCGGCCCGGTGGGAACGGAGCGCCCGAGCGGCCACCCGTCTCCTGCGCGACCCACTCCTCGGCGAGCGCCGCCCAGTGCGCGACGCCGGCCGGCCCCCGGCGGTGCGCCAGCAGCAGCCGGTGCTCGGCGAGCGCGGCGAGCGCCCCGTCCGCGTCGCCCGCGCGGGCGGCGGTCACGAGCCGCCGGCCCGTCGCGCGCACGTCCTGCTCGAGCGTCGCGACCTCGGCGGGGGTCGCCACGTCGCCTGTCGTCTCGACCCACTCCACCGACTCCCCGCCGGCGCGCAGGAGCGCCACGGTGCGCTCGTCGTCGCCGTCGCGGACGGCACGGGCGAGGTCCGCGAGCGCACGCCCGAACCGGTGCTCGCGGGTCAGCTCGACCACCCCGCCCGGGAGCGAGGCGACCAGGTCGCCCAGCACGGCGCCGGCCTCGACGCTCGCGAGCTGGTGAGCGTCGCCGACGAGCACGACGCGCGCCTGCGGGCGCACCGCCTCGAGCAGCCGGGCCATGAGGGACAGCGACATCATCGAGGTCTCGTCGACCACGATCACGTCGTGCGGCAGCCGGTGCCCGGCGTGGTGGCGGAACCGCGTGCTGCTGCCCGGGCGGTGCCCGAGCAGGCGGTGCACGGTGCTGGCGTGCATCTCGCCGACGCGCGCGCGGTCCGCGTCGAGCCCGAGCTCGGCGAGCGCGGCGACCTGGGCGTTGACGGACTCCTGCAGCCGCGCCGCGGCCTTGCCCGTGGGTGCCGCGAGCGCGACGCGCAGCCCGGGCCCGGCGACGTCCTGCAGCGCGGCGACGAGCCGCGCGACGGTCGTGGTCTTGCCGGTGCCCGGGCCGCCCGTGAGAACGGTGAGTCGCGAGGTCGCGGCGGTCCGCAGCGCGGCGCGCTGCCGCTCGTCCTCGGGCCGCGGGAACAGGCGCTCCACCGCGGCCTCGAGCCGGTCCGGGTCGACGTCGACGTGGGCGAGCCGCTGCGTGACCTGCGTGCGGACCTCGACCTCGTCGCGCCAGTACCGGTCGAGGTAGAGGCGCGCACCGGCCCACCGCAGCGGGCGGTCGTCGGGTCCGTCGGGTCCGTCGGCGACCGCGGGGCTCGACCGGACGGCCGCGACCCACGGGTCGAGGTCGGGCCACGGGAGGTCCGCGACCGTGCCGCGTGCGGACCCGTCGACCAGCACCTCGGCGTCGTCGTCCTGCGCGGGCTCGACGATCGTGCGCGCGTCCGCGAGCACGACGCACACCGACCCGGCCCGCAGCGCGCGCACGGCGAGGGCGACCGCGAGCGCCACGCGCTCGTCGTCCTCGCCGCACATGCCGGTGACGCGGCGGGCGACGTGCACGTCCGCGGCGGTGAGCACGCGTGCGGCGACGAACGGCGCGAGCAGACCTGTGACGCGCCAGGGCACGTCCGGGTGCGGGTCGACAGCGGCACCGCCGATGGTCGTCGGGTCGTTCATCGGGCTCCCGCCAGGAGGTCGGACAGTGCGAGCACCAGCGGGGTCGGCGGGCGCCACGCGAGGACGCCCGTGGGGGCCGGGCCGCCGGGGCCGTCGAGCACGGGGGTGCCGGGGCCGAGCATCCCGCGCACGAACAGGTACAGCCCCCCGCCCAGGTGCGCGTCGGGGTCGTAGCCCGCCACCCGCCAGCGCAGGAACCGGTGCAACGCGACGGAGTACAGCACGAGCTGCAGCGGGTAGTGGTGCTCGACCATCGCCGCCAGCATGGCCGAGGGCCGGTAGTGCCACGCGGAGAGGGGCTCCTCCCACGGGCCCAGGCGGTTGGTCTTGTAGTCCACGACGAGGTAGCGGTGCCCGCCGCGCGCCGACGGCACGCGCAGCACGGCGTCGATGCTGCCCGTGAGGTAGCCGCGCAGCGTGCTCGCGGCGAGCACCGGGTCCGCCAACCGGTCGCCGTACCCGGCGAGCGGGTCGTCGGCGGGCACGTGCGTGCGCCACAGCGCGGCGACGTCCCGCAGCGACGCCGCGGTCCCGGCACCGTCGCGCACCCGGTCGCCGCCCGCGAGCGGCAGCTCGAAGTCCAGCTCGGGCAGCCGGTCCGCCGGTGCGACCTGCGCGAGCGTCAGCCCGTCGGCGAGCGGGCCGAGCGGGGTGTGCAGCGCGGGCAGGAGGCGCTCGGCGAGCTCGTCGGGACCGACCGGCAGCGCGCGGCCCGGGTCGGCCTGCGCGCACCGCTCCGCGACCTGCGCGACGAGGTCCGCCGCGCGCGTGTCCACGTTCTCGAGCACGTGGTGCACGAGCGTGCCGAACGCCGTCCCCGCCGGCAGGTCCGCCATGGGGGAGCCCAGCGCGCGCAGCGCGGCCTCGTCCGGGCCGGCGGTCGCCGCGTGGGTGGACGCGAGGGGAGCGCCCTCGGGCTCGTCCTGCACACCCGTCGTCTCGGGCTCCGACGAGGGCGCGTGGTGCTGCGCGTCGTACGCGGCGGCCGTCAGTCCCGTGTAGGACGTGCGACGCCACGCGGTGTCGAGGGTGCGGTCGAGGCGCGCGAGCGCGAGCGGGGGCGTCGGCGCGGGCGGGGGGGACCAGCGTGCCGGCGGACGCGCCTGCGCGACGCGCTCGTGCACCAGCGCGCCGCCCGTGGCCGCGGCGAGCGCGGCGAACGCCTGCCCGGCGGCGTCGTCGGACGGCACCGGGACGACCGGCGCGGGAGTGCCGTCCACGTCGCGCTCGGCCAGCAGCAGACGCGACAGCGGGCTGCGCTCGGCGTTGCGGCTCGGGGCCCACCACACGACCACCTGGCTGTGCGCGCGCGTGAGCGCGACGTAGGTGAGCCGCAGCTGCTCGCCCGCCTCGTCGTCCTGGTGCGCGCGCAGACCGTCGGCGTAGCCGGGGCTGTCGGGGCCGCCGACGTGCAGCGTCCGCGCGTCGTCGCGGTGGAACCGCAGCACGGGCGGGTCCGACGGCACCCACGTGTCCCACGCGAACGGCACGAGCGTGACCGGGAACTGCAGGCCCTTGCTCGCGTGCACGGTGATCACCTGGACCGCCGCGGCGTCGGTCTGCAGACGGCGGCTGCGCTCCTCGGCGTAGTCGCGCGCGGAGGCGTCGATGCGCGCGCGCAGCCACTCGAGCAGCGCGGACGCGCCGAGGCCCTCCTGCACGGTCACGGCGTGCAGTGCCTCGCCCACGTGCCGCACGTCCGTGAGCTCGCGCTCGCCGTCCGCGCGGCGCATCACGCGCTCGCGCATCCCGGCCGCGGCCGCGGCCTCGAGGAGCGCCGCGACGCCGTGCGACGCGAGCGTCGCGGACCAGGTGCGCACCCGCTCGGCGAGCCGGTCGCGCGCGTCGTCGTCGGCCTGCGCCAGGTCCGCCGCGGTCCAGCCGAGGAACGGGGTGAGCGCCGCACCGGCGGCGAGCCGCGCGTCGTCGGGCCGCGCGAGCGCGGACAGCAGGGTGAGCCAGTGCTGCGCGGCGCGGGTGCCGAACACGCTCGCCAGACCGGAGATCACCGCGGGCACGCCCGCGTCGGCGAGCGCGCGCTGCACCGCGGTCGCGTCACGGTTGCGGCGCACGAGCACCGCGACGTCGCCCGGGCGGACCTCGCGCCAGCCGGTGCCGTCGAGCACCTGGTGCGTGCGCAGCGTCTCGACGACCTGCGCCGCGACATCCGCGTACAGGAAGTCGCGCACCGCGCCGACGGCCGGGGTCCGTGCGGCCGTGGTGCGCAGCGCCTCACGGGTCACCTGGCGCAGGACCACGGGTGGCCCACCGCGCAGGCGCCGCCCGGTGCGCCGGGCCTGCACGGGGCGCACGACGATGCGCCGGTCGCCCAGCGCGGCTCCCTCGAGCACCGGGCGCAGGCCCGTGAGCACCTCGGGGTCCGCGCGGTGGTTGTGCGCGAGGGTCGCGCGGCGCGCGTGCTGCGCCGCCACCAGGTACGTCGCGACGTCGGCGCCGCGGAACGCGTAGATGGCCTGCTTGGGGTCGCCGATCAGGACGAGCGTGCGCTCGCCCGCGAACGCCGCCTCGAGGATCTGCCACTGCACCGGGTCGGTGTCCTGGAACTCGTCGACCATGACCACGCGGTACGCCCCGCGCACGCGCTCGCGGGCCGCCGGGCCGGTCACCGGGTCGGTGAGCGCGTCCCGCAGCAGCGTGAGCAGGTCGTCGTAGTCGACCACGCCCGCGGCCCGCTTGCGCCGCCGCATCTCCTGGCGGGCGACGTCCGCGAGCTTGAACCGGTGGAACGCGCGCGTGCCCGGCTCCGCGTCCGCGGGCTCGAGCGCGGCGGCGTGGTCGGAGATCGCCGCGTGCATCAGCTCGCGCGCCTCGCCGACCGTGACGAGCGGCTCGGGCTGCGCCGCGTACGTGCGCAGGTACAGGTCGTCGGCCACGTCCGCCTCGAGGTCGGCGACGTCCGGAACGAGCACCGCGTCGTGGTCCATGTCGGCGGTCGTCCCGAGCATCGCGAGCATCTGCTGGCAGAAACCGTGCGTCGTGGTGATGGTCGCGGCGTCGAACTCCGCGACGGCCCGGGCGACGCGCGCGCGGCGGCGCTCGGCCTCGTCGGGCGGCACGTCCGCGAGCAGGGCGACCACCTCGTCCGACGACGAGCGTGCCGTGGCCGGGTCGCGCAGCGCGCGCTCGACCTCGACGAGGCGTGAGCGCACGCGGTCGCGCAGCTCGGTGGTCGCGGCGCGGCCGAACGTCACGAGCATCAGCTCGGGCAGGCGCACGTCGAGCTCGGCGACGTACCGCACGGCGAGCGACGCGATCGTCCACGTCTTGCCGGTGCCGGCGCTCGCCTCGAGGACCACGGTCTCGACGCCGGGCAGCGGGCCGCACGCGTCGAAAACGGGAACGGCATCGTCGTTCACACCGCCTCCTCGAACCGCTCGTGCTGCAGCAGCGCGTCCCACACGCGGGCCGCGAGCGCCCCGAACCGGGTGGGTTCCTGGGGGCGCAGCGTCCGGTCGAGCGCGGTGGGCTCACCGAGCAGGTCGTCGAGCGCGAACCCGTCCCCCCACGCGAGCACGTGGTAGGCGTCGACCCGTTCGAACCCGCCGCGGCCGCTCTCCGCGTCGTCGAGCGAGCCGAGCTCGCGGCGCGCGGCTCGCATCGCCTCGGAGGTGGACCCGCGTTCCCAGCGGCACGCCGCGTAGGCGTGGCTCGTGCGGGTGAGCAGCGGGATCGGCGCGAGCATCGCCTCGTCGCGCACCGCGACGAGCTCGCCCAGCAGCTCGCGCGCGAGCCCGGGCTCCGGTGCGCGCAGCACGGACCGGTCGGCGTCGCCGCGGCCCCGCCCGATCGTCACGGCCCGTCGGACCTGCGCGCCGCTCGCGGCGAGGGCGAGCAGGAGCACCCACGACTCGAGCAGGTGCTTGGCCGCGAGCCGCGAGTACACGACGCGCACGAGCTGCCCGTCGCGCAGCCCGGCCACCGTCCCGGTGACCGACCGCGTCGCGTGCGGCAGCGCCACGCGCACGTCGCACGAGGCGGCCTCGCCCGCGAGGTAGGGACGGGCGGCCTCGAGGATCGGCCGGGCCTCGTCCAGGATCGCCTCGAGCGTGGCCCCGCCGAGCTCGCGCGGGGGCAGGTGGCCGCGGCGTCGCTCCGCGGCCGCGGTGGCCGCCAGGTCGGCGCCGTCGAGCGTCGCCGTGAGCACACGGTCGCCGATCGCCCAGCGGGTGAGCGCGTCCAGCTCGAGCGGCATGCGGTCGTCGAGCTGCGGCTCGTCGCGCGGCAGGGTCGCGTCGAGACGCTGCCGGAAGAACGCGCGCGGCGCGTGCTGCAGCGCCGCGACGAGGTCCGCGAGGTCCACGTCGTCCCCGGCGCTGCCGGGCGGGGGCAGCGGGGTCGGGACGAGCACGTCGGACACGGCGCGTGGGCCCGTCGCGGCACGTGCGGCCGCGAGGTCGAGCGCGTCGAACCCGAACGGCCCGGGCCGGCCGAGCGCGCCGGGCGTGAACACGCGCGGGTCGACGGGCTGCAGCGGGTGCTCGACGACGAGGGCGGCGCGCGCACCCCCGGGCAGCGCGACGGCCTCGTCGACCGCGTCCAGCAGCTCGCCCACGGGCACGCACGGCGGCCGGTGCGCGCCGGTCCGCTCGTCGGCACCCGTGTGCAGCACCACGAGGTGCTCGGTCGCGGACATGACGGCGTCGAGGAAGAGCTGGCGGTCCTCCTGACGGCGGTCGCGCTCACCGACGAGCGGGTCGCGCGCGAGCACGTCGTCGCCGTCGCGGCGGCCCCCGCGCGGGAACACGCCGTCGTCCATGCCGAGCAGCACGACCACCCGGTGCGGCACGGCCCGCATGGGTGCGAGCGAGCAGACGGTCAGCGCGCCGGTGCGGAAGCCGGTGCGCGTCGGCCGTCCCTCGAGGCGCGGGCCGAGCAGGGCGACCACGTCCCGCAGCCGCAGCGTGCTGGACCGACCCGCCGCGTCCTCGCGCGCCGCGGCGAGCACGCGTTGCGCCTCGGCCTGCTGCCACCGGTCGGCCGGTGCCACGTCGGTGAGCAGGAGCAGCGCGCGGTCCATCGCGTCGAACCAGCGTGCGGCGGGGTGCGCGCCGTCCAGGTCGGCCAGCACCGCGGTGAGCCGGTCCAGCAGCTCGGCCACGCGGCCGACGAGCGCGACGTCCGAGGAGCCCACGTCGTCCACCGGGAGCACGGGGCCGACGTACCGCTGACCCTCCTCGGCCATCGCCACGCCGAGCAGCAGCCGGTCGAGCGCGGCGGCCCACGTGCCCTGCGGGACCGCACCGAGCCGGTAGCGCGCGCGGCGCTCGACGTCCTCGCCCCAGTGCACGCCCGACTCGAGCGCCCACGCGCGCAGCCGGTCCAGCGCCTCGTCGTCCAGCCCGAACCGGCGTCGCACGGGCGCGGTCTCCGCGAGGTCGACGACGGCCGAGGCGGTCACGCGCGAGCCCGCGAGCTCCAGGAGCGTGGTGAGCACCGCGAGCACCGGGTTGGCGCGCGCGGGGGACCGGTCGGCGATGCGGACCCGCAGCGTGCGGCCGGGGTGCTCGGGCGTCCCGGGCTCGTCGGGCGCGGGGCCGAACACGGCGTGCACGAGCGGCGCGAACGCCTCGACGTCGGGGCACATCACGAGCACGTCGCGCGGCTCGAGCGTCGGGTCGTCCGCGAGGAGACCGACGACGACGTCGCGCAGCACCTCGACCTGACGGGACCGGCCGTGGCAGGAGTGCACCTGCACCGACCGGTCGGCAGGGTCCGCAGGCACCGGTCGCGACGAGCCCGGGGGCGCGTCGGCGCGCACGCGTGCCTGCAGCGCGCCCAGCACGCTCGCGGCCGGCGGCTCGGCGACGAGCTCGTGGACCACCGGGTCGAGCGCCTTGACCCGCGCGGCGAGCTCGGTCGCGTCGGTCGCCATCGAGCGCAGCAACGGGTGGTGCGCGCCCGGACGGACGTCGCGCCGCCGGCGCGTCCCGGCGACGGGCTCGACCGCCCGCCACAGCGTGAGCGACGGCTGGGGGAGCCACACGTGCACGTCCCGACGCGCCGCCAACGCGCCGAGCACGGCGAGGTGCGCGGCGGGCAGCGACGTCGGGCCGAGCACGTGCAGCCGCTCGGGGAGGTCGACCAGCCCGGGCTCCTCGACGAGCCGCGCGACCGCCTCGTCGACCCGCAGCGCGGGCGGCGGACCGAGCCGCTCGACGAGCAGGCGCCACAGCACGGGCTGCCAGGCCAGGTCCGGGGGGAGCGGGCCGCCGGCCCCGTCCCCCGCCGCCGTGGCGGGGGACCCGGCCGGCGCGGTGGTCCAGGCCCGCGCGAGCGAGGGGCGACGCGCGTCGTAGGCGGCCAGGAGCCGCGCGACCCGCTGCGCGAGGTGCATCCGCCGGCCCGCGCGCAGCGCGTCGTCCTCGCCGTGCCCGGCACTGCCGAGGTGGTGCGCGACGGTCGCGAGCCACGGCTCGTCGGCGTGCGTGTCGAGGACGTCCAGCACGTCCCACGGCAACGCCTGCGGCCGCCACGGGTCGCTGTCGCGGTCGACGCCCGCCACGGCCGCCAGCACGTCGCCGACGACGCGCGCGGGCGGGTCGAACCGCACGTTCGCGCACACGCCGTCCTGCAGCACCTGGTCGCCGACGCCCAGGCGGTGCGCGAGCCGCTGCGCGACCCAGCGCTCCACGCCGCGGGTCGGCACGGCCACGAGGTCCACCGCGAACGGGTCCGCGGGCGGGCGTGCGAGCTCGTCGGCCAGCGCGGCGACGAGCGCGTCCGCGCGCTCCGCGACGTGCACGTGCAGGCGGCCACCTCCCGCCGCGGCGCCGCCCGCACCGACCCCGCCGACCTCGCTGCCCTCGTCACCCACGCCCGCACCCTAGCCACCCGCCCCGACAGCCCGCGCGACGCGGGCCCGTACCCTGTGGACGTGCAGTGCTCCTACTACGACGCGGGGCTGTGCCGGTCCTGCGGCTGGATGGGACGCCCGTACGACGAGCAGCTCGCCGCCAAGCAGACCCACGCGCGCGGTCTGCTCGCCGACCACCCCGACGCGCGCTGGCTCCCGCCCGTCGCGAGCCCCGAGGCGGGCTTCCGCAACAAGGCCAAGATGGTCGTCGCGGGCACGGCCGCGCACCCCACCCTGGGCATCCTCGACGCCGCCGGGCGCGGCGTGGACCTGCAGGGCTGCGGCCTGTACCCCGACGAGCTGCGTGCCGCGTTCCCCGCGGTCGCGCGGTTCGTGACCCGCGCCGCGATCGAGCCGTACGACGTGCCCGCGCGGCGCGGCGAGCTCAAGCACGTCCTGCTCACGCGCGCGCCGGACGGGCGCCTGATGCTGCGGCTCGTCCTGCGCTCGCAGGAGGCCGTCGCGCGCATCCGCAAGCACCTGCCGAGCCTCCGCGCCGAGCTGCCGACGCTCGCGGTCGCGAGCGTCAACGTCCTGCCCGAGCACAAGGCCGTGCTCGAGGGTGACCTGGAGATCCCGCTGACCGAGCAGCAGACGCTCACGATGGACGTCGACGGCGTCGCGCTGCACCTGCGCCCGCGCTCGTTCTTCCAGACGAACACGGACGTCACCGCCGCGCTGTACCGCCAGGCGGCCGCCTGGGTGCAGCAGAGCGCGCCGACGAGCGTGTGGGACCTGTACTGCGGTGTCGGTGGGTTCGCGCTGCACGTGCACGCGGCGCACGTCGTCGGCGTCGAGACGAGCGAGGAGGCGGTCGCGAGCGCGCGGGCCACGGCCGCGGAGCTCGGTCGCCCGGCGACGTTCGTGGCCGCCGACGCCACCGCGTGGGCGCTCGCGCAGGGTGCGCCCCCGGACCTCGTCGTGGTCAACCCGCCGCGGCGCGGCATCGGTCCCGCGCTCGCGGGCTGGCTCGAGGGCTCGGGCGTGACGCGCGTCGTCTACTCGTCGTGCAACGCGGTGTCGCTCGCGCGCGACCTCGCGGCGATGGGCTCGTTCGCCGTGCGCGAGGCGCGCGTGTTCGACATGTTCCCGCAGACCACGCACTACGAGGTCGCGGTCCTCCTCGAACGCAGGACCTGAGCGCGGCGCGCTCGCCCGTGCGGGCGGGAACGGGACGAAGCGGGCGCCGGAACATCGCCCGGGCGGCTACAGTCGCGTCGGCACCCGGTCCCGAGCACGACGAAGGAGCGCGACGATGAGCAGCCCGGACGAGCAGCCCGGCGGGCCCCACCCGTACTCGTCGGGCGGGTACCCGCCCCCGCCCGCGAAGCGGCCCAGCGCGTTCGCGGGCGTGCCCGTGCGCGACTACGTGACGGACGCGGTCGCCGTTCTCCTCCTGCTCGTCAGCCTCGGCCTCGGGTGGGACTACCGCTACACCGCCGGCGAGCGGCTCGAGGTCGTGCTCGCCACGGTCCTGTCCGTGCTGTCGCTCACGCTGTTCTACCTCGCGCGCTTCGGGGCGCTGCCGCGCGGATGGACCAACCGCACGGTGCTCGCTGCGCGCGCGCTCGCGAACGTGCCGTACGTGCTGCTCGTCGTCGTGTACCTCGTGCTCGACGTGGGCGTGGCCTTCACCGACGAGGTCGTCGGGGAAGTCGTGCCCGGGGGGATCGGCCCGGCGGTCGCGGTCGGGCTCGCGGGCGTCGCGGTCGCGGCCGGCCCGCGGGTCGCGGAGCTCGGCAGCGCGCGCACCGTCGAGCTGGTCACCGCCTGGACCCGCCGTGCGCTCGTCGCGCTCCTCGGGGTCGCGCTCGCGCTGCAGCTCGTGAGCCTCGTCGACCTCGCCACGAACCTCGCGGACCTGCTGCGGCTCGACGGCGGCTGGGGCCTGGTGCTGGTCTCGCTCGGGGGGACGCTCCTCGTCGCGCTCGTCGCCGCCGTGCCCGTGCTGGGCGTCGTGCGCGGGTCCGCCGCCTGGCGGTGGGTGCTGCTCGCGGTCGCGACGACCGCGACCTTCTGGTTCGTCTTCTACGGACCGTTCCACGGCGAGCAGCCCGGGTCCGGCTTCCACACGGCGCTGACCGTCGCGACGTGGCACGCGGGCTACGTCGTGCTGCCTGCCGCGGGTGCCGTGGTGCTCTACCCGGTGTGGAGCCGGCTCGTGCGTCCGGTCGCGCCGCCCGAGCGCGAGTGGTTCGACGTGGCCCACCGGTCGTGGCTGTCGGTCGTCGTGATCGCGGCGGGCTACGCCCTGCTGCACCTCGTGGTCGTCGTGGCGTCCGGCACCGCCGGCGGCGGGGTCCGCGCGTGGGAGGTCGCGCTCGTCGTGGTGCTGGTGCTGACGGCGCTCGCGGCGTTCGTCGCGCGGACGGTGCACGCGGGCGACCCGGCGGGCGGGCGGCCGGCGGCACTCGTCGCGACGTTCGTGGTGGTCGCGCTCGGCATCGTCGCGCTCGCGCTGCTCGGGGACGCGGACGCGCTCCCGCGTCTGCTCGGCCAGGTGGACCTGTCCGACCTGCTCGTGGCGTTCGGCCTTCCGACGCTCGCGACCGTCGCGCTGCTCGGCCCCGCGTCGGTGCGCCAGTGGTACGCGGTGCACGGCGGCGCCGTGCGTCAGCCGTGGACCGGCGAGCCGCAGCCGGCGTTCGCGCACCCCGTGCCGACGGGCGTGCCCACGCAGGCGTCCGCGCCCGTGGTGCCGCCCACGGCCCAGCCCGCCCCGGCCGAGCCGCTCCCGTCCCAGCCTGCCCCGGTCCGGCCCGTGACGGCGGAGCCGGTCGCCGAGGAGCACGCGGCCGAGCCGGTCGCGGCCGAGCCCGTCGCGGCTGAGCCCGTCGCGGCTGAGCCCGTGGCTGCGGAGCCCGACGCCGGGCCGGCGCCCACCGTGCCGCTGCAGCGCGCCGAGCCCGACGCCGCGGGCCTCGGCGAGACCGACCATGCGACGACGCAGGAGGAGCCGACCTGGTTCGACGAGTACGCGGGGGACGACCCGGCCGAGGGTCAGGAGCCGGAGCCCGCCGCCCCGGCCCACCCGGACGCGGCTCCTGCGCACCCGTTCACGGCCGAGCAGGCGAGCGACCCGTCGACGGACCTCGAGGTGCTCGCGGCGATCGCGGCGCAGGCCCCCGAGCTGCGCGTGCACCTCGCGTCCAACCCGTCCACCTACCCGGACCTGCTGGAGTGGCTCGGCCGGCTCGGTGACCCGCAGATCGACGCGGCGCTCGCGGCCCGGCGCGGCTGAGGGGGCGCGGTCAGGAGTCCGCGGGCAGCGCGCGCAGCAGCGCGCGCACGACGGCCGCGGAACGGTCGGCGGCGTCGTCGACGTGGGTGGTGAACTCGCCCGCGTCGACGGGGCTGCACAGGTCGCTGATGCCGCGCACGGACAGGAACGGCACGCCGAACAGGTGCGCGACCTGCGCGAGCGCGGCGGACTCCATGTCCGTCGCGAGCGCTGCGGGGAACGCGGCGCGCACGCCCTCGACGCGCTCGGCGTCGACGAACACGTCGCCGGAGACCACGTCGCCGCGCAGCACCCGCACCCCGGGCTCGACGGGCCACGCGGGCAGGGTGTCCGCGGCGCGGTGCGCCTGGTCGCGCAGCCCGGGCTCGGCGGCGTAGGTGGCAGGCATGCCGGGCACCTGGCCGAGCGCATAGCCGAACGCGCGGGCGTCGGCGTTCGAGTGCACGTGCTCGTCACCGACGACCACGTCACCGACGCGCACGCCCACGCCGAGGCCGCCCGCGCTCCCACCGCTGACGAGCACGCGCGTGCGATGGGCGGCGAGCGCGACGGACGCCGCGGTGGCGGCGTTGACCAGGCCGATCCCGGAGCGCACGAGCAGGACCCGTCGCCCGCCGAGCCGCAGGGACCGGTGCTCGGCACCGCCGGGCGCGACCATCGTGGCGCCCACCTCGTCGGCGGCCGTGACGAACGCCTCGGCCTCGACGGGCATGGCGACGACGACGACCGCGTCGAGCCGTGCGCTCATGCGGTCACCGTCGACCAGTGCGCACGCTGCGCGAGGAACGCGCGCGCGGCGTCCTGCGCCCCGGTCAGGGTGTGGTTGGCACCCCAGCCGCACTGCACCTCGTTCGCGGCGGGCACCTCGTCGGCGTCCAGCACGTCGCGCAGGGTCGCCTCGACGAGGTCGAGCACGTCGTCGTACTCCCACCGGCCCGCGAGCGTGAGGTAGAAGCCGGTCTGGCAGCCCATGGGGGAGAAGTCGACCACCCGGTCGGTGTGGTTGCGCGAGTGCTCGGCGACGAGGTGCTCGAGCGAGTGCACGGTCGGCATCTCGAGGTGCGCGACGTTGGGCTGCGTGAACCGCACGTCGTACTTCTCGATGACGTCGCCCGCGGGCAGCACCTTGGTGTCCGCGAGCCGCACGTACGGTGCGGCGACGGTCCGGTGGTCCAGGTTGAAGGACTCGACGTTCATACGGTCGGGCATCACGGCTCCCAGGGTCGGCGGCCCTCATTGTCTCCCGGCCGCGGCGCGGACCTCACGCGGGGCCGTCTCACCGTGCGACGTCCCGGACGGGACGCTAGCGTGCGCCGGTGCCCGCCCCCCGGTCCCTGACGCTCCCGGCCGCGCCCGTGCGTCCGGCGACGCCGCACGCGCCGACGACCACGGCCGCTCCGTCCGCACGTCAGGGGTTCCGGCGTGACGTGCAGGGGCTGCGCGCGGTGGCGGTGCTGCTCGTCCTCGCGTTCCACGCCGGCCTGCCCGTGCCCGGAGGGTTCGTCGGGGTGGACGTGTTCTTCGTCCTGTCGGGCTTCCTCATCACGGGTCTGGTCGCCGACGAGGTCGCGCGCACGGGGCGGCTGCGGCTCGCGCGGTTCTACGCGCGCCGCGCGCGCCGCCTGCTCCCGGCCGCTGCGCTGACGCTGGTCGCGGTCGTCGTCGCGACGGCCGTGTGGCTGCCGGTGACGCGGTGGCGGGACGTCGCGGGTGACGTGGTCGCCACGTCGCTGTACGTCGTGAACTGGCGGCTCGCGGACCGCTCGGTCGACTACCTCGCGCAGGACGCCGCGCCCAGCCCGGTGCAGCACTTCTGGTCGCTCGCGGTCGAGGAGCAGTTCTACGTCGTGTGGCCGCTGCTCGTGGTCGCGCTCGTCGCGCTCGCGCGGTGGCAGGGCCGGCGCGTCTCCCGGCGCGCGCTGGTCGTGGGGGTCCTGGCAGTCGGCGGCGCGTCGCTCGCGTGGTCGGTGTCGCTCACCGCGGCGGACCCGGCGCGTGCGTACTTCGTCACGACGACGCGCGCGTGGGAGCTCGCGGCCGGCGCCCTGCTGGCGCTGCTCGCGCACCGCGTCGCCCGGCTGCCCGCGGTCGCGCTGCGCGCCGCGGGCTGGGTCGGGCTCGCGCTCGTCGTCGTCGCGGCGTTCACGTACGAGGCCGGCACGCCGTTCCCGGGGCTCGCCGCAGCCCTGCCGGTCGGCGGGACCGTGCTGGTGCTGGCCGCCGGTGTCGTCGGGCCGGGGCTGCGGCCCCTGACCGCGCGCGTGCTGCAGCCCGTCGGGGCCGCGTCCTACTCGCTGTACCTGTGGCACTGGCCGGCGGTCGTCGTCGCGACCGCGCTCGCGGACGGGGAGCCGACGACGCGCGAGCTCGTGCTGGCCGTCGCGCTCTCCGTGCTGCCCGCCGCGGCGTCCTACCGGCTCGTCGAGCGGCCCCTGCACACCTCCGCCCGACTGCGCGACAGCACGGCCCGGTCCCTCGCGCTGGGCGTGGCGTGCACGCTCGTCGGGCTCGTCGCGGCAGCGCTGCTGGTGCGTGCGGTCCCGACGACGCCGGACGACGTGGACGCCCCCGGCGCCCAGGTGCTGCGCGAGGGCTGGACCGGCCCGGACGCGAGCACCGACCTGGACCGCCTCGTCCCGGCGCTCGCCGACGCGACGCAGGACGTCGCGGACCTGTACGAGCACGGCTGCCACCAGAACGCGCTCGGCACGCAGCCCGCCGCGTGCACGTTCGGCGACGCCCGCTCGGGCACCGTCGTCGCGCTCGTCGGCGACTCGCACGCGGGGCAGTGGCAGCCGCCGCTCGCGGCCATCTCCGCCGACGAGGGGTGGCGCCTCGACACCTACACCAAGGGCAGCTGCGCCCTGAGCGCTGCCCGCCCGTGGCTCGGCACGACGCAGTCGACGTACGACGCGTGCGTGCAGTGGAACGAGGCCGTGGTCGAGCATCTGCTGACCGACCCGCCGGACCTGGTGGTCGTCAGCAACAACCGCATCGAGGTCGCGGGCGACGACGGCCACCTCGTGAGCGGTGCCGCGGGTGACGAGGCCGCGGTGGCCGGGTTGTCCGCGACGTGGCAGCGCCTGAGCGACGCCGGGATCGACGTCGCCGTGCTCGGGGACACGCCGTGGGTCGGGATCGACGTGCCGGAGTGCGTCGCGCAGCACCGCGACACCTGGACCACCGAGTGCAGCCCGGACTCGGCCGCGCCGGAGCGTCGCTCGAGCCTGGCGCAGCAGCAGGCCGCCGCCGACGCGCTGGGCGTGCCGCTGCTCGACGTCACGGACCTGCTGTGCCCGGACCAGCAGTGCCCCGCGGTGATCGGCGGGGTGCTCGTGTGGCGGGACGTGAGCCACGTGACCGCGAGCTACGCCCGCACCCTCGAACCCGAGCTGCGCGACTGGCTGGTGCCGCTCGTCGCGGCCGCCCCGAGGTAGCGCCTGCACCGACACCCTCGCGCACATTCTGGCGCGGGTCCTGTCGGTCGACCTCGCAGCTCGCGACCAGCACGGCCGGAGCCTGACCCAGGCGTGGACCGCGAAGTCGGCTACGTCGGGGAAGGCGTCGAGGTCTTCCGAAGATGGGGGTTCTCACACCAACCCATCCGAAAGACCTCGACGTTGGACGACGCTACCTTCTGCCCGCCTGACCTGACCACGTTCGCCCGTCTGGACGATCTCGGCTTGGTCGTCGTCGGCCAGCACGTCACCGACCGCCGCACGGTGCTCGAGTGCCGGGTCGTCCCGGTGCCGGGCGACGAGTTCTGCCGCCAGTGCGGTGCGGAGGGCCTCGTGCGGGACACGGTCACGCGCCGACTGGCGCACGAGCCGTTCGGGTGGCGGCCCACCACGCTGCACGTGCGGGTGCGCCGTTACCGGTGTCCCACCTGTGAGCGGGTGTGGCGGCAGGACACCACCCGGGCGGCGGAGCCGCGTGCGAAGCTCTCCCGTGCCGCGCTGGCGTGGGCGCTGAACGGGCTGGTGGTCCAGCACCTGACCGTCGCCCGGCTGCGCGACGCGCTCGCCGTGGCCTGGAACACGGTCAACGACGCCGTCCTCGCCGAAGGCCACCGCGTGCTGATCGCCGATTCGGCCCGGTTCGACGGGGTCACCGTCATCGGCGTGGACGAGCACGTGTGGCGGCACACCCGCCGTGGCGACAAGTACGTCACCGTCATCATCGACCTGACCCCCGTGAAGGACGGCACGGGGCCGTCCCGACTGCTCGACATGATCGAGGGCCGCTCCAAGGCGGTGTTCAAGGACTGGCTCGCCGGGCGGCCCAAGGCGTGGCAGCAGGGCGTCCAGGTCGTCGCGATGGACGGGTTCACCGGGTTCAAGACCGCCGCCGCCGAAGAGCTCCCCGACGCGGTCGCGGTCATGGACCCGTTCCACGTCGTGCGCCTCGCCGGTGACGCCCTCGACAAGTGCCGGCGCCGGGTCCAGCAGGAGCTCCACGGGCACCGCGGCCTCGCGACCGATCCGCTCTACCGGGCCCGGCGGACCCTGCACACCGGTGCTGACCTGCTCACCGACCGGCAAGCCGCCCGCCTCGAGGCCCTGTTCGCCGACGAGGAGCACGTGCCCGTCGAGGCGACCTGGGGCATCTACCAGCGGATGATCGGCGCCTACCGGCACCCGGACCGGACCACCGGCAAGAAGATCATGACCGCGCTGATCGACTGCGTCGCTACCGGAGTACCGACGTCGCTGGTCGAGATCATCACCCTCGGCCGGACCCTGAAGAAGCGTGCCGCGGACGTCCTCGCGTTCTTCGACCGCCCCGGCACCAGCAACGGCCCCACCGAGGCCATCAACGGGCGGCTCGAACACCTGTGCGGCTCCGCCCTCGGCTTCCGGAACCTGACGAACTACATCACCCGCAGCCTCCTCGAGACCGGCGGCTTCAGACCCCGACTACACCCTGCATTGTGATGAGCCCAATATCCGTCGTCGGCGCCTGGACCCGCACACCCAACTCGTTCGCCAAGTCTTGTCCAAATGTGTCGCGCGTCAGACTTTGTGGCAGGGCCCGTTGCTTGCGGGCCTGACCTGTGAGGAGTCTGATCGTTCATGGCAAGACCACCGGCCGTTCCGGCCGAGGAGAAGACCAGGATCGTGTTGTCGGTCTTGGCCGGCGAGGTCACCGTCGCCGAGGCCGCCCGGCGGGCGAAGGTGTCCGAGCAGTCGGTCGGGAACTGGAAGCGGGCGTTCCTCGAGGCCGGCAGGACCGGCCTGGCGGCGGGGAAGTCGGGGCCCTCGACGCGTGAGCAGCAGCTGGAGGCCGAGGTCGCCGAGTTGACCCAGGCCCTGGGTGAGGCGCACCTGGAGGTCCGGGTGTGGAAGAAGTCCGCGGAGGGCCGGCTGGGCCCTTCGAGGACCTCGAGGTGATCCGCATCCAGGCGGGCATGCCGACCACGAGGTTCTGCCAGGTGATCGGCGTGCCCGAGCGGTCGTGGCGGCGCTGGCAGGCCCGCGCCCGGGCCGGGTCCCCGGTCAAGGGGCCGTGGCCGCGCCCGGCGCGCGAGAGCGTGCGCGTGGCCGCGCGGCGGCACGCGTTGGCGCATCCGGCATGGGGGCACCGCAAGGTGTGGGCCATGGTGCGCCACGACGGGCACCGGGTCTCCCAGGCCACCGTGCTGCGCCTGCTGCGCGATGAAGGGCTGATCCTGCCCGCCGCCTACCAGCGGGAACGCCGCCAGCTCGCGGCCCGCAGGAAGGCCGCGTTCGCCACCGAACCGACGGGGCCGAACCAGGTGTGGCAGCTGGACTTCTCCGAGTTCGAGACCACGACCGGCGGCACGTGGCGCATCGCCGGGTGCCGGGACTACTGGTCGAAGTACGAGCACCCGTGGCATGTGTCCCCGACCGCGAACCAGCACGACGCGATCGCCGCGATCGAGCTTGCCCTGGCCGACTACGAGGCGATGTTCGGCCGCCCCCTGATCGACGCGTGCGCCCGCGACGGCGACGGCAACGTCGTGCCCGCGGTGACGGTCGTGACGGACAACGGTGGCCCGTTCCGCTCGTTCCGGTTCGAGGCGTTCATCACCGCCCACCCCGAGCTGCGGCACGTGCGCACCCGGGTGCGTACGCCCGGGCAGAACGGGTCACGCGAACGCGGGTTCGGCTCCCTGAAGTACGAGCGGCTCTTCCTCGAAGAGATCGACGACGTCCTGTCCCTCGTCGCGCACGCCGACGACTACCGGGCCGAGTACAACACCGTGCGACCGCACGAGGCGATCGCCTGGAACCGGCCCCTGGAGGTCCACCTGGGCCTGGCCGACCCGCTGACCCCCAACTTTCCCGAGACCCAAGACCTGCCAGCAGCTTGACGCGGGACAAATGAACCCGAAGGGCACCCAGTCTGACACGAGAGCAACCGCACGTTTCGACCCCCCAGGCCAGGGCGAATCTTCGCAGCCAGCTCAGCCGCTGACATCCCCGCCAGGTCATCCGGCGACCCGTGACCGATCGCATCCAGGTACCCCTCCTCGGGGTGCCGGTCCGACCACTTTGCCATGTTCCGTACGGCCTTGTCCCCGCCGCCGAACGTCGAAGACACACGAGGAAATCCGCTGTCTGCGGCGTCGTCGGCCTTCGAGGCTGTTCCAGTGGCTCGCTTGGCGACAACCTTGGCGCCGGTGCCAGCAGCGCCGCCCGAGCGATCGCCACCGGCGCCAAGGCCGTCGCGAAGCGAGCGACTAGCGTAGTGTCGAAGGCCGACGGTGCCGCAAACACCGCACGTGCCGACTTCATCGCGAGTGCCGACGGGGTGGTAGTCCCCACGAGCCGAAGTCGGTTGGTCGCCGGCTTCGAGGAGGCCGGGCTTCCTTCGACGCCTACGACGTCGGCGGGCACGCAGTACACGCTCCCGAATGGTTCGCTGGTGCGGGTGATGGAACCTTCTGGTCAAGCAGGACTGCGCGCGTCGTTCACGAACGCGAACGGTGGTCCCATCAATCCGTTCACGGGTAAGCCGGTTCAGCCTCCGCCTGGTCTGTCCAAGCCTGAGCGGCTGGACTACATCCGCAGCCGCACTCACATCCAGTTGGGGCCATGACCGACATCGATCCCCTCGCCGTGCTACCGGTCCGCGTCCAGGGCGTGGAGGTTCAGGACCCGATCCTCACCTTGTTCGGCGAGGGTTGGGCGCTGACGATCGCCTGCCCCTGGGAGGGAACGATCGGGGGGCGTGCCCTGTCTTGGGAGGACCTCGACATCGGGGACCGGTCGTGGGATCTGGTTGGTGAAGACCTGGTTGCAATACGGCAGGACGGGGCTGCGGTCGAGTTCGAGTTCTCTACCGGGAGCTTGATCGTGACTCCGGACACCGACGTGGATCCTTGGGTGCTCCAGCTGCCTGGCGGTTTGGTGGTCGGGAGGACGACGTGAGGTGAATCGCCCCGGGTTTGGTGGGGTCTGCTGCACGGATAGGTGACACCTGACCTGTGGTGCCGGGAGGCGCCGCTGGAAGGATGTGCACCGTGCCCAGGCCCTATCCCCAGGAGTTCCGTGCGGACGTCGTGGCGGTCGCCCGTCGCGGCGATGCTCCGATCAAGCAGATCGCGTCCGACTTCGGCATCGCCGAGTCGTGTCTGCGGAACTGGCTGCGTGATGCGGACGTCGAGGACGGCAACCGCCCCGGCGTGACGATCAGTGAGTCGGCCGAGCTGCGTGAGCTGCGGCGCCGTAACCGGCTGCTCGAGCAGGAGGTCGAGGTCCTGCGCCGCGCCGCGGCCTATCTGTCCCAGGCGCATCTGCCGGGAAAGTGATGTACCCGCTCGTGAAGGAGCTCGCCGGTGACGGGATCCCCGTCGCGGTGACGTGCCGGGCCCTCAAGCTCGCCCGACAGCCCTACTACCGCTGGCTCGCCGCCCCGGTGACCGCGCACGACCTGGACGAGGCATACCTGGCCAACGTGCTGTTCGACGCCCACGTCGACGACCCGGAGTTCGGGCACCGGCTCCTCGCCGACGAGGCTCACCGTGCGGGTCTGCGCGCGTGTGACCGGCGGGTCTGGCGAATCTGCCGGGACAACGCATGGTGGTCGGTCTTCGGCAAGAAGCGCGCCAGGAACGGCAAGAAGGCCGGCCCGCCGGCGCACGACGACCGGGTGCTGCGGATCTTCCGCGCCGATGCACCGAACCGGTTGTGGCTCTGGGACATCACCGAGCACGCCACGCCCGAGGGCAAGCTGTACCTGTGCGCGATCAAGGACCTCTACTCCAACCGGATCGTGGGGTACTCGATCAGCGACCGCATGAAGTCCCGGATCGCCGTGAACGCCCTGGCCAGTGCCGTGCAACGCCGTCGTGACGTGGCCGGTTGCATCGTGCACTCGGACCGGGGCAGCCAGTTCCGCAGCAGGAAGGTCCTGCGCGAACTGGACCGTCACGACCTGCTCGGATCCATGGGCCAGGTCGCATCGGCCGGGGACAACGCGGCCATGGAGAGCTTCTTCCCGCTGCTGCAGAAGAACGTTCTGGACCGCCGCCGCTGGGCCACCCGGGCGGAACTTCGCCTGGCGATCATCACCTGGATCGAACGGACCTACCACCGCCGCCGCAGGCAAGCCCGACTCGGCCGACTGACACCCATCGAGTTCGAGGCCATCATGACCACTCAGGTCGCACTCGCCGCCTGAGACCCGCTGTCACCTATCCGTGCAGCAGACCCCGGTGATGCGGGTGATGGTCTGGACGCCCTGGTCTCCGCCGACGAGGGATGGCGCCTCGACACCTACACCAAGGGCAGCTGCGCCCTGAGCGCGGCCCACCCGTGGCTCGGCACGACGCAGTCGACGTACGACGCGTGCGCGCAGTGGAACGAGGCCGTGGTCGAGCATCTGCTGGCCGACCCGCCGGACCTGGAGGTCGTCAGCAACAACCGCATCGAGGTCACGGGCGACGACGGCCACCTCGTGAGCGGCGCCGCGGGCGACGAGGTCGCGGTGGCCGGGTTGTCCAGGTGTCGCAGTGCTCCGGCACGCCCGCACCCTCGAACCCGATCTGCTCGACTGGCTGGTGCCGCTCGTCGCGAGCAGGGAGGACGTCGCCGCGTCGGACAACCCGCCCACGACGGGCGTGCACACCGCTACCCTCGCGGCCATGGCCACGGAAGACCTGGAGTCCGTCCTGGCGGACGGGATCGCGTACCTGAGGGCGGCGCAGGGCGTGCGCCCGACGACCTCGCACGCGCCGACGACCGGCGTGGACCGGGACGGCCTGGTCGAGGTCGTCGTCGACGGTCACGGTCTGCTGGCCGACATCGTGTTCGCGTCCGACCTCGCACGGCTCGCACCGGAGCAGCTCGAGGCGGCCGTGCTCGACGCGGTGCGGGACGCGTACCGCGGTACAGGACGCCCGCGTCTCCAGGCACTGCCGAGCTTGGGGGACAGCGAGGTCGCGGCGCGTGTCCGGCAGGTTCTCGCGGAGGAGGGGAAGTGATGGACGAGTTCTCGGTCGACCCGGTGCGGCTCGCCGCCGAGGTCGGGAACGTCTTCGCCGTGAGCGACGAGCTCGACGGTGCGGTGAGCGCCGGTCTCGCGGCGCAGGGGATGTCGCAGACAGCGTTCGGTCTGCTGTGCATCGCGATGGTCCCGCCCTCGCAGACGGTCCAGACCGCGGCGGTCGCGGCGCTGCGTGCCGAGGCGGGGGCGTACGAGGCCGTCGCCATGAACCTGCGCCACACGGTGGCGGCCTACGAGGCGGCCGACGCCGCGTCGGCCGCGCGCAACCGCGGGCTCCTGGGGCGGCTGGGATGACCCTGGTCGTCGAGCCCGAGACGTGGGAGGCGCCCGCGTGGTTCGAGGGGACCGCGCTGGGCGTCCCGGTCGTCGGGTCGCTGTTCTCGACGGGTGCGAGCCTGGGCTCGGGGGACTGGGCGGGGGCCCTGGGATCGGCCGCGGGGAGCGTCGGCGACCTCGTCGGCGTCGCGGTCGACCCTCTCGGCACCCTCGCGTCCAGCGTCGCGGGATTCCTGCTGGACCGCTTCTCCTGGTTCCAGGAGGCCCTCGACGTGCTGGTCGGTGACCCTGCCGTGGTCACCGCGGTCGGCCTGACCTGGGCGAACGTCGGCGCCACGTTGGAGATGCAGTCCGACCGTCTGATCGAGATCCGCGACCGGACGGCGCAGTACTGGCACGGACCCGCCGCCGACGCGTTCCGGCGCCGCGTGACCGAGATGGCGCACCGGGCCACCGTGGAGGCCTTCGCGTGCCGGTGCGTGAACACCGGGTTCGCGATCGGGAGCGGGATCGTCGAGATCGTCCGGCAGATCGTGTCCGCCATCTGTGCCGAGCTCGTCGGCAAGCTGATCGTCTGGGTGGCCGAGGCGCTGGGGACCCTCGGCTTCGGCGTGCCCGTCGTCGTCGCGCAGGCAACCTCCGCGATCGCCCGCTGGGTCGACGACGCCGCGAGGTGGACGGACGAGCTGCTCCAGTCGACCGGGCGCTTCTGCGACCTCCTGGCCGACCTGTACCGGGCGTTCGACGAGGTCGGGCTCTACAACCTCGGCATCGGGCCGGACACGGTGGTCGGTGCCGGCGCCTCGGGGGTCGACCAAGGCGCCCAGACGGTCGGAGGCTGACCATGGACCCCTACGCACCCCTGGTGGACGCACGGGAGCGGCTCAGGCAGCTGCAGCGCGACGCGCACGAGACGGCAGTCGAGACCGCTCGCATCGCGGCACGCATCGAGCAGGCCACCTACTCGGCATGGTCGGCCGGGCGCGAGGTCCGCGTCACGCTCGGTCCCGATGCGCTGATCCAGGGCGTGGAGTTCACGCCGCACGCCATGCGCACAGCTCCGCGCGCCCTCGCCGCCGCGACGATGGACGCGCACCGCAGGGCCGTCGCGCTGCTGCGTGCGTCGGTCGACGAGGCCGTGCGCGAGGCACCGGCGTCCGTCGGCGACCTCTCCGGCGCGGTCGCCGCCGCTGCCCACGAGATGCTGCCCGCGGCCGACGAGCCGCCCGATGTCCGGCGCTGACCCGCGGCCGAGCGGCGCGCGCCTGCGCCGCCGCTCGTGGACCGCTGCGGGCGCGGTCCTGCCGGTGACCGGCGTCGCGACGATCGCGGGTTGCGTCGTCGCCGCCGGCCTCGCCAGCGGCCCCGCGCAGCGGATCGTCGTCGCGGCCGTCCTCGTCGTCGGCGTCCTGGGCGGCGTCCTGTGGCGACGGGCCGGCGGCGCGGAGGCGACCCACGGTCGCGTCGCGTCCGCCCGAGCCGCGTGGGCACGGACCTGGAACGGCGCCAGGCTCGTCGACGACGGCCCGCCCGACCCCCGGGACGCCGCGCTCGCGCTCCCGCGAGGGTGGAGGGTCGAGGCCGCACGCGGCAGGCTGCGTCTCGCGGTCTCCGGCATGCCGGTGCGCTGCGAGACCTGGGTGCTGCGTGCGGTGCCCGGCTCGCGCCGCTCTCCCGTGCGCCGCGAGGTCGTGGCTGCCGACGCGCGCACCGGCCCGGCCCGCGTCAGCGTGCCGATCGGGGCGACCGCGGACTCGATGCTCGTCACCCCGGCGTGGGCGGGCCGCCGCGAGACGGCCGATCCGGCCTGGCTGCCGGCCGTGCGCGAGCGGGTCGCGCGCCACGAGGACCTGCTCTCGACACTCACCATCGGCGACGACCGCGTCGTCCTCCTCGCGCTCGACGACCCTCGCCCCGAGACGACCGTCGCCCGCGCTCACCTGGTGCGCGACATCGCAGCGACCATCGGCTGACTCCGGCGCGCCGGGTGGCGGCGTGATGACCGCGTGCATCGCACAGACCGCACCGGGATGATCCCCGAACACGTCGACACCTCAGCGACCTGAGCCGTCTATCCCGAGGGAGTCCAGTTCACTGCGCGAGCAGCAGGAGACGCGGGCTAATCAGGGACTACGCGATCAAGCGGCCGAGAGTCCGGTTCGATCAGCAAGGCCCGGATAACATCAACGATGTTCTCGCCCATGAGCCCGTACTCCGCGTCGAAACCACCCCAGAAGGCGCCAGTCTCGTCGATGACGAGGGTCATGTGTGAGTACTCGCCAACGGGCGTGATGGCACGGCCGATGCCTTCCGCATACGCCTCGCACCAGTCGGGATCCGCGTGACGCGCGGCCTGGTGCCCATCGATGTGCAGAGCACGTCGGCCCTCCTCGTCGGTGATCACGAGCCCCGAGAACACCTCGAGGAACTCACGGGCCGCCAGGCTCACGCTGTAGCCCGCCACGTCCAGTTCCGCGACCATGCGCTCCACGTCGACATGCCGGTCAGAACGCCATCCGGCACGAAGCAGCAGTTCCTGTGCCCTCGTCATTGGCCCGGCACCCAGGTCGCACTCGCCGCCTGAGACGAACTCCCACGCTCGGTGCTGCCATGACTCTCATCCTCCGTGGGTTGCGAGCCACCATGGACGCCGGGGCGGTGCACCGGGAGGCGCAACTCGGGGGTGTGCACCACCGTGCCCAGACCCACCCTCAGGGAGTTCGCGATGACGTCCTGGCGCTCGCCGGCCGGGGCGGGGGCCTGGCGGTGCGCTGCCCGCGAGATCTACGCACTGGTGACCTCGACTGATTCCGTGCGGCAAGAGGCTCGGCGCGATATCGGCCAACAGGCAGGCTATCCGTGGGCCGGTTTCGGGGCTATGGTGGGCCTATGAGGACTGTCGCTCTGAGCGAGGCGAAGGACAAGCTGTCGGCGCTCGTCGACGAGGCCGACCGCACCCACGAGATCATCCAGATCACCAAGCACGGCCGCAGCGCGGCGGTGCTGATGTCGGCGGACGACCTGGACTCCCTGCACGAGACGCTGTTCTGGCTGTCCCAGCCCGGCGTGCGCGAGGACGTCGCCGCAGCGCGCCAGGCGGTGGCCGAGGCAACGACGATCTCCGGTGAGGACCTGCGGGCCCGGTACGGCCTCCCGCCGCTGTGAGCGAGGCCGCCGAACCGTGGCGGGTCCAGGTCGCGCCGAGCGCGCTGCGCTCGCTCGAGCGTCTGCCCCCGCGCGTCGTCGGGGCCGTCGTGGAGTTCGTCACCCGGACCCTCCCGACCAACCCCGAGCGCATGTCCAAGCCGCTGCGCTATGAGCTCGAGGGGCTGCGCTCCGCGCGCCGCGGCGACTACCGCGTCCTGTTCACCCTCGACGACGACACCCGAGTGCTCCTGGTGGTGCGGATCTCCCACCGGGCCGACGCCTACCGCTGACCGACCTCCCGTCGACGGCGGCGCGGCTCAGGGGACCTGGCCGAACCAGCGGTGGACGTGCTCGACGATGGCGTGGTCGAAGGCGTCGTCGTCGTGGCGTGCGCGGAGCCACTCCTGGAAGGAGCCGCCGGCGGCGTCGTCGAGCTCGCGGCGCACGGTCGCGGTGTCGGTGAGGGCGCGTTCGAGCATCGCCTCGGCCTCGGCGGTGGTGCGGTAGAGCAGCGGGTAGGTCGCGGGCAGGATCGCGCGCGCCCACGGGCGGTCGGGGAACACGCCGACGGCGCCGGCGACGAGCGCCTCGACGTACTCCAGGCCGTAGGACTCGTCGGTGGCGGTGGCGAGGAACGCGGTGGTGTGCGCGAGGGCTTCCCAGTAGTCGTCGCGGCTCGCGGTGAGCGGGCCGAGCCACACCCAGTCGTGCCGGGACAGGCGCATCGCGGCCTCGGAGACGAGGTGCGACTCGACGAGCCGGGCCTCGACGCGCAGCGGGACGCGCTTGTGCACGCGCTCGACGACGTCGACGAACGCCTGAGGCTGCTTGCGGTCGGACAGCCAGATCGCGGGGTAGAGGACCACGGGGACGTCGGGCTCGTGGCGCGGGTGCACGTGCTCGAGCCGGATGCCGAGGTTGACCCAGCCGATGCGGGCCTGCTCGGCGAGCTGCTGCACGGTCCACTGCCCGACGATCTCGCGGACCTCGGTCGCGGTCCGCTCGGAGTTCGCGAACGTGGGGAACAGCGCGCAGGCCAGGCCGAGGCACGCGCGATCGACCGGGTGCGTGAACTGCGAGGTGGTCCACCAGACGAAGTTCATGACGCGCGGCTCGGTGCCGGGCCGGGCGGTGCCGGAGCGGGCGAGCGTGCGCCAGACGGCGGCGGAGTCGACGACGTCCATGTTGATGACGACGGTGTCGCTCGCGTCGAGGAACTCGAGCGGCAGGACGTCGAACCCGTCGCAGCGGCGGGGGCCGTCGCCCACGAGGACGGAGCCGGGGAACACGCGCAGCAGGCGGCGCACGAGCGTCGCGCCGGCGTCGTGCCCGGCGACGTGGCCGTCGGGGTCGACGAGCACGTCCCGGTAGCGGATCGCGATGCGCGGGGTCATGACACGCTCGCCTCCTTCGCGCCGAGCTCGTCGTCGACGGGCCGTGCCTGCTCGGGCAGGGCGGGTTCGGCGGACGCGGGCTTCTCGGACGCTCGCTCGTCGGACGCGTGCTCGTCGGCCGGCGGCTCGTCGGCGGGTGCGAGGGACGCACCCTCGTCGTCGTCCTCGAGCGACGTGCGGATCCGCATGCCGTAGAACGACCGGTGGACGAAGAACGCGGAGATCACGAAGAACACGGCGGCGAGGCTCACGACGAGCGTGTGCAGGCCGTCGTCGGTCAACGAGACCGCGAGGTCGACGGCCAGGAGGCCGAACAGGGTCGTGAACTTGATGACGGGGTTGAGGGCGACCGACGAGGTGTCCTTGTACGGGTCGCCGACGGTGTCGCCGACGATCGTCGCGTCGTGCAGCGAGGTGCCCTTGGCGTGCAGGTCCGTCTCGACGATCTTCTTCGCGTTGTCCCACGCGCCGCCGGCGTTCGCCATGAAGATCGCCTGGTAGAGGCCGAACGTCGCGATGGACACCAGGTAGCCGATGAAGAAGTACGGCTCGACGAACGCGAACGCGAGCGTCGCGAAGAACACGCCGAGGAACATCGTGAGCATGCCCTGCTGCGCGTACTGCGTGCAGATCTCGACGACGCGGCGCGAGTCCTCCTCGGACGCCTTGGTGACGCCGTCGAGCTTGATGGTGGTCTTGATGAACTCGACCGCGCGGTGCGCACCCGTGGTGACGGCCTGGATCGAGGCGCCGGTGAACCAGAAGATGACCGCGCCACCGGTGATGAGGCCCAGCAGGAACGGCGGGTGCAGCAGCGAGAGGTTCTCGATGCCCTCGGTGAGACCGCCGGTCAGGCCCATGATGATCGAGAAGATCATGGTCGTCGCACCGACCACGGCGGTGCCGATGAGCACGGGCTTGGCGGTCGCCTTGAACGTGTTCCCGGCGCCGTCGTTCTCCTCGAGCATGAGCTTGCCGCGCTCCCACTGGGGCTGGAAGCCGTAGTCGCGCTCGAGCTCGGCGTCGATGTCCTCGATGTCCTCGATGACGGACAGCTCGTAGACGCTCTGCGCGTTGTCCGTGACCGGCCCGTAGGAGTCCACGGCGATCGTCACGGGCCCCATGCCCAGGAACCCGAACGCGACGAGCCCGAACGAGAACACCGCGGGCGCGACCATGAGGTCGCCGAGGCCCTGTTCGCTGATGAGGTAGGACCCGCCCATGAGCCCGACGATCGCGATACCCAGCCAGTAGGCCGAGAAGTTGCCGGCGACGAGCCCGGACAGGATGTTGAGCGACGGCCCACCCTGGCGCGAGGACTTCACGACCTCGCGGACGTGCCGCGAGGAGGTCGACGTGAACGCCTTGACGAGCTCGGGGATGAGCGCGCCCGCGAGCGTGCCGCACGAGACGATCGTCGCGAGCTTCCACCACTGGTCCGCGGCCGCGGTGTCCGCGAGGACGAACCACGTCGTCAGGAACGTCGCGACGATGCACGCGGCGGACGTCAGCCACACGAGGTTCGACAGGGGGCGCTCGAAGTCCATCCGCTCCGCGTCGCGGTAGCGGCGCGCGGTCCACAGGTCGTTGAGCTGGTAGGACACGGCGGACGCGACGATCATCACGGCCCGCACGACGAAGATCCAGACGAGCAGGCTCGCCTGCACCGCCGGGTCGTGGACGCCGAGCAGCACGAACGTCACGAGCGCGACGCCGGTGACGCCGTACGTCTCGAAGCCGTCGGCGGACGGGCCGACGGAGTCGCCCGCGTTGTCGCCCGTGCAGTCGGCGATCACACCGGGGTTGCGGGCGTCGTCCTCCTTGATCTTGAAGACGATCTTCATGAGGTCCGAGCCGATGTCGGCGATCTTGGTGAAGATGCCGCCGGCGATGCGCAGCGCGCTTGCGCCCAGGGACTCGCCGATCGCGAACCCGATGAAGCACGCACCCGCGATCTCGCGCGGCAGGAACATGAGGATGACGAGCATCATCAGCAGCTCGAGGCTGATCAGCACCATGCCGATCGACATGCCCGCCTTGAGCGGCATGCGGTGCAGGGGGAGCGGCTTGCCGCGCAGGCTCGCGAACGCGACCCGGCTGTTGGCGAGCGTGTTGACCCGGATCCCGAACCACGCGACCGAGTACGAGCCGGCCATGCCGATCAGGCTGAACGCGATCACGACCGCGACGCGGCCCCACCCGAACCCGACGAGCACCTTGTAGTACACGACGATCACCGCGGCGATGAACGCCCACAGCACCACGAGGAACTTGCCCTGCTGCGCCAGGTACGCCTTGCAGGTCGAGTAGATGAGTTCGGAGACCTCACGCATCGACGCGTGCACCTCGAGCTTGCGCATCTGCAGGTACGTCGCGACACCCATCGCCAGGCCCATGACGCACACGACGAGCCCGAGCCCGAGCAGCGCGCGCCCCGACAGCCCGCCGAGGACGGTGACCTGGCTGAGGTCGGGCAGGGCGAGGCTCGCCTCGCCGCCGTGCACGGAGCCCTCGCTCGTCGTGCTCTGCCCGCACCCCGCGAGCAGGGCCGTGAGGGCGAGCAGGCCGACGAGCAGGCGTGCTCGGCGACGACGCGGCGGTGCCGACCTCTCGTGCGGCGACGCCCCGGGGGCGTGGGCGGCGGTGCTGCGTTCGGCTGCGGTGCGGGCGGCGGTGTCCACGATCTCCCCTGAGAGGTGAGGTGCTCTTGGGGTCGACGCTAGGAGCGCAGGTCAGGCCGGGCGTGAGCCGAAGGTCACACACGCCCCGGCGCGGTGGCCGTACACGGGTGACGCGCACGCGTCCCGGGACGACGAGAGCCGCCGCCCGGGAGACGGGCGGCGGCTCTCCGCGCTGGAGGACGCGTGGTGGGGCCGGAGGTCAGCGGTCCTCGAGGGCCGGGATGATCGTGGTCGGGATCGCGAACGCGAGGCTGATCGACGCGATGGCGCCGAAGAAGACCCACGGCTTCGCGGCGTCGACCACCTCGAACGACACCGCGAACAGGGCGATGCCGACGAAGAACAGCAGGAACGTGAAGAACACGGTGACGGCGCGCTCCGCGGAGCCGGAACGGTCGTCGTCGCGACGCTGCAGGACGGGTTCGCTCATGCGGGTCAGCCTACCCGGGACGTTGGTCCCAGGTGAGCGACCGCCCGGCCGGTCCTGCCGATCTCCCTGCGAGAGTGCAGGCTGGCCGCGTGACGGTGCGCATCGGGATCTCGGGCTGGCGCTACGCGCCGTGGCGCGGCGTGTTCTACCCGCGCGGACTGCCGCAGCGCGCCGAGCTCGAGTACGCGGCGCAGCGCATGACGAGCATCGAGGTCAACGGCTCGTTCTACGCGCTGCAACGCCCCGCCAGCTACCAGACGTGGGCCGCGCAGGTGCCGCAGGGCTTCGTGTTCTCGGTCAAGGGCCCTCGGTTCGTCACGCACCTCAAGAAGCTCGCCGACGTGCGCACGCCGGTGGCCAACTTCCTCGCCTCGGGCGTGCTCGCGCTCGGCCCGCAGCTCGGTCCCGTGCTGTGGCAGCTCCCGCCCACCCTCGGCTTCGACGTGGACCGTCTCGCGTCGTTCTTCGACCTCCTGCCACGCAGCACCGCGGCCGCGGCGGCGCTCGCGGAGCAGCACGACGAGCGGCTCGAGGGACGTGCGTGGACGACGACCGACGCCGACCGTCCGCTGCGCCACGTGCTCGAGGTGCGCCACGCGTCGTTCGAGGTCCCGGCGTTCGTCGCGCTCGCCCGCGCGCACGGGATCGGCCTGGTCGTCGCCGACACCGCGGGCCGCTGGCCCGTGATCGAGGACGTCACCTCCGACGTGGTCTACGTGCGCCTGCACGGTGACACCGAGCTGTACGCGAGCGGCTACGACGACCCCGCGCTCGACCGCTGGGCGCAGCGGGTGCGCGCGTGGGCCGCGGGCGGTGAGCCCGACGACGCGCGTCGGCTCGCGCCGCCCGCACCGCCCGCCCCGCAGGGTCGCGACGTGTTCGTCTACTTCGACAACGACACGAAGGTCCGCGCCCCGTTCGACGCGCAGGGGCTCATCGCACGCGTCACCGACCTCGCGCCCGGCTGAGCCCTTCGTGGTCCGGCCAGGCCGTCAGCCGCGCCCGCGCAGCCGGTCGAGCTGGCGGCGGTCGCGCTTGGTGGGACGGCCCGCGCCGCGGTCCCGCACCCCGGCGAGCGCGATCTGGGCCTTGGGCACCGGGGCGGGGGAGCGGTCCAGGTAGCACTCGACGGCGACCGCGGCGCCGACGCGCTTGACGACGGTGCGGCGCACCTCGACGATGCGCTCACGCTCGCCGCCACGCACGTGCACCTCGTCCCCGGGTACGACGATCGTCGCGGGCTTGGCGCGCTCGCCGTTGACGCGCACGTGGCCGGCGCGGCACGCCGCACCCGCCGCGGACCTCGTCGGGAACAGGCGCACGGCCCAGCACCACGCGTCGACGCGCGCCCGCACCACCTCGGCCATGCCCCCAGGTTGGCACACGCACTGGCGCACTCGGGCGCGGCGCGAGAGGGTGCGAGACGACGAGGAGGTCGACATGGACATCGAGCAGGTCGAGCTGCCGACGACGACGGTGGCGGTGGTGCACGAGCGCGTGCCGATGGACGCGCTGAGCGCGTTCTACGACCGCGCCTACCGCCAGGTGCAGGAGGCGCTCGGAGCCGCGGGCGTGCCGCCGACCGGCCCCGCGATCGGGTGGTACGGAGAGATGCCGAGCGACACCGCCGACGTCGCGGCAGGGTTCGCGGTGCCGCCGGACGCGGTCGTCGACGGGTTGGAGCTCCTGACCCTCGCCGGCGGGTCCGCGGTGGTCGGCGTCCACCGCGGACCGTACGACCGGCTGCCGGACGCGTGGAGCACCGTGGTCGCATGGTGCCGTGAGCAGGGCGTCCAGGGCCGCGGCGACTTCTGGGAGGAGTACGTCACGGACCCGGACCCGGGCGGTGACCCGGAGCAGAACGTCACCCGGCTGGTCCTGCCCCTGCTGTGAGGCAGGTCAGGCGCGGCGGGTGATCTTGACCGTCCACGCCTCGGGGCCGTCGACGAGCACCTCGGTGTCGATCGGGGCGCGCTCGGCGAGCTGAGCGAGCAGCGGGCGCGGCAGGTGGGGCGCGACGAGCACGAGCGACTGGCCGGGGGCGATCGCCTCGAACGCGCCGAACACCGTCGCGTGCCGGATGGCGTGCGGGATGGCGCGCACGTCCAGGACGGGGTCGGCCTCGTCGTGGCCGCCGCAGCCGCAGGAGTGCTGCTGCTCAGCGGGCTCGGGCGCGGTGCTGAGGATGTCGACGTCCTGCGTGGTCATGACGGTCTCCCGAGGTCGTGTGCTGGGGCTCGTCGCACGGGTCGTGCGCGCGTCGAGGCCAGATTGTCACGGCGCCTGCCGTGGATAAAGGACCTAGGGCCCTGGTGGGTCAGGCGTCCGCGAGGGGCGCCGTCGAGCGCCGCAGCTCGAGGACGCAGTGCTCGCGCCCGACGAACGGACGCAGCCGGTCCGCGGTGAGCGGCCCTCCGACGGTCTCGAGCACACCGCTCGCGAGCCCCAGGTGCACGCTGCACACCACGTCGGGCCGCTCGCGCGCGAGCTCGAGGAACGGACAGCGCCACAGGTCGATGCGCAGCGCGTCGTCGTCGCGCTCCGGGTCGAAGCCGAGCCGGTCCAGGTGCCCCTCGAGGGCGTCGAGCTGGCGGCGCTCGACGGCGCGCGACGCGTCGCCCGCGTCCGGCCCGCCGGGCGTCACCGCCGCCGGCTCGGGCAACGGCTCGACCGCCGGCTCGAGCACCCCGCCCGGCGCCGTGAGCGCGTAGCCCGCGGACCGTGCCGCCTCTCGCGTCGGGCCGAGGTCGCGTCCGAAGCCGCTGATCAGCACCTTGGTCAGGGCGACGTGCGCGATCGACTCCTCGAGCCGGCCCATCGCGATGGGGTCGCGGCGCGCGTCGTCGGGCGACGCGACGCGGTAGAGCATGCGCGGGCGGCCCCGCACGGTGCGCGCCTCGGGCGTCCGGACCGCGTACCCGTCGGCGACGAGCCGGGCGAGGTGCTCACGCGTCGTGTTCTCGTGCAGACCCGTGGCGGCGGCGAGCTCGCCGACCGTGTGCGAGCCGCCGCGCTGCAGGATCCGCAGCAGGTCGACGCGGCTCGCCGCGGCGAGCGTGCGCTCCGCGGGGGTGCGTCGGGGTGCCGGCATGCCGTCAGTATCGGGCCTGCGTACCGGGGCTCCGGGCGGGACCTCGGTCCCGCGCGCCCGCCTGCGCGGGTTAACTACGGTCCAGACGTGGAAAACACGTCACGACGCGCGGTGCCGACCGTGCGCCTGGTCCTGCTGCTGCCCGCAGGGGTCGCGATGCTCGCGGGCCTCGACGCCGCGCTCACGCTGCTCGGGCTGACCGCGCCCGTCCCGTCCGAGCGGCTCGCGGACGTGCACGGACCGCTCATGGTCCTGGGCTTCGTCGGCACCCTCGTCGCACTCGAACGGGCCGTGGCGCTCGCCCCCGCGACGGCGGGTGAACGTGCGCGGCCGTGGGCGTGGGCCGCGCCCGCCCTGCTCGGGGCGGGCGCGCTCCTGCTCGTCGCACCCCTCCCGCTCGCGGCCGGCCGGGCGTGCCTGGTGGCCGGGTCGGCCGTGCTCGTGGCGCTCTACCGCGCGGCCTGGCGCCGGCGCGCGGACGACGCGATCGCCGTGCAGGGGCTCGGGGCGCTCGCCGCGGTCGGTGCCGCGACGCTGTGGGCAGCAGGCGTCCCCGTACCGCACCTCGCGCCCTGGCTCGTGACGTTCCTCGTGCTCACCGTCGTCGGCGAACGGCTCGAGCTCATGCGGATCGCACCCGTCCCCGCTGCGGCGGGGCGGGGTGTCGTCGCCGGTGCGTGTGCGCTCGTCGCAGGTGCGGCCCTGGCCCTCGTGTGGCCCGCGGTGGGCAGCGCGGTGCTCGGCGCGGCGCTCGTCGGCCTCGTCGTCCTGCTCGCCCGGTTCGACGTCGCCCGCCGCACCGTGCGCGGCACCGGGCTCCCGCGGTTCATGGCCGTCGCCATGCTCGGCTCGTTCACCTGGCTCGCCGTCGCCGGGGGGCTGTGGATGGTCGGTGGGCCGACGACGAGCGGACCGCGGTACGACGCGCTGCTGCACGCCGTGTTCCTGGGCTTCGTGATGTCGATGGTGATGGCGCACGCCCCCGTGATCCTGCCCGCGGTGCTGCGCCGGCCGCTGCCGTACCGGCCCGTCATGTACGTACCGCTCACCCTGCTGCACGTGACCCTGCTGCTGCGTGTCCTCGGCGACGCACGCGACGCGGCGGTCGTCGTGCAGGTGGCGGGCGTCGGCAACGTCGTCGCGGTGCTCACGTTCGTCGTCGTCGCCGTCACGAGCGTGCTCCTCGGTCCGCCCGCCCGGCCCGGCGCACGCGCCGACCGCACGCCGGCTCGCAGCGACGCCGCGGCCGGCGCGCTCGAGGTCGTCGCGTGACGCGCGCGTCGTGGCACGTGCGGGCCAACGCCCTCGTGCTCGCCTGGCTCGCGGCCGCCGCGGTGCTCACCCTCGTGCACCGCTGGGTGCCGGCCGCGCAGTGGCTCATGGTGCACCTGCTCCTGCTCGGTGCGGTGAGCACCGCGATCCTGCTGTGGAGCCAGCACTTCGCGGACACGCTGCTGCGCTCGCCCGCACCCGGCGGCCGCCGCGGGCTCACCGCGCGCCTCGCGGCCCACACCGCGGGCGCGCTGCTGGTGGTCGCGGGCCTCGCCCTGCCCCGGTTCGCGCTCGTCGTCGCGGGCGGGGTGCTCGTCGCAGGTGCCGGCGGCGCACAGGTCGTCGTCCTCGTGCGCCAGATGCGCGGCGCCCTGCCCACGCGGTTCCGACCGCTCGTGCGGTGGTACGTGGCGGCAGGCACCGCGCTCCCCGTCGGTGTCGCGGCGGGCGTCGTCCTCGCGCGCGGCGCGCTCGGCGACGCGGCGCACGGGCGCCTGTACGTCGCGCACGTGGTCCTCACGCTCGTCGGCTGGGTCGCCACCACCGTGCTCGGCACGCTCATGGTGCTGTGGCCGACCGTCCAGCACGCGCGCATCGAGCCGGTCGACGAGCGCGACGGGTCCCGCGCGCTCCCCGTGGTCGCCGGCGGGCTCGCGCTGGTCCTGCTCGCGACCGCGACCGGGGTGCGCTGGCTGGTGCCCGTGGGGTGCGTCGTCGTCGCCGGGGGCGCAGGCCTCGTCGCGCGCGTGATGTGGCGCCAGCGCCGCGCGGCCGCGCCTGTCGTCGCGGCGAACGCCGCACGGCCGCACGCAGGCCGGACCGCGCCGGTCTACGTCCCGCCCGTCCTCGCGCCCGCCTCGCTCGCCGCGTCCGTGCTGTGGCTCGTCGGGTCGCTGGTCGCGTTCGGCGCGGTCGTCGTCGCCGCGCCCGGGTGGGACGTCGCCGCGGACCGCGTGCGCGGGCTGGTCGCACCGTTCGCCGTCGGGTTCGCGGCGCAGGTCCTCGTCGGTGCGCTGTCCCACCTGCTGCCCGTGGTGCTGGGCGGCGGCCCTGCGACCGCACGGGCCACGGCGGCCCAGCTCGAGCGCGGCGCGGTCGTCCGGCTCGTGCTCGTCAACGGCGGGCTCCTGCTGTTCTGCGCGCCGGTGCCCAGCGCGGTGCGCGTCGTCGTCTCCATGGTGGTGCTCGGCGCCCTCGCGTCGTTCCTGGTGCTCGCGGTCCGAGCCGTCGTGCTCGCGCGTCGCGGGGCGCCCGCTCCCGCGCACCCGGACACGTCGACCGACGCACCCTCGACGGTCCGTCGGTCGGGCGCCGTCGCGGTGGGCGTGGGTGCGCTCGCGCTCGCGCTCGTCGTCGGCGTCGCGATGGACCCGCCGGCCGCGGGGATCCCGACCGCCGGTGCCGCGGACGGTGGCGGCTCCGGCCGGGTCGAGGCGAGCGGTCGCACGACGACCGTGCGCGTCGAGGCGCGCGACATGCGGTTCGTCCCGTCCCGTGTCGAGGTCCCCGCCGGCGACCGGCTCGTGCTCGAGGTCACCAACGTCGACGACGACGTGCACGACCTCGTCGTCGCGAACGGTGCGACGAGCGGGCGGCTCGCGCCCGGCGAGAGCGCACGTGTCGACGTCGGCGTCGTCGGCGCCGCGCTCGACGCCTGGTGCTCGGTGGCGGGGCACCGGCTCATGGGGATGACGCTCGACATCGTCGTGACGGGGGACGCGCAGGTCGCGGCACCCGACGACAC
Source organism: Cellulomonas sp. CW35 (assembly GCF_052378485.1). Classification (NCBI taxonomy): domain Bacteria; kingdom Bacillati; phylum Actinomycetota; class Actinomycetes; order Micrococcales; family Cellulomonadaceae; genus Cellulomonas; species Cellulomonas sp. CW35. The sequence continues at coordinate 2,375,756 of NZ_CP199000.1, read as the reverse complement.
CGCGGACGACGCGCGCGGCGACACGGCCGGCCCGTCGGCGCACGCAGGGCACGACGGTCACAGCGCCGACGGCGGCGTCGGTGACGGCGACGCCCCCGCGCCGTCCGCCGCGGACCTGCTCGACCTCATGGCGCGGCCGGACGACGCGTTCGTCGCGCGGGACGCCGCGCTCGACCCCCTCGGCCCCGACGAGGGGCCTGTCACGAGGCACGTGACGCTCCCGGTGCAGGAGGTGGTCCGCGAGGTCGCGCCGGGCGTGCGGCAGCGCCTGTGGACGTTCGGCGGCACCGCCCCCGGACCCGTGCTGCACGGACGCGTGGGGGACAGGTTCGTCGTGACGCTCGTCAACGACGGCTCGATCGGGCACTCGATCGACTTCCACGCGGGTGCCCTCGCGCCCGACGACGTCATGCGCACCATCCAGCCCGGCGAGACGCTCACGTACTCGTTCACCGCGACGCGGTCGGGCATGTGGATGTACCACTGCTCGACGATGCCCATGTCGGTGCACATCGCGAACGGCATGTCCGGTGCGGTCGTCATCGAGCCGGACGGGCTCGCCCCGGTCGACGCGCAGTACGCGCTCGTGCAGTCCGAGCTGTACCTGGGGCCGCAGGACGGCGAGGTGGACGCCGCGCGTGTGGCCTCGCAGTCGCCCGACCTGGTGGTGCTCAACGGGTACGCGAACCAGTACCGGGACCGGCCTCTGACGGTCGCCGCGGGCGAGCGGGTGCGGCTGTGGGTGCTCGACGCGGGCCCGAACCGGCCGAGTGCGTTCCACGTCGTCGGCGGGCAGTTCGACACCGTCTACCGCGAGGGCGAGTACACGCTGCGGGACGGCGGCTCGACGGGGACGGGCGGTGCGCAGGTGCTCGCGCTGCAACCGGCCGAAGGCGGTTTCGTCGAGCTGACGTTCCCCGAGCCGGGGACCTACCCGTTCGTCTCGCACGTCATGTCGGACGCCGAGAAGGGCGCGTCGGGCCGGGTTGTCGTCACGCCCTGAGACGCGCGACGGGTGGAGAAGCGCTCGTCAGGCGAGCGGTTCTCCACCCGTTGCGGTGGGTGCGGCGTCAGGCGCGCAGCGACAGGTACGTCTCGATCAGGTGCTTGGTCGACGGGTCCTGCGCGTCGAGCGCCGCGGAATCGCCCTCGACGGCCGGCGCGATCTCGAGCGCGAGCTTCTTGCCGAGCTCGACGCCCCACTGGTCGAACGAGTCGATGCCCCAGACCACGCCCTGCACGAACGTGATGTGCTCGTACAGCGCGATGAGCTGGCCCAGCACCGACGGCGTGAGCGCAGCGGCGAGGATGGACGTCGTCGGGCGGTTGCCCGAGAAGACGCGCGCGGGGACGATCGCCTCGTCCGTGCCCTCGGCGCGCACCTCGTCGGCGGTCTTGCCGAACGCGAGCGCCTTGGTCTGCGCGAAGAAGTTCGCCAGGAACAGGCCGTGCACGTCCGTGCCGCCGTCCTGCAGCGGGTGGGCCGGGTTGGCGACGGCGATGAAGTCCGCCGGGATCAGGCGCGTGCCCTGGTGGATGAGCTGGTAGAACGCGTGCTGCCCGTTGGTGCCCGGCTCGCCCCAGAACACCTCGCCCGTGTCGGTGGTGACGGGCGAGCCGTCCCAGCGCACGGACTTGCCGTTGGACTCCATCGTCAGCTGCTGCAGGTACGCCGGGAACCGGTGCAGGTACTGCGCGTAGGGGAGCACGGCGTGCGTGTGCGCGCCCAGGAAGTTGACGTACCAGACGTTGAGCAGCCCCATGAGGACGGGCACGTTCCGCGCGAACGGCGTCGTCGCGACGTGCTCGTCGACCGCGTGGAAGCCCGCGAGGAAGTCACGGAACGCGTCGGGGCCGATCGCGATGGCGACCGACGTGCCGATCGCCGAGTCCACCGAGTAGCGGCCGCCGACCCAGTCCCAGAAGCCGAACGCGTTCGCCGGGTCGATGCCGAACGCCGCGACCTTGTCGAGCGCGGTCGACACCGCGACGAAGTGCTGCGCGACCGCGGCGGTGCGCGCCTCGTCGGTGTCCGCGATCGCGCCCGTGGCGACGAGCTGCTGCCACAGCCACTCGCGCGCGAGGCGCGCGTTGGTCAGGGTCTCGAGCGTGCCGAACGTCTTGGACGCGACGATGAACAGCGTCGTGGTGGGGTCGAGGCCCTTGACCTTCTCCGCGAGGTCGGTCGGGTCGATGTTCGAGACGAACCGCACCTCGAGGCCGTCCTGGACGTACGGCTTGAGCGCCTCGTAGACCATCACGGGTCCGAGGTCGGAGCCGCCGATGCCGATGTTGACGACCGTGCGCACGCGCTCACCGGTCACGCCGGTCCACTCGCCCGAGCGCACCGTGTCGGCGAACGCGTAGACCTTCTCGAGCTCGGCCTGCACGTCGGTGTCGACGTCCTGCCCGTCGACGACGAGCGCGGGGGAGGCCCCGGCCGGGCGGCGCAGCGCGGTGTGCAGCACCGCGCGGTCCTCGGTGACGTTGATGTGCTCGCCGCGCAGCATCGCCTGCAGGCGGTCCGCGACGCCGGTCTGCTCCGCGAGCTGCACCAGCAGCGCGAGCGTCTCGTCGGTCACGAGGTTCTTCGACAGGTCGACGTGCAGGTCCGCGAGGCGGAACGTCAGGCGCTGCGCACGCTGCGGGTCGGCGGCGAACCAGCCGCGCAGGTCCGGCGTGAGCGTCGACTCGTGCTCCGACAGGTCCTGCCAGGCGGGCGTCGTCGTGGGGTCGATCGGGGTGGTCACGGTGGGTCCCTCCGGGAAGTGACGAGGGCTCCCAACCTAGTGCGCACGCGGACGTCGCCGCACGGGACGTCCGTGGGACCCGGGCGGGCGACGTAGGGTCCCTGGCGTGCCTCGACGTGTCCCGGTCGCCCTGCTCGCCGCGCTGTCGCTCGTCGTGTCGTTCGCCGTCGCGCGGCTCACCGGGGTCCGCCTGCTCGGGGGAGCGGTGCTCGTGGCCGGTGCGGCGTGGTGCGTGGTGCGGGCGTGGCGGCCCGCGGGGCCGGTGCGCTGCGCCGCGCTCGTGCTCCTGGGCGCCGGCTGCTTCGTCGCGTCCCACGTGCTGGCCCGCACCTCTCTCGGTGCGTGGGCCTCGGTCGCGCTGGTCGCCGCCGTGCTGGGCGTCGCCACGTGGTTCCTGGTGGACGGGCGCTCGCGCGCCTGACCCCCGACGGGCGCGTCCGGACGCCACCGGCCGAGCGAACGGCCGGGGCGCGTGAGTCGGGCGCGTGACGTGACGGTCACGATGTGATCACGGTCACCGGTGCCTCTTGACCCGCGATTAATAAAGAAGGTCTACTAACAAACATGCCAGCGACCACCACGCAGCCCGGAGCCCGCGGACGAGCCCTGCGGCCCACCGCGAAGGTCCTGCCCGGGCACGCCCGCGTGCACAACCGGTCGCTCGTGCTCGCGCACCTGTTCCACACCGGCCCGTCGTCGCGCGCCGACATCGCGCGCAGCAGCGGGCTCACGCGCGTCACGGTCTCGACGCTCGTCGCCGACCTCATCGAGGAGGGGCTGGTCGAGGAGCTCGGCGTGCGGTCCGAGGGCAAGGTCGGCAAGCCCGCGACGCTCGTCGGGATGCGTACCGAGGCGTTCCAGGTGGTCGCGGTCGACCTGACGGACGACGCCACGATCCTCGGCGCCGTCCTCACGCTCACGGGCGAGGTCGTCTCGCGGCACGAGGCTCCCCTCGACGGGCGCTCGGGAGAGGCGGCAGTCGTCGCGCTCGAGGGGGTGTGCCGCGCGCTGCTGGCCGCCGCGGACCGTCCGGTGATCGGCGTCGGCATCGCCTCGCCCGGCGTCATCCGCACCGACGGGCTCGTCGTGCAGGCGCCCAACCGCGGCTGGTACGACCTGGACCTCGCCTCGCTGCTGCGCACCCGGCTCGGCGTCCCCGTGCACGTCGCGAACGACGCCAACGCCCGCGCGCTCGGCGAGTTCACCTACGGCAGCGCGTCCGGGTCCGGCTCGATGGTCGTGACCGTCGGGCAGGGTGTCGGTGCCGGGCTCGTCGTGGACGGTGCGCTCGTCCTCGGCCGCAACAACGCCGCGGGCGAGATCGGCCACGTGACGGTCGTCGACGCGACGACCCCCGGTGAGACGCCCGCCGCGTGCGCGTGCGGCCGCGCCGGCTGCCTCGAGACCGTGCTGAGCGTGCCGGCCCTGCGCCGGCGCGTCGCCGGCCTCGACCCCCAGGAGTCCGACGCCGCGCTGGCGTCGGTCGGACGGATGCTGGGCATCGCCCTGGCACCCGTCGTCAGCGCGCTCGACCTCGCGGAGGTCCTGCTCTCCGGCCCCACGGAGCTGCTGGACGGTCCCCTGCGCGAGGCGGCGCTCACGGCCATCCGGACCAGGACCATGCCCGTCATCGGGCGCGGCCTCGCGGTGCGGATGGGTTCGCTCGACGAGGACGGCGCGCTGGCCGGTGCGGCGGTGCTCGTCCTGTCGGGGCAGCTCGGGGTCACGTGACGACCCCGAGCCGCCCCCTTGCAGTGTCACGGCACCATCCCGGCGAACGCCGCCCCGGCGCTCGCCTCGCACTCGGGAGGAACCCCAACGTGAAGATGCTACGGTTCGCGGCCCTCGGCGTGGCGGCGACGCTCGCGCTGACCGCCTGCAGCTCCGGCTCGGACGAGCCGGCGGACGGCACGACGACCGCCGGCGGCGATGGCACGCAGGCCGCCGAGGCGGCCGACATCACCCTGTGGCTCGCCGGCGGCGACACCAACAAGGACCTGCGCACGTACCTCGTGGACACGTTCGCCGAGCAGAACCCCGGCTCGACGCTGACCATCGAGGAGGTCGCCTGGCCCGACCTGGTCACCAAGCTCACCACCGCGCTGCCCGACGCGGCGAACACGCCCGACGTCGTCGAGATCGGCAACACGCAGTCGCCGACGTTCACCACGGTCGGTGCGTTCCGCGACCTCACGCCGCTGTACGACGAGCTCGGCGGCGACAAGCTGCTCCAGTCGTTCGTCGACGTCGGGTCCGTCGACGGCAAGAACTTCGCGCTGCCGTACTACTTCGGCTCGCGCTACATGTTCTACCGCAAGGACATCTGGACGGCGGCGGGTGTCGAGGTGCCTCAGACGCTCGCCGAGTTCACCGAGGCCGTCGCCAAGCTCAAGACCGACACGCAGTCGGGCTTCGCGATGGGCGGCCAGGACTGGCGCAACGGCATCTCGTGGGTGTTCGCCAACGGCGGCGAGCTCGCGACCGTCGACGGCACCACGTGGACCTCGACGCTGTCCGACCCGAGCACCATCAAGGGCCTCGAGCAGTGGCAGGAGGTGTACCAGAAGGCGTCGAACCTGCCCTCGACCGAGCGCGACGTCGCGTACTGGGACTTCCTCAACGACGGCACCGACGGCACCGGTCCGGACGCCGCGACGATCATGGCGCCGGGCTGGGCGCGCTGGTCGATCGGCGACATCACCAAGAACGACGCGGGCGAGGAGGTGCGTGACGGCATGGCGGACGACACGAAGTTCGACATCTTCGCGCTCCCGGGCGTCGACGGCGGCATCGCGCCGGTGTTCGCGGGCGGCTCCAACATCGCCGTCTCGGCCAAGTCGCAGCACCCCGAGCTCGCCGAGAACCTCCTGCGGATCATCTTCTCGGAGGAGTACCAGACGATGCTCGGCGGCGCGGGCCTCGGCCCGGGCAACTCGGACTACGTGTCCTCGCTCGGCGACGACAAGTTCGCCCAGACGATGATCGAGACGGCCGCGGCCTCGAAGCTCACGCCGGCCGCGCCGGGCTGGGCCGCGATCGAGGGCGCGTTCGTCTACGAGGAGCTGTTCCAGAAGATCGCCGACGGCGGTGACGTGACCGCGCTGGCGAAGGAGTACGACGCCAAGCTCACGCCGATGCTCAACGGCGGCGCCGCGGGCTGACCCGCCGCGCCCGAGAACCGGCCGTCCGCGGGGGAGCCCCCTGCACCCCGCGGACGGCCCCCGGGCCGTGGCGCTCCGCGCACGGCCACGGACCCCAGGAGACCCCATGTCCCACGACGCCGCCCTCGGCGTGCCCGCGCACACCGACGGCGCCCCCACCCCACCGGCGGCCCGCCCGGCGACCGCACCCCGCGTGCGCCGGCGCCGCGCACCCGCCGCCCCCTACCTCCTGCTCGTCCCCGCGGTCGTCGCGCTGCTCGCAGGCCTCGCGTACCCCGTCGGCCGGCAGGTCGTCATGTCGCTGCAGAGGTACGGGCTCGAGCAGCAGTTCGGCCAGCCGCCGCAGTTCGTCGGGCTCGACAACTTCGTGCGCGTCTTCACCGACGACAGCCTGTGGGCGGTCGTCACGCGCTCGATCGTGTTCTGCCTCGTCAACGCGCTGCTCACGGTCGCGATCGGGCTGGCGTTCGCCCTGCTCATGCGCGCCGTGCACACCGCCGTGCGCCTCACGCTCCAGGTCTGCCTGCTCCTCGCGTGGGCCATGCCCATGGTCGCCGGCGTGACCGTGTTCAAGTGGCTGTTCGACTACCGCACGGGCGTCGTCAACTGGCTGCTCGTGCAGCTGGGCCTGGACGGGTTCCGCGACTTCTCGTGGCTGTCGCAGCCGTTCACGTTCTTCCTCGTCGCGACTCTCGTCATCGTCTGGATGTCGGTCCCGTTCGTGGCGCTGTCGATCTACGCGGGCCTGACCGCGGTGCCCGAGGAGGTCCTCGAGGCCGCGCGCATCGACGGGGCGTCGGGACGTCAGCAGCTGTGGCACATCCTGCTGCCGATGGTCAAGCCCGTGCTCTCGATCGTCCTGCTGCTGCAGGTCATCTGGGACCTGCGGGTGTTCGCGCAGATCCGCCTGCTGCAGGACGCCGGCGCCCCCGTCTCCGAGACCAACCTCCTCGGCAACTTCATCTACGAGCTCGGCATGAGCCGGCAGGACTTCGGTGGCGCGGCCGCGGTCTCGATCTTCGTCCTGCTCCTCACCGTCGCGCTGAGCTGGCCGTACGTCCGCAGTCTCCTGAAGGAGGACGCATGAGCGCCATCGCGCCCGCGCAGCCGTCGCGTCCCGCGACCGTCACCCGGTCCGCCGCGGCCCGCCCGCAGCACGCGCCCGGCCGCACCCGCCGTCGCGTGCGCGGCATCGCGCTCGGGGCGGTCGGCCTGGTGTGCGCGCTCGTCTGGGTGTTCCCCGTGTACTGGATGGTGCTCTCGGCGTTCACGCCCGCCGCGTACCTACGCTCGTCGACGCCCGAGTTCCTGCCGTTGCACGCGACCGGGGTCAACTTCTCCCGCGTGCTCGAGGGTGGCGGGTTCACGAGCGCGCTGCGCATGAGCCTCGCGGTCACCTCGCTCACCGTGCTGGCGGTCCTGGTGTTCGCGTTCTTCGGTGCGCTCGCCATCAGCCGGTGGCGGTTCCGCGGGCGCAGGTCGTTCGTGCTCGCGGTGCTGTTCATCCAGATGCTGCCCGCCGAGGGGCTGTTCATCGCGCAGTACAAGATGCTCTCGGGCGTGCACCTGCTCGACTCCGTCATCGGCGTCACCGTGCTCTACACCGCGGCGGTCATCCCGTTCACCATCTGGATGCTGCGCGGGTTCGTCGCGGGCGTGCCCGCCGAGCTCGAGGAGGCCGCGATGGTCGACGGCCTGTCCCGCACGCAGGCGTTCCTGCGCATCACGTTCCCGCTGCTCGCACCGGGCCTCGTCGCGTCGGGCGTGTACGCGTTCCTGCAGGCGTGGAACGAGTTCACGATCGCGCTCGTCGCGCTGCCGTCGCAGTCCAGCCAGACGTTGCCGCTGTGGCTGCGCGAGTTCCTGTCGGCGTCCGCGAACCGCGGCGTCGACTGGGGCCAGGTCATGGCCGCCTCGACGCTGATCGCGATCCCCGTGATCGTGTTCTTCCTGGTCGTGCAGGGCCGGATGACGTCCGGCCTGGTCTCCGGCGCGGTCAAGGGCTGAGCGATGACGGACCTCACGACGACCGGGCCCCCGAGCCCGGCGACGGGCCACGCGCTCGCCCCTCCCGCACCACGCCCCGGCGTCGGCGCGGGCCCGTCCGTGGGCGTCGACGTCGGCGGGACGACCACGGTCGCGGTCGTGCTGGACGACGAGGGTCGCGTGGGCGAGCGCGACGTCTCGCCGACACCGAGCGGCGCCACCGCGGTCGCGCAGCACGCCGCGGGGGCCGTCCGGCGCGCCGCGGCCCGTGCGGGCGTGGCGCTCGAGGACCTCACGGGCGTCGGCGTGGGCGTGCCCGGCGTGGTGGACCCCGGCGAGGGCACGGTCGCGAACGCGGTGAACCTCGGGATCGACCGGCCCGCGCCGCTCGCCGCCCTCGTCGCCGCCGCGCTCGCGGACGGCCGCGACGCGGCGCGCACCCCGCGTGTCGTCCTCGAGAACGACCTCAACGCGGCCGTCCTGGGCGCCGCGCACGTGCTGCGCGAGCGGTCGGGCGAGACGGTCGACGACCTCGCGTTCATCGCCCTCGGGACCGGGCTCGCGGCGGGCATCATGCTCGACGGTCGGCTGCGCCGCGGCCCGCACCGCGCCGCGGGCGAGATCGGCCACCTGCGCTACGTGCCCGACGGGCTGCCGTGCAAGTGCGGCCAGTCGGGCTGCCTCGAGCGGTACGCGTCCGGCTCGGCGCTCGACGCCGCGTGGGGACCCGCACGCTCGGGCCGGCCCGCGCCCGTGGAGGTCTTCGAGGCCGCGGCGGTGGGGGAGCCGCTGGCCGTGCGGGTGCGCGACGAGTTCGTCGCCGCGGTCGCCGGCGCGGTCCGCGTGCTGGTGCTCACGTGCGACGTCGGCCGGGTGGTCATCGGCGGCGGGGTCGCGCAGCTCGGCGAGCCGCTGCTGCACGCGCTCGTCGTCGAGCTCGAGCGGCAGGCCGCGTCGTCGCCGTTCCTGGCGGCGGCCGACCTGCCGGGCCGGGTCCAGCTCGCGCCCGCGGGACTGCCCGTGGGCGCCGTCGGGGCGGCGCTCGTCGCCCGAGGAGGTCGTTGATGGAGGTCGTGATCGCACCCGCGCCCGCGCTCGCGCGGCTCGCGGCGGACGCGGTCGAGCGGCTCGTGCGCGCCCGTCCCACCGCGGTGCTGGGGCTCGCGACGGGGTCCAGCCCGCTCGCGGTGTACGACGAGCTCGCGCGCCGCCACCGCGAGGACGGGCTGTCGTTCGCGCGCGTGCGCGCGTTCATGCTCGACGAGTACGTCGGGCTCCCGGCGGACCACCCGCAGCGGTACCGCAACGTCATCGAGGCCGAGATCGCCTCGCGGGTCGACCTCGCACCGGGCGCCGTCCTGGGGCCGGACGGGCTGGCGCAGGACCTCGCGGCCGCGTGCGCCGGCTACGAGCGCGCGATCGCGGACGCCGGCGGGGTGGACCTGCAGCTGCTGGGCATCGGGACGGACGGGCACGTCGCGTTCAACGAGCCGGGCTCGTCGCTCGCGTCGCGCACACGCATCAAGACGCTCACGCGCCAGACGCGTGAGGACAACGCGCGGTTCTTCGACGACGACGTGACGGCGGTGCCGACGCACTGCCTCACCCAGGGGCTCGCGACGATCATGGCGGCGCACCACCTGGTGCTGCTCGCGCAGGGCCGTAGCAAGGCCGAGGCGGTCCACCAGCTCGTCGAGGGGCCGGTGTCCGCGCTGTGGCCGGCCACCGTGCTGCAGCACCACCCGCACGTCACGGTGCTCGTGGACGACGCGGCGGCGAGCCGTCTGCAGCTGGCCGACTACTACCGCGAGACGTACGCGGCCAAGCCCGCGTGGCAGACGCTCTGACGTCGGCCGGGCGCGTCCCGCTGCGCGAGACCGACCCCCGTGGGGTGTCGGCCGTGCGACGTAGACTGCCCGACATGAGTGAACCGCAGTTCCCGCCCGCCGGCCCCGACGACCCGTTCGGCCCGGACCAGGCGACGGGGACCAGCGTCCTCGAGCGCACGGAGTCGACCGAGCAGGTCGAGCCGGGCGACCACGAGCGGTTCGCGCACTACGTGCGCAAGGAGAAGATCACGGAGTCCGCGGTGACCGGGAAGCCGGTCGTCGCGCTGTGCGGCAAGGTGTGGGTCCCGGGCCGGGACCCGAACAAGTTCCCCGTGTGCCCCACGTGCAAGCAGATCTACGAGGGTCTGCGGCCGCCGCAGGACGGCGACGGGCAGTCCGGCGGTGACGGCGGCTCCGGAGGCTCGGGCGGCGGGCGCCGCTGGGGCTTCGGGCGCGGCGGGCGTTGAGCGCCGCCTTCGAACCGTCCACCACGCACGCGTCGACGTCGGCGGCATCGCACCTGCCGCCGGCCTTCCCGTCGCGTGCGCCCTGGGGGACGGCGGGCAAGCTGCGGGCCTGGCAGGCCGAGGCGCTCGAGCTCTACCGGGCACGGGAGCCGCGGGACTTCCTCGCGGTCGCGACGCCCGGCGCGGGCAAGACGACGTTCGCGCTGCGCATCGCCACCGAGCTGCTCGAGCGGCGCGTGGTGCGCCGCGTCACAGTCGTGGCGCCCACCGACCACCTCAAGCGGCAGTGGGCGGACGCGGCCGCGCGCGTCGGGATCCGGCTCGACCCGAACTTCTCGAACGCGCAGGGGCGGCACGGGCACGGGTTCGACGGCGTGGCGGTGACGTACGCCCAGGTCGCGAACAAGCCGGCGCTGCACGCGGCCCGCACCACCGCGGCGCGCACGCTCGTGATCCTCGACGAGGTGCACCACGGCGGGGACGCGCTGTCCTGGGGCGACGGCGTGCGCGAGGCGTTCGAGGGCGCCGAGCGGCGCCTGGCGCTGACGGGCACGCCGTTCCGCTCGGACACCGCCGCGATCCCGTTCGTCACGTACGAGCGTGACGCGCACGGCATCCGCCGCTCGGTCGCGGACTACTCCTACGGCTACGGCGACGCGCTGCGCGACCACGTGGTGCGCCCGGTGATCTTCCTGTCCTACTCGGGCGCCATGCGCTGGCGCACGAAGACGGGCGACGAGGTCAGCGCCCGGCTCGGCGAGGCCATGACCAAGGACATGACCGCGCAGGCGTGGCGCACGGCGCTGGACCCGGGCGGCGAGTGGATCCCGGCCGTCATCCAGGCCGCCGACCGCCGGCTCACGGAGGTGCGGCGCAGCGTGCCGGACGCGGGCGCGATGATCATCGCGACCGACCAGACCGACGCGCGCGCGTACGCGGGCCACATCGCGCGGATCACGGGCACCTCGCCCACGGTCGTGCTGTCCGACGACGACGGCGCGAGCGACAAGATCGACGAGTTCTCCGCCGGCGACTCGCGTTGGCTCGTGGCGGTACGCATGGTCTCCGAGGGCGTGGACGTGCCCCGGCTGGCGGTGGGCGTGTACGCGACCAGCACGTCGACGCCGCTGTTCTTCGCGCAGGCCGTCGGGCGGTTCGTCCGGGCGCGCCGGCGGGGTGAGACGGCGTCGGTGTTCCTGCCGTCCGTCCCGCAGCTGCTCGAGCTCGCGAACACCCTCGAGGCCGAGCGCGACCACGCGCTCGACCGGCCGAGGACCGCGGAGGAGGACGGCGCGGGCTTCAACCCCGAGGACGCGCTGCTCGCCGCGGCGAACCGTGAGCAGAACGGGCCGGACGCGGTCGGCTCGGACGGCCTGCAGGGCACGTTCGAGGCGCTCGAGGCGCAGGCGTCGTTCGACCGCGTGCTGTTCGACGGCGGCGAGTTCGGCACGGGCGCGGAGGTGGGCTCCGACGAGGAGCTGGACTTCCTCGGCCTGCCGGGGCTGCTCGACGCCGACCAGGTGTCCGCGCTGCTGCGACAGCGCCAGGCCGACCAGCTCAAGGGCCGGCGGTCCGTCCGGACCGCGGCACCGGACCTCGAGGCGATGGACCACCGCCGGCAGGCGGAGCTGCGCAAGGAGCTCGCGCAGCTCGTGGGCGGGTGGGCGCGGCGCAGCGGGCAGCCGCACGGGTCGGTGCACGCGGAGCTGCGGCGGCGGTGCGGGGGGCCGGAGGTCGCTCTCGCGGACCCGGCGCAGCTCGAGGCGCGCATCGCGATGGTGCGCGGCTGGTTCGTCGGCAAGCGCTAGCTCGTCGGCAAGCGTTAGCTCGTCGGCACATGGTCAGCGGCGCCCTAATCGCTTGACGTTTCTCCTCCGGAAGGGCCGGCGCAACCCCCGTCTCAGGATATGGACGGCCTGCGCGCCGGACCTTGCGTGAGAACCCGCAGGTCAGCGCCGTGGACGCGCGTCCACATAGCAGCGGCCGATCCGCTCGCAAGTCGTGCGTTCGACGTGCCGATCGCCGCGGGGCGCGGGAACGTTGTCGTGCTCGAAGAACGCAAGGCTCCACGGAGAAATCCCACGGAACCGTACGAGCGGGCGCCGCGGACCGGCCCCGCTCCCTCCCGCCGGCAGTCCCCCTGCCGGCCGACGAAAGGGGTACGCGATGCCCTCGTGGCTCATCCTCGTCATCATCGGTGTCGTCCTGCTGGTCCTCGGCTTCGGCGGCCTCGGCCAGATCCTGATCTGGATCGGTCTCGCCGTCCTGGTCGTGAGCCTCGTCCTGGCCTTCGCGGGCCGTCGTCGCGTGTAGCGACGACCTCGGTGGGCGCGTGACGCGCCCGCGACATGACAGCGCGACACGACAGACGGACGCCGGCCCCCGCGACGGGGGCCGGCGTCCGTCGTGCGTGTCGGTCGTGCATGGGGCGGGGCCTGCGTCCGGGGACGCAGGACGTCAGTCGAGCGTGAGCGCGACCGTGGGCACCGCGGCCTCGTCGGCGGACAGGCGCCGCGCCCCCCGGGGCAGCTCGGCCCGGGACTCCTGGTGCCGCTCGGCGGCGGTCGTGACGCCTCGCGGACCCGTCCAGCGGGGGTCGACCTCGCCCTCCACGACGAGCGGCACGTGCAGCGGGCGCAGCACGCCGGGGCCGCGGTCGTCCGCGAACGACGCGAGCTCCGTGTCGGGCGACGCGGAGACGGCCCGCACCCGCTCGTCGGGCCCCGCGACGAGGACCTCCTCGACGGCCCGCCCGTCGACCGTGCGGCGTGCCGCGGCCTTGCGACCACCGACGCTGGTCTTGGCAGTGGAGGCCTTCGCGACGGGCTGCATGACCCCGTCCCGGTCCTCGCGCGCGACGAGCTTGTAGACCATCCCGCACGTGGGCGCGCCCGAGCCGGTGACGACCGACGTGCCGACGCCGTAGGAGTCGACGGGGGCGACGGCGAGCGCGGCGATGGCGTGCTCGTCCAGGTCGGACGTCACGGTGATCCGCACGGACCGCGCTCCGGCGGCGTCGAGCTGCGCGCGGACCTCGTGCGCGAGGACGGCCAGGTCGCCCGAGTCGAGCCGCACCGCGCCGAGGCCCGGCCCGGCGGCCTCGAGCGCCGCGGCGACACCGCTGCGGACGTCGTACGTGTCGACCAGGAGCGTGGTGCCGGCGCCGAGCGCGTCGACCTGCGACGCGAACGCGGCGGCCTCGTCGTCGTGCAGCAGCGTGAACGCGTGGGCGGCCGTGCCGATCGTCGGGATGCCGTAGCGGCGGCCCGCCTCGAGGTTCGAGGTCCCCGCGAACCCGGCGACCGCCGCGGCGCGCGCGGCGGCGACGCCCGCCCACTCGTGCGCGCGCCGCGAGCCCATCTCGAGGCACGGGCGGTCGAGCGCCGCGCTGGTCATGCGGGACGCCGCGGACGCCACCGCGGAGTCGTAGTTCAGGACGGAGAGCACGAACGTCTCGAGCAGCACCGCCTCCGCGAACGAGCCCTCGACGACGAGCACGGGGGACTGCGGGAAGAACACCTCGCCCTCGGCGTAGCCGACGACGGAGCCCGTGAACCGGTACCCCGCCAGGAACTCGAGCGTCGCGTCGTCGACGACGCGCTCGTCCGCGAGCCAGTCGAGCTCGGCCGTCCCGAACCGGAACCGGTCGAGCTCCTCGAGCACGCGTCCCGTGCCGGCCACCACCCCGTAGCGCCGCCCGGGCGGCAGGCGACGCGTGAACACCTCGAAGACGCACCGCCGCTGCGCCGTGCCGTCACGCAGCGCCGCCTGCAGCATGGTCAGCTCGTACCGGTCTGTCAGGAGCGCGGACGTGGCGTGCGTCGTCATGGCCACACGCTAGGGGTGAAGCACGTGTGCGCGCTGCCTAGAGTGGTCCCCGTGAGCTCGGCACCGCATCTCGACGAGGTCGTCGCCTCCGACGCGCAGACGTCGGTCGACGACCCGTGGGTGACGATCGTCTGGAACGACCCGGTCAACCTCATGACCTACGTGACGTACGTGTTCGAGTCGTACTTCGGGCACCCGCGCACGGTCGCCGAGCAGCTGATGCGGCGCGTGCACACCGAGGGCCGGGCGGTCGTCTCGCGCGGCACGCTCGAGGCGATGGAGGTCGACGTGCAGGCGATGCACGGGTTCGGGCTGTGGGCGACCCTGCAGCGCAGCGGGCACTGATGCGCGGGTTCGTCGCACGCCAGCAGGAGTACGTGGCGCGGCTCGACGCCGACGAGCGTGCGGTCCTCGCGGGCATCGCGTCCGAGGTCGCGGTGCTGCTCGGTGCCGAGAAGTTCCGCACGGCGGGCCGGTTGCGTACGGACGTGGGCGCGCCGTCCCACGCCGACGCCTCCGACGAGGTCGACGACGACGAGCTCGTCGAGGAGCCACCGCTGCACGCGCTCGGCTGGCCCTGGCAGCGACCGGTCGAGGCACCGACGGACCCCGCGGTGCGCCGGCTGCTGCCCGACGCGAGCGACGACCCGGAGCAGGCCGCGGAGTTCCGCCGCCTGACGGACGCCGACCTGCGGGCGCGCAAGATCGCCGGGCTGCGCACGTGGTGGCACGCGCTGCGCACACCGGGCGGGCGGCAGGGGGACGCGGTCGCCATCACGGCCGCGGAGGCCCCGGCCGTGGCGGCGGCGATGACGGACGTGCGGATCGTGCTGGCCGACCGCCTCGGGATCCGGACCGACGAGGACGGCGAGCGCGTCTACGCCGAGCTGCACGCGGCGTCCGGCCACGACGCGGGCGGCGGACGGGACGGCGGCGGCGTCGACGGCGGCGACGGTGGAGAGGCCGCGGCCGTGCGCCGCGCGTTCATCGGCGTGTACGCGATGCTCTCGGAGCTGCAGGAGACGCTCGTCACCGCGATGCTCGTCCGGGTCCGCTCGCGTGACGCGACACACGGCGGCCCCGGCCCCGGCCCGGAGGGACGCGGCGGATCCGCGGGCTAGGCTCGTCCGCGTGAACGACGCGCCCATCGGGATCTTCGACTCCGGCGTCGGGGGCCTGACGGTCGCGAGAGCGATCCTCGACCAGCTCCCGCACGAGTCGACGCTCTACATCGGCGACACCCTCAACACGCCGTACGGCACCAAGCCCCTGGCCGCCGTGCGCGCGTTCGCGCTGCAGGTGATGGACGACCTGGTCGACGCGGGCGTGAAGCTGCTGGTCATCGCCTGCAACACGGCGTCGGCGGCGATGCTGCGCGACGCGCGCGAGCGGTACACGCTGCGCCGCGGCATCCCCGTGGTCGAGGTGATCCTGCCCGCGGCGCGACGCGCGGTCGCCGCGACGCGCACGGGGCGGATCGGCGTGATCGCCACGCGGGCGACCGTCGAGTCGCTCGCGTACGACGACGCGTTCGCGGTCGCCCCCGGCCTGAGCCTCGTGACGCAGGCGTGCCCGCGGTTCGTGCCGCTCGTCGAGGCGGGCGTGACGTCCGGCCCCGAGGTGCTCGCGGTCGCGCACGAGTACCTCGACCCGGTGCGCGAGGCGGGGGTCGACACGCTCGTGCTGGGCTGCACGCACTACCCGCTGCTGACGGGCGCGATCTCGTACGTCATGGGCGAGGAGGTCACGCTCGTCTCGAGCGCCGAGGAGACCGCGAAGGACGTCTACCGCACGCTCGTCGCGCACGGTCTCGAGCGCTCTGTCGACGCCGGCCCGCCGCAGCACCGCTTCCTCGCGACGGGTGACCCGGAGTCGTTCCGGACGCTCGCCCGCCGGTTCCTGGGGCCCGAGGTCGACGCCGTCGAGCCCGCCGGGGCCCTGCGGTGACGGCACCCGTGACGCCAGCCGTGACGGCCCCGGTCGGTCCCACCAGTCCCGAGACCCGTCGTCGTCGCGCCGCGGAGGCCCCGAGATGAGACTCGTCGTGATCGGCTGCGCCGGCTCGTACCCGTCGGCGGAGGCGGCCGCGTCGTCGTACCTCGTGCAGGCCGACGACGCCGACGGGCGCACGTGGAACGTGCTGCTCGACATCGGCAATGGCGCGCTGAGCCCGCTGCAGCGCTACGGCGACCCGACGGCGCTCGACGCGGTCGCGGTCTCGCACCTGCACTCGGACCACGTCGCGGACCTCGTCGTGCTCAACGTGCTGCGCCGCTACCGGCCCGACGGTCCGCTGCCCGCGGTCGACGTGTGGGGTCCCGAGGGGACCCAGCAGCGGCTCGCGGACATGGCAGGCAAGGACCCGGCGACCGAGCTGGACGGGCAGTTCCGGTTCCGCACGTGGGACCCGGCCGCGCCGGTGCGCATCGGGCCGCTGACCCTCACACCGGTGCCGGTCGAGCATCCCGTGCCGGCGTTCGGCCTGCTCGTCTCGGGGCCCTCCGACGAGGACCCGTCGCGCGCCGTGACGCTCGGGTACACGGGCGACACGGACGAGTGTCCCGGCCTCGACACGCTCGCACGGACGGACCTGCTGCTGTGCGAGGCCGGGTTCCGGGACGGGCTGGACGACCACGTGCGGGGCATCCACCTGACCGGTGCACGGGCGGGGGCCGCAGCGGCGCGCGGGGGCAGCGGACGCCTGGTGCTGACGCACCTGACCGCGTGGGAGGACCCGCGTGACGTGGTCGCCCACGCGTCCCGCGCGTACGCGGGCCGGATCGACGTCGCGCGTCCCGGTGCGGTGTTCACGCTCTGAGCGCACCCCCGCGCGGCGTCGCGCGGCCCGGACCGCCGACGGGGCCGCGCGCCCGGGTCGTTAGGCTCGTGGCATGTCTTCCACCCCTGTGACCTCCGCGCGCCCGGACGGGCGTGCCGCCGACGAGCTGCGGCCCGTCACCATCACGCGCCGGTTCCTGACCGCCGGCGAGGGCTCGGTCCTCGTCGAGTTCGGGGGCACGAAGGTGCTGTGCGTCGCGTCCTTCACGGAGGGTGTCCCGCGCTGGCGCAAGGGCTCGGGGGAGGGCTGGGTCACGGCCGAGTACTCGATGCTGCCGCGCGCCACGGACAGCCGCTCGGACCGCGAGTCGGTGCGCGGCAAGGTCGGCGGCCGCACGCACGAGATCTCGCGGCTGATCGGCCGCTCGCTGCGCGCCGTCGTGGACGTCGCGGCCCTGGGCGAGAACACCGTCGTCCTCGACTGCGACGTGCTGCAGGCCGACGGCGGCACGCGCACCGCGTCGATCACCGGCGCCTACGTGGCGCTCGCCGACGCGGTGGCCTGGGCGGTCGACCGACGGATCGTCGCACCGGGTCGCCAGGTCCTGCGCGACTCGGTGTCGGCCGTGAGCGTCGGGATCGTCGACGGAGTGCCGGTGCTCGACCTGCCGTACGTCGAGGACGTGCGCGCCGAGACCGACATGAACGTCGTCGTGACCGGCTCGGGGGCGTTCGTCGAGGTGCAGGGCACCGCCGAGCATGCGCCGTTCGTGCGCAGCGAGCTGGACGCGCTGCTCGACCTCGCGCTCGCGGGCACCGCACGCCTCGCCGCGCTGCAGGCCGCCGCGCTCGCGGCGCCGCCCTCGGACGGCTCGGCGACGCGCGTCGAGGGCGTCGCGTGAGCGTCCCGGCCGGCGCGCGCCTGGTGCTCGCCACGCACAACGCGCACAAGGTCGGCGAGCTGCGCGCGATCCTCGCCCCCGTGCTCCCCGGCCTGGCGGCCGACGCGGTGGTGGGCGCCCGGGACGTCGGCGCGCCCGAGCCCGTCGAGGACGGCGTGACGTTCGAGCAGAACGCGCTGCTCAAGGCCCGCGCGCTCGCGGCGTTCACGGGTCTGCCCGCGGTCGCGGACGACTCCGGCCTGGCCGTGGACGTGCTCGGCGGCGCACCCGGCATCTTCTCGGCGCGCTGGGCGGGCCGGCACGGCGACGACGCGGCGAACCTCGAGCTGCTGCTCGCGCAGCTCGCCGACATCCACGACCCCCACCGCGGTGCGCGCTTCGTGTGCGCCGCCGCGCTCGTGACGCCCGACGGGTTCGAGCACGTCGAGACGGGCGCGCTCGTCGGGACGCTCGCGCTCGCGCCGCGGGGTGCCGGAGGCTTCGGGTACGACCCGGCGCTCGTGCCGCTCGGCGAGTCGCGCACGTGCGCCGAGCTCTCCGCGCAGGAGAAGAACGCGATCAGCCACCGGGGTCGGGCGTTCCGCGCGCTCGCGCCGGTCGTCGCGCGCGTCCTGGCCGGTCCCGACGAGGGCACCGGCGGCTGATGCCCGCCCCCGACGCCCTGCCGGGTGCGGTCCAGCTCGTCGCGGACGCCGTGACGTTCGGCTACCCGGGCCGGCCCGTGCTCGACCGGCTCGACCTGACCGTCTCGGCGGGTGAGCGGGTGGGCCTGGTCGGGGAGAACGGCGCGGGCAAGACGACGCTGCTGCGCGTGCTCGCGGGCGACCTCGCACCCTCGTCGGGCACGGTGCGGCGCTCGGGGTCGCTCGCGGTCGTCGACCAGGAGCTCGTCGTGCGCCCCGACGACACCGTCGGCACGCTCGTGCGCGGCACGGGCGCCGGCGTGCGTGCGGTCGCCGCGGAGCTCGAGTCGGTCATCGCCGCGTTCGACCACGAGACCGGCGACCTGGCCGCGCTCACCGCGGCGATGACGCGGTACGAGCAGCTCGCGGCGTGGGACGTGGACCGTCGCGTCGACGAGGCGCTCACGCGGTTCGGCGCCCCGCGCCAGCCGGACCGGCGCCTGGCCGAGCTGAGCGTCGGCGAGCGGTACCGCGTGCGCCTCGCGTGCCGCGTGGGCGAGCGCTCGGACGTGCTGCTGCTCGACGAGCCGACCAACCACCTCGACGCGGCGGGCATCGACTACCTCACCGGGCTGCTGCGCGAGTGGCCCGGGGCCGTCGTGATCGTCACGCACGACCGGCAGCTGCTCGACGACGTCATGACCGCGATCCTCGACCTCGACCCCGCGATGGACGGCCGCCCCGCCCTGTACGGGGCGACCCGCTACGCCGACTACCGGTTCGCGAAGGACCAGATGCTGCGCCGGTGGCGTGCCCGCTACCGGGCCGAGCGCAAGCGCGCGCTGCAGCTCGCGCAGCGCCTCGACGCGTCGTACGAGGGGCTGTCCGACGAGTGGCGCCCGCCCAAGGGCTCCGACAAGCACCGCCGCGGCACGCGCGCCCGCATCCACGTCAAGGCCGCCGACCGGCTCGTCCAGCGGCTCGAGGCACAGGCCGTCGCGGTGCCCGTGCCCCCGCCGACCCTGCAGTTCCCGGACCTGCCGAGCCTGCCGCGGCGCGCCTCGACGGGCGCGGACCCGGACCGCCCGCTCGACCCGGACGCGGACCGCCGGGCCGCGCACGCCGGCCCGCTGCTCGAGCTGCGCGCCCCGCGCGTGCTCGGCCCGCACGGGGTGCGGCTCGACCTGCCGGGGCGGCGCCTCGAGGTCGCCCCCGCGTCACGGCTCCTCGTCGTCGGACCGAACGGGTCCGGCAAGTCCACGCTGCTCGCCGCGCTCGTCGGCGCGTTGCCGCTCGACCGCGGGACGCGCACCGTCGCGCCCGGTGTGCGGCTCGGCGTGCTGGGGCAGGAGGGTCCCACGGAGCACGCCGACGCGACGGCCGGCCCGGCCGGGCTCGTCGCGGACGCGCCCCGCGGACCGTCGGCGTTCGACGCGTACGCGCGCCACGCGCTCGACCTGCTGGGGCAGGGGCTGCTCGACCCCGAGCAGCTCGTCCCCGTCGCCGCGCTCGGCCTGCTCACCGAGGAGGACCTCGAGCGTCCGGTGCGCGAGCTGTCCGTCGGGCAGCGCCGCCGGTTCGACCTCGCGTGCGCGCTGCTCGCGGCGCCGCACGTGCTGGTGCTCGACGAGCCGACCAACCACCTGTCGGTCGGCCTCGTCGACGAGCTCACGGCCGCCCTGCGCTCGACGTCCGCCGCGGTCGTCGTCGCGACCCACGACCGGCGCATGCGCGCCGACCTGGCGGACTGGCCGGTGCTCGACCTGACCTGACGACGGCCGCCGCGGCTCGGGGGCCCAGGGGCCCGGGGGCTCAGGGCAGGCGGCCCACGTGCGCCATCGCCTGGCGCAGCAGCACGCCCTGCCCGCCGGTCATCTCGACCTGCACCTGCTCGCCGCACGCCTCCTCCGGCGTCAGCCAGGCGAGGTCGATCGCGTCCTGCTGCGGGCGGCAGTCGCCCAGCACGGGCACGACGTACGCGAGCGACACCGCGTGCTGGCGGGGGTCGTGGTACGAGGTGATGCCCGGCGTGGGGAAGTACTCCGCGACCGTGAACGGCTGCGGTGAGGCGGGGATCTGCGGCAGCGCGACCGGCCCGAGGTCCTTCTCGATGTGCCGGACCAGGGCGTCCCGCACCCGCTCGTGGTACATCACGCGGCCCGAGACGAGCGCGCGCGACATCACGCCCTCGCGCGTCACGCGCAGCAGCAGCCCGACGGCGACGACGTCGCCGGAGTCGTCCACGCGCACCGGGACCGCGTCGACGTAGACGAGCGGCATGAGGCCACGCACGCGCGCGATCTCCTCGGGCGGGAGCCAGCCCGACGGGCGCTCGGGGGAGGGCGGGAACTCGGCCGTCTCGGTCACCGTGCCGTTCTACCGTGCTCGCCCGCGAACGGGTCACAGGCGCGCGCGGAGAGCCCGAATCGCCCCGGGCACGGGAATACCCCGAGCGTGCGACGCCTTCTAGCGGGCGGAACCCCCGAGACCCTGAAGGAGGGCCGCCATGGCCACCACGACGCTCACAGCCGACACCCTCGGCCAGACCATCGCCGACAACGACATCGTCCTCGTGGACTTCTGGGCGCAGTGGTGCGGGCCGTGCAAGCGGTTCGGTCCCGTCTTCGAGGCGTCGTCGCAGCAGCACCAGGACGTGGTGTTCGGCAAGGTCGACACCGAGGCCGAGCAGCAGCTCGCCGCCGAGCTCCAGATCTTCTCGATCCCGACGCTCATGGCCTTCCGCGAGGGCATCCTCGTCTTCAACCAGGCCGGTGCGCTGCCCGGGCCCGCGCTCGAGCAGGTCGTCCAGGCGGTCAAGGACCTCGACATGGACGAGGTCCGCGCGAAGATCGCCGCGGCCTCGGACGGTCAGGCCTGACCCTGCAGGCGGTCCTCGCCCGCTGACACGACGGCGCCCACCCCCGGCGGGGTGGGCGCCGTCGTCGTCTCACGGCCCCGCAGCGGGCGGGGGCCGGTCCGTCAGCAGCCCACGCGGCTGTCGGCGACGACGACGTCGTCGAACCACAGCGTGTCGGCGCCGTCGCCGTAGGACTCCCAGCCGAGCCGCAGGTCGGTGAGCCGGGGCGACCAGGCCTTGTTCAGCCACTGGCCGTCGATGTCGTGCGTCGGCGTGCCGTCGACGATCAGGCCCGGCACGGCCCAGCCGTCGAGGTACGTCGTCAGACGCCCCGCGGCGCCCTCGACGAGCACCTCGGCGCAGTGCCACGACCCGCCCGCGGGCAGCTGCGCGGTCCGGGTCAGACCGGCGGGGCTCTGCTCGGGCAGCGTCGCGTCGTCCGACGAGCGGTTCCACTGCATCAGCGCGTTCTGGCCTCCCATGCGCAGGTCACGGTTGCCGTCGTTCGCGTCCCGCATCGCCAGGTACGTCGTGTGCGAGACGGGCAGGGCGGTGGTGTGGCGGACCCAGAACCGCACGTACACCGTGCGCGGCAGCGGGGCGCTCGGCTGCGCCTGGACGAACACGTGGTTGCAGTAGCCGGCCCCGCCGTCGACGCGCAGCGACCGGCTGCCGGAGTGCGCGACCGTCGAGTCGACGACGGCCCGCCCGCTGCCCGAGCAGTCGGGGTACGTCACGGCCCAGGTGCCGGACGGTGTGGCGCTCGTCTGGGTCTCCAGCCCGTCGCAGAACACCGCGGTGCCGCACGTCGCCGGCGTCGTCGTGGGGTCGTCCGTGGGGTCCTGCGTCGGCTCGTCGGTCGGGTCCTGCGTCGGCTCGGTGGTGGGCTCGTCGGTCGGGTCCTGCGTGGGGTCGTCCGTCGGGTCCTGCGTCGGCTCGTCGGTCGGGTCGACGGTCGGGTCCGGCGTCGGCGTCGTGCCCCCGTTGCACGCGACACCGTCGAGCGCGAAGTCGGTCGGCGCCGCGTTCTCGCCCGTCCACGTGCCCTGGAACCCGAACGACGTCGTGGCGCCGGCGGCGAGCTCGCCGTTCCACGGCGCGTTCGTCACGGTCACCGCCGAGCCCGACTGCGTGACGGTCGAGCTCCACGCCTGGGTGACGCGCTGGCCCGACGGCCAGGTCCAGGTGAGCGTCCAGCCGTGCGTGGCCGCGCCGGGCGTCACCCGGACGTCGGCGGTGAAACCGCCCGGCCAGGAGCTGGTGCTCCAGGCCACCTGGCAGCCTGCCGCCTGGGCGGCGCTCCCGGTCGCGACCGCCGCGACCGTCGCGCCCAGCGCGGCCGCGACCGCGGTCGTCGCCGCCAGCGCCGCGCGCCAGAACCTCGTCGTGCTGGGATGCATCGCGTACGTCCTCTCGTGGGGCCCACCCGCGCGGGACCCGCGCGGGTGGGCCGTCTGCCCCTTGTGGGCAGCCTCGCCACCGGGTAGAGGACGGCGTAACCCTCCCAATCGCTTCACACGGGCCGGGGGAGCCGACCCGCGGCCGGCGTCAGTACGGGCGGGCGTCGACGTCGGCCTGCGTCGCGGAGGAGTCGAACGCGCGGTCCATGACGATGAACCGGCGCGGCAGGTCGACGCCCTGGTGCGCCTTCGTCACGGCGTCGAGGACCTGCTCGCCGAACGCGGGGTTGCACTCCACGACGTAGCCGATCTCCCCGTCGACGAGGGCCTGCAGGCTCGCGCGGCTCCCCCCGATCGCGACGACGACGACGTCCTCGCCCGGGACCTTGTCGGCGGCCGTGACCGCCTCGACCGCGCCCAGCGCCATGTCGTCGCCGTGCGCGAGGACGACGTCGAGCTCGGGGTGGGCCTCGAGCAAGGCGGCCGTCGCGGCCCGCCCGCCGGCGCGCGTCCCGTCGCCCGCCGCCTTGCCCACGACGTTCTTGGCCCCGACGGCGGACGCGAAGCCGGTCGCGCGGTCGCGCTGCGGCCGCGAGTCGGCCGCCCCCACGACCTGGGCGACCTGCGCGTCGGGGCGGTGCGCCACGACCCACTCGCCCGCGGCGACGCCCTCGCCCTCGAAGTCGTGGCCGATCCACGTGAGGTAGGGCTCGACGACGAGGCTGTCGAGCGCGCCGTCGACGAGCACCAGCGGGATGCCCGCGTCCTTGACCTCCTGGAGCACCTCGTCCCAGCCCGTCTCGACCGCCGGCGAGAAGACGATCACGTCGACCCCTTGCTCGACGAACCCGCGCAGGGCCGCGACCTGCTCGGCCTGCGTGCGCTGCGTGTCCGCGACGACGAGCTCGACGCCGTTCTCGGACGTGAGGTTCGCCCGCAGCGACGCGGTGCTCGCGTCGCGCCAACCCTCGTCGGCGCCCGGCCGCTGCGCGAACCCGACCGTGACGAGCCCGCCGGCACCGCTGCCCGCGGCGGACGCCGCGTCGGAGGTGTCGGCGCTCGCGGTGGCGCTGCACGCCGCGAGGGCGGCCGCGAGGAACCCCGTCATCAGGGTTGCTGCGGCACGGGCGCGCGGGGACGTTCTGGACATGCGATCTCCTCATCGGTGCCGAGTCACGACGGACTCGCGTGGGGCCGACCGGCAGTCAGGGGACGACGCACGTCTGCGTCGCGAGGCCGGTGTGTGAGCGCGCTCCCACGGAGAGGATATGAAGCACTTCGGGCGACACGGACCGGTTTGGCCGACGACGTTTCAGGTGAAACGTGCCAATGTGCCGATTTGTTGGTTCGGCTGGGCAATTGTCTGGGTGTGTCCACGCGACCGGTCCGCATGGCGAGACGCGGACGGCGTGAGACCGGTCGCGAGGCCGGTCGTGAGGCCGGTCGGTGCTCGACACCCGCGAGGAGGCGGAGCCCCGGCGCGCCACGAGCGGGGGGCACTGCGCGGTGCGGAAGACGGGAGTCGAACCCGCACGCCCGCGAGGGCACCAGGACCTAAACCTGGCGTGGCTGCCGTTTCACCACTTCCGCCGGGGCGCCGATCCTCCCACACCCCGTCATGACCGGTCAGGCCATGACCGGTCAGGCGATGCCGAGGTCCCGGCGCAGCTTCGCGACGTGGCCCGTCGCGCGCACGTTGTACTGCGCGAGCTCGACCACGCCGTCCGCGTCGAGCACGACCGTCGATCGGATGACGCCGGTGACCGTCTTGCCGTACAGCTGCTTCTCGCCGTACGCACCCCACGCCTGCAGGGTCTCGCGCGACTCGTCGGACACCAGCGGGAAGGTCAGGTGCTCCTCGGCGGCGAACGCCGCGAGCTTCGCCACCGGATCGGGTGACACGCCGACGACCGTCAGGCCCGCTCCCTGAAGTGCCGCGAGCGAGTCGCGGAAGTCGCACGCCTGCTTCGTGCAGCCCGGCGTCCCCGCGGCCGGGTAGAAGTACACGACCACCCGGCGCCCGCGCAGGTCCGAGAGCGTCAGCGAGCCGCCGTCCGCCGTGGGCAGCGTGAAGTCGGGTGCGACGTCGCCGACGGCGAGGCGGGGCATGAGGTCTCCTTGCGGGCTGACGGCAGGTGGGGCGGCGACCGCCCGGTCACCGGCTGGCGTCAGCCTACGGCGCGCGGGGTAGCGTCGGCGCGTGAGCACGACGCCCGAGCCCCAGCCTGCGACGACCACGAGCCCCACCCCGAGCCCCGGTGCCGGGCCCCTGCCGATCCGCATGCTCAACGACCGGCTCCTCGTCGAGCTCGACGACGACGCGGCGGAGCGGCGCTCGGCCGCCGGCATCGTCATCCCCGCCACGGCGGCGGTCGGCAAGCGGCTCGCGTGGGCCCGCGTGCGTGCCGTGGGTCAGCACGTGCGGCAGGTCGAGGTCCAGGACCGCGTGCTGTTCGACCCGGAGGACCGCGCCGAGGTCGAGCTGGAGGGGGCGACGTACGTGCTGCTGCGCGAGAAGGACGTGCACGCGGTCGCCGCCCCGCGCGCGACCGGGGAGGGCACCGGCCTGTACCTGTGAGCCGCACGATCTGTGTGGATTCCGTGGAGGAGCGGTCCTCGACGGGCGACTGCCAGGTTCGGGTGGTGTGCTGACGCTCGGCGGCCAGGGGGCGCGGACGGTCGCCGGTCCCCGAGGAGGAGTCCATGAGCGACCTCGCCGCGCGGCCGCCCGTGCCGTCAGGACGCCCGCCGACCGTGCCGGATGTCGACGTGAGCCCCGAGCGCATCCATGCGCTCCTCGAATCGCGCGTCCCGCTCGCGCTCGTCGCGGACCTCACCGCGCCCGGCCCGACCGCGGCCCGGCTCGTGCGTGAGGAGTCCGTGCCGCAGTGGCCGCGCTCGTGACCCTCGTCCGTGACACTCGCCCGTGACCCTCGTCACGACGCAGGGCACCGGTTCGCTCGCAGGGCCGCAGGGCTGCTAACGTTCTTTCCCGCGCGGCACTAGCTCAACTGGCAGAGCAGCTGACTCTTAATCAGCGGGTTCAGGGTTCGAGTCCCTGGTGCCGTACCACCTCACGAGGCCCCCGGTCGATGCCGGGGGCCTCGTGCCGTTCCCGGACGCGCGCGTCGTCGTGACCGCCGTCAGCCGTGACCACCCGTCAGCCGTGACCACCGTCACCTGGCCGGTACCGCGCGCGCCGGTACGCTGCGAACGTGACGACGACCCCCGGGACGCCCCCCGGCACGCAGGCGCGGCTGGCTCTCGTGACGTGCGCGGAGCTGCCCGACCTCGACCCCGACGACGCCCCCCTGCGCCCGGCGCTCGAGGCGCGGGGGATCGCCACGGACGTCGTCGTCTGGGACGACCCGACCGTCGACTGGGGCACGTACCCGCACGTCCTCATCCGCTCGACGTGGGACTACACGCACCGCCCGGCGCAGTTCGCCGACTGGACCCGCCGCGTCGAGCGGTCGAGCGTGCTCCTCAACCCGTCGCCCGTGGTGACGTGGAACATCGACAAGACCTACCTGCGCGACCTCGAGTCCGCGGGCGTCCCGACGGTCCCCACGATCTGGCTGGACCCGGCGCGCAACTTCAACTCCCGCGCGATCCACACGCGCTTCCCCGCCTTCGGCGACTTCGTCGTCAAGCCCACCGTCAGCGCGGGCTCGCGCGACACGGGCCGGTACCGCGCGGACGAGACGCCCCAGCGGTCGCAGGCGATCATGCACGCCCGGAACCTGCTGGGCGTGGGGCGCTGGGTCATGATCCAGCGCTACCTGCGGCAGGTCGACACGGTCGGGGAGACCGCGCTCGTCTTCGTCGAGGGCGAGTACTCGCACGCCGTGCACAAGGGCGCGCTGCTGTCGGGCCCGTACAAGGAGGGCTCCGACGAAGGGGTGCTCTACCGCGACGAGAAGATGAGCCCCGCCGAGCCGTCCGACGCGGAGCTCGAGCTCGCCCGCAAGGTGGTGGGAGAGCTCCCGGGGATCCTCGGCCTCGACGGCCCGCTGCTGTACGCGCGCGTCGACCTGATCCCCGACGACGAGGGTGACCCGGTCCTGCTCGAGCTCGAGCTCGCCGAGCCCAGCCTGTTCTTCGCGCACGCGCCGGGCTCGGTCGAGCGGTTCGCCGACGCGGTGGCGGCCCGGGTCAGCGGCTGACCGCTCGCCCGGGGACCGGGCACCGGTCCGTGTGCGAAGTACTGCTCGCGAGCCGGTACACTTTTCGACGGCCCGGTTCCGACCGGGACAGTGGTGGCTATAGCTCAGGTGGTAGAGCACCTGGTTGTGGTCCAGGGGGTCGCGGGTTCAAGTCCCGTTAGCCACCCCAGTACGACGAAGGGCGCCGATCTCGTGTCGGCGCCCTTCGTCGTCGTGCGGGTGTCCCCGCAGGTCAGCGCGTCTCGGGACGCTTGGCCACCGAGCTGGCGGCGATCTGCGCGGAGATGCGGCGCGCGGTCGTCGAGTCGGGGCCCGGGGCGGCGGGGAACAGCGCCGCGCGGTAGTAGCGCAGCTCGTCGATGCTCTCCAGGATGTCCGCGAGCGCGCGGTGGCCGCCGTTCTTGGCGGGCGAGGCGAAGTACACGCGCGGGTACCAGCGGCGCGCGAGCTCCTTGATCGACGAGACGTCGATCACGCGGTAGTGCAGGTGCGCGACGAGCTCGGGCATGTCGCGGTCGAGGAACGTCTTGTCGGTGCCGACCGAGTTGCCCGCCAGGGGGGCCTTGCCGGGCTCCGGCACCCACGTCCGGACGTACTCGAGCACCTGACGCTGCGCGTCGGCGAGCGTGGTGCCGGTCGCGAGCGCGTCGAGCAGGCCGGACGTCGTGTGCATGGTCCGCACGAAGTCGCCCATCTGCTCGAGCGCCTCCGGTGGGGGCGCGACGAGCACGTCGACGCCGTCGCCCAGCACGTTGAGCTCGGAGTCGGTGACGACCGCGGCGACCTCGACGAGCGCGTCGGCCGTCAGGTCGAGCCCTGTCATCTCGCAGTCGATCCACACGATGCGGTCGCTGCTCTCGTGGCCGTTGGGCTGGCTCGTCGTCGTCACTCGGGTCAGCCTAGGACGACGAGCGGGCCCGCGAGGTCACGTCCCGCCGTGCGAACCGGTGCGGGGGCCCGGGTGCGGGCCGGTGCGCGGGGCCTCGTCGTCGCCCTGCGGCACGGTGGACGCGACCCACGCGGCCGTCGGCACCAGGACGAGGACCGCGAGCCCGACCGTCACGGCCGTCCCGACCGACGTGCCCGCCCACCGCAGGACGACGGCGACGACGCCCGCTGCGCCGATCCCGACCAGGACGCGCTCGAGCCACGCGGCGAGCCGCGTACGCAGGTCGACGCGAGGCTCGCGTCCGGCATGCCGACCCATCAGGCGGCGCCCCCGCGCGGGCGCACGTCACGACGCCGCCCCGCGGGGACGCGCGCGTGACCTGCGTTCATGGCGACATGGTGGCACGCCCGCACCGCGCGCAGCGGGAGCCACGGGGGTGACCCGCGGACGCGAGAACGGCGGCCCCCCGAGTGGGGGACCGCCGTTCTCCTGGGTCGCGCGTGTCCGGCGCACCGGACGACTGCTACGCCCGTGCGTACAGCATCAGCAGCGCGAGGTCCGGACGGCGTTCCGGTGGATGGCTCGCGGCGTGCTCACGAGATCTGGCCCGCTCGGCGCGCGAGAGCTCGTCCTGGACGGCGCGCTCCCGCTCGACGTAGTCGGCACGGGCGAGGTCGGTGGTCATGAGGGCATGCATGAGGAACTCCTCGGGTGGGTGGGTGAAGGTGCGGCGATCCGCGACGGCACGGGCCGGGCGGGTCCGACCCGTCTCGACCACCGTGCAGGACAACCAGACCACCTCGCAGATACCCCCGTCACGGGATTTATCGCCGCCGGGCACGGGCGAGACGACCGGGGCCCGCGGGCCGGGGACCGGTACCCTGCGGCTGCCGGCCCCCGTAGCTCAGTGGACAGAGCAGCCGCCTTCTAAGCGGTCGGTCGCAGGTTCGAGTCCTGCCGGGGGCGCCAGCGGACGCGGACGGGCGCGGAGGGCTCAGAACGCCGCGTCGACGACGAGCGCGCGGTGGTCCGACAGGCCGAGGTCCAGCGCGCTCGCGCGGCGCGCGCGGACGTCGGCGGTGCCCAGCACGTGGTCGAGCTGCTGGTCCGGCGCGTGCACCGGGAACGTCGCGGCCCGCGCGAGCGGGTGCAGACCGGTGACGCGCGCCGGCCGGTCGCCCGCGAGGTTGAGGTCGCCCATGACGACGCGCGGGCCCGGCATGGCGTGCGTGGCGCGCACCAGGTGCCGCAGCTGGCGCACGTTCCAGCCGGGGATGAACGTGAGGTGCGTCCCGACGACTGTGCACGGCCCCTCGGGGGCGTGCACGACCGCGGCGATCGCCGCGCGCGGCTCGTCACGCACGAGCGTGGGCCACCGGCGCCCCGGGAACAGCACGGGCGCCCGCCGGCGCAGCGCGGGCAGCGCGACGACGCGCCACTCCAGCACCGGCAGCCGGGACAGCAGCGCGATGCCGTACGCCGCGCCGGTGGGCTGGGCGTCGCCGGTGCCCGCGACCCACAGGTCCGGCTCGCCGTGCAGCGTCGCGGCGAACCGGTGGTGGGGCGCCCCCATGGCGTCCGCCGCGACGGCGGTCAGGTCCGCGCCGTGCGAGCGGGCCTGGTCGCGGTCGACCTCCTGCAGCGCGAGCACGTCGGCGTCCAGCCGGCGCACGCCCGCGGCCAGGCGGTCCAGGTCCACCCGCCCGTCGGCCGTCGAGCGGCCGTGCAGGATGTTGAACGTCGCGAGCCGCACGCGGCGATTGTGACCCGGCCGCGCGGCGGGCGCTCGGGCTGCGGGACGCCGCGGCGCGGTGTACACACGCACCATGTCCGCCCCGACCCCGCCCGCCGTCGCCGTCGCCCGCGCCGGTGCCGCACCCGCGCCGCTGCCCGAGCCCGCGGGCGCCGACACCCCCGACGCGCGGCTCGCGCTGCAGGACGCGGTGCGCCGCACGGCGGTCGCGCTGATCGACGCGCAGGTGCCGTTCGCGCTCGTCGGCGGGTACGCCGCGTGGGCGCTCGGGGCGCCGGAGCCGAGCCACGACGCGGACTTCGCGGTCGCCGAGCAGGACGCCGACCGCGCCCGCCAGGCCCTCGCGGCGGCCGGCCTCGACGTGCAGGAGCCCGCGGAGAACTGGCTGTTCAAGGCGTACCACCACGGCCAGCTCGTCGACGTGATCTTCCGCATGGTCGGTGAGCCCGTGACGCACGAGCAGCTCGCGCAGGCGCAGGAGCTCGAGGTGCTCGCGGTGCGCATGCCCGTGATCGGGGCCACGGAGATCGTCTCCGCGAAGCTGCGGGTGCTGGGGGAGCACTACTGCGACTTCACGTGGCTGCTGCCGATGGTGCGGGCGCTGCGCGAGCAGGTCGACTGGCCGCGCGTGCGCGCGGACGTGGCCGAGCAGCCGTACGCGCGGGCGTTCCTGTTCCTCGCGGACGAGCTCGGGCTCACGTCCGACGCCGAGCGGCGGTTCGCGGCCACGCCGGGGCGTGGGGCGCCGGACGAGACCTGACGCACCGGGCCGAGAGCCGGCGCGGGGACCACCCGGACGGTCGGCGCACGACCGGGGGACACCGCGCGCGGGCACCTGCGGGCGCTCACCCCCGCGTGGCGCGTTTGTGCAGGTCATCAGACGACGCGAGAATGGCGCCGTGAGCGCCAAGCCCGGCACCACCACGGCGCAGACCGCCGGGTACGCCCCCGCCGACGAGCACCCCGGTGCGCCCGCGGCCGGCGCGGACCCGACGGCGGCCGCCGGACCGACCGCGCCCGAGGCGGGTGGCGGCTCGTCCGCCGACGCCCCGGCGGGAGACGCCGCGGCGGCCGACGAGCACGCGCGGCACGCCGGGCGGCACACCGCGGACGACCCGCGCGAGATCCTCGCCCGCCCGCTCGCGGCGGGGTCGCTGCTCGACGCGGTGCGTGACCTGCGGCGGGACGTCGAGCGCACGACGTTCCCGCTCGACCTGCCCGGTACCGCGGCGGCGCGCGCGTCCCGGGCGCGCCTGGTCGACCAGCTCACCGAGCACCTGGTCCCGCGCCTCACCGAGCTCTCCGCGCCCGCGGTCGTCGTCGTCGCGGGCTCCACGGGGGCCGGCAAGTCGACCCTCGTGAACTCGCTCGTCGGGCACGAGGTGACGACCGCCGGCGTGCTGCGGCCGACCACGCGCGAGCCCGTGCTCGTGCACCACCCGGGCGACTCGGACCTGCTCGAGGCGCACCCGCTGGTGGGCACGGCCCGTGCCGTGGCGCACGACGCCGTGCCGCGCGGCATCGCCCTGCTCGACGCGCCGGACCTGGACTCCGTCCTCGACGCGAATCGTGCAGCCGCCCACCGGCTGCTCGAGGCCGCCGACCTGTGGCTGTTCGTGACCACCGCCGCGCGGTACGGCGACGCGCTCCCGTGGCGCGTGCTCCAGGACGCGGTGGAGCGCGGCGCGTCGATCGCGATGGTGCTCAACCGTGTGCCGACCGAGTCCCTGCCCGCGGTGCGCGGCGACCTGCTCGCGCGGCTGCGCGAGCACGGGCTCGCGGGGTCGCCGCTGTTCGTCGTGCCGGACCAGGGCCCGCACGAGGGTCCGCTCGAGCCGCGCGTCGTCGCGCCGGTGCAGCGCTGGCTGCTCATGCTCGCCGGGCCGGACCGCGCGCGCACCGTGATCGGGCGGACCCTGCGGGGCTCGCTCGCAGCGCTGCGGCTGTGGGTCGACGAGCTCGCCGAGGCCGTCCAGGCGCAGGCCGACGCGGCCGCGCAGGTGGGCGCTCTGCTCGACCAGGCGAGCGAGGCGCCGCTGGCGCGGGCGAGCGCCGCGGTGGCCGGCGGTGACGTCGCACGCGGCGCCGTCGGTGTGAGGTGGGCCGAGCTCACGTCGCCGCGCGGGGCGATCGGCTCGGTCGTGCGCGGTGGCAAGGTGCGCGGGTCCGGGCGCGGGCGCGCCGACCGCGAGTCGGCCGTGGCCGCGCTGCGGGCCGAGGTGACGAACGCGGCGACGACCGTGCTGACGGCGGCCGCGACCGACGCGGACGTCGACCTGCGCGACGCGCTCGCGGCCGGTCCGGCCGGGGCCGTCGCGGTCCTGGACCGCTGGGCGCCGCGCGCGACGGGCCCCGACGGTGCGTCCGAGCAGGCCGCGCGCGCGTGGGTGGGGCAGGGCGTGCGCGCGGTGCGCGGCGCGCTCGCCGACCCCTCGCTCGACCGGGCGGCCGCCAGACGGCGGGACAAGGGCGTGCGGGTGCTCGGCGAGGAGGTCGTCGCGACCGTCGCGCTGGCCGCCGCGGGCGGCGTCGACGACGCGCTGGACACGCTGACGACGCTCGTCGGGCCGGCCGCGCAGGACATCGTCGCCGAGCTGCGCGACGACCTCGAACGGCGCGCTCGGGCGCGCGTCTCGCTCGTGCGGGACGAGGCCGCGACCCCGCTCGCCGACCCCGACCTCGCCTCCGATGCCGCGTCGCGCCTGCGCCTGCGGCTCGCCGTCATCAAGGGGCTGACATGAGCGTGCCGACGAGCGCCGGAGCCGCCGTGAGCGTCACGGTCGGCGAGGAGACGGTGGCGCTGTCCGCGCGCGTCGCGGCGCTCGAGTCCGCGCTCGACGAGGCGGGCGAGCGCCTCGACCCGGACGCGTCGGCCGACGCCCGTGCGGCCGTCACCCGGCTGCGGGAGCGGCTCGCGCTGGGCGTGGACCACACGGTCGTCGCGCTCGCGGGCGGCACCGGGTCCGGCAAGTCGAGCCTGTTCAACCGGGTCAGCGGGCTGCGGTTCGCCGAGGTGGGCGTGCGCCGCCCGACGAGCTCGCAGGTCACCGCGTGCGTGTGGGGTCCCGGGGGCGACCCGGTGCTCGACTGGCTGGGCGTGCAGCCCGAGCTGCGGATCCAGCGCGAGAGCGTCCTCGACGGCGAGAGCGAGGCGCCCCTGCGCGGCCTCGTGCTGCTGGACCTGCCCGACCACGACTCGGTCGAGCCCGCGCACCGGGAGGTCGTCGACCGCCTGCTGCCGCAGGCCGACCTGCTCGTCTGGGTGGTCGACCCGCAGAAGTACGCCGACGAGGCGCTGCACGCGGGCTACCTGCGGTCGCTCGCGGGCCAGGACACCTCGATGCTCGTCGTGCTCAACCAGGTCGACACCGTGCGGGAGGGTGAGCGCGCGGCGCTCGTCGCCGACGTGACGCGCCTGCTCGCGGAGGACGGGCTGCCGGACGTCCCCGTGGTGGCGGCGTCGGCCGCGACCGACGAGGGCGTCCCGGACCTGCGGGCAGGGCTCGCGCGGGTCGTCGCGGGGCGCTCGCTCGCCGCGCGGCGGGCCGAGCAGGAGGTCACGGCGGCCGCTCGCCGGCTCGCCGAGGGTGTCGCCGACCACGAGCCGGCGCCCGCGGCGCTCGCGACCGGCCCGATCGTCGCGGCGCTCTCGGAGGCCTCGGGCATGGACGCGGTGACGGACGCGGTCGCCGCGGCCGTGCGCGGACGCGGCGTGCGTGTCCCGCAGATCGTGCCCGTGCACCCGGACGCGGTGCGCCTCGCGCGGGGCTCGTGGCTCGCGGGCGCGACCGCCGACCTCCCGGAGCGCTGGGCGGCGTCCGTGCGCGAGCGCGTCGCGTCCGCGGACGCGCTCGGGCGGCACGTGGGCTACGCGCTCGGCGACGTGACGGTCGCGGTGCGGCGGTCACGCGCCGCGGCGGTGCTGGTCGCGCTCGCGGCGGTGCTCGGGCTCGCGGGGCTCGTCGTCGGCGGACTCGGTGCCGGCGAGCTCGTCGGCGGGGCGGGGGTCACGGGCACGCTGCGGCTCGGGGTCGTGCTCCTGGCGCTGGCGCTCGCGTGCCTGCTGGTGGGGCGCGCCGTGCGGGCGCGCGCGGCCCGGCGGGCGGCCGCCCGGGTGCGCGAGGAGGGACGCGCCGCGATCGAGGAGGTCGCCCGGCAGGACCTGGTCGAGCCGACCGCGGCGGTCGTGGCGGAGCACCGGCGCGTGCGCGGGCTGCTCGACACCGCGCGCGGCTGACGCCACCCGACCCCAGCCCCCTGGCCGCCGCGGTCGGTCCCCAGCCCGGCCGGTCCGCGCCCATCGACGGCGTCGTCGCGGCCACGCTGCCCGCACACGCCCCGGTCGAGACGGGGCCGGTCGGCAGGAGGCAGCATGAGCAACGGGACCCTCGACATCACCGTCACGGGGTGGGTCGGCAGCGAGATCACGACGCTGCCCGCGCAGGACGGGCGCGCGGCGTACACGACCTTCCGGGTCGGGAGCACGCGGCGGTGGTGGAACCGCGTGACGGGGCAGTGGCAGGACTCGCAGACCGAGTGGTTCCAGGTGAAGGCCTGGCGCGCGCTCGCGGTCAACGCGGGTCTCTCGCTGCGCAAGGGCGTTCCCGTCGTCGTGCAGGGGCGCCTGTCGACGCGCGAGTGGCAGGACCAGGGTGGCGCGACGCGCACGTCGCTCGTGCTGGAGGCGACGGCCATCGGGCTCGACCTCACGTACGGCACCGTGGCGTTCGAGCGCACGCTCTCGGGCGCCGCCGCGCTCGCGGCGGACGAGGTGCGCAGCGACCGCCCGGTCGACGTCACGCGTCTCGTCGAGCTCGACGAGGCGTCCGCGCACGACGCGCCGGACGAGCAGGCGCCCGACGAGGGCCTCGTCGACGAGGGCCACGTGCTCACGGAGGAGGCCACGCTCGCCGGTGCCACCCGGTGAGCGTCTAGGCTGGTGCACCGCGATCCCGACGACGACCGGCCGCTGCACGCGCGCGGCCGGCGTCGGCGGGTGGTCGCCGGTCGCGTCCCGCGACCCCCAGCATCCCCGAGCACGTGAGGCGGAGAACCGAGCCCGTGGCTGAGTTCATCTACACCATGTACAAGGCGCGCAAGGCGCACGGAGACAAGGTCATCCTCGACGACGTCTCGCTGAACTTCCTGCCCGGCGCCAAGATCGGCGTCGTCGGGCCGAACGGCGCCGGCAAGTCGACGATCCTGAAGATCATGGCCGGCCTGGACCAGCCGTCGAACGGCGAGGCGCGTCTGAGCCCCGGGTTCACGGTCGGCATCCTGCAGCAGGAGCCGCCGCTCAACGACGACAAGACCGTCCTCGGCAACGTCGAGGAGGGTGTGGGCGAGATCAAGGCGAAGCTCGACCGGTACAACGAGATCTCGGCGCTCATGGCCGAGCCCGACGCGGACTTCGACGCGCTGCTCGCCGAGATGGGCCAGCTGCAGGAGGCCATCGACGCGGCCGACGCGTGGGACCTGGACGCGCAGCTCGAGCAGGCGATGGACGCGCTGCGCTGCCCGCCGCCGGACGCGGACGTCAAGGTGCTCTCCGGTGGTGAGCGCCGCCGCGTCGCGCTGTGCAAGCTCCTGCTCGAGAAGCCGGACCTGCTGCTGCTCGACGAGCCCACCAACCACCTGGACGCCGAGTCGGTGCAGTGGCTCGAGCAGCACCTCAAGGCGTACCAGGGCGCCATCCTGGCCGTCACGCACGACCGGTACTTCCTCGACAACATCGCCGAGTGGATCTGCGAGGTCGACCGCGGCCGCCTCTACCCCTACGAGGGCAACTACTCCACGTACCTGGAGAAGAAGCAGGAGCGCCTCCAGGTCCAGGGCAAGAAGGACGCGAAGCTCGCCAAGCGACTCAAGGACGAGCTCGACTGGGTCCGGCAGAACGCCAAGGGCCGCCAGACCAAGTCGAAGGCGCGCCTGGCCCGCTACGAGGAGATGGCCGCCGAGGCCGAGCGCACGCGCAAGCTCGACTTCGAGGAGATCCAGATCCCGCCGGGCCCGCGTCTGGGCAACCTCGTCCTCGAGGCGAAGGACCTGAGCAAGGGCTTCGACGGCCGACAGCTGATCGACGGGCTGAGCTTCACGCTGCCGCGCAACGGCATCGTCGGCGTGATCGGCCCGAACGGCGTCGGCAAGACGACGCTGTTCAAGACGATCGTCGGCCTCGAGCCGCTCGACGGCGGCGAGCTGAAGATCGGCGAGACCGTGTCGATCTCGTACGTCGACCAGTCGCGCGGCGGCATCGACCCGAAGAAGACGCTGTGGGAGGTCGTCTCGGACGGCCTCGACTTCCTCAAGGTCGGCAACGTCGAGATCCCCTCGCGCGCGTACGTCGCGTCGTTCGGGTTCAAGGGCCCGGACCAGCAGAAGCCGGCGGGCGTGCTGTCGGGCGGTGAGCGCAACCGCCTCAACCTGGCGCTCACCCTCAAGCAGGGCGGCAACCTGCTCCTGCTCGACGAGCCGACCAACGACCTCGACGTCGAGACGCTGGGCTCGCTCGAGAACGCGCTGCTCGACTTCCCGGGCTGCGCCGTCGTGGTCTCGCACGACCGGTGGTTCCTCGACCGGGTCGCGACGCACATCCTGGCGTACGAGGGCACCGAGGAGAACCCCGCGAACTGGTACTGGTTCGAGGGCAACTTCGCCTCCTACGAGGAGAACAAGGTGGCGCGTCTGGGTGCGGACGCCGCGCGCCCGCACCGCGTCACCTACCGCAAGCTGCGCCGCGACTGAGCGACGCCCGCCGCGCCACGCGTGCCCCGGTCCGCCTCGTCGGGCCGGGGCGCGCGTGCTCGGGCAGACTGTCGAGCGTGACGGGATCCGAGGTCGCAGGCACGACGGGCGGCCACCAGGGCCCGCTCGTCGAGGCGCTCGAGCGCCTGCGCAGCCGCCTGGTGGCGCTCGAGCTCCCGCTCGAGACGCCCCGCGTCGCCGAGGCCCGCGGCGACCGTGCGGCGGCGCTCGACCAGCTCGACGACTACCTGCTGCCGCGCCTGCGGGCGCACAGCGCGCCCCTGCTCGTCGTGGTCGGCGGCTCGACCGGGGCGGGCAAGTCGACGCTCGTGAACTCGTTGCTCGGCGTGCAGGTCTCCGCCCCCGGCGTGCTGCGGCCGACCACCCGCGCACCCGTGCTCGTGCACCACCCGCTCGACGAGCGCTGGTTCTCCACGGACCGCGTGCTGCCCGGACTCGCGCGCGTGGTCTCGGACGCCGGTGCCGCCGGCGAGGGGCGGGCGCTGCGGCTCGTCGCGTCCGAGGTGCTCCCGCCCGGGCTCGCCCTGCTCGACGCACCGGACGTCGACTCGGTCGACGACACGAACCGCCGGCTCGCGGGCCAGCTGCTCGACGCGGCGGACCTGTGGCTGTTCGTCACCACCGCGGCGCGGTACGCGGACGCGGTGCCCTGGGAGCTGCTGCACCGCGCTGCGCGGCGGCACACGCAGGTCGCGCTCGTCGTCGACCGGGTGGACGCCGGGGCGCAGGCCGTGGCGGCGGACCTGCGCCGGCTCATGGACGGCAACGGCCTCGAGGACGCGCCGCTGCTCGTCGTGCCGGAGACCCCGCTGGTCGACGGGCTGCTCCCGGAGCACGCGGTCGGTCCGGTCGCCGCGTGGCTGACCGCGCTCGGCGCCGACGCGCCGACGCGCGAGGCGGTCGCGCTCGCGACGCGCGACGGCGTGGTGGACGACCTGGTGCGGCGGGCAGGGGGCATCGCCGATGCCGGTGACGCGCAGGTGGCCGCCGACACGCGCCTGCGCGCGGCGGTCGCGCTCGCCTACGACGAGGCGGCACGCACGGTGTCCGAGGCGACGTCGCAGGGCGCGATGCTCCGTGGGGAGGTCCTCGCGCGATGGCAGGACCTGGTGGGCACGGGGGACCTGCTGCGCTCGGTCGAGGCGGGCGTGGGGCGCGTCCGGGACGCGGTCGGGCGGTTCCTGCGCGGACGGCCCGCGCCCGCGCCGCAGGTCGAGCAGGCGATCGCGACGAGCCTGCAGGTCGTGCTGCTCGACGCCGCGGACGCCGCGGCCGCCCGCAGCCACGCGGCGTGGCGTGCGGACGCGGCCGGTGCGGCGCTCGTCGGCCTCGAGCTGTCGCGCGGGTCGGCCGGGCTGCGCGCCGCGGTCGACGCCGAGGTGCGCGGCTGGCAGGCCGACGTCCTGGAGCTGGTGCGCGAGCAGGGCGCGGCCCGGCGCGGCACCGCACGCGGGCTGTCGTTCGGGGTCAACGCGCTCGGGGTGAGCCTCATGGTGCTCGCGTTCGCCTCCACGGGCGGGATCACCGGCGTGGAGGTCGGCATCGCGGGGGGCACGGCGCTCGTCGCGCAGAAGGTGCTCGAGGCCGTGTTCGGGGACGACGCGGTGCGGCGTCTGGCGGCGCAGGCGCGTGAGCTCCTCGACGCGCGCGCCGCGCGGCTCCTCGACGCGGAGTCGGCCCGGTTCACGGCCCAGCTCGACGCGCTCGGTGCCGCCCATGCCGCAGGCGGCGCGCTGCGGGCGGCCGCGGACGACGTGGCGCGTGCGGCCCGCGACGAGCGGCGCGACCGCCCGACGATCGCCGCCACGCCCGCGCCCGCGGGCAGCGGCCGGCGCCTGCGCGGTGCCGACGCGGCGGCCGACGAGCCGACCCGCGGCGACGCGGTCGCGCAGCCCCCGCGTCGAGGGCTGTGGCAGCGGCTGCTCGGGCGGCGCGCGGCCGGGACCGACGAGGAACGCGCATGAGCCTCACGCTCGAGCAGCGCGCCGACGCGCTCGCCGCGGCGCTCGACGCGGGCGACGGCCGGCTCGCACCCGACCTCGTCGAGGACACCCGCGCGCTCGTCGCGCGCGTGCGCGAGCGTGCGGGGCTGTCCGCCGAGCACACGGTGGTCGCGCTCGCCGGGGCGACCGGCTCGGGCAAGTCCTCGCTGCTCAACGCGCTCGCGGCCGCCGACCTCGCCGCGACGGGCGTTCAGCGGCCGACGACGTCCCACCCGCTCGCCCTCGTGGTCCCGGCCGGGGACGGCGGCCAGGACCCGTCCGCGCTGCTCGACTGGCTCGAGGTCGACCGGCGCCACGTGCTGCCCGCGGCGACGACCGCGCTGCCGCCCGGCCTGGTGCTGCTCGACCTGCCCGACCACGACTCGGTCGTCGTCGAGCACCGCGTGCGCGCGGAGCGGCTCGTCGCGCGCGCCGACCTGCTCGTGTGGGTGGTCGACCCGCAGAAGTACGCGGACGCCGCGCTGCACGAGGGGTTCCTGCGCACGCTCGTCGGGCACGACGACGTCGTCGTGCTGGCGCTCAACCAGGTCGACCGCCTGACCCCGGACGACGCGGCGGCGGTGCTCGCGGACCTGCGGCGGCTCGCCACCGCCGACGGGATCGGCGCGGCGCGTGCCCTGGGCCTCTCGGCCGCGACGGGTGCGGGTGTCGACGCGCTGCGCACCCTCGTCGCGGACGCCGTGCGGCGGCGCGAGGCGAGCACGCGGCGGTTCGGTGCGGACCTGCGGAACGCCGCGGCCGTGGTGCTCGACGCGTGCGGCCCCCCGGTGCGCGGCCGCACCCCCGACTCCCGCGCTCTCGTGGACGCACTCGCGGACGCCGCCGGCGTCCCGACCGTCGTCGACGCGGTGCGGCGCGCGACCGTGCGCG
Organism: Cellulomonas sp. CW35; assembly: GCF_052378485.1. Lineage (NCBI taxonomy): Bacteria > Bacillati > Actinomycetota > Actinomycetes > Micrococcales > Cellulomonadaceae > Cellulomonas > Cellulomonas sp. CW35. The sequence goes on along the minus strand of NZ_CP199000.1, from coordinate 2,336,729 downwards.
CCGCGACCGCGCGGACCGGCTGGCCGCCCGTGCGCTGGGTCGCGGGCCTGCGCCCCGACCCGCTGCGGCGCCTCGGGCTCGCGCCCCGGCCCGCGCCGCAGGCCGAGCTCGCGCGCACGTCGCTGCCGCCTCTGGGCGCCGCGCAGCGCGCACGGGCGGCGACCGCCGTGCGTGACCACGCGGACGCCGCGCTCGCGGGTGCACCCGACGCGTGGGTGCTCGCGGCGCGCGCGCGGCTCGACCCCGCCGCCCTGACCGACGCGCGGACCGGCGCGCTGCCCGACGCGCTCGACCACGCGATCGCGCGCACACCGCTGGTCCCGCAGCGCCCGGCGTGGTGGTGGCGGGTCGTCGCAGGGCTGCAGTGGCTGCTGCTCACGGCCGCTGTCGTCGGCGGGCTGTGGCTCGCCGGGCTCGCGCCGATGGGCTACCTGCGGCTCCCCGAGCCGGACGTGCCGCAGTGGGGGCCGGTCCCCGTGCCGACCGCGCTCCTCGTCGGCGGTGTGCTGGCCGGGGTGCTCGTCGCGCTGCTCGCCGGCGTCGCGGCGCGGCTGGGTGCGCGGCGTCGGGCACGCGCGGCCGGCAGGCGGTTGCGCGCGGCCGTCGCGCAGGTCGCGGACGCGCTCGTCGTGGACCCGCTCGCCCAGGAGACGGCCGCGCTCGAGCGCTGCCGGTCGCAGGCGGCGCGCGCCGCGGCGCGCTGAGACGCCCCCCGGCGGCGCACCACGGGACGGACGTCGCGCTCGGCGGACCGGCGGACGGGGGAGGATGCGACGGGCGGGGAGAGGTGTCCGCGCGACGAGGAGGGACACGCATGGCGAGGCTCGAGGTGCCGGTGCAGCTGCGCTGGTCGGACATGGACGCGTACGCGCACGTCAACAACGTGGAGATGCTGCGCCTGCTCGAGGAGGCCCGCATCGAGGTGTTCTGGCAGCACCCCGTGGGCCCCGACGGCGTGCGGCCCGAGACGCGCTCCACCGCCGTGCTCGACGCCGGACCGGGCACGCGCGTGTCGACGTTCATCGCGCACCAGGAGATCCAGTACGTCAGGCCGCTCGGGTACCGGCGCTCCCCGGTGGTCGTCGAGCTGTGGATCGGCCACCTCGGCGGTGCGAGCCTCGACGTCTGCTACCAGGTGCGTGACCTGCCCGCGGCCGACCCGGCGTCGGTCGTGTACGCCCGGGCCGTCACGACGATCGTGCTGGTCGACTCCACGACGGGTGCGCCCACCCGCATCGGTCCCGACGAGCGCGCGGCGTGGCAGCCGTACCTCGAGGAGCCGGTCGCGATCCGCCGACGGGGCGCGCGGTGAGCGCGTCGGACGCCGAGGTCCCGGTGCCCGGGCAGGTGCTCGCGCACGCGGGGGTGTTCGCGCTGCGCGTGCCCGCGGGCTGGGCGGCCACCGGCCTGGAGGGCCACCGGTACCGCGTGCGCGGCGAGGGGGTGACGCTCGACGTCTCGGTGCACCGCGGGCCGCGCCCGGCGCCCGACGCGCGCGCGACCGTGCTGGCCCACGCGCGGGCGCAGGGCGCACCGGACGACGTGGCGGCGCTCCCGCTGCACGGCGACGACGAGCCGACCGCCGAGCGCGCCGGCGTGCGCTGGGAGCACGACGAGGGCTGGCACCTCGCCGCCGCCCTGTGCCGCGGCCACGACGTCGTCCTGGTGACCGCGCTCGCGGCGGACGACGACCAGCGCGCCGCGGTCGAGCGCGTGCTCACGACCCTGGCGCCGGACGACCCGCCCCGCCGGTGGTGGCGTCGCCGCTGACCGGCGCACGCATCGAGCGCTGCGCGCTGCTCGCCGCGGCCGCGATGTTGCGCTGCATGCCCCCGAACACGACGCCGTGGAACGGTGCGACCGACCACCAGTAGAGCTGGCCCGCGAGACCGCTGGGGTGGAACAGCGCGCGCTGGGAGAACACCACCGGCGCGGTCGTCCAGGGGTCCCCGTCGCCCGTGTCCTGCGTCACGGGCTCGACCCGCAGCTCGAGCCACGCGAGCCCCGGCACGCGCATCTCCGCGCGCAGGCGCAGCAGGCGACCGGGCTCGATCGCCTCGACGCGCCACCAGTCGACCGCGTCGTCGACGAGCAGGCGCCCCGGGTCGCGCCGACCGCGACGCAGCCCCGGGCCGCCCGCGAGCCGGTCGAGCAGCCCGCGCACGTGCCACGCGAACGGCCACGAGTACCAGCCGCGCTCGCCGCCCACGGCCTCGATGACGCGCCACAGCGCCGCGGGGGAGGCGTCGACCTGCACGCGTCGCTCGTCGACGTACAGCGAGCCGCCCGCCCAGTCGGGGTCGCTCGGCAGGGGGTCGGACGGCGCGCCGGGCACGGACGCCGACGACCAGCGGGTCGACACCGACGCCTCCTGCACGCGTCGCAGCGCGAGCCGGACCGCTCGGCGGAACCCCACGAGACCCTCGGGCGGGTCGGGCACGTACCGGGCGATGTCGTGCTCGCGGCACACGACCTCGTGCACGAGCGACCCGACGAGGGGGCGCGCGAGCCCACCGGGCACGGGGGTCACGAGCGACACCCACAGGCTCGACAGGCGGGGCGTGAGCAGCGGGACGCCGACGATGACCCGTCGCCGCAGCCCGGCCTCCTGCGCGTAGCCCTGCATCATGTCGCGGTAGGTCAGGACGTCCGGGCCGCCGATGTCGAACCCGCGGTTCACGTCGGGCGGCATCGCGGCCGCGCCGACGAGGTAGCGCAGCACGTCGCGCACCGCGATCGGCTGGATGCGGTTGCCGACCCAGCGCGGCACGGTCATCGCGGGCAGCCGCTCGGTGAGGTAGCGCATCATCTCGAACGACGCGGAGCCGGACCCGAGGATCACGGCGGCGCGCAGGACGGTGGTCGGCACGCCGCTGCGCAGCAGGATCTCGCCGACCTCGGCACGCGACGCGAGGTGCTCCGAGAGGACCTCGTCGTCGGGTGTGAGGCCGCCCAGGTACACGATGCGCCCGACGCGCTCCGCGGCGGCCGCGTCCGCGAACGCCTGCACGGTACGCCGGTCGCGCTCCGCGAACTCGCGCCCCGTGCCGAGCGAGTGGATGAGGTAGTACGCGACGTGCGCCCCGCGCAGCGCGGGCCCGATCTCGTCGGGTTCGGCCGCGTCCGCCTGCACGACCTCGACGTCGTCGTACCACGGACGCCCACGCAGCCGGTCGGGCGTGCGGGCCACGGCGCGCACGCGGTAGCCGGCGGTCAGCAGCTCGGGCACCAGCCGCCCGCCGACGTAGCCCGTCACACCCGTGACGACCGCGAGCGGCGCGTCGGGGCGGGGCCGGCCGTCGTCGTCGAGGCCCGGCACGAGCCCCGGGAGGCTGTGCGCGACGGGCTCGGGCGCCAGGTCGTCGTCGGTCGTCACCGTGGCAGTCTGCGGCACGGGCCCGGTGGCCGCACGGCGGGAGGTGCGCGGCGCGCTCAGCCCAGCAGGCGGAGCGTCTCGCGCTCCGCGACGGCCTGCGAGCGCGTCGGGCGGATGGTCTCCCCGCGCTCCCAGAGGTCGACGACGCGTGGGTCGATGTAGGACGCCCGGCACACCGCCGGCGTGTTGCCGAGCTCCTCGGCGACGTCGCGCACGACCTGCGTGACCACGCGCCGCCGCGCACGGTCGGACGCGGGTGCGGGGCCGGCCGCCGCGAGACCGCGCGCCGCGAGCACGGTCGCGTGCCACGTGCGGAAGTCCTTGGGCGTCGCGTCGGCGCCGAGGCGACGCTTGACGTACGCCGAGACGTCGGCGCTGGTCACGTCGCGCCAGACGCCCGCGGCCTCGTCGCGCCACGCGAGCAGCTCGGGGGAGTCGTCGCGGCGACGGACGAGCGTGCGCACGAGCGCGGCGACGTCGTCGTCCTCGACGACCGTGTCCCGCACCTGGCCGGACTTGGCGGGGAAGTGCAGGTGGACGCGGCCCGGGTCGGACTCCGTCTGCGGCGGCAGCACGCGCACGTGGTCCTTGCGCAGCGTCGCGAGGCCGTACGACCCGTGCCGCGCGGCGTAGCCCTCCCCGCCCACCCGCAGGTACGCGAGGTCGAGCAGACGGAACGCGAGCGCGAGCGCCTTGTCGCGCGGGAAGCCCTCGAGCCGCAGGTCGCGGCGCACGTGGCGGCGAGCCGCCGGCAGGCGCCGCGCCACGTCGAGCACGTGGTCGTGCTTGAGCCGGTCGCGGCGCACCCGCCACTGCGCGTGGTACAGGTACTGGCGGCGCTGCGCGTCGTCGAGACCGGCGGCCTGGATGTGACCGTGGGGCAGCGGGCAGATCCACACGTCCTGCCACGCGGGCGGGATCGCGAGCCCGACGATCCGGGTCAGGTGCTCCGCGTCGGTGATCCGCAGGCGGTCGTGGTCGAGGTACACGAACCCGCGGCCCGCGCGGCGGCGCGTCCACCCCGGCGAGTCGATGCGCACCCGGCGCAGCCGCACCACGAGGGGTGCCTCACCGCTCCCGGGCGGGCACGCGCGGACGGGCGAGCCGCGACGGCCACCACGTGCGGTGGTCGAGGTCGTGCACCAGGGCCGGGACCAGGAGCGTGCGCACGACGAACGTGTCGAGCAGGACGCCGAACGCGACGAGGAACGCGAGCTGCGCGAGGAACAGCAGCGGGATGACGGCGAGCGCGGCGAACGTGGTCGCGAGGACGACCCCGGCGGACGTGATGACGCCGCCGGTCACCGCGAGCCCGCGGACCACCCCGACCCGTGTGCCGTCACGCAGCGACTCCTCGCGCACGCGGGTCATGAGGAAGATCGAGTAGTCGACCCCGAGCGCGACGAGGAACACGAACGCGAACAGCGGGACGGTCGGGTCCGCGCCCGGGTAGTCGAAGACGTGCTCGAACAGGATCGCGGCCACCCCGAGCGTCGCCGCGAACGACAGCACGTTGGCGAGGAGCAGGACGAGCGCGGCGGTGACCGCGCGCAGCAGCAGCGTGAGGATCAGGACGATCACGACGAGCACGACCGGCACGATGACCCGCAGGTCGCGCTGCGCGGCGTCGACCGAGTCGACCGTCTCGGCGGCGGCACCACCGACGAGCGCGTCCGGTGCGACGTCGTGCACGGCGGTGCGCACGTCGCGCACCGTGTCCTGCGCGGCGCGCGAGTCGGAGGGGGCGTCCGTCGAGACGTCGAGCCGCACGCGACCGTCGACGACGAGCGGCTCGGCCTGCTCGCCCGTCGGCGCGCCCGCGGGGGTCCCGGTGTACGGCGCGACGGACGCGACACCGTCGACGCCCTGCGCGGCCCGGGCGGCGGCGTCCGCGTCGCCCTGCGCGACGATCACGGTGACGGGGTCGACCGAACCCGCGGGGAAGTGCGCCGCGAGGACCTCCTCGCCCGCGACCGCGTCGACCTCGGTGCGGAACACGTCGGTCTCGCTGGTGCCCTCCGCGGAGAACGTCGGGAGGAACGCGGCGAACGCGACCAGCACCGCGGCGGTCGAGACCCACACCGCACGCGCGTGCCGGCCGACCCAGCGTGCGAGCCGGCCCCACACGCCCGCGAGCTCGGCGGGCGTGGCGTCGGCCGACGTCGCCGACGTCTCGACGTACCGGGGGGTGCGCGGCCAGAAGTAGAACCGCGAGCGCCTGCCCCCGATCAGCAGGAACGCGGGCAGCAGGGTCAGCGCCGCGAGGAACGCGGACACGATGCCGATCGCGGCCACCGGCCCGAGGCTGCGGTTGGAGCCCAGCTCGGACAGCAGCAGGCACAGCACGCCTGCGACGACGGTGCCGGCGGAGGCAGCGATCGGCTCGAGGCACGCGCGCCACGCGCGGCGCATCGCGGCGGCCGGGTGCTCGTGGTGGCGCAGCTCCTCGCGGTAGCGCGCGACGAGCAGGAGCGCGTAGTCGACGCTCGCACCCACGACGAGGATCGACAGGATGCCTTGCGCCTGGCCGTTGAGGACGAGCGTGCCAGAGTCCGCGAGCAGGTACACGACGAGCCCCGCGAGCGTCAGTGCGAACACGGCCGTCAGGATCACGACGAACGGCAGCAGCGGGGAGCGGTACACGACCACGAGGATCAGCAGCACCGCGACGAGCGCCACGACGAGCAGGATGCCGTCGATGCCGCCGAACGCCGTGACGAGGTCCGCGACGAAGCCCGCGGGACCGGTGACCCACGCATTCAGCCCGGCCTCACCGGCCGAGCTCGCGGTCGCGCCGAGCTCGTCGTCGAGCGTCGCGCGCAGGTCGCCGACGAACGCCCCGGTGACCGACTCCTCGTCGCCGACGAGCTCCTCCGCACTGTCCGCGTCGAGGGAGTAGACGACGAGGATCGCCTCGCCGTCCTGCGACGGCGTGACGACCGGGTCGGCCGTGAGGTAGTCCGCCCACACGGCGTCCGTGCCGGGGACGGCGTGCTGTGGCACGGCCTGTGCGACGGCCGTGACCTGCTCGACCTGCGCGTCGGTGACCTGACCGCCCGCCGCGGGCGTCAGGACGACGAGCGCGGGCAGCGCGGGTGCCTCGACGAACTCGCGGCCAGCCTCCGCGGCGAGGGTCGACTCCGCCGACGACGGCAGGAATGCCGCGGTGTCGTTCGTCTGGACCTGGGACAGCTTGCCCTGCGCCTGACCGCCGAACGACGCGATCGCCATCCAGACGACGATGCTGACGGCCACCAGGACGGCACGGACGAGGGCGGGGCGACGCGACGGCATGCCCGAATACTGAGGCACGACGGCCGCGTGCGCGCGCCGAGCGGACGAAGTGTCCGGATGATCCGTGCGTGGTGCGCGTCACGCCGGGCCCGCGGCGGGTCTGACCAGGCACGACGTGCGCCCGGCGGTGCCCCGCCGGGACCGGTCAGGGCACCCGGACCATGCCCTCCTGCGCGATGGTCGCGACGAGCGCCCCGTCCTGCGTGAACACGCGCGCCGTGCCCAGCCCTCGCCCGCTCTGCGCGCTCGGCGACGCCTGCACGTACAGCAGCCAGTCGTCGACCCGGACGTCGCGGTGCCACCAGATCGCGTGGTCGAGGCTCGCGATCGACATGCCGGGCGTCACCCACGAGCGGCCCGCGCGGCGCAGCACCGGCTCGAGCATGACCTGGTCGCAGGCGTACGCGAGCAGCGCACGGTGCAGCAGCTGCCCGTCCGGCAGCGGCGAGCGCGAGCGGAACCAGACCATCTGCTGCCCGGTGCGCTCCGGCGCGGGGCCCAGGTACAGCGAACCCTCGACGTGGCGGACGTCGAACGCGGCCTCCTGCGTCCAGAACCGCGCCACGGGGTGGTCGATCGGGCCGAGCACGTCGAACACCGACGGCACGTCCTGCGGCGTCGGTACGTCCGGGGGCATCTCGTCGGCGTACTCGATCCCGTCCTGCTCGGTCTGGAACGACGCGATCATCGACAGGATCGGTGCGCCGTTCTGCAGCGCGTGCGTGCGGCGGGCCGTGAACGACCTCCCGTCGCGCAGCCGCTCGACCGCGAACGTGATCGGCTCGGCGACGTCACCCGCGCGCAGGAAGTAGCCGTGCAGCGAGTGGGGGAGCCGGTCGTCGTCGAGCGTCGCGCCCGCCGCGAGCAGCGCCTGCGCGAGCACCTGCCCGCCGAACACGCGTCCGCCGGGCTGCGGGAGGCTGGTCGCGGTGAACGTGTCGGGCTGGTCGGGGACGGGCCGCAGGCGCAGTGCCTCGAGCACCGCGTCGACCCGGTCGGGCGTCGTCATGCCCCGCAGAATCTCACGCCGGGCGCCCCGCGCCGGGACGGGTCGGCCGTGACGTCGCCCTCAGTCCTCGAACGTGTTGATCATCGAGTGCGCTGCGCGCTCCAGGTAGTCCCACAGCTCGGCGCGGTGCAGCGGCGCCAGGTCGAGCGAGTCGACCGCGTCCCGCATGTGCGCGAGCCACCGGTCGCGCGCGTCCGGATTGACCTTGTACGGCGCGTGGCGCATCCGCAGGCGCGGGTGCCCGCGCTCCTGCGAGTACGTCGTCGGCCCGCCCCAGTACTGCTCGAGGAACGCGGTGAGCCGCGCGGCGGCCGGGGCCAGGTCCTCCTCGGGGTACATCGGCTTGAGCACCGGGTCGCCCGCGACCCCCTCGTAGAAGCGGTCGACGAGCGCGACGAACGTGTCGTGACCGCCCACGGCCTCGTAGAACGTGTCCCTCACGCGCCCATCCTCACACGCGCGTCACAGCCCCAGGTCGCCGAGCACGGGCAGCCCCGCGCGCACCCGCTCGCGCGCGTCCGCCGCGGACTGCGCGCCGAGCGCGAGCTGCGCCAGACGCCGGCACTCGTCGAGCGACGTGGCCTGCAGCACCGCCGCGACGTCGGCGAGCGCGCGCGGCGTCATCGACAGGGACGAGACGCCCAGCCCGACGAGCACGACCGCGAGCGCCGGGACCGCGGCGGCCTCGCCGCACACCCCGACCGGTCGGCCCTGCGCGGCGCCACCGCGGCACGTCTCGGCGACGAGGCGCAGCACCGCCGGGTGCCACGCGTCCGACAGGTGCGCGACGCTGCCGAGGAGCCGGTCCGCCGCCATGGCGTACTGCGTGAGGTCGTTGGTGCCGATGCTCGCGAACGCGGCGTGCGCGAGGATGCGGTCCGCCAGCAGGGCGGCGCTCGGCACCTCGACCATGACGCCCGCGGTCGTCAGACCGTGCGCGGCGCACCGCTCGACGAACTCCTCGGTCTCCTCGACGGTCGCGACCATCGGCGCCATGACCCACACGAGCGCGGACTCGGCCCGCGCCGCGCGCGCGATCGCGGTGAGCTGGTCCTCCAGCACCTCGGGGTGCGTCGCGGCGGTGCGCAGACCACGCACACCGAGCGCGGGGTTCGCCTCGTCGTCGGCCGTCAGGAACGGCATCGGCTTGTCCGCGCCCGCGTCGAGCGTGCGGATGACCACCTTGCGGCCGGGGAACTGCGCGAACACCTCGCGGTACGCCGCGACCTGCTCGTCGACACCGGGCGCCTCGTCGCGGTCGAGGAACTCGAACTCGGTGCGGAACAGCCCCACGCCCTGCGCCCCCGCGGCCGCCGCGGCGTGCGCGTCCGCCGGTGCGCCCACGTTGGCGAGCAGCTCGACCCGGTGACCGTCGGCCGTGCGCCCGTCGCCGTCGAACGTCCGCTCGACCGCGGCGAGCGCCCGGGTGCGCGCGACCTGCTCGTCGTCGGGGTGCAGCGTGACCGTGCCCGCGCCGCCGTCCACGACGACGACGTCGCCGTCGGTGACCTGCGCGTCGAGGCCGCGCGCCGCGACCACGGCGGGGATGCCCCGCGCGCGGGCCAGGATCGCGGTGTGCGCGGTCGGGCCACCGGCCGACGTCGCGATGGCGAGCACGCGCGCGGTGTCGAGCGTCGCGACCACCGCGGGGGCCAGGTCCGGCGCGACCAGCACGAACGGCTCGTCGCGCTGCGGGACCCCGGGGGCCGGTCGTCCGGTCAGGTCGGCGACCAGCCGGTCGCGCACGTCGTGGATGTCGCGCGTGCGCTCCGCGAACAGGCCGCCCAGCGCCTCGAACTGCGCCGCGACGGACTCGGCCGCCTCCCACACCGCACGCTCGGGCACGAGGTGCTCGGTCATCACGCGCTGCACGGCGTCGGCGACGAGCGTCGGGTCGGCCGCGATCGCGGCGGTCGCGCGCAGGAGGTCGGCCGCGTCCCCCTCGGCCGCGTCCGCTGCGGCGTCGAGCGCCGCGCACACGCGACGCGAGGCCTCGCCGACGCGGTCGGCGGCCGACCGGTGGTCCGCGCCGGGCGGCAGGCGCCGCCCGGACGGGGGCTCGGTGATCGGCGGCGGCATGAGCACCGCGGGCGCGACCACGCGACCGGGGCTCACACCGAGACCGTGCACCACCGTGGGGGGCGGCGGGGTGGGGCTCACGTGGGACGACCTCCTCGTCAGACGTCGTCAGTCTGGCCCGCGCCGGACCCGCGCCGCCAGCCGGACACGCGCAAGGCGTCACGTGCGGGGCGCGTTAGGCTGGGCTGGCCGCGACGACCGGTCGCGAGAACCCCGTCGCGAGATGGTCGTCGCGAGAACCTCCGGGAGTGGCATTGAGCAAGGCAGAGCAGATCCTCGCCGCACTGGGCGGCGACGCCAACGTCGTCGACCTCGAGCCGTGCATCACGCGTCTGCGCGTGGAGGTGAGCGACGCCCAGCTCGTCGACGAGCAGGCGCTCAAGGCCTCCGGCGCGTTCGGCGTCGTGCGCTCGGGCCGCATCGTGCAGGTCATCGTCGGCCCCGAGGCGGACAACCTGGCCGCCGAGCTCGACTCCCTGCGCTGACCCGCCCGGCCCGCCGGACATGAGCGAGCTGCGCGTCGTCGCGCCCGTGCCCGGGGTCGTGCACGCGATCGGGCAGGTCCCGGACCCGGTGTTCGCCGAGCAGATCGTCGGCCCCGGCATCGCGATCGCGCCCGACCACGTCGCGCGCCTGGACGTCGTCGCCCCGTGCGACGGGGTCGTCGGCGCGCTGCACCCGCACGCGTTCGCCCTCGAGGTCGACGGCGGACGCTCCGTCCTCGTCCACCTCGGGATCGACACCGTGCGGCTCGCCGGTCTGGGCTTCACGCTGCACGTGCGGCGCGGCGAGGCCGTGCGCGCGGGGCAGCGGCTCGTCACGTTCTCGCCCGTCGACGTCGCCGCGTCGGGCATGTCCACCGTCTGCCCGGTCGTCGCCCTGCAGGCCGACCCGGCGCTCGTCGTGCTCGACGCGGAGCCGGGCTCGCGCGTCGCCGCGGGCGACCCGCTGCTGACCTGGCGCTGAGCCCCCCGTCAGGGCTTGGGCGGGCGCACCACGTCGTCGACCGGTGTGTCGTGCGGGTCAGGGTCGCTCGCGTCCACGCGCGCCTCGCCGTCGGCGCCCTGCGCCTCGTCGTCGGCGACCTCGGCGAGCGCCGCACGGTGCGCGGTGAGCGCGTCGCGCTGACCCGCGAGCGGCACGGCGGCCTCCTCGAGCACGCGCCTCGCCGCGACACGCAGCGCGCGCGCCACCTCCCACTGCCGCGCCGGCGACGTCCGCACGCGCATGCGCAGCGTGATCGCCTCGGCGGTCAGCCGCTCGATCCCGGTGATCGTCGGCTCACCCTGCACGGCGTCGCCGAGCTCGGCCGCGACGTGCGCCGCTGCCTCCGCGAGCAGGCGCTCCACCTGATCGAGGTCGGCGAAGTAGTCCACGTCGACCTCGACGACGGCCGTCGCCCAGCCCTGCGTCTTGTTGCCGACGCGCACCAGCGAGCCGTTGGGGACGTACCAGAGCGTGCCGTCGGCGTCGCGGACCTTCGTGACGCGCAGCGTGACCGCCTCGACCGTGCCCGTCGCGGGCCCGAGGTCGACCACGTCACCCACGCCGTACTGGTCCTCGAGCAGCATGAACGTGCCGGTCAGGAAGTCCTTGACGAGGCTCTGCGCACCGAAGCCCAGCGCGACGCCCACGATCCCGGCGGACGCGATGAACGGCGCGATGTTCACCCCGAGCGCGTCCAGCACGAGGAACACCGCGATGCCGCCCACCAGGACCGCCGCGGTCGAGCGCAGCACCGAGCCGAGCGTGCGGGCGCGCTGTGCGCGGCGCGCCGTGGCGAGCGGGTCGACCTTGAGCAGCGTCTGCGCGACGCCCCGGTCCGCGAGCGGACGGAGCACGCCGCGCTCCGTGACGGGCGTGCCCTCGGCGATGTGGTCGGTGACACGGCGGATCAGCGCCTGCAGCAGGACCAGCACGACGCAGGACACCGCGACGATGACGAGGATCGTCAGCGGGACCCCCGTGAACCACTGCCACCACGACGTGGGCGAGCCCAGGTCCTGCGGGACGAGCACGTCGTCGGTCGGGGTCGGCGACGGCGCGGGCGTCGCGGCGGTCGGGAGAAGGTGCACGGTCACTCGGCCTCCTGCGTGGCGGGGGCGGGCTGCGCGACGAGCCCGGTGTGCCGGGCGACGAACTGCAGCTGCTCGACGCTCAGCGCGATCGAGCGGGACAGGGCGCGCCCGCCGTGGCCGACGCCGGTCTCGCGGCGCACCAGCACCGGTGCCTGCGCGAGCGGTGCGGCGGTCGCGTGCTGCAGCGCGGCGGCGAGCTTGCGGGCGTGCAGCGGGTCGACGCGCGTGTCGCCCTCGAACACGGTGAACAGCGTCGCGGGGTAGCGCGTGCCCTCGACCACACGGTGGTACGGCGAGTAGCCGAGCAGCCAGCCGAGCTCGGTGGGGTCGTCGGCGTCGCCGTACTCCTCCGTCCACGTGACGCCGAGGCCGAACCGCTGGTAACGGACCATGTCGAGCAGCGGTGCCGAGCACACGGCGGCCGCGAACAGGTCGGGGCGCTGCGTGAGCGCGGCACCGACCAGCAGGCCGCCGTTCGAGCCGCCCCAGCACGCGAGTTGCCCGGGCGTCGTCCACCCCTGCGCCACGAGCAGCTCGGCGACCGCGTGGAAGTCGTCGAACACGTGCTGCTTGTGCTCGCGCATGCCCGCGCGGTGCCAGTCCTCGCCTTCCTCGCCGCCGCCGCGCAGGTTCGCCACGACGTACACGCCGCCCGCCTCGACCCACGCGAGCGTGGACGCCGAGTAGCCGGGGTCGAGCGAGATCTGGAAGCCGCCGTACCCGTACAGGATCGTCGGCCGCGGCGTCGTCGGGCGCCCCTCGTCGTCGACCAGGTCGGCGCGCGCGACGACGAACGCGCGCACGGTCGTCCCGTCGGCGGACGTCGCCTCGACCTGACGCACGCGCACCTCGGGCACGTCCGCGACGACACCCGGCGGCGACGCCCACAGCGTGAGCGCGCCCGTCGTGGCGTCGAACCGGTGCACGCCCGGCACCGTCGTGTGGTCGGTGTAGGAGAACCACACCTCGGGCCCGCCCTCGGGACGCGTGACCAGGCCGGACACCGAGCCCAGACCGGGCAGCGGCACCGTCCCCGCGGCACCGGGCAGGCGCTCGCCCGTCGCCGGGTCGTGGACCGTCACCGACGAGACCGCGTGGCGTCGCCACGACGCGAGCAGCAGGCGAGGCGTCGTGTCGTCGCCCCCGCCGTCGGTCAGCGCGACGTCCTCCAGCACGGCCGTGCCGTCCTGCGCGACGAGCGTGCGCCAGCGGTCCGCGCCCGGGTCGCCCGGGTCGGCCACCGCCAGGCGCCCGCGCGGGGCGTCGAGGTCGGTGTGCACGTACAGGCGTCCGTCCCGGCCCACCCACGCACCCGTCTGCGCGTCGAGGCCCACCGCCACCTCGACGAACACCGGCGCCTGCGGCGACGACGCCGTCAGGTCCGCGATCCACACGTCGTTGCGCGGCGCCGTCCCCGCGGCGGCCGACACCACGAGCCAGCGGCCGTCACGGGAGACGGTCACGCCGTAGTAGCTCGTGACCGGCTGCCCCGCACCGAACACCTCGACGTCCTCGTCGGGCGACGTGCCGACGCGGTGCAGCCACACGCGGCGGTGGTACTGCCGCTCGTCCTGCGGCACCAGCTCGGGCGCGAGTCGCCGCACGTAGAAGAACGCCTCGCCGCCCGGCAGCCAGGCCACGGGCGAGTACCGCGCGCGGTCGACGGGACCGTCGACGACCTCACCCGTCGCGACGTCCAGCACGCGCAGCACCGACTCCTCCGTGCCGCCCGTCGAGGTCTGGTACGCCAGCAGCGCGCCCTCCTTCGAGGGCTGCCACGAGTCGAGCGTCGTCGTGCCCGCGGGGTCGATCGCGACCGGGTCCACGAGCACGCGCTCGACCTCGCCGCCGTGCCCGTCCGGCTCGACGACCACGACGACCGCGTGCTCCTGGTCGCCCGAGCGCCGCGAGACGAAGCGCCGTGCGCCGCGCCACGCGGGCGCGCTGACGAACCCCGCGCCCAGCAGCGCCTGCAGGCGCGCCGTGAGCGCGTCGCCCGCGAACGGGGAACCCGCCAGCGCCCGAGCGTCGTCCTCCCGGACGGCCCGGTACAGCTCGTCCTGCGCGTGCGACCACGCCTGGGTCGCCGCCGCGTCGGCGTCCTCCAGCCACCGGTAAGGGTCGGGCACCTCGTGGCCGTGCAGGTCCTCGACGAGGTCGTCGCGGTGCGCGGGCGGGTACGTCGCGGGGGGCGTCATGGTCCGCAAGGCTACGACGAGCAGCCGACCCGCCCATGACGTTCGGCTGCGTCCGGGTCGCGTCGCTCTGGCAGGATCGACATGTGGTCGCCGACTTCACCGCTCCGTCGGACTCCCTGCTGCGGCTCGCCGCGGCGTACGGGGTCGTGCCCGACCACTGGGGGTTCCACGGCGACCTGCGGCGGGCGTCCGCCGGGACGCTGCGCGCGGTCCTCGCCGCCCTGGGCGTCGACGCGAGCTCACCCGAGCGCGTCGAGCTCGCGCTCGCGCACGTCGACGACATGCCGTGGCGCCGCGTCGTCCCGCCGACGACCGTCCTGCGCGCCGGTCACGAGCGGCACGTGCCCGTCCACGTCACGCACGGCGACCCCGTGCACGTGTGGCTCGAGCTCGACCCCGAGGTCGGGGGCGGACGCCGGGACCTGCACCAGGCCGACGTGTACGTCGAGCCGCGCACGGTCGACGGGCGTCTCGTCGGGCGCGCGACGTTCGTCGTGCCCGGCGACCTGCCGCTCGGCTGGCACTCGATCCACGCGTCCGGCCCGTCGGCCGCCGCCCGCGGCGTCGTCGTCGTGACGCCCGACCGCCTCGAGCTGCCCGCGCAGCTGCGGGACGGCGGACGTGCCTGGGGCTACATGGCGCAGCTCTACTCGGTGCGCTCCGAGCGCTCGTGGGGTGTCGGGGACCTGTCCGACCTCGCGGACATCGGCTGGCTCGCCGGGCACGAGACCGGCGCGGACTTCCTGCTCATCAACCCGCTGCACGCCGCGGAACCCGTCGCGCCGCTCACGCCGTCGCCGTACCTGCCGAGCACCCGCCGCTTCGTCAACCCGATCTACATCCGGCCCGAGGCGATCCCCGAGGCCGCCTACCTCGCCGCGGCCGACCGCTCGCTCGTCGAGTGGGCCGCCGAGTCCGTGCTCCCGCTCGACCTGGACGCCGGGCCGATCGACCGCGACGCCGCCTGGACCGCCAAGCGCACCGCGCTCGACGTGATCTTCGCGCACCCGCGCTCGGCGCCGCGCCAGGCCGTCTTCGACGCGTTCGTCGAGGAGCAGGGACCGGGGCTGCGCACGTTCGCGCTGTGGAGCGCGCTCGCCGAGAGGTACGGCGCCGAGACGATCCCGCCCGAGCTGGCCGACCCGGCCTCACCCGCCGTCGCGGCGCAGGCCGAGGAGCTCGCGGACCGCGTCGCGTTCCACACGTGGCTGCAGTGGGTGGCCGACGAGCAGCTCGCCGCGGCGCAGCGCGCCGCGCGCGAGGGAGGCATGAGCATCGGGATCATGCACGACCTCGCGGTGGGCGTGCACCCGGCCGGCGCGGACGTCTGGTCGCTCGGCGACGTCCTCGCACGCGGCGCGACCGTCGGCGCGCCGCCCGACATGTACAACCAGCAGGGTCAGGACTGGTCGCAGCCGCCGTGGCGGCCCGACGAGCTCGCGCGCGCCGGGTACCTGCCGTACCGCGACATGCTGCGCACGGTGCTGCGGCACGCAGGCGCGATCCGGATCGACCACGTCATCGGCCTGTTCCGGCTGTGGTGGATCCCGGACGGCGCGGCGCCCGGCGAGGGCGCGTACGTGCGCTACGACCACGAGGCGCTCGTCGGCATCCTCGCGCTCGAGGCGCACCGCGCCGGTGCGGTCGTCATCGGAGAGGACCTCGGCACCGTCGAGCCGTGGGTCCGCGACTACCTGTCCGAGCGGGGTGTCCTCGGGACGTCGGTGCTGTGGTTCGAGAACGGCGACGACGGCAACCCGCTGCCGCCCGAGCACTACCGCCCGCTCGTCCTGGCGACCGTGACCACGCACGACCTGCCGCCCACCGCGGGCTACCTCGCGGGCGAGCACGTCGCCATCCGTGAGCGCCTCGGGCTGCTGACGGACCCCGTGCCGGTCGTGCGCGCGCAGGCCGAGGCCGAGCGCGACCGCATGCTCGCGGCGCTGCGCTCGCGCGGCCTCGTCGGCGCCGACCCCTCGGAGCGGGAGGTCGTCGAGGCGATGCACCGCTACGTCATGGCGACGCCCGCGGTGCTCGTCGGCGTCGCGCTCGCGGACGCCGTGGGGGAGCGCCGCGCGCAGAACCAGCCCGGCACGGACCAGGAGTACCCCAACTGGAAGGTGCCGCTCGCCGACTCGGCGGGGCAGGTCGTGCTCGTGGACGACCTGTTCACCAACGCGCGTCTGCGCAGCCTCGCGGCCGTGCTCGACGCCGGTCGGTGACGGGGCGGCCGCGCCGCGTCTGGGTCGTCGGGAGCAGCGGCGCGGGCAAGACCACGTTCGCGCGCGCGGCTGCCGCACGGCTCGGGGTGCCGCACGTCGAGCTCGACGAGGTGTACTGGGACGCGGGCTGGCGGCACCGCGACCAGGACGAGGCGCGCGCCCGGCTGGCTCAGCTGCTCGGCGGGGCGGGTGCCCTCGGGTGGGTGGCCGACGGCAACTGGAACAGCCGGGGTCACGGCCTGGGTGACGTGGCGGACGTCGTGGTGTGGCTCGACCCGCCGCGTCGCGTCGTCGTCACGCAGCTCGTGCTGCGCACCGTGCGCCGCGGCGTCACGCGCACCGAGCTGTGGCACGGCAACCGCGAGAACGTCCTCAGCCTCCTGCGCCGCGACCCCGAGAGGAACATCGTGCGGTGGTCCTGGACGCACTTCGAGCGCTACCGGGAGCAGTACGGCGCGCTCGCGGACCGTGACGCGCGCGTCGTGCGGATCGGCAGCCGCCGCGAGGCGGCGGCGTGGCTCGCCGCGATCGAGCCGCCGGCTCCCGGCGGGCCCCCGGACTGAGGGGCCCGCCGGTGAGGCCGTCAGGCGCGGCGGCGGTCCGCCTCCTGCGCGGCGAGCGCGCGGCGCACACCGTCCCGCGACTCGACGACGAGCCGGCGCAGCGCGGGCGCCGCGTCGGCGTGCGCCTCGAGCCACGCGTCGGTCGACGCCAGGACGTCGGCCCGCGCGTCGTCGGCGAGGGCCGTCGGGTACAGGCCGACGACGACGTTCTGCGCCATCTCGTTGGTGCGCTCGGCCCAGACGGTGGTCAGACCCTCCAGGTACGGCCCGACGAACGGGAGCAGCAGGCCCCGGTCGTGCACGCGCGCGAAGCCCGCGATGGTCGCCGCCTGGATCGCGTTGGGCAGGTCACCCTCGACCGCGGCGGCCCACGCCGCGGCCTTCGCGGCCGGGGTCGGGATCGCGGCGCGCGCCTGGGCGGCGGCGCGCTCGCCCGTCGCCGTCGGGTCGGCGGCCAGCTGCGCGGCGATCTGCGTCTCGTCGGCGCGCCCGCCCGCGACGAGCGCCGTGAGCAGCTCCCAGCGCAGGTCGGTGTCGAGCGTCAGGCCCTCGAACGACGTCCGGTCGTCCAGGACCTCGACGACGACGTCGAGCTGCTCGGGCGTCGTGGCCCGGGCCGCGAACGCCTTGACGAGCTGCAGCTGCAGGTCGGAGCCCGCGGGCGCGTCCTGCGCGAGCGCGAGCAGGCGGTCGGCCGCCGAGGCGGCGGTCGCCGCGCGGTGCTCGGGCGCGACGTACAGGTCGAGCGTCGTCGTGAGCTGGCGCAGCAGGACGAGCACGACCGTCGAGTCCGTCTCGTGCGCGATGTTGCCGAGCACCAGGTCGACGTAGTCGCGGCCCGGGGTCTCCCCGTCACGCGTCGCGTCCCACGCCGCGGCCCACACGAGCGTGCGGGGGAGCGAGGAGTCGAACTCGCCCAGGTGCTCGATCGCCGCGGACATCGACAGCTCGTCGAGCCGGACCTTGGCGTACGCGAGGTCGTCGTCGTTGAGCAGGATCAGCAGCGGGCGGTGCCGGCCGAGCAGCTCGCGCACCTCCGTGCGCGGGCCGTCGACGTCCAGCTCGACGTGCAGGGTCCGCGCGAGCCGACCGTCGACCAGGTCGTACCCGCCGATCGCGAGGCGGTGCGGACGCTGCGTGGGGTGCTCGTCGGGGACCTCCTGCAGGACCGCGAACGACGTCACGGTGCCGTGCTCGTCGAGCTCGACCTGCGGGCGCAGCAGCGTCACGCCGGCCTTCTCGAGCCACAGCGCGGACCAGGGCCCGAGGTCGCGGCCCGAGGTCGCCTCGAGCTCGGTCAGCAGGTCACGCAGCTCGGTGTTGCCCCACGCGTGCTTGGCGAAGTACGCCTGCACCCCCGCGAAGAACTCGTCCTGGCCGACCCAGGCGACTAGCTGCTTGAGCACGCTCGCGCCCTTGGCGTACGTGATGCCATCGAAGTTGACCTCGACGTCCTCCAGGTCGCGCATGTCCGCGACGATGGGGTGCGTCGAGGGCAGCTGGTCCTGGCGGTACGCCCACGACTTCTCGAGCGAGGAGAACGTGGTCCACGCGCTCGTCCAGCGCGTCGCCTCGGCCGTCGCGAGGGTCGACGCGTACTCGGCGAACGACTCGTTCAGCCACAGGTCGTCCCACCAGCGCATCGTCACGAGGTCGCCGAACCACATGTGCGCGAGCTCGTGCAGGATCGTCACCGCGCGCCGCTCCACCGTGGCCTCGGGGACCTTGGAGCGGAACACGTACGCCTCGAGGAACGTCACCGCGCCCGCGTTCTCCATCGCGCCCGCGTTGAACTCCGGCACGAAGAGCTGGTCGTACTTCGCGAACGGGTACGGTGCGGCGAACTTCTCCTCGTAGAACGCGAAGCCACGGCGCGTGACGTCGAGGATCTCGTCCGTGTCGAGGTACTGGGCGAGCGACCCGCGGCAGTACACGCCGAGCGGGATCTCGCGGCCGTCCGAGCTCGTGAGCGAGCCGTGCTCGTGGTGGTACGGGCCCGCGACGACGGCGGTGACGTACGACGACAGGCGCGGCGTCGTCTCGAACGTCCACGTCGCCGTGCCCTCGTCACGGCCGCCGTTGTGGTTGACCCCGCCCTCGACCGGCACGGGCTCGCCCACCTGCGGGTAGTTCGACACGACCACCCAGTGCGCGGGCGCGGTGACGGTGAACGTGAACGTCGCCTTGAGGTCGGGCTGCTCGAACACCGCGAACACGCGTCGCGAGTCCGCGACCTCGAACTGCGAGTACAGGTACACCTCGTCGTCGACCGGGTCGACGAAGCGGTGCAGACCCTCGCCCGTGTTCATGTACGCGCAGTCCGCGACGACGACGAGCTCGTTCTCGGCCGCGAGGTCGTCGAGCCGGATGCGCGAGTCGGCGACGACCTGCGCGGGGTCGAGCGGCGTGCCGTTGAGCGTGACCTCGTGGACCGTCGGCGCGATCAGGTCGACGAACGTGCTCGAGCCCGGGATCGCCGAGAACGACAGGACGGTGCGGGACGCGAACGTCGTCGGGCTCGTCGTCAGGTCGAGCGTCACGTCGTACGCGTGCGTCGTCACGGTGGCGGCGCGGTCGCGCGCCTCGGCACGCGTGAGGTTCTCGGCGGGCACAGTGCTCCTTGGTGTCGTGCTCGGTGCTGTCGGGCCCGGCCGCGCGTGGCTGTAGTCGGTCGCTGCGTCGGTCGCTGCGTCGGTCGCTGCGTCAGTCGCTGCGTCGGTCGCTGTGTCAGGCGCGGCGGCGGGCACGAGGCCCGGGGTGCCGGGCCTGCCCGATCATCCCACGCGGCACCGACGCGCCCGCCGTCTCACGCTGCGGCGGGCGGGAATGTCCGTGCGTCGTGCGAGATTGTGCCGAGCACGAACCGTCCGCCACCCGCGCGCTGCGTGCACCCGCCCGCACCCCGCGTCCACCGATCGGAGCTGCTGTGACCGACTCGCGTCCCGTCGTCGACTTCTGGTTCGACCCCGCGTGCCCGTGGGCCTGGATGACGTCCCGCTGGATGGACGAGGTCGCGGCGCACCGCGACGTCGACGTGCGCTGGCACGTCATGAGCCTGTCGGTGCTCAACGAGGGCCGCGACGAGCTGCCCGAGCGCTACCGCCGCCTCATGGACGAGGGCTGGGGGCCGGTCCGCGTCATCGTCGCGGCCGCGCGCGACCACGGCGAGGGCGTCATCAAGCCGCTGTACGACGCGATGGGCACGCGCCGGCACCCGGGTGGTCGCTCGGACACCGACGCGATCATCGCCGAGTCGCTGGCGGAGGTCGGGCTGCCCGCGCAGCTCGCGGCGGTCGCCGGCACCGACGAGGTCGACGACCTGCTGCGCGCGTCGCACGGGGAGGCGATCGCCCTCGTCGGCGACGAGGTCGGCACGCCCGTCGTCGCGATCGACGGCGTCGGCTACTTCGGCCCGGTCGTGACCCCCGCGCCCACGGGGCAGGCGGCTCTCGACCTGTTCGACGGGCTCGTGCTCATGACGCACGTGCCGGGCTTCTACGAGCTCAAGCGGACGCGCAGCGCAGGCCCGTCCTTCTGACCGTCCCCGCGGCCGGGACCCCGCCGACCACGTGCCGCTCGCCCGTCGCCCTCGGCGCGCCGGGCGAGTGGCACGTCGCGCCGAGGGGATGTGATGCTGTCCCGGTCGTGCGAACCGGACGGCGGTGACGAGAGGGTGGGAACAGGGACGATGACGACGCAGCGGGCGGTCCGGACGTGGATGGCGGTCGACGCGGTCCTGGTCCTGACGCTCGTGGTCCTGCTCGCGGTGCGGCTCTCCGGGGACGCCGGCGGCGGCGGCGCGGCCCAGCCGTCGGCGACCACCACCGTCCAGGTCAGCGGCCCGACGACGCCCGAGGGGGACCGTGCGGCGTTCAAGCTGCCGAGCGGGAACATCGCGTGCACGATGTCCGCCCGCGGCGTGACCTGCACGATTGCGTCCATCACGTACGACCCGCCGGCGGTCGCGGGGTGCTCCGGCACGACCGGTCACGTGGTCGTGCTCAACGCCGACGGGTTCGCGTTCGACTGCGTCGACGGTCCGGCGCCCACCGTCGCGGGCGGTGACGTCCCGACCCTCGAGTACGGGTCGAAGGCCACCGCCGGCGACTTCACGTGCGTGAGCGCGACGAACGGCGTGCGCTGCACCGACGCCGACGGCGTCGGGTTCCAGCTCGCCCGCGCCGCCTGGCGCGAGCTGCCCTGACCCCGACGCCCCCTGCGTCACGGGTCGCTCACCAGATGCGCACGCGCTCCTCGGGGGCGAGGTACAGCCCGTCGCCCGGCTGGACGTCGAACGCCGCGTAGAACTCGTCGACGTTGCGCACGACGCCGTTGCAGCGGAACTCGTCGGGCGCGTGCGGGTCCGTCGCGAGCCGACGCACGACCTCCTCGTCGCGGCCCTTGGTGCGCCACGCCTGCGCCCAGCCGAGGAAGAACCGCTGCACGCCGGTGAGCCCGTCGAGCACCGGGGCCTCCTCGAGCGGACGGCCCAGCGCGATGCGGTAGGCCTTCAGGGCGATCGAGAGCCCGCCGAGGTCGCCGATGTTCTCGCCGATGGTCAGGGCCCCGTTGACGTGGTGCGAGCCGTCGAGCTGCGCGGGGGAGAACGCGTCGTACTGCTCGACGAGCGCGCTCGTGCGGCGCTCGAACTCGGCGCGGTCGTCCGCGGTCCACCAGTCCTCGAGCCGGCCGGTGCCGTCGTACTTGCTGCCCTGGTCGTCGAACCCGTGCCCGATCTCGTGGCCGATGACCGCGCCGATCGCGCCGAAGTTCACGGCGTCGTCCGCGTCGGCGTCGAAGAACGGCGGCTGCAGGATCGCCGCGGGGAAGACGATCTCGTTCATGCCCGGGTTGTAGTAGGCGTTCACGGTCTGCGGCGTCATGAACCACTCGTCGCGGTCGATCGGCCTGCCGATCTTCGCGAGCTCGCGGTCGAGCTCGAACGCGTTGGCCGCACGCACGTTGCCGAGCAGGTCGGTCGCGTCGACCTGGAGCGCCGAGTAGTCGCGCCACCGCACCGGGTAGCCGATCTTCGGCGTGAACGCGTCGAGCTTCGCGAGCGCCTTCGCGCGCGTCTCCTCGCCCATCCACTCGAGCGACGTGATCGACTCGCGGTACGCCTCGACGAGGTGCGCGACGAGCTCGTCCATGCGCTCCTTGTGCGACGGCGGGAAGTGCCGCGCGACGTAGACCTCCCCGACGGCCTCGCCCAGCACGCCCTGCACGAGCGACACGCCGCGCTTCCACCGGTCACGCAGCTCCTGCGCGCCCGTCAGCGTGCGGCCGTAGAAGTCGAAGTTCGCCTCGACGAGCTCCTGCGTGAGGTACGGGGCCCGGTCGGAGACGACGTGGTACGCGAGCCACGCCTGCCAGTCCTCGAGCGGCTCGGACGCCCACAGCTGCGCGAAGCCCTCGGCGAACTGCGGCTCGCGCACGACGAGCTGGTCGAGCGCACCCGCGGGTGCGCCGAGCGCGAGCGCCCACGCGTGCCAGTCGAAGCCGGGCGCGCTCGTCGCGAGGTCCGCGAGCGTGGTCGGGTTGTACGTGAGGTCGGCGTCGCGGTCCTTGACGACGTCCCAGTGGTGCGCGGCGAGCTTCGTCTCGAGCGCGACGACCCGCGCGGCGAGCGCGCTCGCCTCCGCCTCGTCCGCGGCGACCTGCGCGAGGCGCAGCATGCGGGCGACGTGCGGTGCGTACGCCGCGAGCACGGTGGCGTACTGCTCCTCCCGGTAGTAGGCCTCGTCGGGCAGGCCGAGGCCGCCCTGGTGCAGGTAGACGACGTAGCGCTCGGGGTCGTCCGCGTCGTTGTCGACCCACAGACCGACCGCGCCGCCCGCGCCCGTGCGCTGCAGCGCCCCGAGCACGCCGGTCAGCTCGGCCTGCGTGGCCGCGCCCGCGACGAGCGCGAGGTCCACCTGCAGCGGCGCGAGCCCGGCCGCCTCGATCGCGTCGGTGTCCATGAAGCTCGCGAACACCGCGCCGACCTTCGCGCCCGCGCTCGCCGAACCGTCCTCGTCGGCGGCCTGCGCGCCCAGGTCGGCGATGATGTCGCGGACCTGGGCCTCGGCCGCGTCGTGCAGCGTGCGGAACGTGCCGTCCATCGCCCGGTCCGCGGGGATGACGTGCTGGGCGTACCAGCGCCCGTTCACGTGGCGGTACAGGTCGTCCTGCGGACGGACGGTGGGGTCGAGGTCGGTCAGGTCGAGGCCGCTGCGCGTCATGGCCACAGCCTACGGACAGCGTGCGGCGCGACCCGCGCGCTGCGGCAGGATGGGCCCATGCGCATCCACATCGGTTCCGACCACGCCGGCTACGAGCTCAAGGTCGCGCTCGTCGAGCACCTGCAGGCCGCAGGGCACGACGTCGTCGACCACGGGGCGCACTCCTACGACGCGCTCGACGACTACCCGCCGTTCTGCTTCGCGGCCGGTGAGGCCGTGGTCGCCGAGCCGGGCTCGCTCGGCATCGTGCTCGGCGGGTCGGGCAACGGCGAGCAGATCGCCGCGAACAAGGTCACGGGGGTGCGTGCCGCACTCGCGTGGAACCTCGAGACCGCCACGCTGGCGCGTCAGCACAACGACGCGAACGTCGTCGCGATCGGCGCGCGCCAGCACTCGGTCGACGAGGCGCTCGCGCTGGTCGACGCGTTCCTCGCGGAGCCGTTCAGCGGCGACGCGCGCCACCAGCGTCGCATTGACCTCCTGGCCGAGTACGAGTCCCGCTGACCCACCCGTCCGCCGAGTGCGCACGTCCGTGCGCGAGTGCGTACGACGAGCGTGCGCACTCGCGCCGGACCGTCCGCACTCGGCGGGGCGGTGGTCGCCGGTTCAGAAGACCCAGGGGCACAGCGGGGCCACCGGCCAGGAGAACGCGGCGGCCGTCGGGTGCAGGGTCCCGGGCGTGAGCTCGGTGACGAGACCGGCGTCCGCGTAGGCGGACAGCGACCTGCCGCCCAGGTACGCCGCGCCGAGCTCGCGCACGTCGATGCGCAGGTCCGGCTCGTCGTCGGTGCGGGTCACCTCGGCGGCCCACCCGTGCGCGCCCTCGTCGGTCGTCGCCACGCGCCACCGGCCCGCGTTCGCCGGCAGCCGCGCATCGCTGACCTCGAGGACGACGTCGACCGGGGCGCTGTACCGGCGCCCGGCGAGCGCGACCGGCAGGTCGAGCAGGCGCACCCACAGGTTGTCGGTCAGGCGCGGCTGGGCGCCGCGCCGGTCCACCAGGAGCGACAGGAGCCGGTCGTCGACCGGGAGCATGTTCGTCGCGACCTCGCCCGTGAGGTCGAGGTCGAGGACGAAGGACCACAGCCGGTGCGCCGCGGCCGCGTCGACGGCCGCGGAGTCGCGCACCGTGACGGGGTACGCGGGGCCTGCATCGCCCCACGTCTCCTTGCGTCGCAGCAGCGCGTAGGCGCGAGGGTCGCCGACCTCGTCGTGCACCGTCACGATGCGCAGCGGCTCGCCGCCGTCACGCCACGCGGGCGGGTCGGCGAGCCGGGAGCGGCGGTGCGCGTCGGACGCCCGCAGGACCCAGCCCGGGCGGCCGACGCCGGCCGCGGTGTTGACCGCCTGCACGAGGTCGGCGTGCCGCTCGACGTCCGCGGTGTCGATGCGCACCGTGAGCGCGTCGCTGCCCGGCACGTCGCGCAGCGCGGCTCCCCGCGGCACCTTGAGGCGGACGTCGTCGCAGGCCGAGCCGTAGCCGAACCGGCCGTAGATCGCCATCTCCGCGGCGAACAGCGCGGAGACCGGCTCGCCGCGCTCGAGGGAGCGCGCGAAGTGGGCGTCGATCATGGCGGACAGCAGCCCCCGGCGACGCTCGTCGGGCCGGACGCCCACGAACGTGAGCCCCGCGCACGGGACCGCACCGCCCGGGACGGGCAGGTCGAAGTCGAACGAGCCGTGGACGCCGCCCAGGGTCCCGTCGGGCCGCTCGACGCCCGCCGTGCGGTCCCACTCGAGGGTGTCGGGGACGATCTCGCTGGTCTTCTCGTCGGGCTCGAACGCGAACGCGAGGTGGTCGACGGCGAGGAACTCGGTCTTGCGGTCGTGCGGCACCGCGACAGTGCGGTACCCGTCGGGCAGAGGTGTCATGGCGCCATGGTCACCCCCGCCAGGCGCATGTCACCAGCGCATATGCCGGCGTCGCTCAGTCGGCCGTCGGGACGTCGTCAGGGAACCAGATCGCCCGGCGCAGGGCGACCCGCGTCCCGTCCGCCACGAGCGGGGTGCCCTCGGCGCGCAGCTCGTCGAGCGCGCGGTGCAGGTGCCGGGCGGGCGGCGCGCCCGACGCGTCGACGACGCGCCACCACGCCACGCCCGAACCGGCTCGGGCCATGACCTGACCCACCTGGCGCGGGCCGCCGCGCGGACGGTCGCCCGCGGCCGCGAACCGGTCCGCGACGACCTCGGCGACCGTCCCGTAGGTCATCGCGCGCCCCGGGGGGATGGCTTCCACCAGGTCGAGCACCGCCTCGAGGTACGCGTCGTCCACGACGACGAGTGTGCCGCAGCGTGCCGTGGCTCGGGGGAGGGCGCAGCGGTCAGGCGGCGTCGACCTCCGGCGCGAGGACCGCCGCGACGGCGGGCAGCGTGCGCGGGTCGCCCTGCACGACGAGCGTCGTGATCGCGGTCGCGCGCCACGCCGGCAGCTGCGCGCGCACGTCGTCGGGCGTGCCGACGAGCGCGACGTCGCGCACGAGCTCCACGGGCACCGCCGCGGCCGCGCGCTGCTTGTCGCCCGCGAGGTAGTGCGCCTGGATCTCGTCGCACACCGCGGAGTACCCGAGCCGGTCGAGCACGTTGCGGTGGAAGTTCGCACCCTTCGCGCCCATGCCGCCCGCGTACAGCGCGACGAACGGCCGGATCTGCTCGGCGGCGGCGTCGATGCTCTCGGCCAGCACCACGGGCACGGGCGCGACCACCTCGAAGCGGGCGGGGGAGCGGTCGTCGGTGCGCGCGGCGAAGCCCTCGGCGAGCAGCGCGCGGTACTCGTCGTCCATGCGGGGCGAGTAGAACATCGGCAACCAGCCGTCGGCGATCTCGGCCGCGAGTGCGACGTTGCGCGGGCCCTCCGCGGCGAGGTGGATCGGCAGGTCGGTGCGCAGGGGGTGCACGGTCGGGCGCAGCGCCTTGCCGAGCCCGGCGCCCTCGTCGGGACCCAGCGGCAGGCGGTAGAAGTCGCCGTCGAACGTGACGGGCGCCTCGCGTGCGAGCACCTGGCGCACG
Source organism: Cellulomonas sp. CW35 (assembly GCF_052378485.1). NCBI lineage: Bacteria > Bacillati > Actinomycetota > Actinomycetes > Micrococcales > Cellulomonadaceae > Cellulomonas > Cellulomonas sp. CW35. The sequence continues at coordinate 2,310,683 of NZ_CP199000.1, read as the reverse complement.
ACCGCGACGAACTCGCGCGTGCGGGCGAGCGGCCGCGGGTACGGCTGGCCGTACCAGCCCTCGACGACCTGCGGGCCGGACGCGCCGAGGCCCAGCACGAACCGCCCGCCCGACAGGTGGTCGAGCGTGAGGGCGGCCATGGCGGTCGCGGTGGGGGTGCGCGCCGAGATCTGGGCGATCGCCGTGCCGAGTCGCACGCGCGACGTGCGCGATCCCCACCACGCGAGCGGCGTGAACGCGTCGGAGCCGTACGCCTCGGACGTCCAGACCGAGTCGAAGCCGAGGCGCTCGGCCGCGACCACGGTCTCGAGCGCGCCCGGCGGCGGGCCGGCGGACCAGTAACCCAGCGAGTACCCCAGTCGCATGCCGGCCTCCGTGACGTCGTCGTCGCGCGGCGGCCCGGTCGGCCGCGGCGCGGTCAGGTTACCCGGCGGTAGCTCGCGGGGTCCCGCGCTCCGCGCGGTCGTCGCGCGGGCGGCGGCGGTCCGCGAGCGTGTTGAGCAGCGCGGCCGCCGTCGCGGCGTCGTCGACGGTCACGACGAGCACGCGGGACCCGGTCCGCCGCACCTGGATCGCCTCGCCCGCGCGCAGCACGAGCCCTGCCCGCCCGCCGCGGCCGAGCCGGTAGCCCCAGCCGCCGAACTCGCGCAGCGGGCGCACGTCGACCACGTCGGCGCGCAGCACCTCGTCCACGGGCACCCGCACGCGCGGCCACCCGAGCACGGAGCGCGCCTCGAGCCCACGCGCATCGACCGTCACCCGCCACAGGAGCATCGCGGCGAGCAGCACGCTCAGGCCCACCGGGACCAGCAGCGCCATCCACTCGTCGAGCACCGCGGCGAGCACGGTCGTCGCCGCGACGACCGCGCCGGCCGGGAGCAGCGCCGACGGTGAGCCGACGGTCCGGGTCCACGCCGCGCGCTGCGTGCGGGACAGCGGCACGCGGCGGGCGTCGGCGTCGACGGGTCCGCGCGCCGGCAGCCGCGCGTCGGCGGGGGCGAGGAGGAACGCGACCCCGGCCACGACGACGGCGGCCGCGAGACCGAGGACCACGGTCGGGCCGCCGCCCGGTGCGAGCGCGCCGTCGGCGAGGCCGCGCTGGCTCGCGAGCGTGCCGGTCACGACGACCGCGTACAGCGCCCCCAGGCCGGCGGACGTCGCGACCAGCCCGCGTCGGGTCACGCCGTCGTGCCCGCGCCAGAACGCGAACGCCCACTGCGCGACGCACAGCCCCGTGCCGACGAGCAGCGGGACGAAGGCGCCCGCGAACGACGAGAACCCGTCCGGCCCGTCGGCGCCCCAGTGGTTCGCGATCCGCTCCGGCAGCTCGTCGCGCCAGCCCAGCGCGGCGAGCGCCGGGACGGCCATGAGTGCGAGCGGCAGCACGAGCGCGAGCAGCGTGGTCGAGCGGCGGTGCGGGGGCGCGGTCCGCTCGTCGCCCCGGGCGCCCGCCGGGGTGGTGGACGTCGTCGTCATCGGCCCTCCGGGGTCGTCGCGCGGGCGAACGCGGCCTGCACGAGCGCGGTCGCGGCGGTGGGAGGCACACCCGCACGGCGCGCGGCGTCGACCAGCGCGGCGACGGGCTCGTCGAGCGCCGCGTAGTCGGCGTGCCCGGCGATCACGGCACCCCGCCCCCGGCGCAGGTCGAGCAGACCCTCGTCGCGCAGGTCCTGGTACGCGCGCAGCACGGTGTGCAGGTTGACCTCGAGGGACGTCGCGAGCACCCGGGCCGACGGCAGCCGGTCGCCCGTGCGCAGCTCACCGCTCGCGACCGCGCCGCGCACCTGCGCGGCGATCTGCGCGAACAGCGGCTCGTCGCGCTCGGGGTCCACGGTCCAGAGCACGGCGCCAGGCTAGTTGCGCGGGGCGCAGGAGGACAGCGCGGAGCGAGCGCGGGCCGGACGGACCGGTCAGATGTAGATCGCGGGGTCGTCGACCTCGATGTCGAACGGTGCCGCGGCCGGGCGCAGGCGGATCTGCGCGGGTACCCCCACCGCGATCGCGCCGGCCGGGACGTCGTGGATGACGACGGCGTTGGCCCCGACCTGCACCCCGTCGCCGATCCACACCGGCCCGAGGATCTTCGCGCCCGCGCCGACCACGACGTGGTCGCCGAGCGTGGGGTGCCGCTTGCCGTGCCGCATCGACTTGCCGCCGAGCGTCGAGCCGTGGAACAGCACCACGTCGTCACCGACCTCGGCGGTCTCGCCGATGACCACGCCCATGCCGTGGTCGATGAACAGCCGGCGCCCGAGGCGTGCGCCGGGGTGGATCTCGATGCCCGTGAGGAACCGCACGAGCTGCGACAGCAGCCGCGCGGGCAGGCGCAGGCCCGGCTCGCGCCACATCGCGTGGGCCACGCGGTAGGTCCACACCGCGTGCACCCCCGGGTAGGCGAGCGCCACCTCGAGCCGCGACCGGGCCGCGGGGTCACGACGACGCGCGGCCTCGAGGTCCTCGCGGAACGTGGCGATGAAGTGCTGCAGGGAAGGCATGGGACCTGGCTCTCGAGGGGCTCTCGAACGGGGGACGACCGCCGCCGCGGCGGTCCAGGACCGGGCGCCGTGCCCCGGGTGCTCGCGCGGCCCGGGGCACGGCGTGCGGGTCAGTCGAGCAGGTCGGCGTACAGCACCGTCGACAGGTAGCGCTCGCCGAACGACGGGATGATCGCGACGATCAGCTTGCCCGCGTTCTCGGGGCGCTCCGCGAGCTGCTTCGCGGCCGCGAGCGCGGCGCCCGACGAGATGCCGACGAGCAGCCCCTCCTCGGCGGCGGCGCGGCGCGCGTACGCGACGGCGGTGTCGGCGTCGATGTCGATGACCTCGTCGTACACCGACGTGTCGAGGATCTCCGGCACGAAGTTCGCGCCGATGCCCTGGATCTTGTGCGGGCCGGGCTGGCCGCCGTTGAGGATCGGCGACTCGGCGGGCTCGACCGCGACGATCTTGACGTCGGGCTTGCGCTCCTTGAGCACCTGGCCGACGCCCGTGATGGTCCCGCCCGTGCCGATGCCGGCGACGAGGATGTCGATCTTGCCGTCCGTGTCGGCCCAGATCTCCTCGGCCGTGGTCGTGCGGTGGATCGCAGGGTTGGCCTCGTTGGCGAACTGGCGGGCGAGGATCGCGCCCGGGCGCTCGGCCACGACCTCGTTCGCGCGGTTCACCGCGCCCTTCATGCCCTCGGAGCCGGGCGTGAGGATGAGCTCCGCGCCGAACGCGCGCAGCAGAGCGCGCCGCTCCTTCGACATCGTCTCCGGCATGGTCAGGACGACCTTGTAGCCGCGGGCCGCGCCGACGAACGCGAGCGCGATGCCCGTGTTGCCGGACGTCGCCTCGACGATCGTGCCGCCCGGCTGCAGCTCGCCCGACGCCTCCGCGGCGTCGATGATCGCCACGCCGATGCGGTCCTTGACCGAGTTCGCCGGGTTGTAGAACTCGAGCTTGCCGACCACGGTCGCGGGGGCGCCGTCGGTGATCTTGTTGATGCGGACCAGCGGGGTGTTGCCGATCAGCGCGGTGGCGTCGTCGTAGATGCGTGCCATGGTTCCTCTTCGGTCGAGCCGCCGGGTGGCGGCGGATACGGGGGACGTGCCTTGCGGGTGCTGCGGCCACCCCGGCTGACGGTGCGGGGTGGGTGCGGGGTGGGTGCGGTCGGCGCCCGGGTAGGGGCGGGCCGCCGGGGCGAGCGCTGGCGGACCTGGCACGGCCCGTCCGGGTCACGGTGCCGTCGCGCGCGGGAGCCAGCGCTCTACCGACAGCGACAACACCGCGCCACGAGGGCACGGCGGAAGGAGGCGGGGGCGGACGTCCGCTCGCTCATCGCTCTCCTCCAGAGGCGGCCAGGACGGCCGCAGTCGCAGGTGACGTTATCGCCAACGCGACGCCCCGCGCAAAGGTTCCCGCCCTGCGGGACGGGCTCGCGGCGCACGCGCCGGCGTCGACTCACCCGAGGTGGCGGGTCGCGCCCGGGACGCCGACGACGAGGCGCGCCGCCTCTTTCGCGTCCGCGTACGTCGACGCGACGCCCACCGAGAGCGGGAAGTCGACCGGGAAGTCGCCGAACAGCAGACGTCCCGCCGCCGTCGCCGCGCCCGCGACCTGCGCCGCGACCTCGTCCGCGCACGACGCGGGGGTGTGCACCACGACCTCGTCGTGCAGGAAGTACACGAGGTGCGGACGCCCCACGAACGGGGCACGCACCCGGCCCGGCGCGGCCTCGTCGGCACCCAGCGCCCACAGCCGGCGGCGCAGCTCGGCGAGCCAGCACAGCGCCCACTCGGCCGCGGTGCCCTGTACGACGAAGTTGCGCGTGAAGCGGCCCCACGACCGCGTCGCCGACCGTGCGCGCGACTGCGCGCGCTCGGTCGCGTCCGGGTCGAGCGCGTCCGCCTGGGCCTGCGCCCACGTCTCGCCCGGACGCGGGGAGCTGCGGCCCAGCAGCGTGGAGACGACCTCGCCGCGCTCGCCCGCGCGCGCGGCGTCCTCGACGAGCCCCACCGCCGCGGGGAACGCCTGCAGGAGCCGCGGGAGCACGGCCGCGCTCGCACCCGTCGTCCCGCCGTACAGCGCGCCCAGCATCCCGACCTTCGCGAGCGCGCGCTCGGGCACCACGCCCGCGTCCACGATGCCGCCGTACAGGTCACGTCCCGCGCCGGCCGCCGCCATCCGCTCGTCGTGCGCCATCCCCGCGAGCACCCTCGGCTCGAGCTGTGCGGCGTCCGCGACGACGAGCCGCCACCCCGGGTCCGCGCGCACCGCGGTGCGCAGGCGGCGGGGGATCTGCAGCGCGCCACCACCGCTCGACCCCCAGCGGCCCGTGACCACACCGCCCACCACGTACTCCGGCCGGAACCGGCCGTCCGGCACCCACTGGTCGAGCCACGCCCAGCCGTTCGCGGAGTGCAGACGCGACAGCTTCTTGTAGGCGAGCAGCGGTGCGACCGCCGGGTGGTCGACGCCCTCGAGTTCCCACTGCCGGGTCGAGGACACCGCGAGGCCCACGCGGCGCAGCGCGCGCAGCACGTCGGGCAGGGAGTCCGGGTTGAGGCCGGGGGCGTCGAGCTCGGCGCGAACCCGCGCCGCGAGCCGCGCGAGCTCGGGCGGGCGCTCGCCGCGCGCAGGACGCTCGCCCAGCAGGTCGCGCAGCACCTCGTCGTGCACGTCGGCGTCCCACGGCAGGCCCGTGTGACGCATCTCCGTCGCGACGAGCGCGCCCGCCGACTCGCCCGCCACGAGCAGCCGCAGGCGCCCCGCGGACGGGCTGCCCGCCACCGCGGCGTGCTGCGCGTCCAGCTCCGCGAGGCACGCGGCCAGGTCGGGCGTGCCCGCCGGGCCCCGCTCGTCGGGGTGCGGGTCGGCGGTGTCGGACGCGGCCGCGTCGTCGTCGCGCATCGCGTCGAACAGCGTCTGGTCGCTCGAGGCGGGCCGCGCGGACGCCGGGTCGGCGGGCCCCGCCGCGTCGAACGGACCCGCGGGCGCGTGCGCGAGGTCGGACCCGGCGCACGACGCCGAGCCGCGCAGCAGCCGGTGCGTGAGGCGCAGGTCCAGGCACCGCTCGACGCGCACGCCGTCCGCCAGCAGGCGCGGGTACCACGCGTGCGTGTCCGCCCACGCCCAGCGCACCGCGCGCTCGGGGCCGAGCACCGCGGCGTCGCTCTCACGGACCGCGACCACGGGGCCCGGCGACGCGGACGAGCCCGCCGGCCGGGCGACGACGACGATCACGTCTGCAGCCTGCCGCACGCCTCCCACGCCCGAGGTGCCCGCGCGCCGCGCCGTCCCCCCGGGCCGGCCGGTCCGTGCGCGCTCAGGCGGGCATGCCGAGCTCGTCGAGCCACGCCTCGGCGAGCAGCCCGTTGCCCGCGGCGGTCAGGTGCACGCCGTCCGTCGTCCAGTGCGCCGCGCCCGCGGCCTCGATCGCCTCCGCGAACAGCAGGTCCGCCGCGAGCAGGCTCGTGCCGTACTCCTGGGCGAGCGACCGTACGACCGCGATGCGCGGGTCCAGGTCCTCGCGCCACGCCTCCTGCTCCGGCGTGAGCGGGAGCAGGAACGGCTCGACGAGCACGAACCGCACGTCCAGGCGCTCGCGCGCCGAGTCGAGCATCGCGCGGTAGTGCTCCTCGAACTCGCGCGTGCTCGTCGGCTGCCCGCTGTCGTAGCGCCGCCACGTGTCGTTGACCCCGACGAGCAGCGAGATCACCGTCGGCTCGAGCGCGAGGGTGTCCCGCTCCCAGCGGTCCCGCACCATCGCGGCCGTGTCACCGCCCACGCCGCGGTTGAGGAACGTGAGTCCCAGGTCCGGCCGTCGCGCGCCGGCCAGCGCCGCGGCGATCGCCACCCACCCGTGGCCCAGGCTCAGCGGGTCCTGGCGGTCCCGGCCCCAGTCGGTGATCGAGTCGCCCTGGAACAGGACGCGGTCGGCGTGGGTGAAGAACGTCGGCACGCGCACATCCCACCACAGCCTGACCCGAACGGGTGACAGCGACGCGTCCCCTAGGCTGGGCGTCGCGCGGGCCCCCTCGCGCGACGGGGTGTGGCGCAGGTTGGTAGCGCGTCCGCTTTGGGAGCGGAAGGTCGCCGGTTCGAATCCGACCACCCCGACCAGGTCACCGGGCGCCGATCAGGCCGCGACGGTGCGCGACGTCGACCGCCTCCGCGCGGCCGGACGCGCCGAGCTTCGCGAGCACGTTCGACACGTGCACCGAGACGGTCGTGCCGGAGATGAACAGCCGACGGCCGATCTGGTTGTTCGACAGGCACTGCGCGACGCTCGCGCGCCGCTCCGTCCCGCCGTCGGACATGTCCCTGCCCGGCATCGTGCGCCACCTCGCCGAGGTCGAGCAGTACTGGTTCCGCATGGTCATGGTCCGTGAGCGCCCCGAGCGCCACTACCGCGGCTCCGCCGTGCACGCGTTCCTCGACGCGCGCGGCGACGACGAGCACGTGAACGACGCATGGGCCCGCTCGACGGGTCGGGGCGGGTGGATCGGCGCAGGCCCGGAGGACGTGCGTGGACGGGCGGGGGAGCGGACGACGGGAATCGAACCCGCGTAGCCAGTTTGGAAGACTGGGGCTCTACCATTGAGCTACGTCCGCACAGGCCGCACAGGTGCGACCGGCGGCGTCAAGGGTACCGGCTCGTTCCGGTCCGTCCGAACCGCCCCGGGTCAGGTCCCGGGGCGACCGCTCGGGGGCCGGCCGCCGCGAGGTGGCGGCCGGGCTGTGATTCGTCCGTGCTCCGGCGCGTGACGTACCATCGAGGGTCGCCCGTGCGCGCCTCAGCCCTTGAGCGCCTCAGCCCTTGAGCCCGACCTCATGGACCTGGCCTCGAGCCTGTCGCCGCGCCCGCGCCCTCGCACCGCCGCCGGGAACGGCGAAACCACCCCGATCAGTTGGAGAGCATCGAAGTGAAGAGCGCCGTCGAGACCCTGGAGCCGACGAAGGTCAAGCTGACCGTCGAGGTGACGTACGACGAGCTCCGCCCGAGCATCGAGCACGCGTACCAGCACATCGCGGAGCAGGTGACGGTGCCGGGCTTCCGCAAGGGCAAGGTGCCGCCGCGCATCATCGACCAGCGCGTCGGCCGTCCGGCGGTCATCGAGCACGCGGTGAACGAGGGTCTGGGCGGCTTCTACGCCGAGGCGGTGCGCGAGAACAAGCTGCGTCCCCTCGGTCAGCCCGAGGTCGAGGTCACCAAGGTCCCCGGCCTCGTGGCCGGCGAGGAGGAGGGCGAGCTGCACTTCTCCGCCGAGGTCGAGGTGCGCCCCGAGCTCGAGCTCCCCGCGCTGGACGGCCTGGCCATCGAGGTCGAGGGCGTCGAGGTCGAGGACGCGGACGTCGAGGGCCGTCTCGACGCGCTGCGTGAGCGCTTCGGCACGCTCGTGGGCGTGGACGCCCCGGCGGAGGCCGGCAACTTCGTCGTGATCGACCTGGTCGCGAAGATCGACGACGCCGAGGTCGACTCGGTGTCCGGCGTGAGCTACCAGATCGGCTCGGGCAACATGCTCGAGGGTCTGGACGAGGCGCTGACGGGCCTGTCGGCGGGCGAGACGACGACGTTCGAGACCGAGCTGGCCGGTGGCGAGCACGCGGGCGAGAAGGCCCAGGTCACGGTGACGGCGACGACCGTCAAGGAGCGTCAGCTGCCCGACGCCGACGACGACTTCGCGCAGCTCGCGTCCGAGTTCGACACGCTGGACGAGCTGAAGGCGGACCTGCGCGAGCAGGCCGCGCGCATCAAGGTCTCCAACCAGGCGGTGCAGGCGCGTGACCTGCTCGTCGAGAAGCTCGTGGAGAGCATCGAGATCCCCGTGCCGTCGGGCGTCGTCGAGGCCGAGGTGCACCGTCACCTCGAGTCCGAGGGCCGCCTGGACGACTACGAGCACCGCACCGAGGTCACGGAGCAGGCGCAGACCGCGCTGCGCAACCAGATCCTGCTGGACACGCTCGCCGAGAAGCTCGAGGTGAAGGTCTCGCAGCAGGAGCTCGTCGAGTACCTCGTGCAGGCGTCGCGTCAGTACGGCATGGACCCGAACACGTTCATCAAGACCCTCGACGAGGGCGGCCAGATCCCGGCGATGGTGGCCGAGGTCGCGCGCTCCAAGTCGATCGCCGTCGCGCTGCGCCAGGTGACGGTCACGGACCCGTCGGGTGCCGCGGTGGACCTGTCCGACTTCATCGGCACCGACGAGGACGACGCGGCCGAGTCGCAGGACGACGCCGCCGCTGCCGCCGCGGTCGCCGACGCGGCCGTGGACGCGACCGCCTGAGGTCGCCCCGCTCCACCGGGAGCCCCGTCGCCGCACGCCGGTGACGGGGCTCTCGTCGTCCCGGCCCGCACCCGCCGCGCGCGTGCTGCGCCGACAGCGAAACGGGCCGTGGCCGGGCCGGATCTGCGGCGGCCGGGCGTTAGTGTCACTGCGACGCAAGGATGCCGCTTCGACCAAGGAGCCTTCGTGAACGACTTCCCGGCCATGGCCCGGGCCGACTCTCCCGGACTCGGCCTGAACGACCACATCTACAACCGGCTGCTGCGCGAGCGGATCATCTGGCTCGGTTCCGAGGTGCGCGACGAGAACGCGAACGCGATCTGCGCGCAGATGATGCTCCTGGCCGCGGAGGACCCGGACAAGGACATCTGGCTGTACATCAACTCGCCCGGCGGCTCGATCACGGCCGGCATGGCGATCTACGACACCATGCAGTACATCAAGCCGGACGTGGCGACGATCGCGATGGGCATGGCGGCCTCGATGGGGCAGTTCCTGCTCTCGTCGGGCGCCAAGGGCAAGCGCTACGCGACGCCCCACGCGCGGGTGATGATGCACCAGCCCTCGGGCGGCATCGGCGGTACCGCGACGGACGTGCGCATCAACGCGCAGCTGATCCTGCACATGAAGACGGTGCTCGCCGAGCTGACCGCCGCGCAGACGGGCAAGAGCGTCGAGCAGATCAGCGCGGACGCCGACCGTGACCGCTGGTTCACCGCCCCGGAGGCGCTCGAGTACGGGTTCATCGACCACGTGGTCGAGGCCGCGAGCTCCGTCACGGGCCGCGGCGGGACCGCCTGAGCCTTCGAGACCGCGAGGAGATCCAGTGAGCACCGAGTCCCAGTTCATCGCCCGCGCGGGCGCGCTGGCCGGCGGCTTCGGCCGTCCGGCGGCCGCCGCGCCGTCCGCCCGTTACGTGCTGCCCCAGTTCGAGGAGCGCACGGCCTACGGCTTCAAGCGGCAGGACCCGTACACCAAGCTGTTCGAGGACCGCATCATCTTCCTCGGCGTGCAGGTGGACGACGCCTCGGCCGACGACGTCATGGCGCAGCTCCTGGTGCTGGAGAGCACCGACCCGGACCGCGACATCACGCTGTACATCAACTCGCCCGGTGGCTCGTTCACCGCGCTGACGGCGATCTACGACACGATGCAGTACATCAAGCCGCAGATCGCGACCGTCTGCCTCGGGCAGGCCGCCTCCGCGGCGGCCGTGCTGCTCGCGGCGGGCACGCCGGGCAAGCGCCTGGCGCTGCCCAACGCGCGCGTGCTGATCCACCAGCCCGCGATGGAGGGCGGCGGGTACGCGCAGGCGTCCGACATCGAGATCCACGCCAACGAGCTCATCCGCATGCGCGAGTGGCTCGAGGAGACGATCGCCCACCACACGGGGCGGGACGTCGAGGCGGTCCGTCAGGACATCGAGCGCGACAAGATCCTCACGGCGCAGCAGGCGCTGGAGTACGGACTCGTCGACCAGGTGCTCGCGAGCCGCAAGGGCGCGCGCCCGACGGTCATCGAGCCGTCCTGACGACGTACCGCGCGTGACGACCTCGGCGGGTGCGGACGGGTGATCCTGCCCGGCCGCACCCGCCGTCGTCGCTCCTGACGGCGGGTGCGGCCGGGCCGCCGACGCGTCCCATATCCCAGATCCGGGACGCCGAAACGGTTCAGACGGCCCGGACCGCCCGGACGAGCGAGGACACGCCGCGACACGATGCGGGGTACGCGGGACACGGCGCGCGGCGTAGTGTCCAATGGGACACCGGCGGCGACGCCCGCAGCACGACAGCACGCAGTCGGCAGCAGCCGACGATCGCAAGGACGCAGGCCGCGAGGGGCGGCGCAGCGCGAGGAAGGGACGAGACGTGGCTCGGATCGGGGACGGTGCCGACCTGCTCAAGTGCTCCTTCTGCGGCAAGTCCCAGAAGCAGGTCAAGAAGCTCATCGCCGGGCCCGGCGTGTACATCTGCGACGAGTGCATCGAGCTGTGCAACGAGATCATCGAGGAGGAGCTCGCCGAGGCCAACGAGACGGGCCTGGTCGAGCTGCCGAAGCCGCGCGAGATCTTCGCGTTCCTCGAGCAGTACATCATCGGCCAGGAGTCGGCCAAGCGTGCCCTGTCGGTCGCGGTGTACAACCACTACAAGCGGATCCAGGCCGGCGAGGGCGTGCGCAACGCCGACGACCAGGTCGAGATCGCCAAGTCCAACATCCTGCTCGTCGGCCCCACGGGCACGGGCAAGACGTACCTGGCCCAGACGCTCGCGCGCATGCTCAACGTGCCGTTCGCCCTGGCCGACGCCACCGCGCTGACGGAGGCCGGCTACGTCGGCGAGGACGTCGAGAACATCCTGCTCAAGCTCATCCAGGCCGCCGACTACGACGTCAAGAAGGCCGAGCAGGGCATCATCTACATCGACGAGATCGACAAGATCGCCCGCAAGAGCGAGAACCCGTCGATCACGCGTGACGTCTCGGGCGAGGGCGTCCAGCAGGCGCTGCTGAAGATCATCGAGGGCACGACGGCCTCGGTCCCGCCGCAGGGCGGTCGCAAGCACCCGCACCAGGAGTTCATCCAGATCGACACGTCGAACGTCCTGTTCATCGTGGCGGGGGCGTTCGCAGGGCTCGACGACATCATCGCCGCCCGCGCACGCAAGCGTGTCGTCGGGTTCGGCGCGCCGCTCGTGGACAACCACGAGGAGGGCGACCTGTTCTCCGAGGTCCGCCCCGAGGACCTGCAGAAGTACGGGCTCATCCCCGAGTTCATCGGGCGTCTGCCGGTCGTCGCGGCTGTCGGGCGGCTCGACCAGGACGCGCTCGTGCGGATCCTCACGGAGCCGCGCAACGCGCTCGTCAAGCAGTACCAGCGGATGTTCGAGATCGACGGCGTCGAGCTCGAGTTCGACGAGGAGGCCGTCGCGGCGATCGCGGACCAGGCGCTCCTGCGCGGGACGGGCGCACGCGGTCTGCGCGCCATCATGGAGGAGGTCCTCCAGCAGGTGATGTTCGACGTCCCGAGCCGCGACGACGTCGCACGCGTGCTCATCACGCGCGACGTGGTGCTCGAGAACGTGAACCCGACCCTCGTGCCGCGCGAGAAGCGCCCGCCCCGCGAGAAGAGCGCCTGACCGCGCGGTTCGCGGCCTAGGATCGCGGGCGTGACCGACGCGATCCGCCCCGCCGAACCCGCTCCCGAGCACGGGGGAGCGTCCGGGGCGGCGCAGTCGACGGACATCCCGCCCGAGCTCGCCCGGCTGCGGCACAGCATCGACAACATCGACGCCGCGCTGGTCTACCTGCTCGCGGAGCGGTTCAAGGCGACCAAGCAGGTCGGGGTCCTGAAGGCGCAGCGCGGACTGCCCCCGTCGGACCCGGGTCGCGAGGTCCGGCAGGTCGCGCGACTGCGTGAGCTCGCGGACCAGGCGGACCTGGACCCGGTGTTCGCGGAGAAGTTCCTGGCGTTCATCGTCGAGGAGGTCATCCGCCACCACGAGGCGATCGCGCAGGACGGCGGGCGCGAACCCGCAGGTGGTGACGCCTCCGGGTGACCGTCCCGCGGCGCCCTCCCGTGGGGCCGTCGCCAGGGGTGGCGTGGGGCGCCAACCTGCGGTTGGTTAGGAGTGGTCAGCGAGGCTCGAGACGCGCGACCGCTGACGTCCGCGTCCCGGGCACCGTCCACTGCACGGCCCACCTCGTGGGCCGAAGGAGGTTGCCGCATGGACCTGCACTGGCTCAAGCCGCTGCTCGGCCGGACGTCGCCGTTCGTCACCGTGTTCCTCGACGCGACGAGAGCAGAGTCGGCGGGGGAGTCGGAGGCGGCGGACCGCTGGAAGGCGGCACGGCGGGAGCTCGAGCGCGAGGGCGCGCCGGGTGCCGTGCTCGACGAGATCGCCGACCTGGTCGCGGTGCCGACGGGCGTGCGAGGACCGCACGGGCGCGTGATCGTGGCGGACGGCCAGGGCGTGCTGGTCGACCGCGTCGTGGGCGAGCCGCCCGCTCGGACGATCGCGACGTTCGGACCGGTGCCCGACCTGCTGCCCGCGGTGCGGGCCGCCGACGAGGCGGTCGAGCTGCTCGTCGTCGCGGTCGACCGCACGGGTGCGGACCTCGTGTGGAAGTCCGCGGGCGGTGCCCGCCCCGGCGTGGGCGAGGACGGCGAACCGCTGCACGAGAGCGTCGAGGGCGGTCACGACGACGTGCACAAGACCCGGGAGAACGGGCTGTCGCGGCGCAACCAGTCGCGGGCCGAGGACTCGTGGCAGCGCAACGCCGAGGAGGTGGCGGCGTTCCTGGACAAGCGCGTCGCGGAACGCACCCCCGAGCTCGTCGTGCTCACCGGTGACGTGCGTGCGGTCGCGCTCGTGTGCGAGAAGGTGGGCCAGCAGGTCCGCGAGCTCGTCGTCGAGGTGCCCGGCGGGGCGCGCGGCGCCGGGGCGAAGCCGGACGCGTTCGCACAGCGCGTGCGGGCCGCGGTGGACGAGCTGCGCGCGCGTCGCCGTCACGCGGTGCTGGACCGGTTCGGGCAGGCGCTGGGGCGCGGCGAGGCCGCGGTGACCTCCCTCGACGACGTCGTCGAGGTGCTGCGCCGGGGACAGGTCGCCGAGCTGGTGCTCGGTGACGGGGCGCTCGGCGCGTTGCAGGAGCGTGAGGTGCTCGTCGGCCTGCAGCCGCTCGAGCTCGCGACCAACCAGGCCGACCTCGACACGCTGGGCGTCGCGGACGGTCGACGGTACCCGGCGGTCGTCGCGCTCGTGCGGGCTGCGCTCGCGCAGGACGCGGGCGTGACGTTCGCCCCGGACGGGGCGGCCGAGCTGGCGGACGGCGTCGGGGCGCTCCTGCGGTGGTCGGACGAGTCCACACCGAGCGAGCAGCTGCTCACGCAGTCGGCCGACGCGCGGCGCGTGCGCGCGATCCCGTAGCGCAGGCGCTCGGCTGCGGCGTCACGGGCCGCGCGTCCCCATCGAGGGCGCGCGGCCCGAGCCGTCTCAGTCCCGCGCGGTCCCGCGGGTGTCCGTGTAGAGCTCCTCGACCTGCGGGGCGAAGTCCGCGAGCACGCGGGTGCGCTTCACCTTGAGCGACGGCGTGAGGTAGCCGTTCGCCTCCGTGAGGTCGGTCGGCAGCACGGCGATCTTGCGGATGGACTCGGCACGCGAGACCGCCTCGTTGGCCCGGGCCACCGCGCGGTCGAGCGCCTCCAGCACGGCGGGGTGCTCACCGGCGGTGACGACGTCCATGGCCGGCAGGCCGTGGTTCGCGAGCCACCCGGGCAGCATCTCGGCGTCCAGCGTCACGAGCGCCCCGATGAACGGCCGCTGGTCGCCGACGACCACGACCTGGCTGACGATCGGGTGCCCGCGCAGGCGGTCCTCGAGCACCGCCGGGGCCACGTTCTTGCCGCCCGCGGTCACGATGATCTCCTTGGAGCGGCCGGTGATGCGCAGGTACCCGTCCTCGTCGAGCGAGCCGAGGTCGCCCGTGCGGAACCAGCCGTCGACGAGCGCGGCCTTCGTCGCCTCCTCGTCGTGCCGGTACCCGCGGAAGACGTGCGGACCTGCGACCCAGATCTCACCCGCCTCGTCGACGCGCACCCGGGTCCCCGGGAACGCGGGACCCACCGTGCCGACCTTGGTGAGACGCGGCAGGTTGACCGCGGTGGGCGCGGTCGTCTCCGTGAGCCCGTAGCCCTCGAGGACCCGCACGCCGATCCCCCGGAAGAAGTGCCCCAGCCGGTCGCCGAGCGGCGCACCACCGGAGATGGCCCACTCGACATGGCCGCCCAGCGCCGCGCGGAGCTTCGCGTGCACGAGGCGCCCCGCGAGCCGGTGCTGCGTGCGCAGCGCGGCGCTCGGTCCTGCGGGCGTGTCGAGGGCGCGTGAGTACTGGATCGCGACCTTCGCCGCCCAGCGGAACACCCGCAGCGCGGCGCCCGAGCCGGCCTTCTGCTCGGCCGAGTTGTAGACCTTCTCGAACACGCGCGGCACGGCCAGCAGGAACGTGGGACGGAACGACGCGAGGTCGGGCAGGAGGTTGCGCGTGTCGGGCGTGTGCCCGAGCACCGCGCCGGACGGGACGCACAGCACCTGGATGAACCGCGCGAACACGTGCGCGAGCGGCAGGAACAGCAGCGTGCGCGAGTGCGGCTGCGCGTACACCTCGCCGAGGTCGTCGATGCCGAGCAGGCAGACCGCGACGAAGTTGCCGTGCGTGAGCTCGACACCCTTCGGGCGGCCGGTGGTGCCGGAGGTGTAGATCACGGTCGCGAGGTCGTCGCGGCCGGCGAGCGCGCTGCGCCGCTCGATCTCGGCGTCGGGCACGTCGTGGCCGGACACGACGAGCTGCTCGAGCGCGCCGGCGTCGATCACGAGGACCTCGCGCAGCCCGGGCAGGTCGTCACGCACGCTCTCGACGACGGCGGCGTGCGCCTCGGTCTCCGCGACGAGCAGGCGGATGCCCGCGTCCGCGCAGATCCAGCGCACCTGCTCCGCGGAGTCGGTCTCGTACACCGGCACGCCGACCGCGCCCGCGGACCACACCGCGAAGTCGAGCACCGTCCACTCGTACCGGGTGCGCGACATGATGCCGACCCGGTCGCCCGGTGCGATGCCGCGGGCCACGAGGCCCTTGGCCACCGCGGTGACCTCCGCGACGAACCCGCGGACCGTCACGGGCGTCCACGCGGAGCCCAGGCCCGACGAGCGCTCGGCGAACGTGCCGTCGGGATCGCGCGCGAGTCGCTGCGCGAGCATGCCGGGGATGGAACGAGGGGCGTCGGCGGGCAGCGTCGACGGCGAGGTGCTGGGGGACATGTCTCTCTCCGTGGGGGTACGACGAGACCCTACCGCTCGGTTACCGGGCGGTAGCCTCGCGCGCTCGTCGGCCCGCGGTGTGCCGCCGGCCGTCGCTCAGAGCTCCTCGTAGACCGCCGGGTCCTGGTCGTTGGTGCGACCGTCCGGCCGCGACAGCCCGCTGATCGCCGCGACCTCGTCGGGCGACAGCGTGAAGTCGAACACCGCGAGGTTCTCCCTGCGGCGCTCGGCCGAGCCCGACTTCGGCAGCGGCACCGCACCGAGCTCGACGTGCCAGCGCAGCACCACCTGGCCGGGTGTGCGGCCGTGCGCGCGGGCGACCTCCTGGATCACCGGCTCCTCGAGCAGCGGTCCGCGGGCCAGCGGGCTCCACGACTGCGTGAGCACGCCGCGCGCCTCGTCGGCGCCCCGCTGCTCCGGCTGCGCGAAGTGCGGGTGCAGCTCCACCTGGTTCACGGTCGGCAGCTCACCCGTGACGCGCTTCAGCGAGTCGAGGTGCTCGGGCAGGAAGTTCGAGACGCCGACCGACCGGACCAGACCGGCGTCCCGGAGCGAGAGCAGCGCCGCGAACGCCTCGGCGTACAGCCCGCGGCCGGGGTTCGGCCAGTGGATGAGGACCAGGTCCCAGTGGTCGAGCCCCGCGCGCAGCAGGGACTCCTGCACGGCCGTGACCGCGTCGTCGTGCCGGTGGTAGCGGCCCGGCAGCTTGGTCTGCAGCACGAGCTCGTCGCGCGGCACACCGGACTGGCGCACGCCCGCGCCGACCGCACCCTCGTTCTCGTAGTTGTACGCGGTGTCGATCAGGCGGTACCCGGCGCCGATCGCGTCGGCCACCGCGTCCCGGCCCGCGAAGCCCTTGAGCGGGTAGGTGCCGAAGCCGATGGCGGGCAGCACCAGGCCGTCGGCCAGCGTGCGGGTGGGGACGTCCTCGGGGGCGGTCGGCCGGCTCGGCGAGGTCGAGGTCATGCCCAGCACGCTACGCCCGCAGGTGGGAGACGGGCACGTCGGTGCTCGCCTCCCACCGTCGGGCGTCAGGCGCCGCGCTTGACCGGCTCGCCCAGCTGCGCGTCGTGCGCGACGGCCTGCTCGACCTCGCCCGCGACGAGCTCCAGCGTGCCGGTGGCGCGGCCCGCGGCGCGCACGTCGTCGAGCGCGACCTCGACGTCGGCGAGCTGCGCGGCCGGGACCTCGAGGCGCGCGGCGAGGATCTCCGTGCGCATCGACACCTTCGCCTCGGACTTGACCTTGCGCAGCGCCGCGAGCGCGGCACCGGCCGCGGTCACGGTCGCGAACGACGCGTCACCCGTCGCCGAGCGCAGCGGCGCGGACTGCGGCCACGCGGCGCGGTGCACCGAGCCCTCGCGCCACCACGACCAGACCTCCTCGGTCGCGAACGGCAGCACCGGCGCGAGCAGGCGCAGCAGCACGTCGAGCGCGAGGCACAGCGCGGTGCGGGCGCTTCGCGCCCCCGCACCCTCGCCGTACGCGCGGTCCTTCACGAGCTCGAGGTAGTCGTCGCAGAACGTCCAGAAGAACGTCTCCGTGAGCTCGAGCGCGCGCGTGTGGTCGTACGACTCGAGCGCGGCGGTCGCCTGGTCGACCACGTCGGCCAGGCCGGCGAGCATCGCCCGGTCGAGCGCGACCGTGACGAGCGCCGGGTCGAGCGACGGAGCCTCGTCGGTGCCGCCGAACGACAGCGCGAACTTGGAGGCGTTGAGCACCTTGATCGCCAGGCGTCGGCCGATCTTCATCTGGCCGACCTCGAACGCCGCGTCGGTGCCGAGCCGCGCGGAGGCCGCCCAGTACCGGACCGCGTCCGACCCGTGCTCCTCGAGCAGGCCCATGGGCGTGACGACGTTGCCCTTGGACTTCGACATCTTCTTGCGGTCCGGGTCGAGGATCCACCCGCTGATGGCGGCGTCGGTCCACGGCAGCGAGCCGTGCTCGAGGTGCGAGCGCACCACCGTCGAGAACAGCCACGTGCGGATGATGTCCTGGCCCTGCGGCCGCAGGTCCATCGGGAAGACGCGCGCGAACAGGTCCGGGTCGGAGCGCCAGCCGCCGGCGATCTGCGGGGTCAGCGACGACGTGGCCCAGGTGTCCATGATGTCGGGGTCCCCGACGAAGCCGCCCGGCACACCGCGCTGGTCCGCGGTGTAGCCCGCGGGCACGTCCGACGACGGGTCGACGGGAAGCTGGTCCTCGGACGGGACGAGCGGGTTGTCGTAGTCGGGCTCGCCGTCGGCGTCGAGCGCGTACCAGACCGGCAGCGGCACGCCGAAGAACCGCTGGCGGCTGATGAGCCAGTCGCCGTTCAGGCCGCCGACCCAGTTCTCGTAGCGGACCTGCATGAACTCGGGGTGGAAGTCGAGCTCGGCACCGCGCGCGAGCAGCGCCGCGCGAAGGTCCGTGTCGCGGCCGCCGTTGCGGATGTACCACTGGCGCGACGTGACGATCTCGAGGGGCTTGTCGCCCTTCTCGTAGAAGTTCGCCTTGCGCTGCGTGGGCGTCGGCTCGCCGTCGAGGTCACCGGAGGCGCGCAGACCGGCGACGACCGCCTCGCGTGCCGAGAACGTCGTCTTGCCCGCGAGCTGTGCGAACACCTCACGGCCCTGCTGCGACGTGATCCACTCCGGCGTCTCGCGCAGCAGGCGGCCGTCGCGCTGCACCACCGAGCGTGTCGGGAGCTGCAGCTCGCGCCACCACTGCACGTCGGTCAGGTCGCCGAACGTGCAGCACATCGCGATGCCCGCGCCCTTGTCGGGCTCGGCGGCCGGGTGCGCGAGCACCGGGACCTCGACGCCGAACAGCGGGGTCGTGACCGTCGTGCCGAACAGGTGCTGGTAGCGCTCGTCGTCGGGGTGCGCGATGAGCGCGACGCACGCCGGCAGCAGCTCCGGTCGCGTCGTCTCGATGTGGACCGGGCCGTCGGCGCCGTGGAACGCGACCCGGTGGAACGCGCCCGGGTAGTCGCGCGCCTCGAGCTCGGCCTGCGCGACGGCGGTCTGGAACGTCACGTCCCACAGGCCCGGCGCCTCGGCCTGGTACGCCTCACCGCGCGCGAGGTTGCGCAGGAACGCCTGCTGCGCGACGGCGCGCGACTCCGCCGAGATGGTCTGGTAGGTCATCGACCAGTCGACCGAGAGTCCGAGGCGGCGCCACAGCGCCTCGAACTGCCGCTCGTCCTCGACCGTGAGCCGCTCGCACAGCTCGACGAAGTTGCGTCGGCTGACCGGCACCTGGTCGGCGGCCTTCACGGTCTTGTCCGTGCCCTCGTGCGGCGGCGTGAAGTCCGGGTCGTACGGCAGCGACGGGTCGCAGCGCACGCCGTAGTAGTTCTGCACGCGACGTTCGGTGGGCAGGCCGTTGTCGTCCCAGCCCATCGGGTAGAACACCTCCGCGCCGCGCATGCGGCGGTACCGCGCGACGACGTCGGTGTGCGTGTACGAGAACACGTGCCCCACGTGCAGCGAGCCCGAGACGGTGGGCGGCGGGGTGTCGATCGAGTAGATCTCCTCGCGCGAGCGCGTGCGGTCGAACGAGTACGTCCCGAGCTCGGCCCAGCGCTGCGACCACGACTCCTCGAGCCCCTCGAGGCCGACCTTGTCCGGTACACGGCGGCCGGTGGAGGTCGTCGGGACGTCGGTACGGGAGGTCAGGTCGCTCATGACCGCCCATCTTCCCAGACTCCGAGGGTGTTCCTGCACCGCTTTCGCGCGCCGGACGGCTCAGTCGCGGGCGGTCGCCGCGACCGCGTCGGGCTGTGGCAGGAGCGCCTCGATCTGCTGGCGCATCCAGGACGAGTACACCGCCCCGACCAGCGGGCTGCCCGCGTGGCTCGACCGCAGCTCGGCGCCGAGGTCGACGACGACCGGCCAGGCGAACGCGGCGAAGTCCTTCGGGATCGTGCGCATCGCGTAGGCGTGCGCCTCGTCGTCCGCCGACTCCGCGATGACGGCGGCGACGACCGCGACGCCCGACTGCAGCCCGCGCATCTGCCCGTGCGCGACCTCGGCGTGGCTCAGCGCGGACCGGGTGAAGCCGGCGAGCCCGTCCGCGGTGACGTGGGGCGTCGTGGTCACGTGGACGACCGTGTGCACGGTCGTCGCCATCCAGCGCAGCCGGAAGTTCCGGCGGTGGCCGACGAGGCCCGCCGGCGGTGTCATCCGCAACGTGTAGCCCGCTGCGACGAGCCGCTCCTGGACGAGTGCCTGGTATCCGAGGGTGTCCACGACGCTCCTTCTGCGCGAGGGTTGGCGCGCTGATCGTGGCACGTCCGAGCGCAGCCCGTGGGCAGCTCGACGCATGGTCGTCCGGGTGCCGCGGTCGGCCGTCGTCTGCCACGATGACCCGGGCCGGTGCGCGGCGAGGCGCACAGGACGACGAGGTGGGGGGACGCGTGAGCGACGTCGAGCTGCAGCCCGCGGCGGTGAGCGCCATGGCCGTGCGGTTCCGGGCTTCCGGCATGGAGCTGGGGCGCGCACGCGACGCGCACGCAGCAGCGGCCGACGAGGCCGTGGACCCGGTCGCGAGCGCGCACGCGCGCGCGGTGCACCGGTGGACCGAGGGGCTGCGGGTCGCGGCGGCGGCGCTCGTCGAGGTGGGGACCGAGCTGGACGCGTGCGTGCGCGCGACGACCGACGGCGACGAGCAGACGGCCGCCACGTTTCGCGGGATCCGGCCGTGACCGGGCGTGGCGTCGTGGACGTCGACTTCGACAAGGTCATCCAGTCCTTGTGGCGCGCGATGGACGCGCTCGACGAGGCGGGGTTCTCGCTCAACCCGCTCGACATCGTGCAGAACGTGGCGGCGGCGCGCCGGCTCATCGAGCGGATCGTCGCGATCGCGACCGATCCGCCACCGGGCGACCCGGCGGCGAGCGCGCGCGCCGCGCAGGCCTGGTCGACGCTCGCGCGCGCCCTGACCGTGACGACCGACAAGGTGGACGCCGACCGCGTGCACCGGCGCACGGTCTGGACGGGCACAGCCGCGCCGGCGTTCGACGCGACCGCGCGCGAGCTCGACTCGCGTCTCACGGATGCCGCAGCCGCGGCCCGCCGCGCGGTCGTCGCGCTCGAGGACCACGCGGAGGCGCTCACCCGCGCGCAGCGTCGGCACGCGGACGTCGGCGCGTCGCTGCGCCGTGCGCGCGACGACATCCCGCGGCACCCCGGCGAGCTCGACCAGCTCGACGACGTGGTGCGTCACCTGCGCGACGCCGTGACCGCGGCGCTCGAGTCCTGGCGCGACGCGGCTGCCGCCGCGAAGGCGTGCGCGAACGAGCTCGCCGCGGTCGAGGCCGCGATGCCGTTCCCCGACGGCGCGGCGCCCGGCATGCGCGCGCTCGACACGCTCGGGCAGCACGCGCCCGGCTCGGGCCGACCGCCGCTCGTCGACGGTGTGCTCGAACGCGCCCGAGCCGCGTACGACGCGCTGTCGCCGCAGGACCGGGCCGCGTTCGACGCGCTCATGGACGGCGCCGCCTCGCAGCGGCACCGGGCGTGGCTGCTCGCCGCGCTCGCGGCCGGGAGCTCGATCTCGACGCTGCGCCGGTTCGCCGAGCGGATCAACCGCGCGCCCGACCCCGACGCGCTGCTCGACCCCGAGTCCGCGCTGCGGCGCGACGGGCCGTTCACGCAGACCACCGGGACGACGTGCGGCTCGTCGTCCCTGGTCTACGCGAGCATGCTGCGCGACCCGGTCCTCGCGCTGCGCGTCCTGACCGGCTACGACGCGACGACGGGACAGTCCGACGACCCCCAGCGCACGCCCGCAGACCGGTTCACCGAGCTCGAGACGGAGATGAAGCGCCGCACCGACGACCCGCGCATCGACCCGGACCGCGGCTGGCGGCCCGGCAACGTCTCGATGCCGTGGATCCCGGCGCTCGGCACGTCGCCGTGGGCCGCCGCCGAGGAGCTCGACGCGATGGCGCCCGAGGGCGTGCGCTACCAGGTCGACATGGTCGACCCGGCCTCGCCGGACGACAAGCAGGACGCGTACCAGCAGCTCGTCGAGGCCACCGACCAGGGCAACCCCGCGGTGCTGTACGTGGGCGACGAGACCTCGCCCCGGCACGTCGTGCTGGTCTACGCGCACGGCGACGGGACGATCGAGATCTACGAGCCCGGGCACGGCGAGCGCGTGGTCGTGACGCAGGAGCAGTTCGTGAACGGTGAGTTCTCCGTGGGCGGGTGGGCCAAGCCGTGGGCCGTCGTCACGCCGTGACGCGTCCCGTCCCGCGAGCCGCGCTCGCCCCCGCTGCATGGCACCGCGCCCTGCCGCGTGCCGCGGCGGGCTGTGCGGCGCTCGTCGTGCTCGCCGCGTGCACGCCGGACGTGCCGGACGACCAGACGACGAGCGTCGACGTCGCGCGCTACCAGGACCTGGCCGCCGACCCGTGGCTCGCGGCGACCTCGCTGACGGTCGGGCGGTACGCGTTCGGCACGAACCGGCAGTTCGAGGCGGGCTCGGGACGCAGCGCACGCACGACGACAGGCACCGCGGCGCACGTGCTCGCGGGTGAGACCGCCGCGGCGGCCGACCAGGGCTGGGTCGTCGCGGCGGCGCGGTGCGACGACGCCGCGGCCGACGCCGTGACCGTCGAGCTCGTGCGCGAGCTGTCCGACGGGTCCGTGGCGGTGGGTGAGCTGCGCCTCGAGCAGGACCAGTCCGCCGCAGGTCCCGCAGACGGGCCCGCAGAGGGGTCAGCAGACGGGTCAGCGGTCGACCGCGCGGCGCGCGAGGTGCCGCGCCGCGTGCTCGTGGCCGCGTTCGCGCCGCATCACACGAACGACCTGACGATCGACGTGCCCCCCGAGCCGGTCGCGTACGAGTCCCTGAGCTGCCTCGGCGGGTCCGGGGGAGCGGGCGTGGGTCCCGACGACCTGCTCGCGGCCGTGCAGGGCGGCGACGGGGGCGACCGGTGACGGGTCGTCGCGGCTCGGGCGCCCTCGGCGTCCGTGCGGGGACGGGTGCGCGCAGCGGGGTCGTGCTCGTCGTGGGTGCGCTCGCGGGTGTCGCGCTCGTCGTCGTCGGGCTGGGTGCCTGCGCGCGCGACCTGAGCCGGGGGGACGTGCTGGACGCGCTGCGCGCCCAGCCGTGGCCCGCCGGCGCGCAGGTCGAGGTCGGCAAGGACCCCGGCGGCGGCCGGTACGAGCGACCGCGGGCGTCGGGGCGCGTCGAGTCCGACGACGTGCCGTGGCGCGCGGTCGGTGCCGAGGTCGACGCGGCCGTCGCCGCCGGGTGGAGGCCGGTCTACGCGCAGTGCGCGGGCCCGCGGGACTCGGTGCGCGTCGACCTCGTGCGCGAGGTCCTCGACGGCGTGCCCGCCACTGCGACCGTGACCGGCGAGGTCGTCGACGAGCTCGGCCTGCCCGCGGCGCGCGGCACCACGGTCGTGGGGGTCGCGGTCGTCGCGGCCGCGCCGCAGGACGTGCACGACCCCGCCCTGCTGCCTGCCGCGGTGCGTGACGGCGCCCCGCAGGTCGCGGTCGATCTCGCGACGTGCCTGGGCGAGCCCGCACCGGGTGCCGGGCTGCGGTGGGTCGGGACCCCCGCCGCGCTGCCGTCGCTCGGAGGCCCGTTGCCCGACTGAACGCCGGCTCAGTCGGTGCTCTGCCGCGCGCGGTAGGCGGCCACGTGCGCGCGGTTGCCGCAGTTGTTGACGTCGCAGAACCGGCGCGAGCGGTTGCGTGACAGGTCGACGAGCACCGCGGTGCAGTCCTCACCCGCACACCGCCGCAGGCGGTCGTACTCGTCGGACCGGATGACGTCGGCGACGCCCATCGCGGTCTCGACGAGCATGACGGTCGCGAGCGGCGCGTCCGGGACGGTCGCGTGCAGGTGCCAGTCCATGCCGTCGTGCCGGGTCAGGAACGGCACTGCGGACGCATCGCGCAGGATCGTGTTGACCAGCGCGGCGGCCTCGTCGCGGTCGACGTCCCAGAGCCTGCCCAGGACGGCACGCGCGTCGTGCACCTGTGCGAGCTCGGCGTCGTCGCCGTCGTGGCGGACCGAGTAGGCCCAGCGGCGGTAGAACGCGTCGAGGTCGTCGACGCTCGCGAGGGCGTCCTGGCCGTCGCGGCGCCGTGCGCTGTTGACCAGCTCGACCGCGGCCTGGAGGTTGGCCTCGGTGTCACGAGCGAAAACCATATTGACTCCTGACGGTCGCGGGTCCTACTGTCACGAGCATAGAAGCCTTTGACCCCTGACATGTCGCGTGCGTGGGCACCCGAGCATGCGGGAGGCCGCGCGCGTCGGGCAACGCGCAGGGCGCAGCCCACAGTTCACCGCGAGGAGCACGTCATGCAGGGCACACGCGCGCGCAGCGCCGGGATCGTCGCGGGCCTCGTCGCCGCTCTCGCGTTCGCCACCAGCGGGCCCGTCGTCAAGCCCTTGCTCGCCGCGGGGTGGACGCCCGGCGCGGCGATCCTGGTGCGTCTGTGGCTCGGGACGGTGCTCCTGGCGGGACCCGCCGCGTGGGCGCTGCGCGGGCGTCGCACGGCGTTGCGCCGTGAGTGGCGCACGGTCGTCGCGCTCGGCCTGCTGGGTGTGGCCGGGGCGTCGACGCTCTACTTCCTCGCGGTGGACCGGCTACCCGTCGCCGTCGCGCTGCTCGTCGAGTACACGGGACCGCTGCTCCTGCTGGGCTGGTCGTGGTCCCGCACGCGGCGCATGCCGTCACGCGCGACGCTGGCCGGCGCGGCGCTCGCGATGGGCGGGCTCGTGCTCGTGCTGGACGTGACCGGCTCGCTCGAGCTCGATGCGCTCGGCCTG
The DNA here is from genome assembly GCF_052378485.1 of Cellulomonas sp. CW35. Lineage (NCBI taxonomy): Bacteria > Bacillati > Actinomycetota > Actinomycetes > Micrococcales > Cellulomonadaceae > Cellulomonas > Cellulomonas sp. CW35. The sequence goes on along the minus strand of NZ_CP199000.1, from coordinate 2,286,326 downwards.
GTGTTCGCGTTCGCCGCGGCGATCGGCAACGCCGCGTACTTCGCGCTGACCGCCCGGCCCATCGCGCTGCCGCCCGTGAGCCTGGCCGGCTCCGCGATGCTCGTCGGCGCGCTCACCGTCAGCGTGGTAGCGCTCGTCGGGATCCTGCCGGTCGAGGCGCCGCGCGTGCAGGTCGACGTGCTCGGCGCGCACGTCGAGTGGTTCGTGCCGCTGCTGGTCGTCGGCGCCGTGCCCACCGCCTTCGCGTACGGCGTGAGCGCGGTGTCCGTGCGGCTGCTCGGCGAGCGGCTCGCGTCGTTCCTCGCGCTCATGGAGGTGCTGTTCGCCGTCCTGCTCGCGTGGCTGCTGCTCGACGAGGCACCGCTCGTGATCCAGCTCGTCGGCGCGGTGCTCGTCGTCGGCGGGGTCGCGCTCGTGCGGTCGGGCGCCGCGGCGGACGGCGAGCTGCGCGCCGGCTCGCCGGCGCCGATGTCGGACGAGGCGACCCGCGGTGCGCCGGCCGACGCCGCCGAGTCGACGCAGGACGTCCCGGTGGGTGCGCTGGCCGGGCCGCGGTAGAGGCTCGCGACGGGCGTCGCCGGCGACCACCGTCGCACGATCGTCACACCGGCGGACTAGGGTCGAGCGCGGACGGACGCACCTGCTGCGGACCACCCGCGAGACGAGAACGAGGACGACGTGACTGGTGTGACGGCATCCGGCCTGACGGTCGGGTACGCGGCGATGCTCGAGCAGTTCCACCCCACCGAGGCGGTCGCGCTGTCGGCGTACGCCGAGGAGCACGGCTTCTCGGGCGTCATGGCCGCGGACCACTTCCAGCCGTGGGTCCCCGCGCAGGGGCAGGCCGCGTTCGTGTGGAACGTGCTCACGGCGATCGGCGAGCGGACCAGCGGCGACATGGGGCCCGGCGTGACCGCGCCGACGTTCCGCTGGCACCCCGCGATGGTCGCGCAGGCGAGCGCGACGCTCGCGGCGATGTACCCGGGGCGGCACTGGCTGGGCCTGGGCTCCGGCGAGGCGCTCAACGAGCACATCACCGCGCAGTACTGGCCCGAGGCCCCCGAGCGGATCAACCGCATGTTCGAGGCCATCGACATCATCAAGAAGCTGTTCAACGCGTCGCTCGCGGGCAAGGACGTCAAGCACTCCGGCGAGTTCTACAAGATGGAGTCCACGCGGCTGTGGACGATGCCCGAGGAGGCCCCGCCGATCCTCGTCGCGACCGCGGGCCCGATCACCGCCAAGCGCGCGGGTCGCCACGCCGACGGCCTCATCACGGTCGGTGCGCCGCTCGAGAAGATCGAGGGCCTGTTCTCGCGCTTCCACGACGGCGTGCGCGAGTCCGGCCGCAACCCCGAGGACCTGCCCAAGGTCCTGCAGGTGCACCTGTCGTGGGCACCGACCGACGAGGAGGCGCTCGCCAACGCGATGCACGAGTGGCCCAACGGGGGCATGAAGTTCCCCAAGGCTGACATCCGCTCGCCGTTCGAGCTCGAGCAGATGGCGCGGCTCGTGCGTCCCGAGGACTTCGAGGGCCGCATGGTCATCTCCGCCGACCCCGACGTGCACCGCGCGGCGATCCAGAAGTACGTCGACCTCGGCTTCGACCGCATCTACCTGCACAACGTGGGCCGCAACCAGCGCGAGTGGATCGACGTGTTCGGTGAGCACGTGCTGCCGAAGCTGGTGCGGTGAACCCGCGGTGACCATGGACGAGCTGCGGGTGTGGGCTCCCGCGGGCCTGCGTGAGATCGTCCCGGGCGACGACCTCGTCGGCCTGCTCGTCGGCCTCCTGCGCGACGACGCCGCCGCCCACCCCGACCGTGCGCTCGCGGACGGGGACCTGCTGGTGCTGACCTCGAAGGTCGTCTCCAAGGCCGAGGGGCGCGTCGTCGCGGCCGACGACCGCGAGCAGGCGATCACGGCCGAGACCGTGCGGGTGGTCGCGACGCGCGAGCACGCCACGGGCGTCACGCGCATCGTCGAGAACCGGCTCGGGCTCGTCATGGCCGCCGCCGGGGTGGACGCGAGCAACACCCCCGAGGGCACGGTCCTGCTGCTGCCCCTCGACCCCGACGCGAGCGCCCGCACGCTGCGCGCCGGGATCGCGGCGGCGTTCGGCGTGCGGGTCGGGGTGCTCATGACCGACACCGCCGGGCGGCCGTGGCGCGACGGCGTCACCGACATCACGATCGGCGCCGCCGGCGTGCGGGTCCTGGACGACCTGCGGGGCGAGTCCGACTCGTTCGGCCGTCCGCTGACCATGACCGTGACGGCTGTGGCCGACGAGGTCGCGGCCGCCGCCGAGCTCGTCAAGGGCAAGGCGGCGGGCCGCCCGCTCGCGATCGTCCGCGGCCTGGCCGCGCACGTGCTCGACGACGACGGCTCCGGCGCCCGGGTGCTCGTGCGCACGGGGGAGCAGGACATGTTCCGCCAGGGCAGCGCCGAGGCCTACGCCCAGGGCTGGAAGGACGCCCTCGACGCCCGGCCCGAGTCCGACCCGAGCTGATGCCACGGCGCCGCGGGTTCCCGAGCCGACCCCGACGTCCGACGCCCGCGGCCTGGCCGGCTGCCCTGCGTCACGTCCGCTACCGGGCCGGTGGCCCTGCCTCACGTCCGCGCCCGGTCGTCGCATGACGCGGGTGCGTTGACCGGCTCGCCGGAACGGTCACGGAACTCGTACCGGGCGGGTGGGGCCGGGCCGGCGGACGGGCCGACCTCGCCCGCCGGTCCCTCGCCGGGCGGGTGCGTTCGCCGGCCGACGGTCAGGTCCTGCTCATGCACGTGGTGGTGATGGTGGCTGCACAGCAGCACGGCGTTCTCGAGGTCGGAGCGCCCGCCGTCGCGGTGCCACCAGCGGATGTGGTGGACCTCGCAGAACCGCGGCACGACGGCACACCCGTTCCACGCGCACATCCGGTCGCGCGTGACCACCGCGGTGCGTTGGGCCGGGGTGAACATCCGGCGGGTCCGACCGACGTCCAGCGGCAGCCCTCGCTCGTCCATCACGACGCGCGTCATCGCGCAGTCGCACAACGCCGCGGCGAGCTCGGAGCGGCTCAGGACGGTGCCGTCCTCGGTCGTCGCCGCCGGCACCGGGACGTCGGGGAGGACCGTCTGCGGCGGTGCGGTGCCGGTGGCGGAGCGGCCCGCGTCCAGACCTGTTGCCCGGCCGCCGGGTCCTGCGCCGTGCGCGAGCCGCCGCCGGACCTCGTCCCAGGTCGCCGCCGGGACGAGGAGGCTGACCTGGGCCACCGGGGCGCTCGCCGTCCCGCGGACCGTCTCCCCGTCGCGGGTGGTCGGACCGCGCCCGTCGCCGCGAGAGTCCGGGCCGGGTCCGTCGCCGTGGGCTCCCGGGCTGGGCTCCTCACCGCCGGGCGCCGGGCGGACGTCGGAGCGCAGGGCGTGCTGGGCGAGAGCGGCCAGGGCGTCCGCGCGGGCCTGCTCGTGGGTGCGGTCGTCGTCCTCGCGGTGGCCGGTCGCGTCGAGGGCGCGTGCGAGGATCTCGCCGCTCACCGGGTCGAGCCGCCCCTTGAGGAAGGTGCCGTCCGGGTGGTGGGTCACGTGCAGGAACCGCGCGCGTCGCGCGGCGGAGCGGGCGTCCTCGAGGCGGTCGTGGTCGTGCGAGGCCACCAGGGCCGCGAGCGAGCGCGCGAACTCCCGGACCTCCGTGCCCCGAGCGAGCTCCACGACCTGCGACTGCGTCGCTCCCTCGCGGAGCACGGCGGCGACGGTCTCGCTCGCGTCGTGCATCGTGCGCGCGAGCACGTCCGCGTGGCCCACGGGCATGACGTTGCGGCCGACGGCCTCACGCACCTGGTCGAGCTCGGCGAGCGCCTGCGCGGTGCCGACCTCACGCGCCGCGTGGAACCGCGACGTTCCGGTGAGCCGGGCGCGCGTGTCGAGGAACGCCCGCTCGCCCCCGACGGCCGCCGCGGAGTCGCGCTGCGCGACGAGCACGGGGGAGCGCAGCGTCGCGACGAGACCCGGCACGTGGTCCAGCACCCGCAGCACCCGGGCCCGCACCGCAGGGGCCCAGGCTGCTGCGCCGCGCGACCGGACGCTCGCCTCCGCGAGCAGCGCGACCACCGACTCGAGCGTCGCGAGGAGCGCCTCCCCGTCCTCGTCGGGACGGCAGCTCGAGGGCACGACGGCGCGGTCGGCGGACCCGCCCGCCTCGACACCACCGCTCTCGAACACGTGTTCGATGCTACGCGCATCGGGACGAGCCGGACACCGTCGTCCACAGACCGGACGACGCGGAGGACCGAGCCTGCGTGGCGTCAGCGAGCCTTCGCAGCCGCCTTCGCGGCCTTCTTCGTCTCCCGCACCTGGCCGAGCGAGACCGCGTCGGTCACGTCGGCGATCGACCGCCGCGCCCCGTCCTCGCCGTAGGCGCCGGCCGCCTCCCGCCAGCCGGCGGGCTGCACGCCGCGCTGCTTGCCGAGCAGCGCGAGGAAGATCCGGGCCTTCTGCTCGCCGAACCCGGGCAGCGCACGCAGCCGCTCGAGCACCGTCGCGCCGTCGGGGTCGCCGTCCGTCCAGATGCGGGTCACGTCGCCGTCGTACTCCTCGACGACCGCACGCGCGACGGCCTGGATGCGCCCGGCCATCGAGCCGGGGTAGCGGTGCACCGCCGGGGGAGTCGCACACAGGGCCGCGAACTCGTCGGGGTCGGCGTGCGCGAGCGCCTCGGGCGACAGCGTGCCGAGCCGGTCGAGGATCTTCGCGGGACCCGCGAACGCGGCCTCCATCGGGTACTGCTGGTCGAGGAGCATCCCGATCAGGAGCGCGAACGGGTCGGAGTCGAGGAGTTGGTCCGCGGCCGCGTCGCCGGTCATCCAGAGCGCCATGGCGGCCATTGTCCCCGGCCCGGCGCCGGGCGTCACGCGCGCCCGGTGAGTGCGATGACGGGCCGGCCCGTACGCGGGTGCACCAGGACGTCCGCGTCGACGCCGTACACCTCGCGCAGCAGCGGCGGCGTGAGCACGTCGGCCGGCGGGCCCGCGGCGACCAGGCGTCCGTCGGCGAGCACCAGCACGTGCGCGCAGAACGCCGCGGCGAGGTTGAGGTCGTGCAGCGCGGCGACGGTCGTGACGCCCAGGTCCCGGACGAACGCGAGCAGCGCGAGCTGCGCGGACACGTCGAGGTGGTTGGTCGGCTCGTCGAGCAGCAGCAGCTCGGGCTCCTGCGCGAGCGCTCGCGCGACGTGCACACGCTGCCGTTCGCCGCCGGACAGCGTGGACCACGTGCGGTCCACCAGGTGTGCGGCGCTCGCGGCCCGCAGCGCACGCAGCACCGCGTCGTCGTCGGGGTCCGTGCCCCACAGCGAGCGGTAGGGGATGCGGCCGAGCGCGACGACCTCCCGGACCGTGAGCGGGACGGTCGCGCTGGACTCCTGCTCGAGCAGCGCGACGCGCCGGGCGCGCAGGCGCCGGTCGAGCGTGTGCACGGGCGTGCGGCGAGCCCCCGGAGCACCGTCCGACGACGAGCGGTCGGACGACGTGCGGTCCGACGACGTGCGCTCCGACGACCCGGGCGCAGCGGGGACGAGGACCGCTCCCGCATCGGGCGGCAGCAGGCCCGCCACGAGCCGCAGCAGCGTCGTCTTGCCGGCGCCGTTCGGCCCGAGCAGCCCGGTGAGCGCACCGGCCGGGGGAGTCGCGTCGACCCCGTCGACCACCCACCGCCCGCCGAGCCGGACACCGACCCCGGAGATCGTCAGCTCCACGCCGTCCCCCGTCCCCGCCGCAGCAGCACGGCGAACACGGGAACGCCGACCATCGCGGTGACGATGCCCACGGGCAGCTCGCGCGGCGCGAAGACGGTCCGGGCGAGCGTGTCGGCCCAGACGAGGAACGTCGCGCCGGTGAGCGCGGCGACGGGCAGCAGGCGGCGGTGCGTGGGGCCGGTGAGCACGGACACGGCGTGCGGCAGGATCAGCCCGACGAACCCGATGGCGCCGCTCACGGCGACCATCGCGCCGGTGAGCAGCGCGACGAGCGTCATGAGCGTCCACCGCGTGCGGTCGACGTCGATGCCGAGCGCGGCGGCGGCGGTGTCGCCGAACGCGAACGCGTCGAGCCGGCCGCCGACGACCAGCAGCACGGACCCGACCACGAGCAGCGCGCTGCCGGCGATGGCGACCGACGGCCACGTGGCGCCCGCGAGCGACCCGAGGAGCCAGGACAGGATCTCGCGGTAGGAGTCCCCGGTCGCGGTCCAGAAGATGACGAACGACGTGCCCGCGGCCGCGAGCTGGGACACGGCGAGCCCCGCGAGCACGGCGCGCGTGGGGGTGACGGACCCGGCGGTGCGCGCGAGCGTCAGGGTCGCGACGAGCGCGGCGACCGCACCGGCGAACGCGGCGACGGGCAGCAGGAGCGACACGCCGACGACGAGCACGGCGACCGCCCCGAGCGACGCGCCCGACGAGAGCCCGAGCAGGTACGGGTCGGCCAGCGGGTTGCGCGTGAGCGACTGCATCACGGCGCCGGCGGTCGCGAGCCCCGCGCCGACGGCGGCCGCGGTGAGCACGCGCGGTGCGCGCAGGTCCCACACGATCGCGTCGTGCAGCGCGGGGACGTCCCCGACGAGCCCGAGGTGGTGGCCGACGACACGCGCGACCTGCCCGACGCCGAGCGCGGCGGGCCCGATCGTGACCGTGACGAGCAGGCTCAGGACGAGCAGGAGGAGGCCGCCGACGACGAGCGCCGCGAGCGGCGGCCGACGCGGGGGTCGCCGCTCGTCACCGCGCAGGTCGGCGCCGGGCGTCCCGGTCCTCGTCGTGCGCCGCACGCCGCGGTCAGCCCAGGCCCAGGGCGCGCGCCTGCTCGACGATCGACGCGACGGTGTCGGCGTTGCGCACGCCCGCCTCGCTCGCGGCGAACGGCACGACGACGTAGCGCTCCTGCTGCACGGCCTGCAGCGCGGCGGTGGCCGGGTTGGCGGCGAGCGCGGCCTTCTTGTCAGCGGCGGTGTTCCACGTCGAGTCGACGAGCACCAGCACGTCGGGGTCGGCCGCGACGACCTGCTCCCAGCCGACCGACGTCCACGTGTCGTGCACGTCGGCGAACACGTTGGTCAGCCCCGCGGCGTCGAGCAGCATCGCGGGCGCGCCGATGCCCGCGCCGACGAACGGGGTGTCGGTGCCGGACGACCACCACACGACGCTCGCGCCGTCGAGCGGGTCGACGCCGTCGAGCGTGGCCTGCTGCGCGGCGACCACCTGCTCGGCGGCCTCGGGCTCGCCGAGCAGGGCGCCCGCCTCGCGGATCTCGGCGAACACGTCGTCGAACGTGAGCGGGTCGGGCTGGTAGCCGGGCTCCTTGCACGCCGACGGTGCGACGTACGTGGCGATGCCGTGGCCGGTGAGCGTGTCGCGCTCCCCGACGCCGTCCGCGGAGAAGTTCGACTCCCACCCGCCGACGACGAGGTCCGGCTCGGCGGCGAGCAGCGCTTCCTGCCCGGGCACCTTGTCGGACAGGACGGGCACGTCGGCGAGGGCGGGCGCGAGGTCCTCGGGCGGCGGGCCGTCCGAGAACGCGGTCCCGACGAGGCGGTCGGCCGCCCCGAGCGCCGCGACGAGCTCGGTGGTCGACGACTTGATCGTCACGATGCGCTGCGGAGCGGTGTCGAGCGTCACCTCGGTGCCGCAGTTGTCGACGGTGACGGGGTACGACGACGCGGGAGACGCGTCGGCGGTCGTCGCGTCGGCCGCCGAGCCCGGGCGGTCGCCGTCCGAGGCGATGGCGCACCCGGCGAGCAGCAGCGGTGCGACGAGGACGGCGCTCGTGAGCCGGCGACGAGGACGGGCGGGCGTGGGCATGGGGCTCCTCCGGTGGGCGACACGCCGCGCACGCCGTCGGGCGCGGGCCAAGGGGTGCCGGCGCACGTCGCGCCGTGGAGGACCGTCCCAGTCGAGGGCGGTGCGACCTGGCCGAACGTCCGGCCGGGTTCCGCCGAAACCCTAAGGACCAGCGGGCCGCGCACGCAAACGTCGCGTGCACGGGGCGCCCCGCGCGTCGTAGCGTGCGACCGACCGCTCGCAGCGCCGACCGCGGACCGATACCGACACCAGGAGCCAGCATGACCAGCACCCCCCGCCGCGCCGTCGTCACGGGCGCGTCGTCCGGCATCGGCGCGGCGACCGTCCGCCGCCTGCGCGCACAGGGGTGGGACGTCGTCGCGACCGCGCGCCGCGCGGACCGGCTGGCGGCCCTCGCGGACGCGACGGGCGCCGAGACGTTCGTGGCCGACGTGACCTCGGACGACGACGTCGCGGCGCTCGTCGAGCACGTGCGCGCGACCGGGGGCCTCGACGCCGTGGTCAACAACGCGGGCGGCGCGTTCGGGCTCGACCCGGTCGAGTCGGGCGACCTCGCGCAGTGGCGCGCGATGTACGAGCTCAACGTGCTCGGCACGCTGCGGGTCACCCAGGGTCTGCTGCCGCTGCTGCGGGAGCGCGGCGCGGGTGACGTGGTCGTCGTGACGTCGACCGCGGCGCACGGCGCGTACCCGGGCGGCGCGGGGTACACCGGTGCGAAGTCCGCCGAGCACCTGCTCGCCCAGACGCTGCGGTGGGAGATCGTCGGCCAGCCGGTCCGCGTCATCGAGATCGCCCCGGGCGCGGTCGCGACCGAGGAGTTCTCGCTCGTGCGGTTCGACGGGGACGCCGAGCGTGCCGCGGCGGTGTACGAGGGGTACCAGCCGCTTCAGGCCGACGACGTCGCGGACACCATCGCGTGGTCGCTGTCGCGGCCCGCGCACGTCAACGTCGACCTGCTGGTCGTGCGGCCGCGCGCGCAGGCGAACAACACGACGACGGCGCGCACGGGCGTCTGACCGGAGCCGGTCCGCGGGCGCACGCCCGCCCCGTGAGACGACGACGCCCCCGGGTGGGCTCGTCGGCGGGCGGACGTAGTGTGACGGGATGCCCCCCGGACGTCCCTCGCGCAGCGTGCTCCTGCGCCTCGTGCACTGGGGTCGGCCGGCGGTCCCGCGCATCGTCGTGGGCGGGCTCACGGCGCTCGGTGCGAGCCTGCTCGCGCTCGCGGTGCCGCAGGTGCTGCGCTCGGTGGTCAACGGGCCGCTGCTCACGGACGGGTCGCGGACGGCGGTCGTCGAGGCCGCCGGGCTGGTGCTCGCGCTGGGCGTGCTCGAGGCGTTCCTGGTGTGGTGCCGGCGGACGCTGATCCTCACACCGGGCACGGGCGTCGAGCTCACGATGCGGCGCGACCTGTTCCGCCACCTGCTCGACCTGCCGGTCGAGTTCCACGACCGCTGGTCGGGCGGGCAGCTGCTGTCGCGCTCGATGAGCGACCTGTCGGTCATCCGCCGCTGGATGGTGTTCGGCCTCGTCATGCTGTGCGTGAGCGCGACGACCGTGGTGGTCGGCGTCGGCCTCATGATCGCGACGGCGCCCGTGCTCGGCCTGGTCTACCTCGCGGGTGCGGTGCCGGTCGTCTGGCTCGGGTTCCGGTTCCGGCAGGACTACAAGGTGGTCGCGCGCCGCGCGCGCGACCAGGCGGGTGACCTCGCGACGACGGTCGAGGAGTCGGTGCACGGCATCCGGGTGCTCAAGGCGTTCGGCCGCGGCGAGGACGCGCTCGGTGACTTCGTGCGGCAGGCCGACGAGCTGCGCGCGACCGAGGTCGCCAAGGCGCGCACGCAGTCGCGCGTGACGTTCGCACTGGGTGCGATCCCGGAGGCGGTGCTCGCGGTGTCCCTCGAGGTCGGTGTGCCGCTCGCCGCGGCGGGCCGCGTGTCGGTCGGTGCGCTCGTCGCGTTCTTCGCGACCGCGGCGATCGTCAACGCGCCCGTCGAGCGGCTCGGCAACCTGCTCGCGATGACGCTCGACGCGCGTGCCGCGACCGAGCGGTTCGTGCAGGTGGTCGACACCGTCCCGACGGTGCGTGACCCGCAGGCCCCGGTCGCGCTGCCGCCCCGCCCGGCCGGCGGCTCGCTCGTGGAGCTCGACGGCGTGCACTTCGCGCACCCGGCGCGCGGGTCGGGGCCGGTGGCGGAGGTCCTCGCGGGCGTCGACCTGCGCCTCGAGCCCGGGACGACGACCGCGCTGGTCGGCCTGACCGGCAGCGGCAAGACGACGCTGCTGCAGCTCGTCCCACGGTTGTACGACGTGACGGCCGGCGCGGTGCGCGTCGACGGCGTCGACGTGCGGGACCTCACCCGCGCCCAGCTGCGCGCGGCGGTGTCCGTCGCGTTCGAGGACCCGATCCTGTTCTCCGCGTCGGTGCGCGAGAACGTGCTGCTCGGCACGCCCGCCGACCTGCCCGCCGAGGAGGCGGAGGACCTGCTGCAGGGCTCGCTCGACGTCGCGCGCGCGGGCTTCGCCCGCGACCTGCCCGACGGGCTCGCCACGGTCATCGGCGAGGAGGGCCTGAGCCTGTCCGGCGGGCAGCGCCAGCGCGTGGCGCTCGCTCGCGCGATCGCCGTGCGCCCCCGCGTGCTGCTGCTCGACGACCCGCTGTCCGCGCTCGACGTGAGCACGGAGGCGCAGGTCACCGCGCGCCTGCGGGAGGTGCTCGCGGGCACGACGACGCTCGTCGTCGCGCACCGTCCGTCGACGGTCGCGCTCGCGGACCGCGTCGCCGTGCTCGAGGACGGCCGGATCACGGGCGTGGGCACGCACGCCGAGCTGCTCGCGACGCACGCGCACTACCGGTACGTGCTCACGGCCCAGGACGCGGTGGACGACGCGGCGCGCGCGGCGGACCGCAGGGCGCAGGACGCGGACGTGCGCGAGGACGAGGAGCGCACGGCCGACGAGGCCGCCGACGAGGCCTCCGACGAGTGGGTCGAGACCGTGCGATGACGACACCCACGACCCAGCCCGGCCGGGCGCCCGCGAGCCCGCCGCCCGCGGACGCGGCGTCCGACGAGGCGCTCGAGGACCCGCGCGTCGTCCGCCGCCGCTCGCTCGGGCTGCTCGGCTCGCTGCTGCGCCCGGTCGCGCGACCCGCGTGGTGGACGGTCGCGCTCGTCGTCCTCGCGCAGCTCGCGGCGGTCGCCGGGCCCGCGCTCGTCGCCTACGGCATCGACTCGGCGCTGCCTGCCCTCGCGGACGACGGTGACGCGCGTCCGCTCGTCGTCGCAGCGGGCGTGTACCTGGTGCTCGCGGTCGGGGGAGGCCTGCTCTCCGCGCAGGTGGTGCGCGCGTCCGCGCGCGTGAGCCAGGCGGTGCTGCTGGACCTGCGCGGCCGGCTGTTCCGGCACACGCAGCGCCTGAGCCTGGAGTTCCACGAGCGCTACACCTCGGGCCGGATCATCTCCCGGCAGACGTCGGACACGGACGCGCTGCGCGAGCTCCTCGACGGCGGTGTCACCACGCTCGCGTCGTCCGGGCTCGCGATGGTGCTCACCGCGACGTCGCTCGCGCTGCTCGACTGGCGCAGCGGCCTGGTGCTGCTGGTCGCGGTGGTCCCGGGCGTGGTGCTCACGCGGTGGTTCCAGCTGCGCTCGCAGCGCCAGTACCGCCTCAACCGGACCGCCGCCGCGCGCGTGATCGTGCGGTTCGTGGAGACCATGACGGGCATCCGCGCGGTGCAGGCGTTCCGTCGTGAGGAGGCGGCCGGGCACGTGTACGGCGCGGAGGCCGAGGTCTACCGCCGCACGACGGCCGACGCGATCCGCGTCAACGGCGTGTTCGACACGGGGCTGACGCTGATCGGGAACGTCACGGTCGCGGGGGTGCTGCTGGTCGGCGGCCTGCGTGTGCTCGACGACGGGCTGGACGTGGGGGTGCTGGTGGCCGCGGTGCTGTACGCGCGGAGGTTCTTCCAGCCGCTGCAGCAGATCGGGATGTTCTACAACTCGTTCCAGTCGGCGACCGCGGCGCTCGAGAAGCTCTCGGCGCTCCTCGCGCAGGAGCCGTCGGTGCCCGACCCGCAGCACCCCGTCGCGCTGCGTGAGGTGCGCGGCGACGTGCGGTTCAGGGGTGTCGAGTTCGGCTACGGCGACGGGCCGGGCGTGCTGCCCGCGCTCGACCTGCACGTGCCGGCGGGGCAGTCGCTCGCGCTCGTCGGCGAGACGGGCGCGGGCAAGTCCACGGTCGCGAAGCTGCTCGCGCGGTTCTACGACGTGCGGGCGGGAGCGGTGCTGCTCGACGGGGTCGACGTGCGCGACGTCGCGCCCGGCGACCTGCGCCGAGCGGTCGTCATGGTGACCCAGGAGGCGTACCTGTTCTCCGGGTCGGTCGCCGCGAACATCGCGCTCGGCCGTCCGGGCGCGTCGCGCGCTCAGGTCGAGGCGGCGGCGCGTGCCGTCGGCGTGCACGAGCTCGTGGCGTCGCTCCCGGACGGGTACGACACGCTCGTCGACAAGCGCGGCGGGCGGCTGTCGGCGGGGCAGCGCCAGCTCGTCGCGTTCGCGCGCGCGTTCCTGGCCGACCCGGCCGTGCTGATCCTCGACGAGGCGACCAGCTCGCTCGACGTCCCCGGTGAGGCGCTCGTGCAGCGCGGCCTGCGCACGCTGCTCGCGGGTCGCACGGCCGTGGTGATCGCGCACCGGTTGTCGACCGTCATGGGCTCGGACCGGGTGCTCGTCGTCGACGGCGGGCGCGTCGTCGAGGACGGCGCCCCGGCCGACCTCGCGACGGCGGGCGGCCGGTTCGCCGAGCTGTACGACGACTGGCAGGCCACGCTGCGCACGCCGTAGCACCCGAGCGCGCGCGGCGGGGCGTTCAGCGCGACGCGGCCCAGGCGTGCAGGGCCTCGCGCACGAACGCGGCGCCCTGCGGGCCGCCGTAGGTCGCGCCGAACCGCTCGTCGGCCACGTAGAGCTCGGCCAGGCCCAGCACGTACTCGACCGGGGCGCCGGTGCCGTGGCCCGGCGTGCCGGGGATGGACGTGAGCCACGCGACGTGGCGGGCGGCAAGCACCTGCGCCTCGTCGGACGCGGGGTCGGTGCCCGTGGCGGCGGCCGCGGCCCAGTCGGCGGCGAGCCGCGCGGTGCGCGCCTGCCAACCCTTCTTCTCGTCGTCGGGCATCCCTCGCCACCACGCGTCCGAGGTCGCGTACGCGTCGGCACCCCAGCGCTGCTCGACCTCGTCCTTGTACTGCGTGTGGTCGAACCCGTCGAACATCTCCTCGGCCATCACAGGCCCTCCTTCCTCTCGTGCGGTGATCGTCCGCTCGACCGAGGCGACGAGCCGCTCCAGCCGGCGCTGCTCGTCGCGCAGCCAGGCGAGGTGACGCCGCAGCGCGACGACCTCGTCCTGCTCGCGGTCCAGGACCCGACCGATCTCGGTGAGCCCCAGGCCGAGCTCGCGCAGGAGCAGGATGCGTTGCAGCCGGACGAGCGCGGCGTCGTCGTACCAGCGATGGCCACCTGCGGCGACACGGCTCGGCGGCAGCAGGCCGACCGCGTCGTAGTGCCGCAGCGTGCGGCTCGTCGTGCCCGTCAGGCGCGCGACCTCCTGGATCGACGCCTCCATCGCTCCTCCTCGTGCGGTCGTCGTGCTGTCGTGCGGACGAGATCCACGGTAGGAGTTGACGTCGCGTCAAGATCAAGCGAGGAGGACGAGGTGCGTCCGAGCGGTTCGCCCGGCGCTCGACCGCGTCACGCCGTCGGCCTGAGCCCCACGAGCCCGAGCGCCGCGGCGACGAGCGCGGCCGGGGAGTCCACGACGGCCCGCGCGCCCGCGCCCTCGAGCTCCGCGCGGTCGCCGAAGCCCCACAGCACGCCGACGCAGGGCAGCCCGTTCTCCCGGGCGCCCTCGACGTCGTGCTCGCGGTCGCCCACCATCACGGCGCGCACGTCCGGCCCGAGCGACGCCACGGCCCGCGCGATGATCTGGCCCTTGGTGTCGCTCTCGTCGTCGGGTGCGCCGAACACGCCGTCCAGCAGGGGAGCCAGGCCCAGGCGCTCCAGGACCGGGACCGCGAACGTGTGCGGCTTGGCGGTCGCGACGACGAGCCGCGCCCCGGCGGCCCGCAGCCCGGCCAGCGCCTGCGGCACCCCGTCGAACACGTGGGCCATGTGGTTCCCGCGCTCGGCGAACGCGCGCTGGTAACCGGCGACGACCGCGTCGTGCAGCTCGGGCGGGACGCCCACGCGCCGCGCGGAGTCGTGGATGGGCGGGCCGATGAACGAGCGCAGCACCGCGTCGTCGGGCGGGACCAGCCCGGCGCCGCGGAACCCCGCACGCAGGGAGTCGACCACCCCGTCACCGGAGTCGATGAGCGTCCCGTCGAGGTCCAGCAGCACGGCAGCAGTCACCCGCTGATCCTGCCACCGCTCGGCGGGCGCCCTGTCCGCCGTGGCCCGTCCGCCCGCCGTGAGGCTGATGTGTCGCGATGGGCACGTGGCGGCAACCTCGGCGCAACACCCGCTGCCTAGCGTGCAGCACGTGACGACCACCGCCGTCCGCGACCGCGTGCGTGACGACTTCGGGCTCGAGGTCGAGACCCTCGAACCGGTGACCACGCACGCCACCGCCCGGCTGTGGCGTGCGACGGTCGGGCCGAGCCGGTACGCCGTGCGGTGGACGTCGACGACGAGCGCGGCCGCGCAGGTCGCGCTCGCGCTGGCGCGCACGCTCCCGCAGCGCCCGCAGGAGCTCTTGCCGGCACCGGCGACGTTCGCGCCGCCGCTGCTCACCCGGCGCGGGGCGCCCGCGGCCGACCACGACGGCGGGCGGCTGTCCGTCACGCCGTGGCTCGACGGCCCGACCGGCCGGGACGTGCCGCTGACGCCGCCGCAGTGGACCGCGTTCGGTCGGCTCGTCGCGCGGGTGCACGCGCTCGCGCCGACGAGCGTGCCCGGGCTGACGCGCGAGTCGTTCGACCCGACGGAGCGGCTCGCGCGCACCGCCGAGATCGACGACGAGGTCGCGCGCACGCTGCGGGGCGAGCGGGACGCCGCCGCCCGGGCCGCCGCCGAGACGTGGCGTGCGGCGGGTCCGCGCATCGCCGCGGTGCGCGCCCGTGCGGTGCGGACGGGCCACCGGCTGCGCGACCAGGGCCGCGACGTCCCGCTCGTCGTCTGCCACGCGGACGCCCACGTGGGGCACGTGGTCGCGACGGGGCCGCGGGACGTCGCGCTGCTGGACTGGGAGCACGCGTGCGTGGCACCCGCCGAGCAGGACCTGATGTTCGTGCTCGGGGGAGTGCTGCCGGGGCTGCGCGTGACGGTCGAGCAGTCGGCCGCGTTCCTGACGGGCTACGGCCGCGTGGACATCGACGAGGACCGGCTCGCGTACGCGCGGTGCGTCCGCGCGCTGCAGGACCTCACGGCGACCGCGGCGACCGCGCTCGACCGCGACGCGCCCCGCGCGCGGCGCGTCGCGGCGCTCGCGGACCTCGGTGCGCACCTGGGGCCCGACGGCGGTCTCGCCGCCGCGCTCGAGTGACGGCGGGTCAGGCCGGTGTGCGGGCGAGCAGCTCCAGCGCGGCGCGCGGCAGGTCGTCGGTCTCGTCGACGAGCGCGTCCGCCTCGGCGAGCTCGCCCGGCTCGGCGTAGCCCCAGGTGACGCCGAGGCACGGCACCCCGTTCGCGTGCGCGCCGACGACGTCGTGGCTGCGGTCCCCGACCATGACCGCGGGCCCGTGGCCCGGCACGCTCGCGAGCGCGGCGGCCACGACGAGCGCCTTGCTGCTCGGCACGTCGTCCGGCGGGGCGCCGAACACACCGTCGACCAGCGCGTCGATCCCGAGGTACGCGCACACCGGGTCCGCCCGGACCTGCGGCTTGGACGTGGCCACCAGGAGCGTGCAGCCCGCCGCGCGCAGCGCTCGCAGCGCGTCGAGGACACCCGGGTACGCGCGCGTCTCGCGCAGCGCGCCCGCGTCGTAGTGCGCGCGGTACGCGGCGAGCGCGGCCGGGACCAGGTCCTCGGGCACGCCGTGCGCGCGCAGGCTGTCCTGCAGGGGCGGTCCGACGAACGAGCGCAGCGCCGCCGCCGAGGGCACCGGCAGCCCGAGCGAGCCGTACGCGGCGGCGACGCTCGCGGTGATGCCGGGCGCCGACTCGCTGAGCGTCCCGTCGAGGTCGAGCAGCACCACGGGCGCGGCCGACGGGTCGGTCGTGGTCGGCGTCGTGGTCGGCGGGGTGGTCGGCAGGGTCGCGTGCGTGGTCGCGTGCGTGGTCACGTGCATGGTCACGCGCAGGACTATGCCGTACGGACGCGTGCGGCCCTGGGCTACCCTGGGCGGACAGGCACCGATCCGGCCATCACCGGGGAGCCTCCGGAAGAACGGGTCGCCACGCTCGCGCGGCGGCCTCACTAGAACCGGACGGGTAGGCCCGTCACAGCCGTCACGAGTGGTCGACGCGCCGTCGCCGCCGGGCTCAGGCCGGCGAGGACGACGAGCCGGCAAGTGAGGTGGTACCGCGGTGGTCCGGCCGGTCCGGGCGATCGTCCTCGCAGCCGACGCGACGCACGCACCTGCCGAACCAGCACGTGCCGACCACAGGAGACGCCCCGGTGACCGATCGTCACTACCCGTTGCACCGCGACGAGCCCGTCGCGCCCTCGCCCGACCTGCCCGCGCTCGAGCGCGAGGTGCTCGCGCACTGGGCGGCCGACGGCACGTTCCAGGCCTCGATCGACCAGCGGGACGCGGGCGAGGACGGCAGCAACGAGTTCGTCTTCTACGACGGTCCGCCGTTCGCCAACGGCCTGCCGCACTACGGGCACCTGCTGACGGGGTACGCGAAGGACGTCGTGCCGCGCTACCAGACCATGCGGGGCCGCCGCGTGGAGCGCCGGTTCGGCTGGGACACGCACGGGCTGCCCGCGGAGCTCGAGGCGCAGCGCCTCCTGGGCATCAAGGACAAGGCCCAGATCGAGGAGATGGGCATCGCGGTGTTCAACGCGGCGTGCCGTGAGTCGGTCCTGAAGTACACCCAGGAGTGGCGCGAGTACGTGACGCGGCAGGCCCGGTGGGTGGACTTCGACAACGACTACAAGACGCTCGACGTGTCGTTCATGGAGTCCGTGATCTGGGGCTTCAAGCAGCTGTTCGACAAGGGGCTGGCGTACGAGGGCTACCGCGTCCTGCCGTACTGCTGGGTCGACGAGACGCCGCTGTCGAACCACGAGCTGCGCATGGACGACGACGTGTACGCGAGCCGGCAGGACCCGGCGCTCACCGTGGGCGTGCGGCTCGAGACCGGTGAGCTCGCGCTGATCTGGACGACGACGCCGTGGACGCTGCCGAGCAACCTGGCGGTCGCGGTCGGTCCGGACGTGGAGTACGTGACGGTCGAGCCCGCGCCGGACTCGCCGTTCGGCCAGGCGCACCCCGGCGAGCGCGTGCTGCTCGCGGCGCCCCGCCTCGCCGCGTACGCGCGCGAGCTCGGCGAGGCCACCGTGGTCGCCACGACCCTGGGCCGCGACCTCGCCGGCCGGCGCTACACGCCGCCGTTCGACTACTTCGTCGGCCACGAGAACGCGCACCAGGTGCTGGTCGCGGACTTCGTGACGACAGAGGACGGCTCGGGCCTGGTGCACCTCGCGCCCGCGTTCGGCGAGGACGACATGGCGGCGTGCGACGCGGCGGGCATCGCCGCGGTCGTGCCGGTCGACGACGGCGGCCGGTTCACCGCGCTCGTCGGCGACTACGCGGGTCAGCAGGTGTTCGACGCGAACAAGCCGATCATCGCGGACCTCAAGGCGGGCACGGGTCCCCTCGCGCGCGTCGCGGAGCAGCAGCGCGCGCTCGTCGTGCGGCACGAGACGTACGAGCACTCCTACCCGCACTGCTGGCGCTGCCGGAACCCGCTGATCTACAAGGCGGTCTCGTCGTGGTTCGTGCGGGTCACGGACTTCCGTGACCGGATGGTCGAGCTCAACCAGGAGATCTCCTGGACCCCCGAGCACATCAAGGACGGCCAGTTCGGCAAGTGGCTCGCGGGTGCGCGCGACTGGTCGATCAGCCGCAACCGGTACTGGGGGACGCCGATCCCGGTGTGGGTCTCGGACGACCCGACGTACCCGCGCGTGGACGCGTACGGCTCGCTCGCGGAGCTCGAGCGCGACTTCGGCCGCGTGCCGACCAACGAGCAGGGTGAGCCCGACCTGCACCGCCCGTACATCGACGAGCTGACCCGCCCGAACCCGGACGACCCGACGGGCGCCTCGACCATGCGTCGCATCCCCGACGTGCTGGACGTGTGGTTCGACTCGGGCTCGATGCCGTTCGCGCAGGTGCACTACCCGTTCGAGAACCGCGACTGGTTCGAGCACCACTACCCGGGCGACTTCATCGTCGAGTACATCGGGCAGACCCGCGGCTGGTTCTACACGCTGCACGTGCTCGCCACGGCGATCTTCGACCGGCCGTCGTTCCGCAACGTCATGTGCCACGGGATCGTGCTCGGCGACGACGGCCGCAAGGCGTCGAAGTCGCTGCGCAACTTCCCGGACCCGGTCGAGATGTGGGACGTCTACGGCTCCGACGCGGTGCGCTGGTCGCTCATGTCGAGCACGATCCTGCGCGGCGGGAACCTCATCGTCGCGGAGGAGGGCATCCGCGACGGCGTGCGCCAGGTGCTGCTGCCGCTGTGGAGCACGTACTACTTCTTCACGCTTTACGCGGGCGCCGCGAACGGCGGTGCCGGGCTGACGGCGCGGCTCGTCGACGCGCAGAGCACCGCGTCGCTGAGCACCGCGGACCGTGACCTGCTGGCGCGCACGCGCGAGCTCGTCGTGACGGTCACCGAGCGGCTCGACGCGTACGACCCGCCGGGGGCGTGCGAGGCGGTGCGCCAGCACCTCGACGTGCTGACCAACTGGTACGTGCGCACGCAGCGGCAGCGGTTCTGGGACGAGGACGTCGCGGCGTTCGACACGCTGTTCACCGCGCTCGAGACGCTCACGCGCGTCATGGCCCCGCTCGCGCCGCTGGTCACGGAGGAGATCTGGCGCGGCCTGACGGGTGGGCGCAGCGTGCACCTGACCGACTGGCCGACGCCCGCCGCGATCGTCACGAACCCGGGCCCCGGCGCGTCGACCGTCACGGACGACTCGGCCGCGACCGGCGCGCAGTTCACGGACGCGGAGCTCGTCGCCGCCATGGACCGGGTGCGCGAGATCGTGTCGACCACGCTCGGGCTGCGCAAGGCGAGCGGCCTGCGCGTGCGTCAGCCGCTGCGCGAGCTGCGCGTCGCGATCCCGTTCCCGCGCCTCGCGCTGCCGTTCACCGACCTCATCGCGTCCGAGGTGAACGTCAAGAGCGTCGCCGTGCACTCGGTCGACGATGCGGCGGCCTCCGAGTTCGGTGTCTGGACGCGGCTCGACGTCAACGCGCGCGCGGCCGGCCCGCGCCTCGGCAAGGCCGTGCAAGGCGTCATCCGCGCGGCGAAGGCGGGGGACTGGGAGCAGACGGCCGACGGGGTCGTCGTGCGGACGCCCGAGGGGGACGTGCCGCTGCTCGAGACGGAGTACAAGCTCGTCGCCGCGGTGCGGGACGAGGAGGGCGACGAGGTCGCGGCCGCCGTGCTGCCCGAGCGCGGGTTCGTCGTGCTCGACATCGCGCTCGACGACGCGCTGCGCGCCGAGGGCTACGCGCGCGACGTGGTGCGTGCCGTGCAGGACGCCCGCAAGGCGGCCGGGCTGCACGTCGCGGACCGGATCGCGCTGTCGCTCACGGTCCCGGGGGAGCACGTCGCGGACGTCGAGGCGCACCGCGACTTCGTGGCGGACGAGACGCTCGCGGTCGAGCTGACGGTGACGGCCGGGGCGGCGCTCGACGTCGCGGTCGCGAAGCGCCAGGTCTGACACCCGACGACGGCGCGGTGCCCACGAGGCCCGCGCCGTCGTCGCGTCTCAGTCGATCGTCGAGCCCGAGCGGACGAACGCCTTGCCCAGGTAGAAGACGCTGCGGAACTTGTACGTCCAGAACCGGGCGCCGGTGTTCTTGGTGACGGTCGAGTCGGTGATCGTGAGCGTGCCCGTGCGGTCGTTGCTCACGTAGAACACGCCGGGGCCGCCCTCGGGCGCGACGTTCCGCTGGATCGTGGAGCGCTCGATCGTCACCGACTGCCGCGTGCCGTCGAAGTACACCGCGCCGCCGTTGCCGCCCTGCCCGCTGGACGCGCCCGAGCCGGTCGCGGTGTTGCCCGTGAACGTCGAGTCGCGGATCAGGAGCGGGGCCTGCAGCGACGACACGGCGCCGCCGTTCGCGCACGCGTTGTCCGTGAACGTCGACTCGAGGACCCGCGCGGACTCCTTCTGGCCGACGACGCGGATCGCGCCACCACCCGCGTCGGGGTGCTGCTGCACGCAGCGGTTGTCGCGGAACGTCGCGCGCTGCACGGTGAGCCGCCCACCGCGCATCGCGATCGCGCCGCCGCCACCCCCGCCACCCACGGACGCCTTTCCCGCGGGCGTGCGGCTCGCGTCGCCGCGCGTGAACGTGATGTCCTTGACCAGCACGTACGGCGTGGTCTGCGTGTCGCAGCGGCTGTCGATCCAGCCGAACGACTCCTCGCACGTGTTGGCGTACAGGATCCCGCGCGCGCCCTGCCCGGACAGCGTGACCTTGCCGCCGCCGTCGAGCACGAGCTGCTGGACGACCTTCGCCTTCGGGTCCTGCCAGGGGTGCCGGCACGTCGTGGTGTTGCACACGAACAGCGTGCGGTCCAGGGCGATCGTGACGTCCTTCGGCCCGCAGTCGAACCGCACGGTCCCGCCCGACTTCACGGCGTACGCGAGCGCGGCGGGCGTGCACGACGCGGGCGTGCCGGTGCCGACCACCTTCACCACGCCGGACGTGCCGGGGGTCGCGGCGGACGCGGGCGCGGCGAGCCCCGCGGCGCCGACGAGCGCGGTGGCGACGACGAGCGCGGTGGCGCCGACGAGCGCGGCGGCGCGGGCGCGGCGCACGCGGTGGGCCGACGCGCGGGGGTCGAGGGTCATCCGCCGACCGTAGCCGCTGCGTGCCGTGCCCGGAACGGCCGGACGGACGACGGGGGCGGGCCGCACGGCACAATGGCCGCATGACCTCTCGCGCCGCCCTCGTCGTCCGCCACGTCCCCGGGACGGTCCGATGAGCCCCGCCGACCGCGCTCGTCGCGAGGCCGACGGCCGCGCCGCCGAGCGGGCGCGCGCCGCGCGCGAGGAGGCCGACGCGGTCTACCGCGAGATCCTGCGCCGCACGCCCGAGCACGAGCTCGACCCGTCGTTCCGCCGCGTGCAGGAGGTGTGCGAGCTGCTGGGCGACCCGCAGCGCGCCTACCGCGTCGTTCACCTCACGGGGACCAACGGCAAGACGTCGACGAGCCGGATGGTCGAGCGGCTGCTGCGCGAGCACGGCCTGCGCACCGGGCGGTTCACGAGCCCGCACCTCACGCGCGTCAACGAGCGCATCGCCGTGGACGGCGAGCCGATCGACGACGAGACGTTCGTCGCGACGTACCGCGACGTGCTCCCGTACGTCGAGATGGTCGACGCGCGCTCGGCCGAGCGCGGGGAGCCGCAGCTGTCGTTCTTCGAGGTGTTCGTGGTCATGGCGTTCGCGGCGTTCGCGGACGCCCCGGTCGACGTCGCGGTCGTCGAGGTCGGCATGGGCGGCTCGTGGGACGCGACGAACGTCGCGGACGGCGAGGTCGCGGTCGTCACTCCCGTCGGGATGGACCACGAGCGGTGGCTCGGCGACACCCTCGTCGAGATCGCCGAGGTCAAGGCGGGCATCGTCAAGGACGGCGCCACCCTCGTGCTCGCGGAGCAGGACGAACAGGTCGAGGGCGTCGTGCTCGCGGTGGCGGCGGAGCGGGGCGCGCGCGTCGTGCGTGAGGGCGTCGACATCGCGGTCGTCGAGCGGCAGGTCGCCGTGGGCGGGCAGATGCTCACGCTGCGCGGGCTGGGCGGGGTGTACGCCGACGTGTTCCTGCCGCTGCACGGCGAGTTCCAGGCGCACAACGCGCTGCTCGCGCTCGTCGCGACGGAGGCGCTGCTGACCGGCGGGGGAGCGCTCGACGGGGACGTCGTCGGCGCCGCGTTCGCGGACGCGACGTCGCCCGGGCGCCTCGAGGTGGTCCGGTCCAGCCCCACGGTGCTGGTCGACGGCGCGCACAACCCGGCGGGCGCCCTGGCGCTCGTCTCCTCGCTCGACGAGGCGTTCGCGTTCCAGCGGGTGGTCGGAGTCGTCGGTGTCATGGCAGACAAGGACCCCGAGGCGATCCTGTCGGTGCTCGAGCCTCAGCTCGCCGAGGTGGTCGTCACGCAGGCCGGCACGTCGCGCGCGATGCCCGCGGACGAGCTCGCCGAGATCGCGGTCGACGTGTTCGGCGAGGACCGTGTCCACGTGGTCGAACGCCTCGACGACGCGGTGGCGCTCGCGGTCGAGCGCGCCGAGTCGGAGGTCGAGCGCGGCGCCGCGGTGCTCGTGACGGGGTCGATCCTGCTCGTGGCCGAGGCGCGCATCCTGCTCGGCCGCGACTGACGGGCCGTCCGCCGCAGGCGCCCGGGAGGTCGGCCGGAGGCCGGCCCGCACGTCGCTGCACAAACGTGCACGGCTCGTGCACGCCCGCCACTTGCCGCGGTGCGGGCGCGACGCGAGGGTGAGGGACGAGCAGGGGCGTGGCCGGTACGGGTGCCTGACGCGGTGCCCAGGACAGGAGGAGAGCGCGAGTGAAGAAGCTCATCAACGACCCGGCACACGTGGTCAGCGAGACGCTCGACGGGTTCGGCGCCGCGCACGCGGACGTCGTCGCGGTCCACCACGACCCGGATCACGTCACGCGCGCCGGCGGCGCGGTGCCCGGCAAGGTCGGGCTCGTCAGCGGCGGCGGCAGCGGGCACGAGCCGCTGCACGCGGGCTTCGTGGGCGTCGGGATGCTCGACGCGGCGGTTCCCGGGGCGGTGTTCACGAGCCCGACGCCCGACCAGATCCTCCCGGCCCTCCAGGCCGCCGACGGCGGCGCGGGCGTGCTCGCGATCGTGAAGAACTACACGGGCGACGTGCTGAACTTCGAGACCGCCGTCGAGCTCGCCGAGGCCGAGGACGTCGCGGTGCGCACGGTCGTCGTCGACGACGACGTCGCGGTGCAGGACTCGCTCTACACGGCCGGCCGGCGCGGGGTCGCGGGCACGGTCGCCGTCGAGAAGATCGCGGGCGCGGCGGCCGAGCGCGGCGACGACCTCGACGCGGTCGAGGCGGTCGCGCGCAAGGTCGTCGCGAACGTGCGCTCGATGGGCGTCGCCCTGACGGCGTGCACGGTCCCGCACGCGGGCAAGCCGTCGTTCGACCTGCCCGAGGACGAGATCGAGATCGGCATCGGCATCCACGGCGAGCCCGGCCGCCGGCGCATCCCGCTCGCGAGCGCGGACGAGATCACGCAGATGCTGCTCGCACCGGTCGCCGACGACCTCGGCCTCGCGTCCGGCGAGGACGTCCTGCTGCTCGTCAACGGCATGGGCGGCACGCCCGCGTCCGAGCTGTACATCGTGTACCGCAAGGCGCGCGAGCTGCTCGAGGCGCGGGGCGTGAACGTCACGCGCTCCCTCGTCGGGAACTACGTGACGTCCCTGGAGATGCAGGGCGCGTCGGTCACGGTGCTGCGGCTCGACGACGAGCTCACCACCCTGTGGGACGCCCCGGTGCACACCACCGCCCTGCGTTGGTGACCGCGCGACATGCGCGAGGATGGCACGGGGCAGGGTCCGACCCGGAGGAGGTGGCATGGCGCTGGACGTGGCGTGGGCCGTGGACTGGGCGCGCGAGAGCGCTCGGACGGTCGTCGAGCATCGTGACGAGCTGGTCGAGCTCGACCGGCAGATCGGCGACGGTGACCACGGCGAGAACCTGAAGCGCGGGTTCACGGCCGTGGTGGGCAAGCTCGACGCGCTCGGCGAGCCGCCCGCCACCGTGGGGGACGTGCTCAAGCTCGTGGCGACCACGCTCATGTCGACCGTCGGTGGCGCCGCGGGCCCGCTGTACGGGACCGCCTACCTGCGCGCCGCCAAGGCCGCCGGCGTCGCCGCGCTCGACGCGGCGGGCGTGGTCGCGCTCGTCGAGGCCGCCCTCGACGGCGTGGTCGCGCGCGGCAAGGCCACGACGGGGGAGAAGACGATGGTGGACGCCTGGTCGCCCGCTGCCGAGGCGGCCGCGGCGGCCGCCGCCGAGGGGGACGACCCGGTCGCGGTGCTCACCGCCGCGGCGCGCGCCGCCGCCGCGGGCGCGCAGTCCACCGTGCCGCTCGTGGCGACCAAGGGCCGCGCGAGCTACCTGGGCGAGCGCTCGGCCGGACACCTCGACCCCGGCGCACGCTCGACGCAGCTCCTGCTCGAGGCCGCGGTCGTGGCGGCGGGTGGTGCGTCGTGACGACGGTGCCCGACGGGTCCGGCGACGAGCGCACGCCCGCGGCGGTCGCCCTCGTCCTGGTCTCGCACTCCGAGCCGCTCGCGGCGGGCGCCGCCGAGCTCGCGCGCCAGATGGCGCCGGGCGTGCTCGTCGTGCCCGCGGGTGGGCTCGAGGACGGCGGCCTGGGCACGGACTTCGCGCGCGTGGAGGCCGCGCTGGTGCGCGCGGCGCAGGACGGTCGGTCGGTCGTCGTGCTCGCGGACCTCGGCTCGGCGGTGCTGACCACCGAGGCGGTGCTCGAGCTCGCGGACCCGGACCTCGCGGCGCGCGTGCGGGTGGCCGACGGCCCGTTCGTCGAGGGCGCCGTCGCGGCGGCCGTCACGGCGCACGGCGGCGCCGACCTGGCCGGCGTGCTCGCGTCCGTCGCGCACGCCGGATCGATCTTCGGCCCCGTGCGGGCCGCACCCGACACCCCAGGAGGACCCGTGCCCGAGATCGTCGACGCCTCGCCGCAGGTCGATCCCGGCGTGGTGCGCGCGACGCGGACGTTGCTCAACCCGCTCGGCCTGCACGCGCGGCCCGCCGCGGTGGTCGCCCGGATGCTCGCGGGCTACGACGCGACCGTGTCGGTCAACGGGGTGAACGCGGCGAGCGTCCTGGAGCTCATGAAGCTCGGTGCGACGCAGGGTGCCGAGCTGCACGTCGAGGCGACCGGGCCGCAGGCGCAGGACGCGGTCGCGGCGCTCACCGAGGCGATCGACGCGGGGTTCGGCGAGATCTGACCGCGTGACGCACGTCGCAGGAAATACATCGGGTGCAAAGTTGCAGTCGATGTAACGTTGACGCGTGATCGAGACGCGTCCCGCTGCCCCCGTGCAGCCCGAGCCCTCCGACGAGGGGCTGCGCGCGCGCAAGAAGCGCGCGCGGCGCGAGGCGCTCATCGACGCCACCCACCGCCTCGTCGAGCGTGACGGGATCGACGCGGTCACCGTCGAAGCGATCTGCGAGGCCGCGGGCGTCTCCGCCCGCACGTTCTTCAACTACTTCGAGTCCAAGGACGACGCGGTGCTGGGCCACGCGCCGTGGGTCCTGTCGACCCCCGCGACCGGCACCTTCGTCGACGGAGGGCCCACCGGCGACCTGCTGACCGACCTGCAGGAGCTGCTCGCCGACGCGATGCGCCACCCGCCCATGGGGCAGGAGCGCTTCCTGCGCACCCTCGAGCTCGCGTCGCGCGACCCGCGACTGCTCTCCCGGCACATCGCGTGGGTCGAGGCGCACCGGACCCAGATGGCCGAGCTCGTCACCGAGCGTCTCGCGACCGTGGACGCCGTTCAGGACGGCCCCGCGGCACGGGTCGACCCCGACGTGGTCGCGTCGCTCGCGTTGTTCCTCGTCCACTCCACCGCGATGCGCTGGGAGGCGGCAGGGCCCGAGACGGACCCCCGCGAGCACCTCGCGGCGATCGTCGGCGGCCTGCGCGCGCTCGTCGGACCCCCCGTCCCGTGACCCCCGGCCGCCCCTGAGGCGCCCGGCACCAGATCTCCCGGACCGTCCCCCGGCCCGGGCCGTACGACCCCGAACGAGGTACCCATGGCCGTGGCCACCACGCCCGAGCAGACGGACGGCGCGCCGCTCGTCGTGCTCACCCAGCGCCGAGTCTGGCTGATCTTCGGCGCGCTCCTGGCGAGCATGTTCCTGTCCTCGCTCGACCAGTCGATCGTCGGCACCGCGATGCCGACGATCGTCGGCGAGCTCGACGGCGTCGCCCACCAGGGGTGGGTCGTCACCGCGTACATCCTGGCGATCGCGATCGTCATGCCGCTCTACGGCAAGTTCGGCGACCTGTGGGGCCGGCGTTGGCCGTTCCTCGTCGCGATCGGTCTGTTCACGCTCGCGTCCGCCGGGGCGGGGTTCGCGCAGACGTTCGGCGAGCTCGTGTTCTGGCGCGGTGTGCAGGGCCTCGGCGGCGGCGGCCTGATGATCCTGTCGCAGGCGATCATCGCGGACATCGTGCCCGCCAAGGACCGCGGGAAGTACATGGGCCCGATGGGCGCACTGTTCGGCATCGCGGCCGTGATCGGCCCGCTGCTCGGCGGCCTGTTCACCCAGCACGCCGACTGGCGCTGGTGCTTCTGGGTCAACATCCCGATCGGCATCGCGGCGTTCGTGACGGCGTGGGTGACGCTGCGGCTGCCGTCGCACCGCTCCGAGCGCCCGGTGGACGTGGCGGGGATCGTCTTCCTCGTCGTCGCCACGTCGGGTCTCGTGCTCGCGAGCTCGTGGACGTCCTTCTCCGGCAACCGCGACTACGACTGGTCGGACCCGTGGCTCGTCGCGCTCGTCGGCGGCACGGTCCTCGCGATCGCGGCGTTCGTCGTC
The DNA here is from genome assembly GCF_052378485.1 of Cellulomonas sp. CW35. Taxonomy (NCBI): domain Bacteria; kingdom Bacillati; phylum Actinomycetota; class Actinomycetes; order Micrococcales; family Cellulomonadaceae; genus Cellulomonas; species Cellulomonas sp. CW35. The sequence goes on along the minus strand of NZ_CP199000.1, from coordinate 2,259,678 downwards.
GTCGAGCTGCGGTTCGCCCGGGACCCGATCCTGCCCCTGCGCCTGTTCCGCAACCCGACGTTCACGATCGCCACGCTCATCGGCTTCATCCTGGGCGCGGGCATGTTCGCCGCCCTGGCGTTCCTGCCGACGTTCCTGCAGATGTCCACGGGCGTGGGCGTCACCGAGTCCGGGTTCCTGCTGCTGCCCATGATGGCGGGCGTCATGCTCACCGCGATCGGCTCCGGTGTCGCGATCACGAAGACCGGCCGCTACAAGATCTACCCGGTCGTCGGCCTGCTCGTCACCGCGCTCGGCCTGATGTGGCTCACGCGCATCACCGGCGACATGTCGCTCGTGCTGTTCGGCGCGATGATCTTCGTGCTCGGCGCCGGTATGGGCCTGGTGATGCAGACGATCGTGCTCGCGGTGCAGAACGCGGTCGACCCGCACGAGCTGGGCACCGCCACGAGCGCGAACAACTTCTTCCGCGAGATCGGCGCGGCGGTCGGCACGGCCGTCTTCTCGACGATCTTCACCACGGCGCTGTTCACCAAGCTCTCCGACGTGTTCGCCGGCGCCCCGCAGCTCGGTGCCGGCGCGTCGGACGTCACGCCGGAGGCCGTCGCGGCGCTTCCCGAGCCGTACAAGTCCGGCGTGATCGACGCGTTCGCGAGCACGCTCGCGCCGTCGTTCTGGTACTTCGTGCCGCTCGTGCTGGTCGGCCTCGTGCTCGCGCTGTTCCTCAAGGAGGTCGCGCTCTCCGACGTGGCCGGCATGGTGGCGCGCGGCGAGGCCGTGGCCGCCGACGGGTCCGGGGCGCCGTCCGCCGTGGTCGTCGACGAGCTCACGGAGCACGTGGACGTCGCGGAGCACGTGGACCTCGCGGAGCAGGGGGACCTCGCGGAGCACGTCGACGACGAGCGCGCCGGTAGCCTGGGCCGGTGACGTCCCCCGCGCCGGCCGTGCGCCGCAAGCGACCCGCCAAGCCGCAGTTCACCCAGACGATCCTCGTCCTGGAGGCGTGCTGCGTGCTGTTCGCGACGCTCGTGGCGTACGGCCTGCGCGTGGCGCCCGCACCCGTCGTGTGGGGCGTCGGCGGCGGTCTCGCACTCCTGCTGGTCCTCGCGTCGGGGCTGGTCACGCGTCGCGGCGGGTACCTCGTGGGCTGGGTCCTGCAGGGCTGGCTCGTCGCGGCCGCGGTCGTCCTGCCGGCGGTCGCGCGGGACATCGCGGTGCTCGTCGCGCTCGTGTTCGTCGGCCTGTGGGTCGCGGCGCTGCGGATCGGCGGGCGCATCGACCGGGAGCGCGCCGAGTACGACGCCGCGCACCCGTTCGAGCCGGGCGGTGCCGCAGCGGCCTGACCGGGCGGCCAGACGGGGCGGCCCGACGCCCGCGGACCGGACGAGACGTGACGAACACGACGTCCGGCGGGCCGGGCCCGCGCACGGGAGCCGACACTAGGGTGAGCGCCATGACCGACTCGCAGCGCACCCTCGTCCTCGTCAAGCCCGACGGCGTCGCGCGCGGCCTCGTGGGGGAGGTCCTGCGCCGGGTCGAGGCGAAGGGCTACACGCTCGTCGCGCTCGAGCTGCGCCGGGCGACGCCCGAGCTGCTCGCGGAGCACTACGCCGAGCACGCCGGCAAGCCGTTCCTGCAGCCGCTCGTCGACTTCATGCTCTCGGGCCCGGTCGTCGCGGCCGTGGTCGAGGGCCAGCGGGTCGTCGAGGGCTTCCGCTCGCTCGCGGGCGCGACCGACCCGACGGTCGCGGCCCCCGGCACGATCCGCGGCGACCTCGCGCGCGACTGGGGCCGGAAGGTCATCGAGAACATCGTGCACGGCTCGGACTCCCCGGAGTCGGCCGAGCGCGAGATCGGGCTGTGGTTCCCCGGCCTGTGACATCCCGGACGGGTCGGGCAGGGGCGAGCGCCCCGGTGCGGCCGGTTCGTCGCGCACGTCCCCGGCTCGGGACCGCGGTCCACCTACACTCGCGGACGTGCACCTCAAGACGTTGACCCTGCGCGGGTTCAAGTCGTTCGCCTCGGCGACGACGTTGAGCTTCGAGCCGGGCGTCACGTGCGTGGTCGGCCCGAACGGCTCCGGCAAGTCGAACGTCGTCGACGCGCTCGCGTGGGTCATGGGGGAGCAGGGCGCCAAGTCCCTGCGCGGCGGCAAGATGGAGGACGTCATCTTCGCGGGCACCGCGGGGCGTCCGCCGCTCGGTCGCGCCGAGGTCGCGCTGACCATCGACAACACCGACGGCGCGCTGCCGATCGAGTACACCGAGGTCACCATCAGCCGGACGCTGTTCCGCAACGGCGGCTCGGAGTACGCGATCAACGGTCAGGGCTGCCGTCTGCTCGACATCCAGGACCTGCTCTCGGACTCCGGGCTGGGCCGCGAGATGCACGTGATCGTCGGGCAGGGCCAGCTCGACGCGGTGCTGCGCGCGACGCCCGAGGAGCGGCGCGGGTTCATCGAGGAGGCCGCCGGCGTCCTCAAGCACCGCAAGCGCAAGGAGAAGGCGCTGCGCAAGCTCGACGCGATGCAGGCCAACCTCACGCGCCTGGGCGACCTCACCGCCGAGATCCGCCGTCAGCTCGGCCCGCTGGGCCGTCAGGCCGAGGTCGCGCGCAAGGCCGCCGTGGTGCAGGCCGACCTGCGGGACGCGCGGGCCCGGCTGCTCGCGGACGACCTCGCGCAGCTGACCGCCCAGCTCGAGCAGGAGATCGCCGACGAGACCGCGGTCGCGCGCCAGCGCGAGGAGGTCGAGTCGGCGCTCGCCCGCACGCGCGCCCACCTCGCGACCCTCGAGCGCGAGGCCGCCGAGGCCGCCCCGGAGCTCTCCCAGGTCAGCGAGGTCTGGTACCGGCTGTCGTCGCTGCGCGAGCGGCTGCGCGGCACCGCGTCGCTCGCGGCGGACCGGGTGCGGCTGCTGGGCGCCGCGGTGCCCGAGCGCACGGACGGACGCGACCCTGACGACCTGGCCGCGCAGGCGGGACGCGTGCGGCAGGCCGAGGCGGAGCTCGCCGCGGAGGTGGACCTCGCGCGCGCGGCGCTCGACGCGGCGGTCGCCGCGCGGCAGGAGGTCGAGCAGCAGGCCGCGGACGCGGAGAAGGAGCTCGCGACGGCGCTGCGCGGTGCCGCGGACCGGCGTGAGGGCGTGGCGCGCCTCGCGGGTCAGGTCGCGGCGCGCCGCAGCCGCGTCGAGGCGACGCAGGCCGAGCTGGGCCGGCTCCAGGAGACCCTCGTCGCCGCCGAGCGTCGCGGTGCGGAGGCGACCGCGCGGTTCGCGGCGCTGGAGTCGCAGGTCGCGGGCGCCGAGGAGGGCGAGGAGGGCCTCGACGCCGCGCACGAGTCGGCCGCCGAGGCGCTCGAGACCGCCACCGCCCGCGTCGCCGAGCTGACGGAGGCGCTGGCCGCCGCGGAGCGTGAGCGCGCCAACCAGGAGTCGCGCGCCGAGACGCTCGAGCTGAGCCTCACGCGCAAGGACGGCGCGGGGGCCCTGCTCGCGGCGGACTCGCTGCCGGGGACGATCGGCTCGGTCGCGGCGCTGCTCGCCGTGGACCCGGTCGACGAGGAAGCGGTCGTCGCCGCGCTCGGCGCCACCGCGGACGCGGTCGCCGTCGAGTCGCTCGGGGCGGCGGTCGACGCGATCCGCTGGCTGCGCACGCAGGACGCGGGCCGCGCGAGCCTGCTCGTGGGCGGCGGGACGGCCGTGCCGCGTGACCTCCCGGCGGACCTGCCCGCGGGTGCGGTCCCCGCGGTCGACCTCGTGCGGGCGCCCGAGAACGTGCGCGGGACGGTCCACGCGCTCCTGGCCGACGTCGTCGTCGTGGACGACCTCGCGGGGGCGCGCGCGGTGCTCGCGCAGGCGCCCGGGCTCGTCGTCGCGACCCGGACCGGTGACGTGCTGTCCGCGACCCGCGCGTCCGGCGGGTCGGCGAGCGCGCCGAGCGCGCTGCACCTGCAGGCGGCGCTCGACCAGGCCCGTCAGGCCGCGCAGGCGGCGGCCGCCGACGCCGAGCGGCTCCGGTTCGCGCTCGCCCGCGCCACGCAGGAGCGCGGCGAGGCGCGCACGCGGTACGACGAGACGCTCGAACGGCTCAACGAGTCCGACGCGCAGCTCGCGGCGGTGGCCGAGCAGCTCGGGAACCTGGGGTCCACGGCGCGTGCCGCGCGGGCGGAGGCGGAGCGCGTGCAGGCGTCGCTCGACGCGGCGTCGCGCACGCTCGAGGAGGACACCGCGCAGCTCGCCGAGCTCACGGCACGGCTCGCCGCGGCCGAGGTCGAGCCGGGGGAGAGCGAGGCGCAGATCACGCAGGGCACGGCCCGTCGTGACGCACTGCTCGAGGCGGCGACGGCCGCGCGGCAGCGCGAGACCGAGGCCCGCCTGACCCTGCGCACGGCCGAGGAGCGCGCCCGCGCCCTCGCGGGACGCGCCGAGTCGCTCGAACGCGCGGCACGCGCCGAGCGGGTCGCGCGCGAGCGCGCGCAGGAGCGCGAGCGGGAGCGGGCCCGGCAGGCCGCCGTGGCCGAGGCGGTGCGTGCGGGTGCGACGCGCACGCTCTCGCTGCTGGAGGGGTCCCTGCGGCGGGCGTCCGACGAGCGCGAGTCCGCCGAGGCGGCGCGGGCGCGGCGCGACGAGGCGATCGGGGCGGCGCGCGTCACGGTCGAGCAGCAGGCGGCGGAGCTCGGGCGGCTCACGGACGTCGCGCACCGGGACGAGGTGGCGCGCACGCAGCAGCGGCTGCGCATCGAGCAGCTCGAGACGCGCGCCGTCGAGGAGCTCGGCCTGGATCCCGCGGTGCTGCTGGACGAGTTCGGGCCGCACCGCGACGTGCCGGTCGTCGTCGCACCCGGCACCGAGCCGGACCCCGAGGCGCCCACGCACGTGCCGTACGTGCGCGAGCAGCAGGAGAAGCGGCTGCGCGCCGCGGAGCGCGCCCTCTCGCTCCTGGGCCGGGTCAACCCGCTCGCGCTCGAGGAGTTCGCCGCGCTCGAGGAGCGGCACAAGTTCCTCGTCGACCAGCTCGCGGACCTCAAGAAGTCCCGCGCGGACCTGCTGGAGATCGTCAAGGAGATCGACGAGCGCGTGGAGCAGGTGTTCGCCGAGGCGTACCGCGACACCGCGGCGGCGTTCGACGACGTGTTCCCGCGGCTGTTCCCGGGCGGCGAGGGCAGGCTCGTCCTGACCGACCCGGGCGACATGCTCACCACGGGCATCGAGGTCGAGGCACGTCCCGCGGGCAAGAAGGTCAAGCGGTTGTCGCTGCTGTCCGGCGGTGAGCGCTCGCTCACCGCGGTCGCGCTCCTCGTCGCGATCTTCAGGGCCCGGCCCAGCCCGTTCTACGTCATGGACGAGGTCGAGGCGGCGCTCGACGACGCCAACCTCGGGCGGCTCCTGGAGATCTTCCGTGAGCTGCAGGAGGACTCGCAGCTCATCGTCGTGACGCACCAGAAGCGCACGATGGAGATCGCGGACGCGCTCTACGGCGTGACCATGCGCGGGGACGGCGTGACGACCGTCGTGAGCCAGCGGATGCGCGACTCCGCCTGACGCCCGGGCGGCGTGAAGATCGTGTGTGGGAAGTCGTGGGACCTCGCCCCTCGGTGAGCGGTCGCGGGTGCCCGGGGCGAGAATTGACCCGTGCTTCCCGTCATCATCGGAGTCCTCGTCGCCCTCGCCGTGGCGGGTCTCGTGCTGCTCGTCGCCAGCACGTCCGACGCCGACGAGCGGCGTGACGACGAGTCACCCCTGCGGGCGTTCCGCCGCGGCTGGCGGGCGCGCAAGAACCCGGCCCCGGACCAGGTGGACGCGGCCCGTGCCGCCGAGGCCGAGCCGGTCGACCTGTCGCTCGCGGACTTCCTGCGCGCGACGGCTGAGCAGGGCGAGGGCTACCTGCACGTCGACGACCTGCAGGCGGGTCTGCACCGCGCCCGCGAGAAGGCCGCGCGCGCGATCCCGCTGCGCCGGCACGGCTGACCTGGCGCTGACCCCGTGCGGACCCCGCGCCGTCCGGGAGCCGGACGACGCGGGGCCGCACGCCACGCGGTCGGTCGTCAGCGGTAGCCGACCGCGGCAGGGTCGTACCCGCACGCCGCGCTGGGACCCGAGGCGACCTTCGTCGGCTCGCCCGAGGTGACGCCCCGGTACTCCTCGCAGATCGCGACCTTGCGGGACGTGTCGCCGACGACCGTGATGCCGGACAGCGTCGCGCGGTCGCCGAGGTTGGGGTTGATCCCGACGAGCGACTTGGCGGGCACCGTGACGGTGACGCCCTGCACGACGACGGTGCGCGCGTACTGCTTGGAGCAGTTGCCGCACGAGCGGTACAGCTTGCCGATGTCCGTCGCCTGGAAGTTCTTGATGACGAACGTGCCCGGGCCGTTGTGCTGGAACACCTTGTCGGACGCCGACCGCGCGCCGCCGCCGTCGACGGTCATGACCTGCGACGGTGAGCTGCCCTTGAGGGTCGCGGCGTCCTCCTCGACGTCCTCCCACCACACGTTCTGCAGCGTGCAGGTGCCCGTGCAGTGCACGCCGTCGCCGGCGCCCGAGCCGAGGATGACGTTCTTGAGCACCGCGCCGTCCGAGAGCTGGAACATCGGCGGCTGGGACTCGTCCTGCCCGCCCGACGAGATGCCGTAGTAGCGCACGAGCCGGCCGTCGAACGTGCCGCTCACGGCGATGGTCGAGGACACCTTCTGCTGCCCGGTCGCGCTCGGCCAGCTGCCCGTGGCGGGCGGGGTCGTCGGGGTCGTGGTGGGCGGGGCGCTCGACGTGGGTGCGGTGCCGCTGCCGACCTTCACCAGGGCCCACTGCTGGTGGTAGGACTTGGTGTCCGTGCCCTGCACCACGGCCGCTCCGTCGGCGGTGGACGCGCCCGCGACCTGCACGACCTTGCCGGAGTGCTGGTTGACCAGGCGGACGTAGCCGGACTGGTCGACGAGCCGGAACCGCTGGTTCGCGCCGTCGAGGTCGCGGTACAGCCGGAAGGTGGCGCCGTCGGCCGTGCTCCACTCCCACAGGTCGACGACCTTGCCCGAGGCGCGGTGCAGCAGCTCGTACGACCCGTCGCCGGCCGCGACGAGCCGGAACTGCTGGCTGGTCGCGTCGGTGCGCGTCGCCTGGACGAGGGGTGACCCGTCGGTCGTGGCGTGCCCCTGCACGTCGAGGACCTTGTCGCTCTTGCGGTTGACGAGCACGTACCAGGCGCCGGGGTCGACGGTGGCCGCGGTGGCACCGAGGGCGGACGCGAGGCCGAGCGTGCCGGCGAGGGCGCCGACGACGATCGCGGCGATGGTCAGGCGCACGCGTCTGAGCGTGGGCGGCACCCGGTGCGCGGGTGTGCGGTGCATGGCGTACCTCCGAGGTGGACAACGCTCTCCTGGACACGACCGAGGGTCGGGCGCATCGGTCTGTGAACGTACCCACCGCGTCCGCGCCACCGCGATGGTGCGAAACGAATCGCCTGCCCGGACCCGGTCCCGGGCGCGTCCACACCGCGGGCGGTGATGCGCGTGCCCAGCCGCGGTCACGCGCGTCACGCGCTGTGGTCGCGCGCAGGGTTCGCGCCGCGCACCCGTGCGCCGTCAGACTGTGGGCGTGAGCCCCGATGCCCTGACCACACTCATCGCCGCCGGTGTGCCGATCGCGCTCGTCGCGGTCGTCGCGACCCTGTTCGTCTCGCGCCGCCGCACGCGCGACGACGACGAGACCACCTCGCCGACCTCGACGGTCGAGCACGTCCCCACGCAGGCCGGCGCACCCGACGGCGACGCGTCCGGCGTCGCGCTCGACGTGCCGCCCACCGCGGGGCTCGGTACCGACGAGGCCACCGCCACGGTCCCGGCCGGCGTCGAGCTCGACGTCGTGGCGCCGCAGGACGCGGCGCTCGCGGACGCGGTCGTCGTCGAGGTGCCCGCACCCGCCGCGGGCCGGCTCGCCAGGCTCCGCGACCGCCTGTCCCGCTCGGGCTCGCCGCTCGGCACGCGCCTGCTCGCCGTCCTGTCCCGCGACCACCTGTCCGAGGACGACTGGGACGAGCTCGAGGAGACGCTCCTGCTCGCCGACGTCGGCGCCGGGCCCTCCGGCGAGCTCATCGAGGCGCTGCGCACCCGCGTGCGCGTCGAGGGCCTCAAGGACCCCGCGCACGTGCGCGCGCTGCTGCGCGCGCAGCTCCTCGAGCTCGTCGACCCGACGCTCGACCGCGAGCTGCGCACCGCCCCCACGGTCGCGCCGGACGGGACTCGCACGCCCGCCGTCGTGCTGGTCGTCGGTGTCAACGGCACCGGGAAGACGACGACCATCGGCAAGCTCGCGCGCCTGCTCGTCGCCGAGGACCGGTCCGTCGTGCTCGGCGCCGCCGACACGTTCCGCGCCGCCGCCGCGGACCAGCTCGAGACGTGGGGCTCGCGCGTCGGCGTGCCGACCGTGCGCTCCGAGCGCGAGGGCGCCGACCCAGCTTCGGTCGCGTTCGAGGCCGTGCGCACGGGCAAGCAGGCGGACGTCGACGTCGTCGTCGTCGACACCGCGGGCCGGCTGCAGAACAAGTCCGGCCTCATGGACGAGCTCGGCAAGATCACGCGCGTCATCACCAAGGAGGCGCCGCTGACCGAGGTGCTGCTCGTCCTCGACGCCACCACCGGCCAGAACGGCCTGCAGCAGGCGCGCGTGTTCGGCGAGGTCGCCGGCGTCACCGGCATCGTGCTCACCAAGCTCGACGGCACGGCCAAGGGTGGCATCGTCGTGGCCGTGCAGCGCGAGCTGGGGGTGCCCGTCAAGCTCGTCGGCCTCGGCGAGGGTCCCGACGACCTCGCGCCGTTCGACGCCGAGGCGTTCGTCGACGGCCTCCTGCAGTAGCGCACGCCGCCGGACGCTTCGGTCAACCTGGACGAGCCCGGCGGCGCGAAACCGAACGTTTACACGGGGGTGGCCCTTGTCACCTGCCGGTAACGCCCGCAGCCGCCCGGCGAAACGCCGCTCCCCGAATGTTGTCCGCGACCAGCCACCCCGGGCTGGCGAGGGGAGAAGCGACTCATGGAGCTGGACACCGGAGCGACAGCCTGGATGCTGACGTCAGCGTCCTTGGTGCTGCTCATGACGCCTGCGCTGGCGTTCTTCTACGGCGGCATGGTCCGCGGCAAGTCCGTCCTGAACATGATGATGATGTCCTTCGGCGCGATCGCCGTGACGGTCATCGTCTACGTGCTCTGGGGCTGGTCGATGTCGTACGGCAGCGACGTCGCCGGAATCTTCGGCAACCCGTTCGACCAGTTCGGTCTGGCCGGGACGCTGTGGGACGACTCGGGCGAGTTCATCATCGACGGCTTCGGCGTCCCGGCGGCCGTGGGTGTGGCCTTCCAGGTGACGTTCGCCATCATCACGGTCGCGCTCATCAGCGGTTCGCTCGCGGACCGCGTGAAGTACGGCACCTGGCTGGTGTTCGTCGCCGCCTGGGTCACGCTCGCGTACTTCCCGATGGCGCACATGGTCTGGGGCGGCGGCCTCCTCTCGGGTGCGGACGGCTCGATCGCGGCGTCGATCTTCGGAGTGACGGACGGCGTCGCCAACACGACGCCCATCGACTTCGCCGGTGGCACCGTCGTCCACATCAACGCCGGTGTCGCAGGTCTCGTGCTCGCGCTGATCATCGGCAAGCGCAAGGGCTTCGGCAAGGAGCCGATGCGTCCCCACAACCTGCCGTTCGTGATGCTCGGCGCCGCCCTCCTGTGGTTCGGCTGGTTCGGCTTCAACGCGGGCTCCGCCTTCACGGCCGACGGCAACGCGGGTCTCGCGTGGGTCAACACCACGGCCGCGACGGCCGCGGCCATCATCGGCTGGCTCGTCACCGAGAAGATCCGTGACGGCCACGCCACGTCGCTCGGTGCCGCGTCCGGGATCGTCGCCGGCCTCGTCGCGATCACCCCGGCAGCAGGCGCGCTGCGCCCGGTCACCTCGATCATCCTCGGTGTCATCGCGGGCGTGCTCTGCGCCCTCGCCGTGGGCCTGAAGTACAAGTTCGGCTACGACGACTCGCTCGACGTCGTCGGCGTCCACCTCGTCGGTGGTCTCGTCGGCACGGTGCTCATCGGCTTCCTCGCCGCGGACACCGGCCTGCTCTTCGGCGGCGGGGTCGACCAGCTGCTCATCCAGGTCATCATCGCCCTGGTCGCGGTCGTGTTCTCCGGTGTGGTCACCCTCGTCATCGGGCTCGCCCTCAAGGCGACGATGGGGTGGCGGGTCAGCGAGGACGTCGAGGTCGGCGGTATCGACCTCGCGGTGCACGGTGAGTCCGCGTACGAGACCCTGGGCGGCGCCCGGGTCGTGACGGAGGTGAAGTGATGACGAAGCTCGTGACGGCGGTCATCCAGCCGCACCGGCTGGACGACGTGAAGTCGGCCCTCGAGGCGGCGGGTGTCCGCGGTCTGACCGTGAGCGAGGCGAGCGGCTACGGCCGTCAGCGCGGTCACACCGAGGTCTACCGCGGCGCGGAGTACACCGTCGACCTGGTCCCGAAGGTGAAGATCGACGTGCTGGTCGCGGACGAGGACGTCGCCGGGGTCGTGGAGGTCCTGGTGCGCGCGGCGCAGACCGGCAAGATCGGCGACGGCAAGGTCTGGGTCGTGCCGGTGGAGGACGTGGCTCGCGTCCGCACCGGTGAGCACGGCGACGACGCGCTGTAGCCACGATGTCCGACGAACGGTCGCCTGTGGGGGGCGCGGCCGGGGACGCGAACGACACGCAGGTCCCGTACCCCGCTCGTGGGGTGCGGGACCTGCGTGTCGAGCGGCTCGACCTCGCGAGCGCGCTGACGGGCCCGACGAGCGACGGCGTGGCACGCCGCAGCCGGATCTCCGGCCTGGTGCGTCACCGGCTCGCGGAGCTCTGGGCCGAGGCCACCGCGGGCGAGGACGCGGCGGGCGTCGCGCTCGGCGTGGTCGGCTCGGTCGGCCGCGGCGACGCGAGCCCGGTCTCCGACCTCGACCTGCTGCTGGTGCACGAGGGGCGCTCGCGGTCCGCGCAGGACCTGCAGTCGCTCGCGCAGCGGCTGTGGTACCCGATCTGGGACGCGGGCCTCGACCTCGACCACTCGGTGCGCTCGCTGGCGCAGTGCCGGCAGGTCGCGTCCAAGGACCTGCCCGCGGCGGTGGGGATGCTCGACCTGCAGCACGTCGCGGGGGACCCCGTGGTGATCGCACGGGCGACGTCCGCGCTGCTCGAGGACTGGCGTGCCGCGGCGCGTCGTCGTCTGCCGGAGCTGCTCGCCTCGACCCGCCAGCGCGCGGAGCGGCACGGCGAGCTCGCGTACCTCATCGAGCCCGAGCTCAAGGAGGCGCGCGGCGGGATCCGGGACGCCGTGGTGCTCTCGGCGCTCGCGGCGACGTGGCTCACGGACCGCCCGCACGGCGCGGTCGACCACGCCTACGCGCACCTGCTCGACGTGCGTGACGCCGTCCAGGTGGCGACGCGTCGCCACACCAACCGCCTCCTGCTGGCCGACCAGGACGAGGTCGCCGAGCTCGTCGGGTTCGACGACCGCGACGACCTGCTCGCGAGCGTCGCGGAGGCCGCGCGGATCATCTCGTACGCGCTGGACACCACGGCACGCAACGCGCGCCAGGCGCTCGAACGGCCCGCGCGGGGGCCGCGGCTCGTGCGCGGCCGCCGGCTTCCCCCGCGGCTGCGGCCCATCGCCGAGGGCCTCGTGCAGCACAACGACGAGATCGTGCTCGCCGTCGACGCGGTGCCGGAGAACGACCCGCTGCTCGCGTTGCGCGCGGCCGCGACGGCGGCGCGCACCGGCCTGCAGCTGTCACCGGTGTCGGTGCAGCACCTCACCGTGACGCCGGCGCCGTCGACCCCGTGGCCGCGTCAGGCGCGCACCTACCTGCTGCAGGTCCTCGGCGCGGGGCACGCGCAGGTGCCGATCTGGGAGGCGCTCGACCTCGCGGGCGTCGTGACCACCTGGATCCCGGAGTGGGCCGGCGTGCGCAACCGGCCGCAGCGCTCGCCCGTGCACCGGCACACGGTGGACCGGCACATGGTCGAGACCGCGGCGAACGTCGCGGCGCTCGCGTCGGGTGCGCCGAGCGACACGCTGCTGCTCGCGGCGCTGCTGCACGACATCGGCAAGCGCGCGGGCGCGGGGGACCACTCGGTCGAGGGCGCCCGCCTCGCGGGGCCGGTCGTCGAGCGCATGGGCTTCGGCGAGCACGTGGCGGCGGACGTCGCGCGGCTCGTGCGGGAGCACCTGACGCTCGTCGAGCTCGCGACGAGCGCGGACCCGGACGACCCCGCGACCGTCGCGCGGCTGCTCGAGGCGGTCGACCACCGGGGGGACCTGCTGCACGCGCTGCGGCTGCTCACCGAGGCGGACGCGGTGGCCGCGGGCACCGCGGCGTGGAGCCAGTGGCGCGGGCGGCTCGTCGACGACCTCGTCGCGCGGGCGCGCGAGCGGCTGGGCGACCGGGCGACGGGCACCCCGGGTACCCTGGGACGACCCTGATCCCTCTCCCGCGAGGACGCACGTGTTCGCCACTCTGTCCGACCGTCTGACGTCGACGTTCAAGAACCTGCGCACCAAGGGCCGGCTGTCCGAGGCGGACGTCGACGCCACGGTGCGCGAGATCCGTCGCGCGCTGCTCGACGCGGACGTCGCGGTGCCCGTGGTGCGCCAGTTCACGGGCGCGGTGCGCGAGCGCGCGCTGTCGGCCGAGGTGTCGCAGGCGCTGAACCCGGCGCAGCAGGTCGTCAAGATCGTCAACGACGAGCTCGTCGCGATCCTCGGCGGCGAGACGCGCACGCTGCGCTTCGCGAAGAACCCGCCCACCGTCATCCTGCTCGCGGGACTGCAGGGTGCGGGCAAGACGACGCTCGCGGGCAAGCTCGCGCTGCAGCTCAAGGGCGAGGGGCACACGCCGCTGCTCGTCGCGGCGGACCTGCAGCGTCCGAACGCGGTGACGCAGCTGCAGGTCGTGGGTGAGCGCGCGGGCGTGCCGGTGTTCGCGCCGCACCCGGGCAACCAGGGCGCCGACGACGTGCTGCCCGCCGGGGCCGACCCGGTCGCGGTCGCGCGTGCGGGCCTCGAGACGGCGCGGGCGCGTCAGCACGACGTGCTCATCGTCGACACCGCCGGCCGGCTCGGCGTCGACGCCGAGCTGATGGCCCAGGCCGCGGACATCCGCGACGCCGTGCAGCCCGACGAGATCCTGTTCGTGATCGACGCGATGATCGGTCAGGACGCCGTGACCACGGCGCAGGCGTTCGCCGACGGCGTCGGGTTCACGGGCGTCGTGCTGTCCAAGCTCGACGGCGACGCGCGCGGTGGTGCCGCGCTGTCGGTCGCGTCGGTCACCGGCCGACCGATCATGTACGCGAGCACGGGCGAGAAGCTCACGGACTTCGAGGTCTTCCACCCGGACCGCATGGCGTCGCGCATCCTCGACATGGGCGACGTCCTCACGCTCATCGAGCAGGCCGAGAAGGCGTTCGACGAGCAGCAGGCCCAGGAGATGGCCGGCAAGCTCGCGAGCGGCGAGGGGTTCACGCTCGCGGACTTCCTGCAGCAGATGCAGCAGCTGCGCAAGATGGGCTCGCTCAAGAAGATGTTCGGGATGCTGCCGGGCATGGCGCAGATGCGCGACGCGCTCGACAACTTCGACGAGCGCGAGGTGGACCGCATCGAGGCGATCATCCACTCGATGACGCCCGCCGAGCGGGACAACCCGAAGATCATCAACGGGTCCCGGCGCGCCCGGATCGCGCGCGGCTCGGGCACCACGCCCACCGACGTCAACCAGCTCCTCGAGCGGTTCGACGGCGCGCAGAAGATGATGCGGCAGATGGCGAAGTCGGGCGGCATGCCCGGCGCGATGCCCGGCATGGGGAACCTGCCCGGCATGGGCAAGAAGGCGCGTGGCAAGGCGGCGCCGCAGCGCAAGGTGCGCGGCAAGTCGGGCAACCCGGCGAAGCGCGCCGCGCAGGAGAAGGCCGCGCTCGAGGGGCGCCCCGCGACGAGCGCGCCCGCCGGCTCGGCGTTCGGCCTCGGCCGCCAGGCACCCGAGCCGGACCCCGCCTCGCTCGAGCTGCCCGCGGGCCTCGAGAAGTTCCTGGGTCGCTGACGGCGAGGCGCGCCCGCCCATGAGTCCGCCCGAGGTCCTGCACCTGACGGGCACCGTCGTGCTCGACGACGACCGCGAGGTGGGCGACGTGTGGGTCGTCGGCGGGCGGCTCACGTTCGAGCGCCCCGCGGGCGGCGCGACGACGAGGCTCGAGGGCTGGGTGCTGCCCGGGCTGGTCGACGTGCACTGCCACATCGGGCTCGCGGCGGACGGCGCCGTCGACGCCGTGACCGCCGAGCGGCAGGCGGTCGCCGACCGCGACTCGGGGGTCCTGCTCGTGCGCGACGCGGGCTCGCCCGCGGACACCTCCTGGGTGCACGCGCGCCCGGACCTGCCGCGACTCATCCGCGCGGGCCACCACCTCGCGCGGCCCAAGCGGTACCTGCGGCACTACGGGCTCGAGCTCGAGGACGTGCGCGACCTGCCCGGCGCGGTGCGGCACGAGGCGGTGCGCGGCGACGGCTGGGTCAAGCTGGTCGCCGACTGGATCGACCGGGACCTGCCGGGCGGCGGCGACCTGACGCCGCTGTGGCCCGACGACGTGCTCGGGGACGCCGTGGGTGCGGCGCACGACAGCGGTGCGCGCGTGACGGCCCACACGTTCGCCACCGAGTCGCTCGACGCGCTCCTGGACGCCGGCGTGGACTGCCTCGAGCACGCGACGGGCGCGACACCCGCGCACGTCGACCGGATCGCGACGCTCGGCATCCCGGTGACCGCCACGCTGCTCCAGGTCGCGCAGTTCGACGCGATCGCCGACCAGGGTGCCGCGCGGTTCCCCCGGTTCGCGGCACGCATGCGCGCCATGGGGGCGCGACGCCACGCCCACGTGCGCGACCTGCACGACGCGGGCGTGCCGGTCCTGGTGGGGACGGACGCGGGCGGCACGATCGGGCACGGCCGGATCGCCGACGAGGCGGCCGAGCTCGCGGCGGCGGGCATCCCGGCCCGTGACGTCGTCGCCGCGGCGAGCTGGCGCACCCGCGCGTGGCTCGGCGTGGACGCCATCGCCGAGGGCGCGAGCGCCGACGTCGTCGTGTACGACCGCGACCCGCGCACGGACGTGAGCACGCTGCACGAGCCCGCCGCGGTCGTCCTGCGCGGCACGCGTCACGTCTGACGGACGTGACCGGTGTCGAGTCCCCGGTCCAGCCCGCACGGGGAAATGCGTCGAGCCCAGACGGGTGAACGTGCAGGTCGAACTGGCATCTTCCGGACTCCGTCTGGTTCGCTGCGCGCGACCGCACCGTGCGGTCGCGCGTCGACAGGAGTTCTCCGTGAGCAGCGCCACGCCGAGCAGTGCCGCACCGGACGAGGCAGACCCTGCCTCCTCCGCGCCGACCGTCGGTGCCGGGAGCGGCACGCTGCCAGCCGCCCCGGCCGTCGTGACAGCCCCAGCGCGCAACCGCCCGACGGTCGCCGACGTCGTTGCCGCAGCGGTCGTCTGGCTCGGGGTCGTGCTCGGGGTGGCCGCAAAGCTCTACGCGGCCGGCTGGTTCGTGCTCGTCGTGCTCGCCCTGGCGCCCGTGACGATCGCGCTGCCCGTCGCTGCCGCGTGGCTCGTGACGCTGCCGCTGGTCGGCCTCGGCGCCGTGCGCAAGCAGGTCGGTCACGCGCCGCGGCGGTACCGCAGGTTCGCGTGGGGCATCGGCCTCGGCGTGCTCGTCGGCTACGCCGCGATGTACGACGGGGGCGACGTGGGCGCGCCCCGCTCGACGCTGTCGATCCTGCTCGGCGACTCGTGGGTGGTGGCCCGACTCGGCGACGCCGCGCCGTGGCTCCTGCTGGCAGCGTTGGCCGCGTCGGCCGTCGCGATCGGCTGGTACGTGGTCGACCGCGCGCGGCTTGGGAAGGCCGCCGAACGTCTGGCATGATGGTCGGCTGTACACGTCGGGTGCAGCCCCTCTACCTGCTCTCGTCGCGTCCTTCGCCGCCTCCGGCCGCCCAACCCCACGGGCAGGCTGGCGGGGCACCCTGCTGAATCCCAGGAGAAGACCACAACGTGGCCACCAAGATCCGTCTGAAGCGTCTCGGCAAGATCCGGGCGCCGTACTACCGTGTCGTCGTCGCGGACTCGCGCACCAAGCGTGACGGTCGCGTCATCGAGGAGATCGGCAAGTACCACCCGACCGAGGAGCCGTCGCTCATCGACATCTCCTCGGAGCGTGCGCAGTACTGGCTCGGCGTCGGCGCGCAGCCGACCGAGCAGGTGCTCGCGCTCCTCAAGGTCACCGGCGACTGGCAGAAGTTCAAGGGCCTGCCGGGTGCCGAGGGCACGCTGAAGGTCAAGGCCGGCAAGGCCGACCCGAAGGCCGCCGTCGAGGCTGCCGCCGCCGACGCCGAGAAGGTCAAGGCGACGGCGTCCGAGAAGAAGGTCGTCGCCGACGAGGCGCCGGCCGACGAGGCGCCGGCCGAGGCCGCCGCCGAGGACGAGCAGGCCTGATGCTCGCCGACGCGCTCGAGCACCTGGTGCGCGGCATCGTCGACCACCCGGACGACGTCCGGGTGAGCGCGGTGGCGCTGCGCCGTGGTGAGCTGCTCGAGGTCCGGGTCCACCCGGACGACCTCGGGCGCGTGATCGGCCGCAGCGGCCGCACCGCGAAGGCGCTGCGGACGGTCGTCGGCGCGCTGTCGACCGAGGGTCCGGTGCGCGTCGACGTGGTCGACGTCGACCGCCGCTGACCCGCGGAGCCGACGAGCACGAGCCGTCGCGCGGCCACCGAGCCGCGTGACGAGAGGCCCGGCCCCTACCCTGGGGCCGGGCCTCTCGTCGTCCCGAACCCGTCCTGAGGAGGACCCCCACATGCTGCTGACGGTGGCACGCGTCGGACGCGCGCACGGGCTGCGCGGCGAGGTCGCGCTCGACCTGCGGACCGACACCCCCGACGAGCGCCTTGCCGACGGGACGGTGCTCGGCACCGACCGTGCGGGCGTCGGGCCGCTGACCGTGGTGCGCACGCGCGTCCAGCAGGGACGCTGGTACGCGACGTTCGCGCAGGTGAGCGACCGCAGCGCGGCCGAGGCGCTGCGCGGTGTGTCGCTGGTGGTGGAGGACGAGACCTCCGACGAGGAGGACGCCTGGTACCCGCACGAGCTGCGCGGGCTGCGCGTCGAGCACGTCGACGGTCGTGTGCTGGGCGAGGTCGTCGGGCTCGAGCACCTGCCGGCGCAGGACGTGCTCGTCCTGCGTGAGCCGGACGGCGCGCGCACGCTCGTGCCGTTCGTGCGGGCGATCGTGCCGGTCGTGGACGTGCCGGGCGGTCGGGTCGTGCTCGACCCGCCGGGCGGCCTGCTCGCGTCGGACGCGGCGAACCTCGTGGTGTCCGACGAGACGTCGGGCGGCCCGGACGGTCCCGACGAGGACTCGGCGCCGGACGCCGCGGGCCCCGACGGTCGGGACGGCTGACCCCCGTGCGCGTCGACGTCCTGACGATCTTCCCGGACTACCTCGCGCCGCTGCGGCTCTCGCTCGTCGGCAAGGCGCGCGAGGCGGGGATCCTCGACCTGCGCGTGCACGACCTGCGCGACTGGACCACCGACCGGCACCGGACGGTCGACGACACCCCGTTCGGCGGTGGCGCGGGCATGGTGATGCGGCCGGACGTGTGGGGCGCGGCGCTCGACGACGTCCTCACGCCGGGGGCGCACCTGCTGCTGCCGACGCCGTCGGGCGAGGTCCTCACGCAGCGCACGGCGCACGCGCTCGCGCAGGACGCGCACCTCGTCGTCGCCTGCGGGAGGTACGAGGGGATCGACGCCCGGGTCGCCGAGCACTACCGCGCCGCGGGCGTGCGCGTGACGGAGTACTCGATCGGCGACTACGTGCTCAACGGCGGTGAGGTCGCCGCGCTCGTGCTCGTCGAGGCGGTCGCGCGGCTGCTGCCGGGAGTCGTCGGCAACCCGCACTCGCTCGTGGAGGAGTCGCACGGCGAGGCGGGGCTGCTCGAGTACCCCGTGTACACCAAGCCGCCGTCGTGGCGTGGGCTCGACGTCCCCGACGTGCTGCTCTCGGGCCACCACGCCCGGATCGCGCGGTGGCGTCGCGACGAGGCGCTGCACCGCACCGCGCAGCGCCGTCCGGACATGCTGGCGGCGCTCGACGAGGGTGCGCTCGACCGGCACGACCGGGAGGTGCTCGCGCAGCACGACGAGCCGGCGGCACCTCCGGCGTCGCGACCCGGCGACGGGTGAGGCGCCCTCGGTCACGTCACGTCACATCGCCTCACGTCACGCCTCGTCGCGCGTCAGGTCGCCGACCCGGCGCCCGATTACCCGGCGTCTCCAGCCCTGTGGCAGACTTGTCCGCTGGTGCGCGCGCGGTCGCGTCTCTGCCACGGGGGAGACGACCGACGACCCACCGGTCCCGGCCGAGCCGGTCCGGACGCACCACGACCAGACCACCGGGACGAGCCCGCGCGTGACGCGTGCCCGCCCCCGACATCACGCTCCTGACCCGTGCGCAGGACGAGGAGATCAGCATGCACACGCTGGACCAGGTCGACGCCGCCGCGCTGCGGTCCGACATCCCGGAGTTCCGCCCGGGCGACACCGTCAAGGTCAACGTCAAGGTCGTCGAGGGCAACCGCTCGCGCGTCCAGGCGTTCCAGGGCGTCGTCATCGCCCGCCAGGGTGCGGGCGTCCGCGAGACGTTCACCGTCCGCAAGATCAGCTTCCAGGTCGGCGTCGAGCGCACGTTCCCCGTGCACGCGCCCTCGCTGGAGTCCATCGAGGTCGTCACCCGCGGTGACGTCCGCCGCGCGAAGCTGTACTACCTGCGCGGCCTGCGGGGCAAGAAGGCCAAGATCAAGGAGAAGCGCGAGAACACGGCCGCTCAGGCCTGAGTCGACGCGCACGACTCCCCGTCCGTGAGGGCGGCCACCCCCGGGTGGCCGCCCTCACGGTGTGTCGGCCCACGACGCCCGCGGCGTTCACGTCGCTCGTGTCGTCCTCCACGTCGTTCACGTCGCCCATGTCGCGATCCGTGCACCGCGCACACGGCCAGGCGTGCGAGAGTGTCCCGGTGACCCTGGGACCCGACGACGAGCGGACGCCCGACGGCGCGCTCGGCCGGCCGGCGCGCGGCCCGGTGAGCGGGCAGGTGAGCGCGCAGGGGAGCGAGCAGGGGCAGGCCGGGGCAGCGGTGCCACCGGGGCGCGGGGAGACGGAGCAGACGAGCATGCACGAACCGGAGACGTGGACCGCGGACGCCGCGGCGACGCCCGCCGACCGGAACGACGGGAAGCCCGCGAACGGTCCCGACGAGGCGACGACGCCGGTCGAGCCCACCGGCAGGGCGGACCGTCGGCGCGCCGAGCGCGGCCAGGGCCCGCGGCGCAGGACGAGCGCGGGCGGGTCGCTGCTGCGCGAGACGGGCATCATCCTGGTCTCGGCGCTCGTGCTGTCGTGGCTCATCAAGACGTTCCTGGTGCAGGCGTTCTTCATCCCGAGCTCGTCGATGTACGACACGCTGCTCGTGAACGACCGCATCATGGTCAGCAAGCTGACGCCCGGTCCGTTCGACCTCGAGCGCGGCGACATCGTCGTGTTCAAGGACCCGGGCGGCTGGCTCGACGGGCAGGAGCCCGAGGTCACCACGGGCTGGCGGCACACCCTCAACGACGTCCTCACCTTCATCGGTCTCTACCCGCAGGACGCGGGCGAGCACCTGGTCAAGCGCGTCATCGGGCTGCCCGGCGACCGCGTGGCGTGCGACGGTCCGGGCGAGCCGCTGACGGTGAACGGGGTCGCGATCGACGAGCCGTACCTCGCGGCGGGCGCGATGCCGAGCCAGCTCGCGTTCGACGTCACCGTGCCTCCGGACAGCCTGTGGGTGATGGGCGACAACCGGCAGAGCTCGCGGGACTCGCGCGCGCACCTCGGCGACGCCGGGGGCGGCTCGATCCCGCTCGGGAACGTCGTCGGCAAGGCGTTCGTGCTCGTCTGGCCGCTCGACCACGCCGAGGTGCTGCACAACCCCGGCGAGACGTTCGAGGACGTCCCCGACCCGTCATGACCGCGCTGGACGACCGTTCGACGACGACGCGGGTGCGCGCGCCGCGTCCCGGCCCGCACCTGCGCCTCGAGCGCACGCTCCTGCGGGGCGGCGCGCGGCTCGTCGCGGGGATGGACGAGGTGGGCCGGGGGTCGCTGGCGGGCCCGGTGTCGGTCGGTGTCGTCGTGGTCGACGCGGGCACCAGGTCCGCGCCGCAGGGCGTCGCCGACTCCAAGCTGCTGTCGCCGGCCGCGCGCACCGCGCTGCTGCCTCGGCTGGCGCGGTGGGGCCTCGCGCGGGCCGTCGGCCACGCGAGCGCCGCGGAGATCGACGAGCTCGGGATCATCGCGGCGCTGCGGCTGGCCGGGCACCGGGCCCTGGGGGCGGCGTGCGCGACGACCGGCCCCGTGGACGTCGTCGTGCTCGACGGCTCGCACGACTGGCTCACGCCTCCCGCGCAGGGGGACCTGTTCGCCCTCGACGCGCCCGTGCTCGCCGCTCCGCGCGTGCACCTGAGGGTCAAGGCGGACCGCACGTGCGCGAGCGTGGCGGCCGCGAGCGTGCTCGCGAAGTGCGAGCGCGACTCCCTGATGGTCGAGCTCGCCGCGCAGCACCCGCACTTCCGCTGGGACGAGAACAAGGGCTACGCGAGCCCCGACCACCTGGCGGCGCTGCGCGAGCTCGGGCCGTGCGTGCTGCACCGCCGCTCGTGGCGCCTGACGGGCTCGTCGGGCGAGGCGGCCCTCCCGACGGACGCGGCCGCTGCGGCGCGGCTGGACGACGACGCCTCCGCGTGGGGGATGATGAGCACGTGAGCGCCGAGGACCTGGAGAACTACGAGACCGACATGGAGCTCGCGCTCTACCGCGAGTACCGGGACGTCGTGAACCTGTTCTCGTACGTGGTGGAGACCGAGCGCAGGTTCTACCTGGCGAACCACGTGGACCTGCAGGTCCGCTCGGCGGCCGGTGAGGTGTACTTCGAGCTGACGCTCGCCGACGCCTGGGTGTGGGACGTGTACCGCTCGGCACGCTTCGTGAAGTCGGTGCGCGTCGTGACGTTCAAGGACGTCAACGTCGAGGAGCTGGCGAAGGCGGAGCTCGACCTGGGCGGGGGCGCGGGCTTCCCGCGCTGACGCCTGCCCTGGCGCGACCCGACCCCAGCCCCGCGTCCCGCGCCGCGCGTCCACAGACCACGCAGGCACGCGCCCGGCGTAGGTCTCCGCGCCGCCACGATCGGCGGCGGAGGTGGTGCGCGTGCGCGCGAAGGACGCCGTCGGGCGGTACGGGGAGGACGTGGCTGCGGCTCACGTCGAGGCGAGCGGCTGGCGCGTGCTGGACCGCAACTGGCGGTGCCGGTACGGCGAGCTCGACCTCGTGGGGATGGACGGCGACGAGCTCGTGGTCGTCGAGGTCAAGACGCGGCGCTCGACCGCCTACGGGACGCCCGCCGAGGCGGTGACCTGGCGCAAGCTGGCGCG
Organism: Cellulomonas sp. CW35; assembly: GCF_052378485.1. Classification (NCBI taxonomy): domain Bacteria; kingdom Bacillati; phylum Actinomycetota; class Actinomycetes; order Micrococcales; family Cellulomonadaceae; genus Cellulomonas; species Cellulomonas sp. CW35. Next base: position 2,238,099 of record NZ_CP199000.1, on the reverse strand, counting down.
CATCCGGCGGCTCGCGGCGCAGTGGCTCGCGGAGCACGACCGGCGGGTCGCGTCGGTGCGGGTGGACGTCATCGCGGTGCTGCTGCCGCGCGCCGGCGCGGCGCAGGTCGAGCACCTGCGGGGGGTGTGCTGACGTGGCGCTGGGCGGCACGCTGTGCGTCGCGCTCGTCGGCATGGTCGGGCACGTCGTCGAGGTCGAGGCGCACCTCGCGGCGGCGTTGCCGGCGTTCACGCTCGTCGGGCTGCCGGACACGTCCCTCGCGGAGTCGCGGGACCGCGTCCGCGCCGCCGTCGCGTCCACGGGGCTCACGTGGCCCAACCGGCGGGTGACCGTGAACCTCTCGCCCGCGACCCTGCCGAAGTCGGGCTCGGGGTTCGACCTCGCGATCGCGGTCGCGGCGCTCGCGGGGGCGGGCGTCGTGGACCCGGAGCGCGTGCGCGGCGTCGTGCACCTGGGCGAGCTCGGCCTCGACGGGCGGCTGCGTCCCGTGCGCGGCGTGCTGCCCGCCGTCGTCGCGGCCGTGGCGGCGGGGCGTCCGCGCGTCGTCGTGCCCGAGGCGAGCGTCGCGGAGGCGGCGCTCGTTCCCGGTGCGCAGGTGCGCGGGGCGCGCACGCTCGCGCACGTGCTGGCCGCGCACGGGGCGGCCGTCGAGGTGCCCGAGGTCGCGCCGGCGGCGACCGAGCCGGTGGTGGCGGCGCCGGGCGTGGTCGTCCCGGACCTCGTGGACGTCGTCGGGCAGGACGAGGCACGGCTGTGCCTCGAGGTCGCGGCCGCGGGCGGGCACCACCTGCTCATGGTCGGTCCGCCGGGCACGGGCAAGACGATGCTCGCGGCCCGCCTGCCGGGCCTGCTGCCCGACCTCACGGAGGACGAGGCCGTCGAGGTCACCGCGATCCACTCCGTCGCGGGGACCTTCGACGCGGGCGACGGGCTCCTGCGCCGCCCGCCCTACGAGGACCCGCACCACACCGCGACGCCCGCGAGCGTGATCGGCGGTGGCTCGGGCATCCCGCGTCCCGGCGCGGCGTCGCGTGCGCACCTGGGCGTGCTGTTCCTGGACGAGGCGCCGGAGTTCACGACCGCCGTGCTGCAGACCCTGCGCCAGCCGCTCGAGCACGGCGAGCTCGTGCTGCACCGTGCGCAGGGGGCGGCACGCTACCCCGCGCGGTTCCAGCTGGTCCTCGCGGCCAACCCGTGCCCGTGCGGCATGGCGGTCGGCAAGGGTCTCGCGTGCACGTGCCGCCCGGAGCAGCGCCGCCGCTACCTCGCCAAGCTGTCCGGACCCCTCCTCGACCGGGTCGACCTGCAGGTCGAGCTGCAGCCGTCACGTGCGACGGACGCGATCGGCGAGCCGACCCGTGTCGTCGCGCGTCGCGTGGCCGAGGCGCGCGCGGCGCAGGCCGAGCGGTTCGCCGGGCTGCCGTGGCGCACGTGCGCGCAGGCACCCGGCTCCTGGCTGCGCGAGCGGCTCGGGCCGGACCGCTCGCTCGTCGCGGATCTCGACCGGGCGGTCGACCGCGGGACGCTGAGCCGGCGCGGCGCCGACCGCGTGCTGAGGGTCGCCTGGACCGTCGCCGACCTCGCGGGACGCGCGGCGCCCGACCGGTCGGACGTGGGCCGCGCGCTCGCGCTGCGGACCCGGGGGAGGGGCGCATGACCGCCGAGGGCGGCCTCACGGGCCGGACGACGACGGGCCCCGTGGGCACAGACGGGCGGGGCGTCGGCGACGAGGAGCGATGGGCGCGCGCGGCGTGGAGCGCGCTGGCCGAGCCGGGCGACGAGGTCGCGGGTGCGCTTCTTGCGCAGCTGGGCGCGGCGGAGGCGTGGCGCTGGGTCGTCGCGAACGCGGGCGGACGCACCGCGCTGCCGCAGTCGGCCTCGCCGCGGGCCGCTGCCCGCCTGAGCCGCGCGGTGGCGCGGTGGGGCCCACGGGCCCGGCGCCTGGGGGAGGAGGGCTGGTCTCCTGGTGGACCGCCGCCGACGCGAGCGGCCGCGCGCGTCGTGGTGCCGGGTGACCCGGACTGGCCGTCCGGCCTCGACGCGCTCGGGGCCGGCGCTCCGAGCTGCCTGTGGGTGCGCGGTGAGCTGGGAGCGGCGGCAGTCGTCGCCCTGGTCGGTGCGCGCGCGGCCACGGCGTACGGCGAGGGGGTGGCGGTCGACCTCGCTGTGGGGCTGGCGCAGGCCGGCCGCGTGGTCGTCTCGGGCGGCGCGTACGGGATCGACGCGGCCGCGCACCGCGGCGCGCTCGCGGCCGGCGGTCGCACGGTCGTCGTCGTCGCGGGCGGCGTGGACCGCGCGTACCCCGCGGGCAACGCGCGCCTCGTGGAAGAGGCCGTGGCGAGCGGCGGCGCGGTCGTCGGCGAGGTGCCGCCGGGCAGCCTGCCGACCCGCAGCCGGTTCCTGCAGCGCAACCGCCTGATCGCGGCGCTCGGGTCGGCCACGGTCGTGGTCGAGGCGGCGTGGCGGTCCGGTGCGCTCTCGACCGCGCACCACGCGCTGCGCATCGGCCGCCCGGTCGGTGCCGTGCCGGGTCCGGTCACCTCGATGGCGTCGGCCGGGTGCCACCGGCTCCTGCGCGACGGGGCGGCGGTCTGCGTCACCGACGCCGCCGAGGTGCTCGAGCTCGCCGGCGCGATCGGCACGGACGCGGCCCCCGAGCGCGAGGGGCCGGCGCGTGCGCTCGACGGTGTCGACCCGCTCGCTCGACGGGTGCACGACGCGCTCGGGACCCGCGCCCCCCGGCCCGCCGAGACGGTTGCCCGAGCGGCTGGCGTCTCGTCCGCCGAGGCGATCGCGGCGCTCGGTCTGCTCGAGCTCGCGGGCCTCGCGAGGAACGAGGGCGGAGGCTGGACGGCGAGTCCGGTGTGATCTGCGTTACGCAGCGGGTGAAACGCGTCACCGGTCTGCGCAGAATGTCCGGTCCGATTCGGACAATCGGGAAACAAATACGCGGCGTTAGTCCGCACGGGTGAATTCGAGGCTTGTTCCCGGGTCGTAAAGCCGTCACCGTATTCGCATGAACGTGGCCGAGATCACCGCCCAGGCGCCTGCTCGTGCGCGCCTGCTCGCGGACTTCTCGACCTACCTGGGCACTGTGCGCGGGTTGTCCCCCCACACCGTGCGCGCCTACGTCGGGGACGTCGACGCGCTGCTCGGCTACGCCGCCCGCCACGGCGCGGCCGAGCTGACCGACGTCGACCTCGCGACGCTGCGCGCCTGGCTCGCCTCGATGGCCGCCGACCAGCGCAGCCGTGCGACGCTCGCCCGTCGCGGCGCGAGCGCCCGCACGTTCTTCGCGTGGGCCACGCGCACCGGTCGCGTCGCGGCCGACCCGGCGCTGCGGCTCGCGTCGCCGCGCACCGCGGTCACGCTGCCGGCGGTGCTCACGCAGGACGGCGCCCGCGAGGCACTCGACGCGCTCGCGGCGCTGGCGGACGACACCGAGCCCCTGAGCGTGCGGGACTGGGCGATGCTCGAGCTCCTGTACGCCACCGGCGCGCGGGTCGCTGAGCTGTGCGGCGCGGACGTCGCCGACGTGGACCTCGCGCAGCGCACCGTGCGGGTCACGGGCAAGGGCGACAAGCAGCGCGTCGTGCCGTTCGGCGTCCCCGCGGCCCGCGCGCTCGACGCGTGGCTGCGGGTGCGCGGGCAGGTCGCCACCACCGGCGACGCGCTGTTCGTCGGCGCGCGCGGCGGCCGCGTCGACCAGCGTCAGGTCCGCACCGTCGTGCACCGTGCGACGAGCGTGACCGGTGTCGACCTCGCCCCCCACGGCATGCGCCACTCCGCGGCGACCCACCTCCTGGAAGGAGGGTCGGACCTGCGCAGCGTGCAGGAGATCCTCGGCCACTCCAGCCTCTCGACCACCCAGCGTTACACCCACGTCTCCGCCGAGCGCCTCCGCTCGGCCTACGCGCAGGCACACCCCCGGGCCTGAGGACGGAAAGCCACCATGACGATCCACCTGGACGCGCCCGCAGCGGTGCGTGCCGTCGCTCGTGACGACGCGGCCCCCGTCGGGACGATCCCGCAGCAGCGCGGGGTGTTCGCGGTCGAGATCGACGACGCCGTCGAGCTCGACACGCTCGTGCCCGACGCCGTGCTCGTCGACGCCGAGCAGGCCGGTGCGGACCTCGCCGACGAGGTCGTCACCGCCGAGCTCGTCGAGCTCGCCGACGTCATCGCGCTGCCCGAGGTCCCGACGCAGCGTGGCGTGCAGCCCGCGGACGTCACGGACGTGTGGACCGCGTACAAGAGCACGGGTGAGCGCGCGCACCGCGACGCCCTGATCCTGCACTACGCGTCGCTCGTGTCCGCGGTCGCGGGTCGGGTCGGGATGCGCCTGCCCGCGACGGTCGAGCAGGCGGACCTGGTCTCCTACGGCATGTTCGGCCTGATCGACGCGATCGAGAAGTACCAGCTCGACCGGTCGGTGAAGTTCGAGTCGTACGCGTCCTCGCGCATCCGCGGCGCGATCATCGACGAGCTGCGGGCGATGGACTGGGTCCCGCGCTCGGTGCGGACCAAGGCGCGCTCGATCGACCGCGCCCAGGCCGAGCTCGAGGCCACGCTGCACCGCGCTCCCACCGAGGCGGAGCTCGCGGCGCACCTGCAGGTGCCGGTGGGCGAGCTGCGTCAGGTGTGCTCCCAGCTCGCGACGTCGAACCTCGCGGCCCTCGACGAGCTGCTCGGCGGCGAGGACCGCACCGGTGGCGTCTCGCTCGGCGACACGCTGTGCGACGACCGGATCGACGACCCGGCGGGCACGCTCGCCGACGCGGAGACGGCTCACCTGCTGGCGCGCTCGATCGAGCAGCTCGGGGAGCGTGAGCGCATCGTCGTCGTCCTGTACTACTACGAGGGCATGACGCTCGCGGAGATCGGCCGGGTGCTCGGCGTGACCGAGTCCCGCATCTCCCAGATGCACACCGCGGCGATGACGCGGCTGCGTACGCGGCTCACGGACGCCGAGCGCGGCTGAGGCGGTGCCCGCGTCCCGCACGGGTGGGCGGCGGGTCACCCGGGCAGCAGCACGACCGGCCCCAGGCCCCGCACGAGCGTGAGCGGGTCGAGGTAGCGGTCGGGAGCCGACCGCACCCCCCAGTGCACGCACGTCGTCGGCGCACAGTGACCGGCCGCGGCGTCGACGATGCCGACCGGGGAGCCGCGTGCGACGCGCGCGCCGACGGCCGCGCTCGTCGTGACCGGCTCGAGGCTCGTGGTGAGGCCGTCGTCGTGGCGGATCGTGACCACGGGCCGGCCCGCGACGCGGCCCGCGAACGCGACGACGCCCGACCGGGGTGCGACGACGGCCGCCCCGACCGCCGTCGCGAGGTCCACGCCACGGTGCCCCGCCGCCCACGGCTGCGGCGGCGCCTCGAAACCGCGCACCACGCGGGCACCGGGGAGGGGCAGCACGTAGCCCCCCGCGCCCTCGTCCTGCGATGACGCGTCCTGCGCCGACCCGGGCGCGACGACGAGCGCGGCAGACGGCGCGGCCAGCGTGACCGCCGCGAGGACGAGGACGGCAGCACCCGCTCGCGACGCCCGCGCGCGGCGCACCCCGCGCCTCGGGACGGTCGTCGTCGGCGTGCTCCGGTCGCTCATGCGGACACCGTGCTGCACGGACCGGTGCCGCAGAGCCGACCGTGGTGCGGGCTGGGGAGGAGGCGTTCCCGCCGCGGGGCTGGGGTCGGGTCGTGGTGACCACGGGTGGTCGGGTCCGTCCGGTCGGGGTCGGGCCCGCGGTGGGCTAGACTTGCCGCGCGACCGGTGAGAGCCGGTCGACTTCGCGCGCCATCATCCTGGTCGCGACCGTCCGGCGGCACGTCCGCCGAGCCGGTCCCGCACCGCGAGGCGTGCCCGCACAGGTCCGTGGACGCCGGTTCGCCGGTGGTCGCGGTGCGGGCCGTCGTGGCGCCAGGGGCACCGGCGACCGCCGGGGCCGACAAACCGCAACGCGGGGCTCATCAAGGTGTGCCCCGCCCGACGTGCGTGCCGCCGCTGCGGCCCGCCACGGAAGGAAGTGCCATGGCCGTCGTGACCATGCGCCAGCTGCTCGAGAGCGGTGTCCACTTCGGGCACCAGACCCGCCGCTGGAACCCCAAGATGAAGCGCTTCATCTTCACCGAGCGCAACGGCATCTACATCGTCGACCTGCAGCAGTCGCTCACCTACATCGACCGCGCCTACGACTTCGTGTCGCAGACCGTCGCGCACGGTGGGTCGATCCTGTTCGTCGGCACCAAGAAGCAGGCGCAGGAGCCGGTCGCCGAGCAGGCCGCCCGCGTCGGCATGCCCTACGTCAACCAGCGCTGGCTGGGCGGCATGCTCACCAACTTCTCGACGATCCACAAGCGGCTGCAGCGCCTCAAGGAGCTCGAGCAGATCGACTTCGACGACGTCGCGGCCTCGGGCCTGACGAAGAAGGAGCTGCTCGTCCTGCGCCGCGAGAAGGACAAGCTCGCGAAGACGCTCGGCGGCATCCGCGACATGGCCAAGGTCCCCTCGGCCGTGTGGATCGTCGACACGAACAAGGAGCACCTCGCCGTCGACGAGGCGCGCAAGCTGGGCATCCCGGTGGTCGCGATCCTCGACACCAACTGCGACCCCGACGTCGTCGACTACCCGATCCCGGGCAACGACGACGCGATCCGCGCCGTGCAGCTGCTCACCCGTGTGATCGCGGACGCGGTCGCCGACGGCCTCATGAAGCGTCACTCCGGCAAGGCGTCCGCCGAGGGCGGCGCCGAGGCCGAGGCCGAGCCGCTCGCCGAGTGGGAGCGCGAGCTGCTCGCGGGCGCCGAGGCCGACCTCGCCGCCGCGCCGGCCGCCGAGGCTGCTGCGCAGGCTCCGGCCGCCGAGGCCCCCGCTGCCGAGGCCCCCGCCGCCGAGGCGCCTGCCGCCGACGCCCCGGCTGCCGAGGCGGCGCCCGCCGCCGACGAGCCGGCCGCGCCGGCCGACGAGGCCTGAGCACCCGCTCGTCCGCATCCCGCTCCATCGACAAGAACGGACACCACTGATGGCGAACTACTCGCTCCAGGACATCAAGGACCTGCGCGAGAAGACCGGCGCCGGCATGCTCGACGTCAAGAAGGCGCTCGAGGAGGCCGAGGGCGACTCCGCCAAGGCGCTCGAGATCATCCGCGTGAAGGGCCTCAAGGGCGTCGGCAAGCGTGAGGGTCGCTCGGCGTCGGACGGTCTCGTCGCGGCGCACGTCGGCCCGACGGCCGACGGCGAGGGCCAGTCCGGCGTGCTCGTCGAGGTCAACTCGGAGACGGACTTCGTCGCGAAGAGCGAGTCGTTCATCTCGCTGGCCGAGCGCGTGCTCGCGGCCGCGGTGGCCACGGGCGCTCGTGACGCGGACGCGCTGACCTCGTCCGAGTACGAGGGCACCACGGTGCAGAACATCGTCGACGAGACGGCCGCCACCCTCGGCGAGCGGATCGTCGTGCGCCGCCTGGCCCACGTGGCCGGCGAGCACGTCGAGGTGTACCTGCACAAGGTCAACAAGGACCTGCCCCCGCAGGTCGGCGTTCTCGTGGCGACCGACGCGGCGGGCGCCTCGGTGGCGCGCGACATCGCGACGCACATCGCGGCGTACTCGCCGGCCTTCCTCACGCGTGACGAGGTCCCGGCCGAGACGGTCGAGAACGAGCGCAAGATCGCCGAGGAGACCGCGCGCAACGAGGGCAAGCCCGAGGCCGCGCTGCCGAAGATCGTCGAGGGCCGTCTGACCGGGTACTTCAAGGAGACCGTGCTGGTCGACCAGCCGTTCGCCAAGGACCCGAAGAAGTCGGTCGGCCAGGTGCTGGCGGAGGCCGGCGGCTCGGTGACGGCGTTCGTGCGGTACCGCGTGGGTGCCTGACCTGCACACCTGATCGGTGGCCCCGGCCCACGGCCGGGGCCACCGTCATAGCACCATCCCGACCGCACGCAGGAGGCGCAGTGACCCCGGACCCCACCACCGACGACACGAGCGCCGCCCCGCGGCGGGTGCTCCTCAAGCTCTCGGGCGAGACGTTCGGCGGCGGGGCGGTCGGCCTCGCGGTCGACGTGATCCGGCGCATCGCCGAGGAGATCGCGGTCGCGGTACGGGCGGGCGTGCAGGTCGCGATCGTCGTCGGCGGTGGGAACTTCTTCCGCGGCGCCGAGCTCGCGCAGAACGGCATGGACCGTGCGCGTGCGGACTACATGGGCATGCTCGGCACGGTGATGAACTGCCTGGCGCTCCAGGACCTCCTCGAGCAGGCCGGCGTCAGCACCCGCGTGCAGACCGCCATCACGATGGGCCAGGTCGCCGAGCCCTACATCCCGCTGCGCGCGATCCGGCACCTCGAGAAGGGCCGCGTCGTGATCTTCGGCGCGGGCGCCGGCATGCCGTACTTCTCGACCGACACCGTCTGCGTGCAGCGCGCCCTCGAGACGCACTGCCAGGAGGTGCTCATGGGCAAGAACGGCGTCGACGCGGTCTACACCGCGGACCCGCGCAAGGACCCGGACGCCCGGCGTCTCGAGCACCTGAGCTACACCGACGCGATCGTGGGCGACCTCGGGGTCATGGACCAGACCGCCCTGTCGATGGCCCGTGACAACGACATGCAGATGCAGGTCTTCGGCCTGGAGGGCGCGGGCAACGTCACCCGCGTCCTGCGAGGTGAGAAGATCGGCACGACGGTGACCGTCGGCTGAGGCCACGGTCTTCCCACAGCGCAGTCCCACCCACGCCCAGCACGACCGACACCTAGGAGCACCGGTGATCGACGAGACTCTCTTCGAGGCCGAGGAGAAGATGGACAAGGCCGTCGAGGTCGCCAAGGACGACTTCGCGACCATCCGGACCGGTCGTGCGAACGCGGCGATGTTCTCGAAGATCTTCGTCGACTACTACGGCGCGCCCACGCCGCTGCAGCAGCTCGCGTCGTTCAACGTGACCGAGGCGCGCACGATCCTCGTCTCGCCGTTCGACAAGTCGTCGACGGCGGCGGTCGAGAAGGCCCTGCGGGACTCGGACCTGGGCGTGAACCCGACGAACGACGGCAACGTGATCCGGGTGGTCCTGCCCGCGCTCACGGAGGAGCGCCGCCGCGACTTCGTGAAGCTCGCGAAGCACAAGGCCGAGGACGCGCGCATCTCGGTGCGCTCGGTGCGCCGCCGCGCCAAGGAGGAGCTGGACCGCATCGTCAAGGACGGCGAGGCCGGCGAGGACGAGGTCACGCGTGCGGAGAAGGAGCTCGAGGCGCTCACCAAGCGGCACGTCGAGCTCATCGACCACCTCCTCGCCGCCAAGGAGAGCGAGCTCCTCGAGGTCTGATGACGCAGCTCGCAGCCCCCCGCTCGACGAAGCCGGGTCGCGACCTCCCGGTCGCGATCACGGTGGGCGTCGGCCTCCTCGTCGTCGTCGTCGCGTCCTTGTTCATCCGCAAGGAGGCGTTCGTCGTCCTCGCGGTGCTCGTGGTCTGCGCGGGACTGTGGGAGCTCGCGCAGGCGTTCGCGCGGCGCGCGATCCACCTGCCGCTGCTGCCGCTGCTCGTCGGCTCGGTCGGCATCCTCGTCTCGGCGTTCACGGCGGGTTCCGAGGCGCTGTTCGTGTCGTTCATGCTGACCGTGGGCGGCGTCATGGTGTGGCGCGTGCTCGACGGCAGCGGGTCGCGCGCGCTGCGCGACATCATCGGCGGCGCGTTCGCGGCCGCGTACCTGCCGTTCCTGGCGGGCTTCGTGATGCTCATGCTCGCGGAGAGCGACGGGCCCGCGCGCGTCATGGTGTTCATCCTGCTCGTCGTCGCGAGCGACACGGGTGGGTTCGCGGTCGGCGTGCTGCTCGGGCGGCACCCGCTCGCACCCTCGGTCAGCCCGAAGAAGTCCTGGGAGGGCCTCGCGGGCTCGCTCGTCCTCGCGTGCGTCGTGGGCGTCGTGAGCATCCAGGTCGCGTTCGAGGGCGAGCCGCTGGTCGGCGTGTTCCTGGGGCTGTCGACCGTGGTGTCGGCGACGCTCGGCGACCTCGCCGAGTCGATGCTCAAGCGCGACCTCGAGCTCAAGGACATGGGCCGTCTCGTCCCGGGTCACGGCGGGGTCCTCGACCGCCTCGACTCGCTCCTGCTGACGGCGCCCGCCGGCTACCTCATCCTCACGCTGCTCCAGCCGCCTCCCGTGCTGTTCTGAGCACCGCCCCCCTCGTCCCGGAGTACCACCGTGCCTGCCACCCCCGTCCGTCTGGATCTCTCGTCGCCCGTGCGCGGTCCGCGCGGCAAGCCGCCGCGCCACTTCGTCGACCTGACGCCCGACGAGCGCGTCGCAGCGGTCACGGCCCTCGGCGAGAAGCCGTTCCGCGCCAAGCAGCTCGCGACCCACTACTTCACGCACCTGACGGCCGACGCGGACGCGATGACGGACCTGCCCGCGGCGAGCCGCGAGAAGCTGGTCGAGGACCTGTTCCCGCCGCTCCTGACGAAGGCGCGCACGCAGACGGCCGACGGCGGCACCACGGTCAAGACGCTGTGGCACCTGTTCGACCACGCGAAGGTCGAGTCGGTGCTGATGCGCTACTCGAACCGCACCACCCTGTGCATCTCGAGCCAGGCGGGCTGCGGGCTGGCGTGCGCGTTCTGCGCGACGGGCCAGATGGGCCTGACGCGCAACCTGTCGACGGCCGAGATCGTCGAGCAGGTCCGCGAGGCGGCGCGCTCGCTGCAGGCCGGTGAGGTCCCCGGCGGCCCGACGCGGCTGTCGAACGTGGTGTTCATGGGCATGGGGGAGCCCCTCGCGAACTACAAGGCGATCATGGCGACCGTCCGGACGTTGGTCGCGCCCGCCCCCGAGGGCCTGGGCCTGTCGGCGCGCAACGTGACGGTCTCGACGGTGGGCATGGTCCCGGCGATGCGCAAGCTCGCGGACGAGGGCATCCCGGTGACGCTCGCGCTCTCGCTGCACGCTCCGGACGACGAGCTGCGCAGCGAGCTGGTGCCGGTCAACACGCGCTGGGACGTCGACGAGGCGCTGGACGCCGCGCGGCACTACTTCGACGTCACGGGCCGCCGCGTGTCGATCGAGTACGCGCTGATCCGCGACGTGAACGACCACGCGTGGCGTGCCGACCTGCTCGGCGAGAAGCTCAACGCGCGCGGCAAGGGCTGGGTGCACTGCAACCCCATCCCGCTCAACCCGGTGCCGAACTCGAGGTGGACGGCGAGCGATCCCCGGGTGGAGCAGGAGTTCGTGGCACGCTTGCGTGCGCACGGGATCCCGACGACCATCCGGGACACCCGAGGCAGCGACATCGACGGTGCGTGCGGCCAGCTCGCCGCGGAGGAGGACGAGTGAGCGACGGGATGTTCCGGACCGTGTCGCGGCTGCGCTCGGGGTACGACCCGGACGAGGTCGACGAGTTCTTCGACCACGCGCGGCAGCTGTACGAGCAGGGTCCGGGCACCGCGCTGTCGGCGAAGGACGTGCGCCGCGTCGGGTTCGAGATGGTGCGCGGCGGGTACGCGACCGCGGCGGTTGACGCGGCGCTCGACCGGTTGGAGTCGGCGTTCGTCGCGCGGGCGCGCGCCGAGCACGTCGCGCAGCACGGTCAGCAGGCGTGGATGGCCCAGCTCGGTGAGCAGGCGCGCACGCTCTACGGCCGGCTCGGCCGGCCGGACGGCGACCGGTTCGCGCCGCCCGAGGGCCGGGAGCAGGGGTACGAGCCCGCGGACGTCGACGAGCTGTGCCACCGCCTGGTGGCGTACTTCGACCGCGGCGTCCCGCTGACGTCGGGCGAGGTGCGCTCGGCGACGTTCCGGCGCCGCAAGGGCCGTGACGCGTACGGCGAGCCGGCGGTCGACGCGTTCATGGCGCGCGCGGTCGAGGTCCTGCTCGGCGTCGAGTGACGCACGACGGACGCCGGCCGGCCACGACCGCGAGGAGGCTCGCATGACCACGACCGTGTGCCTGCTCGGGTCGACGGGCTCGATCGGGACGCAGGCGCTGGACGTCGTGGCCCGTCACCGCGACCGGTTCGAGGTCGTGGGTCTCGCGGCGGGCGGCGGCGATCCCGCGGCGCTCGCGGCGCAGGCGGCACGGTTCGACGTCCGCGTCGTCGCGGTCGCCGACGAGGCGCGGGTCCCGGCGGTGCGCGAGGCGCTCGCGGGGGCGGGCGTGCCCGGCGTAGAGGTTCTCGCGGGCTCCGCCGCGGCCGAGGAGCTCGCGGGTGCCGGCGCGGACGTCGTGCTCAACGGCATCACCGGCTCGGTGGGGTTGCGCCCGACGCTCGCGGCGCTGCGCGCGGGGAGCACTCTCGCGCTCGCCAACAAGGAGTCCCTGGTCGTGGGGGGCGCGCTCGTGCACGCCGCGGCCGTGCGGCCCGACCAGGTCGTGCCGGTGGACTCGGAGCACTCGGCGATCGCGCAGGCGCTGCGCTCCGGCCGGCGCGTCGAGGTGGCACGTCTGGTGCTCACGGCGTCGGGCGGGCCGTTCCGCGGCTGGACGGCTGACGACGTCAAGGTCGTGACGCCGCAGCAGGCGCTCGCGCACCCGACGTGGGCGATGGGCCCGGTCGTGACGATCAACTCGGCGACCCTCATGAACAAGGGCCTCGAGCTCATCGAGGCGCACCTGCTGTTCGACGTCCCGGCCGACCGGATCGACGTGGTCGTGCACCCGCAGTCCGTCGTGCACTCGATGGTGCAGTTCGTCGACGGCTCGACGATCGTGCAGGCGTCACCCCCGGACATGCGCCTGCCCATCGCGCTGGGGCTGTCGTGGCCGGACCGGCTCGACGACGTGGCGGCGGCGTGCGACTGGACGAGCCCCACGGCGTGGACGTTCGAGCCGCTCGACGAGGAGCTGTTCGGCGCGGTCCGGCTCGCGCGGCACGCCGTGGCCGCGTCCGCGACGCACCCGGCCGTCTACAACGCGGCGAACGAGCAGTGCGTGGCGGCGTTCCTGGCCGGCCGCATCGGGTTCCTCGACATCGTGTCGACGGTGGAGCGCGTGGTCGACGAGCACGACGGGACGCGGGCGGCGGACCTCACGCTCGACGTCGTGCTGGAGGCGGAGCGCTGGGCGCGCGCCCGCGCCGACGAGATCCTCGCGCAGGTCTGACGCACGGGCCTGACCCACGGGCCTGACCCACCGGCAGCGGCGTGGTGCGGGCCTCAGCCGCGCCGCACCCACGGCGCGCGCGTGAGCGCGGACTGCGTGCCGGTGACCAGCTCGGCGAGCGTCCTGCCGGCGACGTTGGCCGCCGCCGGCCCGGTGCCGCCGCTGCGCGCCCACGCGTGCTCGTCCTGCAGCCCGACCGACGGCAGCGCGCCCGGCGCGGCGAGCGGACGCAGCCACGCGTGCGTGACGGGGACGTCGGCGAGCACGGGCAGCAGCGCGACGAGCGCGGCGTGCAGCGCGTCCGCCGACCGCGCCGCGGCACCGACTGCACGGGTGCCGCGCCCGGCGGCGGGGGCGCGCCCGGCGACGAGCCGCCCGGCGGGCTCGCGCACGACGCGCAGCCCGTCGCAGTGCGCGAGCACCTCGCCGCGCGCGAGACCGACCGCCGCCCACGTCGCCTCCGGCAGGGGAGCGGTCGCGAGCGTCGCGGCGCCCCGGCGCGCACCGGACGGGCGGGTGTCGACGATCCTCGCGGCGCGGACGGTCCCGTGGGTCGTGACCGCCGCGCCGACGCTCACGCGCGCCACGGCCGTGGCGTCGACCACGCGCGCCCCGCGCGCCAGCAGCGCGTCGCGCAGCCCCCGCGCGAGGGCGCCGGGGTCGAGCCGCGCGGCCTCGGGTGACCACGTCCCACCGACGGCACCCTCGACGCGGACGTGGTCGGCGAGCGCGGCGGCGTCCAGGACGTGCGTCTCGTCGCCCCAGCGTGTCGCTGCGGTCGCCTGCCGCGCGAGCCGCGCCAGCGCCTCGTCGTCCCCGGCGACGACGAGCTCGCCCCCGAACCGGAAGCCGCACTCGACCTCCTCGACGGCCGCGACCCCGCCGACCTCGACGACCGCGTCGCGCAGCACGGCACGGGCGTCGTGCGCGGCGGCGTCGCCGTACCGCTGGGCGATGCCGTCGGCGTCGAGCCCGACGCGCGCGGAGCACGCGCCGATCCCGCGCTCGTCCTGACCGGTCGTCCCGCGCTCGACGAGCAGCACGTCGAGCGCCGGGTCGGCCTCGAGCAGGTAGTACGCGGCCCACAGACCGGTCAGGCCGGCGCCCACGACGAGCACGTCGCACGTGGTGTCGCCGTCGAGCGCGGGCCGGGGCGTGGCCGCCTCGTCGACCCACGGCGCGGGGTCGTCGGCGGCGTCGGTCGGGCGCAGCAGGGCACGCAGGTCCATCCGCCGATGCTCGCCCGGCGGCCGCGCGCGGACAACTCGCCACGCAGGAGCGAAGGGCGTCACGTGCGCACAGCGTGTCGGGGGATGATGGGGCGACCCGCACCCGTCCCGGTGCCGGGCGTCGAGGAGGCTGGTGTGGCGTACCTGTTGGGCGTGCTGATCGCGCTCGTCGTGCTGCTCGGCTCGATCGCGCTGCACGAGGTGGGGCACATGGTGCCCGCGAAGCGCTTCGGTGTGCGCGTGAGCCACTACTTCGTCGGGTTCGGGCCCACGCTCTGGTCCCGCACGCGCGGCGAGACCGAGTACGGGGTGAAGGCGATCCCGCTGGGCGGCTTCGTGCGGCTCGTCGGGATGTACGCGCCCGCGGACGCCGTCGGCAACCCGCCCGCTCGCACGTGGATGGGACGGCTCGCGGCGGACGCCCGCGACGCGAGCGCCGCGGAGATCCTGCCGGGGGAGGACCACCGCGCGTTCTACCGCCTGTCGACGCCCAAGAAGCTCGTGGTGATGCTCGGCGGGCCCGTGATGAACCTGCTCATCGCGTTCGTCCTGCTCGCGATCGTGCTCATGGGCTTCGGCGTCCCGGTGACGTCCACGACGCTCGACTCGGTGTCGCAGTGTGTGATCCCGCCGGGCGACGACGCGGACCGCGCGTGCGCGGACTCGGACCAGGCGGCGCCGGGCGCGGCCGCGGGGCTGCGCCCGGGCGACACGGTCCTGAGCTGGGGCGGCACCCCGGTCTCGTCGTGGGACGAGCTCTCGACGCTCATCCGCGCGACCGGTGCCGAGCCCACGGACGTCGTCGTCGAGCGGGACGGTGCGCAGGTCGACCTCAGCGTCACGCCCGTGGTCGCGCAGCGACCGGCGTACGACGAGGACGGTGCGCCCGTGCACGACGAGGACGGCACGCTCGTCACGGTGCCGGTGGGCTTCGTCGGCGTCTCACCCACCGTGCAGTACCGCTCGGCGACGCTCGGCGAGGTCCCGGGCGAGGTCGCGGACCGCACGTGGCAGACCGTGTCGGTCGTGGCGACGCTGCCGGCGCGCGTGGTCGACCTGGTGCAGACGACGTTCGGCGACGGCGAGCGCGGCTCCGACTCGATCGTCGGGATCGTCGGCGTGGGACGGCTCGCGGGCGAGGTGGCCTCCGTGCAGGGCGAGGGCATCGACTGGGGGCTGCGTCTGGCGATGCTGCTCGAGATGCTCGCGGCGCTGAACATCGCGCTGTTCGTGTTCAACCTCATCCCGTTGCCGCCGCTCGACGGCGGGCACGTCGCGGCCGCGCTGTGGGAGGGCGGCAAGCGCCAGGTCGCGCGGCTGCGCAGGTTGCCGCGGCCGGGGCCGTTCGACTCGGCGAAGCTCGTCCCGCTCGCGTACTCGGTGTTCGTGGTGCTCGGGGCGATGGGGCTGCTGCTCGTGTACGCGGACATCGTCGACCCGGTGACGATCACGTGACGCGCGCACGCGTCGCGGAGATCCGGTCCCGCTGACCCGCACCGACCCGCGGGTCGTGTGGGGATCGCGTGCGGGTACCCGGTGCACGCGCGCCTGCACGCCGACACCTCGCCGCGCAGGTGGGATGATGGGCGCGTGAGCGTACCGATCTCCCTGGGCATGCCCGAGGCACCCGCGCCCGTGCTGGCGCCGCGACGTCCCACCCGCAAGATCCGGGTCGGCAAGGTCGAGGTCGGCGGTGACGCGCCGGTGAGCGTGCAGTCGATGACGACCACGCCGACGACCGACGTCAACGCGACGCTGCAGCAGATCGCCGAGCTGACGGCCGCGGGGTGCGACATCGTGCGCGTGGCCGTGCCGAGCCAGGACGACGCCGACGCGCTGCCCGCGATCGCGCGCAAGTCGCAGATCCCGGTGATCGCGGACATCCACTTCCAGCCGAAGTACGTGTTCGCCGCGATCGAGGCCGGGTGCGCCGCGGTCCGCGTGAACCCCGGCAACATCCGCAAGTTCGACGACCAGGTCGGGGCGATCGCACGCGCCGCCGCGGACGCGGGCGTGAGCCTGCGCATCGGCGTCAACGCCGGCTCGCTCGACCCGCGCCTGCTCGCGAAGTACGGCAAGGCGACGCCCGAGGCGCTCGTCGAGTCCGCCGTGTGGGAGGCGTCGCTGTTCGAGGAGCACGACTTCCACGACTTCAAGATCTCGGTCAAGCACAACGACCCGGTCGTCATGGTGCGCGCCTACGAGCTGCTCTCGGAGCGGGGCGACTGGCCGCTGCACCTCGGCGTCACCGAGGCCGGCCCCGCGTTCCAGGGGACGATCAAGTCCGCGACCGCGTTCGGCGCGCTGCTGAGCAAGGGCATCGGCGACACGATCCGCGTCTCGCTGTCCGCGCCGCCGGTCGAGGAGGTCAAGGTCGGGATCCAGATCCTGCAGTCGCTCAACCTGCGGCCCCGCAAGCTGGAGATCGTCTCGTGCCCGTCCTGCGGGCGCGCGCAGGTCGACGTGTACTCGCTCGCCGAGCGGGTGACCGCCGGCCTGGAAGGTCTCGAGGTACCGCTGCGGGTCGCCGTCATGGGGTGCGTCGTGAACGGGCCCGGCGAGGCGCGCGAGGCGGACCTGGGCGTCGCGTCGGGCAACGGCAAGGGCCAGATCTTCGTCAAGGGCGAGGTCGTCAAGACCGTCCCCGAGTCGCAGATCGTCGAGACCCTCATCGAGGAGGCCATGCGCATCGCCGAGACGATGGAGCCGAGCGAGGAGGGCACGAGCCCGGTCGTCACCGTCGGCTGACGGCGCATCCCGGGGGCGTGAGGCACAATCGGCTCATGGGCCCGCGGCGTGCGATGTTGCTCGACCGCCGGCCCGGGGCACGAGTCCTGGACGACGTCGACCTCGGGGCGGCGCTCGAGGTGTGCGCGCTCGACCCCGTCGGCTCGGTTCTGGCGACGGCCCGGATCGAGGCGGCGCGGTCCGCCCGGCTGGGCGGGGCCGGCGGCGCGCTGTGGGGCTACCACCACGGGGGTGCGCTGGTCGCGGTGTGCTGGGCGGGCGCGAACATGGTGCCCGTGGTGCCCGTCGAGGACCCCGCGGTCGTGTCCGACGCACTCGACGCGTTCGCGACGAGCGCGGCCCGGCAGGGTCGGCGCTGCTCGTCGATCGTCGGGCCCGCTCCCGCCGTCCTGGGGCTGTGGAACCGCCTGCGCGCGGTGTGGCCCGGCGTGCGCGAGGTCCGGCCCGACCAGCCGTCCATGGTGATCGACACCGCGCCCTCGGTGTCGCCCGACCCGCAGGTCCGCCTGTCCCGCCCCGACGAGTTCGACCTCGTGCTCCCGGCGTGCATCGCGATGTTCACCGAGGAGGTCGGGTACTCGCCCGCGAGCGGCCCGCGCGGACCGTACGAGACGCGCGTGCGCACGCTCATCGACCAGGGACGGTCGTTCGTGCGCATGGAGCCGGGGTCGGACGGGGCGCCGCGCGTCACGTTCAAGGCCGAGCTCGGGGCCGTCGCCGGCGGGGTCGCCCAGGTCCAGGGCGTGTGGGTGGAGCCCGAGCGGCGTGGCGTGCGGCTCTCGGAGCACGGGATGGCGGCCGTCGTCGAGGCGACGCGCGGCCACGTCGCCCCGGTGGTCTCGTTGTACGTCAACGACTACAACGCCCGCGCCATCGCGGCGTACACCGCGGTGGGCTTCCGCCAGGTCGGCTCGTACGCGACGGTGCTGTTCTAGCCGGTCCGCACCCGCGCCGCGCGTGGCTCAGCGCAGCAGCCGGGACATGCGCCGGTCGGCCAGCGGCTTGCCGCCGGTCTGGCACGTCGGGCAGTACTGCAGTGACGAGTCGGCGAACGACACCTCGTGCACGGTGTCACCGCACGGCACACCGTCCCAGCCCGGGCACGCCTCGCCCGTGCGTCCGTGCACACGCATGCCGCGTCGTTTGGCGTCCTTGAGCTCGGCCGCGGGCTTGCCCGAGGCCTCGGCGACGGCCTGCGCGAGCACCTCCCGCACGGCCGCGTAGATCACGTCGGCCTGCTCGTCGGACAGCTTGCCGGTGAGCGCGAACGGTGACGTGCGCGCCGCGTGCAGGATCTCGTCGGAGTACGCGTTGCCGATGCCCGCGATCGTGCCCTGGTCGCGCAGGAGGCCCTTGACTTGCTGGTTGCGCGCGGCGAGCAGCGCGCCGAACCGTTCGCGCGTGAACTCCGGCGAGAGCGGCTCGACGCCCAGCGACGCGATCTGCGGCACGTCGGCGGGGTCCTCGACCACGTGCACCGCGAGCCGTCTGCGCGTGCCCTGCTCGGTCAGGTCGAACCCCGAGCCGTCGTCGAGGCGCACGCGCAGCGCGAGCGGCGAGCGGCCCGGCCGCACGGGCGTCGTCGCGAGCTTCTCCGACCAGCGCACCCACCCCGCGCGCGACAGGTGCCACACCAGGTGCAGCGGCTCGCCGGTCGAGGTCGCGACGAGCAGGTCCAGCCACTTGCCGTGCCGGGCAGCGTCGACGACCGTCCCGCCGACGAGCGCGTCGGGCGGCGGGCGGAACGTCTTGAGCGCGGCGATGTCGCCGACGCCGACCTGCGTCACGGTGCGGCCGACGGCGCGCTCGCGCAGGAACGCGGCGAGCGCCTCGACCTCGGGAAGCTCGGGCACGGGTCCATCGTGGCCCACGTCACGCCCGTCCCGCGCCCGGATCGTCGTGCGTGCCGGTCGTGGGGCGAGCCGGCCGCCGTGGAGCGGGCGTGCGGAGGACCCGCGCGGGGCAACTAGGCTTCGGCTCATGCTCCTGCGTCTGTCCACGCTGTTCGTCCGCACGCTGCGCGAGGACCCGGCCGACGCCGAGGTCGCGAGCCACAAGCTCCTCGTGCGCGCGGGGTACATCCGCCGCGCCGCCCCCGGCATCTACACCTGGCTGCCGCTCGGCCTGCGCGTGCTCGCCAAGGTCGAGGCGGTCGTGCGCGAGGAGATGGCGGCCGCCGGCGCGCAGGAGGTGCACTTCCCGGCGCTGCTGCCGCGCGAGCCGTACGAGGCGACCGGTCGCTGGACGGAGTACGGGCCGAACATCTTCCGGCTCAAGGACCGCAAGGGCAACGACTACCTGCTCGCGCCCACCCACGAGGAGATGTTCACGCTCCTGGTCAAGGACCTGTACTCGTCGTACAAGGACCTGCCGCTGTCGATCTACCAGATCCAGACCAAGTACCGCGACGAGGCGCGCCCGCGCGCGGGCCTGATCCGCGGCCGCGAGTTCGTCATGAAGGACGCGTACTCGTTCGACGTCGACGACGCGGGCCTCGAGGCGTCCTACGAGGCGCAGCGCCTGGCGTACCAGCGGATCTTCGACCGGCTCGGGCTCGAGTACGTGATCGTCGCGGCGACGTCCGGCGCGATGGGCGGCTCGCGCTCCGAGGAGTTCCTCACGCCGACGGCGATCGGCGAGGACACGTTCGTGCGCTCGCCCGGCGGGTACGCCGCGAACGTCGAGGCGGTCACCACCGTCGTGCCCGAGGCGCTGCCGTTCGACGACGCGCCCGCGGCGCACGTCGAGGACACGCCGGACACCCCGACGATCGACACGCTCGTCGCGCTCGCGAACGAGCGCTTCGCGCGCCCCGACCGCGCCTGGACGGCCGCGGACACGCTCAAGAACGTGGTGCTCGCGCTCGTGCACCCGGACGGTGAGCGGGAGCTCGTCGTCGTGGGCCTGCCCGGCGACCGGGAGGTCGACCTCAAGCGGCTCGAGGCGGCGGTCGCCCCGGCCGAGGTCGAGGCGGCGGGCGACGCGGACTTCGCGGCACACCCCGAGCTCGTGCGCGGGTACATCGGCCCCGCCGTGCTCGGGCCCAACGCGGACGGTCGCGCGGCCGACGACCCCGGGCGCACTGCGGTGCGCTACCTGCTCGACCCGCGCGTCGTCGCCGGCACACGCTGGATCACCGGCGCGAACGAGCCCGGCCGGCACGTGTTCGACCTCGTCGCGGGCCGCGACTTCACCGCCGACGGCACCGTCGAGGCCGCCGAGGTGCGCGCGGGCGACCCCGCGCCCGACGGATCGGGCCCGCTCGAGCTCGCGCGCGGCATCGAGATCGGCCACATCTTCCAGCTCGGCCGTAAGTACGCCGCCGCGCTCGGTCTGACCGTGCTCGACCAGAACGGCAAGGCGCAGGTCGTCACGATGGGCTCCTACGGCATCGGCGTGACGCGCGTGCTCGCGGCACTCGCCGAGGCCAACCACGACGACAAGGGCCTCGCGTGGCCCGCGCACGTCGCGCCCGCACACGTGCACCTCGTCGCGACCGGCAAGGACCAGGCCGTGTTCGACGCCGCCGACGAGCTCGCGCGCGGGCTCGAGGCGCGCGGCGTCGAGGTCCTGTACGACGACCGCCCGAAGGTCTCGCCCGGCGTGAAGTTCGCCGACGCCGAGCTGTTCGGCGTGCCGCTCGTCGTGGTCGTGGGCCGGGGTCTGGCCGACGGTGTCGTCGAGGTGCGCTCGCGCGCCGGGGGCGACGGCGAGAACGTGCCGGTCGCCGACGCGGTCGAGGTCGTCGCCGGCCGGGTCGCCGCTCTGCTCTGACGCGAGCGCCGGGGCCCAGGACGTCGCTCGGGCCTCAGGACGTCGCTGCGGGATCCGGGGTCGCTGCGGGTGTCGGGTCCGTCTGCTCGGGGAGGCCGGGGAACGCCTGCACGGGCGCGCCGGCCGCGCGGGCGCGCTCCACGGCGACCCGGAGCTCGTCGAGGTAGGGCTCCCGCGCGCCGGCGGGGACCTGCGCGAGCGCGGCCGCGGCGGCCTGCCCGATCCCGGCGTGCACGCCCCGCACGAGCGCGGCCAGCGCGGCGGGCGTGTCCAGGTCGGCGGGCAGGGCGTACTGCGCGAGCCGTGTCTCCTCGGGCGTGCTCGAGATCCCGGCGGCGCCGGCCCACTGCTCGGCGCGCGTCCGCTGCGCGCGCGCCTGCGCAAGGACCGTCGGGCGGGCGTCCTTCGCGCCGCGCGCGGCGACGACCTCGAGCGCGAAGCCCGCCTCGTCGTGCGCGCGGGCGAGCGGGCCGCCGACGACGGGCGGGACCTCGGCGGGCACGACGAGCTCGTCGGGGACCCCGGGGGCGGGGGAGTCCTCGCCGAGCGCGATCGCGAGCCGCAGCGCGAGGTCCCCGCGCGCGACGGCGACGGACCCGACGACGCGCGCGAGCGGACCGTCGTCGGTGGTGCTCGCGTCGGTCCGGGCGGTGGCGCTCGTCGTGCCCAGGAGCGCGAGCACGTCCTGCGCGGTCGTCGTGGCGGTCGTCGGGCTCGGCGTGGGGCTCGGCCCGCTGTCCGCGTCCACGATCCCGGACTCGTACTCGCCGCCCAGTGCGGCCGCGTGCCGCGTGCTCACGTCCGCGACCTGCGCGAGCAGGGGCGCGACGGCCTGGTCCGTCGTCACGGCGAGCGCGCCGTCCGCCGCGGCCTCGAGCGCGAGCGCGTCGGCGACCGTGCGGCCGCGGACCTGCTCGACCGCGTCCGGCGACGGCTCGACGGGCGGGGGCGTCTCGAGCCGGATCCCGCACCCGCTCAGCGCGAGCACGGCGAGCACGGCGAGCACGGCGAGGGTGGCGAGCGGGCGCCGGCGCGCCCGGGCGCGCGTGATCCTCGCCACGCGGGAGGTGGACGGGACGGGCGGGATCGCGGTGCTCATCGCGGGCGATCCTGCCACGCTGACCCCCGCCGGCCGGGTACCGGCCGTCGCGTGCCCGCGACAGTCGTTACCCTGGGTGCCACAACTCGAGGGCCCCGGCCCCGTGCACACGAAGGAGGCGGTCATGGTCGCAGCCGCATCCGCCGCCGGACCCGCGCAGCGGGTCAGGCAGGTGCTCGACCCCGTGGTCGCCGCCTCCGGTCTCGTGCTCGAGGACGTGCGCGTGCGCCGCTCGGGCGGCCGGCAGGTCGTCGAGGTCCTCGTGGGCCCGGACGAGCACGACGAGCGGGACGTCGACCTGGACCGTGTCGCCGAGGTGACGCGCGCCGTGTCCGACGCTCTCGACGCGTCCGACCCGGTCGCCGGCGCGTACACGCTCGAGGTCGGCTCGCGCGGCGCGGACAGCCCGCTGACCGCCCGCCGGCACTTCGTGCGCGCGGTGGGCCGCTCGGTCCGGGTGCGACGCCGGGACGGCGAGGTCGTGACGGGTCGGCTCACCGACGTCCAGGACGACGACGCGCTCGTCGTCGTCCCCGTCACCCCCGGGCTGAAGGGGCGGCCGCCGCGCGTCGGCGCCCCGCTGACGATCGCGCTCGACGACGTCGCGGACGCGCGCGTCGAGGTGGACCTGTCGGGGCTCGGCCCCGACGACGACGGCGCGGACGACGCCGGACGGGAGAGCTGATGGACATCGACATGCAGGCCCTGCGCAGCCTCGAGCGGGAGCGGGAGATCAGCCTCGACGTGCTGGTCGCCGCGATCGAGCAGGCGCTGCTCTCCGCCTACCACCGCACGCCTGGCGCGCACCAGCGCGCCCGCGTCGAGGTGGACCGCCGCACGGGTCACGTCACGGTGTGGGCGCGCGAGGCCGCGCAGGTCGACGACGACGGGCACGTCCTGGCCGAGATGCCGGAGTTCGACGACACGCCCTCGGGGTTCGGCCGCATCGCGACCGCCACCGCGCGCCAGGTCATCGTGCAGCGCCTGCGCGACGCCGAGGACGACCAGGTGCTCGGGACGTTCCGCGGCAAGGAGGGCGAGGTCCTCGGCGGTGTCATCCAGCAGGGCCCCGACCCGCGGGTCGTGCTCGTGGACGTCGGCGGGACCGAGGCCGTGCTGCCCGCGCACGAGCAGGTCGCGTCCGAGACGTACGTGCACGGCGAGCGCATCCGCGGCTACGTGCTCGAGGTCGCGCGCGGTGCCCGTGGCCCCCAGGTCACGCTGTCACGCACGCACCCCAACCTCGTGCGCAAGCTGTTCGAGCTCGAGGTCCCCGAGGTCGCGGACGGCACGGTCGAGATCACGGCGCTCGCCCGGGAGGCCGGGCACCGCACCAAGATGGCGGTCCGCGCGACCGTGCCGGGCGTCAACGCCAAGGGTGCGTGCATCGGTCCGATGGGCGGCCGCGTGCGCGCGGTCATGGCCGAGCTGCGTGGCGAGAAGATCGACATCGTCGACCACAGCGACGACCCGGCGGAGATGGTCGCGCACGCGCTGTCGCCCGCGCGGGTGATCTCGGTCACGGTCGTCGACCCCGACGCGCGGGCCGCACGGGTCGTCGTGCCGGACTACCAGCTGTCGCTCGCGATCGGCAAGGAGGGCCAGAACGCGCGTCTGGCCGCCAAGCTCACCGGCTGGCGCATCGACATCCGCTCGGACGCCGAGGGCGACGAGACCGGTGCCGCGCCGGCCGCGGACCGCGCCGCCGCGCGCAACCCGGACGACGCGGGGTGACCCGCGGGGGTAGACTCACCGTGGCTGGGCCGGACGCCCGGCAGTCCCCGCACGCCGACGCGACCGTCGGCACGCAGTCCGTGACCTCCTCAGCACGCCGAGACGTCCGTCTCACGAGGAAGGCCGCGGGTGCGCCGGTCCGCACGTGCGTGGGGTGCCGAGCCACCGGCCTCAGGTCCGCCCTGCTGAGGGTGGTCGCCGTCCCGGACGGCGCGGGTCGACCCGCGCTCGTCGTGGACGTCGCCCGCCGGATGCCGGGCCGGGGTGCCTGGCTGCACCTCGATCCTGGATGCCTCGAGCTCGCGACGCGCCGACGCGCGTTCGGCAGGGCCCTGCGACTGCAGGCCGTGCCGGACGTGGCTGCGGTGCGGGAGCACCTCGAGCACCAGCTCACGGCGTCGGGAGCACCGACGTCGACCGTCGATGAAGGAAGCGGGTTGGAAGCCGATGGCGACCCGATGAGCACGCACCGATGAGTGCCTCGCGATGAGCACCCAGCAGATGCGCACGCGCACCCAGCACTAACGACGGTCCGACCCTGTCTCGGGCGGACCGAGACAGGAGAGAAGTGGCCAAGCTTCGCGTCTACGAGCTCGCGAAGGAGCTCGGGGTCGACAGCAAGACCATCATGACGAAGCTCACCGAGATGGGTGAGTTCGTCCGCTCGGCGTCCTCGACGATCGAGCCGCCGGTCGTGCGCAAGCTGCGCGACACGTACCCCGCTGCCGGCGGTGGCGCCGCGCAGCCCGCGGCGCGCCCCGCGCCGTCCCGACCCGCCGCGCCGGCCCGTCCGGCCGCTGCGGCACCCGCCGCGCCCGCTCCGGCGGCACCCGCTGCGGCGGCGCCCGCTCCCGCGGCACCCGCCCCGGCCCGCCCGGCCGCCCCGGCCCCGGCTCAGCCCGCGGCTGCGGCACCCGCCCCGGCGGCACGTCCGGCCGCGCCGGCGCCCGCTGCCAAGGCGCCCGCGCCCGGTGCGAGCCCCGCCCCGCGTCCCGCGGGTCAGCGTTCCGGTGCGCCGGGTGGCGCACGTCCGGGCGCGCCGCGTCCCGCGGCCCGGCCCGGCAACAACCCGTTCGCGCCGTCGCAGGGCATGCCCCGCGCGGGTGGTGGCGAGCGTTCCGGTGGTCCGCGTCCCGGCGGTCCGCGTCCGGGGAACAACCCGTTCGCGCCCTCGCAGGGCATGCCGCGTCCCGGCGACCGGCGTCCCGAGGGCGCTCCCGCCGCGGGTGCGGGCGACCGCCCCGGCGGCCCGCGTCCCGCGCCGCGTCCGGGTGGTCCGCGCCCGAACCCGGGCATGATGCCCGGCCGTACCTCGAGCGGCGTCGGCCGCCCCGGTGAGCGCCCCGCGCGCCCCGGTGGCGGTGGTGCCGGCGGCGGTCGCGGCGGCTTCGGCGGTCGTCCCGGTGGCGGCGGCGGTGCACCCGGCGGCGGCGGCGGTTTCGCCGGTCGTCCCGGTGGCGGCGGTCGTCCCGGCGGTGCCGGTCGTGGCTCGACGCAGGGTGCCTTCGGCCGCGCAGGCGGTCGTCCCGTGCGTGGGCGCAAGTCCAAGCGGGCGAAGCGCCAGGAGTTCGAGGCGATGCAGGCCCCGTCGCTCGGCGGCGTGCAGGTCCCGCGCGGCAACGGCACGACGGTCGTCCGCCTGCGGCACGGCTCCTCGCTGAACGACTTCGCCGACAAGATCGACGCCAACCCCGCGGCCCTGGTGACCGTGCTGTTCCACCTCGGTGAGATGGCGACGGCGACGCAGTCGCTCGACGAGGACACGTTCGGCACGCTCGCGGCGGAGCTCGGCTACGTCATCGAGATGGTCTCGGCCGAGGAGGAGGACCGCGAGCTGCTCGGGGCCTTCGACATCGACCTCGAGGCGGAGGAGGCGGGCGAGTCCGACGAGGACCTCGCGCCGCGCCCGCCGGTCGTCACCGTCATGGGTCACGTCGACCACGGAAAGACCAAGCTCCTCGACGCCATCCGCTCCACGGACGTCG
The DNA here is from genome assembly GCF_052378485.1 of Cellulomonas sp. CW35. Lineage (NCBI taxonomy): Bacteria > Bacillati > Actinomycetota > Actinomycetes > Micrococcales > Cellulomonadaceae > Cellulomonas > Cellulomonas sp. CW35. Next base: position 2,212,446 of record NZ_CP199000.1, on the reverse strand, counting down.
TCGCGGGCGAGGCCGGCGGCATCACCCAGCACATCGGTGCCTACCAGGTGGTCAAGGAGCACGAGGGCGTCGAGCGTCCCATCACGTTCATCGACACCCCGGGTCACGAGGCGTTCACCGCCATGCGTGCCCGCGGTGCGCAGGTCACGGACATCGCGATCCTCGTGGTCGCGGCCGACGACGGCGTGATGCCCCAGACGATCGAGGCGCTCAACCACGCGCAGGCGGCCAACGTGCCGATCGTGGTCGCGGTCAACAAGGTGGACAAGGAGGGGGCCAACCCCGCCAAGATCCGCCAGCAGCTCACCGAGTACAACCTCGTGGCCGAGGAGTACGGCGGCGACACGATGTTCGTCGACGTCTCCGCGAAGCAGGGTCTGCACATCGACCAGCTCCTCGAGGCGGTCCTGCTCACGGCCGACGCCGCTCTGGACCTGCGGGCCAACCCGGACAAGGACGCGCGAGGCGTCGCCATCGAGGCGAACCTCGACAAGGGCCGCGGCGCGGTCGCGACCGTGCTGGTCCAGTCCGGCACGCTGCGCGTCGGTGACGCGATCGTCGCCGGCACGGCCTACGGCCGCGTGCGTGCGATGTTCGACGAGCACGGCGAGACCGTCGTCGAGGCGGGCCCGTCCCGTCCGGTGCAGGTGCTCGGCCTCGCGTCCGTCCCGTCCGCGGGCGACACGCTGCTCGTGGCTCCCGAGGAGCGCACGGCCCGTCAGATCGCCGAGAAGCGTGAGGCGGCCGAGCGTGCCGCGCTCCTGGCCAAGCGCCGCAAGCGCATCAGCCTCGAGGACTTCACGCAGGCGCTCGCCCAGGGCAAGGTCGAGACCCTCAACCTGGTCATCAAGGGTGACGTGTCCGGTGCCGTCGAGGCGCTCGAGGACGCGCTGCTCAAGATCGACGTGGGCGAGGAGGTCGACCTGCGCGTCATCCACCGCGGTGTCGGTGCGATCACGCAGAACGACGTCAACCTCGCGACCGTCGACTCGGCGATCATCATCGGCTTCAACGTGAAGTTCGCGGAGCGCGTCGAGGACCTGGCCGACCGTGAGGGCGTCGACGTGCGCTTCTACTCGGTCATCTACCAGGCGATCGACGACGTCGAGGCAGCGCTCAAGGGCATGCTCAAGCCGGAGTACGAGGAGGCGCAGCTCGGTACCGCCGAGGTGCGCGAGGTCTTCCGCTCGTCGAAGTTCGGCAACATCGCCGGCTCGATCGTGCGCTCGGGCGAGATCCGACGGAACTCCAAGGCGCGTGTGCTCCGCGGCGGCAAGGTCATCGCGGACAACCTCACGATCGAGTCGCTCAAGCGGTTCAAGGACGACGCCACCGAGGTCCGTGAGGGCTACGAGTGCGGTATCGGCCTCGGGTCGTACAACGACCTGCAGCTCGAGGACGTCATCGAGACGTTCGAGATGCGGGAGAAGCCGCGCGCCTGACGTTCGTGGCCCGGTGACGGGTCTCCTCACGGCCTACCAGGTGGCCGCCCCTGACGGGACGGCCACCCGCCAGGCCCAACCACGGCCGTGAGGAGACCCGTCACCGGTCTTCCTGTCCGCGCACGCGCCGTGGGGCGCGGCGAGGCCGAAGACTTCGAGAGGGAGGTCCCGATGGTGGACACAGGGCGGGCCAGGAAGCTGGCCGAGAGGATCCAGCAGGTCGTGGCGCAGATGCTGGACACGCGGATCAAGGACCCGAGGCTCGGGTTCGTGACCGTGACGGACGTGCGTGTCACGGGCGACCTGCAGCACGCGGACATCTACTACACCGTGTACGGCGACGACGACGCCCGCACGGGCAGCGCGGCGGCGCTGGAGTCGGCCAAGGGCGTCATCCGCTCCGAGGTCGGCAAGCAGACCGGGGTGCGGCTCACGCCGACGCTCGCGTTCCACCTGGACGCGGTGCCCGAGACCGCGGCGCACCTCGAGCAGGCGCTCGCCGACGCCGCGCGTCGCGACGCGGAGCTCCAGGCGCTCGCGCGGTCGTCGTCGTACGCCGGTGAGGCGGACCCGTACCGTCGGCCCGCCGACGAGGACGACGAGGACGACACGCGCGGCTGACCGTCCGTGCACGCGCGACGAGGGCGCCCCGAGATGCTCGGGGCGCCCTCGTCGCGTCTCGCCGTCAGCGTGCGGCGAGCGTGGGCTCGGCCGCGGCGGCGGCCGGGCGTTCCGGGTGCGGGTCCGTGTCGAGGTCCAGGTCGGAGCGGCGGTCGTCCGGCGTGACCACGTCGACGTCGGGCGTGATGCGGCCCGTCGCGCGGGGCATGAGCGCCGCGACCACGGCGCCGAGCCCGACGACCGCCGCGCCCACGAACGCCGCCGGGCGCAGGCCCTGTGCGTACCCGTCGGGTGTGAGCGCGCCGCCCGCGGCCTGGAAGACGGCGACGACGACCGCGACACCGACGGCGCCGCCGACCTCGCGGATCGTCGCGTTCACGGAGCTCGCGGTGCCGTGGTCGTCGGGCACCATGTCGGCGAGCACCGCGGTGGCGGACGGTGCGAACGTCAGGCCCATGCCGATGCCGGCGAGCGCGAGACCCGGGACCAGGTCGGCGTACACGGTCGCGTCGCCGATCACCGCGGCCTGCCACGCGAGGCCGACGGCCTGCAGCGCGAGCCCCGCGGTCAGCAGGGGGCGTACGCCCAGCCGGGGGGCCAGCAGGCCCGCGAGCGGTGCGACGAGCATGGGTGCGGCGGTCCAGGGGAGTGTGCGGATCCCGGCTGCGAGCGGGCTGTACCCCATGCCGATCTGCAGGTACTGCGAGAGCACGAACACGGTGCCGAAGACGCCCACCGAGAAGAGGAACGCGCTGCCGTTGGCGACCGAGAACGAGCGCACGCGGAACAGGCCGAGGGGCACCAGGGGATGGTCGGTGCGGGCCTCGCGGCGCAGGAAGCCGACGAGCAGGACGACGCCGGCGACCGTGGCGCCGACGATGCGGCCGGAGCCCCAGCCCTCGTCGTTGCCGTTGACGACCGCCCAGACGAGCGCGAGCACACCGGCCGCGGCGAGCAGCAGCCCGGGCACGTCGATGCGCTGCGCGCGTCCGGACGACTCGGGGAGCACGCGCAGGACGAGCGGGACCGCGACGAGCGCGACCGGCACGTTGATCCAGAAGATCGCCTGCCAGGAGATGCCGTCGACGACGGCGCCGCCGATCACGGGGCCGAGCGCGACCCCGAGGCCGGACACGGCACCCCACACGCCGATCGCCATCGCACGCCGCGCGGGCGGGACGGCGGCGGCGAGGAGGGTGAGCGACAGCGGCATGACGGCGGCGGCCCCCGCGCCCTGGACGGTGCGGGCGGCGATGAGCAGCTCGGGGGTGGTGGCGAGCGCGGACGCGATCGAGGCGAGCGCGAACAGGACGATGCCCCCGACGAACACGCGTCGCCGTCCCAGCCGGTCGCCGAGCGTCGCGGCGGCGATCATGAGCGACGCGAACGCGAGCGTGTACGCGTTGACCATCCACTGCAGCTCGGTGAGGGAGGCCGACAGCTCGGTGCGCAGCACGGGCAGGGCGGTCGTCATGACGAGGTTGTCGAGCGTGGCCATGAACATCGGCAGCGATGCGGCGAGCAGTGCGATGCCGGTGCCGGCGGTGCGCCGACGTGCCCCCGTGCGGGCCGGGCCGGCGCCGGGTGGTGGCCCGGCGGTCAGGTGCGTGGTCATCGGATCTCCCCTGCGGGTCCGGCCGGGGTCGGATCCCCGGACTGCTTGTTGGCATTGAGTGATTACTAACAAGAGGGACCGTAGGCATCGGCTGATAACCTGTCAAGATGACCAGCGAGACGCACGAGCGGGCGACGGAGCCCGGACGCGGCACCCGGATGTCCGGCGACGAGCGGCGCGAGCAGATCCTCGGCGCGGCCCGCCGGGTGTTCGCCGAGGGCGGCTTCGCCGCCACGACGGACGAGGTCGCGCGCGCCGCCGACGTCTCCCAGCCCTACGTCGTGCGGCTGTTCGGGTCCAAGCGGGACCTGTTCCTCGAGGCGTACCAGCAGGCCGCGGACCGCGTCGTCGGCGCGCTCACCGTCGCGGCGCGCGAGGACGACCCCAAGGAGGCCATGGGACGCGCCTACCTCGAGCTCATCGAGGACCGCGACCTGCTGCGGCTGCTCATGCACGGGTTCATCGCGAGCGCCGACGAGCAGGTCGGCCGCGCCGCGCGGCACTGCCTGGGCGAGGCGTACCGCCTCTACGTCGACGCCACCGGTGCGACGCCCGACGAGGCGCGCCAGTTCGTCGCGTTCGGGATGCTCCTCAACGTGCTCGTCGCGACCGACGCGGAGGCGCACCCGGGCGAGGACCCGGGTATGGACGGGCTGCTCGAGTGCGTCGCCCTGACCGCCCACCGCGCGGCGGGTGGCGCGTGAACGCGGCCCGGACCCACGCGCACGAGCAGGCGCGGGCACGCCGCGCCGCGCAGGGGGAGCGGCCGCGTCGCAGGCCGACCGCGGCCGACGGGTTCGTCGTCGTCGACAAGCCCGCCGGGTGGACGAGCCACGACGTCGTCGCGCGCATGCGGGGGATCGCCGGCACGCGCAAGGTCGGGCACGCGGGCACGCTCGACCCGATGGCGACCGGCGTGCTCGTGGTCGGCGTGGGGCGGGCGACGCGCCTGCTGACCTACGTCGTGGGCGCGGACAAGGAGTACGCGGCGACGGTCCGCCTCGGCATCGCGACGACGACCGAGGACGCCGAGGGCGAGGTCACGCGAGCCGACGACGCCGCGCACCTGACGCGCGCGCAGGTCGAGGCGGCCGCGCGGACGCTCACCGGCGAGATCCTGCAGGTCCCGAGCGCGGTGTCCGCGATCAAGGTCGACGGCGAGCGGGCGTACGCGCGCGTGCGGGCCGGTGAGCAGGTGGAGCTCCCGGCGCGGCCGGTGACGGTCCACGAGCTCGTCGTCGGTGACGTGCGCGCGGCCGAGGCCCAGGGTGTGCGGGTGCTCGACGTCGAGATCCGGACGGTCGTCTCGTCGGGGACGTACGTCCGGGCGCTCGCCCGGGACCTGGGTGCCGCGCTCGGCGTGGGTGCGCACCTGACCGCGCTGCGACGCACGCGCGTGGGCGGCTACACGCTCTCCGAGGCTCGCACGCTGGAGGCGCTCGCGGCGTCACCCGACGACGTCCCGGTCGAGGTCATGCCGCTCGCGGACGCGGCGCGCGCGACGTTCCCCGTGCGCTTGGTCGACGAGGCCGAGGCCAGGGCGCTCGGGTACGGCCAGGCGCTGCGGGCCGACGCCACGACCCGTGACCCGGACGCGACCGTCGCGGCGATCGACCCCTCGGGGCGGCTGGTCGCGCTGCTGCGCCTGCGGGACGGCCGCGCCCGCCCGGTGCTCGTGCTCGCAGCCGACTGACCCCGCCGGCGCCGGGAGGTCCGGCCACGGGCAACTCGTGCGGAGGTCACCGATCCGGGTGACATGCGTGCTGACGTCGCGCTTCGAACCGGTTCGGGTGCTCGGAACCGGTTCCGTACGCCTGGTTTGCGCTGTACCGTCCCCCTGGCGACGATCGAGGGTGGTGTCCGGCTCTCGTGGCAGCGCCCTGTGGCCATCTGGCCCGGCTTCGAGGAGACGACGTGGTTTCCTGGTCCAGTCGCCGTGCACGCACGGCTGTCCTTTCTGCAGGCCTGACGGCCGCAGCCCTGGTCGCCGCGACGGTCGTCGCGCCGGCCGCCCTCGCGGATCCCGTGGGGTCGACGCACGACTTCGAGTCCGGCGCGCAGGGCTGGCACAGCTACGGCGGCGACTCGACGTCGTCCGTCGTCGACGGCGAGTTCTGCGTCGTCGTCCCCACGGGGACGAAAGACCCGTGGACCGTCGCCGCGCAGCACGACGGGATCACGTTCGAGGCGGGCACCACCTACACGGTGTCCTTCACCGCGCACGCGACGCAGGACGTCTCGGTCAACCTGCGCGCGGGCATCGGGTGGCCCGACGACGTGGCGTCGACCGTCGCCCTGACCTCGCAGGAGCAGGAGTACTCGTTCACCTGGAACCCCGAGTTCAGCGGCGAGGGCAACCTGTCGTTCCAGCTCGGCGCGCAGGCGGCCGACTACACGTTCTGCCTCGACGACTTCCAGCTCGCGGGCGACGCCGAGCTGATCCCGGACACCACCTTCGACGGTGTGCTGCCCGAGGGGTGGAGCGCGGCCGGCTGGACCGTGACCTCCGAGCCGGGCGAGGGGGAGCCGCTGTGCTTCGAGGTCCCCGCGGGCTCGGGGCAGTACGACGGCCTCGTGCTCAACGGGCTGCCGATCGAGGAGGACGCCAACTACCGCCTCACGTTCACGGCGAGCGCGAGCAACGCGGCGACGATCCGCACGATCGTCGGCGAGAACGCCGTGCCGTGGCGCGCGGCGTTCGCCGACAACACCCAGCTGTCGACCGAGCTCACGGAGCACGAGCTCGCGTTCACCTCGCCCGTGACGTTCCCGGCGCAGTCCGACGACCCGGCCGTCGGTGTCGGGCAGGTCGCGCTGCAGATGGGTGCCCGCGGGGACTTCACGTTCTGCATCACGAGCCTGTCGCTCAAGAAGGTCGCGACGCCCCCGCCGCCGTACGAGCCGGACGTGCGCGGACCCGTGCGCGTCAACCAGCTCGGCTACCTGCCGGACGGGCCGAAGAACGCCACGGTCGTGAGCGACGCCACCGAGCCGCTCGCGTGGCGGCTCGAGGACTCGTCGGGCGCCACCGTCGCCTCGGGTGACGCGACGCCCGCCGGGCTCGACCCCTCGTCGCAGCTCACCGTGCAGACGATCGACTTCTCGTCGTTCCGCACGGCCGGCAGCGGCTACACGCTCGTCGTGGGCGAGGACCGCAGCGACCCGTTCGCGATCGCGAAGGACCTGTACGCGCAGCTGCGCTACGACGCGCTGAACTACTTCTACCCCGTGCGCTCGGGCATCGCCGTGGACGTCCCCGACGACCGCTACGACCGTCCCGCCGGCCACGTGTCCGGGCCGGACGGCGAGGTCAACAAGGGCGACCTCGACGTCGCGTGCCTGACCGCGGCCGAGGACGGTGCCGCGTGGTCCTACGGCACCTGGACGTGCCCGACCGGCTACTCGCTCGACGTCGTCGGCGGGTGGTACGACGCAGGCGACCACGGCAAGTACGTCGTCAACGGCGGCATCGCCGTCGCGCAGCTGCTGAGCATGTACGAGCGGTCGCTGCACTCGCCCGACGCGGCCCGCGGCGCCCTCAAGGACGGCACGCTCGACGTGCCGGCCGACGAGAGCGGCAACGGTGTGCCGGACGTGCTCGACGAGGCCCGCTGGGAGCTCGAGTTCTTCCTCCAGATGCAGGTGCCGACCGGCTCCGGCATGACGGTGTCCGCGACCGACAAGCGCTCGCTCGACGGCCTCGTGCACCACAAGATCCACGACGTCGGCTGGACGGGCCTCGGCCTCCTGCCGTCGCAGGACCCGCAGGAGCGCCGCCTGCACCGGCCGTCGACGGCCGCGACGCTCAACGTGGCGGCGACCGCCGCGCAGGGCGCGCGACTGTTCGCGAAGTACGACAAGGCGTTCTCCCAGCAGCTCCTGAGCGTCGCGCGCAGCACCTACGCCGCCGCGAAGCGGGTTCCCGACCTGTACGCGCCGCAGTCCGCGGGGCAGAACGGTGGCGGCCCGTACGACGACACGGACGTCAGCGACGAGTTCTACTGGGCGGCCGCCGAGCTCTACCTCACGACGGGTGAGAAGACGTTCGAGACCGCCGTGCAGAGCAGCCCGCTCGCGACGAGCGACATCTGGGCCCGCTCCGGGTTCTCCTGGGGGAGCGTCGCGGCGCTCGGCCGGATGGACCTCGCGACCGTGCCCAGCAAGCTGCCGACCCGCAAGGCCGTGCAGGCGTCGGTCGTGACCGGGGCCGAGAAGATCCTCGCCTGGCAGCAGGCCGAGGCGTTCGGCACGACCTACCCGGGCGACGCCGACGGCTCGTACGTGTGGGGCTCGAGCTCGTCCGTGCTCAACAACCAGGTCGTGCTCGCCACGGCGTACGACCTCACGGGTCAGGCGCGGTTCGCGAACGCGGTGCTGGAGTCGATGGACTACCTGCTCGGGCGCAACGCGCTGAACATCTCCTACATCACCGGGTACGGCACCAAGTTCTCCTCGCACCAGCACAGCCGGTGGCTCGTCCCGCCGCCGCCGGGGACGATCGCGGGCGGCCCGAACTCGCAGAGCAGCACGTGGGACCCGGTCATGAACCGGCTCTACCCGCCGGGTCACGACTGCGCGCCCCAGCTCTGCTACGTCGACGACATCGAGGCGTGGTCGGTCAACGAGCTGACCATCAACTGGAACGCCCCGATGTCCTGGGTCGCGTCGTTCGTCGCCGACCTCGGGGTGAGCGGGGTCCCGACCGCGCCGGTCGTGACCAAGCACCCGTCGGACGTCTCGGCGAAGAAGGGCACGTCCGTGGCGCTGCGGGCCACCGCGAGCGGCAAGCCCGCGCCGTCCGTGCAGTGGCAGGTGCGTGACGCCAAGGGTCGCTGGGTGGACGTGCCCGGCGCCCGGACGACGACCCTGCGGATCGTCGTGACGCCGGCGACCGACGGTGCGCAGTACCGCGCGGTGTTCCGCAACGCGTCGGGTACGGCCACGACCGACGTCGCACGGGTGACGGTGCTCGCCGGCCCCAAGGGCCCCGGCCCGAAGGGTCCGGGTCCCATCCCGTGGCCCGGTCGCGGGTGACCTGACGGCACCTGACCGCAGCGGCCCGCCGCACCAGACGCGACCCCGCCACCGACCCGTCCAGGTGTCGGTGGCGGGGTCGCGCCGTGGTACGTGGCCGCCGAGGGCCGTGCCGCGGTGGCATGATCGGCGCGTGCATCGCTGGTCCGACCTCGCCGACGTCCCCGCGGACGTCGGTCCCACCGTCGTCACGCTGGGCAACTTCGACGGCGTCCACCGCGGTCACGCGAACGTCCTGCGGCGCATGGCCGCGGACGCGCGCGCCCGTGGCTGGTCAGCGGTGGCCGTGACGTTCACGCCGCACCCGCTGCAGGTCCACCGGCCGGACGACGCGCCGCCCCTGCTCACGGGCGACGAGGACCGGCTCGACCTGCTCGAGGCGACGGGGCTCGACGCGGTGCTGCTGCTGCCGTACTCGCTGCAGTTCGCGCGGCAGAGCCCCGAGGAGTTCGTGCGCACGTACCTCGTGGACGGGCTGCACGCGCGCACCGTCGTGGTCGGGCGCGACGTGCGGTTCGGCTGGCAGAACTCGGGCGACCTGTCGACGATGGTCGACCTCGGGCGGCGCCACGGGTTCGACGTCGAGGTCATCGACGACATCACGCCCGACGACATCACGTCCGGCGAGGGCGGCCCGGCCGACGACGCGTCCGGCGGGGCGCGCCGCTGGTCCTCGACGTGGGTCCGTGAGGCGCTCGCGGCCGGCGACGTGGAGCAGGCGGCCCTCGTCCTCGGGCGCCCGCACCGGCTGCGCGGGATCGTCGTGCACGGCGACGCCCGGGGCCGCGAGCTCGGCTTCCCGACGGCCAACCTCGCGCAGGACGCGGTCGGCATGGTCCCGGCTGACGGCGTGTACGCCGGCTGGTTGCGGCGCACGCGTCGCGCGGACGGCACGCCGGTCGACGAGGTGCGCCTGCCCGCGGCGGTGTCGATCGGCACGAACCCGACGTTCGACGGGGTGCAGCGCCGTGTCGAGGCCTACGTGCTCGACCGCACCGACCTCGACCTGTACGACGACGAGGTCGTGCTCGACCTCGTGGCGCGACTGCGCCCGACGCTGCGGTTCTCGTCGGTCGACGAGCTGCTCGACCAGATGCACGCGGACGTCGAGCGGGTCCGCGAGGTCCTGGCCTCGGACGACTGACGAGGATCTTCGGACGAAAGCCTCAGGTCGCCGCCCCGACCTGCCGATGGCCGTGTCGGGACCTCGCGAGGGGTCCCGGTCCTGCCGAGCGTCCGCCGTCGTCCTGGAGGTGTCGGGTGAGCCCAGCCCGCACGCGCGTCCTTGCTCTCGTCCTCGTCTCGTCCACGCTCCTCGCGGCGGGCGCGCTGCCGGCCTCGGCCGCACCCGTGCGGTCGTCGGCGTCCGCGCCGCGGGCGCTCGTCGCCGCCCCTGCGGCGACCGACGTCGCGGCGTCCGGGACGTCGGACCGCATGCCGACGAAGGCCTGGGTCACCAACCTCTACCGCACCCGCATCGTGCCGGCCCTCGGCACCCGGGTCTCGTGGTCGGGCAGCGTCTCGTCGTGCTCGATGGGGCGGGAGTCCGACGCGTCGCGTGCGGCCACGCTGCGCATGGTCAACTCGATGCGCATGCTCGTGCAGCTCTCGACGGTGAAGCTCGACACGACCGCGAGCAACAAGGCGCAGAAGGCTGCGCTGCTCATGGACGCCAACGGCAAGCTGTCGCACTCGCCGAGCCAGAGCGACTTCCCGCGCTGCTGGTCGCCCGCGGCCAAGGAGGCGGCGGGCTCGTCGAACCTCGCGCTCGGCGCCGCGGGCTCCAAGGCGATCGCGGCCTACATGGACGAGCCCGGCGACAAGAACACCGCGGCCGGTCACCGCCGCTGGATCCTCAACCCGGCCACGACGCACATCGCGACCGGCTCGACCGGCAACGCCAACGCACTGACGGTGTTCGGTCTCGGGACCTCGGCCACCGCCGCGCGGCCGGGCTGGATCGAGTGGCCCGCGCGCGGGTGGTTCCCGCAGCAGATCGAGCCGGACGGCCGGTGGTCGCTGTCCTCGTCGAACGGCGCGGTCAGCTTCGACAAGGCGGCGGTCAAGGTGCAGCGCGTGACGACGGACGGCAAGGTCGTCACGACGCACTCGGTGCGCAAGCACCCGGTCAAGACCGGGTACGGGCCGAACACGGTCGTGTTCGACGTGTCGGGCGTCGCCCACCCCACGGGCAAGGCGGTCGCGTACTACCGGGTCACGGTGACGGGCATCCGCGGCGGCGGCCAGTCGTCGTACTCGTACCTCGTGCGGCTGTACGACCCGACCGCGTGACGCCCTGTCCATTGAGGCCCTGTCCCGTGACGCCGTGTCCCGTGACGGCACGTCCCGGTCGGTCCGGCCGGGCCTGGTAGTCTGTGGGAGCCGTCAGAACGGCCGCGGATCCAGAGAGCCCGGGTGGACGTGCCCCGGCGCACCGCGCAACGAACCACACAAGGAGAGCCGTGTCCCTCGACGCTGCCACCAAGCAGGCCATCATGACCGAGTACGCCACGCACGAGGGCGACACCGGTTCCCCCGAGGTCCAGATCGCTGTCCTGACGCAGCGCATCAAGGACCTGACGGAGCACCTCAAGGAGCACAAGCACGACCACCACAGCCGCCGCGGCCTGCTGCTGCTCGTCGGTCGTCGTCGTCGCCTTCTCGGCTACCTGCAGAAGGTCGACATCAACCGTTACCGCTCGATCATCGAGCGCCTCGGTCTGCGCCGCTGAACCTCGCGACCAGCCCGGACCCCGTGCGGGGTCCGGGCTGGTCCGCATGTCGGGCCCGCGCGTCGCGCGACAGCCCGGCGGCACCGGCGGCATGATCGTCGGCGGTGCCGCGCGAGCGCGGCGGACGTGACGTCCGCCCGACCCGCACCCGCACCACCAGCACCACCGCACCATCCACCGCGTCGGTCCACCTGTCCGGTCCTCGGTAGTGGCCCCCGGAGCACGAGCTCCGTAGGCCTCGATCGAAGACCGCCGGGACCGGCCGGCGCCTTCGACACACGAGGAGGGCACCCGTGGAGGGTCCCGAGATCCAGTTCGCCGAGGCCGTGATCGACAACGGTCGCTTCGGCACCCGCACCGTCCGGTTCGAGACCGGCCGGCTCGCCAAGCAGGCCGCCGGCTCCGCCGCCGCGTACCTCGACGGCGACACGATGCTCCTGTCGGCCACGACGGCCGGCAAGCACCCCAAGGAGCAGTTCGACTTCTTCCCGCTGACGATCGACGTCGAGGAGCGGCAGTACGCCGCCGGCAAGATCCCCGGCTCGTTCTTCCGCCGCGAGGGCCGTCCCTCGACCGAGGCGATCCTGGCCTGCCGCCTGGTCGACCGCCCGCTGCGCCCGCTGTTCGTCAAGGGCCTGCGCAACGAGGTCCAGGTCGTCATCACCGTCCTGGCGATCCACCCGGACGACGCGTACGACGTGCTCGCGATCAACGCGGCGTCGATCTCGACGCAGCTGTCGGGCCTGCCCTTCTCCGGTCCCGTGGGTGGCGTGCGCATCGCGCTCGTCGACGGCCAGTGGGTCGCGTTCCCGCGCTACTCCGAGCGTGAGCGCGCGACGTTCGACATGGTCGTCGCCGGCCGTGTGGTGGGCGACGACGTCGCCATCGCGATGATCGAGGCCGAGGCGCCCGAGAAGTCGTGGAACCTCATCAAGGACGAGGGCGGCCAGGCGCCGACCGAGGAGATCGTCGCGCAGGGCCTCGAGGCGGCGAAGCCGTTCATCAAGGTCCTGGTCCAGGCGCAGTCCGAGCTCGCCGCGAAGGCGGCCAAGGAGACGCAGGTCTTCCCGACGTTCCCGGACTACCAGGACGACGTCTACGCCGCGGTCGAGGCCGCCGCGACGGCGCGCCTGGGCGAGGCGCTGAGCATCGCCGACAAGCAGACCCGCGAGGGTCGGCTCGACGAGATCAAGGCCGAGGTCCAGGGCGAGCTCGCCGAGTCGTTCGAGGGTCGCGAGAAGGAGATCTCCGCCGCGTACCGCTCGGTGCAGAAGAAGCTCATCCGTCAGCGCATCCTGACCGACGGCTTCCGCATCGACGGCCGTGGCCTGCGGGACATCCGCACGCTCTCGGCCGAGGTCGAGGTGCTGCCGCGCGTGCACGGCTCGGCGCTGTTCGAGCGCGGCGAGACGCAGATCCTCGGCGTCACGACGCTGAACATGCTCCGCATGGAGCAGCAGCTCGACACGCTCTCCCCGGAGACGCGCAAGCGCTACATGCACAACTACAACTTCCCGCCGTACTCGACCGGTGAGACGGGCCGCGTGGGCTCGCCGAAGCGCCGCGAGATCGGCCACGGCGCGCTCGCCGAGCGTGCGCTCATGCCGGTCCTGCCGAGCCGCGAGGAGTTCCCCTACGCGATCCGCCAGGTCTCCGAGGCGCTGGGCTCGAACGGCTCGACGTCGATGGGCTCGGTCTGCGCCTCGACCCTCTCGCTGCTGAACGCCGGTGTGCCGCTGCGCGCGCCGGTCGCGGGCATCGCGATGGGCCTGGTGTCCGACACGGTGGACGGTGAGACCCGCTACGCGGCGCTCACCGACATCCTCGGTGCCGAGGACGCGTTCGGCGACATGGACTTCAAGGTCGCGGGCACGCGCGAGTTCGTCACGGCCATCCAGCTCGACACGAAGCTCGACGGCATCCCGGCGAGCGTCCTGGCCGGTGCGCTGACGCAGGCCAAGGAGGCGCGCCTGGCGATCCTCGACGTCATCGCCGAGGCGATCGACGTGCCCGACGAGATGAGCCCGTTCGCCCCGCGCGTCATCACGGTGAAGGTCCCGGTCGACAAGATCGGCGAGGTCATCGGCCCGAAGGGCAAGATGATCAACCAGATCCAGGAGGAGACCGGCGCCGACATCTCGATCGAGGACGACGGCACGGTCTACATCGGCGCGACCGACGGTCCGTCGGCCGAGGCCGCGCGGGCCGCGATCAACGCGATCGCCAACCCGCACATGCCCGAGATCGGCGAGCGCTTCGTCGGGACCGTCGTGAAGACGACGACGTTCGGCGCGTTCATCTCGCTCTCGCCGGGCAAGGACGGTCTGCTGCACATCAGCCAGATCCGCAAGCTCGTCGGCGGCAAGCGCGTCGAGAACGTCGAGGACGTGCTGTCGATCGGGCAGAAGGTCCAGGTCGAGATCGGCGAGATCGACCCGCGCGGCAAGCTGTCGCTGCACGCGGTCGTCGACGAGGACAAGGCCGACTCCGACGCGGCGCAGGCCGCCCCGGCCGACGCCTGACGTGCCGCTCGACCTCCCGCTCGTGCGCCCGGGCCTCCCGGGCGCGGAGCAGTCCGCCGGGCAGGACGGCGACGCCCACGTGCGTCGTTCCGTCCTGCCCGGCGGGGTCCGGGTCCTCTCGGAGCACATGCCCGGGCTCCGGTCGGCGACCGTCGGGGCCTGGGTGGGCGTCGGCTCGCGCGACGAGACGTCCGGCCACTTCGGCTCGACCCACTTCCTCGAGCACCTGCTGTTCAAGGGCACCGCGCGGCGCTCGGCGATGGACATCGCCGAGGCGTTCGACGCCGTCGGCGGCGAGGCCAACGCGGCCACCGGCAAGGAGCACACGTGCTACTACGCGCGGGTGCTCGACACCGACCTGCCCATGGCGGTCGACGTGATCGCGGACATGGTCACCTCCGCGCGCCTCGAGACCGACGAGCTCGAGACCGAGCGCGGCGTGATCCTCGAAGAGCTCGCGATGAACGACGACGACCCGAGCGACGTCGTCCACGAGCAGTTCGCGAGCGGGGTACTCGGGGAGCACCCGCTGGGCCGGCCCATCGGCGGCACTCCCGAGACGATCCGTGAGGTCCCGCGCGATGCCGTGTGGGAGCACTACCGGTGGCACTACCGGCCGCAGACGCTCGTCGTCAGCGCGGCGGGTGGCGTCGACCACGACACGCTGTGCGCTCAGGTCGCCGACGCGCTCGCCGCGGGCGGCTGGGACCTGGCCGACGACGCGAGCCCCACGGGCCGCCGCGACGTCGCGCGCGAGCTCGGCGCGGGGGAGCACGGGCTGCCGATCGTGGGTGTGGAGCGCTCCGTGCGCCGGCACACCGAGCAGGCCAACGTCATCGTCGGCTGCACGTCGCTGACCGCGACCGACGACCGGCGGTTCACGCTGTCCGTGCTCAACGCCGTGCTGGGCGGCGGGATGTCCTCCCGCCTGTTCCAGGAGGTCCGGGAGAAGCGCGGCCTCGCGTACTCCACGTACTCGTTCGCGTCCGGCCACGCCGACACCGGCGTGTTCGGCCTCTACGCGGGCTGCACGCCCGCGAAGGTCGACGAGGTCGTCGCGCTGATGGTCGCGGAGTGGGAGCGGCTCGCGGAGACCCCCATCACGTCCGCCGAGCTCGAGCGGTCGGTCGGGCAGCTCTCGGGCGGCCTCGTGCTCGGCATGGAGGACACCGGATCGCGCATGAGCCGGCTCGGCAAGGCGGAGCTGGTGCACGGCGCGCTGCTGTCGATCGACGAGTCGCTCGAGCGGGTGCGCGCGGTGACCGTGCAGGACGTGCAGGAGCTCGCCGCCGAGCTCGCGTCGCGCCCGCGTTCGGTCGTGCGCGTCGGGCCCTTCGGGGACTGACGCCCGTGGGCGGGCGGTCCCGTCCGCCCACGGGCGTGCTCCGGCGCGCCATGATGGGGCTGTGACCGCGTACCGGTGGATCGAGGCCTCCGCGCCGCTGCTCGTCGAGCACGCCTGGGTGTTGCGGGACGAGGGGGGTGACCGCGAGGTGCTGCTGCCCGACGGCCGCGGGCTGCTGCAGCTCGTCGTCGGCGCACCGGGGGTGCGCACGGACGTCCTGACGGGGGAGCAGACGGACGACGCGAGCGGGGTGCGCGGCTTCTCGTCCCGCGCGGTCGTGCGCGAGCAGGCGGCACCGGCGGTGCGGCTCGGGCTGCAGCTGCACCCGCTCGCGCTCGCCCTCCTGCGACCGCACGACCTGCTCGTCGACAGGTGTGCGCCGCTGGCGGCCGTCGTCGACGAGGCGGACGCGGTCCTCGCGCGCGACGCCCTCGCGCACGGCGACGACGAGGACGCGGTGCGCGTGCTCGTCGCGGCGCTCGTCGCCCGTTCCCGCACGACGGACCGGCCGGCGGGGGTGACGGCCATGGCGGAGGTCGTCGCGGAGGTCGACCGCACGCGCGGCCTCGTCGCAGCGGCAGACCTGGCGCGAGCGCAGGGGGTGACGGTGAGCGACCTGCACCGCTGGTGCGTGCGGCTGGTCGGCGTCGCGCCCGCGTCCTACCTGGCCGCCGTGCGGTTCGCGGGGTTCGTGCGCGAGGCCGCCGGTCCGGGGCCAGTGTCGCCGCGCGACGTGGTCGGTGCGCTGCAGTGGTACGAGTCGAGCGGGCCCGCGCCACGGGAGGTCGAGCGGACGACGGGCCTCGCGCCCGCCGAGCTGCGGCGCGTGGTCGACCGGCTCGCGCTTTCCATCGCCGCCCACTGACGGCACGCGCGTCGGGGGCCGCGGCACGCGACGGATAGGGTGGCTGACCGTGAGCGAACGGATCAGGGTCGCCGTGCTGGGTGCGGCGGGACGCATGGGGTCGACGACGGTACGCGCGGTCGAGGCCGCACCCGACCTGGAGCTCGTCGCGGCACTCGACGCGGGCGACGACCTCGCGCGGGTCACGGCCGCGGGCGCGCAGGTCGCGGTGGACTTCACGGTGCCGTCGGTGACCGAGCAGAACGTCCACGCGCTCGTCGACGCCGGCGTGCACGCGGTCGTCGGCGCCACGGGCTGGGACGACGCGTCGCTCGCGCGGGTGCGCGACCACCTCGCGGACCGCCCGGGCGTGGGCGTGCTGATCGCCCCGAACTTCGCGCTCGGCGCGGTGCTGACCATGGCGTTCGCGGCGCGGGCCGCGCGCTGGTTCGAGTCCGTCGAGGTCGTCGAGCTGCACCACCCCGACAAGGTCGACGCACCCTCGGGCACCGCCCTGCACACCGCGCACGCGATCGCACGCGCGCGCCGTGCGGCCGGGGTGGCCGCGAGCCCCGACGCGACCGAGCAGTCGCTCGACGGTGCGCGCGGCGCCGTCGTCGACGACGTGCACGTCCACGCGGTGCGGCTGCGCGGGCTGACCGCGCACGAGGAGGTGCTGCTCGGCAACCCGGGCGAGCAGCTGACGATCCGGCACGACTCGTTCGACCGCGTGAGCTTCATGCCCGGCGTCCTGCTGGGGGTGCGTCAGGTGGCCTCGCGGCCCGGCCTGACGGTCGGTCTCGAGCACCTGCTCGACCTGGGCTGAGCGTGGCTGCCCCTCGCCGCCGCTCCGCGGTCGTCGCTCTCGCGGGAGCGGTCGCGCTCACGGCGCTGCTCGCGCTGTACGTGCTGCTCGTCGCGTCGCGCGCCACGTCGCTCGTCCGCACGGGCGAGCCCGTGGCCGTGGTCCTCGGTGTCGCGCTGTGGGTGCTGCCGGTGCTCGCCGTCTGGTTCGTCGCGCGCGAGTGGAGCCTCGCGATCGACGTGCAGCGCATGGCGGACCGGCTCGCGGACGCGGACGAGCTGCCCGTCGACGACCTGCCGCGCTCGCCCGGCGGGCGGGTCGACCGTGCGGCCGCGCGCGCGGCGTTCGACGCGGTCCGCGAGCGGTGCGAGGCCGCGCCCGACGACTGGCGCTCGTGGTACCACCTGGCGTTCGCGTACGACGCCGCGGGGGACCGCCGCCGCGCGCGGGAGTCGCTCGCGCGGGCCCGCGCGCTGTTCCGCGGCCGTACCGCCCCCTGACGACCGCACCGGCGTGGGCGCGGTCGTGGGCGTGGTCGTGGGCGTCAGATCGTCGCCCACCACCGGTGCTCGCGCACGGTGCGGGCCGTGCCGTCCGGCAGCGTGTCCGACGCGAGCTCGCGCACGGTGTCGTCGGGGCCCAGGCCGGCGCCGGACAGGAACTGCGCCCGCGCGGTGTCGCCGTCGAGCACCCACGTCTGGAGCTGGTCCGCGCCGTCCTCGCGCAGCAGGTCGACCGCCGCCGCCAGCAGCCGCGAGCCGTGCCCCGCGCGCTGGTGCGGCGGGGCCACCTCGAGCGCCAGGAGCAGGCCGCCGGGGGCGTCGCCGCCACGCGTGGCGGGGACGGGCGCGACCGACGCGAAGCCGACGACCGCGGCACCCGCGCACGCCACGAGCACGCGGTGCCCGCTCGGCGGCGCGGTGACGGCCGCCGCCCACTGCGCACGCATCGCGTCGAGGTCGAGCACGTCGAGCGCACCGGCGAGCAGGTCACCGTGGGCGCCGCGCCACGCCTCGACCTGGATGTCGACGATCGCGGCCTCGTCGCCCGGCACGGCGGGCCGCACCGAGACGTCCGAGGTCTCGCGGAAGAGCGTCACGACGCGTCCCCGTGCGGGACGACGGGCGTCGAGGCCACCGGCTTCGGCGGGTGCTTGGTGGAGACGCGGTCGATCCACGCGAGCGCCATGGCCGAGACGATGAAGGCCAGGTGGATCACGGTCTGCCAGAGCAGCGGCTGCCAGCCGGTCTTCTCGATGGTCGACTCGGCCTCGATGAAGCTCGCGAGGAGGTGGATCGACGAGATGCCGATGATCGACATCGCCAGCTTGGTCTTCAGCACGTTCGCGTTGACGTGCGAGAGCCACTCGGGCTGGTCGGGATGGTCGTCGAGGCGGATGCGCGAGACGAAGGTCTCGTAGCCCCCGATGATCACCATGATCAGCAGGTTCGCGATCATCACGACGTCGACGAGCCCGAGGACCGCGATGATCATGTCGCCGCTGGTGAACGCCTCGACGTGCGCGTGCCCGTCGGCGTCCACGTGCTCGACCTGGCCCGTGAACAGCCCCACGCCGAGGTGCCACAGCTCCTTCATGAACTGCCACACGTAGAACGCCTGCGCGACGATCAGGCCGAGGTACAGCGGCAGCTGCAGCCAGCGTGAGGCGAAGATCAGCGTGCCGACCGCGGAGCGCTGCACGGTCTCGGCGCCGGACGGGTTCGTCGGCGTGGTGGTGGGGGCCTGGGCCATCGGTCCTCCGGTGGGCGGGGGCCGCACGCGCGGCCTCGTCGTCGGGCGAGGGTACAACGCACGAGGTGCGAGTCCGGTGCCGGGCCGCGCTCAGGGCCCGGAGGTGGCCCGGAGGTGGCCGGAGGTGGCGTGGCGGCGGCCCGGCCGCGGGCGTCAGGCCATGCCGAGGGCGCGCAGCCCCGCTGCGGTCGCGGCGGCGAGCACGACCACGACGACGAACGGCGCGCGCAGCGCGAGGGCCACCGCCGCGACCGCGAGCGCGGGCAGGCGCGCGTCCGCGACGAGCGCCTGCCCTTGCGCGACGGCCTGCACGGCGACGAGCGCGGAGAGCAGCGCGACGGTCACGAGCGACGCGGTGCGCGCGACGCGCGGCTCGGCGAGCCAGCGCTCGGGCACGAGGTGCCCGACGAGCTTGATCGCGAGCACGACCGCGGCGCCGACCAGCACCGCGACCCAGGTGGCGGTGGGGCTCATGGGCGACCTCCCTCGGCGGTGCCGCCCGCAGGCGGGTGTCCCGGCGGACCGGGGGCGGGCGGCCGGTCGGGTGCCGGTGCCGGTTCTGGTGCCGGTGCCGGTTCTGGTGCTGGTGCCGGTTCTGGTGCCGGTGCCGGTGCCGGTGCGAGCATCCCGACGAGGATCGCGATCGCGGCCGCCAGCAGCACGGGGACGCCCGCCGGCAGCACGGGCGTCGTCGCGAGCGCCGCGACGACGGACGCGGCGGCGACCAGCCGCGCGAGCCGCGCGTGCGGCCCCGAGAACCGCGGCCAGACGAGGGCGAGGAACGCGGCCGCGGCGGCGGCGTCCAAGCCGTACCGGCGCGGGTCGCCGAGCGCGTCGCCGAGCAGGGCACCGCCGAGCGTGAACAGGTTCCACAGCGCGAAGACGCCGACGCCCGTCCACCAGAACCCGGCGCGAGCCGCCCGGCCCGGTGGGTGCGCGGTGCTCACCGCGGTCGACTCGTCGATCGTCAGCTGCGCGGCCAGCAGGCGGCGCCAGCCGCGCACCCCCAGCAGGGGAGCGACCTGCGGGCCGTACAGGCCGTTGCGCACGCCCAGGAGGCCCGCGGTGGCCACGGCGGCCGTGGCGGTCCCGCCGGACGCGACGACGCCGATGAACGCGAACTGCGACCCGCCCGTGAACATGAGCAGCGACAGCGCCATGGTCTGTGCGAGGTCCAGCCCCGCGGCCACGGACAGCGCCCCGAACGAGACCCCGTACAGACCGGTCGCGAGCGACACGGAGAGCGCCTGGCGGACGGCCGCGCGCACCTCGTCCCGACCGCCGTCCGTCACGCGCACAGGGTCGCACACGCGCCGCGCGGCACGGCCGGACGCTGCGGCCGCACGGCCCGCGCCGAACGTACGATGACGCGCATGACGCAGCCGTCCGCGATCCCCACCCCGTACGAGGACCTGCTGCGGCTGGTCCTCGAGACCGGCACGCCGAAGTCGGACCGCACGGGGACGGGCACGCGCTCGGTGTTCGGGCACCAGATGCGCTTCGACCTGTCGGCCGGCTTCCCGCTCGTCACGACCAAGCGCGTGCACCTGCGCTCGGTCGTGCTCGAGCTGTTGTGGTTCCTGCGCGGCGACTCCAACGTCCGCTGGCTGCAGGAGCGGGGCGTGAAGATCTGGGACGAGTGGGCGGACGCGGACGGCGAGCTCGGGCCGGTGTACGGCGTGCAGTGGCGCTCGTGGCCCACCCCCGACGGCGGACACGTGGACCAGGTCGCGCAGCTCGTCGAGAACCTGCGGGCCGACCCGGACTCGCGCCGGCACGTCGTCTCGGCGTGGAACGTCGCCGAGCTGGGGCGCATGGCGCTCATGCCGTGCCACGCGCTGTTCCAGTTCTACGTCGCGGACGGGCGGCTGTCCTGCCAGCTCTACCAGCGGTCCGCGGACCTGTTCCTCGGGGTGCCGTTCAACATCGCGTCCTACGCGCTGCTCACGCACATGGTCGCCCAGCAGGTCGACCTCGAGGTCGGCGACCTCGTCTGGACCGGCGGCGACTGCCACGTCTACGACAACCACGTCGAGCAGGTCCGCGAGCAGCTCACGCGCGAGCCGTACCCCGCGCCGACGCTGCGCCTGCGCAAGGCGGCGTCGATCTTCGACTACGCGTACGAGGACGTCGAGGTGGTCGGGTACCAGCACCACCCGACGATCAAGGCGCCGATCGCCGTATGAGCACGACGAGCGAGCCGCACGTCGCGCTCGTGTGGGCGCAGTCGGCGGGCGGGGTCATCGGCGCCGACGGTGCGCTCCCGTGGCACGTGCCCGAGGACCTCGCGCGGTTCAAGGCGCTCACGGACGGGCACCCGGTCGTGATGGGCCGCGCGACCTGGGACTCGCTCCCGGCGCGCTGGCGGCCCCTGCCGGGCCGGACGAACCTCGTGCTCACCCGGCAGGCCGGGCTCGAGCTCGAGGGCGCGCTCGTCGTCCACGACCTGGCGACCGCGCTCGCACTCGCCGCCGACGCTCCCGGCGGCGAGCAGGTGTGGGTCGTCGGCGGGGGAGCGGTCTACGCGCTCGCCCTGCCGTACGCGCACCGCGCCGAGGTCACCGTGGTGGACGTCACCGTCGCGGGCGACACGCATGCGCCGCGGCTCGCGCCGGAGCGGTGGCGTCGGGAACGCGCGGAGCCCGCCGAGGGCTGGTCGACGTCGTCGACGGGCGCCCGGTACCGGTTCGAGACGTACGTCCGCGCGTCCGGCTGACGCGCACCGGCGCGGCGCACGCCGCTCGGAGCGTGGATCGGGCGCGGTCGGTCCGTCCGTGCGCGGTACGGTGGGCGCCATGCCGCAGGTGACGTCGAGCTCGCGCCCGTTCGGGTCGCTGCTCTCCGCGATGGTGACGCCCTTCACCCCGCAGGGCGAGGTGGACCTCGCGGCCGCGGTGCAGCTCGCGCGCCGGCTCGTCGACGCCGGGCACGACGGTCTGGTGCTCAACGGCACGACGGGCGAGGCGCCGACGACGCACGCACCCGAGAAGGCCGAGCTGATCGCCGCGGTCGTCGAGGCGGTCGGCGACCGCGCGTACGTCGTCGCCGGCGCGGGGTCCAACGACACGCTGCACGCCGCGCGGATGGCCGAGCAGGCCGCCGAGGCCGGCGCGCACGGCCTGCTCGTCGTGAGCCCCTACTACTCGCGCCCGTCGCAGCCGGGCGTGGTCGCGCACGTGCGCGCGGTGCTCGACGCGGGCGACCTGCCCGCGATGCTGTACGACGTCCCGGGCCGCGCCGGCGTGCGCCTCGCGGACGCCACGATCGACACGCTCGCGGCCGACGAGCGTGTGGTCGCGTTCAAGGACGCGACCGGCGACACCGTGAACGCCGCACGCGGCATCGCGCGCACCGGGCTGGCCTGGTACTCGGGCGACGACGGCCTCGTCGCGCAGTTCCTCGCCGTGGGGGCCGTCGGCGTCGTCGGCGTCGTCACCCAGGCGGCGAGCGCGATGTTCCGCGAGCTGCTCGACGCGTGGGACCGGGGCGACGTCCCGGCCGCGCAGCGGGCCTACGCCGCGACGCTCCCTGTCACCGACGCCGTGAACGGTGCCGGCTTCCAGGCCGTGCACGTCAAGGCGGCGCTCGAGGTCCTCGGCCTCATCCCGCGTCGCACCGTGCGCCTGCCGTACGTGCCCGCGACCGACGACGAGGTCGACGGCATCCGCGACGCGCTGCGCGCCGCCGGGCTGCTCGACGCGGCCCTCACCTGACCACCGGGCCCGCAGCGCCGGGCCACCCTCGCGGGAGCGCGCCACCGGCCGCCCCGCCCGTCGCAGGAGAAGACTTGAGCCACCCCCACCCCGAGCTGACCCCGCCGCCCCCGCTCCCGGAGGGAGGACTGCGCGTCGTCGCGCTCGGCGGACTGGGCGAGGTCGGCCGGAATATGGCCGTGCTGGAGTTCGGCGGGCGCCTGCTCGTCGTCGACTGCGGCGTGCTGTTCCCCGAGGACCACCAGCCCGGCGTCGACCTGATCCTCCCGGACTTCGACTACATCCGTGACCGGCTCGACGACATCGAGGCGATCGTGCTCACGCACGGGCACGAGGACCACATCGGCGCCGTGCCCTACCTGCTGCGCCTGCGCTCGGACATCCCGCTCGTCGGCTCGCAGCTCACGCTCGCGTTCGTCGAGGCGAAGCTCAAGGAGCACCGGATCACGCCGGTGACGCTCGCGGTGCGCGAGGGTCAGGTCGAGCAGCTCGGCGTGTTCGAGTGCGAGTTCGTCGCGGTCAACCACTCGATCCCGGACGCGCTCGCGGTCGCGGTCACGACCCCCGCGGGCACCGTGCTGCACACCGGCGACTTCAAGATGGACCAGCTCCCGCTCGACGGGCGCATCACCGACCTGCGTGCCTTCGCACGCCTGGGCGAGAAGGGCGTCGACCTGTTCATGGTCGACTCCACGAACGCCGAGGTCCCGGGGTTCGTGGCACCCGAGCGGGGCATCGGTCCCGTGCTCGACGGGGTCTTCGCGGAGTCGAGCAAGCGCATCATCGTCGCGTCGTTCGCCTCGCACGTGCACCGCGTCCAGCAGGTGCTCGACGCCGCCGCCGCGCACGGCCGCCGCGTGGCGCTCGTCGGCCGCTCGATGGTCCGCAACATGGCGATCGCCGCCGACCTCGGCTACCTCAAGGTGCCCGCCGGCGTGCTCGTCGACCTCAAGGCGGTCGACGACCTCCCGGACGACGAGGTGGTGCTCATGTGCACCGGCTCGCAGGGCGAGCCGATGGCCGCGCTGTCGCGCATGGCGAACAACGACCACAAGGTGTCGGTCGGCGCGGGGGACACCGTGATCCTCGCGTCGTCGCTCATCCCCGGGAACGAGAACGCGGTGTTCCGCGTGATCAACGGGCTCACGCGCCTCGGCGCGCGCGTCGTGCACTCCGGCAACGCGAAGGTGCACGTCTCGGGCCACGCGTCCGCGGGCGAGCTGCTCTACTGCTACAACATCCTGCGCCCGCGCAACGTCATGCCCGTGCACGGCGAGGTGCGCCACCTCGTCGCGAACGGCGCGCTCGCGGTCCAGACCGGCGTGCCCGCCGACCGCGTGGTGCTCGCCGAGGACGGCGTCGTCGTCGACCTCGTCGACGGCCGCGCGTCCGTCGTCGGCGCGGTGCCGTGCGGCTACGTGTACGTCGACGGCTCGAGCGTGGGCGGCATCACCGAGGCCGAGCTCAAGGACCGCCGGATCCTCGGTGACGAGGGGTTCATCTCGATCTTCGCGGTCGTGTCGTCCGCCGACGGCAAGGTGCTCGCGGGCCCGCAGATCCACGCGCGCGGGTTCGCCGAGCAGGACGACGTGTTCGAGGACATCCTCCCGGAGCTGACGCGCACGCTCGAGGACGCGATCGCGCAGGGCGCGACCGACACGCACCAGCTGCAGCAGATCATGCGGCGGGTCGTGGGTCGGTGGGTCTCGGGTCGCCTGCGTCGCCGCCCGATGATCATCCCGGTGGTCGTGGAGGCGTAGCGCCGTCACTGCTCGGCGTCACTGCTCGGCGGCACTGCTCGGCGGCACCGTGCGGCGGAACGTCTCACGGTGCCGCCGAGGTGTCGTGCGCAGGTGCTCGGTGAAGTGCAGGCGCAGGGTCGCCGCGGAGCCGAAGCCCGCGCGGCGCGCGACCTCGTCGACCGTGAGGTCCGTGGTCTCGAGCAGCACCCGGGCGCGGGCGAGGCGCTGCTGCACGAGCCAGTGCCCGGGGCTGACGCCCGTCCGCTCGCGGAACCGACGCGTGAAGGTGCGTCGCGCGACGTGGACGTGACGCGCCCACGTGTCGAGGTCGAGCGTCGTCTGACCGACGCGGACGGCCGGGTCTCGCTCGCGCCGCGAACGGGCCCCGCCGGGGCGCACGGACCGCTAGCGTCGCGTGCCATGAACCTTCCCCCGTGCCCGTTGTGCCAGAACACCGACTACGAGCAGCAGCAGGAGCGCACCGACGGACGGTGGGGGTTCACGACGCACGTCAAGACGCTGCTCGTGTGCACCCGCTGCCGGTACGTGCTGACGTTCTACGACCGGAACTCGATCTGGGACTTCGACTGACCCGCGGTGCCGTCGGACGTCGGCTCGTCGTCGACGTCCGACAGCGCGTCCGCGGCGCGTGCCAGGCCCGCGGGCTCGGGCACGGCTCCGCTGCGACGTGACGCGGCGGCCGAGCCGACGAGGATGAGGGCGGTCGCCGCGACCACCGCGAGGGTGATCGGCTCGTCGAGCACGAGCGCGCCGAGCGCGACCGCGACGACCGGGTTGAGGTAGGCGACGAGCGTCGAGCGGGCCGCGCCGACCTCCGCGATGAGCCGGAAGAACAGGACGAACGCGAGCGCGGTGCACACGGCCCCGAGCGCGGCGAGCGCGAGGACCCCGGCGGCGTCGGGCGCCGGGTGCGGTGCCTCGAGCAGCACGACCGGCAGGTACACGAGCGCCGTCAGCCCGAGGCACGCGGTCGTCAGCGGGATCGGCGGCACGTCACGCAGACGCCGGTCGGCCACGATCGGGGCGACCGCGTAGCCGAGCGCGGCCAGGAGCACCTGGGCCACGGCCCACGCGTCGCCCCCGGCCGCGCCCGGACCGAGGAGCAGCGCGACGCCGCCGAGCGCCACGACGAGGCCGGCCCACCGCACGAGCGCGACCGCCTGCCCGTCCACGAACCGGCCGATGACGACGGCCGCGATCGGGACGGTCGCGACGAGCAGCCCGGTGGTCGAGCTGGTGAGCGTGCGCTCGGCGTTCGACAGCAGGATCCACGGCCCGACGATCTCCAGGGCCGCGAACGCGACGACCGGCCGCCAGTGCCCCCGCAGCGTCCGGAACCCGCCGGCGCGCGGCACGAAGGCCAGCAGGAGCAGCGCGCCCAGGCCGGTGCGGGCGAGCACGACGCCCGCCGGCGTGACCTGGTCGACGGCGACCTTGATGAGCAGGTACGGCACGCCCCACACGACGCCCATCGTGAGCAGCAGGGCCCAGCCGCGCCGCGTCACGGGCGTCTCCTCGGGCGTCGCGCGCAGGTCTCGGTTCGCACGGGGGACACGGTAGGGGTCGGGTCCGACACGTCCGCGGGCGACACGGCGCCGCGCCATCCCCGTCGACGGGGCGCGTCCGGCTACCGTGAGGACCATGGCGACCCGTACGACCCCACGGTCGCGCTCCGGCGCGCCCGCCGCACGGTCCGCCGGCACGCCGTCGGGCTCGGGCGCACGTTCCAAGCAGTCGGGCGCACGGCCGGCGGCGCGTGCCTCCGCGCCCTCCCGCCCCCCGCGTCCCGCCCTGCCCGTGCGGATCGTCAAGGGCATGTGGATGGGCTCCGCGCACCTCGTCGGCGGCGCGGCCCGCCGCGTCGGGCGCGACGCACGCGACCTCGACCCCGCGCACCGGCGCGACGGCCTCGCGTTCACGCTGCTGGGGCTCGCGGTCGTCGTGGCGGCGCGCGAGTGGTGGTCGATGTCCGGCACCGCGGGCGGTGTGGTGCACAACGTCGTGGCCGGCACGTTCGGGGTCGTCGGCGTCGTCGTGCCGATCCTGCTGCTCGCCACGTCGGTCCGGCTCATGCGGCACCCGGACCGCGTGCAGGCGAACGGCCGCATCGGCATCGGTCTCGCGGCGATCCTGCTCGCCGTGTGCGGCCTGGTGCACGTGTTCCAGGACCGTCCGAGCACGGACGACATGGAGGCGGTGCGCGGCGCGGGCGGGATGGTCGGCCTGATCGTCGGCACGCCGCTGGTGACGCTCGTGACGGTCCCGGTGACCGTGGTCCTGCTGCTGCTGCTCACGTTCTTCGGGCTGCTCGTCGTCACGGCGACGCCGGTCCACCAGGTCGTGCCGCGCCTGCGCGCGCTCTACCGCCGCCTCACCGGTCAGCACGACGACGCCGCGACCCAGGACGACGACGCCCCGCTCGTCATCAACGCCGGTCACACGGCGGTCGAGGAGCCGGACGAGCCGCCGCGTGCGCGCCGCGGGCTGCGCCGCCGCAAGGCGGACCGTGCCGCCGAGGCCGCGCAGGCCGCGCTCGACGAGTACGAGGCGGACCAGGCGTTCGTCCGCGCCGCCGTCGTCGACCCTGCCGGGCCCGACGACGAGACGCGCGCGGTCGCACCCGACGCGCCGACCGAGCCCACCACGGTCGTCGAGGCGGCCGCGTCCGCGGCGGCCGCGCCCCGGCCCACGGAGCTGGCCGCACCCCCCACGACGGGCGTCCCGCGCGGTGAGCAGCCGATGCTCGGCGGCGACGTGGTCTACCTGCTGCCGTCCGAGGACTCGCTCGCGAAGGGACCGCCGCACAAGGTCCGCTCGGCCGCGAACGACCGCGTGGTCGAGTCGCTCACGAGCGTGCTCGAGCAGTTCGAGATCGACGCCAAGGTCACGGGCTTCACCCGCGGCCCGACCGTGACCCGGTACGAGGTCGAGCTGGGGCCGGCGGTCAAGGTCGAGCGCGTCACGGCGCTGTCGAAGAACATCGCGTACGCGGTCGCATCGGCCGACGTGCGGATCCTGTCGCCGATCCCGGGCAAGTCCGCGATCGGCATCGAGATCCCCAACACCGACCGCGAGACCGTCGCGCTCGGCGACGTGCTGCGCTCGTCGGCCGCCAAGCGCTCCGACCACCCGATGATCATCGGCGTCGGGAAGGACGTCGAGGGCGGCTACGTCGTCGCGAACCTCGCGAAGATGCCCCACCTGCTGGTCGCGGGCGCGACCGGTGCCGGTAAGTCGTCGTTCGTGAACTCGATGATCGTGTCGATCCTCATGCGCTCGACGCCGGACCAGGTGCGCATGGTGCTGGTCGACCCCAAGCGCGTCGAGCTGACGATCTACGAGGGCATCCCGCACCTGATCACCCCCATCATCACGAACCCCAAGAAGGCCGCGGAGGCCCTCGAGTGGGTCGTGCGGGAGATGGAGGCGCGCTACGACGACCTCGCGATGTTCGGGTTCAAGCACGTCGACGACTTCAACGCCGCGGTCCGGGCGGGCAAGGTCAAGCCCCTGCCGGGGTCCGAGCGCAAGATCGCGACGTACCCGTACCTGCTGGTGATCGTCGACGAGCTCGCGGACCTCATGATGGTCGCGCCCCGCGACGTCGAGGCGTCCATCCAGCGCATCACGCAGCTCGCGCGCGCGGCCGGCATCCACCTGGTGCTCGCGACGCAGCGTCCGTCGGTCGACGTCGTGACGGGTCTGATCAAGGCCAACGTCCCCTCGCGCCTCGCGTTCGCGACGAGCTCGCTCACGGACTCGCGCGTCGTGCTCGACCAGCCGGGTGCGGAGAAGCTCATCGGCCAGGGCGACGCGCTGTTCCTGCCGATGGGCGCGGCCAAGCCCATGCGTACGCAGGGCGCGTGGGTCGCGGAGTCCGAGATCCACGCGGTCGTCGAGCACGTCAAGACCCAGCTCAAGCCGTCCTACCGGCAGGACGTCGCGCAGGCCGCGCCGAAGAAGCAGGTCGACGAGGACATCGGCGACGACCTCGACCTGCTGCTGCAGGCCGCCGAGCTCGTCGTGACGTCGCAGTTCGGCTCGACGTCGATGCTGCAGCGCAAGCTGCGGGTGGGCTTCGCCAAGGCCGGTCGCCTGATGGACCTGCTGGAGTCCCGCGAGATCGTCGGGCCGTCCGAGGGCTCGAAGGCGCGCGAGGTGCTCGTGCAGCCCGACGACCTGCCCGGGACGCTCGCGATGCTGCGCGGGGAGCCGGCGGACGACGGACCGTTGCCCGGCGACGAGGGCATCCCGGTCGCGACCGACTACCACGACGACCTCGAGGACGAGGGCCAGGGCTGGTCCGGCGGCGGGCGGTGACGCCCACGCGGGTCCTGGCCACGGCGCCGTCGCCCGCGGCGCTGACCGCGGGGACGGACGACACGGTGGGGCTCGCGTCGCTCGTCATCGCGGCGATCGCGGTCGTCGCGCTCGTCTGGGTGCTCGTGCTCCTCGCGCGCCAACGCCGTGAGGTGCGCCGCGCCAACGACCTGCTCGACCTGTCGCGCGAGCTGCGGCACCGGTACGACGCGCTGCAGGCGGTCACCAAGGAGGGCGTGCTCGTCGTCTCGCTGTCCGGCACGGTGCTCGACATCTCCGACCGGGCCGCGACGATCCTCGGCGTGGTGCCGGACGCCGCCGTGGGGCGGCACCTCACGGACCTGGCGGTCGTGCTGGTCAACGAGCAGGGTCTCGCGATGAACCCCGCGGGCGTGCTCGGCTACCGCACGGGGCGCGCGGGATACACGGTCGACTCGCAGCTCGTCGGCGTGGCGGTCGCGAGCCCCACGGGCACGCAGGCGCGCATGGTGCAGGTCTCGAGCCAGCTCGTCGCGGCGGCCGACGGCGACGCGCCCGCGGTGCTCACGACGCTCGTCGACGTCACGGGGTCGCGGCAGGTCGAGGCGGCGCTGTCCCGCTCGGAGACGCAGTTCCGGGTCGCGATGGAGAACGCGCCGATCGGCATGGCGCTCGTCGACCTCGACTGGCACGTCGTCGAGGCCAACGCGGCCCTCGCGGAGCTGCTGGGGACGACGGTGGACGCGCTGCGCGGCTACCCGATGGAGGCGCTCGGCACGCCCGAGTCGCGCGCGAGCGAGCGCCTCGAGGTCGACCGGCTGCTCGGTGGCGGCCAGCACCGGTTCTCGGTCGAGAAGCGCTACCAGCGCGCGGACGGCCACCTCGTGTGGGTCGTCCTCGACGCCGCGCTCGTGCGCTCGCCCACGGGCGAGCCGGACCACTTCGTCGTGCAGGTCCGCGACTCGACCGAGTCGAAGCTCCAGGCCGAGATGCTCACGCACCGCGCGATGCACGACCCGCTCACGGGCCTCGCGAACCGCACCCTGCTGCAGGAGGTGCTGCAGTCCGTGCTCGAGCAGCCGGGCGTGGTCGACCGGGTCGCGGTGCTCGCGTGCGACCTCGACGGGTTCAAGGAGATCAACGACCGGTACGGGCACGCGGCCGGCGACGAGGTCCTCGTGCACGTCGCGGGCGTGCTGCGGGCGGCCACCGCGCGGCGCGGGACGGTCGCGCGCCTCGGCGGCGACGAGTTCGTCGTCGTCGTGCAGGACGTCGACGGGCCGCGGGCGGTGTTCGAGGTGGCGGCCGCGATCCACGCGGGCCTCGCGGAGCCGGTGCGTGTCGCGCGGCGGCGGATGCAGGTCGCGGCGAGCATCGGCATCGCGCTCGCCGACCCGGAGACCGTGCAGGGCGGCGCGCCGGGCCTGCTCGCGGCGGCGGACTCCGCGCTGTACCGAGCCAAGGCGGCGGGCCGCGGACGGACCGAGGTCTACGACCACTCGATGGGCCGTTCCTCGAGCGTCGACCTGCTGCGCGAGCTCACGGACGCGCTCGACGCCGACGAGCTGGTCGTGCACTACCAGCCGATCGTCGACCTCGCGGACGGCCGCGTCGTCGGGTACGAGGCGCTCGTGCGCTGGCAGCACCCGTACCGCGGGCTGCTGCTGCCGTCGGCGTTCCTGGGTCTCGCGCAGGAGGCGGGGCTCGCGGTGCCGCTCGGCCAGCTCGTCGCGACGAAGGTCGCCGAGTTCGTCGCGACGTCGTCCGACCGCACCACGTGGGTGTCGGTCAACGTGTCCGCGGACCAGCTGGGTGACGGGGAGTTCGCGACGACGCTGCTCGCGGAGATCTCGCGGCACCGGCTCATGGCGGGGCGGATCGTGGTCGAGCTGACCGAGTCCTCGCTCGTGGCGTCGGGCACGCGCATCCGCCACGAGCTCACGCAGCTGTCCGCCGCGGGCGTGCCCATCCTGCTCGACGACTTCGGGACCGGCGTGTCGCCGCTGTCCTACCTGCGCGACCTGCCGGTCGCCGGCGTGAAGCTCGACATGTCCTTCACCTCCGGCATCCCGGACGACCCCACCGCGGGCAAGGTGGTCCGTGCGCTCGGGGCGCTCGCGCGCGAGCTCGCGATGGTCACGATCGCCGAGGGGATCGAGCACGCCGAGCAGGCCGAGTACCTGCACCGCAACGGGTGGCGCTACGGGCAGGGGTGGTTGTACGGCGGGGCGCAGCCGGCGCCCGGCTCGCCCGAGGCCGCGACAGCGGTGCCGCTGCCCGGGGTGGTGCGGCGGCCGGACGCCGCGGCCCGCCCGACGCCGGTGGCGCCGCCGCTGGCCGGCATGTCCGCGCCGCCGCGCCCGGCGCAGCCGGGCACCCCGCACCCCCCCGCGGACGGTCCGCCGGCGCCGACGGGGGGCGCCTGAGCGGCGTCAGCCCGGCCGGCGCACCACGACGGGCGCATCGCCCGTGGGCGTCACCGGCTCGGTGCGTTCCTCGGCCTGGTCGCCGGCCGCCTCCCGGACGCGCGCGAGCCGGGCCGCGACCTCGTCGGGAGACAGGGTCGACGTCCCGCCGATGATGTCGGTCAGCGCGTGCACCCGGTGCCCGCTCGTGCGGTCGACGGTCACCGGTGTCCACTCGACCCCGGTGACCCGCACGGGTCCCGCCGCGCGGCCGTCCGCCGCGAACGCGCCGGGACTTCGCACGTGCGCGGTGAGCAGCAGTCCCGAGTCCGTCTTCGGGGAGCAGCACGCCCCGTCCTGGTTCGACAGGTAGTTGCCGAGCCCGTACGCGACCCACATGCCGGTCCCGTCCGGGCCCCCGTCGAGCCGTACGACCGGCTGCGGCACGTGCGCGTGGTGCCCGATGTACAGGTCGATCTCGCCCGACTCCGCGAGCCGACGCGCGACGTCCTCCTGCTCTGCCGTCGGCGCGGTCTGGTACTCGACGCAGCAGTGCACGCTCGCGACGACGAGGTCCGCACCGGCTGCTCGCGCGTCGCGGGCCTGGGCGACCATCGTCGGCACGTCGATGCGCGTGACGGACCACGGCTTGTCCGCGTCGACCGGCATGCCGTTGGTGCCGAACGTCGCGGCGATGTGCGCGACCGTGATCGTCTGGCCGGCGCGCTCGAGCGTGTACAGCTGCGGCGCCTCGGCCTCCGCCTGCGTGCGCGCCGTGCCCGCATGCCCGAGCCCCGCCGCGTCGAACGCGTCGAGCGTCGCGCTCACGCCCGCGAAGCCGCGGTCCACCGAGTGGTTCGACGCCGTCGAGCAGCCGTCCCAGCCCTGCGCGGCGAGCCCGGCGACCACCTCGACGGGCGCACCGAAGATCGGGTACCCGCTCGGCTTGCTGCCGTTCGGGGCGACCGGCACCTCGAGGTGGCACAGCGCGAGGTCCGCCGCCTGCACCCACGGCGTGAGCGGTGCGAGCAGCGGGCCGAAGTCCACCGTCCCGCCGCTCGTGGCCGACGAGACGACCGCCTGGTGGGGGAGCACGTCCCCGGTCGCGACGATGGTGAACTCCGCGTCCGCGTCGGGCGTGGGCGACGGCGTCGGCGTGGGGCTCGCCGTCGCGGCGGACGTCGTGGCGACCACCGGCTCGCCGTCCCCGGCGGACGTGGACGCCTCCCAGGGGCGCAGCACCGCGGCCGCGGCGGCGACGCAGGACACGACGAGCACGAGCGCGGTGAGCGCCACGGGCGACGAGGAGCGACGGGGGCGTCGGGCGTGGCGGGTCACACGCGGGACCCTAGCCGCCGCGGCGGGTGCCGCGGGCAAGCACTCGGCCGCGTCGCGCCGAGTCCACCCGGTCGCCCCGTGCGTCGGCCCCCGCGCCTGCGTCCACCCGGCTCCGTCGGCCCGGCCCCTGCCCCCCCGGCCTCCGTCCGCCGCCGGTCGCACGCCGCGCCGCGCACGCGGGTCACCGGGCCCGGCGCGCGGACGACCTAGGCTGTCGGCGTGAGTCCCGCACCGCAGCCGACGTGGAACCTCGCGAACGTGCTGACGGTCGCGCGCGTCCTGCTGGTGCCCGTGTTCGTCTGGGCGATGCTCGCCGAGGGCGGGGACAGCGTGGGGTACCGCCTGCTCGCGGCCGGCGTGTTCGCGGTGGCCGCCGTCACGGACCGGATCGACGGCTGGTACGCGCGCCGCACGGGTCAGGTCACCGACTTCGGCAAGCTGCTCGACCCGATCGCCGACAAACTGCTCATCGGCGCGGCGCTCGTCGTGCTGTCCGCGCTCGGAGAGCTGCCCTGGTGGGTCACGGTCGTGATCCTCGTGCGTGAGCTCGGCATCACGGTCATGCGGTTCTTCCTGCTGCGCTACGTCGTGCTGCCCGCCTCGCGCGGCGGCAAGCTCAAGACCGTGCTGCAGTCGTTCGCGATCGGGCTGTACGTCCTGCCGTTGTCCGCGATGCCGCCCGCCGTCGAGGTCCTCGCGGGCGTCGTGATGGCCGCCGCCCTCGTCGTGACGGTCGTGACCGGGCTCGACTACGTGCGCACCGCGGTGCGCATCCGCCGCGCGGCGCCCGTCCCGCCGGGGATCTGACGTGCCCGCCGCCGAGGCGCTCGACGCGCTGCGGGAGCGCGGCTGGACGTTGGCGGTCGCCGAGTCGCTCACGGGCGGCCTGCTGAGCGCCCGGGTCGTCGACGTGCCGGGCGCGTCCGACGTGCACCGCGGCGCGGTCGTCGCGTACGCGACCGACCTCAAGGCGTCCCTGCTGGGCGTCCCGACGGCATTGCTCGACGCCGTGGGTGCGGTCGACCCGGAGGTCGCGCTTCTGATGGCGGACGGCGTGCGGCGTCGCCTGGGCTCGGACGTCGGGGTCGCGACGACGGGCGTCGCGGGACCCGACCCGCAGGACGGGCACCCGCCCGGGACCGTGCACGTCGCGGTCGTGACGCCCGTGCGACGCGAGGTCCGCTCGCTGCGGCTCGGGGGCGGACGCGCGCAGGTCCGCGAGCTGTGCGTCGAGGAGGCGCTGGCGCTCCTGTCTGCCGCGGTGCGGGTGTCCGACGCGGTGCGGGTGTCCGACGCGGTGCGAGGCGACGACCCCGATCGGCAGGACCTGCCGTAGCCGGACCGGGCGGCGCCCGGCCGGCCCGGGTGAATCGTCGCGTCGGCCCGCCCGGGACGCCTCGGCGGCGGGAACACGCGGACCTGGTCCGACGTTGGAGGAGGCGTGATGAACACTCGCCCCCCGGCTCGACGTAGTCCCGCGCGTGTCAGCGGGGCACGGTACGGTGACAGGGTGTCGGTCGACAGGCCGCCGGCACGTGAGGGTGGCCGAGAGGCGGCGCACGGGGTGTCCCGTGCGGTCGGACCTCGGGTGACGGACGAGACGAGAGGGGGAGCCTCGATGATCGTGCTGCGTCGTGAGATCGGCGACGTGCTGCGGGATGCGCGTCAGCGCCAGGGCAGGACCCTTCGTGAGGTCTCGTCGGCGGCGCGGGTCTCGCTCGGGTACCTGAGCGAGGTCGAGCGAGGGCAGAAGGAGGCGTCGTCCGAGCTGCTGCAGAGCATCTGCGCGGCGCTCGACGTCCCGATGTCCCTCGTGCTGCGCGAGGTGAGCGACCGCGTCGCGGTGGCCGAGGGCCTGCTCATCCCCGACACCGTCCCGGCGGAGCTGGCCGCGTCGATGGGGTGCACGGGCGAGGGCGGCTGGGCCCGTCCGCGCTCCGAGCTCGCGCCCATCGGCTGACGTCAGGCCGCCCCGGGCCGGGCCTGGCAGCGCGGGCAGTAGAACACCGGACGCTCCATGGGCGGCCGACGAGCGGGCGCGACCGCGATGGGCGTCCCGCACCGCGTGCAGGGACGCCGGAGGCGGCCGTGCACGCGCGAGTCGGGCCGGCCGGAGAGCACCGACCGCTGCATGAGGCGCCGCGCGACGACGTAGAGCCGGGCGGGGTCCTCGACCTGGTCAGCCGGCGTCCACGGCCACAGCCGGAGCGCGAACAGGGACTCCGCGCAGAAGATCGTGCCCAGCCCCGCGGCGACCCGCTGGTCCAGCAGGACCTCCGCGGCGGGAGTGGCGCCCTGCGCACGCCACCGCCGCAGGATCTCGTCGAGGTCCAGCTCGTCCGCGAGGACGTCCGGCCCCAGATGGTCGATCAGCCGCCGCTCGTCGCGCGTCGGCACCACGTCGAGCATCCCGAGGAGCCGACCCAGCGCCGTCCACCGGTCCGTCGCGAGGACCGCGCGGATCTCCGTGGCGCGCCCGGCCGCCCGCGGCGTCCCGGTCGCCGCGACCCGCCACATGCCGTCCATCCGCAGGTGCGTGTGCAGCGTGCGGCCGTCGTCGAACCGTGTGAACAGGTGCTTGCCGTAGGGACGCGTGCCGAGCACCGTCCGTCCCATGAGGTCCACGCCCGCGGCCGACGGCCAGCGCAGCTCGGCGCGGACGAGCACCCGTCCCGCGAGCGCGTCGTCCAGCCGGGTCGCGGTGCGTCGCAGCACATCACCCTCGGGCATCGCGCATCCTCACCGGGCTGACCCCAGCCGCAGCCCACGAGGAGTGGTCGAGAACCCCGCGGCGACGAGCGCGGTGCCGACCGCCGAGTGCGCGGCACCGTCCGCGAGCACCGCGGCGCCGTCGATGCGCGTGATCGTCAGGCGTCCCGTCCGCGGCACCACGGACGCCAGGCCGCGCGCCGCCGCGTCGAGCATCTCGC
Organism: Cellulomonas sp. CW35; assembly: GCF_052378485.1. Taxonomy (NCBI): domain Bacteria; kingdom Bacillati; phylum Actinomycetota; class Actinomycetes; order Micrococcales; family Cellulomonadaceae; genus Cellulomonas; species Cellulomonas sp. CW35. Next base: position 2,177,286 of record NZ_CP199000.1, on the reverse strand, counting down.
CGTCCTCGGCGAACGACAGGACCGTCCGGCCGCCGCGTTCGACGTAGAGCACCAGCGCGCCGTCGACGAGCACGACGAGCGACCCCGCCTTGCGCCCGGGCCGGTGTCCCGCACCGTCCGCGGCGCCCACCGGGTCCGGCCACGCGAGCGCACCTCCGTACGGGTTGGCCGGGTCGGTCGCGGCCAGCACGACGACGAGCGCGCTGCCCCGCCGGGGCGCGTCCCGCGACGACCGCGCGGCGTCCAGCGCGGGGTCGCTCGTCGCGCCGCCCTCGCTGCGCTCCTCGGCGCGCTCCTGCGCGAGCTGCACGGTGGACGCGTCCGCGCGCAGCTGGTCGACCGCGCCCGGCAGGGCGAACTGCGACCCGCCGAGCCGCTCGACGAAGTACCCGCGACGCACCTGGCCGCCCTGCTCGAGCGCGCCGAGGACGCGGTACACGTCGCCGAACCGTGAGCCGATCCCCTCGAGCGGCGCGACCGCGCGTGTGAGCACGCCGTGCCGGTCGAGGAGCTGGGCGGCGAGCGCGTGCGCGCGCAGGGTCGCGTCGCCCTCCCGGGCAGGGAGCAGCGACCAGCGTCCGGCGGAGCTGCCGTCCGCCCGCGGCCGCACCACCGGTGCACCGCCCAGACCGCGCAGCCCCAGCCGTGGTCGCAGCGGGCGACCACGCGGCGCGGTCGTGCGCGTGCGGTGCGCCGTCGTCCCCGAGCCGAGCCATGCCCGCAGCGGGGACAGCGAGTCGTTGGTGACGAGCCCCGCCCAGACCAGGTCCCACAGCGCGGCCACCACGTCACGCTCCGTGACGGGCAGCGGCTCGGCGGGCGCGTCGCCCGCGGCGTCGGCCCCGGGCGCGGCCGGGGCACCGACGTGCTCCCAGCGGTCCCGCACGCGCGCGGTGAGCGCGCCCACGAACCACGCGCCACCGTCGCCCAGCGCGTCGAGCACCGCGACGTGCAGCGGGCTCGTCGTCGCGAGGTCCTCCTGCAGCGCGAGGGCGGCCAGCGTCAGGTCGGCCACGCTCGCGGGGTGCAGCGAGACCACGCCGTCATGACCCGGCAGCGCCGCGTGGCCCGCCCAGACCACCTCGCCCGCGGCCGTGAGCTCGTCCAGCATCTCCGGGCGGTAGTCCACGACGCGGGACGGCAGCACGTGGGCCTCGAGCGCCGAGGCGGGCACCGCGAAGCCCGCGAGCTGCTCGACGACCCGCGCGACGCCGTCGACACCGCGCAGCCCGGCGGCTCCGCCGCCGAGCACGGGTGCGACCGACTGCCACCGGGGCAGGAACACCCCGAGCGCGCGCGGGTCGACGGGCTCGACCTGCGAGCGCAGCGCGGCGAGCGAGCGTCGGCGCAGCGTGCGCAGCACGTTCGCGTCGCAGTACTCGTCGCCCGTCCCGCCCAGCTCGGTGGGACGCAGGCGCCCGCGCACGAGCACGCCCGCGTCCTCGAGCCGCCCCAGCGCCTGCTGCGCGACCGCGACGCCCCACCCGTGGTGCGCCGCGAGAGCGGCGGCGGTGAACGGGCCGTGCGTGCGCGCGTACCGGCGCACGAGGTCGCCCACCGGGTCGGGGAGCACCTCGGTGAACGCCTCGGGCACGCCGACGGGCAGCGCGACCCCGAGCGCGTCGCGCAGGCGGCCCGCGTCCTCGACGGCCGCCCACTGCTGCGCGCGGTGCGGCGGGACGCCCGCGAGCCGGACCTCGATCAGGCGTCGCGCGTCCGCGAGCTCGGCGAGCCACATGGGCACACGGTCATGGACCTCGGGCGCGGCGCGCGTGAGCAGCTCCGCGACGGGCAGGGGACCGTGCCGTCGCACGGTGTCCGCGAGCTGCTCGAGCGTCGTCGCCTGCCGGTCCGGCGCGCGGCCCGACAGCTCGGCCTCGGTGTCGAGGACCGCCTGCGGGTCGAGGAGGTCCGCCAGCTGGGACTCGCCGGACTGCCCGAGCAGCTCGGCGAGCAGCGTCGGGTCGAGCGTGAGCGCGGCCGCGCGGCGCTCCGCCAGCGGGGCGTCGCCGTCGTACAGGAACTGCGCCGTGTAGCCCATGAGCAGCGACTGCGCGAACGGCGAGGGTGCGCGCGTCGTGACCTCGACGACGCGCACCCGCCCCGCGGCGACGCCGCGCACGAGCTCCGCGAGCGCCGCGGTGTCGAAGTCGTCCTGGAGGCACTCGCGCGTCGCCTCCAGCAGGATCGGGAAGTCGGGGTACTGGGCGGCCACCGACAGCAGCTGGGCGGAGCGCTGGCGCTGCTGCCACAGCGGGCTGCGGCGGTCGGGACGGCGGCGCGGCAGCAGGAGGGCGCGCCCGGCGGCCTCGCGGAACCGTGCCCCGAACATCGCCGACGAGCCGAGCTGCGCGCGGACCTGTGCGACCACGTCGTCGGGGTCGACCAGGAGGTCCGCCAGGTCGAGGCCGGGCGCGCCCTCCGCGTCGCCGCGACGCTCGTCCCACAGGTCGTCGAGCTCGGCGTCCAGCGTGTCCGGCAGCCGCAGGACGATCCCGTCGTCCGAGTGCATCGCGGCCGCGTCGACGCCGTACCGCTCGCGCAGCCGCGCGCCGAGCACGACCGCCCAGGGCGCGTGCACACGTGCGCCGTACGGCGAGTGGATGACCACGCGCCAGTCGCCGAGCTCGTCGCGGAACCGCTCGACGACGACGGCGACGTCGCTCGGCACCTCGCCGGTGGCCGCCACCTGCTCGCGCACGTACGCGAGCAGGTTGTCGGCCGCCCACGCGTCGAGGCCCGCGGCCGTCGCGGCCAGCCGCGCGTCCTCGTCGGACAGGGCGGCGAGCTCGCGCACCCACGCGCCCATGGCGCGGCCCAGCTCCGCGGGCCGGCCCGGCGAGTCGCCCTTCCAGAAGGGCAGGCGCCCGGGCACCCCGGGCGCGGGGGACACCAGCACGCGGTCGGCGGTGATCTCCTCGATGCGCCACGTCGACGAGCCGAGCGTGAACGTGTCGCCCGCGCGTGACTCGTAGACCATCTCCTCGTCGAGCTCGCCGACGCGCTTGCCCCCGCGCGTGCGGCCCGCGGAGATCTCGGGGTCCACCGCGACGCCGGGCGTCGCCGCCGTGGGCGACGCGAGGAACACGCCGTACATGCCGCGGTCCGGGATCGTGCCGCCGCTCGTGACCGCGAGCCGCAGCGCTCCCGGACGCCCGACGAGCACGTCGCGGACCCGGTCCCACACCAGCCGGGGGCGCAGCTCCGCGAACTCCTCGCTCGGGTACCGGCCAGCGAGCATGTCGAGCACCGCCCGCAGCGTCGCGTCGCCGAGCCTGGCGAACGGGGCGGCGCGGCGCACCACGCGCGCGAGCTCGTCGACCGGCCACTCGTCGACCGCGACCATCGCGACGACCTGCTGCGCGAGCACGTCGAGCGGGTTGCTCGGCACCGCGAGCGGCTCGAGCTCACCCGTGCGCATGCGCTGGGCCGTGACGGCCGCCGCCACGAGCTCGCCGCGGTACGTCGGGAACACCACGCCGCGGGACACCGCGCCGACCTGGTGCCCCGCGCGGCCGATGCGTTGCAGGCCGCTCGCGACGGACGGCGGCGCGCCCACCTGGACGACCAGGTCGACCGCGCCCATGTCGATGCCGAGCTCGAGCGAGCTCGTCGCGACCACCGCCGGCAGGACGCCCGCCTTGAGCTCGGACTCGGTGCGCGTGCGCTCCGCGCGGCTCATCGAGCCGTGGTGGGCCCGCGCGAGGATCGTCGAGGCGTCTCGGGTGTCGATCCCGACGCCCGTGCCCGACTGCCCCGGGACGGCGGCGGCGTGCAGCTCGCCGGGGTCGGGCACGTCGAGGCCGGTGCGCTGGGCCCACACCTCGTTCATGCGCGAGGTGAGCCGTTCGGCACCACGACGCGAGTTGGTGAACACGAGCGTGGCGCGGTGCTCGGCGACGAGGTCGACCACCCGCTCCTCGACGTGCGGCCACACCGACGCGCGGCGCTGCGGCCGGTCGGCGTCGCCCGCGAGGTCGGCCTCCGCGGCCTGGGACCACGCGTCGGCGGCGGGTGTCGCCTGCGCTCCGGTGTCGCTCGCGGACGCCGCGCGCGACGCGGGGTCGCCCGCGGACGCCAGGTCGGACAGGTCGGGGACGGGTACGACGACGTCGACCGCGATCTGCTTGGTCGCGGGCGGCTGCACGACGACGACCTCGCGCCCGCCCTCGGACCGCGGCCGCGCCCCCGCGAGGAAGGACGCCACCGCCTCCACGGGCCGGACCGTCGCGGACAGCCCGATGCGCTGCGCGGGCGGCCGGCCCGAGGCCTCGAGCAGCACGTCGAGGCGCTCGAGCGACAGCGCGAGGTGCGCACCGCGCTTCGAGCCCGCGACGGCGTGGATCTCGTCGAGGATCACGGTGTGCACGCCCGCGAGCCCGGCGCGTGCCCCCGACGTCAGGACGAGGTAGAGCGACTCGGGCGTCGTGATGAGCACGTCCGGTGGTCGCGTCGCGAACGCGCGGCGCTCGGCGGGGGGCGTGTCGCCGGTCCGGGTGCCGACCGCGACCTCGGGGAGGCTCGTGCCGAGCCGGGTCGCCGCCTGCCGGATCCCCACGAGCGGCGAGCGCAGGTTGCGCTCGACGTCGGTCGCGAGCGCCTTGAGCGGTGAGACGTACACCACGCGGCAGCGGTGCGTCGGGTCGTCCGGCGGGCTGCTCGTCAGCAGGCCGTCGAGGGCCCACAGGAACGCCGCGAGCGTCTTGCCCGACCCGGTCGGTGCGACGACGAGCGCGTGCCGCCCGCCCGAGACCGCGTCCCACGCGCCGACCTGCGCGGCGGTCGGCTCGGCGAACGCGCCGGTGAACCACGTGCGGGTCGGCTCCGAGAAGCGGGTGAGCACCACGTGCGACATCGTCGCAGGCCGCGCCCACACCCGCCGCCCGCGGGCGGGCGTCCCGGCCGCGGCTCCGCGTCCGTCGGCCGCGTCCGCCGGCCGTGTGCGTCCCGACGCCTGCGCGTGACAGGCTGGCGCCGTGAGGTACAGCGAGTTCTGGGAGCTGGTCGAGGAGGTGCTCGGCAGCGCGCACGGGCGCGAGCTGGTCGCGACCCTCGTCGTCGGCGCGCTCGAGAACCGCACACCCGCGGCCGCGCTCGAGGACGGTGCCGACCCGCGCGAGGTCTGGCACGCCATGTGCGACGAGCTGCAGATCCCTCAGTCGCAGCGCTGGGGCGCCGACCTGCGCCGCCCGGCGCCACCCCGCCGGTAGACCGGCCGGCGTTCAGCCGGTAGACCAGCACTGGGACCATCCGGCGGACCGCCGGTGGGCGACCCGAGACGACCCGAGGACGACCCGAGGACGGCCGGTGGACGACGGGCGAGAGCAGACCGCGCGTCGGCGCGCGCCGTGGCTGCCGACGTTCGGTGACGCGGCCGACGCGCTCGTCGGCCTCGTCGCGACCGCCGCGGGTCTCGGGGTCGCGATCGCCCTGGTCGACGGCGTCGAGGCCACCGGGGTCGGCGGCGTGCTCGTCGTCGCGCTCCTCGTGTTCGTCGGTGACCTCGCGCTGCGCCCCCCGCTGCGCGCGCTCGCACGGCCCGTCGGAGCGATGGGCGCCCTGGTGCTCGGCCTCGTCGCGCAGGTCGCGATCGCGTGGGCCGCGCTCTCCCTGGTGCCGGGCATCGAGGTGACCTCGGCGTGGGCGGTGGTGCGCGTCATCGTGATCGCCGCGGTCGTCATGGCGGTCGGCCGCTGGCTGCTCGGCGCGAACGACTCCGAGTACGTGATCTCCGACGTGCTGCGTCGCGCCCGCCGCAAGGCGCGCCGGCTCGACGGCCGCGTGCCGCAGGGCAGGCCCGCGGGCATGCTCGTCGTGCAGCTCGACGGCGTCGCCGAGCCCGTGCTGCGCGAGGCGGTCGAGGCCGGGCTCGCGCCGACGATGCAGCGCTGGCTCACGCAGGGCACGCACCGGCTCGAGACGTGGTGGGCGCGCGTGCCGTCGACGACCCCCGCGAGCCAGGCCGGCCTGCTGCACGGCGAGTCCGGCGAGATCCCCGCGTTCCGGTGGTGGGACCGCGGACTCGGCCGCCTCGTCGTGACCAACCACCCCGCCGACGCCGCGCTCGTCGAGGCGCGCCTCACCGACGGCAAGGGGCTGCTGGCGGGCGGCGGCACGGCCGTGTCCACGATGTTCACCGGCGACGCCGAGCGCGCGTACGTCGTGATGAGCCGCACACGCACGCGCGCCCCCGACGGCTCGGGCGGCGGCCTGGGGCCGGGGGCGGAGTTCGTGCGGTTCTTCGCGAGCCCGTTCGTGCTCGCCCGCGCGGTCTCGCTCACGATCGGCGAGATCGTCAAGGAGCTGTACCAGGCGCGGCGCCAGCACGTGCGCGACGTGCGCCCGCGCATCTCGCGCGGCGGCTGGTACGTGGTGCTGCGCGGCGTGACGAACGTGCTCATGCGGGACCTGTCGACGTCGCTCGTCGCCGAGGCGGTCGTCCGGGGCGACCCGGTGGTGTTCGTCGACCTCGTCGACTACGACGAGATCGCGCACCACGCCGGTCCCACGCGCCCGGAGTCGCTGCGGGCGCTCGAAGGGCTCGACCGGGTGCTGCGCACGCTCGAGCAGGCCGTCGCGGTCGCGCCGCGCGACTACCGCGTCGTCGTGCTGTCCGACCACGGGCAGGCGCTCGGCGAGACGTTCGAGCAGTTCGAGGGCGCGAGCCTGCTCGACGTCGTGCGCGAGCTCATGGCGCGGCCGGACGCGAGCGGTGTCCAGAGCGGGACCGGCGAGGACTGGGGACCGCTCAACGCGCTCCTGACGAGCGTCGTGGGCTCGGGCGGCAGCCGCGCGGTCGGGCCGGACGCCGGACGGGCGTCGGGTCGCGTACGGGACTCCGCGACCCCCGAGCCGCCCGAGGTGGTCGTCGTCGGGTCCGGCAACCTCGGGCTGGTGTGGTTCCCGCGAGCCGACCACCGGCTCGTCCTCGAGGAGATGCAGGAGCGCTGGCCCGCGCTCGTGCCGGGGCTAGCCGCGCGGCCCGGCGTCGGGGCGGTCGTCGTGGACACGCGCACGCGCGGGCTCGTCGCGATCGGTGCGCGCGGACTGGTGCTCCTGGAGCCCGACCGCGACGCGGACCCGGCCGACGCGGTCGAGGGGGAGGACCCGCTGGCGCCGTACGGGCCGCGGGGACGCGCGGACCTCGCGCGCGCCGCGCGGCTGCCGCACACGGGGGACCTGCTGCTCGTCTCGCGCGTCACGCCGGGCGGGCACGTGCACGCGTTCGAGGGCCAGGTCGGGTCCCACGGCGGGATCGGCGGGGCGCAGAACCTCGCGATGCTCCTGCACCCCGCGCAGTGGCCCGTGGACGACGAGCTGCGCGAGGCGGTCGGCGCGCAGCACCTGCTCGTGGGCGCGGAGGCCGTGCACGAGCAGCTCGTGCGGTGGGCGCGGCGCGCCGGGCTGCGGGAGGTGTGACGTGACGTCGCGGGACGAGATGCCCGACGTCACGGTGCCGGACGTCACGGTGCCCGATGTCACGGTGCCCGATGTCACGGTGCGCTGGCTCGGTCACGCGAGCGTGGTGCTCGACCTCACGCTCGCGGGGGAGCAGCCGGGGGTCGCGCGACGCGTCCGGCTGCTGACGGACCCCCTGCTGCGCCGTCACGCGGGCCTGCTGCGCCGTCGCGGCGGGGCGCCGCGGCGCGAGGACTGGTGCGACGCGGACGCGGTGCTGGTCTCGCACCTGCACCACGACCACGCGGAGCTGGGCTCGCTCGAGCTGCTGGGCGCGACGCCCGTGGTCGCACCGCCCAGCAACGCCCACTGGCTCACCCGCCACGGCGTGCCGGCGGTCGCGGTGCCCGAGGGCTCGTGGTGGCACGTGCCCGGTACGGGCGTGCGTGTGCGGCCGGTGACCGCGGTGCACGGGCACCGGCCCATGCCGCACCGGCCGAACGCCGCCGTGGGGTTCCTCGTCGTCGGCCCCGGGGTGCGGGTGTGGTTCGCGGGGGACACCGCGCCGTTCCCGCAGATGGCGGAGCTGCCGGCGCTCGCGGGTGGGCCCATCGACCTCGCGCTGGTGCCCGTGGGCGGGTGGGGGCCGCGGCTGTCCGGCGGGCACATGGACCCGGTCCAGGCCGCCGAGGCGGTCGCGGCGGTGCGGGCAGCGGCGGCCGTGCCGGTGCACTGGGGGACGCTGCACGCCCCGGTCTCGCGGCGGCTGCCGCCCGGCTGGATGGACGCGGCCGGTCCGGCGTTCGCCGCGGCCGTCGCGCGGCGGGCGCCGGGCTGCGCGCTGCACGTGCTCGAGCCCGGGGACCAGGTCCGCTTGCGCGTGCGGTGACGCGTCACGCGGGACATCGTCGCGCGCGATCGAACGTCTGTTCGGTAGTGTGGTGCGCGGTGACGACGTCCGCGACGTCCACCCGTCCACAGGTCGGTCCCCGTGAGGGGCCGTCCACAGGGCCGGGAGGTGCGCGACGGCTGTGTCGGTGGTCGGGCATAGCGTCACGCACGACGAGAAGACCAGCCCCCGCAGGCGCAGCACGTCAGCTGCTCGAGACGAAGGTGGAGCACATGCCTCCCGCACCCCAGGACCGCGAGAAGGCCCTCGAGGCCGCCCTCTCCCAGATCGACCGTCAGTTCGGCAAGGGCTCCATCATGCGCCTCGGCGACGAGGGCCGTGCCCCCGTCGAGGTGATCCCCACCGGCTCGATCGCGCTCGACGTCGCGCTCGGCATCGGCGGTCTCCCGCGCGGCCGCATCATCGAGATCTACGGCCCGGAGTCCTCCGGCAAGACGACGGTCGCGCTGCACGCGGTCGCGAACGCGCAGCGGGCCGGCGGCATCGCGGCGTTCATCGACGCGGAGCACGCGCTCGACCCGGAGTACGCCAAGAAGCTCGGTGTGGACACCGACGCGCTGCTCGTGTCCCAGCCGGACACGGGCGAGCAGGCGCTCGAGATCATGGACATGCTGATCCGCTCCGGCGCGATCGACATCATCGTGATCGACTCGGTCGCCGCGCTCGTGCCGAAGGCCGAGATCGAGGGCGAGATGGGTGACAGCCACGTCGGTCTGCAGGCGCGACTGATGTCGCAGGCGCTGCGCAAGATCACCGGTGCCCTCAACTCCTCCGGCACCACCGCGATCTTCATCAACCAGCTGCGCGAGAAGATCGGCGTGTTCTTCGGCTCGCCCGAGACCACGACCGGTGGCAAGGCCCTCAAGTTCTACGCGTCGGTCCGCATGGACATCCGCCGGATCGAGACCCTCAAGGAGGGCACCGACGCGGTCGGCAACCGCACACGCGTCAAGGTCGTCAAGAACAAGATGGCGCCGCCGTTCAAGCAGGCCGAGTTCGACATCCTGTACGGCGTGGGCATCTCGCGCGAGGGCTCGTTGATCGACCTCGGCGTCGAGCACGGCTTCATCCGCAAGTCCGGTGCGTGGTTCACGTACGAGGGCGACCAGCTCGGTCAGGGCAAGGAGAACGCGCGCAAGTTCCTGCGCGACAACCCGGACCTCGCCGACGAGCTCGACAAGAAGATCAAGGAGAAGCTCGGCATCGGTGCGCGCCTCGACGTGCCGGCGGACGCGCCGCCGGCGGTCGACTTCTGACCTCCGTCGGAGCACCGGTATGGCGATGAGCAACGCGGGTGCTCGTCGACGGCGGCCCGCTCAGGAGCCGCCGTCGACGGGCGCCGCGGCGCACGACGCCGAGCCCGACCAGGAGTCCGTCGCGCGGTCCATCGCGCTGCGGCTGCTCACGGGCGCGCCGCGGAGCCGGGCGCAGCTCGAGGAGGCGATGGCACGTCGCGAGGTCCCCGAGGAGGTCGCGGCGCGCGTGCTCGACCGGTTCACCGAGGTCGGGCTCATCGACGACGCCGAGTACGCACGGATGCTCGTGCGGACCCGCCACGAGGAGCGCGGGCTGTCCCGCCGGGCGCTCGCGGTCGAGCTGCGGCGCAAGGGCATCGACGACGAGACCGCGGCGGTCGCGCTCGAGCAGGTCGACCAGGACGACGAGGAGGAGGCGGCGCGCGCGATCGTGCGCCGCAAGCTCCGGGCGACGTCCGGGCTCGACGACGCGACCCGTCTGCGGCGGGTCGCGGGCACCCTCGGCCGCAAGGGCTACGCGCCGGGACTCGCGCTGCGGCTCGCGCGCGAGGAGCTCGCCGCTGAGCGCGGGCAGCACGCCGACGACGGTCCGGCCGCGGGTCCCTGGGACGTCTGAGGGGCACCCGTCCGGCAGGACGAGAGACTCATGACGAGCGCCCGGGCGCATCGCTCGGGCACTGACCTGGACGGATGCCCTCGTCCTGGTTCGGGTGTCGCGGCGGACGAGGAGCCGCGCGTGCGCGACAATGACCGCGACGAGCGGAGGTGAGCGTGGACTGGAGCGGTGTCGCGACAGTCGTCGGGCTGCTCGGCGCCTGCCTCGTGGCGCTCATCCTCGTGCTCATCGCGCGGCGTGAGGCGAGCGCCCAGCGCGAGCAGGCGGCCAAGGACGTCGCCGAGATCAAAGGTGCGGCGCGTGAGCTGCTCGCCTCCGCCGAGCGACGCGAGCAGCGGGCGCGCGAGCGCGACGAGGCCGCCGCCGCGGCGCACTCGCAGGCCCAGGCCGCCGAGGAGCGCGCTCGTGAGCACGAGCGCAGCGCGCAGACCGCCGAGCGCGCCGCCGAGCGTGCGCTGGCCGCCGCCGAGCGTGACAGCGCCGCCCAGGTGGAGCGCGCCGCCCAGCAGGCGCGCACGACCCTCGACGCCGCGCACGCGCAGGCGCGCGCCGAGCTGGAGTCGGCGACCGGGCTCACGGCCGACGAGGCGCGGGCCGCGCTCACCCGCCGCATCACCGAGCAGGCGCAGAACGAGGCCTCGTCGTACGTACGACGCGCAGAGGCCCAGGCGCGCCGCACCGCGGAGGCCCGTGCGCGCCGCATCGTCGCGACCGCGGTGCACCGCACGGCCGTGGCCACGAGCGCGCAGGCCGGCCTGACCGTCGTCCCGGTGCCGTCGGACGAGATGAAGGGCCGCATCATCGGCAAGGAGGGCCGCAACATCCGGTCCTTCGAGGCGCTCACCGGCGTCAACGTGCTCGTCGACGAGCAACCGGACGCCGTGGTGCTCTCGTGCTTCGACGCCGAGCGTCGCGAGGTCGCCCAGGTGACGCTCGAGGCGCTCGTCGCGGACGGGCGGATCCAGCCGCAGCGCATCGAGGAGGCGTACGCCGAGGCGCTCGCCGGCGCCGACGACCGTGCGGTCGCGGCCGGGCACGTCGCGGCCGAGCGCGCGGGGGTGGAGGGGCTGCACCCGGTGCTCGTGCGCACGCTCGGGCGGTTGCGGCTACGCACGTCGTACGGGCAGAACGTGCTCGAGCACCTCGTCGAGAGCGCGCTGCTCGCGGGCTCGGTCGCGGCGGAGCTCGGTGCGGACGAGCAGCTCGCGCGGCGTGCGGCACTGCTGCACGACGTGGGCAAGGCGCTCACGAACGAGATCCCGGGGTCGCACGCCGCGGTGGGCGCCGAGCTCGCCCGGCGCCACGGGGAGGACGACGTCGTCGTCAACGCGATCGCCGCCCACCACGACGAGGTGCCGCTCGAGACGGTCGAGGCCGTCGTCGTGCAGATCGCCGACGCGATCTCGGCGTCGCGCCCGGGCGCGCGGCGCCAGGAGCTCGACCAGTACCTCGAGCGCATGGACCGGCTCGAGAGCCTGGTCGCGAAGCACCGGGGCGTGCGGCGGGCGCTCGCGATGGCCGCGGGGCGCGAGGTGCGCGTCGTCGTCGAGCCGTCGGAGGTGGACGACGGGAGCCTGCCGGACCTCGCGCGCGCGATCGCGCGGCACATCGAGGCCGACCTGACCTACCCGGGCGAGATCACGGTCACGGTCGTGCGCGAGATCCGCGCGAGCGCCACCGCCGGCTGACCCGCGACGACGCCGGGTACGGCAGCCCGGACGGCGACTCGACGGTACCGGGACGGCCGGGGTCAGGGCCGCTGGTCGTCGACGCCGGCCGTCACGACGAGGCTGGGCGCCTCGGCGCGCGCCTTGCCGGCCGTGCGACGACCCACCCGGCCGGCGAGCGCCTCGGCGAGCCGCGTGAGCAGCCAGTTGATGGCGATGAACACGACCGCCGCGACCACGAGGGCCTGCAGGATGTTGCCGTTGCCGGACCCGAACCGTCGTGCCGCCGCGAGCAGCTCGGGATAGGTGATGATCGCGCCCAGCGCGGTGTCCTTGAGGATCACGACGAGCTGGCTCGCGATCGCCGGGAGCATCGCGATGACGGCCTGCGGTACCTCGACGAGGCGCAGCGACTGCGGCCGGCGCAGCCCGATCGCGAGCGCTGCCTCCCGCTGGCCCTGGGGCAGGTTGTGCACGCCCGAGCGCACGAGCTCGGCGAACACGGATCCGTTGTAGAGGGTGAGCCCGAGCACGACCGAGACGAGAGGCAGGTCCTGGGGGGAGACCAGGTCGAGCCGGGGGATCGCCATGTAGAAGAAGACCATCATGATGAGCACGGGCACCGCGCGGAAGAACTCGACGACGCCGCCCGACACCATGCGCACGGTGCGCGACGCGGACAGCCGCCCGAGCCCGAACAGGAACCCGAACACACCCGCCGTGACGATGGACAGCCCGGCCGCGACGAGCGTCTGGCGCAGGCCGGGCAGGAAGTAGTCCTGCCACGCGCTGACGGTGAACAGCGGGGCCCACAGGTCGCTGTCGAGCTGGCCCTTGCCGTTCAGCAGCACCAGCGCGTACACGGCGATGCCGACGACGACGACGGTCGCGGCGACGTTGACCCAGACCATCCGGCGCCGCGCGCGCGGGCCGGGGGCGTCGAACAGGACGGACCCGCTCACCGCGCCACCGCCAGCCGCCGCGACAGGCTCGTCGTCGCGAGCCCGATGGGCACGACGATGAGGACGAACCCGAACGCGAAGATGAAGAAGATCGCCAGGATGAGGTCCGGGCGGTTCTCGATCATCGTGCGCAGGAGCCCCGAGGTCTCGGCGACCGAGCCCGCCGCGGCGACGGTCGAGTTCTTGGTGAGGGCGATGAGCACGTTGCCGAGCGGCGCCACCGCGCCCCGGAACGCCTGCGGCAGGATGACGAGCCGCGCGGACGAGGCGAAGTCCAGGCCGATCGCGCGCGCCGCCTCGGCCTGCCCGACCGGGACCGTGTTGACGCCCGAGCGCAGCGCCTCGCACACGAACGCCGCGTGGTAGACGGCCAGGCCGAGCACCGACAGCCAGAAGAAGTTGCGCTGGAAGTCGGACGACAGCGTGATGCCGAGCTGCCCCCACAGGCCGAGCACGCAGAACACGATGATCACGGTGAGGGGCGTGTTGCGGATCAGCGTGACGTACGTGGAGCCGGCCCACCGCAGGCTCGGCACGGGGGAGATGCGCATGACCGCGAGGACGGTCCCGACGACGAGCGAGACGATCGCCGCGAAGAACGTCAGCTGGATGTTGGTCCAGAACGCCCCGAGCACGTCGAACTCGCTGAACAACGACGTGAAGTCGTCCACCGACCCTCCTGTCACGCTTCGTCCACCCGAGTGCTGGTCCGCCGGCGTCCGGTCGGGCCGCGCCGACGGCCCGACCGGACGTCAGGCCTCACCCGCAGGCGGCGGGCGTCGGCGGGTTGAGGTCGGCGTTCGGCTCGTACCCGGACGCGCTGACGTTGTCGTCGAGCGCCTTCTGCCACGAGCCGTCCTCGAGCATCGCGTTGATGGCGTCCGTGACGGCCTGGCACTTGTCGGAGTCCTTCGGCAGGCCGACGCCGTAGTTCTCCTCGGAGAACGGGTTGCCGACGACCTTGACCTTGCCCTCGTTGGCGGGGATGGCGGCGAGGCCCGCGAGGATGATGTCGTCGGTCGTGACCGCGTCGACCGTCCCGGCGGTGAGCGCGGTGACGCACTCGCTGTAGCCGGGCTGCTCGAGCAGCTGGGTGCCCGCCGCGTAGTCGTCCTTGATGCGCTGCGCGGACGTCGACCCGGTCACCGAGCACAGGTTCTTGCCGTCGAGGTCCTCCGGGCCGGTGATCGAGGTGTCGTCGGCCGCGACGAGCAGGTCCTGACCGGCGACGAAGTACGGACCGGCGAAGGAGATGACCTTCTTGCGCTCGTCGGTGATCGAGTACGTCGCGAAGATCATGTCGACCTGGCCGTTCTGCAGCATGGTCTCGCGCTGCGCGGACGGGGACTCGACGAACTCGATCTGGTCCTCGGAGTAGCCGAGCTTGTCGGCGACGTAGCGGGCGACGTCCACGTCGAACCCGGTGTACTCGTCGCCGTCCTTGAAGCCCAGGCCGGGCTGGTCGAACTTGATGCCGATGCGGATCGTGCCGCCGTCGCCGGTCCCGTCGCCGGTGGCGCCGTCGTCACCGTCGTCGGACGAGCAGGCCACCAGGGTGAGTGCGGCGGCGAGGGCGAGCGCGGCGGCGCCCGCGGTCCGGCGCGGCCGGTGCGTGAGACGGGTCATGGTGGGTCCCTTCGTGTCGGGTGACTGCGCTTCGTGCGGGAGGTCGGCGGGTCGTCCGGGTCAGTGTCAGTGGGTGAGGATCTTGGACAGGAAGTCGCGGGCGCGCGCGCTCGACGGCGACGTGAAGAACGTCTCGGGGTCGGCCTGCTCGACGATCTCGCCGCCGTCCATGAACACCACGCGGTTCGCGGCGCGGCGCGCGAAGCCCATCTCGTGGGTGACGACGAGCATCGTCATGCCGTCGCGCGCGAGCCCGACCATGACGTCGAGCACCTCGTTGATCATCTCGGGGTCGAGCGCGGACGTCGGCTCGTCGAACAGCATGACCTTGGGGTCCATCGCGAGCGCCCGGGCGATCGCGACGCGTTGCTGCTGACCGCCCGACAGCTGGGCGGGCAGCTTCTCGGCCTGGTTCGCGACGCCGACCCGGTCGAGCAGCTCCATCGCGCGGCTGCGGGCCGCGGCGCGCTTGACGCCCTTGGCCTTGATCGGCCCCAGCGTGACGTTCTCCAGCACCGTCTTGTGCGCGAACAGGTTGAACGACTGGAACACCATGCCGACGTCGGCCCGCAGGCGTGCGAGCTCGCGCCCCTCGGCGGGCAGCTCGCGACCGTCGATCGTGATCGTGCCGGCGTCGATGGTCTCGAGCCGGTTGATGGTGCGGCACAGGGTGGACTTGCCGCTGCCGGACGGGCCGATGATCACGACCACCTCGCCCCGCGCGACCGTCAGGTCGATCTGCTTGAGCACGTGCAGGGGGCCGAAGTGCTTGTCGACGCCGCGCAGCTCGACGAGGGGCGCCCCCTCGTCGTCGTGCGCCGCAGGCCCGGACGAGGCTGTCGCGAGGTCCACCATCCGACGAACGTAGGGGGAAATGCCCCGTGGTGCATCCTTCGTCGCGTTTCGATCAGGAAACATCTGGGGCGGACCGGACGCGTGACCAGGTCACGGCAGCCCGGCCACCGCCGCGGTGCGACGGCCTGCGACGACGCGCGCGTACCCTGGTCGGTGATGTCCACGACCCTGCCTGCCCCCGCGCCCGCCCCGACGCCCGCCGAGGCGCCGCGGGGCTCGGCGCGCACCTACCTGGTCAAGACGCTCGGCTGCCAGATGAACGTGCACGACTCCGAGCACATGGCCGGCATGCTCGAGCAGGCAGGCTACGTCGCGGCGACGCCCGAGCAGGTCGCGGCGGAGGACGCCGACGTCGTCGTCATCAACACGTGCGCGGTGCGTGAGAACGCCGCGGACAAGCTCTACGGCAACCTCGGTCGCCTCGCGGGCACCAAGCGCAGCCGTCCGGGGGGCATGCAGATCGCCGTCGGCGGCTGTCTCGCGCAGAAGGACCGCGCGGGCATCGTCGAGCGGGCGCCGTGGGTGGACGTCGTGTTCGGCACGCACAACCTCGACGTCCTGCCCGCGCTGCTGGAACGCGCGCGGCACAACGAGCGCGCGCAGGTCGAGATCGAGGAGTCCCTCAAGGTCTTCCCGTCGACGCTGCCGACGCGCCGCGAGTCCGTGTACGCGGGCTGGGTGTCCATCAGCGTGGGCTGCAACAACACGTGCACGTTCTGCATCGTCCCGCACCTGCGCGGCAAGGAGCGCGACCGTCGGCCCGGCGAGATCCTCGCGGAGGTCGAGGCGCTCGTCGCGACGGGCGCGATCGAGGTGACGCTGCTGGGCCAGAACGTCAACTCCTACGGCGTCGGTTTCGGCGACCGGGGCGCGTTCGCCAAGCTGCTGCGCGCGGTCGGTGCCGTGGACGGGCTCGAGCGCGTGCGCTTCACCTCGCCGCACCCCGCCGCGTTCACCGACGACGTCATCGCGGCGATGGCGCACACCCCCACGGTGATGCCGTCCCTGCACATGCCGCTGCAGTCCGGCTCGGACCGCGTGCTGCGCGCGATGCGGCGGTCGTACCGCTCGGAAAGGTTCCTCGGCATCCTGGACCGCGTCCGAGCGCAGATCCCGCACGCCGCGATCACGACCGACATCATCGTCGGGTTCCCGGGGGAGACCGACGAGGACTTCGAGGACACGCTGCGCGTGGTCGAGGCCGCGCGGTTCTCGTCGGCGTTCACGTTCCAGTACTCCCCGCGCCCGGGCACCCCCGCGGCGGACCTGCCGGACCAGCTGCCCAAGGCGGTCGTGCAGGAGCGCTACGAGCGGCTCGTCGCGCTCCAGGAGCGGATCTGCGCGCAGGAGAACGCCGCGCAGGTGGGTCGGGTCGTCGAGGTGCTCGTCGCCGAGGGCGAGGGCCGCAAGGACGGCGAGACGCGCCGCATCTCGGGGCGCGCCGCGGACAACCGGCTCGTGCACCTCGCACTGCCGGGGGACCTGGCCCCGGCGGACGCCCCCCGGCCCGGCGACCTCGTCACGGTGCGTGTGACGCACGGCGCGCCGCACCACCTGGTCGCGGACTCCGCGGTGACGGGCGGCCCGTTCGCGGTGCGTCGCACCCGGGCCGGGGACGCGTGGGCGGCACGGCAGGGCGGCGAGGACGGGCACGAGGACGGGCACGACGAGCACGCGGGCGGCTCGTGCGGCACGGGCGGTGCGCCCGCCGGTCCGGTGAGCCTGGGGATGCCGACGCTCACGGTTCGCTGACCCGCTGACGCGCACCCGCGTGGGGCGCACCGCGGCGCGTGCGCCGGGTGCGGCGTCAGTCGTCCGGCAGCCCGGTCGTCGGCCCGGGGCCCGGGATCGTCGCCTCGAGCGCCGCGAACAGCTGCACACCCGTCCCCAGGCCGCACGCCAGGATCTGCGCGAGCTGGGCGTCGGTCGCCCCCGGCTCGAAGTCGGCGCTCACCTCCGAGTACAGGGCGAGCATGCCCTCCTCCTCGCGGACGTACGCCTTGGGCCAGATGCGCTCGCGGTTCCAGTCGTTCAGCGCGAGGGACACCGCGCCCCGCTGCTCGAGCGGGACCTGGCGCTGCCACCGACCGCGCACCTGCACGATCTCGTCGTGCTCGCCCAGGAGCAGGAACCAGAAGCGGCTGCCGTCCCACGTCCCGGT
Organism: Cellulomonas sp. CW35; assembly: GCF_052378485.1. Classification (NCBI taxonomy): domain Bacteria; kingdom Bacillati; phylum Actinomycetota; class Actinomycetes; order Micrococcales; family Cellulomonadaceae; genus Cellulomonas; species Cellulomonas sp. CW35. The sequence continues at coordinate 2,159,835 of NZ_CP199000.1, read as the reverse complement.
GAGGTCGCCGTCGTCGTCGACGATGAACCGGTAGCCCTTGCTGAGCAGGTAGTCGCCCACGCGGTCGCGCGTGACGGGACGCGGCTCCTCGTCGTCCGACGGCACGTCCTTGGGCGGCTTCGGCAGCCCGCCGAGCACGCGCAGCAGCCAGCCGGGCCCGCTCACGGCATGCTCCCGGCCGGGTCGGGGTACTTCTCGTCGAGCGCGTCGAAGAACATCGAGCCGGTGGACAGCCCGCAGAACAGCAGCTGCGAGAGCTGCGCGTCGGTCGCGCCGTGCTCGAGGTCGGTCGCGACCTCCGAGACGACGTGCACGCGCCCGTTGTCCCGCACGCGCACGTACGCCTTGGGCCAGATCCGGTCGGCGTTCCACTCGTTGCACAGGTCGAGCACCTCCTCGAGGCGCTCGATCGCGATCTCCCGGTGCCACTGGCCGCGGACCTGCAGGATCTCCGAGCTCTCGCCGAAGAGGAAGAAGTAGAACAGGCGCCCGCGCCACAGGCCGCCGAGGTCGCCGTCGTTGTCGACGAAGTAGCTGAAGTGGTTGTCGCTCATCCACGCGGCGATGCGGGCCGGCGTGACCGCGCGCGGGTGGTCCGGCGCGGGCTCGGCGACGCCCAGCTCGCGCGCGAGGAGACGCGTGACGCTGTCGTGGAGCTCGTCGTCGCTGGGGTCGGAGGCGGGACCGCGAGCCTGTCCGGTGCCCGCCGGCGCGCGCCGCCGACGCCACCAGGGACGGTGCTCGTCGGGCGTGGCGGTCATGGGGCGACACTACCCGGGCCCCCGCGCGGGATCGCGGTGGGCGTCCCGAACCGTGGACGGGCGGACGGGCGGCGTCGCGCTCGCCCGGTGCGCCGCGCGCGGGCTAGGGTCGCGACGATCGCGCACGACGACGACGAGGACGGTGCCCCCGTGGGCTTCTTCACCAGGAACGACCAGCCCGAGACGGCAGCGGAGGCGCCCGGGCGCTCGACCACCCTCGAGCCGCTGTCGAACGAGCGGATCACCGCCGTCCTCGACGCGCACGGGTACCGGTACGCGATCGACTCCGACGGCGACATCGGGGGGATCTGGGACGACCACGTCTTCTACTTCGTGCGCATCGGGCCGGAGCGCGAGTTCCTGCAGGTGCGCGGTCGCTGGTCGCGCGCGGTGCCGGCGGCGGCGTACCTCGAGGTGCTCGAGCTCGTGAACGAGTGGAACACCTCGAAGGTGTTCCCCAAGACGTACGTGCGCGTCGAGGAGGACCAGCTGGGCGTCTACGCCGAGCACGCCGTGGACTACGCGCACGGGCTCGCGGACGAGCAGCTCGACCAGCATCTGAGCTGCGCCGTGTCGACCGCGCTCGCGTTCTTCGCACGGCTCGACGAGGCCTACCCGCAGGCGGTCGAGGAGCACCGCGCGCGCATCGCCGCGGCGCGCGAGGGCTGACGTCACGCCCCGCGCGGGGCGTGCCCGGTGAGCGGCTAGGTTCGGTGCATGCTCGTCGCCGCCGCGCTCGTCCCCGACACCGTGCTCCTGGTCCCCGGGGCGAGCGGACGCACGGACGCTGCGGGTGCGCTCCGCGCGGCGGCCGTGGGGGCGGTCGCGTCCGCCGTGCGCGCCGCCGACCGCGTGGTCGTGGTGGCGCCCGACGACGGCGCGGCAGGGTCGACGGCCGACGACGTCGTCGCGCTCGCCGGACCGGTCTCGGCGTCGCTCGCGCCCGTCGGTGTACCGGACCACCTGCTCGCCGACGCCGTCGGGGGCGACCTCGTCGCGGTGTCCTCCGTACGGACGCAGGGGCGCCGGGTGGCGCCGCCCGGCGCCTCGCTCGCGCTGCACCTGCTCGCCGCGGCCGGGCGGTCCGGGCCGACGGGGTGCCTCGTGGTCGCGCGCACGCCGCGCGCGGGGGCGGCGGGCGCGCTGCGGACGGCGGGACGGGCGGCGGTGGGCGAGGGACGCACGGCGCTGGTCGTGGTCGGCTCGGCGAGCGGTCGGCACGGGCCGGACGGCCCCCTCGCCGACGACCCCGCCGCTCCCGCGTACGACGCACGCCTCGTCGCCGACCTGGCGGCGGCCGACCCGGACGCGCTCGACCGGCTCGCGGGGCTCGTCGCCGACGAGGCCGCGGCGCTCGCGGTGACCGGCTGGGGACCGTGGCAGGTGCTGCTCGGCGCGCTCGACGGGGCGCGCGTCGTCGCCGACGTGCGCGGCGTGCTCCTGCTCGGTGCGCAGCACGTCGTCGGGACGTGGGTGGCGGCGTGAGCCCGCTCGTCGTCGCCGTCGTCGGCCCCACCGCGACCGGCAAGTCCGACCTCGCGGTCGAGCTCGCGCTCGCGCTCGGCGGCGAGGTGCTCAACGCCGACGCGCTGCAGCTCTACCGGGGCATGGACGTCGGGACCGCCAAGCTCACGCCCGCCGAGCGGCGCGGCGTGCCGCACCACCTGCTCGACGTGCTGGACCCGCGTGACGAGGCCAGCGTCGCCGACTACCAGGCGCTCGCGCGTGCGGCGGTCGACGACTGCCACGCCCGCGGCGTGCGGGTCGTCGCGGCGGGCGGCTCCGGGCTGTACGTGCGGGCGCTGCTCGACCACATGGAGTTCCCCGGCACGGACCCGGCCGTGCGCGCCCGGCTCGAGCAGCGCGTCGAGGAGGAGGGGTCCCGTGCGCTGCACGCGGAGCTCGAGCGCGTCGACCCGACGGCCGCGGCGTCGATCGGTCCGCGCAACGCACGTCGCGTCGTGCGGGCGCTCGAGGTCATCGCGCTCACCGGCCGGCCGTACTCGTCGTCGCTGCCGCAGCACGTGTACGAGGTCCCCGCGGTGCAGATCGGGCTCGACTGCGACCGTGCCGTGCTCGACGAGCGCGTCGCCGCACGCACGCGGCGGATGTTCGCCGACGGGCTGGTCGACGAGGTCGAACGGCTCCTCGCGCACGGCATGGGGCGGACCGCGGCACGGGCGGTCGGGTACGCCGAGACGGCCGCGCTGCTGCGCGGCGAGCTCACGACCGACGGGGCGCGGGACGCGATCACGGCCGGCACGCGGCGCCTGGCCCGCAAGCAGATGGGCTGGTTCGGGCGGGACCCGCGCGTGCACTGGCTCGACTCGCGCGACCCGGACCTCGTCGCGCACGCGCTCGCGCTCGTCGCGCGGGCCGACGCGGGCCGTCTCGGACACGCCACGGACGACCCGTCGCCCCGCCGTAGTCTGGGCTCATGACCGCCGCCGTGGACGTCGCCGCCGGCACCGGCCCGGGCGCGACCGGGACCCTGCACGTCACCAAGGGGCACGGGACCCAGAACGACTTCGTGCTGCTCGACGACCGTGACGGGCGCCTCGACCTGAGCGCGGCGCTCGTGCGCGCGCTCGCGGACCGACGCGCGGGCGTGGGCGGCGACGGGGTGATCCGGCTCGTCGGCACGCAGCACGTCGCCGAGGGGGCGCACCTGCTCCAGGCCGCTCCCGACGCGCGCTGGTTCATGGACTACCGCAACGCCGACGGCTCGGTCGCGGAGATGTGCGGCAACGGCGTGCGCGTGTTCGCGCTGTACCTCGACCGGCTCGGCCTGTGGGACGACGGCGACGAGCTCGCGGTCGGTACGCGCGCGGGCGTCATGCGGGTGCGCCGGGTCGCCGTGCCGCAGGACGTCACGGACGGGGCGTGGTTCGCGTTCGACATCGGCCGCTGGCACCTGCCCGGCGGGGCCGCCGCCCAGAGCGCGGGGTTCGACGCCGAGGTCACGGTCGCGGGCCTCGACGTCGCGCGGCCCGCGCTGAGCGTCGACGTGGGCAACCCGCACAGCGTGCTCGCCCTGCCCGACACCGCGGTGCTCGACGCCGCCGACCTCGTGACCGCGCCCCGGGTGGAGCCCGTGCCCCCGTACGGCACGAACGTCGAGCTCGTCGTGCCGCTGGGCGAGTCCGTCGTCGACGGCAGCCTCACGGGCAGGTTGCGCATGCGCGTGCACGAGCGCGGTGTGGGGGAGACCCGCTCGTGCGGCACGGGAGCGGTCGCCGCCGCGATGGCCGTGCGCACCTGGGCGGGCCCGGGCGCGCCCGACGTCTGGCTCGTGGACGTGCCGGGCGGCACGGTCCGGGTCACCGCGCTCGCGGACTCCCGCGCGGAGCTCGCAGGGCCCGCGGTGCTCGTCGGCGAGATGGACGTCGACGTCACGGCCCTCCTCGGCGCGTGAGCGCCTCGCAGGTCCCGGTGATCTCGCCCGCGGAGCTGGGCGGGCCGCTCGGGGAGCGCGCCACCGTCGTCGAGCTGTCGAGCACGTTCTGCCAGCCGTGCCGCATGGCGCGGGTGGTGCTCCAGCGCGCGGTGGGCACGGCCGAGGGCGTCCGGCTGGTCGAGCTGGACGTCGCCGGACGGCTCGGGGAGCGGCTGGGGCGTCGGCTCGGTGTCCTGAGCACGCCGACCGTGCTGGTCCTCGACGCCGACGGCGTCGTGCGGCACCGCGCGGCCGGGGTGCCGCGGCTCGCTCAGGTGCGCGCGGCGCTCGGGTCGGTGGGCTCCACGGCGGACGCCGGCGACCCGGCGGGGCCGGTGGCCTGACGCGCGGCCACGCGTCGCGCGACCACGGCCGACCCGGCGGCGAGCACCACCGTGAGCGCGAGGCACGCGACGTAGGGTGCGTCGCCGCCCTGGTCGGCGGCCGCCGCGAACACGACGCCGGTCACCGCGAGCGCCATCGACGCGCCGATCGAGTCCGCCACGGACAACGCCGAGCTGTTGGTCCCTGCGGCCTCGCGCGAGGAGTAGCGCAGCACGAGCACCGTCTGGCGGGCGTACGTCAGCCCCATCCCGAACCCGGCGGTCGCCCACGTCACGACGAGCACGGGCACGGGTGCGTGCACCGCCGCGGCGAGCGTCGAGGCCGCGATCCCGAGCGCGACGACGATCGTGCCCACGCGGATCGCGCGCTCGTGACCGAGCCGGGTCTCGCCCAGCCGGCCCTGCAGCCACGACGCGAGCGCCCACGTGAGCGCGGCGCCCGTGAGCGTGACCCCCGCGAGCGTCGCCGCGACGTCGTACCGGCGCGTGAGCAGGTACGGCAGGTACACCTCGGCACCGAAGAACGCGCCCGCGAGCAGCCCGCGCGACGCGACGACCGCGGGCAGCCCGCGCACCGCGCGCAGCGTCCCCGCGGGGACGAGCCGGGCGAGGGCGACGAGCGCCACGCCACCGCCGACGACCGCGGTCGCCGTGGTCGCCGCGCCGGTGAGCTCGGCGCTCGCGCCGAGGGCGAGCACCGCGACGGCCGCGAGCACCGCCCAGGCGACGCGGCGTGACGCCACGCGCGAGCCGCCCGCGGCACGGTCCGGCGCGGCCCGGGACGCGTCCGCGGGCTCGGGTGCGCCGACCGGGGCGACGCGGCGCAGGACCACCGCCACCACCGGCACGACGAGGACGGCGACCGCGAGGAACACCCACCGCCAGTGCAGGTGCTCGGTCACGAGACCGGCGACCGGCGGCCCGACGAGCGACGGCACCACCCACGCCGCGGAGAAGCCGGCGAACACGCGGGGGTGCAGCTCACCCGGGTAGAGCCGGGCGACGACGACGTACGACACGACGGTGAGCGCGCCGCCGCCGAGGCCCTGCAGGAGACGGCCGCCGGCGAGCACGACCATCGTCGGGGCGAGCCCGGCCACCACGAGGCCCAGGACGAACGCACCGGCCGCGGCCACCAGCGGCCGCGCAGGGCCGGTGCGGTCCGCCCACGCGCCCGCGAGCACCATCCCGACGACGCCGGAGGCGAGCGGTGCGGCGAACGCGACCGCGTACAGGCCCGCGCCGTCGAGCTCGAGCGAGACGGTGGGCATCACCGTGGTGACGGCGAGCGACTCGAACGCCGCGAGGAAGACGATCGCGCACAGCGCCCACGTCGTGGCGCGCAGCCGGGTCCAGGCGGCGCGGGCGTCGGGGGTCACGGCGGCAGGCACCGGAGCACCTTAGGCACCCGCACCCACGCCGAGCGGTCAGCGGGCGTCGTCGGCCGCCGTGATCTCCAGCACGCGGAAGCCCTTGGCGCTCGCCCGGCGCGTCACCTCCGCGCGCCCCGCGAGCTCGTCGGACAGCCACCGGTGCAGCGAGTCCGCACCGAGGTTCTTGCCGACGACGAGGTGGGCGCGGCCGCCCGGGGCCAGGCGCGGGAGCCAACGCAGGAGCAGCTCGTGCAGCGCCTGCTTGCCGACCCGGATCGGCGGGTTCGACCAGAGCGCCGCGAACCGCACGTCGTCGGGGACGTCGTCGGGCTGCACGGCCCGCACGTTCGTCGCCCCGGCCGCGGCCGCGTTGTGGCGCACGAGGTCGAGCGCGCGCTCGTTGACGTCGACCGCCCACACGCGCGCGTGCGGCGAGCGCAGCGCGAGCTCGAGCGTGATCGGTCCCCACCCGCAGCCGAGGTCCAGCAGGTCCCCGACCGCCGGGGGTGACGGGACCTCGTCGAGCAGCACCCGCGTCGCGTGGTCCACGTGGTCGGGGGAGAACACCCCGCCCGCCGTCTGGAGGGTCAGGTCGCGTCCCGCGAGGTGCACGACGACGGTGCGGCGCTCGTCGGGGGACGCGGGCCGCGCGGTGAAGTAGTGGTCGGCTGCCACGGGGCGAGGGTATCGCTGCGCCGGGAGCGAAAACGCGTCGCCGCGTCGCCGGGGGCGTGCGACCCTGGACGGGACGCGGGAGGCGTGCGCCCCCGCGTGGACCGCACCAGCGACGTCGAAGGAGCCGCGTGAGCGAGACCCACAGCACCACCACACCGAGCCCCACGCCGGACGAGCCGCGCTCGCCCCAGCAGGTGGCCGACGACGTGGTGGCGCGGGTGCTCGCGAGGGCGGGGACCGCGCTGCACGCCGGCGGCACGGTGCACTCCTCGTACGACGGCGACCAGCTCGACCTCGAGGAGCGCACGTCGCTGCGCCGCGTGGCGGGACTGTCGACCGAGCTCGAGGACGTCACCGAGGTCGAGTACCGCGAGCTGCGCCTGGAGAAGGTCGTGCTCGTCGGCGTGTGGGGCTCGTCCGGCGCGGGCGCGGCGAACGGGACGCTCGGCGAGGCCGAGGTGTCCCTGCGCGAGCTCGCGGCGCTGGCCGAGACCGCGGGCTCGCAGGTCCTGGAGGGGCTGCTGCAGCGCCGCGCGAAGCCCGACCCGGGCACGTACCTCGGCTCCGGCAAGGCCGCCGAGCTCGCGTCGGTCGTCGCCGCGGTGGGGGCCGACACCGTCGTGGTCGACGGCGAGCTCGCACCCTCGCAGCGCCGCGCGCTCGAGGACATCGTGCGGGTCAAGGTGGTCGACCGCACGGCGCTGATCCTCGACATCTTCGCCCAGCACGCCAAGTCGCGTGAGGGCAAGGCGCAGGTCGAGCTCGCGCAGCTCGAGTACCTGCTGCCGCGCCTGCGCGGCTGGGGCGAGTCGATGTCCCGCCAGGCCGGTGGCCAGGTCGGCGGCGCGGGCGCGGGCATGGGCTCGCGCGGACCCGGTGAGACCAAGATCGAGCTCGACCGCCGGCGCATCCGGAACCGGATGGCCAAGCTGCGCCGCGAGATCGCCGCGATGCAGCCCGCGCGGCTGACCAAGCGCGCGTCGCGCCGCCGCAACGCGATCCCGTCGGTCGCGATCGCCGGCTACACCAACGCGGGCAAGTCCTCGCTGCTCAACCGGCTGACGAACGCGGGCGTGCTCGTCGAGAACGCGCTGTTCGCGACGCTCGACCCGACCGTGCGTCGTGCGGAGACGGTCGACGGCCGCGTCTACACGCTCGCCGACACGGTCGGGTTCGTGCGTGCGCTGCCGCACCAGCTCGTCGAGGCGTTCCGCTCGACGCTCGAGGAGGTCGCCGACGCGGACCTCATCCTGCACGTCGTCGACGCCTCGCACCCCGATCCCGAGGGGCAGATCGCGGCCGTCCGCCACGTCTTCGCGGACATCCCCGGCGCGATGGACGTGCCCGAGATCATCGTGCTCAACAAGGCGGACCTGGCGTCGCCCGAGGCGATCGCCCGGTTGCGCTCGCGTGAGCTGCACTCGATCGTCGTCTCGGCGCACAGCGGTGAGGGCATCGCGGAGCTGCAGGCCCTCATCGCGGACCAGCTCCCGCGGCCGGGGGTCAGCGTGGACGTGGTGGTGCCGTACCACCGCGGCGACCTGGTGAGCCGCGTGCACGAGCACGGCGACATCGACCACGAGGAGCACACGGCCGACGGGACGGCGCTGCGCGCGCGCGTCGACGAGTCGCTGGCCGCCGAGCTCGAGGCCGCGGCGGTCCGCCGCGCCTGAGCGTCACGCCTGAGCGTCACGCCTGGGCGTCGTCCGCCTCCTCGAACGCGTCGGGGACGCCGTCGCCATCGGAGTCGAGCCGCTCCGCCTGCTCGATCCGGCGGTACGCGCGGTTGCGGGCGCGGAGCAGGACGGCCGCGACGCCGGACGCGACGACAGAGCCCGCGAGCACGCCCACCTTGACGTGCTCGGCGCGCACCGCGGAGTCGAACGCGAGCTCGCCGATCAGCAGCGACACGGTGAACCCGATCCCGCCCAAGGCGGCCACGGCGACGACGTCCCACCAGCTCAGGGCCGGGTCCAGCCGGGCGCGGGTCACGCGCGCGACGAGCCACGTGGTGCCGAGGATGCCGACGAGCTTGCCCACCACGAGCCCCGCGACGATGCCGAGCGCCACCGCGTCGGTGAGCGAGGTGCGCAGGCCGTCCAGCCCTCCGACGCTCACCCCGGCGGCGAAGAACGCGAACACCGGCACCGCCACGCCCGCCGACAGCGGCCGGAACCGGTGCTCGAGGTGCTCGGCCGGTCCCGGCCCGGCGGTGGGCCCGCCGGCCCGCGCGCTGCGCACGACGGGGACGGTGAAGCCGAGCAGCACGCCGGCGACGGTCGCGTGCACCCCGGACGCGTGCATGAGCGTCCACGCGCCGAACGCGAGCGGGAGCAGCAGCCAGCCGGAGCGGACCCGACGCTGCACGGCCACCGCGAAGACGGCGACGAGCGCGAGCGCGCCGAGCAGGGGCGTGACCTGCACCGTGTCGGTGTAGAACACCGCGATCACGGTGACGGCGAGCAGGTCGTCGACGACGGCGAGCGTGAGCAGGAAGGTCCGGAGCGCGGCGGGCAGGTGCGTGCCGACGACCGCGAGCACCGCGAGTGCGAACGCGATGTCCGTCGCCGTGGGGATCGCCCACCCGTCCAGCGCGTCGCCGCCGGACCGTGCGGCGACCACGACGTAGACGACCGCGGGGACGACCATGCCGCCGACGGCCGCGAGGACCGGCAGCGCGGCGCGCCGGGGATCGCGCAGGTCGCCCGCCACGAACTCGCGCTTGAGCTCCAGGCCGACGACGAAGAAGAAGATCGCCAGGAGGCCGTCGGCTGCCCAGGTACCCAGCGACAGGTGCAGGTGCAGGGCCTCGGGCCCGACCTCGTGGTCGCGCAGCGCCCTGTAGGACGCAGCAGCAGGGGAGTTGGCCCACACGAGAGCGACGACCGTCGCTGCGAGGAGGAGGGCGCCTCCCACGGTCTCCTTGCGGAGGATCTCCGAGACGCGGCGGGTCTCGGGCCACGAGCGGCGCGACAGCAGGGTGGTGGGTGCGATCGGCATGCGGGGAGTCCTCGGGGTCGGCGACGATGACGCCGACCAGGCTTCCCGGCACTCCGGGTCCGATCCTACGACGCCCGTGGCGTGGGCGCGGAGCCGCTTCTCGGCAGGCCGGCGTTGTCTGCGGCTGGTCACGCGTATAGGCTACTGGTCATGCATACAGCACCGGTGCCGGGTGGTCGCCCGGCGAGCGAGCTCACCGCGTGGGCGAGGATCCGCGACGCGGCGATCGAGTGCTTCGCCGAGCAGGGGTTCGACGCGCCGTTCCGTGTCATCGCCGAGCGGGCCGGCGTCTCGCCCGGACTCATCACCCACCACTTCCGCTCCAAGGCCGAGCTGCGCGAGCAGTGCGACACCGAGGTGCTGCGCCGCTACGAGGCGCTCAAGACGAGCAGCCTGGGCGACCCCAGCGCGTTCCTGCTCGCGAACCTCGCCGAACCCGGGCCCGCCGCCGTGCTCGTCGTCTACATGCTGCGCGCCGTCCACGCCGGCGGCGCACCCGCGCGGCGCTTCCTCGACCACCTCGTCGACAAGGCCCGCGAGGTCATGCGGGCGGGCGTCGAGTCGGGCCTGCTGCGGCCGTCGCGCGACGAGGAGGCGCGGCTGCGCCACCTGGTCCACCAGACGATGGGCGCACTGGTCGTCCAGTTCCTCACGCTGCCCGACGCGACGCCGCACGCGCTGGTCGAGGCGATGGCCGCGCGCCAGCGCGAGCAGGTGCTGCCGACCCTCGAGCTGTTCACGGAGGGCCTGCTCACCTCACGCCGCATGCTCGACGACTACCTGCTGTACGTGGGCGACCCGCCGACCGGCCGGCCGCAGCCGCAGCCGCAGCACGAGAGCGCGTGACGGCACCCGCCGCCCGCGGCGTCCATCCCCACCCACCCGAGGTGCAGCCATGTCCAGCACCCTGGCCCTCCAGGTCGAGGGCCTCCACAAGAGCTTCGGTCCCGCCCGTGCGCTGCGCGGCCTGGACCTGACCGTCCCCACCGGCGAGGTCGTGGGCTTCCTCGGCCCCAACGGAGCCGGCAAGACCACCGCCATCCGCGTCCTGCTCGGCCTCCTCAAGGCCGACGCCGGGTCCGTGACCCTGCTGGGCGGCGACCCGTGGACCGACGCGGTCCGGCTGCACCGCCGCATCGCGTACGTCCCCGGCGACGTCACGCTGTGGCCCAACCTGACCGGGGGCGAGGCGATCGACATCCTGAGCCGGATCTCCGGACGTCTCGACCCGCGCCGCAAGGCGGCCATGCTGGAGCGCTTCGAGCTCGACCCGACCAAGAAGGCGCGCACCTACTCGAAGGGCAACCGGCAGAAGGTCGCGCTCGTCGCCGCGCTCGCGTCGGACGCCGAGCTGCTGCTGCTCGACGAGCCGACGAGCGGTCTCGACCCGCTCATGGAGGCGGCGTTCACCGAGTCCGTCCGCGAGCTCAAGGCGCAGGGGCGGTCCGTCCTGCTGTCGAGCCACATCTTCGCCGAGGTCGAGAAGCTCGCCGACCGGGTCACGATCATCCGCGAGGGCGTCACCGTCGAGTCCGGGACGATCGCGCAGCTGCGTCACCTCACGCGGACCCAGGTGACCGCGGTGCTCGACGGCGGCGCCGACGGGCTCACCGAGCTGCCAGGGGTGCACGACCTCGTCGTCGTCGACCGGCACGTCACGTTCGCGGTCGACGAGTCCGCGCTGCCCGCGGTGCTCGCGCGCGTCGCGGCGCTCGGCCCCCGCTCGCTCGTCGCGACCCCCCCGTCGCTCGAGGAGCTGTTCCTGCGCCACTACGGCGAGGAGCTCGCGGCCCTGGCGGGCGAGGGAGGACGCAGGTGACCACGACCCTGGCGCGCCGCGCGCCGGCTCGCACCACCCGACGCGGCGCGGACGACCTGGCGGGCCTCGCGCCGATGGTCCGCCTCGTCGTGCGCCGCAACCGCGTCCGCCTGGTCGTGTGGCTCGTCGTGCTGGTCGCCCTGGTCGCCTACGTCGCGTCCTACTACCGCGAGCTGTTCTCGACCCAGCAGGCGCTCGACGAGTTCGCGGCCGTGTCCGACACGCCGGGCATCCGCGCGCTCACCGGGCTGTCGCCGGTCGCGAACACGCTCGGCGGGGCGGTCTGGACGAAGAGCTGGATGACGCTCGCCCTGTCCCTCGCGCTCGGCGTGGTCTTCCTGGTCACACGCAACGGTCGTGCGGACGAGGAGGCGGGCCGCACCGAGCTCCTGCGCTCGCGCGCGCTCGGAGTGCACGCGCACGCGGCGGCGTCCTGGGTGGTCCTCGCGGCGCTCTGCCTCGCGGTCGGGGCCGGGGTGGCCGCCGTGTCGGTGTCGCAGGGGCTCGACCCGCAGGGTGCGGGGATCGCGGGGTCGCTCGTGCTCGGGGCGTCGGTCACGGGCGTCGGTCTGTTCGGACTCGGGGTCGCCGCCGTGTCCGGGCAGGTGGCGGCCACGGCGCGCGGGGCCAACGCGCTCGCCGCGTGCGTCGTGCTCGGGTGCTACGTGCTGCGCATGATCGGCGACCTCGGGGACGGCACGCTCACCTGGGCGTCCCCGATCGGCTGGGCGCAGGAGGCGCAGCCGTTCGCCGGCAACCGTTGGTGGCCGCTCGTGCTGCTCGTCGTCGTGAGCGTCGGCCTGTGCGCGGTCGCGGTCGCCGTCGAGGGTGTGCGGGACCACGGCACGGGGCTGCTCGCGGCGCGCCCCGGTCCTGCCTCGGCGCCCGCCCGGTTCGGGTCGCCGCTCGGGCTCGGGCTGCGCCTGCAGCGCGGGCCCGTCGTCGGGTGGAGCCTCGCGGTCGTGCTGACGGCCCTGCTGTTCGGCTCGGTCGTCGACGCCATGACCGACCTCATGGACGACGTCGGCGGTGACGCGACCGCCATCCTGGGCGGGACCGGGGTGAGCGCGCTGCTCGCGCTCCTGGCGAGCATGATCGCCCTGGTCACCGCGGTGTTCGCGATCCAGTCCGCGCTGACGCTGCGCGCCGACGAGGCGACCGGGATCCTCGAGCCGCAGCTCGCCGGCGCGCTGTCGCGCACGCGGTGGGCGCTCGAGCGGCTCGTGATCCCCGTCGTCGGCTCGGCCGTGCTGCTCGTCGTCGGCGGTGCGACCCTCGGCGCGGTCCACGGCTCGACCGTCGACGACCCCGCGCAGGCCGCCGTGATGGCGGGCGCCGCGCTGGCGTACTGGCCCGCGGTCATGGTGCTCGTCGGTCTCGCGGTCGCGCTGCTCGGGTGGGCCCCGCGGCTCGCCCTGCCGGTCACGTGGGGCGTGCTGGTGGCGATGTGGATCGCGACGATGCTGGGCGAGGTCCTCGGGCTGCCCGCCTGGCTGCTCGACGCGCTGCCGTTCGCCGCCGTCCCGTACCTGCCCCTCGAGGAGCTCGCCTGGGCGCCGCTGGCCGTGCTGACGGCCGTGGCCGTCGGGCTCGGCTCGACGGGCCTGCGCCGGTTCGCGCGGCGCGACGTCGAACCCGCCTGACGCCGGCATCCGACCAGCCGCCCACCCCACCGGCCGCGCACGCCACCGGCCGCCCACCCCACCGGCCGCCCACCCCACCGACCGGTGGGGTGGTCCGGGCTTCCCACTAGGCTGGCCCGATGCCGTCTCCGTCGCCCGCCGCCGCTCCTGACGGCGACACCGCGGAGGAGACCGGCGCCCGCTCGGCCGAGCGCGACCGGGCGGTCGACGAGCTCCTGGACGTCGCGGTCGGCGTCCTCGGGGGCGCCAGGCGTGACGGTCAGCACCTCATGGCGCGGGCCGTCGCACAGTCCCTCGACTCGGGCGAGCACCTGCTGGTGCAGGCGGGCACCGGCACCGGGAAGTCGCTCGGGTACCTCGTACCCGCCGTCCGGCACGCCGTGCACGCCGACGAGCGCGTCGTCGTGTCCACCGCGACGCTCGCCCTGCAGCGCCAGGTCCTCACCCGCGACCTGCCGCTCGTCGCGGACGCGCTCGCGGGGCACCTGCCCCGCCGGCCGCACATCGCCCTGCTCAAGGGCTGGCACAACTACCTGTGCCTGCACAAGGTCGAGGGCGGGTACCCCGCGGACGACCAGGGCGCGCTGTTCGACCTCCCCGAGCGTGCCGGCGCCGCGGAGCACCCCGACGCGGGGGAGGCGGCGCCCGCGAGCCTCGGCCAGCAGGTCGTGCGGCTGCGGGAGTGGGCGCAGGAGACCGACACCGGCGACCGCGACGACCTGGTCCCCGGCGTCACCGACCGCGCGTGGCGGCAGGTGTCCGTCACGTCGCTCGAGTGCATCGGGTCCGCGTGCCCCAAGCTCGACGAGTGCTTCCCGGAGCGCGCGCGGGCGTCCGCTCGCGAGGCCGACGTCGTCGTGACGAACCACGCGATGCTCGGCATCGCCGCGTCCGGCTCCCCGCACGTCCTCCCGGACCACGAGGTGCTCGTCGTCGACGAGGCGCACGAGCTCGCCGACCGGGTGACCGCGCAGGCCACCGCGGAGCTCTCGCTGCCCGTCGTGCAGCACGCCGCCCGCGTCGCGCGCCGCCACGGCGGCGTCCCCGGCAGCGACCTCGAGGCCGCGGGGGAGGCGCTTGCGGGCGCGATCGTCCCGTTGCCCGAGGGGCGGTTCAGCGACGGGCTGCCACCCGCGGTGCACGACGCGGTCGCGGCGGTGCGGGACGCGGCCCGCACGCTGCTGTCCCTGCTGCGGCCCGAGGGCGGCGGGAGCGCAGGCGGCGCGCCCGCGGACGGCGGGCGCAAGGTCGCCCAGTCCGCGGTCCTCACCCTCTTCGAGACCGCCGAGCGCATGACCGGCACTCCCGAGGACCTCGCCCGGACCGTGATGTGGTGCGCACGCGGCGAGGACCGCTCGGGCGCGACCACCACGCGCCTGCTCGCGGCACCGTTGTCCGTCAACGGGCTCATCCGCACGCAGCTGCTCGCCGGACGCACCGCGGTGCTCACGTCCGCGACCCTCGCGCTCGGCGGGTCGTTCGACCCGATGGCGCGGTCGGTCGGGCTGGAGCTGCGGCCCGACGCGGAACCGGTCGGACCGACGAGCGTGCCCGGCGCCGACCCCGCACCCGCCGACGCGACGGGGCCGGTGCGCTGGCGCGGCCTCGACGTCGGGAGCCCCTTCGACTACCCGCGGCAGGGGATCTGCTACGTGGCCCGGCGCCTGCCGCCACCCGGCCGCGAGCCCGCGACCGACGCGCAGCTCGACGAGATCGAGGCCCTCGTGCGCGCGTCCGGCGGCGCGACCCTCGGCCTGTTCTCGTCGCGCCGGGCGGCGAACGCCGCCGCCGAGGCGATGCGCGAGCGACTCGACGTGCCCGTGCTGCTGCAGGGCGACGACCAGCTGCCCACCCTCGTCGCACGGTTCGCCGCCGACGAGCCGACCTGCCTGTTCGGGACGCTCGCGCTCTGGCAGGGCGTCGACGTCCCCGGCCGGGCGTGCCGGCTCGTGATCATCGACCGGATCCCGTTCCCCCGTCCCGACGACCCCGTTCGCTCCGCCCGTGCCGACGTCGTCGCCCGGTCCGGGGGCAACGGGTTCATGGCCGTCTCCGCGACGCACGCTGCGCTGCTCCTCGCTCAGGGCGCGGGTCGCCTGGTCCGCGGACCGCAGGACAAGGGCGTGGTCGCCGTCCTGGACCCGCGGCTCGCCACCGCCCGGTACGGCGAGTTCCTCGCCCGGTCCATGCCGGCGTTCTGGCGCACGACCGACCGGGACGTCGCGCTCGCCGCGCTGACGCGCCTGCGGGACTCCTGAGCCGGTAGCCTGCCAGGGACGGCCCCGCGCGCGGACGCGCAGGTCATGGGCCCGTCACCCCCGTCCACCGCCATGCCAGGAGGCGCCACGATGTCCGAGCAGATCGCCGAGAGCCTCGCCGACGAGGAGCCCAGCCTCTCCGGCGCCCCGAGCCACCGGCGGACGTCGAAGGTCGCGATCGTCGGCGCCGGCGCCGTCGGCTCGACCATGGCCTACGCGACGCTGATGCGCGGCGCCGCGCGCACCGTCGCGCTCTTCGACATCAACAAGGCGAAGGTCGAGGCCGAGGCGCTCGACCTGGGCCACGGCATCCAGTTCATGTCCATGGCCGAGGTCGTCGGGTCCGACGACATCGCGGTCTGCGCGGACGCGGACGTGGTCGTCTTCACCGCGGGCGCCAAGCAGAAGCCCGGCCAGACGCGCCTGGACCTCGCGGAGGCCACCATCGGGCTCGTCAGGAAGGTCCTGCCCTCGCTCGTCGAGGTCGCGCCGAACGCGGTCTACGTGATGGTGACGAACCCCGTCGACGTCGTGACCTACGCGTCGCTCAAGATCTCCGGCCTGCCGCCCACGCAGCTGTTCGGGTCCGGCACCGTGCTGGACTCCTCCCGGCTGCGGTACCTCATCGCGAAGCACACCGGGGTCGCCGTGCAGAACGTGCACGCGTACATCGCCGGTGAGCACGGCGACTCCGAGCTGCCCCTGTGGAGCTCGGCGTCGATCGGCGCGATCCCGCTCCTCGAGTGGCAGGGCATCGAGGGCGAGGGACCGCTCACCAGCGCGGTGCGCGACGAGATCGCGCGCGAGGTCGTCGAGTCCGCCTACCGGATCATCGAGGGCAAGGGTGCGACGAACTACGCGGTCGCGCTCGCCGGGTCGCGCATCATCGAGGCGATCCTCAAGGACGAGCGCCGGGTCCTGCCCGTCTCCTCGCTCCTGACCGGGTACTACGGCATCGACGACGTCTGCCTGTCCGTGCCGTCGATCGTCGGCTCGCCCGGGGTGCTCGACCGCCTGCCGGTGCCCATGTCCGTCGACGAGCTCTCCGGCCTGCGCTCGTCCGCCCAGGCCGTGCGGGACGTCGCCCGGCGCTTCGGCTTCTGACGGACGACGACGGCCCGCCGCCCGGGAGATCCGGGGGGCGGGCCGTCGTCCGTCGTCGTGGCGCCTCACTCGGACCAGGTGCGGTCCTCCCAGCGCTCGTCGGCGACGGCAGCATCGTCGGTGCTGTCGGTGCTGTCGGTGCTGTCGGTGCTGTCGGTGCTGTCGGTGCTGCCGGCGTCGTTCGTCTCGTCCGTGCGCGCGCTGTTCGTGCGCCCGTCGTCGGACGGGCGGGCGAGCCGCTGCGCCAGACGGCGACCGAGCCCCGGTGGCGGGTCGGGCAGGCGGCCGGGCACGGCGCTCACAGGCTCCGCAGCACGCTGACGACGCGACCGAGGATCGTGGCGTCGTCGCCCGGGATGGGCGCGTAGGCGGCGTTGTGGGGCAGGAGCCACACGTGCCCGTCCGCGCGCCGCAGCGTCTTGACGGTCGCCTCGCCGTCGATCATCGCCGCGACGATCTCGCCGTTCTCCGCGACGGGCTGACGCCGCACGACCACCCAGTCGCCGTCGCAGATCGCCGCGTCGACCATCGAGTCGCCGCTGACCTTGAGCATGAACAGCTCGCCCTCTCCGACCAGCTGGCGCGGCAGGGGGAACACGTCCTCGACCACCTGCTCGGCGAGGATCGGGCCGCCGGCGGCGATCCGCCCGACGAGAGGGACGTACGCGGGCGCCGAGAACTGCTCCTCGCCCCCGTCCCCGAGCGACACCTGCGAGGGGGTGTCCTGGCCGCCCCACTGCGGGACGCCGCGCGAGTCGTCCGGGTGCACGACCTCGATCGCCCGCGGACGCTTGGGGTCACGCCGCAGGTAGCCCTTGCGCTCGAGCGCCGTGAGCTGGTGCTTCACGCTGGACGGGCTCGTCAGCCCGACAGCCTCGCCGATCTCGCGCATGCTCGGCGGGTAGCCGCGCGTCTCGACCGAGACGCGGATCGTCTGCAGGACCAGGCGCTGACGCGCCGTCAGACCGTCTGGGCCCGGGGGGGTCTCGGGCAGCTCGTGCACCGTACCCAGCCGTCCCTCGCCGCCGACGGAGCCGCCGGTGGCGTCGCCCCCGGTGGGCTGCTGCCCGGTCACGTCCTCGGTTCGCTGGTCCGTCACGTCCACCCCTCCAGTCCGCCCTGCCACCGACCGCCGTCGGCGGCCTCTCCGGGGCGTCGTCGGTCCGCCGCCCGGTGCGCACCGCCGGATGGCGTCCCCGGCGGGGAAGGCCCTGGTCCACGGCCTCGTCGCGGGGGATGTCAGTGGTCGGTGGTGCGCTGTTCCTCGGCAGGAAGCCTACGCAGGTGGACGGGCGATATCAAACATCTGTTCGACATCTCTGGACGCGTGTCGCAGGCCTCTGGTAGAACTTCGTACAGACGTACGACGAACACGTGTATGACGAACGCGCGTACGACGCGCGGGAGTCGCGGTAGGCGCACCGGCGGCATGATCGGCCGGACGCGTGGCGCGGTGGACGGATGTCAGGGAGAGGGAGAGCGATGAGCGCGATGGTGATCGGACCCGACATGATCGGTGCGGGTCGTCGAGCAGGTCGTCCGGCACGGGCCTCCCGCGAGCGTGCCGCGGCTCTGGCCGCGCCGACGGCGGGCCGCTCCGCGGACGAGGCGCCGCTGCGGCTGACGCGCCGCGGGCGTGCGGTCGTCACGGTCCTCGCGCTCGCCCTCTCCGGCATGGCGTTCGTGCTGGGGTCGCACGCCGCGGCGGGTGCCACCTCGGACGCGACGGTCGAGCGTTACGTCGTGCGCACCGGGGACACGCTGTGGGACATCGCCGCCTCCTCTCGTGCGGCGGGCGAGTCGGTGCAGCACCAGGTCCGCGAGCTGGTCCGGGTCAACGGCATGTCGGGCACACACGTCGACGCCGGTCAGGAGCTCGTCGTCCCACACGGCTGAGCCGCGGGCCCTCGCGGGCCACTGCCTTGCGGCAGGGGGAGGCGTGGCCTACGGTCGCGTGGGCGACGCGCGCGAGCGCGGCCCGACGACAGCGATGCAGCAGGAGGCTCCAGGGTGCACTGCCCGTTCTGCCGGCACCCGGACTCCCGGGTGGTCGACTCCCGCACCTCGGACGACGGCGCGTCGATCCGCCGTCGCCGTCAGTGCCCGTCGTGCAATCGCCGGTTCACCACGGTGGAGACGACCAGCCTGTCGGTCGTGAAGCGCTCGGGTGCCACGGAGCCGTTCAGCCGGGACAAGATCGCCGGGGGCGTGCGCAAGGCATGCCAAGGCCGGCCGGTGAGCGAGGACGATCTCGCGCTGCTCGCCCAGAAGGTCGAGGAGACGCTGCGCTCGTCCGGGTCCGCGGAGATCGACGCCTACGAGATCGGCCTGGCGATTCTCGGGCCGCTGCGCGAGCTCGACGAGGTTGCCTACCTGCGGTTCGCCAGCGTGTACCAGGCGTTCGACTCGCTCGAGGACTTCGAGGCCGCGATCACCGTGCTCCGGGCGGAGCGTGACGACCGCGACCGGGGCGCTCGCGACGAGGCTCCGGACGCAGCAGCGCCGGGCGTCGCGACGCCCGACACCGCAGCAGCCGACACCGCAGTAGCCGACACCACAGAAGCCGGCACCGAGGCACCCGATGCCGCAGTCGCGGACTCCGGAGCGCAGCCGGCCGGGTCGGCTCCCGGAGCGGGCGGAGCCGGCTGACCGGTCCCGGCGGAAGCCGAGGGGCTGCTGCGAGGGATGACAGTGGTCCGGCGCGGGCTGCTCGTCGGCCCGGGTCGGTGGGGCACGTGCCGGGGGGCCGTCGGCCGCGGGTTACGGTCGAGCCATGCTCCCTCACGACCTGTTCCACCTGCGCACGCCCGGATCCGTCGCCCTCGTCCCCGACGGGTCGGCGGCCGTCGTCGCTCTCTCGCAGCCCGACGAGGAGGCGGACGAGTACCGCGGTGGCCTCTGGCTGGTGCCGCTCGACGGCTCGGCGCCGCGCGTCCTCACGCGCGGCCACGCGGACTCCGCGCCTGACGTCTCACCCGACGGTCGTTGGGTCGTGTTCGTGCGGTCCACCACGGGCGACAAGCCGCAGCTGTACGTGGTCGAGACGAGCGGGGGAGAGCCGTTCCGGGTCACCGACCAGCCTCTGGGGGCGGGCCAGCCGCGGTTCTCGCCCGACGGCCGGCGCATCGCGTACGTCGCGCGCGTGCCGGACGAGGGCCGGTACGCAGCGGACGGTGACGCGGGTGCCGAGCGGCCCCGGCTGATCACGCAGCTGCGCAACCGTGCCGACGGGCTCGGGCACCTGCGTGACCGCGTCCGCCAGGTGTTCGTCCTCGAGGTGCCGGACGCCTCGGGCTCCACCGTCCATGTCCCGGCGTCGTATGCGCTGACCTGCGCCGACGACGACGTGGACCTGCCGCACTGGTTCCCGGACGGCCGTGCCGTCGCGGCGCTGCTGCGCCGGCACGGCACGCGTGAGCAGGACCTGCGCCGCGACGCGGTGGCGCTGCTCGTGCCGGAGGACCTGACGGGTGTGTCGGGCGATGCACAGGTCGTGCCGCTCACGGACGCCGACGCGGGCGCGAGCCTGTCGCTGTCCCGCGCGGTCCCGGCGCCCGACGGCGCGCGGGTGTGGCTGCTCGCCGAGGACGTGGGGGAGTCCGGGCGTGACTTCGTCGCGGCGCTCACGGGTCTGTTCGAGCTGCCGCTGACCGCCGAGGCCAGGCCTGCCGGCCCGCCGCGACGCGTCACCGACCCCGACGAGGTGGACCTCGACCCGGGTGTGCTGGTCCCGGTCGGCGACGGCGTGCTCGTCGCACCGCTGCGCTCGGGTGCCGTGCACCTGACGCTCGTGGGGTCCGACGGCGGGTCGAGGGACCTCCTCGACGGCGCGGTCGTCGTCGGCGCGGCAGCAGCGGCGGGCGGCGCGGTCGTCGCGGTCCGCGCGACGCCGGACTCCGCGGGGGACGTCGTGCTCGTCGACACGGGCCGAGCCCTGACCGACTGGTCGGCGCCGCTGCGGGCGACGGGTCGTGTGCGGGTGTCCGAACCGCTCGTCGCGCACGCGCCCGACGGGTACCGCGTCGAGGGGTGGCTCACGACGCCCGA
The DNA here is from genome assembly GCF_052378485.1 of Cellulomonas sp. CW35. Lineage (NCBI taxonomy): Bacteria > Bacillati > Actinomycetota > Actinomycetes > Micrococcales > Cellulomonadaceae > Cellulomonas > Cellulomonas sp. CW35. Next base: position 2,139,375 of record NZ_CP199000.1, on the reverse strand, counting down.
CCCGGACCGGTACGGCGCGGGTCCGCACCCCACGATCCTGCTGATCCACGGCGGCCCGTTCGCGCAGTACACGCACGCGCTGTTCGACGAGGTGCAGACGCTCGCCGAGGCGGGCTATGCCGTGGTGCACGGCAACCCGCGCGGCTCGTCGGGCCGGGGCCGGGCGCACGGCCGGGCGATCCGACGCGCGTTCGGGACGGTCGACGCGGACGACGTGCTCGCGCTGCTCGACGAGGCGCTCACGGATCCGCGGCTCGACCCGCAGCGCACGGGCGTGATGGGCGGCTCGTACGGCGGGTACCTCACGGCGTGGCTGACGACGCGCACGCAGCGGTTCGCGGCCGCGATCGTGGAGCGCGGCTTCCTGGATCCGGTGAGCTTCACGGGCTCGAGCGACATCGGCTGGTTCTTCGGGCTGGAGTACCTCGGCGACCCGGCGACGGAGGCGGAGCTCGTCGCCGCGCAGTCACCCATGGCGCGGGTCGGCGAGGTCGGCACGCCCACGCTCGTCGTGCACTCCGAGCAGGACTGGCGCTGCCCGGTGGAGCAGGGGCAGCGCTGGTTCGTCGAGCTGCGCCGCCGCGGGGTGCCGAGCGAGCTGCTGCTGTTCCCGGGCGAGGGGCACGAGCTCACGCGCTCGGGCCGGCCGTCGCACCGCGTCGCCCGGTTCGAGCACGTGCTGCGCTGGTGGGACCGTTGGCTGCCGGTCGGCTCGCGGTCGCGGGACGTGGCCTGAGGTATGGAGTTGGCACCGGCGCGACGAGTCCGTCACGCTGGGGCTTCGACGACGAGGAGGTGCCGATGGCGCACGACGACACGAAGGCGGCCGTGAGCGAGGACGCGAAGGCCAAGTTCCGCGAGGCGCTGGAGCGCAAGAAGGGTGCCGCGCACCGCACGGCGGACGGGCAGTCGAACACGGGCTCGGTGCACGGGTCCGAGACGACGGGCCCGGCCCAGCGCCGGTTCCAGCGCAAGTCCGGCTCCGCCTGACGGCGACCCGCAGCGAACGACGAGCAAGGCCCCGACCGGGTGTCCGGTCGGGGCCTTGCGCCGTGCGTGCCGGCGCCGCCGGGCGACGGTGGCGCGGTGCTCAGGACAGCAGGCGCAGGCGGATCGCCTCGGGCTGCGCGCGCAGCGCGGTCACGAGCGAGTCGTCGACGGGCGAGCCCGCGTCGGTGACCACGTAGCCGAGGTCGCCGCGGGTCGCGAGGAGCTGGCCCTCGATGTTCACGCCGTGCTCGGCGAGGGTCGCGTTGACCTTGGCGAGCACGCCGGGGACGTTGCGGTGCAGGTACGCGAGGCGGTGCACGCCGGGCGGCTGGTCGAGCGCGACGTTCGGCAGGTTCACCGACAGGGTGGTCGAGCCGGTGGCGAGGTAGTCGCGGACCTTGTTGGAGACGAACTGGCCGATCGCCTCCTGCGCCTCCTCGGTCGACCCGCCCGTGTGCGGGGTGAGGATGACGTTCGGCAGGCCGAGCAGCTCGGAGTCGAACGGGTCGCCCTTGCGCTTGGGCTCGACGGGGAACACGTCGATCGCCGCGCCGGCGAGGTGGCCGGACACGATCGCGTCGCGCACCGCGGCGGGGTCGACGACGAAGCCGCGGGACAGGTTCAGCAGGATCGCGCCGGGTCGCATGCGGGCGATCTGCGCGGCGCCGAAGAAGCCGGCGTTGCCGGGCCGGCCGTCGACGTGGAGCGTCACGACGTCGGCGGTCTCGAGCAGCTCGTCGAGCGAGGACGCGCGGCGTGCGTTGCCGAGCGCGAGCTTCTCGGCGGTGTCGTAGAAGACGACGGACATGCCGAGGTTCTCCGCGAGCACCGACAGCTGCGTGCCGATGTTGCCGTAGCCGATGATGCCGAGCGTGCGGCCGCGGACCTCGTGGGCCCCGGTGGCGGACTTGTTCCAGACGCCCTCGTGCATCTCCTTGTCGAAGACGGTGAGGCGGCGCGTGAGCGCGATGATGTCGGCGATCGCGATCTCGACGACCGAGCGCGTGTTGGAGAACGGCGCGTTGAACGTCGCGATGCCGAGGGACGCGGCGGCGCGCAGGTCGATCTGGTTGGTGCCGATGCAGTAGGCGCCGACGGCGACGAGGTCGTGCGCCTGCGCGAGGACGTCAGCGGTGACCTGCGTCTTGGATCGGATGCCGAGCAGCTCGACGCCCTGCAGCGCGTCGACGAGCTCGGACTCGTCGAGCGCGCCGGTCCGCGTCGTCACGTCGAAGCCGGCCGACTCCAGGATGGTGCGGGCCTGCGGGTGGAGGTTCTCGAGAAGAAGGGCCTTGGGCACGGGCACATCGTGCGCCTGTCCGGGTGCTGGGCGCGTCGCCGTCCGACTCGCGGACACCTCGGACCCACGTCCGGGCCCGGTCCCGTGCGACGGCCGCTCAGAATCCCGCGGGGAGGTCTCGCGAGTGCACCACGTGCAGCGCGCGCGTCGGGCGTGTCATCGCGACGTAGAGGTCGCCCGCCGACTGCTCGAGCACCTCCGCGGGCTCGACCAGCACGACGACGTCGAACTCGAGCCCCTTGGCCTCGCGCGGGTCGAGGACGACGACCGGCGCGTCGAGGTCGAGCCCCGTCCCGGCGGCCGGCAGAGCCAGGCCCGCGTCCGCGCCCGCGGCACGCAGGGCCGCGACACGCCCGGGCGCCGCGACGACCGCCACGCGCCCCGCGCCCGACTCGTCGTGCACCGTCCGGGACGCCGTCGCGGCCGCCGTGACCGCGGCGTCGGTCAGCTCGTCGGGAGCGACCTTCGACACCTCGAGCGCGTCGGGGACCTCACGCGCCGACGTGAGCGGCGAGCGGGCCAGCCCGGCGGCGTCCGCGACCCGGCCCGCGGTGTCCGCGACCTGCGCGGGCGTGCGGTAGTTGACCGTGAGCTCCGCCTGGCGCCACGAGCCGCGCAGCACCGGGTCGAGCATCGAGGCCCAGCGTCGGGCGCCCGCGGCGGACGACGTCTGCGCGACGTCGCCGACGATCGTCAGCGAGCGGGTCGGCACGCGGCGCAGCAGCGCGCGCCACGCCATCGCGGACAGCTCCTGGGCCTCGTCGACGACGACGTGCCCGTACGTCCACGAGCGGTCGGCGGCAGCCCGCTCGGCGGTCGTCAGCGCGGGACCGCCCGACGCGAACCGGTCGGCGAGCAGCTCGGCGGAGACGAACGCGCCACCGCCGGTCTGCTCGAGCACCTGCCGGGCGTAGGCGACCTCTCGCTGGCGCGCGTCGGCGGCCGCTCGCGCCTGCGCCCGCGCGGCCTGGTCGTCCTCGCCGAGCAGCTCCGCGGCCTCGTCGAGCAGCGGGACGTCCGCCGGGGTCCAGGGGGCGTCGGCGTCGCGCGCGAGCAGCGCGCGCTCGCGCGGCGAGAGCTGCGCAGCGGCGGACTCGAGCCGCCACGGCTTGGCGTACAGGTCGGCCAGCAGTTTCTGCGGCGTCAGCGGCATCCACGCGAGGTTGAGCGCGATGCGGATCTCGCGCGTGGTGCGCAGCTCCTCGAGGATCTCCCCGCGTTCGTCGGCGGGCACCTCGAACGCGAGCTGCTCGACGTACTGCGACGCGAGCCGGCCGAGCATGTCGCGCACGAACGCGACGCGCGCGAGGTTGTGCGGGCGGTGCAGGCGCCGCGCGCGGGCGATCGCCTGGCTCACGTCCGACGGACGCACGACGACCGTGCGGCCGTCGAGGCGCACGCTCGTCGGCCCGGCGGGGACGCGCTGACGGTCCCGCACCGCACGCGCGATGACCTGCGCCATCACCGCGCGCCCCTTGACCGCCGCGACCTCGTCGGGCTCGGTGCCGCTCGCGACGACACCCGGGACGAGGTCGGAGATCGTCGTGGTGACCACACCGGTCTCGCCGAGCGACGGCAGGACCTGGTCGATGTACCGCAGGAACGTGCGCGACGGTCCGACCAGGAGCACGCCCGAGCGCTCGAGCACGCGCCGGTGCGCGTAGAGCAGGTACGCGGCGCGGTGCAGCGCCACTGCCGTCTTGCCGGTGCCCGGGCCGCCCTGCACGACGAGCGCGCCGGTGAGCTCCGAGCGGATGATCGCGTCCTGCTCCGACTGGATGGTCGAGACGATGTCGCCCATGCGGCCCGTGCGGCCCGCGCGCAGCCCGGCGAGCAGCGCGCCCTCCCCGGACAGGCCGGCGAGCGCGTCGGGGTCGCCGTCGAGCAGGTCGAGGTCGAGCACCTCGTCCTCGACGCCGGTGACGGTCCGTCCGCGCGTGACCACGTGCCGGCGGCGCCGCACGCCGTCGGGGTGCGCGGCGGTGGCGCGGTAGAAGGCCCGCGCGGCGGGCGCGCGCCAGTCGGTCAGCAGGGGCGTCTGCTCGGGGTCCGTGAGACCGATGCGCCCGACGTAGCGCGTCGAGTCGTCGTCGAGGTCGAGCCGGCCGAACACGAGCCGCTCCTCGACCGCCTCGAGCTGAGCGACGCGGTCCTCGTAGAGCGTCGCGAACGCGTCGCGCTCGCTGCGGTTCTGCGGCGAGCCGGACGGCCCCTGGCGGCGCACGGCCGCGAGCCGCGCCCGGGTCTGCGCGCGCAGCTCGTCGAGCCGCCCGTAGACGACGTCGACCTGTCGCTGCTCGAGGGCGATCTCGTCGTCCGTGGTCGTCACGCGCGCGTCCTCCTGGCAGTGGGTGGACCTGTCCGGGCGGGCGTCGGCGCCGGACGAGGGCCGTCCATTGTTCCACCTGGGCAGCGCCGTCCGCGACGAGCGCGCCGCCGTTCCACCCGCACGCCACGGACCTCGCGGCCCCGCCGCACCCACCCGACCTGCTGACCTGCGCGGTCGCGGTACGCCCCGTACGCTGCGCAGGGCCGAGGAAGGAGACAGCCGTGATCGAGGTGGACGCCCCCGCGGGCGCGGAGCCCGGGCCGCTGCGCGTGCTCGTGGTCGAGGACGACGAGGGCGACTGGGTTCTCGCCACCGAGCACCTCGCGGACGCCGGGCTCGACGCCGACCTGCGGCGCGCGCGCACGCTCGACGAGGCCGTCACGATGCTCGACGTCGACTGCGTGCTGCTCGACCTCGGCCTGCCGGACGCGGCCGGGCTCCCGGCGCTCGAGCGGCTGCTCGCGGCGGGCGCGCCGGCCGTCGTCGTGCTCACCGGGCTGGCCGACGCGCACGCCGGCGTCGCCGCGGTGGCCGCGGGCGCCCAGGACTACCTCGACAAGAGCGACGTCGACGGCGAGCGGCTCGTCCGGTCGGTGCGGTACGCGATCGCGCGTCGTCGGCTCGAGGACGCCGACCGCGCCCTGTACCGCAGCGTCGTGCGCGAGCAGGAGACGACGCGTCTCGAGCAGGCGCTGCTGCCGCGGCCCGCCGTGCCCGCCGGGACGATCGAGCTGGCCGTCGGGTACCGCGCGGGTCGCGACGGCGTGCTCGGCGGTGACTTCTACGACGCGGTGGCCCGCCCCGACGGCACCGTGCTGGCCATCGTCGGCGACGTGTGCGGGCACGGGCCCGACGAGGCCGCGCTCGGCGCCACGCTGCGCACCGCGTGGCGCACGCTCGTGCTCGCCGAGGTGCCCACGCGGGACCTGCTGGCCCTGCTCGAGCGGGTGCTCGAGTCGGAGCGCCCGTCGCCCGAGATCTTCACGACGTTCGCGATGGTCGCGGTCGACGCGGACCGCGCCGCCGCCGACGTGTACCTCGCGGGGCACCCCGTGCCGTTCCTGCTCGGGCCGCCCTCGACGATGGTGAGCGGCGCGCGCCGCGGCCGTGCGCTGGGCATCCCGGTCAGGGGAGGCTGGGAGCCGCTGCGGCTCGAGCTCGGCGACGACTGGGGGATTCTGCTGCACACCGACGGGTTGATGGAGGCGACGCTCGCGGGCTCGTCCGACCGGATCGGCAAGGCCGGCCTGCTGGCGGTCGTGGACGAGTCGCTCGCCGCGTGCGCGCGGGAGCCGGACGGACCGGCGCTGGTCGACCGGGTGATCGAGGGCGTGCGCGCCGCGCACGGCGGCGACCTCGTCGACGACGCCGCCGTCGTCGTCGTGGGGTGGCACGCGTGAGCCCCGCGCTCGCCGCCGCGGCGACCGCTTCCGCCGGCTCGCGGGGAGAGCAGACGCTGCGCGAACGGCTGCGGGGGTGGTTCTCGGTCGTCGGCGTGCTGCTCGTGCTCGTCGTCGCGCTCGCCGCGGTCGCGTACTCCCAGCAGGTGCAGCGCCAGGAGATCGTCACGCGGGACCTGTTCGACGCGATCACCGAGACCGACACCGCGTACATCGCGCTCATCGACGCCGAGACGGGCCTGCGCGGGTTCGCGCTCACGGGCGAGCGGCGGTTCCTCGACCCGTACGAGGCCGCGAGCGAGCGGCCGATCGGCTTCGTCGACATCGCGCGGGACGTGGCGCGCGTGCGCGAGGACCCGGGTACGACCGCGGCCGCGCAGCGCGCCCAGGACCTCGCGCAGGCCTGGTACGACGACTACGCCGCACCCCTGGTCGCGCAGATCGAGGCACGTGGCCCGGAGTCGGTCAAGGACGCGCAGGTCGTGCAGGGACGTGCACGGTTCGACGAGGTCCGGGCGGCCGCCGTCGCGTTCGTCGACGAGCTGCGGGGGCTGCGCGCCGACGTCGCGGACGAGCTCACCACCTGGACGCGCCTCGCGACGCTCGTGGTTCCCGTGCTGGTCGGGACGATCGTCGTGCTGGGCGTGGGGACGTGGATCGCGCTGCGACGCTGGGTGATCGAGCCGCTCGAGGTCGTCGGCGCGGACGCGCGCGTGGTCGCGTCGGGGGACCTGCTCCACCCCGTGACGGTGCGCGGACCGGGCGAGGTCGCCACGCTGGCCGCCGACGTCGAGCAGATGCGCACGACTCTCGTCGACGAGATGGGCCGGACGCGGGACGCGCAGCGTGAGGTCGAGCTCGCGCACGCGCAGCTCGCGACCCAGGCCGAGGAGCTGCGCCGCTCGAACCGCGACCTGGAGCAGTTCGCCTACGTCGCCTCGCACGACCTGCAGGAGCCGCTGCGCAAGGTCGCGAGCTTCACGCAGCTGCTGCAGAAGCGCTACGGCGGCAAGCTCGACGAGCGCGCCGACCAGTACATCGAGTTCGCCGTCGACGGTGCCAAGCGGATGCAGCGGCTCATCCAGGACCTGCTCGGGTTCTCGCGCGTGGGGCGGGTCGGCAAGGAGCTCACCGAGGTGGACCTCACCACGGCCCTCGACGAGGCGGTCGAGCAGCAGTCGGAGGCGATCACGGACGCCGGCGCGGTCGTCACGCACGACCCGCTGCCCGTCGTCGTCGGTGAGGAGCCGCTGCTGGTCCAGCTGTTCGCCAACCTCGTCGCGAACGCGGTCAAGTTCCGCCACCCGGACCGTCCCGCGCGCGTGCACGTCTACGCGCGCGAGACGGACGAGGGGTGGGAGCTGGCGTGCGAGGATGACGGCATCGGCATCGACCCGCAGTACGCCGAGCGCGTCTTCGTGATCTTCCAGCGGCTGCACGCCAAGGACGTCTACGAGGGCACCGGGATCGGGTTGGCGCTGTGCAAGAAGATCGTCGAGTTCCACGGCGGGCGGATCTGGATCGACCAGCCGGCCTCCGGCATCGGGACGCGCGTGTGCTGGACCCTCCCGCACAACCGTCCGGGGGAGCTGGTCGAGACCGCGCCGCCCGACTCGGCACAGTCCGCAGCACCCGCCGCCGACGAGACCTGACACAACACCGGCCCCGAACGGAGCACCTGATGCCACGCAAGACCATCGACGTCCTGCTCGTCGAGGACGACCCCGGCGACGTGCTCATGACGCGCGAGGCCTTCGAGCACAACAAGGTGCGCAACACCCTGACCGTCATGGCCGACGGCGTGAGCGCGCTCGCCTACCTGCGCAAGGAGGGTGAGCACGCGGACGCGCCCACGCCGGACCTGGTGCTGCTCGACCTCAACCTGCCGCGCATGGACGGGCGCGAGGTGCTGCAGGCCCTCAAGGCCGACGAGCGGCTGCGGGCGATCCCGGTCGTCGTGCTCACGACGTCGGAGGCCGAGGAGGACGTCGTGCGGTCGTACGCGCTGCACGCGAACGCCTACGTCACCAAGCCGGTCGACTTCGACGCGTTCATCACCGTCGTCCGGCAGATCGACGAGTTCTTCGTCGAGGTCGTGCGGCTGCCCCAGCACTGACCCCTCCTGACGCCGCCCGCCCCGCGGGCGCGGTCTCCTCGTGCGCCCCGGTGGGAATCCTCGCCGGGGCGCACGCGTTGAGGTGCGCAGACGTCCGGCCGACGGCCGGCAGACCTCAGGACGACAGGAGCGCCCACGACGATGCTGGACCCCAGCGAGATCTACCAGGTGGACCCGGCGGTCGCTGCCGAGGTCCGCGCCCGCTCCCTGGCGCAGGGTTCGGGTCCCGTGCTCGTGCACGCGGTGCGCGGGTTCGTCGACGCGGGCGCCGCCGGGCAGCTCGCGGTCGAGCACCTGGTCGAGGAGCTCGCGCACACGCGGCTCGCGACGTTCGACACCGACCAGCTCGTCGACTACCGCTCGCGCCGCCCCATGATGACGTTCGACGCGAGCACGTGGTCGGCGTACGCCGAGCCCGAGCTCGTCGTCGACCTGGTGCGCGACGCCGAGGGCGTACCGTTCCTGCTCCTGCACGGCCACGAGCCGGACGTGCAGTGGGAGCGGTACGTGGCGGCGGTGCGCGAGCTCGTCGAGCGCTTCGACGTGCCCCTCACCGTCGGGCTGCACGGCATCCCCATGGGTCTGCCGCACACGCGACCCGTGTCGTTCACCGCCCACGCGACGCGCGACGAGCTCGTCGCGGACCACCCGTCCTGGTTCGGCACCGTCCAGGTCCCGGCGAGCGCGGGAGCGCTGCTCGAGTACCGGCTCGGGCAGGCCGGTCACGACGCGGTGGGCTTCGCGGTGCACGTGCCGCACTACCTGGCGCAGTCGCAGTACCCGCAGGCGACCATCGCGGGGCTGCGCGCCGTGGAGCGCGCGACCGGCCTCGACCTGCGGACGGGCGAGCTGGAGGCGGCCGCGACCGACGCGACCCTCGAGATCGAGCGTCAGGTGGAGCAGTCCGACGAGGTGCGCCAGCTGGTGTCCGCGCTCGAGGAGCAGTACGACGCCTTCAGCCGCAGCGCGGGCCGCACGAGCCTGCTGGCGCAGGCGTCGGACCTGCCGACGGCCGACGAGCTGGGCGCCGAGTTCGAGCGCTTCCTGGCGCAGCAGCGCGACGACACGACCGACTGAGGGAGCCCGACGCGCGGCACGCCTGGTCACCCGATAGGACCAGCGTGCCCCGGGTGTTTACCCAATCGTTGTCGAATCGTGGGCGGACGGGCGCTTCCAGGCGTGGCGCAGCACACATCCCCGGTGCAAGGATCGGGCCGTTGCAGTGGCGTGATCGCTTGACCGGTGCCCTCGCTCCCCGGGGTCTGCCCGGCTCGGGAGCGGGTGTCCCACCAGCCGCGAGGCTGGCCCACCCGGTGCAGGACGTGAGGCATTGCGGCAGCGCGTGCGGAGCAGGTCCGCACGCGTCACCGAGTGGAACGACAAGGAAGCAAGACATGGCACAGGGTGCTGTCAAGTGGTTCAACGCTGAGAAGGGCTACGGGTTCATCGCCCAGGACGGCGGCGGCGCCGACGTCTTCGTCCACTACTCCGCGATCCAGTCGCAGGGCTACCGCTCCCTCGAGGAGGGTCAGCGCGTCGAGTTCGAGATCACGCAGGGCCAGAAGGGTCCGCAGGCCGAGGAGGTCCGCCCCCTCTGAGTGCCGCCGCGCCCTGGCGCGTGCACGACTCCGCGAAGGGGCCGCCGTGACGGCGGCCCCTTCGTCGTCCTCCGCACGGGTTCTTCGACCGGGTCCCTGGCCAGGTCCCTGACCCAATCCCCGAGCGGGTCCGCGGAGCGGGTGCGCCCCCGCCGCCCACCCGGTGCTCGTCAGGCGGCGTCCTGCGGGTCCGGTGGCGGGTCCCGGAGCACGGCCGCGTCCCCGACGAGCGCGCGCAGCTCGTCGCCGCGCAGCAGGCGCGCGGGGGCCGGGAGGCTGCGGACCGCGCGCGCCAGCCCGGCGACGGCCAGCAGGTCGGGGTCGTCGCTCGCGGCCAGCACGACGTTGCCGTACCCCCGTCCGCGCAGCAGCGCGGGCTCCGCGATCGCCACGACGTCGGCGAACACCTCGGTGAGGGTCGCGGCCTCGCTGCGTGCCCGGACGAGGTCGGCACCGTCGGCGCAGTTGACGAGGTAGGCGCCACCGGGACGCAGGACCCGCGCCACGTCGCGGACCATCTCGATGGTCGTGACGTGCGCCGGTGTCGTGTCGCCCGCGAACACGTCGCGCACGACGACGTCGGCCGAGGCGCCGTGCAGCAGCGCGAGCTGGGCGCGGGCGTCCCCCGCGCGGATGCGCAGCGCGGGGGAGCGCGGCAGCCCGAACCAGGTGCGCACGAGCTCCGGCAGACGCGCGTCGAGCTCGACCGCGACCTGGCGCGAGCCCGGCCGCGTCCAGTCGATGGCGCGCGCGAGCGCGCAGCCCGCGGCGCCGAGGTGCACGACGTCGAGCGGCTCGCCGGGGCGCAGCGCGTCGACCACGAGCGCCATCTGCTGCATGTACTCGAACGCCAGCACGCCGGGGTCGTCGAGGTCGACGTAGGAGCTCGGCACGCCGTTGACGAGCAGCGTGGCCCCCGCCGCGTGGTCCGGGTCCGGCACGACCTCGACGGTGCCCGTGGGGATCTCGACGGGCCCGACCGGCCAGGTCTCGCGCAGCGTGCGGGCACCCTGGCGGCCGCGACCGCGTCCGGGCAGCGGACGGGGTGTCGGAGGTCGGTGGGAGCCTGGGCGTCGTGCTCGGTCGGGCATGGTGCCGACTCTAGGCGGGCGGACCGCGACCGCCGGGGTTGACGGGACTCGAACAGGCGTTCGATACTGGTTCCACAGGTGGGCGGTGAGAGATGAGGTGGCGGGCATGGCGGTGATCCACAGCGGACGCGCTCAGGAGCTGCTGGGGCGTGCCGACGCCGAGCTGCTCGCCGCCCAGTACTCGACCGAGCCGTGGGAGCGGCTCGGTCACGCGCACCTCGCCGGTCTGCGTGCCGGTGCGGCGGTCCTCGCGCGGCGGGGCACCCCGTCCGGGCGCGGCGCGCCGCGGACCGTCTGGGGGATGCTCACCCGGGTGGCCCCGGAGCTCGCCCCGCTCGCGCAGTTCTTCGCCGACGGTGCGGCGCTGCGCTCCGCGGTCGACGCCGGCCGGTTCGACCTCGTGGACGACGAGCGCGCGGAGCGGACGCTGTGCGCCGCGGAGGACCTCGTCGACGCCGCGCGCGAGCTCGTGCTCGCGGAGGACGCGGAGGCCGAGATCGGCACCGGTCCTCGGATGCTCGCCGTGCGGGCGTCATGAGCCGCGGTCCGCGCGCGGAGCACGTCCGGCGCGACTGGGGGTCGAGCGAGGACGGGTGCTCGGTCCTGCACGTCGACATGGACGCGTTCTTCGCGTCGGTCGAGCTCGCCCGTAGACCCCAGCTGCGCGGCCGACCCGTGATCGTGGGCGGCGCCGCGCGTGGCGTGGTGCTCGCCGCGACGTACGAGGCACGGGCGTACGGCGTCCACTCGGCGATGCCGATGACGGCCGCGCTGCGGCTGTGCCCGAAGGCCGTGGTCGTGCCACCCGACCACCGGGCCTACCACGAGGTGTCGGTCGGCGTGATGGAGGTGCTGTCGGACGTCACGGCGCTCGTGGAGCAGGTGAGCGTCGACGAGGCGTTCCTCGACGTCTCCGGCGCGCGGCGCCGGCTCGGCCCGCCGACGCAGATCGCCGCAGCCGTGCGCGAGACCGTGCACCGGCGTTACGGGATCACGTGCTCGGTCGGCATCGCGGCGACCAAGTTCGTCGCCAAGCTCGCGTCGGGGCACGCCAAGCCCGACGGCGTCCTGCTCGTCCCCAAGGCCGCGACCGTCGCCTTCCTGCGCGAGCTGCCCGTCGGTGCGCTCTGGGGCGTCGGCGAGCGCACCGAGGCGGCGCTCGCGCGGTGGGGGATCACGACGGTCGCGGAGCTCGCGGACTGCGACGTCGCGACGGTGCAGCGGGCGATCGGCAAGGTGGCCGGTGCACACCTGCACGACCTCGCGTGGGGCCGGGACCCGAGGCCGGTCCAGCCGGGACGCGAGGAGAAGTCGATCGGCTCGGAGGAGACGTTCGTCACGGACGAGCACGATCTCGGGGTCGTCCAGGCGAAGGCGTTGGACCTCTCCGACAGGTGTGCGCGTCGCCTGCGGCAGCGCGGGCTGGTCGGGCGGACGGTGACCGTGAAGGTCCGCACGTCGGACTTCCGTACGCTCACACGCTCGCGCACGCTCGCGACCCCCACGGACGTCGGACGCGAGATCTACCTCGCCGCGCGCACGCTCCTGGCGGGCGTGGACCTGCGGGGACTGCCCGTACGGCTGGTGGGTGTGCGGGTCGACTCGCTGTCCGCGGTCGCCGAGGCGGCGCTTCAGCCGACGCTCGACGACGTCGCCGGGGAGGGCCCAGGTCCGGCGCAGGCGCGGCGGGAGGCCGAGCGCGCTATGGACGAGGTGCGGGACCGGTTCGGGACGCTCGCGATCCGCTCCGGGGCGGCTCTCGACGCGCCGTCCACCGACCGCTCGACTACCACCTTCCAGGTGGCGGATCTATCCTGAACCCGACACGTTCGTCGACACAGACCATCGGGGGTCGGGATGCCTCTCTCTGAGTACGAGCAGCGCGTCCTGGAGCAGATGGAGCGCCAGCTCGCGTCCGACGACCCACGCCTGGCGAACACGCTCACCCAGCGCGGTCGGCGGGCTGTGGGGCGCTACGTCGTGGCCGGGATCGGTGCGGCTCTCGGGCTCCTGCTGCTCGTCATCGGCGCCGCCGGGAGCCTGCCCCTCCTCGGCGTGCTCGGCTTCATCGTCATGTTCGCCGCGGTCGCGTATGCGTTCGCGCGCCCGCACCGCGCCTCCGGGCCGACCGGGGTCGTCGCCGACGACGGCTCCGTGCGCAAGGCGTCGGGACACAAGCAGTCGCAGGGGCGCCGGCCCAAGGGGCAGGGCTTCATGGCACGCATGGAGGACCGCTGGGACCGCCGCCGCGGCGAGCACGGCGGCCTCTGATCCCGGCACGCCTCCCTTCCCGCCCTTTTCACGGCCCTCGGGACGTCTGGGAGTCGGCGGACCGACGGGCATGAGCGCCCGCCCCCGGTGACCCGGAGGCGGGCGCTCCGCAGTGTCAGCGGACGCGCGGTGTCAGTCGCCCGAACCGGTGTGCGCGTCCGCGCGCTCGGCCGGTCGCTGCGCCGCGCGCGAGCGCCGCGCGCGGCGCCCGCGTAGCCAGGCCGCACCGGGGAGGGAGCGCACGGTGTGCGCGACCGCCCCGGAGCGGGTCACGCCGGCCGCACGCACACCGGCCAGGACCCGCTCGACGTCCCCGGCCGCGGCGCCGGGGGTCGCCACCGGCGGCTGGGGGGCGTAGCGCGAGAGCTCGAGCGCGTGCGCGAGCTCGTGGAGCGCCGCGACCGCGTCGTCGCCGAGCGGCTGCCCGGCGAGCGCGGAGACCTGGCGTTGCACGGACGCCACGGCGGAGCGCGGCGTGGTCGCGGCGGACCAGCGGATCCCGAACCGTCCGAGCGAGCGTCGCAGCCGCGCCCAGGCCTGCTCGGGGGTGAGGTCGGCGAGCACGCGCGCGCGTCGCCGGGTGATGAGCGTGACGACCAGCGCGGCGAGCGCGAGGACGACGGCGACGGTCACGGCGACGGGGACCCAGGTGTCGTCCTGCGTGGCGCTCCCGGTGCGCGGTGCGGCGGTGGCCTGGCCGGTCGCGGCGGGACCGGGCTGGGCGGTGGGCAGCGCCTCCTGCGTGGGACGGGCGCCGCCACCCGTGTTGAGGAGCGGGTCGCTCCACGGCGGCGGCGCGCCGGTCTGGATGGCGGGCGTCGGCTCGAACCGCACCCAGCCGTGGCCCTCGAAGTACAGTTCGGGCCACGCGTGCGACTGCTGACCGGTGATGACGTAGGTGCCGTCGTCGGACGAGCCGGGCAGGAACCCGACGCCGACGCGCGCGGGGATGCCGATCGAGCGGGCCATCACGGTCATCGCGGTCGCGAACTGCACGCAGTAGCCCTGACGGGACTCCAGGAAGTCCCAGACGGCGTCGTCGGTCCGGGCGGGGGCGACGCGGGTGTCGTAGGTGAAGTTCGCCGCGGAGCGGAGGTACGACTGCAGGGCCATCGCGGACTCGTAGGGCGTGTCGGCCTCGCGGGTCAGCTCGACGGCGAGGTCGCGGATGTCCCCGGCGTGGGAGCTCGTGGGCACCTCGAGAGCGCGTGGGTCGCCCGGGTCGCCCACGCGGGCGTCGGCGAGGTCGTCGGCGGTGAGGGACGGGATCTCGACGACCATGGAGAACTGCTGGCCCTCGTACGTGTCGCCCGACCCGTCGACCTGGTCGCGCACGGGGTCGTACGTCCAGTCACCGTCGATCATGAGCGTCCGCGGGAAGACCGGGATGGGCAGCTGGTCGTCCTCGAGCGCGCCGACCTCCACGTCGACGACGGCGAGGGTCCCGCGCTCGGCGTCCGGCTCGGTGCCGAGGCGGTCCGGGTCGGGGGAGAGGAGGCCGGGGAGCGCCCCGATCTCGAGCGACCGGCCGGAGTCGGAGTCGGCATGCCACGAGCGTCCGTCGAAGGACAGGAGCGTCATGGCGCGCAGCGGGCCGACGGAGTTCGCGTTGACGGCGGGCGCGGCGGTCGTGCTCGGCGTGGGGGCGGGTGCGTCGTCGTCCTGGCCCGGCGCGTGGACCTGGTAGAGCAGCACGGCCCGGTCGGTGCGTCCGCCGAGGCTCGCGCGCACGTCGAGGTCGGCCGCGAGGTCGACGGGCCCGCCCGTGCCGGAGCCGAACTGCGGCAGTCCCCACGCCGACCAGCCGGGCAGGGCGGCGAGCACGGGGCCCGCGACGAGCGCGACGGCGACGACCGCGACCGCGGAGGCGGTCGCCCGCCCCGCACGCCGGGCGTTGTCGGCGCGGGTCTGCTGGGGCGCGACGCTCAGGGCGAGCAGGAGCAGGTAGACCAGGCCGGTCCAGAGGATCGCGGAGCCGCGGCCTGGGAACTCGAGCACGATCGTCGGGGTCCACATCGCGGCGAACGCGACGCCGGCGAGCGCGGGCATCGCGAGGCCGACGGCGAGCAGGTCGGCCGCGAGGAACACGAGCAGCGCGCCGACCGCGAGCAGCAGCTCGAGCGGTCGCACGACGTCGACGGGGACGACCGCGACCTCGACGAGGTGCACACCCTGCGACCACAGGGCGCTGGTGCGCTCCCACGACGAGAGGTCGGGCACGAGCTGCAGGCGTCCGGGCGGTGCCCCGTACCGCAGCAGCACGGCGACGGTGGCGACGACGAGCCCGACCACGGTCGGGACCCACACGGCGCGGGTCACGGACCGCACGACGGCGACCGCCGCGGCGGTGACGAGCAGGAGCAGGACGACGGGCCCGCGCCACGGCACGGTGCCGAGCAGGTTGGTGAGCGCGTGCAGGGACGTGATGGTCCCGAGCACGCACAAGGCGGTGGTGGCGACGGCGCGCCACCCGCGCGGCGGGGTCGTGTGCAGGGGGCTCATCGCGCGCTCCCGAGCAGTCGCAGCCAGCAGTCGAGCAGGGGTTCGCCGGGGGCGGCCTCGCATGCGCGCCACCCGGCGCGCTGCAGCGCGTCGACGGTCGCTCGCGCGTCGCGCTGCCCGCCGGTCTGCTGCGGGTCGCTGCGCACGACGGCCCAGCCCTGCGCGGTGTCCGCGACGTGCGCGAGGGCGGTGCGGGCGCCGGCGCCGAGCGGCCCGAGCACGCCGAGGACGATCTCGCCCCCGGCCTCGGTGCTCTCGAGCAGGTGCGCCCCCGCGACGAGCCGCGCCTGAGCCTCGTTGGAGGTGCGCGGCGCCTCGAGGTCGACCGTGCGGTCGAGCAGCGCGGCGCGCGCGCCGTCGTGCCGCGTGTGCAGGAACGGCACGCCGGTCGTGGTGCTGTGCGCGCCGACGCCGTCGAGGAGGCGCACGGGGTGGCCCGCGTCGAGCATCGCGAGCGCGATGGACGCCGCGAGCGAGATCGTCCACTCGAGGTGCGTGCCGCGGTACGGCAGGTCGAGCAGGACGGACACGGGGCGCATCCCGGCGCGCTCGTCGGACCGCACGAGCAGCTCGCCGCGGCGCGCGCTGCTGCGCCAGTGCACGCGGCGCAGGTCGTCGCCCTCGCGGTAGTCGCGCAGGGACGCGTCGTCGGTCGACGGGGAGCGGGCGCCGAGCGCGACGCGGTCGGGCTCGCCGACGAGCACATCGGTCGGCGCCGGCAGCGGGACGACCGTCGGCCACACGGTGACCTCGGCCTGCTCGCCGAGCGTGGTGGTGCTCGCGACGGTGCCGAACAGGTCGGTCCTGGTCACGACGAGCGGTCCGAGCGGCCACCGCCCGCGGCGTGCCGTCTGCACGCCGTAGGACACGACGACCGAGCCGGGGGAGCGGTGCACCCGGGCGCGCAGCGGGCGTCCCGCGGACAGCTCGGTGGCGGCCTGCTCGGCGAACTTCAGCCCCGCCAGCCGGGCGCGTCCCGACGGGTCCGAGGAGGTGATGTGGACCTCGACGCCGACGCGCTCGCCCGCGTGCACCGGGTTGGGCGTCACCACGCGCCGCACGCCCAGGGGGCGCCGCGTGCCGCCCGCGTCGAGCCAGGCGACGAGCCCGGCGGCCGCCGCGACGACGACGAGCGCGACCGCGCCGATGCGGACGAGGTCGCGCGACCCGGCGCCGATCCCGAGCAGGACGAGGACCAGACCGGTCGCGCCGAGCGCCCAGCCGCGCAGCGTGGGCTGCAGCCGCATGTCAGACCGCGCGCCGCGCGCCCACGCCCGCGACGTCGGCGGTCGGCACCGCGACGCGCGCGACGAGGCCCTCGACGATCGACTCGGTCGACCGCCCGGACAGCCGGGACTCGGTGCTGGGCAGGAGCCGGTGGGCGAGCACGGACGGCGCGAGCTGCTGCACGTCGTCGGGGAGCACGTGGTCACGGCCGTCGATCGCCGCGAGCCCCTTGGCGGCGCGCAGGAGCTGGATCGCGGCGCGCGGCGACGCGCCGAGGCGGAGCCCGGGCTCCTCGCGCGTGGCGCCGACGAGGTCGACGACGTACCGCTTGACGGCGGCCGACGCGTACAGCCGACGCGTGACGTCGACGAGCCGGGCGACGTGCTCCGCGTCGGTGACGGGCTTGAGGCCGGCGAGCGGGTCGGACGCCTCCTGCTGGTCGAGCATGGCGAGCTCGGCCTCGACGCTCGGGTACCCGACCGTGAGGCGCGCCATGAACCGGTCGCGCTGCGCCTCGGGGAGCGGGTAGGTCCCCTCCATCTCGACGGGGTTCTGCGTCGCGACGACGAAGAAGGGCCGCGGCAGGCGGTAGGTGCGGCCGTCGACGGTCGCCTGGCCCTCCTGCATGCACTCGAGCAGCGCGGACTGGGTCTTGGGCGACGCGCGGTTGATCTCGTCGCCGATGACGACGTGCGCGAAGACCGGGCCGGGCCGGAACTCGAACTCGTTGGTCTGCGCCCGGAAGATGTTGACGCCCGTGAGGTCGCTCGGCATGAGGTCGGGCGTGAACTGGATGCGTCCGACGGTGCAGTCGATCGTCCGGGCCAGGGCCTTGGCGAGCGTGGTCTTGCCCACCCCGGGCACGTCCTCGAGGAGCAGGTGCCCCTCGGCCAGCAGCACGGCGAGCGTGGTGCGGACGAGCTCGGGCCGTCCTGTCACGACGTGCTCGATGGCGGAACGCATCCGGTCGGTCGTCCCGACGAGGTCGGTGAGCTCGTCGGACGAGGGAACGGACTGCAGCATGGGCGCCTCCTTGCGGTCGGGTCCGAGCCTACGGTGCGGCTCGCCGGTCGCGGGACGACTCGGGCGGACTTCCACCCGGGGGTGGGTCCCCACTTCCCTCCACGTGCGCGCCACGACACGCAGCCGGGGCACGGGACATACCCGGACAGAGCGGGACGAGGCGGCCCTGACGGCACGGCGGGTGGGCGCTTGCCCGGCGAAACAGGACGCGTGTCGGAAATCTTCCTCCACTCCTCACCACCGGTGCTGACCTGCGCAAACGCTGCGCCACGAGGGTGAAACCGCCGATTTTCGACGTGCTTGTGGAGGGAAGTGGAGTACCGTGGAGGCACGTGGTGAGGCGGGGAGCAGGTCCCCTCCGGGCGGTTCCCCCGCCGCCGCGTCGGCTGCTCGGAGGGAGGCGTGGTGTCGCATGAGACGGTCGGCGTCCTCGGCTCCGGCATGCCCTTCCTGGGCACCTACACGCCGCGTCTCGACGACAAGGGGCGGCTCATCCTCCCGGCCAAGTTCCGGCCCCAGCTCGCACAGGGTCTGGTCATGACGCGGGGTCAGGAGCGGTGCCTGTTCCTGCTGCCGCTCGACGAGTTCCGCCGCTACCACGACCAGCTCCGGCAGGCGCCCGTGACGAGCAAGCAGGCCCGCGACTACCTGCGCGTGTTCCTGTCCGGCGCGAACGACGAGCTGCCCGACAAGCAGGGGCGCGTGTCGATCCCGCCGATGCTCCGCCAGTACGCGGGCCTCGACCGCGACGTCGCCGTGATCGGCGCCGGGACGCGCGTCGAGATCTGGGACCTGCAGGCCTGGGAGACCTACCTCGCCGAGCAGGAGGCCGGCTACGCCGACGCGACCGAGGAGGTCTTCCCGCAAGGGCGGTGGTGACCCACCGGTCCCGCACGTGCCCGGCTCCCGCCCGACGAGATCTCCTCCCGACCGCTCTGCCGCACTTCCCCGCGGCAGAGGGCCGGTGGGGGATCTGGTCGGACGGCGGAGGGGCCGCCCGACCATCACCCACCCACAACCGCAACCACACCCGCACCCGCGACCGACGAGAGGAGGAGCACGTGGACACCCCGACGAACCCCGACGCACGCGGCGCGGCCGAGCGGCACGTGCCCGTCCTGCTCGAGCGGTGCCTGGAGCTGCTCGCCCCCGCGCTCGAGGTCGAGGGCGCGGTCATGGTCGACTCCACGCTCGGCATGGGCGGGCACACCGAGGGCGTGCTGCGCCGGTTCCCGCACGTGCGGGTCGTCGGCCTCGACCGGGACCCGCAGGCGATCGCGCTCGCGAGCGAGCGGCTCGCGCCGTTCGGCGACCGGTTCACGGGCGTGCACGCGGTGTACGACGAGATCCGCGACGTGCTCGCGGACCTGTCGATCCCCGCGGTGCAGGGCGTGCTCATGGACCTCGGCGTCTCGTCGCTGCAGCTGGACGAGGTCGAGCGCGGCTTCTCCTACGCCCAGGACGCGCCGCTCGACATGCGCATGGACGCCACGACCGGCCCGACGGCCGCGGACGTCCTCAACACGTACGACGAGCGCGACCTGGCGCGCGTGCTGCGCACGTACGGCGAGGAGCGGTTCGCCCCGCGGATCGCCCGGGCGATCGTGCGGGCACGCGCGACGGCACCGCTCGCACGCACGCACGAGCTCGTCGACCTCGTGCGCGCCGCGATCCCCGCGGCGGCCCGCGCGACCGGCGGGCACCCGGCCAAGCGCACGTTCCAGGCGCTGCGCATCGAGGTCAACCACGAGCTCGACGCGCTGGCGCGGGCGCTGCCCGAGTCGGTCGAGGCCCTCGCGGTCGGCGGCCGGATCGTCGTCGAGGCGTACCAGTCGCTCGAGGACCGGATGGTGAAGCAGACGTTCGCGCTCGGCGCGAGCGTGAGCGCACCACCCGACCTGCCGGTGGTCCCGGACACGCACCAGCCGTACCTGCGGCTGGTGACCCGCGGAGCGGAGGAGGCCGACGAGGCCGAGCTCGCCCGCAACCCCCGTTCGCAGTCGGTGCGGCTGCGCGCGGCAGAACGTCTTCGCACCACACCGGACCACCTGCGTCCCGCACCGAGGAGGGCAGCATGAGCGCCAGCAGCGCAGCACGCGCGTACCCCGCTCCGGCCCGCCCGTACGGCGCCACCGCCGCGCCGGCCCCCGCACGTCAGCCGGCGGCGCCGCGCCTGCGGCTCGTGCGCGCGCCGTCGCACGCCCGCACGCGGGTGCCGTTCGTGCTCGTGTGCATGGGCGTCCTCGCCGCGGCGCTGCTCGGTGCGCTGCTGCTCAACACGCAGATGGCGAAGAACTCGTACGAGAAGTACGACCTGGGGATCGAGCTGGGTCGCCTCGACCAGGACGCCAAGGACCTGTCCGCGGCGCTCGACGCGAAGGGCTCGCCGGCCGAGCTAGCGAAGTCGGCGGGCGCGCTCGGGATGGTCCCGTCGGAGGGCACGGGCTGGATCCGGCTCTCCGACGGCACGGTGCAGGGCGCCGCCGGCGGGCGCTGATGACGGACGTCTCCGCGCGGCCGGGTTCCCGTACCCCGCGTGGCGGTCCGGGCGCCCGGACCGCCAGCAGGCACAGTGGCTCCGTGAGCTCCACGACGGCGCGTCGGCCGCCCGCCGGGCGTCAGCCCACGCGCGAGACGGTCGAGACCGTCCGCGCGGGGGCGCGTCCGGGTGCCGCCGCGCCTCGGGGCAGGGGGGCGACGAGCCCCCCGATCGTGGTCCCGCGGCCGCCGCGGCCCGGACGCGCGGGGCGGCGGGCTCGCCTCGTCGTGCTCGCCGTCGCGGTCGTCCTGGTCGTCGCCGTGTTCGCCGGACGGCTGGTGTACGTGCAAGCGGTCCGCGGGCCGTCCGTCGCCCAGCAGGCGCGCGACGAGCGCCTGTCGACCATCTCGATCATCGGAGCACGGGGGCAGATCACGGACCGGGACGGCGTCGCGCTCGCGACGTCCGTGGAGCGGTACGACATCTCGGTGAACCAGCGCCTGGTGGGCGAGTACCGCGGCAAGGGTGCGCCCGACGACCCGGACGGCGCGCTGGGCGTCGCGAAGCGGCTCGCGCCGCTGCTCGGGGCGGACGCCGCGGTGCTGGGGGGCGAGCTCGTCGGCACGCGGAGCTTCAAGTACCTCCAGAAGGGCGTGCTCCCGCAGGTGGCGCGCGAGATCTTCGCGATGCGGCTGCCGGGCATCAACGTGGACAAGGTCGCGGACCGCGTGTATCCCAACGGTCCGCTCGCGGGGAACATCATCGGCTTCGTGAACTCCAACGGGCAGGGGCTGGAGGGGCTCGAGGCGTCGCTCGACGACCGTCTCAAGGGGACGCCGGGGACCGAGGTGTTCGAGCGCGGCGCCAAGGGCCAGCAGGTCCCCGGCGGGTACTTCGAGGGCACTCCGGCCACGCAGGGAGACTCCGCGACCCTCACGATCGACTCCGACATCCAGTGGAAGGCGGAGAGCCTGCTCAACGAGCAGGTCGCCGCGACCGGCTCCGACTCCGGCACGATCGTCGTGATGGACGTGCGCACGGGCGAGGTGCTCGCGCTCGCCGACTCCGGCACGCGGGACCCGAACAAGCCGGGCGACTCGGCGGGCGGCTCGCTCGCACCGTCCGTCTCCAACGTGTTCGAGCCGGGCTCGACGGGCAAGGTCATCACGATGGCGGCGGTGCTCGAGGAGGGCCTCGTCACGCCGACGGACCGGTGGACCGTGCCGTACCAGCTGACGGTCGAGAACGGCCAGACGTTCAAGGACTCGCACGAGCACGAGACGCAGCACCTGACGACCGCGGGCGTGCTCGCCGAGTCGTCCAACACCGGCACGGTGCAGATCGGCTCCAAGCTGACCGTCGACCAGCGCTACCGGTGGCTGGAGCGGTTCGGGTTCGGCTCCCGGACGGGCATCGACCTGGCGGGGGAGTCCGCGGGTCTGTTCGGCGACCGCAACAACGCGCGCACGCCGTACGTGGTGCTCTTCGGGCAGGGCGTCTCGGTGAACGCGATCCAGGCGACGCAGGTGCTGGCGACCGTCGCGAACGACGGGGTCCGGGTGCAGCCGCACGTCGTCAAGGGCTGGACCGCGCCCGACGGGACGTTCACCGCGTCGAAGAAGGCAGCCCGCACGCGCATCATCTCCCAGGAGACCGCGGCGACGGTGATGACGATGCTCGAGTCGGTCGTCGACGAGGGGACCGGCTCGACGGCGTCGATCCCGGGCTACCGCGTGGCCGGGAAGACCGGCACGGCGCAGAACTGGATCAACGGCGGCAAGCAGGGCATCACGGCGTCGTTCATCGGGGTCGTCCCCGCGGACGAGCCGCGGCTCGCGATCAGCGTGATCCTGCACAACCCGCGGACCTCGGAGTACGGCAGCGTCGTCGCGGCGCCGGTGTTCAGCAAGATCGGTGCGTACGCGCTGAGCGAGCTGGGCGTCCCGCCCTCGGGGACCAAGGCCACGCTGTTCCCCACGACGTGGTGAGCCCGGCCACGGCGGTGGCCGGCGGCGCGTCGGGGGACGGTGTCCACGGTAGATTCCTCCCCATGACCTCGACGGCACGGATGCGACCCACGCGTCCCGCCGACCTCCCCCTCGCTGCTCTGGTGGACGCGTTCTCGCTGGTCAGCGTCGGGGCGGACATCGCGGGCACCACGGTCCACGGCGTGACCGTGGCGTCCGACGACGTCGGCACCGGTGAGCTGTTCGTGGCCGTGGCGGGCGCACGCGTGCACGGGGCTCGGTTCGCGGCGCAGGCCGTCGACGCCGGGGCCGTGGCGGTCGTCACCGACGCCGCGGGCGTGGCCGAGCTGGGGGACCTCGCGCAGCGGGTCCCCGTCCTGCTCGCCGACGACCCGCGCGCGCTCGCCGGACCGCTCGCCGCGCACGTCGCGGGGGACCCCGCGCAGCACCTGCGCACGGTGGGCGTGACGGGCACCAACGGCAAGACGACCACGACCTACTTCGTCGACGCGGCGCTGCGGGCGGTCCACCCCACCACGGCCGTGCTCGGTACGGTCGAGCTGCGCATCGGGTCGCAGGCGATCGAGAGCCCGCGCACCACGGTCGAGGCCCCCGTGCTGCAGCACGTCCTGGCGCTCGCCGTCGAGCGCGGCGCGACCGCCGTCGCGATGGAGGTCTCGTCGCACGCGCTCGCGCTGCACCGCGTCGCGGGCACGACGTTCGACGTCGTCGGCTTCACGAACCTGCAGCGCGACCACCTCGACTTCCACGGCGACATGGAGGGCTACTTCCGCGACAAGGCGCGGCTGTTCGAGCCGGGTCAGGCGCGTCGCGGCGTCGTCGTGGTCGACGACGAGTGGGGCCGTCGGCTCGTGCGCGAGGCGCGGATCCCGGTGGAGTCCCTCGCCACGCACGTGGGCGACCCCGCGGCGGCGGAGGCGGACTGGGCGGTCGTATCGGCCGACGTCGGGCTCGACGGCGTGGGCTCGACGTTCACGCTGCGCGGCCCGGACGGCACCGAGCACGTGGCCGCGAGCCCGCTGCCGGGCCTCGTCAACGTGTCCAACGCCGCGCTCGCGATCGTGCTCGCCCACGCGGCGGGCGTCGACCTGGCGACGGCGATCGACGCGGTCGGCGGCGCGCACGCCGTGCCCGGCCGGATGGAGCGCGTCATCGAGCGCGCGCCCGGCCGCCCCCTGGGCATCGTCGACTACGCGCACACGCCCGACGCGCTCGTCCTCGCGCTCGAGGCCGTGCGGCCGATCACGCCCGGCCGGCTCGTCATCGTGTTCGGCTCCGACGGCGACCGGGACCGCGGCAAGCGCCCGATCATGGGCGAGATCGCCGCCCGGCTCGCCGACGTCCTCGTCGTGACCGACGAGAACCCTCGCTCGGAGGACCCGGGCGAGATCCGCGCCGCCATCCTGGCCGGCGTGCGTCAGGTGCGGCCCGACCTGGCGGACGTGCACGAGGTGTCCCCACGCGCCCAGGCGCTGCGCCTCGGCGTCGCGCTCGCGGGCGAGGGGGACACCGTGATCGTCACGGGCAAGGGCCACGAACCGACCCAGGAGATCGCCGGAGTGTTCCACCGGTACAACGACCGAGACGTCTACCTGCAGGCCGTCGCCGACGGCCTGGCGGACGCACCGCCGCTGCCCGCCGCGGGCGGTGCCGCGTGATCGCGCTGACCGCCGCGCAGATCGCGGAGGCGACCGGCGGGACGTTGCACGGCGTCGCGCACGCGCAGGTGGTGGCGGGCGCCGTCGTCACGGACTCGCGCGACGTCGAGCCGGGCGGGCTGTTCGTCGCGCTGCCCGGGGAGCACGTGGACGGTCACGACTTCGCGGCCGCGGCCGTGGCGGCGGGCGCCGCCGCGGTGCTGGCCGCGCGTCCCCTCACGGGTGAGGACGGCTCGGCGCTCCCGACGGTCGTCGTGCCCGACGTCGAGGTCGCGCTGGGCGACCTCGCGCGCGACGTGCTCGCGCAGCTGCGCGAGGCCGCGCTCGCGCCCGGCGGCTCCGGGCTGCGCGTCGTCGGCGTCACGGGCTCGGTCGGCAAGACGACGACGAAGGACCTGCTCGCGCAGCTGTGCGGCGCGGCCGGCCCGACGGTCGCACCGGTGCGGTCCTTCAACAACGAGATCGGGCTGCCGCTGACGGTGCTGCGCGCCGACGAGAGCACGCGCTTCCTGGTGCTCGAGATGGGTGCCTCCGGCCCGGGTCACCTCACGTACCTCACCCGCATCGCGCCGCCGGACGTCGCCGTGGTGCTCGTCGTCGGGCACGCGCACCTCGGCGGGTTCGGGGGCGGGATCGAGGACGTCGCACGGGCGAAGTCCGAGATCGTCCAGGGGCTCCTGCCCGAGGGTGTCGCGGTGCTCAACGCGGACGACCCGCGCGTCGTCGCGATGGCCGCGCTCGCACCCGGCGAGGTCGTGACGTTCGGCCAGTCCCAGGGTGCCTGGGTGCGCGCCACCGACGTGCGCGTCGACCGCGCGGGCCGTGCGCGCTTCACGCTCGTCGTCGGCGACGGGACGCCCGAGCGCGCGCAGGCGGACGTCGCGCTGCGGCTCGTGGGGGAGCACCACGTGCACAACGCGCTGGCGGCCGCGGCCGCGGCGCTCACCGCCGGCCTGACGCTCGACGAGGTCGCGACCGGGCTGTCCGGCGCGGACGCGCTGTCGCCGCACCGCATGCACGTCGTCGACCGCGCCGACGGCGTGACGGTCATCGACGACTCGTACAACGCCAACCCCGACTCGATGCGCGCCGCGCTCAAGGCGCTCGCGGTCGTCGCCGGCCGGGACCGGCGCTCCATCGCCGTGCTCGGCGAGATGCTCGAGCTCGGTGACGGCTCGCGCGAGGCGCACGACGCGATCGGTCGGCTCGCGGTGCGCCTCAACATCGGTCTGACGGTCGTGGTGGGCGAGGGCGCGCGGGCGATCCGCGACGGCGCCAACCACGAGGGCAGCTGGGGGGACGAGGTCGCGCTCGCGGACGACGTGGACGCCGCAGCGGCGTTCCTGGCCGACGAGCTGCGCGCGGGCGACGTCGTGCTCGTGAAGTCGTCGTACGGCGCGGGCCTGTGGCGGCTCGGTGACATCCTCACGGCCGACCCGGCCGCGACGGCCGGGACGGACGAACCGGCGGGGGTGAGCGGCTCGTGAGGGCCGTCCTCATCTCGGGCGGTGTCGCGATGCTCGTCGCGCTGCTCGGGACGCCGCTGTTCATCCGGTTCCTCGTGCGCCGGCAGTACGGGCAGTTCATCCGCCAGGACGGACCGACCGCGCACTTCACCAAGCGCGGCACGCCGACCATGGGCGGCGTCGTCATCATCGGCGCGACGCTGCTCGGCTGGGCGGCCGCGCTGCTGCTCACCGGCACCGAGCCGTCGGTGTCCGAGATCCTCGTGCTGTTCCTCATGACGGGGCTCGGGCTCGTCGGCTTCCTCGACGACTTCATCAAGATCAGCCGGCAGCGCAGCCTCGGCCTCAAGGCCCGGTGGAAGATCGTCGGCCAGGGGCTCGTGGGGGTCGCGTTCGCCGTCGCGGCGCTGCAGTTCCCGAACGACCTGTTCCGCACGCCCGCGTCGACCAAGATCTCGTTCATCCGCGACACGGGCATCGACCTGGCGTTCGCGGGCGCGACGATCGGCCTGATCCTGTTCGTGATCTGGGCGAACTTCCTCATCACGGCGTGGTCCAACGCGGTGAACCTCACCGACGGTCTCGACGGTCTCGCCACGGGTGTCTCGCTGATCGTGTTCGGCGCGTACGTCGTCATCTGCGTGTGGCAGTTCAACCAGTCGTGCCAGATCCTCGGCTCCGCGGGACCGCGCTGCTACGAGACGCGCGACCCGCTCGCGCTCGCGGTCGTCGCCGCGGCGATCACCGGTGCGTGCTTCGGGTTCCTGTGGTGGAACGCGAGCCCCGCCAAGATCTTCATGGGCGACACCGGCTCCCTCGCGCTCGGCGGCGCGCTCGCGGGCCTGTCGATCCTCACGCGCACCGAGATCCTCGCGGCGGTCGTCGGCGGCCTGTTCGTGCTCGAGGTGCTGTCCGACGTCATCCAGATCGGGTTCTTCAAGATGACCGGGCGGCGCGTGTTCAAGATGGCGCCGCTGCACCACCACTTCGAGCTCGGCGGCTGGGGCGAGGTCACGATCGTGATCCGGTTCTGGATCATCGCCGGGCTGTTCGTCGCGCTCGGGGTCGGGATCTTCTACGGCGAGTGGGTGGCCGGCTAGGTGACGCAGGGACCTGACCAGGCAGGGCCCGACGCCGCGGCGCGGCGCCCGCTCGACCTCGAGGGCGCTCGCGTCGTCGTCGCCGGCATGGGGGTGTCCGGGCGCGCGGCGGCGGAGGTGCTCGCGGCGCGCGGCGCGCGCGTCGTGCCGGTCGACGACGCGTCCGACGAGGCCGTCTCGAGCGCCGAGTACCTCGCGGGCGGTGGGCTCGCGCGCGCGGACCTCGTCGTGACCTCGCCCGGGCTCGCACCGCACCACCCGCTGCTCGCGGCCGCCGCCGCCCAGGGGACGCCGGTGTGGAGCGAGGTCGAGCTCGCGTGGCGGGTGCGCGTGCCCGGGCCGTCCGGGGCACCCGCACCGTGGCTCGCGCTCACGGGCACCAACGGCAAGACGACGACGGTGGGGATGCTCGAGTCGGTCCTGACGGCCGCGGGGCGCAACGCGCTCGCGGTCGGCAACGTCGGCACGCCGATCGTGCACGCGGTGACGGACCCGACGCTCGACGTGCTCGCGGTCGAGCTGTCGAGCTTCCAGCTGCACTACACGCACAGCATGTCCGCCCGGGCGGCCGCCGTCCTCAACGTCGCGGCCGACCACCTCGACTGGCACGGCTCGCTCGAGGCGTACGCGGCCGACAAGGCACGTGTCTACGAGCGCGCGCAGCTCGCGTGCGTCTACAACGTCGCCGACCCGCGCACGGAGCAGATGGTGCGGGACGCGGACGTCGTCGACGGCGCGGTCGCCGTGGGGTTCACGCTCGGCACGCCCGCCGTGGGCCAGATCGGCCTCGTCGAGGACGTGCTCGTCGACCGCGGCTTCGCGCGGCTGCGGCACACGCACGCCGCCGAGCTCGGCACGCTCGACGACCTCGCGGCGCTCGCCGGACCCGACGCCACGGTGCCGCCGCACGTCGTCGCCGACGCGCTCGCGGCCGCGGCGCTCGCGCTCGCGCACGGCGTCGAGCCCGCGCACGTGCGCGAGGGACTGCGCTCGTTCGCCCCCGGTCACCACCGCATCGAGACGGTCGCCAGGCAGATGCTCACGGTCGACGGCCGGTCCGTGGACGTCAGCTACGTCGACGACTCGAAGGCCACGAACGCGCACGCCGCGGCCGCGTCGCTCGGGGCTTTCCCGCCCGGGAGCGTCGTGTGGGTCGCGGGCGGGCTCGCCAAGGGCGCCCGGTTCGACGACCTCGTGCGCGCGCGTCGTGACCGCCTCGCGGGAGTCGTCCTCATCGGTGCGGACCGTGAGCCGCTGCGTGACGCGCTCGCCCGACACGCGCCCGAGGTCCCCGTGGTCGAGATCGTCCCCGGTGAGACTGGGGACGTGATGACCTCCGCCGTGACCGCCGCGCGCACCCTCGTGCGTCCCGGGCCAGCGACCGGCACGACCGTGCTGCTCGCGCCCGCCTGCGCGTCCATGGACCAGTTCGCCTCGTACGCCGCGCGCGGTGACGCGTTCGCCGCGGCCGCACGTGCGGCGGTGGGCGAGGGAGGCGAGCGGGCGGGCGGACGCGCGTGAGCGCCGTGCCGCAGGACGCCGCCGCCGAGACGGCGTCCGCCCGCGCGCGCGGTTCGCTGCTCGGCCACTGGAACAGCGTCGTCACGAGCTACTACGTGCTCATCGGTGCGAGCGCGCTGCTCCTGGTGATCGGCCTGGTCATGGTCCTGTCGAGCTCGAGCGTCGAGTCCCTGGACAAGAACGGCAACGCGTACGCCGTGTTCCTCGACCAGGCGAAGTTCGCGCTCGTGGGGCTGCCGATCGCGATCGTGCTGTCGCGGTTGCCCGTGCGGTTCTTCAAGCGGATCGCGTGGCCGGCGCTGGGTGCCGCGGTCGCGTTCCAGTCGCTCGTGTTCCTCGGGCTGGGCACCGGCGCGGGCGGGAACACCAACTGGGTGCGACTGCCCGGCGGCATCACCGCCCAGCCGTCGGAGACGATCAAGCTCGCGCTCGCGCTGTGGCTCGGTGCCGTGCTCGCGCGCAAGCAGCCGTACCTCGAGCAGTGGAAGCACGTGTTCGTCCCGGCCGTCCCGGTCGCGGGGCTCGCGATCGGCGCGGTCCTGCTGGGGCACGACCTGGGTACCGCGCTCGTGCTGTGCGTCCTGGTCGCGGGCGCGATGTTCGTCGCGGGCGTGCCGCTGCGCATGTTCGCGGTGGCGGGTGCGCTCGCCGGGGCCGCCGTGGCGGCGCTCGTCCTGCTCAGCCCGAACCGCATGCAGCGCATCGGCAGCTGGCTCGGGGGCGACGAGTGCTCGGCGTCGGCCGACTGCTACCAGACGCTGCACGGCAGCTGGGGGTTGGCGAGCGGCGGGATCGGCGGGCTGGGGCTCGGGCAGAGCCGCGAGAAGTGGTCGTACCTGCCCGCGGCCCACAACGACTTCATCTTCGCGATCCTCGGCGAGGAGCTGGGCCTGGTGGGCACGCTCATCGTGCTCGGCCTGTTCGGCCTGCTGGCGTTCGCGATGATCCGCGTCATCAGCCGCCACCCCGACCCGTTCGTCAAGGTCGCCACCGGCGCGGTCCTCGCGTGGATCGTCGGCCAGGCATTCGTCAACATCGCCGTCGTCATCGGCCTCGCGCCCGTCATCGGCGTGCCGCTCCCGCTCGTGTCGGCGGGCGGCTCGGCGCTCATCATGACGCTCGCGGCGCTCGGCGTCGTCATCGCGTTCGCGCGCGACGAGCCCGGGGCGGCGGACGCGCTCGCGGCGCGCGCGGGCGCCGTGCGACGCTCGCTCGCGGTCGTCGGGCTCGGCCGGGGCCCCGCGCGCCCCGACCGGTCGCGCACGGCCGCATCTTCCACGACGTCGAGAGGTGGTGGACGTGCCTGACGCACGCCCCGTGTCCGTTCTCCTGGCGGGCGGCGGCACCGCCGGTCACGTCAACCCGCTGGTCGCGGTGGCCGACGAGCTGCGCCGCCGGCACCCCGGGGCGACCGTGACGGCGCTCGGCACGGCGGAGGGGCTCGAGGCGCGCCTCGTGCCCGCCGCGGGTCTGCCGCTCGCGGTGGTGCCGCGCGTGCCGCTGCCCCGGCGGCCGTCGCTCGACCTGCTCCGGCTGCCGGGACGGCTGCGCGCGGCGATCGCCGCGGCCGGTCGCGCGATCGACGAGAACGACGCGCAGGTGGTGGTCGGGTTCGGCGGCTACGTCGCGACGCCCGCGTACCTCGCGGCCCGCAGGCGCGGCGTCCCCGTCGTGGTGCACGAGCAGAACGCGCGTCCGGGCCTCGCGAACCGGCTGGGCGCGCGGTGGGCCCGTGCGGTCGCGGTCACGTTCCCGGGCACGTCGCTGCCGGGTGCCGTGGTCACGGGGCTCCCGCTGCGCGCGCCCGTCGCGGCGCTGGTCGCCGACCGTGCGGCGGACGCGACGGCCGCGCGGCGCAGCGCGGCGGGTGCGCTCGGGCTCGACCCGGACCTCCCGACGCTGCTGGTCACCGGCGGCTCGCTCGGTGCGGCGAGCATCAACGCGGCGGTCGCGTCCGCCGCCGGCGACCTGCTCGCGGCGGGCGTGCAGGTGCTGCACCTCACGGGCCGCGACAAGTCCGGGCCCGTCGTCGCGGCGCGGGACGCGCTCGCGCGGGAGGGTGGTCTCACGGCCGAGCAGGTCGCGCGGTACCACGTGCTCGAGTACCTCGACGAGATGCACCTGGCGCTCGCGTGCGCGGACGTGGTCCTCGCGCGCTCGGGTGCCGGGACGGTGTGCGAGGTGGCGGCCCTCGGCCTGCCCGCGGTGTACGTGCCGCTCCCGATCGGCAACGGCGAGCAGCGGCGCAACGCGGGCCCCGTGGTCGCGGCGGGCGGGGCGCTCCTCGTGGCCGACGACGAGCTGGACGCCGCGTGGATCACCGCGCACCTGCCCGCGCTGCTCGTCGGACCGGGGTCCGCGCAGGCGCGCCGGCGCATGGCCGCGGCGGCCGCGTCGGTCGGCGTGCCCGACGCCGCGGGCCGGGTGGTCGACCTCGTCGAGGCGCAGCTGGTCGACGGCGGTGCCGCGTGACCGCGCCCGAGCAGGCGGCGCCGGTCCCGGTCGGCGACCTCGGACGGGTCCACCTCGTGGGCGTCGGTGGCGCGGGGATGTCCGCGGTCGCGCTGCTGCTCGCCGCACGGGGGCTCGCCGTCAGCGGCTCGGACGCGGCCGACGGACCCGCCCTGCCCGGCCTGCGTGCCGCGGGCGTGGACGTGCACGTGGGCCACGACGCGGCGCTCGTCGCCGACGTCGACACGCTCGTCGTGTCCTCCGCCGTGCGCGAGACCAACCCCGAGCTGGCCGCCGCGCGCGCCGCGGGGCTGCGGGTCCTGCACCGCTCGCAGGCGCTCGCGTCCCTCATGGCCGACCGTGACGGAGTCGCGGTCGCGGGCGCGCACGGCAAGACGACGACGTCGGCGATGGTCGCGACGGCTCTCCTCGCGGTCGGCGCGGACCCGTCGTTCGCGATCGGCGGGACCGTCCTGACCGAGGCGGGCCCGGTGGGCGGCGGGCACGACGGCGCCGGTGCGGCGTTCGTCGCGGAGGCCGACGAGTCCGACGGCTCGTTCCTCGCGTACGCGCCGCTCGTGTCGGTCGTGACCAACGTCGAGCCCGACCACCTCGACCACTACGGCACGCGCGAGGCGTTCGAGGACGCGTTCGTCGCGTTCGCCGCGCGGGTGCGCCCCGGCGGGCTGCTCGTCGCGTGCGCCGACGACGACGGCTCGCGCCGGCTCGTCGCTCGCGTGACCGACGACCTCGCGTCCCGGGGGGTCGACGTGCTGACCTACGGCCGGTCCGCCGACGCGGACGTGCGTGTCGGCGAGCTCGTCGCGCAGGAGGACGCACGCTGGACGTTCGACGTCACGCCGCGTGACGCGACGGGCGCGACCACGGTCACGCTCGCGGTGCCCGGCACGCACAACGCGCTGAACGCGGCTGCCGCGTGGGCCGTGCTCGTGCGCCTCGGCGTGCCCGGGCCCGACGCCGCGCACGCGCTCGGCGCGTTCCGGGGGACGGGGCGACGGTTCGAGGACCGGGGCACCGTCGGGGGCGTGCGCGTCGTCGACGACTACGCGCACCACCCCACCGAGGTCGCGGCGCTGCTGCGCACCGCGCGGGCCGTCGCCGGCGCGGGCCGGGTGCTCGCGCTGTTCCAGCCGCACCTGTACTCGCGGACGCGCACGTTCGCGACCGAGTTCGGGGCGGCGTTCGACCTCGCGGACCTCGTCGTCGTGACCGACGTCTACGCCTCGCGCGAGGACCCGGACCCGGACGTGTCGGGCGCGCTCGTCGTCGACCGGGTGCCGACGCCCGGCAAGGCGAGCTTCGTCCCGGACCGGCACGCCGCGGCGCGCGCGGTCGCGGACGCGGCACGTCCCGGTGACCTGCTGCTGACGGTCGGTGCGGGCGACGTCACGACGCTCGGCCCGGAGATCCTCGAGCACCTCGCCGCCAGGGAGCGGGACGCGTCATGAGCCCGTCCCGGCCGCCGCGGCCGCCCGTCCCGCGCCCGCGTCCGACGCCGCGGGTCGTGACGTCGCGACCGGCCGACCCGGCGGCTCCGGACGGGGCGGTCCCGGGGTCCACGCCCGCGCGGACGGCTGCACCGAAGTCCGCAGCACCCGAGCCCGCGGCACCGAAGCCGGCAGCACCGAAGCCGGCAGCACCGAAGCCCGCAGCACCTGACACCGCAGCACCGAGGCCGGCCCGCACGCCGCCACGGTCCGTGAGCGCAGCGGCGGGCCGCGGGGGTCCGCCGAGCGTGGCCATCCGGGTCCCGCCGGTCGTGTCCACCACCTCGGCCGCCCGCTTCGAGGAACGGGCCCGCATGCGCCGCACGCTCGCCCGCCGGCAGGCGGTCGGGCTGGTGAGCGCGGTGGTCGTGCTCGGCGCGCTCGCGTGGGTGCTGTTCTTCTCGCCCGTGCTGGCGCTCGACGCGCGCGAGCTGACCATCGAGATCGAGGGTGCCAACTCGGTCGTCGCTGCCGACGAGGTGCGCGCGGTGGTGCAGGCCCGCGACGAGACGCCGTTGCCGCGGCTCGACACGGGGGCGATCCGCCAGGACGTCCTCGACGTCCCCGGGGTCCGGGACGTCGCGGTCTCGCGCGACTGGCCGCACGGCCTGACGATCACGATCGTCGCGCGGGAGCCGGTGGCCGCGGTGCCCGCCGACGGGCGCAAGGGGTTCACGCTGCTCGACGTGGCGGGCGTGCAGGTCGGGCACGTCGCCAAGGCGCCCGAGTCCCTGCCGGTGGTCGACGTGCCGGCGGGCGACGCGCGCACGCTCGGCGCGGTGCTGGACGTCGTCGAGCAGCTGCCGGCGCCGCTCGCGGCGCGCGTGGGCTCGGTCTCGGCGCAGACGCAGGACACGGTGTCGATGAAGCTGCGCGGGGGCCTGCGGGTCGACTGGGGGAGCTCGGCGCAGACGCCGCTGAAGGCGGCGGTGCTCACGACGCTGCTGGGGTCGGACGCGGTCGAGGGGGCGAAGGTCGTCGACGTCTCGGCACCCCGCATGCCCATCATCGAGTGAGGGGTCGGACGGCGGTCGCGGGTGCGTGCGGACGCCCGTCCGCGACCCGCGCGAGCCCGGCGCACGGATGTGCGCAACCCGCGGCGCGACACGCGCGCGCGGTCGTTGATCCGGGGGTGGCCGCGACCTAGCGTCACGCCCTGACAGGACACCTGACATAACTATAACCCTCAAGTAGAGGGTGAAGGTTTGAGCGGTCGTCGCCGCGGCGTGTCGCGGGGGCGGACGTCGGTGGAGCGGCTCGCCGCCCACGACACCACCGGGCCCGCGCCCGACAGGCTCGCACGATCGGCACGAAACGAGAGGCACCCACCGTGGCAGCTCCGCAGAACTACCTGGCGGTCATCAAGGTCGTCGGGATCGGCGGCGGCGGCGTGAACGCCGTGAACCGCATGATCGAGGTCGGCCTCAAGGGTGTCGAGTTCATCGCCGTCAACACCGACGCCCAGGCACTGCTGATGTCGGACGCCGACGTCAAGCTCGACGTCGGCCGCGAGCTCACGCGCGGTCTCGGCGCCGGCGCCGACCCGGAGGTCGGCAAGAAGGCCGCCGAGGACCACGCGGAGGAGATCGAGGACGTCCTGCGCGGCGCCGACATGGTCTTCGTCACCGCGGGTGAGGGCGGTGGCACGGGCACCGGCGGTGCGCCGGTCGTGGCGCGCATCGCACGGTCGCTCGGCGCGCTGACGATCGGCGTCGTCACACGCCCGTTCACGTTCGAGGGCCGCCGACGCTCCGTGCAGGCCGACGCGGGCATCGACGCCCTGCGAGCCGAGGTCGACACGCTCATCGTCATCCCGAACGACCGCCTGCTCCAGATCTCCGACCGTTCGGTGTCGGTGCTCGACGCGTTCCACTCGGCCGACCAGGTGCTGCTCTCCGGTGTGCAGGGCATCACCGACCTGATCACCACGCCGGGTCTCATCAACCTCGACTTCGCCGACGTGAAGTCGGTCATGCAGGGCGCGGGCTCGGCGCTCATGGGGATCGGGTACGCACGCGGCGACGACCGCGCGGTGCAGGCCGCCGAGATGGCGATCAGCTCGCCGCTGCTCGAGGCCAGCATCGACGGCGCGCACGGCGTGCTGCTCTCGATCCAGGGCGGCTCGGACCTCGGCCTGTTCGAGATCAACGAGGCCGCACGCCTGGTCCAGGAGGCTGCCCACCCCGAGGCGAACATCATCTTCGGCGCGGTGATCGACGACGCGCTGGGCGACGAGGTGCGCGTGACCGTGATCGCGGCGGGCTTCGACGGGGGCTCGCCGGTCGTGCGGCGCGACTCCCGTGCGCTCGGCCAGGTCAGCGGCGCGGCACCGCGCCAGGTCCCGAACGTGCCCGCGCCGCGTCCCGAGGTCGTCGACGCGGCGCCCGCGTTCGCCCCCACCCCGGCCGCGACCGCGCCGGTCCCCGCGGTGCCGGCGTTCCTCTCGACCGAGGCGGAGCCCCGCCCCGTGACGGGGGCGCTCGAGGTGCCGCGGATCTTCACGGAGGACGAGCCGCGGCGCGAGCGCGAGCGCGAGGAGCTCGACGTGCCGGACTTCCTCAAGTGACGTCCCGCTCGTGACCGACCGCGACGGGGCCGGGATCCACCTCGACGAGGTCGATCTCGGCCCCGGCGTCGTCGCCGGGTTCACCGACCGCCGCGGTGGCGTGAGCCGGCCGCCGTTCGACGCGCTCGACCTGGGCGCGCACGTCGGCGACGACCCGCGGGCCGTGGCGGAGAACCGCCGTCGCCTCGCGGCGCGCCTCGGGTGCCGGGTCGCGTTCGTCGACCAGGTGCACGGCGCGGACGTCCTCGTGGTGGGTCCCGACGATCTTCCCGACGACGTGCTCGAGCCCGTCGGGACGGCGGACGCGCTCGTGACGACGAGCCCGGGGCTGGCGCTTGCCGTGCTCGTGGCCGACTGCGTGCCCGTCCTGATCGCGGACCCGGCCGCGCGCGTCGTCGCCGCGGCGCACGCCGGTCGTCGGGGGCTCGTCGACGGGGTGGTCACCGCGGCGCTGGACGCGCTCGTCGCGCGGGGCGGTGAGGTCGGGCGCGTGCACGCCGCGGTCGGGCCGGCCGTGGCCGGCGCCTCGTACGAGGTGCCCTCGGCGCTGCGCGACGAGGTCGTGGGCGTGGTCCCGGCTGCTGCGGCGACGACGTCCTGGGGGACGCCGGCGCTCGACCTGCCGGCGGGGGTCGAGGCGCAGCTGCGTGCGGCCGGCGTCCAGCGGGTGGTGCGGTCGTCGCGTGACACCCTGCGGGACGGCACGCTGTTCTCGTACCGCGCGAACGCGGCCGACGGGGGCAGGACGGGCCGGTTCGCCGGAGTGGTGCGACTTGTCTGACATGTCCGACATGGGACGACTGTGCGGATCCGCTCTTGACAGACGAGCACGAGAGCGTCATCAGAAACGGCGTGTCGCGAGATGAGCGATCCGGCGCACGTTGCTAGCGTGACCAGCGGAGAAGGACGGCCCACGGTCGTCGCGGTGACGGGCCGCGGCAGAGGTGGGACGACGAGCAGGTCCGGACGACGTCCGGGGGAGGAGCGGGGCCATGGCCGGAGCGCTGCGCAAGACGATGCTGTACCTCGGCCTGGCCGATGACGGCGCCGCGAACGGCGAGTACCCCGACGAGTTCGAGGGGGCGGACGTGCCGATGGAGCACGAGGAGCACGAGGCGCAGGTGACGCCGTTCCGGCCGACCCGCGTCGCCGCGGTCGAGCAGCCGCAGCCGGTGTCCGAGCTGCGGCGGATCACGACGATCCACCCGCGCTCGTACAACGACGCGCGCAAGATCGGTGAGGCGTTCCGTGAGGGGACGCCCGTGATCATGAACCTGACCGACATGGACGACGCGGACGCCAAGCGTCTGGTCGACTTCTCCGCGGGGCTGATCTTCGGCCTGCACGGCGCGATCGAGCGGGTCACCAACAAGGTGTTCCTCCTGTCGCCGGCGCACGTCGAGGTCTCGGGCGACTCCGCGGCCGGCGCCGCGAGCCGCGCGGGGTTCTACAACCAGAGCTGACGCGTGGCCCTCGTCCTGAACCTGCTGACGTTCGTCGTCTTCGTCTTCTTCCTGTTCCTGCTCGTCCGCCTCGTGCTGGACTGGGTGCTGTTCTTCGCGCGCCAGTGGCGACCCCACGGGGTCGCCCTGGTCGTCGCGGAGGCGACGTACACGGTGACGGACCCGCCGCTGCGCGCACTGCGCCGCGTGCTGCCTCCGATCACGCTGGGTCCGGTCCGTCTGGACCTCGCGTTCCTGGTGCTGTTTCTGCTGTGCAGCATCCTGCTGTCCGTGCTCCCGGCGCTCGCCGCGCGGTTCTAGAGACCGTGCACGCGCGTCCCTGACGTGATCCGTCCGCTACGGTGGCCGAGGTGGACGAGTCACTGCCGGCCACCAGTTCCACCTACCCCGCACGACCGATCGAGGTGACGACGATGGCACTGCTGACCGCAGACGACGTCCTGAACAAGAAGTTCCAGGCGACGAAGTTCCGCGAGGGTTACGACCAGGACGAGGTCGACGACTTCCTGGACGAGGTGGTCAACACCCTGCGCGACCTCCAGGGCGAGAACGAGGACCTCAAGACCAAGCTCGCGGCAGCCGAGCGGCGCATCGCCGAGCTGAGCCGCGCCGGTGCGCAGCAGGCCGTCGCCGCGCCCGTGCAGCCCCCCAAGCCCGAGCCGGTGCCCGAGCCCGTCGTCCAGGCGCCCGCGCCCGTCGCGGCCGCGCCGTCGCCCGTGCACTCGAGCGAGCCCGAGTCCGCGACCGGCATGCTCCAGCTCGCCCAGAAGCTCCACGACGACTACGTGCGCAGCGGCCAGGAGGAGTCCGAGCGGCTCATCGGCGAGGCCAAGACGCAGGCGAACCGCATCGTGCGGGAGGCCGAGGAGACGTCGCAGCGCACGCTCGGCCAGCTGGAGCAGGAGCGGTCCCTGCTCGAGCGCAAGATCGACGAGCTGCGGGTGTTCGAGCGGGACTACCGCACGCGCCTCAAGAGCTACCTCGAGAACCTGCTCGGCGACCTGGACAACCGCGGCAACGCGCTGCCGCCGCGCTCGTCCGCCGCGCAGCCGGTGGGCGAGGGTCACAACCTGTAAAGGGCCTCTCGCGCGGTTCGCGCGGGTCCCGCCGCGCGGACGGCCGACAGCCGGGGTACTGTCGGTCGTCTGCGCTGGTCAGCGCCATGGCACGCCGGGTTTTCACCCGGCGTGTCCTGTTGTGCCGACCCGTATGCACGTCTACAGTCACGTGACCTCACAGACAGGGGGCTGGCCAGTGGTGAACGACTCGCTCAGCAGCACCGTCGTCGTCCCTGACGACACCAAGGAGCTCTCGCGGCTCGCCAAACTGTTCCCGGTCCGGGACGGCGAAAAGCCGTGGACCGCGCGTGAGGTCAAGGACGTCGCCGACGACCTCGTCTCCGACATCGACCGCCTGACGAGCGAGCTCGCCGTCGCGGACGCCGAGCTGTCCGACCTCCTGCGCAACTCGGGGGACGGCGCGGGGGACGACCAGGCCGACTCCGGCTCGTCGGCGCTCGAGCGCGAGCAGGAGCTCACGCTCGTCAACAACACGCGGGACATGCTCGCGCAGACGCAGCACGCGCTCCAGCGGATCAGCGCGGGCTCGTTCGCGACGTGCGAGTCGTGCGGCAAGGCGATCGGCAAGGCGCGCCTGCAGGCGTTCCCGCGCGCGACGCTGTGCGTCGAGTGCAAGCAGCGCGAGGAGCGGCGCTGACGCGTCGTCCGCCGGCCGGGCGCCCGTAGACTCCTGCGGTGCCTTCCACCCTCCCCGACGGGGACCTCCCGGACGAGTCCACCGCCGACACGGGCGTGGGGGTCGCCCCCGTGACGGACGTGCCCGGTGCCGAGCGCGTCGTCGAGCCCGGAGCCGAGCCCGTCGCGGCCCCCGAGCGGCGCCGACGGCTCGTCGCGCTGCTCCTGGGCCTGGCGGTCGCCGTCCTCGTCGTCGACCAGCTCACGAAGGCGTGGGCGCTGAACGCTCTCGACGCCGAGCGGCGTGACGTGCTCGGCTCGCTGCTGGGTCTGCAGCTCGTGTTCAACAAGGGCGCGGCGCTGTCGATCGCCGAGGGCATGACGTGGGTGCTGACGCTCGTCGCGGTCGCCGTCGTCGTGGTGATCGTGCGCGTGGCGCGTCGGATCGGCTCCACCGCCTGGGCGGTCGCGCTCGGGCTTCTGCTGGGCGGCGCGGTGGGCAACCTCGTCGACCGTCTGGCGCGCGAGCCCGGCTTCGCGCGCGGGCACGTCATCGACTTCATCGCGTACCTCGACTGGTTCGTGGGCAACGTCGCCGACATCGCGATCGTCGTCGCGGCGGGCCTGGTCGTGCTGCTCGTCGCCCGTGGCGTGCGCGTCGACGGCACGCGCGAGTCCGACCACGACGCGCACCCGGGTGCCGCCGAGGACGCGGAGCGGGCCCGTGGCTGACGTCCGGAGCCTGCCGGTGCCCGACGGGCTCGCGGGCGAGCGGGTCGACGCCGGCCTGTCGCGGCTGCTCGGCGTGTCGCGCACGCGCGCCGCGGAGATCGCCGAGGCCGGTGGCGTGCAGCTCGACGGGCGCGCGGTCGGGAAGTCCGACCGGCTCGTGGCCGGCGCGTGGCTCGAGGTCGAGATCCCGTCGGCGGCGCCCGCGGTGCCCGAGGTCGTGCCCGAGCCCGTGCCGGGGATGGCGATCGTGCACGACGACGACGACGTGGTCGTCGTCGACAAGCCCGTGGGCGTCGCGGCCCACCCGTCGCCGGGCTGGACCGGACCCACGGTCGTCGGCGCGCTCGCCGCGGCGGGCTACCGGATCTCGACGTCGGGCGCGGCCGAGCGGCAGGGCGTCGTGCACCGTCTCGACGTCGGGACGAGCGGGCTCATGGTCGTGGCGAAGAGCGAGCACGCCTACACCGCGCTCAAGCGCGCGTTCAAGGAGCGCACGGTCGACAAGGTCTACCACGCGCTCGTGCAGGGCCACCCGGAGCCGACGTCGGGCACGATCGACGCGCCGATCGGCCGGCACCCGAGCCACGACTGGAAGTTCGCCGTGGTCGCGAGCGGCAAGCCGTCCGTCACGCACTACGAGCTGCTCGAGGCGTTCCCGGCGGCGTCGCTCGTCGAGGTGCACCTCGAGACGGGGCGCACGCACCAGATCCGCGTGCACTTCTCGGCGCTGCGCCACCCGTGCGTGGGCGACCTCACGTACGGCGCCGACCCCGCGCTCGCGCGCCGCGTCGGGCTCGAGCGGCAGTGGCTGCACGCGGTGCGGCTCGGCTTCGAGCACCCCGGCACCGGGCGGTGGCTCGAGGTCGAGAGCCGGTACCCGGACGACCTGCAGCACGCGCTCGACGTGATCTCCGCCGGGTATCGCTGACTCGCCCGGCGCGGGCGGCCGGGGTGTCCCCGGCGCGACCTAGACTCGGGCGCGTGGCAGCAGGAGCAGCAGTGCAGGACCCGTCCTTCGTGCACCTCCACGTGCACACCGAGTACTCGATGCTGGACGGTGCCGCGCGGCTGGGCCAGCTGTTCACCGAGGTCGAGCGGCTGGGGCAGAAGGCGATCGCGACGACCGACCACGGGTACCTGTTCGGCGCGTTCGACTTCTGGTCCAAGGCCACGGCGGCGGGCGTCAAGCCGATCATCGGCGTGGAGGCCTACGTCACGCCCGGTACCAGCCGGTTCGACCAGACGCGTGTGCGGTTCGGGCAGCAGGGGCAGGAGTCCGACGACGTCTCGGCGCGCGGCTCGTACACGCACATGACGCTGCTGGCCCGCAACAACGAGGGGCTGCACAACCTGTTCCGCGCGAGCTCGCTGGCCTCGCTCGAGGGCCAGATGGGCAAGTGGCCCCGCATGGACCGGGACCTGCTCCAGACGTACGGCAAGGGCCTGATCGCGACCACGGGCTGCCCGTCGGGGGAGGTCCAGACGCGCCTGCGTCTCGGGCAGTGGGACGAGGCCGTGCGTGCCGCGGGTGAGCTGCAGGACATCTTCGGCAAGGAGTACTTCTACGTCGAGATCATGGACCACGGGCTCGACATCGAGCGCCGCGTGTTCAAGGACCTGCTGCGGCTCGCGGAGGCCATCGGGGCGCCTCTGCTCGCGACGAACGACCTGCACTACGTACGCGAGGAGGACGCCTCGTCACAGGAGGCGCTGCTCGCCATCAACTCGGGCTCGGCGCTGACGGAGCCCAGCTACGAGCAGGGCGGCAACCGGTTCGCGTTCGAGGGCACCGGCTACTACGTGAAGTCGGCGCAGGAGATGCGCCGCATCTGGGCGGAGCTGCCCGAGGCGTGCGACAACACGCTGCGGATCGCGGAGCAGTGCGAGGTGTCGTTCGACACCAAGGCGAACTACATGCCGCACTTCCCGGTGCCGGACGGCGAGGACGAGGTCAGCTGGTTCGTCAAGGAGGTCGAGCGCGGCCTGCACCGGCGCTACCCCGGCGGCGTGCCGGACGCGTCGCGCAAGCAGGCGGAGTACGAGACCGAGGTCATCCTCCAGATGGGCTTCCCGGGGTACTTCCTCGTGGTCGCGGACTTCATCAACTGGGCCAAGGAGCAGGGGATCCGCGTCGGGCCGGGCCGTGGCTCCGCGGCGGGGTCGATGGCCTCGTACTGCATGGGGATCACGGAGCTCGACCCGCTCGAGCACGGTCTGATCTTCGAGCGCTTCCTCAACCCGGAGCGCGTCTCGATGCCCGACGTCGACGTCGACTTCGACGAGCGTCGGCGCGGTGAGGTGATCCGGTACGTCACGGAGAAGTACGGCGAGGACCGCGTCGCGCAGATCGTCACGTACGGCACGATCAAGGCCAAGCAGGCCCTCAAGGACTCGTCGCGCCTGCTGGGCTTCCCGTTCGCGATGGGGGAGAAGCTCACCAAGGCGATGCCGCCTGCGGTGATGGGCAAGGACATCAGCCTGGGCGGGATCTTCAACCCGGAGGACCCGCGCTTCGCGGAGGCCGAGGAGTTCCGCCAGCTGCACGCCGCGGACCCGGACGCGCAGCGCGTGGTCGAGCTCGCCAAGGGCATCGAGGGGCTGAAGCGCCAGTGGGGCGTGCACGCGGCGGGCGTCATCATGTCGAGCCACCCGCTGATCGACATCATCCCGATCATGCGCCGCCCGCAGGACGGCGCGATCATCACGCAGTTCGACTACCCGACGTCCGAGGGCCTCGGCCTGATCAAGATGGACTTCCTGGGGCTGCGCAACCTCACGATCCTCGACGACGCGCTCGAGAACATCGTGATGAACGGCAAGGACCCCGTCGAGATCGAGAAGGTCGCGCTCGACGACCCGGCGACGTACGAGCTGCTCGCCCGCGGCGACACCCTGGGGGTGTTCCAGCTCGACGGCGGTCCCATGCGCGCGCTGCTGCGCCAGATGCGGCCCGACAACTTCGAGGACATCTCGGCCGTCATCGCGCTGTACCGCCCCGGCCCGATGGGCATGAACTCGCACACGAACTACGCGCTGCGCAAGAACGGGCTGCAGCAGATCGAGCCGATCCACCCGGAGCTGGCCGAGCCGCTCGCGGAGGTCCTCGACGAGACGTACGGCCTGATCGTCTACCAGGAGCAGGTGCAGAAGGCCGCGCAGATCCTCGCGGGCTACTCGCTGGGTCAGGCCGACCTGCTGCGCCGCGCGATGGGCAAGAAGAAGAAGGAGATCCTCGACAAGGAGTTCGTGCCCTTCCACCAGGGCATGTCCGAGCGCGGCTACTCCGACGCGGCGATCCAGGCGGTGTGGGACACGCTCGTCCCGTTCGCGGGGTACGCGTTCAACAAGGCGCACTCCGCCGGGTACGGCCTGGTGTCGTACTGGACGGCCTACCTCAAGGCGAACTACCCGACCGAGTACATGGCGGGTCTGCTCACGAGCGTGCGCGACGACAAGGACAAGTCGGCGCTGTACCTCGGTGAGTGCCGGCGCATGGGCATCACGGTCCTCCCGCCGGACGTCAACTCGTCGTCGGCGAACTTCACGGCCGTCGGCGTGGACATCCGGTTCGGGCTCACCGCGATCCGCAACGTCGGCGCGAACGTCGTCGACGCGATCGTGCGCACGCGTGAGGAGAAGGGCGCGTACACGTCCTTCCAGGACTTCCTCGACAAGGTGCCCGCGGTCGTGTGCAACAAGCGGACCATCGAGTCGCTCATCAAGGCGGGCGCGTTCGACTCGCTGGGCCACGCGCGCAAGGCGCTCCTGCTGGTGCACGAGCAGGCGGTCGACGCGGTCATCGGGGTCAAGCGCAAGGAGGCCGAGGGGCAGTTCGACCTGTTCGCCGACGTCTTCGGGGGCGACGACGAGGCGGGCTTCCAGGTCGCGATCCCGGACCTGCCGGACTGGGACAAGAAGCAGCGCCTCGCGTTCGAGCGGGAGATGCTCGGCCTGTACGTGTCCGACCACCCGCTGTCCGGGCTCGAGCACGTGCTCGCGCAGTCGGCGGACGTGTCGATCGCGACGCTCAACGCCGACGAGCAGCGGCCGGACGGCTCGACGGTCGTCGTGGCAGGGCTCATCACGAGCCTGCAGCGCAAGATGTCGAAGCAGGGCAACGCGTGGGCGGCCGTCACGATCGAGGACATGGAGGGCTCGGTCGAGGTCATGTTCTTCGGCGAGACCTACGTGGCGTACTCCACGGTCCTCGCGGAGGACGCGGTCGTCGTCATCAAGGGCCGCGTGCGGCGGCGCGACGAGACCATGCAGCTGCAGGCCATGGAGGTCACGCTCCCGGACATCGACGTCGCGGCCGACGCGCCGGTCGTCGTGACGCTGCCCGTGGCGCGCTGCACCCAGCCGGTCGTCGAGCGCCTCAAGGAGGTCCTGACGACGCACCCGGGGGTCACCGAGGTGCACCTGCGGCTCACGCAGCCGGGGCGCGCGACGGTCATGCGGCTGGACGACGGCCTGCGCGTGACGCGCAACCCGTCCCTGTTCGGCGACCTCAAGGCGTTGCTGGGCCCGGGCTGCCTCACGGGGTGACCCCCGGGGCGGGTGTTCCGGCTCAGAGCTCCACGGTCACGCGCTGCGGGCCCCCGGGGAGGTCGACCTCGACCTGGTCGCCGGGCCGCAGCTGGCGGCCGCGGCGCGTCTCCGGCTCGCCGTTGACCGTGACGGCGCCGTCGTCGAGCAGCGCGCGGGCGTGCCCGCCGGACTCGGCGAGGTTCACGAGCTTGAGGAACTGGCCGAGTCGGATCGGCTCGTCGGTGGTACCCACGTGCCCAGTGTGCGGCACGGCGCGGCGGGCGACTACATATCACCATTGCGTTATATAACGCGTCGTGCAAATATGGCGGGATGCACCCGATGGACGCGCTCGGCGACCCGGTCCGCCGCCGCCTGGTGGAGCTCGTCAGCACGGGCGAGCGGCCGGCCGGCGACCTCGCCACGGCCGTCGGCGGCGAGTTCGGGATCAGCCAGCCCGCGGTGTCCCGGCACCTGCGCGTCCTGCGCGAGGCCGGTCTGGTCGAGTCCCGTCCGCGCGGGACGGTCCGCCTCTACGCGCTGCGGCCGCAGGCCGTCGACGAGGTGGCGCGCTGGGCCGACGACCTCGTCCGGGCGTGGCGGCCGCGCCTCGACGCGCTCGCGACCGAGGTCGCCCGGGGACGACGCGAGACACGGGTCCGCGACGACACGCGCGCGGCGCGCCCCACCACCACACCGCACGAGGAGGACGCATGACACGCACGCCCGGCAACCCGACGCCGGAGGCACTCGGCCCGGACGGCACCGTGCACGTCGACGCGGAGGGCGCGCGCGTCGAGTTCCGGCGCCGCTACCCCTGCACGCCCGAGGACCTGTGGTCGGCGATCACGGAACCGGCACGTGCCCGCCGGTGGCTCGGCGCGCTGCACGGCGACCTGCGGGCCGGCGGCTCCTACGAGCTGCGCATGGGAGAGGACCGCCCCGACGCGGACGACGTCGCGCACGGCGACGTGCTCGTGTGCGAGCCGCCGCACGTGCTGGAGCTCACATGGTCCTTCCCCGGTGAGCGGACGTCGCACGTGCGGGCGCAGCTCGAGGCGGCCGGTGACGGGGCCGTGCTCACGCTCGTCCACACGGGTCTCGAGCCCGCCGCCGCCCGCGGCTACGGCGGCGGTTGGCACGTCGTGCTCGACCAGCTCGACGACGACCGCGCCGGACGGCCCGTTCGGGCCTGGGACGCGCTGTACGACGAGCGTCGCGCGCGCTACGACGTCTGACCGCAGCCCGGACGACCGCAGCCCGGACGACCGCAGCCCGGACGGCCCCGACGCGGCACCGCGCGCGACCTAGACTCGGGGGCATGATCTCCCGCATCGACCTGCGTGGTCGCACGCTGTCCCGACGTGAGCTCCTCGCCGAGCTGCCCCGCGCGGAGGTCGACGTGGAGCACGCCGGCGCGCAGGTCGCGCCGATCCTCGAGGCGGTCCGGGACCAGGGTGCCGCCGCGCTGCGCGACCTCGCCGAGCGGTTCGACGGCGTGCGGCCCGAGTACCTGCGGGTCCCCGCGCAGGCGCTCGCGGACGCGCTCGACCAGCTCGACCCGCAGGTCCGCGCCGCGCTCGAGGAGACGATCGTCCGCGTCCGGACGGTGCACGCCGCGCAGCGGCCCACCGA
The DNA here is from genome assembly GCF_052378485.1 of Cellulomonas sp. CW35. Taxonomy (NCBI): domain Bacteria; kingdom Bacillati; phylum Actinomycetota; class Actinomycetes; order Micrococcales; family Cellulomonadaceae; genus Cellulomonas; species Cellulomonas sp. CW35. Next base: position 2,094,740 of record NZ_CP199000.1, on the reverse strand, counting down.
CTTCACGGTCGAGGTGGCCCCGGGCGCGCAGGTGCGGCAGCGCTGGATCCCGGTGCGGCGCGTCGGTCTGTACGTGCCGGGCGGTCTCGCGGTCTACCCGTCGTCCGTCGTGATGAACGTGGTCGCGGCGCAGGAGGCCGGCGTGGGTGCGCTCGCTGTCGCGAGCCCGCCGCAGAAGGACCGGGGCGGGCTGCCGGACGCCACGGTCCTGGCGACGTGCGCGCTGCTCGGCGTCGACGAGGTGTACGCCGTGGGCGGCGCGCAGGCGGTCGCCATGTTCGCGTACGGCGCGGTCGGCGAGACCGCGGCGGACGGCGACGTGCTGTGCGAGCCGGTCGACGTCGTGACGGGCCCGGGCAACGTCTACGTCGCGGCCGCGAAGCGGCTCGTGCGCGGGGTGGTCGGCATCGACTCCGAGGCCGGTCCCACCGAGATCGCCGTCCTCGCCGACGGCACGGCCGACCCCGTGCACGTCGCGGCGGACCTCATCAGCCAGGCGGAGCACGACCCGCTCGCGGCCTCGGTGCTCGTCACGCCCAGCATCGAGCTCGCGGGGGCGGTCGAGTCGAAGCTCGTCGACCTCGTCGAGGCGACGACCCACCGGGCGCGCGTCGCGACGTCCCTGTCCGGAACCCAGTCCGCGATCGTGCTCGTCAACGACCTGGAGGCGGGGCTCGCGGTGGTGAACGCGTACGGCGCGGAGCACCTCGAGATCCAGACCGCCGACGCCGCGGCGGTCGCGGAGCGGGTGACGAGCGCGGGCGCGATCTTCGTCGGACCGTTCTCGCCGGTGTCGCTGGGCGACTACATGGCGGGTTCGAACCACGTCCTGCCGACCGGTGGCTGCGCGCACTTCACGAGCGGGCTCGGCGTGCACTCGTTCGTGCGCGCGGTCCAGGTGATCGAGTACGACGCGGACGCGCTCGGGGCCGTGGCGGACCGCATCGTCGCGTTCGCGGACGCCGAGGGTCTGCCCGCGCACGGCGACGCCGTGCGCGCGCGGTTCTGAGCGCCGGTGGGCGCCGTGGACCGCGCCGACCGGCCGGGGGGCGGTCGGCCTAGGATCGCCGCCGTGACCGACCTGTCGACCAGCACGTCCGGCGCGCAGCGCCTGCCGATCCGGCCCGAGCTCGCGGGGCTCGAGCCGTACGGCGCGCCGCAGCTCGACGTGCCCGTGCTGCTCAACGTCAACGAGAACCCGTACCCGCCGTCCGACGAGGTCGTGGCCGACATCGCCGCGGCCGTCGCGCACGCGGCGCGCGGGCTGAACCGGTACCCGGACCGCGACTTCGAGGCGCTGCGCTCGGACCTGGCGGCGTACCTGCTCGCGGAGTCGGGCGTCGCTCTCGGCCCGGAGCAGATCTGGGCGGCGAACGGCTCGAACGAGGTCATGCTGCACCTGCTGCAGGCGTTCGGCGGGCCGGGGCGCACCGCGCTGTCGTTCGCGCCCACGTACTCGATGTACCCCGAGTACGCGCGCGACACGAGCACGGAGTGGGTCGCGGGCCGTCGCGCGGAGGACTTCAGCCTCGACCCGCGTGCCGCGCGGGCCGCGATCGCCGAGCACGCGCCGTCGGTCGTGCTGCTCGCGAGCCCGAACAACCCCACGGGCACGGCGCTGCCGCTCGACACCGTCCGCGCGGTGCTCGACGCCGCCGCGCAGGTGCCGGGCGGCTGCGTCGTCGTGGTCGACGAGGCGTACGGCGAGTTCCGGCGGACCGGGACGCCGTCCGCGCTCGAGCTGCTGGACGCGTACCCGCACCTCGCGGTGAGCCGCACGATGTCCAAGGCGTTCGGTCTCGCGGGCGCCCGGGTGGGTTACCTCGCCGCGGCGCCGGCGCTCGTCGACGCGTTGCGCGTCGTCCGGCTGCCCTACCACCTGTCGGCGGTCACGCAGGCGGTTGCGCGGGCCGCGCTCGCGCACTCGGCGGAGCTGATGGCGCAGGTCGGCGCGCTGCGCGAGGAGCGGGACGCCCTCGTGGTGTGGCTGCGCGGGCGCGGGCTGCAGGTCGCGGACTCCGACGCGAACTTCGTGCTGTTCGGGGTCTTCGACGACCGGCGCGCGGTGTGGCAGGGTCTGCTCGACCGTGGCGTCCTGGTCCGAGAGGTCGGACCGCCGGGATGGCTGCGGGTGTCGGTCGGGACCCCGGACGAGACGCAGGCGTTCAAGGACGCCCTGGTGGAGGTGGCAGGACTGTGAGCCCTTCGACGGACCCTTCGAGCCGGACGCGCCGCACGGCACGCATCGAGCGCACCACGAGCGAGTCGAGCGTCGTGGTCGAGCTCGACCTCGACGGCACGGGCCGCACGGACATCTCGACGACCGTGCCGTTCTACGACCACATGCTCACGGCGCTCGGCAAGCACTCGCTCATCGACCTGACGGTCAAGGCGACGGGCGACACGCACATCGACGCGCACCACACCGTCGAGGACGTCGCGATCTGCCTCGGCGAGGCGCTGCGCGAGGCGCTCGGCGACAAGCGCGGCATCTCGCGGTTCGGCGACGCGCTGGTGCCGCTCGACGAGGCGCTCGCGCAGGCGGTGGTCGACGTGTCCGGGCGGCCCTACCTCGTGCACACCGGCGAGCCGCCCGGGCAGGAGTACCACCTGATCGGTGGCCACTTCACGGGTTCGCTCACGCGGCACGTGCTGGAGTCGATCGCGCACCACGCAGCGTTCTCGATCCACGTGCGGGTGCTCGAGGGGCGCGACCCGCACCACATCGTCGAGGCCCAGTTCAAGGCCCTGGCGCGGGCGCTGCGGTTCGCCGTCCAGCTCGACCCCCGGGTGGAGGGCGTGCCCTCGACGAAGGGCGCGCTGTGAGCGCGTCGCAGACCCCGCGTCCCGGTGAGGCCGGACCCGACGAGCCACGCGAGCCCGCGACGTCGGGCGGTTCGGACGAGGCGGCGGCGACCGGCGACGACCTCGAGGGCCTGGGCGACCTCGTCGTGCCCGACGACCTGTCGGGGCTGCTCGACGACCCTGCGCAGGAGCCCACCGTCGCGCTCGTCGTGACGCAGGTCGCGGCGCCCGAGCCGCTCGCGGCCGCGTGCGCGATCGCGCACGTCGAGATCGACGCGCTCCCGACGCCCGTGGGCGCGGTCGCGGTCCTGCGGGACCCGGCCGCCGCCGACGCGGGCGCGGCCGCGATCTCGCAGCTGCTGCGCCAGACGCCGGTCGTCCTGCTGACGCGCCGCGAGGGGCAGATCGCCGCGGCGCGGTGGGTCGGTGGCGCACGGGACGACGAGCTGCCCGCGGGGCTCGTGCTCGCGGACGCCCCGCCCGTGCTCGAGGACCTGCTGCTGGGCTCGGAGCAGGCCTCCGCGGTGCCGGGCGTGGTGACGAGCGTCGGCATGTCCCGGTGGCAGGCGATGCGCGCGCTCGCGCGCGGTCGCAAGCGCTGACCGGCGGCCCGTCCGACGCCCCTCCCGGCGGCGTGTCGAGAGGGTCGTCGAGGTCCCGTGTCACACGCGGCGCGAACCCGGACATCCCTGTGGTGAACGACCGACCACAGGAGGAACCGACGATGACGCTGCACGAGCCCCTGACCGACGACGACCTGCGCGCCCGCCTCGCGGCCGCGGACCCGTGGTCCGCCCCGGACCTCGACGACGTGCTGGCCCCGCTCGTGGCCCGGCACGCGACGGCCGACCGCGCTCCCGCCCCGGTGACCCGCCTGCCGCTGCGCCACGCGCGGCGCTGGGCCGTCGCGGGCACCGGTACCGCGGTGGCCCTCGCGCTCACGGCGGCGGGGGTCGCGTCGGGTGCGTGGACCGGCGAGCACGCGGGCGGCACGCCCGACGGTCTGCTGCTGGTCGACGGCGTGACGTACCGGAACGAGAGCGGCACCGACACGTCCGAGATGCTCGACCTGTCGCACCCCGACGCCCCGGCGGTGGTCGCGTCGCTCGCACCGCGCGACGAGCCGCTGCCGGCGTGGCTGACCTGGGACGAGGTCGCGGCGTACGTCCTGCCCGTGCCCGTCGACGAGCCGAGCGTGACGTCCGCCGACGGCATCACGGCCTCCCTGCACTCGGTCGCGGGCGCCGCGTGGCAGGCGCAGTGGTTCGCTGCCCGCGCGGCGGGCGACGACGTGGCGGCCGCTCGCGCGCTCGACGCGTGGGAGGCGGCGCTCGAGGCGACGCGGTGGGCGTGGGAGGAGGAGTCGTGGAAGGGCCGGGAGCGGCTCGTCGCCGACGTGCGCGCGGGTGACGCGGCTGCGATGCTCCAGGACCTCGAGGCGAACGGGGTCGCGGACTTCGTCGAGCGGATCGGCGCGGACGGCGACCCCGCCACGACCGACGAGCTCCCGGGGCTCGACCCCGCGGGAGCCGGCCTCGCGGGGGACGGCCGGTGAGTGCGCAGGTCAGCCACCTGGTGGCGCCGCGAGACGAGATCGATGGCACCGAGCGGGCGGCGACCCCGGTCGCAGCCGTGACCCGCTCCGACGACCGGGTCACGGTGCTCGTGCGGACGTTCGGGCCGCGCGTGCTGGGCTACCTCGCGCGGCGCGTGCGGCACCGGGAGGACGCCGCGGACCTGTTCTCGCAGACGCTCACGACGGTGTGGCGTCGCCGCGACGACGTGCCGTCGGACGACGACGAGGCGCTCGCCTGGATGATCGGGGTCGCGCGGCTCACGCTGGCGAACGGCGCACGGGCCGCGCGACGGCGCGACGCGCTGGTGCGACGGCTGCGCGACGAGATCGTCGTGCGTGCGGCGCAGCGGCCCGGCAGCGAGGTGGGCGAGCAGGTGCGGGACGCCCTCGCGCGCCTGTCGGAGCCGGACCAGGAGATCCTGCGGCTCGACGCGTGGGACAGGCTGACCGGCGACCAGATCGCGACGGTGCTCGACCTGACGCCCGCGGCTGCGCGACAGCGGCTGTCGCGGGCGCGCGGGCGGCTGCGGGCCGTGCTCGAGGCGGACGGCGCGGCGGCGTCGCGCTAAACGGTTCCGGGTCCCGCGGTCGGGGTGCGGCGGTGCTTGTCTCGGACCTGTTGGTCCGAGCGTCCGCCGCGCCCCGACACCGCCGTCGGGGACCGGTCTCCGGGCACCGTGCACGGCGGGCGTCACACGGAAGGACTCCTCCATGAGCCGCAGTCCACGACTCAGCCCCGCTCCACGAATCAGCCCACTTCCACGTCGCAGCCCACGTCTGCTGGCCGCCTCGGTCGCGCTCGCCGCGCTGCTGGCGCTGCTCACGCTCGCGACGGCCCGGCCGGCCGCGGCGGACTCCGAGATCTGCGAGCAGTACGGCACGACGACCGTCCAGGGTGGCCGCTACGTCGTCGGGAACAACCGCTGGGGCACGAGCGCGACGCAGTGCATCTCGGTCAACGACCGGGGCTTCCGCATCACGCGCGCCGACGGGCAGACCGCGACGAACGGCGCCCCGAAGTCCTACCCGACGATCTACGCGGGCTGCCACTACGGCACGTGCTCGAGCTCCGAGGTCATCGGCCCGAACGGCGTGCGGGTGTCCGACTCGCGGTTCGCGTCGATCCAGACGAGCGTGTCGATGACGTACCCGTCCAGCGGCACGTACGACGCGGCGTACGACATCTGGTTCCACCGGTCGCAACCGAGCGCGACGACGGGCCAGAACGACGGCGCGGAGCTGATGATCTGGCTCAACCGGCAGGGGTCGATCCAGCCGATCGGCTCGAAGGTGGCCACCGTGAACCTCGCGGGCTCGACGTGGGACGTGTGGTTCGGCAACACCGGCTGGAACGTCGTCTCCTACGTGCGCACCTCGACGGCCGGCTCCGTGAGCTTCTCGGTCAAGACGTTCTTCGACGACATGCTCGCGCGCGGCTACGGGCAGTCGTCCTGGTACCTTACGAGCGTCCAGGCGGGCTTCGAGCCGTGGATCGGCGGGACGGGTCTGGCGGTGACGGACTTCTCGGTCACGGGCAACGGCCAGCCGCCGACGCAGACCACCCCGCCGCCTACCCAGACCACGCCGCCGCCGGGCGGCTCGTGCTCGGCGACGTACGCACTCGTCGGGTCGTGGGGCGGCGGGTTCCAGGCGAACGTCACCGTGAAGGCCGGGTCGAGCGGCGTCACCGGGTGGACGGTGCGCGGCACGCTGCCGTCCGGCTCGGGCGTCCAGAACGTCTGGAACGGCCGGTCGACGGGGTCGGGCTCGTCGCTCGTCGTGGCGAACGAGTCGTACAACGGCTCGCTCGCACCGGGCGCGTCGACGACGTTCGGGTTCGTCGGGACGGGCAACGCGCCGTCGTCCCTGGCGCTCACCTGCGGGTGACGCGCCGACGACGTCTCGCCCGCTGGTAGACGCGGCGGGTCGGTGGGCACGCGCGGGTAACCTGGGCGCGTGCCCACCCCCCGCGTCGTCGTGCTCGACTACGGCTTCGGCAACGTGCGCTCCGCGGTCCGCGCGCTCGCGCGCGCCGGGGCGGACGTCGAGCTGACCGCCGACAAGACCGCCGCCACCGAGGCGGACGGCCTCGTCGTGCCCGGTGTCGGAGCGTTCGCGGCCGTCATGGCGGGGCTGCGCGCGGTCGGCGGCGACCAGGTCGTCGACCGGCGCCTCGCGGGTGGCCGGCCCGTCCTGGGCATCTGCGTGGGCATGCAGGTGATGTTCAGCGAGGGCGTCGAGCACGGCAAGCACACCGAGGGTCTGGGGGAGTGGCCCGGTGTGGTCGACCGGCTCGAGGCGGACGTCGTGCCGCACATGGGCTGGGCGACGGTCGACGCGCCCGAGGACTCGGTCCTGTTCGACGGCCTGCACGACGAGCGCTTCTACTTCGTGCACTCGTACGCCGCGCGCGCCTTCCCCCTGACGGACTCGCCGACCGAGCGGCTCACCCCGCCGCTCGTGACGTGGTCCGAGCACGGCGACCGGTTCGTGGCGGCGGTCGAGAACGGTCCGCTGTCCGCGACCCAGTTCCACCCCGAGAAGTCCGGCGACGCGGGCGCGCACCTGCTGCGCAACTGGCTCGACTCGCTGCGCTGACCGCGCCCCCGCGCGGACGACCGGATCCGACCCACCCCGACCTGCCCTGACCCACCCCGACCCGCCCCGACCGTCCGGAGGACGAACCCGCATGACCGACCCCCGCCTCGAGCTGCTGCCCGCCGTCGACGTCGCCGACGGGCAGGCCGTCCGCCTCGTGCAGGGGGAGGCGGGCTCGGAGACCTCGTACGGCGACCCGCTGTCCGCCGCGCTCGACTGGCACGCCGGCGGCGCCGAGTGGATCCACCTGGTCGACCTGGACGCGGCGTTCGGACGCGGCTCCAACGCGACGCTGCTCGCCGAGGTCACGGCCGAGCTCGCCGGCAAGGGCGTCAAGGTCGAGCTGTCGGGCGGCATCCGCGACGACGCGTCCCTCGAGCGGGCGCTCGCCACGGGTGCGACGCGCGTCAACCTCGGCACCGCCGCGCTCGAGGACCCGGCGTGGACCGCGCGCGTGATCGCCTCGCACGGCGCGCAGATCGCGGTCGGCCTCGACGTGCGCGGCACGACCCTCGCGGCGCGCGGCTGGACGCAGGAGGGTGGCGACCTCTGGGAGGTGCTCGCGCGCCTCGAGGACGCGGGCTGCGCGCGTTACGTGGTGACCGACGTGACGAAGGACGGCACGCTGCGCGGGCCGAACGTGCAGCTCCTGCGCGACGTGTGCGAGCGCACGCAGGCGCCCGTGGTCGCGTCCGGCGGCATCTCGAGCCTCGAGGACCTGCGCGTGCTGCGCACGCTCGTGAGCGCGGGCGTCGAGGGTGCGATCGTCGGCAAGGCGCTGTACGCGGGGGCCTTCACGCTGCCCGAGGCGCTCGACGTCGCGGGGCGTCCCTCGACGGAGGGCTGACGCGTGGCCGGTCGCGAGCTGCCGCCCTCGTCGCCGTTCGCGTCCGACGACGGCGCAGCGGACCCGCGGGTCGCGGCGGCGCTCGCGTCCCTCGGCGCGGGTGAGGGCTCGCTCGCCGAGGTGGTGGCCGCGCTCGCCGGCACGCGCGTGCTGGTGCCCGTGCTCGCGGAGCTCGACGTCGCCGACGTCGTGGTGCACGACGGGCACGAGCACACGGTCGACAAGGAGGCGTCGACGGGCATCGTCGCGCTGCGGACCCCCGACGGGCGCCGCGCGCTGCCCGCGTTCACGTCGGTGGCGACGATGGCCGCGTGGCGCACCGACGCGCGTCCCGTGCCCACGGACGTCGCCCGCGCCGCGCTGTCCGCGGTGCAGGAGGGCTGGGAGGTCGTCGTCGTCGACCCCGGCGGGCCGGTGCCCGCGCTGCTGCCGCGGCCCGCAGTCTGGGCGCTCGCCAAGCAGGAGGCGTGGGTCCCCGCCGTGCACGCGGGCGCCGTGGCCGACGACGTGGCCGCCGCGGTCTCGCGGGCCCTCGCCCCCGTCGCGGCCGTCGTGCGGGCGGACGTCGAGCCCGGGCGGCGGGCCGAGCTCGCGGTCGTGGCGACGCTCGTCGCGGGCCTCGACCGGGCCGCACTCGAGCGCGCGGTCGAGCAGGTCAACGCCGCGCTCGCCGCGGACGAGGTCGTGGCCGAGCGCGTCGACTCGCTCGAGCTGCGGCTGCGCAGCGCGGCCTGACGCGCGGGCGGTCAGCGGTCGGCGAACGCCGCCACCGCGTGCGACACGGCCTTCGCGACAGCGGTCACGGCCAGCGCGGCCCCGGCCGACGCGACCGCGGCCACCGCGACGAGCTGCCCGCCGAGGATCACGCGGTTGAGGTCCAGCGCCGGGCGCCAGTGCACGCCGTCGTCGTCGACGACGAACACGCCGACCGCCTTGACGTGCGCCCCGTAACCGCCGCCACCGCCGTGGCCGCCCCCGTACCCGCCGTGCGTGTCCGGGTCCGTGTCGTCGTCGCCCGACGTGGACGCGTCCTCGTCGGCAGGCCCGTCGTCGCCCTGGCCGGCGGCGTCCCACTCCTCGACACCGCGACCCCGCGCCGCCCACGCGCGTGCGCGGCGCGCCCAGCCGCCGGTCGGGAGCGCCCCGCCGCCCTCGCCGTCGCCCGCGCCGAGGCCCGTCGCGGCCCACACGCGCGCCACGGGGATCACGGTCACGCCGTCGCGCTCGTACGCCTCGCCGAACACGCGGCGGACGGTGAACGTCTCGTTCGCGGCGGTCGCGAGCGCCGACGGGTCGAAGCGAGGGACGTGTGCCATGGCTGCCTCCTGCGGTCGGGTCGGGCGTCGCGGTGCGAGCCCCGTGCTCGATCCTGCGCGCTCGTGCACGCGAGGTCCACCCCCGCTCGCGGGTCGTGCTAGCCGGTGCAGGTGGGTGCGGGGGAGACCTGCTCCTCGTCGTCCAGGAGGCTGCGCAGCGTGCTGACGGGGACGACGAAGCTCGTGCCGTCCTCGCCCCGCGCGTAGACGACCCCGACGACGCGCCCCTGCGCGTCGAGCACGGGCGACCCGGAGGAGCCGAGCTCGACCCGCGCGTCGGTCACCAGGACCTCGCCGAGGTTCTCGTCCAGCGGGTCCGTGGTCGCGCCGATGACCTTGCCGGTGGTCATGGTGAGCTGGCTCCCGCGCGGGTAGCCGACGATCGTGACCTCGGCGCCCGGTGCGGGGTCGAGCGGGGCGAGGCCGCCGTACGCGGGCAGCGGGTCGACGGTGCGCACGAAGGCGAGGTCGGCGAGGGACGCGGTGCTCGCCGCCTGTGCGCGGACGTCCCGCCCGTCGTACGTGCTGATCTCGAGCGCCGCGGACTCCGAGACGACGTGCCGGTTCGTCACGAGCGTGTGGTGGTCGATCGCGAAGCCGGACCCGGTGGACAGCGAGCCGCAGCCGACGTTGCGGATGCGTACCGACATGCGGATCGCGGCGTCGAAGCCGTCGGGCGACAGCGCGCTGCCGGGCCGGGGCGAGGGCGACGGCGAGGCGAGCGGCGCGGACGTGCCGACCAGCGTCGTCGGGACCGGGTCGGGCAGCGGCGGCAGCGCACCGCACGCGGCGAGCGCGAGCCCGGCCAGCCCCGCCAGCACGGCCGTGACCGGCGTGCGCGGCGCGGGCCCCGACGACCGGGACGGCCGTGAGCCCGCCCGCGACGGGCGACGCGCCGGCGTCACGGTTCGAGCTCGTGCTGGAGCTGCTCGTTCGCCTCCGTGGCCTGGCCGCACAGCGCGTCGACGTCGTCGCGGAACCGGCGCAGCGCGGCGGGCTCGTGGGCCTCGGCGTTGTCCATGTACCGGATGAGCTGCTCCTGGCCGGCGATGCACGTCGCGAGCGCGGTGGCCACCTTCCCCGCGGCCTGGGACACGCGCGCCTGGTAGTCGGCGAGCTGCTGCTGCGCCGCCGAGTCGTCACCCAACTGGGCCTTCTCGTCCGCGAGCTCGGTGATGCGGTCCTGGGCGGTGCCGAGCTGCTCGCGGGTGTCGTCGAGCACCTCCTGCGCGGCCGCGAGGTCGCCCTGCGTGCGCTCGAGGTCCGCCGCGGCGGTCACGGCGAGCGTCTGCCAGCCCGCGCTGGTCGCGCGCCACTCGTCCGTCGTGCGCCACAGGTACGCGACCAGCGCGCCGCCGGCGACGAGCGTGAGCGTCAGGCCGGCTGCCAGCACCGGCACGGCGCGCGAGCGGCGACGTGCGTGCGCCACCGACGGTGTGCCGGCCGCAACCGTGTCCCGAGGCGCGGCGGCGGGTTCGGGGGGTGGTGGCGGGGGCGGCACGTCGTCGTGCGGCGTCCGCGCGGCGTGCGCCACCCAGCCGGGGGTGCCCGACGCTCGTCCCCCGCTCGCGCGCGCGTCCTCCATCGGCACCCGCACAGGATAGGCACGCGGGCCGGAGCACGCCGCACGACGGGTGACAATGATGGGATGTCTTCCTCCTCCTACGGGGCCGTGCTGCGCCTGCCCGCGGTCGCGCGGCTGTACGCGGTCGGGTTCGTGTGCCGCATCCCCGCGGCCATGGTGGGGGTCGTCCTCACGCTGCACGTCGTCACGTCGCTCGACCGCGGCTACGGCCAGGCGGGGGTCGTCGCGGGTGCGTCGACGATCGGCATCGCGATCGGCGCGCCGTGGCGCGGGCGGCTCGTCGACCGCCTCGGCCTGCGGCGTGCCATCGCGCCCTCGGTCGTCGTCGAGTCCGCCGTCTGGCTGGTCGCGCCGCACCTCGGCTACCACGCGCTCGTCGGCGCGGCGTTCGTCGCCGGGCTGTTCCTCGTGCCGGTGTTCTCGGTCGCCCGCCAGTCGCTCGCGGTGCTGGTCCCGCCCGCGCAGCAGCGCACGGCGTTCGCGCTCGACTCGGTGCTCGTCGAGCTCACGTTCATGCTCGCGCCCGTCGTCGGCGTGCTCATCGCGACGCAGGTCTCGACGACCGCGGCGCTCACCGTCGTCGGCGTCGCGACCGTCGGCGGCGGCGTCCTGCTCATGTGGGCGAACCCGCCCACCCGCTCGCAGCGACCCGCGCCCGTGCTGCCCGCCGACCTCGACGCGCCGGCGCACGGGCTGGGCGCGGCCGCGCCGGCGCGCACGCGCGTCGTCACGCCCGAGCTCGTCGTGCTGCTCGTCGCGGCCGCGGCGGCGTCGTTCGTGCTCATCGGCACCGACGTCGCGCTCGTCGCGTCGCTCAACGACGCGGGACGCCCCGGCGACGTCGGCTGGATGGTCGCGCTGTGGGCGGGCGGCTCGGTCGTCGGCGGGCTCGTGCACGGTGCACGGTCGAGCTCCCCGCCGCCGCTCTGGCTCGTCGTGCTGCTCGCGCTGGCGGTCGTGCCCGCCGCGTTCGCGGCCGTGCCCGTGTGGCTCGCGCTCGCGGTGTTCGTCGCAGGCCTGCCCTGCGCGCCGACGCTCGCCTCGATCAACGCGACGCTCGTGCGCATCGCGCCCGAGGAACGTCGCGGTGAGGTCATGGGCTGGTCGGGGACCATGTCGACCGTCGGCAACGCGCTCGGCGCACCGCTGTGCGGGTGGGTCATCGACCACGTGCACCCTGGCGCGGGCTTCCTCACGGCCGCCGTCGTCGGGGGCGGGGTCGCAGCGGGCGGGCTCGCGGTCCAGCACGTGGTGCGCCGCCGCCGGGGCGGCACGCGCGGGCTCGCGGCCGCGGAGGTCAGCTCACCGGGCCGGTGAGCTTCTCGCCGGGCCCCTCGCCCGGTGCGTCCGGGAACGGCGACGCCTCACGGAACGCGAGCTGCAGCGAACGCAGGCCGTCGCGCAGCGACCGCGCGTGCTGGTTGCCGATGTCCGGTGCGGACGCGGTCACGAGCGCGGCGAGCGCCGTGATGAGCTTGCGGGCCTCGTCGAGGTCCAGGTACTGCCGGCCGTCGCCGTCCGGGCCGTCCTCGGCGAGGCCGCACTTGACGGCGGCGGCGCTCATGAGGTGCACCGCCGCGGTGACGATCACCTCGACCGCGGCGACGTCCGCGATGTCCCGGGTCGCGTCACGGGCGGGGTCGTGGGGCGTGGCCTCGTCGCTCATGCGCTCATCCTCGCACCCGCCGCGCGGCGGCCCGCGCGGGGCGTGCGTGGTGTGCGTCTCGCCGCCGGACGCGGACGACCCCCGCACCTGGGCGTGCGGGGGTCGTCCGTCGGTCGCTCGCGCGGGCCGCTCGGTGGTGGCTCAGGCGACGGGCGTCGCCGACGTCGCCGGGGTGCCGGTCTCGACGGGCGCGGTGCCCTCGAGCCGGGCGCGCAGCGCCGCACCCAGGCCCGCGTCGACCTGCGTCCAGTACTGGACGGCCCGCTCCCGGATGTCGGCGCGACGCACGCCGCCCACGTGACCGGTGATCGTGTCCAGGAAGCGCGCGCGGGCCGCGTCGTCGAACACCTCGCGGTAGAGCGTGCCGGCCTGACCGAAGTCGTCGTCCTGCGCGTGCAGCGTCGCCGCGGCGCGCGTCAGGTCGCCGTCCGACTCCCAGCCGCCGTCGGTCGCGCGGGTCGGGTCGGCCGCGGGACCGCCCGCCGAGTTGGGTGCGTACACCGGCGTCGTCGCCGACTCGAAGTGGTAGCGCGCCGCGCCGTCCTTCGAGTACGAGTGCACGGACGACTTCGGCGCGTTGACGGGCAGCTGTGCGTGGTTCGTGCCGACGCGGTACCGGTGCGCGTCCGCGTACGAGAAGATCCGCGCGAGGAGCATCTTGTCGGGGCTCGCCGCGATGCCCGGCACGAAGTTGCTCGGCGCGAACGTCGCCTGCTCGATCTGCGCGAAGTAGTTCTCCGGGTTGCGGTTGAGCTCCATCACGCCGACCTCGACGAGCGGGTAGTCCGCGTGCGGCCACACCTTCGTCAGGTCGAACGGGTTGAAGCGGTACGTCTTCGCGTCCTCGTACGGCATGACCTGGACGGACAGCGTCCAGCGCGGGAAGTCGCCCGCCTCGATGTGCTCGTACAGGTCGCGGATGTGCACGTCCGCGTCCGATCCCGCGAGCTGCGACGCCTCGTCGGCGCTCAGGTTCTTGATGCCCTGCTGCGTCTTGAAGTGGTACTTGACCCAGAACCGCTCGCCCGCGGCGTTGATCCACTGGTAGGTGTGCGAGCCGAACCCGTCCATGTGCCGCCACGACGCCGGGATGCCGCGGTCACCCATGAGCCACGTCACCTGGTGCGCCGACTCGGGCGACAGCGACCAGAAGTCCCACTGCATGTCGTTGTCGCGCAGGTGCGAGCCGGGCAGGCGCTTCTGCGAGTGGATGAAGTCGGGGAACTTGATGCCGTCGCGGATGAAGAAGACGGGCGTGTTGTTCCCGACGAGGTCGTAGTTGCCCTCGGACGTGTAGAACTTCAGCGCGAAGCCGCGCGGGTCGCGCCACGTGTCGGGCGAGCCGAGCTCGCCGGCGACGGTCGAGAAGCGCGCGAGCATCTCGGTGGTCGCACCCGGCTGGAACACCGCGGCGCGCGTGTACGAGGAGACGTCGCCGGTCACCGTGAACGTGCCGAACGCGCCGCCACCCTTGGCGTGCACGACGCGCTCGGGCACCCGCTCGCGGTTGAACTGCGCGAGCTTCTCGACGAGGTAGTGGTCGTGCAGGACGATCGGGCCGTCCGCGCCGACCGACAGCGCGTGCGCGTCGGAGGCGACGGGCGCGCCGGAGTTCGTCGTGGTGGCGGGCACGTGAGACATGGGTGTCCTCTCGCAGGTGGGCGTGACGGTCCACGGCCCGGCGGTGCCGGTCCGTGTCGTGGGGGACCCGCGGCACGCGGTGCGTGACGCGGACGGGTGGGGGAGCGGTCGGGGGAGCTACCCGGTGGTGTGCGGGTCGTCGCCGCGGCAGTGCGCGCACAGACCCCAGAACGTCACCTCGGCGGCGTCGACGGCGAAGCCCGTGGTCCCGCTCGGTTCGAGGCAGGGCGCCTCACCGACGACGCAGTCGACGTCCTCGACGGCGCCGCACGCGCGGCACACCACGTGGTGGTGGTTGTCGCCCACGCGACGCTCGTACCGCGCGGGGTGCCCGGCGGGCTCGATGCGGCGCACGAGGCCCGCCTGGGTGAACGCGGCGAGCACGTCGTAGATCGCCTGCACGGAGACCGACGGCATGCGGGTGCGTACCCCGCGCAGCACAGCGTCGGCGTCGGCGTGCGGCGAGGCCGTCAGGGCCTCGAGCACCGCGAGCCGCGGCGCCGTGACCCGCAGGCCTCGGCTGCGCAGGAGCTCGTCGTCGTTCATGGGACCCACCCCATCACAGAAACTGGAACGATTCAAGTAATGGAACAGTTCCAGTTGTGGTCGTCGCCCCTGCCGGGCCGGTGCCCGCGCCGCGCGCTCGCGCGAGGTGCCGGGTCGCATCACCCCGATGTGTCGGCACGTCGTTGTGTCTGGTAGCCTCGTCCACCGACTGACCTGTGCTGTGTCCCGACGCCCGTGAGGGTCCGGAGCGCGGCCCAGGTGCACAAGTGGAGTCTCTCCCACCTTGGTCCCGACCGTCCGGCGCGAGCCGGCGACAGGGTCCGGGTCCGGTCTACGACGTCCGCCGTCCCGGCTCTCGCCGGGAGGACGCGCGTCGTGCGTGCGCATGCTCGTCGTGCGCCGGATCGACAGAGGCCTCCACCTGTACCCGGGACGGAGGCCTTCTTCGTCCCCGGCGGTCCGTCACGACGAACCTGGAGGAGCACCCATCAGCGAGCCCCGCATCAACGATCGGATCCGCGTCGCCGAGGTCCGCCTGGTCGGCCCTGCCGGCGAGCAGGTCGGCATCGTCCGCGTGGAGGACGCACTGCGCCTGGCCCAGGACGCCGACCTCGACCTGGTCGAGGTCGCCCCCGACGCGCGCCCGCCCGTGGTCAAGATCATGGACTACGGGAAGTACAAGTACGAGGCCGACATGAAGGCCCGCGAGGCCCGGCGGAACCAGGCCAACACGGTCCTCAAGGAGATCCGCTTCCGGCTCAAGATCGACCCGCACGACTACGCCACCAAGAAGGGCCACGTCGAGCGGTTCCTCAAGGCCGGCGACAAGGTCAAGGTCATGATCATGTTCCGTGGCCGCGAGCAGTCGCGCCCGGAGATGGGCTTCCGCCTGCTGCAGCGGCTCGCCGCCGACGTCGCCGAGTTCGGCTTCGTCGAGAGCTCCCCGAAGCAGGACGGGCGCAACATGATCATGGTGATCGGCCCGACCAAGAAGAAGGCCGAGCAGCGCCAGGAGCAGCGTCGTCAGGCGCAGGCCGCCGCGGCGCGCGACGCCAACGCCGCCGCGAAGGCCGCGCAGGCCTCCGCGTCCGACGCGGAGGACGACGCCGACGAGGCATCCGTGGTGAGCGCCCCGGCGCCCGCCGCGGTGGTCGCCGAGGCCCCCGCCGCGGTCGAGACCGACGCGACGGACGGCGCGACGGACGAGCCGACGACCGGCGCGACGGACGAGGGCGACGAGGGTACGACGCAGGCGCGTGCCGCCGAGCCCGTGGCCGAGAAGCCGGCCCGCCCGGCTGCCGCCGCGGCACCCCGGCCGGCAGCCGCCGCCAAGCCCGCCGCTGCGCCGAAGCCCGCTGCTGCGCCGAAGCCCGCTGCTGCGCCGAAGCCCGCTGCTGCGCCGAAGCCTGCTGCTGCGCCGAAGCCTGCTGCTGCGCCGAAGCCCGCTGCTGCGCCGAAGCCGGCGGCGACGCCCAAGCCGAGCGCCACGGCCGCCAAGCCCGCCGCGCCGCGGCCGGCACCCCGGCCCCGACCGAGCGCGCCGCGCAGCACCGACTGACCCGAGACGGCCGGGACGCCCCCGCGGACCGGCCCCCGAGCGAGTCGCACGAACCCGTGCGATGCGAACGACAAGGAGACACGGCAGCCATGCCGAAGAACAAGACGCACTCCGGTGCCAAGAAGCGCTTCCGCGTGACGGGGACGGGCAAGGTCATGCGTGAGCAGGCCAACGGTCGCCACCTGCTGGAGCACAAGTCGAGCCGCCGCACCCGCCGCATCGCCGGTGACGTGGTCGTCTCCGCTGCCGACACCCCCAAGATCAAGAAGCTGCTCGGCAAGTGACTCGTCCGGGCGCCCCTCGGCGCCCGGGGTCCTTCCGGCCCTGACCAAGCAAGGAGCATCACGTGGCACGCGTGAAGCGGGCGGTCAACGCCCAGAAGAAGCGTCGTTCGACCCTCGAGCGGGCCAGCGGTTACCGCGGCCAGCGCTCGCGTCTGTACCGCAAGGCGAAGGAGCAGGTCACCCACTCCCTCGTCTACTCCTACCGTGACCGCAAGGCGCGCAAGTCGGACTTCCGCAAGCTGTGGATCCAGCGCATCAACGCTGCGGCCCGCGCGGAGGGCATGACCTACAACCGTCTGATCCAGGGCCTCAAGCTCGCGGGCATCGACGTCGACCGCCGTGTCCTGGCGGACCTCGCGGTCAACGACGTGGCGGCGTTCAACACGCTCGTCAAGGCGGCCAAGGACGCGCTCCCTGCCGACGTCAACGCCCCCAAGGCGGCCTGACGCGACACGCGTGAGCAGTTCTCCCACGAAGCCCCCGGCCCGGTGCCGGGGGCTTCGTCGTCCCCGAGCGGCACGACCCGCGATGATGGACCCGTGGATGCACGAGACCTGCTGACCAACCCGCGCAGCGACCGGGTGCGTGCGGTGCGCGCGCTCGCCGGACGCGCGGCGCGCGAACGGCACGGCCGGTTCGTCGTCGAGGGGCCGCAGGCCGTGCGCGAAGCCGTGTCACCCACCGGTCGCGTGCACGTGCGCGACCTGTACCTCACGCCGGCGGCGGCGCAGCGGTACGACGAGATCGTCCAGGCCGCCGCGCGGCGCGGGATCCGGACCACGCTCGGCGACGACGAGGTCCTGGCGGCGATGAGCCCGGACGCCCAGGGCGTGGTCGCGGTCGCAGACCTGCTCGAGCCAGGGTCGGACGTGGTGCTCGCGGCCGCCCCGCGGCTCGTCGCGGTGCTCGCCCAGGTCCGCGACCCGGGCAACGCGGGTGCGGTCATCCGGGCGGCGGACGCCGCCGGGGCGGGCGGCGTGCTGCTGAGCGCCGCGAGCGTGGACGTGCACAACCCGAAGGTCGTCCGCTCGACCGCCGGCTCCCTCTTCCACCTCCCGGTCGGTCACGGGGTCGCCACGGGCGACGCGGTCGCTGCGCTGCGGGCCGCCGGGCTCGCGGTCCTGGCCGCCGACGGCGCGGGGGAGCACGACCTCGACGACCTGCTCGACGTCGCGGGGGCGGCGCCCGCGGGCGTGCCCGACCTGGCCGCGCCGACGGCCTGGCTGTTCGGCAACGAGGCGTGGGGTCTGCCGGACGCCGACCGTGCGCTCGCGGACGCGGTGGTCCGCGTGCCCCTGCACGGGCGTGCCGAGTCGTTGAACCTCGCGACGGCGGCGACCGTGTGCCTGTACGCGAGCGCCCGGGCGCAGCGGCGCGCGCCCGCGCTCCCGCGGCCGGGAGCGGGTCGGGCCTCGTGAGGGCGTTCGCGGCCGTGTGGCCGTCCGACGAGGTGCTCGACCACCTGGACCTCACGCTCGCGAGCGTGCGCGGCGGTCCGTCGGGCCCGTCGTCGGACGTGCGCTGGTCCGCGCGCGAGACCTGGCACCTGACGACGTCGTTCTACGGGGACGTTCCCGACGGCCTCGTGCCGGACCTGGTCGCGGCGCTCGACGCGGCCTGTGCGGGCCTTGCGCCCTACCCGCTCGGCCTGCGCGGTGCGGGGGTGTTCTCGCACCGGACGCTGTGGGTCGGCGCGGCGGGTGCGCTCGACGCGCACCAGCACGTCGTGCGCGCGTCCCGCGACGCGGGCGAGCTCGTCGGCGCGCAGCAGGACGCCCGGGTGCGCGGGCGCCCGCACCTGACGATCGGCCGCGCGCGCCCGGGTAGCGGACCGCCGCGCCGCCGCTCGTCGCGACCCGCGGCCGAGGGCGGACGTCCCAGGGACGCCGCGCGGCCGGGGGACGACCCGCTCGCGGCGCTCGTGCGCGCGCTCGCGGTGTACGAGGGCCCGCGCTGGAGCGTCGAGGCGGTGCATGTCGTGGAGTCCATGCCGGGCGCGGGGCGCGGCGGCGGTCCGCTGTACCGCACGGTCGAGCGCCTTCCGCTGCGGGGGACGACCGGCTGACCATCGACCGACCGCCGCCCTGGCCGACCACCGGGCAGGACGGTGGCCCGCACGCGCCGGACCGTGCCATGCTGGGCACGTGATCGCTCGACGCGCGGCGGCTGGTCGCCGATTTCCGAAGCCCGTTCCCGGGCCGCGCTGACGCGCACGTGAGCGGAGCCGCGCAGGCTCGTCGCCCCGTGGGGGCGGACGGGCGCCGCCGCGTGCTGGACCTCCCGGACGGCCCCGGACCGGGCGCCTAGACTTGCCCGCTGGTCGGGCGCGCCGTGGGCGCGCCTGCCGCACGCCCACCTTCGGAAGGTTCGGATGTCCGAGACCCCTGCTGCTGCCGACGGCAGCGCACCTGACCTGTCCCCGCTCGACGAGGCCGGCGTCGCCGCCGCGGTCGACGCGGCACTCGCCGACGTCGCCGCCGCGGGCGACCTCGACGCCCTGAAGTCCGTGCGCCTCGCGCACACGGGCGACCGCAGCCCGCTCGCGCTCGCGAACCGCGCCATCGGCGGCCTGGCACCCGCCGACAAGGGCGTGGCCGGCCGGCTCGTCGGGCAGGCCCGCGGTCGCGTCAACCACGCGGTCGCCGAGCGCCAGGTCGTCCTCGAGGCCGAGCGCGACGCGCGTGTCCTCGTCGAGGAGACCGTCGACGTGACGCTTCCCGTGGACCGTCGCCCGCGCGGCGCGCGCCACCCGCTCGAGGTGCTCCAGCAGCGCGTCGCCGACGTGTTCGTCGCGATGGGCTGGGAGATCGCCGAGGGTCCCGAGCTCGAGGCGGAGTGGTTCAACTTCGACGCGCTGAACTTCGGTGTCGACCACCCCGCGCGCCAGATGCAGGACACGTTCTACGTCGCGGACCCCGCCGGGTCCGACGCGCCGTCCAACCTGGTCCTGCGCACGCACACGAGCCCGGTGCAGGCGCGCTCCCTGCTCGAGCGCGGCGTGCCGGTGTACATCGCGTGCCCGGGCAAGGTGTTCCGCACCGACGAGCTCGACGCGACGCACACGCCGGTGTTCCACCAGGTCGAGGGCCTCGCGATCGACGAGGGCCTGACGATGGCGCACCTCAAGGGCACGCTCGACCACTTCGCCAAGGCGATGTTCGGGCCCGACGCCCGTACGCGGCTGCGCCCGTCGTACTTCCCGTTCACCGAGCCGTCCGCCGAGATGGACCTGTGGTTCCCGCAGAAGAAGGGCGGGCCCGGCTGGATCGAGTGGGGCGGCTGCGGCATGGTCAACCCGAACGTGCTGCGGGCCTGCGGTGTCGACCCGGAGGTCTACTCGGGCTTCGCGTTCGGCATGGGCATCGAGCGCACCCTCATGCTCCGCCACGGCATCGGCCTCATGCACGACATGGTCGAGGGCGACGTGCGGTTCTCCACCCAGTTCCAGGCGGTGATCTGATGCCTCGCATCCCTCTGTCGTGGCTCGGCGAGCACGTCGAGCTCCCGGCCGGCCTGACGGCCGAGCAGCTCGCGGCCGACCTCGTGCGCGTCGGTCTCGAGGAGGAGGCGATCCACGCCGCCGCGGTGACGGGTCCGCTCGTCGTCGGGCGCGTCGTGGAGCGCACGCCCGAGCCGCAGAAGAACGGCAAGACGATCAACTGGTGCCGCGTCGACGTGGGCGACGAGCACAACGAGGTCGCCGAGGACGGCACGCGCGGCCCGCGGGGCATCGTGTGCGGTGCGCACAACTTCGACGTGGGCGACCACGTCGTCGTCGCGCTGCCCGGCGCGGTGCTGCCGGGGCCGTTCCCGATCGCGTCGCGCAAGACGTACGGGCACGTGAGCGACGGGATGATCTGCTCGGCGCGCGAGCTGGGCCTCGGTGAGGACCACTCGGGGATCATCGTGCTGAGCGAGCTCGGCCTCGACGCGCCCGTCGGCACCGACGCGCGCGAGCTGCTCGGGCTCGGCGAGGAGGTCCTCGAGATCAACGTGACCCCCGACCGCGGGTACTGCTTCTCGATGCGGGGCGTCGCACGCGAGTACGCGCACTCGACGGGTGCGGCGTTCACCGACCCGGGTCTGCCCGAGCCGGTCGACGAGCGTCCGGCCGGGTTCGCGGTCGAGATCGAGGACGACGCGCCGATCCACGGCGTGCCCGGCGCGGACCGGTTCGTCGCGCAGGTCGTGCGGGGCGTGCGGGCGGACGACCCGTCGCCGGCGTGGCTGCAGCGCCGGCTGCAGCAGGCGGGCATGCGACCGATCTCGCTCGCGGTCGACGTCACCAACTACGTGATGCTCGACCTGGGCCAGCCGTTGCACGCGTACGACCTGGCGACGCTCGCGGAGCCGATCGTGGTCCGCCGGGCGCGCCCGGGCGAGACGATCCGCACGCTCGACGACCAGGTGCGCACGCTCGACCCGCAGGACCTGCTGATCACCGACTCGCGGGACGGGCGCGGCTCGCGGCCGATCGGCCTCGCGGCGGTGATGGGCGGCGGCGAGACCGAGGTCGGGCCGACGACGAGCGACCTGCTCATCGAGGCGGCGCACTTCGACCCGGTGTCCGTCGCGCGCACCGCGCGTCGGCACCGGCTGCCGAGCGAGGCGTCCAAGCGGTTCGAGCGCGGTGTCGACCCGCGCCTGCCGCGGGTCGCGGTGCAGCGGGTCGTCGACCTGCTCGTCGAGCACGGTGGTGGCACCGCGGACGTCGCGCTGACCGACGTGGACCGCACGACGCCCGTCGCGTCGTTCGAGCTCGACCTCGAGCAGCCGGGCCGGCTCGTCGGCGTGCCGTACACGCACGACGAGGTCCGTTCGGTCCTCACCGAGATCGGCTGCGAGGTGCGCGACGTGCGTCCGGGCGTCGTCGCGGTGACGCCGCCCACGTGGCGCCCGGACCTCACGACGGGGGTCGACCTGGTCGAGGAGGTCGCCCGCCTGCGCGGCTACGACGCGATCCCGTCCGTGGTGCCTCCGGCGCCCGCGGGGCTGGGGCTCACGTGGGAGCAGCGCGCGCGCCGCGGGATCGCGGACTCGCTCGCCGAGTCCGGGCTGGTCGAGGTGCTGAGCTACCCGTTCGTGTCGACCGAGCAGCTGGACGCGCTCGCGCTGCCGCGCGACGACGAGCGTCGTCGCGCGGTTCGCCTGGTCAACCCGCTCTCGGACGCGCAGCCGTTCATGCGCACCGACCTCCTCGTGACGCTGCTCGACACCGCGCGTCGCAACGTGGCCCGGGGCAACGTGGACGTCTGCGTGTTCGAGGTGGGTCTGGTCACCCGCCCGGGCGCGGGGGCGGGCGCCGCCCTGTCGCTGCCGGGCGGTGTGCGGCCGTCGCAGGAGGACCTCGCGGCTCTCGAGGCCGCGGTCCCGCCGCAGCCGCGGCACGTCGCGGGCGTGCTCGCGGGACGCGTCGAGCCGGCCGGGGTGTGGGGCGCGGGTCGCCGCGCCGACCACGGTGACGCGATCGCGGCGGTGCAGCGCGTGGCGCAGGTCGCGGGTCTCGAGGTGCGGCTCGTCGCGGACGGCGCACGTGCGCCGTGGCACCCGGGGCGGTGCGCTCGCGTCGAGACCGCCGACGGTGCGGTGCTCGGCTGGGCGGGGGAGCTGCACCCGAACGTCGTCGCGGCGCACGACCTGCCGGCCCGCGCGGCGGCCTTCGAGCTCGACCTCGACGCGCTGCTGGCGGCCGCGCCGCGCGAGGCGCGTCAGGCGCGCGGGGTCTCCACGTTCCCGGTGGCGAAGGAGGACGTGGCGCTCGTCGTGCCGTCCGGAGTGCCGGCCGCGGACGTGCTGGACGCGGTCCGCACAGGAGCCGGGGCGAGCGCCGCGGGCGACGTGGTCGAGGACGTGCGGCTGTTCGACGTGTACGAGGGTGACCAGGTCGCCCCCGGGCACCGGTCGCTCGCGTTCTCGCTGCGGCTGCGTGCCGACGACCGCACCCTCACGGCGGCCGAGACCGCCGGTGTGCGCGAGGCGGTCGTCGCGGAGGCGGGGGCGCGGTTCGGCGCGACGCTGCGGGCCTGAGCCACGCTGCGGGCCTGAGCGACGCGCGACGGCGGCCCCGGGCGGCCTCCCACGGAGGTCCGCCCGGGGCCGTCGTCGTCCCCCGGCCGGTCCGCGCCGTTCCCCGGACGGGTGACGACGACCCGGCGTCACGTGCTCGTCATGGGACGTCCGATGAGTTCACCTCATCGTTACTCACCAGTAGTTGCGACAAATCGGGCTGCGCGTCAGGGTGAACGCGGGTCGCCCTACCGGGCGACCGCTCGTGCGTTCCCCGACGAAGGAGAGCCCCCGTGCTCCGTGGCACCAGATCGTTGACCGGGGGCATCGCCGCCCTCGCCGTCGTGCTCGCAGGTGCGGCCACCGCCGCCCCGGCGAACGCTGCCGTCTCACCGACGGCACCCGTCGTCGTCCACGAGGTGTACGGCGCAGGAGGCAACTCCGGGGCGGTCCTCGCCCGCGACTTCGTCGAGCTGTACAACCCGGGTGACGAGCCCGTGGCGCTCTCCGGCTGGTCGGTGCAGTACGCGTCGGCGACCGGGAGCTCGTGGACGAACACCACGCCGCTGACCGGCTCGATCGCCGCGGGCGGCTACCTGCTCGTCGGCGGCGCGGGCGGGTCGAACGGCGCCGCGCTCGAGGTCGACGTCGACGGGGCGATCAACCTGAGCGGGACCGCCGGCAAGGTCGCGCTGGTGAGCTCGACGACGTCGCTCACGTGCTCGACGGGCTGCGCCGGGCAGGACCCGGTGGTCGACCTGGTCGGCTACGGGCCGACGGCGTCGTCGTACGCGGGCTCGGGCCCCGCGCCGGCGGCGAGTGCGACCACCTCGGTCTCGCGCGACGACGAGCACACCAACACGGCCGACAACGCCGCGGACTTCGCGGCGGGCGCTCCGACGCCGCAGCGCGCGCAGGGCGGCACCGACCCCGACCCCGACCCCACCGTCGTCCCGATCGCGGAGGTCCAGGGGACCGGTGACACGTCGCCGTACGCCGGCCGGACGGTCACGACCCAGGGCGTGGTCACCGCCGCGTACCCCACGGGCGGCCGCAACGGCTACGTCATCCAGACCGCCGGCACGGGCGGCGCCCTCGGCAGCCGCACCGCGTCCGACGCGATCTTCGTGTTCTCGGCGAGCACCGACGACCTCGTCACGATCGGCGACGAGGTGCGCGTCACGGGCGCGGTGAGCGAGTTCCAGGGGCTCACCGAGATCACCGTGACGAGCGCGGCGGGGCTGGAGGTCCTCGACTCCGACGCGAGCGTCACGCCGCTCACCGGCGCGTGGCCCGCGACCGCCGCGGCACGTGAGGCGATCGAGTCGATGCTCCTGCTGCCCACCGGCGACCTCACGGTCACGAACACGTTCTCCACCAACCAGTACGGGGAGCTCGGGCTGGCGACGGGCACCACGCCGCTGCTGCAGTGGACCGAGGTGGCCGACCCGCAGGACACCGCCGCGGTCCAGGCCGTCAAGGACGACAACGCGGCCCGCGGCGTCGTGCTCGACGACGGCGCGACGACGAACTTCCTCAGCACCGCGAACCAGGGGCTCGTCCCGTCGTACGTGTCGCTCGAGAACCCGGTGCGGGTCGGTGCGTCGGTGACGTTCGACGAGCCGGTCGTCGTGACCTACGTGAACTCCACGTGGAAGCTCGACCCCACGCGCCCGGTGCAGGGTCTGGCGAACAGCCCGGTCACGGTCGAGAACACGCGGACCGACTCGCCGCGCGACGTGGGCGGCGACCTCACCGTCGCGTCGTTCAACGTGCTCAACTACTTCACGACGCTCGGCGCCCGGACGCCGGGCTGCGTCCCGTACACGGACCGCACCGGCGACGGCGTGACCGTGCGCGAGGGGTGCGACCCGCGCGGTGCGTGGGACCCCGCGGACCTCGAGCGTCAGCAGGCGAAGATCGTCACGGCGATCAACGCGCTCGACGCGGACGTCGTCGGGCTGCTCGAGATCGAGAACTCGCTCGTGGTCGACGGCGTCGCCGACGAGGCGCTCGGCACGCTCGTGGACGCGCTGAACGACGCCGCGGGCGAGGAGCGCTGGGCGTTCGTGCCCTCGTCGTCGCAGCTGCCGCCGGTCGGCGAGATGGACGTCATCTCGAACGCGCTGATCTACCAGCCCGCCGCCGTGCAACGCGTCGGCGAGTCCCGCGCGCTGGGCACCCTGTCGGGTTCCGGTGAGCCGTTCGACAACGCGCGCGAGCCGATCGCGCAGGTGTTCGCGCCGGTCGGCGGCGGCGAGCCGGTGCTCGTCGCGGTCAACCACCTCAAGTCGAAGGGCTCGGCGGGACCGCTGCCCGGCGATGCGGACGCGGGCGACGGGCAGGGCGCGTCGAACGCGTCGCGCGTCGCGCAGGCGACCGCGCTGCGGGACTGGGTCGCCGACATCCAGGGCGACGTCGAGTCGGTCGCGCTCGTCGGGGACTTCAACGCGTACACCCTCGAGGACCCGCTCCAGGTCCTGTACGACGCGGGCTACGCGGACGCGACGACCGAGCTCGCGCCGGGGGAGTACTCGTACTCGTTCGGCGGGCTGTCGGGGTCGCTGGACCACGTGCTGCTCAACGAGCACGCGCTCGCACGGGCGACCGGCGCGGACGTCTGGGAGATCAACGCCGAGGAGTCGATCGCGCTCGAGTACAGCCGGTACGACTACCACGGCGCGCTGTACTACGCGTCCGACGAGTACCGCTCGTCGGACCACGACCCGGTGGTCGTGGGGCTCGACGCGGGTGAGGCCGGCAGCACGGTCGACCTGACGTTCCTCAACATCAACGACTTCCACGGCCGCATCGAGTCCGCCGCCGCGGGGTCGAACACCGTCAAGCTCGCCGGCACGGTCGAGCAGCTGCGCGCCGCCGCACCGGGACCGGTCGCGTTCCTGTCGGCCGGCGACAACATCGGTGCGTCGCTGTTCGCGTCGGCGGTCCAGCAGGACCAGCCGACGATCGACGTGCTCAACGCCCTCGACCTGGCCGCCTCGGCGGTGGGCAACCACGAGTTCGACCAGGGCTTCGCGGACCTGCGGGACCGCGTGGTGGGCCCGGACGACGACCGCAACGCGGCGTGGGCGTACCTCGGCGCGAACGTCTACGCGAAGGGCACGACGGACCCGGTGCTGCCGGAGTACGCGATGGTCGACATGGACGGCGTCGACGTCGCGGTCGTCGGCGCGGTGACCGAGGAGACCCCCTCGCTCGTCACCCCGGCCGGGATCGCGGACCTCGACTTCGGCGACCCGGTCGAGGCGGTCAACCGCGTCGCGGCGCGGCTCACCGACGGCGACGAGGCGAACGGTGAGGCCGACGTGGTCGTCGCCGAGTACCACGAGGGTGCGAGCGCGGGCACGCCCGACGGCGCCACGCTCGCGCAGGAGGTCGCGGCGGGCGGCGCGTTCGCGGACATCGTCACGGGCACGTCCGCGGCGGTCGACGCGATCTTCACCGGCCACACCCACAAGCAGTACGCGTGGTCGGCGGACGTCCCCGGTGTCCCGGGTGCGACGCGACCCGTCGTGCAGACGGGCTCGTACGGCGAGTTCGTGGGCAAGGTCGTCCTCACGTACGACCGGGCGACCGACGAGGTCCTCGCGCACACCGAGGCGAACGTGGCGCGCACGACGACGGCGGACGCCGACCTGGTCGCGGCCTTCCCGCGGGTGGCCGAGGTCAAGACGATCGTCGACGCGGCGGTCGCGTACGCGAACGAGGTCGGCAGCGAGCCGGTCGGCTCGGTCACGGCGGACATCACGACGGCGTACTCCGGCGGCTCGTACGTGGACGGCGTCTACACAGGCTCCGGCCCGCTGCCGACGACGGGTCGCGACGACCGCGCGAGCGAGTCGACGCTCGGGAACCTGGTGGCGAACGCGCTGCGCGACACCCTCGCGGAGGACCGGTTGGGCGGCGCCGACATCGGCGTCGTCAACCCGGGCGGGCTGCGCAACGAGCTGCTGTACGCACGCTCGGGCGCCGAGACGACGGACGGTGTGGTGACGTACGCCGAGGCGAACGCCGTTCTGCCGTTCGTCAACAACCTCTGGACGACGACGCTCACGGGTGCGCAGGTCCGCACGATGCTCGAGCAGCAGTGGCAGCGTGACGCCGCGGGCAACGTGCCGAGCCGGCCATACCTGCAGCTCGGGCTCTCCGACAACGTGTCGTACACGTACGACGCGAGCCTGCCGGAGGGCAGCCGCATCACGTCGGTGACGATCGACGGCGAGCCGCTGGACGCGGAAGCCGACTACCGCGTGGGGACGTTCTCGTTCCTCGCGACGGGCGGCGACAACTTCCGGGTGTTCACGCAGGGCAGCGACACGCGTGACTCGGGTCTGGTCGACCGGGACGCGTGGATCGCGTACCTGCGGGCGCACCCCGGCCTGTCGCCCGACTTCGCGCGGCACGCCGTGGCCGTGAGCGACGCACCCGAGTCGGTCGAGGCGGGCGGCACGCTCGGGTTCGAGGTGTCGCACCTGGACCTCACGAGCCTCGGCTCGCCGCGCAACACGAGCCTGGACGTGCGGCTCGACGGTGAGTCGATCGGCACGGCGACGGTCACCGGCGGCGCGGCCACGGTGTCCGCGGTCGTGCCCGCGGGCACGGCGGCGGGGGAGCACGAGCTCACGCTCGTCGCGAGCCCCAGCGGCACCACGGTCCACCTGCGGCTCACGGTCGAGCCGGCGTCGTCCGGGCCGACCACCACGACGCTCACGATGACCGGCGACCCGGTCGCGGGCGCGACGCAGACGCTCGTCGCGACCGTGACGCCCGCGGGTGTGACCGGCACGGTGACGTTCGTCGACGGGAGCACCTGGCTCGGGACCGTCCCGGTGAAGCTCGGCCGGGCGAGCCTCGACGTCCGGCTGGGCGGGGGTACGCACGCCCTGCGGGCGGTGCTCGTCCCGGTCGACGAGGCATGGGAGGGGTCCGAGGGCTCGTTGTCCGTGACGGTCGCGAAGGCGACGTCGACGACCACGCTGTCCCTCGACCGGACGACCGTGTCGTTCGGCGGCACGGTCACCGCGACCGTGACGGTCACGTCGACCGGGGGCGCTCCCACCGGCGTGGTCCAGGTCCGCGAGGGCGCGAGGGTCCTCGGGGCGGGCACGCTCACGGGGTCGGGCGCGACGGCGACCGCGACGGTCGTGCTCCCGCGCACGCTCGCGCGCGGCACGCACACGCTCACCGCGGTGTACGGCGGCTCGGCGGACCTGACCGCCTCGACCTCCGCGCCCGTGCGGCTCACCGTCACCAGGGCGACGCCGACGATCGCGCTGTCGACCGCGTCGTGGACCGTCACCCGTGGCACGCGTCCGACCATCGCGGTCACGGTCGCCGGGGTGGCCGGTGCCCCCTCGCCGACCGGCAAGGTGACGCTCGAGGCCGGCGGCCGTCCGCTCGTCGCGACGCTCCAGAAGGGGAAGGCGACGTTCCGGCTGCCGGCGGTGACCCGTGACGTGACGGTCCGGGCCAAGTACCAGGGCGACGACTCGTACGCCTCGGTGTCCGCGGTCCGGACGCTCGTCGTGAAGCACGGGGGGCACGGCCGCCGCTGACCCGAGGGACGCGGCAGCCAGCACGCTCGAGGGGCGTCCGACCACCACGGTCGGGCGCTCCTCGCGCATGCCCACCCGTGCGGCCCACCGGCCGGTCGGCTCGCCCGGTGGTCGTCGTCGACGCGCCTGCCGACGCGCCGTCCGGTGGGCGGACGGGGGGCGGACGGCGGCGGTGCGCGCGGGCTAGCCTGGCCGCACTGACACGGGGTGCCCTGCACGCAGGGCTGAGATCACACCCGCCGAACCTGATCTAGTTCGTACTAGCGAAGGGATGTCATCTCCATGACGTCTGCCGTCCCACCCTGCCCTCCCGCCGACGAGCGCGCCGACGAGCGCGCCGACGAACCCGGCGGCGCCCCGCCCCTGAGCCCCGGCAGGCTCGCCGCCGACGCGGCGCAGGCGCTCGCGGCGGTCCGGGCACGCACGCCGCTCGTGCAGTGCCTCACCAACGAGGTGACGACGAACCTCGTCGCCAACGCGCTGCTCGCGGTGGGCGCCTCGCCCGCCATGACCGCGGTCCCGGGCGAGGCCGAGCAGCTCGCGGCCGTCGCGGGCGCGGTCCTGGCAAACCTCGGCACGCCCGGTCCCGACCTGCGCGCGTGCCTCGAGCCCGCGGTGACCACGGCGCGGCGCGCCGGCGTGCCGTGGGTGCTCGACCCCGTGGCCGTCGGGGTGCTGTCGGTCCGCACGCGGCTCGCCGAGCAGCTCCTGGGTGCGCGGCCCGCGGTGGTGCGCGGCAACGCCAGCGAGGTCCTGGGCCTCGCGGGGCTCACGTCGTCGGGACGGGGCGTCGACGCGTGCGACGCCGTCGAGGACGCGCGCGAGGCCGCGGTCCGCCTCGCGCACGCGACGGGCGGCGCGGTCGCGGTGTCGGGCGCGGTCGACCTCGTCGTCGCGGGTGACGTCGCCGTGCGCGTGTCGGCGGGGGACCCCCTGCTGACGGCGATCACCGGCGCAGGGTGCGCGCTCGGCGCGCTCGCGGCGGCGTTCGCCGCGGTCACCGACCCGCTCACCGCGGCGGTCGGCTCCTCGCTGGTTCTCGGGCTCGCGGCGGAGCGCGCCGCGTCGGTCGCGCGCGGTCCGGGCTCGTTCCAGGTCGCGCTGCTCGACGAGCTGTACGGGCTGCGGCCCGAGCACGTCGTCGGGCTGGGTGACCGGCTGGTCGTGGAGCCCGCGCGCATCGGCGCGCCCAGGGCCGCGACCGCGCCCGTCGGGGCACCCGCGTGACCGGCGCGGCGGGTGCGTCGCGGCGCCCCCCGTTCCCGGGCGGTCCGTACCTCGTGCTCGACGCGGACGTGTGCGCGGCGGCCGGCCGCGCCCCCGCCGGCGTCGCGGCGGCGGCGGTGCGCGCGGGCGTCGGCGTGGTGCAGGTGCGTGCGACGCGCGCGGGGGTGCGCGACCTGGTCGCGCTCACGACCGCGGTGGCGGAGGCCGTGCGCACCGCCGGACCCGCGCTGCTCGTCGTCGACGACCGCGTGGACGTGGTGCTCGCGGCACGCGCCCGCGGTGCGGTCGTGGACGGTGTGCACGTCGGCCAGCGGGACCTGGAGGCCTCCGACGCGCGTGCGTTGCTCGGCCCCGACGCGGTCGTGGGCGTCTCGGCGGCACGACCGCACGACGTGCGCGCGGTCCCGGCCGACCTGGTCGACTACGTCGGGAGCGGGCCGGTGCGGCTGACGCCGACCAAGCCCGACGCCGACGTCGCGCTCGGCCTCGACGGTCTCGCCGCGGCGGTCGCGAGCACCCGGCTGCCGGTCGTGGCGATCGGCGGGCTCGACGCGCGTGACGTCGACGCCGTGCGGACGGCCGGCGCCCACGGGCTCGCGGTGGTCTCGGCGGTGTGCTCCGCGCCCGACCCGTCCGCCGCGGCCGCGGAGCTCGTCGCCGCGTGGCGGCGGTCGGCGAGCGGCACGGTGGCGACGCCGGCGGGTGCGCGGTGAGCCCGTCGCGCGTGCGCGCGCTGTCCATCGCCGGCACCGACCCGACGGGCGGCGCCGGGATCCAGGCGGACCTCAAGTCGTTCGCCGCGCACGGGGCGTACGGCATGGCGGTCGTGACGGCGCTCGTCGCGCAGAACACCCGCGGCGTGCGCGCGGTCCACGTCCCCGAGCCGGAGTTCCTGCGTGCGCAGCTCGAGGCCGTCAGCGACGACGTCACGGTCGACTCGGTGAAGATCGGCATGCTCGCCACGCCGCAGGTCGCGCACGAGGTGACGGCGTGGCTGGACCGGCAGCGTGCCGCGGGGCGTTCGCCCGTCGTCGTGCTCGACCCGGTGATGGTCGCGACCAGCGGGGACCGGCTCCTCGACCCGGAGGCCGAGATCGCCGTGCGCGAGCTCGTGGGCCGCGCGGACCTCGTGACGCCCAACCTGCCCGAGCTGGCGGTGCTCGTCGACGAGCCGCGCGCGCAGTCGTGGGCGCAGGCGCTCGACCAGGCGACCCGCCTCTCCCGCGGGTCGGGGACCACGGTCCTGCTCAAGGGCGGGCACCTGGGCGGGCCGACGAGCCCGGACGCGCTCGTCGGCCCGGACGGTGCGGTCGTCGAGGTCGCGGCGCAGCGCGTCGCCTCGACGAGCACGCACGGCACGGGGTGCTCGCTGTCGGCCGCGGTCGCGGCGCTGCGGCCCGCGCGCGACGGCTGGCCGGAGGCGGTGCGCGAGGCCAAGCAGTGGCTCACCGGGGCGATCGCGGCCGGGGCGCGGTTGGAGGTGGGCGCGGGCCACGGCCCCGTCGACCACCTGCACCACGCGCCGGGGCTGGGCGCCCGGCCGTTCACCGCGCAGGTAGCCGGTCTCGTCGCCGACGCCGTCGAGCGGTCGCAGGACCTGCCGTTCGTCCGGGCGCTCGCGGACGGGTCGCTGCCGGTCGGCCGGTTCGAGGAGTACGTGCGGCAGGACGCGCTGTACCTGACCGGGTACGCGCGGGTGCTCGCGCGGGCGAGCGAGCTCGCCCCGGACGGGGAGGCGCAGGCGTTCTTCGCGCGCGGCGCCGCCGCATGCCTCGACGTCGAGCGGCGGCTGCACGAGCAGCGCCTGGCGAGGTCGGCCCGGGACGGGTCACGTCAGGGGGCGAGTGCGTCGTCGGTCACGACCGCGTACGTCGACCACCTGCTCGCGGTCGCGGCGACCGGGTCGTACGCCGACGTCGTGGCCGCCGTGCTGCCGTGCTACTGGGTGTACGCGGACCTCGGTGCGCGGTTGCGCGCGCGGGCCGGCGACCTCACGGCGCACCCGTACGGCGACTGGGTGGGCACGTACGGCGACGAGGAGTTCGCGGCCGTGACCGCCCAGGCGCGCGCGCACGCGGACGCGGCGGGCCGGTCGCTCGACGCGGCCGGTCGGGCCCGGATGCGTGAGGTGCTCGCGGTCTCCTGCGAGCACGAGGTCGCGTTCTTCGACCAGGTCCGCCCGGCGCCCGGACCTGCCCGTGCGACGCCCGACGAGCTCGTCACCGCCGGGGTGCCCGCCTGACCCGACGAGTGGCCCGCGGTGGGCGCGGGCCACTCGTCGGGGCGTCAGAGGAAGTCGTGGTACGCGGGCAGGTCGAGCACGCCGTTGCCGGACAGCCCGATGACGATCGTCTCCTCGGTCGTCGCGGCCCGGGCGTGCGCGATGGCCCCGGCGACCGCGTGCGTCGACTCGGGCGCCGGGATGATCCCCTCCGCCCGTGCGAACTCGATCCCGGCCGCGAACGCGGTCTCCTGGTCGACGGCGATCGCCTCGAGCAGCCCGAGCTCGAGCGCGTGCGAGACCATCGGCGCCATGCCGTGGTAGCGCAGCCCGCCCGCGTGGATGGGCGGCGGGACGAAGTCCTTGCCGAGCGTGTGCATCTTGAGCAGGGGCGTCAGGCCCGCGACGTCCCCGAAGTCGTACCGGTACTCGCCCTGCGTGAGCGAGGGGCACGCGGCGGGTTCGCACGCGACGACGCGCGTCGTCGTGCCGTCGCGCAGGTTGCGGCCGATGAACGGGAAGCTCAGTCCCGCGAGGTTCGACCCGCCGCCCGCGCAGCCGAACACGACGTCCGCGCTCGCGCCGACCTCGTCGAGCTGGGCCAGGGCCTCCTGGCCGATCACGGACTGGTGCAGCAGCACGTGGTTGAGCACCGACCCGAGCGCGTAGTGCGCGTTCGGGTCCTGCGCGGCGACCTCGACGGCCTCCGAGATGGCCATGCCGAGCGAGCCGGTCGTCTCGGGGTCGGCGGCGAGCATCGCGCGCCCCGCCTCGGTGAGGTCGGACGGCGACGGGTGGCACACGCCGCCGTACGTCTCCATCTGCATGCGCCGGTACGGCTTGGCGTCGTACGACGCGCGCACCTGCCAGACCTCGCACTCGAGGCCCAGCAGCGAGCACGCGAAGGACAGCGACGCGCCCCACTGGCCGGCGCCCGTCTCGGTCGTGAGCTTGGTCGTGCCCTCGATGGCGTTGTAGTACGCCTGCGCGACCGCGGTGTTCGGCTTGTGCGAGCCTGCCGGGGAGACGCCCTCGTACTTGTAGTAGATCTTCGCGGGCGTGCCGAGCGCGCGCTCGAGGCGCAGCGCCCGGATCAGCGGGGACGGGCGCCACAGCGCGTACAGCTCCCGGACGGTCTGCGGGATCTCGACGTACCGCTCGGTGCTGACCTCCTGCGCGATGAGCGCCATCGGGAACAGCGGCGCGAGGTCGTCCGGGCCGAGCGGCTCGCGGGTGCCCGGGTGCAGCGCGGGCGGCGCGGGCTCGGGCAGGTCCGCCGCGAGGTTGTACCAGTGCGTCGGGACCTGGGACGGCACGACGGTGCCGACCGGTTCCGTGAGCGGACGGGATGCGGGCCGGACGTCCGGGGATGTCGTCATGCGGGTGCCTCCTGGGCGCGTCGTGGAGCGGTGCGGGCCGCCGACGCGCGTGCGAGGGGCCACGACGCCGTGGGTCCGCAGGCTGCAGCCTAGGGGAGAGGCGACGTCCGGATGGCCGCCCCGGTCCGGCCGGTCGCGCGGCGGCCGCGGACCGCCTGCGGACCGCGCGTCGTCAGATCGCGCAGGAGTCGTCGGTGCACGTCGCGGCAGACGGGTCGCCCGTCAGCACCTGCAGGGGGTTCGCCTCGCGCCAGCCCGCGTCGAGGAGCTGGGCGAACACCTCGGCGGGCTGGGCGCCGGAGACCGCGTAGCGGCGGTCGACGACGAAGAACGGCACGCCGGTCACGCCGAGCTCGCGCGCCGCCGCGACGTCGGCGTCGACCGAGTCCGACTGCGCGTCGCCCGCGAGGAACGCCGCGACGGCCGCGTCGTCGTGCCCGGCCCGCGCGAACCCGGCCTCGCGCGCGACGGCGACGAGCGCGTCGTCGACGCCCAGGTCGGCACCGCGCTCGAAGTGCGCGGAGAACAGCGCCTCGATCGTGCGCTCCGCGAGCTGGGACCCGCCGAGCTCGCGCGCCAGGTGCGTCAGCCGGTGCGCGTCGTAGGAGTTGAACGCGAGCACCGAGTCGAAGTCGTAGGCCAGCCCCTCGTCCGCCGCGACGGCCGTGACGTGCGCGAACATGCGCTGCACCTGCTCGGGCGGCAGCCCCTTGAGCTCCGCGAGCGCCTCGGCCTCGGGACGGCCCGGCCCGCGCGGCGTGTCGGGGGAGAGCTGGTAGGACCGCCACACGACGTCGACGTGGGCGCGGTGCGGGAAGGCGGCGAGCGCGGCGGCGAACCGGCGCTTGCCGATGTAGCACCACGGGCAGGCGATGTCGGACCACACCTCGACCGTGATCGTGCGGACGGGGTTCAGGGTGGGTGTGCTCGTGGTGCTCACGGGAGAAGCAGGACCTTTCCGGTCGTGGCGCGCGACTCGAGCGCGCGGTGGGCGTCAGCCGCGGCCGACAGGGGGAAGCGGGCGCCGATGCGGACGTCGAGACGCTCGTCGGCCACCGCGCCGAACAGCTCGGACGCGCGCCACTCGAGCTCGGCGCGATCGGCGACGTAGTGCCCGAGCGTCGGGCGCGTGAGGAACACCGACCCGGCGGCGTTGAGCCGCTGCGGGTCGACGGGCGGGACCGGGCCGGACGACGCCCCGTACAGGACGAGCATGCCGCGCCGGGCGAGCGACGCGAGCGACGCGTCGAACGTGTCGCGTCCGACACCGTCGTACACGGCGTCGACCCCGCGGCCGTCGGTCAGGTCCCGGACGCGAGCGGGCAGGTCGGTCGTCAGGTCGTCGAGCTCGCGGTAGCGGATCACGTCGGTGGCGCCCGCGCCTCGCGCCAGGGCCTCCTTCTGCACGGAGCCGACCGTCGCGATGACGCGACCGCCGCGCTGGGTCGCGAGCTGGGTCAGCAGGAGGCCGACGCCGCCCGCGGCCGCGTGCACGAGCACCGTCGTGCCGGGCTCGACCGGGAACGTGGACGTCGCCAGGTAGTGCGCGGTCATGCCCTGCAGCGGGAGCGCGGCGGCGACCTCGTCGGCCACGCCGTCCGGCACGGGCAGGAGCTCGCGCTCGGGCACGGCGACGAGCTCGGCGTACGAGCCCGGCCCCGCGGACCACGCGACGCGGTCGCCGGGTGCGACGTGCGTGACCTGCGCACCGACGGACACCACGGTCCCGGCACCCTCGGAGCCGGGGACGTGCGGGAAGCTCGCGGGGTACACGCCGGAGCGGCGGTAGGTGTCGATGAAGTTCACACCCGCTGCGGCGACGCGGACCAGGGCCTCGTGCGGCCCGGGCTCCGGGTCGGGACGGGTGACGGACGACAGGACCTCGGGTCCACCGGCGCGGGTGGCTTCGACGGCGTGCACGTCGAGCCGAACGCGCGTGGGGCACCATTTCATCCCGGTGGGGCGCGGTCCGACGCTTTGTGCATCGATTCGCGCGAACGTGTATGTTCATGCGCATGTCGTTCACAGTCGCGGTCGCGGGCGCGAGCGGGTACGCCGGTGGCGAGATGCTCCGGCTCCTGCTGCAGCACCCCGAGGCACGCATCGGCGCGGTCACGGCCCACGCGAACGCGGGCACGCAGCTCGGTGAGCACCAGCCGCACCTGCGACGCCTCGCCGACCGCGTCCTCGCCCCCACGACGCCCGAGGCCCTGGCCGGTCACGACGTCGTCGTCCTCGCGCTGCCGCACGGCGCCTCGGGCGCGGTCGCGGCCGAGCTCGCGCAGCGCGACGCCGGCACGGTCGTCGTCGACCTCGGCGCCGACCACCGCCTGTCCGACGCGGCCGACTGGCTCGCGTACTACGGCAGCGAGCACGCCGGCACCTGGCCGTACGGCCTGCCCGAGCTGCTGCACGCGGGGGAGCAGGCGGCCGCGGCGCAGCGCGCCACGCTCGCGGGGACGACCCGCATCGCCGTGCCCGGCTGCAACGTCACCGCCGTGACGCTCGGGCTGCAGCCCGGCGTCGCGGCGGGCATCGTCGAGCCGACCGACCTGGTCGCGGTGCTCGCCAACGGCTACTCGGGCGCCGGCAAGAGCCTCAAGCCGCACCTGCTCGCGTCCGAGGGCCTGGGGATGGCGCAGCCGTACGCGGTCGGCGGCTCCCACCGGCACATCCCCGAGATCGCGCAGAACCTGCGCACCGCCGGAGCGCCCGACGTCACGCTCTCGTTCACCCCCACGCTCGTGCCGATGTCGCGGGGCATCCTCGCCACCGCGACCGCGCGCCTCGTGCCCGGGACCGACCCGGCCGCCGTCCGCGCGGCCTGGGAGAGCGTGTACGCCGACGAGCCGTTCGTCCACCTGCTGCCCGAGGGGCAGTGGCCGACGACGGCCGCGACGCTCGGCGCGAACACCGCGCTCGTCCAGGTCGCGGTCGACGAGCGAGCCGGCCGCGTCGTCACCGTGACGGCCATCGACAACCTGGTCAAGGGCACCGCCGGTGGCGCCCTGCAGTCGCTCAACTTCGCGCTCGGCCTGCCCGAGACGCTCGGCCTGCCCCTGGACGGAGTCGCACCGTGAGCACCTCGACCCAGACCGCCGACGGCTCCGCGCAGCCCTCGCCCGGCGTCACCGCCCCGCTCGGCTTCCGGGCGAGCGGTGTCACGGCGGGCCTCAAGGCGTCCGGCAGGCCGGACCTCGCGCTCGTCGTGAACGACGGCCCGCTGCAGGTGGGGGCCGCCGTGTTCACGTCCAACCGGGTGGTCGGCCACCCCGTGACCTGGTCGCGGCAGGTCGTCGCCGACGGCGTCGTCAGCGCGGTCGTGCTCAACTCCGGCGGCGCGAACGTCTGCACGGGGCCCGAGGGCTTCCTCGACGTGCACCGCACCGCCGAGACGGTCGCGGACGCGCTGGGCGTCTCCGCGGGTGACGTCGTCGTCTGCTCGACGGGCCTGATCGGCGAGCGCCTGCCCATCGACACGCTGCTCGCGGGCGTCGCACCCGCCGCGGCCGCGCTGTCCGGGACGGGCGGCCCCGCGGCGGCGCAGGCGATCATGACGACCGACACGGTCCCCAAGACCGCGGACCTGACGGTCGAGGGCGACGACGGCGTGTGGCGCGTGGGCGCGATGGCCAAGGGCGCCGGCATGCTCGCACCGGGCCTGGCGACGATGCTGTGCGTCATCACGACCGACGCCGTGGTCGACGCGGCGCTCGCGGACGCGGCGCTGCGCGCGGCGACCTCGCAGACGTTCGACCGTGTCGACTCGGACGGCTGCATGTCGACGTCCGACACGGTCACGCTCCTGGCGTCGGGTGCCTCGGGCGTCGCCCCGGACCCGGCGGGCTTCACGGCCGCGGTCACGGCGGTCGCCGCGCAGCTCGCGCGCCAGCTCGTCGCTGACGCGGAAGGCGCGACCCACGACATCGCGATCACCGTCACGGGTGCCCAGACGCAGGACGCCGGCCTCGCGGTGGCCCGCGCGATCTCGCGCTCGAACCTGTTCAAGGCCGCGGTGTACGGCAACGACCCCAACTGGGGTCGCGTGCTCGCGTCCGTCGGCACCGTGCCCGTCGAGGTCGCCGCGTTCGACCCGGACGCGCTGGACGTGTCCATCAACGGCGTGATGATCTGCCGTGCGGGCGGCGCGCACGAGCCCCGCTCGAAGGTCGACCTGGCGGCGACGCGCGAGGTCCACGTCCTGGTCGACCTGCACGCGGGCGACGAGGTCGTGACGCTGTGGACCAACGACCTGACGCACGCCTACGTCTCCGAGAACAGCGAGTACTCCACGTGAGCCACGACGACGCGACCACCGGCTCGGGCGCCGTCCCGAGCGCGACCCCCGTGCCCGACGACTTCGTCTTCGACACCCGCACCGACCTGCGTCCCGACCAGAAGGCCGAGGTGCTCATCCAGGCGCTCCCGTGGCTGCAGAAGTTCGCGGGTGCGCTCGTCGTCGTGAAGTACGGCGGCAACGCGATGGTCGACGAGGAGCTCAAGCGCGCCTTCGCGCAGGACATGGTGTTCCTGCGCCAGGTGGGGCTGCGCCCCGTCGTCGTGCACGGCGGCGGCCCGCAGATCAACGCGATGCTCGACCGGCTC
Organism: Cellulomonas sp. CW35; assembly: GCF_052378485.1. NCBI lineage: Bacteria > Bacillati > Actinomycetota > Actinomycetes > Micrococcales > Cellulomonadaceae > Cellulomonas > Cellulomonas sp. CW35. The sequence goes on along the minus strand of NZ_CP199000.1, from coordinate 2,057,343 downwards.
GGGATCGAGTCCGAGTTCCGCGGCGGCCTGCGCGTGACCACGCCGGAGGCCATGGAGGTCGTCCGGATGGTGCTCACGGGCCAGGTGTCGCGTGAGCTCGTCGGCCTGCTCAACGCGCACGGCCCCCACGCGGTCGGACTGTCGGGCGAGGACGGCGGGCTGTTCCAGGCGCGACGCCGCACGGCGTTCGTCGGCGCAGAGGCGGTCGACGTCGGGCTCGTGGGCGACGTCGTGCAGGTCAACCCCGGTGCGGTCCAGGACCTGCTGGACGCGGGTCGGATCCCGGTGGTCAGCACGGTCGCGCCCGACATCGACGACCCGACGCAGGTCCTCAACGTCAACGCGGACACCGCGGCGGCCGCGCTCGCGGTCGCGCTCGGTGCGCGCAAGCTCATCGTGCTGACCGACGTCGAGGGCCTCTACCTCAGCTGGCCGGACCGCTCGTCGCTCGTGCGGCGCCTGTCGGCGAGCCAGCTCGCGGAGGTCCTGCCGACGCTCGACTCCGGCATGCGGCCCAAGATGGAGGCCTGCTGGCGCGCCGTGACGGGCGGCGTCGGACGGGCTCACGTCATCGACGGTCGCGCGCCGCACTCGATCCTCGTCGAGGTCTTCACCTCGGACGGCATCGGCACGATGGTGCTGCCGGACACCGAGCCCGAGGACGCCCCGTTCACCGCCCCTGTCCCCGTCGTCCACCCGGAGGTGCCCGCATGAGCGAGCCGACGACCACGCCGGCCGCCCCGGCACCCCCCGCCCCGACGACCCGCCGCGCGCTGCGCCAGGCCGCCGCGACCGTCGACGGGCTCCCCGTCTCGGTCGCGGGCGGGTCGGTCGCGGAGTGGACCCAGCGGTACTCGCGCTCGGTGATGGACACGTTCGGGCCGCCGCAGCGTGTGCTCGTGCGCGGCGAGGGCGCCTACGTGTGGGACGCCGATGGCAACCGCTACCTCGACCTGCTCGCCGGCATCGCGGTGAACAGCCTGGGCCACGCGCACCCCACGCTCACGGCGGCGATCAGCGCCCAGCTCGGCACGCTCGGGCACGTCTCGAACTTCTTCGGCAGCCCGACGCAGATCGCGTTCGCCGAGCGGCTGCTCGAGCTCGCGCAGGCCCCGGACGGCTCGCGCGTGTTCTTCACCAACTCGGGCACCGAGGCCAACGAGGCGGCCTTCAAGCTCGCGCGCCGCACGGGTCGCACGCGGGTCCTCGCGCTCGAGGGGGCGTTCCACGGCCGCACGATGGGCGCGCTCGCGCTCACGCACAAGGCCGCGTACCGCGAGCCGTTCGAGCCGCTGCCCGGCGGGGTGGAGTGGGTGCCGTTCGGTGACGCGGACGCGCTCGAGGCGGCGCTCGAGCCGGGCGACGTGTCCGCGCTGTTCGTCGAGCCGCTGCAGGGTGAGGCGGGCGTGCTCCCGCTGCCCCCGGGCTACCTCGCACGGGCCCGCGAGCTCACCGCGCGGCACGGCACGCTGCTCGTGCTCGACGAGGTGCAGACCGGCATGGGGCGCACCGGGGAGTGGTTCGCGCACCAGCTGCCGCACGTGGGCGGCGGCGTCGTGCCGGACGCGGTCACGGTGGCGAAGGGCCTCGGCGGCGGGTTCCCGGTCGGGGCGCTCATCGCGTTCGGCGACACCGCGGCGACGCTGCTCGGCCGCGGCCAGCACGGCACCACGTTCGGCGGCAACCCGGTCGCGTCGGCCGCGGGTCTCGCGACGATCGGCGTCATCGAGCGCGACGACCTGCTCGCGCACGTGCGCGACGTCGGCGCCGCGCTGCGCGCGCGCATCGCCGAGCTCCACCACCCGCTCGTCGACGGCGTGCGCGGCGAGGGCCTGCTCGTCGGGATCGGCCTGACGGCGGCCGTCGCGCCGGCGGTCGCGTCGCGCGCGCTGGCCGCGGGGTTCATCGTGAACCCGGTCAACCCGACGTCGATCCGGCTGGCGCCGCCGCTCGTCGTGACGCACGAGCAGCTCGGCACGTTCGTCGACTTCCTCGCCGACCTCGACCCGGGCGAGGTGGCGGCATGACGCGCCACTTCCTGCGCGACGACGACCTGACGCCCGCCGAGCAGCGGCAGGTGCTCGAGCTCGCGCTCGCGTTCCGCGACGACCGGCACATCCGCACGCCGCTGGCCGGACCGCGGGCGGTGGCGGTGATCTTCGACAAGCCGACGCTGCGCACGCAGGTGTCGTTCTCGACGGGGATCGCCGAGCTCGGCGGATTCCCGCTCGTCGTCGACGGCAACCTCGCGCAGATCGGCACGCGCGAGTCGATCCCGGACACCGCGCGCGTCCTCGGCCGGCAGGTCGCGGCCGTGGTGTGGCGCACGCACGCGCAGGAGCGCATCGAGTCGATGGCGCAGCACGCCGGCGTCCCCGTGGTCAACGCGCTCACGGACGACTTCCACCCGTGCCAGGTGCTCGCGGACCTGTCGGCGGTCGCGCTGCACCGTGGCGGGGTGGGCGCGCTCGCCGGACTCACGCTCGCGTACGTCGGCGACGGCGCGAACAACATGGCGCACTCCTACCTGCTCGGTGGCGCGACCGCCGGGCTGCACGTGCGCGTCGGCTCCCCGGAGGGCTACCGACCGGCGCCCGAGGTGGTCGCCGCCGCGCAGCGCGTCGCGCAGGAGACGGGCGGCTCGGTCACCGTGGTCGGCTCGATCGCGGAGGCGGTCGCGGACGCGGACGTCGTCGCGACGGACACGTGGGTGTCGATGGGCCAGGAGGAGGAGGCGGCGCAGCGCGAGCTGCCGTTCGTCCCGTTCCGGCTCGACGAGGCCGCGCTCGCCCTCGCGGCGCCCGACGCCCAGGTGCTGCACTGCCTCCCGGCGTACCGCGGCAAGGAGATCACCGCGGGCGTGCTCGACGGGCCCCGGTCGATCGCGTGGGACGAGGCCGAGTTCCGCCTGCACGCGCAGAAGGCGCTGCTGACGTTCCTGCTCGAGGCACGGTGACGCACGTGTCCGTGTCGAGCACGACGAGCACGCCGGCGGCGGTGCCGGGCACCCCGGCGACCTCGTCCGGCGGCTCGGCGTCGACGGTGCCGCAGACGAAGGCGGCGCGCCAGGCGCTCGTCGCGGCGCTGCTCACGCGCGAGCAGGTGCACTCCCAGCAGCAGCTCGCGGACCTGCTCGCGGACGCGGGCGTGAGCGTCACGCAGGCGACCCTGTCGCGCGACCTCGTCGAGCTGCAGGCCGTCAAGGTCCGCACGCCGTCGGGCGCGCTCGTGTACGCGGTGCCCGGTGAGGGCGCCGTGCGGTCGCTGCCGAGCGCACCCGCCACCGACACCGAGCACCTCGCGGCGCGCCTCGAGCGGCTGTGCGCGGAGCTGCTCCTCACCGCCGAGTCGTCCGGCAACCTCGTCGTGCTGCGGACGCCGCCCGGCGGCGCGCAGTACCTCGCCTCGGCCATCGACCACTCGGTCCTGCCCGCCGTGCTCGGCACGATCGCGGGCGACGACACCGTCCTCGTGGTGTCCCGCGACCCGGACGGCGCCGCACTGGCGTCGCGCTTCCTGACCCTCGCGTCCGGCGAATGACGGCCGCGAACCGCATGCCCCACTCACACCAGCTCGTAGAAAGTGACATCTCATGACTGAGCGCGTCGTCCTCGCGTACTCCGGCGGTCTGGACACGTCCGTCGGCATCGGCTGGATCGCCGAGGCCACCGGCGCCGAGGTGATCGCCGTGGCGGTCGACGTCGGCCAGGGCGGCGAGGACCTCAACGTCATCCGTCAGCGCGCGCTGGACTGCGGCGCCGTCGAGGCGTACGTCGCGGACGCCCGCGACGAGTTCGCGCAGGAGTACTGCATGCCGGCGCTGGCGGCCAACGGCCTGTACCTCGACCGGTACCCGCTGGTCTCGGCGCTGTCCCGCCCCGTGATCGTCAAGCACCTGGTGCGTGCCGCGCGCCAGTTCGGCGCGACCACGGTCGCGCACGGCTGCACGGGCAAGGGCAACGACCAGGTGCGCTTCGAGGTCGGCATCACGTCGATCGCGCCGGACCTGACCTGCCTCGCGCCCGTCCGGGACCTCGCGCTCACGCGCGACAAGGCGATCGAGTTCGCCGAGCGCAACAAGCTCCCGATCGCGACCACCAAGCACAACCCGTTCTCGATCGACCAGAACGTGTGGGGCCGTGCGGTCGAGACCGGCTTCCTCGAGGACATCTGGAACGGTCCGACGAAGGACGTCTACACCTACACCGACGACCCGACGTTCCCGCCGGTCGCGGACGAGGTCGTCATCACGTTCGAGCAGGGCGTCCCGGTCGCGCTCGACGGCGTGCCGGTCACGCCGCTGCAGGCGATCCAGGAGATGAACCGCCGCGCGGGCGCCCAGGGCGTCGGCCGGATCGACATCGTCGAGGACCGCCTGGTGGGCATCAAGTCGCGTGAGGTGTACGAGGCGCCGGGCGCGATCGCGCTCATCGCGGCGCACCAGGAGCTCGAGAACGTCACCGTCGAGCGTGAGCAGGCGCGCTTCAAGCGGGGCGTCGAGCAGCGCTGGACCGAGCTCGTGTACGACGGCCAGTGGTTCAGCCCGCTGAAGCGGTCGCTCGACACGTTCATCGCGGACACGCAGCGGTACGTCTCGGGTGACGTGCGCATGGTCCTGCACGGCGGCCGCGCGACTGTCACGGGCCGCCGCTCGGACTCGTCGCTGTACGACTTCAACCTCGCGACGTACGACACCGGCGACACGTTCGACCAGGCGGCCGCGCGCGGCTTCATCGAGATCTACGGCCTGTCGAGCAAGCTCGCGGCCGCGCGTGACGTGAAGTTCGGCAACGGCGTGGACCTGGGCTCGCAGGGCGGGATCGATGCCTGAGTCGCCCGTGGCCGGTGCGCCGGACGCGCCGCTCGCCCTCTGGGGCGGCCGGTTCGCGTCCGGCCCGGCCGCGGCCCTCGCCGAGCTGTCGCGCTCGACGCAGTTCGACTGGCGCCTCGCGGACGTCGACATCTCGGGCTCGGTCGCGCACGCGCACGTGCTGCACGCCGCGGGCCTGCTGTCCGACGACGAGGTCACGGGCATGGTCGACGCGCTCGAGCGGCTGCGGTCCGACGTCGCGTCGGGTGCGTTCGGCCCGTCGCCCGACGACGAGGACGTGCACACGGCGCTCGAGCGCGGCCTGATCGAGCGCGCGGGCGCGGACCTGGGCGGCAAGCTGCGTGCGGGCCGGTCGCGCAACGACCAGATCGCCACGCTCGTGCGGATGTACCTGCGCCGCGAGGCGCGCACGATCAGCGGTCTGGTGCTGGACGTCGTCGACGCGCTCGTCGCGCAGGCCCAGGCCGCGGGCGACGCGCCCATGCCGGGACGCACGCACCTGCAGCACGCGCAGCCCGTCCTGCTCGCGCACGCGCTGCTCGCGCACGCGTGGCCGCTGCTGCGTGACGTCGAGCGCTACACCGACTGGGACCGCCGCGCCGCGGTCTCCCCGTACGGCTCGGGTGCGCTCGCGGGCTCGTCGCTGGGCCTGGACCCCGCCGCAGTCGCCGCGGAGCTCGGCTTCGACGCCCCGGTCGAGAACTCGATCGACGGCACGGCGTCGCGCGACGTGGTCGCGGAGTTCGCGTTCGTCTCGGCGATGCTCGCGGTGGACCTGTCGCGGCTCGCCGAGGAGGTCATCCTCTGGGCGACCAAGGAGTTCGGCTTCGTGCGGCTGCACGACTCGTTCTCGACCGGGTCGAGCATCATGCCGCAGAAGAAGAACCCCGACATCGCGGAGCTCGCGCGCGGCAAGGCCGGCCGGCTCGTCGGCGACCTCACGGGGTTGCTGACCACGCTCAAGGGCCTGCCGCTCGCCTACAACCGCGACCTGCAGGAGGACAAGGAGCCGGTCTTCGACCAGGTCGACCAGCTCACCGTACTGCTGCCGGCGTTCGCGGGCATGGTCGCGACGCTCACGTTCGACACGGACCGGCTCGCCTCGCTCGCACCGCAGGGCTTCTCGCTGGCGACCGACATCGCCGAGTGGCTGGTGCGTCAGGGCGTGCCGTTCCGCGTCGCGCACGAGGTCGCGGGCGAGTGCGTTCGCGCGTGCGAGGCACACACCCCGGCGATCGAGCTGTGGGAGCTGTCCGACGACGAGCTCGCGGCGATCTCGCCGCACCTGACGCCGCAGGTCCGCTCGGTGCTCTCCGTGGAGGGCTCGCTCGCCTCGCGCTCGGCGTACGGCGGGACGGCGCCCGTGCGGGTCCGCGAGCAGCTGGGGCGGGCGGCCGCGCGTGCCGCGCAGCTGCGCGCCTGGGCGGCGCCGAGGCCGTGACCACCGGCTCCGACGAGGGCGCGCTCGGGCTGGTGCTCGAGCGCGCCCTCGTCGCCTCACCCCGGCTGGGTCCGGTCCGCGTGGTGTGCGTCGACGGCCCGGCCGGCTCGGGCAAGACGACCGCGGGCGACGCCCTCGTCGAGAGGGCGTCCGCGCGCGGCGTGCGCGCCCTCGTCGTGCACCTCGACGACCTGTACGCGGGCTGGTCCGGGCTCGAGGGCACGCTCTGGCCGCGGCTCGCGGCGCAGGTGCTCGAGCCGCTGCGGCGTGGACGGCCCGGGCGGTTCCAGCGGTACGACTGGACCGCGGGCCGGTTCGCCGACTGGGTCGACGTCCCGGTGCCCGAGCTGCTCGTGGTCGAGGGGTGCGGATCGGCGCAACGCGCGTGCGACCCGGTCGCGGTGCTGCGCGTGTGGGTCGAGGCCGACCGCGCGCTGCGTCTCGAGCGCGGGCTCGCGCGCGACGGCCAGGACGCGCGAGCGCACTGGCTGCGGTGGATGGCGGACGAGGCGGCGCACTTCGCGCGCGAGCGCACCCGTGAACGCGCCGACGTGCGGCTGGACGCGTTTGGCAGGATGACCCCATGAGCCCCGCGGCGGACGCCCCCCGCGAACCGGTCCTCGTCGACCGGGCGCTCGCGCACGCCGTGGCCCCACCGGACGCCGTGCCGGACGTCTCCCGCTCGTCGGACGTGCCCCGATCGTCGGACGTGCCCCGCTCGCCGGACGCCGCCGACCCGTTGCGGTTCGTCGCGGTCCCCGCGCGCACCTGGTACGCGCGGGACGTGCACGCCGTCGCGCGGGACCTGCTCGGCGCGTACCTCACGTCCCGGACCCCCGAGGGCGAGGTGACGGTCCGGCTGACGGAGGTCGAGGCGTACTCCGGCGCGGACGACCCGGGCTCGCACGCGTTCCGGGGCCGCACGGCGCGCAACGCCGTGATGTTCGCCGAGCCCGGTCGTCTGTACGTGTACCGGCACCTCGGGCTGCACCACTGCGTCAACGTGGTCGCCGAGCCGACGGGACGCGCCGCCGCCGTCCTGCTCCGGGCGGGCGAGGTCGTCGCGGGCGCCGAGCTCGCCTGGGCGCGCCGTGAGCACGTGGGCGTCGTCGACTCCCACCGTCAGCTCGCCCGGGGTCCCGCGCGGCTCGCGGTGTGCCTCGGCGTCGACCGGTCGTGGAACGGCGACGACGTGACCGAGGCGGGGGGACGCGTCGTGCTGCACCGGCACGAGGGTCCCGTGCTCTCGACGCAGGCGAGCGGTCCGCGGGTCGGCGTGTCCGGCCCGGGTGGCGACGCGTCCCGGCACCCCTGGCGCTACTGGCTCGTGGGCGAGCCGAGCGTGTCGGCCTACCGCCCGGCGTACCGGTCGTCGACCTCGCGCTCGCGCGGCTCGTCGGACGGGTATCTCCCGCCGGCGTCGGAAGACGTCCCGTGACGGGACGACGACGTCGGCCGTGCGACGGTGCCCCCGCCGCCACCTCTCGACCGTGACCTCAGCCGCCCCCGCGCGGCCCCCTGACCGGAGACCAGACGTGACCCACATCCTCGACGAGCTCGCGTGGCGCGGGCTCATCGCCAGCACGACCGACGTCGACGCGCTGCGCGACGCGCTCTCAGCCGGGCCCGTGACGCTCTACTGCGGCTTCGACCCGACGGCGCCGAGCCTGCACATCGGCAACCTCGTCCAGATCCTCACGGTGCGCCGGCTCCAGGACGCCGGCCACCGCCCGGTCGCGCTCGTCGGCGGCGCGACGGGCCTCATCGGCGACCCGAAGATGACGGGCGAGCGCACGCTGAACTCGCGCGACGTGGTCGCGGGCTGGGTCGAGCGGATCCGCGCCCAGATCGCGCCGCTGCTGCGCTTCGACGGCGAGAACGCCGCGACGCTCGTCAACAACCTCGACTGGACGGCGCCACTGTCGGCGATCGACTTCCTGCGGGACGTCGGCCAGCACTTCCGCCTGGGGACGATGATCGCGAAGGACACCGTGGCGCGACGCCTCGCGAGCGACCAGGGCATCTCGTTCACCGAGTTCAGCTACCAGGTGCTCCAGGGCATGGACTTCCTCGAGCTGTACCGCCGGCACGGCGTGACGCTCCAGACGGGCGGCTCGGACCAGTGGGGCAACCTGCTGTCGGGCGTCGAGCTCGTGCGCAAGGTCGAGGGCGTCGGCGTGCACGCGCTGACCACGCCGCTGATCACCAAGGCGGACGGGACGAAGTTCGGCAAGACCGAGTCGGGCACGGTGTGGCTCGACCCGGAGATGACGACGCCGTACGCCTTCTACCAGTTCTGGCTCAACGCCGACGACGCGGACGTGCTCGGCTACCTCAAGGTGTTCACGTTCCGCACCCGCGAGCAGATCGACGAGCTGGCCGAGGCGGTGGCGTCCCGTCCCGCCGCCCGCGAGGCCCAGCGCGCGCTCGCGTACGACGTCACCGCGCTCGTGCACGGGACGGCGGCGGCCGACGCGGTGGTCGCGGCGTCCCAGGCGTTGTTCGGCCGCGGCTCGCTGGCCGACCTCGACGCCGCGACGCTCGGCGCCGCGGTCGCGGAGCTGCCCACCGCGACGGGCGCGGTCGGCGACCTCGTCGTCGACCTGCTCGCGGCGACCGGGGTGGTGAAGAGCAAGTCCGAGGCGCGGCGGGCCGTGGCCGAGGGCGGGGCGTCCGTCAACAACGTCCGCGTCACCGGTGAGGACGCTGCGCTCGGCGAGGGCGACCTGCTGCACGGACGCTGGGCCGTGCTGCGTCGGGGCAAGCGGACGCTCGCGGTCGTGGACACCCGGGCCTGATCGCGGGGACCGGGCGTCAGCCCGCTCGGCGACGCCCGGCGCGGGCTGGCTCCCGGAGACCCCACGGGGTCCTCGGGAGCCGGCCCGCGCCGTCCCCGGAGGACCGCAGGCACCCGACGTGGGCGCGTCCGCGCAGGTCAAAGCACAGATCGGGCCCGGTGAGCGGCGTCACGCGACCACGGATTTGGCGTTCGCCGCGACATCCGCGTAATGTTCTCGAGGTCGCCCGGCAGGGAGGAACGGACACGGAGCCGGATCCGCAAGGATCTGGATGTGGCTGGTCCCGCAGGCGGACAACCCCGATCAGATCGCAGGTGCTTCGTGCGCCTGTGGCACGGTCGGGCCCAGGACCGGTGGTCCAGGGCCGCTCGACAGGGCGGTTCCGAACAGCCGGGAGATGGGGTAGAGTGGTGAAGCCCCGAGCGGGAAACGCACGGGGAAACAACAAGCCTCTCGCCCAGGATCGCAAGATCCTGAGGAGATGCGCGTCTGTTCCTTGAGAACTCAACAGTGTGCCAAGTAGTCGATGCCATATGGCCTGCCTGATGTTGTCGGGTGGGTTGATGGTTGAGATGGGGATCTGCCGTCCACCCCGTGGGTGGTGGGTCCTTGATTGAAGCCGAATCTTGGTCCGTTTGGACCGTTCGTAATGTTTGTTGCCTGGTTTTCGGATCGGGTGGCGCAAGACATTGACGGAGAGTTTGATTCTGGCTCAGGACGAACGCTGGCGGCGTGCTTAACACATGCAAGTCGAACGGTGAAGACCAGCTTGCTGGTTGGATCAGTGGCGAACGGGTGAGTAACACGTGAGCAACCTGCCCTTCACTCTGGGATAAGCCCTGGAAACGGGGTCTAATACCGGATATGACATTCCTGCGCATGTGGGGGTGTGGAAAGATTTATCGGTGGGGGATGGGCTCGCGGCCTATCAGCTTGTTGGTGGGGTGATGGCCTACCAAGGCGACGACGGGTAGCCGGCCTGAGAGGGCGACCGGCCACACTGGGACTGAGACACGGCCCAGACTCCTACGGGAGGCAGCAGTGGGGAATATTGCACAATGGGCGCAAGCCTGATGCAGCGACGCCGCGTGAGGGATGACGGCCTTCGGGTTGTAAACCTCTTTCAGCAGGGAAGAAGCGAAAGTGACGGTACCTGCAGAAGAAGCGCCGGCTAACTACGTGCCAGCAGCCGCGGTGATACGTAGGGCGCAAGCGTTGTCCGGAATTATTGGGCGTAAAGAGCTCGTAGGCGGTTAGTCGCGTCTGCTGTGAAAACTCGAGGCTCAACCTCGGGCTTGCAGTGGGTACGGGCTGACTAGAGTGCGGTAGGGGTGACTGGAATTCCTGGTGTAGCGGTGGAATGCGCAGATATCAGGAGGAACACCGATGGCGAAGGCAGGTCACTGGGCCGCAACTGACGCTGAGGAGCGAAAGCATGGGGAGCGAACAGGATTAGATACCCTGGTAGTCCATGCCGTAAACGTTGGGCACTAGGTGTGGGACCCATTCCACGGGTTCCGTGCCGCAGCTAACGCATTAAGTGCCCCGCCTGGGGAGTACGGCCGCAAGGCTAAAACTCAAAGAAATTGACGGGGGCCCGCACAAGCGGCGGAGCATGCGGATTAATTCGATGCAACGCGAAGAACCTTACCAAGGCTTGACATACACCGGAAAAGTGCAGAGATGTGCTCCCCGTAAGGTCGGTGTACAGGTGGTGCATGGTTGTCGTCAGCTCGTGTCGTGAGATGTTGGGTTAAGTCCCGCAACGAGCGCAACCCTCGTCCCATGTTGCCAGCGGGTTATGCCGGGGACTCATGGGAGACTGCCGGGGTCAACTCGGAGGAAGGTGGGGATGACGTCAAATCATCATGCCCCTTATGTCTTGGGCTTCACGCATGCTACAATGGCCGGTACAAAGGGCTGCGATACCGTAAGGTGGAGCGAATCCCAAAAAGCCGGTCTCAGTTCGGATTGGGGTCTGCAACTCGACCCCATGAAGTCGGAGTCGCTAGTAATCGCAGATCAGCAACGCTGCGGTGAATACGTTCCCGGGCCTTGTACACACCGCCCGTCAAGTCACGAAAGTCGGTAACACCCGAAGCCGGTGGCCCAACCCTTGGGGGGGAGCCGTCGAAGGTGGGACTGGCGATTGGGACTAAGTCGTAACAAGGTAGCCGTACCGGAAGGTGCGGCTGGATCACCTCCTTTCTAAGGAGCATCTGGCAGCTGGCCGGCCCTGTCGTGGGGTGGGTGCAGGTGTCCAGGCCCATGCCCGTGCCGAGTGTGTGCGGGGTGGTGCTCACGGGTGGAACATCGACTATGGCCTGCTGTTGTGGCAGGTGGCGCCTAGTACGCCTTCGGTCTTCGGGTCGGGGGGTGGGAACGGTTGCTGCCTGGTGCGGTGGTGTGTCTGGCACGCTGTTGGGTCCTGAGGGAACAGCCGGTTGGTTGTTGTCTCGGGGTCGTGCTCCTGGTCGGTCCCTTGTGTGGGGTCCGGGTCGGGGGTGGTGGCCTTCGGGTCGTCACTGGTCGCGTACCGCGTCGCCTTCGGGTGGTGGCTGGCGGGCTGGGTGTGGCGGGTCGGTCGTTGCTTGAGAACTGCACAGTGGACGCGAGCATCTTTGTAAAGTCTTTGTGGTCAAGTTTATAAGGGCACAGGGTGGATGCCTTGGCACTAGGAGCCGATGAAGGACGTTGTAGCCTGCGATAAGCCTCGGGGAGTTGGCAAACGAACCGTGATCCGAGGATCTCCGAATGGGGAAACCCCGCCGCAGTCATGTGCGGTGACCCACACCTGAATATATAGGGTGTGTGGAGGGAACGCCGGGAAGTGAAACATCTCAGTACCGGCAGGAAGAGATATTCCGTGAGTAGTGGCGAGCGAAAGCGGATCAGGCCAAACCGATCGCGTGTTCAAGCCGGCAGGCGTTGCGCGTTCGGGGTTGTGGGACCTTTCAGTCAGGACTGCCGTCCTGGCAGGGAGTCAGAAAGTCGCGTCATAGTCGAAGGGCATTGAAAGGCCCGGCACAGAGGGTGGTACCCCCGTAGACGAAATGGCGTGGCCTCCCGAGAGGGATCCCAAGTAGCTCCGGGCCCGAGAAACCTGGAGTGAATCTGCACAGACCACTGTGTAAGCCTAAATACTACCTAGTGACCGATAGCGGACAAGTACCGTGAGGGAAAGGTGAAAAGTACCCCGGGAGGGGAGTGAAATAGTACCTGAAACCGTGTGCCTACAATCCGTCGGAGCCTCCCTAGCAGGGGTGACGGCGTGCCTTTTGAAGAATGAGCCTGCGAGTTAGTGGTACGTGGCGAGGTTAACCCGTGTGGGGAAGCCGTAGCGAAAGCGAGTCCGAATAGGGCGTTCATAGTCGCGTGCTCTAGACCCGAAGCGAAGTGATCTAGCCATGGGCAGGTTGAAGCGCGGGTAAGACCGCGTGGAGGACCGAACCCACCTGGGTTGAAAACCGGGGGGATGACCTGTGGTTAGGGGTGAAAGGCCAATCAAACTTCGTGATAGCTGGTTCTCCCCGAAATGCATTTAGGTGCAGCGTCACGCGTTTCTTGCCGGAGGTAGAGCTACTGGATAGCCGATGGGCCCCACCAGGTTACTGACGTTAGCCAAACTCCGAATGCCGGTAAGCCAGAGCGTGGCAGTGAGACTGCGGGGGATAAGCTCCGTAGTCGAGAGGGAAACAGCCCAGACCACCAGCTAAGGCCCCTAAGCGTGTGCTAAGTGGGAAAGGATGTGGAGTTGCACAGACAACCAGGAGGTTGGCTTAGAAGCAGCCACCCTTGAAAGAGTGCGTAATAGCTCACTGGTCAAGTGATTCCGCGCCGACAATGTAGCGGGGCTCAAGCACACCGCCGAAGCTGTGGCATTCACACTTTCGACAAGCCTTCGTGGTTCAGTCGTGTGGATGGGTAGGGGAGCGTCGTGTGGCGGGTGAAGCAGCGGGGTAACCCAGTTGTGGACGCCACACGAGTGAGAATGCAGGCATGAGTAGCGAATGACGGGTGAGAAACCCGTCCGCCGAATGACCAAGGGTTCCAGGGCCAGGCTAATCCGCCCTGGGTAAGTCGGGACCTAAGGCGAGGCCGACAGGCGTAGTCGATGGACAACGGGTTGATATTCCCGTACCGGCGAAGGACCGCCCATACCGAGCCCGGTGATGCTAACCGTCCGAGCCTGTGCACCGTGGCCTTCGGGCCGCACCGCACAGGGGAGCACGGGACCCGAACCGGTAGTAGGTAAGCGTATTAACAGGGGTGACGCAGGAAGGTAGCCAAGCGTGGCGATGGTTGTCCACGTCCAAGGTCGTAGGGCGAGGTGTAGGCAAATCCGCACCTCATGAAGCCTGAGAGCTGACGGTGACCGCGATAGCGGGAATCTGGTGATCCTATGCTGCCTAGAAAAGCCTCGACGCGAGGTCCTAGCCGCCCGTACCCCAAACCGACTCAGGTGGTCAGGTAGAGAATACCAAGGCGATCGAGCGAATCGTGGTTAAGGAACTCGGCAAAATGCCCCCGTAACTTCGGGAGAAGGGGGGCCTGAAGCGTGAACCGACTTGCTCGGGGAGCGTGGAGGGCCGCAGAGACCAGGGAGAAGCGACTGTTTACTAAAAACACAGGTCCGTGCGAAGTCGCAAGACGATGTATACGGACTGACGCCTGCCCGGTGCTGGAAGGTTAAGAGGACGGGTCAGCCGCAAGGCGAAGCTCAGAATTTAAGCCCCAGTAAACGGCGGTGGTAACTATAACCATCCTAAGGTAGCGAAATTCCTTGTCGGGTAAGTTCCGACCTGCACGAATGGCGTAACGACTTCTCCGCTGTCTCAACCGCGAACTCGGCGAAATTGCACTACGAGTAAAGATGCTCGTTACGCGCAGCAGGACGGAAAGACCCCGGGACCTTTACTATAGCTTGGTATTGGTGTTCGGTGCGGCTTGTGTAGGATAGGTGGGAGACTGTGAAGCCGGCACGCCAGTGTCGGTGGAGTCATCGTTGAAATACCACTCTGGTCGCTCTGGATATCTAACCTCGGTCCGTGATCCGGACCAGGGACAGTGCCTGGTGGGTAGTTTAACTGGGGCGGTTGCCTCCTAAAATGTAACGGAGGCGCTCAAAGGTTCCCTCAGCCTGGTTGGCAATCAGGTGGCGAGTGCAAGTGCACAAGGGAGCTTGACTGTGAGACAGACATGTCGAGCAGGGACGAAAGTCGGAACTAGTGATCCGGCGGTGGCTTGTGGAAGCGCCGTCGCTCAACGGATAAAAGGTACCCCGGGGATAACAGGCTGATCTTGCCCAAGAGTCCATATCGACGGCATGGTTTGGCACCTCGATGTCGGCTCGTCGCATCCTGGGGCTGGAGTAGGTCCCAAGGGTTGGGCTGTTCGCCCATTAAAGCGGTACGCGAGCTGGGTTTAGAACGTCGTGAGACAGTTCGGTCCCTATCCGCTGCGCGCGCAGGAAACTTGAGAAGGGCTGTCCCTAGTACGAGAGGACCGGGACGGACGAACCTCTGGTGTGCCAGTTGTTCCGCCAGGAGCACGGCTGGTTGGCTACGTTCGGAAGGGATAACCGCTGAAAGCATCTAAGCGGGAAGCCTGCTTCAAGATGAGGTTTCCACGCCCCTCGGGGCGAGAGGCTCCCAGCTAGAACACTGGGTCGATAGGCCGGATGTGGAAGGCAGGACTAACGACTGCCGCAGCTGACCGGTACTAATCAGCCGACAACTTCACCACAACTTTCATTGCTACGCGTCCACTGTGCGGTTCCCGAGAAACGAACGACACTGATCGACCCCGGTCGAACCAGTCCCGTTCACAACTCGACAACGTTACGGCGGTCATAGCGAAGGGGAAACGCCCGGTCCCATTCCGAACCCGGAAGCTAAGCCCTTCAGCGCCGATGGTACTGCACTCGCCAGGGTGTGGGAGAGTAGGACGCCGCCGGACACCATTCAGAAGAAGCCACCCCACACGGGGTGGCTTCTTCTGTTTTCCGGAGTCGCGCTCGACCGCGCCGTGCTCTGGAGCGACCCCCGTTTTGCGGGGCGGCTCCGCGTTCGCCACAGGGCATCGGTGGCGGCGGACCGCCGCGACACGGCGCCGGGCGGACGTGACGGACGTGTGGTCGGTCTGGCTCGGGGCGCTGGGGTGTGCCGGACCGCGTGCGTCGGGTGGTGAGCACGGGTGCGGGTTCGGCGGGTGTGCGGAGCGGATGAGACGATGTCCGCCGAGGACGAGGAGACTCTCAGATGAACAGCGACGAAGCGGGTCGGCGCGCGAAGCGCGGCTCGAGCCAGGCTGGCGGATCCCGCGGCGCGGCCGGCGGTCGCGCCGGCGGCCAGGGCGGGCAGGCGCAGGGCCGCGGGCGCGGTGCGTTCGGCGGCGCGGGCGGTGGTGCGGCGAGCGGTCGGGGTGCCACGGGTGGCGCGCCGAGCGGTTGGGCCACGGGCGGGCAGCGCGGCTCTCGTCCGGCGCCGGACGGGCGCGGTGAGCGCGGCGGTGCGTCGTACGGCCGTTCGTCGTCGGACCGTTCGTCGGCGGGGCGTCCGTCGGCAGGCCGTCCGTCGTCGGACCGGTCGTCCAGCCGGTCGTCCTCCGCCGGTTCCTGGTCGGACCGCTCGTCCGGCAGGCCGTCGTCCGATCGTCCGTGGTCGGACCGGTCGTCGTCCGACCGTTTCTCCTCGGGGCGTTCCTCGAGCGAGCGTTCGGCCCCCGGCGCGGCATCTGCGGGACGTTCGACGGGCGGGGACCGCGGCGGGCAGCGCTGGAGCTCGTCCGGAGGTCCCGGCCGGGCGACGACGGGCGGCTCGGCGTCACGGGGTGACGCCGGCGCGAGCCGGGGTCGCCCGTTCGTCGCTGGAGAACGGTCGCGGCGTGCGGACTGGTCCGGTGACGCCGGGCGCGCGCAGGGCGGGCGCGGTGCTCAGGGAGGCCGCGACGAGTCCCGCGGACGTGGCGGCGCTCGGCCGGCGCAGTCCGGCTACGGCGCTCGCTCGGGCAGCCGCCCGGACGGCGTCGGCGCCACCGGTGCGGCGTTCGAGCGACCCTCCTGGTCGCGTGGCAGCGGCCGGCGCGACGACGCGGCGGGCGACCGACGGACCTTCGACGACCGGGGGGCTCGAGGTGAGCGTCCCGGCCGCGACGATCACCGTGGCTCGTGGGACCGTCCGGTGCGGGACGACCGCGCCGGAGGCGCGGACCGTCCCTCCCGCGGAGACCGGCCGGCGTACGGAGAGCGACCCGCATACGGTGACCGGCCGGCGTACGGGGAGCGGCCCGCATACGGCGGGCGTCCGGAGCGGGGTGGGCGTCCCGCGTCCGGTGGACGGCCCTCTCAGGGGGGTCGGCCCGGTGGAGCGCGCTCTGCGGCCGGTGGCGGAGGCGGTGCGGGCCGCGGAGGCTACCGGCCGGACGAGCGGACGGGCCGCGCGGAGGGTGAGCAGCGTTCGGGGCAGGCATCCGGGCGCACGTCCGGCGAGCGTCCCGATCGCGGTGGCCGTCCGGATCGCGGTGGCCGTCCGGCAGGCGCCGACCGCGGACGTGACGTCCGTGGGCAGGATCGCGGCGAGCGGCGCAGCGGGAGCGGCTACGGCCGGACCGGCGACCGGTTCGACCGCGGGGTCCGTCCGCAGCGCGGTGGCGACCGGACGTTCGGTGGCCGCTCGGAGCGCGACGACGCACGACGTCCGACGCGCCCCCCGCAGGACCAGCGCGTGGCGGGCCCGCAGATCCCCGAGGACGTCGTCTTCGGCGACCTCGACAGGGCCGCGCGTGCGCCTCTGCGGACCCTCTCCAAGGACAACGCGAACATCGTCGGCCGTCACCTCGTGATGGTGGGGCGGCTCCTGGACACGGACCCCGAGCTCGCGTACGAGCACGCTCAGGCGGCCGTTCGCCGGGGTGGCCGGGTGGACATCGTGCGCGAGGCGGCCGGCTTGGCGGCGTACCGCACCGGGCGCTACGCGGAGGCGCTGCGTGAGCTGCGCACCGTGCGGCGCCTGAACGGCTCGTCGGAGCACCTGCCGGTCATGGCGGACTGCGAACGTGGGCTCGGACGTCCGGAGCGGGCGCTCGCCCTGGCGCAGTCGCCCGAGGCGGAGTCGCTCGACCCCGAGGCCCGGGTGGAGCTCGCGATCGTGGTCAGCGGCGCCCGGCTCGACCTGGGCGAGGCGGAGGCCGCGGTCGCCGTCCTCGGCACGCCCGAGGTGCGCGCGGCCGCCGGTGAGCTGGCGGTGCGCGTCGCCGTCGCGCGGGCAGCGGCGCTCGAGGCCGCGGGACGCGCCGACGAGGCGGGCGCGGAGCTCGCGCGGTTCAGCGCCGCGCAGGTCTCCGCGGTGACGCAGGGGCCGGCGGACGACGAGGACGACATCGTCGTGTTCGACGTCGAGGAGGACCTCGACGACGTCCCCTCCGACGAGGACGCGCGCGACTCGCGGGACTCCGCGCAGGCGGCGGACGAGCGAGAGCACGTGCCGGACGAGGACGTCCCCGGTGACGAGGACGCGGCCGGCGTGCCCGCCGGAGACGAGGAGGACGCGGGCGCATGAACGGCGGACTGATCGCCGCCCCGGTGCCGCCGGCGCGGGCGTACGACCTCGCGCTCGTCGACCTCGACGGTGTCGCGTACCGCGGGCACGAGCCGATCGAGCACGCCTCCGACGGGCTCACGGCCGCGCGTGACGCGGGGATGCGGCTGGTCTTCGTGACGAACAACGCCTCGCGTGAGCCGGAGTCGGTCGCGGACCAGCTCAGCGGGCTGGGCATCCCGACCACGCCCGGTGAGGTCATGACGGCGGCGCAGGCGGCCGCGCAGCTCCTGCGGTCGCGCCTGGAGCGTGGCGCCCGGGTGCTCGTGGTCGGTGGCGCCGGGTTGCGCACGGCGGTGCGGCAGGCGGGGTTCGAGGTCGTGGAGTCGGCGGACGACGAGCCGGTCGCGGTCGCCCAGGGCTTCGCGCCCGAGGTGGGCTGGACGCAGCTCGCGGAGGCCGCGTACGCGATCGAGCGCGGCGCGTGGCACGTCGCGTCGAACCTGGACCTGAGCCTGCCGACCGCGCGCGGCTTCGCACCGGGCAACGGCTCGCTCGTCGGCGCGGTCCGGGCCGCGACGGGCGTCGCGCCCGACAGCGCGGGCAAGCCGTCGCCGACGATGTACCACATGGCTGTCGAGCGGGCGGGGGCGCGGCAGGCGCTCGTCGTCGGTGACCGGCTCGACACCGATCTCGCGGGAGCGCGCTCCGGCGGGTTCGTCGGGCTGCACGTGCTGACGGGGGTCAGCTCGGCGCGCGACGACGTGCTCGCGCACCCGGGCGAGCGGCCGCACCTCATCGGGGCGGACCTGCGGGCGCTGCACGAGACGCACCCGGCCCCTGAGCTCGGCGGCGACGGGTGGTGGACGTGCCGCGAGGCCGCCGCGCGCGTGGTCGACGGTCGGCTCGAGCTCGGGCGTGGTGGGTCGACCTCGGACGTCGACCCGCTCGACCAGGTGCGAGCGGCGTGCGCCGCGGCGTGGGCGGCGGTCGACGGCGGGGACGAGCTCGACGCGTCGTCGGTGCCCGAGCTCGGTCCCTCGGCCGTCTGACGCGTCGCGAGCTGCCTCTCGACGGCGGTGCGGTCACCTGTGGGTCATGCCGGTGGTGCGTCGGCGCGGGCAGGTAGCGTGGTGCAGCGGCCTCGGCCGGGACACATGACGGACCACGAGCGGACGACGAGCGGACGGAGGTCGACGTGGGCGACGACGAGCGTGGGGTACCGACGCCCGCGCGTCTGGCGGCGCGTGTGGCGCCGCCCACCGTCGGGCTGACGGCTGCAGGAGCGGGCCCCGCGGCTCCCGCGGGCAGCGCGCCGTCCGGGGGGTCCGCCGACGAGGCGGTCCCGGTGAGCGAGGTCCCGGTGAGCGAGGCCCCGGCCGGTGCGACGCCGGCTGGCGTGGTCCCGACGGGCCACGTGACGGGTGACGCCGCTGTCGACGAGGCGCTGCGCGTCCTCGACGGCCTCGCGGAGCGACCGCTCGGCGAGCACGTCGCCGCGTTCGACGCGGTCCACTCCGCGCTCCAGGACCGGCTCGCCGAGTCGCAGGGCTGACCGCGTGACCACCCGACTGGACACCGAGCTCGTGCGTCGCGGTCTGGCCCGGTCGCGCCGCCACGCGGGTGAGCTGATCGCGGCGGGCCGCGTCAGCGTCGACGGTCGCCCGGTGCAGCGCAGCGCGACGCAGGTCGACCCCGCGCGCGGGGTCACGGTCACGCTGGACGACGACGACCCGGGGTACGCCTCGCGCGCGGGGCACAAGCTCGCGGGCGCTCTCGACGCGCTCCCGCAGCTCGTCGTCGCGGGGCGGCACTGCCTCGACGCGGGCGCGAGCACGGGCGGGTTCACGGACGTCCTGCTGCGGCGCGGCGCGCGCACGGTGTGCGCGGTCGACGTCGGGCACGACCAGATCGTCGACCGGCTGCGCGACGACCCACGCGTCGACGTGCGCGAGGGCGTCAACGTCCGCGGTCTCGCTGCGGGGGACGTCGACCCGGCCCCGGGCCTCGTCGTCGCGGACCTGTCGTTCATCTCGCTGCCCCTCGTGCTGCCGGCGCTCGCCGCCGTCGCCGCGCCGGCCGCCGACCTGCTCGTCATGGTCAAGCCGCAGTTCGAGGTCGGCCGTGAGCGGCTCGGCTCGGGCGGCGTGGTGCGCGACGCCCGGCTGCGCGCGGAGGCCGTCGTGTCCGTGGCGCACGCGGCGGCGGCACTCGGCCTCGGGGTGCGCGCAGTGGTCACGAGCCCGCTGCCCGGACCGAGCGGCAACGTCGAGTACTTCCTGTGGTTGCGCGCCGAGGTCTCGCCGCAGGTCCCCACCGAGCAGATCGAGCGCGTCGTCAGCGGCGGGCTCCCAGGAGGTGCGCTGTGACGCGTCGTGCCCTGATCGTCACGCACCGCGGCCGCCTGGAGGCGGTGAGCGCCACCCGTGAGGCCGTCCGGGTCCTCGAGGGCGCCGGCATCGAGCCGGTGCTCGCCTCCGAGGAGACCGTGGCGGCGGACCTGCCCGACTTCGAGCTCGCGGTCGTGCTCGGTGGTGACGGGACCATCCTGCGCGCCGCGGAGCTGACGCGCGGCACGGGTGTGCCGCTGCTCGGCGTCAACCTGGGGCACGTGGGCTTCCTCGCGGAGAGCGAGCGGGACGACGTGGGCGAGGCGGTCCGGCGGCTCACGGAGGGTGACTTCGACGTCGAGGAGCGCGTGACGCTGCGCGTGCGCGTGCTGCTCCCCGGCGGCGACGTGGTCGAGGACTGGGCGCTCAACGAGGCGGCGCTCGAGAAGGCGGAGCGTTCGCGGATCCTCGAGGTCGCGGTCGAGGTCGACGGGCGCCCGCTGTCGAGCTTCGGCTGCGACGGCATGGTCGCCGCGACGGCCACGGGCTCCACCGCGCACGCCTTCTCCGCGGGCGGCCCGGTGGTGTGGCCCGACGTGGACGGCATGATCCTCGTGCCCATCTCGGCGCACGCGCTGTTCGCCCGCCCGCTCGTCGTCGGCCCGGGGAGCCGTCTCGCGCTCGAGGTGCTCGAGCGCTCGCCCGCGCCGGGACAGCTCACGTGCGACGGGCGTCGGACGGTCGAGGTGCCGCAGGGCGCGCGCGTCGAGGTGACGCGCAGCGACGTGCCGGTGCGCCTCGCACGGCTGAGCCCGGCGCCGTTCACCACCCGGCTCGTCCAGAAGTTCGCGCTCCCGGTCACGGGTTGGCGGGGTCTCGCCGCGGCTCGCCGTGACGGCGACGTGCCGCAGGACGGTGGTGCAGGGTGATCGAGGAGATCCGGATCAGCGACCTGGGCGTGATCGGCGCCGCGGACGTGCGGCTCGGCCGCGGCCTGACGGTGCTCACGGGGGAGACCGGCGCGGGCAAGACGATGGTGCTCACGGCGCTGGCGCTGCTGCTCGGTGGCAAGGCCGACCCGGCGACGGTGCGGACCGGCGCGAGCGGTGCCGCCGTCGAGGGCCGTGTGGTGCTCGCGGCCGGGCACCCGGCGCTCGAGCGCGCGGCCGAGGCGGGCGGCGCGGTGGACGACGACGGCAGCCTCCTGCTCGTGCGCACCGTGGGCGCTGCGGGTGAGGCCGGCTCGGGTCGTTCCCGAGCGTTCGTCGGAGGACGCTCGGTGCCGCAGGCGGTGCTCGCCGAGCTCGCGGAGACGCTCGTGACGGTGCACGGGCAGGCGGACCAGGCGCGGCTGCGCTCACCTGCGCACCAGCGCGCCGCGCTCGACGAGTTCGCCGGGCCGGACCACGCACGGACGCTGCGCGCGTACCGCGACGCGTGGGCCGAGCGGGCGCGCGTGCGCACCGAGCGCGCCGAGCTCGTCGAGCGGGCCCAGGACCGCTCACGTGAGGCGGAGCTGCTCAGGCTCGGGCTCGCGGAGGTCGAACGTGTCGACCCGCAGCCCGGCGAGGACGTCGAGCTCGGCGCCGAGGAGGGGCGCCTCGCGCACGCGGAGGAGCTGCGCGTCGCGGCCGTGACCGCGCACGACGCGCTCGCGGGTGACCCGGACAGCGGCAGCGGGCTCGTGAGCGCCGCCGACCTCGTGGAGCAGGCGCGACGAGCGCTCGAGCACGTCGGGACGCACGACCCGGCCCTGGCCGAGCTCGCGACGCGCGTCGGCGAGGCGGGCTACGTGCTCGCCGACGCGGCAGCCGAGCTCGTGTCGTACGCGTCCGACCTGCAGGCGGACCCGCGACGGCTCGAGGTGGTCAACCAGCGGCGCGCCGAGCTCGCGACGCTCACCCGCGCGTACGGCAAGGACGTGGCCGAGGTGCTCGAGTGGTCACGCACCGCGAGCCTGCGCCTGATCGAGCTCGAGGGCGGGGACCAGCGGATCGAGGAGCTCGACGTGCGGCTCGCGGAGCTGGACGCGCGGCTCACCGAGCTCGCGGGTGCCGTGTCGGCCGCACGCTCGGCCGCGGCCGAGCGGCTCGCGAAGACGGTGTCCGCCGAGCTCGCCGGCCTCGCCATGGCGGGCGCGCGCGTCGAGGTCGTCGTGCAGCCCGCGGCCGAGCCGGGGCCGCACGGGGCGGACGACGTCGAGATGCTGCTCGTGCCGCACGCCGGTGCGCCCGCACGGCCGCTCGGCAAGGGCGCGTCGGGCGGTGAGCTGTCGCGCGTCATGCTCGCGCTGGAGGTCGCGCTCGCGGAGCGCGCGGGCGCGGACCGGCCCGCGACGTTCGTGTTCGACGAGGTCGACGCGGGCGTCGGCGGCAAGGCCGCCGTCGAGGTCGGACGGCGGCTCGCCGCGCTCGCGCGCGACGCCCAGGTGCTCGTCGTCACGCACCTCGCACAGGTCGCGGCGTTCGCGGACCACCACCTCGTCGTGTCGAAGTCGACCCGGGGTGGGGTCGACGTCGTCACCGCGTCGGACGTGAGGTCCGTCACGGACGACGAGCGTGTCCGCGAGCTCGCACGCATGCTGAGCGGTCAGGACGACTCGGACTCGGCACGCGCGCACGCAGCGGAGCTCCTGGAGCTGTCGGGCATGGGACGATGAACCACGATGAGAGCCACTCTGCGTCGTCGTCGTCCGCCCGCGCCTGAACCCGGGGTCGCCGGGCCCGCCCGTGTCGATCGTCGGACCAAGTCGCTGACCAAGCGTCTGCGGCCCGGCGACATCGCCGTCATCGACCACGAGGACCTCGACCGTGTGTCGGCCGAGGCGCTCGTCGCGTGCCAGCCGGCGGCGGTGCTCAACGCGGCGCGGTCCACCTCGGGCCGGTACCCCAACCTCGGCCCGGAGATCCTCGTCGAGGCGGGCATCCCGCTGGTCGACGACCTCGGTCCCGACGTCATGGGCATCACCGAGGGCCACCACGTCCGCATCCTCGACGGGGCCGTGCACGACGGCGGCACGCTCGTCGCCGAGGGGGTCGAGCAGACCACGGCGAGCGTCGCGCTCGCGATGGAGGAGGCGCGCGCCGGCCTCTCCGTGCAGCTCGAGTCGTTCGCCGCGAACACGATGGACTACCTGCGCCGCGAGCGGGACCTGCTCCTCGACGGCGTCGGCGTGCCGGACATCGACACGCGGATCGACGGCCGCCAGGTGCTCATCGTCGTGCGCGGGTACCACTACAAGGAGGACCTCGTCACGCTGCGCCCGTACATCCGTGAGTACCGCCCGGTGCTCATCGGCGTGGACGGTGGCGCCGACGCGATCCTCGAGGCCGGCTGGCGGCCCGACATGATCGTCGGCGACATGGACTCCGTCTCCGACCGTGCGCTGGCGTGCGGTGCCGAGGTCGTCGTCCACGCGTACCGCGACGGGCGTGCGCCCGGGATCGCGCGGGTCGAGCAGCTCGGGGTGCCGCACGTCGTGTTCCCGGCGACGGGCACCAGCGAGGACGTCGCGATGCTGCTCGCCGACGACAAGGGCGCCGAGCTGATCGTCGCGGTCGGCACGCACGCGACGCTCGTCGAGTTCCTCGACAAGGGACGCTCCGGCATGGCCAGCACGTTCCTCACGCGACTGCGTGTCGGCGGCAAGCTCGTCGACGCGAAGGGCGTCTCGCGCCTGTACCGCCAGCGCATCTCGAACCTGCAGCTCACGCTCCTGGTGCTCGCGGGCCTGCTCGCTCTCGGCGTCGCGCTCGCCTCCACGGAGGCCGGCCAGACGTTCTTCGGCCTCGTGGGTGCGCGCGTCGACGACTTCACCTCGTGGGTCCGCGGCCTGTTCTCAGGCGCCGCATGAGCACCCACGCCACCCCGGGCACGACCCACGGAGAGACCGCCTCGTGATCGACTTCCGCTACCACCTCGTCTCGCTGATCTCGGTGTTCCTCGCGCTCGCCGTGGGCATCGCGCTCGGCGCCGGACCGCTCAAGGAGACCATCGGCGACACGCTGACCGGTCAGGTCGACCAGCTGCGCACCGAGAAGGACGAGCTGCGCACGCAGCTCGACGAGACCTCGGGCGACCTCGCGGACGCACGCGCCTTCGTCGACGCGTCCGGCCCCGCCCTCCTGGACGGCGCGCTCGAGGAGCGTCGCGTCGCGGTCGTCGCGCTCGGCGACGTCCCCGAGGCCGAGCGCACCGCCGTCGACGACCGGCTCGCGCAGTCGGGTGCCGAGGTCACGGCGCACGTGGCGCTCACGGACGCGTGGTTCGACCCGGACCTGCGCTCGTACCGCAACGCCCTGGTCGGCCTCGTGCTGGAGAACCTCGACCCCGCACCCGCCGACGACGCGACGCTCGACGAGCAGCTCGCGCAGGCGCTGGTGCAGGGGCTCACGGGTGCCGACCCGGCCTCACCCGACGCGCTGACCGCGGACGCTGCGAACGTGCTGGCGATCCTGTCGGAGGGCGACAACCCCATGATCACGCTCGCGGACCCGGTCACGACCGGCGCCGATGCGGTCGTCGTCCTCGCGGTCCCGGTCGAGCCCGCGTCCGCGGGCACCGCGGCCACCCCGACCACCGAGGCGGACGCCGCCTCGACCGACGCGCACGTCGCGGTGCTGCGGGCGGCCCAGGAGCAGTCCGAGGGCTCCGTACTCGTCGACGGCCCGCGTGGCGCGGGCAGCCTCGTCGACGTGGTGCTCGCCGACGAGGCGCTCGCGTCGCGGCTGGCGACCGTCTCCGGCGCCGAGCTCGTGACCGGCCAGGTCACGGTGCCGCTCGCGCTCGCCGCGCGCATCTCGGGCACGATCGGGCACTACGGGTTCGGCGACGACGAGACCCCGCTGCCCGCGGCGGTCACGCTCCCGCCCGTCGACCGCACACCGGTCGTCGACCCGGAGCAGGGCACCGGTGACCCGACGAGCGCGGCCACCACGCCCGCGGGAACGGGCGGATGAGCGTCACGCGGCGCCTCGTCGCCGCGGCGGCGGCACGGACCGTCACCGCGGTGGTGCGGGCCGTGCTCGAGGAGCACGCGCCCGGCGGACAGCAGCGCTGGCTGCGGACCAACCACCGCGGTGAGCCCGTCAGCATGCTCGAGGGCCCGGCCGTCGCGGCGGGCGTCCTCGCCGGCGCGCTCGTCGCGCCGGGTCGCACGGCGGCGGCCACCGTGGTCGCGACGGCGACGGGTGCGGCGTTCGGGATCGTCGACGACCTGGCGGAGGACGTCGAGGACCGGCGCAAGGGCCTGCGCGGTCACCTCGGTGCGCTCGCGCATGGCCGCGTCACGACCGGCGGTCTCAAGGTCCTCGGCATCGGCGCGGGCGCGCTCGTGACCGCGGCGATCGCCACACCGCGGACCTCGCCCTCGGGCGGACGTCGGGGGCTGCTCGGCTGGGGCGCCGACGTCGCGCTGTCGGGGGCCCTCGTCGCGACGAGCGCGAACCTCGTCAACCTGCTCGACCTGCGCCCCGGGCGCGCGCTCAAGGCGAGCACGGTCGCCGCGCTGCCGCTCGTCGTCGGACCCGGCGCCGGCGCCGTGCCTGCGGCGTCGGTCGTGGGCGCCTCGGCGGCAGCCGCGGGTGCGGACCTCGCGGAGACCGACATGCTCGGCGACGGCGGCGCGAACGCGCTCGGTGCCGCGCTCGGTGCGGCGGTCGTGCTCAGCGCACCTCGCCCGGTGCGCCTCGCGGCGCTGGCGGCCACGGTCGGCCTGACGCTCGCCAGCGAGAAGGTGAGCTTCACGACCGTCATCGAGTCGACGCCGGTGCTGCGCGACATCGACCGCTGGGGCCGTCGTCCGGTGCACGCGCCGGCCGAACCGACGGGCGACGAGGGGTGAGCCCTCAGGTCCGCCGCGCGCTCGGCGGGCTCGCCGGGGCCGCGGCCATGATCGCCGCGGTCACGGTGCTCTCACGGCTCCTGGGCTTCGCGCGCTGGCTCCTGCAGGCCTCGCAGGTCGGCGACGGGGCGATCGGGGACGCGTACAACTCCGCCAACCTGCTGCCGAACGTCCTGTTCGAGGTCGCCGCGGGTGGCGCGCTCGCGGGCGCGCTCATCCCGTTGCTCGCCGCGCCGATCGCGCGCGGTGACCGCCGCGAGGTCGAGCGCACGGCGTCGGGTGCCCTGGGCTGGACCCTGCTCGTGCTCGGCCCGCTCGCGCTGCTGCTCGCGGCCCTCGCGTCGCCCGTGGCGCAGTCCCTCGCGCACACGCCGGACCAGGTCGCCCTCATCCGGTTCTTCATCCTGGTGTTCGCCGTGCAGGTGCCGATGTACGGCGTGGCCGTCCTGCTGTACGCGGTGCTGCAGGCGCACAAGCGCTTCTTCTGGCCCGCGTTCGCGCCCGTCATCTCCTCGCTCGTCGTCATGGCGACCTACCTGGTCTACGGGGCGCTCGCGGACGGCGAGCGCTCCGACCCCGACGCGCTCGCGGCGGGTGCGCTCGACGCGCTCGCGTGGGGCACCACGCTGGGCGTCGCCGCGATGTGCCTGCCGATGTTCGTGCCCGTGCACCGGCTCGGCGTGCGGCTGCGCGTCTCCCCGCGATTCCCCGAGGGCGTCGGACCGCGGCTGCTGCGGCTCGCGCTCGCGGGCGTCGGGTCCGTCGCGGCGCAGCAGCTCGCGCTGCTCGTCGTCATGCGCGTCGCCTGGTGGCAGCCGTACGCCGAGGTCGGCACGTTCACGCGGTTCCTCTACACGCAGCAGGTGTACCTGCTGCCGTACGCGGTGCTCGTGGTCCCGCTCGCGACGTCGACGTTCCCGCGTCTGGCGGCGCGCGCGTCGGCGGGCGACCGTGCGGGCTTCGCGACGATGGCCGCGGTCACGACGCGCGCGGTGCTCGTCGCGGCAGGCGTGGGTGTCGCGGTCGTCGTGGCCGCAGCCCCCGCGGTCGCGACGGTGTTCGCGCACATCGCGGGGAACGCCGCGATCGGCGGCCAGATGGGCCTCGCGCTGACCTGGATGATGCCGGGGCTCGCGGGGTTCGCCCTGCTGTTCCACGTCTCGCGGTCGCTGTACGCCCTCGAGCGCGGGCGCGCGGCTGCGGCCGCGAACGTCCTCGGCTGGGGGACCGTGGCGCTCGCCGCCGTCGTCCTGGTCCGTCTGCGCCTGCCGGACGGTGGCGCGGTCGTCTCGATCGCGGCCGCGAGCACGGTCGGCATGCTCGTCGCCGGTGCGGCCGCGCTGGTCCTGCTGCGTCGCGCCACCGGGCCGGGCGCGCTGCTCGGTCTCGCCCGCACGACCGCGGTCCTCGTGGTGGGGGTGGGTGTCGCAGCGGTCGTCGGGCGATGGGTCGCCGACGCGGTGCAGGACGTCGCGGGCCACGGCGTGTGGACCGCGCTGGGTGCCGGCGCCGGGGGAGCCACGCTCGCGCTCGCGGTCGTCGCGGCCGTCGTCGGGCTCGCGGACCGGTCCACGGTGCTCGGGGTACTGCGCGCGGACCGCTCGGCGGCCCCGGCCGCGCAGTGGTCCGACTCACCGCGTGCCGGGGGGCCCGGCGGCGGGGACGTCGGGTAGGCTGGAATCCCGTGACAGAGCGCGCGCACCGACTCTCCGGGCGGTCGGACCACCTGACCCGGCACATCTTCGTCACCGGGGGAGTTGCCTCCTCTCTCGGCAAGGGCCTGACGGCGAGCAGCCTCGGCCGACTCCTCCGCTCGCGTGGCCTGACGGTCACCATGCAGAAGCTCGACCCGTACATCAACGTGGACCCGGGCACCATGAACCCGTTCCAGCACGGCGAGGTCTTCGTGACCGACGACGGTGCGGAGACGGACCTCGACGTCGGCCACTACGAGCGGTTCCTCGACGTGAACCTCGTCGGCTCGGCGAACGTCACGACCGGCCAGGTCTACTCGCAGGTCATCGCGAAGGAGCGGCGCGGCGAGTACCTCGGCGACACCGTCCAGGTCATCCCGCACATCACGGACGAGATCAAGGCGCGCATGCGCTCGCAGGCGTCCGACGACGTCGACGTGATCATCACCGAGATCGGCGGCACGGTCGGCGACATCGAGTCGCAGCCGTTCCTCGAGGCCGCCCGCCAGGTGCGCCACGACCTCGGCCGCGACAACGTGTTCTTCCTGCACGTGTCGCTCCTGCCGTACATCGGCCCGTCCGGCGAGCTGAAGACGAAGCCCACGCAGCACTCCGTCGCCGCGCTGCGCAGCATCGGCATCCAGCCCGACGCGATCGTGCTGCGCGCGGACCGCGAGGTCCCGGAGTCGATCAAGCGCAAGATCGCGCTGTTCTGCGACGTCGACGTCGACTCGGTCGCGATCGCCAAGGACGCGCCGAGCATCTACGACATCCCGCGCGTGCTGCACTCCGAGGGCCTCGACGCCTACGTCGTGCAGCGGCTCGGCCTGCCGTTCCGCGACGTCGAGTGGAGCGGGTGGGACGAGCTCCTCAAGCGCGTGCACGAGCCCGCGCACTCGGTCGAGATCGCGCTCGTCGGCAAGTACATCGACCTGCCCGACGCGTACCTGTCGGTGACGGAGGCCCTGCGTGCGGGTGGCTTCCACCACGACGCGAAGGTCGTCATCCGCTGGGTCACGTCCGACGACTGCCAGACGCCGCAGGGCGCGCAGTCGGCGCTCGAGGGCGTCGACGCGGTGCTCGTGCCCGGCGGGTTCGGCGTGCGCGGCATCGAGGGCAAGCTCGGCGCGCTGCGCTGGGCGCGCGAGAACCGCGTGCCGACGCTGGGCCTGTGCCTGGGGCTGCAGTGCATGGTCATCGAGTACGCGCGCAACGTGCTGGGTCTCGAGGGCGCCTCGTCCTCGGAGTTCGACGACGACCCGACGCACCCCGTCATCGCGACGATGGCCGAGCAGCTCGCGATCGTGGGCGGCGGCGGCGACCTGGGCGGCACGATGCGCCTGGGGGCGTACGACGCGGTCCTGACGCCGGGCTCGGTGGTCGCCGAGACCTACGGCGCCACGCGGATCAGCGAGCGGCACCGTCACCGGTACGAGGTCAACAACGCCTACCGCGACAAGCTCGAGGAGGCCGGACTGGTGATCTCGGGCGTCTCGCCCGACACGTCGCTCGTCGAGTTCGTCGAGCTGCCGCGCCAGGTGCACCCGTACTACGTCTCGACGCAGGCGCACCCGGAGTTCAAGTCCCGGCCGACGCACGCGCACCCGCTGTTCGCGGGGCTCGTGGGCGCTGCGCTCGCCCGCAAGGACGAGAGCTGAGCACCGACGAGGAGCCGCGCGACCGCGCGGACGAGCACCCCGTCCTCGAGCACGAGGTCGTCCACCACGGGCGGGTCTGGGACCTCGCGCGTGACGTGGTCGACCTCGGGGAGTCGCAGGTCGTGCGCGAGTACGTGGCGCACACGGGTGCCGTGGCCGTCATCGCCCTGGACGACGAGGACCGCGTCCTGCTGCTGTCGCAGTACCGCCACCCCGTGCGGCACGTGCTGTGGGAGCCGCCCGCGGGGCTGCTCGACGTCCCGGGCGAGGACCCGGTGCGTGCGGCGGCTCGCGAGCTCGCGGAGGAGGCAGACCTCGTGGCCGGTCGCTGGTGGCGGTTGGTGGAGTTCTTCACGACCCCGGGCGGGTCGTCCGAGCGGATCACCGTCTTCCTGGCACGCGACCTGACGCCCGTGCCGGACGCCGACCGGTTCGTCCGCGAGGACGAGGAGGCGTCGATGGTGCCCGTCTGGGTGCCGCTCGACGAGGCCGTCGCGGGCGTGCTGGGCGACCGGTTCGCGAGCCCGTCCACCGTGGTGGGTGTGCTCGCGGCGGCCGCGGCGCGTGCGCGAGGCTGGGAGACGCTCGAGTCCGTCACTCCCTGAGCCGAGGGGTCGGACCTGACGAGGGCGGGGTCGGGACTGCGTCCCGACCCCGCCCTCGTCGTCTCGGGCGTCAGCGGCTGGTGCTGCGCCGGTACTGCGCGTTCGCGAGCGGGATGAACACGACCAGGAAGATGACCGTCCAGATCAGGGTGTAGAGCTCCGCGTGCTGCAGCGGCCATGACGTCGGCTCGGGGACGCCCGCCGGGATGTTACCGAACAGCTCACGCGAGGCCTGCGTCACGGCCGAGACGGGGTTCCACTCGGCGAACGTCTGCAGGACCTTCGGGAGCGACTCGAGCGGGACGAACGTGTTCGCCACGAACGTGAGCGGGAAGATCACGATGAACGTCGCGTTGTTGAACACCTCGACGCTCGGGACGAGCATCCCGAGCCACGCCATGATCCACGAGATCGCGTAGGCGAACACGATGAGCAGCGCGAACCCGAGCAGGGCCTCGGGCACCGAGCTGTGGATCGCCCAGCCGACCAGCAGTCCCGTGAGGGACATGACGACGAGGACGAGGACGTTGTTCACCACGTCGGACAGCGTGCGGCCGGTCAGCACGGCCGAGGGCGCCATGGGCAGGGACCGGAACCGGTCGATGATGCCCTTCTTCACGTCCTCCGCGAGCCCCGCGCCGGTGATGGTGGCGCCGAAGATGACGGTCTGCGCGAAGATCCCTGCCATGAGGAACTCGCGGTAGGCGCCCGGGTCGGTGCCGCCGGGCACCTGGATGGCGCCGCCG
The DNA here is from genome assembly GCF_052378485.1 of Cellulomonas sp. CW35. NCBI lineage: Bacteria > Bacillati > Actinomycetota > Actinomycetes > Micrococcales > Cellulomonadaceae > Cellulomonas > Cellulomonas sp. CW35. The sequence continues at coordinate 2,026,861 of NZ_CP199000.1, read as the reverse complement.
AACACGTACGCGAAGAGCAGCACGAACATGATCGGCGAGAGCGTCGTGAAGACCAGCAGGTCGGGGACGCGCTTGATCTTGATGATGTTGCGGCGTGCGACGACGTGGGCGTCGCTCAGCACGGTGGGGAGCGCCATCACGCACCCTCCTTCGTCGTCGTCGTCTCGTCGTCCTCCGCGGGGCGGCCCGTGAGCGTCAGGAACACGTCGTCGAGCGTGGGGCGCCGCAGCCCGACGTCGTCGAGCGCGATCTGCGCCTGGTCGAGCAGACGCAGCGCCTCGGTGAGGGTGCGGGCACCGCCGGTCACGGGCATGACGAGCGAGCGGCGGCCCTCGTCGAGCGTCGCGTGCCCCACGCCGAGCGGCGCGAGCAGCTCGCCCGCGCGCGCGAGCGTGGACGCGTCGGACACCGACAGCTCGAGACGCTCGCCGCCGACCTGGAGCTTGAGCTGGTCGGCCGTGCCCTGCGCGATGACCTTGCCGTGGTCGATCACCACGATCTCGTCGGCCAGCACGTCGGCCTCCTCGAGGTACTGCGTGGTGAGCAGGAGCGTCGTCCCGCTCTTGACCAGCGTCTGGATGACCTCCCACATGTCCGCGCGCCCGCGCGGGTCGAGGCCCGTCGTCGGCTCGTCCAGGAAGATCACGGGCGGGCTCGCGACGAGCGCGCCCGCCAGGTCGAGCCGGCGGCGCATGCCGCCGGAGTACGTGCGGGACGGGCGGTCCGCGGCGTCCTCGAGGCGGAACTGCGCGAGGAGCTCGCGTGCCCGCTCGCGCGAGCGCGCCTTGCCCAGGTGGTACAGCCGCCCGATCATCTCGAGGTTCTCGTACCCGGTGAGGTACTCGTCGACCGCCGCGTACTGACCCGACAGGCCGATGCGACGGCGGACGGCGCGCGGGTCGTGCAGCACGTCGACGCCGGAGACCTGCGCGGTGCCCGCGTCGGGCCGCAGGAGGGTCGCGAGGATGCGGACGGTGGTGGTCTTGCCCGCGCCGTTCGGCCCGAGGAGCCCCAGGACGCTGCCCTGGGGGACGGTGAGATCGACGCCGTCGAGCGCGACGACCTCCTTGTAGCGCTTCACGAGCCCGCGCGCGACGACGGCGGGCTGCGCCTGCGGTGCGGCGTCCGGCGGGGCCGAACCCGCGGAGGCGTGCCGGCCTGCGTGCCGGTCGAAGGTGTCGTCGGTCATGGTCGCGACTCTAGGTGTGACCTCCGACACGGAGCATCCCGTTTTGCCCCGGAGTGCTCCCGGCGCCGCGGCCCGCCGCCGCGTCGTCGCGCGCTCAGACCGCCTGCGTGACCCGCGGCGTCCCGTCGACCGACCGGGTCCGCGTGGTCAGCCACACGCGCGTCGTCCCGGCCGCGAGGAGCGCGGCACCCACCAGGTGCAGGTTCACGAGCGCGATCGGCAGCCCTGTCGCGGTCTGGACGTACCCGATCGCGCCCTGCGCGACCGTCAGCCCGAGCAGCACCAGCGACGCCCGGTGGGCCGCGAGCGCCCGCGTCCCCGCAGGACCGCCGCGGCGCGTGCGCCAGAGCACCGCGACGAGCACGGCGGTGAACGCCCACACGGCCGCGGCGTGCACGCGCGCCATGAGCAGCGGGTCGACCGCGAGCCGGTAGCCGACCTCGTCGTCGCCCGAGTGGGGGCCCGCGCCCGTCGTCAGCGTGCCGAGCACGAGGACGACGACCATGAGCCCGGCCGCGAGGTGCGTCAGGAGCAGGGTCGTGCGGTCGACGAGCGGCGTGGGCACGCCGTCGCCGCCCTCGTCGGCGCGGTGCAGCAGCACCAGGGACGCGGAGACCAGCGCCATCGAGATCAGGAAGTGCGTCGAGACGAGGATCGGCGGCAGCGCCAGGAGCACGAGCACGCCGCCGACGACCGCCTGCGCCACGACACCCGCGAGCGGCACCCAGCCGAGCAGGCGGAACGAGCGGGAGCGGGCGCGGTCCGGCCACACGACGTACGCGACCGCGACGGCCGCGAGCGTGAGCACGAACGTCATGAGGCGGTTCCCGAACTCGACGAACACGTGGTAGGTGGTCGCGTCGTGCAGCACCGGGACGAAGCTGCCCGGCTCGCACTGCGGCCACGTCGAGCAGCCGAGCCCGGACGCGGTGAGGCGCACCGCACCGCCGGTGGCGACGATCGCGATCTGGAGCACGAGGTTCGCGACGAGCACCGCCCGCACGTGGCCGCGCAGCCAGGCCAGCAGGGCCACCCAGCGGCCGCGCAGGCCGCGGGCCGGCTCGCGGTCGGGGACGACGGACGTGGGGCTCGCACTCACGGTGACCAGCCTAGGCCGAGCAGTCCGGCAGCCGGGCCGCGGGCGGACCGGGAGGCCTGTGACGTTGCGCGCGCCGCGCGGTCAGTGCCAGCGGAACAGCCGCCCGGCGCCCCACCCGAGCGCCGCGGTCCAGCCGACCAGCACGACGACCGACCAGGCGGGCAGCGTGCCGTGCTGGAACGCTCCCCGCATGGCCTCGCCCAGCGCGCCCGACGGCAGCAGCAGCGCGAGGTGGGAGAGCGGGCCGGGCAGGCGGTCCGCGGGGACGATCACGCCGCCGGCGATCGCGAGGAGCAGCAGCGCGAGGTTCGCGACCGCGAGCACCGCCTCCGCGCGCAGGGTGCCCGCCACGAGCATCGCGAGCGACGTGAACGCGGCGGTCCCGAGCAGCACGGCGACGAGCGAGAGCGCGACGCCGAGCGCGTCGGGGCGCCAGCCGAGCGCGACCGCGGTGAGCCCGATCACGAGCACCTGTACGAGCTCGACGACGAGCACGCCGAGCACCTTGCCCGCGAGCAGCCCGCCGCGGCCGAGCGGCGTGGTCGACAGCAGCCGCAGCACGCCGTTGCGGCGGTCGAACGCCGACGCGATCGCCTGCGACGTGAACGACGACGTCATGACGGCGAGCGCGAGGATGCCGGGCGTGAAGAAGTCGATACGGCTGAGCCCGCCGGTGTCGACGTCGAGCACGTCGGCCTGCACGAGCCCGACGAGCGCGAGCACGGGCACGATCACCGTCACCATCAGCTGCTCGCCGTTGCGCAGGATCGCGCGCGCCTCGAACGAGGTCTGCGCGAGGACACGCGTGCGGCGCGACGAGGAGCCCGCGTGGGGGCGGGAGCCGGTGGGCCGGGGTGGTCGGGGCCGGGCCGTCTCGGGTCCGGTCGGCGCGGGGTTCATCGCAGGGTCCGCCCGGTCAGGTCGAGGAAGACGTCCTCGAGCGTGCGGCGGCCGACGGTCAGCCGGGTCGCGAGCACGTCCTGCTCGGCGAGCCAGCGGGTCAGGGCGGCGACGGTCGTCGGGCCGACGGTGCCGACGACCGCGTAGCTGCCGGGTGAGGTCTCCGTCGTCGTGACACCCGGTCCGTCGGCCGTGAGCGCGGCGGTGAGCGCGACCACGTCGAGCCCGGGCGTCGCGTCGAGGCGCAGCGTGCGGTCGTCACCCGACGAGACCAGGTCGCGCACCGAGCCCTGCGCGATGACCTTCCCGTGGTCCACGACGACCACGTGGTCCGCCAGGTCCTCGGCCTCGTCCATGAGATGCGTGGTGAGCACCACGGCCACGCCCTCGTCGCGCAGCTCGCGGACGAGCTGCCAGACGGCGTGGCGGGACTGCGGGTCCATACCGGCGCTGGGCTCGTCGAGGAACGCGACCTGGGGTCGGCCGACGACGGCCGCGGCGAGCGCGAGACGCTGGCGCTGACCGCCGGACAGGCGTCGCACGGTGGTGCGCGCGAACGAGCCGAGCCCGAGCCGCTCGGCGAGCTCGTCGAGCGGGCGCGGGTCGGCGTACATGCGCGCGACGTGCTCCAGCATCTGCGCGGCGGGCACGCCGGTCGGCAGACCGCCGTCCTGGAGCATCACGCCGACCCGGGGGCGCAGCTCGCGCGCGTCGTCGACGGGGTCGAGCCCGAGCACGCGCACGGTGCCCGCGTCGGGCCGGCGCAGGCCCTCGCAGCACTCGATCGTCGTCGTCTTGCCGGCACCGTTCGGCCCCAGGACGGCGGTGACGGCGCCGGGCCGTGCGACGAGGTCGAGGCCGTCGACGACGGCGCGGTCGCCGTAGCGCTTGACGAGACCGGAGATCTCGACGGCCTGCTCGGCGACGGGGGAGGCGGGCACGGACGACGAGTCTAGGTGGGCCGCGCGCGGGGCGCCCTGACGCTCCGCGTCGAGCCGGCGGTGGGGGACGTCACACCGCGACCGGGCGCCCGCGAAGGGTTGCCTTGCTTGCGCACGGGTAATTTGGCAACAACCATGTTGTCGATATCGGTCGCGCGCCGCAGGTCCGTCGCACGACGAAGCAGCCGACGAGCGGAGGTGGGATGAGCGAGCTCACGCACGCGGTCCCGCTCCCGGGGCACGGCGAGGACACCACGGACGCGTCGACGCGGCAGCGCGTCCTGCAGCTCGTCGCCGGCGAGGGGCCCATCACGGCCGCCGACCTCGCCGCACGGCTCGACCTGACGCCCGCCGCGATCCGGCGGCACCTGGGCGTCCTCGAGACCGCCGCCCAGATCGCGGTGCACGACGGCGTCGGTCACGGACCGGCCCGCCGCGGCCGGCCCGCGAAGCGGTACGTCGTGACGGCGCTCGGTCAGAGCGCGCTGTCGCAGCGTTACGCGGAGATCGCGACCGACGCGCTGCGGTTCCTCGCGGACACGGTCGGGACCGAGGCCGTCGAACGGTTCGCGGCGCAGCGCGTCGCGGAGCTCGAGGCACGGCTCGCGCCGCGCGTCGAGGGCGCGGCGGGAGGCGACGTGGCGGGACGCGTCGAGCTGCTCGCGGACGCGCTGTCGGACGACGGCTACGCGGCGACGGCCCGCACGGTGCCCGGCCTGCACGCCGTCCAGCTGTGCCAGGGCCACTGCCCGGTGCAGCACGTCGCGCACGAGTTCCCGCAGCTGTGCGACGCCGAGACGCGCGCGTTCTCGCGCCTGCTCGGCGTCCACGTGCAGCGGCTCGCGACCCTCGCGGGCGGCGGGCACGTGTGCACCACGAACATCCCGGTCGCCCAGCCGCCACCCGCGGCCGACGTCGCCCCGACCACGAACCCCCCTGTGCTCGCCCCGGAAGGAACGAACGCATGAGCGCACCTACGCAGGACCCGGCACAGCCGATGACGCAGGACGAGGCCATCGCCTCGATCGGCAGCTACAACTACGGCTGGCACGACACGGACACCGCGGGCGCGACCGCGAGGCGCGGCCTCTCGGAGGACGTCGTGCGGGAGATCTCCCGGCTCAAGAACGAGCCGGAGTGGATGCTCAAGACGCGCCTGAAGTCGCTGCGCATGTTCGAGAAGAAGCCCATGCCCTGGTGGGGTGCGGACCTGTCGGGCATCGACTTCGACAACATCAAGTACTTCGTGCGGTCCACGGAGAAGCAGGCGGCCAGCTGGGACGACCTGCCCGAGGACATCAAGAACACGTACGACCGGCTGGGCATCCCCGAGGCGGAGAAGCAGCGCCTCGTCGCCGGTGTCGCCGCGCAGTACGAGTCCGAGGTGGTCTACCACCAGATCCAGGAGTCGCTCGAGGAGCAGGGCGTCATCTTCCTCGACACCGACACCGGCCTGCGCGAGCACCCGGAGATCTTCGAGCAGTACTTCGGCTCCGTGATCCCCCCGGGCGACAACAAGTTCGCGTCGCTCAACACCGCGGTGTGGTCGGGCGGCTCGTTCGTCTACGTCCCGCCGGGCGTGCACGTCGAGATCCCGCTGCAGGCCTACTTCCGGATCAACACCGAGAACATGGGCCAGTTCGAGCGGACGCTGATCATCGCCGACGAGGGCTCGTACGTGCACTACGTCGAGGGCTGCACGGCGCCCGTGTACTCGTCGGACTCGCTGCACTCGGCGGTCGTCGAGATCATCGTCAAGAAGAACGCCCGCGTGCGGTACACGACGATCCAGAACTGGTCGAACAACGTGTACAACCTCGTCACCAAGCGGGCGACCGCTGCCGAGGGCGCGACCATGGAGTGGGTCGACGGCAACATCGGCTCCAAGGTGACGATGAAGTACCCGGCGATCTACCTCATGGGCGAGCACGCGCGCGGCGAGACGCTGTCGATCGCGTTCGCCGGCGAGGGCCAGCACCAGGACGCGGGCTCCAAGATGGTGCACGCCGCACCGCACACGTCGTCGTCGATCGTCTCGAAGTCGGTCGCGCGCGGCGGTGGCCGCACGTCCTACCGCGGTCTGGTGCAGATCCTCGAGGGGGCCTCGCACTCCGCGTCGAACGTGCTGTGCGACGCGCTTCTCGTCGACCAGATCTCCCGCTCGGACACCTACCCGTACGTCGACGTCCGCGAGGACGACGTGTCGATGGGCCACGAGGCCACGGTGTCCCGCGTGAGCGAGGACCAGCTGTTCTACCTGATGTCCCGAGGCATGCCGGAGACGGAGGCCATGGCGATGATCGTGCGCGGGTTCGTCGAGCCCATCGCGCGTGAGCTGCCCATGGAGTACGCCCTCGAGCTCAACCGCCTCATCGAGCTGCAGATGGAAGGGGCCGTCGGCTGATGACGACCACCACGAACGAGTCGGCCCTGGCGACCGACCACTCCCGCGCGGTCGCGGACGGCGCGCACACGCACGGTGTGGGCGGCGTGCCGGAGGCCTCGCGCGCCGAGCGCAGGACGTCCTTCGACGTCGCGGACTTCGCCGTACCCACCGGCCGCGAGGAGGAGTGGCGGTTCGCTCCCGTCGCGCGCCTCGCGCCGCTGTTCGCCGCGGACTCGGGCGGCGTGCTCGACGGGCACGGCGTCCTGACGACCGTCGTCGAGTCGCCCGAGGTCGTCGTCGAGATCGTCGACCGCGGCGACGCGCGTCTCGGTGTCGTCGGCAAGCCGGGCGACCGCGCGGCGGCCGTCGCGTGGGCCTCGGCGCCGCGCGCCACGCTCGTGACGATCCCGCGTGAGGCCGTGACCTCGAAGGTCACGTCGATCCGCATCGAGGGCGTCGAGGGCGCGGGCACGCAGGACGCACCGCTCGAGCCGAGCGCCGCGCACCTCGTCGTGAAGGCCGAGGCCATGTCGCAGGGCACGGTCGTCATCGACCACGTGGGCCACGCCGCGCTCACCGAGACGGTCGAGATCGTCGCGGAGGACGGTGCGCACCTCACGGTCGTCACCGTGCACGACTGGGCCGACGGCTCCGTGCACGCCGCGTCGCACCGCCTCGAGGTCGGCCGTGACGCGACGGTCAAGCACATCGTCGTGACGCTCGGCGGCGACGTCGTGCGCGTGACCCCGGACGCGCAGTTCGCCGGCGAGGGCGGCTCGGTCACCATGCTCGGGCTGTACTTCGCGGACGCCGGCCAGCACCAGGAGCACCGGCTGTTCGTCGACCACGCGGTGCCCAGCTGCGTGAGCCGCGTGACCTACAAGGGCGCGCTGCAGGGTGCGGGCGCGCACACGGTGTGGGTCGGCGACGTGCTGATCCGGGCCGAGGCCGAGGGCACCGACACGTACGAGCTCAACCGCAACCTCGTCCTCACCGACGGGGCGCGCGCGGACTCCGTGCCGAACCTCGAGATCGAGACCGGGCTGATCGAGGGCGCGGGGCACGCGTCCGCGACCGGCCGGTTCGACGACGAGCAGCTGTTCTACCTGCGGGCCCGCGGCATCCCCGAGCCCGACGCGCGACGCCTCGTCGTGCGCGGCTTCTTCGCCGAGCTGGTGCACGAGATCGGTGTCCCGGAGGTCGAGGAGCGGCTCATCGCCGCGATCGAGGCCGAGCTCGAGGAGTCGATGTCCGTGCTCGACCAGGTCGCCGTCGAGGGCAGCGACGCGGGTGCCGTGGTGGAGCAGGCATGACCGCACAGCTCGCGTGCTACGCGTCCGACGTGCCCACGGGGGGCACGCTGCGCGTCGAGCTCGAGGGCGAGACCGGGACCGTCGAGGTCGCGATCGTCCGCGACGACGACGGCGAGCTGCACGCGATCAGCGACATCTGCTCGCACGGCGCGGTCTCGCTGTCCGACGGCGAGGTCGAGGGCTGCACGATCGAGTGCTGGCTGCACGGCTCGCGGTTCGACCTGCGCTCCGGCAAGCCGCTCGGCCCGCCCGCCGTCACCCCCGTCCCCGTCTACCCGGTCACGCTGGACGGCGAGCGCGTGCTCGTCGACGTGGACCGGACTGTCTGACCGTCACCGAGGAGCAACCCGCATGACCACCCTGGAGATCCGCGACCTGCACGTCAGCGTCGAGACGAAGGAGGGCCCCAAGCCCATCCTGCGCGGCGTCGACCTGACCGTGAACAGCGGCGAGACGCACGCGATCATGGGCCCCAACGGCTCGGGCAAGTCGACGCTCGCGTACTCGCTCGCCGGCCACCCGAAGTACCAGATCACGGGCGGCTCGGTGCTGCTCGACGGCGAGGACGTCCTGGCGATGTCCGTCGACGAGCGGGCCCGCGCCGGCATGTTCCTGGCGATGCAGTACCCGGTCGAGGTGCCGGGCGTCTCGGTGTCGAACTTCCTGCGCACCGCGAAGACCGCGATCGACGGCGAGGCCCCCGCGCTGCGCTCGTGGGTCAAGGACGTCCGTGCCGCGATGGAGAACCTGCGCATGGACTCGACGTTCGCGGAGCGGTCCGTGAACGAGGGCTTCTCGGGCGGTGAGAAGAAGCGCCACGAGATCCTGCAGATGGAGCTGCTCAAGCCGCGTCTCGCGATCCTCGACGAGACCGACTCGGGCCTCGACGTCGACGCGCTGCGCATCGTGTCCGAGGGCGTCAACCGCGTCCGTTCGACGACCGACGTCGGCGTCCTGCTGATCACGCACTACACGCGCATCCTGCGCTACATCACGCCCGACTTCGTGCACGTCTTCGTCGACGGCCGCATCGCGGAGGAGGGCGGCCCGGAGCTCGCCGAGCGCCTCGAGAACGAGGGCTACGACCGGTTCCTGGTCAACTCCTGACCTCGTGCGGGTGCCGGGCCGCTGCCCGGCACCCGCGCACCCCACCCGTCCACGTCGAGGGGATCCGCAGTGAGCACCACCCTGGAGGCCGCCGAGCTCGCGGCGGTGCGGGCCGACTTCCCGCTGCTCGAGCGCACGCTGCGTGACGGCAAGCGGCTGGTCTACCTCGACTCGGGGGCCACGTCCCAGAAGCCCGACGTGGTCCTCGACGCCGAGCAGGACTTCTACCTGCAGCGCAACGCCGCGGTCCACCGCGGTGCGCACCAGCTCGCCGAGGAGGCGACCGAGGCGTTCGAGGACGCCCGGGCGCGCGTCGCGTCGTTCGTCGGGGTGTCGCCCGGCGAGCTCGTGTGGACGAGCAACGCGACCGCGGGCATCAACCTGGTCGCCTACGCGCTGTCGAACGCGACGGCGGGCCGCGGGGGAGCAGCGGCGCAGCGGTTCGCGCTGCGTCCCGGCGACGAGATCGTCGTCACCGAGGCCGAGCACCACGCGAACCTCGTGCCGTGGCAGGAGCTCGCGCTGCGCACGGGCGCGACGCTGCGGTGGATCGGCGTGGACGACGACGGGCGCCTGCGGACCGACGAGATCTCGAGCGTCGTCACCGACCGCACGCGCGTGCTGGCCTTCACGCACGCCTCCAACGTGACCGGCGCGATCACCGACGTGCCCGCGTTCGTCGCCCGCGCCCGCGAGGTGGGCGCGCTCACGGTGCTCGACGCGTGCCAGTCCGTGCCGCACCTGCCGGTCGACCTGCACGAGCTCGGCGTCGACTTCGCCGCGTTCTCGGGGCACAAGATGCTCGCGCCGACCGGCGTCGGCGCGCTCTACGGGCGACGTGAGCTGCTCGAGGCGATGCCGCCCGTCACGACGGGCGGCTCGATGGTCGAGGTCGTCACGATGACCGAGACCACGTACGCCCCGCCGCCGCAGCGGTTCGAGGCCGGCACGCAGATGGTCTCGCAGGCCGTCGCGATGGGCGCGGCCGCGACCTACCTGTCCGACCTCGGGATGGACGCCGTCGCCGCGCACGAGCACGACCTGGCGGGCCTGCTGCTCGACGCGGTGGCGTCCGTGCCGGGTGTGCGGGTGATCGGCCCGACCGACACCGCAGACCGGCTCGCCGCGGTGTCGTTCGTCGTCGACGGCGTGCACGCGCACGACGTGGGGCAGGTGCTCGACGACGCCGGCGTCGCGGTGCGCGTCGGCCACCACTGCGCACAGCCGCTGCACCGCCGGTTCGGCGTGGCCGCCACGGCACGCGCGACCGCCGCGGTGTACACCACCGACGAGGAGATCGCCGTGTTCCGGGAAGCGCTCGCGGGGGTCCGGGCGTTCTTCGGACTGACGGACTGACGGACTGACGGACTGACGGCGCCCCCGGCGCCACGAGAAGGGCGACGTATGAGCAGCTCGATGGAGCAGCTGTACCAGCAGGTGATCCTGGACCACGCGAAGTTCCCGCACGGGCGAGGGCTGGGCGAGGCGGCCGACGGCGCCCGCTCGGCGCAGTCGCACCAGGTGAACCCCACGTGCGGCGACGAGGTGACCCTGCAGGTCGACGTCGACGACGCCGGGGTGGTCCGCGGGCTGCGCTGGGAGGGGCAGGGCTGCTCGATCTCGCAGGCCTCGGTCTCGGTGCTGCACGACCTGGTGCTCGACCAGCCGCTGGGCACCGTCGACACGCTCGCCGCGTCGTTCCGCGACCTCATGCAGTCCAGGGGGCAGGGGCTCGACGACGACGATGCCGAGGAGGCGCTCGGCGACGCCGCCGCCTTCACGGGCGTCGGCAAGTACTCCGCACGCGTGAAGTGCGCCCTGCTCGGCTGGGTCGCGCTGAACGACGCACTCATCAAGACCGGATCCCGGGAGGACGCATGACCACCCCCAGCACTGGCTCACCGACGACCGTCGCGGACGTCGAGGAGGCGATGCGCGACGTGATCGACCCCGAGCTCGGGATCAACGTCGTCGACCTCGGCCTCGTGTACGGGGTCGCGCTCGAGCAGAACACCGCGGTGATCGACATGACGCTCACGTCGGCGGCGTGCCCGCTCACCGACGTCATCGAGGACCAGTCGGCGCAGGCGCTCGACGGCATCGTCGACGGCTTCCGCATCAACTGGGTCTGGATGCCGCCGTGGGGCCCGGAGAAGATCACCGAGGACGGTCGTGAGCAGATGCGGGCCCTCGGCTTCAACATCTGACACACCTCGCACGCGGGCGGTGGACGGCGGACTCGTCGTCCACCGCCCGCGTTCGTGTGACGTCCCTTGCTCGTGCGAGCCGGGCCGCGTTAGCGTCTCCCCAGGTCAAGAGCGATCAGCGAGACGCCCTCCGCGTGCTGGTCCGGCAACCGCGCAACCTCGCGCACGGTGCCCCGGAGGAAGACCGGCCCGGCGGCGACCGCCGCCGGGAAGTGCGAAGGGAGTACGCCCATGAGTGAGAAGTTCCTGCGCGCCGACGGTCTCGTCGAGCTGCGCCCCGCCCCCGCGGCGGTCGCGGAGGCGAGCCGGACCGGTGTCGACCTCGTCACCCGCGGGGAGCTGTGCACCGCGTGCCTGGTCGGCGACTGGGGTCTGTCGCTGCTGAGGGTCGCCAAGACGCTCTGCGACGACTGCACCTGGCTCGAGTCCGAGGTCTCGCGGCGGGCCGGAGCGGCACGCTCGCGTGCGGGTCGGACGGCCGGCGACGGGGTCGTGCAGCTCGCCGGGCTGTCCGACCCCGACGACGCGTCGTGGGCGCCCGTCCGCGCCGCGCTCCAGCTGCGCGACGCGCGCCTGACCGAGCTGCTCGACGACGCCGCGGCGTCGGGTATGGCGGTCGTCGAGCTGGACTCGGTGCGGGATCACGATCGCACCGTGCGAGCGGTCAGCCGGCAGGACGCTCTCCGGTCCGGTCTGCTCGACGACTCGGCGGAAGCACGAGTGCGTCTGTTCGCGGAGTGGCTGCGTCTGCTCGCTCCCGAGGACCACGCCGTGCGCGCCGACGTGCTGGCGGACGTCCCGGCGCTCGCGCACGCCCTGCGCGCGCACCAGGTGGGAGTGATTGCGGCCTCGGTCCGCGCTGACGTCGACCGGGTGGGCCGGGAGACGGCCCGAGCCCTCGCGACGGTGACGCGTGCGCCGCTCGCGCTGGGCGCCGTCGTGAGCCGTCTCGTTCGGGTCCGCCTGACCCGTTTCGCGCGCGCGGCCCGCGCGTAGCACCGACGCATCGCGTGGGTCCGGCTGACCTGCGTGGTGGGGGTCGCACTGGGCCGCGCCACGCAGGTCAGCCCGGCGCGGCGTGCGCTCAGCCCTTCTTCGACTTGGGGGCGCGCAGCCGGAGCCACCGCGCCTGGCCCTCCTCCCGGAGCTCGACCTGCCCCTGGCGTGAGCGCACGAAGTCCGTGAACGTCGCGAAGCCGAGCGCAGCCTCGTTGTACCGGGGGTCGAGCCGCTTCATCTGCTGCTTGACCGCCGACGCCTGGCTCCAGCCGTCGGCGTCCTTCGCGACCAGCCCGAGTGCGCGTGCGAGCAGCCGCGTCGCGACCGGACCGCTGATCGGCTGTGACGACGTCTCGGGCTCGGTGCGCGTCGCGGTCGTCGCCGTGCGCGGAGCGGTCGTCACGGGCGAGGCAGCAGCGTCGTCCGGGGCGCCCGTGACGACGGTGTCGTCGTCCTCTGCCTCGTCCGACTGCCGCACGGCCTCGTCGTAGTACTCGAACTCGTCGCACGCGGAGATCAGTGCCTTGCTGGTCCCGCCCGGCACGCCGACGCCGACGACCACGCGCCCGAGGCGCTTGCACCGCTGCGCGAGCGCAATGTAGTCGGAGTCGCCAGCCACGATCACGACGTGCGTGAGGTCGGTGAGACGGAACAGGTCCTCGAGCACGTCCACGGCGAGCCGGATGTCGGCGCCGTTCTTGGTACCGGACGCAGGGAAGAGCTGCGTGAGGTCGATCGCGCGGTCCACCAGCTGGCGCCGGTACGCCGCGTTGGCCGGCACCGACCAGTCGGCGTACGCGCGGGTCACGGCGAGCGTGCCGAACGACGACGCGTAGTCGAGGAGCGCGCTCACGTCGACCCGGGCGGCGTCGAGCCGAGGGGCGACGTCCTTACCGGCGTCACGCGCGTTGTCCTTGCGCCACGAGCCGTCACCGTGGAGCTGGTCGTAGCGGGAGATGACGATGTTGTCGAAGTCGAGATAGACGCCCACGCGGGCGGAGCTGTCGTCGGTGCTCATGCCCGGAGTCTGCCCGATGCGGGCGTCAGAGCGTGTCGGCGGCGAAGGTGTCGCACGCCGCGAGGTCGCGCTGCTGGTAGCCGGTGGTGAACCAGCGCTGGCGCTGCTCGCTCGAGCCGTGGGTCCACGAGTCGGGGTTCACACCGCCGCCCGACTGCTGCTGGATGTGGTCGTCGCCCACGGCTGCGGCCGCGTCGATCGCCTGCGCGAGCTCGTCGGCGGTGATGGGCTTGAGGTAGGTGACACCGGTGTCGGGGTCCTCGGTGGTCGCGGCGTTGCCGGCCCACATGCCCGCATAGCAGTCGGCCTGGAGCTCGACGCGCACGGAGTCCGACCCGGCGCCCGACCCGCGGCGGTCGGAGGAGTCGAACACGCCGGTGACGTTCTGGACGTGGTGGCCGTACTCGTGCGCGTAGACGTACATCTCGGCGAGCGGGCCGCCCTTCGCGCCGAACTGGCTGGTCAGCAGGTCGAAGAAGCCCAGGTCGAGGTAGATCGTCCGGTCCCCGGGGCAGTAGAACGGCCCGGACGACGACGACGCGTCGCCGCACGCGGTCCGCACCGCGGACGTGAACTCCACGGCCTCCGGGATGGTCGCGTCCGCCTTGCGCAGGGTGGGCGTCCAGTACGTGTCGAGGGAGTCGAGGGTCGCGGACAGGCGGCACGCGCGGTCGGTGTTGGCCTGCTCGGCCGTGCAGGCACCGACGGTGCCGTCCTGCCCGGGCTCGCCCCCGCCACCACCGAGGAGCGCGCCGGGGTCCACGTTGCCCCCGGACAGCAGCGTGATCGCGAGGATCACGAGCAACCCGAGACCGCCGACGCCGCCGCCGATCGCCATGCCACGCCCGCCGGCGGAGCGGCGCGACTGCACGCGTCCGCCGCCGAAGCTGCCACCCTCCTGGAACGTCACACCCGGGACGGTAGTCCGTGCACGGGCACCGCGCGATTCAGCCCTCGCCGATCCCGCGCGCGGCGAGCGCCTCGCCCGTCGCGCGTGCGTGGCCGACCATGCGCACCGCGGCCGGCACGACGAGCGCGCGCGGCGAGCGGGCGAGCCCGCGCGCCCGTGCGGCGTCGCGGGACTCGTGCGCGGCGTGCAGCAGGACGGGGACGGAGCGCAGCATGAGGCTCACCGCGAGCGCGACGGTCTGCGGGGGGAGGCCGACGTGCCGCAGCGGCCCGGCGGCACGGCGCAGCGCGTCGAGCAGGTCGTCGGCGCGCGTGGTCGCGGTGACGACGGTGGCGAGCAGGACGAGCGCGACGAGGTCGGCGGCGGTCTCGACGCCCGACGCCCAGCCGCGTGACCATGCCTGGTACCCGCCGACCAGGAGCGCGACGGCGCCGACGCGCACGAGGCCGCTGCGCGTGCGGTGCCACGAGAGTCTCGCGACGGCGTGGCTGGCGGCGGCGACGGCGAGCGCGACGAGCGCCGACGCGGCTCCGCGGACGACGAGGACGACGACGCCGGCCAGTGCGAGCGCCGCGAGCTTGCGGAGCGCGGGCGCCCGGTGCAGCACCGAGGTGCCCGGCTGGTGCATCCCGAGCGGGCCGGACCAGACGGGCCGCAGCGGCGTGCCGGGGCGGGTCACGGGACGTCGCCGGCGCGCACGGGGGACGACGCCATGAGGTCCCGGTACGCGGCGACGGCGGCGGACGGCTCGCCGTCGTGGACCACCCGGCCGTCGTCGACGACGAGGACGCGCTCGGCGTGCTGCGCGGCGTCCAGGTCGTGCGTGACGACCACGACCTGCTGCGGCAGGTCGGCGAGCAGGTCGTCGACCACCGCGCGCCAGCGCAGGTCGAGCAGCGTCGTCGGCTCGTCGCAGACCAGCACGTCGGGGTCGGTCGCGAGCACGGACGTGAGCGCGAGGAGCTGGCGCTGCCCGCCGGACAGCGCGTGCACGGGCAGGTCGGCGCGGTCCGCGAGCCCGACGCGCGCGAGTGCCGCACGGGCCCGGGCCTCGCGCTCGCGCGCGTCGGGCACGCTGCGCCGCAGCGACAGCGCGACGTCCTCGACGGGGGTGGGCATGACGAGCTGCGCGTCGGGGTCGGTGAACACGAAGCCGACGCGCCGCCGGACGGCCGGTCCGTCGGTACGCGTGTCGAGCCCGTCGACGCGCACGGTCCCGGACGACGGCAGCACGAGCCCGTTGAGCAGGCGTGCGAGCGTCGACTTGCCGGAGCCGTTCGCGCCGACGACCGCCACGCGCCGTTCGGTGAGACGCAGCGTGACCGGGCCGAGCAGGCGCGTCACGGTGTCCGGGCCGCCCGAGGGGTCGGGCGTCCAGGCCGTGACGAGCGCCTCGCTCAGCTCGATCATCAGCGGCGCCGGCGCAGCAGGTCCGGGTAGGCGGCGAACACCGCGAGCGCGACCGCGGCCGCGAGGAGGGTCTTCACGGTGTCCCCGGGGAAGAACACGGCGCCCGCCGCGAAGGCCTCACCGGCCGTGAGGTCGGTGCGCAGCACGATGCCCGCGATGCCCAGCGGGTGGACGGTGAGCGCGGTGGCGGTGAGGCCGCTCGCGACGAGGACGAGGTAACGCGCTGGGCCGGTCGCCTTGCGCGCGGCGCTCGCGAGGACGCCCGCGAGCGCGGCGGCCAGCGGGAAGCCCAGCAGGTAGCCGACGCTGGGCCCGGCGAGCACCGCCAGGCCACCCGTGCCGCCCGAGAACACGGGCACGCCCGCGAGCCCCACGGCGAGGTAGAGCAGCACGGCGAGCGCGCCGCGGCGCCAGCCGAGCACCAGGCCGGCCAGCACGACTCCGAAGGTCTGGAGCGTGACGGGCACCCCGGTGCCCGTCGGGATGCCGGGGACGACCGCGCACACCGCGATGAACGCGGCGAAGACCGCGACGAGTGCGACGTCGGCCGTCGCGGGGAGCGCCCGCTCGGCGGGCTCGGGCAGCGCGACGTCCAGCACCGCGGCCGGGTCGGGCAGCGCGGGGGACGGCGGGGCGTCCGCGATCGCGGTCCCGGGCGGTGCGGAGTGCTGGCGTGCGTCGGTCACGGGTGGCCCCCTCGGGTCGGTGCTCCGGTGCGTCGTCGTGCGGGATCGGTCGGGTCGTCGTCCGCGCTCGTGCGCTCGTGCTCGTCGTCGCCGCGCCCGTCCGTGCCGGACGGCGCCGCTGTCCCGCCGGTGGGCGGGGGAAAGGACGACGGTCGTCACGCTAGTGCTCGTTAGGATGGACGGCGTTTGTGCGCCCGCCCAAGACAGGCGCGGGCTTTCCGGAGGAAACCACCACGTGATCACCGCCCACGGCGTCGGCCTGCGCATCGGCGCACGCGAGCTGCTCGCCGAGACCTCGTTCCGCATCGCTGCGGGCGACCGCATCGGTCTCGTCGGCCGCAACGGCGCCGGCAAGACGACCCTCACCAAGACGCTCGCGGGCCAGGCCCAGCCGACGAGCGGCACGATCACGCGCGGGGAGGTCGGCTACCTGCCGCAGGACCCCGCGACCGGTGACCTCGACGTGCTCGCGCTCGACCGCGTGCTGTCGGCGCGCGGCCTCGACGAGATCGTGCGCAGCATGCGCGCGACCGAGCAGGTCATGGCCGAGGGCACCGACGACGAGCGGGACAAGGCGATGGCGCGCTACTCGCGCCTGGAGGCCCGGTTCACCGCGGCGGGCGGCTACGCCGCCGAGTCGGAGGCGCACCGCATCACCGCGAACCTCGGGCTCGACGACCGTGTGCTCGCCCAGACGCTCGGGACGCTGTCCGGCGGCCAGCGCCGCCGGGTCGAGCTCGCGCGGATCCTGTTCTCCGGTGTCGAGACGCTCCTGCTCGACGAGCCGACGAACCACCTCGACGCCGACTCGATCGCCTGGCTGCGCGACTACCTCAAGGCGTACTCGGGCGGCTTCGTCGTCATCTCGCACGACGCCGAGCTGCTGCGCGCGACCGTCAACAAGGTGTTCCACCTCGACGCGAACCGCGCCGCGCTCGACCAGTACAACCTCGGCTGGGACGCCTACCTGCTGCAGCGCGAGACCGACGAGAAGCGGCGTCGCCGGGAGCGTGCGAACGCCGAGAAGAAGGCCGCGGCGCTGCTCGCGCAGGCGGACAAGATGCGCGCCAAGGCGACCAAGGCCGTCGCGGCGCAGAACATGGCGCGGCGCGCCGAGCGGATGCTGTCGGGCCTCGAGGAGGTCCGCGCGAGCGACAAGGTCGCCAAGCTGCGGTTCCCCGACCCGGCGCCGTGCGGACGCACGCCGCTCACGGCGTCGGACCTGTCGAAGTCGTACGGCTCGCAGGAGGTCTTCACGGGCGTCGACCTGGCGATCGACCGCGGCTCACGTGTCGTGGTGCTCGGTCTCAACGGCGCGGGCAAGACCACCCTGCTGCGGCTGCTCGCGGGCATCGAGACCCCGGACACGGGCGAGGTGCACCCCGGGCACGGCCTCAAGCTCGGGTACTACGCGCAGGAGCACGAGACGCTCGACCTCGAGCGCACGGTGGTGGAGAACCTGCGCTCGGCGGCGCCGGACCTCTCCGACACGCAGGTCCGCTCCGTCCTGGGCTCGTTCCTGTTCTCGGGCGACGACGCCGACAAGCCGGCGCGCGTGCTCTCGGGCGGGGAGAAGACGCGGCTCGCGCTCGCGGCGCTCGTCGTCTCGGCGGCGAACGTCCTGCTGCTCGACGAGCCGACGAACAACCTCGACCCGGCGAGCCGCGAGGAGATCCTCGCGGCGCTGCGGGGGTACCAGGGTGCCGTGGTGCTCGTGAGCCACGACGAGGGCGCGGTCGCCGCGCTGGACCCGGAGCGCGTGCTCCTGCTGCCGGACGGTGACGAGGACCTGTGGAGCGCCGACTACCTGGACCTGATCACGCTGGCCTGAGCGTGCTCAGCGGGCCGTGCGGCTCGCGTCGTCGGGCGTCTGGGCGTCGATGAGGGCGTCCTCCTCGGCCTCGGCCCGGCCCTCGCGCCGGCGGGGCCGGGCGGGGCGTGCCGGCGCGGCCGGTGCCGTCCCGCCCGCGGGCTCGGACGGCTCGAACGGTGCGCCCGTGCCGTCGCGCTCCTCGACGACCTCGCGGCGGGCGAGCCAGGCGAAGCCCAGCAGGCCGCCCAGCGCGAACGCCCACCACTGGAACGCGTACGACAGGTGCGAGCCGGGGTCGAGGTCGGGTGCGGGCAACGCCCCGAGGGGTGTCGCGGGTGCCGGGTCCTCGGCGACGAGCTGCCCGTACGCGTCCGCGTAGACCGCGGCGTCCGTGAGCCCCGCGGCGGCGGCGACCTGCGCCGGGTGCAGCGCCTGCACCGACCCCGCGGGCGCGCCGCGGTCGCTCGGCTGCTCGGCGTGCCGCACGCGCACGACGAGCCCGACCTCGCCCGCGGGCGGCGGGGGCACGTCGACGCCGGCGCTCGCGTCCGCACCGGTCGGCACCCAGCCGCGGTCGACGACGAGCACCGCGTCGGTGCCCGTGACCCGGAACGGGACGAGCACGTGGTACGCCGGGTTGCCCTCGACCGGTCGGTTGCGCAGCAGGACCGTCGCGTCCGTGAGGTAGCGACCCGTCGTGCGGACCTGCGACCACTCGTCGGCGTCCGCGAGCCGGTCGCCTGGTGCTGCCAGCACGTCGGCCAGGGGGACCGGGGGAGCGTCGTAGTTGCGCTCGACCGTCGCGATCTGCGCGTCCCGCCACTCGTGGCGGTGCCACTGCCAGCGACCCAGGAACGTGCACGCCACCGCGACGAGCACGCCGACGAGCACCAGGACGACGGCCCGACGCCGGGCAGCGCTCACGGCGCGTCCGACGACGCGAGCTCCGCCACCGGGACGGTGTCCTTGAGGAAGCCGCGCACGTCGAGGAACTGCGTCAGGTGCTCGCGATGCTCGTCGCACGCGAGCCACACCTTGCGGCGCTCGGGCACGTGCAGCTTCGGGTTGTTCCACAGCAGCGCCCACGTGGCGTCCCGCCGGCAGCCGCGTGCGCTGCAGATCGGGTCGTCCACCGGGTCCGGCACGGGCAGGGTCACGCGCGGCCTCCCGCGGGGTCGTCGGGTGTGTCGCCGATCCGGCCCGGCCGGCCGCCGGGGCCGATCTCGCGCAGGTCGGCGAAGGGTTCGGCGTCGTCGCGACGCTCGCGGCCCGCGTTGGCGAAGATGACCGCCACGTACGGCAGCACCACGGCGGCGACGACGAGCACCAGGGACACCCACCGCGGCACGTGCGACCACGTGATGATCGTGAGCACGAAGCACACGAGGCGGACGCCCATCTGGGCGAGGTACCGGCGCTGGCGCCGGGCGACGTCCTCGGCGAGCGGTTCGGGCGCAGCGGTGATCCGCTGGACCGGCTCCTCGCCTCGACGTGACCTCACGCCTCGATCGTACGTTCCTGCGCGCCAGCGCCGACCCACGGACCACGTCCGCCGCTCTTGTGCACTTCCCCCAACTGGGGCGCGACAACCTGTGCCGCGCGGGAACGGCGACGAGCGCACCTGCTCGGCTACCGTCGTGACTCGTGCCTGAGACTTCCGACAACTCCAGCGTCCCGTCCGGCGACGAGCGGCCCGCGCCGCGCGTCGTGCTCGTCACGGGCGCCAACCGCGGCATCGGCCGGGCGATCGCGCAGCGGTTCGTGGCCGCGGGGGACCGGGTCGCGACGATCTACCGGGCCGGCGAGCTGCCGCCGGGCGTGCTCGGCGTGGTCGGGGACGTGCGGGACAGCGCGTCCGTGGACGCCGCGTTCACGGCGGTCGAGGCCGAGCTCGGCCCGGTCGAGGTGCTCGTCGCGAACGCGGGCGTCACCCGCGACCAGCTCCTCATGCGGATGACGGACGAGGAGTTCGACGAGGTCCTCGACGTGAACCTCAAGGGCGCGTTCCGGTGCGTGCGCCGCGCCAGCAAGCCCATGATCCGGCTGCGTCGCGGGCGAATCGTGCTCATCTCGTCGGTCGTGGGTCTGTACGGCGGTCCCGGGCAGGTCAACTACGCGTCCTCCAAGGCCGCCCTCGTCGGGATGGCGCGGTCCATCACGCGCGAGCTCGGCGGCCGCGGGATCACCGCGAACGTCGTCGCACCCGGCTTCATCGACACCGACATGACGCGCGCGCTGCCCGAGGCGACGCAGGCGTCCTACAAGGCCGCGATCCCCGCGGGCCGCTTCGCCACACCCGACGAGGTCGCCGCGGCCGTCGAGTTCCTCGCGTCGCCCGCCGCGGGGTACGTCAGCGGCGCCGTGCTGCCCGTCGACGGCGGCCTCGGCATGGGCCACTGACCCACCCTTCGAACCCCCGCACCACGGAAGAGAGACACACACCATGGGCCTGCTCACCGGCAAGAAGCTCCTCGTCACCGGCGTCCTGACGGACGGATCGATCGCGTTCCACGTCGCGCGCCTCGCCCAGGAGGAGGGGGCGCAGGTCGTCCTGACGTCCTTCGGCCGGCAGTTCCGGCTCACCCAGGTCATCGCCCGCCGCCTGCCCGTCGAGGCGCCCGTGGTCCAGCTCGACGTCACCGACGCCGACGACCTGGCGGCGCTCGCGGACCGCGTGCGCGAGGCCGGCGTCGACCGTCTCGACGGCGTCGTCCACTCGATCGGGTTCGCCCCCCAGTCCGTCATGGGCGGCAACTTCCTCGCGGGCGAGTGGGCGGACGTGTCCACCGCGCTCGAGGTCTCCGCGTACTCGCTCAAGTCGCTCGCGGTGGCCGCGCAGCCGCTGCTCACCGAGGGCGGCTCCGTCGTCGGCCTGACGTTCGACGCCAAGTTCGCGTGGCCGGTCTACGACTGGATGGGTGTCGCGAAGGCCGCGTTCGAGTCGACCGCGCGCTACCTCGCGCGTGACCTCGGCCCGTCGGGTGTGCGCGTCAACCTCGTCTCCGCCGGCCCGATCCGCACCACCGCCGCGAAGTCCATCCCCGGCTTCGAGACGATGGAGTCGCGCTGGTCCGACCGGGCGCCGCTCGGCTGGGACGTCACCGACCCGGAGCCCGCCGCGCGCGCCGTGGCCGCGCTGCTGTCCGACTGGTTCCCCGCGACCACCGGCGAGATCGTGCACGTCGACGGCGGCGTGCACGCGATGGGTCAGTGACCCGGGCCGGTGACGCGGTGCGGGCGGGAGACGTGCCCGAGTGGCACGCTGACCCCGTGAGCACGCGACGGCTCGTGCTGCTGCGCCACGCCAAGGCGGAGCACCCCGACGGCATCCCCGACCACGAGCGCCCGCTCGCGCTCGCGGGGCGCCGGCAGTGCCCGCTCGTGGGCGCGGCGATGGCCGAGGCCGGGGTCGCTCCCGACCTGGTGTGGTGCTCCAGCGCCGTGCGGACACGTCAGACCTGGGAGCTCGTGCGCGGCGCGCTCGGCCTCGAGCCGCCGGTCGAGTACCTGGGCGAGGTCTACGACGCGGGCGTGCGCTCGCTGCTCTCGCTCGTCGCGTCCGCTCCCGCCGCGGTGCGCACGCTCGTCGTCGTCGGGCACGAGCCGACCATGTCGCACGCCGCCGCGACGCTCGCCGGACCCGGCTCCGACGAGGCCGCGGTCGCGCGCGTGCAGGTGGGTGTGCCGACCGCGTCGTGGTCGTGGCTCGAGCTCGACGGCGCATGGGCCGACCTCCAGCCGCGCGCCGCCCGGCTCCTGCGCCTGGTCACCGCGTCCTGACGCCGGGCGTCAGGCGAACGGCGCGAGGGTGAGGGCGGCGTCGAGGCGCCCCTCGATCGTCGCGTCGGCCTGCTGCGCGACGACCGGCTTGGCGTTGTACGCGATGCCGAAGCCGGCCGTCGCGAGCATGTCGAGGTCGTTCGCGCCGTCGCCGATCGCGACCGTCGCCGCGAGGTCGACACCGACGCTCGCGGCGTAGTCGCGCAGCGCGACCGCCTTCGCGGCGCGGTCCACGACGGCGCCCGTGACGCGTCCCGTGAGTCGTCCGTCGCCGACCTCGAGCCGGTTCGCGCGCACGAGCGAGATGCCCAGCGACGCGGCCAGCGGCGTCACGAGCTCGACGAACCCGCCCGAGACGAGCCCGACGGCCCACCCCCGCTCCTGCACGGCCGCGACGAGCTCGCGAGCGCCGGGGGAGAGCCGCATCTGCGCACGCACGTCGTCGAGCACGCTCACGGGCAGCCCGGCGAGGGTCGCGACGCGCTCGTGCAGCGACGCCGCGAAGTCCAGCTCGCCGCGCATGGCGCGCTCGGTGATCTGCGTGACGAGCTCGGCGGACCCCGCGTGCTCCGCGAGCATCTCGATCACCTCGCCCGTGATGAGCGTGGAGTCGACGTCCATCACGAGCAGGCCGGCGGCAGCGTTCGTCACGGCGTGCAGGGTACCGAGCGCGACGCGCCGCGGGCCGGACCGTCCACGCCGACGGTCCGGCCCGCACGCACGACGCCGAGCAAAGGTCAGTCCGTGATGATCGAGCCCTTCGGGACCACGGTGAGCCCGGACTCGGTCACGGTGAAGCCCCGCGCGCGGTCGTGCTCGTGGTCGAGCCCGATGCGCGCCCGCTCGGGGACGATGACGTTCTTGTCGAGGATCGCGCGGTGCACCTGCGCGTACCGGCTGACCTGCACGCCGTCCATCAGCACCGAGTCCGTGACCTGCGCCCACGAGTGCAGCCGGATGCCCGGGGAGAGCACCGAGCCGGACACCGTCGCACCCGAGACGACGACGCCCGGGGAGACGATCGAGTCCGCGGCGTGCCCGAGACGGCCCGCGCCGGCGTGCACGAACTTGGCCGGCGGCAGACCCGTGTAGCCGGTGTGCAGGGGCCACTCGTCGTTGTACAGGTTGAACACCGGCTCGACCGCGATGAGGTCGATGTTCGCCTCGTAGAACGCGTCGATCGTCCCGACGTCGCGCCAGTAGTCCCGGTCACGGGGCGTCGAGCCCGGCACGTCGTTGCGGATGAAGTCGTACACGCCCGCGGTCCCGCGCTCGACGAACCACGGCACGATGTCGCCACCCATGTCGTGCCGGGAGTTCACGTCCTCGGCGTCGACCGTCACGGCCTTCACCAGGGCGTCGGCGTCGATCACGTAGTTGCCCATCGAGGCGAGCACCTCGTGCGGCGAGTCCGCCAGGCCGATCGCGTCGGTCGGCTTCTCGCGGAACGCCCTGATGCGCGTCGGGTCGTCCGGGTGCGTCTCGATGACGCCGAACTGGTCGGCCTCCTCGATCGGCTGGCGGATGCCCGCGACGGTCAGCTCGGCACCGGACGCGATGTGCGCGTCGACCATCTGGGAGAAGTCCATGCGGTAGACGTGGTCGGCGCCGACCACGACCACGATGTCGGGGCGCTCGTCGTCGATGATGTTCAGGCACTGGTAGATCGCGTCGGCGCTGCCGAGGTACCAGTGCTTGCCGACGCGCTGCTGCGCGGGGACGGCGGCGACGTAGTTGCCGAGCAGGGCCGACATGCGCCACGTCTTCGAGACGTGCCGGTCCAGGCTGTGGGACTTGTACTGCGTCAGCACGATCACGTGCAGGTAGTGGGAGTTGATGACGTTCGACAGGGCGAAGTCGATGAGCCGGTAGATCCCGCCGAACGGGACTGCCGGCTTCGCCCGGTGGGCCGTGAGCGGCATGAGTCGCTTGCCCTCGCCACCTGCGAGGACGATGGCCAGGACGCGCGGTTGTGCCATGCCCCGAACCCTAGGCCCGACAGGCGGTGCGGGCGAGGCCAGGGCGCGTTCACGCGCTAGCGTGTCGCGCATCACGGCCCGCCGGTGCGTGCGGGCCGCCGTCCACGGAGGTCGTCAGTGCGCGTCGACATGCTCACCCGGGAGTACCCCCCGCACGTCTACGGAGGGGCCGGGGTGCACGTCGCGGAGCTGGCCGCGGTGCTGCGGGGCAGCCTCGACGTGCGCGTGCACTGCTTCGACGGGCCACGCGACGACGCGGCGCGCGAGCAGGGCGTGCACGGCTACTCGGTCCCGGGGGGTCTGTCGGGCACCAACGCGGCGCTGCAGACGCTCGGGGTCGACCTCGAGATCGTCGCGGGCATCGGTGCGGGCATCGGTGCGGGCGAGGACGACGTCGCGACCGACCTGGTGCACTCGCACACGTGGTACGCGAACCTCGCCGGGCACGTCGCCGGGCTGCTGCACGGCGTGCCGCACGTGCTCACGGCGCACAGCCTGGAGCCGCTGCGGCCGTGGAAGGCCGAGCAGCTCGGCGGTGGGTACGCGGTCTCGAGCTGGGTCGAGCGCACCGCCTACGAGGGCGCGGCGGCGGTGATCGCCGTCTCGGGCGGCATGCGCGAGGACATCCTGCGCAGCTACCCCGCGGTCGACCCCGCACGCGTGCACGTCGTGCACAACGGCATCGACCTGGCGGCATGGCGTCGGCCCACCGACGAGGCCGCGCTCGCGCACGCGGACGAGACCGTGCGCGCGCTCGGTATGGACCCGACGCGTCCCGCGGTCGTGTTCGTCGGGCGCATCACGCGCCAGAAGGGTCTGCCGTACCTGCTGCGCGCGGCCGAGTCGCTGCCGGCCGACGTGCAGCTCGTGCTGTGCGCGGGCGCACCCGACACCCCCGAGATCGCCGCCGAGGTCACGGGCCTCGTCGAGGCGCTGCGCACGCGCCGCTCGGGAGTGGTGTGGATCGAGCAGATGCTCCCGCGCGAGGACCTCGTCGCCGTCCTCGCCGCGTCGACGGTGTTCGTCTGCCCGTCGGTCTACGAGCCGCTCGGCATCGTCAACCTCGAGGCCATGGCCGTCGGGCTGCCCGTGGTCGGCACCGCGACGGGCGGCATCCCCGAGGTCGTCGACGACGGCGTCACGGGCTGGCTCGTCCCGATCGACCAGGTGCAGGACGGCACGGGTACACCGCGCGACCCCGAGCGGTTCGTCGCCGACCTCGCCGCCGCGCTCACGGAGGCGGTCACGGACGTCGAGCGCGCCCGGCGGTGGGGCCTGGCGGCCCGGCAGCGGGTCGAGGACCACTTCTCATGGGCGGCCGTCGCCGAGCGCACCCTCGAGGTCTACCGAGGCGTGCTCGCCTGAGGACCCGGGCCCGCGGCCGGGCCGGCGAACGTCGCGGCGGACAGCGCACGACGCGCGAGCCGGTCGACGTCGCGCAGCGCGGCGGTGCGCTGGTCGGCCTGCCACAGGTTGACGGCGCCGCCGTCGTCGCGGGTCGCGAGGTCCACGATCGCGAGCAGCCGCGCGGCGCTCGCGAGGATCCGACCGCGGCGCGCGTCGAGACGGTCCGGCAGCCGCCACGTCGGCACGCCCGCGTCGCGCAGCGCGACCACCTGCGTCGCGTGCGCGTCGTCCCAGTGGGCCACGTCGAGGCGTACGAGCGCGTCCGTGACGTCCGTCAGGCCGCGCCGCAGGCCTCGGTCGGCGTCCTCGAGCGTGCCGAGCCCCTGCACCGCCAGCGTCCAGTCGGGCACCTCGGTGGCGTGCCACGTGACCAGGTGCCCGGGCTCGAGCGCCGAGCCGAACCCGGTGACCTCCGGGACGAGCGCGAGGCTGCGGCCTGCCGAGCGCAGCAGGACGACCTCACGCGCGTCGAGCGCCTGCGCGCTCACCGCGGCGGGCACGCCCGCGACGTCGCCGGGGGCCGGCAGGAGCGCGACGACGTCGAGGTCGGGGGCCGTCCACGACGCGAGCGCGTCGGCGAGGTCGAGGCGGGAGCCGGTCGCGTCCACCACCTCGTGCGGTTCGTCGTCGCCCTGCACGCCGCGCAGTGCGGCCGTGGGCACGGGGGAGCCGGCGGGGCGGGCGGCGGTCGCGCCGAGCCACAGCGCGAGCACGGCGCCCCGGGGCAGGTCGAGGTCGGGCACCCGCCCACGGTACGGCGTCCGGGCCTGCCGTCCGTCGCGAGGCGTGTGCGCGGGGACGGGCGCTCGAACGTTAGGGTCGTGCCATGACCGACGTGCTCGACCTCCAGGACGTGACGATCAGACGGGGGACGACGACGATCCTCGACAGCGTGTCGTGGACGGTCGCCGAGGGTGAGCGCTGGGTCGTCCTGGGACGCAACGGCGCGGGCAAGACGACGCTGCTGCAGGTCGCCTCGGGGCGCATGCACCCGACGAGCGGCTCGGCGCAGCTCCTCGGCAGCCGGCTCGGCAACGTCGACGTCTTCGAGCTGCGGCCGCGCATCGGGCTGTCCAGCTCCGCGCTCGCCGACAAGATCCCCACGGGTGAGCTCGTGCGCGACGTGGTGCTGACCGCCGCGTACGGCATGACGGGGCGGTGGCGCGAGGAGTACGAGGACCTCGACGAGACCCGCGCGACCGACCTCCTGCGGGCGTTCGGGGTCGAGCACCTCGGCGACCGGTACTTCGGTACCCTCAGCGAGGGTGAGCGCAAGCGCGTGCAGATCGCCCGTGCCCTGATGGCCGACCCCGAGCTCCTGCTGCTCGACGAGCCCGCGGCGGGGCTCGACCTCGGTGGCCGCGAGGAGCTCGTCGGCGCGCTCGCCGAGCTGGCCGACGACCGCCGCTCGCCCGTGCTGGTGCTCGTCACGCACCACGTCGAGGAGATCCCGCCGGGCTTCACGCACCTGCTGCTCCTGCGCGACGGTGCGGTCCACGCGTCCGGCCCCATCGAGGAGGTCCTCACGGCCGAGCAGCTCTCGGGCGCGTTCGGGATCGACCTGCTGCTCGACCGCCACGCGGGCCGCTGGTCCGCCCGCGCCGCGACGCTCGCCTGACCGCCTGCCTGACCGTTCGTCGCCCGCACGTCGCTCCTTGTGGGCGCTCGGCACCCGAATCCTCACGAGACCGTCAAGAGTGTGCCTAGGATCGGTGCACGGCTGACGATCGGGAGGTACGCACGGTGGAGTGGCTCTGGTGGGTCGGCAGCGCCCTGGTGCTCGGCATCCTGGAGATGCTCTCGCTCGAGCTCGTCTTCATCATGGCCGCGGGCGGGGCCCTCGCCGGCGGGGTCGCCAGCGCCGCGGGAGCGCCGCTGTGGGTGCAGATCGTCGTCGCCGCCGTCGTGTCCGTGCTGCTGCTCGTCACGCTGCGGCCGTGGCTGCTGCGGCACCTGCGGCGACGCACGCCACTCGTCGAGACCAACGCGTCCGCTCTCGTCGGCCGTCCGGCGGTCGTGATCGCGACGGTCACGGGCGAGACCGGGCGGGTCAAGCTCGCGGGTGAGGTGTGGAGCGCGCGGACGTCCGACGGCGACGCCCTGACCCCCGGCACCGAGGTCACGGTCACCCGCATCGACGGCGCGACCGCGGTCGTCGTCCCCACGCCACGCCCCTAGCGCGGCACCACCGAACGGACCAAGGAGGCTCCATGACCGAGGACACCACCGACGTCGGCCAGCTCGCGCTGATCGTGGTGGGCGGGCTCGTCCTGATCTTCGTGCTCGTCGCGCTGTTCCGGTCCGTGCGGATCGTGCCGCAGGCGGTCGCGGTCATCGTCGAGCGGCTCGGACGCTACAGCCGGACCCTGGACGCGGGCCTGCACCTGCTCATCCCGTTCATCGACCGCGTGCGCGCGAGCGTCGACCTGCGCGAGCAGGTCGTCTCGTTCCCGCCGCAGCCCGTCATCACGTCCGACAACCTCGTCGTCAGCATCGACACGGTCATCTACTTCCAGGTGACGTCGCCGAAGGACGCGGTCTACGAGATCGCGAACTACATCACCGGCATCGAGCAGCTCACCGTCACCACGCTGCGCAACGTCATCGGCTCGATGGACCTCGAGCAGACCCTCACGAGCCGCGACCAGATCAACGGCCAGCTCCGCGGCGTGCTCGACGAGGCGACCGGCAAGTGGGGCATCCGCGTCAACCGCGTCGAGCTCAAGGCCATCGACCCGCCCGCGTCGGTCCAGGGCTCGATGGAGCAGCAGATGCGTGCCGAGCGCGACCGTCGCGCGGCGATCCTCACCGCGGAGGGCGTCAAGCAGTCGCAGATCCTCACCGCGGAGGGCGAGAAGCAGTCGGCGATCCTGCGGGCCGAGGGTGAGGCGCAGTCCGCGATCCTGCGGGCCGAGGGCGAGGCGCGCGCGATCCTGCAGGTCTTCGACGCCGTGCACCGCGGCGACGCCGACCCCAAGCTGCTCGCCTACCAGTACCTGCAGACGCTGCCGAAGATCGCGGCGTACCCGTCGAACAAGATGTGGTTCCTGCCCGCCGAGCTCACGGGCGCGCTCGGGCAGATGGCCAAGGGGTTCGGCGGGTGGCCCGCGCCGGGCGCCACCGAGGCCGACCGTCCCGCCGGGGAGTCGCCGCTCGCGGACGGCGACCTGCCGCCCGTGACGCTCACCGACCCGGCCGAGGCGCTCGCCGAGGCTCGCCGCGAGTCGGCGGCCGCGACGGCCGACGCGACGAGCGCGGGCACGTTGTCGGGGCGTCCGTTCGACCCCGCGGCCGAGCTCGGGCAGCACCCGGGTGGCGCAGCGGTCCCGCCGCGTCCCGCGACGCCGCCGGCGCCGCCCGTCCCCCCGGTCCCGCCGCAGGACGCGCCGCCCGCCCCGACCCGCGACGAGCCGCCGGCGCCGCCGCAGCCTCGCGACCAGGGCTGACGCGCACCGGCACCGCATCTCCCACCGCATCTCCCTCCTCATCTGCCACGGCACCCCCGTCGCGCGACCGTCCGCGGCGGGGGTGCGACGGGGGTGCGCTCAGGGCGAATTGTGTTCGTCTGCAGACAGCAGTCATCTAGCGTGGCGTGCGGGTGGTCGGGCCCGCGCGTGCGCGGACGTGGCCGCGCGTGACCCCCGGACGTGAGGAGCGTCGATGCTCGACCGACTGCTGAAGGAGCACCTGCGCCCGTACTCCGGGGCGGTGACCGCCGTCGTCCTCCTGCAGCTCGTGCAGACGCTCGCGACGCTCTACCTGCCGAGCCTGAACGCGCGGATCATCGACGACGGCGTCGCGCAGGGCGACACCGCGACCATCATGCGGCTCGGCGGCGTGATGCTCGCGGTCAGCCTCGTGCAGGTCGTCACCGCGATCGGGGCGGTCTGGTACGGCTCCTACGCCGCGACTGGCTTCGGTCGCGACCTGCGACGACGGCTGTTCGCGCACGTGCAGACGTTCTCCGCGCGCGAGCTCGGGCAGTTCGGCGCGCCGACGCTGATCACCCGCACGACGAACGACGTGCAGCAGATCCAGATGGTCGCGCTCATGACGTTCACGTTCGTCCTGATGGCCCCGATCATGCTCGTCGGGGGTGTGGTCATGGCGCTGCAGGAGGACGTCGGGCTGTCGTGGATCCTCGTGGTCGCGGTGCCCGTGCTCGGGCTGGTCATCGGGGCGGTCGTCTCACGGATGATCCCGTACTTCCGGGTGATGCAGAAGCGGATCGACGCGATCAACCGCGTGCTGCGCGAGCAGATCGCCGGGGTGCGGGTGGTGCGCGCGTTCGTCCGCGAGGAGCGTGAGGCCGCCAGGTTCGACGAGGCGAACCGCGCGCTGTACGACACGTCGCTGCGCACCGGGCAGCTCATGGCGCTGATGTTCCCCGCCGTGATGCTGGTCCTGAACGTGACCAGCACGTCCGTCATCTGGTTCGGCGGGCACCGGGTCGCGGACGGCGCGATGCAGATCGGCCAGCTCACGGCGTTCCTGTCCTACATCGCGTACATCCTCATGGCCGTGATGATGAGCACGATGATGTTCGTGATGTTCCCGCGTGCGGTCGTGGCCGCGGGTCGCGTCGGTGAGGTGCTCGAGACCACGACGAGCGTGCTCCCGCCCGTCGCACCGGTCGCGCTGCCCGCCGACGCGCGGACGCGCGCGAGGCTCGAGCTGCGGGGCGTCGAGTTCCGGTACCCCGGTGCCGAGCGCGCCGTGCTCGAGGAGGTCGACCTGGTGGTCGAGCCCGGCCGGACCACCGCGATCATCGGCTCGACGGGGTCGGGCAAGTCGACGCTTCTCCACCTCGTGCCACGGCTCTACGACGTGACGGGCGGGCAGGTGCTCCTCGGTGGCGTCGACGTGCGCGACGTCGCGCTGCCCGAGCTGTGGTCCCAGATCGGGCTGGTCCCGCAGAAGCCGTACCTGTTCTCGGGGACGGTGCGCTCGAACCTCGAGTACGGCGCGCCGGGCGCGGGCGACGACGAGCTGTGGCACGCGCTGGAGGTCGCGCAGGCCCGCGAGTTCGTCGAGGCCATGCCCGGCGGCCTCGACGCACCGATCGCGCAGGGCGGCACCAACGTCTCGGGCGGGCAACGCCAACGTCTCGCGATCGCGCGGGCGCTCGCCGCCCGGCCGCGCGTGTACCTGTTCGACGACTCGTTCTCCGCGCTCGACTACGCCACGGACGCCGCGCTACGCGCCGCGCTCGTCCCCGAGACCCGCGACGCGGGCGTGCTCGTGGTCGCGCAGCGCGTCGCGACGATCCGGCACGCCGAGCACATCGTGGTGCTCGACGCCGGCCGCGTGGTCGGGCAGGGGACGCACGACGAGCTGCTCGCGGCGAACGCGACCTACCAGGAGATCGTGTACTCCCAGCTCAGCGCACAGGAGGCGGCATGAACGCGCCGGCGGACCGTCCCGCGCCGTCCCCGTCCCCGGCCCCGTCCCCGGCCCCCGCTGCCGCGGCAGCCGCTGCGGCGGGGCCCGCCGGGCCCCGGCGCCCCGGCCCCGGGCACGGCCCCATGGGTGCAATGGGCATGCCCGGCGAGAAGTCCATGGACTTCCGCACCTCCGGACGGCGGTTCCTGCGGGACCTGCGGCCCGAGCGGGTGCGGCTCGTCGCGGTCGTCGTGCTCGGCGTGGCGTCGGTGGTGCTCGCGGTGGTCGGGCCCAAGCTCCTCGGCACCGCGACCGACGTGCTGTTCGAGGGTGTCGTCGGCTCGATGCTGCCCGCGGGGATCTCCCAGGCGGACGCGGTCGCGGGACTGCGTGCGCAGGGCCAGGGCCAGCTCGCGGACATGGTCTCGGGCATGCAGGTGGTGCCCGGCCAGGGGGTGGACTTCGACCGGCTCGGCTCGATCCTGCTCGTCGTGCTCGCGGTGTACGTGGGCTCGTTCCTGTTCGGCTGGGCGCAGGGCCGCATGACCGCGGGCGTCGTGCAGCGCACCGTGCTGCGCCTGCGGGCCGACGTCGAGGCCAAGCTCGGCCGCGTCCCGCTCGCCTACGTCGACTCCCAGCCGCGCGGCGAGCTGCTGTCCCGCGTGACGAACGACATCGACAACGTCGCCCAGACGTTGCAGCAGACGCTCAGCCAGGTCATCACGTCGCTGCTCACCGTGGTCGGCGTGCTCGCGATGATGTTCTGGATCTCGCCGCTGCTCGCCGTCGTCGCGCTCGTGACGGTACCGCTGTCGATGGTCGTCGCCGCGCTGATCGCCCGGCGCTCGCGCCCGCGGTTCATCGAGCAGTGGACCTACACCGGGCAGGTCAACGCGCACATCGAGGAGATGTTCACCGGGCACATGCTCGTGCAGGTGTTCAACCGGTCCGACGACGCCGTGGCGACGTTCACGGAGCGCAACGAGGCGCTGTACGACTCGAGCCGGCGCGCGCAGTTCATCTCCGGCACCATCCAGCCCGCGCTCGGGTTCCTGTCGAACCTCAGCTACGTGATCGTCGCCGTCGTCGGCGGTCTGCGCGTCGCGTCGGGCGCGATGACGCTGGGCGACGTGCAGGCGTTCATCCAGTACTCGCGTCAGTTCACGCAGCCGATCACGCAGCTCGCGAGCATGGCGAACCTCCTGCAGTCGGGTGTCGCGTCGGTGGAGCGCGTGTACGAGCTGCTGGACGCCCCCGAGCAGGAGCCCGACCCGCGCTCGCCCGCGCACCTCGCCCGGCCCGTGCGGGGGCGCGTCGAGTTCGAGCACGTCGCGTTCTCCTACTCGCCGGACGCGCCCCTGATCACCGACCTGTCGCTCGTCGCGGAACCGGGGCACACGGTCGCGATCGTCGGTCCCACGGGTGCGGGCAAGACGACGCTGGTGAACCTGCTCATGCGGTTCTACGAGATCGACGCGGGCCGCATCACGCTCGACGGCGTGGACACCCGCGACCTGACGCGCGACGAGCTGCGCCGGCAGACGGGCATGGTGCTGCAGGACACGTGGCTGTTCGGCGGGACCATCGAGGAGAACCTGGCGTACGGGGTGGACGGCGCGACGCACGAGCAGGTGGTCGCGGCGGCCGAGGCGACGCACGTCGACCGGTTCGTGCGGACGCTGCCGGACGGGTACGACACGGTGATCGACGACGAGGGCACGGGCGTCTCGGCGGGGGAGAAGCAGCTCCTGACGATCGCGCGCGCGTTCCTGTCCGACCCGGCGATCCTCATCCTCGACGAGGCGACGTCGTCGGTCGACACGCGGACCGAGGTGCTCGTGCAGCGCGCGATGAACGCGCTGCGCGCGGGGCGCACGTCGTTCGTGATCGCGCACCGGCTGTCGACGATCCGGGATGCCGACGCGATCCTGGTGATGGAGCACGGGTCGATCGTCGAGCAGGGGACGCACGAGGAGCTGCTGGCCGCGGGCGGCGCGTACGCGCGCCTGTACCAGAGCCAGTTCGCGGCGGCGGCGACCGAGGAGGTCTGACCCGGCCGAGGGGTGCGACAGGGACGTTCGTCGCGGATTGCCGGGGTGAACCGTTTCGGACGTTGTTCACCCAGGTGGTCGATGTGGACGGTGGTGGCGACCGCGCCCGCGCCGGGTCAGCAGCGTGGCGGCCTGTCCGCGGGACACCGACTCCCCCTGGAGGAACGATGCGATCGACCGCACCCCCCGCCCGTCGAGGGCTCCTGCGCCGTGTGGGCCGTGCCGCTCTGGCCGTCCCGATGGCCCTCGCGCTGGGCCTGGGCGCCCTCACGCTCGCGGCTCCGTCGGCGAGCGCGCACGGCTCGGTGACCGACCCGCCGACCCGCAACTACAGCTGCTGGGAGCGGTGGGGCGACGACCACCTCAACCCCCAGATGGCGACGGACGACCCGATGTGCTGGCAGGCGTTCCAGGACAACCCGAACGCGATGTGGAACTGGAACGGCCTGTTCCGCGAGAACGTCGGCGGCCAGCACCAGGCCGTGATCCCCGACGGGCAGCTCTGCAGCGGCGGCCGCACGCAGAACGGCCTGTACAAGTCGATGGACACGGTCGGCGCATGGACGGCGACGCGGGTGCCGAACTCGTTCCGCCTGACCCTGACGGACGGCGCGAAGCACGGGGCCGACTACCTGAAGATCTACGTCACGAAGCCGGGCTTCGACCCGACCACGCAGGCCCTCACGTGGGGCTCGCTCGACCTGGTGAAGACGACGGGCTCGTACCCGACGACCGGCCTGTACCAGACCGACGTGTCGCTGCCGAACCGCAGCGGCCGGGCCGTGCTGTACACGATCTGGCAGGCGAGCCACCTCGACCAGCCGTACTACCTGTGCAGCGACATCATCATCGGTGAGGGCGGCGGCGAGCCGACGCAGGAGCCGACGCAGGAGCCGACCGACGAGCCGACGCAGGAGCCGACGGACGAGCCGACGCAGGAGCCGACGGACGAGCCCACGCAGGAGCCGACCGACGAGCCCACGCAGGAGCCCACGGACGAGCCGACGGTGCCGACCGGCGCCTGCACCGCGACCGTGAAGGTCAACTCGAGCTGGTCCGGCGGTTACGTCGCGGACGTCGTCGTCACGGCGGGGTCCGGCGGGCTGAAGGGCTGGAAGGTCACCGTCAACGGTGCGACCGTCACGCAGGCGTGGGGCGGTACCGCCTCCGGCAACGTGATCAGCAACGCGGCCTGGAACGGCACGCTGGCGTCCGGCCAGAGCGCCACCGCCGGCTTCGTCGGCTCGGGGTCGAGCTCGGGCCTGACCGCGAGCTGCGCGGCAGCCTGACCTGACGCACGGGGCCCGGGACGCGCAGCGCGTCCCGGGCCTCGTCGCGTGCGGGGTGCGTGACCCGGACCGCGCACCACGGCCGGACGCGCCGAACCGGGACGAGACGGGCATGGCGGGCGTGGAGCCGGGATGGCTAGGGTCGCTCCACGGGGGTGGCGGGGGCCGCCGGGAAGGGGGCGACCGTGCACCGGTGGGGGTGGTGGTGGCGCGGGACGGATCGGCCTACGACGCCTGAGCCCACGACGCCCGACGTGCTGGAGCTGCGGGTGCACGGCGTCGCCAACACGCCGCCCGCGAGCATGCTCGAGCTCGCGCCCGGTCAGGTCGAGCAGGTCGACGGCGACGAGCTCGGCAGCTTCTGGGCCCCGACCGCCGCGGCCGCAGCGGTCCCGCGTCGCGCGGGCGACCCGCGCGAGGTGCCCCCCGGCGTCCGGCGCGAGGCGTACTCGTGGGGTGCGATGGCGCGGCTGTCCGCCGTCCCGGGCCTGGGTCGCGTGAGCGGGCTCGTCGCGGGAGTCGTGCGCGCGCTGTGGGTGCTGATCATCCCGTTCGGGCTCGCGAACGTCGCGTACTGGTCGCGCGACGCCGACGAGCCGCACGGGCGACGGTCGTCGGCCGGCGGTGGGCTCGTGCGGCTGTTCGGGCTCCTGCTCACGCTGCTGTGGCTCGCGACGGTCGCGACCGTGACGCTCGGCGTCGTCGGTGCGCAGTGCTACGGGCCGCGCACGTCGTCGGGCGAGGTCACCTACGTGCAGGTCTGCGCGGCGCTGCCCGGGTGGGCCGACGCGGCGGCGCGCTGGTCCACCGGCGAGCGCACCGCCGCGCTCGTCGCGGCGACCGCGGTGGTGCTCGTCGTGCTCGCGGCGGTCGGCTCGACGGGGCGGCTCCGGTACGAGCGACGCATGTCGACGACGAAGGCGCGGGGCCTGGCCGACGGCGCGGGGCTCGACCCGCGCGGGACCTGGCCGCTGCTCGCCCGGCCGGGGTTCTGGACGCACGCCCGCCGCTCGTCCGTGCAGTGGTTCGCGCACCTCGCGGCGGCGTTCGCGACCCTCGCGGGGCTCGTCTCGTGGCACTACCTGTACCGCGACGTGCCGCAGTGCACGCACTCGGACGGGTTCGGGACCCGGGGGTGCCTGGACGCCGCGCTGTGGGCGCGGGACGGGCGGCTGCCGTGGGCGCTGGCCGTCCTCGCCGCGGCCGTGGTGGTCGCCCTGGCCGCGTGGCGCACGGGGCGGCTGCGCCTCGACCCGCCGGGCGGAGGCCGCTCGACCTTCGCCGCCGAGGTGCGCGTCTCGCGCACCGCCGAGGTGCTGCTCCTGGGTGCCGCGCTCGTGCTGCTGGGGTGGGTGGTCGTGGCGGTCGCGCGCTCGGGAGACGGACCGCTGCGTCCCGCCGACGCCGCGTCACCGCCCTTCCTCGGGCTGCACGCGCTGCCCCGCTCGCTCGTCGCGCTCATGGTCCTGCTCGTGCTGGCGGCCGTCGGGATCCGTGCGCACCTGCGCGCCGCGGTGTGGGTGCCGCTCGTCCTGGCGACGGCCGTCGGCGCCGGCCTCGCGGTGCTGTGGTCCGCCGGCGCGTGGGGCGTCGTGTGGCGCACGGTCGCGGGGCTCTGCCTGGTGACGCTCACCGTCGTCGCGTCGGTCGTGAGCCGCCGACGGCCCGGTCGCGCGTGCGAGGGCTGGGCGGGCCGCGGGCCGGCAGTGCTGCTCGCGCTCGCGGGCGGGCTCGCGATGGTGCTCAGCGCCGCCGCGGTCCTCGGGACGGTGGCGTGGCTCGACGCGCCCGCGGCCGCGGAGAACCAGCGCCTGTCCACGCAGACCCAGCAGGCGCTCGACGACGCCGCGGCCCAGGACCCGCTGCGCGACCCGGTGGTCGTGCACGGCCCGGCCGCCGCGCACCTGCACGTCCCGCCGGGCTACGAGCAGTTCGCGGTCGCGAGCGTGGCCGGTGTGCTGCTGCTCGTCCTGCTCCTCGTCGTGCTCGGGATCCGCACGGCGACGCTGCGCCGCACCGTCGTGCCCGTCGTGCCCGGCGGCGCGCAGCCGCGGCCGACCACGGGGGAGGACGCCGCGGTGCAGGCCGCACGACGACGAGCCGCGCTCGCACAGCGCGCGGAGCGCCTGGTCGGCGCGGTCGCGGTGCTGCACCTGCTCGCGCTCGTCGGCTCGCTCGCGCTGCCCGACCCGCGCGCGACGTACGGCGGCGCGCTCGGCACGCTGTGGGCGCTCGCGGTCGACCTGTCCGGCGCGGCGGTGGTCGCGGCGTTCGGGCTCGTCGTCGCGAGCGTCGTGCTCGCCGGGTCCAAGAACGCGCTCGCGCGTCCCTGGGGGCTGCTGTGGGACCTCATGTGCTTCCTGCCGCGCGCCGCGCACCCGTTCGCACCGCCGTGCTACGCCGAGCGCGTCGTGCCGGAGCTCAGGGCGCGCATCGACGCGTGGCTCGGTGACGACGGCACGCCGCTGCCCGGCGGTGAGGCGACCCGCGCGAGGCGTCGCGTGCTGCTCTCCGCGCACAGCCTGGGCGGGGTCGTCGCCGTCGCGACCCTGCTGGCGCGGTGGGACGGTCCCGCGGGGCCGCACGACCACCGGGTCGGCCTGCTGACCTACGGCACGCAGCTGCGCGCGTACTTCGGACGCTTCTTCCCGGAGCTGTTCGGACCCGAGGTGCTCGGCACGCGCCCGAGCCCGGGCGCCCTCCTGTGGGCCGCCGACCCGTGGGCCGCCGACCCGTCGCCCGTGCCCGGCCCCCGGACCGAGCCGACGCTGCTCGGCTCGCTCACGTCACCCCCGGGCGGTGCCTGCGCGGTGCGGTGGCGCAGCCTCTGGCGGCGGACCGACTTCATCGGGTTCCCCGTCGACGGGTACGCGGACTCGCCGGTCGACGTCCCCGCGAGCGAGGTCGACGCCGACGCGTACCTCCTGCAGGTGGTCGCGCACTCCGGCTACCCGCGCGCCCCCGAGTACCGGCGCGAGCTCGACACGCTCGTCGCGTGCCTGCGCGCGAGCCGCCCGTCCCGGTGACGCGCCGGGCGGTCCTCGGTCCCGTCCCGGCGCTCGTGGTGACACGTATCCTCGGTCGGTGCGTCGCGACCGCCTGACCTGGACGTTCTACGGGTGCTTCGTGGCGTGGGGCTGGTTCCTGTACAGCTTCAACCCGAGCGTCCCGCTCCTCGCCGACGAGCTCGGCATCTCCGACGCGCAGGCCGGCCTGCACGGCACCGCGATGGCGGTGGGCGCGATCGCCGCCAGCTGGGTCGCCCCGCGTCTCGTGGCGCGCGCAGGCCGGCGCACGGCCGTCGTCGTCGGTCTCGTGCTTGTCGCGGTCGGCGTCCTCGCGCTCGTGCTGGCGCGATCGCTCGCGGTGAGCCTGCCCGCCGTCGCGGTCCTCGCGCTCGGCGGCAACGTCGCGATCGCCGCGTCGCAGGCCGGGCTCGCGCAGCACCACGGACCCGCCGCGTCCGCCGCGGTGACCGAGGCGAACGGCGTCGGGTCGAGCATCGGCCTCGTCGGGCCGCTCGCCGCGGGGGCGTGCGTCGCGATCGGGTGGGGGTGGCGTCCCGCGGTCGCCGTGACCATCGCGATCACCCTGCTGACGGCGTGGGCCGCCTCCCGGCTGCCCGTCGGCGGCGCGATGACCCCGCCCGCCGTGGCGCGCACCCGCGCGTCGCGGGCCGAGCCGCGGCTCGTGCCCGTGGGGGGCACCGCGCACGGGCCGGTCGACGCGCTCGCCCCGGTGGAGGACCGGGCCGTCGCCCCGGTCGACGACCTGCCCGACGCACCCGACGAGCCCGCGCCTCGTTCCGCGCTCGCGGCGTGGTGCTTCCTCGCGGCGGTCGTCGCCGCGATCGCGCTGGAGAACATCACCACGTACTGGTCCACCGACCTCGTGCGCGAGCAGACCGCCGCGGGTGCCGGGATCGCGACGGCCACGACCGCCGGGTTCGTCGCGGGGGTGTCCGGCGTGCGGTTCCTCGTCGGGCCGCTGTCGCTGCGCGTGCGTCCGGCGATGCTGCTCGCGGCGTCGTTCGCCGTCACGATCGCCGGCTGGGCGGTGCTGTGGACCGCGTCGTCGTCGACGGTCGCCGTGGTCGGCCTCGTGATCGCCGGCTTCGGCTGCGGCGTGCAGTACCCGCTGTCCATCGCGCTGCTGCTGTCGACCGCCCCGCAGGCCCAGGACGCCGCGCAGGCGCGGGCCACGCTCGCCGGCGGGCTCGCGATCGGCGTGGCACCGTTCCTGCTCGGTGCGCTCGCGGACGCGGTCGGCGTGCACACCGCGTTCCTCGTGCTGCCCGCGGTCGCGCTGCTCGGGGGAGTCGTCGCGCTCGTCGGTGGCCGGCTCGTCGCCCCGACGCCCGTACGCTGACCGCGAACCCCGATGAAGGAGACCCGACCGATGGCCGCGCTCGACCACCGCACCACCTCGACCGTGCTCACCGTCCTGGACGCGCAGGGCAGCCCGCTGGCGGAGCGTGAGGTCGAGGTCGCCCAGACGCGGCACGCGTTCGGCTTCGGCTGCATCGCGTTCGACGAGGTCCGTCTCGCGCCGGGTGAGCGCGCCCCGCTCGACGACCTGTGGCACGGGCTGTTCGACACCGCGACGCTCCCGTTCTACTGGCGGCACTTCGAGCCCGAGGAGGGGCACCCGCGCACGGACGCGCTGGCGTCGGCCGCACGCCGGCTCGTCGAGCGCGGTGTCCGCGTCAAGGGGCACCCGCTGCTGTGGCACACGCTCGCGCCGCAGTGGCTGCTCGGACGCCCGGTCGAGGAGGTCGAGCGGATCGCGCGCGAGCGCATCACGCGTGACGTCACGGCGTTCGCGGGTCTCGTGGACACGTGGGACGCGATCAACGAGGTCGTGATCATGCCCGTGTTCCGCGCCGAGGAGAACGCCGTCACGCCGCTCGCGTGGCAGCGCGGGCGGATCGAGACGATCCGCCTCGCGTTCGAGACCGCGCGCGCCGCCAACCCCGGGGCGACCCTGCTGCTCAACGACTTCGACATGTCGACCGCGTACGAGTGCCTCATCGAGGGCGTGCTCGAGGCCGGCATCCAGGTCGACGCGCTGGGCCTGCAGAGCCACATGCACCAGGGCTGGTGGGGCGAGGAGAAGACGCAGCGCGTGCTCGAGCGGTTCGCCCGGTTCGGCCTGCCGCTGCACTTCACCGAGACCACGCTCGTGTCCGGTGACCTCATGCCGCCCGAGATCGACGACCTCAACGACTACGTGGTCGACTCGTGGCCCTCGACGCCGCAGGGCGAGGAGCGTCAGGCCGCGGAGCTCACGGCGCACTACACGCTGCTCGCGGAGCACCCGGCGGTGCAGTCGGTGACCTACTGGGGGCTGGGCGACGAGGGGGCGTGGCTCGGCGCGCCCGCGGGGCTGGTGCGGCGTGACGGCACGCCCAAGCCCGCGTACCACGCGCTGCGCGACCTCGTGCGCGGGCAGTGGTGGCACGCCCCGACGACGCTGCGCACCGACGCCGAGGGCCGGGTCACGGTCAGCGGCTGGCGCGGCGACTACGAGGTGCGCGCCGGTGGCGCGTCGGCGTCGTTCGTCGTCGGGGACGACGCCCGGCCCGTCGTCCGGCTCGCCGCCTGACCGCGGGAGGCCACGCGTCGTGCCGCACCTGGACCTGCTGACCGTCACCGACCCCGACGACGAGCGCCTCGCCGACTACGTGTCGCTCACCGACGTCGCGCTGCGGTCGCGGCACGAGCCCGCCAAGGGTCTGTACATCGCGGAGAGCTCGACGGTGCTGGAGCGTGCCCTGCGGGCGGGGCACCGGCCGCGTTCGGTGCTGCTCGCGCCGCGGTGGGTGCCCGACCTCGAGCGCATGGTCGCCTCCCTGCCCGCCGACGACGACCCACCGGTGCCCGTGTACGTCGCCGACGAGCCCGTGCTCGAGGCGATCACCGGCTTCCACGTGCACCGTGGCGCGCTCGCGGCGATGCACCGCCCACCGCTGCCCGACCCGGCGGCGCTGCTCGCCGGCGCGCGTCGCGTCGCGGTGCTCGAGGACGTCGTCGACCACACCAACGTGGGTGCCGCGTTCCGCTCGGCGGCCGCCCTCGGCGTGGATGCGGTGCTCGTGACGCCGCGGTGCGCGGACCCGCTCTACCGGCGCTCCGTGCGGGTGTCGATGGGCACCGTGTTCCAGGTGCCGTGGACGCGGATCGACCCGTGGCCCGCGGGCGTCGACACGCTGCGCGAGGCGGGCTTCGTCACCGCGGCGCTCGCGCTCGGCGACGACGCGATCACGCTCGACGCGCTCGTCGCCGACCTGCCGGACCGGCTGGCGCTCGTGCTGGGCGCCGAGGGGCACGGCCTCAAGCCGGCGACCGTGGCGGCCTGCGACCTCGTCGTGCGCATCCCGATGGCCGGGGGAGTCGACTCGCTCAACGTCGCCGCGGCGGCCGCTGTCGCGTTCTGGGCCACGCGCGCGGTGGGGTGACCCCGCGCCGGATCGTCGTCGTTCGAGCGCGGGGCCGGTCGGTGCCTGTCAGTCCCAGAAGGGCGGGAGCTCGTCGGTCTGCGCCTGCGCCACCGCGAGGAAGGTGGTGACGACCGGCTCGTCGCGGTCCGCGTCGGGGGAGTCCAGGGTCTGGGTGGGGTCGGCCAGGAGGAGGTGCATGACCCGATCGTCCGACGTCCGCAGCGGGGTTCTCAGGGACGTCCGTCCCGACTCCGGCGGGCCCGCGGCGAGGCTCCGGCCACACCTCCACAGGTGCCCCACGGGCCGGTCACCACGGGGTCAAGAACGCCCGTGCGATGGACCAAGACGCTCAAGCGAGGGCAAGGTCCTCGATCACCTCGGCGCCCGGGAGACGCGCGAGCAGCGCACCCGGCAGGGCGATCTTCGAGCGCCGCAGACCGCTGCCGACCACCACGAGCGCGCCCGCCTCGTCGGGCACCGTGACCGCCGCGTCCACGAGCACGCGGTAGCCCTCCGGCAGGCCCACGGGCGTGATCCCGCCGTACTCCATACCGGACTCCGTGGTGGCGCGGTCCATCGGCAGGAACGACGCCTTGCGCACGTCCAGCAGCCGCTTGACCGCGTTGTTGACGTCGGCGCGCGTCGTCGCGCGCACCACGGCCGCGGCCACGCGTTCGGCGCCCTCGCGTCGGCCCGCGACGAGCACGCAGTTCGCCGACGCGGACGGCGGCAGCGCGTACGCCTCGGTGAGCGCCGCCGTGTCGGCCAGGTCCGGGTCGATCTCGGCGACGAGCACGTGCCGCGCCACGTCGGCGTCGGCCGCGGCCCACGCGCTCAGCGTGCGCGCGGTCGGCGCGGCGACGAGGTCGAGGTGCTCGAGCGCCGGCTTCCAGTCGAGGGTCCCGAGGGTCACGCGCCGCACCCTACCGACCGGCGGGCACGCCGGCCGAGCCGTCCACCGCCGTGGTCTCGCGCGGCTCAGCGCTGGTAGGTGCCGACCAGGACGCCCCGCGCGAGCGTGTGGAACACCAGCGCGCAGCTCACGGCTCCGGGCGGGGCGTCGGGTGTCAGGCCGAGGTCCGCGGAGTCGAGCGCGTGCACGACGAGGAAGTAGCGGTGCACCTGGTCGCCCGGCGGCGGCGCGCAGCCCACGTACCCGACCGTGCCGTCGTCGTTGCGCAGCTGGAACGCCCCCGCCGGCAGGCCCGCGCCGTCGGGCGTGCCGGCGCCGGTCGGCAGCGACGTGACGTCCGCGCCCAGGCCCAGCACCGTCCAGTGGAACCACCCGGCGACGCCCGGCGCGTCCGGGTCGAACACGCTCACGGCGAAGCCCGCGGTCTCGGCCGGGAACCCGGTCCACGAGACCTGCGGCGAGACGTTGCTCCCGGCGGGGGTGTTGGTGTGGACGTCCGGGACGCGCTCACCGTGCGTCCAGTCCGCGCTCGTGACCTCGAACGAGGGCACCGCGGGCAGCAGCGAGTACGGGTCCGGCGCGACGGGGCGGGTGATCGAGACCATGCGGTCCTCCGGGTCAGGCGGTGCTGTCGGGGTAGGTGGCCGAGCCCATCGTGGCGGGCACGCGCTCGGCGCGCACGTGCTCACGCGCGTGGGCGAGCGCCGCGTCGAGGTCGTCGAACAGGTGCGACTCGTGGCGCAGCGCCGCGATGACGCCGATAGATTCCGCGACGCGCCGGTGCTCGGGCCGCAGCCCCTTGAGCAGCACGACGACGCCGCGCCGCTCGAGGTCGGTGACGATCTGCTCGAGCGCGTGCGCGCCGCTCGTGTCGATCACGGTGACGCGGGACAGGCGCAGCACCACGACGCGCACGTCGGTGACCGCCATCAGCTCGTCCAGGAAGCGCCGGACGTCGGCGAAGAACAGCGCGCCGTCGATCCGGTACACCGCGATGTGCTCGTGCAGCAGCTCGCGCTCGGTGTCGGCCGCGATCACCTCGTCGGGCGGGTCCTCGCGGTGCAGCCCGCTGGAGCGGGCGATCGCCCGCAGCGACAGCACGGCGGCGACCGCGACGCCGACCTCGACCGCGAGCACGAGGTCGAACGCGACGGTCACGACGAGCGTCGCGACGAGCACGAGCGTGCCCGCGCGTCCCGAGCGGCAGATGGCCTTCGCCGCGCGCAGGTCGACCATGCGGGCCGCGGTGACGAGCAGGACGGCGGCCAGCACGGCCACGGGGATGCGGCCGACGAGCGGCGCAGCGGCGTAGACGACGAGCGCGAGGACCGCGGCGTGGCTGAGCGCGCTGACGCGGGTGCGTGCGCCCGTGCGCACGTTGACCGCGGTCCGGGCGATCGCACCCGTCGCGGGCAGCCCGCCGAACAGCCCGGACGCGACGTTCGCGACGCCCTGGCCGACGAGCTCGCGGTTGGGCCGGGTGCGTGGCACGTCGTCGGCCATGCCGTCCGCGACGTGCGCCGACAGCAGGGACTCGAGCGCGGCGAGCGCGGCCACCGCGAGGGCCGACGAGAACAGCGCGCTCGTCGTCGCGAGGTCCACGACCGGCAGGTGCGGTGCGGGCAGGCTCGAGGGCAGCGCACCGATGCGCTGCACGTCGAGGTGCGCGACCTCGGCGACGACGGTGGCCACGGCGACCGCGACGAGCGAGGCCGGGACCGCGCGGTGGAGCCGTGGCAGCCCGACGACGAGCGCGACCCCCAGCGCGACGAGAAGGAGCGGCGCGACGGCCGCCGACCAGTCGGTCGCGGCGAGGGTGCGCGCGGCGACGAGCGCGGCGTTCTCGCCCTCCGCCTTCGGCGTGCCCAGCGCGAGCGGCACCTGCTGGAGCGCGATCACCACGCCGATGCCGATGGTGAAGCCCTCGACCACCGGCCACGGCAGGTACGCGACGAGCCGGCCGAGGCCCAGCACGCCCGCGAGCACGACGATGCCGCCCGCCATGATCGCCACGACGGGCACCCACTGCGGGCCGTACCGCGCGACGATGGGTACGAGCACCACGGCCATCGCGCCCGTCGGTCCGCTGACCTGCAGGTGCGACCCGCCGAGGACGGCCGCGACGGCGCCGGCGACGACGGCAGTGACCAGCCCGGCGGCGGCGCCCGTCCCGGAGGAGACGCCGAACCCGAGCGCGAGGGGCAGCGCCACGACCGCGACCGTCAGCCCTGCCACCAGGTCGCGCCGCCACGAGCGGGACAGCCCCGTGTAGTCGTCGCGGCCGGGGAGCAGCGCGCGCAGGCGGCGCAGGGTGGCCCAGGGGTCGGAGGCGCTGGAGGATCCGGCGGGGTCGGTGGAGGAGGTGTGGGAGGAGTGGTCGGAGGAGGGCGCGGCGGAGGGCGCGGTGGCGGTCACCGCGCGTCCTCGAGCAGCTCGGCGCGGCGTGTGGCGGCGTCGACGAGCACGGCGCGTGCGGCCGCGAGCATGTCAGCGACCGCCGGCAGCGCGAGCGTGTAGTGCACGGCGTTCCCGCGGCGGGTCGCGGTGACGACGCCGGTGCGTCGCAGCACGGCCAGGTGCTGCGAGAGGTGGGAGGCCTCGAGGTCGAGCTCGGTGAGCAGGTCGGCGACCTGGCGGTCGCGCTCGACGAGCAGCTCGAGGGTGCGCACGCGCACGGGGTGGCTCAGGGCCTTGAACAGCTCTGCCTTGACCTCGGCGAGGGGTCGGTCGATGCCGGACTGCGGCACGGGTGCTCCAGGGGTGGGGAGAACGCCTGATGGATTGATGAATCTGTCAAACCATACGCCTCCTCGGGTGGGGATCGCGACGTCGTCGTCCATGTGGGTGAGAGGGGGCCGCAGGGCCTCCCGCAGGTTGACATCACGATCCTCGGAGCGTGTACTAGAACTGTCGAACAGACGTTCGAACAGACGATCGCTGATGGTGAACCTGCAGGTCAGAGACGTCTGTGCAGGTGCCGGACTCCGGCGACGACGTCCACAGGGGTGCAGCGATGACGGTCGACGTGCTGTCGCGAGAGGAGCGGGTCGCGCGCGCCCGCCTCGCGCTCGCGCACGCCGAGCGCCGCACCGGGGCACGCAGCGTGCTGCTGCACGAGCGGCCCGTCGCCGCGGTCCCGACCGTCCCTGAGACGGCGGTCCCCGAGCCGGCAGCGGCCGCTGTGCCGGTGGCCCCTGAGCCGACGGTCCACGCCCCGCAGGAGCAGCCCGTACGGGCGCCCGGTGTGCTGTCGACCGCGCTGCTCACCACCGAGCGTCCCGCGCTGCCCGTCCCGCCCGCGATCGCCCCGCTCCTGCCGGACGGGCTCCGGCGCGGCGCGACCACCGCGGTCCTGGGCTCGACGTCGCTCGCGCTCGCGCTCCTGGCCTCGGCGAGCGCCGCCGGGTCCTGGGCGGCCGTCGTCGGGCAGCCCGCGCTCGGGCTGCTCGCCGCCGCGGAGTCCGGCGTCGTGCTCGACCGCCTCGCGGTCGTCCCGCATCCGGGGCCGGACGCCGCGCTCGTCCTGTCGGCCCTGCTGGACGGGGTCGACGTGGTCGTCGTCGGACCGCAGGCGCGGCTCGTCGA
The DNA here is from genome assembly GCF_052378485.1 of Cellulomonas sp. CW35. Classification (NCBI taxonomy): domain Bacteria; kingdom Bacillati; phylum Actinomycetota; class Actinomycetes; order Micrococcales; family Cellulomonadaceae; genus Cellulomonas; species Cellulomonas sp. CW35. The sequence continues at coordinate 1,982,058 of NZ_CP199000.1, read as the reverse complement.
CGCGGACCGGCGCCGCCTGTCCGCCCGCGCGCGGGAACGCGGTGCGGTGCTGCTCGCCACCACGCCCTGGCCGGGCGCGCAGGCCGTGCTGACTGCGGAGCGCGGCGCCTGGTCGGGGCTCGGGGACGGGCACGGCCGCCTGCGGACCCACCTGGTGCGGGTCGCCCGCGCCGGGCGTTCCGGTGCCGGGGTGCCGCTCGCGCTCGACCTGACGTTCCCGCTGCCCGTACCCGGGCAGGACACCGCGGTCGCGGCCGCGGCGCCGCGCGCCGAGCGGCGGGCGCCCGCGCTGAGGCTCGTCGGATGAGGGGCGTCCGATGACGGGCGAGGACGAGGGACGTCGGCCGACGAGCACGCGCACCACGGTCCTGTGGGTGCCCGACTGGCCCGTGGTCGCGGCGTCGCAGTCGCTCGAGGTCCCGCGCCACGTGCCTGCCGCGGTGCTGCTCGGCCAGCACGTCGTCGCGGTGGGTGCGCTCGCACGCGTCGAGGGCGTGCGGCGCGGCATGCGCCGCCGGCAGGCGCAGTCGGTGTGCCCCGAGCTCGAGCTGCTGCCCGCGGACGACGCCCGCGACACGCGCCTGTTCGAGCCCGTCGCGGTCGCGGCGGAGAGCGTGGTCGCCGGTGTCGAGGTGGTCCGTCCGGGCCTCCTGCTGCTGCCCGCGGGCGGCGCGAGCCGGTACCACGGCTCGGAGGAGAACCTCGCCGAGCGGCTCGTCGAGGCGGTCGCGCAGCAGACCGGCCACGAGTGCGCCGTGGGGACGGCCGACGGTCTGCTCGCCGCGGTCGTCGCGGCCCGCACCGGGGCGCTCGTCCCACCCGGCGGGTCGGCCGGGTTCCTCGCGTCCCGGCCGATGACGGAGCTGGGGTTCGCGGCGACCACGGAGGACTCCGGCCGGCAGGTCGACGAGCTCGTGGACCTGCTGCACCGGCTCGGGCTGCGGAGGCTGGGGCAGCTCGCGGCGCTGCCCGCCGCGGACGTGCACGCCCGGTTCGGGCGGCTCGGGACGTGGGCGCACGTGCTCGCCCGCGGCGAGGACGAGCGCCCACCCGTGCGGCGCCGTCCCGAGGCCGACCTGGAGGTCGCCACCGCGCTCGACCCGCCCGTCGACCGGGTCGACACCGCGACGTTCGCGGGCCGCCGGCTCGCCGAGGAGCTGCACACCCTGCTCGTCGAGCGCTCGCTCACGTGCGGGCGCCTCGAGATCGCGGCGCGCACCGACGAGGGGACCGACCTGGTGCGCGCGTGGCGCACCGACCTCGGCGGCTGGGGTGGGCTGTCGCCGTCGCGCATCACGGACCGCATCCGCTGGCAGCTCGAGAGCTGGCTGTCCGCCACCGCGGTCGCCACCGCCCGCTCGCGCGCGCTCGACGACCGTGTGCGGCTGAGGGACGCGCGGCGGGCCGCGACCGGTCGCCCGGGTGACCGGCCGACGGGTCGTACCGACGAGGACGTGCAGTGGGCGTTCGACGCGCGCGCGGCGCACGAGTCGGACGACACCCCGCCGGTCACGCTCGTGCGGCTGTCGGTCACGGCGCTGGACGTCGCACCGGCCGGTGCCGAGCAGGGGCGGCTGTGGGGCGGCCCGTCGGGCGGTGACCTGCGCGCGCACCGCGCGATGGACCGCGTGCAGGCGATCCTCGGCGGCAGCGGGCTGCTCGCCGCGAGCGTGCAGGGCGGACGTGACGTGCGCGAGCAGGTCCACGTCCGCCCGTGGGGCGAGCAGGGTGCCGCGCCGTTGCCGCTCGACCGTCCCTGGCCGGGGCGGCTCCCGCCGCCGGCGCCCGCGACCGTGCTACCCGAGCCCGAGCCGGTCCAGGTGCAGGACGCGGCGGGCGTCGAGGTGCTGCTCGACGGCCGCGAGGGGCTGGCGGGCGAGCCGGCGTGGGTCCGCTGGTCGCAGGGACGGCGCAGCCGCGTGAGCGGATGGGCGGGACCGTGGGTGCTGACCGGGCGATGGTGGAGCGGGCAGTCGCCGCGTGCGCACCTGCAGGTCGCGTTCGACGGCGAGCCGGCCGCGCTGCTCGTCGCGACGACCGCCGGGTGGGCGTGCGAGGCGCGCTATGACTGAGCGCACCACCACGCCGCGCGGGTCACGCGCCGCGCAGGCCGCGCCGGAGGACGCCCGGTACGCCGAGCTGCACGCGCACTCCGCGTTCAGCTTCCTCGACGGCGCGAGCCAGCCCGAGGAGCTCGCCGCGGAGGCCGCGCGGCTCGGCCTCGAGGCGCTCGCGCTCACCGACCACGACGGGCTGTACGGCGTGGTGCGGTTCGCCGAGGCCGCGCGCAAGGTCGGCCTGCCGACCGTGTTCGGTGCCGAGCTGCACCTGCCCGCGCCCACCGCGCGCCGCCACGGCCGCGAGCCCGCGCCGCCGCCCGGTCCGCCGGTGCTCGACGAGCCCACGGGCGTCCCCGACCCGCGCTCCACGCACCTGCTCGTGCTCGCGCGCGGCCCGGACGGCTACCGCGCGCTGTCCCGCGCGATCGCGGAGGGGCACCTGCGCACGGGGCGCAAGGGTGCCGCGGAGTACGACCTGGAGCAGCTCGCCGAGACCGCGCGGGGCCAGTGGCTCGTCCTGACGGGCTGCCGCAAGGGCGCCGTGCGGCGTGCGCTCGCGGGCGGTGACCCCTCGGGGGTCGTCCCGGTCGCGCCCGAGGGGTTGTCGGCGGCGGAGCGTGAGCTCGACCGCCTCGTCGCGCTGTTCGGCCGCGACAACGTCGCGGTGGAGGTCACGGCGACGGGGGACGCGTACGACGACGAGCGTGCCGACGCGCTGGCCGAGCTCGCCCGCCGGTCCGGGCTCCCGCTCGTCGCGACCACGGCGGCGCACCACGCGAGCCCGCGCGACGCGGACCTCGCGGCGGCGCTGGCCGCGGTGCGGGCGCGCAGCTCGCTCGACGACCTCGACGGGTGGCTGCCCGCGGGGACGGGTGCGCACCTGCGCTCGGCGCGCGAGATGCTCGCGCGCCACCGCCGGCACCCGCAGGCCGTCGCGGCGGCAGCGGACCTCGCGGCGCAGTGCGCGTTCGACCTGTCGCTCGTCGCGCCGACGCTGCCGCCGTACCCGGTGCCGGAGGGGCACACGGAGGCCACGTGGCTGCGCGAGCTCGTACGCCGCGGGGCGCTCGAGCTCTACGGCCCGCCCGAGGCCGAGCGCGTACCGGGGGCGTGGGCGCAGCTCGAGCACGAGCTGCGCGTCATCGAGGAGCTCGGGTTCCCGGGCTACTTCCTGGTCGTCTACGACCTGGTGAAGTTCTGCCGGGACAACGGGATCCTCGCGCAGGGCCGCGGCTCGGCGGCGAACTCGGCGGTCTGCTACGTGCTGCGCGTGACCGCGGTCGACGCGGTGCACCACGGCCTGCTGTTCGAGCGGTTCCTGGCGCCCGAGCGCGACGGCCCGCCGGACATCGACGTGGACATCGAGTCCGCGCGTCGCGAGGAGGTCATCCAGCACGTCTACGCGGTGCACGGGCGCGAGCACGCCGCGCAGGTCGCGAACGTCATCTCCTACCGGCCACGCTCGGCGGTGCGGGACGCGGCGCGGGCGCTCGGGTACGACGCGGGCCAGCAGGACGCGTGGGCGAAGTCGATCGAACGGTGGGGGAGCCTGCGTGAGAGGCCCGCGGCGCCCCCGCCGCCGGACGGCCCGAACGTGCTGGTCCGCCCCGCAGGACCGCACCCCGGCCACGCCGGCCCCTGGCCGGGGTCCGCGTCTGCGACGGCGGCGCCCGTGGTCACGGACCGCCACGAGCGCTCCGCGCGGCGTGGTGCCATGTGGACCTCGGGCGCCCCCGGCTCGTCGGCGCCGCGCCGCGCGCCCCGGGGTGCGGAGATCCCGGGGCTGGCGACCGCGGACGGGCACGACGTGGTCCCGACGACGCTGCCGCCCTCGGCCGACGACGAGGGGGAGATCCCCGAGCAGGTGATCGACCTCGCGGAGCGGTTCCTACGCCTGCCGCGCCACCTGGGGATCCACTCGGGCGGCATGGTCATGTGCGACCGCCCCGTGATCGAGGTGTGCCCCGTGGAGTGGGCGCGCATGCCCGGGCGCACGGTCCTGCAGTGGGACAAGGAGGACTGCGCCGACGCGGGGCTCGTGAAGTTCGACCTGCTGGGCCTCGGGATGCTCACGGCACTGCGTATCGCGTTCGGCTACGTGCGCGAGCACGGCGGTCCGGACCTCGACCTGCACGCGCTGCCGCAGGACGACCCGCTGGTGTACGACCTGTTGAGCGCGGCGGACACCGTCGGGGTGTTCCAGGTGGAGTCGCGCGCGCAGATGGGCACCTTGCCGCGGCTGCAGCCCCGCACGTTCTACGACATCGTCATCGAGGTCGCGCTGATCCGCCCGGGTCCCATCCAGGGAAACTCCGTGCACCCGTACATCGAGCGGGCGCGCGGTCGGCAGCCCGTGACGTACCTGCACCCGCTGCTCGAGCCGTCCCTGAGCAAGACGCTCGGCGTGCCGCTGTTCCAGGAGCAGCTCATGCAGATGGCGATCGACGTCGCGGACTTCACGCCCGCGGAGGCCGACCAGTTGCGTCGCGCGATGGGTTCGAAGCGCTCGACGGAACGCATGCTCGCGCTCAAGGAGCGGCTCATGACGGGCATGGCGGGTCATGGGATCTCGCGCGAGGTCGGTGAGCAGATCTTCGACAAGCTCAAGGCGTTCGCCGACTTCGGGTTCCCCGAGTCGCACGCGTACTCGTTCGCGTTCCTCGTGTACGCGAGCGCGTGGCTCAAGGTGCACCACCCCGCCGCGTTCTACGCGGGGATCCTCGCGGCGCAGCCCATGGGCTTCTACTCGCCGCAGAGCCTCGCCGCGGACGCCCGCCGGCACGGGGTCGAGGTGCTGCGCCCGGACGTGCAGCACTCCCGCGGGCAGGCGTGCGTCGAGCGCGTCGCGCCGGAGCCCACCGGGGGTGAGCCACGGCTCGTGCCCCGCCCGAGCGGCACGGGGCCGACCCCCGAGGCGGGCGTGCGCACCGGTCCTGCCACGGGTGCTGCGGGCGGGGTGCGCGCGCTCGCGGTCCGGCTCGGGCTGGTCGCGGTCCGGGGGATCGGGGAGCCGCTCGCGCAGCGCATCGTCGACGAGCGCGAGGCCCACGGCCCGTTCGTCGACCAGCGGGACCTGGCGCGTCGCGTGCGGCTCACGACCCCGCAGCTCGAGGCGCTCGCGACCGCGGGTGCGCTCGACTCGCTGGGCGTGAGCAGGCGCGAGGCGTTGTGGGCCGCGGGCGCGCTCGCGCAGGAGGGTCCCGAGACGCTCCCGGGCGTGAGCGTGGGCGTGGCCGCGCCGACCCTGCCGGGTCTGAGCCCGGTGGAGACCGCGACCGCTGACGTGTGGGCGACGGGTGTGTCCGTGGACTCCTACCCGACGCAGTTCGTGCGTGACGGGCTCGACGAGGCGGGGGTGCTGCGGGTCGTGCAGGCGTTCGGGCACGAGTCCGGGCGGCGCGTCGCGGTCGCGGGCGTGGTGACGCACCGCCAGCGCCCGGGCACGGCCGGCGGTGTGACGTTCCTGTCCCTGGAGGACGAGACGGGGCTGCTCAACATCGTCTGCTCGGCGGGCCTGTGGCAGCGGTTCCGCCGCGTGGCGCGCACGAGCCGCGCGCTCGTCGTCCGGGGTCTGCTGGAACGCCAGGACGGCGCGACGAACCTCGTCGCGGAGCACCTGGCGCCGCTGTCGCTCAAGGTCCGCTCGTCGTCGCGCGACTTCCAGTGAGCCCCGACGACGGCGGCGTCACGGGGCGGCGAACGCCACCACGTCGGACGGCACGACCGCGGCCGTGCGGCCGGGTGCGCTCTGGAACGACCAGTACAGGTTCGTGTGCGAGACGACCTGATCGGGCTCGGGCGCGCCCCACTCCGTGAGGTCCTCGGTGGTGTGCGCGTCGGCCACCAGCGTCACGTCGTACCCGCGCGTGAACGCCCCGTGGATCGTCGAGCGGATGCATGCGTCGCTCTGCGCACCGGCGACGACGAGGTGCCCGACCCCGCGTTCCGCGAGCAGCGACTCGAGCGGCGTGTCCTCGAACGAGTCGCCGTACTGCTTGTCGACGCGCGCCTCGTCGGGGGAGAAGCCGACCTCCGGCACGATCTGCCAGCCGTCCTCGCCGGGGACGAGCCCTTCGGCGGGCGCCTGGTGCTGGACCCACACCACGGGGACGTCCTCCTGGCGCGCTCGGGTGACGAGCGACGCGATCCGGCCGAGCACGGCGTCACGTTCGTACGCCTGCGCGACCACGGCGTTCTGCACGTCGATGACGAGCAGTGCGGTACCGGGGCGGTTGTCGAATGTGGTCATGGTCACAGCCAAGCACGGGGGTCTGACAACGCCCGGGCATCGCGCGTCAGCCCAGGTCGGACGCCTGATCAGCGCTGTGCGTGCCGTTCCGCGCGGTCCCGCACGCCCAGGAGCATGCGGCGCGTCATGACCGAGCTCGCCAGGCCGATCGCCTCGTTGACCGGTACTGCCCACCACTGCGGCCGCGCGTACCGCTCGCGCACGACGAGCCTCGTCGTGCGGTCCCGCCCCGGGTGCAGCGTGAACGACCAGCTGAACGTCGCGTCGGGAGCGGTGAGCACGAGCGCGTGCGGCGGGTCGACCGTCGTGACGGCGAGCGCCGCGGACGCGGCGAGGCGCACCTCGTCGCCCGGCGCGAGGTCCTGCCACCGCTCCTCGACGTGGTCCGCCGAGTGGATGCCGAGGCCTGCGAGGTTCTCGAGCCAGTCGTACGAGTAGAACCCGCCGCGCCCCTGACCGAGCTGCACGAGCCACGGCCACACGTCCCGCGCGGGGGCCGCGACGGTGATGGCGCGTGTCGCGACGAGGCCGGGGTCGTGGACGACGTCGTCGCCCGCGAGCGTCGCGTCGAGCTCGTCCTCCGTCGCGCCCCACTGCAGCCCCCACGTGCGCGCCACGGGCAGGAGCGCGACGGCCGCCGCGACCGTGAGCGCGCCCACCGCCCGGGGAGTGGGTCGACGAACAGGGGACATGCCCCCAGCGCACCGCACCCGCGCCCGACGAGCAAGCGACGAACGTCCCGCAGGACGCGCTCCCGGGTCGGCCCGGTGGTCGGCGTGGGCGGTCGGCGGGACGATGCGGACATGCTGCTCGCCGAGGTCGCCGACACGTCCCGCGCGCTCGCCGCGACGCGCTCGCGCCTGGCGAAGCGCGCGCTGCTCGTCGACCTGTTGCGTCGTACCCCGCCGGCGGACGTGCCGATCGTGGCGCACTACCTCGGCGGTGAGCTGCGCCAGCGGCGCACCGGGCTGGGGTGGCGTTCGCTCGCACAGCTGCCCGAGCCCGCGCCCGAGCCGACGCTGACGCTCGCGGACGTCGACGCCACGTTCGCGCAGATGGCGCAGCTGTCCGGTCCGGGCTCGACGACTCAGCGCCAGGCGCTCACGGCGCGGATGTTCGCCGCGGCGACCGCGCCTGAGCAGCACCTCCTGCGCGGCCTCGTCACCGGCGAGCTGCGCCAGGGTGCCCTCGACGCGCTGCTGCTCGACGCCGTCGCGGAGGCCGCGGGTGTGCCCGCGACGACCGTGCGACGCGCGGCGATGCTCGCGGGCGCCACCGCGCCGGTCGCGTCCGCCGCGCTCGGGGCGGGCGGTCCCGACGAGGCCGCGAGCGTCCTCGTCGGCTTCGGGCTCATCGTCGGCCGGGCGGTGCGGCCCATGCTCGCGCAGTCCGCGACAGACGTGGCGACCGCGCTGACCGACGTCGGGCCCGGGCCGGCGGTCGTCGACGCCAAGCTCGACGGCATCCGCATCCAGGTGCACCGCCACGGCGACGACGTGCGCGTGTTCACCCGCAGCCTCGACGACATCACCGCGCGGGTCCCCGAGATCGTCGACCTCGTGCGCACCCTGCCGGGCGGCCCGCTCGTGCTCGACGGCGAGGGGCTCGTCGTCGACGACACCGGACGTCCCGTCGCGTTCCAGGACACCGCGGCCCGCGCCGCGAGCGGCGACGCGCAGGTCGCGGCGCAGTACGTGCTGCGCCCGTTCTTCTTCGACGTCCTGCACGCCGACGGCGACGACCTGCTCGACGAGCCCCTGCACGACCGGCTCGCGGTGCTCGACCGCCTGCTCGCCGACCACCCCGCCGCGAGCATCGACCGCGTCGTGACGACCGACCCCGACGAGGCGGGCACCCACCTGCGCGGCGTGCTCGCCGCCGGCCACGAAGGGGTCGTCGTCAAGGCGCTCGACTCGCCCTACGAGGCCGGGCGTCGCGGCGGCGCGTGGGTCAAGGTCAAGCCCCGCCACACGCTCGACCTCGTCGTGCTCGCCGTCGAGTGGGGCTCGGGTCGCAGGCGCGGCCTGCTGTCGAACATCCACCTCGGCGCGCGCGACGGCGAGGGCGGCTTCGTCATGCTCGGCAAGACCTTCAAGGGCATGACCGACGAGATGCTGCGCTGGCAGACCGAGCGCTTCACCGAGCTCGCGACGACGCCGCTCGACGACTGGGTCGTCCACGTCCGCCCCGAGCAGGTCGTCGAGATCGCGTTCGACGGCCTTCAACGTTCGACCCGCTACCCGGGCGGCCTCGCCCTGCGGTTCGCCCGCGTCGTCCGCTACCGCGACGACAAGACCCCCGCCGAGGCGGACACGATCGACACGGTCCGCGCGCTCGCGACGGGAGCGTCGTGAGTCAGGCGGCGGTCGGGGCGGTGCGGCGGTGGGAGCGGGGGCGCGGGACGGGGACCTCGTGGCCGTCCATGGCCGCGTCCTCGAGCATGGCGCCCGCCTCGTCCTCGGGGATGCCGAGGGCGACGCTGAGCTCGCAGCTGAGGACCTCGCGCGCGGAGCGCAGGAGCTCGCGCTCGGCGGTGCCGGAGGCGTTGTGGCCCGAGTGGCGCAGGATCTCGCGCATGACGACGGCACGCTCGGTGGCGAGGCCGGTCTGCAGGCGCATCCCGTAGTCCTTGATGCGGCGGGACCAGCCGCTCTCGGGCGGCAGGCTGTCGCCGTGCAGGACGGCGATGACCTCGTCGACCTGGTCGCGCGTCATGACGGCGCGGATGCCGATCGTCTCGGCGCTCGGCATCGGCACGGAGACGTGCAGGTCGTGCTCGGGCTGCTCGAGCTCGAGGTAGTCGATCGCGCGGCCGCGGATGGTGCGCGTGACGACCGCGCTGATGCGCATCGGTCCGTGGTGGGGGTGGACGACTGTCTGACCGACGGTGAAGGGCACTGACTTCTCATTCGACGAGGCGATGCCGCGCCGTCGTCGTCGTGGTCTCGGTGGCCCGACGGCGGGTCGACGCGTGAGCCTCGCGCGTCGGCCGGGCTTCGGACGACCTCATGGGGCGGGGGTCCCGCGAGGACGCCGTGCAGCGCGACATCTCCCATTGTCCCTCACTTCGTCGCGCCAGGTCGGGTGGCGTCCCTCACCCCGCGCGGTCGTGGCGTGCGACCGCGCGGGCTCGGCGGTCGATCGCGGCCGCGACGACGTCCGTGACGTGGGGTGCGACGTGCAGGTTGAGGGCGGGCTCGAAGAGCTCGGCCTCGATGAGGACGATGCCGTGCTCAGCCGAGTCGACCAGGTCGACGCGCGCGTAGAGCGGGACGTCGAGTCCGGTGACCTCGCTGACCGCGGCGAGCGTCCGCCGGGCGAACGCCTCCTCGTCGGCGGTCGTCGGGACGGGCTGCGGGTGCTCCTGGTAGACGCCGCCGATGAGCCCGCCGCCGGGGGCGAGCAACGCGCCCTTGCCGATGGCGTGCGTGAGCTCGCCGTCGACGAGGTAGAGCGCCTTCTCCGCACCCGACGACAGCTCGGGCACCTCGGGCTGCACCATCACCACGCCGTCCGCGGCGACGATCCGCTCCGCGAGCTCGAGCGCGGCGGGGTCGTCGGCGGCGAACAGCCCGGTGTCCCGCGCACCGGCCGACACGGCGGGCTTGAGGACGACGAGCGCGCCCGCCGGGAACGCCGCGAGGTCACACACGACCTCGTCGGCCCGCGTGCGGTACGTCGTCGGGACCACCGCGACGCCCAGCGCCTCGAGCTGCGCGAGGTAGCGCTTGTCGAGGTTCCAGCGCACGAGCGCGGGGTCGTTGAGGACGGTCGTCGTCCTCTCCGCGTGCGCGAGCCAGGCGGTGAACTCGTCCAGCCGGTCCGGGTAGTCCCACGGGCTGCGCAGGACGAGCAGGTCGTACGACGCGACGTCGAGCGACTGGTCGTGCCACACGACGGGTCCGGCCTCGAGGCCGCGGGCACGCAGGGCGGCGACGAGCGGGGCCGTGTCGTGGTCCAGGTCCTCGAGCGGGTAGGAGTCGGTGACGACGACCCCGACACGCGGGGCAGGGGAGGTAGGGGCGGGCGTGCTCACGAGCACGTGACTGTAGGCGCCCGCGGTCGCCCGACCGGGATCAGCGGTGCGCGTCGCGCCAGGAGACCCACTTCTGGGCGAGTGACAGGTCGTAGTCCGGCCCGCTCGTCCCGATCGTCAGGAGCGTCGCACCCGCGCCGAGCAGACCGTCGGCGACGTCCTCGGGCGGGGCCGAGACGCCGATGGAGCGCTCGACGAGCGTCGTGGTGTCGCGGCCGACCGCGGCGCCGTGCTCGTCGAGGATCGCGCTCTTGCGCGTGAGCGACTCGGCGTCGCCGAACGAGTGCCAGAGGTCCGCGTGCTCCGCGACGATCCGCAGCATCTTCTTCTCGCCGCTGCCGCCGATGAGCACGGGGATCTCACGCGTGGGCACCGGGTTGGACTTCGCCCACCGGGCCTTGATGCGCGGCAGCGCCTCCGCGAGCGCCGCGATGCGCTCGCCCGCGGTGCCGAACTCGTAGCCGAACTCGTCGTAGTCCCGCTCGAACCAGCCCGCGCCGATCCCCAGGATCAGCCGGCCGCCGCTGATGTGGTCGACCGTGCGGGCCATGTCCGCGAGCAGCTCGGGGTTGCGGTACGAGTTGCAGGTCACGAGCGCGCCGATCTCGACCCGCTCGGTCTGCTCCGCCCATGCGCCGAGCATCGTCCAGCACTCGAAGTGCTTGCCGTCCGGGTCGCCCGACAGCGGGTAGAAGTGGTCCCAGTTGAAGACGACGTCGACGCCCAGGTCCTCGGCGCGGAGCACCGCGTCACGGATCTGGCCGTAGTCGGCGTGCTGGGGCGCGAGCTGGACACCGATGCGCACGGGGAAGGTCATGCGCGCCAACGTATGACCCGATCCGCCCGGTGCGCCCCTGTTTCCCCTCTCAGTGAACGGCGGTCTCGTCGTCCGGACGCGCGACGCACCTCACGAGGGCGTCGACGACGTCCTCGATGGGGATCCGCTCCTGCTCGATCCGTCGTACGTCGGCGGGGCCCGATGTGGCGATCTGCGAGTAGGCGGCGCTCTCGGCGCCAGTGAGTTCGCGGAGCGGAGTCGAGGACGGCCGCAGCAGGCGGCCTCGGCGGTCTCTCGCGACGCCGAGCGACCGATACCGCTCGAGCGCGACCGCGTCCATCAAGAGTGAGACGACGTCGTGCGCGGAACCGGCCGTGGGCGAAGCCTCGCGCAGCGCGGCGCGGAGGGAGTCCAGGATCGCGAAGCCGTCCGCGTCGATGTCTCCCCAGTACACGACCTTCTCGGCCGACCGGACCCAGGGGATCTCGGCGATCAGCGTGGCAGCAGCGCGGCCGCCGCCCTCGACGACGACAGCCTCGTCGAACGGCGGAAGCCGAAGCCGGCAGTCGCGGTTCTCGACCACCAGCACGACCCGCGGCTCGTACGGCAGGGTGTGGCAGTCGCCCGCCGTCCAGGCGTCGTGCCGTCGGCCGCCGGTGGCGAGGTAGCCGGGGTCCACGTACGTGAGATGAGCGACGGGTGGCCTGTGCATGGTCTCGGTGAGGACGTCGCGACCGGTGAGCAGCAGCAGCCGCCGTGCATGCTGGTCCACCCACTTCGCATGTGCTCCCGGGATCGGCAGCGACCGTGGTGTGTGCTCGGACAGGTCTGGATGCTCGGCGAGCCACGCCACCGCATCGAGCGCCACACGCGCGTCGTCATCGTCCAGCCCCACCAGCGAGCGAAGCGCCGATGCGTTCGCGGACCCGCCACGTTCGGTCAGGTCGAGAAGGAGCCGACGCGCACGAGCGGCGTCGAGCGCGGAGTCGTCCTTTCCGCCGTGCGATCCCAAGAAAGCGTCGAGCGCCTGAGTGCCTTCGACACGGAGCAAGGCAGGGAGAGGCGTCAGCACGCCCTGCAGCGGGACGGGGGCCCGGATCACGCTGACCCCTGACGGCGCCGTGCGCTCCAGGTCTCGCCACTGGTCGTGCCACGTCCGACGGCGCTCGGCCGGCACGCGGAGGTGGTCGGCGCCGCTCCGCTCCCCGGGACGCAACGCCACCTCGACGACCCACGGCTCGTGCGAGAGGTGCTCGCTGACGAGGGCGTCCGCCCAGGCCGCGCGCCATCTGCGAGCCATCGTGGCAGCAGCCTCGGATACGTCGAGGAGTCGGCTCATGCGGAGCCTTGGTCAGCGACGCCGGCGACGGGCTTCGCGCGTGAGCGCCCTGCAGCGTCCTTGAGGACGATGTACTGGAGATCGACATGGGGCTCGATCGCGCTGACCTTGTCGTTCGGCGCCCCGACCACGAGCTGGAACCCGAGGCCGCGCCACGCGCCGATCGCGCGACCGGTGAACCGCGCGTCGGCCTTGATGAGCGCCTCATCGAGGAACACCGGCGCGTACCGCGGGCGCTCCGCGCCTGCGTCTCCGAGCTGGTACCGCAGCGCGGCGCCGACGATGAAGGCCACGAGCTCCTGCGACTCGCCTCCCGACTTCTCACCGATGTGGTCGTACAACGCGACGTGCGCGCCCGCGAGGTCGACCTTCTCGGCGGACAGGCGGACGTGTCTGCGGACGTCGACGAGGTCGACGTAGTCGGGTGAGTGGCGGCGGATGCGGTCGATGAGCCGCGACATGCGGAAGTACCGCCGCTCGCGCTCGGCATCGTTCGCCTCGGTCGCGAGGAGCTCACGCAGGTCGCGGAGCTCCTTGCGGAAGCGAGCGACGACCGTCGACTGGGTGTCTCTGGCGTCGATGCGTAGACGGTGGTGGTCGTCCGCGAACGGTAGTTCGGCGAGGATCTCGTTGACGGGCCGGATTCGGTCCTTGATCTCTCTGACCGAGCGTGCCAGTGCGCTGTGCAGGTCCGTGAGGTCGTTGCCGGACAGCCGCAGCAGGCTCTTGCGCCACTCGGACTCGAGCTCGTGGAGGGCGTTCGTCTCGAGCTCGATCAGGATCCGCTCGAAGTCGATGTACGAACCCTCGGGGTCGGTCCCCAGGTTCGGGTCGGGCCACCGCTCGACGAAGGTCTCGAACGTCCGGCGCAGTGCGTCTCGCTGCGTGCTGATCGCCTGCTGCGCCGCGTGCCGGTCCGCGAGAAGGAGCGCCCCCGCCCTCGCGATGACGTCGTCGAACGCGCGCAGTGCCCGCTCGTCGTCGGGCGCTGTGGACCCCGAGATGGCGCTCGTCTGCTCTGCGAGAAGGCCCTCGAGGTATGCCCCTTGCGGCTCGGAGACGACGACGCCGGCAGACTCGGCAGCGTCGAGAGCACCTTGGGCTGCGTCGACCTCCTCGCTCGTGCCGGTCCACCGCACCTGCAGCTCGGCCGCCAGCCCCTTCGAGCGGCCGAGCTCCTCGGTGAGCGCCATGATCGTGGTGTCCAGCTCGCCGGCTCGGCGCTGCAGGCGCGTGACCTCGGGGTTGCCCGACGTGACCTCGTCGATCATCGCAGCCCACCGATCACGAGACTGCTCGACCGCTGCGACGTCGACCTGCGGCCAGGTCAGCTCGGTGACCGTCTCGTATGCCCGACGTGCCGCCTCGTATCCGTCCAGCGCATCGGCTGCCGTCGCGGCCCGTTGGTCGGCGGCGTCGAGGCGCTCCTGGGCGCGTTCGATGCGGCGGTCCAGATCCGCGAGGCGGCGGGTATTCGTGAAGCCAAGGATGTTCGCCCGACCCTGACCGCCGTGTGCTCCACGCATGCCTTGCGAGACCTGGCCGGAGCGGGTGAGGGCCTGCGGATGCTGAGCCAGCTCCGCAGTGGTGTCGACGCACACGAAGTCGAACCGCCGAACGAGCTCGCTCCGCAGCCATCCCGTGAACGGCGTCCTCCGGTAGTCGAGCCGGCCCGGCAGGGTGCGGGAGTCGACCGCGACGTCGTCGCGGACTCCGGTCTGAACACCCTGGAAGGAGATGCGATGCGTCGTGCGGACGGAGTCGATCGACGCTCTGAACGCCCGCACGTTGGCCGAGTCGACGAGCATGACCGTCGCGAAGCTGCCGAGCGCCAGGTTGAACGCGTCGCGCCAAGGCTCGTGCTCGGTGCGGACCTCGACGAGCTCGGCGACGAAGGGCAGGTCGTCGATCGACAGCCCGGCGGCCTCGGCCAGAGCCGCTCGCGCTCGGTGCAGGTCGGTCGGGATGTTGTCCCGACGCGCGGCAGTTGCGGCGCGCTCACCGCGCAGGTCGGCGAGGTCGGCGACGGCCTCCCTCTTCTCCGACATCGCGTCGAACAGGGCCTGCCGGGCGGCAGCCTTCGCGTCGGAGTCGCGCAGCGCGTCGTGCGCCTGCGCGACGAGCGCGGCGTGCTCGGCCTCGGTGGTCACCGACGCGCCGGGCAGGGCCGCGAGCGCCTCGTCGAGCCGGGCGCGGGCGCGCTCGACGGTCGCAAGGCGCTGCTCGGCGGCCGCGAGCTCGCGCTGCGCGGTCGCGAGGCGGTCGCCGCCCGAGGTCCACAGCGTCTCCTTGACGGCGTCGAGCTCCGCGCGTGCGGCGGCGATGCGGGCCTCGGTCTCCGCGACCAGGTCGCGTGCGCGGTGGTGGCGGTGCTGCAGGTCGGCCTCGGTTGCGCGCAGCAGGTCGAGGCGGTGCGCGTGCTTCCACAGCGCGGCGGGGGAGGTGCCGTCGTCGAACGTGCCGATCTCGTCGATGACGCGCAACCGGGCCGCGGCCTCGTCGATGTCCGCGCGGTAGGCGCGGATCGGCTCGAGCGCCTTGACCTGCTGGCGCGCGGTGATCATCTGGTCGCGCGTGCCGGTGAGCTTGTCGAACTGCTCGACGACCGCGTCGGCCGTCGCGAACGTGTCGGGCTCCTCGAGGACCATCGCCTTGTACAGCGCGTCGACGGTCGTGATCTGCTGGCCTGCCTGGATGCGGCCGAGCAGCGCGACGGCCTTGTGCCCGTCGCCCGCTGCACCGATGCCGAGCGTCGAGTGCAGGCGCGCGGTGAACTCGCGGTCCGTGTCGTAGACCGACAGCCCGGCCTCGGTCAGCGCCGGGCGGGAGAACCGCGTGGCCGCGGCGCGCTCCAGGTCACGCAGGTCGAGCTCGCCGTCACGCGTCGCACGCACCGCTGCGACGTCCTCGAGCGTGCGCGCGGCCGACGGCACGTACCAGGCGCGCACGGCGGTGAACTGCGTGCCCGACTGGTCGGCCCACGTCATCGCGATCGCGGACCACGTGTCCCGGCCGTCACCGCGCAGCACGCGCTGGCGCGTGCCGTCCTCGGTGCGCGACTCGTCGAGCTTGCCGCGCGCGTAGGACAGGATGTTGCGCTGGTCCTTGCCACGCGGACGCCCGACGACCCCGCCGTTGGACGCGCCGTTGAACGGGGTCGTGTGCGGCATGAGGAGCGCGATGTACGCGTCCATGAGCGTGGACTTGCCCGAGCCGGAGCCGCCCGACAGCAGCGTCGCCGTGGCGGCGAGACGCACGCGGTGGTGGCCGTCGTAGCCGCCCCAGTTGACGAGCTGCAGGTCGCGCGCGACCCACTGCTGTCCCGTGGACGCGGCCGGGATCAGGCCGAACAGGGTGTCGACCATCGTCATCGCGCGGCCTCCTCGGTCTCGTCGTCGCCGGTCTCGTCGGACGGGGTCCCGACGACGCCCGCACGGCCCTCGGCGCGCTCGCGCAGCCAGTCGCGCAGCTCGGCCAGACGCTCGTTGCTGAGCACCACCTCGACCAGCGCCGTCACCCGGAACCGACCCTCGGACTCCTCGTCGATGATCCCGTCCTTGGCGAGGCGCGCGACGGCCGCGCGGATCTCGCGCTGGTGCGTCGCGACGTTCGTGTCGTCGGGGTCGAAGTACGTCAGCGCGGTCGCCTCGATCTCCTCGACGTCGACGCGCACCGACGTCTCGCCCGCGCCGCGCTCCCGCTGGAACACGGTCCGCAGGTGCACCAGCACGAGGGTCTCGGCGCGCGAGTACGGCTCGTCGCGCAGCAGCACGGGCACGTCGAGCTCCGCTGAGCGCACCTGCCGCTTGTACGCGACGCCGCGCTCGTGGTCGACGACGAGGTGCACGAACAGGTCGTGCAGGCGCGACTCGATCACCTGCTGGTTCTCCAGCAGCGTGCGCCACTGCGCGCGGTTGCGGTCCGCGACGAGGAAGCGGCGCTGCAGCAGCCGGACGAGCACGCGGCGCACGTCCGCGTCGAGCGCGCCGGTGTCGCCCGCGAACAGCTCCGCCGGGTCGTCCTCCATCGCGACGGGGGAGATGAACCCGGCCTCGTCGGCGGTGGCGGTCGTCGTGTCAGTCATCGTCGTCCTTCGTGCGGGTGGTTCCCGTGCTCGTGCCCGTGCTCGTGGTGACCGCGCCGAACGCCAGGCGGCGGCGTGTGCCGTCGGGCCGGACCGCGTCGACGAACGCGAGCCGGTCCGTCTCGGTCATGCCGTGGGTGTGCGCGAGCTCGAGCAGCCCGAGCAGGTCGACAGGGCGGCGCAGCTCGTCGGGCGCGGCGTCGAACACGGCAGCGACGTCCACGTCGTCGTCCGACGAGGCCGCGAACGCCGCCAGGTGCGCATCGAGCTCCGCGTAGTGCGGGCCGCCCCACGCGCGCGCGTCGTCGGCCGGGACACCGCCGTCCTCGTCATCCCAGTCCGTCAGCGGGTCCGGGGGCTCGGGGGAGCGCAGGTCGCCGACGGTCTGCCGCAGGTGCTCGACGTCCGCGACGGGCAGCCGCCGCACGGGCGGCACGGACTCGAACCGGCGCGCGTCCGGCATCCACGCCTGCATCCCCGTCATCACGTCGCGCAGCAGGGCGTCGACCTGGCGGTCGCGCAGCGGGTCGTGGTTGCGCACCTGAGCGGTGATCACGTACGACGCCTCGCGCTGCGCCGCGAACACCTGCTCCAGGCCCGCCTCGATGCGGCGCACCACGTCCCGCAGGTCGCCGCGCTGCTGCGCGTCGAGCCGCCGCGCGAAGCGGTGGCGCAGCACCACGTCGAGGTTGCTCGCGAGGTCGTCGAGCCGCTGCGGGTCACCGATGAGCCGCAGCGCACCGGCGAACGCGCGGCCCTCGACCGTCGACTCCATGACGTGCTCGCCGCGCTGCAGGTACTCGCGCAGCACGTCACCCGTCGGGCGCGCGTCCTGCCGTAGCGCGGTGACCACGTCGCGCTGCATCGCCTTGATCGACTCCGCGACGCGCGCGAAGTCCGCCGGCAGCTCGCGCATGAGGTGCACGACGTTCTCGGCCTGCTCGAGCAGCTCCTCGTCGTCGACCTCGTCGACCACGCCCGTGCGCTGCACGCGCTCCAGCTCCGTCTGCAACGCCTTGATCTGCGCGTCCAGCCGCGCGACGCGCACCATCGCGTCCGGGTCCGCGTCCTGCGCGAGCCGCTCGACCGCGTCCAGCAGCGTCCGCACGCGCGACTGCGACACGCGCGCCCGTGCACCGCCCGCGCGGCCCGCGACCTCGAGCGCCCCGACAGCGTGCGCCGACAGGCGGTAGACCTCGACGTCGTCGTCCAGCACCTGCCGCACCAGCCAGCCCGCATCCGCCCACTGCCGGCACAGGTCACGCGCCGTCCCGGTGGGCAGGTCGTCCCCGAACCCCGCCGAGCGGAGCTGGTCGAGCGCGTCGCCGACCTCGGTGTGAGCGTCTGCCACGGGGACCGTGGGGCGCTCGGCGGTGAACACGAGCGACAGCAGCGAGACGACGAGAGGCGCGTGCCGCTTGTGCAGGAGGTCCAGCATCGGGTTCTGGAAGGCCCGGACGGCGCCCAGGTACGCCGCTTCGGCACGAGTGATCATCGCGGGACACCTTAGGCGGCGCGGCCTGCGGCACTCCGTAGGCTCTCGCGGGCGAGTTGCCCGGCTCGTCGGGCGCGGCGCGGGGAGTGCCGGCGGCAGCGGTGCGCCCGCAGCCGCCTGGCCTTCCTCGGGCGAGCCGGGACACCCTGGACCGGTCAGGCGCGCCTGACGCAGGTCGTCTTCGTCCAGGCCGACCAGTTTCCCGCACGGTCGGCTGCGCGCACCGAGATACACACCCTGTTGGACCGCGCCACCGAGAACGTCCGGGTCTTCTTGCTGGTGGGAGACAGCACCTTCCATGCCGACAGCGGCTGGCCCACCCGCGACCGGGCGACGCGGACCTGGAACGACTTGACGCCGGTACCTCGGTCCGTCGCCGCCCAGCGCGCCTCGGTCTCGGGGCCGCGGATGACGGAGGTGGGGAACGAGGCGCGAGGGACGGGTGCGGTTCCGTCGTACGTGAATCGCACCCTGGCAGCCCCCGCCGTCGCGTAAGCGAGCCGGACCTCAAGGCTGTGCGGCCCGTCGGGCAGTCCGCGCGGCGACCATGGCGACGTGCACGACTTCTCAACCCCATCGACGCTGCAGACGAACTGAGGGTGGGGCTCGCTCGACGTGAACCGGTACAGCGCGTCACGGTTCACGATCGCGCCGCTCGCGGCTCCAGTGATCGTCACTGCAGGGTCGCTCACGGGTCGGAACACCGTGAGCGTCGAGCCTGCCGGGACAGCAAGGATGCCGTCGCCCTGAGCCATGCCGAGGCGCGGGGGTGCGGCCCACTCCGCGATGAACCGCATCGTGCTGGGCGCCTTTCCCCGCCAGACCAGCGCGCCCGTGCGCACATCGCGCATGTCAACCTTCCCGTCACGACGCCCCTCGAGCACGTAGCCGTTCACAACGAGCGGTGGGGTCACGTGGTCGGTACCGGGTGCCTGCCACAGCGGCTCGCCAGACCTTGCGTCGCGCACTGTAAGCAGCCCGCCCGCGACCGTGACCATGTGGGTCTGGTCGAACGCGGGCGTGGTCCAGGCATGGTACGTCGCGATCTCGAGCTCGGAACCGGTTGCTGCGTCCAGGATGCTCGGCCAGGCGGTGACGTCGAGGTCCCGGACGTACACGCGGCCGTCGTGCAGGACAGGGGTCGTGCCACCGCCGCCGGTGCACTTGCCCGAGTGCACCCAGGTGACGGAGCCGTCGAACGCCAGCTTGTAGGTGACCTTGCATGCGGAGGACACGTAGATGCCCTCGTCGTCGAGCGCAGGTGCGCTCGAGCCCCCGACGTCGACCGCCGTCATCCAGATGATGCGGCCGGTGTCCTGATCGACCGCGTACATGATCCCGCCGCTGCCGGTGCCGACGACGTACACGACGCCGTCGCGTGCCGCGGGTCGAAGACGTGCTGGAAGGGCAGCTCGACGTTCCACTGCAGGGCGCCCGTTCTCGCGTCGAGCGCCATCATCCCGCCACGGTCGTTCGTCACGAAGATGCGTCCGGCGTCGTATGAGAACGAACTCGCTCCGCCGGTGACCCCGCCGACGAGCTGTGGGCCCCACACCACGTGCCCGTCGGATGCCGAGAGGGCCGTGACGCTGCGCCCCCGCTCGTACTTGTCGTCAGACATCGCGAACACGAGACCGTCCGCTACCAGGGGGTAGGCCACCTCGCCGATGAGCTGCACGGACCAGGCTTGGGAGAGCGGTCCGCGGAACGCAGGGTCCTGCGAGTGCCCGTCGTGCCGAGCGTTCTGCTGGAAGGTCACGGCGGGGTACGAGTCCGGTGCGGGGGGTGCCTCGGCCCCGGCGCTCGTCGAGGGGGCGGTCCCGAGGATGAGCACCATCACAGCAGTCGCCCCCACCGCACGTGCGTGCCTCAGCATCAATCCTCCAGCGTGGTGGTCGTGGGCGAACAGTACGCCGGCCGGGGGCCGGCGCCGTGGGACCGAGCGGGGCGTGGGGCGCAGTCACCGGATCGGTGTAAGCGGTGGGCTCGTGCGTTCCGGTGCGGTTCAGTCTCGCCACGGGCACCTCCCTGGACCGCAGGGTGCGTGCGGCTACCACGCGCCGGGATCATTCGTGGCACACGCCCCGGCCGGTGGACGAGGCGCCAAGCGGCATCAGGTGCGACTGCAGCGGAGCGTGCGTGAGCCGGCGCGTTCGTCGAGGGCAAGACGTGCGGTCACGTCACGTCGTCGAGGGTCGACCAGCCGGGCCAGGTGCGTGGAGAGTCCGGGGCGCGCTTGCCGAGACGGCGAACGGGCCGGGCACGACCTTGTCCCGGGGGATCCCGAAGACGTCGATGCTCAGGTCCAGGTCGGACCCGTCGGGGTTCGTCCAGGGCATCTCGGCCTGGTAGCTCGTCCCGAGGCGCGCGGTCGTCACCGGATCGACGACGTCGAGCTCGCCCGCGAAGCTGACGTCGACGCGGACGGTGCCGGCCTCGGCGTCGACCACCTCGACGCGCACGGGTGACGCGCCGACCACGAGTGCGGTGTCCTCCGCGCGGAACGGCTCGGCACCCTCCGCGTAGAGGTTGCCCTCGACCGACACCGGGAGCCGTGGACCGGCCAGGTCGCTGCCCGGCTCGTTCGGGTACTCCTGCGGCGTCGGGTACGCGTCGTACTGCGACGTGCCCACGGGGGTCGGGGTGAACGTCGCCTGACCGGGCACGCCGTCCATGTCGATCGCGCCGGACCAGAAGCTGGCGAGCGCGGGCTCGTCGTGCGCGTCCTCGTCGGACCCGGTCCCGCCGTCGCCGACGAAGACGTTGTTGTAGAACCGGTCGTCGCCGCCGAGGATGTTCGAGACGCCGAACACGGCCGTGGCGTGCGGGACGTGGTACGGCGTGTACCGCTGGTGCTCCGTGCAGTTCGCGATGCGGCCTGCGACGTAGTTGTGCACGTACGCGCCGCCGGAGGACATGTCCTTGACCGCCCACGGCGACAGGAAGAGGTTCGAGTCGACGAGGTACGGGCCGTGGCAGACCTCGACCATGAAGTCCTCGGCGGTGGACGCGTAGAACACGTTGCGCCGCACCAGCGTGCCCTGGGCCTGCCAGTCGAGCCACAGCGCGCGGTGCGTGTGGTGGATCGTGTTCCCGCTGATCACGGTGTCGATGGCGGCGTGCAGCTTGATCCCGGCCACCTCGGCGCCGTGCCACTGCCGCTTCACGTGGATGCGGAAGATGTGGTTGTCCTCGATCGTCGAGAACGCCGCGCCCAGGTGCCCGACGACGCCGGCCTGCTCGCAGTCGCGGATCGTGTTGCGCCGTACGGTGTGCGAGCCGACGTGGTCCCGGTGCCACGGGTGCGGTTCGCCGGCGGCCGGTCCGCCCAGGACGAGCGCGCGCTGGATCACCTCGCGCTCGCGCTGCGTCCCGCCCTTGGCGCCGTCGGGCCCCGCGGCTGCCTCGTTCTGCCCGGTGCTGGCCTCCTTGCCGAGCGAGACGCCGACGTTCTTCGAGTCGGTGATCGTGTTGTCCTCGATCACCCAGCCCGTCGACCAGTGCGGGCCGATCAGACCCTCCTGCAGGGCGGTGGGCGGTGCCCACTGGGTGGCGGCCTTCGTCAGCGTGAAACCGCGGACGGTGATGTGGTCGACGCCCGTCGCCTCGGGCCAGAAGACGAAGGTGCGCGCGTTGATCTCGATCTCGTGCTCGGCGGGGTCCACCCCGCCGAAGTTCGCCCAGATCGTCGTGACGTCGTCGCCCACCTCGCAGTACCAGGTCAGCAGAGAGCCCTGCGGGTCGAACGAGTCGGGGGTGACCTCGGGGTGCTCGACGCCGCCGAGCGTCAGCGACTCGTACATCGACCTGCCGTCGAGGTAGACCTCGCCGGTGTGCCAGGTGTTGACCCGATCGAAGAACCAGTCGCCGCCGATGCGCTCCGCGTACGGGTTGCGTGCGCCGAACAGCGCGTTCGGCACCCGCGCGACCCAGACGCGGCCCTCGGCGCCCGGGTGGGGGCGCCAGTCCGTGACCACCTCGGCCCCCGAGATCGTGACGGGCTCGAACCGTCCGTCCGGGCCCACCGCCGCCTGGTACGTGATCGGCGCGTCGGCCGTCCCGCCGCGCGGGGGGTTCACCCACTCCCGGTACACGCCGGCGTGCACGGTGACGGCATCGCCCGGCAGGGCGGCCTGGGCCGCCCGGTTGATGGTCCGGAACGGGGCCTCGGCCGAGCCGTCAGCGCGGTCGGAACCGGTGACGGCGACGTGCAGGATGGTCACGACAACGCCTTTCGTCGATCACTGGGTCGTGCGGTGGTGGGGGAGAAGCAGAGGTGTCAGGCCTCCACGTCCGCCGGCTCGGGTCTCACGTACCCCCGGTCCACGAAGAACCGCTCGAGCAGGTAGCACCACCACACGAGGATCAGGCCGGGCACCACGAACACCGCGGGCATGAAGTTCCAGATGGCGACGCACCCGACGAACACGGCGATCGCGAGCAGGAACGTCAGGCTGGGTGTCGTCAGCCCCAACGTGAGCCCGTTGCGTACCTGACGCCAGGTGGGGTTGGTGAAGCGGGCGACGAGCGGGAGGCACCAGAACAGCAGGAGGACCAGGAAGAGGCCGATGACGAGCAGCGGCACCAGCACCTCGGCCAGCCCGAGGGTGGGCAGGTAGGAGAGCGTGAGGAGGCCGATCGCCGCGACCGCGACGGCCATCAGGCCGACGACCGTCGCCTGCGCCCAGCTCTGCCGCCAGGCCTTGGTGGCGACTGCCCAGGGCCCGGCGTCCTTGCCCAGGACGTACCTGCGGCACAACTCGTACGCGACGACGGTCCCCGCGCCCGCCGTCACGACGAGCCCGAGGCTCACGAGCCAGAGCAGGCTGATCAGGATGATGGAGCCGAGCGAGTCGAGGATGCGCCACAGCAGCGACGCGGGGTTGAAACGAAAGATGGTCGGGGCCTCTCGGTGCGCGGACGTGACGGGGTCGAGGACTCTCGAGGACTCTCGAGGACGCGGTCGGCCTCCCGCGGTGCGCGGGAGGCCGACGCCGTCAGCCCTTCACCGAGCCGATCATGAGACCGGACACGAAGTGCTTCTGCAGGAACGGGTAGACCAGCAGGATCGGCACGGCCGCCACCATGGTGATCGCCGACCGTAGCGCGATCGGCGTCGTGAGCTGCCCGCCCGCTCCCACCGACGCCGCGTTCGCCGCGCTGTTCCCGGAGTTGGCACCCGCGTTCATCGAGCTCGCCAGCAGCTTCTGCAGCTCGTACTGCAGGGTGGTCAGCGCCGGGTCGCCGGAGTTGTACAGCAGGGTGTCCAGCCACGCGTTCCAGCTGCCGACGGCCACGAACAGACCCACCACGGCCAGCACGGGCTTGCACAGCGGCATGATGATCTGCCACCACGTGCGGAACTCGCCCGCGCCGTCGATCCGTGCCGACTCGGTGATCTCCTCGGGGATCGACTTCATGTACGTGCGCAGGATGATCAGGTTGAACGCGCTGATGATCGTCGGCACCCAGTAGGCCTGGAAGCTGTTCAGCATGCCCAGGTCCTTGATGAGCAGGTAGTTGGGGATCAGGCCGGCGTCGAAGTACAGCGTCAGCACGAAGATCAGCGTGATCGGGCGGCGGAAGATGAACTCCTTGCGGCTGAGCGCGTAGGCGAGCATCGAGGTGAACAGCAGGTTCGTCGCGACCACCACGACCGTCTTCAGGACGCTCATGATGAACGCCTGGTAGATCGAGTCCATGTTGAGCACGACCTCGTAGTTCTTCAGCGAGAAGACACGGGGCCAGATGCCGATCCCGCCGCGGACGGCGTCCATGCCGTCGTTCAGCGAGATGGCGAGCGTGTTCAGAAGCGGGTAGAGCATGAGTGCCCCGAGGAGCACGAGGAAGCTCGTGTTGAGCGTCGTGAAGATGATCCGCTCGGTGGTCCACTTGTGGCGCCGTCGCCTGGGGCTGGCGGCGCCCCGCTCCAGGGACTTCGGGGCAAGGGTGCTTGACATGAAGTCCTCCTAGACCAGCGTCTCTTGGTTGAGGCGCTTGGCCGCCATGTTCGCCGAGCCGACCAGGATGATCGCGACGACCGTCTTGAAGATGCCCGCGACCACGGCGAGGCTGTAGTTGCCCAGCTGGTAGCCGTACCTCAGCACGAAGACGTCGATGGTCTCGGCCGTCTCGGAGATCAGACCGTTGCCGAGGAAGTACGGCAGCTCGAAGTTGGTGGACAGGATCCAGCCGCTGTTGATGATGAGAAGCACGACGATCGTGGGCCGGATCCCCGGGAGCGTGATGTTCCACATCTTGCGGTAACGCCCCGCTCCGTCGACCTCGGCGGCCTCGTACAGGCTCGGGTCGATGGCGGTGATCGCGGCCAGGTACAGGATCGTGTTCCAGCCCAGCTCCTTCCACAGGCTCGTCCCTGCGACGATCCCCCAGAAGTGGTTCGGCTCGGTGAGGAACAGGATCGGTTCCTGCACGATGCCCAGGTTCATGAGGCCCTGGTTGATGAACCCGCCCGACGAGGGCAGCGAGAGCGCCACGGACGCGAGGCTCGCCACGATGACCCAGCTGAGGAAGTGGGGCATGTAGGTGATGTTCTGCATGATCCGCTTGAACGGGGCGTTCTTGACCTCGTTCAGCAGCAGCGCCAGGACGATGGCCCCCAGGGTCCCGACCACCAGGGTCAGGACGGACTGTCCCAGCGTGTTGACGACGACCCGGCGGAACCGTTCACCGTTGACGCCGGTGAACAGGTCGACGAAGTTCTCGAAGCCGACCCACTCCTGGTTCCAGATGTTGCCGCGACCCGGCTTGTAGTCCTGGAAGGCGATCGCCCAGCCGTAGACCGGGACGTACTTGAACAGGATCTGGTACATCAGCAGCGGGACGGCCATCAGCAGAAGGACCCGCTGCGCCTTGATCCTGTCCCAGGTGATCTTGCGCTTGGGCTCCTTCGCCGGTCGCGTCCGGGCCATGCGGCGCGGAGCGCGCGAGCTGCTCGCGGGCTCCGGGGCCGGCTCGGGCCCGGAGGCGGTCACCAGGTTCTTCACCGGTGCGTCCGTCATCTGTCCAACCTCGTCGTCAGAAGCAGTGGGTGGCCGTCGGGAGCGGTCGTGGTGGGGGGTCGAGACCCCCCACCACGACGACTCACGGACTGTTACCAGTTGGCGAGGCGCTCCTGGATGCCGGCGTTGATCGCGTCCTCGTAGACCTTGACGTCGATCTTCTTGATGGTGTCGACGTAGGCGTTCCAGCTCGCCTCGAAGTCGGCCGGGTCACCGGCGATGATCTTCGGCAGGTTCTGCACGTTGGCGTCGGTCAGCTGCTGGTTGACCTGGTTGGCGTCGTCGGAGAGCGTGATGTTCCACGCCGGGTAGTACTTGGGGTTCTCCGGCTGCGGGTTCATGAACTCGAGCCAGGTCTTCTTGCCGTACTGCTCCATGACGTTGCGGTCGTAGTCGGTCAGCGTCGCGAAGAACTCGGCGGGCTGGTCGTCGGGGCTGTAGGCGTTGCCGTCGGAGAACTGGCCGTTGTGCTTCGGCAGCACGTCGAGCAGCGCCTCGAGGCGGTTGGACGCACGCCAGGTGAGGTCACGGGCGTTGGCCCGCTGCTCGTCCGTGCGGGTGAACATGCCGTCGTCGCCCACCTGGTAGTCCTCGCCCTCGATGCCCCAGGAGAGCACCTTCTGCCAGGGCTCGCTGAGCATGAGGTCGAGGAACTTCATCGCCTTCTCCGGCTGCTTGCTGGAGACGGAGATGCCGAAGCCCTGGTTGGTGTTCATGACCGGGCGGTCGGCGTACCACGGCTCAGCGCCGTCGTAGACGGGCATGAGCGGCACGTAGGTGTACTGGTCCTTGCCGGCGCTGCGCAGCGAGTCGGTCGCGGTCTGGAAGTCCCAGCCCTGGTCGTGCATGCCGAGGACGGCGCCCGTGGCCAGCTTGGCGACGTACTGGTCGAACGTCAGCGTGAAGGACTCGCGGTCGACGAGACCCGCGGCGTACTGCTCGTTGAGGACCTTGTAGAAGTCCTTCGCGATGTCCTTGTCGGCGTAGATCTGCGCGTTGTTGCTGTCGTCGACGATGACGCCACCGTTGTTCGGGGAGCCCGCGAGCAGCGCCGGCGGGTTCGTCATGCCCCACTCACGGCCGGTCGACGCCAGGACCTCGAAGCCGACCGTCGGAGCGCCCTCGGTCTCGGGGTTCTTCTCCTTGTAGTCCGCGATGAGCTGGAAGTAGCGCTCGAGCGTCATGTTGCTCAGGTCGGGCCAGCCGGCGTCCTCGAGGACGCGCTTCTGGATCCAGAACGCGGGACCGTAGTAGGTGCCGCCCGTGACCTCGCCGTAGAAGCGGTTGTAGTTCGGGAAGATGTACAGGCCCGGGTCCACCTCTTCGCCCGAGTAGCTCATCTTCTTGATGTCGTCCTCGACGTGCGTGGCGAGGTTCGGGTAGTCGCCCGTGGCGAGCATGTCGTCGAGACGCAGGAGGGCGCCGCCCTCGAGGAGACGCATCTTGAGGTCCGTGGTCCCGACGAGGTCGGGATACTGACCGCCGGCGAGCATGACGCCGATCTTCTGGTCCACGTTGTCCGGAGTCACGATCTCGTACTCCAGGGTGACCCCGAGCTGGTCCTTGAGCAGCTTGGTGATCTTGTTGTCGGCGGCCGGCGCCTGCGAGGCCGTCGTGATCCAGGTCGTGAGCGTCGTCGGGTTGCTGGGGGTCAGCGTCCCCGACTTGTCCGCGAGATCACCCTCGGGGATGACGACGGGCTTGGAGGGGCCGTCGTCGGGGTCGCTGTCCGAGGTACATGCGACAAGCCCCGCGGACATGGCTGCCACCAGGACAAGAGCTGACAACTTCGTTCTTGCGGTACGCACCGAGGTCTCTCCCTTGAGAACTGTTCCGGTCGACCTTGACTGGAACTCGTGCCTGTCGGACGCGCGGTGGGGCTTCGCGTCCTCATCCCGGCGGGATTTTAGCGTTAAAGTAGAGAGGCCACCGGGCCCAGTCAAGACCCCGCATGTTTCGAAATGATCACGGCAACCTCCCGGTGCGGTCGTCCGGGCCGGGAACGCCCCGGTTCGCGCCACTCCTGCCCCCGGTGTCACGCCGCTCAGTAGGGCCGTGACCTGCGAGAATGCATCACAGTCCGCGTGTGCGGCGAGAGTGCCGAGCTCCCGTCCGCGGTGCCCGCGGCGTGGACGCGGCGGGACGACACGCCGGGTGGGTGTTCGAAACTATCGACGCGGGCCTTGCGGTCCCGCGTTGTATCGATATATTGAGCGCGCTCCGGCGATGTGGCCGGGCTGCGGGCCCGACGTGCGAACGCCGGACGAGCAGGGGTGTCGCGGGAAGGAGAGATCCACATGGTGCGGATGGCGGACGTGGCCCGCGCGGCCGGTGTCTCGGTCATGACCGTGTCGAACGTCCTCAACGAGCGCCTCCCGGTCGGCGAGTCGACGCGCGCCCGCGTGATGGCGGCCGTCGAGGATCTCGGGTACGAGGTCAACCTGACCGCGCGGCACCTGCGCGCCGGACGGACCGACACCGTCGCGTTCGTCGTGCCGAGCTTCCACGACTACTTCGGGGAGCTCGCCGACCAGGTCGCCCCGCTGGTCGAGGCGGAGGGACGCCACCTCGTGCTCGAGCGGACCAGCGCCAACGCGGAGCAGGAGATGGAGGCGCTGAGCGTCTCGCGCCTGCAGATCTACGACGGCGTCCTGCTGTCCGTCGCCGGTGTCGACCCGGAGCGGCTGGGGCGGGTCCGCACCCCCAAGCCGATCGTGCTGCTCGGTGAGCGCGACGTCCCCGACCACCTCGACCACGTGCGTCTGGCGAACGAGTCGGGCGCTCTCCTGGCCACGGCGCACATGATCGAGCACGGGTCGCGCCGCATCGTCGCGCTCGGGTGCTCGACCGACGCGGCGCACACGATGACCACGGACCGTCGTCTCGGGTGGGAGCGCGCGCACCAGGATGCCGGGCTCGCTGCCGACCCGGCCTACGTCGTGCCCGTCAGCGACTACACGTCCCGTGGTGGTCGCGACGCGATGCTCGAGGTCATCGCGTCCGGGCTGCCCTTCGACGGGGTCTTCGCCGTCACCGACATCGTGGCCCTCGGGGCGTTGTCCGCCCTGGCGGACCACGGGCTGCGCGTCCCCGTCGACGTGCAGCTCGCCGGCTTCGACAACCTCGACATGTCGAGCTTCGTGCCTCCCGGCATCACGTCGGTGGACGCCAACCACGAGGGTGTGGCCGAGGCGGCCGTCCGGCTGCTGCACCGCCGGATGTCGGGCTGGACCGGCCCTGCCGAGCACGTCGTCGCACCCGTGCGCCTCGTGGTGCGTGGATCCACGCGCGGCGCCTGACCACACGCCCACCATCCGTTCTGCGCGTCACCCAGTCGCTACCCGGTCAAAGGAGACCAACCCCGTGAGCACCTCCGTGCCTCCGCCTGCCTCCGCGGCAAGCCCCGAGACGACGACCACCACGACGGCGGTCATCGACCTCGACCTTCCCGGCCCGCGCATCTCGCGTCACGTGTACGGGCACTTCGCCGAGCACCTGGGCCGGTGCATCTACGGCGGGTTCTGGGTCGGTGAGGACTCGGACGTGCCGAACGTGCGGGGTATCCGCTCCGACGTGGTGGACGCGCTGCGTGCGCTGCAGATCCCGAACCTGCGCTGGCCGGGCGGGTGCTTCGCCGACGACTACCACTGGCGTGACGGGATCGGTCCGCGCGACCAGCGGCCCCGCATGGTCAACTCCCACTGGGGTGACGTGGTCGAGGACAACTCGTTCGGCACGCACGAGTTCATGGACCTGTGCGAGCTGCTCGGTGCCGAGCCGTACGTGAGCGGGAACGTCGGGTCCGGCAGCGTGGCGGAGATGTCGGACTGGGTCGAGTACCTGACCCGCGCGGACGACTCGCCGATGGCCGCGCTGCGCCGGGCGAACGGGCGCGACGAGCCGTGGCGCGTCCCGTTCTGGGGTCTGGGGAACGAGGCGTGGGGCTGCGGCGGCAACCTGCGGGCCGAGCAGTTCGCGTCGCTCGCGCGCCAGTACGCGACGTACTCACGCAACCACGGCGGCAACATCCTGTACCGGATCGCCGCCGGCGCGGACTCGGGAGACCTGCACTGGACCGAGGCGCTCATGCGCTCGTTCGACGACCTCGCCGCCGACCCGGCCGCGCCCGCCGGTCCGTTCCAGGCCGTCTCGCTGCACTACTACACGATGTCGGGCTCGTGGGGCGACAAGGGCGACGCCACGGGCTTCAGCACCGACGAGTGGTACACGACGATGGCCAGGGCGCACCGCATGGAGGAGCTGCTCACCCGCCACTCGACGGTGATGGACCGGTACGACCCGCACCGCAAGGTGGGCCTCGTCGTCGACGAGTGGGGTACCTGGTGGAACGTCGAGAAGGGCACCAACCCCGGGTTCCTGTACCAGCAGAACACGCTGCGCGACGCGCTCGTCGCGTCCGTGCACTTCGACGCGTTCCACCGGCACGCCGAGCGGGTCGTGATGGCCAACATCGCGCAGACGGTCAACGTGCTGCAGGCGATGATCCTGACCGACCCCGACACGGGCGCCCTGGTGCTCACCCCGACGTACCACGTCTTCGCGATGAACGCGGGGCACCACGACGCCGCCGCGCTCGCCGTGCACCTGCGCGACGTCACGACCCGGACCGTCGACGGGACCGAGCTGCCGCTGGTCTCGGCGTCCGCGTCGGTCAAGGGCGACACCGCGTTGGTCTCGTTGTCGAACCTCGACACCGACACCGGCCGCACCGTCGTGCTCGACCTGCGCGGTCGCGACGTCGTCGGGCACGAGGCGCAGGTGCTCACCGCGTCCGCCCTGGACGCGCACAACACCCCCGAGCGGCCCGACACCGTCGCGCCGACGACGCACGGCGGCGTGTGGCCCCACCCGCGCGGGCTCGAGGTCGACCTGCCCGCCCATTCCTACGTGACCGTCAGTCTGGCCCTGCGCTGATGGGGCGTGGCGGCCGGGCGACCACCGTCGCCGACCCCGTCATCTTCGCGGACGTCCCCGACCCGGACGTCGTGTTCGACGGTCGGCACTACTACATGGTCAGCACGACGATGTACTTCGCGCCGAGCGTGCCGATCATGCGCTCGAGCGACCTGGTGCACTGGTCGATCGTCGGCTACACCGGGCCGATTCTCGACGACACGGACGCGCTCGCCCTGCGCGACGGGCGCAGCGCCTACGGGCGGGGGAGCTGGGCCGCGAGCATCAGGTACCACGAGGGCATGTACTACGTCTCGGTCGGCAGCCTGACCACCGACAGGACGTACGTCTACGCGACGCCGAGCATCGAGAACGGGCCGTGGACGAGGTCGGTCCTCGACGGCTACGCCCACGACCAGTCACTCCTGTTCGACGACGAGGACGTCTACCTCGTGTACGGCGGGGGCGTGATCGACCTGCGCCGGCTCCGTCGGGACGACGACGGGACCTTCGCCTGGGACGGCCCGGCGACGCGGCTCGTCGAGGACGCCGATGTCGACCAGACCAGCGGGCTGAACGCCGAGGGCGCCCACGCCTACAAGATCGGCGACCACTACTACGTCTTCATGATCGAGTGGCCGACGGGCGGGATCCGCCAGGAGGTCGTGTGGCGGTCGACGTCGCTGACCCCGCAGTCCCAGGGCGGAGTCTGGGAGGGCCGGGTCGTGCTCAGCCAGGCGGTCCCGGTCGCGGGGCGCCCGGGCGACGGCGTCGCGCAGGGCGGCGTCGTCCAGGCGGCTGACGGGCAGTGGTACGCCATGCTCTTCCAGGACGAGGGGCCGCTCGGCCGCTGTCCGCAGCTCGCGCGCGTGACCTGGGACGACGGGTGGCCGAGCTACTCGCTCGACGCCCCGGTGATCGGAGCAGGTGCACCGCCTGCAGGTGCGACGGACCTCCTCGTCTCGGACGACTTCGACAACCACCCCGCCCCGGCGGGCTACTGGAGCACGACCAACGCCGCAACCTTGGTGTCCTCGGACGAGAACGCCTGGAACGGGTCGAGCCTCGGGCTGTCGTGGCAGTGGAACCACAACCCCGACAACCGGTTCTGGTCGCTCACCGACCGGCCCGGCCACCTGCGCCTGACCACCGGCAGCATCGCGTCGAGCATCCTCGACGCCCGCAACACGCTCACCCAGCGCACGTACGGGCCCGCGAGCGCCGCCGCGATCTCACTCGACGTGTCCGGCATGAAGGACGGCGACGTCGCCGGCCTGGCGGCGTACCAGCAGAAGTACGGCTACGTCGGCGTCGAGATGACCGACGGCGCCCGTCGGCTCGTGATGCGCCGCGCCGACCGGCAGGGGCACGTCGCCTTCACCAGTGCGCCCGTGCCCCTGACGGCCGAGACGGTCCTGCTCCGCGTGGACGTGGACTTCCGCGACGCCGCCGACCGCGCCACGTTCGCGTACTCGCTGGACGGCGCCACCTGGACGCCGATCGGCGACGACCTGGCGATGGAGTACAGCCTCGACCACTTCACCGGGTACCGGTTCGCGATCTTCTGCTACGCCACGGCCGAGACCGGTGGGCACGTGGACGTCGACTGGTTCCGCGCCGGTGACGCCACCGTCGGTACGAGGGCGTGAACCCGTTCCGATGTCCCGCCGAGGGTGGCCGCTTCGTCCGGTCCGTGGGAGGCGACGAGCACCGCGACCTGGACGAGATCGAGGCAACACGCAGTCCTCCCGGCACCACCCGCTGACGGACGCGACGGGGCGGTGCGCGGGATGACTCACTACAGCCCCATTGCCTCGCGCTTCTTTTGCTCGAACTGCTCCTCGGAGAGGATCCCCGCGTCCAGCAGGTCCTTGAGCTTCTTGACGGTCTCGATCTGCTCGTCGAGGGAAGCCGCTCGTCCCGGCGGTGTGGGCTGTTGGCTCAGCGCCTGGGCGACGTTGATCCCCAGGAGGGTGCCTCCACCGTCACCCAGCCCGTGGTCCCGGACGCCCTGCGCGACCTTCTGCTGTGCCGCGGTGTTCGCGGCCTGCTGCGAGAGTCCCTCGTACGCCTTCACGCTCAGCATGTCGGCCGAGAACTGCTTGACAAGCTCCCGTGACTCCGGCGTGAATTCGATGCTCTCGATGCCGACCTGCACGACGTCGAGCCCGAACCTTCTGATCCAGCTACCCAGCGCGGCCTCGTCGTCCGCGATCGCGTCCGAGATCTCCTGCGCGTGGGCCGGGAGCTCGGAGATCCGATAGGTCGACGACAGCGAGTTCACCGCAACGACGAACGCCTGGAGGAATTCCGACAGTATCTGCTGGCGGGCGGCTGGACTGTCGAACGTGTAGTAGCGGGTATTCGGCGGCAGGAAGTTGCGGACGAACGCGACGGGGTCGACCACCCGCAGGGAGAACGAGCCGTACGCCCGGATCTCCAGGTCGGCCCCGTAGTGCCGGTCGTGGTAGACCGTCGGCCCGCGAGTGCCGAACTTGATGCCACGCAGCTCACGCAGGTTGACGAAGGCGATCTCCTTCTGTTCGGAGGTCTGCCCTGCGTAGCTGAACCGGCTCGCGGCTTGCTTGAGGATCGAGGTCGCGACCGAGTCACCAGCCAGGACGCTGCTCTGGCCCGAGCGGTACTCGTAACCGCCCGGCTCCGTGATGACGTCCTCGATGCCGGACTGGCTGAACACGAAGGCGGCCGTGTTCTCGGGGACGAAGATCTTCGAACCGTTGGTGATGACGCCTGCGGTCCCGCGGACGTTGGAACCCCACGCGCCGTTCCCATGGCGGTGGATCCCGGGCCCGACCACGGTGTGCTCGGTGAACTGCCCGGCGGTGATGATGTCCTTCCACTGGTCGGCGAACGTCCCGCCCAGGGCACCTGTGAACGCCTGGATGACTCCCACTGCAACGTCTCCTATCGGTTTCCGGGCCTCTGGACCGTGTCGCAGTAGTCACACGTGGGTGGGTGACCGGCCGTGGCTGAGATCGACGCCCCGCACGCGTGGCATGTGCCGCCGACTACGACAGGAGCTGGTGGAGGGGGCGGGGTCGGCCGTCCGGAAAGGGCGCCCTTGAGCATGCCGATCGTCCCCCGGAGGGCGTCGGCGACGATCTCGGTACCCGGCAGTGCCGCGGTCGGGGCGTCCGCCGCAGCAACGACACGTCGGCCGGTGATGGCCTCATCGATCGCCGCCACCCAGGCGAGCACCTTCGGTTGACCGCCTGCGAAGCCGAACGACTCCTGACCGGTCAGGAAGTAGACGTCGAGCACGGGTGTCAGATTGCGGGTCCTGCCCAGGACGGCCTGAGCGTGCCCGTCGTGCACCTTCACCTGGCTGAGCGGAAAGACCATGACGTTCTTGGTCTGGCCGAGTATCCCCTTCTCGACCAACACGAGGTTGAGGTTGGTCAGGATCAGCTCGTCGCTGAACGTCGCGAACACGCCGCCATGCGAGACGCCCACGTCCTTCATCAGGAGGACCTCGTTCGGCTGCAGCACGTAGCTCGACACAGAACTCGATCTCCATTCGCTGGCGGGAGTACATCCTGCAGGGGGAGCGGCGTCGGCTCGTCTTGGCGCGCATGCGGCTCCACAGCCTCCGTGCCGAACGGATCGGCACGGCCATGCCCAGGCTTGAGAGCACCGGGTGCGCGGCCACTCGACTGAGCAGCACACTGAGGCACCGGGTGCCCGCACAACAGCGGCCCCGAACCGCATCGCTGCTGTTCGGGGCCGCTGTTGTCGCTGTCTCAACGAGTGTCCGGAGGGGGACTTGAACCCCCACGCCCTTTCGGGCACTAGCACCTCAAGCTAGCGCGTCTGCCATTCCGCCACCCGGACAGGTGGTCACTGCGGGATCCCGGAGGAGCCCCGCGGTGCGGCAGAAAACATAGCACGGTGCGTCGCCGGGACACGCATCGGCCCCGAGGGGCAGACTCGTCAGCACAGGACGAGAGATGGCGACACAGCACGAACCGGGCGGCGCCCCTGACAGGCGGCCCGAGGTGCGCGAGGAGGGGTGCCGGATGGCGGAGCCGGGCGTCGGGTCGCAGGGCGCTCGTCCCGCTCGACGGGTCGCCGGGTCGCCCCGCCGGACCCCCCCTCCGCTCGAGCCGGACGCGCCCCGCTGGCTGCGCTCGCTCGCGGGGGTGTCGTGGCGGCTGATCGTCGCGGTCATCGCGGTCGGGATGGTGTTCTACGCGACGTCGCAGGTGAAGCTCCTGTTCATCGCGGTGTTCCTGGCCCTGGTGTTCACCGCGGTGCTGCGTCCGCTCGTGGAGTGGTTCAGCAAGGTCATGCCGCGGTTCCTCGCGACCGCGCTCGCGATCATCTCCGGGGTGCTCTTCTTCGCCGGTCTGCTCACGTACGTGGGGTACTCGGTGGCGAACGAGTGGGAGGACCTGTCGAAGCAGTTCAGCGACGGCATCGACCAGATCATCGACTTCCTCGAGAGCGACACGCTGCCGTTCACGATCACGAGCGACCAGATCGCGGGGTGGATCAGCGACGGGCAGAAGTGGCTCCAGGACCACGCCACCGAGCTCGCGGGGCAGGCGGCGTCGCGTGCCGGGTCGGTCGTCGAGGTCTTCACGGCGCTGGCGCTCGCGATCTTCTGCACGGTGTTCTTCCTGGCGCGGGGCCAGGAGATGTGGACGTGGTTCCTCAACCAGCTCCCCGCGCGGTTCCGCGAGGGCTGGATCAAGGCCGGCGGCGCGGGGTGGTACACGTTCTCGGGGTACACGCGGGGCACGGTGATCATCGCCGTGACCGACGGGATGCTCGCGTTCGTCCTCCTGCTGATCCTCGGGGTGCCGCTCGCGGCACCGCTCGCGGTGCTCGTGTTCATCGGCGCGTTCATCCCGCTCGTCGGTGCGCCCGCTGCGATGGTCATCGCGATGATCGTCGCGCTCGCGGCCAACGGGTTCTGGTCGGCGGTGTTCGTCGGCATCGGGATCGCACTCATCGGACAGTTCGAGGGGCACGTGCTGCAGCCGCTCGTGATGGGCAAGCAGGTGTCGATCCACCCGGTCGTCGTCGCGCTCGCGGTCGCGGGCGGCACGCTCACCGCGGGGATCCTCGGCGCGGTGGTGAGCGTCCCGCTGGTCGCGGTCGCGTGGGCGGTGTTCTCCCGGCTGCGCACGCTCGACCCGCCCATGGAGGCCGACGAGGCCGACGACGAGGTGCGCCCGCAGTCCGACGTCCCGCTGGAGGTCGACGACGAGGCCGCGGCACGCTGAGCGCGCTCAGCGCACCAGGGGGTCGAGCAGCCGGGCCAGGTGGGAGACGTAGTGACCGCCGAACAGCAGCGCGTGCACGCCGACGGGGTAGAGCTGGTGAAGGCCGACGCGTCGCCGCCAGCCGGGCCGTAGCGGACGCTCGTCGTCGTACGCCGCGAGCACGTCGTCGAGGAACGGCAGGCCGAACAGCGCGAGCATCGCCAGGTCGGTCTCCCGGTGCCCGCCGTGCGCGGCGGGGTCGATGAGCGTCGCACCCTGCGCCGTCCACATGACGTTGCCCGCCCACAGGTCGCCGTGCAGCCGCGCGGGAGGCTCGCCGTCGTCCCAGCGGCCCGCCTCCGCGCGGTCGGCGACGCGCAGCAGGTCGTCGAGCACCTCGTCGGGCGCGAACCCGACGAGGTCGCGCGCGAGCGGACGCAGGCGGGCGTGCGCGAGGTGCTCGCCCCAGTGCTCGGCGGCCCCCGCCGGCATGGTCAGCGGCGCCTCGAGCGGACCGAACCACGTGTCGCCCGTCCACCCGTCGGGCGGGACCCCGAACGCGTCCGCGCCCGCGGCGTGCGTGCGTGCGAGCGAGCGCCCCAGGTCCACCGCGGCGGCGCGCGTCGGTGGCACTGCGGCGAGCTGCTCGAGGTCGAGGTGCTCGTCGCCGACGTCCAGGACGCGCACCACGCGCGCCCCGCCGGCGGCGCGCAGCCACTCGAGGCCCGCTGCCTCGCAGCGGAAGAAGCCGGGCGGTGCGCCGGCGCGCGTCTTGCGGAACACGTCGCCGATCCTCTCGCGTCTGCGGCCCGCACGGCGGATGCTGGGACCGGCAGGTCCGCGACCCGGCCCTCGCCACCGCCCCGGGCACCACCCTCGCCTGAAGGAGCCGACATGATCGTCGCCGTCCCCACCGAGACCAAGAACCGCGAGTACCGCGTGGCGCTGACGCCCGCGGGCGTGCACCACCTCGTGACCGACGGGCACCGGGTCCTCGTGCAGTCCGGCGCCGGTGTGGGCTCCGCGATCGGCGACGACGAGTACCGCGCCGCCGGTGCGGACGTCGTCGGCGACGCCGCGACGGTGTGGGGCGAGGCGGACCTCGTCTGCAAGGTCAAGGAGCCGACGCCGGCCGAGCTCGCGTTCCTGCGCGAGGACCTCGTGCTGTTCACCTACCTGCACCTGGCCGCCGACCGCCCCGCGACCGACGCGCTGCTCGCCGCGGGCACGACGGCGATCGCGTACGAGACCGTGCAGCTGCCCGACGGGTCGCTGCCGCTGCTGGCCCCCATGAGCGAGGTCGCCGGCCGGCTCGCGGCGCAGGTCGGCGCGTACCACCTCATGCGCAACGAGGGCGGGGCCGGTGTGCTGCTCGGCGGGGTGCCCGGGGTCGGCCCGGCACGCGTCGTCGTCCTCGGCGGCGGGACCGTCGGGTGGCACGCGGCGCAGATCGCGCTCGGCATGCGTGCCGACGTCACCGTGCTGGACCTGTCCGTGCCGCGGCTGCGGGAGATCGACGCCGCGAGCGCCGGCCGCATCCGCACCCTCGCGTCGAACCGGTGGGCGCTCGAGCGCGAGGTCGCCGACGCCGACCTCGTCATCGGTGCGGTGCTGGTGCCCGGGGCACGCGCGCCCCGCCTCGTGCCCGACGAGCTCGTGGCACGCATGCGCCCCGGCTCGGTGCTCGTCGACGTCGCGGTGGACCAGGGCGGGTGCTTCGAGTCCACGCACCCGACGACGCACGACGACCCGACCTACCTCGTCGAGGGCTGCGTGTTCTACTGCGTCGCCAACATGCCCGGTGCGGTGCCCGTGACCTCGACGCGCGCCCTGACCAACGTCACCCTGCCGTACGTGCACGCGATCGCCTCACGCGGCTGGCGCGCCGCGGTGGCCGACGACCCCGCGCTCGCCAGCGGGCTCACGACGCACGGCGGGCGCCTCGTCAACGCCGCGGTCGCCGCCGCCCACGGGTACCCCTCTGTCTCGGTCGCCGACGCGCTCGCCTGAGCCTCGTCGCCGGGCGGTGCCGTCACGTGCGCGCAACGAACGGCGCCTAGTCTCACGCCATGGACGTGGCGGTGGTGGGTGCGACGGGCGACGTCGGACGGCAGATCTGCACGCAGCTCGTCGAGCGACGGGTCCTGCCGCCCACCTCGCGGCTCCAGCTGGTCGGACGGCCCGACGGGCGCTCGTCGCGCGCCACGTACGGCCTCGCCGCGGACCTCGTCGACGCCTACGACGAGCACGCGCCGCTGCTCGACGTCGCGCTCGACCCCGCGGACGTCGTCGCCGACGTCGTGGTCGTCGCGGCCGGTCGAACCGCGGGCACCCGGCCCGGCGAGTCGGTCGACCGGCACGCGCTCGCCGCCGACAACGCGCAGGTGTTCGCCACCTACGCCGACGCGCTCGCCCGGCACGGCTCGGGCCGCGAGGTCGTCGTGGTGGTCTCCAACCCCGTCGAGCTGGGGGTCGCGCTGCTCGGGGACGCGTTGGGCCGGCACCGCGTCATCGGCATGGGCGCGTGGCTCGACACGCTGCGGTTCCGCCGCGAGGTCGCCGCGTCGATCGGTGTGCGGCGGCACCGGGTCGGCGGGTTCGCGGTCGGCCAGCACGGCGACGACCTCGTCCCGCTGTGGTCGACCGTGCGGATCGCGGGCCTCGACGTCGCCGAGCGTCGCGCCGAGGTGGCCCGGGTGCGGGGACCACGCACGCTCGCGACCTACGCCGACGAGATCGGCGCCGCCAAGCGTGCGCTCAGCACCGCCGCCGTGCAGGACCTCGCGGAGGCGTTCCGGCTGGTCGACACGTGGCCGCCCGACGTGCGGCTCGCCGCGCGCCCCTGGATGACGCAGCAGAGCGGTGCGAAGACCGCGGCCGGCACCGCGAGCGCGACCATCGACCTCGTCGAGACCGTCCTGGACGGGCGCGACACCGTGGTCGCGGGGCAGGTGCTGCTCGACGGTGAGGTCACGCTCGCGGGCGCGCCCGTGCACGGGGTGCTCGGCGTGCCCGTGGTGCTCGGCCCCGAGGGGTGGACGCAGGTGCTGCTGCCCGCGCTCGCGGACGACGAGCACGAGCGGCTCGCGGCGGTCGCGCGGCGGATCGCGGCGGCTGTGGCGCCGTGGACCGAGCGGGGTTCGGACGAGGAGGTCACGCGATGAGCCAGGACCAGGACGTGCACGACGACCGCTGGGTCGTGTTCGTGCGGGGTGCGAACCGGCCCGGCACGGTCGCGGCCGTGACGGCGGTGTTCGCGACGCGCGGGATCAGCTTCGACGCTCTCGCGACGAGCGACCCGGGACCGCGCGACGGTCTGGTGACGGTGACGTTCCGCACGACCGAGCGTCGCCAGCACGAGCTCGTGCGTGCCGTCGAGCGCCTCGCGGCCGTCTCGGGCGTCGTCGTGCGCCGGGCCGAGGACCTGGGCGTGCGGGCCGCCGCGGTCTGCCACCTGCCGCGCGAGGTGGCGTTCCGGCCGCCGCCGCACGCCGCGGTGAGCTGGTCGGGGGAGTCGCAGCTCGGCCAGCCCGTGCTCGTGGAGGGGCCGCTCGTCGACGTCGAGCACGTCGTCGCGGCAGCGCAGCGGGCCGGCGCGCTCTCGACCGCGATCGTCATCGAGCCGCCGTCGGCCGTGTGACCCGCCTCGGGCGGGGCCGGACCGCGTCCGACCCCGCCCGAGCCCCAGCAGTGCGTCAGGACGCGCGCTCGAGCGTCCGATGCTCGCCGGCCGGGTGGTGCCCGTGGCGCTTGCCGGGCTTGCCCGGACCGTGGTGACGGGGCTTGCCCGGGCCCTTCACCCCGTTGATCGCCGAGGTGTCCTGCGCGAGGCTCGCGGTCGCGTACGCGACCGCGGGCGCCATGATCCCGATGGCCGCACGACTCACGTTCGACAGGTCGTCGTCGGCCGTGTGGTAGTTCGGGTCGTGCCGGATCCCGGCGGTGCCGCCGAACAGCGCGACCTCCGCGTCCGTCTTGACGTCGTCGGCACCCGTGAAGAGCCCGGACGCGGGGACGCCGTTGACGATGAACGCCTGGTAGTCCGAGCGCCCGGAGAACTCGGTGTCGACCCACGGCTGCCCGATGCCGTCGAAGTAGCCGGTCAGCACCGCCTCGGTCTGCGCGGAGCCTTCCGGGACGTCGACCGGGGCCGGGTAGGTCGACTCGTCGGCGTCGTAGACACCGACGACGTAGTTCGGCGAGCCGACCATGTCGAAGTTCAGGTACGTCGCGATGCGGTCGAGCTCGCCCGGCTTCGTCGCGAGCTCGTCGACGTACGCCGTCGAGCCGATCAGCCCGAGCTCCTCGGCGCCCCACCACGCGAAGCGGACCGTGTTGTGGTGCTTCTTCTGCTCGGCGAGCTGCACCGCGACCTCGAGGAGCACAGCCGACCCCGAGCCGTTGTCGTTGATGCCCGGCCCCTCCTCGACGCCGTCGAGGTGCGCGCCGAG
Organism: Cellulomonas sp. CW35; assembly: GCF_052378485.1. NCBI lineage: Bacteria > Bacillati > Actinomycetota > Actinomycetes > Micrococcales > Cellulomonadaceae > Cellulomonas > Cellulomonas sp. CW35. The sequence goes on along the minus strand of NZ_CP199000.1, from coordinate 1,942,402 downwards.
CATCACGACGTTGTCGTCGCGACCGGTCCTGGTCTCCGCGAGGACGTTGAAGCTCGTGCGCTCCTCCTCGTGGAACCGCGTGTCGAGCGTGAGCATCACGTCGCCCTCGGTGACCGCCCCGACGACTGCGAGCCCGTCCGCCATGCCCATGCCCGCGACGGGGATCTGCACCAGACCCTCCTCACCGAGCGTGCCGAAGAGCATCTCCTCGACGTTGTTGTAGACGACCAGGCCGACCGCGCCGGCGGCCTGTGCGGTGACGGCCTTCTGGGCGAACGGGCAGCTGCCGCGGCTGACGACCGCGATCGCGCCGACGGTCGCGACGTCGCCCCATGCCTCGGGCGTGCACCCGGTCGGGTCGACGGGCACCGCCGCACGCGCGCGCACGCCGCCGTCGGGGCTGTTCGGGGCGTACTGCATCTGGTCGACCTCGTAGGTCCCGCCCGGCTCGAGCGTGAGGCTCGCGGCGTCGACGACCTCGAGGCCGAACGTGAACGGGTCCCGGTGCGTGCGGTAGCCCGCGCGCTGCAGCGTGCGCTCGACGTACCGCGCACTCGCCTCGTAGCCGTCGGTGAGCGCCGCTCGGTTGCCGTCGTGGCGGTCGGCGATGCGCTGGAGCTCCTGGAGGTGCCGCCACACCCCGCGGGTCGTGACCTGCTGCGCGAACCGGTCGGGGTCCAGCCGGTGGCCGCCGCGGTCGTGCGCGGAGGCCGGTGGTGCGAGGAGTGCGCTCGTGCCGACCACGAGCGCGACCACGGTGCCCGCGAGGGCTGAGGTACGTCGTCCTGCCACGATGGTGTCCCTTCGTCGCGAGGACGGCGGCCGGTCGGCCGCCGTCGGCGTCGCCCGAACGGGTGACTCCGAGCCCCACGGTGGCCGATCCTGCCCGACTTGTCACGACATCCGCAGACGTGCGCACCCGTGCGTCCCGCGCTCGGGCGCGCACGGCGCGGTGTGGGTGATGATGCGGGGCATGAAGCGTGAGCCGCTCGACCCCGAGAACCCGTTCGCCGTCCCGTCGCCCCTGCCGTACGGGCTGCCCGACTACTCCCGCATCCGGACCGAGCACTACCGCCCTGCGGTCGAGTACGCCATGGCCGAGCACCGCGCGCAGGTCGAGATGGTCGCCACGGACCCGAGCGGACCCACGGTCGAGAACACGCTCGTCGCGCTCGAGCGGGCGGGACGCACCCTGCACCGCGTCCTGACCGCGTTCTACAACCAGTCGAGCGCGGACTCCTCGCCCGAGCTCGACGCGCTCGAGGAGGAGCTCGCCCCACGGCTCGCCGCGCACCGCGACGCGATCCACCTCGACCAGCGGCTGTTCGCGCGGCTCGAGGCGCTCGTCGCGCAGGTCGAGGCTGGCACGCTCACGGTCGAGCCCGACACGGCGTGGCTGCTCGAGCGCACGCACACCGCGTTCGTGCGCGCGGGCGTCCGCCTCGACGCGGCGGCCCAGGAGCGCCTGCGCGCGCTCAACGCCCGGATCACGACGCTCGAGACCGTGTTCGGCCGCGAGGTGCTCGCCGCGACGAACGCCGCGGCCGTGCTCGTCACCGACGAGGCCGACCTCGACGGCCTGCCCGACGACGCCCGCGCGGCGGCCGCGCGCGCCGCACGCGAGCGGGGCCACGAGTCCGGGTGGCTGCTCGAGCTCCAGCTGCCCACCGGCCAGCCGCAGCTGGTCACCCTGCGCGACCGTGGCCTGCGCGAGCGGCTGCACCGCGCCTCGTCGTCCCGCGGGCTGGCCGGTGAGCACGACACGCGCGCGACGCTGCTGGAGCTCGCCCGGCTGCGCGCCGAGCGTGCGCAGCTGCTCGGCTACCCGCACCACGCCGCGTACGTCGCGGCTGACGCGACGGCGCGCTCCGCCGAGGCGGTGGGGGACATCCTCGGGCGCCTCGCACCGGCTGCCGTCGCGAACGCGCGCCGTGAGGCCGAGGAGCTGACCGCGGCGCTGCACGAGGACCACCCGGGCGCGACGCTGCAGCCGTGGGACTGGGCGTACTACGCCGAGCGGGTCCGCTCGCGCGCCCGGTCGCTGGACGAGACCGCGCTGCGCCCCTACCTGGAGCTCGACCGCGTGCTGCACGAGGGCGTGTTCCGCGCCGCGACCGCGCTGTACGGGCTGACGTTCACCGAGCGCACCGACCTCGTCGGGTACCACCCCGACGCGCGGGTCTTCGAGGTGCACGACGTCGACGGCTCGGGGCTCGGCCTGTTCCTCGCGGACTACTGGACGCGCGAGTCGAAGCGCGGCGGCGCGTGGATGAACAACCTCGTCGACCAGTCGACGCTGCTGGGCGAGCCGCCCGTCGTCGTGAACAACCTCAACATCCCCCAGCCGCCCGACGGCCGGCCGACGCTGCTCGCGTGGGACGAGGTCATCACGATGTTCCACGAGTTCGGGCACGCGTTGCACGGCCTGCTCTCGGCCGTGCGCTACCCGTCGCAGTCCGGCACCGAGGTGCCGCGCGACTTCGTCGAGTACCCGTCGCAGGTCAACGAGATCTGGGCGTGGGAGCCGCAGGTGCTGCAGGCCTTCGCGGTGCACCACGAGACGGGCGAGCCCCTGCCGTCCGCGTGGGTCGAGACGCTGCTCGCGGGCCGCCAGGACGGTGAGGGGTTCAAGACGACCGAGTACCTCGCGGCCGCGCTGCTCGACCAGGCGTGGTACCGCCTCGCGCCCGACGAGGTCCCGACCGACCCCGAGCAGGTCGAGGCGTTCGAGGCGGCCGCGCTCGAGCGTGCGGGCGTGGCGTTCGCACCCGTGCCGCCCCGCTACCGCAGCGCGTACTTCAACCACGTGTTCTCGAGCGGCTACTCCGCCGGCTACTACTCGTACATCTGGTCCGAGGTGCTCGACGCCGACACCGTCGAGTGGTTCCGCGAGAACGGCGGCCTGCGCCGCGAGAACGGCGACGTCTTCCGTGCCCGGCTGCTCGCGCGCGGCGGCTCGATCGACCCGATGGCGGCGTTCCGTGACCTGCGCGGACGCGACCCGCAGATCACCCCGCTGCTCGAGCGGCGCGGCCTCACCGCGGCGGCGACCGCCTGAGCGCCGCGACCTCGGCCGCGGAGGGCGGGCTGCTGCGCGACCAGACACCGGCGTAGGCGTCCGCGAGCGTCGGCCAGACGAGGCGTCGGACCTCGTCGGCGGACGCCTGCGGGTCGCCGGGGACCGGCGCCAGGACGACGACGTCGTGCGGGATCGTGCGCCCGGCGGCGTCCCGGCGGCCCTCCGGGTCGGCGAAGCGCAGCACGACGAGCGACCCGACCCGCCGGGCGACCTCCCGCTCGCCCTCGAGGCCGGCGAACGCGCGGTCGTACGTCGCGAGCGGGTCCGCGAGCCCGCCGTCGAGCAGGAACCGGAAGCCCCACGTGCGTCCGCGCGTGGCCCACACGAGGTTCATCTCGTGCCGGTGACGAGCAGGTCGTCCTGCACACCCTGCTCGAGGTCGAGCCGGAACTGCGTCAGCACCGCGCGCAGGTGGTCCCCGTCGGCCCGTGCCTTCGCGTTGATCGACCTGAGCGTCGGACCGCTGTGCTGGAGCGCGGCCGCGAGCAGCGGAAGCGTGCGCGCCGCGAACGGGCCGAACCGCGGGACCTTCGAGAACCACGGTGCCGCGCCGCCCACGAGCGGGGCGATCGCGGCCGCGTTGTCCGCGAGGCGGTCGAGCCACCGGCGCGGGATCTCGATCCGCTCGGCCCACCGCACGAGCCGCTCCAGCGGCAGGAGGCACGCCACGGGCAGCAGCAGGTCGAGCCCGACGCGCCGGTCGACCTCGATCCGGTCCGCCTCGAACCGGGCCGACGAGAGCAGCATGAAGTCCTCGCCCAGCGACAGCGCCTCGGGCACCTGCACGAGCTCCTTGAGGACCTGGTGCAGCGCGTCGACGTCGCCCGCGGCCTTCTCGATCAGCAGGTCCTGGAAGGCGTGCACGTCCATGTCCGGGTGCAGGTCCGCCTTGGACAGCGCCAGGATCCAGATGCGCGGGAAGTCCACGAGCGGCTCACCGTCGTCGAGCAGGTCCGCCGTGAACCGGACGACGCCCTCGCGCAGACCCCACAGCAGCGACTTGAGGTACTTCTCCTCCTCGCCGGCGTGGTCCAGCAGCTTCTGGCCGTCGACGAGGATCACGGCCACGTCGGAGCGCAGCAGGGCGCGGAACGACTCGAGGCGGCGCGCGGCCTCCTGCTCGGTGCTCGGCTCCTCCTCGAACCACTCGCCCGGGTAGTCGTGCCACACGAGCCGGAGCTCGTCGAACGCGGCGGCCGACGACGAGCCCTTCGGGTGCTTCTTGAGCTGCAGCGTGAACGCGTACGCGGTGGACGCGAAGCGCGTCGGCTCGGGGGCGCGCGCGGCGTTCTTCATCCCGAGGTAGTTCTGCCGCAGCCGGTTGCCCTGACCCACGTCGTCGGCGACGAGGCGGTACAGACCCTCCTTCTGGAACGTCTGCTCCTGCGCCGCGCCGTAGAAGGACGAGACCAGGACGGTCTTGCCGCTCCCGCTCTCCCCGAACACCGCGACGTGCTGCTCCCGCACGCGAAGGGTCGCCATCCGCGCACTGTACCGACGGCACCGGCCGCCGGGCGGGGCATCGGTCGGGCGTCCTCCGACTGCCCGTTCTCGCGCCGTGAGACGGGGCTGGACGCCGTGGGGGGCCGCGCGGTGCGCGGGTACGGTGGACGTGTGCCCAGCAGCCAGACCACCCCGACGTCCCCGACCCTGACGGCCGCCGACGAGGTCGTCGACATCTGTCGCGAGCTCATCCGGTTCGACACGTCGAACTACGGCGACAACAGCGGACCGGGGGAGCGGGCCGCCGCGGAGTACACCGCGACGCTCCTGAGCGACGTCGGCATCGAGCCCGAGGTGTTCGAGAGCGCGCCGGGCCGCACGAGCCTCGTCGCCCGCATCGAGGGCGCGGACCGCTCGCGCCCCGCGCTCGTCCTGCACGGACACCTCGACGTCGTCCCGGCGCGCGCGCAGGACTGGACCGTCGACCCGTTCGCGGGCCACGTCGACGGGGACCTGCTGTGGGGCCGCGGTGCGGTCGACATGAAGGACATGGACGCGATGATCCTGTCGGTCGTGCGGCAGATGGCCCGCGAGGGCCGCAGGCCCGCTCGCGACGTCGTCCTCGCGATGTTCGCCGACGAGGAGGCGGGCGGCGCGTACGGCGCGCGCTGGGCCGTCGACAACCGTCCCGAGCTGTTCGAGGGCGCGACCGAGGCGATCAGCGAGGTCGGCGGCTTCTCGGTCGCGATCGGCGACCGTCGGGCCTACCTGCTGCAGACCGCCGAGAAGGGCCTGGCGTGGCTGCGGCTCGTCGCGGACGGGCGCGCGGGGCACGGCAGCCAGGTCTCGCCCGACAACGCGGTGACCCACGTCGCCGAGGCCGTCGCGCGGATCGGCCGGCACGCGTGGCCGCTCGACCTCACCCCGACGGTGCGCGCGCTGCTCGAGGGTGTCGCAGACCTCACCGGTCTGCCGTTCGACCCCGAGGACGAGCACGGGATCGACGCGCTCGTCGCGGCGCTCGGGTCGGCGAGCCGGTTCGTCGGCGCGACGCTGCGGCACACCACCAACCCGACGCAGCTCACGGCGGGGTACAAGGCGAACGTCATTCCCGGCCGCGCGGAGGCCGCGGTCGACACGCGGTTCCTGCCGGGGCGCGAGGAGGAGTTCTGGTCCACGTTCGGCGAGCTCGCCGGGCCGCACGTGCGTGTCGAGAAGATCCACCACGACGTCGCGCTCGAGGCGCCCACGTCGGGTGCGCTCGTCGACGCGATGACGGACGCGCTCGTGGCGGAGGACCCGCAGGCCGTGGTCCTGCCGTACACGCTCTCGGCCGGCACGGACAACAAGTCGCTGTCCCGGCTGGGGATCACCGGCTACGGGTTCGTGCCGCTGCGGCTGCCCGCCGACCTGGACTTCGCGGGCATGTTCCACGGCGTCGACGAGCGCGTGTCGATCGACGCGCTGAAGTTCGGCACGCGCGTCCTGGACCGCCTGCTCGCGACCGCCTGAGCGGTCCTCGTCGCACGAGCCCGCTCAGTCGAGCGTGCTGCGCACGCGCAGGACCTTGCGGCGCAGCCACACGCGCCGCTCACCGCCCTCGTAGAGCACGGTCCGGGCCAGCTCCCAGCGGCCGTACTCGGCCTGCTCGGTGAGCAGCTGACGTGCCTCGCTGCGGCTCGTGCTGCGCGGCAGGGTGATCACCCGGTACTCGTACTGCCCGCCTTGGGCGACCCAGTCCCGGCGCCGCGGACGTGTCCCGACCGTCATCCGTCACCTCGTCCCCTGTCGTGGCTGTCGTCGGACGTGCGGCCATTGTGCCCCCTGCGTCGCCGCGATCCACGTACGTGGAGAGATGCGTCACAACCGGCGGGGCGCCGCACCGGGCCCTGCTGCCCTGCCGGGCGACGCGTTGCGGCGGTAGCGTTCGGGGCATGACCGTCGACCCCCGTGCCGCGCTGGACCGATTCATCGCCGCGCTCGAGGCGCACTACAACGCCGTCGTCGCGCGCAAGGGCGAGGACGACCCCGCGGTCGACGACGCCTACGACGTCCTGGCCGATGCGTTCGAGGTGTACGACGACGCGCTCGGCACGATCCACGGGGAGGCCACGCCGTTCTACCTCGCCGAGGAGGAGGACGACGAGGACGAGTACGACGACGACGCGGATGACGACGACGCGGATGACGACGACGCCGATGACGACGCCGATGACACCGACGACGTCGACGCGGACTTCGACGACGCGGACGATGCGGACGGTGGCTTCGACGACGAGTACGACGACGAGGCCGAGGTCGAACCCGCCCGCTGACGGCGGACCGTCGGGCGCGGGGTCAGAACCGCTCGGGGTACCCGACCGTCGGCGCGGAGACGTCGTCGAGCGCCTGCTCGATCTCGTCGGGCAGCTCGAGGTCGAGCGACGACAGCGCGCCACGCAGCTGCGCGGACGTGCGCGCCCCGACGACGGCCGCCGCCACACCCTCGCGGCGCGCGAGCCACGCGAGCGCGACCTCGAGCGGCTGGCGCTGCAGCCCGCTCGCTGCGGTGACGACCGCGTCGACCACCGCCGACGCGGAGCCGGTCAGGTACGGACGCACGAAGCCCGCGAGGTGCGGCGAGGCCGCGCGTGAGTCCGCCGGGACCGTCCGGCGGTACTTGCCGGTGAGCACGCCGCGGCCCAGCGGGGACCACGCGAGCACGCCGGCCCCGAGCGCCCGCGCCGCCGGCAGCACCTCGCGCTCGATGCCCCGCTCCAGGAGCGAGTACTCCATCTCGACCGCCGCGAGCCCGACGTGGTCGCGCACGTCGTCGAGCAGGCCCGCGAGCCGCGCGACCTGCCAGCCGGGGTGGTTGGCGACCCCCACGTAGCGCGCGCGGCCCGAGAGCACGGCCTGGCGCAGCGCGGACGCGGTCTCCTCCAGCGGCGTGCGCGGGTCCGGCGTCTGCACGAGGAACAGGTCGACGTGGTCGGTACGCAGCCGCGCGAGCGACGCGTCCAGGGACGCGAGCAGGCCGCCGCGGGACGCGTCGACCGTCGGCCCGTCGGCCGTGCGCCGGACGCCCGCCTTGGTGCACAGCACCAGGTCCTCGCGCGGGACGACCGCACCGACCAACGAACCGAGGAGCTCCTCGGCGCCGCCGTCCGCGTACGACGCGGACGTGTCGACGAGCGAGCCGCCCGCGGCCACGAGGTCGCGCAGCAGCTCGGCCGCCTCGTGCTCGTCGGTGTCCCGGCTCCACGTCATCGTGCCCAGGCCGATCCGCGACACGCGCAGGCCCGTCCGGCCCACGTGACGATGCTCCATGGTGCGCCACCCTAGCCCGGCGACCTGCACGGTGAGGCAGTCGCTCGTCGGGGAGATATCGTGGCGGCCCGTGGCAGAGATCAGCGGGTTCGACGCAATCATCCTGGGTCTGGTGCAAGGGCTCACCGAGTTCCTGCCGGTCTCCTCCAGCGCGCACCTGCGCATCGTGGGTGAGCTGATGGGCGGCGACCCCGGTGCCGCGTTCACCGCGATCACCCAGCTCGGCACCGAGACCGCCGTGCTGCTGTACTTCCGGCACGACATCAAGCGGATCGTGCTCGCGTGGTGGTACGCGCTGCGCGGGCGCTACGGGACGGACCTGCGCTCGCGGCTCGGCGCGCCGCAGGGACAGGTGCCGGACCACGACGCGCTGATGGCCTGGTTCATCGCGGCGGGGTCGGTGCCGATCGTCGTGCTCGGCCTGCTGTTCCAGGACTCGATCGAGCACACGTTCCGCAACCTGTGGCTCGTCGTCGCGACGCTCGCGGTCTTCGCCCTCGTGCTCGGCTGGGCCGACAAGGTGGGACGGCACTCACGACCGCTGGAGGAGCTCACCGTGCGCGACGCGGTGAAGTTCGGCTTCTGGCAGGCGCTCGCCCTGGTCCCCGGCGTGTCGCGCTCGGGCGGCACCATCACGGGTGGGCTGCTCATGGGGTACACCCGCGAGGCGGCCGCGCGGTACTCGTTCCTGCTCGCGATCCCCGCGGTGTTCGGCTCGGGCCTCTACCAGCTCGCCAAGTCCGTCGACGACTTCGGCACGGCCGGGACGCCGGGGTTCGGTGCCACGCTGCTGGCGACCCTCGTCGCGTTCGTCGTGGGGTACCTCGTGATCATCGCGTTCCTCAAGATCGTCTCGACGTTCAGCTACCGGCCGTTCGTCTACTACCGCCTGGGCCTGGCCGCGCTCGTCGTCGTGCTGCTGCTCACCGGTGCGGTCGACGCGATGCCGGCCGCGGACGTGACCGCAGGCTGAGCGGGCTCACAGCCAGCCGGAACGCCGGAACGCGCGGTACAGCAGCCCGCACGCGGTGGCCATGACCGTCAGCGCGAACGGGTAGCCGAAGCGCCAGTCCAGCTCCGGCATGTACCGGAAGTTCATGCCGTAGATCCCGGCGACGAGGGTCGGCACCGTGATCATCGCCGCCCACGCGGAGATCTTGCGCATGTCCTCGTTCTGCCGCACCGACACGGTGCTCAGGTGGACGGAGAGCATCGCGTCGAGCAGCCCGTCGTGCGCGTCCAGGTGCGCGTCCACACGGTCGGACCGCTCGCGCACCCGGCGCAGCCACGCGCTCGTCGCCTCGAGGTCCCGCACCGGCCGGTCCGCGGCACGGGCCTCCTGCGCCTCGGCCTCGAGCTCGGGCAGCGCGCTCGTCATCGGGCCCAGCGCGCGGCGCGCCTCGGCGATCTCCCGCTTGAGCCCGTACACCGCTCCCAACGACGCCTCGTCGGAGTCGGCCGTCCGGGACCGGTCGGGTGTCTCGACGACGAGCTGCTCGAGCTCGGCGACCGCGTCACCGAGCCCGGCCTCCACGTCCGCCGCGCGGGTCACGAGCGTCAGGAGGATGGCGGCGAGCACCTGCCGGGTGCCCGTGTCCGGGACCGGCAGCCCGCCGCACAGCTTGTGCGCCGCGGCCCCGAGCACACCCGCCTCGCCCTGCTCCCACGCGACCACGACCCGGTCCGTGACGACGCACGTGAGCGCTCCGGTGCGCACGTCGCGGGACGCGTCCACGTACGTGACGGTGGGGAGCGTCAGCAGGATCTCGCCCGCGTTCGACCGGTTCACGTGGCCCCGCACGTGCCGACCGGAGTCGTCGAGCGGGCCCGTCGGGCTGGGCCGCAGGTCGGTCAGCGGGTGCTCGTCGAGCATCCGCAGACCCTGCTCGCTCAGGCCGCCGCGACGGGCCTCGTCGCGCAGCGCGGTGCCGTCGGGCACGACGACCCAGGTGAGACCTGCCGCCGGTGCCTCGGGCACCGCTCGCCACCCGTGCTCGTCGCCGGTGTAGACCTGTCGCTCGCCGCTCACGGGCCGATTGTGTCGCGGACCGCACCGCGGCGCTGCGCAGCGGGCGCGTGGGCCCCGTTAGGCTGCGCTGGTGCTCACCTGGCCGGCCCCGCAGATCCCCGAGCTCCCCGGCCACGGCGGCCCCGTCCACGTGCGCGACTCGTCCTCGGGCGAGCTCGTCGTGGCGGCGCCCGGCGAGGACGCGTCGCTGTACGTGTGCGGCATCACGCCGTACGACGCGACGCACCTCGGCCACGCGGCCACGTACGTCGCGTTCGACGTGCTGGGCCGCGCGTGGCGCGACGAGGGCAAGCGCGTGCAGTACGCGTCGAACGTCACCGACGTCGACGACCCGCTCCTCGAGCGCGCGGCCGCGACGGGTGTCGACTGGCGCGCTCTCGCCGACGACCAGGTGGCCCTGTACCGCGAGGACATGACCGCGCTCGGCGTCGTCCCGCCCGACGCGTGGGCCGGCGTCGTCGAGACGATCCCCCCGATCGTCGAGGCGGTCGAGAAGCTCGTCGCGGACGGCGCCGCGTACCGCGTGCCGGCCCCGGACGCGCCCGGCGAGGACGTGTACGCCGACCTGGCGTCCGACGAGCGCTTCGGCACCGTCGCGCACCTGGACGCGGCCACGATGCTCGCGCAGTTCGCCGAGCGCGGGGGAGACCCCGACCGGACCGGCAAGCGTGCGCCGCTCGACCCCCTGCTGTGGCGCGCGGCGCGCGCGGGCGAACCGTCGTGGGACGGCGGGTCGCTCGGCGCGGGCCGGCCCGGCTGGCACATCGAGTGCGCGGTCATCGCGGGGCAGGCGCTCGGCGGCTCGTTCGACGTCGAGGGTGGCGGCTCGGACCTGCTGTTCCCGCACCACGAGATGAGCACCTCGCACCTGCGCCTGCTCGACGGCGGCACCGGCGGCCGCGTCCACGTGCACGCGGGGATGGTCGGGCTCGACGGCGAGAAGATGAGCAAGTCCCGCGGGAATCTCGTGCTCGTCTCCGCGCTGCGGGCCCGCGGCGTGGACCCGATGGCGATCCGGCTCGCGATCCTCGCGCACCGCTACCGCGACGACTGGGACTGGACCGAGGCGGGCCTCGTCGCCGCGCAGGAGCGGCTCGCCCGCTGGCGCCATGCGATGTCCGGCAACGGCGGTGTGGACGCGGCGCCCGTGCTCGACGCCGTGCGCGCGGCCGTGGCCGACGACCTCGACACCCCGCGCGCGCTGGCCGTGGTCGACGCCTGGGCCGCGCAGACGCTCGCAGGCTCCCGGGATGGGGGCGTGGGGTTCGTCGAAGGGGCCCCGGGCGTCGTCGCACGCACCGTCGACGCCCTGCTCGGCGTGCGCCTGTAGCGACCTGCCCCGCCACCCGACCGGGCCTGCCGGGCGCGACCCGACCGTCGGGTCAGGCGCTGCCCGTGCCCTTGTCGCGGCGGCGCAGGTAGCGCTCGAACTCCTCGGCGATCGCGTCGCCCGACGCCTCGGGCAGGTCGACCGTGTCCTTGGCCTCCTCGAGCTGACGGACGTACTCGCCGATCTCGCCGTCCTCGCCCGCGAGCTCGTCGACCCCGGCCTGCCACGCGGCGGCCTCGTCGGGCAGGTCACCCATCTCGATCGGCTCGCCCAGCACCTCCTCGAGCCGGCGCAGGAGCGCGAGCGTCGCCTTCGGCGACGGCGGGTGAGCGACGTAGTGCGGCACCGCCGCCCACAACGACATCGCGGCCAGACCCCGGGCACCCGCCTCGTGCTGCAGCACCCCGACGATCCCGGTCGGCCCCTCGTACGTGCTCGGCTCGACGCCGAGCAGGTCCCGCACGCCGCGGTCCTCCGACGTCGCGGTCACCGGGATGGGGCGGCTGTGCGGCACGTCGGCCAGGAGCGCGCCGACGGTCACGACGGTGTCCACCTCGAGCGTCGCGGCGATGTCGAGCAGCTCGTGGCAGTACCGGCGCCACCGCATCGACGGTTCGATGCCGTGCACGAGCACCACGCGTCGGCCCGAGCGGGGCGCGGTCGCCACGACCACCGCCGTCGTCGGCCACGTGATCTCGCGCGTGCCGTCGTCCCGCAGCGCGACGTGCGGACGGTTGACCTGGAAGTCGTGGTACTCCTCCGGGTCGAGCTCGTCGACGTGCTCCGCGTGCCACGCGTCGTGCAGGTGCTCCAACGCGTGCGTCGCGGCGCCGCCCGCGTCGTTCCAGCCCTCGAAGGCGGCGAGCAGGACCGTGCGGTCCGCGGGCAGCTCGTGGGAGTCGCTCATCCTTCCAGCGTAGGCCGCGCCGCCCCGGTGGCACGTCCGGCGTGCCGCCGGACGGGTGATGCGGGCGCGACGCGGGCGCGGCGCCGGCCCGGTCCCGGGGCGTGGCGACCGAGCGCCAGGTCAGCGCCGGCGGCTGCCGGCGATCACGGGCCCCGAGAACAGCGCGATCCCGAGCATGAACCCGAAGTCGTACCAGTTGCCGTCGTTGTCGACCTCGTAGATCGACACCGTGTCGGTGAACAACGACACGATGAACGTCACCGGCAGGATCATCCCGTGCCACAGGCCCCACCAGAAGGTCGCCCCGCTCGGGCTCTGCCCGGTGTTGGCGCCCGCGGCGCACGCACCCACCAGCAGCAGCACCCCTACGGCGGCGAGCAGCGCCGCTCCCGACCGTCGGGTCATGGCACCCACCTCCGTGCCCAGTGAACCGCGCGCGACGCCCCGCGTCGAGGGACCTCGTCGTCGCGCCGGCACGACACGCGGATAGGGTCGGCCACGACCGCGAGCCACCCGGACCGTTCGACCTGCTCGCGCCCACGCCCCCCATGGAGACGACGTGACCACGCCGCGCACGACCACGCCCGCCGACCCGAGCACGTCCGGGTCGCGCCCGCTGCCGGCGGCCGTGCTGTGGGACATGGACGGCACGCTCATCGACACCGAGCCGCTGTGGATGGCCGCGGAGATCGAGCTCACGTCACGGTTCGGCGTCCCGTGGACGGCGCAGGACGCCACCGAGCTCGTCGGCTCCGCGATGGTGCACTCCGCTGGCGTGCTGCGGGCGCGCGGCGTGGACCTGCCCGTCCCGACGATCGTCGACGAGCTGACCGCGTCCGTGGCGCGCGGCGTCGCGCGGCAGGTCCCGTGGCAGCCCGGCGCGCGTGACGCGCTCCAGGCGCTGCGCGCCGCGGGCGTGCCGCTCGCGCTCGTCACGTCGTCCTACCGCCCACTCGCGGACCCGTTCGCGGTCGCGGCCGGCGTGTTCGACGTCGTCGTCGCGGGCGACGACGTGACCCGTCCCAAGCCGGACCCGGAGCCCTACCTCGCGGCGGCGCGCGCGCTCGGCGTCCCCGTCGAGCGGTGCGTCGCGGTCGAGGACTCGCGCTCGGGCATCGCGTCCGCGCTCGCCTCCGGGGCGCGCACCCTCGCGGTCGACGGCGTGCAGCACGTCGCCGACCGCACCGGCCTGAGCCGCATCCGGTCCCTGCGCGACCTCACGCTGGACGTGCTGCGCGACCTGGCCGCGGGTGCCGTGCTGGAGGTCCCGCCGACCCGCTGACCGCCGGGACGGACGCGACGCGGGTCAGCCGGCCACCTCGGGGGCCACCGCATGCGGCCGCACGCCGGTGGCGCGTTCGACGGCGTCCGGGTCGACCAGCGGGGGAGTGCCGCCGTACTCGGGGCAGTGCGCACGGAACGAGCACCAGTCGCACAGCCGCGAGCGGCGCGTGCGCCAGTCGCCCGCCGCGGCGGCTTCCTGGATGCCCGCCCAGATGGAACGGATGCGGGCCTCGAACGTCAGCATCTCGGGCTCGGTCGGCTCGTGCTGCAGCATCGTCCCGTCGCCCAGGTACTCGAGCTGCAGACGCTTGGGCAGCACCCCGCGTGTGCGCCACAGGACGTACGCGTAGAACCGCATCTGGAACAGCGCCGAGCTCTCGTACCCGGCGCGGGGCGACTTCCCCGTCTTGTAGTCGACGACGCGCACCCAGCCGTTGGGGGCGACGTCGACCCGGTCGACGATGCCGCGCAGCTGCGGCCCGTCCTCGAGGTCGGTGACCACGTACAGCTCGCGCTCGGTCGGCTCGAGCCGGCGCGGGTCCTCGAGCGTGAAGTACGTCGCCAGCAGGGCACGGGCGGACTCGAGCCAGGCGGCGAGAGCACCGTCGTCGGCGAACAGCTCGGCCACCTCGGGTGTGCGCTCACGCAGCAGCGCCCACTGCTCGGGCAGGAGCCCGTGCGCGGCCTCCAGCGTGCGGTCCACGGCGGGCAGGCCGAAGAGGTTCTCCAGCACCGCGTGCACGAGCGTGCCGCGCGCGGCAGCGCTGCTGGGCGGCTCGGGCAGACGGTCGACCACACGGAACCGGAACAGCAGCGGGCACTGCAGGAAGTCGCCCGCACGTGACGGCGACAGGCCCGGTCGCGTCGCGGGGCGCGCGGGGGGCGCCTCGTCGGCCGGGGCGGGCGCGGACGGGGCGAGCGACGGCGGGGCGGGCGCGGGCGGGGCGAGCGCGGACGGAGCAGATGTCACCCGGCCAGGCTAGGTCGTGGCGCCGACAGGGCCGCACGACGCGCGGGCGGACCGCGCGCCCGGTCCGCCTAGGCTGGTGCGGTGAGCACCCCCGCACCGCCTCGTCGCACCACCCAGGGCTGGGTCATCGGGCACGTCGCGGGCGCACCCGTGATCCTCGCGCCGAGCTGGCTGCTCGCGGTCGCCGTGCTGACGGCGCTGTCGGTGCCCGCCGCCCGCGCCCTGACGGGGCTCGACGGGTCCGCGGTCTGGGTCGTCGCTCTCGCGTTCGTCGTGCTGCTGTTCGTCTCGGTCTTCCTGCACGAGGTCGCGCACGGGCTCGTGGCACGCGCCCGGGGGCAGCAGCCGCACGAGTTCGTCCTCACGCTCTGGGGCGGGCACACCGCGTTCGGCGGCGCCGCCCCGACGCCCGCGACCAACGCGCTCGTCGCGATCGTCGGGCCCGCCGTGAACCTCGCCCTGGGAGCGCTGTTCGGCGTCCTGCTGGTGCTGGACGTCGCGCCGCGCGGCACGGTCGTGTGGGCGCTGCTGTGGTCGGGCGCGGTGACCAACGGGTTCGTCGGGCTGTTCAACCTGCTGCCGGGGCTGCCGCTGGACGGCGGCCGGGTGCTCGAGGCGGTCGTCTGGGCCGTGACCGGCAGCCGGTACACCGGGACGGTCGCGGCCGGCTGGGTGGGCCGGCTCGTCGCGGCGGGCGTGGTCGTGTGGGCCCTGTGGGTGCCCGTGAGCGGCGGCGGGGGCGACGTGCTCGACGTCATGTGGGCCGTCCTCATCGGCGCGTTCCTGTGGGCGGGCGCGTCGGGCGCGATCCGTGGCGCGCGGGCCCAGCGCAACGTCGACGGCGTGACCGTCGAGTCGGTCGGGCACCGCGCCGTGACCGTGGGCCACGCCGACTCGCTCGCGCACGCGGGCTCGGTGGCGGCGGCCGCCGGCGTGGCCGACGTGGTCGTCCTCGCGCCCGACGGCCGCCCCGCGGCGTACGTGGACCGCGCCGCGGCCGCGAGCGTGCCGCCGCAGGCCGCGGGCACGACGCCGGTGACCGCGGTGAGCGTCCCGCTCCCCGTCGGCGCGACGGTCGACGGCACGCTCGTCGGGCAGGAGCTCCTGCGGGACCTCGCGCGCGCCACGCGGCTGTCGCCCGTCGTCGTCGCGCTCGTCGACGGCCGCGTCACCAGCCTGCTGCACGCGAACGAGGTCGTCGCCGCGATCCGTGCGTGACGTGACGTCCCGCTGCGCGACCCCGCGCACCTAGACTCGACCGCCGTGACCACGACCCCCGCGCCCTCCGCCCCCGCCCCTCGGCCGACGGGTGCCGACCTGCGCCGCGGGCCGTTCCGCACCGGCGACCGCGTGCAGCTCACCGACCCGCGCGGCCGGCTGCACACCATCACGCTCGCGCCGGACGCGACGTTCCACACCCACAAGGGCTACTTCCGGCACGACGAGCTGATCGGCAGCCCCGAGGGCTCGGTCGTCGTGAGCAGCGGCGGGGTCGAGTACCTCGCCCTGCGCCCGCTGCTCGCGGACCACGTGCTCTCGATGCCGCGTGGCGCCGCGGTGGTCTACCCCAAGGACGCGGGGCAGATCGTCACGATGGCGGACATCTACCCGGGTGCGACGGTCGTCGAGGCCGGCGTCGGCTCGGGCGCCCTGACGATGTCGCTGCTGCGTGCCGTCGGGGACGGCGGCTCGCTGCACTCGATCGAGCGCCGCGAGGACTTCGCGGACATCGCTCGCGGCAACGTCGAAGGGTTCTTCGGCGGGCCGCACCCCGCCTGGCAGCTGTCGATCGGGGACCTCGCGGACGTCCTGCCGCAGGTCGCGGAGCCCGGCAGCGTCGACCGTGTCGTGCTCGACATGCTCGCCCCGTGGGAGAACCTGGCGGCCGTCGCCGACGCGCTCGCACCCGGTGGCGTGCTCGTCTGCTACGTCGCGACGACGACGCAGCTGTCGCGGCTCGCGGAGGACGTGCGCGCCGACGGGCGCTACACCGAGCCGTCGGCGTGGGAGTCGATGGTGCGCGGGTGGCACCTCGAGGGCCTCGCGGTGCGTCCCGAGCACCGCATGATCGGGCACACCGGGTTCCTGCTCACGACGCGCCGGCTCGCCGACGGTGTGGACGCGCCGCTGCGCAAGCGCCGCCCGGCCAAGGGCTCCTACCCGGTCGCGGAGGACGGTGCGCCCGTCGAGGACCCCGCGCTCTGGACGCCCGACGCGCTCGGCGAGCGCGAGACCTCGGCGAAGAAGGTGCGGCGCGCCCAGCGCGACGCGCATCCCGAGCGCCCTCGCCCCTGACGGCGCGTCCCGCTCGGTGTCGGTTACGTCACGGGGATGCGGACACGGCCGCATTCGGCCTGCCACGGGCACAGACTGGTGGTTAGGGTGGCGACCCCACGGCAGGTACGCCAGCCGAGGCACGACGCGAGGAGGCCGACATGACCGAACCGGCACCGACGGGACGAGACCTGCAGCGCGAGCTCGCGCTGCTGGCGGCCAAGAACGAGCGTCTCTCGGACGCCCTTCTGGCCGCGCGCGAGCAGATCGTCGAGCTCAAGCGTCAGGTGGACGACCTCGCCAAGCCCCCGGGCACGTACGCCGTGTTCCTCGGCGCCCGCCGGGACGGCTCGGTCGACGTGATCTCCGCCGGGCGCAAGATGCACGTGGGCGCGAGCCCCGCGGTCGACCTCACGCGGCTGCGGCCCGGCCAGGAGGTCATGCTCAACGAGGCGCTCACCGTCGTCGAGGCGGGCGGGTACGAGAACGTGGGCGAGATCGTCACGGTCAAGGAGCTGCTCGGCGGGGGCCGCGCGCTCGTCGTGGGGCGTGGTGACGAGGAGCGCGTGGTGCGCTTCGCCGGGCAGGTGTCCGACGCGGGCGTGCGCGTGGGCGACGCGCTGACGATCGACTCGCGCAGCGGGTTCGTGTTCGAGGTGATCCCGCGGGCCGAGGTCGAGGAGCTCGTCCTCGAGGAGGTCCCGGACATCGAGTACGAGGACATCGGAGGGCTCGGGCCGCAGATCGAGGCGATCAAGGACGCCGTGGAGCTGCCGTTCCTGCACCCCGAGCTGTTCCGCGAGCACGGCCTGCGTCCGCCCAAGGGCGTGCTGCTGTACGGCCCCCCGGGGTGCGGCAAGACGCTCATCGCGAAGGCCGTCGCGCACTCGCTGGCCGCGACGGCGGCGCGGGCTCGCGGCGAGGAGGGGCAGGAGGCGAAGAGCTACTTCCTCAACGTCAAGGGTCCCGAGCTGCTGAACAAGTACGTCGGCGAGACGGAGCGGCACATCCGCCTGATCTTCGCCCGCGCCCGCGAGAAGGCGTCGCAGGGGCACCCCGTCGTCGTGTTCTTCGACGAGATGGAGTCGCTGTTCCGCACGCGCGGCACGGGTGTGTCGTCCGACGTGGAGACGACGATCGTGCCGCAGCTGCTCGCCGAGATCGACGGCGTCGAGCGGCTCGAGAACGTCATCGTCATCGGCGCCTCGAACCGCGAGGACATGATCGACCCCGCGATCCTGCGGCCGGGCCGCCTGGACGTGAAGATCAAGATCGAGCGGCCGGACGCGGAGGGCGCCAAGGAGATCTTCTCCAAGTACCTGACGCCCGACCTGCCGATCCACCCCGAGGACCTGGCCGAGCACGGCGACTCCACGGCGGCCGCGGTCGAGGCGATGGTCGCGCGCGTCGTCGAGCGCATGTACTCCGAGTCCGACGAGAACCGGTTCCTCGAGGTCACGTACGCCTCGGGCGACAAGGAGGTCCTGTACTTCAAGGACTTCAACTCGGGCGCGATGATCCAGAACGTCGTGGACCGCGCCAAGAAGCAGGCGATCAAGGACCTGCTCGCGACGGGCCAGCGGGGGATCCGGGTCGAGCACCTCCTGGCGGCGTGCGTCGACGAGTTCAAGGAGAACGAGGACCTGCCGAACACGACGAACCCCGACGACTGGGCGCGCATCTCCGGCAAGAAGGGCGAGCGCATCGTCTTCATCCGGACGATCGTGCAGGGCAAGAAGGGCACGGACGGCTCGCGCACGATCGAGACGGTCACCAGCACGGGGCAGTACCTCTAGGCGAGCGGGTCTCGCGCGGCGCCCGGCCGGGCGGCCCGGTCCGCGGACCAGGTCGTCCGGCCGGCGCGCGCCGTCCTAGGGTGGGCGGCGTGACCGTGCGCCGCGTGATGGGGATCGAGACCGAGTACGGCGTGCTGCAGCCGGGCAAGCCCATGGCCAACCCGATGCTCCTGTCGAGCCACGTCGTCGCGGTGCACGCCGCGGCGCGCGGGGCCGGCCGCACCAAGGCGCGCTGGGACTACGACGACGAGGACCCGCTCATGGACGCGCGCGGGTTCCACCTGCAGCGCGCCGCGGCGCACCCCTCGCTGCTCACGGACGACCCGGCGCGTCCGGCGCCGTCGGGGGACGGGCCCCAGGAGCTCGAACGGCCCGAGGTCGAGGAGTACGAGGACCCGGGTGCGGCGAACGTCATCCTCTCGAACGGCGCCCGCCTGTACGTCGACCACGCGCACCCCGAGTACTCCTCGCCCGAGGTCACCAACCCGCGCGACGCGGTCGTGTGGGACCGCGCGGGTGAGCAGGTCATGCTCGCGTCGGTGCGCGCGCTCGCGTCGGTCCCGGCGCTGCCCGACGTCGCGCTGTACAAGAACAACGTCGACGGCAAGGGCGCGACGTACGGCACGCACGAGAACTACCTCGTCGACCGCGCGGTGCCGTTCGTGGACCTCGCGGCGCGTCTCATCCCGTTCTTCGTCACCCGGCAGGTGTTCACCGGGGCGGGCCGCGTCGGCATCGGGCAGCGGGGCGAGCGCGCGGGCTTCCAGCTGTCGCAGCGCGCGGACTACGTCGAGGCCGAGATCGGCCTGGAGACGACGCTGCGCCGCCCGATCGTCAACACGCGCGACGAGCCGCACGCGGACCCGACGCGTTGGCGCCGCCTGCACGTGATCGTCGGGGACGCGACGATGCTCGAGGCCGCGACGTACGTGCGGCTGGGCACGACGTCGCTGGTGCTGTGGCTGGTCGAGCGCGCGGTCGCCGAGGGCGGCGCGGGCGGGGCGCTCGCGGCGGTCGACCGGCTGGCGCTGCGGGACCCGGTCGCGGCGGTGCACCAGGTCAGCCACGACACGACGCTGACCGCGCGCGTCGAGCTCGCGGACGGACGCCGGCTCACCGCGCTCGAGGTGCAGCGCGAGTATCTCGGTGCGGTGCGCACGGCGCTCGACCACGTGGGCGCACCGCTCGACGACGACACGCGTGACGTGCTGACGCGCTGGGAGTCGCTGCTCGACCGGCTCGGGACGGACCCGTCGTCGTGCGCGCGCGAGGTCGAGTGGCTGGCCAAGCTGAGGCTGCTCGAGGGCATGCGCCGGCGCGAGGACCTGCCCTGGGAACACCCCCGGCTCGCCGCGGTCGACCTGCAGTGGTCGGACGTGCGCCCCGAGCGCGGGCTGTACCACCGGCTGCGCGCGGCGGGCGCGGTCGAGGTGCTGGTGACGCCGCAGGAGGTCGAGCGTGCGGTCGCGCACGCCCCGACGGACACGCGCGCGTTCTTCCGAGGCGAGGCGGTCGCGCGGTACGGCGACCAGGTCTCGGCCGCGTCCTGGGACTCCGTCGTGTTCGACGTGCCGGGTGCGGCGACGCTCCAGCGGGTCCCGATGCGCGACCCGCTGCGCGGCACGCAGGCGCACGTGGGCGCGCTGCTCGACGCGAGCCCGGACGCGGCGTCGCTGCTGGCGGCCCTCGGCGCCTGAGCGCCGCGTCGCGGTCGGTCAGCGCAGGCGGGCCACGTAGCGGGTCGCCTCGCGCGCGTCGCGCAGCCGTCGCTCGTACGTCACCCCGACGACCGTGAGCGCGACGCCCCCGACGAACAGCAGCGGCCACCAGCCGACGTGCGACACGACGGACGCACCCGCGGCGACGAGCTGCAGCGCGACCTCGGCCGCGAGCACGACGCCGCCGACCACGAGGGGCGCCTGCAGCCGCCGGCTCGCGCCGAGCAGCACGGCGGCGACCGCGCCGAGGACGACGACACCCCACCGCCACGGGGCCGGGGCCACCTGCAGACCGACGAGCGCGGGCGCGAGGACGAGCGCGCACGGGCCGCCGAGCGCGGGCCAGGACCGCGCTCGCTCGTCGTGCGCGAGCCACGTGCCGCCGACGCAGCCCGCGAGCAGCCCGCCGACCGCGAGGACGCCGTCGACGGGCAGCGGCCCCGCGCCGGCCACGCCGGCGAGGGTGGCGAGCCCGAGCAGCGTGAGTCCCTGCGCGGTCGCGACGGCACGTCCCCGGCGGACGCCGACGAGCGCGAGCGCGGTGCCGAGCACCGCGACCACCACCAGGCGCAGGACCGCGACCGGCGTCACGGCGTCGGCCAGGGCCGTGGCGGCGACGACCAGGCTCGGCCAGGTCGCGACGAGGACGCCGGCCCACGCACCGGCGAGCACGGCGGGACGCGGTGCGCCCGCGCGGTGCCCCGCGAACGCCGCGAGGCCGAGCGCGAGCGCCGCGCCCAGGCCCCAGACCTCCGCGCCCCCGCCCTCGGCGAGCGCCGTGGCGGCGCGCCGCACGGGCCCGAGCACGACGAGCAGCGCGACGCAGCCCGCGAGCGTGCGCGCCGCGGTGCGTGCACCCGTGGCGCCGCGCGCGAGGTGGCACGCGAGCGCGGCGACCCCCGCGAGCGCGAGCGTCAGCCACGCGGTGCGGTCCAGGCGCACGGACCCCACGACCACGGGGTCCAGCACGAGCGCGGGCGGCAGCCCGACCAGCAGGACGCCGGCGGCGAGGAGCGCGGCGCCCGAGCGCGTGTCCTCGCCGGGACGCGTCGGCGTGTGCCGCTGCACGCGCCGCACCCGGCGGGCTCCCACGCCGACGAGCACGAGGCCCAGCGGCGCGGCGTAGGCCTCGGGGACGCCGACCTCGCGCGCCACGAGTCCGGTCCAGGACGCGACCACGGCCAGTCCCAGCGCCCACCACCGCAGCGGACGCCGGTCGGGTGCGAGGGCGACGACACCGGCCGTCGCGGCAAGGAGCGCGAGCTCGAGCGTGACGACGCCCCGGGTCGGTGCCGAGAGCAGCGCGAGCGCCGCGACCACCGCGCCGCTGACCTCGACCGCCAGCCGGAAGCCGATCCGCCCACCGTCCAGCGCCCGCGCGACGAGCGCCCCGGCGCACGCGAGCACGCACACGACGAGCGAGGTCGTGCCGCGGCCGGGCGTGCCTGCGGCGAGGTGGGCGGCGACCACCGCGGCCGACGCCGCGGGCAGGACGAGCGTCGCGGCGGCGACCCGGGGCAGCGCGCCGACCCGGCCGCGGCCCAGCGCGGCGAGGGCGAGCGCCTGCACCGCGGCGACCGCGGGCAGGACGACGAACGGGGCGCGCGCGCCCTCGTCGGTCCACGACGCGAACGCGGCGAGCCAGGTGAGGCCCTGGACGGTCGCCGCGACGGGGAGCAGCGCCGCGCGGTGGGGGCGCGGGACGGCACGCAGCAGCACGAGGGTCACGACGACCACGCCCAGGAGGGTCGCCGCGACGAGCGCCGCGTCGCGAGGGTCGGCCCCGCCGAGTCGCAGGGCGGTCGCGGCGGCTCCCGTCGCGAGCAGGGCCGTGACGCACGAGACCGCGGCGCGTACGACGCGCCCGCCGGCCCGCGCGACCACGGTGACGACGACCGCCGAGCTGAGCAGGGCGACGAGGAGCGCGGCCAGCCCGGCGTCGCGCTCGCCGGACGTCCCCGCACCCGCGGCACCGGGCAGCGCCGCGACGAGCGCCGCGGACGCCGCGACCACGGCGAGCGTGCGGGTGTGGGTGCGCCAGGGGCGCGGCAGCGGGACGACGAGCGCGACGAGAGCGAGGGCGACGAAACCACCGACCGCGCTCTGGACGTCGTCGGCGAGCAGCGCGACACCCTCGAGCGCCGCCACGCACGTCAGTGCGGCCGCGACGTGCCGCAGCGGGCGTGAGATCCGCACGCCGAGCGCGGCGGCGAGCAGCACCGTGCTCAGCATCGTCACCGCGGCGGACGCGACGGAGCCGTCGGTGAACCGCGTGGGGTCGAGCACGGCCGCCGTGGCCGCGACCGCGAGCACGCCGCACTCCGGCACGGCCAGCACACCCGCGGTCACCGCGGCCGCGACCGCGGCGACGGTCGCCGTCGGGGCGACCCGGGCCGCCGTGGTGCCGGTACCGGGCGCGGGCCGCTCGGCAGGTCCCCGCACGGCCGACGGCAGGACGTCCGCCCGCAGCACGGCCACCGCCAGGGCGGCCACGACGCCGACGGCCGCAGCGGCCGGTGCCGACCACACGACCACCGACCCCGAGACCGCGGGGACGGCGACCGCGGCCGAGAGCGCCGCGAGCGCGCCCGACGCGCCGGCCCAGGCACGTGCCGGGGTGCCGCGGGTCAGGACGGCCTGCGCGGCGAGCGCGACGAGGCACGCGAGCACGAGCGCGCTGACCAGCGCGCCACCCGCGGCGCCACCGCCGTGCGCGGCGGACCGCAGCGCGACCAGCTGGACGACGGCGAGCAGCGAGGCGAGCGCGACGGCGGCGCCCGAGAGCACGCGACGCTCGGCGCCCCGCGCCCGGACCGTCGGCAGGTGTCGCGCGGACGTGAGCGCGAACGCCAGCAGCAGCGCGCCGAGCGCCCCCGCGGCCGTGCGGGAGGCCGCGGCGAGCGGCAGGGGAGCGGCCGGCACGAGGAGCGCCGCGGCGACGGTCGCGCTGCGCAGGTCGGCGCGCGCGCCGTAGAGGGCGAGAACGGCGCCGCACGCGAGCAGCCCGAGCCCGCCGACGAGCCACCCGGGAGCCGTACCGAGCAGTCCCGTGGCCCACAACGCCCACACGTCGAGCGTGAGCAGCGCCGAACCGAGGGCGCCGACCGCCTCGGCCGAGACCCGCAGCCCGCGTCGGCGCAGCACGACCGCGAGGGTCAGGACACCCGCGGTGCCGAGCGCGACGACGCCCGCACGTGCGGCGAGGGTCAGCAGGTCCCAGGTGAACACGAGGAACACGAGGCTCGCGACCGCGAGCAGCGCCGCACCGAGCGTGACCAGCACGGTCTGCACGGGCCATGCGGCGCGCGTCGGCCGCGGCGGGTGGGCGGGCGGCGCGGGTCGAGCGGCAGGGGGCGGCGGAGGGGCGACCGTGCGGGGGCCGTCCGGGACGCGGTACGGCTCGCCCGGGCTCGGCACCGGGCCGTGGACGCGCGCCTCGACCGCGGCGCCGGTGGGCACCGCGCCGGCGCGCCGCACGCCGTCGACCACGGTGCGCTGATGGGCGAGCGCCGCGGCGGCCGCTCGGGACGCCTCCCACACGGTGGCGCCGGCCGCGCCCGCCAGGTCGAGACCGCACCCCGGGCATCGGGCTCCCGCGAGCCCGCTCCCGCACCCGGGGCAGCGGGACGGGTCGAGCAGCAGGTGGCGAGCCTGCGCGAGCACGTCGGCACGCGGTCGGGGCACGGGCGGCTGGGTCATGGCGGGCATCATGACAGCAGTCGTCGGCGCCGGGCGCGTCTCGCGCACGCGACACCCGGGGCAGTCGCCTCCGGCTTGGGCCTAGGGTGGGCGCAGGAGCACCAAGCAACGCCGAGGAGGTCCTCATGGCAGGTCAGGAGCGGATCAACCCGCGCCGGGACGACGACGAGCCGGTCGACGACGCGCCCGAGCCGGTCGCACCCGCCGCGCAGGGCCGGGACGCCGAGGTCGACGCGCTGCTCGACGAGATCGACGACGTGCTCGAGCAGAACGCGGAGCAGTTCGTGCGGGGCTTCGTCCAGAAGGGTGGTCAGTGAACGCCCATGACGCACCCTGACCCGCTCGCGTCGGGCCGGCTCCCGGCCGCGTTCATGACCCCGGGCTCGTCGTCGTTCGTCGACTTCCTCGCGGCTCACGCACCCTCGCTCCTGCCCGGCAACCGTCCGCTCGTCGGGGCCGAGCAGGTCCACGCGCCGCACGGCACGACGATCGTGTCGGTCGTGTGCTCGGGCGGCATCGTGATGGCGGGCGACCGCCGCGCGACGATGGGCTCGATGATCGCGAGCCGCGAGATCGAGAAGGTGTTCCCGGCCGACGAGTACTCGGCGGTCGGCATCGCCGGGACCGCGGGCCTCGCGGTCGAGCTCGTCCGGCTGTTCCAGCTCGAGCTCGAGCACTACGAGAAGATCGAGGGCAGCCTCCTGTCCCTCGACGGCAAGGCGAACCGGCTGTCGACGATGATCCGCGGCAACCTGGGCCTGGCGTTGCAGGGCCTGGCCGTCGTGCCGCTGTTCGGCGGGTTCGACCTCGAGCGCGGCATCGGCCGGATCTTCTCGTACGACGTGACGGGCGGCCGGTACGAGGAGCACGACCACCACGCGGTCGGGTCGGGCTCGGTGTTCGCGCGCGGCTCGTTGAAGAAGCTGTGGCGGCCCGGGCTGGCGCCGGCCGAGGCGGTGCGCGTCGCGGTCGAGGCGCTCGTCGACGCCGCGGACGACGACTCCGCGACCGGCGGTCCGGACACGACCCGCCGCATCTGGCCGGTCGTCGCGACCGTGACCGAGTCCGGCTACCTGCGGGTGGCGGACGCCGAGCTCGAGCAGGTCGCCGAAGCCGTCGTCGCGGAACGCCGCGCACTGCACGCACGAGGGGGTGAGCGCGCGTGAGCATGCCGTTCTACGTCTCGCCCGAGCAGCTCATGAAGGACCGCGCGGACTACGCGCGCAAGGGAATCGCGCGCGGGCGCAGCGTCGTCGTGGTCCAGTACGACGAGGGCATCGCGTTCGCGACCGAGAACGCGTCACGCGCGCTGCACAAGGTCTCGGAGATCTACGACCGCATCGCGTTCGCGGCGGTGGGCAAGTACAACGAGTTCGAGAACCTGCGCGTCGCGGGCGTGCGGTACGCCGACCTGCGCGGGTACTCCTACGACCGCGAGGACGTCACGGCCCGTGCGCTCGCCAACGCGTACACCCAGACGCTCGGCACGGTGTTCACCACCGAGTCGAAGCCGCTCGAGGTCGAGCTCGTCGTCGCCGAGGTGGGCCGCACGGCCGAGGGCGACCAGATCTACCGCCTGACGTACGACGGCTCGGTCGCCGACGAGCACGGCTGGGTGGTCATGGGCGGGCAGGCCGAGCGGCTGGGCACGCTCGTGGGCGACGCGTGGCGGCCGGGGATGACGCTGCCGCAGGTGCTGCAGCTCGCGGTGCGTGCGCTGGGCTCGCCGGCCGACGACGGCGGCGAGCAGCGCGCGATCCCTGCGGCACAGCTCGAGGTCGCCGTGCTGGACCGGACCCGTCCGCGCCGCGCGTTCCGCCGCCTGGCGGGGCCGCTGCTGGAGGACCTGCTGGAGGGCTGATGGACAAGCGGATCTTCGGCCTCGAGACGGAGTACGGCGTCACGTGCGCCGCGACGGACGGGCGGGGGCTGTCGGCCGACGAGGTCGCGCGGTACCTGTTCCGCAAGGTCGTGGCGTGGGGACGCTCGTCGAACGTGTTCCTGCGCAACGGGTCGCGGCTGTACCTGGACGTGGGCTCGCACCCCGAGTACGCGACCGCGGAGTGCGACGACGTGCGCCAGCTCGTCACGCACGACCGTGCGGGTGAGCGCATCCTCGAGGGGCTCGTCGCGGACGCGCAGCAGCGGCTCGAGCACGAGGGGCTGCCGGGCACCATCCACCTGTTCAAGAACAACACCGACTCGGCCGGCAACTCCTACGGCTGCCACGAGAACTACCTCGTGCGTCGGCAGGGCGACTTCGCGCGGCTGTCGGACGTGCTGGTCCCGTTCCTCATCACACGCCAGGTGCTGACGGGCGCGGGCAAGGTCCTCGCGACCCCGCGCGGCGCGGTGTACTGCCTGTCGCAGCGCGCCGACCACATCTGGGAGGCCGTCTCGAGCGCGACCACGCGTTCGCGCCCCATCATCAACACGCGCGACGAGCCGCACGCGGACGCCGAGCACTTCCGGCGCCTGCACGTGATCGTCGGCGACTCCTCGATGTCGGAGTCCACGACGATGCTCAAGGTCGGTGCGACCGACCTCGTCCTGCGCCTCATCGAGGCCGGCATCCCGATCCGTGACCTGTCGCTCGAGAACCCGATCCGCGCGATCCGCGAGATCAGCCACGACATGACGGGCGCCGCACCGGTCACGCTCGCGAACGGGCGCACGGTCACCGCGCTCGACCTGCAGGAGGAGTACCTGGCGCGCGTCAGCGACTTCGTCGCGCAGCGCGGCGGCGGGTCGCCGCAGGACAAGCAGGTCCTCGAGCTGTGGGGTCGCGGGCTGCACGCGCTGCGCACGGGCGACCTGTCGCTCGTCGAGCGCGAGCTCGACTGGGTGATCAAGTACCGGCTGATCGAGCGCTACCGGGCGAAGCACGACCTGCCGCTGTCGGACGTGCGGGTGCAACGGCTCGACCTGGCCTACCACGACATCTCGCGCACCGAGGGGCTGTACAACCTGCTGGCGGCCAAGGGGCTCGTCGAGCGGCTGACGACCGACCTCGAGGTGTTCGAGGCGACGAGCGTCCCGCCGCAGACGACGCGCGCCAAGCTGCGCGGCGACTTCGTGCGTGCCGCGCAGGAGGCGCGTCGTGACTACACGGTCGACTGGGTGCACCTCAAGCTCAACGACCAGGCGCAGCGCACCGTGCTGTGCAAGGACCCGTTCCGCAACGTCGACGAGCGCGTCGAGAGGCTCATCGAGTCGATGTGACGTGCCGCGCGCTGGTCTGGCCCGCAGGGTGGACGCCGTAGAGTGTCGGCCGGCCACCGCCGGGTGAGCCGCGGGCGCAACGCGGTTGGCAGCAGGGGGCGGCAGGGGCTGCTGGGCACTGCAGGGGACGGGCGACGACGAGAGGACGACGGCAGGTGCGAGGACTGCGAGGCGCACTGGCCGCCGCGTGCGTGGCGACGCTCGCCCTGGCCGGGTGCTCGGACCCCGAGCAGGTCCCGCCGGACGTCGTCGTCACGGGTGACGCGGGTGTCGCACCCACGCTGACGTACGTCGCACCGCTGCAGGTCACCGACACGTACCGCGAGACCGTGTGGCAGGGGACCGGACCCGCGCTCGTCGACGGTGACCCCATCCTCATCGACTACTGGCTCGAGAACGCCTCGGACGCGACGCTCGTGCGCGACAGCTTCTCGGGCAGCCCCCGCTCGCAGGTCCTCACGCGCGCCGACCTGGGCGCGGACCTGTACGAGACGCTCAGCGGCCAACGCGTCGGGGCGCGGCTGCTGCAGGTCGCGCCCGCGTCGGAGCGCGGTGACGAGTACCCGACCGCGACGGTCGTCGACGTGCTGCCGACCCGCGCGGAGGGCAGCGCGGTCGAGCCGCTCGAGGGGTTCCCGGCGGTGGGCGAGACGAAGAGCGGCGCGCCGACGTTCACGCCCGTGGAGTCCAAGCCGCCGGCGACCCTGCGCGTGCAGCCCGTGCTGCGGGGCACCGGTCGTCAGGTGGTCGCGAGCGACACGGTGACCGTGCAGTTCACCGGCTGGGCGTGGACGACGGGCGAGGAGTTCGACTCGACCTGGTCGTCGGGCGGTCTGCCCCTGTCGTTCTCGCTGCAGGACGTGCCGGCGTGGCAGGAGGGCCTCGTCGACCAGCCGGTCGGCAGCCGCGTCATGCTCATCGTGCCGCCGTCGTACGCGCTCGGTGTGACCCAGAGCGAGGAGCTCTCGGGTCAGACCGTCGTGTTCGTCGTGGACATCCTCAACGCCCGCACCCCCGGAGGGACCGCCCCGTGAGCCTCGCCCTGCGCGTCATCCCGTGCCTCGACGTCGACGCCGGCCGCGTCGTCAAGGGCGTGAACTTCGAGAACCTGCGCGACGCGGGTGACCCGGTCGAGCTCGCGCACCGGTACGACGCGGAGGGTGCCGACGAGCTGACGTTCCTGGACGTGTCCGCCTCGTCGGGCAACCGCGAGACGACGTACGACGTGGTGCGCAGGACGGCCGAGGAGGTGTTCGTCCCGCTGACCGTGGGCGGGGGCGTGCGCTCGGCCGACGACGTGGACCGGCTGCTGCGCGCGGGCGCGGACAAGGTCGGGGTGAACACCGCGGCGATCGCCCGCCCCGAGCTCATCGGCGAGATCGCCGACCGGTTCGGCTCGCAGGTGCTCGTGCTGTCGGTCGACGCGCGGCGGGTGACCGGTGACGTGCGCACGGACTCCGGGTACGAGGTCACCACGCACGGCGGCCGGCGCGGCACCGGGATCGACGCGGTCGAGTGGGCCGCGCGCGCCGCGGAGCTGGGTGCGGGGGAGATCCTGCTCAACTCGATGGACGCCGACGGCACCACGTCGGGCTTCGACCTCGAGATGCTGCGCGACGTGCGGGCCCAGGTCCGGGTGCCGCTCATCGCGAGCGGCGGGGCGGGCACGCCGCAGCACTTCGTCGAGGCCGCGCGGGCGGGGGCCGACGCGGTGCTCGCCGCGAGCGTGTTCCACTTCGGCACGCTCACGGTCGGTGACGTGAAGCAGGCGCTGCGCGAGGCGGGCATCACCGTCCGCTGACGCGTCGGGGCGCGCGGACGCCGGGTCGTCAGGGGAGCGGGAGCGCCCGCGCGAGCGCGGCGACGTCCGCCTCCTCGCCCTGCACGACGAGGTCCGTCGCGGCACCGCGTCCCGAGACCCACAGCAGCAGGTCGCCCGCGCCGCCCCGGACGACGACCGTGCCGTGGTCGCCGCGCGGCTTGCGCACCCGGGCGCGCGGGCCGTCGGGGCGCACGAGGACGAGCCCGACGGGGACGCGCAGCGTGCGGGCGCGGGCGAACCGGGTCGCGTCGTGCCACAGCGCGTCGACGAGGGCGGGGTCCAGCGGGCGTTCGTGCGCCACGCCGTCGCCGCGGCGCACGTCCTCGCCGTGCACGTAGAGCTCGACCCGGTTCGCGGCGTCGCCCGCGAGGGCCAGGGGGTGCCAGCGTGACGGCCCCGCCTCGACGCGGTCGACGAGCGCGGCGTAGCCGGCGTCGTCCGTCGCGGTGTCGGCGAGCTCGGCGACCGCGCGCTCGGCCACATCCGTGAGTCGCGGCGCGGCGATCCCGAGGCCGACGCGCGCCGAGCTCTCACGCAGCACGACGTGCGCCGCCAGGTGCCGGGCCTGCCATCCCTCGCACAGCGTCGGCGCGTCCGGCGGGACGGCCCGCAGGGCCTCGACGAGGTCGGCGCGCAGCACGGGATGCCAGGTCATGCGCGTCATCGTGCCACCGGTCCGGGCGCCTCGCGTGGTGAGCGCTGCCCCGGGCAAGCTGTCGGACGTCCGTGAGACGATGACCGCCCCCCTCCTCCCCACCGGAAGGTCTTCGCCATGCCTGCGCCCCGCTCGTCGTCGACGCCGACGCAGTCCGGGGCGATGCGCCTGACGGGGTCGACCTCGCGGCGTGCGGTCACGCTCGTCTGGCGGGGGATGCGGGCCCACCCGTGGACGTACGTCGCCGCCGTGGGCACGTCGGCGGTGTTCGGTGCCACCACGGTCGTGCTCAGCCGCGCCCTCGGCTGGGCGACGGACGACGTGGTGGTCCCCGCGCTCGCCGGCGACGAGGCCGCGCAGGGGCGCATCTGGTGGGCGGGCGGAGTCGTCGCGCTCGTCGCGGTGACCCTCGCGCTCGGTGTCGCGGGCCGGCGCATCTTCGCCGGCATCGGCTACGCGCAGATCCAGGAGGACCACCGCCTGCGCGTCACCCGCCAGTACCTGCGGCTGCCCATGTCGTGGCACCGCCGGCACCCGACGGGCCAGCTGCTGTCCAACGCGGGTGCGGACGTCGAGGCCGCGACGTCGGTGTTCAACCCGTTGCCGTTCGCGCTCGGCGTCGTGGTGATGCTCGTCGTCGCGACCGTCGCGCTGCTGCGCACCGATGTGTGGCTCGCGCTGGCGGCGCTCCTGGTCGTGCCTCTCGCGATCGTCGCGAACGCCTGGTTCCAGCGCCGCATGTCGCCCGCGATCACGCACGCGCAGCAGCTGCGTGCCGAGGTCGCGGACGTCGCGCACGAGAGCTTCGAGGCCGCGCTGCTGGTCACGTCGCTCGGCACGCAGGCTCGTGAGGAGCGGCGCTTCGCGGAGCGGTCCGGCGCGCTCGCCGACGCGAACGTGCGGGTCGGCGTGGTGCGTGCGTTCTTCGACCCGGTGATCGACCTGCTGCCGAACGTCGGGACGCTCGCGGTCCTCGTCGTGGGGACGTGGCGCGTCGCCGAGGGCGACATCGGCACGGGCGACGTCGTCGCCGCGGCGTACCTCCTGACGCTGCTCGCGGTACCGGTCCGCGCGTTCGGCTGGGTGCTGGGCGAGGTGCCCCGCGCGCTCGTCGGCTACGACCGTGTCGCGCGCGTGGTCGACAGCCGTGGCGCGCTGCCCGAGGGCGACGCACCCTGGGCCGGCACCGGCGCGGGCGCGCGCGTGACGTTCGACCACGTGACGCGGCGCGTGGAGACCGCTCAGGGACCGCTCACGCTCGTGGACGACGTCGACCTCGACGTCGAGCCCGGGCGGGTGGTCGCGGTCGTCGGCCCGACGGGTGCGGGCAAGACGAGCCTGGTCGCGCTCGTGTCACGGCTCGCGGACCCGGACGTCGGCGCGGTGCGCGTCGACGGGGTGGACCTGCGGGACATGGCGCCCGACGCGCTGGCCGCGCACGTCGCGCTCGTCGCGCAGCACGCGTTCGTGTTCGAGGACACCGTGCGTGGCAACGTGACGCTCGCGGACGCGGACGACCCCGCGGCGCCCTCCGACGACGAGGTGTGGGACGCGCTGCGCGTCGCGCGCGTCGACGGCGTGGTCCGCGAGCTGCCCGGCGGGCTCGACGCGCACCTCGGTGAGCGCGGCGCGAACCTGTCCGGCGGCCAGCGGCAGCGGCTCGCGCTCGCGCGTGCGCTCGTGCGCCGGCCGCGTGTGCTCGTCCTCGACGACGCGACCTCCGCCGTCGACCCCCGGGTCGAGCTGGAGATCCTGCGCGGGCTGCGCGGCGCGGCCGGCAGTCAGGGACCGACCGTCCTGCTGGTGGCGTACCGCATGTCCTCGGTGCTGCTGGCCGACGAGGTCGTGCACCTCGACGGCGGGCGGGTCGTCGACCGCGGGACGCACGCGGAGCTGCTGGCGCGCGACCCGGGCTACCGCGACCTCGCGACCGCGTACGAGCGCGAGAGCGAGCGGCGCGCCGCGCAGGACTGGGACGACGCACCCGACGACGAGCAGGGTGACGGCCGGTCGGCACCGGCTCCCGGACGGGACGAGCTCGACGAGGTGGACGCACGATGACGACGGCTCAGGCTGACGGCCCGACGCGCGGGCACGCGATGGCGCCCGCCTCCACGCTGGGCGTGCTCGCGACCCTGCGGCGCGGCGTCGAGGTCTCGCCGCGCCTCGTCGAGGGGCTCGGCCTGACCGTCGTGCTCGCGACGTTCGCGGCCGTGGGCCGGGTGCTCGTGCCCGTGGCCGTGCAGCAGACGATCGACACGGGCATCCTCGCCGAGGGTGGTCCGGACGTCCGGCGGGTCGCGGTGCTCGCGGCCGTCGCGGCGCTCGGGCTCGTGCTCGGTGCCCTGTGCTCGGCGGCGGTGAACATCCGCCTGTTCCGCTCGAGCGAGGCCGGCCTGCTGCAGCTGCGCACGCGCGCGTTCCGGCACGTGCACGACCTGTCGGTGCTCACCCGGGGCACGGAGCGCCGGGGCAGCCTCGTCTCGCGGGTCACCTCGGACGTCGACACGATCTCGCTGTTCGTGCAGTGGGGCGGGATCATGCTGCTCGTCTCGGTGCTGCAGATCATCGTCGCGACCGTGCTCATGGCGGTCTACTCGTGGCAGCTCGCGCTGCTGGTCTGGCTCGGCTTCGTGCCGCTCGTCATGGCGCTGCAGCCGCTGCAGAAGCGCGTGAATGCGCGCTACTCGACCGTGCGCGAGAAGTACGGCGCGATGCTCGGTGCGGTGTCCGAGTCCGTCGTCGGGGCCGAGACGATCCGTGCGTACGGCGTCGCGGCGCGCACGCAGCGGGCGACCGACGCCGCGATCCGAGCGACACGGCGCGCGATGGTGCGGGCGCAGACCCTCGTCGCGGCGGTGTTCTCCTCGGGTGTCCTGACCGCCAACCTCGTGCTCGCTCTCGTCGTCGTCGCCGGCACGTCGCTCGGCGTCGCGGGGGACCTGACGCCGGGCCGGCTGCTCGCGTTCCTGTTCCTCGTGCAGCTGTTCACCGGGCCGGTGCAGATGGCCACGGAGATCCTCAACGAGCTGCAGAACGCGGTCGCGGGCTGGCGGCGCGTGCTCGGCGTGCTCGAGACGCCCGTCGAGATCGCGGACCCCGTCGACGGCGCGACGAGCGCGCGCGGTCCCGCGCACGTCGAGCTGCGCGGCGTGGGCTTCGCGTACCCGGACGGCCCGCCGGTGCTGCACGGTGTGGACGTGACCGTCCCCGCGGGGACGTCGCTCGCGGTGGTCGGTGCCACCGGCTCGGGCAAGACGACGATCGCGCGGCTCGTCGCGCGGCTCGTCGACCCGACGCACGGCCAGGTGCTGCTCGACGGCACGGACCTGCGCGCCGTGCGGCACGCCGACCTGCGCCGCCGCGTCGTGCTGGTGCCGCAGGAAGGGTTCCTGTTCGACGGGACCCTCGCGGAGAACATCGCGTACGGCCTGCGTCGCGACGACGACCCCGCGTGGGCGCCGCCGGCCGACGACCCCCGCGTGCGGGACGCCGTCGACGCGCTCGGGCTCGGGCCCTGGGTCGACGAGCTGGGCGCCGGGCTCGGCACGCCCGTCGGACAGCGCGGCGAGTCCCTGTCGGCGGGTGAGCGCCAGCTCGTCGCGCTCGCGCGGGCGTACCTCGCCGACGCCGACCTGCTGCTGCTCGACGAGGCGACCTCGGCGGTCGACCCGGCCACCGAGGTGCGGCTCGCGCGCGCGCTCGCCGGCCTGACGGCGGGGCGCACGACCATCACGATCGCGCACCGGCTGTCGACGGCCGAGGCCGCGGACGCCGTGCTCGTCGTCGACTCGGGGCGGGTGGTCGAGCACGGCCCGCACGACGCGCTGCTCGTCGCCGGCGGGCTGTACGCGACCATGCACGGGGCGTGGGTCTCGCAGACGCGCTGACGCGTCCCGACGCCCGTGGACGCACAGCCGACGGCGTGCGGCGCGGTGGACGCGGCCCCGGGCCGCAGGCCCGGGCGTGGCAGGATTCTCCGGTGCCCACCCTGGACCCCGCAGTCGCGTCGCGTCTCAAGCGCGACGACCACGGCCTCGTCGCCGCGATCGTGCAGCAGCACGACACGCGCGAGGTGCTCATGCTCGGCTGGATGGACGACGAGGCGCTGCGCCGCACGCTCACGTCCGGTCGCGTGACCTTCTGGTCCCGCTCGCGCCAGGAGTACTGGCGCAAGGGCGACACGTCCGGCCACGTCCAGCACGTGCGGGGGGTGCGCATCGACTGCGACGGCGACGCGCTGCTCGTCGAGGTCGACCAGGTCGGCGCCGCGTGCCACACCGGCGCCCGTACGTGCTTCGAGGCGGGTGGCCCGCTGCCCGTGACGGTCGACGAGGCGGAGGACGGACGATGAGCGCCGGGACGTCGCCGACGCCGGACACCGCCCCGCAGGTCCCGTGGGGCACCACCTGGCCGACGCTCGACGGTTTCCGTGACCTCGCGCGCGACCGGCGCGTCGTGCCGGTCGTGCGCCGTCTGCTCGCGGACGACGTGACGCCGGTCGGCCTCTACCGCACGCTCGCGGCCGGGCGCCCCGGCACGTTCGTCCTCGAGTCCGCCGAGGCGGACGGGACGTGGGCGCGCTGGTCGTTCGTCGGCGTGCGGTCCCGCGCCACGCTCACGGTGCGCGACGGTCAGGCGGTGTGGACGGGCGACGTCCCGGTCGGTGTCCCGACGAGCGGCGACGTGCTCGACGTCCTCGGAGACACCCTCGACGTGCTGCGCACACCGGTCCTGCCCGGCCTGCCGCCGCTGACCGGTGGGCTCGTCGGCGCGCTCGGGTGGGACGTGGTGCACCACTGGGAGCCGACGCTGCCGCGCAAGGCCCCCGAGGAGCTGGACGTCCCCGAGGTCACGCTGCTGCTGGCGACCGATCTCGCGGTCGTCGACCACCAGGACGGGTCGGTGTGGCTCGTGGCGAACGCCATCAACTTCGACGACACCGACGAGCGCGTCGACGAGGCGTACGCGGACGCGGTGGCGCGGCTCGACGCGATGCAGGGCTCGCTGCTGCACCCGGCGCCGTCCGCGGTCGCCGTGCTCACCGACGCGCCCGAGCCCGAGCTGCGGTTCCGCACGACGCGCGAGGAGTTCGACCAGGCCGTGCGCTTCGGCAAGGACGCGATCCGCGACGGCGAGGTGTTCCAGGTCGTCATCTCCCAGCGCCTCGACCTCGACTGCCCGGCCGAGCCGCTCGACGTGTACCGCGTGCTGCGCACCATCAACCCCAGCCCGTACATGTACTACCTGCAGCTGCAGGACGCGGACGGGCACGACTTCGCGGTCGTCGGGTCGAGCCCCGAGACCCTCGTGAAGGTCGACGACGGGCACGTCACGACGTTCCCGATCGCCGGCTCGCGGCCGCGCGGCGCGACGCCGGAGGAGGACCGCGCGCTGGCCGACGAGGTGCTCGCCGACCCCAAGGAGCGCGCGGAGCACATCATGCTCGTCGACCTCTCGCGCAACGACATGGTCAAGGTGTGCGAGCCGACGAGCGTCGAGGTCGTGGAGTTCATGGCGGTGCGCCGGTTCTCGCACATCATGCACATCACCTCCACGGTCGTCGGGCGCCTGCGTGCCGGGGCGACCGCGCTGGCCACCCTCATGGCGACGTTCCCGGCGGGCACGCTCTCGGGCGCGCCCAAGCCCCGGGCGATCGCGCTCATCGACGAGGTCGAGCCGGCCCGCCGCGGCATCTACGGCGGGACGGTCGGGTACTTCGACTTCGCGGGCAACATGGACATGGCCATCGCGATCCGCACCGCGCTGATCCGCGACGGGCGCGCGTCCGTGCAGGCCGGCGGCGGGATCGTCGCGGACTCGGTGCCCGAGCTCGAGTACCTCGAGTCCCGCAACAAGGCGCAGGCCGCGGTGCGCGCCGTCCAGGTCGCGTCCCGCCTGCGACGCGCGGATGTCTGACCGTCCCCGTCGTCCGGGCCGCGGGCGCGCCGCCGTGCTCCTCCTGCTCGCGGCCGCGCTGACCGGTCTCACCGCGCTCGTCCCGTGGCTCACCGTCGAGACCGTGACCGTGCTCGGCGAGCCCCGCACCGTCACGGTCGCCGGCTCGTCGGCCGCGCCGTCGCTCGTCGCGGTCACGCTCGTGCTGCTCGCGGCCGCGGGTGCCGCCGCGCTCGTCGGGCGCGCCGGACGGTGGGTCGTGGTGGGCGTGGTCGCGCTGGCCGGTGCGCTCGTCGTCGTCGACGGCGTCGGGGTGCTGCGGTCGCCCGGTTCCGCGGCCGCCCCGAGCGTCGCCGACGAGCTCGGGGTCGAGCGCGTGGTCGAGGACGTCGCGGTCTCGGCCTGGCCGTGGGTCGCGGTGGTCGTCGGGGTGCTGGTCGTGCTGCTCGCGGTCTGGCTCGCGCGGGCGAGCGCCTCGTGGGCCGTCGGCCGCCGCCACGAGGGCGCGTCGACGACCGTGCCCGCCGGCGGTGCCGCGCCCGCGCCGCTCGACGAGCGTGACCAGTGGGACGCGCTGACCCGCGGCGACGACCCGACCGACGGTCCGGACGGGCCCGGGCGGCAAGGCCCCTGACGCCGCGCGGCGGGCCTCTTCGCGTGGTCCGCACGCCTCCGCCGGGTGACTGCCGGGCTGTGGTCCGCGTCGCAGCGGACGTGCCGGGGCGCGAGGTCGGGCGCACGCTAGGGTGAGCGGCGAACCTCGTACGGAAGGGTCGACGATGGCCGACAACACCCTCGCGCACCGCGCGCAGAACCCCACGACCACCGAGGCGGTGCACCTGCCGCCGACGGCCCCGCCGACGAACCACGGCCACACCGTGGCGGCCTGGACCACCACGTGGGTCGTGGTCGGTGGCGCCGTCATCGCCGCGCTGGCGATGGTCTTCGCGCAGGTGTGGCTCTTCTGGGTCGGAATCGGTGTGTGCGTGCTCGGCCTGGTCGGCGGCAAGGTCCTCCAGGTCCTCGGCTACGGCCAGGGTGGTGCCGCGACGCTCGCTCGCCAGAAGGCGCGCGGGGGCCACTGACCCGATGACCTCCTCCGTGCCGCCCGCGCCCGACGAGCCGCGTGACCCGTCCGCGCCGTCCGAGCCGCTCGAGCCGTCCGCGCCCGCCGAGCCGGGTGCGGACGCGCCGTCGTCGGCACAGGAGGACGGCGGCACGGCCGCGAGCGAGCCGGACGCGACGGGGTACACCCCGCCGTCGTACGAGGCCCCGCCCGCGTACGTCGCGCGGCCGGCCTACGAACCGCCCGCGACGTTCGGCGAGCCCTCGGGCGCGACCCCCGCGTCCGCGGCATCGCCCTCGTCGTCCGACGAGCCCGATGGCCCCGCCGAGGGCACGCCGGCAGGGAGCGCGCCGGACGCGGGCACGCCGGCCGTGAGCGCGCCCGTCCCCCCGGCTGCGCAGTCGGACGGGCCGGAGGTACCGCTGTACGGCACGCCGCCGGAGCCCGCGGACAACCCCTATGCGGCCCCGCCCGCGTACGGCACGCCGCCGGCCGCACCGCCCGCCTACGGCGGCGCACCCTCCTACGGCACCCCGCCGGCGGGCCCCGCGTACGGTGCGTCGCAGGGCCCGTACGGGGCGTGGCCCACCGACCCCTACGCGACCCCGCCGCGGACGTCGAGCCCGCAGGCGACCTGGTCGCTCGTGCTCGGGATCCTCGGCATCGTCCTGGCGTGCGGGTGCTCGTTCGTCGGCTTCGCCGCCGCGGTGCCCGCGATCCTGCTCGGCAACCGCGCCAAGTCGGACGCGGCGCGCGGCCTCGTCGTCGCGAACGTCTCGGTCGCGCGCGCGGGTGTGATCCTCGGCTGGGTGGGCGTGGGTCTCGCGCTCCTGCGCACGCTCGGCTACCTCGCCTCCTTCGCCCAGAACTCGATGTAGCGGTCGCCATGGACGCGCCGGTCGTCGATCCCCACGTCGCCGCGACACCCGCTCCGGCGCGTCGTCGGCGCGCCTGGCGGGGGCCCGCGCTGACCGCCGGGGTCGTGCTCGTCGGGACCGCCGCCGTCGCGCTGCGGGACCCGCACGTGTCCGGGAGCTACGGGTACTGCCCGCTCTACGCGGCCACGGGCCTGTTCTGCCCGGCCTGCGGCGGGCTGCGCGCGACGCACGACCTCGCGCACGGCGACCTCGCGGCCGCGTGGTCCATGAACCCGCTGTGGGTCGCCCTCGTCCCCGTCGTCGTGGCTCTGTGGGTCTGGTGGGCCGTGCGCGTCGCGCGCGGGCGGGCGGCGCCCCTGCTGCCGTCCTGGTCGGCGTGGCTGTTCCTCACGCTGCTCGCCGTGTTCGGCGTGCTGCGCAACCTGCCGGGCCTCGAGGCGCTCGCCCCCTGACCGCCTCGTCCTGCGCGGAGAACGGGGTCCGGCCTGGCAGAGTTACCCCAGCACGTCCGACACCCGCACCACGACCGACTGGAGCACCGCGATGAGCACGCCCGACCAGCCGACCGAGCCGCAGC
Organism: Cellulomonas sp. CW35; assembly: GCF_052378485.1. NCBI lineage: Bacteria > Bacillati > Actinomycetota > Actinomycetes > Micrococcales > Cellulomonadaceae > Cellulomonas > Cellulomonas sp. CW35. The sequence continues at coordinate 1,904,446 of NZ_CP199000.1, read as the reverse complement.
AGCCGAGCGAGCCGGCGTCGCCGTACGCGCCCCCGCCCGCGGGGTCGTCGGGAGAGCAGACGTCGCAGCCCACGCCGGGCGCCGACCAGCCGCCGGCGTACGGGCAGCCGCCGGCCTACGGGCAGCCGCCCGCGGACCAGCCGCCCACGTACGGGCAGCCCCCGGCGTACGGCCAGCAGCCCTACGGCCAGGCTCCGGGATACGGCCAGCAGCCGTACGGGCAGGCTCCGGCGTACGGCCAGCAGCCGTACGGCCAGGCTCCCGCGTACGGCCAGCAGCCCTACGGCCAGGCTCCGGCGTACGGGGGGTACCCCGGGTACGCCCCGGGCGCCTACCCCAAGAACAGCCTCGGGGTGTGGTCGCTAGTGCTCGGCATCGCGAGCATCGTGCTGTGCGGCCCCTTCTCGGGCATCCCGGCGATCATCATCGGCAACAACGCGAAGCGCGCGGTCGCCGCGGGGGAGGCCGACAACGCCAGCCTCGCGACCGGGGGCGTGGTGACGGGCTGGATCGGCACGATCCTCTTCGTGGTCGGGGTCGCGTTCGTCCTGCTCCTCGTGATCGCGGCGCCCGACAGCACGGTCCGGACCTACTGACCACGCCCGCGGGGGACCCGGTCCACCAGTCGGGCCGTGGTCCGGGTCACTCCGCGGCGCCTCTACGATGACCGGGGGAGGGCCTCGCACGGCGGTGCGGCGGCGGGTCCACCCGGGACGCGAACGAGGGGTGTGGTGGCCATGAGCGTGCTCGACGAGATCGTCGCGGGGGTCCGGGAGGACCTCGCGGCCCGGGAGGCGCGCACTCCGCTCGCCGAGGTCAAGGAGCTCGCGGCGCGCCGCGAGTCGGCGGTCGACGCGGTGGCGCGTCTGCGCGTCGAGGACGCGGTGACCGTCATCGCCGAGGTGAAGCGCTCGAGCCCGTCGAAGGGTGCGCTCGCGCAGATCTCCGACCCGGCGGCGCTGGCGGCGGAGTACGAGAAGGGTGGCGCGGCCGCGATCTCGGTGCTGACCGAGGAGCGTCGCTTCAACGGCTCGCTCGCGGACCTCGACGCGGTACGGGCGCGGGTCGACATCCCGGTGCTGCGCAAGGACTTCATCGTCACGCCGTACCAGGTGTGGGAGGCGCGTGCGCACGGGGCGGACGTGTGCCTGCTCATCGTCGCGGCGCTCGAGCAGACCGTGCTCGAGTCGCTCGTCGAGCGGGTCCACTCGCTCGGGATGACGGCGCTGGTCGAGGTGCACGACGAGGACGAGGTGGCGCGCGCGGTCGACGCGGGCGCCCGGGTCATCGGCGTCAACGCCCGTGACCTGCGCTCGCTCGAGGTGGATCGCGGCACGTTCGCCCGCGTCGCGCCCCGGATCCCGTCCGACATCGTGAAGATCGCCGAGTCCGGCGTGCGCGGCCCGCACGACGTCGTCGACTACGCGCGCGCCGGCGCCGACGCGGTGCTCGTCGGCGAGGCCCTCGTGACGGACGACGCCCCGCGGCAGTCGGTCGCGGACCTCGTCGCGGCCGGCGCCCACCCGTCCCTGCGTGCGGTGCGCCAGTGACCGGCCTCGACAGCGGCCGTCCGCTGGTCCCCGGCCAGGAGCCCCGGCTCGGGTCGCTCGCGACGCACGTCGGCCCGTACTGGGGTGACTTCGGCGGGCGGTACGTGCCGGAGGCGCTCATCGCGGCGCTCGACGAGCTCGACACCGCCTATCACAAGGCGCTCGCCGACCCGGCGTTCGGTGCCGAGCTCGCGCGCCTGCACCGCACGTACACCGGACGCCCCAGCCCGCTGACGGAGGTGCCGCGGTTCGCGGCGCACGTCGGTGGCGGCGCCCGCGTGTTCCTCAAGCGTGAGGACCTCAACCACACCGGCTCGCACAAGATCAACAACGTCCTCGGCCAGGCGCTGCTCGTGAAGCGCCTGGGCAAGACGCGCGTGATCGCGGAGACGGGTGCCGGGCAGCACGGCGTCGCCACCGCGACCGCCGCGGCGCTCCTGGGCCTGGAGTGCACGGTGTACATGGGCGAGGAGGACACGCGCCGCCAGGCGCTCAACGTCGCCCGGATGCGGCTGCTCGGTGCCGAGGTCGTCCCGGTGACGATCGGCACGCGCACGCTGAAGGACGCGATCAACGAGGCGCTGCGCGACTGGGTCGCGAACGTCGAGACGACGCACTACCTGCTCGGCACGGTCACGGGCCCGCACCCGTTCCCGGAGATGGTGCGCGACTTCCACAAGGTCATCGGCGAGGAGGCGCGCGCCCAGCTGCTCGGCGAGATCGGGCGGCTGCCCGACGCCGTCGTCGCGTGCGTGGGGGGCGGGTCGAACGCGATGGGGATCTTCAACGCGTTCCTGGACGACGCCGACGTGCGGCTGTTCGGCTTCGAGGCGGGCGGACGCGGCCTGGGCCCCGGCGACCACGCGGCGCGGTTCTCGGGCGGGGCCCCGGGCGTGCTGCACGGCGCGCGCTCGTACCTGCTGCAGGACGAGGACGGGCAGACCGTCCCCAGCCACTCGGTCTCCGCCGGCCTCGACTACCCGAGCGTCGGCCCCGAGCACTCGTGGCTGCACGACATCGGCCGCGCGACGTACCTGCCGGTCTCGGACGTCGAGGCCATGGACGCGTTCCGGCTGCTGTGCCGCACCGAGGGGATCATCCCCGCGATCGAGTCCGCGCACGCCCTGGCCGGCGCGATCCAGCTCGGTGCGCAGGCGGCGCAGTGGTCCGACGAGCCCGTGCTCCTGGTGAACCTGTCGGGGCGCGGCGACAAGGACGTGGCCACGGCCGCGCGGTGGTTCGGCCTGCTGGACGCGGGCGACGAGGGCGAGGGAGACCGGTGAGCGGCGGACGGACGACGAGCCCAGCACCCACGAGCGTGGCACCCACGAGCGCGGGCGCCACGACGGGGCCGCTGCTCGACGGTCTCGCGGCCCAGGGGCGCGCGGCGCTCGTCGGCTACCTGCCGGTCGGCTACCCGTCGGTGGCCGGCTCGGTCGAGGCGGTGCGCACGATGGTCGACGCGGGTGCCGACGTGGTCGAGCTCGGCATGCCGTACACCGACCCCGTGATGGACGGCCCGGTCATCCAGCGCGCCGTCGACCACGCGCTGCGCGGCGGGACGCGCGTGCGCGACACGCTCACGGCCGTCGAGCAGGTCGCGGGCCGTGGCGCCCCGGTGCTCGTGATGACGTACTGGAACCTCGTGCTGCGCTACGGCGTCGAGGCGTTCGCACGCGACCTCGCGGCGGCGGGCGGCGCGGGCCTCATCACGCCGGACCTCGTGCCCGACGAGGCCGGCGCGTGGATCGCGGCGTCCGACGAGCACGGTCTGGACCGGGTCTTCCTGGTCGCCCCCAGCTCGACGCCCGAGCGCCTCGCGAGCACGGTCGCCGCCTCCCGCGGCTTCGTCTACGCGGCCTCGACCATGGGCGTGACCGGGGAGCGCGCCACGGTCGGCTCGCGCGCCGAGCAGCTCGTCGCGGACACGCGCGCGGCGGGTGCGGACCGCGTGTGCGTCGGCCTGGGTGTCTCGCGCCCGGAGCAGGCGGCCCAGGTCGCCTCGTACGCCGACGGTGTGATCGTCGGCTCGGCGTTGGTCCGCTCGCTGCTGGACGTGCCCGACGAGGCGACGGGTATGGACCGGCTCGCGGAGGTCACGGCCGCCCTCGCCGCGGGGGTGCGCTCGGCCGAGCGTCCCGCCGGGGCGTCGCGGTGAGGGCCGCGTCGCTCGTCCTGGCCGCGCCCGCCGGCGGGCTCGTCGACGGCGTGCGCGCCGCGATCCCGAGCCCGTCGCAGGGCGTGTGGTACCTGGGGCCGCTGCCGCTGCGCGCGTACGCGATCGCGATCCTGCTGGGCATCGTCGCCGCGGTCCTCCTCACGCAGCGCCGGTGGGAGGAGCGCGGCGGCGACCGGGACCAGGTCGTCGAGATCGCGTTCTGGGCGGTGCCGTTCGGGATCGTCGGCGGCCGGATCTACCACCTGGTGACGTCGCCCGACGCGTACTTCGGCGAGGGCGGCGACCCGTGGAAGGCGTTCGCGATCTGGGAGGGCGGGCTCGGCATCTGGGGCGCGGTCGCGCTCGGTGCGGTCGGCGCGTGGATCGGGTGCCGGCGTCAGGGGGTGCGGCTCGCGCCGTTCGCCGACGCGCTCGCCCCCGGTCTGCTGGTCGCCCAGGCGATCGGGCGGCTCGGCAACTGGTTCAACCAGGAGCTGTTCGGCGGCCCGACGACGCTGCCCTGGGGCCTGCGCGTCGACGACTCGGTCGCCGAGACGGCGGGGTACGCGGCGGGGACGCTGTTCCACCCGACGTTCCTGTACGAGCTGCTCTGGAACCTGGCCGGTGCCGCGCTGCTGGTGTGGGCGGACCGCAGGTTCCGCCTCGGGCACGGCCGCGTGTTCTGGCTGTACGTCGTCGTGTACACCACGGGCCGCGTCTGGATCGAGGCGCTGCGCATCGACCCTGCGCACGGCTTCCTCGGCCTGCGCCTCAACGTCTGGACGTCCATCCTGGTGGGCGTCGGAGCGCTGGTAGCGTTCGTGGTGGTCGGGCGTCGGCATCCCGGACGCGACACGACCGTCCTGCTGGATCCGTCGCCGGAACCCTCCGAGCAGCAGATCTCCCAGCAGGAGGACGTCCCACAGGACGCGGGCACCGACTCGGCGACCGTCCCTGTGGACGACGAGGACGGTCATCCGGCCCGTTGACGACGGGACCGGACCGGCCCCGCACGTGGCCGATCTCTATGATCCGAGTCACACAGGGCGATGCGGCCACCCGTCGAGGCGGGTTGTATCGTCGCCCACCACAAGGGCCGACGACGTCCCGATCCCCCCAAGTTCGTGCGAGCCCCGGTCCGGCCGGGGCACTGTGAGGACGGTAGCGATGACGTCGCCCAGCGGTCTGCCGAGCACCTCGCTCGACCACGCGGCGTACCCCCTGTACGACCCGTCGGCCGAGCACGACGCCTGCGGCTTCGCGTTCGTCGCGACGCTGCGCGGGACGCCCGGGCGCGACATCGTCGACGCCGGGCTGACCGCCCTGCTCAACCTGGACCACCGCGGCGCCGTGGGCGCCGAGGAGGACTCCGGTGACGGCGCCGGCATCCTCACCCAGATCCCCGACGCGTTCCTGCGGGACGTCGTCGACGCGGAGCTGCCCCCGGTCGGCTACTACGCGATCGGCATGGCGTTCCTGCCGCAGGACGAGGCCGAGCGCACCGCGGCGGTCGCCGCGATCGAGGCGGTCGCCGCCGAGGAGAAGCTCGACGTGCTGGCGTGGCGCGACGTCGTCGTGACCGCGGACCTGGTCGGTCCCACGGCGCGCGCGTCGATGCCGGTGTTCCGCCAGCTCGTCGTCGCGGACCCGTCGCGCGAGCTCGCCGGCATCGACCTCGACCGTCGGGCGTACCGCCTGCGCAAGCGGGCCGAGCGTGAGCACGGGGTGTACTTCGCGTCGCTCTCGGCGCGCACGGTCACCTACAAGGGCATGCTCACCACGGCGCAGCTCGAGCCGTTCTTCGCGGACCTGTCCGACCCGCGCTACGCCTCCGAGATCGCGCTGGTCCACTCACGGTTCTCGACGAACACGTTCCCGTCGTGGGAGCTCGCGCAGCCGTTCCGGATGATCGCGCACAACGGCGAGATCAACACCGTCCGCGGCAACCGCAACTGGATGGCGGCGCGCGAGGGCATGCTCGCGTCCGACGAGCTCGGCGACCTGACGCCGCTGCTGCCGGTGTGCACGCCCGGCGGCTCGGACTCCGGCAGCTTCGACGAGGTGCTCGAGCTGCTGCACCTGTCGGGCCGCTCGCTCCCGCACTCGGTGATGATGATGATCCCCGAGCCGTGGGAGAACCACGCGCAGATGGACCCCGCGACGCGGGCGTTCTTCGAGTACCACTCGACGCTCATGGAGCCGTGGGACGGCCCCGCCGCGATGACGTTCACCGACGGCACGCTCATCGGCGCGGTGCAGGACCGCAACGGTCTGCGTCCCGGTCGCTACTGGGTGACCGAGGACGGGCTCGTCGTGTGCGCCTCGGAGTCGGGCGTGCTCGACATCGATCCCGCGTCGGTCGTCGCCAAGGGGCGCCTCGAGCCGGGGCTGTTCTTCCTCGTCGACACCGGCCAGGGCCGGATCATCGCGGACGCCGAGGTGATGTCCCAGCTCGCCGCGCAGCGGCCGTACGCGCAGTGGGTCGAGGAGAACTCGGTCTACCTCGAGCAGCTCCCGGAGCGCGAGCACGTCGCGCACTCGGCCGCCTCGGTGCGCCGCCGCCAGCGCGCGTTCGGGTACACGGAGGAGGAGCTCAAGATCCTCCTGACGCCCATGGCCGCGACGGGCGCCGAGCCGCTCGGCGCGATGGGCTCGGACACGCCGGTCGCGGTGCTCTCGCAGCGCCCGCGGATGCTGTTCGACTACTTCACGCAGATGTTCGCGCAGGTGACGAACCCGCCGCTGGACGCGATCCGTGAGGAGCTCGTCACCGCGATCGGCGGCGCGATCGGCCCGGAGCCGAACCTGCTGGCCGACGGGCCCGAGCACGCGCGCAAGCTCGTCCTGCCGTTCCCGGTGCTGGACAACGACCAGCTCGCCAAGATCGTGCACGTCGACAAGGAGCCCCGGCACGGGTTCCGCACGACGACGATCCGCGGCCTGTACCGGGCGTCCGGCGGGGGAGCGGCGCTCGAGGCCCGCCTCGAGGAGATCTTCGCCGAGGTCGACCGCGCGGTCGCCGAGGGCGTGAGCTTCGTCGTGCTGTCCGACCGCAACTCGGACGCCGAGCTGGCGCCGATCCCGTCGCTGCTGCTCCTGAGCGCGGTGCACCACCACACGCTGCGCCGTCACACGCGCACGCAGATCTCGCTCGTCGTCGAGGCGGGCGACGTGCGCGAGGTGCACCACGTCGCGCTGCTCATCGGGTTCGGCGCGGCCGCGGTGAACCCCTACCTCGCGATGGAGACGGTCGAGGACCTGTCGCGGCACGGCTACCTCGGCGAGGTCACTCCCGAGAAGGCCGTCAAGAACCTCATCAAGGCGCTCGGCAAGGGCGTCCTGAAGGTCATGTCGAAGATGGGCATCTCGACCATCGCGTCCTACCGCGGTGCGCAGGTGTTCGAGGCGATCGGTCTGTCCCAGGCGCTCGTCGACCGGTACTTCACGGGCACGACGAGCCGACTCGGCGGCATCGGGCTGGACGTGATCGCGGCCGAGGTCGCCGCGCGGCACGCCGACGCGTACCCGGCGTCCGGGAACCGCCAGCCGCACCAGCGCCTCGCGGTCGGTGGCGAGTACCAGTGGCGTCGCGACGGCGAGGACCACCTGTTCGACCCGGAGACGGTCTTCCGCCTGCAGCACTCGACGCGCACGCGCCAGATGGACGTGTTCCGCCAGTACACGCAGCGCGTCGACGACCAGGCGAAGCGGCTGATGACGCTGCGCGGCCTGCTCGCCTTCAAGGAGGGTGTGCGCGAGCCCGTGCCGCTCGACGAGGTCGAGCCCGTCAGCGCGATCGTCAAGCGGTTCAGCACGGGCGCGATGTCCTACGGCTCGATCTCGGCCGAGGCGCACGAGACGCTCGCGATCGCCATGAACCGCCTCGGCGCGAAGTCCAACACGGGCGAGGGCGGCGAGGACCCGGAGCGGCTGCACGACCCGGAGCGGCGCTCCGCGATCAAGCAGATCGCCTCGGGCCGGTTCGGCGTGACGTCGGAGTACCTGACCAACGCGGACGACATCCAGATCAAGCTCGCGCAGGGCGCGAAGCCCGGCGAGGGCGGTCAGCTGCCGGGTCACAAGGTGTACCCGTGGGTCGCCAAGACGCGGCACTCGACGCCCGGCGTGGGACTCATCTCGCCGCCGCCGCACCACGACATCTACTCGATCGAGGACCTCGCGCAGCTCATCCACGACGCGAAGAACGCGAACCCGCGCGCCCGGATCCACACCAAGCTCGTCTCCGAGTTCGGCGTGGGCACGATCGCCGCGGGCGTCGCCAAGGCGCACTCGGACGTCATCCTCATCTCGGGTCATGACGGTGGCACGGGTGCGAGCCCGCTCACGTCGCTCAAGCACGCGGGGACGCCGTGGGAGATCGGCCTGGCCGAGACGCAGCAGACGCTCGTCCTCAACGACCTACGTGACCGCGTCGTCGTCCAGGTCGACGGGCAGCTCAAGACCGGCCGTGACGTCGTGATCGGCGCGCTGCTCGGCGCGGAGGAGTTCGGCTTCGCGACCGCTCCGCTCGTCGTGTCCGGCTGCGTCATGATGCGCGTCTGCCACCTCGACACCTGCCCGGTGGGCGTCGCGACGCAGAACCCGGAGCTGCGCGCGCGGTTCACGGGCAAGCCCGAGTTCGTCGAGGCGTTCTTCGAGTTCATCGCGACCGAGGTGCGCGAGCACCTGGCCGCGCTCGGTTTCCGCACGCTGGAGGAGGCCGTCGGCCACGTCGAGCTGCTCGAGACGCGCACGGCGATCGAGCACTGGAAGGCCGAGGGCCTCGACCTGGAGCCCGTGCTCGCGGTGCCTCAGCCCAAGCCGGGCTCGGCGCTGCACCACACCAAGAACCAGGACCACGGCCTGGAGCGCGCGCTCGACAACCGCCTCATCGCGCTGTCGGCGGACGCGCTCGAGCGTCGCGAGCCCGTGCGGATCTCGCTGCCCGTGCGCAACGTCAACCGCACGGTCGGCACGATGCTCGGGCACGAGGTCACGCGCCGCTTCGGCGGTGAGGGCCTGCCCGACGACACGATCGACGTCACGCTCACGGGGTCGGCCGGCCAGTCGTTCGGCGCGTTCGTCCCGCGGGGGATCACGCTGCGGCTGTTCGGCGACGCGAACGACTACGTCGGCAAGGGCCTGTCGGGTGGTCGCATCATCGTGCGGCCCGACCGCAGCGCGGTGCTCTCGTCCAGCCACAACGTGATCGCGGGCAACGTGATCGGCTACGGCGCGACGTCCGGCGAGGTGTTCCTGAGGGGCCTGACCGGTGAGCGGTTCGCGGTGCGCAACTCCGGCGCGACGCTCGTCGTCGAGGGTGTGGGCGACCACGCGTGCGAGTACATGACCGGCGGGACCGTGGTCGTGCTCGGACGCACGGGCCGCAACTTCGGCGCCGGCATGTCGGGTGGCACCGCGTACGTGGTCGACCTGCAGACCGAGCTCGTCAACACCGACGCGGTCCGCACGGGCGAGCTCTCCCTCGCGCCGCTCGACGACGAGGACGCCGCGGTCGTCGGCGACCTGCTGCACCGCTACGCCGAGGAGACCGGCTCGCCGGTCGCGGCCGAGCTGCTCGAGGGTGACTGGCGCTCGCGCTTCACCCGTGTCCTGCCCACCGAGTTCTCGCGCGTCCGGCGTGCGCTCGCGCAGGCCGAGGCCGACGGCCTCGACCCGACGGCGCCCGGCGTGTGGGACCAGATCCTGGAGGTGGCGCGTGGCTGACCCCCGTGGCTTCCTGAAGGTGCGCGAGCGCGAGCTCCCGCCGAACCGTCCCGTCGAGGTGCGCCTGCGCGACTGGAAGGACGTGCACGCCCACCTGCAGGACGGCCAGCCGTTCCTCAAGGAGCAGGCCGGCCGCTGCATGGACTGCGGCATCCCGTTCTGCCACAACGGCTGCCCGCTCGGGAACCTCATCCCCGAGTGGAACGACCTCGTGTGGCGCGGTCAGTGGGCGGACGCGATCCAGCGCCTGCACGCGACCAACAACTTCCCGGAGTTCACCGGGCGCATCTGCCCGGCGCCGTGCGAGTCGTCGTGCGTGCTGGGCATCAACCAGCCGCCCGTGACGATCAAGAACGTCGAGGTCTCGATCATCGACGAGGCCTTCGCGCGCGGGCTCGTGACGCCGCAGGTGCCGCAGCGCCTGACCGGTCACACGGTGGCGGTCGTCGGGTCCGGACCGGCCGGTCTGGCCGCCGCGCAGCAGCTCACGCGCGCCGGTCACACCGTCGCGGTGTACGAGCGCGACGACGCCGTCGGCGGACTCCTGCGGTACGGCGTGCCGGACTTCAAGCTCGAGAAGGTCCACATCGACCGTCGCGTCGCGCAGATGGAGGCCGAGGGCACGCGGTTCCGGCCCAACGTCGAGATCGGCCGCGACGTGACGTGGGCGCAGCTGCAGGCCCGCTACGACGCGATCGTGATCGCCACCGGCGCGACCGTGCCGCGCGAGCTGCGCGTGCCGGGCACCGAGCTGGACGGCGTGATGTTCGCGATGGACTTCCTGCACCCGGCGAACGCCGCGGCTGCGGGCAGGACCGTCGAGGGTCAGGTCACGGCCGAGGGCAAGCACGTCGTCATCATCGGCGGTGGCGACACGGGCTCGGACTGCCTCGGCACCGCGCTGCGCCAGGGCGCCGCGTCGGTCACGACGCTCGCGATCGGCAAGAAGCCGCCGACGGACCGACCCGCGCACCAGCCGTGGCCCACCGACCCGATCCTGTTCGAGGTGTCGTCGTCGCACGAGGAGGGTGGCGAGCGCGCCTACCTCGCGTCGACGGTCGGCTTCCTGCCCGACGAGACGGGCACGCGCGTCGCGGGCCTGCGCCTGGCGACCACGGAGTACCTGCCCGACGGTCGCCGCGTCCCGACGGCCGGGACCGAGCGGGACATCCCGGCGGACCTCGTGCTGGTCGCGATGGGCTTCACCGGCCCCGAGACGCAGGCCGTCGTCGAGCAGCTCGGCGTCGAGATCACGCCGCGCGGCGCGTTCGCCCGGACCGACGACTTCGCGACCGCCGTGCCGGGCGTGTTCGTCGCGGGGGACGCGGGCCGCGGCCAGTCGCTCGTCGTGTGGGCGATCGCGGAGGGCCGCGCCGCGGCCGCCGCGGTGGACACGTACCTGTCCGGTGCGACCGAGCTGCCGCGCCCCGTCGAGGCCGACACGGTGGCGCTGCGACCCTGAACCCCACCCCCAGCCCGGCGAGTCGTCCAGACACGCCGGGTCCACTATCGGGACGCCGCCCTGACCTGTCAGGACGTTCGGACCGGCCAGACATACCCGAAAGGCATAGGCTCGCCTTCATGCGTAGAGCAAAGATCGTCTGCACCCTCGGCCCGGCCACGGAGTCGCTCGACATGATCCAGGCGCTGGTCGACGCCGGCATGGACGTCGCGCGCATCAACCGCAGCCACGGCGAGCCCGAGGAGCACGCCAAGGTCATCCAGAACGTCCGCGCCGCCGCGCAGGCCTCGGGCCGGTCGGTCGCCGTGCTCGTGGACCTGCAGGGTCCGAAGATCCGTCTCGGCCGCTTCATCGAGGGCGGTCACGACGTGGCCGTCGGCGACACGCTGGTCATCACGACCGACGACATCGAGGGCACCAAGGACCGCGTCTCCACGACGTTCAAGGGCCTGCCGGGCGACGTGAAGCCGGGCGACCCGATCCTCATCGACGACGGCAAGGTGCTCGTGCGCGTCGTCGAGGTCGACGGGACGGACGTCGTCACGCGCGTCGAGGTGCCGGGCCGTGTCTCCAACAACAAGGGCCTCAACCTGCCCGGCGTCGCCGTGTCGGTGCCCGCGCTGAGCGAGAAGGACGAGACCGACCTGCGCTGGGGCCTGGCGCAGGGCGCGGACTTCATCGCGCTGTCCTTCGTGCGCAACGCCGCGGACTACGACCGCGTGCGCCAGATCATGGAGGAGGAGGGCCGGGTCGCCCCGGTCATCGCCAAGATCGAGAAGCCGCAGGCGGTCGAGAACCTCGCCGAGATCGTCCAGGCGTTCGACGGCATCATGGTCGCCCGCGGTGACCTGGGCGTCGAGCTGCCGCTCGAGCAGGTGCCGCTCGTCCAGAAGCGCGCGGTCGAGCTCGCCCGCCGCAACGCGAAGCCGGTCATCGTCGCGACGCAGGTGCTCGAGTCGATGACGACGAACCCGCGGCCCACCCGCGCCGAGGCGTCCGACTGCGCCAACGCCGTGCTCGACGGCGCCGACGCGGTCATGCTCTCGGGCGAGACCAGCGTGGGCGACTACCCGATCGAGACGGTGCGCACCATGGCGCGCATCATCGAGGCGACCGAGCAGCTCGGCCGTGAGCGCATCGCGCCCCTCGGCTCGACGCCGCACACGCGTGGTGGTGCGATCACCCGCGCCGCCGCCGAGATCGGCGAGCGGATCGGCGTGAAGTACCTCGTGACGTTCACGCAGTCCGGCGACTCGGCGCGTCGCATGTCGCGCCTGCGCTCGCCCATCCCGCTGCTCGCGTTCACGCCGGTCGAGTCGGTGCGCAACGTCCTGTCGCTGTCGTGGGGCACCCAGACGTACCAGGTGCCGCAGGTCGCGAGCACCGACGAGATGGTCGACCAGGTCGACAAGACGCTGCAGGCGCAGGGTCTCGCCGAGACGGGCGACTACGTGGTGGTCGTCTCCGGGGCGCCCGTGGGCGTCGTCGGGTCGACGAACTCGATCGTCGTGCACAAGATCGGCGACGAGTCCGACCGCGTCGCCTGACCGGTCGCAGCCTGACGCAGGCCCGCCGCGCCGCCCTTCACGGGTGGTCGCGGCGGGCCTTCGTCGTGCGTGGTGGTGCGCCGCCGGGTCAGGAGCGGGGCGCGAGCTCCCGCAGCGCGTCGACGAGGACGCGGTTGAACTCGTCGGGCGCGTGCGTGTTCACGTCGTGCCCCGCGCGAGGGACCACGGTCAGCCGCGCGCCGGCGTGCGCGCGCAGGTAGCGGCGCTCCTCGAGGCGCAGCGGGTCCCGCCGGCCGTTGACGAGCCACACGGGCAGGCTCAGGCGGCGCAGGTCCGTGAGCGGCGAACACGTGGCGAGCGCGGCGAGCATGTCGGTCACGACGTGCCAGGTCCCGCCGCCCAGGTGCAGCGCGCTCGTGACCCACGTGGACAGCCGGCGGTAGGCGCGCAGCAGCGGCCCGCGGGTCTGCGTCGAGCAGCCCGCGGCGACCACGCCGGCGATGGTGTGCTCGTGCCGGCCCGCGTACGCGAGGCTCACGTAGCCGCCGAGGGAGAGACCGACGAGCAGCGGCGGCGTGTCGAACGAGCGGACCGCCGCGTCGACGGCCTCGAGCGCACCGTCGAGCGTGAACCGCTCGTGGGCGCGCGCCCCGTGCCCGGGCAGGTCGATCGCGAGCGTCGGATGCCCCAGCCGCTCGAGCTCGGCGACCTGCGGCGCCCAGATGGCCGACGAGGTGCGGGTCCCGTGCACCATCACGATCGGCCGTGCGCCCGACTCGTCGTGCGCGGCTGCGGCGGCGGCGGCGACGACCGCGGTGGGTGTGACGGCGGGTGTGGCGGTCGGTGCGGGGTGGTGCGGGACGGTGGTGATGGTGGGTCTCCCGGGTCGCGAGGTGCGGTGAGCATACGCGCCGTTCCTGGGCACGGCGGGGGAGTGCCGGCCGGGATCGTCGTGATCGGCCCGATCACCTCAGGCGCGGGCCACCGGGTGCCGATAGGTGCGATGACGACCGTCGTGCCATGGGAGGTGCCGTGAAGCAGCTGGGCGAGATCCTGCTCGAGGAAGGCCTGGTGACCGAGGCGCAGCTGCTGTCCGCGCTGGACGAGCAGATGACTGCCGGGTCCTCGCTCGGACGCACGCTCGTCGAGCTCGGTGTGCTCACCGAGGGGCAGCTGGTCCAGGCGCTCGCCGCGCAGGCGGGCATGCCGTTCGTCGACCTCGACGAGTACCCCGTGGACCGGGCCGCGGTGGCGATCGTGCCCGCCGCGCTGTGCCGCCGGTACACCGTCCTGCCCATCCGGATCGACCAGGGCGTGCTCGTCGTCGCGACGGCCGACCCCGGCAACGTGATGGCGATCGACGACGTGCGCACCGTCTCGCGGATGCAGGTCATGCCGGTGATCGCGACGTACGACAACGTGCTGCGGGCGATCGACCGGTTCGTGCGCGCCGACGGCGAGATGGAGGACCTGTCCAACGCGTTCGAGGAGTCGCAGGCCGAGGAGCAGGCGGCCGCCGACCTGTCGAAGCTCGGCGACTTCGTCGAGGACGACGCGCCGATCGTGCGCTACGTGAACCTGCTGGTGACGCAGGCGATCACCGACCGGGCGTCGGACATCCACATCGAGCCGACCGAGCACGACCTGCGGGTGCGGTACCGGATCGACGGCGTGCTGCACGAGATGCAGCGCTCACCCAAGAACATCACCGGTGGCGTGACGAGCCGCGTCAAGATCATGAGCGACATCGACATCGCCGAGAAGCGCAAGCCGCAGGACGGCCGCATGTCGGTGGTGCACAACGGTCGCAAGATCGACCTGCGCGTGGCGACGCTGCCCACGGTGTGGGGCGAGAAGATCGTCATGCGAATCCTCGACAACTCCACGGCGAGCCTCGACCTGCGCGACCTGTCGTTCCTCGACCACAACTACGAGACGTACAAGGAGTCGTACACCAAGCCGTACGGGATGATCCTGGTGACGGGCCCGACCGGTTCCGGCAAGTCGACGACGCTGTACGCGACGCTCAACGCGGTGTCGAAGCCCGAGATCAACGTGATCACGGTCGAGGACCCGGTCGAGTACCGGCTCGCGGGCATCAACCAGGTCCAGATGAACCCGAAGGCGGGCCTGACGTTCGCCGCGGCGCTCCGCTCGATCCTGCGCTCCGACCCGGACGTCGTGCTGCTCGGTGAGATCCGTGACCACGAGACCGCTCAGATCGCGATCGAGGCGGCGCTGACGGGCCACCTCGTGCTCTCGACGCTGCACACCAACGACGCACCCTCGGCGGTCACGCGTCTCACGGAGATGGGCATCGAGCCGTTCCTCGTGGGCTCCGCGCTCGACTGCGTCGTCGCCCAGCGGCTCGCCCGCCGCCTGTGCCCGAAGTGCAAGGTGCCCTACCAGCCGAGCCCCGGGGAGATGGAGGCGGCCCGGTTCCCCTGGATGCCCGGCGAGCCGGTCCCGGAGCTGTTCCGCCCGGGTGGGTGCACCGCGTGCTCGAAGACCGGCTACAAGGGCCGGCTCGCGCTGCACGAGGTCATGCGCGTCACGGAGGACATCGAGCGGCTCGCCGTCGCGCACGCGTCCGCTGCGGAGATCGCGTCGACGGCCGTCAAGCAGGGGATGACCTCGCTGCGCAACGACGGCTGGCACAAGGTCGCACTCGGGCAGACGTCGATCGAGGAGATCCTGCGCGTCGTCGCCTGACCTGCGCGAAGGGGTGAAGAAGCCGGAGCGATCACCTCAAGTCGGGTCAGACGTCCGCCGATGAACGCTCCGGGACCAGTCGGCCTGGCGTCGCGCACCGCGCGGCACCCGAGAGGGGAATGACGTGAGCGAGTACTACCAGCCGGCGGCGGGCGAGCCTGCTCGGCCGTTGCCGCCGTTCCGCCCCGCGGGGCCGCAGGCGGGCGAGCCGGTACCGCCCGCGACACCGACGATGTTCTCGCCGATCCCGTCGCAGTCGACCGGTGCGCCGGTCATGCCGGCCGCGCCCGCCCCGGCGGCGCCGCCGACGAGCAGCGCGCCGCTGTCCGTCGCCGCCGTGCGGGAGCAGTTCCCGCAGCCGGCCTTCACGCCCGGCGGCTCGCCCGCGCACCCGACGTACGCCCGGGCGGCCGAGGGCGCGCAGCCCGCGTTCGTCCCGGGTGGCCCGCCGACGACGTTCACGCCGACCCCGGCCCCGACGACGTTCACGCCCGCGGGGGCGCCGACGGCACCCGCGACGTTCACGCCGGGCCCCGCGGCACCGACGGCCCCCGGAGCCCCGGCCGGCTACGCGCCCGCTCCCGCGGCGGCCCCCGCCCCCGGCGCGCCCGCCCGTCCCGCCGCGTCGGTGTCGGCCGGTGACGACAAGCGTCCGCGCGACCGCGCCCCGGTCGCCCGCGTCGGCATGGCGCAGGAGGCCCAGGAGGGCGACCTGCCGATCGACAACGTGCTCACGCGCATGGTCGAGCTCGGGGCGTCCGACGTGCACCTGACCACCGGCGCGATGCCCATGGTCCGCATCTCCGGCTCGCTCAAGCCGCTCGAGGGCTTCGGCCAGATGGCGCCCGAGCCGCTGCGCCGTGCGCTGTACGCGATCCTCACGCAGAAGCAGCGCGAGACGTTCGAGGCGAACCTCGAGCTCGACTTCTCCTACGCCGTGCGCGGGCTGGCCCGGTTCCGCGTGAACATCTACCAGCAGCGCGAGTCCATCGGCGCCGCGTTCCGCGTCATCCCGTACGAGATCAAGCCGCTCGAGGACCTCGGGGTGCCCGCGATCGTCGGGAACTTCGCCGGTCTGCCGCGTGGGCTGGTGCTCGTCACGGGGCCGACCGGCTCGGGCAAGTCGACGACGCTCGCGTCGATCATCGACCTCGCCAACCGCACGCGCGAGGACCACATCATGACGGTCGAGGACCCGATCGAGTTCCTCCACCGGCACAAGAAGTCGCTCGTCAACCAGCGTGAGGTGGGCGCCGACACGCTCTCGTTCGCGAACGCGCTGAAGCACGTGCTGCGCCAGGACCCCGACATCATCCTCGTCGGCGAGATGCGTGACCTCGAGACGATCTCCGTCGCCCTGACGGCCGCCGAGACCGGGCACCTGGTCTTCGCGACGCTGCACACGCAGGACGCGGCCCAGACGATCGACCGCATCATCGACGTGTTCCCCTCGCACCAGCAGTCCCAGGTGCGCACGCAGCTCGCCGGCGCGATCCAGGGCGTGGTCTGCCAGACGCTCTGCAAGCGTGCCGACGGGCCGGGCCGCGCGGTCGCGACCGAGGTGCTGGTGGCGACGCCCGCGATCCGCAACCTGATCCGTGAGGGCAAGACGCACCAGATCTACTCGTCGATGCAGGCCGGCGCCTCGCAGGGCATGCACACCATGGACCAGCACCTGTCCGAGCTCGTGAAGAAGGGGACCATCTCCTACGAGGTCGGGCTCGAGAAGTGCCACCACGTCGAGGACTTCAACCGTCTGACCGGCCGGTTCTCCGGTGGCCCGCAGGGCGGAGCCGCGCTGGCCGACGCGCAGTTCGGGGCCCTGTGATGGCGACGACGGCAGGCAAGACCTTCGAGTACGCGGTCCGGGACAAGTCCGGGAAGATCATCAAGGGACGCGTCGAGGCGAGCAACCAGGCCGCGGTCGCGAACCGCCTGCGCGAGATGGGCCTCGCGGCCGTCTCGATCAACGAGGTCTCGACCTCAGGTCTGCAGCGCGAGATCACGATCCCCGGCATGGGCGAGAAGGTCACGCTCAAGGACCTCGCCGTCATGTCACGCCAGATGGCGACCATGATCTCGGCCGGTCTGTCGCTGCTGCGCACGTTGTCGATCCTCGCGGAGCAGACCGAGAGCAAGCCGTTGGCCAAGGTGCTCGGCGCGGTGCGCGCCGACGTCGAGACCGGTGGCTCGCTGTCGTCGGCGCTGCAGAAGCACCGCGACGTCTTCCCGCCGCTGATGATCAACATCATCAAGGCGGGCGAGGTCGGCGGCTTCCTGGAGCAGGCGCTCGTCTCCGTCGCGGAGAACTACGAGGCCGAGGTCAAGCTGCGCGGCAAGATCAAGTCCGCAATGGCCTACCCGACCGTGGTGTTCTGCATCGCGATCATCGCGGTCGCGGTCATGCTCATCTTCATCGTCCCGGTCTTCAAGAACATGTTCGAGGGGCTCGGCGGCGAGCTGCCGCTGCCCACCCAGATGCTCGTGTGGCTCTCAAACCTCATGCGCTGGCTCGGACCCGTGCTGATCGTCGCCGCGATCGTCTTCATGTCGTGGTGGAAGAAGCACAAGAACGACGACAGCGTGCGTCAGCGGGTCGATCCGTGGCGCCTTCGACTTCCCGTCTTCGGCGCATTGTCGAAGAAGATCGCAATTGCCCGTTTCTCGCGCAACTTCGGCACCATGATCGCCTCCGGCGTCCCTTTGCTCCAGGCCCTCGACATCGTCGGCGAGGTCTCGGGCAACTGGGTCATCGAGGCCGCCATCAAGGACGTCCAGGAATCCGTGCGCCGAGGCGAGTCGTTGACCGGCCCGCTGAGCAAGCACGAGGTGTTCCCGTCGATGGTGACCCAGATGATGGCCGTGGGTGAGGACTCGGGTGCGCTGGAGACGATGCTCGAGAAGATCTCGGAGTTCTACGACCAAGAGGTCGAGGCGACGACCGAGCAGCTCACGAGCCTGATCGAGCCCATCATGATCCTCGGTATCGGCCTCGTCGTCGGCGGCATGATCGTCGCCCTGTACCTGCCGATCTTCAACGTCTTCGACCTCATCGGCTGACCTTTCAGCGGCCGTTCGGGTGAATTCGGATCCCGGGTGGAACCGCCGCTCAAGGCCGAGTCGGACCCGGACGATAGACCGGATGCATCACCCGAACCGGCCCCGCAGGCTGGGGCTTTGATTCTGACAACGACAGACTCCGCTCGAACGAAGAGGACATCATCATGATGGCTCGCATCCGTAAGGCGATGAACGAGAAGGACCAGGGCTTCACGCTGGTCGAGCTCCTCGTCGTCATCATCATCATCGGCATCCTCGCGGCGATCGCGATCCCGGTGTACCTCGACCAGCAGAAGAAGGCCAAGGACTCCGCGGCCAAGACGGACCTCGGCAACGCCCGCATCGCGGTCGCCTCGGTCCTGACCGAGGCGCCCGACGCGACCGGCGTCACCGTCGGTGGCACGGCCCCGGCCTACACCTTCACGGCGACGGGTGGCTCCGCCACGGCCGCTCCCGAGGACTTCCAGGCGAGCCCGGGCGTCACGATCACGATCGCGAGCACCTCGCTCGACGACCTGTGCATCGGTGCCCACGTCGACGGTGGCAAGGTCGAGGACTTCTCGACCAACATGAGCGGCGAGATCTTCTCGGGCTCGACCACCTGCTGATCTGGTCCCCGCTGGGACTGGTTCCAGTCATGACAGTCCCGCTGTGGGGCACCACGCACGTGGTGCCCCACAGCGGTGTCTCGGAGGAGGTTGACGTGGCGCGGTGGCTGCCGGCCTGGCGTGGGGGCGACGAGGGCTTCGGCCTGGTCGAGGTCATGGTCTCGATGCTGCTGTTCGCGCTCCTCCTGATCACGACGATCGCGCTGCTGTTCTCGGCGATCAACGCCTCCGCGCGGAACTCGGCGATCGAGTCCGCGACGCAGTGGGCCTCCGAGCAGGTCGACACGGTGCACGCCTCTGTCGCCGGCCTCGACTCGGTCAAGGCGTGCCCGAAGTGGGCCGACGTGGTCTCGGCCGGTGCTCCGCCGAACCGCATGGACGGTCGCGGGCTCCCGCTCAAGATGATCGTCTCCGCGGGCGCTGCGCCCGCCAACTGCACCACCTCGTCGAACGCGCCGGTCGTCACCTACACGGTGACGGTCGTCGAGGCGTCCGACACCAGCAAGGTGCTCGCCACGAGCACCACGCGCATCGCGCTGGGGCTCGAGTGATCGCCCGCCTGCGCACCCGCGTGCGACGCGCCGTGCGGGAGGACCGCGCCGACGCGGGCTTCTCGATGGTCGAGCTCATCGTCGCGAGCATGATGTCGATCATCATGCTCGGCATCATCGGGTCGCTGTTCATCAAGACCCTGCAGACCCAGGGTGCCGTCACGGACACGACCACGACGAGCAACAACGCGAAGGTCGTCTTCGACGAGCTGCAGGCGGCGGTGCGCCTCGCGGTCGAGACCGACGTGCGCTCGTCGACGTCGATGGCCGTCGAGCCGACCGACGGCCGCGGGGACGTCCTGATCCTCAAGACCCGGCAGAACCAGGGCGAGGTCGCGAGCACGGGTACGTGGCGGTGCGTCGCCTGGTACCTCGACGCCGACGACCAGCTGCACAAGATCACCCGACCCGCGCAGGCGAGTGGGACGCCGGCGACCTCGGTCAACCCGGCGTCGTGGCCCATCGTCGCGCGCGGTGTGGCCGCCATCAGCGGTGCGAGCCCGTTCGTCGCGCTCGAGCCCGCGGTCGACGCCGAGGCCTGGTACCCCGGCAGCATCCAGGCCGCTCTGACCTTCCGCGAGGGCGACTCGCGCGTCCCCGTCGACCTCTCGTCCACGATCGTCCCGCGCCGTCAGCTGCAGCTCGACGGCGAGACCCCCGGAGGCATGCCGTGCGTGTAGAGAGCCGCGTGATGTCGCTCGTGCGTCGGGCCCGTCGCGACGACGAGGGTGCGTCCCTGGTGGCGGTGATCGGCGTGAGCGCCGTGATCGCGGTCCTCATGGTGGCCCTCGTCGGCACGGTGGTGTTCGCGATCGGGCAGACGACGGCCTCGCGCTCGTCCGTGAACGCGAAGTCGGCCGCCGAGGCAGGCATGGAGACCGCCGCGGCGAATGTCGCGAGCGGGACCTGCTGGTCCGGTGGCACGGGGTCCGGTACGAGCCCGGCCTGGCGTGCGCAGGTGCAGCGCCTCGTCTCGGCGGGCGCCGACCCGGCGCTCGAGGCCTCGTGGACGAACGGCTGCCCGGTCGCGGCCCCGCCCGGGGGCACCCCGACGCCGTTCCGGGTGATCTCCACCGGGTGGAGCGGCACGCCGGGTACCGGCAACGACTCGGGCGACATCCGCACGATGGTCGGCCAGTTCACCGTCGTGTCGCGTCCGACCTCGCCCGAGTTCGACTCCGCGATCTTCGGCGACGTCAAGACCGAGGCCACGACGAACCTCACGCTCGTCGGCGCCGACGGCGACATCGTCACCGACCACTTCGACTGCTCGTCGGCGATGGACACCGACGGCGGCGTGTTCGTGAACTCGTCGCTGTCCGAGGAGTCGATCATCAACACCGTCTGCAAGATGGACGGGAGCTTCATCAGCAAGGGCAACCTGACGTGCCCGGCCGACGGCTTCGTCGGCGGCGACGTGATCGTCGCGGGCGACGTCAAGTGGAACACGACGTGCAAGGTCAACGGCAAGATGTGGGTGGGCGGCAACTTCTACTGCCCGACCCCCGGTGCGACCGTGCTGGGCGACCTCGTCGTCGTCGGCAACGTCGAGATCTCGTCGGCCTGCAACCTCAAGGGCAACATCCAGATCGGCGGGCAGCTCAAGCTGTCCAACCCCCAGACGTGGAACGGCAACGTCACGATCGCGAACGGCGTCAACGCGAACAGCTCGGTGACGATCACGACGCCGGGCACGGTGCGGATCAAGGGCTCGCTCACCGGCGGCTTCACCGCCGCGAACGTGACGGCGGCCTCCAAGACGATCCCCGACTCGTCGGTGTCCGCGCCGGCGGCGCCGGACATGAGCGTCTACTTCCCGCCGGGCGACCCGAGCCTGGAGTACCCCAAGCTGACCAAGACGGACGCGCGGTGGAGCGGCTGGATCCAGCGCAAGTGGCGCGTGGACCTCGCCGCGCTCAAGACCGGCCCGTACCTCGCGGACGAGTGTTCGCAGGACTGGGTCAGCGGGTCCTCGAACTTCAGCGGTCCACTGGTCATCGCGACCCCGACGATCTACGACCTGCAGCAGCCGACCGCCTCGGGCGGCTGCGGGACGTCGTCCGTCGGGCTCGGAGGCGGGCTGACGATCAAGCTCTACGCGGACGCGGTGCTGTTCATGTCGGGCGCCACGGTCAAGACGGCGTTCCGCGTCGAGTCGGGTGACGGCAACAAGCACAGCCTCTACCTCGTCGAGCCGTGGCCGTCGGGCAAGGCGGACTGCGCGGCCGTCGGCAGCGCCGGCAAGGGCATCACCTTCAACACGACCGGGTTCTCGCAGGGCCCGAACACGCAGGTGATGGTCTACACGCCGGGGACGGTGAAGAACACGACCGGCGGCAGCCCCATGCTCAGCCTCACGGGCCAGCTGTACGGCTGCTCGGTCACGCTCGACACCCAGATGAAGCTCATCTACTCGGCGGCGACGTCGGGCGGCGGTTCCGCGGGCCGCGCGTTCGTCGTCTCGGAGCGCTTCCGGATGGACAACCAGGCGCTCTCGCTTGCACCCTGAGCCCTCGTGATCATCGTCGTCCTCCTCGCCGGGTTGCTCGGCCTCGCGGTCGGGTCCTTCCTCAACGTCGTCGTGTGGCGCGTACCGCGGGGCGAGTCGGTCGTGTCGCCGCCCAGCGCGTGCCCGCGGTGCGGCCACCGCATCCGCGCGCGCCACAACGTCCCGGTGCTGGGGTGGCTCGTCCTGCGCGGCCGGTGCTTCGACTGCGGTGAGCCGATCGCGGCGCGCTACCCGCTGGTCGAGGCCGGGACGGGGGTGGCGTTCGCGCTCGTGACGTGGTTCGCGGGCGTCTCGTGGGTCCTGCCGGCTCTGCTCTACCTGGCGGCCGTCTCGATCGCGCTCGCGCTGATCGACCTCGACTGCAAGCGGCTGCCCGACCCGATCGTGCTGCCGTCGTACGGCGTGGCCGCGGCGCTCCTCGCGCTGGCGGCCTGGAACCCGGGCGGGACGGCGCAGTGGTCGGCGCTCGTGCACGCCGCCATCGGTGCGGCCGTGATGTTCGTCGTCTACTTCGTGCTGCTCGTCGTCTACCCGTCCGGCATGGGCTTCGGCGACGTCAAGCTCGCGGGCGTGCTCGGGCTGTACCTCGGGTACTACGGCTGGGCCAGCTTCGTCGTCGGCTGGTTCGCGGCCTTCCTGCTCGGTGGCCTGTTCTCGGTCGCCCTGCTCGTCGGCGGTCGCGCGGGGCGCAAGACGCAGGTGCCGTTCGGTCCGTGGATGGTGCTCGGGGCATGGGTCGGCATCGTCCTGGGGGACCAGATCGGTTCGTGGTACCTGTCGCTCATCTAGGCCCTCGGGACGCCGTGCGACCAGGAGAAAGAGCGCGGCATTCGCCCTCAAGTCGGACGAGTGGTCACCCGATAGGACTGTCGGAACCGCTCTACTGACGGAGGTCGGCCTGTGGCCAGCACACGTGTGATCGGACTCGACATCGGCGCGGGCGCGGTACGCGCCGCCGAGCTCGAGTTCGGCTCCGGTGGTCCTAGCGGGAAGAACCCGCCCACGCTCGCGCGGTTCGGTGAGGTCCCGCTGCCGCTCGGCGCCGTGCGCGACGGTGAGGTCGTCGAGCAGGGCATCGTCGCGAACGCGCTCAAGCAGCTGTGGTCGAAGGCAAAGTTCCCGACGAAGGACGTCGTGATCGGCGTCGGGAACCAGCGCGTGCTGGTGCGCGAGACCGAGCTGCCCTGGATGCCGCGTCAGCAGCTCACCGACTCGCTCGCGTACCAGGTCGGCGATCTTCTGCCGATGGCCACCAACGACGCGCTGCTCGACTACTGCCCGACCCTCGAGGTCGACGGTCCCAACGGTCGCATGGTGCACGGCCTGCTGGTCGCGGCACAGCGCGACACGGTCAACGCCAACGTGCTCGCCGTCGAGGGCGCCGGCCTGCGTCCGACCATGGTCGACCTCAACGCCTTCGCGCTCGTGCGGGCGCTCGCGCGCGGCGACTACGCGCACCGCACCGTCGCGCTGGTCGACATCGGCGCGCAGATCACCACGGTCGTGGTCGCCGCGCAGGGTCAGCCGCGTCTCGTGCGCGCCCTTCCCCTCGGCGGTCACCAGGTCACCACCGCGGTCGCGAGCGCGCTCGGCATCTCCGCCGCGGAGGCCGAGACGGCGAAGCGTGAGATCGGCGTCGGCTACGCGGTCGCCCCCGAGCGTCAGCAGGCCGCCGAGAACGTCGCGGAGGTCGTGCGCCAGCTCGTCGAGTCGGTGCGCAACACGTTCGTGTACTACGCGGGCAACAACCCCGGTGCGGGGATCGAGCTCGTCGTCCTCACCGGCGGGGGCGCGCACCTGCCGGGCCTCGGGCAGTACCTGTCGAGCGCGAGCCGCATCGCCGTGACGCTCGGCGACCCGCTCGCCGGCCTGCGTGCGGCCAAGTCAGCCGGTCGTGAGCGCCTCGCGGGACGTGAGTCGCTCATCGCCCTTCCCGTCGGTCTCGCGTACGGAGTTGCCGCATGACCTCGTTGCTGGATCGTCCGACGAAGTCGAAGTCGACGAAGGCCAAGGCCCCCCAGTCGATCATCACCGGCCTCCCGCAGGTCAACCTCCTGCCGCCCGAGGTGCGCGCCGCGCGCGGGCTGCAGAGCATCAAGCGCTGGCTCGTCATCGCGCTGCTCGCCGTCCTCGTGCTGTGCGCGCTCGTATGGCTGCTCGCGCAGACCATCGCCGCGAACGCGCAGTCCGACCTCGAGGCGGCTCAGGCGGAGACCGCACGGCTGACGCAGGAGCAGGCGAAGTACGCCGAGGTCCCGCGCGTCCAGGCGCAGCTCGCCCAGGCGGAGCGCGCGCGGCAGATCGCCGGCTCGACCGACGTCGTCTGGAAGCCGTACATCGACGCGATCACGGCCGTGCTGCCCGAGGGCGCGAGCATCGACTCGTTCATCGTGGCCGGCGCGACCCCGATGGAGGGTGCGGCCGCGCCGGCGAACCTCCTGCAGGCCCCGAGCATCGGCAACCTCACGTTCGCGGCCCGGTCCGTGACCGTCCCGGATGTCGCCGCACTCATGGACGCGCTCGACTCGATCCCGGGCTTCGCCGACTCCTTCGTGACCGCTGTGACGATCACGGAGACCGAGGGCTTCGGCGTGTACTACAAGATCGACGGCAGCGTGCAGATCCAGCCCAGCGTCCTGTCGGGGCGGTTCGAGCCTGCCGACCCCGCCGCTGACGCGGCTGCGGACGCCGACGCGGACGCGAAGGACGAGGGCGAGTGATGGGGAACAGCAAGAAGTCCACCTGGATCGGCGGCACGGCGTTCATCGCGGTCGTCCTCATGGCGATGGCCTGGTTCCTGCTCGTCTCGCCGGTTCTCAGCCGGGCCGACGAGACGAAGGCCCAGACCGAGCAGACCGAGCAGCAGAACGTGGTCCTGCGCCAGAAGGTCGACGAGCTGAAGGCCGACTTCGCGCACCTCGAGGAGTACAAGGCGGAGCTCGCCGGCCTCCAGAAGGGCATCCCCACCACCGTCCAGCTCTCGTCCTACCTGCGTCAGCTCAACGACGTGGCTGCCGCGTACGGCGTCGTCGTCACGCAGCTCACGCCCTCGAACCCGCAGGCGATCACGCTCGCGACGCCCGTCGGCACCAATCCGGCCGACGCGTCGGGCGGCGTCTCGACCGAGGCGCCCGCGAGCGACCCCACGCCGAGCCCGAGCGCGTCCGCGGGTGCCGGGGACGCGACGGCGGAGCCCGTGCAGCCTGCCGCACCCGCGGTCCCCGCGGGCATGAGCGCGGTCCCGGTGTCGGTCATCGTGATGGGGACCTACCAGAACACGCTGGCCTTCCTCGACGGCCTGCAGAAGACCGAGCGGCTCTTCCTCGTCGGCGGTATGAACGCGCAGGCACAGGAGGAGAACGCGCAGCAGGACGGCCGACCTGCCACCGAGCTGGCCGACCTCGAGCTCACCGTCGACGGCTTCATCTGGGTCCTGCCCGACGGCACGCTCGGCGCCGCACCGGTCGGCGAAGGCGAGGAGGAGCCGCCGCTCCCGACCCCGGGCTCCGACCGCAACCCGTTCTACCCGATCGAGGGCTCCGACTCGGCCTCGTCCGACTGAGGACGGCAGCCACCCGTCAGGTCGACCAGGGCCGTCCCGCGTGCGGGGCGGCCCTGGGTCGCGTGAGGGGCCCGGCCGGACGGCGCGTCCACGTCGCAGACGACGGACGAGTGGCCGGCACCTGCATGGAAGGATGACCGCATGCTGCGCTGGTTGACGGCGGGGGAGTCTCACGGCCCCGCACTGGTCGGGATCCTCGAGGGCGTGCCCGCGGGGGTCGAGCTTCGTACCCAGGACGTCCAGGACGCCCTGGCGCGTCGCCGCCTCGGCTACGGCCGGGGCGCACGGATGAAGTTCGAGCAGGACGAGGTGCGGCTGCTGGGCGGCGTCCGGCACGGCCTGACCCAGGGAGGTCCGGTCGCGATCGAGGTGGGCAACACCGAGTGGCCCAAGTGGGTCGACGTCATGTCCGCCGATCCCGTGGACGACCCGGCGGTCCTGCAGCGCGCCCGGAACGCCCCCTTGACGCGGCCCCGCCCGGGGCACGCCGACCTCGTCGGGATGCGCAAGTACGCGTTCGACGACGCCCGTCCCGTGCTCGAGCGCGCATCGGCTCGCGAGACCGCGACGCGCGTCGCGCTCGGGGTCGTGGCCGCGAAGCTGCTCGAGCAGGCGGCGGGCATCCGGCTCGTCTCGCACGTCGTCGGGATCGGCCCGGTCGCCGTGCCGGACGACGCGGAGCTGCCCGGCCCCGACGACGTCGCCGCGCTCGACGCGGACCCCGTGCGCTGCTTCCACGGCGAGACCTCGGCGGCGATGGTCGCGGAGATCGACGAGTGCCACAAGGACGGCGACACGCTCGGCGGCGTCGTCGAGGTCCTCGCGTACGGCGTCCCGTCCGGGCTCGGCTCGTACGTGCACGCCGACCGTCGGCTCGACGCGCGCCTGGCGGCGACGCTCATGGGCATCCAGGCCATCAAGGGTGTCGAGGTGGGCGACGGGTTCCGCACCGCGACGCGCCGCGGCTCGCAGGCGCACGACGAGATCGACCGCGTCGACGGGCGCGTGCAGCGCCGCTCGAACCGTGCGGGTGGCCTCGAGGGCGGCATGACGAACGGCGAGATCCTGCGCGTGCGCGCGGCCATGAAGCCCATCTCGACGGTCCCGCGCGCGCTCGCGACGATCGACACGAGCACGGGCGAGCCGGCCACCGCGCAGCACCAGCGCTCGGACGTGTGCGCGGTCCCGCCGGCGGCGGTCGTCGCCGAGGCGATGGTGGCGCTCGTCCTCGCGGACGCGCTGCTGGAGAAGACCGGAGGGGACTCGGTGTGCGAGGTGCGGCGCAACCTCGAGGCGTACCTCGACGCGATCCCCGAGCTGCTGCGCTGAGCCCCGGCGGCGGCGCCGGCCCGCACGGCACGGCGCGCGCTCCTGAACGACGAAGGTCCGGTCACCCCGAGGGGTGCCGGACCTTCGTCGTCGGACGTCTGTCGCCGGGCGCGGGTCAGCGGGCGACGACGCGCACCTTCGAGCTCGCCGGGCTGTTGCCGAGGTTGCTCTTGGCGATGACGCGGAAGTAGTACGTCTTGCCCCTCGTGGCGCTCGACCAGGTCCAGCTCGTCGTGCTCGCCGTCGTGGTCTTGAGCGACCTCCACGTCGTGCCGTTCGTCGAGTACTGCACCGTGTAGCCGGAGATCGTCGAGCCGTTCGCGTTGGCCTTGGCCCAGCTCACCTTGATCCTGCTGGAGCCCGTCGCCAGTGCGCTCACGCCGGTGGGCGCCAGCGGCTTGCCGGCGGGAACCACCGAGACGGCGGAGGAGGCCGTGCCGTCCTTCGCCACGAGCGTGCGAGCGAGCACCCGGAACTGGTACTTCGCACCGTTGACGAGCGAGGAGATCGTGGCCGATCGCGACGGCGTCGTCGTCTTCGTGACCCAGGCGGACCACGTCTTCGTCGTGGCCGAGTAGGAGCGCATCTGCACGACGTACTCGCTGAGCAGGTCTCCACCGAGAGAGCTCGGGGCGCTCCAGGTGAGCGTGACCTTGCGGTCACCGGACTTGGCCGCGAGCGAGCGAGGAGCACTCGCGGTGCCGAGCGCCATCTGCTCCCCGGTCGCCGGCAGGCCGGTACCGACGACGTTCTGGCCCGCGACCTCGACCCGGTACTTCTTGAGCGCGGACAGGCCGGTGATCGTGTACTTCGTGGCGGAGGCCGGCAGTGCGACCGTCGTCCACGTCGACGAGGTGGTCAGGCGGTAGCGCAGCGTGATCGCGGTGAGCGAGGCACCCGACGTCACGGGCTTCGCCCAGGCGACGTCCAGCGAACGCAGCTTGGACGTGAGCGTGAGAGTCGCGGGTGCCGACGGCACCGAGGCCGTCGTCTTCTCGCTGGTCCTGGACCAGGGCCCCTGGCCCTCGCTCGTGCGCCCCGCGACCTCGAACTGGTAGGTCGTGCTCGACGCGAGCCCGCTGACCGCCACGTTCGAGCCGGTGATGGCGTCCAGGTACGTCCACGTCGCCTCGGGCGTCTGCTTCACGCGGTAGCGCACGACGTACTCGACGGTGTCGTCCGAACCCGCCGCGGCGCCCGTCAGGGGCGTCCACGCGTACGTCAGCCCGCCGGTGCTCAGCGTCGGCGTCGTCGTCGCCGGAGCGGCAGGTGCCGTGCGGGTGAAGTACCGGCCTTCCGTGGACTCGCCGAGGACCGGGCGCGAGGCGCTCCCGTACTTCTCGCCGACGGCCCGCACCCGCCAGTAGTAGGTCGTCCCGTACGACGCGACCGTCGTCGGGGCGTACGCGCTCGCGATCGTCTCGACGACCGCGGCGCTCGCCAGACCGCCCGAGGTGGTCGCGACCTGCACGAGGTAGCGCGACGCACCCTCGACCGGCGCCCAGTCGAGCACGCGCGTCGAGGTGGTCAGCACGTCGTCGACGGGCGTGCGCAGGGTCGGCCGACGCTCCCCGACGGCGAACGTCGCGCCCGTGCTCCAGGGCGACGCGTTGCCGGCGGTGTCGATCGAGCGGACGCGCCAGCCGTACGTCCCGGCCGAGAGGTCGGTCAGGGAGAGCGCACCCTGGGCGAGCGACTCCGTACCGAGCTTCGAGACCGTGATCTCGCTGCCCGCCGCAGCCCAGTACTGGACCTCGTACCGGGACGCCGTCGCGCTCGTCTGCCAGGACAGCGTGGCGCCCGCCGCGGTCGTCCGGCTCGTCGGTGTGTGGGGGGCGGGCGTCGCGGTGCTGAACTCGATCGTCCTGCTGGGACGCCCGGGCGAACCGTTCGCGTCGAGCGGCGCGACCGTCAGCTTGTAGGAACCGGGCGCGAGGGGCTCCTCGGTCTTCGGGTTGACCGCGACGAAGTACGGGTACTCGATCTTCTGGGTCCCGACGAGGGTGCCGCCGCTCGTGGTGAGCGTCACCTGGTACCCACGTGAGCCGCCGTCCGCGGGCGCGGTGTCGGCCTGGGGGCGCCACGCGAAGACGATCGTGCCGTCGGCGCTCACGGTGCGCGTCGTCTCGTCGTCGAAGAACGACGTGGCAGTGCTGGTCTTCGTCCAACTCGGCTTCGTCGCGGATCCCAGCGCGGTGTACGTGACCGCCGTCCAGTTCTGCGTCCAGAAGGGACGGACCTGCCAGTAGTACGGCATGCCCGTCTCGTTGTCGCCGAAGACGCCGTTGATCCGCAGACGCGTCGACGGCGTGCGCGTCACCGAGACGGGGTTCGTCATGTCGGGGTTGAGCGCGACCGTGACCTCGTACCCGTCGACGGGCGTCAGCTCCAGCTCCGGGTCGGTATCCGTCCCGCCGACCTTCTTCCAGTACCGGGCGGTGTTCCACGAGAAGGTCGGGGACGGCTGGCCGGCGACGGCGGTGCCGGTGGCCCAGGCGGTGGTGTCCGGCTCGACGTCGAGCGCGCTCGTGTCCCGGGGCGAGGTGACCTCGATCCAGCGCTCCCGGTCGCTCGCCCCGCTCTCCTCGGGGTCGGACCACGCGCTGACGAGCGTGCCGACCGGGTTCGTCGACGCGCTGAGCGCGGTCGTGTCCTTGCCCGAGTAGTCGATCGCCCGCACACGCCACGTGTATGTCCTGCCCGGGGCGATCCGCTTGGCGGCATCGCCGTTCCAGAGGCACTGGCTCTGGCCGACGAGCGCACCGGGCGTGCCGGCTCCCGCAGCGACGTACCCGACGATCGTGGCCGAGGTCGACGCGGTGCGGCAGGTCAGCCGCGGGTCGCCGTTGTGCGGCACGACCTGCACCTCGTACAGGGTCGCGCGGGGCACCGGGTCCCACGAGAGCTCGAAGTCGTCGATCGACACCGGCGTGGGCGCGTACTGCGGTCCGCCGACGAGCGGCGCAGGGTACGTCGCGTCGGCGGCGGGCGCCGTCTGCGGGCCGGTCTGGCCGCCCCAGAGCTTGCGGAACTGCCGGACCTCCGATGCCGTCCCGGGGTTGCCGGCCAGGTCGTACGGGATGACCTGCCAGAAGAAGTTGCGGTCGGCGAACGCGATCGTCGGCACCCACGTGGTGAAGGGCGTCGTGCCGCTCGCCTCCTGGATCCGGCTCGTGACGCTCGTGCCGTCGTCGCTGCGCGACGTCCCGATCACGACCTCGTACCTCGAGGCCCCGGCGACGGGCGTCCACGTGAGCTTGACGTCCGAGACGCCGGGGGCTCCGGCGACCCAGTTCGCGGGCGACGTGAGGGTCGGCTGCGAGGCGGACGCGGGCCACTCGACTCGGAACTCCCACGGCTGCGAGTACGGACCGGTCGTCCCGGCCGTGACTCCGGTGTAGAGGACCGCCTGCACGCGCCAGTGCCACGTGATCGGGAAGCCTCCCGACTCACGTGCGAGCGGCGTCGCGGGTGTGTAGGTCGTCCCCGTCGTCGTGTACGTCTTGAGGTCCGTCGTGAAGCCTGCGTCGGAGGCGTACTGCAGCCGGTAGAGCTGGGCCCCTGCGACGGGCTCCCAGGAGAAGACCACCGGGTCGGGGTAGGTCACGACGCCGCCGGTGGCGCTGCCGGGTCCGAGGAGCGTCGGCACGGCTCCCGCCGTGATGTCGAGCTGCGTCGGCGCGGAGTACGCGCCGAGCGTGGAGCTCGTGGTGCCGGTGCCGTACGACGCGACCCGCCAGTAGAGCGTGCGGTCCTCGGTGGTGCTCCACGACGTGGGAATCACCCAGCTGACGTTGTACGTCGCCACCGTCGTCAGGATCGAGCCCGAGACGAAGCTCGGGTCGGTCGCGACCTGCAGCGAGTAGGCGCTCGCGCCGTCCGCGGGTGCCCAGGTGAGCGTGATGTCGCCGTCCTGGTCGACCGCGGTGGAGGACGTGGCAGGCGCCTCGGGTGCGGCGGTTGCGGCGGGGGCGGTGGCGGCCACCGCCGAGACGATCAAGGTGGTGGAGACGAGGACGGCGAGCGTGCGACGCAGCACGGTTCCTCCGGGTTAGGGCCGACGAGTCAGTCGGCTACTCGGCATCTGGCCGCGTCGAGTTGAGACCGGATCCAGGAATTGGGGCAAGAAGGACCCGAACGGCCCACACCGGACGGCGCAGGAGGCTGAGTCGCCGTCCCGCACGTGGCGTCCGCCCAGGTCAAGCGTGAGTCGCGCAGGCAGGCACGGACACCATCGGGATGCGGGTCGTGGCTGGACTAGGCTCCCGCCCGTGCCCTCCACCGACCGCCCCGGACCCCGCATCGTCCTCGTCGGACCGCCGGGTTCCGGCAAGTCCACGGTCGGCGCGGCGCTGGCCGAGCGGTGGCACCTCGCGCTGCGGGACACGGACGGTGACGTCGAGGCGCGTGCAGGCAGGACCATCCCGGAGATCTTCTTCGACGAGGGCGAGCCGGCGTTCCGCGCGCTCGAGCGCGACGCGGTCGCCGCGGCCGTGGCCGAGCACGACGGGGTGCTCGCGCTGGGCGGGGGCGCCGTGCTCGACGCGGGCACGCAGCGCGTCCTCGCGGATTACGTGGCCTCGGGTGGCGACGTGGTGTTCCTCGACGTGACGCTCACGCACGCCGCGCCGCGCGTGGGCTTCAACCAGTCACGGCCGCTGCTGCTCGGCAACCCGCGCGCGCAGTGGCAGGCGCTCATGGAGGCCCGGCGCCCGGTCTACGAGCGGGTGAGCACGGTGCGGGTCCTCACGGACGGGCTGCGCCCCGCCGACGTGGCGGAGGCGGTCGAGGTGGAGCTGGCGGCGCTGCGGACGGCGCGCGCGACGGGCGAGCCGGCGCAGGCACCGGCACCGACGGACGAGGGGGACGTGTGAGCGACGTGCGACGAGTCACGGTCACGGGGGAGCGCCCGTACGACGTGGTGATCGGCCGGAACCTGCTCGCGGAGCTGCCGGCGACGCTGGGGGAGGCGGTCCGGCGCGTGCTCGTCGTGCACCCCGCGGCGCTCGCGACCACAGCGGACGTCATCATCGAGGACCTCCGGGCGCACGGCTACGAGACGTTCGGCGCCGAGGTGCCCGATGCCGAGGAGTCGAAGACCGCGCAGGTCGCCGCGTTCCTGTGGGGCGTCCTGGGTCAGGCGGACTTCACGCGGTCCGACACGATCGTCGCGGTGGGCGGCGGCGCGACGACGGACCTGGGCGGCTTCGTCGCCGCGACGTGGCTGCGGGGGATCCGCGTGGTGCAGGTCCCGACGACGGTGCTCGCGATGGTCGACGCGGCCGTCGGCGGCAAGACCGGCATCAACACGGCCGAGGGCAAGAACCTCGTTGGGGCGTTCCACCCCCCGGCGGCGGTGCTGTGCGACCTCGCGGCGCTCGAGTCCATGCAGCCCTTCGACTTCGTCGCCGGGCTCGCGGAGATCGTCAAGGCGGGTTTCATCGCGGACCCGCGGATCCTCGAGCTCGTGGAGGGGAACGTGGACCTCCTGAAGGACCCGGTCGCTGCGGCGCGCTCGGAGGTCCTGCTGGAGCTGGTCGAGCGCGCGGTGGTCGTGAAGGCACGCGTCGTGGGTGAGGACCTGAAGGAGGCCGGCCTGCGCGAGATCCTCAACTACGGCCACACGTTCGGCCACGCGGTCGAGCACGTCGAGCGCTACCAGTGGCGGCACGGCGCGGCGGTGTCGGTCGGCATGGTCTACGTGGCGGAGCTCGCGCGCCTCGCGGGGCGCCTGTCCGACGACGTCGTCGCGCGCCACCGTGCGGTCCTGACGTCGCTCGGTCTGCCGACGACCTACCGCGGCGACCGCTGGGAGCGGCTGCTGACCGCGATGCGTCGCGACAAGAAGACGCGCGGGGACCTGCTGCGCTTCGTCGTGCTCGAGGACGTCGGCCGTCCCACGCGCCTGGAGGGTCCCGACCCGACGCTGCTCGCGGCGGCGTACGCCGAGGTCGCCGAGGGTGCGACGTCGTCGTCCGCGGTCGCGTTGTGACGCGCGGCGCGTCGGCGCCCGTCCGGCGGGCGTGGCGCGGGCCCGTCGATAGGCTTCCCGCATGACGCGAGTGCTGGTGCTCAACGGTCCGAACCTGGCGCGACTGGGCACCCGTGAGCCGGAGGTGTACGGCTCCACGTCGTTCTCCGACCTCGTGTCGGCGGTGCAGCGGTGGGGTGCCGGGCTCGGCCTCGACGTGGAGGTGCGGCAGACCGACGACGAGGCGGAGCTGATCGGCTGGCTGCACGAGGCCGTCGACTCGCGCAGCGACGTCGTGCTGAACCCCGCGGCGTTCACGCACTACTCGTACGCGATGCGGGACGCGGCCGCGCAGGTCACGGGCGCTCGCCTGCGGCTCGTCGAGGTGCACATCACCAACCCGTACGCGCGGGAGACGTTCCGGCACACGTCGGTGGTCGGCGGGGTGTCGACGGGGACGGTCGCGGGCTTCGGCCTGGACTCGTACCGTCTGGCGCTGTCGGCGCTCGCTCCGACCGACTGAACAAGTTCCTACACTTGTGCGAGACTGAACAAGTCGGCAGACTGGTGCCATGTTCGTCCTGACGATCGACCAGCGAGGCAGCCGCCGCAACGGCGACCGGGTGCCCGAGTTGCTCGCCGCGTTCGAGGACGTCTGGCCCGGTGCGGTCGCCGGATCGGCCGTGCCGCGGCCCGAGGGAGTCGTGCTCGGGTTCGAACGGACGGTGGGGGACGAGGTGCAGGGCGCGCTCGACGACGCCGGGCTGGCCGTCGCGATCGTCCTGCGGGTGCTGCGGGCCGGCGGCTGGAGCGTCGGCATCGGCTGCGGACGGGTCGACGAGCCGCTCGCGGAGACCTCCCGGGCGGCGTCAGGCACCGCGTTCGTCCTGGCCCGGGACGCGGTCGAGGCCGCCAAGAGCCGCCAGCGCGTGGTCCCGTTCGCTGTCCGCGGTGCGCACCACCAGGCGGGCCTCGACGCCGAGGCCGTGCTGACGCTCGTCGCCGCGACCGCAGCGCGGCGCACCGCGGCGGGTTGGGAGGCCGTCGACGCGGTTGACGCGGCAGGACCCCACGCGCGTCAGGAGGACGTGGCCGCCGCCATGGGCATCACGCAGCAGGCCGTCAGCCAGCGTCTGCGCACGGCGCTCTACGACGAGGCGCGCGCCGCGTCCGGCGCCGCGGCGCGTCTCCTGCTGGCCGCCCAGGGCTGAGCGCGCGACCTCACAGCGCCAGCGACGCGAGCAGACCCCATCCAGCCGCCCAGATCAGCGACGCGAGCGTGCCGATCACGAACCGCTCCGACGCGCCGGGGTTCTCCTTCAGCTCGGGGTAGCGGCCGAGACCCTTGACGGCCACGACGATCGCCACCCCCGCGGGCTGGCCGAGCAGCACGCACGCGGTGACCGCTGCCCGCTCCAGGAAGCCGATCCACGTGCCGCCCCGCAGCGCCGCGCGGGCCGCCGGGCCGTCCGGGCCCGCGGGGTCGAGGGACGACGACGGACCGGGCGGGGGCGGCACCGGCCCGGGGGCGACCGTCGCGCCGCGCGCCCCGGCCACGGGGTCGGCGCCCGGCCGCGACGCGAGGCGCAGGACGCCCGAGACGAACCACCAGCCGCCGCCGACGGAGACGACGAGCGCGCCGAGGACCGCGAGCACAACGAGCATGCGCCTACCGAACCACAGGCCACCCGCACACGTCCCCGGTTCGTCCCGGCCGGTCGTCGGGCACCACCGTCCCGAGGGCTGCCGGCGGCGGCGCGTGCGGCGGGCGGACGGTGGGGTGCGTGCCGGGACGGTACGATGGTCGGCGGCCTGCGGCCGGACGCGACCACCCGGGGGACCCGTCGGGTGCGGGGCGCGCGAGCCGCCTCGATCCACCCTCGACAGGAAGCGACGAACCGTGGCGACCACGAACGACCTCAAGAACGGCACCGTGCTGCGCATCGACGGCCAGCTCTGGACCGTCATCGAGTTCCAGCACGTCAAGCCCGGCAAGGGTGGCGCCTTCGTGCGCACCAAGCTGAAGAACGTCCTGAGCGGCAAGGTCGTCGACCGCACGTTCAACGCCGGCGTGAAGGTCGAGACGGCCAACGTCGACAAGCGCGAGATGCAGTACCTGTACAAGGACGGCGACGACTTCGTGTTCATGGACACGGACACGTACGACCAGCTGCACGTGCCGGCCGCGACCGTGGGCGACGCCGCGAACTTCATGCTCGAGAACCAGAACGCGCTGGTCGCGACGAACGAGGGCGCCCCGCTGTACGTCGAGCTCCCGCCGTCCGTGACGCTGCTGGTCACGTACACCGAGCCGGGTCTGCAGGGCGACCGCTCGAGCGCGGGCACCAAGCCCGCGACGCTCGAGACGGGCTACGAGATCCAGGTCCCGCTGTTCCTCGAGGCCGACACCAAGGTCAAGGTCGACACGCGCGACGGCTCCTACCTGGGTCGCGTGAACGACTGACGTGGGAGCCCGGTCCAAGGCCCGCAAGCGGGCCGTCGACGTCCTCTTCGAGGCCGACCAGCGCGGCGTCGAGCCGGTGACGCTGCTCGCGCAGCGCATCGCCGAGCCCGGCACGGAGGCGGCGCTGCCGCAGTACGCGGTCGAGATCGTCGAGGGCGTCGTCGCACGTCTCGCACGCATCGACGAGGTGCTCGCGTCGCACTCGCACGGCTGGACGATCGAGCGGATGCCTGCGGTCGACCGCGCCGTCCTGCGCGTCGGCACGTGGGAGGTCCTGTTCAACGACGACGTGCCGGACGCGGTCGCCGTCGACGAGGCCGTGGACCTGGTCCGCGCGCTGTCGACCGACGAGTCCCCGACGTTCGTCAACGGCCTGCTGGGCAGGATCGTCGAGCTCAAGCCGATGCTCCTGGCCTGAGCGGCCGAGACGTCACGAGGCGCGCCGTCCCCATGGGGGCGGCGCGCCTCGTCGTCGTGACACGCGTCGTCGCGGCCCCGCCCGGCCGAGGCCGTCAGGCGCGGTGGTGCAGCAGGTCGAAACGGTCGTCGGTGCGCGGCGACGGGACGACGCGCAGGGGACGCGTGTCCTCCCACTGCGAACCGGGGCGCGGGCCCCGCACGGGGACCGTCGGCGCGGCGCGGCCCAGGAAGTTGCCCTGCACCCGCCGGACCCCGAGCTGCACGAGCGCGTCCAGGTCGGCCGCGCGCTCCACGCCCTCGGCGACGACGTCGAGGCCGTGCGCGGCCGCCAGCTCGATGATCGCGCGCACCACGGACGCCCCGCGCTCGGTGTCGACCTCACGCACGAACGAGCGGTCGATCTTGAGGACGTCGACGGGCAGGCGTGCGAGCCGCGCGAGCGAGGAGTAGCCGGTCCCGAAGTCGTCGACGGCGATGCGCGTGCCCCGCGCGCGCAGCTCGGACAGCACGGGGATCGCGGCGCCGGTCTGGACGAGCGCGCTCTCGGTGATCTCGAGCGTGAGGTGCTCCCAGTACGTCGAGCCCCACGCGGTCTCGATCTGCTCGAGCGCGTCCGGCTCCGACAGGTGCCGCGCCGCGAGGTTGACCGAGACGGGCATCTGGAACCTGTCGAGCGCACGCCGCGCCTGGCTGAGCATCGACAGCCCGATCGGCACGATGAGCCCGGTCTCCTCGGCGAGCTCCAGCCAGTCGACGGGCAGGAGCAGCCGGCCGTGGTGGTCCCACCGGGCCAGCGCCTCGACCTGCAGGACCTCGAGCGTGCGCGCGTCGACGATCGGCTGGTAGTGCGCCGTGAACAGCCCGTCGGTGACCGCGGCCTCGAGCGCGGAGCGCTGCACCCGCTCGGCCTCGACGGCGCGGCGCAGCGCACGGTCGAACACGCGGAAGCCGGAGCGCGAGCGCTTGGCCTCGAGCATCGCGGTGTCGGCGTGCCGGACGAGCGCCTCGACGTCGACGACGTCACCGGGCTGCCAGGTCGCGATGCCGACGGAGAGCCGCGACGGCCGGTTGCCGGGGGAGCGGTCGACGAAGCCCTCGCGCAGCGAGCGGGCGATCGCGACGAGCTCGGGGTCGAGCGGCGCACGCGAGATGACCACGACGAACTCGTCGCCGCCGAGGCGACCGACGAACGTCTCCTCGCCCGGGATCGCCCCGCGCAGGTAGGTCGCGACGCGGCACAGCATGTCGTCGCCGCCGGCGTGCCCGTGCACGTCGTTGTAGCGCTTGAAGCCGTCCAGGTCGCAGTACACGAGCGAGACGCGGGTCCGCTCGACGTTGGCGCGCTCGAGCACCTCGTGCAGATGCTGCTGGACCGCGCGGCGGTTCGGCAGGCCCGTGAGCGCGTCGGCGAACGCGGTGCGGTTCAGCTGGCGGGTCAGCGCATAGCGCTCGGCGGCGGCCGAGACGATCTGCGCGACGTCGACGAGGAACGCGCGCTCGTGGCCGTCGCGGACCTGCGCGCTGTAGAGCTCGCACACGAACCGGCCGTGCGCGATGGGGCGCAGCGTGCCCTCGACCGCGGGGTCGTCGAGCACCTTGCGTGCCTCGTCGCGCGCCTGCAGCAGGAGCGTGTCGGCGTCGCGCGCGAACCACGCGGCGTTGGACACGCGCGCGACCGCGTCCCGCATCCGGTGCTGCCGGCTCGCCTCGTCCTGCGACTGGCGTACCCGCACGAGTGCGAGGGCGGCGAGGCCGAACGCGATCGGGACGGCCCACAGCGCGGCGAGCAGCGAGCTGATGTCGCGGTCGGGCATGAACCCGCTCGCGACGAGCATGCTCACCGACTCCAGGCCGGCGGCCACGAGCAGCGCGCCCCACACGGTCACCGAGTGGCGTCCGAGCGTGACGACGACGTACGACAGGACGACGAGGGTCGCGACGACGAGCGTCGAGCCCACCGCGAGGTCGCTGCGCGGTCCGGCGTCGCGGACCTCGGGGACGAGCCACGCGATCGCGTGCGCGGCGAGCGGCACGGCCGCGCCGGCGACCCACCACGCCGTGCGCGGACCCTGGGCGAACGCGCGGGTGGTCGGGAGCGCGAGCAGGAGGAAGCCGGCGACGAGCAGGAGGTGCACGAACGTCAGGACGGTCTGCACGGTGCCGGGGGCGAGGTAGCCGGCGACGGCGCCGACCAGCAGCATCAGCCCGATGTCCGCGGACCACGCGAGGCCCCAGACGGCACCCACGGGGCGGCGGTCGGTGCGCCACCAGAGCCATTGCAGCACCAGGAGGCCCGCCACCAGACCAGCCGCCAGCAGCTGGACCGCGCAGACCCACGTGGGAACCGACCCGAGCACGATGGTTGCTTCGGCGTGCGCACCGCCCGACATGACCCGGCATTCGGGTGACACCGCCCCCATCGGGCGAAATGTGCGTCTGGCGCGGACAACGCCTGTGCGTCGGGCAGCTCAGGCAATACGCTGCCTGGGGCCCGGTGGACAAAAGCCCCGGGTGCGACGACGACTGGAGATGAGTTGATGACGACCTGGACCCGCGCCAGACGAGCGATCGCGGCGGTCGCGTGCAGCGGCCTCGCGGCGACCCTCGTGGGTGCTGCCGTCGCGCCGGCCGCGAACGCGGCGAGCGACGACGGCACGCTGCCGAAGAAGGACTCGGCCGCGGTCGAGAAGCAGGAGACGCTCGTCGCGGGCGTCGTGTACAGCTTCAAGGACGGTCTGGCCGCCTCGGCGAGCGGGACCGCCACGGTCGCCGCCCGCGCGGCCGCCAACGCCTCCGTGCAGTCCGCGCTCAAGGCGAGCGGCGCGAAGGTCTCCACCGGGGCCGCAGCGGTCGACGCCGGCGCGACGTGGGCCGTCGACTTCGAGGAGCCCGTGACGCCCGCTCAGGCCCAGGCCGCGATCACCGCGCTCAAGGCCGTCCCCGGGATCACGGACGTCGAGCCCAACTACATCTCGACGGCGCACGCCGCCGGGCCGGTCGTCCCGACGGACCCGTACGTCAAGCAGTACCAGTGGAACATCTGGGACTACTCGTCGCGCGGCACGCTCGACGGCGTCGCCTGGCCGACGGGTGGCTACTCGACCCACGCCACGGCGCTGTGGCCCGCGACCAAGGGCAAGAACGTGGTCGTCGCGGTGCTCGACACGGGCCGCACGGCGCACCCGCAGATCGACGGCGTGACCGTCGCGGGCTACGACATGATCTCCGACAAGGCCCGGGCACGGGACGGCAACGCCCGTGACTCGAACCCGCAGGACCAGGGTGACTGGGACAGCGAGCACCAGAGCTCGTGGCACGGCACGCACGTCGCGGGCATCATCGCCGCGAAGTGGGACGGTGCGAGGGGCGTCGGTGTCGCGCCGGGCGTCCGCATCCAGCACGTGCGCGTGCTCGGCGCGGGTGGCGGCACGTCGGCGGACATCGCCGCGGGCATCACGTGGGCGTCGGGTGGCGTCGTCTCCGGGACGTCGAGGAACAAGACGCCCGCGAAGGTCATCAACCTCTCGCTCGGCGGCAAGCACGCGTGCGGCTCCATGACGCAGCGGGCGATCGACAACGCGCGCAAGCGCGGCGCGGTCGTCGTCGTCTCCGCGGGCAACTCGGCGGAGAGCGCGTCGCTGCACGGCCCCGCGAACTGCAATAACGTCGTCACGGTCGCGGCGCTCGACGAGTACGGCCAGCGCGCCAGCTACTCGAACTACGGCAACACGGTCGAGGTCTCGGCCCCCGGCGGCGAGTACGCCGACGGCTACCGGCCGATCCTGTCGACGTGGAACACCGGCACGACCAAGCCCGGCACCCAGACCTGGGGTCTGATGATGGGCACCAGCCAGGCGGCGCCGCACGTCTCCGCGGCCGCGGCGATGCTGTACTCGCTCGGCCTGCGTGGCAGCGCCGTCGAGTCCGGGCTGAAGAAGGCGACGTCGCCGTTCCCGAAGTACCCCAGCTTCCCGACCTACAACTGCACCACCACCCGGTGCGGCGCGGGCTACCTGAACCTGCAGAAGGTGCTGGCCCCGGCCGGCGCCGTCACTGTCACGGGTACCGCGAAGGTCGGCCAGACGGTGACCGCGAAGTACTCGTTCACCGGCAAGGTGAACGGCTACAAGTTCCAGTGGTACCGCAACGGCAAGGCGATCTCGGGTGCCACGGGCAAGACGCGCACGCTGAACTCCCTCGACAAGGGCGCGATCATCAAGGTCCGCGTCACGCCGGTGGGCACGGCGAGCTTCGTGTCGATCCCGAAGTACTCGGCGGGGACGCGCGTCGGCTGACGGCTCTCCACGGTCGAGAAGGGCGGGTGCGTCGTCGA
The DNA here is from genome assembly GCF_052378485.1 of Cellulomonas sp. CW35. Lineage (NCBI taxonomy): Bacteria > Bacillati > Actinomycetota > Actinomycetes > Micrococcales > Cellulomonadaceae > Cellulomonas > Cellulomonas sp. CW35. The sequence goes on along the minus strand of NZ_CP199000.1, from coordinate 1,864,522 downwards.
CGCACCCGCCCTTCTCGCGTCCGCGGGCGTGCCCGCGGGCGCCGCCGGCGCCGTGTCCGCGGGCGCCGCCGGCGCCGTGGGAGGGTGACCGGGTGACGAGCGAGGTCGAGGTCGTGGCACGGCTGCGCGCCGCAGGGTGCGTGTTCGCCGAGGAGGAGGCCGCGCTGCTGCTCGCGCACGCGGCCGACAGCGGTCTGGACGTCCCGGCCCTCGACGCGCTCGTCGCGCGGCGCTGCGCGGGGGAGCCCCTCGAGCTCGTCGTCGGGTGGGCGTCGTTCGCGGGGCTGCGCGTCACGGTCGCGCCGGGCGTGTTCGTCCCGCGGCGCCGCACCGAGCTGCTGGTGGCCGTCGTCGACGGCCTGCTCCAGGCCCGGGCTGCGCAGGTCCCGCCAGTCGTCGTGGACCTCTGCTGCGGGACCGGCGCGCTCGCCGCGGCGGTCGCCGCGCGCTGGCCGCACGCGCAGGTGCACGCGGCGGACGTCGACCCCGCCGCGGTCGCGTGCGCGCGGCGCAACGTCCCGCTCGTGCACGAGGGCGACCTGTTCGACGCGCTGCCCGGCGCACTGCGCGGTCGGGTCGACGTGCTCGTCGCGAACGCCCCCTACGTCCCGTCGCACGCGATCGCGACGATGCCGACCGAGGCGCGCGACCACGAGGCGCTCGTCGCGCTCGACGGGGGAGCGGACGGCCTGGACCTGCAGCGGCGGATCGCCGCCGACGTGGCCGGCTGGCTCGCGCCGGGCGGGTACGTCGTCGTCGAGACGAGCCCGCGTCAGGCCTCGACGAGCGCGCGGCTGCTGCGGGCGGCGGGGCTCGCGGTCCGCACGGCACGCGACGACGAGCGCGACGGCACCGCGGTGGTCGGTCGCCGCACGCCGGGCTCTGCGTGAGCCACGTCGCACGGACACGCACCCGGGTCGACGGGGCCCAGGCGGTAGGCTGGCGAGGACCGCTGACCTTCCTTTAACTCCCGTCCCGTGAGGCGGGGAAGGAGTCGCTCATGAACGCTGCCCTGCCCACACCGTCCGACGGCGGCCCCGCACCGGGTCCCGCGCCGGAACACCCCGACACCCCCGCGGAGCAGCGGGAGAGCGCGACGGCGACCGTCGTGCTCGGGGAGGCCGAGATCGCCCGGGCGCTGACCCGGATCGCGCACGAGATCCTCGAGCGCAACAAGGGCGGCCAGGACGTGGTCCTGCTCGGCATCCCGACCCGCGGTGTCCCCCTCGCGCACCGGCTCGCGGCGCGCATCGCGGACGTCGAGCCGGGGCTGGACGCCGACCGGCTCGTCGGGAGCCTCGACGTCACGATGTACCGCGACGACCTGCACCAGCAGCCCACGCGGTCCATCGGCACGACCCAGGTGCCGGGTGACCTCGAGGACAAGGTGGTCGTCCTCGTCGACGACGTGCTGTTCTCGGGCCGCACGATCCGCGCGGCGCTCGACGCGATCTCCGACCTGGGACGCCCGCGCGCGGTCCAGCTCGCGGCGCTCGTCGACCGCGGCCACCGCGAGCTGCCCATCCGTGCGGACTTCGTCGGCAAGAACCTGCCGACCTCGCAGTCCGAGCGCGTGCGTGTGCTGCTCAGCGAGCGCGACGGACGCGACGCGGTGCTGATCGAGGGGTCGGCCGACGAGCCGGCGACGCCGGGGGGTGCCGCGTGAAGCACCTGCTCTCGGCGGGCGACCTGACCCGCGACGAGGCCGTCCTGATCCTCGACACGGCCGGCCAGATGGCCGCGACCCAGGCGCGCGAGATCAAGAAGCTCCCGACGCTGCGCGGCCGCACGGTCGTCAACCTGTTCTTCGAGGACTCGACGCGCACCCGCATCAGCTTCGAGACGGCCGCCAAGCGCCTGTCGGCGGACGTCATCAACTTCTCGGCCAAGGGCTCGAGCGTGTCCAAGGGCGAGTCGCTCAAGGACACGGCGCTGACGCTGCAGGCCATGGGCGCGGACGCGGTCGTGATCCGGCACCAGGCGAGCGGTGCGCCGCAGACGCTCGCGGCGTCGGGCTGGACGCACGGCGCGGTCGTCAACGCGGGTGACGGCACGCACCAGCACCCGACGCAGGCACTGCTCGACGCGTACACGCTGCGCCGCCACCTCGTCGGCGCCGGCGGCACGCGGGACACGACGGGCCGCGACCTCGACGGTCTGCACGTGGCGATCGTCGGCGACGTCCTGCACAGCCGCGTCGCCCGCTCGAACGTCCAGCTGCTGCACACGCTGGGTGCGCAGGTCACGCTCGTCGCGCCGCCGACGCTGGTCCCCGTGGGGGTCGAGGCGTGGCCGTGCGACGTGAGCTACCGGCTCGACGACGTGATCGTGGACGGCAAGCCCGACGCGGTCATGATGCTGCGCGTCCAGCGCGAGCGGATGTCGAGCGCCGGCGGCGGCTTCTTCCCGAGCCCGCTGGAGTACACGCGCGGCTACGGGCTCGACGCGCGTCGCCTCGAGGCGCTGCCCGAGCACGCGATCGTGCTGCACCCCGGACCGATGAACCGCGGTCTGGAGATCTCCGCGGACGCGGCGGACAGCCCGCGCGCCGTGATCGTCGAGCAGGTCGCGAACGGCGTCGCGGTCCGCATGGCGGTGCTGTACCTGCTGCTGGCGGGCGGGCCGACGACGCCCGCCGCGACGCCGCAGCCCACCTCGAACAGGAGTGCCGAGTGACCACGTACCTGCTGCGCGACGTCTCACCGCTGGGCGCCGAGCGCACCGACCTCCTCCTCGCCGACGGCGTGGTCGCGCAGATCGGCACCGGGCTCGACGCACCGCACGACGCGGTCGTCGTCGACGCGAGCGCCCTGGTCGCGCTGCCCGGCCTGGTCGACCTGCACACCCACCTGCGCGAGCCGGGCCGCGAGGACGCCGAGACCATCGCGACGGGCACGCGCGCCGCGGCGGTCGGCGGGTTCACGGCGGTGCACGCGATGGCGAACACGACGCCGACGCAGGACACCGCGGGCGTCGTCGAGCAGGTGTGGCACCTCGGACGCCGCGCGGGCTGGGTCGACGTCTTCCCGGTCGGTGCCGTGACCGTCGGGCTCGAGGGCGAGCGGCTCGCCGAGCTCGGTGCGATGGCCGACTCCGCCGCGCGCGTGCGCGTGTTCTCCGACGACGGCAAGTGCGTGCACGACCCGGTCGTCATGCGGCGCGCGCTCGAGTACGTCAAGGCGTTCGACGGCGTCGTCGCGCAGCACGCGCAGGAGCCGCGGCTGACCGCCGGCTCGCAGATGCACGAGGGCGTCGTGTCCGCCGAGCTCGGTCTCGCGGGCTGGCCCGCGGTCGCCGAGGAGGCCGTCATCGCGCGTGACGTGCTGCTCGCCGAGCACGTCGGCTCGCGCCTGCACGTGTGCCACCTGTCGACGGCCGGGTCCGTCGAGATCGTGCGGTGGGCCAAGTCGCGCGGCATCGACGTGACGGCCGAGGTCACGCCGCACCACCTGATGCTGACCGACGAGCTCGCGCGCGGGTACGACCCGATCTACAAGGTCAACCCGCCGCTGCGCACGCAGGCCGACGTCGAGGCGGTGCGCGAGGGCCTCGCGGACGGCACCATCGACATCGTGGCGACCGACCACGCGCCGCACCCCCGCGAGGACAAGGACTGCGAGTGGGCCGCGGCCGCGTTCGGCATGACCGGTCTGGAGACCGCGCTGTCCGTGGTCCAGGAGGCGATGGTCGACACCGGCCGGATGACGTGGGCTGACGTGGCGCGCGTCCTGTCGACGGCGCCCGCGCGCATCGGCCGCGTCGACGACCGGCACGGGCGTCCGATCGCGGTGGGGGAGCCCGCCAACCTCACGCTCGTCGACCCGGCCGCGCGCCGCGTCGTCCGGCCCGAGGCGCAGGCCACGAAGTCGGTGAACTCGCCGTTCCGCGGCCGCGAGCTGCCCGGCGCGGTCGTCGCGACGTTCCTGCGCGGGCGCGCGACGGTGCTGGACGGCGTGCCGTGCGACGACGACGTGGCGGTGGCGCGGTGACCGCCCGGCAGGCCGTCACGGTCGGCGCGATGCTCGTCCTGCTCGTGCTGGCCCTGTGGGGCGCACGCGTGGGGTGGGAGCGCCGCCGACGACGCACGCTGGCCGCGGTACCGACGATCCCCGCGGTGCCGGACGAGCTCGGTGCGCTGCTCGCGGGCCCGTTCGACGCGGTCTACGTCTCGACGACCCTCGCGGGCGACTGGCTCGAGCGGGTCGTCGCGAACGACCTGGGCGTGCGCAGCCCGGCGCAGGTGAGCGTCCACGACACGGGTGTGCTGGTGCGTCGCACCGGTGCGCACGACGTCTTCGTCCCACGCGCCGCGCTGCGCGGCGTCGCCCGGGCACCCGGCATCGCCGGGAAGGTCGTCGGCCGCGACGGTCTCGTCGTCGTGAGCTGGCTCCCGCCGGGCGCCGCGGACGACCGCGGATTGGACACCGGCCTGCTGCCCCGGCACGCGGCCGACCGCGAGGCCCTGGTGGCCGCGGTCGCCGCCCTCGAACCTCAGACCCCCGCCGCCCCGGGCGGCAACCAGGAGATGCCATGACGGACACCACCACGGACACCACCACCGCCGCGACGACGACCTCGGCCACCCGCCGGGAGCCCGCCCGCCTCGTGCTCGAGGACGGTCGCAGCTTCGCGGGCCAGGCGTACGGCGCGCGCGGCACCACGCTCGGCGAGATCGTCTTCAACACCGGGATGACCGGGTACCAGGAGACGCTCACCGACCCCAGCTACCACCGCCAGATCGTCGTGATGACCGCGCCCCACATCGGCAACACGGGCGTCAACGACGAGGACCCCGAGTCGGGGCGCATCTGGGTCGCCGGGTACGTCGTGCGAGACCCCGCACGCGTGCCGTCGAGCTGGCGCTCCCGCCGGACGCTGGACGACGAGCTCGCGGCGCAGGGCGTCGTCGGGATCTCCGGCCTCGACACGCGCGCCCTCACGCGGCACCTGCGCGAGCGGGGCGTCATGCGGGCCGGGATCTTCTCGGGCGAGGCGCTGGGGGACAAGACGGACTCCGAGCTGCTCGAGGAGGTCCTGACGGCGCCCGCGATGGTGGGCGCCGACCTCGCGGGCGAGGTCACGACGAGCGAGCCGTACGTCGTGGAGGCGCTCGACGAGGACGGCGCACCGCTCGCGCAGCCACGCGCGGTCGTCGCCGCGGTCGACCTCGGCATCAAGTCGATGACCCCGCAGCGCATGGCCGAGCGCGGCATCCGCGTGCACGTGCTGCCGTCGACGTCGACGATCGAGGACGTCCTCGCGACCGGCCCGGACGGCGTGTTCTTCTCGAACGGCCCCGGTGACCCCGGCGCCGCGACGCACGAGATCGAGCTGCTGCGCGAGGTCCTCGACCGGCGGATCCCGTTCTTCGGCATCTGCTACGGCAACCAGCTGCTCGGGCGTGCGCTCGGGTTCGGGACGTACAAGCTCGGCTACGGGCACCGCGGCGTGAACCAGCCGGTCGTCGACCGGGCGACGGGGAAGGTCGAGATCACCGCGCACAACCACGGCTTCGCGGTCGACGCGCCGCTCGACGGCGAGACCGTCGCGCCGCACGACGGCGGTCGCTACGGGCGCGTCGTCGTGTCGCACGTCGACCTCAACGACGACGTCGTCGAAGGGCTGCAGGCGCTCGACCTGCCGGCGTTCTCGGTGCAGTACCACCCCGAGGCCGCGGCCGGCCCGCACGACGCCGCCTACCTGTTCGACCGCTTCCTCGACCTCATGCACTCGACCACGAAGGGCGCCGCCTGATGCCTGGCCGCACCGACATCTCCAGCGTCCTGGTCATCGGGTCCGGCCCGATCGTGATCGGCCAGGCGTGCGAGTTCGACTACTCGGGCACGCAGGCCTGCCGCGTGCTCAAGGAGGAGGGCCTGCGCGTCGTCCTCGTGAACTCCAACCCGGCCACGATCATGACGGACCCCGAGTTCGCGGACGCGACGTACGTCGAGCCCATCACGACCGAGGTGCTGACCTCGATCATCGCCAAGGAGCGTCCCGACGCGATCCTGCCGACGCTGGGCGGCCAGACCGCGCTCAACGCCGCGATCGCGCTGGACGAGGCCGGGGTCCTGGAGAAGTACGACGTCGAGCTCATCGGCGCCAACATCCCCGCGATCCAGAAGGGCGAGGACCGCGAGCAGTTCAAGCAGGTCGTCGAGGTGTGCGGCGGGGAGTCCGCGCGCTCCGCGATCGTGCACACCATGGACGACGCGCTCGCCGCGGTCGTCGACCTCGGCTACCCGGTGGTCGTGCGCCCGTCGTTCACGATGGGCGGACTGGGCTCGGGCATCGCGTACGACGAGGCGGACCTGCGCCGCATCGTCGGGCAGGGCCTGCACTACTCGCCGACCACCGAGGTGCTCCTCGAGGAGTCGATCCTCGGCTGGAAGGAGTACGAGCTCGAGCTCATGCGCGACAAGCACGACAACGTCGTGGTCGTCTGCTCGATCGAGAACGTCGACCCGGTCGGGGTGCACACCGGCGACTCCGTCACGGTCGCTCCCGCGCTGACGCTGACCGACCGCGAGTACCAGCGGCTGCGCGACATCGGCATCGCGGTCATCCGCGAGGTCGGCGTGGACACCGGCGGCTGCAACATCCAGTTCGCGGTCGAGCCGACGACGGGGCGCGTCGTCGTCATCGAGATGAACCCGCGCGTGTCGCGCTCGTCGGCCCTCGCGTCGAAGGCGACCGGCTTCCCGATCGCGAAGATCGCCGCGAAGCTCGCGGTGGGCTACACGCTCGACGAGATCCCCAACGACATCACGGGCTCGACGCCCGCGTCGTTCGAGCCGACGCTCGACTACGTCGTCGTGAAGGTCCCGCGGTTCGCGTTCGAGAAGTTCCCGGCGGCCGACCCGACGCTGACGACCACCATGAAGTCGGTGGGCGAGGCCATGGCCCTCGGGCGCAACTTCACCGAGGCGCTCGGCAAGGCCATGCGGTCGATCGACAAGAAGGGCTCGGTGTTCCACTGGGCCGGCGAGGTGGCGTCGGGTGCGGAGCTCGACGCGCTCGTGGAGAGCATCGCCCGCCCGACCGAGGGGCGTCTGATCGACGTCCAGCAGGTGCTGCGCGCGGGCGTGAGCGTCGAGACGGTCTACGAGCGCACGGGCATCGACCCGTGGTTCCTCGACCAGGTCGTGCTCGTCAACGAGGTCGCGGAGGAGACCCGCACGGCTGCTGCGCTCACGCGCGACGTGCTGGAGCACGCCAAGCGCCACGGTCTGTCGGACGCGCAGATCGCGCAGCTGCGCGGCACCACCGAGGACGCGGTGCGCGGCGCGCGGCACGCGGTGGGCCTGCGCCCGGTCTACAAGACCGTCGACACGTGCGCCGCGGAGTTCGCGGCGCTCACGCCGTACCACTACTCGACGTACGACGAGGAGACCGAGGTGGCGCCGCGCGAGCGTCCCGCGATCCTCATCCTCGGGTCGGGGCCCAACCGCATCGGGCAGGGCATCGAGTTCGACTACTCGTGCGTGCACGCCGCGCTGACGCTCAAGGGCGAGTACGAGACCGTCATGGTCAACTGCAACCCCGAGACCGTCTCGACGGACTACGACACGTCCGACCGGCTCTACTTCGAGCCGCTCACGTTCGAGGACGTGCTCGAGGTCTACACCGCCGAGCTCGCGGCCGGACCGGTCGCCGGCGTCATCGTGACGCTCGGTGGCCAGACGCCGTTGTCGCTCGCGCAGCGCCTGCAGGACGCGGGTCTGCCGATCCTCGGCACCGCACCCGATGCGATCGACGCCGCCGAGGACCGCGGCGAGTTCGGCAAGGTGCTCGAGGCCGCGGGCCTGCCCGCGCCGGCGTTCGGCACGGCCACGACGCTCGCCGGTGCGCGCGACACCGCGCGCCGCATCGGCTTCCCGGTGCTCGTGCGCCCGTCGTACGTCCTCGGCGGCCGCGGCATGGAGATCGTCTACGACGAGACGCAGCTCACCGAGTACGTCGAGCGCGCGCTCGAGAACGCCGCCGACGGCGGTCGCACGGGCACGCTCTCGCCGCTGCTGATCGACCGGTTCCTCGACGACGCGATCGAGATCGACGTCGACGCGCTGTTCGACGGCGAGGAGCTGTTCCTCGGCGGCGTGATGGAGCACATCGAGGAGGCGGGCATCCACTCGGGCGACTCGGCCTGCGTGCTGCCGCCCGTGACGCTCTCGCTCGCCGAGCTCGAGCGCATCCGGCTCTCGACGGAGGCGATCGCGCGCGGGGTCGGGGTGCGCGGCCTGCTGAACATCCAGTTCGCGCTCGTCAGCGACGTCCTGTACGTGCTGGAGGCGAACCCGCGTGCGTCGCGCACCGTGCCGTTCGTCTCGAAGGCCACGGGCGTCTCGCTCGCCAAGGCCGCGGCGCACGTCATGACCGGCAAGACGATCGCGCAGCTCAAGGCGCAGGGGCTGCTCCCGGCCGCGGACGCCTCGGTGCTCGACCTCGAGGCGCCCATCGCGGTCAAGGAGGCCGTGCTGCCGTTCAAGCGGTTCCGCACGGGCGACGGCCACGTGGTGGACACGGTGCTCGGGCCCGAGATGCGCTCGACGGGCGAGGTCATGGGTTTCGACACCGACTTCCCGACGGCGTTCGCGAAGTCCCAGGACGCGGCGTTCGGCGGTCTGCCCGACGCGGGCAAGGCGTTCATCTCGGTCGCCGACCGGGACAAGCGCTCGATCGTGTTCCCGGTCAAGCGCCTCACGGAGCTCGGCTTCGAGATCCTCGCGACCGAGGGCACCGCGACCGTGCTGCGGCGCAACGGGATCCGCTCGACCGTGGTGCGCAAGAACTCGGCCGGTCGTGGCCCGCAGGGCGAGCCGACGATCGTCGACCTGATCGTCGCGGGTGACGTCGACATGGTCGTCAACACGCCGTCCGGCCAGGGCGCGCGAGCGGACGGGTACGAGATCCGGGCGGCCACGGTCGCGGCGGACAAGGCACTCGTCACGACGGTCCAGCAGCTCGGCGCGGCGGTGCAGGCGATCGAGGCGGCCCAGGCGGGGCCGTACGCGGTCACGAGCCTGCAGGAGCACGAGAGCGCGACGGCGGCCCGCCGCGAGGCGGTCACCGCGTGAGCGCGGCGGGAGAGCGGGCGCCCTTCGGGGCGCGGCTGGCCGCTGCCATGGCCGCGCACGGCCCGCTGTGCGTCGGTATCGACCCGCACGCGAGCCTGCTCGACGCGTGGGGCCTGCCCGACGACGCCGAGGGGCTGCGGCGCTTCGCGCTGACGGTCATGGAGGCGGTCGGTGGCCGTGTCGCGGCGGTCAAGCCGCAGGCGGCGTTCTTCGAGCGCCACGGCTCGCGCGGGCTGGCGGTGCTCGAGGAGGTCGTCGCGGCGGGTCGCGACGCCGGCACGCTCGTCGTCGTCGACGCGAAGCGCGGCGACATCGGCTCGACGATGGGCGCGTACGCGGACGCCTTCCTGCGCGACGGCTCGCCGCTCGCGGGTGACGCGCTCACGGTCTCGCCGTTCCTCGGGTTCGGGTCGCTCGCACCCGCGGTCGACCTCGCGCTCACCACGGGTCGCGGGCTGTTCGTCCTGTGCCTCACGTCGAACCCCGAGGGGCGTGACGTGCAGCACGCGGTGGCGCCGGACCCGACGACCGGCGCGCCCCGCTCGGTCGCGGCCGCCGTCGCCGCGCAGGCCGCCGCGCTCAACGCGGGCGCGCAGCCGCTCGGCTCGGTCGGGCTCGTCGTGGGGGCGACCGTCGGTGACGCCGCCCGGTCCACCGGGACCGACCTGGTGGCCGTCAACGGCCCGCTGCTGGCCCCGGGGGTGGGTGCGCAGGGTGCCGGTCCCGACGAGCTGCGCGCGGTGTTCGGCGAGGCGCGGGGGCGTGTGCTGGCATCCTCGTCGCGCGGGGTGCTGCGTGCCGGCCCGGACGTCTCGTCCCTGCGCGCGGCGGCGCTGCGCGCGGCGCAGGAGGCCGCAGCGGCGCTGGGCTGACCCGTCCGGACGGGACTGAACCGGTTCGTGGGCGGGGTGCGCCCGGGCGAGGTCGCGCACCCCGCCCACCGGCGTGCCCGGCTCCGCTCCGTTCCCGCAGGTCGCGGGTCCGTCTTGTCGGGCGTGTTCACATTGCCGACCCCTGGGGCGGTCGCTAGGTTCACAGGTGCAGCCCGCGATCACGTGGGCGCCGGTCCGGTCAGGGGGCGGGCTTCTCGCCCCAGGTCCGCTCCGTTCAGGCAGCTGGGCTGGTGAAGCTCTGGATGAGAAGGTGACGCGCGTGGCACTCCCTCCGCTGACTCCCGAACAGCGCGCTGCAGCGCTGCAGAAGGCCGCCGCTGCCCGGCAGGCCCGTGCCGAGGTGAAGAACCGCCTCAAGTACTCGCAGGGCAGCCTCTCCGAGGTCATCGCCCAGGGTCAGCAGGACGAGACGATCGGCAAGCTCAAGGTCGTGTCCCTGCTCGAGTCGCTCCCGGGCGTGGGGAAGGTCAAGGCCCGGGCGATCATGTCCGACATCGGCATCTCCGAGACCCGCCGCGTGCGCGGGCTCGGCCCGCACCAGGTCGACGAGCTCGTCAAGCGGTTCGGCTGAGGTAGGGTCGCGCTGCGTCGTCGGACGTCCCCTGCGGACGGTCCGGCGACGCAGCCGCGCACCCCCGAGCGAGGAGTTCTCAGCCGCGATGACCACGACGCCCGCGCGGTTGACCGTGCTCGCGGGACCCACGGCCGTCGGCAAGGGGACGGTCTCGGCCGACGTCCGCGCGCGCTACCCGCAGGTGTGGCTGTCGGTGTCCGCGACGACGCGCGCACCGCGCCCCGGCGAGGTCGACGGCGTGCACTACCACTTCGTCTCGGCCGAGGAGTTCGACCGCATGGTCGACGACGGCGAGCTGCTGGAGTGGGCGGTGGTCCACGGGCGCAACCGCTACGGCACGCCGCGCGGTCCCGTGCAGGAGCGACTCGCTGCCGGTGTGCCGACGCTGCTGGAGATCGACCTGCAGGGCGCTCGGCAGGTGCGCGAGACGATGCCGGACGCGCGGTTCGTGTTCCTGGCACCGCCGTCGTTCGACGAGCTGGTGCGCCGCCTCGTGGGCCGCGGCACCGAGGACGCCGAGGAGCGCGAGCGCCGGCTGGCCACCGCACGCGTCGAGCTCGCGGCCGAGTCCGAGTTCGACCACGTCGTCGTCAACGACGACGTGACCCGTGCCACGGACGAGCTCGTGCGCGTCATGGGCGTGGTCCCCGCGTGACACGCGGGTAGACTCGTCTCAGCTCGTCCTTTGATCCCACCCCTCGAACTCGGGAGTCCTCCGTGTCCGGAACCGTCGCCGCCCCCACGGGCATCACCGACCCGCCGATCGACCAGCTGCTCGAGCGTGCCGACTCGAAGTACGCGCTCGTCCTGTACTCGGCCAAGCGCGCGCGCCAGATCAACGCGTACTACTCGCAGCTCAACGAGGGCCTGCTCGAGTACGTCGGTCCGCTCGTGGAGACGCGTCCGCAGGAGAAGCCGCTGTCGATCGCGATGCGCGAGATCGACAAGGGCCTGCTGACGGTCGAGGCCACCGAGGGCTGAGACCCACGCGCGTGCGCATCGTCCTGGGTGTCGCGGGCGGTATCGCCGCCTACAAGGCGGTCCTGCTGCTGCGCGTGCTGCGCGAGGCGGGGCACGAGGTGCGCGTCGTGCCCACGCGTGCGGCGCTCGAGTTCGTCGGGCGCCCCACGTGGGAGGCCCTGTCGGGCCAGCGCGTGACCACCGACGTCTTCGAGGACGTCGACGAGGTCGCGCACGTCGCGATCGGTCAGCACGCGGACCTCGTCGTGGTCGCGCCCGCGACCGCGGACCTGCTCGCACGCGCCGCGTCGGGCCAGGCCGACGACCTGCTGACCGCGACCCTGCTGGTCACACGGGCACCCGTGCTGCTCGCGCCGGCGATGCACACGGAGATGTGGGAGCACCCGGCCACCGTCGCCAACGTCGCGACCCTGCGGTCGCGCGGTGTGCACGTGCTCGACCCCGCCTCGGGGCGGCTCACGGGGGCGGACACCGGCCCCGGCCGCCTGCCGGAGCCGGACGAGATCGCCGCGGCCGCCCTCGCTCTCGTCGACGCACGCCCGGCCGACCTGGCGGGGCTGCACGTCGTGGTGTCCGCGGGGGGCACGCGCGAGCCCGTCGACCCGGTGCGCTACCTGGGCAACCGGTCCTCGGGACGGCAGGGTGTCGCGCTCGCGCGGGCCGCGCTCGCGCGCGGTGCGCGTGTGACGCTCGTCGCCGCGAACCTGGCCGTGCCGCCGCCCGGGGGCGTCGACGTGGTGACGGTCGGGACGGCAGCGCAGCTGCGCGACGCCGTGCGCACCGCGGCGAAGGACGCCGACGTCGTCGTCATGGCGGCGGCCGTCGCCGACTTCCGGCCGGTCAGCCCGGCCGACGCCAAGATCAAGAAGCGCGAGGGCGCCCCGGCGCCCACGATCGAGCTCGTCGAGACGGTCGACGTGCTCGCCGAGCTCGCGCGTGACCGTGTCCGCCCAGGTCAGGTCGTCGTCGGGTTCGCCGCCGAGACCGGGGACGCGCAGGGCAGCGTGCTCGAGCACGGCCGCGCCAAGGCGCTGCGCAAGGGCGCCGACCTGCTGGCCGTCAACGCCGTCGGTGACGGGCTCGGCTTCGGCACCGAGGACAACGAGGTGACGATCCTCGACGCGGCGGGCCGTCCCGTGGCCAGCGCGCGCGGCAGCAAGGACGACGTCGCGCACGCGCTGTGGGACGCGGTCCGCGCGCTGGTGTGAGCGCGGGGACGCCCGCGCACGCGATTACGCTGGTCCCATGACTGTTCCCGCGATGCGCCTCTTCACGTCCGAGTCGGTGACGGAGGGGCATCCGGACAAGATCTGCGACCAGATCTCGGACGCGATCCTGGACGCGATCCTCGAGCAGGACCCGGTCGCCCGGGTGGCGGTCGAGACCATGGTGACCACTGGTCTGGTGCACGTCGCGGGAGAGGTCAGCACCGAGGCGTACGTCGAGATCCCGCAGATCATCCGCCAGGTCGTGCGCGGGATCGGGTACACGTCGTCGCACATCGGCTTCGACGGCGAGTCGTGCGGGGTGTCCGTGTCGATCGGCCAGCAGTCGCCCGACATCGCGATGGGCGTCGACAAGTCGATCGAGGTCCGCCAGGACGCGGACGACCACGACGAGCTCGACCTGCAGGGCGCGGGCGACCAGGGCCTGATGTTCGGCTTCGCGTCGGACGACACGCCGTCGCTCATGCCGCTGCCCATCTGGCTCGCGCACCGGCTGTCCGAGCGCCTCGCCCGGGTCCGCAAGGAGGGCACGGTCCCCGGCCTGCGGCCCGACGGGAAGACGCAGGTGACGATCGGGTACGAGGGGGACCGCCCGGTCCGGCTCGACGCGCTGGTGCTGTCCACCCAGCACGAGCCGGACGTGCAGCTCGACACGCAGCTGCGCCCGGCGATCCTGGAGCACGTCATCCGCCCGGTCCTGGACCAGGTGGACCTCGACACGTCGTCGTACGACCTGTTCGTCAACCCGACCGGCCAGTTCGTGGTCGGCGGTCCGCAGGGTGACGCGGGCCTGACGGGACGCAAGATCATCGTCGACACGTACGGAGGCTGGGCCCGGCACGGCGGTGGCGCGTTCTCGGGCAAGGACCCGTCGAAGGTCGACCGCTCCGCCGCGTACGCGATGCGGTGGGTCGCCAAGAACGTCGTCGCGGCCGGGCTCGCACGCCGGTGCGAGGTGCAGGTCGCGTACGCGATCGGCAAGGCCCACCCGGTGGGTCTGTACGTCGAGACGTTCGGCACCGGCGTCGTCGACGACGCCCGCCTCACCGAGGCGATCCGGCAGGTGTTCGACCTGCGGCCCGCGGCGATCATCCGCACGCTCGACCTGCAGCGGCCCATCTACCGGCAGACGGCGGCGTACGGGCACTTCGGCCGTGAGCTGCCGGACTTCACGTGGGAGCGCACGGACCGGGTCGACGAGCTGCGTGCGGCGGTCGGCTGACCCGGACCGTCGTGCTCGCGGGCGGCGCAGGCCCGTGTCGGGCCGACCGCGCCGCGTGGGCCGGTGATGGTGAGATGACCCCGTGGACCCGGAGCAGCTGACGCTCGAGGGCGTGCCCGCACCGCGGGCGCGCCGGCGTCCGCGCGCCGCTACGGCGGCGGTCGCGCAGACGCTGCCCGTCGCGCGCGTGTGCGTCGACCTGCCGCCCGCGCACCTCGACCGCACGTTCGAGTACCTCGTGCCCGCCACGATGTCCGACGACGCCGTCCCCGGCACGCGCGTCAAGGTGCGGTTCGGCGGGCAGGACGCCGACGGCTACGTGCTCGAGCGCGTCGCGACGGCTGAGCACGACGGGGCACTGGTCCCGCTGCGCCGCCTCGTGTCGCCCGAGCCGGTGCTCACGCCGCAGGTCGCGCGGCTCGCGCGCGCGGTCGCGGACCGGTGGGCCGGGACGCTGGCGGACGTGCTGCGCCTCGCCGTCCCGCCGCGCCACGCGCGGGTCGAGGCCGAGGCGCAGGCCACCGAGCCCGCGCTCGTGCCGCCGCCGTCACCCGACGCGACCGCGTGGGCGGACTACCGCGGCGGGTCCGCGTTCGTGCAGCACGTCCGGGGCGGGGGAGCGCCGCGCGCGGTGTGGACCGCGCTGCCCGGGGAGGTCGACGAGCGGTGGCCGGCGGCGGTCGCACAGGCCGCCGCCGCCGCCGTGCTGGGCGGCCGGGGCGCGCTCGTCGTCCTCCCGGACGGACGTGACGTCGACCGCGTGCTCGACGCGCTCGCCGCCGCCGACGTCCCGCGCTGGAGCCCCGGGGTGCGCGGCGGCGCGGTCCGGCTCACGGCCGAGGAAGGGCCGGCTGCCCGGTACCGCGCGTTCCTCGCCGCCGTCCGGGGCCACGCGGACGTCGTCGTCGGGACGCGGGCGGCGGCGTTCGCGCCGGTGCACGACCTGGGCCTGGCCGTCTGCTGGGACGACGGCGACCCGCTGCACGCCGAGCCGCGTGCGCCGTACCCGCACGTGCGCGAGGTCCTCGCGCTGCGCTCCGACCTCGAGGGCGCGGCGCTCCTCGTGGGTGGGCACGCGCGCACGGTCGAGGCGCAGGCACTCGTCGCGTCGGGGTGGGCGCGCGACGTCAGCGCGGACCGCGCCCGGGTCCGCGCCCGCACGCCGCGCGTGCAGGCTCTGACGTCCACCGAGCTCGCCCGTGAAGGCGCTGCCGCGGCAGCCCGCCTCCCCACGCCCGCGTGGCGCACGATCCGCGACCGGCTCGCGGACGGTCCCGTGCTGGTGCAGGTCCCGCGGGCGGGCTACCTGCCCGCGGTGGCGTGCGGGCGCTGCCGCGCGTCGGCCCGCTGCACCGCGTGCCACGGGCCGCTCGGGCTGCACCGCGCGGACGGCAGCCCGACGTGCGCCTGGTGCGGCCGGATGGCGACCGACTGGCGCTGTGACGAGTGCGGCGCGTCCGCGCTGCGGTCGGTGCGCGTCGGCTCGGAGCGGACCGCCGAGGAGCTCGGGCGGGCGTTCCCGGGCGTGCCCGTGGTCGTGTCCGGCGCACGCGCCGCGAGCGGCGTCGTCGCGCAGGTGCCCGACCGCCCCGCGCTCGTCGTCGCGACCCCCGGCGCGGAACCGGTCGCGCCCGCGGGCTACGCCGCGGCCGTGCTCCTGGACGCGGCGGTCTCGACCGCCGGCTCGGCTCTCGGTGTGCTGCCCGACGCGGTGCGGCGCTGGCTCACGGCGGCCGCGCTCGTGCGCCCCGTGGGCGAGGGCGGGGTCGTCCTGCTCGTCGGGGACGCGGAGCCGCGCGCGTCGCAGGCCCTCGTGCGCTGGGACCCCGCGGGTCTCGCGGAGCGCGAGCTCGACGAGAGGGCCGTGCTCGGACTCCCGCCGAGCGTGCGCATGGCGTCCGTCACCGGCACGCGGGAGGCCGTCACGGCGGTCGTGCAGCGGGTGCGGGCCGCGCCGCTGCCGGCACCGCTCGACGTCCTCGGTCCCGTGCCGGTCGCGGGCGCGGAGCGGGGCGCGTTCGAGCCCGACGTGCGCACGTTGCTGCGGGTGCCGCGCAGCGCCGGTGCGGCGCTGGCCACCGCCGTCGCGGCGTCGCTCGGTGTGCGGTCGGCGCGGCGCGAGGGCGGCACGGTGCGCGTCCAGCTCGACCCCTCGGACCTGGGCTGAGGGGCCACCGAGGTCCGGGCCGTCGCGTGCGCCGACGAGCGCGGTCGTCACCGCGTGCGGCTGCCGGCCGCGTGCGCTCCTAGGATCGAGCCCATGCGTCTGCTGTTCGCCGGAACCCCGTCGCCCGCGCTGGCGAGCCTCGAGGCCCTCCTCGCTTCCCGCCACGAGGTCGTCGCCGTCCTCACCCGTCCCGACGCCCGCTCGGGCCGCGGACGGTCGCTCACCCCGAGCCCCGTCAAGGAGCGCGCGCTCGAGGCCGGCATCCCCGTGCTGACGCCCCGCACGCTGCGCGACGACGCCGTCGTCGAGGAGATCCGCGGTCTCGGCGTCGACGCGGCGCCCGTCGTCGCGTACGGCGCCCTCGTGCCGCCGGCGCTGCTGGCGGTGCCGGCGCACGGCTGGGTGAACCTGCACTTCTCGGTGCTGCCCGCCTGGCGCGGCGCGGCGCCCGTGCAGCACGCCATCATGGCCGGCGACGAGGTGACCGGCGCGACGACGTTCCTGCTCGAGGAGGGGCTCGACACCGGCCCCGTGCTCGGCACGCTCACCGAGACGATCCGGCCCCGCGACACCTCGGGCGACCTGCTCGACCGGCTCGCGGTCGCGGGCGCGACGCTGCTCGTGCGCACCCTCGACGCGCTCGAGGACGGGCACCTCACGCCCGTCGCCCAGCCGCTCGACGGGGTCAGCCACGCGCCCAAGGTCGAGGTGGAGGACGCGCGCGTGCGGTGGGGCGCGCCCGCGCACGTCGTCGACCGCCGCATCCGCGGCTGCACGCCCGCCCCGGGCGCGTGGACGACGCTGCCCGACGGCTCGCGGCTCGGCCTCGGTCCGGTCACGCAGGTGCCCGACGTCACGGACCTCGCGCCCGGCGAGGTGCGCGCGGGCAAGCACGACGTGCTCGTCGGGACCGCGGGGCACGCGGTGCGGCTCGGTGACGTGACCCCACCGGGCAAGCGGGCGATGCCCGCCGCGGACTGGGCGCGCGGGGCACGGCCTGCCGAGGGCACGGTGCTGGGCACCGTGGTCGCCGGGGCCGGCGTGCTCGGCGGCGGCAGCGGGCTCGCCGGCGGCGCGGCGTGAGACCGCAGGCCGGCGGCGAGCAGCCCCGCCGGGGCGAGGGCCGTGGCCGCGGTCCGGGCGACCGGGGCGCGCAGGACCGCCGCGGCGCCGACGACCGGCGTGACGCGCGCGGCCGCCAGCGTGGCGCGGCGCGTGCCGAGGGGCGTGGGCAGCGGTCGGCGCAGGCACCGTCGCAGCGTGCGCGGACGGCGGACGTCGCGCGCGCGACGGCGTACGACGTGCTGCGCGCGGTCGACGAGGGCGACTCGTACGCCAACCTCGTGCTGCCTCCGCTGCTGCGCGAGCGTGGGGTGCGGGGCCGGGACGCGGCGTTCGCGACCGAGCTGACGTACGGCACGTTGCGGCTGCGCGGGCGTTACGACGCCGTGGTCGAGCAGGCCGCCGGGCGTGACGTCACGCGCATCGACCCGCCCGTGCTCGACCTGCTGCGCCTCGGCGTGCACCAGCTGCTCGGCATGCGCGTGCCGGCGCACGCGGCCGTCTCGCAGACCGTGGGGCTCGCGCGTGAGCGCGCGGGCGCGGGTGCGTCGCAGTTCGTCAACGCGGTGCTGCGCGCTGTCGCGCGCGAGGACCTGGACGCGTGGCTCGCGCTGGTCGGTGACGCGGCGGACCCGCAGGAGACCGACCCCGTCGCGCGGCTCGCGGTCACGCAGAGCCACCCCGAGTGGGTCGTCCGGGCGCTGCGCGAGGCCCTCGTGTGCGACGGCCGCGCGGCCGACGACGTCGGCGACCTGCTCGCGGCGGACAACGCGGCGCCGCGCGTCGCGCTCGTCGCC
Source organism: Cellulomonas sp. CW35 (assembly GCF_052378485.1). Taxonomy (NCBI): domain Bacteria; kingdom Bacillati; phylum Actinomycetota; class Actinomycetes; order Micrococcales; family Cellulomonadaceae; genus Cellulomonas; species Cellulomonas sp. CW35. The sequence continues at coordinate 1,846,520 of NZ_CP199000.1, read as the reverse complement.
CGGCCGGGTCTGGTGACGACCGCCGAGCTGTGCGAGCAGGCCGGTGCCGAGGCGGAGCCCGGCCGGGTGTCGCCCGTGGCCGTGCTGCCGGGCGGCGGCGACCCCGCGGGCGTCGAGGCCGTGCGCACCGGCCGGGCGGGCGTGCAGGACGAGGGCAGCCAGCTCGTCGCGCTCGCGCTCGCCGCGGCGCCGCTGGAGGGCCGCGACGAGCGCTGGCTCGACCTCTGCGCGGGGCCGGGTGGCAAGGCGGCGCTGCTCGCGGCCCTGGCCGCGCAGCGCGGTGCCCGGCTCGTCGCGAACGAGGTCCAGCCCCACCGCGCGCGGCTGGTCGAGCAGTCGCTGCGGGCGGTGCCGGCGAGCGCTGTCGAGTCGGTGCGCACGGGCGACGGGCGCGAGCTCGGGGCGGCCGAGCCGGGCGCGTTCGACCGCGTGATGGTCGACGCGCCGTGCACGGGGCTGGGCGCGCTGCGGCGCCGGCCCGAGTCGCGGTGGCGGCGCACCCCCGCGGACCTCGTGGGTCTCGCGGCGCTGCAGCGCGAGCTGCTCGGCTCGGCGCTGCGGGCCGTGCGGGCCGGGGGAGTCGTCGCGTACGTGACGTGCTCGCCCCACCTGGCCGAGACGCGGCTCGTCGTGACCGACGCGCTGCGCGCTGCGGCGAAGGCCGGGCTCGAGGTCGAGACGCTCGACGCGCGTGCCGTGGCGCGCGAGGTCGCCTCCGGGCCGCTGGACCTCGTGGGCGACCGGCTGGACCTGCAGCTGTGGCCGCACGTGCACGGCACGGACGCGATGCACCTGACCCTGCTGCGGCGCCGATGAGCGGCCGTGGGCGGACGCGGCGGGGCGCCGGCCGGGACGCCTGACTAGGCTGGCCGCGTGCCCGCCAAGATCGCGCCCAGCATCCTGTCCGCCGACTTCGTCAACCTCGAGCGCGAGCTCGGGCGGATCGCGAACGCGGACCTCGTGCACGTGGACGTGATGGACAACCACTTCGTGCCGAACCTCACGCTCGGGCTCCCGGTGGTGCGGCGCATCGCCGAGATCTCGCCGGTCCCGGTCGACGTGCACCTCATGATCGAGGACGCGGACCGCTGGGCGCCGCAGTTCGCGCACGCGGGGGCGGCGTCGGTCACGTTCCACGCGGAGGCGACGCAGGCGCCGGTCCGGCTGGCGCGCGAGCTGCGCGCGCTCGGGGTCCGCGCGGGCGTCGCGCTGCGGCCCGCGTCGCCGGTGGAGCCGTTCCTCGACCTGCTGCCGGAGCTCGACATGGTCCTCGTCATGACCGTCGAGCCGGGCTTCGGCGGCCAGTCCTTCATCGACGGGACGCTCCCGAAGATCCGCCGCACGCGGCAGGCGATCACCGACGCGGGGACGGACACCTGGCTGCAGGTCGACGGTGGGATCTCGCGCGAGACGATCGCGCGCGTCGCGCAGGCCGGGGCGGACGTGTTCGTCGCCGGCTCGGCGGTCTACGGGGCCGACGACGCCGCGGCGGAGGTCGACGCGCTGCGCGACCTCGCGTCCACGATCTGGGCCTGACGAGCACGTTCGTCGATGCACCCCGCGGGGTGTGGCATCATCCAGGAGAAGGCCACGGCGTCAGCCGGGGTCGAGTACACGTGCTCCGGGGTCGGTGAAAGTCCGAGCCGGCGGTGACAGTCCGCGACCCGCCCAGGGCGACGAGAGTCGGCCGAGGCGGTTGACCTGGTGGAACTCCAGGACCGACGGTGAAAGTCCGGATGGGAGGAAGTACGTGGCGGCGCGCCCGGTGGCGTGCCGTTGACGCGTGGTGCCTCGCACGCGCGCCCCCGGAGCCCGCACGGGCCGGGAGGTGGACATGACCAGCACAGGCGACGAGCGCGCGGCGATGACGCGCGCGTTCGAGCTCGCGCGGCGCGGTCCTGAGCACGACCCGAACCCACGGGTCGGGTGCGTGCTGCTGCGGCCCGGCCCGGCGACGAGCACGGCGGGTCCGACGACCGTCGGCGAGGGGTGGCACCGCGGCGCGGGCACCCCGCACGCCGAGGTCGCGGCGCTCGCCGACGCCGCCGCGCGGGGCGAGGACACGCGTGGCGTCACCGCCGTCGTCACGCTCGAGCCCTGCTCGCACACCGGCCGCACGGGCCCGTGCACGGACGCGCTGCTCGCCGCCGGCGTCGCGCGGGTGGTCGTGGCGGTGCGGGACCCCAACCCGGTCGCGGCGGGCGGCGTCGAGATCCTGCGCGCGGCGGGCGTCGAGGTCGTCACGGACGTGCTGGCCGACGAGGGTCGCGCGCTGCTGGGCGCCTGGCTGCCGGCCGTGGGCGCCGACCGCCCGTTCGTCACGCTCAAGACGGCGACCACGCTCGACGGCCGCGTCGCCGCGACCGACGGGTCCAGCCGGTGGATCACCTCGTCGGTCGCGCGTCGGCACGCGCACGAGCTGCGCGCCCAGGTCGACGCGATCGTCGTCGGCACGGGCACCGCGCTGCGCGACGACCCGACGCTCACGGCCCGGACCGCGGACGGCACGCTCGCCGGCGCGCAGCCGCTGCGCGTGGTCGTCGGGCACCGCGACGTCCCCCGGGACGCCCGGCTGCGCGGCCCCGGCGGCCCGCTCGTCCAGGTGCGCACGCACGACCCCGCGCACGTGCTGCGCGAGCTCGCCGCGCGGGACGTCCGGCGCGTGCTCGTCGAGGGCGGGCCGACGCTCGCCGCGGCGTTCCTGCGCGCCGGCCTCGTCGACGAGGTGCACGCGTACGTCGCGCCCGTCCTGCTCGGTGCCGGGCCGTCCGCCGTGGGCGACCTCGGCATCACGTCCATCGCCGCCGCCGTGCGGCTCGAGCCGGTCAGCGTGCTGCCGCTCGGGCCGGACGTGCTCGTCGTCGCCACACCCGTCCGGGAGGTCTGACATGTTCACCGGGATCGTCGAGGAGCTGGGCTCCGTCGTCGCCGTCGAGGACCGCGGCCAGGACGCGCGCCTCGTGGTGCGCGGCCCGCTCGTCGTGTCCGACGCGCACCTGGGCGACTCGATCGCCGTCGACGGCGTGTGCCTCACGGTGAGCGGGCTGCCGGGGGACGGGACCTTCGCGGCGGACGTCATGCCCGAGTCGCTTCGGCGCACCGCGCTGGGCGCGCTGCGGGCCGGTGCGCCGGTCAACCTCGAGCGGGCGCTGGCGGTCGGTGGGCGCTACGGCGGGCACGTCGTGCAGGGGCATGTCGACGGCGTCGGCACCGTGCTGCGGCGCGAGCCGGGGGAGCGGTGGGACGAGGTCGAGATCGGCCTGCCGGCCGGGCTCGCGCGGTACGTCGCGGAGAAGGGGTCGATCGCGGTGTCCGGCGTCTCGCTCACGGTGACGCACGTCGGCGACGAGTCGTTCGGCGTGTCGCTCATCCCGACGACGCTCGCCCGCACGACCCTCGGCACCCTCGAGCCGGGCTCGCCCGTGAACCTGGAGGTGGACGTGCTCGCGAAGTACGCCGAGCGGCTGCTGACGGCGGTGGCGCGATGAGCGACGTCGTGACCGGGACGGTCGAGGAGGCGCTCGAGGCGCTGCGCGCCGGACGGCCGGTGCTGGTCGCGGACTCGCCCGACCGCGAGAACGAGGCCGACGTGATCCTGGCCGCGCAGTCCGCGACGCCGGAGTGGGTCGCGTGGACGATCCGCCACTCGTCGGGCTACCTGTGCGCGCCGATGCCCGCGGGCCGCGCCGACGCGCTCGACCTGCCGCTGATGGTGCCGCACAGCCAGGACCCGCGTCGCACCGCGTACACGGTGACGGTCGACGCCGCGACGGGTGTGTCCACGGGCATCTCGGCCGCGGACCGCGCCCGCACGCTGCGCGTGCTGGCCGACCCGGCGAGCGGGCCGGGCGACCTCATCCGGCCCGGGCACGTGCTGCCGCTGCGCGCGGTGCCGGGCGGGGTCCTGCACCGGGCGGGACACACGGAGGCCGCGGTCGACCTGTGCCGTCTCGCGGGCCTGCGGCCCGTGGGTGCGATCGCCGAGCTCGTGAACGACGACGGCACGATGGTGCGGCTCACCCAGGCGTCACGGCTCGCGCAGGACGAGGGTCTCGTGCTGCTGACGATCGCGGACCTGGTGGCGTGGCGCCGCGAGCACGACGACACGGTCGAGCCGGCGGCGCCCGGGGACGGACGCCCGCGCGTGCACGCGACCCACACGGCGTACCTGCCGACCCGGCACGGCGACTTCCGCATCCACGGCTTCCGCGACCTGCGCACGGGCGACGAGCACGTCGCGCTGGTGCCCACGCGCGGTCTCGCGCCCGTGCCCGTCGTGCGCGTCCACTCGGAGTGCCTCACGGGCGACGCGTTCGGCTCGGCGCGCTGCGACTGCGGCCCGCAGCTCGACGCCGCGCTGCGGCTCGCCGCCGAGCAGGGCGGCGCCGTGGTGTACCTGCGGGGCCACGAGGGCCGTGGCATCGGGCTGCTCGCGAAGGTCGCCGCGTACGCGCTGCAGGACGAGGGCCGGGACACGGTCGAGGCGAACCTCGACCTGGGCTGGCCCGCGGACCGGCGGGAGTACGGCGCCGCGGCGGCGATCCTGCGCGACCTCGGCGTCGAGCGGGTCCAGCTCCTGACCAACAACCCCGCGAAGGTCGCCGGCCTGCGCGCGCACGGCGTCGACGTGGTCGAGGTGCGCGGGCTCGAGGTGGGCCGTACGCCGCAGAACGAGGAGTACCTGCGCACCAAGGCGCGCTCGATGGGGCACGTGCTGCACCTCGACGACCCGGCGGACGTGCGCGACCCGATCCCGGTCAACCCGGTGCACGCGGCACCGGCAACCCCCGGTGCGGACCGCACCGACCACACCTACGCACCCCTGGAGGAGCTCGCATGAGCGGCGCCGGAGCACCCAGCATCACCGTCGACGGGACCGGCCTGCGCGTGGTCGTCGTCGCCGCCTCGTGGCACCAGGTCGTCATGGACGGGCTGCTCGACGGCGCGATGCGCGCGCTGGCCGAGGCGCACGTGGAGAACCTCACGGTCGTGCGGGTGCCGGGGACGTTCGAGCTGCCCGTCGCCGCGGCCGTCGCGGCGCGCGGGGGAGCCGACGCCGTCGTCGCGCTCGGCGTCGTCATCCGGGGCGGCACGCCGCACTTCGAGTACGTGTGCGCGGGCGCCACGAACGGCCTGACCGACGTCGCGGTGAGCACCGGCGTGCCCGTCGGGTTCGGCGTGCTGACGTGCGACGACGAGCAGCAGGCGCTCGACCGCGCCGGGCTGCCCGGCTCGAGCGAGGACAAGGGCTACGAGGCGGCGCAGGCGGCGGTCGCGACCGTGGCCGCGCTGCGCGGGCTGGGCCGCGGGTGAGCGGACCGCTCGGCTGGCTGTTCGACGCGACGCTCACGGTCGCCGGCCACGAGGTGCTCTGGCGCGAGGTCGTCGGGAACCTGTTCGGGCTCGCGTCCGCGGTCGGCGGGCTGCGCCGGAAGGTGTGGGCGTGGCCGGTCGGCATCGTCGGGAACGTGCTGCTGTTCACGGTGTTCCTCGGCGCGGTGTTCGGCACCCCGCAGGACCGGGACCTGTACGGCCAGGCCGGCCGGCAGGTGTTCTTCGTCGCCGTGTCGGTGTACGGCTGGCTGCGCTGGAGCCGGACTCGGCGCGCGGCGCAGGCCGCGGGCCTGCCCGACGCGCCGGCCGTCGAGCCGCGGTGGGCGGGTGTGCGCGGCTGGGCGGTCCTGGGCCCGGCGGCGGTCGTCGGGACGGTCGGTCTGGCGTGGGTGTTCCGGGAGCTCGGGTCGTGGGGTCCGTGGGCCGACGCGTGGATCCTCACCGGCTCGCTGCTCGCGACGTACGGCATGGCGCGCGGCTACATCGAGTTCTGGCTCATCTGGATCGCCGTGGACGTCGTGGGTGTGCCCCTGCTGCTCTCGGCGGGCTACTACCCGTCCGCCGTGCTCTACCTCGTGTACGGCGGCGTGGTCACGTCCGGGTTCGTCGTGTGGTGGCGTGCGCGGCGGGGCGCGCCCCCGCAGCACGTCTCGCCCGTCCCAGCCGCCGAACCCGCGACAGGGGTGCCGGTCGCAACGTCTACCCTTGGGCGACGTGAAGACGTTTGAGTCGCTGTTCGCGGAGCTGTCCGAGAAGGCGGTGACCAGGCCCGCGGGCTCGGGCACCGTCGCCGAGCTGGACGCCGGCGTGCACGCGATCGGCAAGAAGATCGTCGAGGAGGCCGCCGAGGTCTGGATGGCCGCGGAGCACGAGGGCGACGAGCGCACGGCCGAGGAGATCTCCCAGCTCCTCTACCACCTGCAGGTGCTCATGGTGGCGCGCGGGCTCGCGCTCGACGACGTCTACGCGCACCTGTAGACCGCGCCGCTGTCCGTCGTCGTCCTGAGCCGTCGTCCTGAGCCGTCGTCCTGAGCCGAAGGAACCCCCGTGCTGCGCATCGCCGTCCCCAACAAGGGCTCGCTGTCCGAGCCCGCCGTCGAGATGCTGCGCGAGGCGGGCTACCGCCAGCGCCGCGACTCGCGCGAGCTCGTCCTGCCCGACCCGGACAACGACGTCGAGTTCTTCTTCCTGCGCCCGCGGGACATCGCGGTGTACGTGGGCGCAGGGACGGTCGACGTCGGCATCACCGGCCGCGACCTGCTGCTGGACTCCGAGTCGGCGGCGGTCGAGCACCTCGGGCTCGGCTTCGCGCGCTCGACGTTCCGGTTCGCGACGACCGCGGGCGCGATGAGCGACATCGCGCAGATCGCGGGCAAGCGCGTCGCCACCTCGTACCCGGTGCTCGTGCGCAGCACGCTCGCGCAGCGCGATGTCACCCCGAGCGGCGTCGTGCGGCTGGACGGCGCGGTGGAGAGCGCGATCCGCCTGGGCGTCGCGGACGTCATCGCGGACGTCGTCGAGACCGGCTCGACCCTGCGTGCCGCGGGGCTCGAGGTGTTCGGTGAGGCGCTGCTGCACTCCGAGGCCGTGCTCGTGCGCCGCTCGGACGTCGAGGCTCCCGCGGGGCTCGAGGTCCTCACGCGGCGGCTGCAGGGCGTGCTGACCGCGCGCCAGTACGTGCTCATGGACTACGACTGCCCGATCGACCTCGTCGACCAGGCCGTCGCGATCACGCCGGGCCTCGAGTCCCCGACCGTCGCCCCGCTGCACAACCGCGAGTGGGCGGCCGTGCGCGCGATGGTCCGACGCGACCAGACCAACCGCGTCATGGACCAGCTCTACGACCTGGGCGCGCGCGCGATCCTCGTCACGTCGATCCACGCCTGCAGGCTCTAGTGGACCTGACCCCGTTCCGGCCCCGGCTCGCGCGCACCGCGTCGCTGGTGCTCGCGGGAGTCGTCGTGACCGCGACGGTCGTACTCGTCGTCCTCATGCCCGGGCTGACGTCCCTCGACGTCGCGAGCTTCGCGGTGTTCGCGCTCGCGATCGTGTGGTTCTGCTGGCGCCAGGCGTCGGTCCGCGCGGTGCCCGACGAGGACGGCCTCACGGTCCGCAACCTGCTCGTCACCACGCGGCTCACGTGGGCGCAGGTCGTCGCCGTGCGGTTCGGGGACAGTCCCTGGGTCCAGCTCGACCTGGCGGACGGCGACACGCTCGCGGTGATGGGCATCCAGCGCGCGGACGGGGAGCTCGCGCGGGCGCAGGCGCGCCGCCTGGCGACCCTCGTCGCGGCGAGGACCCGCACCGACCGGGACGACTGAGCGCCGCCGCCCCGCGGCGGTCACACGAGCGTCGCCGCGTGCACGCCCGCGGCACCCGCCGCGAGGAACGCCGCGGGGTCCTGGTCGAGCCCGCGGCCCATGGTCGACAGTCGCACGGGCGACGTGGCGAGCGCGCGACGCAGCGCGTCACCCGCCTCGACCTCCACCAGACGGTGCCGCCCGGCGGGAGCGACGAGGGACGCGGCCTGCTCGCGCACGCGCGCGCCCAGCGGGCCGAGCGCCTCGTCGTCCGGGTCGAGGAGCGGTACGACGACGTCCGCGGGGCACAGGGCGACCCGGCCGTACGCGGTCAGCGAGTGGTGGGAGATCCCGAGGTGCCGCTCGCGCGGGTCCGCGCCCGACACGCGCAGCGACGCGACGGGACGGCCGCCGAGCACCGCGGCCGCGTTGACCGCCTCGCCCGCGGCGACGCCCGAGAAGCCCCACCGTGTGCCGGTGCCGAGGTTGCCGGGGCCCTGCACGACGACGGCGAGGTCCGCCCCGGCCACGTGGCGCGCGGCGAGGAGCGCGGTGTGCACGGACACGGCCTCGAGGTCGCCGCCGAAGGCCTGCCCGGCGGTGATGCACGTCGAGACCCAGCCGGCGTCGCGCAGCGCCGCCACCGCGCGCGAGAACCACGCGGGCAGCGCACCGCCGTCGGTCATGACGTACGCGACGCGCGGCGTCGGGCGGCCCAGCCGCGCGGCCTCGAGCCGGACGCCCGCGACGATCGCGGGCAGCGCCGAGTGCAGGTCCGCGACGACGACGGGCAGACCCTCGAGGTCGTCGGCGTCACGCATCGTGTCGTGGTGCTCGGACTCCTGGTCGTCGACCCCGAGCACCATCGCCTGCAGCGGCGTGTAGCGGGCCTTGACCAGGTGGCCGGCGGACGGTGCCGGCTCCACCGGCTGGCCGTCGGCGGGCGCGATGACCAGGGCGTACCCGCCCGTCCCGAGCCCGCGCGCGAGGGCCGAGACGTTGAGCCACACGCGCCGGCCCGGGGCGATCTCGCCGACGAGCGCGGGGTAGGCGAGGGCCTTGACCCGCGCGGGCAGCGTCGGGTCCGCCCACGGTTGGTCCAGGGCGACGCTCAGCTCGGTGGCCCCCTGCCACGACGTACCGACCTGCTCGACGACACCGACGCGCCACGTGATCACGTCCGCAACGCTACCGGCCACTACGGTTGGACCCGATGCCCAGTCCGATCGACCCCGCCGAGCGCCTGCTCAACCTCCTCATCGCCCTCGTGAACTCGCGCGGACGCATGACGAAGGAGCAGGTGCGTGCCTCCGTCGCCGGCTACGCCGACGCACCGTCCGACGACGCCTTCGAGCGGATGTTCGAGCGGGACAAGGACACGCTGCGCGAGCTGGGGATCCCGCTCGTCACCGTCACGGACGCGGGGCACGGGGACGACATCGGCTACCGGATCGACCTGGAGGCGTACGCGCTCCCGCCGATCGACCTCACGGCGGCCGAGCTCGGCGTGCTCACGCTGGCCGCGCAGACGTGGCAGGACCGCACCATGCGGGGCGACACGTCGCGCGCGCTGACCAAGCTGCGCGCCGTGGGGCAGGGCCCCGGTGCGACCGACCTGGTCGCGGGGCTGGCGCCGCGCGTGCGCTCGGGCGGGAGCGTGTTCGCCCCGCTGCTGGACGCCGCGCAGGCGCGGCAGGTGGTGCGCCTCACGTACCGCGCGGCGAGCACGGGCGAGGTGCGCGAGCGTCGCGTCGAGCCCTGGCAGCTCGTGGCGCGCCGGGGTGGCTGGGTGCTCGTCGGGTGGGACCAGGACCGGCAGGCGCCGCGCTCGTTCCGGCTGAGCCGCATCGAGGGCTCGGTCCGCGTGACGGGCGAGCCCGGCGCGTTCCCGCCGCCCGACCCGGACCTCGTCGACCGGGCGCTGGCCGCCTGGCGGGCCGGGCCGTCGCGGGTCGCGACGCTCGCCGTGCTGCCGGAGCGGGCCGAGGCGACGCGTGTGCGCGCGGTCGACGCCCCCGCGGGTGCCGTCGACTGGTCCGCCGACCCGCAGGTGGCGCCCGTGCTGGTGGGCCGCGACGTCGTGCACGTCGAGTACCGCAACGCGTGGGAGCTGGCCGAGGAGCTCGTCGGGTACGGCGACGCGGTGCTTGTGATCGACCCGCCGGAGGTGCGCGGGCACGTGCTCAGCCTGCTGCGCCGCGCGGCCGAGCTCGCCCCGGAGGTGACCCGTGGCTGAGCGCGCGAGCGACCGCGTCGTGCGGCTCCTGGGCATGATCGCGTTCCTCGACCGTCACGAGGGCGCGTCGGTCGACGAGCTCGCACGGCAGTTCGGCGTGTCGAACCAGCAGGTCATGGCGGACGTCGACACGCTGTGGGTGAGCGGGACGCCCGGCTACCTGCCGTACGACCTCATCGACTTCGACTTCTCGTCCTACCAGCGCGGCGTGGTGCGGCTCACCGAGTCCCGGGGCATGACGCGTCCTCTGCGGCTGTCCGCGCGCGAGGGCGTCGCCCTCGTCGCGGCGCTCCGCGCGCTCGACGCCGGGCTCGGCGGCGCGCTGGACGACGAGCGCGCGCAGGTGGTGCGCTCCGCGCTCGCCAAGCTCACCGCCGCCGTGGGCGACGCCGCCGGCACGGTCGACGTGTCCCTCACGCTCGCCGCCGCGCCCGCGGTGGCGTCCGCGCTCGCGACCGCGCTGCGCGAGGGCCGTCGGCTGCACGTGCGCTACGTCAACGCGGCCGACGTCGCCTCGGAGCGCGAGGTCGACCCGATCCGCCTGGTGACCGACACGGACCGCTCGTACCTGCTCGGCTGGTGCCACGCGGTCGAGGGCGAGCGCCTCTTCCGCGTGGACCGCATCCTGTCCGCGCGGGTCCTCGACGTGCCCGCCGAGCAGCACCCCGTGCCGCCGGGCGGGGGAGAGTTCGTCCCGGGCGACGACGGCGCGCTCGTGACGCTGCACCTCACCAGCCACGGCCGGTGGGTCGCCGAGAGCACGCCCGTGCAGGAGGTGCGCAATCTCCCGGACGGCTCGTTCGAGATCGACCTGCGCATCGTGAGCCCCGCGTGGTTGCGGCACCTGGTGCTGCAGGCCGCCGACGACGTCCTCGACGTGCGTCCGGCGTCGGTCGCCGCCGACGTGGCGCAGGTCGCGCGGGCGGCGCTCGCCGCGTACGGCCCGCTCGCGGACCTGCCGGCGGACGCCCTGGTGCACGACGGGGGTGCCTGACGTGTGGTTCGCGCTGTGGTCGGTGCTCGTCGTCGGGACTCTCGTAGGCGCGTTCCTGCTGGCGCGGCGCCTGTGGCGCTCGCTCGTGTCGCTCGGTCGCGAGCTCGCGCGGGCCGGCGAGGTGACGTCCGAGCTCGCGGACCGGGCGGCCGAGCTGGCCGACCTCGCCGCGCAGCGGCGCGCGAGCACGGACCCGACGCTGTTCGCGGACCGCGACGAGCTGCGTGACGCCGTGCGCGGGCTGCGCCGGGAGCGTGCGCACCGGCGCGAGGAGCGGGCACGTCGGCACGCCGAGGTCGCGCGGGGCTGGCGCACGTACTGGACCTGATCCCGACGGGACCTGATCCGGCTCGACCTGATCCCGGCGCGGCGGCGGTTAGGATCGCCTGGTCGCATCGTCCGTCGAGGGGCTGTCATGGGTAGGAATGCACTGCAGGGCTGGCACATCGTCGTCCTGGTCGTGGTGATCCTGCTCCTGTTCGGGGCGAAGCGACTGCCCGACCTGGCGAAGAGCGTCGGCCAGTCGATGAAGATCTTCAAGCGCGAGATGAAGGACCTCACGACGGACGCCCCGGCGCCGGTTCCCCCCGCCTCGCCGTCGACCGCCCCGGCGGCGCCGCCCGTCACGCAGGCGGAACCGCCCGTCGGTCAGCCGCCGGTACAGCCGCACGTGGCACCCGAGCCGTCCGCCCCGGCGCCGCAGGACCGGCCGGGCGAGAGCGGCCCGAGCACGTCCGCCTGAGAGCCGCGTGTCCACCGATCGCCGCGGTTCCGCCCCCGGCGGGCGGATGCCGCTGCGCCAGCACCTGCTGGAGCTGCGTCGTCGGCTGTTCTTCGCCGCGCTCGGCCTCGTCGTCGGCGCGGTCGCGGGCTGGTTCCTCTACGACCCGGTGCTCAGCCTGCTCCAGCAGCCGCTGCGGGACGTCGCGCAGGAGCGCGACTCGGTCGTCGCGCTGAACTTCGCGGGCGTCGCGACGTCGTTCGACATGAAGATCAAGGTCTCGCTGTTCCTCGGCGTGTTCGTCTCCAGCCCGTGGTGGCTGTACCAGCTGTGGGCGTTCGTGACGCCCGGCCTCACGCGCAAGGAGCGGCACTACGCGGTCGGCTTCCTCGCCGCCGCCGTCCCACTGTTCCTCGCGGGCGCGGCGCTCGCGTTCTGGGCCCTGCCCAACGCGGTGCGGCTGCTGACGGAGTTCACCCCGGACGACGCGACCAACCTCATCGACGCGCAGACGTACCTCAGCTTCGTCATGCGGCTGCTGCTCGCGTTCGGTCTCGCGTTCCTGCTGCCGGTCCTCATGGTCGCGCTCAACTTCGCCGGCATCGGGCGCGCCGCGACGTGGCGCCGCGGGTGGCGGTGGGCGGTCGTCGTCGCGTTCACGTTCGCGGCCGTCATGACGCCGACGCCCGACGCGCTCACGATGATCGCGGTCGCGCTGCCGATCTGCGCGCTGTACTTCGTCGCCCTCGGCGTCTGCACGCTGCACGACCGCCGCGTCGACCGCAGGCGCGTCGCGCAGGGCCTGCCGACGCTCGACGGGACGCTCCCGTCCGGACCGGGGTCGCCCGCGTGACCGCCCGGGTCGGGCTGGTCGTCAACCCGACCGCGGGCAAGGGACGGGGCGCCACGGCCGGACGGGAGGCGCACGCGCGTCTGCGCGCGCTCGGGCTGGACGTGGCGGACCTCTCGGCACCGACGCTCGCGCAGGCGACGGACCGGGCGCGCGCGGCCGCGGTCGCGGGTCTCGACGCGGTCGTCGTCGTGGGGGGTGACGGCATGGTGCACCTCGGCGCGAACGTCGTCGCGGGGACGGACGTCCCGCTCGGCATCGTCGCGGCCGGCACCGGCAACGACGTCGCGCGCACCCTCGGGCTGCCACGCGCGGACGTCGCCGCGTCGGTCGAGGCGATCGGCCGCGCGCTGCGGGGCACCCCGCGGTGCGTCGACGCGGTGCGCGTCGGACCGCCGGGCACGTCGGCGCGCGAGTGGTACGTCGGCGTGCTGTCGTGCGGCCTGGACGCCGCGGTGAACGCACGCGCGAACGGGTACACGTGGCCGCGCGGGGAGAGCCGGTACGTGCGCGCGCTCCTCGCGGAGGTCGGCCGGTACCGGCCGTTCGGCTACCGCGTGACGTACGACGGCCAGGTGTGGGAGTCGGGCAGCCCCGTCGTCGCGGTCGCGAACTGCGGGTGGTTCGGCGGCGGCGTGCGGATCGCCCCCGACGCGCGCGTCGACGACGGCCTGCTCGACGTCGTGGTCGCCGGACCGCTCGCGCGCCCGGGCGTCCTGCGGGTCCTGCCGTCGGTCTACCGCGGCACGCACCTCGCGCACCCGGCCGTGCAGGTCCTGCGCGCGCGCAGCGTGCTGGTCCAGCCCGTGGCCGCGCTCGGGGCGCCGCCGCCGCCGGCGTTCGCGGACGGCGAGCGCGTCGGACCGCTCCCGCTGCAGCTCGACGTGGTCCCCGGCGCGCTGCGGGTGCTCGCCTGAGGGCGTGCCGCAGTGCCTAGGGTGGTGGCGTGCCCTCCCGTTCCCGTCACCGCAGGCAGAGCGTCGCGGACGCCGGCGCGTCCGCCCCGGCCCCGACGTCCGCACCGCGCGAGCCCGATGAGCCGTCGCCCGCCGAGCGCTACGCGGCGTCGCGCCGTCGCGCGCACGACGAGGCGAGCGAGCTCGCGCAGTTCCGCGAGCTGATCGGCTTCCAGCTGGACGACTTCCAGCTCGAGTCGTGCCGTGCGCTCGAGCGCGGCAGCGGTGTGCTGGTGGCCGCGCCGACCGGTGCGGGCAAGACCGTCGTCGGGGAGTTCGCCGTCCACCTCGCGCTGCGCGCGGGCCGCAAGGCGTTCTACACGACGCCTATCAAGGCGCTGTCGAACCAGAAGTACAACGACCTGGTCCGCCGCTACGGCCCGGACCGGGTGGGCCTGCTGACGGGTGACACCACGATCAACTCCGAGGCGCCGGTCGTCGTCATGACCACCGAGGTGCTCCGCAACATGCTGTACGCGGGCTCCGCGACGCTCGTCGGGCTCGGGTTCGTCGTGATGGACGAGGTGCACTACCTCGCCGACCGGTTCCGCGGACCGGTCTGGGAGGAGGTCATCATCCACCTGCCCGACGACGTGCAGCTCGTCTCGCTCTCCGCGACGGTGTCCAACGCGGAGGAGTTCGGCGACTGGCTCGCGATGGTGCGCGGCGACACCGCCGTGGTGGTGAGCGAGCACCGGCCGGTGCCCCTCGGCCAGCACGTGCTGGTACGCGACGAGCTGCTCGAGCTGTACGCCGGGCACGTGGACCCGACGGACCCGGGCGTGGACCCCCCGATCAACCCGGACCTGCGGCGCCTGCTGTCCACCCGGTCGCCCGACGAGCGCCGCGGTCCGGGGGACCGCGGCTACCGGGGGCGTGGCGGGCACCGACCGGGCGGCGGGCGGCCCGCCGGCGTGGGCGTACGGCCCGTGCCGCGGTTCGCGATGGTCGACCTGCTCGACCGTGAGGGGCTGCTGCCCGCGATCGTGTTCATCTTCTCCCGCGCCGGGTGCGAGGCGGCGGTGCAGCAGTGCCTCGCGGCGGGTGTGCGGCTGACGACACCGGCCGAGCAGGCCGAGATCCGGCAGGTGGTCGAGGAGCGCTGCGCGGCCGTGCCTCCGGAGGACCTCGACGTCCTGGGCTACTGGCAGCTCGCCGACGCGCTCAGCCGCGGCGTCGCGGCGCACCACGCGGGCATGCTGCCGCTGTTCAAGGAGACCGTCGAGGAGCTGTTCTCGCGCGGGCTGGTGAAGGTCGTGTTCGCGACGGAGACGCTGGCGCTCGGCATCAACATGCCGGCGCGGTCCGTCGTGCTCGAGAAGCTCGTCAAGTGGGACGGCTCGCGGCACGTCGACATCACGCCGGGGGAGTACACGCAGCTCACGGGTCGTGCGGGACGTCGCGGCATCGACGTCGAGGGGCACGCGGTCGTCGTGGCCCATCAGGGGCTGGACCCCGTGCAGCTCGCGGGTCTCGCGTCCAAGCGTCTGTACCCGCTGCGCTCCAGCTTCCGGCCCACGTACAACATGGCCGTCAACCTCGTCGCGCAGGTCGGCCGGGAACGGGCGCGCGAGGTGCTCGAGACGTCCTTCGCGCAGTTCCAGGCGGACCGCGGGGTCGTCGGCCTCGCGCGGCAGGCGCAGGCGCACACCGAGGCGCTCGAGGGGTACGCCGAGGCGATGCGGTGCCACCTCGGGGACTTCGCCGAGTACGCCGCGCTGCGCCGGGAGATCTCGCGTGCGGAGAAGGACGCCACCCGCCAGGAGACGGGGGCACGGCGGGCACGCGCGGTCGCGTCGCTCGAGGGTCTGCGGCCCGGCGACGTGCTGGAGGTGCCCACCGGACGGCGCAGCGGGTTCGTCGTGGTCGTCGACCCCGGCCGCGCCGGCGGGTTCGACGGGCCACGCCCGACCGTCCTGACGACGGACCGGCAGGTGCAACGGCTCACGGCGGCCGACGTGGGTGGGGGCGCGCGCACCGTCGGCCACGTGCGCGTGCCGCGCGACCTCAACGTGCGCGTGCCTGCCGCGCGCCGGGACCTCGCCGCCCGGCTGCGTGCCGCGGTCGAGGACGTCGCGCCCCAGCGCGCGGCCCGCACCCGCCGCCCGTCCCCGGCCCAGGAGGACGCGCACGTGGCCGAGCTGCGACGACGGCTGCGCGCGCACCCGTGCCACGCGTGCCCCGACCGCGAGGACCACGCGCGGTGGGCCGAGCGGTGGTCCCGGCTCTCGTCCGAGCACGACGCGCTCGTCGGGCGGATCCAGGGCCGCACCGGCTCGATCTCGGCGGTCTTCGACCGCACGTGCGACGTGCTCGTGACGCTCGGCTACCTCGAGCCGGCCGACGACCCCGCGCAGGGCCCGTCGGGCGCGGCCCGGCGCGGGCTGGCGGTCACGGCCGACGGTCGCTGGCTGCGTCGCCTGTACGCCGAGAACGACCTGCTGCTCGCCGAGTGCCTGCGTCGAGGCGTGTGGGACGAACTCGACCCGCCCGCCCTCGCGGCGGCGGTCTCGACGATCGTGTACCGCTCGCGCCGCGACGAGGACGCCGAGCCGCGCGTCCCCGGCGGCCCGCGGTCGCGCCTGGGTGTCGCGCTCGAGGGCACCGTGCGGGCGTGGTCCGAGCTCGACGACCTCGAGACGGCACACCGGCTGGAGACCATCCAGCCGCTCGACATGGGTCTCGTCGAGGCCGTCCACCGGTGGGCGGCCGGCCGCAGCCTCGACGCGGTGCTGCGGGGCGGGGACCTGACGGCCGGAGACTTCGTGCGGTGGTGCAAGCAGGTGATCGACGTGCTCGACCAGCTCTCGCAGGCCGCCCCGCACGCGCGGCTGCGGGCGACCGCCGACCGTGCGGTGGACGCGTTGCGCCGCGGGGTGGTCGCCTACTCGTCGGTGTGACGCCCCCGGCGTGCCCTATCGTGCGCGTGTGAGCTCCACCCTCTACCGCGGCGGCGTCGTGCACTCGCCCGCCGACCCGTTCGCCGAGGCCGTGCTCGTCGAGGACGGCACCGTCGCGTGGCTCGGGGCCGACGACACCGCCGCCGGTTTCGCGTCCCGCGCCGACGAGGTCGTCGACCTCGACGGCGCGCTCGTCACGCCCGGCTTCGTGGACGCGCACGTCCACGTGCTCGAGACCGGTCTCGCGCTCGAGTCCGTCGACCTGAGCGGCACGCGCTCGCTCGACGAGGCCCTCGACGCGCTGCGCCGCGCGGCGGACGCGCACGACGACCGCGACGAGGTGCTGCTGGGCTTCGGGTGGGACGAGACCGCCTGGGCGGAGGGCCGCGCGCCGACCGCTGCGGAGGTCGACGCCGCCGCCGGCGGTCGTGCGGTGTACCTCGGGCGCGCCGACCTGCACAGCGCGGTGGTCTCCACCGGGCTCGCGCGGCGGCTTGCGCTCGACACGCTCCCGGGCTGGTCCGCCGACGGTCGCGTGGAGGGCGAGGCCCACCACGTGGCCCGCGACGCCGCGCGCGACGTGGACCCGGCGCGCCGCACGCGCCTGTACCGACGTGCGCTGACGGAGGCCGCCGCGCGCGGCGTCGTGTCGGTGCACGAGCACTCCGCGCCGCACATCGACACGCGCGCGGGGCTGGTCGAGCTCCTCGAGCTCACGCGTGACGCCGAGGGCGGGCTGCCGCACCTCGTCGGCTACCGCGGGGAGGCGTGCGTGACGGTCGACGACGCGCGCGAGCTGCTCGCCGCGATCCCGGGGCTCACCGGGATCGGGGGAGACCTCAACGTCGACGGCTCAATCGGGTCGCGGACCGCGGCGCTGCGCGCACCGTACGCGGACGCCCCGGGTGACGGCGTGCTGCACCTGACGGCCGAGCGCATCGCGAACCACATCACGGCCGCGTCCCGCGCGGGCGTGCAGGCGGGGTTCCACGTCATCGGGGACCGCGCGATGGACGAGCTCCTGATCGGGCTGCGCGCCGCGGTCGACGTCGACGGCCCGGCCGCGGTCGCGCGCACGGGTGTGCGGGTCGAGCACGCGGAGATGGTCGACGCGCCCACGCTCGCGGCGCTCGTGCTCCTGGGGGTGCGGCTGTCCGTCCAGCCCGCGTTCGACGCGTGGTGGGGCGGCGCGGACGGCATGTACGCCGCGCGTCTCGGGGCCGGCCGTGCGGCGGCCCTGAACCCGCTGGCGGACCTCGCGAGCGCGGGGGTGCCGCTCGCGTTCGGCTCGGACTCACCCGTGACGCCCGTCGACGGGTGGGCGGCGGTACGCGCCGCCGTGGAGCACCACGCGGTCGAGCAGCGGCTCTCGGCGCGCGCCGCGTTCCGCGCGGCGACCCGCGGGGGTTGGCGGCTCGCGGGGCACGACCAGGTGGGCGAGCTGCGGGTGGGCTCACCCGCGCACCTTGCGGTCTGGCGCGCCGAGCACCTCGCGGTGCAGGCGCCCGACGGGCGGCTGTCCGCGTGGAACCCGGACGCCCAGGCGGGCACGCCGCTGCTGCCGCTGCTGGGCGCGGACGAGGAGCCGCCCCGCTGCCTGCGTACGGTGCGCGACGGGGCGGTCCTGTACGACACGCTGGCCTGAGGCCAGCCGGGGCGTGTGTGCGGCGACCGGGTGAAACCGGGCTGCGCGGAGGGTGGAATCTCCCGGTCGGTCGGCGGCTGAGGGGGTCACCCGTTCGGCGTAGCACGCGG
The DNA here is from genome assembly GCF_052378485.1 of Cellulomonas sp. CW35. Taxonomy (NCBI): domain Bacteria; kingdom Bacillati; phylum Actinomycetota; class Actinomycetes; order Micrococcales; family Cellulomonadaceae; genus Cellulomonas; species Cellulomonas sp. CW35. The sequence continues at coordinate 1,828,474 of NZ_CP199000.1, read as the reverse complement.
GTCGACCAGGGCGGGTGGCGCGACACGCGGGGCGACACGCCGGGCAACCTCCCCGGTCCACCCGAAATCCGGGCGTGCTGACCTGCGGCGAGTCCTCTGGCCTGCGCGGACGCCGGGGTTGACACCGTTCTCCAGCGCGGTAGTTTTCCGGTTGACCCGCCGACCAAGGGGATGCAGACGACGACGAGGTCCCGCCCTGGACGAGCCGACGACGCCCGTCCGGGGGACGCCTCTCGAGGCGGTTCGCTGGCTCCGACCGGGCCCGCGTGTTCAGTAGACAACGGTCATCGCGCCGCGGCGCACGACCGGTACGAAGGACACGCGGGCCGGTCGGTCGGCCGGCACGCAGGACGAGGGCGACGGGCGGCAGCGCACGCGGGCCCGACGTCCGTCGGGGCACCCGGTTCTCTCGCCTAGGCTGGCGCGGTGCCCGCCGCCGCCACCCCGCCGTCCCGCGTCTGGACGTTGCTGCTCGCCGTCGCCGGGGGGCTGCTCACGCGGGTCGCGTTCCCCGAGCCGGGCGTCTGGCCCGCCGCGTTCGGCGGCATCGCGTTGCTCTACCTCGCGCTGCGTCGCGACGGTGTCTGGTGGAACGCGCTCGTCGGTCTCGTTTGGGGCATGTCCTTCTACCCGGCGCTCATCACGTGGGCCGACGACGCGGTCGGTCCCGTGCCGTGGCTGGCGCTGTCGCTCGCGTGCGCGGCGTACGTGGCCGTGTTCGGCGCGGCCTGGACCTGGGCGCGCCGGGGCGAGGCCGTGTGGCGCAGCGTGTGGTGGCAGCTGCCCGTCTTCGTGGTCGTCTGGGTCGCGCTCGAGGAAGGCCTCGCCGCCTGGCCGTTCGGCGGCTTCCCGTGGGGCAGGCTCGCGTTCTCGCAGTCGGACTCGCCGCTCGTCGCGTTCGCCTCGCTCGGTGGCGTTCCCGCCCTCAGCGCGGTGACGGTCGGCGCGGGCGTGCTGCTCGGCATCAGCCTGAGCTCGCTGCGCCACGCCCGGCTCGTCCGGGCCGGCAGCGCGGGCCTGGCGGCGGTCCTGCTCGTCGTCCTGGGCGTCGCCATCCCGCTGCCGACCTCCGCGCAGAGCGGCGTGCTGCGCGTCGGCGCGGTGCAGGGGGACGTCCCGGGGCAGGGGCTCGATGCGTTCGGGCGGCGCGCGGTGGTGCTCGACAACCACGTGCGGGGGACCCACGCGCTGCTCGACCAGGTCGAGTCAGGGCAGCTCGACCTGGTGCTGTGGCCGGAGAACGGCACCGACATCGACCCGCAGGTCGACGAGGACGCCGCCGCAGCGATCGACGCCGCGGCGCGGGCCGTGGGTGCGCCCATGCTCGTCGGCACCGTCGAGTACCCGGACTCGGGCGGCCGCTACAACACCTCGGTCTTGTGGGAGCCCGGACAAGGTGTCGTCGCGTCCTACTCCAAGCAGCACCCGGCGCCGTTCGCCGAGTACATCCCGCTGCGGTCGGTGGCACGGATCTTCTCCGACGCCGTGGACCGCGTGACCCGCGACATGCTCCCGGGCACCCGGCCCGGCTTCGTCCCGCTCGAGTCCGAGCGCCTCGGGCGCACGGTCGGGATCGGTGACGTCATCTGCTTCGAGGTCGCGTACGACCCGCTCGTGCGGTCGGCGGTCCGCTCCGGCGGCGAGGTGCTTGTCGTGCAGACCAACAACGCGACGTTCGGCTGGTCCGACGAGTCGACCCAGCAGCTCGCGATGTCGCGCATCCGCGCCGTCGAGCACGGTCGGGCCACCGTGCAGATCTCCACGGTGGGTGTCAGCGCGGTCATCGAGCCCAACGGCGCGGTCACCCGGCGCACCGAGCTGTTCACGGCGGACCAGATGATCGCTAGCCTTCCGCTGCGCACGTCGCAGACCTGGGCGACGCGTCTGGGTGGGTGGCCGGCGTGGGTCATCGACGCCCTCGCGCTGGCCGCCGTGGTGTCCGGCGTCGTAGGAGCCGCGCGCCTGCGCGGCACGAACCGGGGGGAGCCCGCGTGAGTCCTCGAGTGCTCGTCGTCGTCCCGACGTACAACGAGAAGGAGTCGATCCCGGGCGCGCTCGCCCGGCTGCTGGAGCACGTGCCGGGCGCCGACGTGCTGGTGGTCGACGACGCGTCGCCCGACGGCACCGGTCCGCTCGTCGAGCAGATCGCGGCCGACGAGCGCGCGGCAGGCGTCGCGCGCACCGTCACGGTGCTGCACCGCTCCGGCAAGCAGGGGCTGGGCGCCGCGTACGTCGCGGGGTTCGGGTGGGCCCTCGAGCGCGACTACGACGTCGTGGTCGAGATGGACGCGGACGGCTCGCACCGCGCGCAGGACCTCCCCGCGTTGCTCGCCGCGGTCCCCGACGCGGACCTCGTGCTCGGGTCCCGCTGGGTGCCGGGTGGCGAGGTCGTCAACTGGCCGAAGAACCGCGAGGTGCTGTCCCGCGGCGCGAACACCTACACGCGCCTGCTGCTCGGTATCCCCGTGCACGACGCGACGGGTGGGTTCCGGGCCTACCGGGCGGACCTGCTGCGGGAGCTGCAGCTCGTGGACGTCGCATCGCGCGGCTACTGCTTCCAGATCGACATGACGCTGCGGTCGCTGCGCGCCGGGGCCCGCGTGGTGGAGGTGCCGATCACCTTCGTCGAGCGCGAGCTCGGCGCGTCCAAGATGAGCCGCGACATCGTCGTCGAGGCTCTGCTCAAGGTCACGGGGTGGGGGATGGCAGAACGCTCCCGCCAGGTGGCGGGAGCGTTCCGGAAGGTGACGGGCCGAGGCGTGGAGCACCCGGCGCGGCCCTGACGCGGTCGCGGTCGGCGGGGGAGGCCGGCGAACCAGGCGCTGGTGGGATCAGGCGCTGCGGCGCAGCTTGCCCGCGCGGAGCAGGTCGAGGCGCTCGTCGAGCAGCTCCTCGAGCTCACCGATGGTGCGCCGCTCGAGGAGCATGTCCCAGTGCGTGCGCGGGGGCTTGGTGGCCTTCGCCTCCGGCTTGGACGCGTCGCGCAGGAGCGCCTCTGCGCCGCAGCGGCACTCCCAGACGACCGGGACGTCGGCCTCGACCGAGAACGGGAGGATGATCGTGTGGCCGTTGGGGCAGTCGTAGTGCGCCTGGAGACGAGGGGCGAAGTCGACGCCCTCCTCGGTCTCCATGCTCTGCGACCCGATGCGCATGCCGCGCAGGGACCTGTTCGCCATGGGTGTGACCTCCGTGCCGGATCGCGGCCGTCGAGTGTGGGTTTCCACCGACGTCAACGGTGGGGAGCTCTTCAGTGTTCCAGCGTGACGTGAAGGCTTCGTGAACGCACGCGGAGCGGGCCGCACAGGCTCGCTCCGCCGGCAGTGACCTTCCCCACGCGGGCTCCCGTCCCCGGCCCGGCGCACCCCGCGCTACCCCTCGGGCCAGCCACCCGGGTCCGGTTCTTCACCCGCGCAGCGGGACGGCGTCCAGGGGACCAGGACCGTGGGGCCGTGCGGGCCCACGGTCACGACCGCGGCGAGCGGCACCCCGGCGCGCTCCGCGGACCGCTCGAGCGCGGTCGACCACGTGAGCTGGTCGCACACGTCCTCGTCGGCGTCCCCGACGAGCGCGGCGACGACGGACCCGCCCACCGCGTGGTGCTCGAGCAGCGACGCGAGGTCGTCGCACAGCAGGTCCGCGAAGCCGGCGTCGGGTGCGAGCGGTCGGTCGCTGATGGCCAGCACGAACGGCAGGAGCCGGTCGTCGGCGTCCAGCAGCACGCACCACAGCGCGGCGGGTCCACGTGACTCGGGTCCGACGAGCAGGCGCAGCACGCGCGACGCCTCGGTGGGCGAGCGGATCGGGGTGCCGGCCAGCCCGGCGAGGTCGGCGAGGTCGTCGTCGGGGCCGTGCGCGTCCCAGTGTCGTGGCGTCATGTGCGCCACGGTGCCCGCCCGCGAGCGGCCGCGGGCCGTGGCCGGCGCCCGCTGTGGACGAGGCGCGTCCGGGAACGGCTGGGGTCGGGTCGCGAGCGGTCGTGCCGGAGCAGCCGGACGACGAGGGGTGCGTTCACGTGCACGCGGCGGCGGAATCGTTTCGGGAGGGAGCGCGCTTCCCGACGAGGCTTGCGGTCCGTCGTGCGCCCTCCCGTACGTTCGGGACATGCGACGGACGACGACGAACCGTGCACGTCCCGCGACGACGGCGGCCGCGCTCGGCGTGGCGGGTGCCCTCGCGGCGGCAGGGCTGGTCGCGAGCCCGGCGGCGGCGGTCACCGGCTGCACGGCCGCCTACACGGTCACCAGCCAGTGGTCGGGCGGGTTCGGCGCCGAGGTCGTCGTCAGGAACCTCGGGGACGCGCTCACGGGCTGGACCGTCGCGTGGACGTTCGCCGACGGTCAGACCGTCAGCCAGGCGTGGAACGCGACGGTCACCCAGTCGGGGAGCACGGCCACGGCCCGCAACGTCGACTGGAACGCCGCTCTCGCCGCGGGCGGCTCGGCGTCGTTCGGCTTCATCGGCTCGTGGCAGTCCGCGAACCGCGTCCCGACGAGCGTGTCGCTGAACGGGACGGCGTGCACCGGCGGCGTCGCACCGACGAGCGAGCCGACGAGCACCCCGTCACCGACGGCATCCAGCACGCCCTCGGTGACGCCGAGCGCAACGCCGACCCCGACACCCACGCCCACGCCCACGCCCACGCCCACCGTCCCGCCTGCCGGCGCCTGGCAGGCCGAGCGGCTCGACCGCGGCGTCATCAGCGTCCGCTCCGGCAGCGGCAACCTCGTCCAGTGGCGGCTGCTCGGCACCGACCCCCGTGACGTCACGTTCCACGTCTACCGCGACGGCACACGGCTGACCTCGTCACCGCTGACGACCACCACGAGCTACCTGGACGCGGGCGCGTCGTCGTCCGCGCGCTACACGGTCCGCGCGGTCGTCGGCGGCAGCGAGCAGGCGTCCTCGGCGGCGAGCCTGACGTTCGCGAACGGCTACCTCGACGTGCCGATCTCCAAGCCGGGGAGCGACTACACCGCGAACGACGCGAGCGTCGGCGACCTCGACGGCGACGGGGACCTCGACCTCGTCCTGAAGTGGGACCCGACGAACGCGAAGGACAACTCGCAGTCGGGCGTCACGGGGAACGTGTACCTCGACGGCTACCGGCTCGACGGGACGCGGCTGTGGCGCATCGACCTGGGCCGGAACATCCGGGCCGGTGCGCACTACACGCAGTTCCAGGTCTACGACTTCGACGGCGACGGGGGAGCCGAGGTCGCGGTCAAGACCGCCGACGGCACGCGCTCGGGCACGGGGCAGGTGATCGGCGACGCGAACGCCGACCACCGCAACTCGTCGGGCTACGTCCTGTCCGGGCCCGAGTACCTCACCGTGTTCGAGGGCTCCGACGGGCGGATCGGCGCCACGACGTCGTACGTCCCGGCGCGCGGCACGGTCTCGAGCTGGGGCGACTCGTACGGGAACCGGGTCGACCGGTTCCTCGCCGGCACGGCGTACCTGGACGGCGTCCGCCCGTCGATCATCATGGCGCGCGGGTACTACACGCGGGCCGTCGTCGTCGCGTGGGACTACCGCGGCGGGGCGCTGACGCGCCGGTGGACGTTCGACTCGAACAGCTCGAGCAGCGGCAACGCATCGGTCGCCGGGCAGGGCAACCACGCGCTCGCGGTGGCGGACGTCGACTCCGACGGGCGCCAGGAGGTCCTCTACGGCGCCGCGGCGATCGACGACGACGGTCGGTTCCTGTGGAGCAACGGCACCGGTCACGGCGACGCCGGGCACGTGGGCGACCTGATCCCCAGCAGGCCGGGGCTCGAGTACTACAAGGTCACCGAGTCCACCTCGCAGCCCGACTCGTGGATGGCCGACGCCCGCACCGGGCAGCTGCTCTGGCGCACGAGCGCGACCACCGACAACGGGCGCGGGGTGTCCGACGACGTGTGGGCCGGCTCGCCCGGCGCGGAGTCGTGGTCGTCGGCCGACTCCCAGCTCCGCAGCACGTCCGGGCAGGAGATCGGCCGCAAGCCCTCGTCGACGAACTTCCTCGCCTGGTGGGACGGCGACCCGGTCCGCGAGCTGCTCGACCAGACGCGCGTCGACAAGTACGGCCCGAGCGGCGACACGCGGCTGCTCACGGCCTCGGACGTGCACTCGAACAACGGCACGAAGGCCACGCCGTCGCTGTCCGGCGACCTGCTGGGGGACTGGCGCGAGGAGGTGGTCTGGCCGACGAGCGACGACTCCGCGCTGCGCATCTACGCGACGCCGATCGCGACGAGCCTGCGTCTGCCGACGCTGCTGCACGACCAGACGTACCGGGTCGCGATCGCGTGGCAGAACACCGCGTACAACCAGCCGCCGCACACGGGGTTCTTCCTCGGGGACGGGTTCACCGCTCCCGCCTGGCCGGCGGTCTGGACGCCCTGAGCGTCAGCGCGCCGCGAGCGCGCCGCGGAACGCCGCGACCGCCGGGTCCGGCACCGTGGTCGCGTCGTCCTCGTCGTCCTCGTCGTCCAGGAAGACGGCGACGAGCGTCGCGTCCGGGTCGGAGTCGAGGCTCGGCAGGTACGTGTCGCGCCACGTCCACAGGTTCGGGTGCTGGTAGACGTCGCACGCCTCGGCCGGTGCGAGCATCGTGACCGCGCGCTCGAGCCCGGCCCGGGTGAGCCGGTAGGCCGCGGTGCCTCGCGCGTGCCCGACGACGTGCGCGACGACGACGCCCGGCAGCATGTGCTCGCGGGAGTTCACGAGCGGGAAGTGCTCGGGCCGCGGCGAGGGTGCGTCCGACGGGACGAGGCCGACCCCGTGCGCGCGCGGCCGCCGCCAGCCGTCGATCGCGAGCTCGAACGCGTCGCGTGCCGCCGTGATCTCGTCCGCGGTGACCCATCGCATGCCGAGCACCCTGACACGGCGACCGGGGCCGGCTCAACGGCTTTGCGGTCCGGTCGTTCAGCCCTTGAGGCTCCCGATGCGGATGTGGTTGCCGAACGGGTCACGGATGCCGAAGTCCCGACCGTAGGGCTGGTCCATGGGCTCCTGCGTGACGTCGACGCCGGCTGCGGCCAGCCGTTCGAACGTGCCGTCGACATCGGCGGTCTCGAACGCGAGCCAGCCCCCGCCCGCGCCCTTGGTCACCAGGTCGCGCACCTGCTCGGCCGTCTGCTCGTCGTGCGCGGGCGGGCCGGGGCGCTCGAGCAGGATCTCCTTGCGGTCACCGGGCACCCGGACGGTGAGCCAGCGCATCGGGCCGAAGTCGACATCCGCACCGACCTCGAGGCCGAGCACGTCGACGTAGAACGCGAGCGCCGCGTCATCGCCCAGGTCCCCGACCCGGGCTCGGGCCCGCCCGTCGTGCGCGTGCGGTAGTCGTCCCGCGCGCGGAGCAGCCGGCGGTTGACGTCCTCGCTGTCCCGCGTCATGCGGTCCCGTGACACCACTGCCGGGTGTCGAACACCCGTTCGACACCCGGTATGCCAGGAGCGGTCACGCCGGCTGCCAGAGCTCGACCCGGTTGCCGTCCGGATCGGTGACCCAGCCGAACCGGCCGACGCCGTCCATGTCCTGCGTCTGCGGGTCCACCCGGGCACCCAGGACGCGCAGCTGCTCGAGCATCGCGTCCAGGTCGCGTACGCGGAAGCCGAGCATCGTGCGCTGCGTCGGGTCACCAAGGTACTCGGAGTCCGTCGGGAACGCCGCGACGACCGTCGGGCCGTCGTCCTGGTGCCACAGCCCGTACGGGCCGAGGTCCATGCCGAGCGCGTCGCGGTACCACGCGAGCAGCGCGTCGGGGTCCGCCGAGCGGACGAAGCAGCCACCGATCCCGAGGACGCGTTCCATCGGGGCCATCGCGCCAGCGACCCGGTCCGTCGTCACCGGGCGAGCATCACGGCGTAACGCCGATAATGCACATTATGTCAGCCCGGCTCAGACGGCCGGACGAGGAGCAGCCGCCCGGATCCCCCGTCAGATGGACGGCGCTAGATGAACAGGGCCGCGTTCGACTCGGACGCGTCGCCCAGGAACGTGGCGACGCCACCGAGCTCGACGCCGTCGACGAGGTCGTCCACCGCGATGCCCAGCAGGTCCATCGTCATCGTGCAGCCGACCAGGCGGACGCCCGACGCCTGCGCCGAGGCGATGAGCTCCGGCAGCGTCGCGACCTGGTGGTCACGCATGACCTTCTTCATCAGCCGCGTCCCCGCCCCCAGCATGTGGAGGTTCGACAGCTTCAGGCGATCGGCGCCCCGCGGCATCATCGCGGCGAACATGCGGTCGAGCACGGTCCGCTCGCGTCGGGGCGGGTCCTGGCGGCGCAGCGAGCTGAGCCCCCAGAACGTGAAGAACATCGACACGTCGTCCCCCATCGCGGCCGCCCCGTTGGCGAGGATGAACGCGGCGAGGACCTTGTCGAGCTCGCCGGAGAACACGACGAACGACTTCTTGTCGCGCGCGGGGCGTCGGGCGGGGACGTCGCCGGGTGCACCGCCCTTGCGGATGCGGGCGGCGTATCCCGGTCCCTCGGGCGTGAGGTCCAGCACCGTGTGGCCGTTGCGGGCGGCCCACGCGGGTGCGTCGAGCCGGAACCCCGCGTCCGAGACGTGCACCAGGAGCTCGTCGCCGGGTGACAGCGTCGTCATGCGCTCCTGGAGCTTCATGATCGGGCCGGGGCAGGCCAGGCCGGTGCAGTCGAGGTCCACGAGCCTCCCCGTGCCCTCGGCGGGCGCGCCGGTCGGCGCGGCGTAGGAGATGACCGGCGCGGGCGTGTCGACCTCGCTCGGCGTCACGTCGTGGAACGCGCGGAACGTCGCCATACCTCCCGAGAGGGTGCGCACGTCCGTGAAGCCGCGCTGCACCAGGATCCGGTACGCGAGGTAGCTCCGGAAGCCCACGGCGCAGTAGAGCCGCAGCGGTGTCCCCCGCTCCCAGCCCTCCTGCTCCTGACGGAGCTGCTCGAGAGGCACGTTCTCGGCACCGGGCAGGTGCCACAGCGCGAACTCGTCGGGCCCGCGCACGTCGATGATCCGCGCGCCCTGCGTCGCGTCCGGGTAGTCGCTCGCGTGCCAGAGCTCCAGGTCGCCGCGCAGCGTGTTCGCGGCGACGAAGCCCGCCATGTTCACGGGGTCCTTGGCCGAGCCGAACGGCGGTGCGTACGCGAGCTCGAGCCCTTCGAGGTCCTCGACGGTCATGCCCGCGCGCAGCGCGGTCGCGAGCACGTCGAGCCGCTTGTCGACGCCGTCGAAGCCGGCGATCTGTGCGCCGAGCAGCCTGCCGGTGTCGGGCGTGAACAGGATCTTGACGTGCATCATGGCCGTGCCCGGGTAGTACCCGGCGTGCCCGTGCGGGTGCGTGCTCACCGTACGGAACGGGATCCCGGCCGCGGTCAGCTGCCGCTCGGAGGCTCCCGTGCCCCCGGCCACCATGTCGAACACCCGCACGACCGACGTCCCCTGCGTGGACGAGTACGTGGTGTCGCGGCCGCAGACGTTCTCGGCCGCCACGCGGCCCTGCCGGTTGGCCGGTCCGGCCAGCGGGATCAGCCAGCTGCCCTCGAGGACCGTGTGCGGGACCTCGACGGCGTCTCCGGCGGCCCAGATGTGCGGGTCGGACGTCCGCATGTGGGCGTCCACGCGGATGCCGCCGCGCGGCCCCAGCTCGAGCCCCGCGTCCACGGCGAGCCCGACCGCGGGCCGCACGCCCGCGGCGAGCACCACGAGGTCGGTGTCGATCGTGGAGCCGTCCCGCAGCTCGACCCGGACCCGCTCGTCGGGCAGCGCGGTGAACGCGGCGGCCGCGGTGCCGAGGTGCAGGCTCACGCCGTGGGCGCGCAGGTGGTTCTCGACGGTCGTCGTGAGCTCGCGGTCCATCGACGGCATGATCTGGTCGGCCATCTCGACGACCGCCACGGTGACGCCGCGGTGCTGCAGGTTCTCCGCCATCTCGAGGCCGACGTAGCCCGCGCCGATGACGACGGCGTGCCGGGCCCCGCCCTCGCGGCCCGCTCCCCCGGCGCCGTCGACGAGCCGCTTGATGGCGTCCATGTCGCCGATGCGCCGCAGCACGTGCACGGCCGGCAGGTCGACGCCGGGTACGGGCGGCCGCACGGGTTCGGCTCCCGGGGCGAGCACCAGGCGGTCGTAGGGCTCGTCGTATTCGGCGCCGGTCGCGAGGTCGCGCACCCGGACGGTCCGGGCCTCGCGGTCGATCGCGACGGCCTCGACCCCGGTGCGCACGTCGATGTCGAGCATCGCGCGCAGGCTCTGCGGGGTCTGCACCAGCAGGCGCGACCGGTCGGCGATGACCTCCCCCACGTGGTACGGCAGCCCGCAGTTGGCGTAGGACACGTGGTGCCCGCGTTCGAGCACCGTGACCTGCGCCGTCTCGTCGAGCCGCCGGATGCGGGCGGCTGCGGACATCCCGGCGGCGACGCCCCCGATGACGACGACCTTCATGACTGCTCCGATCTTCCTGGACGTGCTGCTGGAGCCGACGCTAGGTGGGGTGCCGACGGGCGACGCGGGACGTAGGTCGCATACCCCCGGTGGTATCTGTGACGGCCGCGCGGCGCTTGGCGCCTACGATGGGCCGGGAGGCGTGCCGATGACGAACGACGGGGTCCGGGTGCTGCTCGTCGAGGACGACCGCGAGCTCGCGGGCATGCTCGAGGAGTTCCTGACGGACGAGGGCTACCGGGTCGACCTCGCGCGCGACGGCCAGCGTGGTCTGCACCTCGGCCTGACCCGGCCGTTCGACCTCCTGGTGCTCGACCGCGGCCTGCCGGCCCTCGAGGGCCTCGACCTGCTGACGCGGTTGCGGGCACGTGGCGTCACCGCTCCGGCACTCGTCCTGTCGGCGCTCGGCAACCCGGCCGACCGGGTGGCCGGGCTCGACGCCGGCGCCGAGGACTACATGGGCAAGCCGTTCGACCTCGACGAGCTCGCGGCGCGCCTGCGGGCGCTGCACCGACGCGCGGCCGGTCCGGTGCCCACGGGCGTCCTGCACCTCGGGTCGCGCGAGCTGGACGTCCGCGGGCGGCGGGTCACGGGCCCCGACGGCACGGCGGTCGACCTGTCCGAGCGCGAGTGCTCGCTGCTCGCGCTGCTGGCGACCCGCCCACGGCAGGTGTTCTCGCGCGCGGACATCCTCGCCCACGTGTTCGACGGCGTCGACGACGAGGGCGTCGTCGACACGTACGTCTACTACCTGCGCCGCAAGCTCGGCCGGTCGGCGGTCGCGACGGTGCGCGGGCTCGGGTACCGGCTGGGTGACGCGTGAGCGGGCTGACGCCGGCCGAGCAGACCCGCCTGCGGCGCACGGCCGCCGTGCTCGGGTGGCAGACCGCGGCCCTGGTGCTCGCGAGCGTCGTGCTGGTCGCGGCGGTCGTACTGGCCGTCGTCACGACGACGCAGGCTCGTGCGGGTGAGGACCGGCTGCGCTCGGCCGTCCGGACCGCCGACGACGTGCGGGACGCACCCGCCGGCGTGTGGCTCGCGATCGACGGCCCGCGCGGGCTCGAGGTGTCCGACGGCATGCCCTCCCCCCTCCCGGACGTGGCGGCGCTGCGTGCGGCGGCAGTCACGGGGACCGAGCAGTGGTCGCGTGTGGCGGACGACGACGGGTCCTTCGTCGTGCTCACGGCGCCTGCGCGGCACGGCGTGACGCAGGCGGTGCTGGACCCGCGTCCCGCGCACGAGGAGACCGAGCGGCTCGTGATCGCGCTCGTTGTCGCGGGCGCGGCCGGAGTGCTGATCGCGGGGCTCGGCGGCGCGTGGCTGGGCCGGCGTGCGGTGCGGCCCACCGTCGAGGCGCTCGCGCTGCAGCGGCGGTTCGTCGCCGACGCGAGCCACGAGCTGCGCACTCCCCTGACGCTGCTGACGACCCGCGTGCAGCTGCTCCGGCGCCGCCTGCAGGGCGAGGGGGTGCTCGCGCGCGACTCACGCGTCCCGGAGGCGGTCGACGGCGTGCTGGCGGACGCCCGCGCGCTGACCGCGATCCTCGAGGACATGCTCGTCGCGGCCGACACGCGCGCTCCCGAGACCGAGCCGACCGACCTGGACGCCCTCGTGCGCGGGGTGGTCGACGCCGCTGCCGCCGCCGCCGAGGAACGCGGCGTGGCGTTGGTCCACCTCGGGGCTCCCGGGACCGGGCCGGTCGCCGAGGTCTCCCCCACGTCCGTGCGGCGCGCCGTCACAGCCCTCGTCGACAACGCGCTCGACCATGCGACGACGACCGTCGAGGTCACGACCCGCGCGACCGGAGGATCGGTGACGGTCGAGGTCGGTGACGACGGGCCCGGTCTGCCGGCGGGCGGCTCCCTCGACGTGTTCGAGCGGTTCGCGTCGCGGCGCGCGCGCAGCGACGACGGCGCGCGCCACTACGGCCTGGGGCTGGCCCTCGTCGCCGAGGTCGCCGCGCAGCACGGTGGCGGCGTCGACGCCGGTCCCCGTGCCGACGGGCGGCCCGGCACGACCGTCACGCTCACGCTCCCGGCGACGGTGCCGCGCGCGCGACGGTGACGAGCCGGCCGTCGGGCCGCACGCCGAACGCGTCGCGCGCTCCGTGGTCGAGCGCCCATGCGACGCCGTCGGGCCCGAGCGCGAGCACGCTCGTCGCGAGCACGTCCGCGGTCGTGAGGTCGTCCGCGACGACGGTGGCCGCCAGGAGCCCGGTCGCCGGGCGACCCGTGCGGCCGTCCCACACGTGGCTGCCCCGCTCGTACACGCCCGACGTCGCGACGGCGCCGTCACCCAGCTCGACCACCGCGAGCATGCGCCGCGGGTCGTGCGGGTCCCGCACCCCGGTCCGCCAGCCGCGCCCGGGCTCGGGGGCCCCGCGGGTGACGACGTCTCCCCCGGCGTTCAGGCAGAACGCGCCGCAGCCGGCGGCCGTGAGCGCGTCGGCTGCCCGCTGGGCCGCCCAGCCCTTGACCACGCCGTTCGTGTCGAGGGACCCGTCCGGCGCCCGCACGTCGAACGCGCCGCCGCTGTCGGCCGACGCGCGCTCCGCGATCGCGAGCACCTCGCGCAGGTCCGACGAGGGCGCGCACTCGCCCCGCTCGAACCGGCGCAGCTCGCTGTCCGCCAGGAACGGGCTGAACCGTGCCTCGGCCTCGCGCAGCAGCGCGAACGCGTCCGCGGCCGCACGCGCCGCGACATCGGGCGCGGTCGCTCGGACGTCGAGCGAGAAGACCGTGCCCATGACGTGCTCGCTCACCCGCACCGGTCAGCCCCGCTGGTCGAGGATCGACTGGACCGACTCGCGGTAGCCCTCGGAGGTGTACGTCGCGCCGGACACGGTGTCGATGGACGCGGACTGCGCGGCGAAAACCTCGCGAGCCAGCAGCGGGGTCGCCCGGGCCGAGATCTGTGCGCTCTCGGGGTGCGAGCTCGGGGCCTGCAGCGTGCGTACGTCGACGAGGCGGGACCCCGTGAACGTCACCTGGACCTGCACGGGCCCGTACCGGGTCTGCGCGACGGACCCGACGACCGTGACGGTCTCGGCCTGCGGTGTTCCGGTCTGGGGGTCCGCCGGGTCGGTCGCCGACGTGCCGGACCGGTCCGTCCCCGTACCCGGCGCGACCGACGCCGAGCCGGGTACGCCGACGACGGACGGCGCCGCTCCCCCGATGCTCCCGCTGGACGCGCCAGCGGCCGTGGCGGGCGCCTCGGCCTGCGCCAGCGGGCCGAACCGCGCGAACGCGACAGTCCCGATGGTCGCCAGCGTCCCCGTGTAGATCAGCGTCCCGCGCCAGCGTGCTGCACTCATGCCAGGCTCAGCTCCTCGTGGTGGATGGCTCGCCGCGGGACGCCCAGCGTCCGTGCGACGTCGACGACCGCGGCCGTCATGGACTCGGGACCGCACACGAACACGTCGCGTCCGGCGATGTCGGGGACCGCAGCGGCGAGGTGCTCGCGGTCCAGCGGGTCGTACCCGAGCTGGGCGCGGCGTCCCGGGAGCGCCAGGTAGCGCAGGCCCGGCACGCCCGTCAGCTCACGGCCGAGCGCGAGCCCGGCGACGTCGTGCGCGCGGTGCACGACCTGGACGTCGTGCCCGCGCGCGACCAGCTCCTGCGCGAGCGCGCGGATCGGGCCGATCCCCGCGCCGCCCGCGACGAGGAGCGACCGGTGGCCGCGCGCCGCGTCCGCCGTGAACCGCCCGAACGGACCCTCGACGAGCACGCGCGTCCCGGTCCGCAGCCGCGCCACGTCGGCGGAGTGGTCACCGAGCGCCGCGACCGTGACCCGCAGCCGGTGCGCGGTCGGCACCATCGACAGGGAGTACGGGTGCGCCGTGGTCAGGTGCCCGCGCACGAGGAACCGCAGCAGCACGAACTGCCCGCCACGCGCCTCCAGCTCGTCGACCGCGCGGCCCTGCAGCCACACGCTCACGACCCCGGGCGCCTCCGGCACCACGTGCTCGACGCGCAGGAGCATCCGGCGGTGCGCGAGCAGCGGCACGAGGACCCGCCACGTGAGCAGCGCGGCCGCGGTCGCGACGTAGAGCGCGGTCCACACCGCGCGCGCCACGGGGTCGGCGACGAAGTGCGCGCCGGCGGCGATCTGGTGGCCGAACGTCAGGTAGATGCCGACGTATACCGACAGGTGCACGACGAACCATGCCTCGTACGACAGCACGCGGCGTGCGAGCCTCGCGCTGGTCGCACCGACGAGCACGAACAGCCCGGTGCCGACGAACGCGCTGACCATCTCGGGCTGCGTCGTCAGGATCGAGACGGCCTCGCCCCACGGCGTCTGCCGGTCGAGCAGCGCCCCGCCCACGACCATGAGGGCGACGTGCGTGAGGACCAGCAGCACGACGCTCGTCCCGAGGGACCGGTGCCACGCGACGAGACGGTCGAAGCCGACGGCGCGCTCGAACCAGGGCACGCGGCCGATGAGCAGGAGCTGCGCACACACCAGGAACGCCGCCAGGAGGCCCGCCAGCTCCCCCGCGCCGGTGGCCGCGCCCCCGGGCGTGGCGCCCGCCGCCGCGGGCGTCCCGCTCCACCAGAAGGCGACGACGAGGAGGCAGCCGACCACCAGCGCACCGCGCACGACCGCGCCGCCCGGTGCGGCGCTACGCGGGACGGGTCGCGGGAGGCGGGCGGACGCGGTGGGGGGTCGTCCCTCGAGGACCGTGCTCATGGGAACGATCGTGACGACCGATTCTCAGAGCGTTCTCGGAAGCAGGCGGTGCCGTGCAGGTCAGCGGTGGCGAGGGAGCTTGAGGACGTAGCGCTCCTCGGTGACGTCCGGGTCTCGCGGCAGCGCCATCCGCTCGCCGGTGCGAGCGAACCCCGCGCGCACGTACAGGTCGCCCGCGGCGTTGTTGCCGTCCACGAGCCAGAGCGACAGTGTCCGGGCCTTGTCGGCGATCGCGGCCTGCCGGACCGTGTCGAGCAGCGCCCACCCGATGCCGCGCCGGCGCGCCTCCGGCGCGACCCACAGGCTCACGATGTGCCGGTCGTCCGTGGGCGAACCCGGTTCCAGGAGCATCGAGACGAGCCCGCGGGTCAGCCCGTCGGCATCGACCGCGAGCCACGTCGGCACGGTGCGGGTGCGCATGCGCCAGTGCTTCTCCTTGAACCGCTCCTCGCGCTCGAGCGACGAGCCGAAGACGCCCGGGTCCTCGCGGAGAGCGCGCAGCCGGATCTCACGCACTCGCGCCCAGTCGTCCTCAGTTGCCAGCGTGATCTGCACGTTCACAGGATGCCGTACGAACCGGCTCTCACTGGCCACCGCCGTGCCCGAGCGGGTCGGGCACGGCGCGCGCGACGTCCGCGACCTCCTCCTCCGGGCGGGGCGGGATGGTCTCGTCCTGCTCGAGGAGCGGGATCTCGTCGGCGTGGGGCGGCAGGTCAGGGTGCGTGCCGGTCATGACGTCACCTCCGGGGTGAGCGAGCTCGAGGGACTCCCCCGCGGTGAGCACGACGAGCTCGCTGTCGCGCACCAGACGGCCGACGAGGGTGTGCAGCAGGCCGAGACCACGGTCGTTGAGGAGCCCGTCGTGGATCGGCACGATGCGCCTGGCCCCGATGTCGCGCGCCCGGTCGACGGCGTCCGTCAGGCTGAACCACGGGCCGGAGATCGGCAGGAGGAGCACGTCGGGCGCGTCGGTGGGCTGCACGTGCGCGTCGCCGGGGTGCAGCACGCCTGCGACGAGGTATGCGACGTTCGGGATGCGCGGGATGTCCGGGTGGATGACGGCGTGCCACTCCCCCAGGACCCGCACCTGGAAGCCCGCGGCCTCCACATGGTCCCCGCCGCTCACGACGTGCAGCCGCTCCTGCGGGGCACCTGCCTCGCGCAGCAGCGCGACGACGGGCGCGGGACCCCACAGCGGGACGCCACCGCGGACCGCGTCCGCGACGGTCTCGACCGCGAGGTGGTCCGCGTGCTCGTGGGTCACGAGGATCGCCTGGGCGCCCGCGAGGGCGTCGTCGAGGCGGGAGAACGCGCCGGGGTCGACGACGAGGTGGCGGGTCTCGTCGTCGAACCGCACGCAGGAGTGCCCCCACCGGGTCAGGCGCAGTGTCATGGGGCGATTCTGCGCGCCCACCAGCGAGGACGCACGCCGCCGCGCCCGACTTCCTCACGGTCCGCCCGGTTCGTGCCCGCTGGACACGGTCTCCCCGGGCGCGCCGCAGCCGATACGGTTACCAGGTGCTCGTGCTCGGTGTGTGCAGCCTCAAGGGTGGCGTCGGCAAGACGTCCGTGACGCTCGGCCTGGCCTCCGCGGCCCTCGAACGAGGGCTGCGCACCCTCGTCGTCGACATGGACCCGCAGGGCGACTGCTCCATGTCGCTCGGCGCGCGCGCCGAGCGCAGCGACGTGTCCGACGTGCTCGACACCCCGAACGCCGAGACCGTGCGGTCCGCGACCGTGGCGAGCTCGTGGGCCGAGGGCGGTCTCGACGTGCTCGTCGGCTCGGAGCGCAACGCCAAGCACGACCGCCTCGGCGACGACGACCTCGACCGGCTGCGGTTCGCGCTGTCGTGGGTCCAGGACTACGACCTGGTCCTGGTCGACTGCCCGCCGTCGCTCGGCTCGCTCACGCGCACGGGCCTGACCGCGTGCGACCGGGCCATGGTCGTCACGGAGCCCGGGCTGTTCGCCGTGATGGCCGTCGGCCGCGCGATGCGCACGATCGACGAGCTGCGGCGTGGGCCGGCGCCGCAGCTGCAGCCGCTCGGCATCACCGTGAACCGCGTGCGGGCGCGCTCGCTCGAGCAGGCGTACCGCCTCGAGGAGCTCGGCTCGCTGTACGGGCCCCTTCTGCTGGCGCCCTCGGTGCCCGAGCGGGCGGCGCTGCAGCAGGCGCAGGGTGCCGCGCAGCCCGTGCACGCGTGGCCCGGCCAGGCCGCCGCCGAGCTGTCGGGCATCTTCGACGCGCTCCTGGACCGCGCGCTGCGCGCGCCGCGCCGCTAGTACGGCTCCTCGCCCGTCGAGCGTCCGGCCACGACGAACGGCCGGGCACGACGAGGGCCCAGGTACGACGAAGGCCCGGGTCGCAGGGACCGCGGGCCTTCGTGGACGTCGGGTGGTGCCGGGGCTCAGCCCGCGGTACGTGCGCGCCGGCGCAGCGCCAGCTCGTCGTGCACGTCCTGGCCGGTGGGCGCGGGGGTCTCCTCCTCGGCGCGCTCCGTCGGGAGCTCGGCGAGCGAGCCCTCCACCTCACGCCACACGCGGCCGACCGCGATGCCGAAGACACCCTGCCCGCCCTGGACCAGGTCGATGACCTCGTCCGCCGACGTGCACTCGTAGACCGAGGCGCCGTCGGACATGAGCGTGATCTGGGCCAGGTCGTCGACACCGCGCTCACGCAGATGCCCGACCGCGGTACGGATCTGCTGCAGCGAGACGCCCGTGTCGAGCAGGCGCTTGACCACCTTGAGCACCAGGATGTCGCGGAACGAGTAGAGCCGCTGCGTGCCCGAGCCGGTGGCCGGGCGGACGGAGGGCTCCACGAGGCCCGTGCGGGCCCAGTAGTCCAGCTGCCGGTACGTGATGCCCGCGGCGCGGCACGCGGTGGGGCCGCGGTAGCCGGTCGCGTCGTCCAGGTCCGGCAGGTCGTCGTCGAACAGGAGGCCCTGCGCGCGCTGCGGGACGATCGTCACGTCCTCCGCATTCTCGTTGGCCACGCTTCCTCCAGTCGTCGTACGGTCGTGCGATCGCCCGACCGCCTGAGGGCAACGCTAGGGACCCCGACCCCCGGACGCAACGACACGCGGGGCGTGTCGCGGCGGGCGTGTCTGAAGTTCAACCTCAACGTGAAGGTTGACCTCCGGATCACCTCTCCCCGGGCTCGTCGCCCGTCTCGAAGTCCTCCGGCGTCACCTGGTCCAGGAACTCCCGGAACCGCTCGACGTCGTCGTCCGGGCTGTCCTCGCGCTGCACCTCGACACCCGCGACCGCGACCACCTCGGCCGAGCACAGGACCGGGATGCCGAACCGCAGCGCCACCGCGATCGCGTCCGAGGCGCGCGAGTCGACCCGCGCACCGTTGCCCAGCAGCAGCTCGGCGTAGAAGACGCCGTCCTCGAGCCGGGTGATCGCCGCGCGCTGCACCTGGTCGCCCTCCGCGAGGATCACGTCCCGCAGCAGGTCGTGCGTCATCGGACGCGGCGGCACGACACCCGCCTGGGCGGCCGCGATGGCACCCGCCTCGTGCGGGCCGACGAGGATCGGCACGACGAGCTCGGAGTCCGGGTCCAGGAGCAGCACGACGTTCTCGTCCACGGTCGGGTGCCGTCGCACCCCGACCACCTCGACGACGACGAGATCCGGGTCCACAGGGTCCACGCTACGTCGCCCGCCGCCGCTTCGCGCCGGACGCGCGACGAACGCGTGAGCCCGCGTCCTGCGCGGCCGGGCGGGCCGCCGTCACGGCAGGAGGTCGGCCACCGACGAGCGCACGAGCGCCGTGTGCATCCGCGCGCACAGCTCCCCGAGCTCCGCCGCGATCGTCGCCGCACGCGCGCGCGCGGAGGCGTTGCGCTGGCCCTTCCACGGCGCCACCGCCTGCTCGACGAGGTCCGCCTGCCGCTCCGCGGCCGCGCGGAACTGCCGCAGGTGCCGCACGTCGATGCCGTGCTCGGCGAGCGCCGCGGCGGTCACCACGACCTCGCGCGCCCACGGCTCGAACCCGCCGCCGGGGCCGGGCGTCAGCACGCCGGCCTCGACGAGCTCTGCCACCAACGTCGCCTCGACACCCGCGTCACGCGCGAGCGCGTCGGCGGACAGCCGCGCGTCCGGGCGCGCCAGGACGCCGTCGGCAGCCGCCAGGCGGGCCCGGGGGGTCGGCTCGTCCTCCTCGCCCGCGTCCAACGCGGCCAGGCGCTCGCCGATGACCTTGAGCGGCATGTAGCGGTCGCGCTGCTGGCGCAGCACGAAGCGCAGGCGCTCGACGTCCGCCGGCGAGTACTGCCGGTAGCCCGCCGGGGTACGCACCGGCTCCACGAGACCCTGCTCCTCGAGGAACCGCAGCTTCGAGGGAGTGACGGCCGGGAACTCGATCTGCAGCGCCTGCAGCACGTCCGAGATGCGCATGGACGCCCGGCGCGAGATGCCCCGCGGCCAGGGCTCCTGCTCGCGGGACGCGGCGCTCTCGCCCGTCGCGTCGCCGGGCGCCGCGGCGTCGACGGACCCGACCTCGGCCGTCGAGGCGGCGACCCGCTCGGTGGCGGAGCGACGAGCGCTCGAGGTCCCGCTCACGGCCGGGTCCCCGTGCGCGTCATGCGTCCTCGCGGTGCGGGCTCGGGTGGAACGTCATGCGGTACTTGCCGATCTGCACCTCGTCACCCGAGCGCAGCGCCGCCGAGTCGATCCGCTGGCGGTTCACGTACGTACCGTTCAGCGAGCCGATGTCCCGCACGACGAAGTGCGAGCCCTCACGGACGAACTCCGCGTGCTTGCGCGAGACCGTCACGTCGTCGAGGAAGATGTCCGCCTGCGTCGACCGGCCCGCGACCGTGCGCTCCGCGTCCAGCAGGAACCGGGCGCCGGCGCTCGGACCCCGCTCCATCACGAGAAGCGCGGACGTCGGCGGCAGTGCCTGCACCGCGGACGACTCGTCGGGCGTCAGACCGACCGGCGCGCCCTGCTCGATCTCGACCGGGCCGATCTGGCCGAAGTTGACGGTCGTCTCCGGGCCGGCGGCGTGCGTCGCCCGCTCGTCGTCGGTCATCAAGGCCTCCCGTGTCCGTCATCGGTTGTGTCGTCGAACCCACCGTCGGGTCGCGTCCCGATCGGTCCACCCTATGCAATCGGCGGGCCCGAGCGCAGCCCTCCGGCCGCGTCGCGCCCCGATCGTCAGCCCGCCTCGATCGGTACCGGGCTCGCGTACGCCGGGTCGGGCAGCGTACGGACCGCGGACACCACGACCTCGTCGCGCTCCTCGACCGCCCCGGTCGCGCCCGTGCCACGGACCGTCGCCATCGCCCCGCCCGGGATCTGCAGCGCGATCGACAGCGTCGACGGGTCGCCGATCGCCGACCACACGTAGGGCGGCTCGAGGCGCTCCCCGTCCAGCAGCACGTCACCGCGCGTCCCCGTGAACGCCGAGCTGGCGGTGATGCGACGGTCGTTGAGCTGGATCGCCTCCGCGCCCGCGTTCCGCAGCTCCTCGAGCATGTTGAGCATCGTCACGGGCTGCAGGTCGCGGCCGGGGTCGAGCAGCGTCACCTGGACGCCCGGACCCTGCGCCGGGAGCCGGCCCGAGAGGATGCCCTGCGTGATCGCGCTGCGACGCAGCGAGTCGATCGCCGCGGCCTGACCGTCCGAGCCCGACGCGAGCCGGTCACGCTCGCCGCGCAGCTCCGAGACCTCGCGACGCAGCTGGTCACCACGTTCGGTCGTCTCGTCCAGCACGCGGACGAGCTCCGACTGGCGCAGCCCCGACAGGGCGCTCTCGTCGTTCTGGCGCACCTGCACGACGACCGCGAACCCGAGCAGCGCGCAGAGCACGCCGGCGGCGATCTGGGCGCGCGTCGCACGCGGTGCCATCGCACGCGCGAGCGTGGCCCAGCCGCTGCGCGACGGGACGTCGACCAACGCGGCGCTCGTCGCGGGCACCGCGGCCCGCGCAGCGGCCTGCTCGTCGGCCTGCTCGTCGGTGAGCCCCTCGTCGGCCGCTGCATCGTCGACCGCTGCGTCGTCGGCGGCTGCGTCGTCGGTCGCCGTCTCGTCCGCATCCGGCTCGCTCGGCGGCACGTCGGCCGGTTCGCCGTCGGACTCGGCGAGCGTGCCGCGCGGGTCCCCCGGCAGGTCGTCGAGCTCGTCGTCGGACGGCGGCAGCGGGTCGTACAACGGGCGCGCGAGCTCGTCGTCCGACGGGACACGGGCGTCGACCGCCTCGTCGTGCACCGCTTCGTCGTCCACCGCCTCGTCGTCCACCGCTGTGTCGCCCGGCCTGTCGTCGGACGTCTCCACGGACACGTCGTCGGGCACGTCGGCGGGCGTGCCGTCGAGCTGGTCGTCGAGCGCGTCGTCGATGACACCGTCGTCGACGACAACGTCGTCGAGGACCCCGTCGTCCGACACTCCGTCCTCGTACGACGCGGGCACGGCGGCCTGGTCGTCGGCGGGCTCGGGCGGCCGGGGCGCGCCGTCGTCCGTCGGGGGCGTGTCGGCGAGCGGGTCGAACACCGCGGGCACGACCGCGTCAGGGGCCGCCGGCCGGGCGCGGTCCTCCCCCGCGGGGTCGGCGGCGGGGTCGCGAGCGGTCACGGTCAGGCCTTGAACAGGTGGCGACGGATCGACGCGGCGTTGGAGAAGATGCGGATGCCGAGGACGACGACGACGGCCGTCGAGAGCTGGCTGCCGACCCCGAGCTGGTCGCCGAGGAACACGATCAGCGCCGCGACGATCACGTTCGACAGGAACGAGATGAGGAAGACGCGGTCGTCGAAGATGCCGTCGAGCATCGCGCGGACACCGCCGAAGATCGCGTCGAGCGCGGCGACCACGGCGATCGGCAGGTAGGGCTGCAGCTCGGCGGGCACGGTGGGCTGCAGGACGAGGCCGGCGACCACGCCGATCACGAGTCCGATCACCGCGATCACGGCTGTCCCTCCCCAGGCTCACGCACGGTTGCCACCTGCGGCTCGGCGGGCAGCGCGGCCGCGTGCGTGGCCGACCCTGCCACACGCGCCCCGCGGGACGAAACCGACCGGCTCGGCGCGTCGCCCGCCCGGCGGTCCGCCGTGGCGTCGAGCGACGACCCGCCGGCGGTGCCGGCGCCCTGGTCGAGCGTGCCGTCGGTGGTCGGGCCGGGTGTCGCGCGATCGTCGGCGGCCGGCGGCGTCGGACGCAGCGCGTCGGGCAGCGCGTCGTCGGGCACGGTCGCGTGACGCAGCGTGACCTGCCCGGCACCGGGCAGCGAGAGCTCGTCCTGCCGGGAGATGTCCACGCCGATGCCGTAGGTGGTGCGCAGCGCGGTGAGCAGCTGGCCGGCCGTGTCCCGGGCGAGGCCGGTCTGGAGCTCGACCGGGTTGCCGAGCGCCTCGACGCGGTACGGACCGGACAGCGGCACGAGGTCGACGAGCACCGCGCTGCCGGCGCTGCGGATCGCGGTCGTGGCCGTCACACGCTGGTCGTTGATCGCGATCGCCTCGGCACCGGCGGACCACAGGCCGTTCACGAGGATCTGGAGGTCGACGTCCTGCACGCGCGCGTCGTCGTCGCCCGCGTCCGGGTCCGCGTCGGGGGCGTCCGAGAGCTCGACGCGAAGCCCGGAGCCGGCGACCGGCACCTGACCGGCCTCGACGACGCCGACCGCGGCCGCCTCCTGCAGCAGGGTGCTCTCGGGCCCGACGAGCGCGGACTGCAGCGCGGTGATGTTCGAGCTGAGCGCGGCGACCTCCTCCTGCAGCGCGGCGGCCTCCTCGCTCCGGTCGACGATGCTCGACTCGAGCAGCTCACGCGCCTCCTGCGCGGCCGCGGTCGGCTGGTGGAGGGCGATCGCCGCGGCGGAGCTGGCGAGGCCCACTCCGACGGCGACGACGAGGACCACGGCCCGGCGCGCGGCGTTCGGGCGCGTCGCGTTCCCGGCCGCGCGGCGCGCCGCCACGAGCGCGTACCCCTCGTCGAGGGACGAGCTGTAGACCTCGTTGAGCAGCGTCATGGACGCGTCGGGCCGCCGCCCGCCGCGCTCCGCCGTGGTGTGCCGCGTCGTCACGCGGGGGCCTCACGCGTGGGCGGGGCGTGCAGCAGCCGGCGGGCCTGGAGCAGGTACAGCGCACCCGCGAACCAGTAGAGGCCCACGCCCCACAGCGCGAACGCCCATCCGGCGACCTCCGCGACCGTGCCGACCCACGAGTCCCACGACGCGAGGAGCAGGAGCGGGAACGCGTACAGGAGGGCGAACGTGCCGGCCTTGCCCGCGAGGTGCACCTGCGGCGGCGGGTAGCCCGCGCGCCCGAGCGCGATCAGCATGATCCCGAGCACGACCTCGCGCGCCAGGATCACGACGAGCAGCCACAGCGGCACCACGTCCCGCCAGACGAGCCCCACGAGCGTGACGGCGATGAACAGCCGGTCCGCCGCCGGGTCGAGGAGCTGGCCGAGCCGGCTGACCTGACCGAGCCGACGGGCGAGCACGCCGTCGAGCCAGTCGCTCGCCCCGGAGACCGCGAGGACCACCACCGCCCAGCCGTCCCGACCGGACGCGATGAGCACGCCGAACACGGGGACGAGCAGCAGCCGCGCGAAGCTGATGGCGTTGGGCACCGTCAGGACGCGCGTCGTCACGGCCGGACCCTCGCCGTGGTCGTCCCGGGTGCCCTGCTCAGCCTGCTCCGTCACGCGGTCGCCGCTCCCTCGTCGTGTGCGGGCCCGATCCTATGCGGCCCGAATGCGACCCCCGCGCACCCGCGCGGCGCGCGTGCGAGGCTGTCGACGTGCACACCAACGACCCGGACGTGATCGACCGCCTGCTGCGCTCCCCCGGCCGGTGGGCCGTCGTCGGGCTGTCGCAGAACACGTCCCGAGCGGCGTACGGCGTCGCGGCGTACCTGCAGCAGCTCGGCCACGAGATCGTGCCGGTGCACCCGTCCGCGGCGACCGTGCACGGCGCCCCGGGGTACGCGACGCTCGACCAGGTGCCGGGTGACCTCGACGTCGTCGACGTGTTCGTCAACGCGGGCCTCGCGGGCGGTGTCGTCGACGAGGCGATCGCGCGCGGGGCGCGTGCGGTCTGGCTGCAGCTCGACGTCGTCGACGAGGCCGCGGCGGCCCGGGCGAGGGACGCCGGGCTGGACGTCGTGATGGACACCTGCCCCGCGATCGAGGGTCGCGCCCGGGGCCTGTGACCGCACTCTGCGGACCGGTGTGCGCGAACTCACCCGGATCCCGTCCGGCCGTGGCCTGCGCCGGGACGCCCGTGGCGGGTAGGCTGTCGCCGATCGCGGAGTTCGTCGCGTCCCCCAGAAGTTCGAGTCGACCGATGCCCTGGCTGCCAGCCGGAGTCGCGTCGCGTACGTGAGGCACCTGCAGTCACCTGCCGGGTGCGTGTCGGGGCTGCGACAGCCGTGCGCCATCCGGGCGCCGGTTCAGTCCTCCCTCGAACGGAACGGCCTTCCATGTCGCTGCCCTCGGGCACCCGTGCGCCTTCGCACGTCCTCACCGACCCCTCGACCGACGCGGGCACCCCCGTGCCTGCCGGTCCCGACTCCCCCGTCGCCCCGTCGGGGCCCACGTTCGACGACCTCGGCCTGCCCGCCGCGCTGCACCGCGCGGTGACGGACCTCGGCTTCACCACCCCGTCGGCCATCCAGCAGCGCGCGGTCCCGGCCCTGCTCGGCGGGCGTGACCTGCTCGGCGTCGCGCAGACCGGCACCGGCAAGACCGCCGCGTTCGGCCTGCCCCTGCTCGCCGCGGTCGACCCCGCGCTGCGCGCCGTGCAGGCCGTCGTCCTCGCCCCGACGCGCGAGCTCGCGATGCAGGTCGCCGACGCGATCTCCTCCTTCGCGAAGCACCTGCCCGGCGTCGACGTGGTCCCCGTGTACGGCGGCTCGCCGTACCTGCCGCAGCAGCGTGCGCTGCAGCGCGGTGCCCAGGTCGTCGTCGGCACGCCCGGGCGTGTGATCGACCACCTCGAGCGCGGGTCGCTCGTGCTCGACCAGGTGCGGTTCCTGGTCCTCGACGAGGCCGACGAGATGCTGCGCATGGGCTTCGCGGAGGACGTCGACAAGGTCCTGTCGCGAGCACCGCGGCAGCGTCAGGTCGCGCTGTTCTCCGCGACGATGCCGACGCCGATCCGCCGTGTCGCCGAGCAGCACATGGTCGACCCGGTCGAGGTCACGGTCGCCCGCCAGTCCTCGACCGTGACGAGCGTGCGCCAGACCTACGCGGTCGTCCCGTTCCGGCACAAGGCCGGCGCGCTCGCGCGCGTCCTCGCGGTCACCGACGCGGACGCCGCGATCGTGTTCGTCCGCACGCGGGGCAACGCCGAGGAGCTGGGTTCCGCGCTCGTGGAGCGCGGGGTGTCCGCGGCGTACATCTCGGGCGACGTGGCCCAGGGCGAGCGCGAGAAGATCGTCGAGCGGTTGCGCAGCGGCGCGCTCGACGTGCTGGTCGCCACGGACGTCGCGGCGCGCGGGCTCGACGTCGAGCGCATCGGCCTCGTCGTCAACTTCGACGTGCCGCGCGAGCCGGAGACGTACGTGCACCGCATCGGTCGCACCGGCCGTGCGGGCCGCGACGGCACCGCGCTCACGTTCGTCACACCCGCCGAGCAGTCGCGACTGCGCACCATCGAGCGCACCACGCGCACGTCGCTCGAGCAGGTCACCATCCCCTCGCCCGCCGAGGTCAGCGCGCACCGGGTGCGCACGCTGCTGGAGCGCGTACCGCAGCGCACGTCCGCCGGTCGCCTGGACGTGTACCGCGCGGCCGTCGCGGACCTCGTGCGCGAGGACCCGGGCGCCGACCTGGCCGACCTGCTCGCCACCGTGCTCGCGCTCGCCGTCGGCGACGAGGGCCCCGGCGCTGCCGACGACCTCGACGACGCGCTCGCGCGTGCCGCGGCCGCCCCGTCGCACGACCGGGTCGGCGCGTCCCGCGACGGAGCCCCGCCGCGCGAGCGTCGCCGCACGAGCATCCACATCGCCGGCGGTCCGCCGCGGTGGCGCGTCGCCGTCGGGCACCGCGACGGCCTCCAGCCGGGTGCGCTCGTCGGCGCGCTCACGGGCGAGGGCGGCCTCACGGGCGCGGACGTGGGCAAGATCGACATCTTCCCGAGCTTCGCGCTGGTGGACATCCCCGGCGGCCTGTCCGCCGAGGCCGTCGACCGGCTGTCCCGCACGCGCGTCGCCGGACGCCCGCTGCGGATCCGGGTGGACTCGGGCCCGCGTGGCGGCCACGGCGACTCCGGGCCGCGCGGCGGTCACGGTGCGAGCCGCGCCGGGCACGCCCCGTCGCGCGCGCGCTCCTGACACCCCGCGCTCCTGACACCCCGCGCTCCTGACACCCCGCGCTCCTGACCCCTGGGGTGCGGCGCGGGACCCGGCGCCGCGCCTGACACGCGAACGGCCTCGCCCTTCCCGGGCGAGGCCGTTCGCGTCCGCTCACAGGTGCGTGCGCACCGGCCCCGCCGCCGCGCGTGCCAGCGCGATGTCGGCCTCGCGCAGCACCGCCGACGCATCGGCGCAGCCCCGCACGCTCGGCACGACACCGACCCGCACGCGCTCGCCCAGCTCGGCCTCGAGCGAGTCGATCACGCGGCGCACGCGCATCGGCACGCCCGCGCCGGCGGTGTCCTCCAGCAGCAGCGCGATCTGGTCCTCCGCGATGCGCGCCGCGGTGTCGCCCGCGCGGACCGCGGCCTGCAGCCGCTCGGCGAGCTGTCGGACCGAGACCGTGGGCTCGCCGCGCGAGACCTGGTCGAGCCCGGGCAGCCGGACCACGACGAGCGCGCAGTCGAACTCGTGCACGCGGTGGGCCCGCACGACCGCGCCGCCGAGCCGGTCGAGGAACAGCAGCCGGGTCGCGAGGCCCGTCTCGGACTCGCGCAGCGCGTCCTGCTGCTGCGCGATCTCGGACTGCTTGCGCTCGGTGACGTCGACGATGGTCCCGACGACGCGCGCGGGGCAGCCGGCGTCGTCGAGCACGGTCATCGCGCGGCACATCAGCCAGCGGTAGTCGCCGGTCGCGGAGCGCACGCGGTGCTCGAGCTCGAGCGTCGTGTCGACCCCGGCGAGCGCGGCGGCGATCGCGGTCGAGACCTCGTCCCGGTCCGCCGGGTGCACGCGCTCGAGCCACTCGGTCGGCGAGGAGCCCACGGCGTCGTCGTCGTACCCGAGCGTGCGCTTCCAGCGTGGCGAGTAGTAGACCGTGCCGGCCGAGACGTCCCAGTCCCACGTGCCGTCGTCGGCGGCCATCGACGCGAGCGCGTAGTGCTCCTCGCTCGCCCGGACCGCGTCGGCCAGCGCACGCTCGCGGGCGGCGGCCTGCTCGAGCTGCACGCGCTGCTCGTGCAGCGACTCGAGCATGCTCTGCTGGTCGAGCGCGACCGCGAGCAGCGCGGCCCAGTGGTTGGCGCGGTCCCGGGCCGTGGTGGACCGGGCGTCGACGGCGCCCTCGAGCGCGAGCAGCCCCCAGTCGCTGTTCCCGCAGGTCACAGGCACGACGAACGTCGCCTCTGCCGTCATGCCGCCACGCAGCATCGCGGCGGGCGGGAACTCCGCGGCGACCGTGCGGCTGCCGACGAGCCGCGCGAGCCCGCCGGACCCGTCCCGGACCCCGACGATCTCGAGCGGTCGGTCCGGGCCGGACGAGCCGTCCGCCCACAGCGCGAGGCACGCACGGCCGCGCAACGAGCGCGGCAGCCAGTCGAGCGTGCGCGGGTCGGCGCCGTCGCTGCGCAGCAGGTCGGTCGCGACCTCGTACTGGTGCACGAGGGTCGACTCGAGCCGCCCGGCGCGCTGCAGGAGCGCGGCCGTGCAGCCGCGCGTCAGGGCGAGGATGACCTCGGTCGTCGCGGACTCGACGGCCTCGCGGGCGCGCGCGTCGAGCTCGTCGCCCGCGAGGAGCGCGTCGTGCGCCCGCCGCACGACCGCGACCAGGAGCTCGAGAGCGTCCGGGTAGGGCTGCAGGCCGGTGGTGAGCTCGGTGAGGCGGGACATCGCGAGGTCCTCGGGCAGCACTCCCCCGCGGGCCGCGGTGAGCGGCTCGACGACCGCGCGCCACCACGCCTCCTGGGGCGACCGCCGCTCGTGGCGCTCACCCCCGCGCACCCCGCGGCCGTCGGTGTGGCTGTCGCGGTGCCCGCGCGCGGCGTGCGGGGCCGGCACGGTGACCCGTCCGCCCGCGAACGCGGTGCGCACCAGGTCGAGCAGCTCGTCGCGCCAGTCGGTGCCCGAGTCCTCGATGCGGCGCAGCGGCGTGCACCCGCACGACTCGCGCACCACGAGCGACGTCGGCGTCCGGTGCTCGCCGACGGGCACCGCCTCGCCGCGCAGCCGCGCGAGCAGGAGGCGGACGGCGGCCTCGCCGACGCGGTCGAAGTGCGCGTCCACGGTGGTCAGGCGCGGGGTGAGCCGTGCGCCGAAGTCGGCGTGGTCGAACGCGACCACCGCCTGGTCGCGCGGGACCGACAGGCCGGCCTGTCGCAGCCCGGCGACGAACCCCGAGGCGTTGCGGTCTGTCGCGACGACGACCGCGGTGGTCCGCATGCCGTCGGCGAGCATGAGCCGGGCGGCGGCCTGGCCGCCGGCCTCGTTGTTGTCGCTCGCGGGGTACACCCAGCCGTCGTCAGGGGCGATGTCGTTGGCCAGCAGCGTCTCGCGGTAGGCCTCGAACCGCTCTCTCATGTCCCGCTGGTCGAGACAGCCGATGAACCCGATGGACCTGTGACCGTGCGCGACCAGGTGCTCCACGGACGCGCGCACGCCGTGCGCGTTGTCGGGCAGCACCACCGGCGCGGTGCCTGTGGACTCGTCCTCGCTGACCAGCACGACCGGGATCCCGGAGTGCTCGAGGGCGAGGAGCCGGTCGGCCGGCAGGGCGCCCGAGAGCACCACGAGACCGTCGACCGCGTCGATCGCCACGGGGACGTCGTCCGAGGTCACGACGGGTTCCCGCTCGAGTCCGGCCCGATACGTCTGGACCGCGACGACCCGATGCCCACCTGCCCTGCACGCGCGCGCGACCCCGGCGATCACCGCGCCGAAGTAGAAGCCCCCCACGACAGGGGCCAGTACGCCCACCGTCCTCCGCGCGGGCCCGGGGAGGGTCCCCCGCCGCGCTGGTGTCGCTGCCGTCACCGGTCACCCCGTCCACATCGTCGGAGCCGAGATGATGCCATTCGTCCGCATCGGGCGACAGACTAGGTGATCGTGGCAACTCCGGCAGCCCCCAAATCAGGACGACGACCGACCATCGCCGACGTGGCTCGCGCCGCGGGCGTGTCGACGGCGGTCGTGTCGTACGCCCTCAACGACCGACGCGGCGTCTCCGTGGCGACTCGGGAACGCGTGCTGCGCGTGGCCGACGAACTCGGCTGGCGCCCCAACCCCGCCGCACGCTCCATGCGTGCGGGCGCCCAGGCCGTGGGACTCGCGGTCGTCGCCGGCGAGACGTTGCACGGCGCGCCCGTGCTCGACGTCGTCGCGGTGCTGCAGCGCGCGCTGCACGACCGCGGGCTCGGGGTGGACCTGCGGGTGGTCCCTGACGTGGCCGCGGCGGCGGAGCTGTACCGCCGGTGGGGCGCGGAGCGGCGGTGCGAGGTCGTCGTCGTCCCCGAGGTGCGCTCCGACGACGTGCGCCTGCGCGCCGCGACCGAGGCAGGGCTGCGGCCCGTGGCCATCGGACCCGTCGGCGTCGCGCCCGGTCTCGCGGCCGTCGAGGTGGACGACGAGGAGGCGTACGCGCGTGTCGCCCGCTACCTGCGCGGCCTCGGGCACGCCCGGGTGGCGCTCGTGGCGGACCCCGCGGACCGGCTGCGCACGGCCGCGTGCGAGCGGGGCATGCGCGAGGGTCTCGGTGACGGTGACGTGTCCGTGGACGTCGTGGTGACGGACGGCAGCGTCGAGGGCGCGGCGGGCGCGACCCGACGGCTGCTCACGCAGTCGGTGCGGCCGACGGCGGTCGTGCTGGCGAGCGACGTGATGGCGCTCGCGGGGCTGGACGTGGCACGTCGCACGGGCCTCGTCGTGCCGTGGGACGTGTCGGTCGTCGCGGGTGCGGACAGCGTGCTGTGCCGCCTGGCGACGCCCGCGCTCACGAGCCTGCCCGCGCTCGCGCACGACCTGGGTGACGCGCTCGCGGCGGCGGTGACAGGGACGCTGGACGCGGGTGGCGACGGCGAGCCGACGCGCGTCCCGTTCGCCGTGGGCGCGCTCGCGGTGCGTGGGAGCACGGCTCCCCACGCGCACTGAGCGCCGCGGGGTGGGGTCCGCGGGCGCGGGACGAACCGTGACGGACCCCGCTGAACCGTGTCACGGAACCGCTTCCGGAGGCGTCCCGTATCGGCGAATCGATTAGGGCCTCCCCCGGAGAACGCACGCGTGGTGGGTTGAGTCCTGGTCACCGACGACCCCGGCGACCCTCGCCCGCGCACTGTCGCGCGGGAGTGCCGTTCGACCACACGGAGGACCACGTGTCCCGACACGGACCCAGCGTCGCCAGGCGGCGCCGTCGTACCGTCGGCGCAGCCACGACGGCCGCACTCGTCGCAGTTCCCCTCACCCTGTCGTTCCTGTCGCCGGCCTCGGCTGCCGAGGCCCGGGTCGACAACCCCTACGCCGGGGCCGTCCAGTACGTGAACCCGACGTGGGCGAGCTCGGTGCGCGCGTCGGCGGCCAAGCAGAGCGACGCGTCGCTCGCGGCGAAGATGCAGACCGTCGCCAAGCAGCCGACCGCCGTCTGGATGGACCGCATCAGCGCCATCACGGGCAACGCGGACGGCAAGGGCCTGAAGTTCCACCTCGACAACGCGGTGCAGCAGCAGAAGGCCGCGGGCAAGCCCCTGGTCTTCAACCTGGTCATCTACAACCTGCCGGGGCGTGACTGCTACGCGCTCGCCTCGAACGGCGAGCTGCCCGCCACGGACGCGGGCCTGGCGCGGTACCAGAGCGAGTACATCGACCCGATCGTCGCGCTGCTCGGCAAGCCCGAGTACTCGAACCTGCGCATCGCCGCGACGATCGAGCCGGACTCGCTGCCGAACCTCGTCACCAACATCAGCGAGTCTGCGTGCCAGCAGGCGGCGCCGTACTACCGCCAGGGCGTGAAGTACGCGCTGGACAAGCTGTACGCGCTGGGCAACGTCTACAACTACATCGACATCGGCCACTCGGGCTGGCTCGGCTGGGACTCGAACGCGGGTCCGGCGGCGAAGATCTTCGCCGAGGTCGCCAAGACGACCAACGCGGGCTTCGCGTCGATCACCGGCTTCGTCTCGGACGTCGCGAACACCACGCCGCTCGAGGAGCCGTTCCTCACCGACCCGACGCTCTCGCTCGGTGGCAACCCGATCCGCTCGAGCAAGTTCTACGAGTGGAACAACGACTTCGACGAGATCGACTTCACGGCGCACATGCACCGGCTGCTCGTCGCCGAGGGCTTCCCGACGAGCCTCGGCATGCTCATCGACACCTCGCGCAACGGCTGGGGCGGCCCGAACCGTCCGACGAAGGTCTCGACCAGCACCAACGTCGACACCTACGTCAACGAGTCGCGCGTCGACCGTCGCGTGCACCGCGGCGCGTGGTGCAACCCGCTCGGCGCGGGCATCGGCGAGCTCCCGAAGGCGTCGCCGTCCGGCTACACCGCGTCGCACCTCGACGCGTTCGTCTGGATCAAGCCCCCGGGTGAGTCCGACGGTGCGTCGACGGAGATCGAGAACGACCAGGGCAAGCGGTTCGACCGCATGTGCGACCCGACCTTCGTGTCGCCGAAGCTGTCCAACCAGCTCACGGGCGCCACGCCCAACGCGCCGCTCGCCGGCCAGTGGTTCGAGGACCAGTTCGTCACGCTCGTGAAGAACGCCTACCCGGTCATCCCGGGCTCGGACGGCCAGGACCCCGACCCGACCGAGGAGCCGACCGAGGAGCCGACGGACGACCCCACGGACGACCCGACCGACGACCCGACCGACGACCCGACGGACGACCCGACCGAGGACCCGGTCGACACGCAGGCGCCCTCGACGCCGAGCGGCCTGACGGCGGGCACGGTCACGGAGACCTCGGTGGCGCTGTCCTGGACCGCCTCGACCGACAACGTCGGCGTGACGGGCTACGACATCTACCGCAACGGTTCGAAGGTCGGCACCTCGACCGGCACGACGTACTCGGACACCGGCCTGACCGCCGCGACCGCGTACTCGTACACGGTGCGGGCCAAGGACGCGGCGGGCAACGTCTCGCAGCCGTCCTCCGCGCTGTCGGTCACCACGAAGTCGACCACCACGACCGGCTCGTGCAAGGTCGTGTACAACGCGTCGAGCTGGAACTCCGGCTTCACCGCGTCGATCCGGGTCACCAACACCGGCACGACCGCGCTGAACGGCTGGACGCTGACGTTCCAGTACGCCAACGGCCAGACGCTGCAGCAGGGCTGGAGCGCCGACTGGAGCCAGTCCGGCTCGACCGTGACCGCCAAGAACGCCGCGTGGAACGGCTCGCTGGCCGCCGGCCAGACCGTCGACATCGGCTTCAACGGTGCGCACAACGGCACGAACAACGCTCCGACGGGCTTCACGCTCAACGGCGCCACCTGCTCGTGACCTGATCCGCGGGCGGTCGTGCTCCGGCACGGCCGCCCGCGGCTCGTCCCCGCCGTCGCCCGCCGACGGCGGGGACACCACCGAACGCCCCCACCTCACGCCTCGACGAGGAGAACCGTGTCCGCTCCCGTTTCCGTGACCCGTCGCCGCACGTTGCGTGCGCGCGTGGTCGCCGGCATCGCCGCCGTCGCGGCGCTCGCCGCTCCCCTGGCGGTCGCCGCCGCGAGCCCGGTGGCCGCCGCTCCCACCAGCGACTGGCTGCACACGCAGGGCAACAAGATCGTCGACGAGTCCGGCAAGGAGGTCTGGCTCACCGGCGCCAACTGGTTCGGCTTCAACGCCACCGAGCGCGTCTTCCACGGCCTGTGGGCCGTCAACCTCGAGGACGTCACGCGCTCCATGGCGGAGCACGGCATCAACATCGTCCGTGTGCCGATCTCGACCCAGCTGCTGCTCGAGTGGAAGGCCGGCAAGGCAGCGGTCTCCTCGGGCGTGAACACCTACGTGAACCCCGAGCTCGTGGGGAAGACGTCGCTCGAGGTGTTCGACCGCTTCCTCGCGCTCTCGGAGAAGTACGGCCTCAAGGTCATGCTCGACGTGCACAGCGCCGAGGCGGACAACGCCGGCCACTTCCACCCGGTGTGGTGGAAGGGCACGGTGACCGTGGACGACTTCTACTCCGCGTGGGAGTGGGTCACGGCCCGTTACAAGAACAACGACACGCTCGTCGCGATGGACATCAAGAACGAGCCGCACGGCACCGCGAACTCCTCCCCGCGCGCGAAGTGGGACTCCTCCACCGACCAGGACAACTTCAAGAACCTGTGCCAGGTGACCGGGCGCAAGATCCTCGCGATCAACCCGAACGTCCTCATCCTGTGCGAGGGCATCGAGGTGTACCCCAAGCCGGGCGTGTCCTGGACGTCGACCAACAACAAGGAGTTCTACGGCACGTGGTGGGGCGGCAACCTGCGCGGCGTCACCGACCACCCGGTCGACCTGGGCGCCAACCAGGACCAG
This sequence comes from Cellulomonas sp. CW35, assembly GCF_052378485.1. Classification (NCBI taxonomy): domain Bacteria; kingdom Bacillati; phylum Actinomycetota; class Actinomycetes; order Micrococcales; family Cellulomonadaceae; genus Cellulomonas; species Cellulomonas sp. CW35. Next base: position 1,794,772 of record NZ_CP199000.1, on the reverse strand, counting down.
CTCGTGTACTCCCCGCACGACTACGGGCCACTGGTCTTCGAGCAGGACTGGTTCCAGAAGCCGTTCACCAAGGCGACGCTCGAGGCGGACGTCTGGGACCCGAACTGGCTGTTCATCCACAAGAAGAACATCGCGCCGCTGCTCGTCGGTGAGTGGGGCGGCCGGGTCGGCCAGGACGAGCGGCAGGACCGCTGGATGACCGCGCTGCGCGACCTCATGATCGAGCGCCGCATCTCGCACACGTTCTGGTCGCTCAACCCCAACTCGGGTGACACGGGGGGCCTGCTGCTGGACGACTGGAAGACCTGGGACTCGGCCAAGTACGAGCTCCTCAAGCCCGGCCTGTGGCAGGACGGCGGCAAGTTCGTCGGACTCGACCACCAGGTGAAGCTGGGCGGCCCGAGCAGCACGACCGGCAAGTCGCTCAGCGAGGTCGGCGACCGGCCCGACCCCACCGACGACCCGACTCAGGACCCGACGGACGACCCCACGCAGGACCCGACGGACGACCCGACTCAGGACCCCACGGACGACCCGACGCAGGATCCGACGGACGACCCGACGACGGTGCCCACGGGCTCGTGCACGGTGACCTACCAGGCCAACGCGTGGAGCACCGGGATGTCGGTCGGGGTCAAGGTCAAGAACACCGGGACCAGCGCGCTGTCCGGCTGGTCGCTGCAGTTCACCCTCCCGGCCGGGCAGAAGCTCGAGCAGGGCTGGAGCGGGACCTGGTCGCAGTCCGGCCAGACCGTGACGGTGACGAACGCCGCCTGGAACGGCACGCTCGCCGCGGGCGGGACGGTCGAGGTCGGGTTCAACGGCACCCACACCGGCTCGACGACCGCACCGAGCGCGTTCACGCTCAACGGCGCGGCCTGCACGACCGCCTGACCGGCGGCCTCGATCGGGCGCCGGTGGTGGGAGGAGACGGCTCCCCCGCCACCGGCGCCGTCCACCGTCCCGCCCCGCGGAGCCGACGACCGCGGGGCGGGACCGACGTCCGCGGTCCGACGAGCATGCGCACGTTCGTCGGACCGCGGTCGGCTCAGCGGTGCGCGGCGAGCGCGGCGCGCGTCGCGTCGAGCAGGTCGTCCACGTCCTGCTCGGTCGTGTCGAACGCGCACATGAGGCGCACCGTGCCGTGCGCCCAGTCGTAGAACCGCCAGCGCCGGCGCAGGTCGTCGGCCACGGCCGGCGTGAGTCGCGCGAACACGCCGTTCGCCTGGGCGGGGTGCAGCAGCTCCGCCCCCGCGTCCTGCAGGCCGGCGGCGAGGCGGGCCGCCATCGCGTTGGCGTGCGCGGCGGAACGCAGCCACAGGTCGCCCTCGTAGAGCGCGACGAGCTGGGCGGACAGGAAGCGCATCTTCGACGCGAGCTGCATGTCCATCTTGCGCAGGTACGGCAGGCCGGTCGCGACGGCCGGGTCGAGCACCACGACGGCCTCCGCGAAGAGCGTGCCGTTCTTGGTGCCACCGAGCGACACGACGTCGACGCCCGCGTCGGTGGTGAGCGCCCGCAACGGGACCCCGAGCGCCGCGGCCGCGTTCGCGAGGCGCGCGCCGTCGACGTGCACCGCGAGCCCGAGCGCGTGCGCGTGGTCGGCGACCGCGCGGATCTCCTCGGGCGTGTAGACGGTCCCGACCTCGGTCGACTGGGTCAGGGACACGACGCCGGGCTGCGCGCGGTGCTCGTCGCCGAACCCCCACGCCTCGCGGTCGACGAGCTCGGGCGTGAGCTTGCCGTCGGGTGTCGGCACCGGCAGCAGCTTGATCCCGGCGACGCGCTCGGGCGCGCCGTTCTCGTCGGTGTGGATGTGCGCGTCACCGGAGCACACCACCGCGCCCCACGGCGGCAGGACCGCCTGCAGGCTCAGGACGTTCGCGCCCGTGCCGTTGAACACCGGGAACGTCTCGGCCTGCGGGCCGAGGTGCGCCCGCACGACGTCCTGGAGCCGCGCGGTCCACGCGTCCGCGCCGTAGGAGGTCTCGTGCCCGCCGTTCGCGGCGACGAGCGCGGCCATCACCTCCGGGTGCGCGCCCGCGTAGTTGTCGGACGCGAAGTCGCGGCGTGCAGGGTCGTGCGCCGGCGCGGGGTCGGTGCTCGTGGTCGGGTCCGTCGTGGGGTGCGCAGTCACGGCTCCAGTCTCCCTCGCCGCGCGCCGTGGTCGGTGGGCCCTCGTCGCCGCGCGCGCGGGCGCGTCGTGCGGGATGATCCAGCCCGACCACGAGGAGGGCTGGTGCGCCACACGGACCGCGACGAGACGTTCACCGAGCGCATGGACCGCAACTGGGACGAGCTCCTGCAGGAGCTGCGCGTCACGCAGACGGGCGCGCAGATCCTCACGGGCTTCCTGCTCACCATCCCGTTCCAGCAGCGGTTCGCGGACCTGGACGCCTACCAGCAGGACCTGTACCTGGTCCTCGTGGTGCTCGCGATCCTCGCGACCGCGCTCATCGTCGCGCCGGTGAGCCTGCACCGGGTGCTGTTCCGCAAACGCATGAAGGAGGAGATCGTCGACGCGGGCAACATGCTCGCCCGGCTCGGTCTCGCGGTCCTGGCGCTCGCGATCGCCGGCAGCGCGTCGTTCGTGTTCGACGTGGTGCTCGACCGGGTCGCGGGCGTGGTCGTCGGTGCCGTGGCGCTCGTCGTGCTCGCGCTCTGCTGGTGGGTGCTCCCGCAGGTCCTCAGGCGGCGCAACGTCGCCCGGGAGGACGCGGACGCGGCCGCGGTGCCCGACCGCAGCTGACGCCCGCGGCGGGCAGGACGAAGGCCCGGCCCCCTGCTCGGGGTGCCGGGCCTTCGAGGGGGCTCGGTCAGCCCTGGACGGCGCGCTTGAGCGTGCTGCCCGCGGTCAGCTTCACGCGGTGGCCGGCGGGGATGTCGAGCTTCTCGCCGGTCTGGGGGTTGATGCCCGTGCGCGCGGCGCGCTCGGCGCTCCCGATCGCCAGGAAGCCGGGGATCGAGACGGTCTCGCCGGCGGCGAGCTGCTCGACGACGACGTCCTGGAACGCGCGCAGCACCTTGTCGGTGTCGGTCGCGGTCAGGCCCGCCTTGCCGGCGACGGCCTGCACGAGCTCGGTGCGGTTGAGGCTCACGTGAGTTCGACTCCTGTCTTGTCCTACGGCCGGCGGACTCGGCGGCCGCAGGCGACCCTAGCCCGGCGTGCAGGTCCCTTCGCGCACGCCGGACGTCGTGGCGTGCGATCTTCGTCACGCGTGGGTGCGGGCGAGCAGCTCCTCGACGGGCCAGGTGGTGACCACGCGGGAGGCGTCGATGCCGTGCTGCGCGGCACGCAGACAGCCGGTCAGCTGCCAGTCGAGCTGGCCCGGCGCGTGCGCGTCGGTGTCGATCGCGAAGTCGCAGCCCGCCTCGACCGCGAGCGCGAGCAGGTCGTGCGGCGGGTCGAGCCGGTCGGGGCGGCAGTTGATCTCGACCGCGACGCCGTGCTCGGCGCACGCGTCGAACACGGCACGCGCGTCGAACTCGCTCCGGGGGCGCTCGCGGCCCAGCAGGCGGCGCCCCGTGCAGTGCCCGAGCACGTCGGTCGCGGGGTCGCGGACCGCCGCGATCATGCGGCGCGTCATGGCCGCGCGGTCCATGCGCAGCTTGGAGTGCACGGACGCGACGACGACGTCGAGCTCGGCGAGCAGGTCGGGGTCCTGGTCGAGCGTGCCGTCGTCGAGGATGTCGACCTCGATGCCGGACAGCACGCGGAACGGCGTCACCGCCCGGTTCAGGGCGGCGACCTGGTCGAGCTGGGCACGCAGACGCGCGGCGGACAGCCCGTTGGCGACCGTGAGCCGCGGCGAGTGGTCGGTGATCGCCTGGTACTCGTGGCCGAGCTCGAGGGCGGCGAGCACCATCTCCTGGATGGAGGCGCCGCCGTCGCTCGCCTCCGAGTGCGCGTGCAGGTCGCCGCGGATCGCGTCGCGCAGCGTCCGGGCGGCCGCGGCGTGCTCGCCGGCGGAGTCGAGTGCGGCGGTGACCGACTCCGTGAGCTCGCGCTCGAGCTCCGTGAGGTAGGTGACCTCCTTGCCGCGCCAGGCGAGCTCGACGACGCCCGCGGTGCGGGCCCCGACCGACGGCAGGTCGGTGAGCCCCCCGGCCGCGACGAGCGTGGCGAGGCGCCCCGGCGCCTGCTGCTCGACGACGCTCGCGGCGGAGCGGAACGCCTCGCTGCGGTAGGACGTCGCCTGCGCGCGCTCGAGCAGGAACGCGACGCGTCGCAGGGTGGCGACGGCGCGGTCGCGGCGCGCCGCGTCGTCGGCGTCCGGGGTCACCGGTGTCGCCGGCGTCACGAGGCCTTGGCCTTGGCCTTCTTGCGCGTCGGCTCCGGCGCGTCGTCGTCGGCGGGCTTCTTGCGCGTGCGCGGCTTCGTGGCGCGCTTGGCGGGTGCCGCGTCGTCGCCGTCGTCGGTGGGTGTCTCGCCGCGCGCGGAGCGGGCCTTCTCGACGCTGCGCTGCAGCGCGGCGAGCAGGTCGACGACCTCGCCGCCCTCGCCGCCCTCGGGCGCGGCGGGCTGGGGCAGGGACCGCGTGTCGCCCGAGGAGACCTTCGCCTCGATGAGCTGGGTGAGCGCCGCCTCGTACCGGTCCTCGAACTGCGAGGGGTCGAAGTCGGAGGCGAGGGAGTCCACGAGCGACTGGGCCATGGCGAGCTCGGCGGGCTTGACCGTGACGTCCGCGTCGAGCACGGGGAAGTCGGCGGCCCGCACCTCGTCGGGCCACAGGAGCGTCTGCAGGCAGATGACCCTGCCGCGCACGCGCAGCACGGCCATGGTCTCGCGCTGCCGCAGCGCGACCTTGACGACGGCCATCCGGTCCGCCTCCTCGAGCGCGCCGCGCAGCAGCGCGTACGGCTTCGCGGCGGTCTTGTCGGGCTCCAGGTAGTACGTCTTGCCGAGCAGGATCGGGTCGACCTGCTCGGCGGGGACGAACTCGAGCACCTCGATCTCCCGCTCGGTGGCGAGCGGCAGACGCGCGAAGTCCTCGTCGGTCAGCACGACCAGCTCGCCGTCCGCGGTCTCGTAGCCCTTGGAGATCTCGTCCATCGTCACCGGCTCGCCGTCGACGCTGCACACCTTGCGGTAGCGGATGCGCCCGCCGTCGGCGGCGTGCACCTGGTGCAGCGTGACCTCGTGCTCACCGGTCGCGGCGTACAGCCGGACCGGGACGTTGACGAGTCCGAACGCGACCGCGCCCTTCCAGATCGCCCGCATCGTGCGCCTCCGTCACTCGTGCCCGCTGCCGGGGCTCGTCGCTGCTCGCCTGTCGTGTCCCACGCCTGCCCCGACCTGGGGCTCCAGCCTGCCAGGGGCGTGCCGTCCGCGCTCGTGGCGACGCGCGACGTGCACCCGTCGGGGTGCGGCCGCGCGCTCCCCCGCGCCCGCCGACCCCGTCCTGGGCAGGATGGACCCGTGCTCCCCATGCTGGCCACCCCCGCAACCTCGGGCGGTCTGCCGCGCGGTCCCGGTTGGGCGTTCGAGGTCAAGTGGGACGGCGTGCGCGCGATCGCGGACACCACGGGCCCGGTGCTGCGGCTGTGGAGCCGCGCGGAGCGCGAGGTGACGGCCGCGTACCCGGAGCTCGCGGGGCTCGCGGAGCTGCCGGACACGGTGCTCGACGGCGAGGTGGTCGCGATGGACGCGGGCATCCCGTCGTTCCCCGCGATCGCCGAGCGGATGCACGTGCGCGACCCGCGTCGCGCGGCCGAGCTCGCCCGGGTCCGGCCCGTGACGTACCTCGTGTTCGACGCGTTGCGGGTCGCGGGCGTGGACCTCGCGACCCGCCCGTACGACGAGCGGAGGGCGGCGCTCGAGGCGCTCGTGCTGCCCGAGCGCGTGGCGCTGTCGCCCGTCTACACCGACGGCGACGAGCTCTGGTCGGTCACCGCCGCGCACGGTCTGGAGGGCGTCGTCGCCAAGCGCCGCGCGTCGCCGTACCGTCCGGGCGCCCGCTCGCCCGACTGGGTCAAGGCCGCCCACCGGCACCACGTCGCCGCGCTCGTCGGCGGCTGGCGCGACGAGACGAGCGGGTCCGGTCGCCTGGGCGCGCTGCTGCTCGGCGCGCGCGACGCGACGGGGGCGCTGCGGTACCTCGGGCGGGCGGGCAGCGGCCTGACGGGCGCCCTCGCGCGACGTCTGCACGACGAGGTCGTACCGCTCGCCGCGGCCACGAGCCCGTTCGACGACGAGGTGCCACGGGTCGACGCACGCGGCACGCACTGGTGCGCCCCGACGCTCGTCGTGCAGGTGCGCTACCTGACCCGCACCCCGCAGGGCCGGCTGCGCCAGCCGGTCGTGCTCGGGGTGCGCGACGACACGGTCCCCGACCCCTGGGAGGCGGCATGACCCCCGAGCGCCAGACGTTCGACGTGGGCGGCACGCAGGTGCGCGTCTCGCACCTGGACAAGGTGCTGTACCCGTCGACGGGCACGACCAAGGCCGAGCTGATCGACTACGTCGTGCGGGTCGCTCCCGCGCTGCTGCGCCAGCTCGAGGACCGGCCCGTCACGCGCATCCGGTTCCCGGACGGGGTCGACGGGCAGCCGTTCTTCGAGAAGAACGTGCCGCGCGGCGCGCCGCCGTGGCTGCGCCACCGCGTGCTGCCGGCCGCGCCGGGCAACGACGACGAGGGCACCGAGCTCGACCTGCCGTTCCTCGACGACCTCGCGGGGCTGGTGTGGGCGACCAACGCGGGCGCGCTCGAGCTGCACACCCCGCAGTGGTCGGTCACCCGCGGCGGGAAGGTGCGCGGTGCGGACCGGCTCGTCGTCGACCTCGACCCCGGCGAGGGCGCGGGGCTCGACGAGTGCACGCAGGTGGCGCACCTCGTCGCGCAGCGACTCGCCAAGGACGACCTGACGACGACCGTGCCCGTCACCTCGGGCAGCAAGGGCATGCAGCTGTACGCGCCGTTGCCCCGGCGCCGCCCCGCGGTCCAGGTGCGCCAGTACGCGCGGGACCTGGCGCACGAGCTCGCGCGCGAGCACCCGCAGCTCGTCGTGGCCGTCATGCGCAAGGACCTGCGCGGCGGCAAGGTCCTGCTCGACTGGTCCCAGAACCACCCCGCGAAGACGACCATCACGCCGTACTCGCTGCGCGGCCGGCACGAGCCGCGCGTCGCCGCGCCCCGCTGGTGGGACGAGGTGGTCCCGGGTCTCACCCAGCTCGCTCCCACCGACGTCGCGCAGCGGCTCGCGGAGCGCGGCGACCCGTTCGTGGACGGTGCGGGACGGCCGTCGCCGCCCTGACGCGCGGGTGACCTGCATGGGCAGACGCCCGGGGCACCCCCGCCGGGCGCCTGCCCCGGCGCGTCCCGGACCGGCGCGCCGGTCGGGGCCGTCTGCGATGGCGAGGTGTCGCGACGTGCGGCAGCGTGGAGTCCCGGGCCTGACCGCACGGCCCGCGACCACGAGACGAGGAGCCTGACATGGCGCGCAAGGACCTGCCGAAGTACACCGTCCCCTCGCTGACCCCGCAGGACGGCGCGGCGGTCGCGGCGATCCTCCAGGAGCGGCTGGACGCGCTGAACGACCTGGCGCTCACGCTCAAGCACATCCACTGGAACGTCGTGGGGCCGCACTTCATCGCGGTGCACGAGATGATCGACCCCCAGGTGGACGCCGTGCGCGCGATGGTGGACGCGGTGGCCGAGAGGATCGCTACGCTCGGCGTCGCACCGGTGGGAACCCCGGGTGCGCTCGTGAAGAACCGCACGTGGGACGACTACAGCATCGGCCGCGCGTCGACCACGGAGCACCTGGGCGCGCTCGACGAGGTCTACGTCGGGGTGATCACCGCGCACCGCAAGGCCGCCGCCGACACCGAGGAGCTCGACACCGTGACCAACGACCTGCTGGTCGGCCACCTGCACGAGCTGGAGCTCTTCCACTGGTTCGTCCGGGCGCACCTGGAGTCCTCGGGCGGCGCGCTGAGCACGGCGGGCGCGAGCACCGAGAAGGAGGCCGCGCGCGCGGCCTCGGGTGCGGCACGCAAGGCGTCGGCGGCCAGGTGAGCCCACGCACGACCCCCGGAGCCCGGCCCGGCGCCCGGGGCGACGACCAGCGCGGCGACGACCTGCGCGCGGTCCGCCCCGGGACGTCGCGGCCGTGCTCGGCGCACCCCGACGCGCGGCTGCACCTCGCGGCACGGCTCGAGGACGCGTTCGACCGCCGCGTCGCGGCGGTGCTGGCGCGCCGCGGCTGGACGCTGCGGATCGAGCCGTACGCCGGGTACGGCGCGCCGGGCTGGGTGCGCGTGTTCGCCCGCACGCTGCTGGCCGCGCCCGTCGTGCACGAGCAGGACCTGCCGGGTGCGGGTGCCGCGGCCCAGGCGGGTGCGCGTCCCGCGGCGGCGGTGCGCGGCTGGCGGTCGTTCGCGACAGCGCAGGTCGCCGGCGCGTGGGTCGAGGTGCGCGTCGGTGACCGCGTGCACCGGGTCGAGACCGACCGCGGCGGCTACCTGGACGTGCGGCTGGCGAGCGACCTCGCGCCCGGTTGGCACGACGTGGAGCTGCGCGCGGCGGACGGCGCGCGTGCGACCGCGCCGGTGCACGTGATCGGTCCGGACGTGCGGTCGGGCATCGTGAGCGACATCGACGACACGGTCCTCGTCACCCGTCTCCCCCGCATCTTCGTCGCGGCCTGGAACACGCTCGTCCGGCACGAGAACGCCCGCGAGCCCGTCCCCGGCATGGCCGGCCTCTACGCGCGGCTCCTCGCGGGCCGGGACATGCCCGTGGTGTACCTGTCCACGGGGGCGTGGAACGCCGCGCCCGCGATCGGCCGCTTCCTGCGCCGGTTCGGGTTCCCGCCCGGCCCCATGCTGCTGACCGACTGGGGTCCGACGAACACGGGCTGGTTCCGCAGCGGCCGCGAGCACAAGCTGTCGCAGCTGCGGCGGCTCACCCAGGAGCTGCCGCAGGTGTCGTGGGTGCTGATCGGCGACGACGGCCAGCACGACCCGCAGATCTACGCGCACGCCGCGCAGGAGCGTCCCGAGCGGGTGCGCGCGATCCTGCTGCGTCAGCTGACGTTCGCGGAGCACGTGCTCGCGCACGGACTGCCCGTCCCCGCGTCGGGCTCGGTGCGTGCGGAGGACCAGGCGTCGCGCGACGGGATCCCGGTGCTGCAGGGTGCCGACGGCTACGAGCTGCTGCGCGCGGTGCAGCAGGCCCAGATCACGCTGGAGTAGCGCACCGGGCACTGAAGTAGCGCAAGCGGCGACCGCCGGACGGACGCCGCTGGGACCGGCTGCGCGGGCGGGCTCAGAGGCGGTCGGGGTCGTCCCACTCGTCGTTGCTCGACACGGGCTCGTCGTCGGGGACCAGCTCGGTGGCCCGCAGCGACCGGGGCGCCCGGCTCGGGTCTCCCCCGGACCGCGCGTCCGCGGCGGCGAGCACCGCGTCGTCGGGGGTCCGCTCGGCGATGCGCTCGGCGGCCGGGTTCGAGACGAGGTCGTGATCGCGCGGCATGCCATCGTTTTACCCGGTCGGCGGCGATCGCGCACCCGTTCGGCCACGCAAGCGACGACCTGCACCTGGCATCCGCGCTGCTCACGGCCCCGCCAGAGACCAAGGTCACATGTCGGGAAGATCACAGGTGCCTCGCGGTGAAGAATCTCGACGTCAACTTACGATCGGCTCGTGCCTTCCCGGAACACCGCCCCCGGAACCGAGCCCCGCACCGACACGGACCTGGACGTCCTGCTCGTCGGTGGGGGGATCATGAGCGCGACGCTCGCGAGCCTCCTGAGCACGCTCGAGCCGTCCTGGCGGATCGAGATCCACGAGCGACGGGACGCCGTCGCGCAGGAGAGCTCCAACCCGTGGAACAACGCGGGCACCGGCCACGCGGCGCTGTGCGAGCTCAACTACACCCCGCAGCGCCCGGACGGCTCGGTCGACATCACGAAGGCCGTGACGATCAACGAGCAGTTCGAGCTCTCGCGCGAGCTGTGGCACTACCTCGCCGGCAAGGACCGCCTGCCCGGTGGCTCCGGCTTCGTCTCCGCCACGCCGCACATGACGTTCGTCCGCGGCGCCGAGGGCGTCGACTACCTGCGTCGCCGCCACGCGGCGCTGAGCAGCCACCCGCTGTTCTCCGACCTCGAGTTCTCGACGGACCCGGAGCAGATCCGCCGGTGGGCTCCCCTCCTGGTGGCCGACCGCGACCCCGACGAGCCGGTCGCCGCGACGCGTGCCACCGCCGGCACGGACGTGGACTTCGGCGCCCTGACCCGCTCGATGATCGACGACACGGTCCGCCGCGGCGCGTCCCTGCACCTCGAGTCCGAGGTGACGCGCCTGCGCCGCCGCGCGGACGGGACGTGGCGCGTGACGCTGCGCGACCGTCGCTGGAACGGCCACCGGCGTGCGCGCGTCGTCACCGCGCGGTTCGTGTTCATCGGCGCGGGCGGCGGTGCGCTCGGCCTGCTGCAGAAGTCGGGGATCCCCGAGATCAAGGGCTACGCGGGCTTCCCGATCAGCGGCCAGTTCCTGCGCACGACGAACCCCGCGGTCGTCGCCCAGCACCACGCCAAGGTGTACGGCCGGGCCGAGATCGGCGCTCCCCCGATGTCCGTGCCGCACCTCGACACGCGCGTCGTCGAGGGCGAGACCGCGGTCATGTTCGGCCCGTACGCGGGCTGGAGCATGAAGTTCCTCAAGCACGGCTCGTGGCTCGACCTCGTGCGGTCCATCCGCCCGGGGAACCTCGTCCCGATGCTCGCCGTCGGGCTGCAGAACCTCGACCTGCTGAAGTACCTCATCAGCGAGGTCACGGCGTCGCGCGAGGCACGCTTCGCCGCGCTGCGCAGGTTCGTGCCGACGGCGCGCGCGTCCGACTGGGAGCTCATCACCGCGGGCCAGCGCGTCCAGGTCATCAAGAAGGGCAAGGGCGGCGGCGTCCTCGAGTTCGGCACCGAGCTCGTGACGTCCGCCGACGGCTCGATCGCGGGCCTGCTGGGCGCCTCGCCGGGCGCCTCGACCGCGGTCGCGACGATGGTCACGCTGCTCGAGCGGTGCTTCCCGGAGCGGGTCGAGGCGTGGCAGCCGGCGCTGCGGGAGATGATGCCGAGCCTCGGCGGCGGCACCTGGGACGAGTCGTTCGAGCTGGACCGCTTGGTCGACGAGGCGTTCTCGTCCGATCATTCAGCGTGACCCCGGACGAACCCTCAGCCCCCGAGGCCGTCAGCGCCGAGATGCGCCGCGCGAAGGCGCAGGCGTTCACGGACCACACGACGGTCGGACTCGTGCGCACGGAGGCCGACGGTCGCGTGACGATCGCGTGCGCGTGCGGCATGGAGCTCACGAACGGCCCGACGTGGTCGCTCGACGAGCACATCCGCCTGCACCGTGCCGAGGCGCGCTTCCTCGCGCTCGCCGCCGTCGCGCCCGTGGGCATCCCCCGGCTCGTGCCGTGGCCGGTCCCGGGCGTCGACGCGCAGGTCTGACCCCGCGCGCCCGACGACCCTGCGCGACAGGTCAGTCGCGCACGACGACGAGCCCGTCGTCGTGGTCGTGCGGCAGCCCGAGTTCGTGCGCGCGCTCGTGCGCCTCCCGGGCCGCCATCCGCTCCGCGATGCGCGCCTGCACCTGCGGCCGGCGCAGCGGCGGGACCGTCGGTGGCGGGGTGCGGCGCTCGGGCAGCTCCGCGAGGATCGCGGCGGTCGCCGCCGCCACCGCCCGCACGGCCGCCTCGAACGGTTCACGCGTCGCGGCCGACGGTGTGCGCACCCCCGTGACCTTGCGCACGTACTGCACGGCGGCGGCCTCGATCTCGTCGTCGGTCGCGGGCGGCTCGAGGCCGCGCAGGGTCGTGATGTTCCGGCACATGTGCCGACGCTACGCCGCGGCCCGCGGGCCTGTCAGGACGCGTCCCCGCCGGGGCGCTCGAGCTCGAGCAGCGCCGCCTTCGCGGCGTCACCACCGGCGTACCGGCCCGGGGACCCGTCGGAGCGGACCACGCGGTGGCACGGCACGACGAGCGGCACCGGGTTGAGCGCGCACGCGGTCCCCACGGCCCGCACGGCGCGGGGGTGCCCGGCCGCGGACGCGACCTGGGCGTAGCTGGCCGTGCGCCCGTAGCCGATCGTCGGGAGGTGCTCGACGACCGCACGCCGGAACCCGGTCGCGAGGCGCAGGTCGACCGGCAGATCGAACCGGTGGCGGGCGCCCGAGAAGTACTCGTCGAGCTGACGTGCGACGTCGTCGAGCCTGCGGGGCGCCGCCAGCACGCGCGGGCTGACGCGCGCCGCGAGGTCGGCCAGCACGGCGTCGTGGTCCTGCACCGCGAACGCGACGCGGACCAGCCCGACCGGGGTGGCCGCGAGCAGCAGGGTGCCGACCGGGGCGTCGAGCGTCCGGTACGCGACGTCGAGCAGGCCCGCGTCCTGCGCGCGTGCGACGAGCCGCGCGTGCAGGTCGGCGATCGCCCGCTCCCCCGGTTCCGGCACGGCCGCCAGCAGGCGCGCGGTCTCGTCGTCGACGGTGCTCATGACCGGTCTCCTGTCTGCGGGAGGGCGGCGCGGTCGCCGTCCTGCTCGTCGTGCCACCACCGCGGCGCCGTGCGACGCAGGGCCGCGACACCGTCGGCCGCCGCCCGCCGCGCGGCCTCGACGCTGCCGCCGAGCTCGGCGGCGACCTCGACGTACGGCAGACCGGCGAGGTGGTGCAGCGTGACCGCGTGCCGCTGCTTGTCGGGGAGCGTCGCGAGCGCACCCCACAGGTCGAGGTCGCGGTGCCGGTCGCTCGCGGGCGCGTCCGGCAGGTCACCGACGGGTACCGCACGCCGCCGGGTCGCGCGCCACACGTCGATCGACCTGCGGCGTGCGATCGTCACGAGCCACGCCTCGACGTTCGTCCCGGGCTCGAGCGTCGGCCAGGCACGCAGCGCCGCGAGGAACGTCTCGGCCCACGCGTCCTGCGCGTCGTGCGGTCCGACGACCGCCCGGCACACGCGCAGCACGGTGGCACCGTGCGCGCGCACGACCTCCTCGAACGGTCCGGGCATGGTCACAGTGTGCAGACGTCGCAGCCCGTCACGGCGTGAGGTCCGTGCGCGGACCGCGCGCCGGGGCGCGGCACGCAGACGGGCACGCGTGCGCGGGGCACCCCCTGACCTGCGGCAGGATGTGACCGTGACCACGACGAACTCGTTGCCGGCCCGGTCCCTGATCGTCGCCCAGGCCCTCGCGGACGCCGGTGTCGAGGGGGAGGTGGTCGAGCTGCCCGACTCCGCGCGGACCGCGGCGGAGGCGGCGGCCGCGCTCGGCTGCCAGGTCGGGCAGATCGCCAACAGCCTCGTGTTCTGGGCCGACGGCACGCCGTTGCTCGTCATGACCAGCGGCCGGCACCGTGTCGACACGACCGCGCTCGCCCGCCGGCTCGGCCGCACGACGCTCGAGCGTGCCACGCCCGAGCAGGTGCGGCTCGCGACGGGCCAGGCGATCGGCGGTGTCGCGCCCGTCGGGCACCCGACGCCGCTCGAGACGGTCGTCGACGAGTCGCTCGCCGAGTACGCGCGCGTGTGGGCCGCGGGTGGCACGCCCCACACGGTCTTCCCGACGACGTTCGACGAGCTCGTGCGGCTCACGGGCGGCTCGGTGCACCCCGTCACGAGCTGACGCGACGCGCGTCACGGGCGCGCCGGGACCTTGGTGCCACCTCCGGGCGCCCTCGAGGGGCGATGCTGGCAGCGTCGTCACCCAGGGTCAGCGAGGTGATCGGGATGCGGATCGACGGACCGGTGGTCGTCGCCGTCGACGGGACGGAACGCAGCGTGCGGACGCTGCGCTGGGGCATCGAGGCTGCGGTGCAGCGTCGGGCACGGCTCGTCGTCGCGCACGTCGCCGCGCCCGCGGTGGGTCCCTGGACGTGGGCCGGCGCCCCGGCCGTCCCGGCGGACGACGACGCCCTCGTGGGCGAGCTGCGCCAGGTGTGCACCAGGGTCGCGCGAGCGCACCCCGACCTCGACGTCACGGCCGTCCTGCTGCACGGGTCGACCGTCCCCGCGCTCACCGAGTACACGCGCGACGCGCAGCTGCTCGTCACCGGACGGCGCGGCGCACCGCCGGCGACGCTGACGGTCGGCACGGCGCTGTCCTGGCGCGCCCGCTGCCCCGTCGCGATCGTGCGCGAGGACCTCGTGACGTCCGGACCCGTGGTCGTCGGTGTCGACGAGACGCCGGGGTCGTGGTTCGCGGCCGGGCTCGCGGCGCGCGAGGCGCGCCACCGCGGGGTGCCGCTGCACGTGCTGCACGCCCGGCGCCCGCACGACGACGACGCGGGCCGTCGCACCGCGCTCGACGTCGCCGCGGACCTCGCGGAGACCTACCCGGACCTGCCGGTGCGCACGTTCCTGTCCGACGGTGACCCGGTGCGCGCGCTCGTCGAGGCGTCCCGCACGGCCGGGCTCCTCGTCGTCGGCAGCCGTCAGGTACGCGGCTGGCGACGGCTCGTCGGCAGGCGCGTGGCCCGCCTCGCATCGTGCCCCGTGCTCGTCGTGCGCGACGAGACGCCGTGACGCCCCGCCGCGGTATCTGAGCGCACGTCACCGGTTCCTCCCCGACGACCGCCGCGGGCGGAGGGCGAGGAGGCCTGCGATGTCGTACACGGGCGACGGGCGGCTGCCCGTCATCTACGTCCGAGGGTTCGCGGGGGGACGCGGCGGCATCAACGACGCGGTCGCCGACCCGTTCTACGGGTTCAACGAGGGATCCGTGCAGGTCCGTGTCGTCGACTCGGCGCGTCCGCAGTTCCACCAGTTCGAGAGCCCCCTGCTGCGGCTCATGATCGACCACGAGTACCAGCTGCTCGTCGAGGGGAACCAGGCGACCTACCTGCAGACCAGGGGCGACGGCGACGTGCCCGCCGCGACGATCTGGGTGCACCGCTTCTACGACGACTACTCGACGGAGCTCGTGACGGACGCACCCGCGTTCAGCATCGAGTCGGCGTCCCAGAAGCTGTTCGAGATGGTGCAGCTCGTGCGGCGCCGGACGGGCGCGCCACGGGTCTTCCTGGTGGCGCACTCGATGGGCGGGCTCGTCGTGCGCGGGATGCTGCAGCGCGTGATCCCGGACACCCTCGGGCCGGACGGGCGGCCGCTGGTCGCGTCGGACCTGGTGGACCGGGTCTTCACGTACGCGACGCCGCACGGCGGGATCGAGTTCGACGTCGGCTTCGGGCTCCTCGAGAAGCTGCGGGACACGCTCGGCGTGCAGGGCGCCGACATCTTCGGGCCGCGCCGCATGCGCGAGTACCTGACCCCGGCGAGCGCCACGGAACCGGAGGGCGGGTTCGACGCGACCGTCCTGCCCGACGGGAGCTTCCCGCGCGAGCGGTTCTTCTGCCTCGTCGGGACGAACGCCTCCGACTACGACGTCGCGCTCGGGCTCTCGGCGCGCGCGGTGGGCCCGCGCAGCGACGGTCTGGTGCAGATCGACAACGCCTACATCGACAAGGCGCCCCGTGCCTTCGTCCACCGCAGCCACTCGGGGCGCTACGGGATCGTCAACTCCGAGGAGGGCTACCAGAACCTGCGCCGGTTCCTGTTCGGCGACCTGGAGGTCACGGCCGACCTCACCGGGCTGCGGCTGCCCGGGACGCGGGACGACGACACCGTCTGGCAGCTCGAGAGCCAGATGTCGATCCGCGGCCTGCCCGTGGTGCTGCACGAGCAGAGCGCCGCGCACCTGTGCCCCATCCAGATCGAGCGTCCGAGGACCACGGACGACGCGGCGCGACCGGTCCCGCTGGTGCGCACGTACCTGTGGTCGAAGGCGAGCCGCCCGCAGGACCCCCGGACGGGGGCGCCGTCCACGACCATGCGGCACGTGCTGCGGCTGCGGCTGCTGTCGCTGCGCAAGTCCGGAGGGCTGCTGTCGTTCCTCGACCACCTCGAGCAGGCCGAGGACTGGTCCGACGTCCTCGTGGTCGACATCGAGATCTCGCAGGACGCACAGCCGCGCGCCTGGGCCGAGTGGGGGTCACGGGTCGAGGGCGCGCTGCGGGACTGGAAGCCCGACCCGGGCGCGACGCTCCCGCTGACGGACGAGGAGGACGCCCCGGGTGTGTGGCGTGCCTGCGTCGGGGTGCCCGAGGCCGCCCGCCCGCTGCTCGGGGCCGGCGCGGCCGTGACGATCCAGGTGCAGGGCCGTGCCACGCTCGACCGTGCGGTGCACGTGTGACCGACCTGACCGGCGGGCGACAGTCGCGCGGGCAGGCCGTGTGAGAGCCTGGGTGCAGAGCCCGCCGCCGGGCTCCCGGACGAGGGTGCCGTACCCGGACAGCGACAAGACGGCACGTCGGAGCTCGCCATGGCATGGTTCGTCCTCGTCCTGTCCGGAGCCCTCGAAGCCGTCTGGGCCACCGCCCTCGGCCGCTCGCAGGGCCTGCACCGTCTCGTCCCGACGGTCGTCTTCGTGGTCGCGCTGACCGCGAGCATGCTGGGGCTCGGCTACGCGATGCGCACGCTGCCAGTCGGCACGGCGTACGCCGTGTGGGTCGGCATCGGTGCCTCGTTGACGGTGGGCTGGGCCATGCTCAGCGGCGCCGAGCCCGTCAGTGCCGTCCGGCTGCTCCTCGTGCTGGGCATCGTCGCGTGCGTGGTCGGGCTGAAGCTCGTCCACTGACACCCCCGCTGACGCCCCCGCTGGCACCCCTCAGGCGGGCATGACCTTCGCGCCCGCCGCCCGTGGCGTCTGCGGCGGGCCGACGAACCAGCTCACCGAGCGCGCGACGTCGCCTGCCCGCAGCCACTCGTGGCGCTCGGAGCGCGGGTCGTCCTGGTCGTCGCGCCACGCCACCATGACGTGCTCCGCGGTCCACCGCACGGCCCGCGCGGGGCGCCACTCCTCGGTCCCGTCGAGCCAGACCACGCGGACGATGACCGGGATGTCGCCCTGCGGCCGGACCGGGATGCGCTCGGGAGCCTCCCGGTTCGCGACCTCGCGCCGGGTGCCGCGCGGCGCCCATGCCCCGGCGCGAGGGTTCGTGCTGTGCTCCACCCGGTCATCGTACTCGCACACCTGTTCGAACCGCGACGTCGGTCGGCCGCTCTCACCCGCCCGCCGTGCGGGTCCAGGCGGCGGCAGGTGCGATCCTGTCCCCGTGACAGCCCAGGAGACCGAGCCCGAGGTGCGCCGCGGGTACGCCCGGGGGCGGGCGACGCGCGAGGAGATCCTCGAGGCCGCGCTCGTGCTGTTCGGCGAGGTCGGGTACCACACGGCGTCCCTGCGGGAGATCGCCGCGCGCGTCGGGATCTCCCACCCGGGCCTGCTGCACCACTTCGCGAGCAAGGCCGCGCTGCTGGAGGCGGTGCTGCAACGCCGCGACGACGTCGACGACGCCGCCATGGCGCAGGACCTCGCGTCGGGCTTCGACTACCTCGAGGCGCTCGTGCGCGTCGTCGAGCGCAACGCCGCGCGGCCCGGGATCGTCGAGCTGTTCGCGACACTGTCGAGCGAGGCGACGTCTCCGGCGCACCCCGCGCACGCGTACTTCGAGCGCAGGTACGCCCGCACGCTCGCGGACCTGGTCCACGTGTTCGAGCAGCACCGGGCGGAGGGCCGGCTGCGCGACGGTCTCGAGCCGGTCGCGGCGGCGCGACGCATGATCGCCGTGATGGACGGGCTCCAGGTGCAGTGGCTGCTCGGCGCGGACTGTCCCGCGACGCGCGTCGACATGGTCGAGCACGTGCGCGCGCAGTACGTGTCGTACCTGCGCGACTAGCCCTCCTCGTCGGCGTTCGCGAGCGCGACCAGCGCCGCGAGGTCGTCGTGGTCGAGGGGCGCGAAGCCCGAGTCGACGAGCGCACGGGCGGGCATCTGCAGGATCATCGCGCGCATCGTCTCGTCGAGGTCCGCGAGGCCCTGCTCGCCCTCGCGTGGTGCGAGCAGCGGCGCCAGGACCTGCGCGCCGCGTGGGTGCTCGAGCCACTCGCCGATCGTCGACATCGCGCTGAGCTCGCCCCACAGGGGCTCGCCCTCGACGTCCACCTCGAGCGCGCCGCGCACGTCGCGCGACGACGCCCCGACCTCGACGACGAACGCGCCGCCCTCCACGACCCACCGCCGCAGGCCGGGGTGCCAGTACGACAGGTCCCGGGCCGTGAGCGTGAACGACGCCGTGGCCGACTCCCCCGGCCCCAGCGTGAGCTTGGTGAACGCCCTGAGCTCGCGCACGGGACGCACCACTCCGGCCTGCGGGTCGCGCACGTACACCTGCACGACCTCCGCACCGGCGCGCGCGCCGAGGTTCGTGACCCGCACGTCGACGTCGAGCGTCACGTCGGCACCCGAGCCGTGGACCTGCACGCGCACGTCGTCGTACCCGAAGGTCGTGTACGTCAGGCCGTGCCCGAACGGGAACGCGACGTCCAGCCGGCGCGTGTCGTACCACCGGTACCCGACGAGCACCCCCTCGCCGTACCGCACGTGCCCGTGCTCCCCGGGGAAGCTCCCGAACGCCGGGGTGTCCTCGAGCCGCAACGGGACGGTCTCCGCGAGCCGGCCCGACGGCGGCACCGCGCCCGTGAGCACGTCCGCGACGGCGGACCCGCCCGCCTGCCCGCCGAGCCACGTGACGAGGACCGCGGCCGCGTCGTCGCGCCACGGCATCTCGACCACCGAACCGCCCGCGAGGACGACGACGACCCGGCGGGTGACCTCGGCGAGTGCGTGCAGCAGCGCGACCTGGTTCTCGGGGAGGCCGAGGCGCGGCCGGTCGTAGCCCTCGGACTCGTCCGGCGCCGGCAGGCCGAGGTGCACGACGACCGTGTCCGCGCCGCGCGCCGCCTCGACGGCCGACTCGAGCAGCGACGCGTCGTCTCCCGGGCGTCCGTCCGGCAGGGTGTAGCCCGGCTCGAACGCGACGTCGTCGCGCTGGGCGCGCAGCGCGCTCAGCGCGTCGTCGAGACGCGTCGGGTTGACCTGCGAGGAGCCCGCGCCCTGGTAGCGCGGCGTGCGGGCGAGCTCGCCGACGACCAGGACCCGTCCGCGAGCCAGCGGGAGGAGCGGGGCGCCGTCGACGGGCTCGTTCTTCAGCAGGACCGTGCCGGCGGCGGCGGCCTCGCGGGCGAGGGCATGGTGGGCGTCGGCGTCGTAGTCCCCGGGTGCGTCGAGCGCGGGCTGGGCGCGGGCGACGACCTCCAGGACGCGGCGAACGGCGCGGTCGAGCACCGCCTCGTCGAGCCGCCCCTCGCGTACGGCCGCGACGACCGCCTCGTCGGAGCGCGGACCGGCCGACGGCATCTGCAGGTCCAGCCCGGCGGCGAGCGACACCGCGCGGTCCTGGACGGCGCCCCAGTCGGAGACGACGACTCCGTCGAAGCCCCACTCGTCACGCAGCACCTGCGTGAGCAGCCACTCGTGCTCGGACGCGTACGTGCCGTTGATCTTGTTGTAGGCGCACATGACGGTCCAGGGGCGTGCGCGGGTCACGACCCGCTCGAACGCGGGCAGGTAGATCTCGCGCAGGGTGCGCTCGTCGACGTCCACCGACACGCGCATGCGGTCGGTCTCCTGGTTGTTGGCGGCGAAGTGCTTCAGCGACGTGCCGACGCCCTGCGACTGGACCCCCGTGACGAGCGCCGCGCCGAGCTCGCCCGAGAGCACGGGGTCCTCGGCGAGGTACTCGAAGTTCCGGCCGCACAGGGGCGTGCGCTTCATGTTGACGCCCGGTCCGAGCAGCACGGCGACCTGTGCGGCCCGTGTCTCGCGGCCGAGCGCCTCCCCCACGCGACGCGTGAGGTCGACGTCCCACGTCGACCCGAGCGCCGCCGCGGTGGGGAAGCAGGTCGCGGGGTCCGCGCCCCCGAGGCCGAGGCCGACCGAGGCGCTCGTCTGCTTGCGCAGGCCGTGGGGTCCGTCGGTGACCATGACCGACGGCACGTCGAGGCGTTCGACGGCCTTGAGGTGCCAGAAGTCGGCACCCGACGTGAGCGCCGCCTTCTCCTCGAGCGTGAGCCTGGGCAGGACGTCGTCGACGTCGAACATGGCACCTCCTCGTGCGGGTCCGTGTGCCGAGGCTAGCCGATTACCTACCGAGTGGTAGGTGACGTGCGTGCTTGCGTGTCGCACCCTCCCGGACTACCTTGGTAGTTGAACATACAACTATCTCGCTCGACCGCCACCACGACCACCCCCGCTGGAGCGCCTGCCATGACCACGTCCCCCCTCGCCGCCGTCACCGACGAGCAAGTCATCAACCCCGAGACGACGATGGACGCGGTGACCCTGCGCGTGGGCGACCTCGAGCGCATGTCCGGCTACTACTCCGGCGCGCTCGCGATGGAGCCCCTCGAGGAGCGCAGCCGCGGCCGCGAGGTGCACCGCGTGCTCGGGCGCGGCACCACCCCGATGCTCCGCCTCGTCCACACCCCCGACCTCCCGCCGGTCGACCCCCGCCAGTCGGGCCTGTTCCACACCGCGTTCCTGTTCGACGACCGCTCGAGCCTCGCGGCGACCGTGTACCGCGCCGCGCAGGACCCGCTCAGCCGGTTCGTCGGGTCCAGCGACCACTCCGTGAGCGAGGCGTTCTACTTCACCGACCCCGAGGGCAACGGCATCGAGCTCTACACCGACCGCGACCGTGACCTGTGGCTGCACCAGCGCGGCCAGATCATGATGACCACCGAGTTCCTCGACCCCAACGCCTTCCTGCGCGAGCACCTCACGCAGGAGGCCGTCGACGCGGGACCGCGCCTCGCCGGGCGCGTCGGTCACGTGCACCTGCAGGTCGGCGACATCGCACGCGCCGACGACTTCTACGTCCGCACCCTCGGGTTCGAGGCCACCATGCGCGAGTACCCGGGCGCGCTGTTCGCGTCCGCCGGCGGCTACCACCACCACATCGCGATGAACGTGTGGAACAGCCAGGGTGCGGGCCCGCGGGCTTCGACGCTCGGCCTCGGCGACGTCGCGGTCACCGGCCCGACGCGCGGCGACCTCGACGCGCTCGCGGCCCGGCTGCGGGCGCAGGGTGTCGCGTTCGCCGACGACGGCCGCGCGATCACCACGCGCGACCCGTGGGACACGCAGGTGACCGTGTCGCTGCCCGGCTCGAGCACCGAGGACGTCCTCGCGCGCTGAGCCCGCTGCGTCACCCGAGCGCGCTGAGCCCGCTGCGCCTCACCCGAGCGCGCTGCGCAGGTCCGCCACGTCCGCCGTCGCGATCCCGACCGCCGATGCGCCCGCCCGCAACGCGTCGTCAGCCGAGACGAGCACGTCGCCCTGGAGCCGCGCGACCGCGAGGTACTCGGCCCGTCGGACGTCCGCCCACGGCACCTGGTCGGCCGGCTGCCACGCGACCCGGCGCGTCACGCGGTCCGCGAGCAGCCGGATCCGGGGCATCGCGATCCCGTGCAGGTCCGCGAAGCCCTCGCGGCGTGTGCGCTCGCCACGCAGCACCTCCTCGCGCAGGAGCGCGAGCGCGTCCGAGCGGAGCACGCCCGGCCCCACCAGGGAGTGCTCCGGGGGCACGACCACCCCGGCGCGCACCAGGCCGACGGCGACGGGCGCGTCGATCGCGAACCGGGTCACGTCCCGAGCGTGCCACGCGGCCGACGCGGCCACCAGGGTGGGCCGTCAGCCCCGGCGCACGGGCACCAGCGTGACGTCGCGCAGGCCGGTGCCGTCCACCACCGCCGTCATGAGCGTGCACACCGGCTGGCGGCGCCGGTCGGTCGGCGATCCCGGGTTGAGCAGCCGCGTGCCCGCGGACGTCACGGCGTCCCACGGGATGTGGCTGTGGCCGAACACCAGCAGGTCGGGCCGGTCGTCCGCGAACCGCGCGTCGACCCGCCGCGCGCGCCCGTCCGCCGGCCCGGTCTCGTGCACCACCGCGATGCGCACGGCCTCGACCACGACCCGCGCGACCTCGGGCAGGCGTGCGCGCAGGTCGGCGCCGTCGTTGTTGCCGGACACGCCGACGAGCCGCGGCGCGCGTGCCTCGAACGCGTCCAGCGTCTCGACGTCCACCCAGTCCCCCGCGTGCACGACCACGTCAGCGGCGTCGACCGCCCGCCACACGTCGTCGGGCACCCGCCGCGCGCGCGCCGGGACGTGCGTGTCGGACACCAGCAGGAGACGCGTGACCATCGGTCCATCGTGCGCGACCTGGCCCGAGCGCGCAGGTCTCGGCGCCGCCCCGCGAGCTCGTGCGGGTCGCGCACCGCACGCCCCCGGACATGCGTCAGGCCTGGTGAGACGTCGTCTCACCAGGCCTGATCTCGTCGGGCTGACAGGATTTGAACCTGCGACCCCTTGACCCCCAGTCAAGTGCGCTACCAAGCTGCGCCACAGCCCGAACGGCTCCCGAAGAAGCCTGCGACAGCCTACCGTACGCGCGCGGGTGCCCCGTCTCCCGTCCCACGTGTCCCACCCGTGCCGCCGTCGCCGGCGCCGTCCGCGCCCCCGTGCTCCCGCTCGCGCAGCACGTCGAGCTCGGCGGCGACGAGCCCGAGCAGGACGACGTCGAGCGCGAGCCCGGCGTAGCCCACCCACTCCTCGATGCGCAGGAGTGCCACCTGCGTGATCAGCAGGCTCACGAGCACGGCGCGACGGAACCAGGTGAACGCGCGCTCGCGGTCGTCGGCCAGGAGCCCGGCGACGCACGCCGCCGTCGTGGCCGCACCACCGGCCAGCAGCGCCCCGACGACCCACCCGGCGGTCCCGCCGTCACGCGCGAGCCACAGGCCGCGCGCGACGCCGAGGAGCGCCGTCCCGGCGATGGTCACGACGGCCACGCGCGGCACCCACGCCGCGCTCACGAGGCGTCGCGACAGCCGGACGACGCCGTGCGACACGGCGGCGACCGGGTCGGGCAGCTCGCTGCCGTCCGGGCGGACGGTCGCGACGAGCGCGGCGGCCTCGTCGTGGCCCGGAACGCCCTGCGCGGCCCCCAGGAGGTCCTGCGCGTGCTCCCGCACGCGTGGTGAGAACCCGCCCGCGACGCCGGCCACGGCCTGGTCGACGGCTGCCGCGAGCCGCTCCGACGGGACGGCGCGGCGACGGCCGGTGAGCACCTCGCCGACGAGGGCGAGCGCCACGACCGAGACGTACACGAGCATCGCGGTCGGCCCGTAGAAGTAGTCGTAGTCCTCCGTGACGAACTTCCCGATCTCGTCCACGAACAGCCCGAACCCGATCCCGCCGACCAGCACGACGAGGGGCCGCACCACCGGGCCGATGAACGACAGCGCCAGCAGGACCGCGAGACCGAGCAGCAGCCCGCCCCACAGCACGTGGGACACGTGCAGCCCGGGACCCCCGACCTGCGGGAAGCCCGTGGCGGCGAGGGCGCCGCGCGTGACCAGGACGGTGAGCACCGTCACGACGAGGAACGCGGTGACGTGCCGGGACGCGTGCGGGTCGCGAGGCAGCCCCCACCGCAGGAGCAGGCCGCGCGGCCCGCGGGCCCGCCAGGGCGCGCCCTGCGACGTCGCCCCGGTCGCTCCGCCGCCCGAGGTCACCGCTTGCGCTTCTCCCGCACGCGGACGGAGATCGTGATGGGCGTGCCCTCGAACCCGAACGTCTCGCGCAGGCGGCGCTCGATGTACCGGCGGTAGCCCGGGTCGAGGAACCCGGTGGTGAAGACGACGAACCGCGGCGGGCGCGTGGACGCCTGCGTCGCGAACAGGATGCGGGGCTGCTTGCCGCCGCGCAGCGGGTGCGGGTGCGCCGCGACGAGCTCACCGAGGAACGCGTTGAGCCTGCCGGTCGGGATGCGCATGTCCCATGAGTCGAGCGCCGTCTCGAGGGCGGGCACCAGGCGCTCGGCGTGCCAGCCGGTCTTCGCCGAGATGTTGACCCGCGGCGCCCACGTGACCTGCACGAGCTCCTTCTCGATCTCGCGCTCGAGGTAGGGCCGGCGGTCCTCGTCCATGAGGTCCCACTTGTTGTACGCGATCACCAGTGCGCGGCCCGCGTCGATGACCTGCTGCACGACGCGCGTGTCCTGCTCGGTCATCGGCTGCGACGCGTCGAGCAGGACGACCGCGACCTCGGCCTTCTCGATCGCGGCCTGCGTGCGCAGGCTCGCGTAGAAGTCCGCGCCCGTCGTCTGGTGCACGCGGCGGCGGATGCCGGCGGTGTCGACGAACACCCACGGCACGCCCTTGAGCTCGATCAGCTCGTCGACCGGGTCGCGCGTGGTGCCGGCGACGTCGTCCACGACGACGCGCTCGGCGCCGGCGACCTTGTTGAGCAGCGACGACTTGCCCACGTTCGGACGCCCGACGAGCGCGACGCGGCGCGGGCCGGTGGGGCGGAGCACACCGTGCGCGGACGTCTCCGGGAGCGCGTCGAGGATCGCGTCGAGCAGGTCGCCCGTACCGCGGCCGTGCAGCGCGGAGACGGGGTGCGGCTCACCGAGCCCGAGGCTCCACAGGACGGCGGCGTCGGCCTCCGCGGCCGGCCCGTCGACCTTGTTGGCGCACAGGACCACGGGCTTGCCCGAGCGGCGCAGGAGCCGCACGACCTGCTCGTCGGTGTCCGTGGAACCCACCGTGGCGTCGACGACGAACACCACCGCGTCCGCCAGCGCGATCGCGACCTCCGCCTGCTCGGCGACGCGCTTGTCGATCCCGGCGACGTCGACCTCCCAGCCGCCCGTGTCGACGAGCGTGAACCGCCGCCCCGACCACTCCGCCGGGTAACTCACCCGGTCGCGCGTGACGCCGGGCTTGTCCTCGACGACGGCCTCGCGGCGGCCGAGGATGCGGTTGACGAGCGTCGACTTGCCCACGTTCGGGCGCCCGACGATCGCGAGGACCGGCAGGGGCGCCTCGGCACCGGCGCCGTCCTCGTCGTCCCCGTCGTGCTGCAGGAGCGCGAGGTCGTCGTCCTCGAGCTCGTACTCCGCCAGACCCGCCCGCAGCGCGCGCTCACGCTCGGCGTCCCCGGCCTCGTCGGGCAGGACGAACTCGACCTCAGGCTCACTCATGGTGCCCATTGTCCCTGACGAACGCCCTGGACCCGACCCCGGACCGCCGTCGGGCAGGGAGTCGTCGCGCACACCCCCGGTCGCGAGCCCCTCAGGGGGCCTCGGCGGACAGCGGTGCGTCGGCCGGCAGCGTGAGGCCGGTCGCCTCCACGGTCGCGGCCACGTGCAGCGCGAGCGCGTCCCGGATCCGCTCGTTGGCCTCGATCATCGCCTGCCGGCCCGACACGCGGGGCGCCCGCTCGACCACGACCGGCTCCCCGAACGCGACGACGAGGCGTCGGCGCACCCGCGGCAGGTGGTTGACGCCCTGCCCGGTACGCCTCGTGCCCAGCACGGCGACCGGCACGACGGGTGCGTTGCCGTTCAGGGCGAGCCACGTGATGCCCGCGCGCGCGTCCGCCGCGTCACCCTTGCCGCGGCTGCCCTCGGGGAAGATCCCGACGACTCCCCCACGCTTGAGCACCTCGAGGCCCGCCCCGAGCGCGGTGCGGGCGTTGTCCCGGTCGACCGGGATCTGGTCCAGCGCGCGCAGGAGCGCACCCAGCGCGCCGGAGAACATCTCCTGCTTGATGAGCATGTGCACGGGCCGTGGCGAAGCGCCCACGAGCACGGGTCCGTCGATCACGCCCGTGTGGTTCGCGGCGAGCAGCACCGGACCCGTCGTCGGCACGCGGTGCGCGCCGAGCACCCGGGTCGCCCACACGCCGTGCGCGATGACCCGCCCCAGGGCGTGACCGGCCCGCACGCCCGCCGTCGGTCGCCCGCGCTCCTCGCTCATGCGCGCTGCCCGCCGACCTGCTCGACGACCGCGAGCACGGCGGCCACGGTCTGCTCGAAGTCCAGGTCGGACGAGTCGACCGTCACGACCCCGTCCGCCGCGACGTGGAACTGCACGACCGTCGAGTCGTCCGCGTCGCGACGCAGCACCTGGTCGCGCGTCGCGTCGACCGATGCCGCGTCGTCGGAGCCGTGCACGTCACGTGCTCTCCGCGCGAGCCGGGCCTCCTCGGACGCCGTCAGCAGCACACGCACGTCGGCGTCGGGCGCGACCACCGTGGTGATGTCGCGGCCCTCCGCGACGATGCCGCGGCCGTGCGAGAAGGACGACGCGTCGGCCTGCTCCGCGATCGCGGCACGCTGCCGACGGCGGAGCTCGTCGCGCACGTCGAGGTTCGTCGCGACCGCGCTCACCGCGGCCGAGATGCGTGTCTCGCGGATCGCGTCGTCCACGGACGTCCCGTCGACGACGACGTGCGGCGCGTCCGGGTCCACGTCCTGGTCGAGCGGCAGGTCACGCACGGCCTGCGCCACGGCGGCCCGGTCGTCGAGCGCGACGCCGGTGTGCAGGCACCACCACGTCGCGGCGCGGTACATCGCACCGGTGTCGAGGTACGCGAGCCCCAGACGCCGGGCGACCTCCCGCGACACGCTCGACTTCCCGGACCCCGAGGGCCCGTCCACGGCGACGACGAGCGCGCTCACACCACCAGCCTCCATCCACGTTCCGCCAGCTCCCACTCGAGCTTGGTCGCACTGCCCGGCAGCACCGAGATGACCGCCATGCCGACCTGCCGGCCGGCCGCGTGCTCGAGGCGCAGGTCCTCGAGGTTGACCCCGGTCTCGCCGACCTCCGAGAGCAGCCGCGCGAGCTCGCCGGGCGAGTCGGGCACGAGCACCGTGACCTCCTCGTAGGCGCGCTGCGCGCCACCGTGCTTGCCGGGGATCCGGGCGACTCCCTCGTTGCCCGCCGCGATCGCGCGCGCGATCGTCACGAGCACGCCCGTGCCCACCGTCTCGGGGCCCGTGGCCGAGTCCGCCTGCGCGAGCGCGGTGATGACCGCGTCCAGGTCCGTGCGCAGCGACTCGAGGATCGGGCGGACCGCCGCGGAGTTCGCGGCCAGGATCGACGTCCACAGCTCCGGGTCGGACGCCGCGATGCGCGTGACGTCCCGCAGGCCCTGCCCGGCGAGCCCGAGCGCTGCGTCGTCGACCTCCACGAGCCGCGCCGCGACCAGCGACGCGACCACCTGCGGCACGTGCGAGACCGCGGCGACCGCCGCGTCGTGCGCGTCGGCGGCCATCGTGACCGGCACCGCGCCCAGGTCCACCGCCAGCGCACGCACGGCGAGCACCGCGTCGGGCGACGACTCGGCGGACTCTGCGATCACCCAGGGCCGCCCGAGGAACAGGTCCGGCACCGCCGCCGAGGGGCCCGAGCGTTCCCGGCCCGCCATCGGGTGCGACCCGACGTACCGGTCGAGCGGCACACCGTGCTCGCGCAGCTCCGCGAGCACGTGCCCCTTGACCGACGCGACGTCGGTCACGACCGCGTGAGGGTACGCCTCGAGCTGGCGGCGCACCACGCCCGCCGTGACGTCAGGGGGCGCCGCGACGACGACCAGCGCCGGCTCGTCGTCGTCCGGGCTCGCGGGGCGACCGGCACCCACGTCGCGTGCCAGCGCGACCGCGGTGCGCGACGGGTCCTCGAGGCGCACGTCCACGCCCTCCGCGCGCAGTCGCAGGCCCACGGACGCGCCGATCAGCCCGGCGCCGACGACGAGGACGGGGCCGCGGGTCGCGGCCGTCACATCCCCGCCTGGGACATCAGCGATCCCAGCTCGACCTGCGACAGCACACGCGTGCGGCCCTGCTTGAGGTCGCCCAGGCGGATCGGGCCGATGCGCGTGCGGACGAGCTTGGTGACGGGGTGCCCGACCTCCTCCAGCATCCGACGCACGATCCGGTTGCGGCCCTCGTGGATCACGATCTCCACGAGCGACAGGTGCGGCAGCGCCTGGACGATCGTGACCTTGTCGGCCTTCGCGGGGCCGTCGTCGAGCTCCACGCCGCGCTGCAGGCGCGTGGCGGTCGCGGGCGTCACGCGGCCCTGGACCTCGGCGAGGTACGTCTTGGCCACGCCGTGCGACGGGTGCGACAGGTGGTTCGCGAGCTCGCCGTCGCTCGTGAGCAGCAGCAGGCCCTCGGTGTCGGCATCGAGCCGACCGACGTGGAACAGCCGCTCGGAGCGGTCCCGCACGAACTGCGCGACCGAGGGGCGACCCTGCTCGTCGTGCATCGTCGACACGACACCCTTGGGCTTGTTGAGTGCGATCGTGACGTGCGACGTGTCGAGCTGCACGCGCAGCCCGTCGACGAGGACGACGGCGCTCTTCGGGTCGACGCGCACCCCGAGCTCCATGACCACCTGCCCGTCGACCTCGACCCGGCCCGACGTGATGAGCGTCTCGCACGCGCGTCGCGAGCCGAGGCCGGCGGCGGCGAGCAGCTTCTGCAGGCGCACGCCCTCCGGGTCGTGCACGTCGATGGTCACCGGGGCGGGGGCGCGGCGCGCAGCCTGCGGGCGGTTCGGGCGGGAGGCGCCGGACTTCCCGCGCGACGCACCGCCCGCGGCCTGCCCGCGGTGCGGCTTCTTGCCACCGCTCGGGGCACCGCCGCGCGAGGCGCCCGGTCGTCCGGGTCGTCCGCCGTCCGAGCGGCGAGGCTGGGGGGTCATGAAGGTCCTCCGATCGTGGCGCCGGTGTCGTCGACGCCCTCGAGGGCGTCGATCTCCGGCAGGTAAGGCGCGAGCGGGGGCAGCTCGTCCAGGCTGGACAGGCCCATCCGCTCCAAGAAGTATCCCGTGGTCCCGTACAGGAGCGCACCGCTCGTCGGCTCGGTGCCCACCTCGACGACGAGCCCGCGTGCCGTGAGCGTGCGCATCACGCCGTCCACGTTCACCCCGCGCACGGCCGAGACCTGCCCGCGGGTCACCGGTTGACGGTACGCCACGACCGCGAGCGTCTCGAGCGCCGCCTGTGTGAGACGCGCGGACTGGCCGTCCAGGACGAACCGGCCGACGACGTCCGCGTACGCGGGTGCGGAGTAGATGCGCCAGCCCTCCCCCGCGTGCCGCAGCTCGAACCCTCGGGGGCGCCCGCCGCGCTCGCCGCGGTACTCGGCGGCGAGCTCCGCCGCCAGCTCCTCGACGCGCGTGGTGGGCAGCGCGAGCACGCTCGCGAGCCGGACCGTCGCGATCGGCTCGTCGGCCACCATGAGGACGGCCTCGAGCGCAGCGGTCGCGCCGCCCGGCAGCTCGTCGACGTCCACCTGCGCCGCATCGGGCGTCGCAGCCCGGGCGCCCGCCTCGTCGTCGTGCACGCTCATGCGTCCTCCCGGTCGTGCGTGTCGTGCGTGTCGTCCGTGTCGTGCGTATCGGGTCCGTCGGGCGGTCCGTCGCCCGCGGTCGGTGCCGGACCGTCCTCCTGGTCGAAGTCGTCGGACACCGTGACGTCGCCCTCGGCCGCCCCGGTCCACCGGACGGTCAGCTCGCCGAGCGGGCTCACCTGGTCGAAGCCCACGGCACCCTCACGGAACAGCTCCAGCAGCGCGAGGAAGCGGGTGACCACGACGATCGTCGACCCCGCGTCCGCCACGAGCGCACGGAACGAGGCCGAACCGTGGTGCCGCAGGCGGTCGACGAGCACCGCGGCCTGCTCGCGCACCGAGACGGGCGGCGCGTGCAGGTGGCTGATGTCCACGCCGGGCGGCGGCGGCTGCGGTGTCAGGGCCTTCGCGGCGAGGGCCGCGAGCTGGTCCGGACCGACCTGCCACACGAGCTCCGGCAGCAGCGCGGCGAGGTGCGGCTCGAGCGCGACCGTACGCGGGAACCGCCGGCCCTCGGTGCCCCACCGGCGCGCCAGGTCCGCGGCGACCTGCTTGTACGCGCGGTACTGCAGCAGCCGTGCGAACAGCAGGTCACGCGCCTCGAGCAGCTCGAGGTCCTCCGCGTCCTCGACGTCGGCCGACGGCAGCAGCCGCGCGGCCTTGAGGTCGAGCAGGGTCGCCGCGACCACCAGGAACTCCGAGGCGCGGTTGAGGTCCCACGCCGCCTCCGCCGCCCGGATGTACGCGATGAACTCGTCCGTCACGCGCGCGAGCGCGACCTCCGTGATGTCGAGCTTGTGCTTCGCGATGAGCCCCAGCAGCAGGTCGAACGGACCGCTGAAGTTGTCGAGGTGCACCTCGAAGCCGGCGGTGCCGGCGGGAGAGCCCTCCGCCGCGGTGCCGGGCCCCGGCAACCGCTCCTCGGTCGTGCGGGTGTCCGCGTCGCCGCCGGGCGCGGCCTCAGGCGGCGTCGCCACGGGCGACGAGCTCGCGCGCGAGCTGCCGGTAGGCCGCGGCGCCCGAGTGCGTCGGTGCGTACGTCGTGATCGGCTCGGCGGCCACGGTCGCGTCGGGGAACTTCACCGTGCGCCCGATGACCGTCTGCAGCAGCGTGTCGCCGAACGCCTCGTGGACGCGTGCGACGACCTCGCGGGCGTGCAGCGTGCGGGAGTCGTACATCGTGGCGAGGATGCCGTCGACCTCGAGGCGGGGGTTGAGCCGGTCGCGCACCTTCTCGATCGTCTCGATGAGCAGGGCCACGCCGCGCAGCGCGAAGAACTCGCACTCGAGCGGGATGAGCACGCCGTGCGCGGCGGTCAGGGCGTTGACCGTGAGCAGGCCCAGCGAGGGCTGGCAGTCGATGAGCACGACGTCGTAGTCGTCCAGCACCGGGCGCAGCGCACGCGAGAGGACCGACTCGCGGGCCACCTCGCCGACGAGCTGGACCTCGGCGGCCGACAGGTCGATGTTCGCGGGCAGCAGGTCGAGCCCGGGGGTCGCGGTGTGCCGCAGGACGTCCGCGACCTGCGCGTCACGCTCCATGAGCAGGTTGTAGACCGTGAGGTCGAGCTCGTGCGGGCTCACGCCGAGGCCGACCGACGCCGCGCCCTGCGGGTCGAAGTCGACGATGAGCACGCGTCGGCCGTACTCGGCGAGCGCCGCGGCCAGGTTGATGGTGGTCGTCGTCTTGCCGACGCCGCCCTTCTGGTTGCACATCGCGATGACGCGGGCAGGTCCGTGCGAGGCGAGCGCCGTCGGCTCCGGGAAGTGCGGGAGCGGACGCCCGACGGCGTCGACCTGGTCCTGCGTCGTCTCGCTGGTCACCACGACGGACAACCTACCGGAGGCGACGCCCCCCGGCGTCGGTACCGCGCCGTTCGACATGCCGTTCGGCATGCCGTCCGACGTGCCGTCCGAGGCACCGTCCGAGGTGGCGTCCCGCACGACGTCCCGGTGCCACCTCTCAGCGCGCCCGAGGATGGCTGAGCTGGTACACCTCGCGCAGCGTGTCCGGCGTCACCAGCGTGTAGATCTGCGTCGTCGTGACGGACGCGTGCCCCAGCAGCTCCTGCACCACGCGCACGTCCGCACCACCCTGCAGCAGGTGCGTCGCGAACGAGTGCCGCAGCGTGTGCGGCGACAGGTGAGCGGCGGTGCCGTCCGCGCCGACGAGCCCCGCGCGCTCGGCGGCCGTGCGCAACGCCGCCCACGCCGACTGCCGGGAGAGCCGTGCGCCCCGGGTGTTGAGGAACACGGCGGGCGTCCCGCGCCCGTGCGCGGCGAGCACGGGCCGGCCGCGCACGAGGTACGCCTCCACGGCCTCGAGCGCGAACGACCCGAGCGGGACCACCCGCTCCTTGGCGCCCTTGCCGAACAGGCGGACAGACGCGCGGCCGGGGGTGGCGTCCACGTCGTCGACGTCCAGCCCCACCGCCTCGGAGATCCGCGCGCCCGTCGCGTACAGCAGCTCGAGCAGCGCGCGGTCGCGCAGCGCGGTCGGCCCGTCGCCGAGCCCTGCGGCGTCGATCAGCCGCCCCACCTCCTCGACCGTGATGGCCTTGGGCAGGCGGCGCGGCTGCGCGGGCGGGCGCACGGCACGGGCCGCGTCGCTCGTCGTGACGCCGTCCCGCACCCAGAACCGGTGCCAGCCGCGCACCGCGACCACGGCACGCGCGGCCGACGAGGCGGACAGCGCGCTGCCCCCGTCGGCGCCCGTCCGCAGGGCCGCCAGGAAGTCCTCGACGTCCTGCTCGACGACGTCGTCGGGCGTCGCGCGGCCACGGGACTCGAGGTACGCGACGTACCGGCCGAGGTCGCGGCGGTACGCCGACGTGGTGTTGCGGGACAGCCCGCGCTCCACGGTCAGGTGCGCGAGGTAGTCCTCGAGCGCGCGCGCGAGCGGCGAGCGCGAGACGTCGTCCGCCACCGCGCGCCCGACGTCACAGGGGCAGGAACACGTCGACCGACACCGCGACCGACAGGAGGGTGAGGTAGGTGATCGAGGCGTGGAAAACGCTCATCGCGCGCAGCTTGCCGCGCGCCGGGTCCTGCGCGCGCCGCAGCAGACCGATGCACGAGACGAGGAACCAGACGCCCAGCGCCGTCGCGACGACCGCGTACACCCAGGTCATGCCCGCGGCGGGGACCAGCAGCAGCGAGCACCCGATCATCGCGAGCGTGTAGCCGATCATCTCGCGCGCGACCTTCGCGTCCTTCGCGACGACGGGCAGCATCGGCACGCCGGCGGCCGCGTAGTCCTTGCGGAACTTCATCGACAGCGGCCAGTAGTGCGGCGGCGTCCAGAAGAAGATCACACCGAACAGCAGCACCGCCGGCCAGCCGACCCCACCGGTGACGGCCGACCAGCCGATCAGCACCGGCATGCACCCGGCCGCGCCACCCCACACGATGTTCTGCGGCGTGCGGCGCTTGAGGATCATCGTGTAGCCGACGACGTAGATGAGGATCGCGCCCGCGGTGAGCATCGACGACACCGGGTTCACCAGCAGCCACAGCCACACCAGGCTGACCACGCCGAGCACGAGCCCGAACGTGAGCGCCGCGGCGGGGCTGATCTCGCCCGTCGCCGTCGGACGACGACGGGTCCGGTTCATGACCTGGTCGATGTCACGGTCGATGTAGCAGTTGAGGACGTTGGCGGACCCCGCCGCGGCCGCACCGCCGACGAGCGTCGCGACGACGAGCCCGAGGCTCGGCCAGCCGCCCTGCGCGAGGATCATCGTGGGGATCGTCGTGACCAGCAGCAGCTCGACGACGCGCGGCTTGGTCAACGTCACGTACGGGCCGACGACCGCACCGACGCGACCCAGCGGGCCGCGGCGCCGCGCCGCGGTCGCCTCACCATCGGCGCCACCCTCGGGCCGGTCCTCGGCGCGGGGACCGGGGCGGCCGCCGCGCGCCGTCGCGCCGGGAACCGTCGCCCCGGGCGTCGTCGTGCCGTGCGCGCCGCGCGCGCCCGTCAGGGACGCGGCGTCGACCGACCGGTCGTCGACGGACGAGGGGCTCGTAAGGCGCACGCGGGACGGTTCCGTTCGTGTCGTGCCGGCCGGGCGGCGCGGCCCGTCGTCGGGTCCGCGCGCGCGTCGTGCCGGTCGGGGTGTCGGGGATCTGACGTCGCCTCGCCATGCTACGCCCCGGGGCAGGACGAAAGCCCCTCGGACGGGGGCCGCGCGTCGTGTGAGATGGGTCGCTCGTCGCACAGGCACTCCCACGGGGCTGTGAGAGTGGCCGGAGACTGGTCACGACCGCGACCCCCGCGCGCGTGCGCTATAGGCTCGAGCGGCGAGCCGAAGTCCGTCCGGGAGTTCCGTCACGTCCCGGCCCGTCCCCCGCGGACGGACCGACGACGAGGACGGCACCGGGCCAGCCACGGACGAGGACGCGACCCGGGACCAGCCCGGGACGCGCGCGGCGAGCAAGCACGCAAGTCGGAAACGTCACCCGGCTCCCCCCGGGTGGGAATGAGGTGCGGTGAACGCGAAGGCTCCCCTGGCGCAGACGGTCGGCTGGACCGACCTGGACGTGAAGGCCGTGGACACGGTGCGCGTCCTGGCCGCTGACGCCGTCGAGAAGGTGGGCAACGGCCACCCGGGGACGGCGATCAGCCTGGCCCCCGTGGCGTACCTGCTCTACCAGAACGTGCTGCGGCACGACCCGAAGGACACCCACTGGCTGGGCCGGGACCGGTTCGTGCTGTCGGCGGGCCACTCGTGCCTGACCCAGTACATCCAGCTCTACCTCGGCGGGTTCGGCCTCGAGCTCGAGGACCTGCAGGCGCTGCGCACCTGGGGCTCGAAGACGCCCGGCCACCCCGAGTACAAGCACACGGCGGGCGTCGAGATCACCACCGGCCCGCTCGGCCAGGGTCTCGCGTCGGCGGTCGGCTTCGCGATGGCGCAGCGGCGCGAGCGCCACCTCCTCGACCCGGACGCCGCGCCGGGCACGAGCCCGTTCGACCACTTCACGTACGTGATCGCGTCCGACGGCGACCTGCAGGAGGGCGTGACCAGCGAGGCGTCGTCCATCGCGGGCACGCAGGAGCTCGGCAACCTCGTCGTGCTGTGGGACGACAACCACATCTCGATCGAGGGCGACACGCAGATCGCGTTCACCGAGGACGTCCTGGCGCGCTACGAGGCGTACGGCTGGCACGTCCAGTTCGTCGACTGGACCGCCGGCGGCGAGTACCGCGAGGACGTCGACGCGCTGCACGCGGCGATCGAGGCGGCCAAGGCCGTCACCGACAAGCCGTCGTTCATCGGCATCCGCACGCTCATCGCGTGGCCGACGCCGGGCAAGACCGACGACCACTCGTCGCACGGCTCGAAGCTCGGCTCGGACTCCATCCGCGGCCTCAAGGAGCTGCTCGGCTTCGACCCCGACCAGACGTTCGAGGTCGCCGACGACGTGCTCGCGCACACGCGCTCGCTCGCGGACCGGGCGGCGCAGGCGCGCGCCGCGTGGCAGGAGTCGTTCGACGCGTGGGCCGCCGACAACCCCGAGCGCAAGGCGCTCCTGGACCGCCTGGTCGCCCACGAGCTGCCCGCGGACTGGGAGTCCTCGCTGCCCGTGTTCCCGGCGGGCAAGGCCGTCGCGACCCGCGCCGCGTCGGGTGAGGTGCTGTCGGCCGTCGCCGACGCGCTGCCCGAGCTGTGGGGCGGCTCGGCCGACCTCGCGGGCTCGAACAACACGACGATGAAGGGCCAGCCGTCCTTCATCCCGGCCAAGCGCTCGACCCACGAGTTCGCGGGCGACGAGGGCGGCCGCACGCTGCACTTCGGCATCCGTGAGCACGGCATGGGCGCGATCCTGTCCGGCATCACGCTGCACGGCCTGACGCGCGCGTATGGCGGCACGTTCCTGCAGTTCGCGGACTACATGCGCGGTTCCGTGCGCCTCGCGGCGCTCATGGGCGTGCCGTCGGTGTACGTGTGGACGCACGACTCCATCGGCCTCGGCGAGGACGGCCCGACGCACCAGCCGGTCGAGCACCTCACCGCGCTGCGCGCGATCCCCGGCCTCGCCGTGGTCCGCCCGGCGGACGCGAACGAGACAGCGCAGGCATGGAAGGCCGTGCTCGAGCACCGCGACGGCCCGGTCGGCCTCATCCTCACGCGCCAGAACGTCCCGACGTTCCCGCGCGGCGAGGAGGGCTTCGCCGGCGCCGAGGGCGTCGCCAAGGGCGCGTACGTCCTGCTCGAGGCGAGCACCGGCTCCCCCGAGGTGATCCTGATCGGCACGGGCTCCGAGGTGCAGCTCGCGGTCGAGGCGCGCGAGGTCCTCGAGGCTGCCGGCGTCCCGACGCGCGTCGTCTCGGCACCGTCGCTCGAGTGGTTCGCGGCGCAGGACGACGAGTACCGCGAGTCGGTGCTGCCGTCGGCCGTCCGCGCCCGCGTCTCGGTCGAGGCGGGCATCGCGCTGTCGTGGCACAAGATCGTCGGCGACGCGGGCCGCACGGTGTCGCTCGAGCACTTCGGTGCCTCGGCGGACTACCAGACGCTGTACCGCGAGTTCGGCATCACGACCGAGGCCGTGGTCGCGGCGGCGCACGAGTCCATCGCCGCGGCGCGGGGCGACGCGGCGCCGTCGGCGACCGCGGCGACCCCGACGGCCACCGGCACGGGCGACCAGCAGGGCTGACCCGAGCGGCGGCGGGGCGCCCTCCAGCAGGCGCCCCGCCGCCCGCCCGGTCAGGATGACCGAGAGGCCTCGCGGCTCAGCCGCGCGCAGCCGTCCGGCTGCATGAGGGAAGGAACGACCATGGCACCGAGCGGACCCCTCGCACGGCTCACCGGGGCGGGAGTCGCCGTCTGGCTCGACGACCTGTCGCGCGAGCGCCTGCGGTCCGGCAACCTCGCCGCTCTCGTCGAGCGCGGCGTGGTGGGCGTGACGACGAACCCCACGATCTTCGCCGCCGCGATCAGCCAGGGCGACGCGTACGACGAGCAGCTGCGTGCGCTCGCCGCGCAGGGCGCGGACGTCGACCAGGCCGTCTTCGCGATCACCACGGACGACGTGCGGGCCGCGGCCGACGTGCTGCGCCCGGTGTACGACGCCACCGGCGGCCAGGACGGGCGCGTCTCGATCGAGGTCGACCCCCGGCTCGCGCACGACACCGCGGCCACGGTCGCGTCCGCGAAGGCGCTGTGGGTCGCCGTGGACCGGCCGAACGTCTTCATCAAGATCCCCGCCACGCTCGAGGGGCTGCCGGCGATCACCGCCGTGCTCGCCGAGGGCATCAGCGTCAACGTCACGCTGATCTTCTCGCTGCAGCGCTACGCCGCGGTCCTCGACGCGTTCCAGGACGGGCTCGAGCAGGCGCGCGCGAACGGGCACGACCTCGCGCCGGTCGCCTCGGTCGCGTCGTTCTTCGTCTCGCGCGTCGACGCCGCGGTGGACCCGCGCCTCGACGCGCTCGGCACCCCCGAGGCCGCCGAGCTGCGCGGCAAGGCGGCGATCGCGAACGCGCGGCTCGCCTACGGCATCTACGAGGAGGTCGTCGCGTCCGACCGGTGGCAGGCGCTCGCCGCGGCCGGCGCGCACCCGCAGCGCCCGCTGTGGGCGTCGACCGGCGTCAAGGACCCGGCCTACCCCGACACGCTGTACGTCGACGAGCTCGTGGTCGCGGGCGTCGTCAACACCATGCCGGAGAAGACGCTGGACGCCGTGGCCGACCACGGCGGCGACGGCCACGACACCGTGACCGGCACGCAGGCCGACGCGGCCGCGCTGCTCGACCGGCTCGTCGCGCTCGGCATCGACATCGACGACGTCGCGCACGAGCTCGAGGTCGAGGGTGTCGCCAAGTTCGAGGCGAGCTGGGAACAGCTCCTCGCGAAGGTCGCCGAGGGTCTCGGCCAGGCTGCCGACCGCGCGGCGGACGCCTCGTGAGCCTGGCGAAGGTCGCGCAGGGGACGAACCCCCTGCGCGACCCGCGCGACCGCCGCCTGCCGCGCATCGCGGGCCCGTGCGGCCTCGTGATCTTCGGCGTCACGGGCGACCTGGCGCGCAAGAAGCTCATGCCGGCGGTGTACGACCTGACGAACCGTGGCCTGCTCCCCCCGGGGTTCGCGCTCACGGGCTTCGCCCGCCGCGACTGGGAGACGCAGGACTTCGCGCAGATCGTGCACGACTCGGTCAAGGAGCACGCGCGCACCCCGTTCCGTGAGGCGACGTGGCGCCAGCTCTCCGAGGGCATCCGGTTCGTGCAGGGCACGTTCGACGACGCCGCCGCGTTCGACCGGCTGCGGACCACCGTCGAGGAGCTCGACGTGTCCCGCGGCACGGGTGGCAACCACGCGTTCTACCTGTCGGTGCCGCCGTCCTCGTTCCCGATCGTGTGCGAGCAGCTGTCGCGGTCCGGCCTGTCGCAGCCGCAGGAGGGCCGCTGGCGCCGCGTCGTGATCGAGAAGCCGTTCGGGCACGACCTCGCCAGCGCACGCGAGCTGCAGGAGATCGTCTCGTCGGTGTTCCGACCGGACGATATC
Source organism: Cellulomonas sp. CW35 (assembly GCF_052378485.1). Lineage (NCBI taxonomy): Bacteria > Bacillati > Actinomycetota > Actinomycetes > Micrococcales > Cellulomonadaceae > Cellulomonas > Cellulomonas sp. CW35. The sequence goes on along the minus strand of NZ_CP199000.1, from coordinate 1,757,154 downwards.
TTCCGGATCGACCACTACCTCGGCAAGGAGACGGTCCAGAACCTGCTGGCGCTGCGCTTCGCGAACCAGCTGTTCGAGCCGATCTGGAACGCGAACTACGTCGACCACGTGCAGATCACGATGGCCGAGGACATCGGCATCGGCGGACGCGCGGGCTACTACGACGGCATCGGGGCCGCTCGCGACGTCATCCAGAACCACCTGCTGCAGCTCCTCGCGCTCACCGCGATGGAGGAGCCCGTCTCGTTCGACGCGACCGCGCTGCGGGCCGAGAAGGAGAAGGTGCTCTCGGCCGTGCGCGTGCCCCGCGACATCGGCCGGCACACGGCCCGCGGTCAGTACACCGCGGGCTGGCAGGGCGGCGAGCAGGTCGTCGGCTTCCTCGAGGAGGAGGGCTTCAACCCGCACTCGACGACGGAGACGTACGCCGCGATCCGCGTCGACATCGACACCCGTCGCTGGGCGGGCGTGCCGTTCTACCTGCGCACCGGCAAGCGGCTCGGCAAGCGCGTCACGGAGATCGCGGTCGTCTTCAAGAAGGCGCCGCACCTGCCGTTCGAGTCGACCGCCACCGAGGAGCTCGGCAAGAACGCCCTGGTCATCCGCGTGCAGCCCGACGAGGGTGTCACGCTGCGGTTCGGTGCCAAGGTCCCGGGCACGCAGATGGAGGTCCGTGACGTCACGATGGACTTCGGCTACGGGCACGCGTTCACCGAGGCGTCGCCCGAGGCGTACGAGCGGCTGATCCTCGACGTCCTGCTGGGCGACCCGCCGCTGTTCCCGCAGAACACCGAGGTCGAGCTCTCCTGGAAGATCCTCGACCCGATCATCGAGTACTGGGCGCGCCACGGGAAGCCGGACGGCTACCGGGCGGGCACGTGGGGACCGGCCTCGGCCGACGAGATGATGGCGCGCGACGGGCGCCAGTGGAGGCTGCCGTGATCATCGACATGCCGGGCACGACGACGCGCGCGGTCGCCAAGCGTCTGCTCACCGAGCGCGACGAAGGCGGTGCGGTCGCCCTCGGGCGCGTGCTGACGCTCGTCGTGGACACGGGCGACCACGACCCCGAGCACGCGATCGCCGCCGCGAACGACGCGAGCCGCGAGCACCCCTGCCGCGTCATCCTCATCACGTCGCAGCGTGCGGGCGCCGCGCCGTCCGAGGTGGGCCTCGACGCCCAGATCCGCCTCGGCGGCGACGCGGGTGCGAGCGAGGTCATCATCCTGCGGCCGACGGGCGAGGTTGCCGAGCACCTCGACACGCTCGTCATGCCGCTGCTGCTGCCGGACGCGCCCATCGTCGCCTGGTGGCCGTACGAGCCGCCCGAGGTGCCCTCCGAGCACCCGCTCGGGCGCATGGCCCAGCGGCGCATCACCGACTCCGTCCGCTCGTCGGACCCCGGTCGGTGGCTGCGGACGCTCGCCGACTCCTACCGCGAGGGCGACACCGACCTCGCGTGGACGCGCGCGACCCTGTGGCGCGGTCTCATCGCCGCGACGCTCGAGCAGCCGCCGTTCGAGCCGGTGCGTCGCGCGGTCGTCTCGGGGCAGACGACGCACACGTCGGTCGACATGGTCGCGGCCTGGCTCGCGCACGCGCTGCGCTGCCCGGTCGAGGTCGAGCGGATCGACGACGCCCCCGCGATCATCCAGGTCCGGCTCGAGCGGGCGTCCGGGGACATCGTGCTCGACCGGCCCGACGGCAAGACGGCCGCGCTGCGACAGCCCGAGCAGCCCGAGCACCGCATCGCGCTGCCGATCCGTCACCTGCGCGAGTGCCTCGCGGAGGAGCTGCGCCGTCTCGACCCCGACGAGGTCTACGGCGACGTGCTCACCAAGGGCCTGCCGAAGATCCCGGCCGCATGACCACGCCACGCGAGGTCGTCGTCCACCCCGACGCGGAGGTGCTCGCGCAGGCCACCGCGGCACGGTTGCTGGTCGCGCTCGTCGACGCCCAGTCGCACCGCGCTCCCCTGCACGTCGTGCTCACCGGCGGGACCGTGGGGATCCGCACGCTCGCCGCCGCGGCCACCTCCCCCGTGCGCGACGCCGTCGACTGGTCGCAGGTGCACGTCTGGTGGGGGGACGAGCGGTTCCTGCCCGAGGGCGACCGCGACCGCAACGAGACGCAGGCGCGCGACGCGCTGCTGACCGCCCTCGCCGACGCGCTGCCGGCCGAGAACGTCCACGCCGTCCCCGCGCTCGACACGCTCGTGACCACGCCCGAGGCGGCCGCGGAGGCGTACGCGACCGAGCTCGCGCGGTTCGCGTCCGACCACGCGGACGTCCCGGCGTTCGACGTGCTGCTCCTCGGCATGGGTCCCGACGGGCACGTCGCGTCCCTGTTCCCCGGCCACCCGGCGCTCGGGGCGCTCGGCGCGACGACCGGGGTGCACGGGTCACCCAAGCCGCCGCCGCTGCGGGTCTCGCTCACGTTCGACGCCATCCGCACGGCCCGCCAGGTGTGGGTCGTCGCCGCGGGCTCCGAGAAGGCGGACGCCGTCGCGTCCGCGCTCGCGTCGGCCCCCGTCGAGACCACCCCTGCCGCGGGTGCGCTCGGCACCGAGCGCACGCTGTGGCTCGTCGACGCGGCAGCCGCCGCCGGGCTGCCCGGAGGAGCGACCACCGCCTGACCGCACGAGGGAGCGCACATGACCGGCCGACCGACCCAGGACGCCCCACAGGGCCAGGACGCGCTGTGGTCCCGCGTCGACGAGTACTTCGCCGTGCTGACGCCGGAGGACGACGCGCTCGTCGACACGCGGACCAGGGCGGAGGCGGCCGGTCTGCCGGACATCGCGGTCGCGCCCAACCAGGGCAAGCTGCTGCACCTGCTCGCGACGCTCACGGGCGCCCGCCGGGTGCTGGAGATCGGCACTCTCGGTGGGTACAGCACGCTCTGGCTCGCGCGGGCGCTGCCGCCCGACGGCCGGGTCGTCACGCTCGAGCTCGAGCAGCACCACGCCGACGTCGCGCGGTCGTCGCTGGACGCCGCGGGCGTCGGTGAGCAGGTCGAGGTCCTCGTCGGCCCGGCCGCCGACGCACTGGTCGCCCTCGCGGGACGCGACGTCGAGCCGTTCGACCTCGTGTTCGTCGACGCGGACAAGCAGCAGCTCGCGCTCTACCTCGAGCGCATCCTGCCCCTGGTCCGGCCCGGCGCGCTCGTCGTGGTCGACAACGTCGTGCGTCTCGGTGCCGTCGTCGACCCGGACCACCCCGACGACCGCGTGCAGGGGGTCCGGCGCATGGTCGACCTGCTCGCCGACCACCCGCGGTTCGACGCGACCGTCGTCCAGACCGTCGGGGTCAAGGGGTACGACGGCTTCGCGCTCCTGCGCGTGCTGCCCTGAGCGCGTGCTGCCCTGAGCGCGTTCCGGCTCAGCCGCCGCGCCGGGCTCGCAGCGCGGCCAGCGCCTCGTCGAGGATGGCGGCGCCGTCCTCGTCGGACCGACGCTCCTTCACGTACGCGAGGTGCGTCTTGTAGGGCTCGTTGCGGACCGGGGCCGGCGGGTTCTCCTGGTCCTGCCCGGCGGGGAAACCGCAGCGCGGGCAGTCCCACGTGACGGGGGCCTCCTCGGCCGCCTCCTCCGCGAAGCTCGGGCGGGTCTCGTGCCCGTTCGCGCACCAGTAGGAGATCCAGATGCGCGGAGCCGCGTCCCCGCGCTCCGCCTCGCCCATCGGGCCGGCGCCGACGCGGGAGCCCCGGATCGCGTTACCGCTCGCCATGGTCGCCCGCCTCAGCCGTCGTAGCGCTCGATGAGGCCCAGCACCACGATGACCGCGGTCCACACGAGCGCGACCCCGATGGTGATCCGGTTGAGGTTGCGCTCGGCCACACCGGAGCTGCCGGCGCTGGACGTGATGCCACCGCCGAACATGTCGGACAGGCCACCGCCCTTGCCCTTGTGGAGGAGCACCAGCGGAACGAGGAGCAGGCTGGTCAGGACCAGCAGCGCCTGCATCGAGATCTTCAGGGCGGTCACGTCGGTGTCGATCCTCACTAGCGGTCCGGTCGCCCGCGCCAGGAGTGCGGGCCGGGGTACAGGGTAGGCGACGAGTCGCCCGGGAAGCCACATCCGACGCCCCGGTGCGCGCGTCCGTGAGACGGCAGCACCGGGGCGTCGTGCGGGTCAGGTCAGAGACCGACCGCGTGGGACTGGTAGCGCACGATCTTCGCGAACTCCTCCGGGTCGAGGCTCGCACCACCGACGAGCGCGCCGTCGACGTCCGGCTTCGCCATGATCGACGCGACGTTCGACGACTTCACCGAACCGCCGTAGAGCACGCGGACGGCCTCGGCCGTCTCCGCGTCGTACAGCTCGGCGACCCGCCGGCGGATCGCCCCGGCCAGCTCCTGCGCGTCCTCGGGGGTCGCGGTCTCGCCGGTGCCGATGGCCCAGACGGGCTCGTACGCCACGACGACCTCGCGCACCTGCTCGGCGGTCAGACCCTCGAGATCGCCGTCGAGCTGCGCGAGCGTCACCTGGACGTGCTCACCGGCCTTGCGCGACTCGAGCTTCTCGCCGACGCACAGGATCGGCTTGAGGCCGCCGGCCAGGGCGTTCTTGACCTTCGCGTTGACGAGCGCGTCGTCCTCCGCGTGGTACTCGCGGCGCTCCGAGTGGCCGATCACCGCGTAGGTGACGCCCAGCTTCGTGAGGAACGCGGGCGCGATCTCGCCCGTGTACGCGCCCGAGGTGTGCGCCGACACGTCCTGCGCGCCGTACACGATCTCGAGCTTGTCCGCGTCGACGAGCGTCTGCACGCTGCGCAGGTCGGTGAACGGCGGGATGACCGCGACCTCGACCGTGGCGTAGTCGTGCTTGCCGTCCTTGAGCGTCCACGCGAGCTTCTGGAGCGTGTGGACCGCCTCGTGGTGGTCCAGGTTCATCTTCCAGTTGCCCGCCATGAGCGGGGTGCGCTGAGCCATGCGTCAGTCCTCCAGGACGGCGATGCCGGGGAGGGTCTTGCCCTCCAGGAACTCCAGGCTCGCGCCGCCACCGGTGGAGATGTGGCCGAACCCGGACTCGTCGAAGCCGAGCGTGCGCACGGCCGCGGCCGAGTCACCGCCGCCGACGATGGTGAACGCGCCTGCCGTGCCGGCGTCGATGAGCGCCTGTGCGACGGCCTTGGTGCCGCCGGCGAACGCCTCGAACTCGAACACGCCCGCAGGGCCGTTCCAGACGACCGTCTTGGCGTCGACGATCTTCGACGCGAACAGCTTCTCCGACTCGGGGCCGATGTCGAGGCCGATCTTGCCGTCGGGGATCTGGTCCGCCGGGACGACCGCGACCGGGGTGTCCGCGGCGAACGAGTCGCCCACGCGGATGTCGACCGGCAGGACGATCTCGACGCCGTCCTTCTCGGCCTGCGCGAGGTAGCCCTTGACCGTGTCGATCTGGTCGGCCTCGAGCAGCGACGATCCCACCGAGTAGCCCTTGGCCGCGAGGAACGTGAACAGCATGCCGCCACCGATCACGAGGCGGTCGGCCTTGCCGAGCAGGTTCGAGATGACGCCGAGCTTGTCCGACACCTTCGAGCCGCCGAGCACGACGACGTAGGGGCGCGCCGGGTCGTCGGTCGCCTTGCGCAGCGACGAGACCTCGTTGAGCACGAGCTTGCCAACCGCGTGCGGCAGCTTGAGCGCGACGTCGTACACCGACGCCTGCTTGCGGTGCACCACGCCGAAGCCGTCCGAGACGAACGCGTCGGCCAGGGCGGCGAGGTCGTCGGCGAGCGCCGCGCGCTCCGCGTCGTCCTTGCTCGTCTCGCGCGGGTCGAAGCGGATGTTCTCGAGCAGGGCGATCTCGCCGTCCTGCAGCGCCGCGACGGTCGCCCGGGCGGACTCGCCGACGGTGTCCTCGGCGAGGGCGACGGGCTTGCCGAGCAGCTCGCCGAGGCGCGCCGCGACGGGCGCGAGCGAGTACTTGGCCTCGGGCGCGCCCTTCGGGCGGCCCAGGTGCGCGGTCACGACGACGCGCGCACCGGCGTCGAGCAGCGCCGTCAGCGTGGGCAGCGCGGCCCGGATGCGGCCGTCGTCGGTGATGGTCGTGCCGTCGAGCGGCACGTTGAAGTCGGAACGGACGAGCACGCGCTTGCCGCGCAGGTCGCCGAGGTCCTCGATGGTCTTCATGGCTCCTACCAGGGGTACCGGGTGGACAGGGGTCACAACGACAGCGTCCGCGTGCGCCGAGGCCGTGGCCGGGGCGCACGCGGACGCATGTGCTGTGGTGCTACGGGTGCCGCAGGGGCGTCAGAGACGCTCGCCCACGTACGACGTCAGCGCGACGAGCGAGTTGGAGTAGCCCCACTCGTTGTCGTACCAGGAGACGACCTTGACCAGGTCGCCCGACACCTTGGTGAGCTTCGAGTCGAAGATGCTCTGGTGCGGGTCGGTGACGATGTCGCTCGAGACGATCTCGTCCTCGACGTAGGACAGCACGCCCTTGAGGGGGCCCTCGGCGGCGGCCTTGACCGCGGCGTTGACCTCCTCGACCGTGACCTCGCGCGAGGCGGTGAAGGTCAGGTCCGTGGCCGAGCCGGTGATCGTCGGCACGCGCAGCGCGTAGCCGTCGAGCTTGCCCTTGAGCTCCGGGAGCACGAGGGCGACGGCCTTGGCCGCACCGGTCGAGGTCGGGACGATGTTCTGCGCGGCGGCGCGAGCGCGACGCAGGTCGCGGTGCGGGCCGTCCTGCAGGTTCTGGTCACCCGTGTAGGCGTGGATCGTGGTCATGAGGCCACGCTCGATGCCGATCGAGTCGTTGAGCGCCTTCGCCAGCGGGGCGAGGCAGTTCGTCGTGCACGACGCGTTCGAGATGATGTGCTGCGTCGCCGGGTCGTACAGCTCGTGGTTCACGCCGACGACGAACGTGCCGTCCTCGTTCTTGGCGGGAGCCGAGATGATGACCTTCTTGGCGCCGGCGTCGATGTGCGCCTTGGCCTTGGTCGCGTCGGTGAAGAAGCCCGTCGACTCGATGACGATGTCCGCACCCAGCTCGCCCCAGGGGAGGTCGGCGGGGTTGCGCTCGGCGAGCGCACGGATCTTCTTGCCGTCGACGATGATGTTGTCGTCGTCGAAGTCCACGCTCAGGGGGAAGCGGCCGAGCACCGTGTCGTACTTCAGCAGGTGCGCGAGCGTCTTGTTGTCCGTGAGGTCGTTGACACCCACGATCTCGATGTCCGCGCCGGACGCGATGATGGCCCGGTAGAAGTTCCGACCGATGCGGCCGAAGCCGTTGATGCCGACCTTGATGGTCACGTGCCCTCCTCGGCAGCGCCGACGGGGTCGGCGCACAATGTGGTGGTGGGTTCCCGCACGCCGATGTGCGTGCCTCACGCCCGCGACCGCCGCGATACCGGGCGAAGGTCTTGACCAGACCGGTTCATGCCCAGCGCGTGACGACCGTGTGACGATCGGATATCCCGAGCCTATACCCCCGGGCCCGAGGAGCACGCAGCGAAGGTCCCAGACCGGCCCGCTGTCCACGTGCTGGGATCCGCCGCGACCTGCGCGGACGGGCACCGCGCAGACGCGCTGCCGGCTCCGCTCAGAGGTCGAGCAGGTCGGGCGACAGACCCGCCTCGGTGTCCGGGATGCCGAGCTCGGCGGCCCGCTTGTCGGCCGTCGCGAGCAGCCGCCGGATCCGACCGGCGACCGCGTCCTTCGTGAGCGGCGGGTCGGCCAGCTTGCCCAGCTCCTCGAGCGACGCGTCCTTGTGCGCGAGCCGCAGCTGACCCGCCTCCCGCAGGTGCTCCGGCAGGTCCTCGGCCAGGATCTCGAACGCGCGCTCGACGCGCGCCCCGGCCGCGACCGCGGCCCGGGCCGACCGACGCAGGTTCGCGTCGTCGAAGTTCGCGAGCCGGTTCGCGGTCCCCCGCACCTCGCGGCGCACGCGCCGCTCCTCCCACACGAGCATCGCCTCGTGCGCGCCGATCCGGGTGAGCATCGCCCCGATCGCGTCGCCGTCGCGGATCACCACGCGGTCGACGCCGCGCACCTCGCGCGCCTTGGCGGGGATGTTCATGCGCCGTGCCGCGCCGACGAGCGCGAGCGCCGCCTCGGGCCCCGGGCACGTGACCTCGAGCGACGACGACCGCCCCGGCTCGGTGAGCGAGCCGTGCGCGAGGAACGCACCGCGCCACGCCGCCTCGGCCTCCGCGATCCCGCCCGCGACGACCTGCGGGGGCAGGCCGCGCACCGGACGGCCCCGGTTGTCGAGCAGCCCCGTCTGGCGTGCGAGCGACTCGCCGTCCTTGACGACCCGCACCACGTAGTGGCTCCCGCGGCGCAGACCCCCGCCGGACACGACGATGATCTCGCTCTCGTGGCCGTAGACCTCCGAGACGGCCTGGCGGAGCCGGCGTGCGGCGATCGCGGTGTCGAGCTCGGCCTCGATGACGATCCGGCCCGAGATGATGTGCAGGCCGCCCGCGAACCTCAGGGTCGCGGCGACCTCGGCCTTGCGGCAGGAGGTCTTGTCCACCTGGAGTCGGGCGAGCTCGTCCTTCACCTGTGCCGTCAACGCCATGGGCGTCATCCTGCCAGTTGCGCGGGGCGCCGGTGGACGGTTGACGTCACCGCCGCGGACGGCCCGCTCCCGTGTGCACGTCGCCGAGCACGCCCTCGACCACGTCACGCAGTGCCGCGGCCAGCCGCAACGGGTCGTGCCGGGCCGTGCCGTCCGACCGGCCCACCTGCCGCAGCAGGAGACGAGCGTCACGAGCCTCGCAGTGCGCCGCGAGGCGGGACACGTCCTCGACCGCACGCGGGTCGGCGATGACCGCGTCGACCGCGAGCTCGGGCGCGTGGTCGTGCAGCACGGACAGGTAGTCCTCCGCGCGCAGGCCCGCCGTCTCGCCGTGCTCCTCCGGCGAGAGGTTCAGCACGACGACGACCCGGGCGGGCGAGCGGTGCAGCGCGGCCCGCAGGTCGGGCACGAGCAGGTGCGGCAGCACGGACGTGTACCAGGAGCCGGGCCCCAGCACGACCCACTGCGCACGCTCGACCGCCTCGACCGCCTGCGGGCACGCGGGCGGGTCCGACGGCACCAGGCGCACGTGCACGATCGGATCCGTCGTGCGGGCCACCGCGCTCTGGCCGCGCACCGTCTCGAGCACACCGGACGGTCGACGCACGTCCGCCTCGATGAGCAGCGGAACCTCGGTCATCGGCAGCACCCGCCCGCGCGCACCCAGGAGCCTGCCCACCCAGTCCAGACCCGCGACCGGGTCCCCGAGCAGCTCCCACAGCGTCACGATCAGCAGGTTGCCGAGCGCGTGCTGGTCGAGCGGGCCGTCCGTCGCGAACCGGTGCTGCAGCACGTCACGCCACGTGCGCCCCCAGTCGGAGTCGTCGCACAGCGCCGCCAGGGCCATCCGCAGGTCGCCCGGCGGCAGCACCGCGAGCTCGTCGCGCAGCCGACCGGACGAGCCCCCGTCGTCCGCCACCGTCACGACCGCGGTGATCTGGTCCGTCATCAGCCGCAGCGCCGAGAGCGTCGCCGAGACGCCGTGCCCGCCGCCGCACGCCACCACCGCCGGGCCGTGGTGCGACGAGCGGGCGCCCGGGACCGGCCCCACGCCGCTCGCCGGCGTGGGCGCCCCGCGGACCTCGGCGCTCACCGGACCGCCCCGCGGCCTCGTCGTCCTCCCGTGGTCGGGCGCCCGGCCCGGGTGACCGACCCGTTCACTCCTTGCCCAGGTCACGCGCGGCGACCGTGACACGGTGCCCCGCGTCACGCAGCCGCGCGGCGATGGCCTCGCTGATCGCGACCGACCGGTGCTTGCCGCCCGTGCAGCCGACCGCGATGGTCACGTAGCGCTTCTCCTCGTTGAGGTAGCCGGCCAGCACCGGCTCGAGCGCCTCGACGTACCGGTCGACGAACTGCGTCGCCCCCGGCAGCCCCAGCACGTAGTCGCGCACCGGGCCGTCGCGCCCCGTGAGATGCCGCAGCTCCGTCACCCAGTACGGGTTCGCGAGGAACCGCACGTCGACGACGTGGTCGGCGTCGAGCGGGATGCCGTACTTGAACCCGAACGACGTCACGTTGACGCGCAGGTGGTCGTCCGCGTCCCCCGCGACGAGCGATCGGACCTGCCGCGCGAGGTCGTGCACGTTGAGCTCGGACGTGTCGATCACGTTGTCCGCGCGCTCGCGGATGTCCGACAGCACCGCGCGCTCCTCGCGGATCCCGTCGAGCAGCGTGCCCGTGCCCTGCAGCGGGTGCGGCCGGCGCACCTGCTCGTAGCGGCGCACGAGCACCTCGTCCGACGCGTCGAGGAACAGGATCCGGTACTCGACGCCCGCCGCGCGCAACCCGCCGAGGACCTCGGCGAGGTCGTCGAAGAACCCGCGCCCGCGCACGTCGATGACCGCGGCGACGCGGTGGGCGCGCGTCTCGGGCGGGCCGCTGGTGAGCATCCCGACGAGGTGCGTGAGCATCTGCGCGGGCAGGTTGTCGACGACGTACCAGTCGAGGTCCTCGAGCACCGCGGCCGCCCGCGTGCGCCCTGCACCCGACATGCCCGTGATGACGAGCACCTGGGGCTGGTGGAGCCGGGGGTGCTCGGTCGCGGCGTCGATCGCCGGGATCCCGGCCGGGACCGTGATGGGCGAGGGCTCGGTCATGTCCCCAGCATGCCAGCGGACGGGGCGACAGCCTCGGTGGGCGCGGCGGTGTCGTCCGGCGCGAGCGCGGCGACGACCGCGGCGGCCGTCCGCTCCCCCATGCCGGGGACCGAGGCGATCTCCTCGACGCTCGCCGCCCGCAGGCGCTTGACCGAGCCGAAGTGCCGCAGCAGCGCCTTCTGCCGCGCCGGTCCCAGCCCGGGGACGTCGTCGAGCACCGACACCGTCATGCCCTTGCTGCGTCGCTTGCGGTGCGCCGTGATGGCGAACCGGTGCGCCTCGTCGCGCACGCGCTGCAGCAGGTACAGGCCCTCCGAGCTGCGCTGCAGGATCACCGGGTAGTCGTCGCCCGGCACCCACACCTCCTCGAGCCGCTTCGCGAGGCCGCACAGCGCCACGTCGTCGATCCCGAGCTCCTCGAGCGCCCGCGCGGCCGCGGCGACCTGCGGGGGGCCGCCGTCGACGACGACGAGGTTCGGCGGGTACGCGAACCGACGCGGCCGCCCCGTCGTCTCGTCGATCGGGCCCGAGACCAACCGCTCACCGTCCTCCGCGTCCGCGTCACCGAGCTCGACGTCGCCCGACTCGGAGCGCTCCGCCAGGTAGCGGCGGAACCGGCGCGTGATCACCTCGTGCATGGCCTCGGTGTCGTCGGCCGCGCCCTCGCCGTGCCGTCCACGCACCGAGAACAGGCGGTACTCGCTCTTGCGGGCGAGGCCGTCCTCGAACACGACCATCGACGCCGACTGGTACGTCCCCTGGTTGTGCGAGACGTCGTAGCACTCGATCCGCAGCGGCGCGGTGTCCAGGCCCAGCGCCTCCTGGATCTCGCGCAGCGCCTGGCTGCGCGACGTCAGGTCGCCCGCACGCCGGGTGCGGTGCAGGTTCAGCGCGTGCTCGGCGTTGCGGTGCACCGTCGCCGCCAGCTCGCGCTTGTCCCCGCGCTGGGGCACGCGGACCCGCACCCGCGAGCCGCGCAGCCCCGTGAGCCACGACTCGACCTGGTCGACGTCGGTCGGCAGCACCGGCACCAGCACCTCGCGCGGGACCGCGGTGCCGTCCGCCTCGTCCGTGCCGTAGACCTGCTGCAGCAGGTGCTCCACCAGGCCCGCGTCGTCGACGTCCTCGACCTTCTCGACGACCCAGCCACGCTGGCCCCGGATCCGACCGTCACGCACGTGGAACACCTGCACCGCGGCTTCGAGGTCGTCGCCCGCGAGGCCGAACACGTCCGCCTCGGTGCCGTCCGGGAGCACCACGGCGTTGCGCTCCGTGGCGCGGCGCAGCGTCTGGATGTCGTCGCGCAGGCGTGCGGCGCGCTCGTAGTCGAGCTCCGCGGCCGCCTCCTGCATGCGGCGCGTCAGCCGCTTCTCGAACCGGGTGGTGTCCCCGGCCATGAAGTCGCAGAAGTCCTGCGCGAGCCGGTGGTGGTCCTCGGGCGAGATCCGTCCCACGCACGGGGCGGAGCACTTGTCGATGTAGCCGAGGAGGCACGGGCGTCCCTGCTGGTGCGCGCGCTTGAACACGCCCGCCGAGCAGGTGCGCACGGGGAACACGCGCAGCAGCAGGTCGACCGTCTCGCGGATCGCCCACGCGTGCGCGTAGGGGCCGAAGTACCGCGTCCCCTTGCGCTTGGCGCCGCGCATCACCTGCACGCGCGGGAACTCGTCCGCGAGCGTGACCGCCAGGTAGGGGTACGACTTGTCGTCGCGGTACTTCACGTTGAACCGCGGGTCGAACTCCTTGATCCACGAGTACTCGAGCGCGAGCGCCTCGACCTCGGTGCCCACGACCGTCCACTGCACCGACGCCGCCGTGGTCACCATCGTCTGCGTGCGCGGGTGCAGCCCCGCCACGTCCTGGAAGTAGCTGTTGAGCCGCTGCCGCAGGCTCTTGGCCTTGCCGACGTAGATGACGCGGCCGTCACCGTCGCGGAACCGGTACACGCCGGGCGAGTCGGGGATCTCCCCCGGCGCCGGTCGGTAGGTCGCGGGATCAGCCATGGTCCGAGCCTAGTTCGCACCGCGGACACACCCCGCGGTGCCCCGGGACGTCGAGGGCTCGACCGGCCGGCCGCCACGCCGGACGACGGCACGGCCCGCGCCCGGCACCGGGTGCCGCTAGCGTGTCGACATGGCGCAGCTGCTGCACTCCTACTCGGTGGACCTGACCTGGACCGGAGCGGGCGAGGCGGGGACGTCGACGTACACGTCGTACGGTCGCGACCACGAGCTCACGTCGGGCGACAAGCTGCCCCTGCCGGGCACCTCGGACCCGGGCTTCCGGGGAGACCCGTCGCGGTGGTCGCCGGAGGACCTCGTCGTGGGCGCGCTCGCCCAGTGCCACATGCTCTGGTTCCTGCACCTCGCGGCGGCCGCAGGCGTGGTCGTCGTCGGGTACGCGGACGCCGCGTCCGGGACGATGCGGATCGAGGCGGCCGGGCACGGGCAGTTCACCGAGGTCGTCCTGCGCCCGCGCGTGGTCGTCCGCACCCGGGTGCTGGCCGACGGACAGCCCGTGACCGACGGCGTCCTGGCCGACCTGCACCACCGCGCTCACGAGCACTGCTTCGTCGCGCGCTCGGTCAACTTCACCGTGCGGCACGAGCCCGTCCCCGTGGCGTTCGAGCGGGTCTGAGGAGCGCACCGGCAGGACTGCACCGACGCGCGCGGTGCGGCGGACGGCGGGGGCCGTGCGCACGCTCAGGCCGAGACCGCCGCGGGCTCGAGGTCCAGCACCTCGGCGAGGAAACGGCCCGTGTGGCTCGCGGACACTCCCGCGACGTGCTCGGGCGTCCCCTCCGCCACGACCGTGCCGCCGCCCGAGCCCCCCTCGGGACCCATGTCGATCACCCAGTCGGCGTTCTTGATGACGTCGAGGTTGTGCTCGATGACGATCACCGTGTTGCCCTTGTCGACGAGCGACTGCAGCACCCCGAGCAGCTTGCGGATGTCCTCGAAGTGCAGTCCGGTGGTGGGCTCGTCGAGCACGTACGCGGTGCGGCCCGTCGAGCGCCGCTGGAGCTCGGAGGCGAGCTTGACGCGCTGCGCCTCACCGCCCGACAGCGTCGGCGCGGGCTGGCCCAGGCGCACGTACCCCAGACCGACGTCGACGAGCGTCCGCAGGTGCCGGCTGATCGCGGGGACCGCGCTGAAGAACTCGGCGGCCTCCTCGATCGGCATGTCGAGCACGTCCGCGACCGTCTTGCCCTTGAAGTGCACCTCGAGCGTCTCGCGGTTGTACCGCGCGCCGTGGCAGACCTCGCACGGGACGTACACGTCGGGCAGGAAGTTCATCTCGATCTTGAGCGTGCCGTCGCCCGAGCACGCCTCGCAGCGCCCGCCCTTCACGTTGAACGAGAACCGCCCCGGCGTGTAGCCGCGGACCTTCGCCTCGGTCGTCTCCGCGAACAGTTTGCGGATGTTGTCCCACACGCCCGTGTACGTCGCGGGGTTCGAGCGCGGCGTGCGGCCGATCGGGCCCTGGTCGACGTGCACGACCTTGTCGAGCTGGTCGAGCCCCGTGACGCGCTTGTGCCGGCCGGCGACCTGGCGCGCGCCGTTGAGCTCGTTCGCCATCACCGTGTACAGGATCGAATTCACGAGCGTCGACTTGCCGGAGCCCGACACGCCCGTGACGGCCGTCAGGACCCCCAGCGGGAACGACACGTCGATGCCGCGCAGGTTGTGCTCCCGCGCGCCCTGCACGGTCACGAGCCGCGACCGGTCGACCGGGCGCCGGTCGGCCGGCATCGGGATCTGCCGACGTCCCGACAGGTACGCGCCGGTCACTGACTCGTTCGAGGCGAGCAGCCCCGCGAGGTCGCCCGAGTGCACGACGCGACCACCGTGCTCTCCCGCGCCCGGGCCGATGTCCACGATCCAGTCGGCCATCCGGATGGTGTCCTCGTCGTGCTCGACGACGATGAGCGTGTTGCCCAGGTCGCGCAGACGCGTGAGCGTGTCGATCAGGCGTCGGTTGTCCCGCTGGTGCAGGCCGATCGAGGGCTCGTCGAGCACGTAGAGGACGCCCACCAGGCCGGAGCCGATCTGCGTCGCGAGCCGGATGCGCTGGGCCTCACCGCCCGAGAGCGTCGCCGCCGGGCGCATCAGCGACAGGTAGTCCAGACCCACGTCGAGCAGGAAGCCCAGGCGCGCCTGGATCTCCTTGAGCACCTGCGCCGCGATCTGCCGCTCGCGCTCGCCGAGCTCGAGGGTGTCGAGGAAGTCGCGTGCCTCCCGGATCGGCAGCTCGCAGACCTCCGCGATCGACCGCCCGCCGACCTTGACGGCGAGCACCTCGGGCTTGAGCCGCTGGCCCTGGCACGTCGGGCACGGGACCTCACGCATGAAGCCCTCGTACTTGTCCTTGCTCCACTCCGACTCGGTCTCGGCGTGCCGGCGCTCGAGGAACGTGATCACGCCCTCGAACCCGGTGGAGTACTGGCGCTCGCGACCCCACCGGTTCCGGTAGCGGACCTGCACCTTGTGGTTGCGGCCGTGCAGGATCGCGTCCTTCGCGCGCTGCGGCAGCGCGCGCCACGGCACGTCCATGGCGAAGCCCATCTCGTCGGCGAGAGCCGACATGACTCGCTCGAAGTACTCCGAGGAGGTCTGCGCCCACGGGGCGACCGCGCCCTGCGCGAGGCTGAGCTCCTCGTCGGGCACGACGAGTTCCGGGTCGACCTCGAGACGCGAGCCGATGCCGGTGCACTCCGGGCACGCCCCGTACGGCGCGTTGAACGAGAACGTGCGCGGCTCGACCTCCTCGAGCGTGAGCACGTGGTCGTTCGGGCACGCCCGCTGCTCGGAGAACCGGCGCTCCTTGTCCGGGTCCTCGGCGTCGCGGTCCACCAGGTCGATCACGAGCAGCCCGCCGGACAGCCCGAGCGCGGTCTCCACCGAGTCGGTGAGGCGGCGCTGCACGCCCTCGCGCGCGACCAGCCGGTCGACCACGACCTCGATGTCGTGCTTGAGCTTCTTCTCGAGCGTCGGTGGTGCCGTGAGCTGCACGACCTCCCCGTCGACGCGCGCGCGCGAGAAGCCCTTCGCCTGCAGCTCTCCGAACAGGTCCGTGTACTCGCCCTTGCGGCCGCGGACGACGGGCGCGAGCACCTGGTACCGCGTGCCCTCGGGCAGCTCGAGCAGCCGGTCGACGATCTGCTGCGGCGTCTGCGCGGTGACGCGCTCGCCGCAGACGGGGCAGTACTGCGTCCCGGCGCGCGCGAACAGCAGGCGCAGGTAGTCGTACACCTCGGTGATCGTGCCGACGGTCGAGCGCGGGTTGCGGTTCGTCGACTTCTGGTCGATCGAGACGGCGGGCGACAGCCCCTCGATGAAGTCGACGTCGGGCTTGTCCATCTGCCCGAGGAACTGGCGCGCGTACGCCGAGAGCGACTCCACGTACCGCCGCTGCCCCTCGGCGAAGATCGTGTCGAAGGCCAGCGACGACTTCCCCGACCCGGACAGGCCGGTGAAGACGATCAGCTGGTCCCGGGGCAGGTCCAGGTCGACGTTGCGGAGGTTGTGCTCGCGGGCACCCTGCACCACCAGACGGTCGTTCACGGCGTGCAGTCTACGTTCCACCGCTGACAATCGCACACCCGTTCGATCCTCCTGGTGAGCAGCCGCGCCGCCCGCGGCCGCCCCGGCGCCGTCGTCGTGCCGAGCGTGCCCGATCACCCCATGCTGGGACACACCATGACGACAGAACCGACCACGACCGACGACCCGACCGTCGCCGCCGAGCCGCCCACGGGCCCCACCGCGTCGATCGCGTCCACCGGACCCGAGCCCCTCCCCGTCCCCGTCGCCGAGTACGCGGTCGTCGGCGACGGGCGCACGACCGCGCTCGTCTCCCGCCGCGGCTCGGTCGACTGGCTGTGCCTGCCGCACGTCGACTCGGCGGCGTGCTTCGCACGGCTGCTCGGCACGGAGGACAACGGGCGCTGGCTGCTGACCGTCCCCGACGCGCACGAGGTCACGCGCCGCTACCTCGACGACTCGTTCGTCCTCGAGACGACGTACCGCTCCCCCACCGGCACCGCCGTCGTCACCGACTCGATGCCGATCTCCGACGGGCGAGCGGATCTCGTGCGGCACGTGCGGTGCACGCGGGGCACGGTGCGCGTCGAGCACGAGTGGGTGGTGCGCTTCGGCTACGGCGGCATCGAGCCGTGGGTCACGCGCACCGGCGGTCCCGACGCGCGGATCCGCGCGGTGGCCGGACCGGACGCGCTCGTCCTGCGCGGGACGCGCCTGCCGCACGCCGACGACCACCGGCACCGCGACGCGTTCGAGCTGCGGGAGGGCGAGGAGCTCGAGCTCGACCTCACGTGGTCGCGCTCGTGGGAGCCGGTGCCACCGCCCCTGGCGGCGGCGACCCGCGTCGACACGACGCGCGTCGCGTGGGGGCTGTGGGCGCGCGGCGCACGGTACGCGGGGCCGCACCGCGAGGCCGTCGTGCGCTCGCTGCTCGTGCTGCGGCTCCTCACCGACTTCGAGACGGGCGGCATCGCCGCCGCGGCGACGACGAGCCTGCCCGAGGACTTCGGCGGCGCACGCAACTGGGACTACCGCTACTGCTGGCTGCGCGACGCCGCGATGACGCTCGAGGCGCTCCTCGAGCAGGGGTTCCGCGACGAGGCGACCCAGTGGCGCGACTGGCTGCTGCGCGCCGTCGCCGGCGACCCCACCGACCTGCAGATCATGTACCGCGTCGACGGCGGGCGTGACCTGCCCGAGCGTGAGCTCGGACACCTGCCGGGCTACGCCGGCTCCCGCCCGGTGCGGCTCGGCAACGCCGCGGTCGGCCAGGTCCAGAACGACGTGCTGGGCGAGGTCATGTGCGCGCTGCACGAGGCACGCCGTGCCGGGATCACCGAGTCCGCGGACTCGTGGTCGCTCCAGCGCCACCTCCTCGAGGCGCTGCTGCGGCACTGGCGCGACCCGGACCGCGGGATCTGGGAGGTGCGCGGAGACCCCCGGCACTTCGTGCACTCGAAGGTCATGGCCTGGGCCGCGGTCGACCGCGCGGTGCGCGCCGTCGAGGAGCACGGCCTGTCCGGGCCGGTCGACCGCTGGCGCGCGGCGCGTGCGGAGATCCATGCGGACGTGCTGGCCCACGGCTGGGACGCGGACCGCGGGACGTTCGTGCAGCACTACGGCGCGACGCACACCGACGCCTCGCTCCTGCAGATCCTCCAGGTCGGCTTTCTCCCGCCCGACGACCCTCGCGTCCTCGGCACGCTCGCCGCGGTGCGCGCCGAGCTGGAGGTCGCCCCGGGGCTGCTGCGCCGCTACCGCACCGAACGGACCGACGACGGTGTGCCCGGCGGCGAGCACGCGTTCCTCGCGTGCTCGTTCTGGCTCGCGGAGGCGCTCGCCCGCACGGGGCAGGTCGACGAGGCGTGCGAGGTGCTGGACGGGCTCGTCGGGCTGACGAACGACGTGGGTCTCCTCGCCGAGCAGTACGACCCGGTCGGGCGCCGGATGGCCGGCAACGTGCCCCAGGCGCTGTCGCACCTCGCGCTCGTGCGTGCGGCCCACGCCGTCGGGCTGGCCACGGGCGCCTCGGAGGGACCCGCATGAGCACGGCACCCTGGACCGGTCACGTGACGCCCGGCGGCCCGACCGCGGTGCGCGTGCTCGACCAGGTCGAGCTCCGCAAGGTGTCGGTTGGGCCGATGGACAACAACGCCTACCTGCTGACGTGCCGCCGCGACGGCGCACAGCTGCTCGTCGACGCCGCCGCCGACCCGGACCGCCTGCTCGCGCTGGTGCGCGAGGGCGACGCGAGCGCACGGCTCGACCTGGTCGTCACGACGCACCGGCACCGCGACCATGTCGGAGCGCTCGCGTCGGTCGTCGCGGTGACGGGTGCGCGCACGGCCGCCGGCGCCGACGACGCGGACGCGATCACCCAGGCGACGGGCGTGCCGGTCGGGCAGCGCCTGCACGACGGCGACCTGCTGGTCGTCGGGCACGTCACGCTCGAGGTCGTCGCGCTGCGCGGCCACACGCCCGGGTCGGTCGCGCTCGCCTACCGCGAGCCCGAGCACACCCACGTCCCGGGCGCGGCGCCCGGCCGGGTGCACCTGCTGACGGGCGACTCGCTGTTCCCCGGTGGGGTCGGCCGCACCACGACCCCGCAGGACTTCACGTCGCTGTACGACGACGTCGTCGCCCGCGTCTTCGACCGGTTCGGCGACGAGACGTGGGTGTACCCCGGTCACGGGCGCGACACGACGCTCGGGGCGGAACGTCCGCACCTCGCGCAGTGGCGCGCCCGGGGCTGGTGACGGCGCGCGCGTGCCGTAGCGCGTCAGGCCTCCGGCGGGCCGAGCACGGACGTGGCCACCGTCGCGTGCGCGGACTCGTCGTCGGACGGGTGGAAGATCCCCGCGAGCACGTCCCGGTAGAGCCTGCCCAGCTCGTTGCCGCTGAAGTACGACCCGCCGCCCGACGCGCGCAGCGCGAGCTCGACGACCTGGCGCGCCGACTCCGTCGCGCGGACCTTGAGCCCCACGAGCTGGGCGAACCAGCGCGCGCCGTGGTCCACCCGCTCGTCGACGTCGCGCGCGAGCGCGAACACCTGCAGCTCGGCGCCGTCCTGCAGCAGCGCGGCGTCGGCGATGCGCCACCGGATGTCGGGGTCCTGCGCGTACGCGCGCCCGCCGTTCTTGAGCGAGGTCCGACGACGCGCGGCCGCGACCGCGAGCTCGACCGCGCGACGCCCGATACCCGTGTAGACCGCGCCGAGCAGGATCTCGAACACGGAGAACAACGCGAACATGAACGAGTCGGCGGACGGCCCGGCGGGCAGGCTGCGGTACACACGCCCGGGCGGCGCGTAGGCGCCGTCCAGCACGGTCGTCGTCGACTGCGTGGCACGCATGCCCAGCGTGTCCCAGTCGTCCTTGGCCGTGACGCCCTCCCGCCCGACGACGCCGTGGACGAGGCGCGGGTCGGCCGGGTCCGAGTCGTCGAGACCGAACGTCGCGAGCCGCGTCCACACGGGCGACAGGGACGTGAAGATCTTGGTGCCGAAGAACCGGTAGCCCCCGTCCGCCTGGCGCTCGGCGCGGGTGCGCGAGCCGAACATCACCAGGTCGTTGCCGGCCTCCGAGTTGCCGAACGCGAACACCTCACCGTCCGCCGCGTCCTGCAGGACGAACTCGAACGCCTCGTCCCCGCGCTCGACGAGCTGCGCCGCCAGGCCGGTCACGACGAGGTGCATGTTCACGGCCAGCGCCGTCGCGGGCGCCGCGGCGGCGAGCCGGACCTGCTCGCGTGCGACCTCCTCGAGGGTGAGCCCCGCACCACCGAGCCGCTGCGGCACGAACGCCCGCAGGTAGCCGGCCTCCGCGAGCTCCGCGAGGTCGTCGTGCGGGAACGTGTTCTCGCGGTCGTGTGCCGCGGCGCGCTCGTGCACGCGGGTCAGCAGGTCGTCGGTGAGGAGCGTGCGCAGCTCGCGCGCCATGGTCGCCTCGTCTCGTGCTCGGGTCGGTCGGTGATCGGGTGCCGCGGGGTCAGCTCACGAGGTCCGGGTGGGAGCCGGAGCGCTCACCGCGGTCGAGCGCCGCGATCCGCTCGTGGTCCCGCGGGGTCAGCTCGAGGTCCGCCGCGGCGAGGTTCTCGCGGATGCGCGCGGGCGTCACCGACTTCGGGACGACCGCGACGCCCAGGTCGAGGTGCCAGCGCAGGACCACCTGCGCGACGCTCGCGCCGTGCTCACGCGCGATGTCGAGCAGGACGGGATCCTCCAGGACGGCGCCCCGGCCCAGCGGCGACCACGCCTGCGTCACGATGCCGAGCTGGGAGTGCATCGCACGCAGCTCGCGCTGCTGCAGGTACGGGTGCAGCTCGACCTGGTTCACCACGGGCACCTCACCCGAGTCCTGCACGATGCGCTCCAGGTGGTCGGGCTGGAAGTTCGAGACGCCCACCGACCGCACGCGGCCCTCGTCGCGCAGCCGCAGCAACGTGCGCCACGTCGGCACGTACTGCTCCCGCGCCGGAGCGGGCCAGTGGATCAGGTACAGGTCCGGCGCGCCGAGCCCCAGGCGCCCGACCGACTCCTCGAACGCCGCCTCGGCGCGGTCGCCCTGCGCGTCGTTCCACAGCTTCGTCGTGACGAAGACGTCGTCCCGGTCGAGGCCGCTGGCGCGCACCGCGCGCCCCACCGCAGCCTCGTTGCGGTACAGCGTCGCCGTGTCGACGAGCCGGTACCCCGCCGTCAGCGCCTCGGCCACCGCGGGCTGCGCGGCCTCGTCGGACACCTTGTAGACCCCGAAGCCGAGGACCGGCATGCGCATGCCGTCGGCGAGCGTCACGCGAGTCGTCATCCCGCCACTCTGCCACCCGACCAGGCCCGACGCGTGCCGGTGACCGGTCGGTGTGCGCCATCCCACGTCGCGTTCGGGCAGGATGTCGCCATGGCCACCTTCGCCGTCCGCTACACCTACGACGAGCGCACCGATGCTCGCGACCACTTCCGCCCCGAGCACCGCGCCTACCTCGCGGGCCTCGCCGACGCGGGCGCGCTCAAGGGCTCCGGACCGTGGACGGACGGCGCGCCCGGCGCGCTGCTCGTCCTCGTCGCGGACGACGAGGACCGCCTGCGGGCGATGCTCGCGGACGACCCGTTCCAGCGCGAGGGCCTCGTCGCCGAGACCGAGGTGCGCGGCTGGGACGTCGTGCTCGGTCCCTGGGCCTCCTGACCCCGCCGCACCGGCACGGCACCGGCACGACACCGGCACGGCATCGGCACCGCACCGACCCCGCGTGCCGCTCAGGGCGTGAGCGCCGCCCGGGCGTCGCGCGCGGACTTCACCAGGCTCACGGCCGCCGTCGTCCCGAGGATCACGACGATCGCGACCAGCGACAGCCAGATCGGGATCTCCGGCGCCCACGCCACGGGCTCACCGCCGTTGATGACCGGCAGCTCGTTCTCGTGCAACGCCTCGAGCACGAGCTTCACGCCGATGAAGCCGAGCAGCACCGCGAGCCCGTAGTTCAGGTAGACCAGGCGCGCGAGCAGGTCACCGAGCAGGAAGTACAGCTGGCGCAGCCCCATGAGCGCGAACAGGTTCGCCATCATGATGAGGTACGGCTCGCTCGTCAGCCCGAACAGCGCGGGGATCGAGTCGAACGCGAACAGCAGGTCCGTCGCGCCCAGCGCGACCAGGACGATCAGCATCGGCGTGATGAGGCGCCGCCCGTTCTCGACGACCGTCAGGTGCACGCCGTGGTACTGCGTGGTCGACGGGAACCAGCGCTGCACGAGGCGCAGCAGCAGGGGCGGGTGGAACTCGTCGGGGCCGTCGTCCGACCCCTCACGTGCGACCTTCCACGCCGTCCACACGAGGAACGCACCGAACAGGTAGAACACCCAGCTGAACGAGCTGACGATCGCCGACCCGAGCAGGATGAACACGGTCCGGAACACCAGCGCCAGCACGATCCCGACGAGCAGCGCCGTCTGCTGGTACTGCCGCGGCACGGCGAACCGACCCATGATCAGCATGAAGACGAACAGGTTGTCGACCGACAGCGAGTACTCGGTGAGCCAGCCCGCGTAGAACTCACCCGCGTACTGGCCCCCCGACGTGACGAGCACTCCGAGCCCGAACAGCACCGCGAGGCCGACGTACAGCCCGAGGTGCCGCAGGCACTCCGCGGTGCTCGGCACGTGCGGCCGGCGCCCCACGATCACCACGTCGACGACCAGCAGGGCGGTCACGATCCCGAGCGAGACCGCCCACACCAGCAGGGAGACGTCCACGTCACTCCTGTCCGGCAGCGACGCGTCGGTCGCTGCGTGTCTTGAGAAGGCTGGCGACCGTCGCGACCGCGAGGGTCCCCAGGATCACCGTGAGCGAGAGCCAGATGGGGATCTCCGGCGCCCACTCGATGTGCTCGCCCCCGTTGATGAACGGCAGCTCGTTGGTGTGCATCGCGTGCAGCAGGAGCTTCACCCCGATGAAGCCGAGGATCACGGCGAGGCCCTGCGAGAGGTACACGAGACGCTCGAGCAGCCCGCCGATCAGGAAGTACAGCTGACGCAGCCCGAGCAGTGCGAACGCGTTCGCGGTGAACACGATGTACGGCTCCTCGGTCAGACCGTAGATCGCGGGGATCGAGTCGAGCGCGAACAGGATGTCCGTCGAGCCGATCGCGACCATGACGAGGAGCATCGGCGTGAGCAGCCGCTTGCCGTCGACCACGGTCGTGAGCCGGTCGCCGTCGTACTCCGTCGTCGTCGGGAAGACGCGACGCACCGCCCGCACGAGGAACCCGTCGCCGACCTCCTTCTCGTCGGACCCGTCGTGGTCCTCCCGCGCGAGCTTGACGCCGGTGTACACGAGGAACGCACCGAACAGGTAGAAGACCCACGACCACCGCTCGATCGCCGCCGCGCCCACGAGGATGAACACGGTGCGCAGCACCAGCGCGATCGCCACACCGATCAGCAGCACCTTCTGCTGGAACGCCCTGGGGACGGCGAACCTCGTCATGATGATGAGGAACACGAACAGGTTGTCGACCGACAGGCTCTTCTCGGTCACGTACCCCGCGAAGTACTCCGCGCCGTGGTCCCAGCCCCAGGACGCGCCGACCGCCACGCCGAACAGCAGCGCGAGGACGATGTAGACCGACGACCACCAGGCCGACTCGCGGAACGTCGGCTCGTGCGGCGTGCGCACGTGCGCGAAGAAGTCGAAGACGAGCAGACCGACGACGCCGGCGGCCGTGAGCAGCCAGACGAGGCTCGAGACATCCATGGACAGACCTCCGGTACGAGTTGTGCGTCAGTACCGAAGGTCTCCCCCGCCCGCGATGCGGGCCGACCGCACCGGGCTCCGTCGGTCGCCACCACGGCGGATCGCCGGGCTGCGACCGGCGGCGTCCGTGATGACGACGCGGCCGATTGTGGGGTACTCCCCTTCACCGTCCGCCATCGTAGGTGACGGATGCCCCACGCGCCGCACGTGTCCACGGCCGCGCGCGTCGGGCCGCTACTGGACGCAGAACTCGTTGCCCTCGGGGTCCTGCATCGTCACCCAGAAGCTGCCGAGCTCCTCCTTCTCGTACAGCCGCCGCGCGCCGAGCGCCTCGAGCTGGCTCGCCCGGGCACGCACCGCGTCCGGACGCTCCTCGCGCGGGAGGTCCGGCCGGACCGTCACGTCGAGGTGCACGCGGTTCTTGCCCGACTTCTCCTCGGGGACCTTCTGGAACCACAGGCGCGGGCCGGCTCCGTCCGGGTCGACCACGGCGTACGCGGAGTCGCGCTGCTCGACCGGGACGCCCATCGCGTCGAGCGCCCGTCCCACGTCGAGAACGGCGGCGGGGGCGCGTCCTCCACGTAGCCGAGCACCTGCGCCCAGAACCGGCCCAGCGTGGGCGGGCTCGCGGCGTCGAACGTGACCTGGATCCGTGCTGCCATGCTCACTCCTCGTCGTCCTGCGGATGGGCGGGTGGCGCGTGGGTGGACGCGTCGTGCCGTCAGGCGGTCGCGGCCTGCATCTGCCGCAGCTCCTTCTTCAGGCCCGAGATCTCGTCACGCAGCCGCGCGGCGAGCTCGAACTGCAGCTCACCGGCCGCCGCGTGCATCTGGTCCGTGAGCTCCTGGATCAGCGTCGCGAGCTCACCTGCGGCAGCCCCGGTGAGCCGGGTCCGCTCGTCGGACGGCGCCGCCTTCGAGCCGAACCCGGGGACCGGCGCCTTGCCGCGGCTCGTCTGACGGCCGCCACCGCCCAGCAGCTCGGCGGTGTCCGCGTCCTCGCGCGCGAGCATGTCGGTGATGTCGCCGATCTTCTTGCGCAACGGCTGCGGGTCGATCCCGTGCTCGAGGTTGTAGGCGACCTGCTTCTCGCGGCGCCGGCTGGTCTCCTCGATCGCGAGCTGCATCGCCGGCGTGACCTTGTCCGCGTACATGTGGACCTGGCCGGACACGTTGCGCGCCGCACGGCCGATGGTCTGGATGAGCGACTTGCCCGAGCGCAGGAAGCCCTCCTTGTCCGCGTCGAGGATCGCGACGAGCGACACCTCCGGCAGGTCCAGGCCCTCTCGCAGCAGGTTGATCCCGACCAGCACGTCGTACTCGCCGAGCCGGAGCTCGCGCAGCAGCTCGACGCGGCGCAGCGTGTCGACCTCGGAGTGCAGGTACCGCACCCGCACGCCCTTCTCGAGCAGGTAGTCCGTGAGGTCCTCGGCCATCTTCTTGGTCAGCGTCGTGACGAGCACGCGCTCGTCGCGGTCCACCCGGTCGCGGATCTCGCCGAGCAGGTCGTCGATCTGACCCTTCGTCGGCTTGACGACGACCTCCGGGTCGACGAGGCCCGTCGGGCGGATGATCTGCTCGACCACACCGTCGGACATCGACAGCTCGTAGTCGCCCGGCGTCGCGGAGAGGTAGACCGTCTGGCCGATGCGCTCGACGAACTCCTCCCACCGCAGAGGGCGGTTGTCGACGGCGCTCGGCAGGCGGAAGCCGTGCTCGACGAGCGAACGCTTGCGCGACATGTCGCCCTCGAACATCGCGCCGATCTGCGGCACGGTCACGTGCGACTCGTCGATGACCAGCAGGAAGTCCTCGGGGAAGAAGTCCAGCAGCGTGTTGGGCGCCGACCCGGCCGCGCGTCCGTCGATGTGCCGCGAGTAGTTCTCGATGCCGGAGCACGAGCCCACCTGCCGCATCAGCTCGATGTCGTACGTCGTGCGCATCCGCAGGCGCTGCGCCTCGAGCAGCTTGTTCTGCCGCTCGAGCTCCGCGAGCCGCTCCTCGAGCTCGGCCTCGATGCCGTGGATCGCGCGTTCCATGCGCTCCGGCCCCGCCACGTAGTGCGTCGCCGGGAAGATCATCATCTCGTCCTCGGCGCGGACCACCTCACCGGTGAGCGGGTGCAGCGTCGCGATCGCCTCGATCTCGTCACCGAAGAACTCGATCCGGACGGCCAGCTCCTCGTACATCGGGATGATCTCGACCGTGTCGCCACGCACCCGGAACGTACCGCGCGTGAACGCCATGTCGTTGCGCGAGTACTGCATCTGCACGAACCGGCGCAGCAGCTGGTCGCGGTCCACCTGGTCGCCGACGCGCAGCGTGACCATGCGGTCCACGTACTCCTGCGGGGTACCCAGACCGTAGATGCAGGAGACCGACGCGACGACGACCACGTCACGGCGTGTGAGCAGCGAGGACGTCGCCGAGTGCCGCAGACGCTCGACCTCGTCGTTGATCGACGAGTCCTTCTCGATGTAGGTGTCCGTCTGCGCGATGTACGCCTCGGGCTGGTAGTAGTCGTAGTACGAGACGAAGTACTCGACCGCGTTGTTCGGCAGCAGCTCGCGGAACTCGGTCGCGAGCTGCGCGGCCAGCGTCTTGTTCGGCGCCATGACGAGCGTCGGGCGCTGCACCTGCTCGATCAGCCAGGCGGTCGTCGCGGACTTGCCGGTACCCGTCGCGCCCAGCAGCACGACGTCCTTCTCGCCGGCCTGCAGCCGACGCGTGAGCTGGGCGATCGCCTGGGGCTGGTCGCCGGACGGCGTGTAGTCCGACACGACCTCGAAGGGCGCGACGGTCCGCTGGAGCTCCGTGACTGGACGCATGGCACCACGGTACGTCGGACCACCGACACACCCGCCTCCGACGTCAGTCGCCGGCCACGGGGCTCAGTCCTTGCCGTCGACCAGGGTGACGATCGCGTTCGGGTCCTCGCGCACCACCGCGGCGACGTACCAGTCCATGAAGCTCTCGTACGCGCTGAAGCCGAGGAGCTTGCGCTTCGCCATGGGGATGAGCGCGTTGACGCCGCCGTCCTTGGTGCGGAAGAACGTGATCGCGGTCCGGGCCGTGGTGCGGCCCACCGCACGGTCGGTGCGCACCTCGAAGCGGATCAGCTCCGCACCCTCGATGTGGTCACGCAGCGACACCGTCGTCGAGTGCGGGGTGCGTGCCTCGACGCGGAACCGGCCCGCGTCCGAGTCGCCGGACATCGCCGCCTTCTCCGCGAGCTCGAGCATGCGACCCTCGGACAGCGTCGACGACGCGACCGACACCGACGCGCGCGTCTGGACGGGCTTGACCATCCGCTCGTACCTCCTTGTTGCGGCGACCTCTTCGGCACCGGATGTGTCGTCTATCGGTCGTCCGACCGTCGAAGTTGAGCCCCCACCAGGCACAAGGCACTTTCGTCCCCGGTCTGGCGGGACCATAGCGGCTCGCGCGGACGGGCGGAACGGCCGTTCCCAGATCGTGACCGAGAGTGCCTCGGACGCCGCATCCGCTCACCCCGCCGCGTGACGGCGGGCGGCTCAGCCGTGCCGCGCGTCGGTCTCCTCGGCGGCACGCTCCTGCGTCCGCTCCGTGCACAGCCGGTCCCACAGCTTGTCCACCTGCGCGCGCAGGTCCGCGTCGGTCCCCGACCCGTCCAGGACCACGTCCGCCACCGCCACGCGCTCGTCGTCGCCGGCCTGCGCCGCGACCCGCGCCTCGGCGTCCTCGCGTGACATGCCGCGCAGCCGCACGAGGCGCTCGACGCGCAGCACCGCCGGCGCGTGGACGACGACGACGAGGTGGAACGAGCCGGCCTGACCCGTCTCGACGAGCAGCGGGATGTCGTGGACGACGACCGCGCCCGGGTCGGCCGTCGCGGCGGCGGCCTCACGCTCGGCCGACAGGCGCCGCACCGCGGGGTGCACGATCGCCTCGAGGGTCCGCCGACGCTCGTCGTCGCCGAACACCACTGACGCGAGCGCGGCACGGTCGAGCGAGCCGTCGGGTGCGAGCACCTCCGCACCGAACGCCTCGACCACCGCGTCGAGCCCGGCCGTCCCCGGCGCCACCGCCTCGCGCGCGAGCGCGTCGGCGTCCACGACGACGGCGCCTCGCTCGGCCAGGCGGCGCGCCGCCACGGACTTGCCGGCCGCGATCCCACCCGTCAACCCGATGCGCTGCATGGGCCCCATCCTGCCCGCACGGGCCGTCCCGCGCCCGCGGCAGGTCGAGGCCGGCCCGGCACACGCCGACGGGCCGGCCACCCGAAGGTGACCGGCCCGTCGTGGAGCGCGCCGCGGGACGAGGCCCGCGGTGCGTTCAGCTGCTCAGTTGCCGGTGAGCTTCTCGCGCAGAGCGGCGAGCGCCTCGTCGGACGCGAGCGTCCCCGTGGCCTCGTCGGTCGACGACGAGTAGGTCGACGGCGCAGGAGCGCTGCTGCCCTCGGGCGTCTGCGCCTCGGCGTCGGCCTTCTGCGCGTCCGCGACCTGCTTGCGGTGCGCCTCCCAGCGCTCGTGCGCGGCCGCGTACTGGGCCTCCCACGCCTCGCGCTGCGTCTCGAAGCCCTCGAGCCACTCGTTCGTCGTCGGGTCGAAGCCCTCCGGGTACTTGTAGTTGCCCTGCTCGTCGTACTCCGCCGCCATGCCGTACAGCGCGGGGTCGAAGTCCTCCGACTCGGGGTCGAAGCCCTCGTTCGCCTGCTTCAGCGACAGCGAGATGCGGCGACGCTCGAGGTCGATGTCGATGACCTTGACGAACACGTCGTCGCCGACCTGCACGACCTGCTCCGGGATCTCGACGTGGCGCACGGCCAGCTCCGAGATGTGCACGAGGCCCTCGATGCCGTCCTCGACGCGCACGAACGCGCCGAACGGGACGAGCTTGGTGACCTTGCCGGGGACGACCTGGCCGATGGCGTGCGTCCGGGCGAAGGCCTGCCACGGGTCCTCCTGCGTCGCCTTCAGCGACAGGGAGACACGCTCGCGGTCGAAGTCGACGTCGAGGACCTCGACCGTGACCTCCTGGCCGACCTCGACGACCTCGGACGGGTGGTCGATGTGCTTCCAGGACAGCTCGGAGACGTGCACGAGGCCGTCCACGCCACCCAGGTCGACGAACGCACCGAAGTTGACGATCGAGGAGACGACACCGGGGCGCACCTGGCCCTTCTGCAGCGTCTGCAGGAAGGTGGAGCGGACCTCGGACTGCGTCTGCTCGAGCCACGCGCGGCGCGACAGGACCACGTTGTTGCGGTTCTTGTCGAGCTCGATGATCTTGGCCTCGATCTCCTTGCCCACGTAGGGGCCGAGGTCGCGGACACGACGCATCTCGACGAGCGACGCGGGAAGGAAGCCGCGCAGACCGATGTCGAGGATGAGGCCGCCCTTGACGACCTCGATGACGGTGCCGGTGACGACGCCGTCCTCCTCCTTGATCTTCTCGATCGTGCCCCACGCGCGCTCGTACTGCGCCCGCTTCTTGGACAGGATCAGCCGGCCTTCCTTGTCCTCCTTCTGGAGGACCAGGGCCTCGACCTCGTCGCCGACCTTGACGACCTCGCCGGGGTCCACGTCGTGCTTGATGGACAGCTCACGGGAGGGGATGACGCCCTCGGTCTTGTAACCGATGTCCAGCAGGACCTCGTCACGGTCGACCTTGACGACGACGCCCTCGACGATGTCGCCGTCGTTGAAGTACTTGATGGTGGCGTCGATCGCGGCGAGGAGGTCCTCGGCCGTGCCGATGTCGTTGATCGCGACCTGCGGCGTGCCGGACTTCGCGGGGGTGGAGATGCTCATGTAGTGGTGGGCTCCGATGCGGACAGGAAGTAGTTCGGACGTGGACGGCGGGCACGTCTCGACGACGGGATCACGTGGATGTGTTCTCGAGGCCCCCGACGGCCCGTCGCGGCTCCCGACGAACGGGAGATCACGCGGGCTCGCGAGAAGAAGGCGCGCGGCACCGCCGTCCACCCTATCGGTGGATGGCGGGACCGGTCAAAGCGTCCCCGGGGAGGTCAGGCGAGCGCGCTGGCCACCGCGAGCAGCTCCGCGGGCACGTGCTTGACCTTGCCCGCGACCTCCTCGAGGGGCACGAGCTCGACCCGGTCGCCGCGCAGCGCGGTCATGACGTTCGAGCGCCCCTGGGACACCGCGTCGATCGCCGCGACGCCGAACCGGCTGCCGAGGATCCGGTCGGTCGGCGTCGGCGTTCCGCCACGCTGCACGTGGCCCAGCACGGTCACGCGCGTGTCGAACCCCGTGCGCTGCTCGATCTCGGCCTTGAGCCGCTCGCCGATCGCGCCGGCGACGATCTCGCCGAACTTGCCGACCTGGGTCTCGTAGTGCATCGCCGTGCCCTCGGCCGGGACCGCACCCTCCGCGACGACGATGATCGAGAAGCTCGCGTGCGCGCGGTGCCGGTGCTTGAGGAACCGCTCGATGCGCTCGATGTCGAACGGCGCCTCGGGCGCCAGCACGATCTCCGCACCACCGGCGATGCCCGCGGTCGTCGCGATCCACCCGGCGTGCCGGCCCATGACCTCGACGATCATGACGCGGTTGTGGCTCTCCGCGGTGGTGTGGATGCGGTCCACCGCGTCGGTCGCGACCGTCACGGCCGTGTCGAAGCCGATGGACTGGTCCGTGCCCCACACGTCGTTGTCGATGGTCTTGGGGATCGCGACGATGTTCACACCCGCCTCCGCCATCTTGCTCGCGGCGTGCAGGGTCCCGTCGCCCCCGATGCAGATGAGCGCCTCGAGGCGCTCGGCCTCGAGAGTCGCGAGCACGGCGTCGATCCCGCCGTCGGACGCGTGCGGGTGGAACCGCGCGGTACCCAGCAGCGTGCCGCCCACGGGCAGGACGTTGCGGATGTCCTTGCGCGTGAGGGGCTGGACGTCGCCGTCGACGACGCCGCGCCACCCGTTGCGGAAGCCGACGATCTGGTGGCCGTACTCCCCCTCGCCTCGCTTGACCACGGCCCGGATGGCTGCGTTCAGCCCCGGGACGTCGCCACCTCCGGTGAGCAGACCGACTCGCACGCGTGCGCTCCTTCGTCGACAACAGGTGGGGGAACAGCGGTCCGCGCGTCGTCGGGCGTCCGTGTGCACGTCAGCCTAACGGCGCGCGGCGCGAGGAGCGCAGACCTTCCGTCCCAGGGACGTCGGCGACACTGGTGGCATGCCCTCCGCCGCGCACGACGACGACCGCCCGGACGAGCTCGCGGAGGTGGCGTTCCGCCACGTCGCGGACGACGGGTCCGCGGGGCGCCGCTGGTGGGACGCGAACGCCGACGAGTACCTCGACGAGCACGGCGCGTTCCTCGGGCCGGCCGACTTCGTCTGGTGCCCCGAAGGGCTGCGCGAGGCCGACGCCCGGCTGCTCGGCGAGATCACGCCCGCGACGCGCGTCCTCGAGATCGGGGCGGGCGCCGCGCAGTGCAGCCGCTGGCTCGCCGCGCAGGGCGCCTCGGTGCTCGCGACCGACGTCTCGCGCTCGATGCTCGCCGCCGGCCGCCGGTACGACGAGGCGGCCGGCGTGCGGGTGCCCGCGGTGGTCGCCGACGCGCGTCGGCTGCCGTTGCCGGACGCGTGCGTGGACGTCGCGTTCACCGCGTTCGGCGCCATCCCGTTCGTCCCGGACGCGCGCGCCGTGCACGTCGAGGCCGCCCGGGTGCTGCGCCCGGGCGGGCGGTGGGTGTTCGCGGTGACGCACCCGCTGCGGTGGGCGTTCCCCGACGACCCCGAGGGCCTGACGGCGATCCGCTCCTACTTCGACCGGCGCCCGTACGTGGAGCTCGGCGCGTCGGGGGCCGTGCTGTACGCCGAGTACCACCGCACGCTCGGCGACCACGTCGCGGACGTCGTCGGCGCGGGCCTGGCGCTGGACCGGGTGGTCGAGCCCGAGTGGCCCGCGGGGCACGACCGCACGTGGGGCGGCTGGGGCCCGGTCCGGGGCGCGCTGCTGCCCGGTACCGCGATCTTCGTGACGCACCGCCCCTGACCCCGCAGGGGGCGTGACGACGGGCGGCCCGGCTCGCGGGCCGCCCGTCGTCACGTGGCACAGCTCAGTGCACGGTGGCCTTCTCCGCGCCGGCACCGGTGAGCGAGCGCACCTCCATCTCCGCGAACTTCTCGGGGTGCGGCTTCTCCTTCGACAGGTACGTGCCGACGATGCCGAGCACGAACGCGAGCGGGATCGAGATGAGCCCGGGGTTCTCGAGCGGGATCACGTGGAAGTCGACCGACGTGTCCTTGATCATCGACAGGCTGTCGCCCGTCACCGGGTCGACCTTGCCCGAGACGACGGGCGAGAACGTGATGAGCACGATGCACGAGATCAGACCCCCGTACATGCTCCACAGCGCACCCGACGTGTTGAACCGCTTCCAGAACAGCGAGTACAGGATCGTCGGGAGGTTCGCGCTGGCTGCGACCGCGAACGCGAGCGCGACGAGGAACGCGACGTTCTGACCGTTGGCGAAGATCCCGCCCACGATCGCCAGGATCCCGATCGCGACGACCGTCATGCGCGCGACGCGCACCTCGCCGTCCGGACGCACCTGACCGCGCTTGATGACGTTCGCGTAGATGTCGTGCGCGAACGAGGTCGCGGCGGTGATCGTGAGGCCCGCGACGACCGCGAGGATCGTCGCGAACGCGACCGCCGAGATCACGCCCAGGAGGACGGTCCCGCCCAGCTCGAACGCGAGCAGCGGCGCGGCCGAGTTCACGCCGCCCGGCGCCGCCTTGATCGCCTCCGGGCCGACGAGCGCACCCGCGCCGTAGCCGAGCACCAGCGTGAACAGGTAGAAGATGCCGATCAGCCAGATGGCCCACACCACCGAGCGCCGGGCCTCCTTGGCGGAGGGCACCGTGTAGAAGCGCATCAGCACGTGCGGCAGACCCGCGGTGCCCAGCACGAGGGCCAGGGCGAGCGACAGGAAGTTGAGCTGGCTGGTCGCGCTCGCGCCGTACTGCTTGCCCGGGCCGAGCAGCGCCTCACCGCCCTCGCCCGCCGCGTCGACCGCGCCCTGCATGACCTCCGACAGGCTGAACCCGAACCGCGCGAGCACCCACAGCGTCATCACGCCCGCGCCGACGATCAGCAGGACGGCCTTGATGATCTGCACCCACGTGGTGCCCTTCATCCCGCCGACCAGGACGTACAGGATCATGAGCGCGCCGACGACCGCGATGACGACGCCCTGCGCGGCCACTCCCTCGATGCCCAGCAGGAGCGCCACGAGGCCGCCGGCGCCCGCCATCTGCGCGAGCAGGTAGAAGAACACCACCGCGAGCGTCGACAGCGCCGCCGCCATGCGCACGGGCCGCTGCTTCAGCCGGAAGGACAGGACGTCCGCCATCGTGAAGCGGCCGGTGTTGCGCAGCAGCTCGGCGACGAGCAGGAGCGCCACGAGCCACGCGACGAGGAACCCGATCGAGTACAGGAAGCCGTCGTACCCGTTGAGCGCGATGGCGCCGCAGATGCCGAGGAAGGACGCCGCGGACAGGTAGTCGCCCGCGATCGCGGTCCCGTTCTGCGGGCCGGTGAAGGACCGCCCCGCCGCGTAGTAGTCCGCGGCGGTCTTGTTGTTGCGCGACGCCCGGAACACGATGACGAGCGTCACGAGCACGAACAGCGCGAAGATCCCGATGTTGACGACCGGCTCACCGACCGTCTTCGACTCCGCCGCCAGGGTCGCCGATCCGACGAGCGCGCTCATGCCACCTCACCCGACCCGAGCTCGCCGTCCTCGATCTTCGCGCGCAGCTCCTCGGCGACCGGGTCCTGCCGGTCGTTGGCCCACCGCGCGTAGATCATGGTGATCGCGAACGTGGACACGAACTGCCCGAGGCCGAACAGCAGCCCGACGGTGATGTTCCCCCACGCCTTGGTGGCCATGAAGTCGTGCGCGTAGTCCGCGAGCAGGACGTACACGAAGTACCAGACCAGGAACAGTGCGGTCATGGGGAAGACGAAGCGGCGGAACCGGCTGCGCAACGCCTGGAAGTCGGGGCTGTCCTGGACCACCTGGTACGGGGTCTGGGGTGGTTCGTCGATCATCTCTGACACGCGCGTCTCCTCCCGAACGGGCGAACGGCACCATTGCCGCCGGCCATGAGTGTGACCCACGACACGGCGTCACATCGAGAGACACACCCGACAATTCACCGAAATGCAACACCAGCCGGTCGAAACAGTCGTCCTGGTGCGTGCCGGCCCCGCCGCCTGACGTGCGTCAGTGGCCTGCCTCGTGCCAGCTCGACCCCACGCCGACGCTCACGTCCAGCGGGACGTCGAGCCGGCCGTCCGGGAGGGCCGAGTCGGCTGCCGCCATCTGCTCCCGCACGAGCGCCTCGACCTCGTCCTGCTCGCCGGCGGCGACCTCCAGGACCAGCTCGTCGTGCACCTGCAGGAGCATGCGCGAGTCCAGCCGCCGACGTCGCAGCTCGGCGTCGACCCCGAGCATCGCGAGCTTGATGAGGTCCGCGGCACTGCCCTGGATCGGGGCGTTGAGCGCCATCCGCTCGGCCGCCTCGCGGCGCTGTCGGTTGTCGCTCGTGAGGTCCGGCAGGTACCGCCGCCGGTCGAGGACCGTCGCCGTGTACCCCGTCGCCCGTGCCGTGTCCACGACGCCCGTGAGGTACTCGCGCACCCCGCCGAACCGCGCGAAGTAGTCCTTCATGAGCTCGGCGGCCTCGGACACCTCGATCGAGAGCTGCTGCGACAGGCCGTACGACGAGAGCCCGTACGCGAGCCCGTAGGACATCGCCTTGATCTTCGAGCGCTGCGCGGCCGTGACCTCGTCGGTGGGCACGCCGAACACGCGCGAGCCGACGTAGCTGTGCAGGTCCTCCCCCGAGCGGAACGCCTCGATCAGGCCCTCGTCGCCCGACAGGTGCGCCATGATCCGCATCTCGATCTGCGAGTAGTCCGCGGTGAGGAGCGTCTCGAACCCGTCCCCGACGACGAACGCCCGGCGGATCTGCCGGCCGGCCTCGGTGCGGATCGGGATGTTCTGCAGGTTGGGGTCCGTCGAGGACAGCCGCCCCGTCGCCGCGATCGTCTGCTGGAACGTCGTGTGGATGCGGCCGTCGGGAGCGACCGAGCGCTGCAGACCCTCGACCGTCTGGCGCAGGCGGATCGCGTCGCGGTGCGCGAGCAGGTGCTCGAGGAACGGGTGCTGCGTGCGCGCGAACAGGTCCGTGAGCGCCGCGGCGTCCGTCGTGTAGCCGGTCTTGATGCGCTTGGTCTTCGGCATCTGCAGCTGGTCGAACAGCACCTCCTGCAGCTGCTTCGGCGAGCCGAGGTTCACCTCGCGCCCGATCACCGCGTACGCCTCCTGCGCGGCGCGCGTCACCTGGCCGTCGAACTCGCGCTCCAGGTGGTGCAGCCAATCCGCGTCGACCGCGATGCCCGTGCCCTCCATCCGCACGAGCACGGCCTGCAGCGGCAGCTCGACGTCCCGCAGCAGGTGCGCCGCGCCGCGGTCCTCCACCTCCGACTCGAGCACGTCGGCCAGGTCCCGGACCGCCGCGGCCCGGACCGCGGCCCGGCGGTCCTCCCCCGTGCCGTCGAGCTCCAGGTCGAGCGCTCCCTGGCCACCCGTCGCGGCGTCGTCCTCGCCGAGCTCGCGGTGCAGGTAGCCGATCGCGAGGTCGGGCAGGTCGTACGCGCGGCGGTCGGGCTGGCACAGGTACGCCGCGAGCTCGGTGTCCGAGCGCACGCCCGCGAGCGTCAGGCCGCGGCCGCGCAGCGCGTGCGCCGCGACCTTCGCGCCGTGCACCGCCTTGCCGCGCGCCTCGTCGGCCAGCCACGCGGCGAGCGCGTGCTCGTCGGCGGGCGACACCTCGGCCAGGTCCACGACGGCCGCGCGACCCTCGGCGTCGGCGATCGCCACACCCCACGCGTCCCCACCCGCGGGTGCGCCCGAGCCGCGCACGTCCAGGCCCAGCACCGCGTCCGAACGCTCCGCGAGCCAGCCCTCGAGCGCCCCGTCGGCGAGCTCGGCCAGCTCGAGCGCCGCCGCCGCCACGGCCACCGCGGACGTGCTCGACTCGTCGGGCAGCATCGCGAACAGGCGGTCGCGCAGCGTGCGGAACTCGAGCTCGTCCAGGATCGAGTGCAGCGCCTGCCGGTCCCAGGGCCGCGCCTCGAGGTCCTCCGGGCCCATCGGCAGCTCGAGGTCGGTGACGAGCTGGTTGAGATGCCGGTTCAGCCGGACCTGCGCGAGGTTCGCGCGCAGCGACTCCCCCGCCTTGCCCGTGATCCGGTCCGCCGCGGCGACGACGCCCTCGAGCCCGTCGTACTGCGTGAGCCACTTCGCGGCGGTCTTGGGACCGACGCCCGGCACACCCGGCAGGTTGTCGGACGTCTCGCCGACGAGCGCCGCGAGGTCGCTGTACCGCTCCGGCGGCACGCCGTACTTGGCGGCGACGGCCTCCGGCGTCATCCGGGCGAGCTCGGAGACCCCACGCACCGGGTAGAGCACGGTCACGTCGTCGCGCACCAGCTGGAACGCGTCGCGGTCGCCCGTGCAGATGAGCACGTGCATGCCCTGCGCCGTCGCCTGCGTCGCGAGGGTCGCGAGCACGTCGTCGGCCTCGAACCGCTCCTTGGTGAGCACGGGGATGTGCAGCGGCTCCAGCACGCGGCGGATCACGTCCACCTGGCCCCGGAACGGCTCGGGCGTCGCGTCCCGCGTCCCCTTGTACGCCTCGTACTGCTCGGTGCGGAAGGTCGTGCGCCCGAGGTCGAACGCGACCGCGACGTGCGTCGGCTGCTCGTCGCGCAGCAGGTTGGCGAGCATCGAGGTGAAGCCGAACACCGCGTTCGTCGGCTGGCCCGACGACGTCGCGAAGTTCTCGACCGGGAGCGCGAAGAACGCGCGGTACGCCATCGAGTGGCCGTCGATCAGCAGGAGCCGCGCAGGCTCCTGCCGCTGCCCGCCACGACCGTCCTGGTCCACGTCCCGCCCGACTCCCGGCCCGACTTCCCGGTCCACGTCCCGCTGTCCCTCGCTCACGGGTGCCAACCTATCTGCCATGACCGACACGCCCGAGCCCGCGCCCGCCGCACACCCCCACGCGGACCCCGTCCCCGGCAGCGGCCGCAGCGGTGTCCCCGAGGCGCTGGTCGACGAACGCGGGACCCTGATCGAGCGGCTCGGGATCGTGGTGCGCGAGGTCAGCGCCGAGCACGCGGTCGCGACGATGCCCGTCGCCGGCAACACGCAGCCGTTCGGCCTGCTGCACGGCGGGGCGACCGCCGCGCTCGCCGAGACGCTCGGCTCGTACGCCGCGGTCGCGCACGCCGGACCGGGGCGGGTCGCGGTGGGCATCGAGCTGAACGCGACGCACCACCGCTCCGCCCGGAGCGGGACCGTCACGGGCACGGCCCGTGCGGTGCACCTGGGCCGGACGCTGGCGACCTACGAGGTCGTGGTCGACGACGACGAGGGGCGACGGCTGTGCACCGCACGCCTCACGTGCATGGTCCTCGACGCGCGCTGAGCACTGCGCGGGCCGGCCTCGCGTCGGCGCGGCACCGGAGCGGCTGACGCGGTGCCGCTCGGGTCACCAGCCCCGGCCGGGCGTCGCCGAGGGACGGCGCAACGCGGCGGAACGGTCGATGCGCAGGCCCAGCGCCGCGGACTGCTCGGCCTCGGCCGGCTGCCGGGCGGCGCGTGCCTGCCGGCGGCGCGCGATGAGGTCCTCGAGCCCTCGGGGAGCAGGCCGGCGCGCGGGCACCGCCGCCGCGCCGTCGTGCTGCAGGCGGCGCTGGAGCGCGGCCGTACCGGCGACCCGGAACGCCGCGGCGGGGGCGAACCCCAGCCGGGCCAGGAAGCGCTGCATGCCGCGCGCGCCGGGAAGCGGCGCCGCGTAGACCTCGGCGGCGCCGTTCTGGTCCGCGAGCGAGACCGCGTGCGCGAGCATCGCGTGGCCGAGCCCGCGCCGGCGCGCCGTGCCGACCACGTAGATCGCCTCGAGCGCCAGCGACGTGCCGTCCTGGAACAGGCTCGGTCCGACGAGCCGCCCGAGCAGGAGCCCTGCGGGCTGCTCGTCGATCGTCCCGACGAGGACCATCCCGCCCTCGACCCCGAGGAGCGCGCCGAGCTGGCGGCGCAGGCGCTCGGTGTCGTCGGTGCAGAGCTGGGCGCCGGTCCCCGCCTCCTTGCGGGCCTCGAGGCACAGGTGCACGAGGTCGTCGAGGTCGGCGGGCCGGGCAGCGCGCGCTTGCACTCCAGGACGCACGGTTTCGAGCACCTCCGGCGGACGAGGGGGATCCGGACTCCGGCACGCCCCGCTGCCCACGACGGCGCCGACGTCGATCATGGACCACATCGGGCCGCCGTGCCTAGTCCCGGACCCGGCGCTGTGACCGTTCCGAGCCGGGGCTCCGGGACGTTCCGGACGTCCGGTCGCCCGCTCCCGCAGGAGGTTCTGCGCGCATCGGACGCGTCCGATCGTGCGACACGCGCCCGTCCTCTGGGCAACGCGAAACGAGATCGACACAATCAGTGCCTAACGTCGGCCGCGCCTCGCGCCCGGCGCGGCTCGAGGCACCGCTGCACCCCGCAGAACCAGCACGCAGTACCACCCCGTACCACCAGCACCTTGCACCACGCAGGACGACCGCCTGACCCCCCGGGCGGTGTTGCGAGTACAGGACGGAGGTCCTAGGTGAGCGCTCTCGCCCATCCAGGACGAGCACCGGGCACGGCACGGCACGCGATCTCGAGGCGCACCAGACGCGCGGCAGGCACGCTCGTGCTCGCGCTGGTGGCCTTCCTGGCCCTGGTCGTGCACGCCGGTCCGGCGTCCGCGGCCACCGCGGCGCCCTGCACGCCCGACGCGACCACAGGCTGCGTCCTGGGGACGATCAAGACCGCGGCCGGGGAGCCGGCGGTCGGCGTGGTCCTCACGGTCGAGGGCGGCGGCGAGAGCGTCGAGGTGACCACCGGGGCGGACGGCACGTGGTCCGTGCCCGTCACGACCGCCGGGGACTACACCGTCTCGATCGACCCCGCGACCCTGCCCGAGGGCGAGACGCTGCGCGACCCGTCGGTGACCTCCCGGACCGTCAAGGTGCTGCTCAACTCGCAGTCGCGCGCGCTGTTCGCGCTCGGTGAGCCCACCGGCGGCGCGACGACCTCGCCCACGTCCGGCGCGAGCACCGCACCGGACGACAGTCCGGGTCCGACGAGCGGCAGCAGCACCGCCGGCGGCGGCGTGACGGGCAAGCGCGTCGCCCAGCAGCTCGCGAACGGTCTCGTGTTCGGTCTGCTGCTCGCGCTCGCCTCGGTCGGGCTCTCCCTCATCTACGGCACCACCGGGCTGAGCAGCTTCGCGCACGGCGAGCAGGTCACGCTCGGGGCGATCCTCGCCTACTTCTTCGTCCAGACGGTCGGGCTCGACCTGTGGCTCGCGGCGGTGCTCGCGACCCTGCTCGGCGCCGCGTCGGGCTGGCTGCAGGACGCCGGGATCTGGCGACCGCTGCGGCGCAAGCGCATCGGCCTGACGCAGCAGATGATCGTCACGATCGGCCTGTCGATGGTGCTGCAGTACCTGTTCCAGTTCCTGCTCGGTGGCGGCCGGCTGCGCATCGACACCACGAACCCCACGCGGGTCTCGATCGGGCCCGTGTCCCTCACGCAGCAGGCGATCGT
Source organism: Cellulomonas sp. CW35 (assembly GCF_052378485.1). Lineage (NCBI taxonomy): Bacteria > Bacillati > Actinomycetota > Actinomycetes > Micrococcales > Cellulomonadaceae > Cellulomonas > Cellulomonas sp. CW35. The sequence continues at coordinate 1,718,076 of NZ_CP199000.1, read as the reverse complement.
GTCCGCCGGGATCGCGGTCGTCGTCCTCGCGGGCGTCGCCGCGTTCCTCCTGTACAGCCGCACCGGCCGCGCGACGCGCGCGGTGTCCGACAACCCGGCCCTGGCCGCCGCGTCGGGCATCGGTGTCGAGCGCGTCATCCGGATCGTCTGGACCGGCGCCGCGGGCCTCGCGGCCCTCGGTGGCGTGCTGACCGGTCTGTACTTCCAGTCGACCGCCTGGAACATGGGCGGCACCGTCCTGCTCCTGATGTTCGCCGCGGTCACCCTCGGCGGGCTCGGCACGGCGTGGGGTGCGCTCGCCGGGTCGATCGTCATCGGCGTCGTCGCCGAGATGTCGAGCCTCGTCATCCCGTCCGACATGAAGTACGCAGGAGCGCTGCTCATCCTCATCGTCGTCCTGCTCGTGCGGCCCCAGGGCATCCTGGGCCGCCGGGACCGGATCGGCTGAGGCCAGGAGGGACACCATGGACTGGACCCGGATCCTCACCAACGTCGCGGGCGAGGCGTTCGCCCCCGCGACCGCGGCCTACGCGCTCGCCGCGATCGGCCTCAACGTGCACTTCGGCATGACGGGACTGCTCAACTTCGGGCAGGCCGGGTTCGTGCTGCTCGGTGCGTACTCCTACGCCATCACCGCGATCGCCGGGTGGCCGTTCTGGGCGTCGGTGCTCGCCGCGATCGCCTCCGCGGTCATGTTCGGCATCGTGCTCGGCATCCCGACGCTCAAGCTGCGCGGCGACTACCTGTCGATCGTCACCATCGCCGCCGCGGAGATCGTCCGCATCGTCAGCCGCTCGACCTCGCTGACCGAGCTCACCGGCGGCAACTCCGGTCTCTCGGGCGGGGACGGCTTCAAGAAGTCCTTCGAGGCGCTGTGCCCGTTCCCCGACGGGACGACGACGATCTGGCTGTGGACCTACCCCAACTGCACCTCGGGGTCGTGGTGGCTGCGCGTCGCGGCATGGGCCGCGGTCGCGATCGGCTGCCTGCTCGTCTGGCGGTGGATGCGCTCGCCCTGGGGCCGCGTGCTCAAGGGCGTGCGCGAGGACGAGGACGCGGTGCGCGCGCTGGGCAAGAACGTCTACGGCTACAAGATGCAGGCGCTCGTGCTGGGCGGCGTCGGCGGCGCGGTCGCGGGCATCTTCTACACGCTGCCCACGGCCGTGCAGGCCGACTCGATGGGCCGCACCATGACCTTCAACATCTGGACGATCCTGCTGCTGGGCGGCGCCGCGACGGTGTTCGGCCCCGTGCTCGGGTCGGTCCTCATGTGGACCGTGTTCATGCTGGTCAAGAGCGTGCTGCGCGACCTGGACCTGTCGTTCATCTCGAGCACGCAGTCCGAGGCCTTCTCCTGGATGCTCGTCGGGCTCACGCTGATGCTGCTCGTGATCTTCCGGCCGCAAGGCATCCTCGGCGACAAGAAGGAGCTGGCGATCGATGTCCGCTGAGACTCCCGACACCCCCGGCGCCGAGGCCCGCGCGGTCGTCCCGCGCGAGCGCATCGCCCGCGAGCTCGCCTCGGTCCCCCGCGTCCCCGGCGCCCCCAAGCCCGACCCGATCATCGTCGCGTCGGACGTGCGCCGGACGTTCGGCGGCATCAACGCCGTCGACGTCGAGCACCTGGAGGTCCAGCGCGGCGCCATCACCGCGCTCATCGGTCCGAACGGTGCGGGCAAGACGACGCTGTTCAACCTGCTGACCGGGTTCGACCGCGCCGACGCCGGCCAGTGGACGTTCGAGGGGCGCCCGGCGCAGGGCAAGCCCGCCGCCCGGATGGCCGGCGCGGGCATGGTGCGCACGTTCCAGCTCACCAAGGCGCTGTCCCGCATGACCGTCATGGACAACATGCGGCTCGGCGCGACCGGTCAGCGGGGCGAGAACATCTTCGGGTCGCTGCTGCCGTGGCTGTGGCGGGCGCAGGAGGCCGAGGTCACGGAGCGGGCGCGCGAGCTGCTCGAGCGGTTCAAGCTCGACGGCAAGGCCGACGACTTCGCCGGGAGCCTCTCGGGTGGGCAGCGCAAGCTCCTCGAGATGGCGCGCGCGCTCATGACGCGTCCCACGATGGTCATGCTCGACGAGCCGATGGCCGGCGTGAACCCCGCGCTCACGCAGTCCCTGCTGGGCCACATCCAGGCGCTGCGCGACGAGGGCATGACCGTCCTGTTCGTCGAGCACGACATGCACATGGTGCGGCACATCTCGGACTGGGTCGTCGTCATGGCCGAGGGGCGCACAGTCGCCGAGGGCCCGCCCGAGACGATCATGCAGGACCAGGCCGTCGTCGACGCCTACCTCGGGGCGCACCACGACACGGACCTGGGCGACGACTCGCTCCTCGCGGACGACGTCGTCGAGCAGTACGAGGCAGAGGCCGAGGCCGAGGAGGCGACGCAGTGACCACCCAGACCACGGCACGGGACGTGCACCGCGGTGCACCCGACGGCGAGCCGCTGCTCGACGCACGCGACCTGTACGCGGGGTACCTGCCGGGCGTCGACATCCTCAACGGCTGCAACCTCGTCCTGCACCCGGGCGAGCTCGTCGGCATCATCGGGCCGAACGGCGCCGGCAAGTCGACGCTGCTCAAGGCCCTGTTCGGCCTCGTGCCGATCCGCCAGGGCAGCGTGACGCTCGGCGGCGACACGATCACGAACCTGCGGGCCGACAAGCTCGTGCGACGCGGCGTCGGGTTCGTGCCGCAGACCAACAACGTGTTCCCCTCGCTGACGATCGAGGAGAACCTGCAGATGGGCATCTTCCAGGACCACAAGCGGTTCGCCGAGCGCTTCGCGTTCGTCACCGACATCTTCCCCGCGCTCGGCGAGCGCCGACGGCAGCGTGCGGGCTCGCTGTCCGGGGGTGAGCGCCAGATGGTCGCGATGGGCCGCGCGCTCATGATGGAGCCGTCCGTGCTGCTTCTCGACGAGCCCTCGGCCGGGCTCTCCCCCGTGCGCCAGGACGAGGCGTTCCTGCGCACCCGCAAGATCAACAAGGCGGGCGTCTCGATCGTCATCGTCGAGCAGAACGCGCGGCGCTGCCTGCAGATCTGCGACCGGGCGTACGTGCTGGACCAGGGCCGCAACGCCTACTCGGGCCCCGGGCGGGAGCTCATGCACGACCCGAAGGTCATCGAGCTGTACCTGGGCACGCTCGCGACGGACGTCGAGGCCGCGGCCAAGGACAAGCCCGCCGACTGAGCACGCCCTGACGACGAGGGCCCGATCCCCCAGGGGTCGGGCCCTCGTCGTCCTGGCGCGCCGCCCACCAGCACCCGTGAGGCGTGGCCGGTTCCGGACCCGTGCCGCGCCCGGAGCGGGCCGGACGTGCGCCGGCCCCGACGGTCGCGGTGACCGCCGGGGCCGGCGCAGGTCGGCTCGACGAGGGTCAGCCCTCGACGGAGCCCTCCACGGCCTTCTTCCACGTGATCGTGTTGTCGTCGTTGTAGCCGTAGATCCCGATGAACGCCGACGACGGGTCGTTGTCCTCGTTGAACGGACCGGCGCCCGAGACCGCCTCGTAGTCGATGTCCTCACCCGCGGTCACCAGGTCGGCGCACTCCTTCCAACCGGTGCACTTCGTGCCGCCGTCGGCGCCGGACACGGCCGCCATGTTCTCCTGGATCGTCGCGCCGTCGACGCCGCCGCCCTTGAGCGCCGCGAGGGCGACGAGGATCGCCGCGTCGTACGACTCGGGGCCGTACGCGTAGTCCGTCAGGTCGGGGTCGACCTCGAGCATGCGCGCCTTGAAGTCGTCGTTCGGGTACGACCCGGGGATCGTGCCCTGCGACGTCCACGCGGCGAGCGTGCCGGCCTCGAAGTCCTTCGAGTAGTCGGCCGTGTTGCCGTCGACCATGTAGATGCGACCCTCGTAGCCCGCCGCGACGAGCTCGGGGACGATCGACTTGGTCTGCTCGAACGCGATGATCGCGATCGCCTCGGGCGCGCCGCCGTTGTTCGACGTCATGACGCCCGCGACCGGGTCGGCGAACGAGGACGACGTCGGGTCGAACTCCTCGTCCTTGTTGCCGTACGTGACGGTCGCGCCGGCGGCCTCCACCGTCGACTTCACCACGTCGCGCAGCGACGTGCCGTACTCCTCGTTGAAGACGAGGATCCCGAGGCTCGTCACGCCGTCGTCGAGGATGAGGTTGCCGAGCGCCGAGCCCTGGACCGTGTCCGGCGGCGCGGTGCGGAAGTAGAAGTCGCTGTACCCCGACAGGCTCGTCGCCGTGTTCGCCGGCGAGACCATGACGACCTTCGCGTTGGTGATGTCGTCGACGACGAGCTGCGTGACGGACGAGGACGCGGCGCCGATGACGGCCTGCACGCCCTTCGACTGCAGGTCGGTCCACGACTGCGGAGCGACGTCACCGTGGTCGGCGTCCGAGGAGTCGGCGTGGTGCACGACCACGTCCTTGCCGTTGACGCCGCCGTTCTCGTTGATCTCCTGCACCGCGAGGTCGACACCCGCGATCTCGGGCGGGCCGAGGTAGGCGAGCGAACCGGTCTGCGGCAGCAGCGTGCCGATGACGAGCTCGCCGTCGCCGCCACCGCCGGTCGGCGCGGCGGACGTGCCGGCGGCGCCGGGCGTCTCGTCGTCCGAGCCGCCGTCCGACCCGCATGCGGTCAGGGCCAGGGCGACTGCGCCGGCGAGGGCCGCGGCCCTCATCGCGTGATGAGAACGAACCATGGGCGTTCCAACCTCTCCGTGAGGGGTGCGTCCGGGATGCCGGTGGAGTCCGGTTCCCGTACAACGTGACGCGACGGTAACCATGGTTTGTATCCGGAATGTGTCCGCCAAGATCGCGCACCGCTTCGTTGCCAAGTCGTGATGAAACGGATCACTCGAACGGCCCTGCCCGCGAGGCGAGACGGCCGATCTCGCCACGGAAGACGCCGCGTGCCGCGCGCGCCGGCCCGCCGCCGAGCAGAATCGACCCGTGCGACTCGCGACCTTCAACGTCCAGCACGGCCGGACGGCCGACGACCGCCGCGTCGACGTCGCGCGGTTCGCCCGCGCGGTCCGCGACCTCGACGCCGACGTGCTGGCGCTCCAGGAGGTCGACCACCGTCAGCTGCGTTCCGGCCGAGCGGACCTCACCGCTGTCGCCGCGCAGGCCGGCGGCGCCCGCGACGCGCGACTGGCCGTCACCCTGCGTGGCCCGGTGGGTCTGTGGCGCGAGCCGCGCGACGAGGCGGCGCCGCGGGGTGCCGCGTACGGGGTGGCGTTGGTGTCCCGCTTCCCCGTGCTCGACTGGCGCACGGTGCGGCTCCCCCGGCGCCCGGGCGTGACCTGGACCCGACGCCCCGGCAGGCTTCCGCGCCCGCACCACGACCACCCGCGCGCCGCTCTCGTCGGGGTGCTGGACACGCCGGACGGGCCGCTGACCGTCGCGTGCGTGCACCTGTCGTTCCTCGCGGGGCAGAACACGGTCCAGGCGCGGCACCTCGCGCGTGAGCTCGCGGACCTGCCGCGCCCGCTCGTCGTCCTGGGCGACCTCAACGTCGGCCCCGCGACCGCGCGGGCCGCGACCGGCCTGCGCTCGCTCGCGGACGCACCGACCTACCCGGTGCACGCCCCCACCGCACAGATCGACCACGTCCTCGCCGAGGGCGACGTCCACCCGACCGGCCCCGGCCGCAGCGTGGACACCGGCCTGTCCGACCACCGCGCGCTCGTCGTCGACGTGCGCCTCGGGCCCCCGGCCCCCTGACGACGACGTCCCCGCCGCGGCCGGCCGGAGCCGTCGCGACGGGGACGTCGTGGAGTGCGGGGAGTCAGGCGCCGCCGACCTGCTCGATGACCGCGTCGGCCACCTCGCGCATCGTCAGGCGCCGGTCCATCGAGGTCTTCTGGATCCACCGGAACGACTCCGGCTCCGTCAGCCCCATCTTCGTCATGAGCAGGCCCTTGGCCCGGTCCACGCGCTTGCGGGTCTCGAACCGCTCCGCCAAGTCGGCGACCTCGGACTCGAGCGCGCTGATCTGCGCGTACCGGGAGATCGCGATCTCGACCGCGGGAAGCAGGTCGGCCGGGCTGAAGGGCTTGACCACGTACGCCATCGCGCCGGCGTCGCGCGCCCGCTCGACGAGCTCCGTCTGCGAGAACGCCGTGAGCAGCACCACGGGGGCCACGTGCTCCTTGGCGATCCGCTCGGCCGCGGAGATCCCGTCGAGGACCGGCATCTTGACGTCCATCACGACGACGTCCGGCTTCAGCTCGGTCGCGAGCGCGACCGCCTGCTCGCCGTCCCCGGCCTCACCCACGACGTCGAACCCACCGTCGCGCAGCGTCTCGACGACGTCCATGCGGATGAGCGCCTCGTCCTCGGCGACGACGGCACGCCGCGCCGGGCGCGCGCCCGTCGGCGCGCTCGCGGAGCCCGTGTCGGGGAGGTCCACGGCGTCGGAGCTCGCCTGGGCGGGGTCGGTGCTGGCGTCCTTGGTCACGGACACAGCGTAATGGCCCGCGGTCCGCTCGCACCGCGCGCGCGCCGTGTGACACCGTTCACGCGCGGCCGGGCGCCGTCCGGGTCGAGGACATGCGCCGATATGCTGGCGACCGGCCCCGATAGCCCAACCGGCAGAGGCGTTCGGCTCAAACCCGATCCAGTGTGGGTTCGAATCCCACTCGGGGCACCGCACGAGAGCACGACCACGACCACGTCCCGCAGCCGTTCGCCGAGGCGGTCCATGTCCGCGCCCTCGGTCACGGCGCACAGCAACGACGTCCCCTCGGTGAGCTGGGAGCGGATGCTCTCCAGGTCCTCCTCCGGGATGCCGACCCCCGCGACCGACTTCGCGACGGCACCCACTCCCGCGCCGACCGCGACGCCGAGCAGCGGGGCGAAGAACAGCCCGCCGAACAGCAGACCCCAGAACGCACCCACGCCGTGCCGCGCTTCGTGTCGTCCCGCGCGTGGTGCAGCTCGGGGCGCTGCTCACCCTGCGGCCAGCTGATCACGGCGTGGTCGACGAGCGTCACCAGGCCGTCGGTCTGCGCCGCCTCGAGCGCGACGACGGCCTTGGCCGCGCCGTCGTCGGTCTCGAACTTCCACGCCGTGAACGTCGTCATCGCGGCCTCCGTGCCGGTCCATGTCGGTCCAACCCCGACGGTCGCCATCGTCGGCGCGCGGCCCATGGCGTGCCATCACCCCGCGGGGGTGATCTCCAACGCGGACCGCAGGGCGCGGTCCATCGCCGCGACGGGGCCCGGGTGCCCGGTCATGAGACGGACCTGCTCGGCGGCCTGGTGCAGCAGCATCCGCTCGCCGCCCACCGCGACGCCACCGAGCGTCACCCACCGCGCGTGCAGGGCCGTGGGTCGCGGGTCGTACGCGACGTCGAGCAGCACCCCGCGGGGCGCTCGGTCGAGGCGCTCGGCGATCGCGTCCGCCGCGCGCGGCGGGAGCGTGGAGACGACGACGTCCGCGGCGAGCCCGAGGGCGGGCGCGTCGTCGAGCGGACGCAGGACCGGCTCGACGCCCATGCGGTGCGCCGCGCGCAGCACCGCGCCGGCACGCGCGACCGAGCGGACGAGCACACGCGGGGTGGTGCAGCCCAGCTCGGCGAGCGCGGCAAGGGTCGACGAGGCGGTCGCGCCGGCACCGAGCACGACGGCGTCCCGCACCGCGGTCCCCGGGACGAGCCCCTCGCGCAGCGCGGCGACCAGCCCGTGCACGTCGGTGTTCGCGCCGACGAGCGACCGGCCCGGACCGGTGCCTTGCAGCAGCACGGTGTTCACGGCCCCGACGACCTGTGCGAGCGGCTCCACGTGGTCGAGCAACGGGATAACCGTCTGCTTGAGCGGCATCGTCAGGCTGAGTCCGGCCCACTCGTCGGACAGCCCTGCGACGAACCCCTCGAGCTGCGTCTCCGTGACGTCGCACGCCTCGTAGGTCCAGTCGTCGAGGCCGAGGGCCGCGTACGCGGCCCGGTGCAGCGTGGGCGACAACGAGTGACCGACGGGGTGCCCCAGGACGGCGGCGCGGCGTCGGACGACCTGCGTCGTGCTCACTGCGGGTTCTCGGCGAGCCACTCGTTCATCGCCGCGACGCACTGCCCGTGCTCGGCCTCGGTCACGCTGAACCACGTCTCGCCGGTCTCGAGGTTCACCGTGCACCAGTACATCCAGTCGCCCTCGGCCGGGTGCATGACGGCGCTGATGGACGCCTTCCCCGGCGACGCGATCGGCGTCGGCGGCAGACCCTTGAGCCGGCGCAGGTTGTACGGGTTGGAGGTGTCCTCGAGCATGGCCTTCGTCAGCTCGGTCCCCTTGACGCCCGCGCCGTACGCGACGGCCGCGTCGATGTCGAGGCGCCAGTCCTGCGCGAGGCGATTCTCGATCGTCCGTGCGATCTTGGGGCGGTCGTCGTCGAGCTTGCCCTCACGCTCCACCAGGGACGCCTTGATGAGCGTGGTCTCCCACTGGTCCTCGGGCACCCCGAGGTCGGTGAGCACCTGCACGGTCTTGGTGACCATCGCCGTCAGGACGCCGGCCGCGTCGTCGTCGGGCTGGATCGCGTACGTCGCGGGGTACAGCCACCCCTCGAGCTCGCCGTCCGCCTGCGCGGGCAGGCCGATCGCGGACCCGTCGCCGACGACCTTCTCGACGGACTCCACCGACGTGCCGAGCGCGTCGGCGACCAGCGCGAGGATCTGCGAGGCGCGCCTGCCCTCGGGCACGACCAGCTTCTCCTCGACGCGCGTCGCGGGGTTCAGCAGGGCCGTCACGGCGTCCGCCGCAGGGATCTCGAGCAGCATCGAGTACGTGCCGGGCTGGATGCCGGTCGCACCGGGCGTCGAGTCGTAGGCATCGACGAACGCCCCCACGGAGGCGACCACGCCCGCGTCCTTCAGGGTCTGGCCGATGGCCTGCCCCGAGTCGCCGGGGTTGACCTGGATCTCCACGGAGCCGTGTCCCGGGCCCGGGAAGTCCGTCGCCGTCGCGACCTTGGAGTCGCCACCCAGCATGTCGCCGAGCATCGACCAGACGAGGTAGCCCGCCCCGCCGACGAGCACGAGCACGACGAGCACGACCCATGTCGTGCGACGCCGGCGCGCCTTGCGCACGCGCGCCTGCTTGCGGCGGTCACGGCTGTCGCGGCGCGTGGCACGAGCCTGCGGCGCCTCGCCGCCGTCCGGGCGTGCGGGGGCCCACCACTCGGTCTGACTCTCGCTCACGTCGGGTTCTCCCCATCGTCGGCCGTCTGCACGGTCGGGTCTGCCGGTCCGGGACGGGGGCGAGCCCACGTCACGGCCGTCGTCCTGCTCGTCGTCTCACTCGTCCTTCGCGGCGTCGATCTGCGCGACCATCTCCTGGAACTCGTCGTACGTCACCGCGAACACCGTCTCGCCCGTCTCGGCGTCGACCATCGTCCAGAACAGCCAGTCGCCGTCGGCGGGCGCGAGCACCGCGTCGAGCGAGGCTGCGCCGGGCGTCGCGATCGGCGTCGGCGGCAGACCGAGGTTCACGTACGTGTTGTAAGGGTTGCCGGTGTCGGCGCGCATCGCCTCGGTCGGCGGGGACGTGGTCCCCGCGCCGTAGGAGACCGTCGCCGGGATCTCGAGCGGCCGTTCCTTCTCGAGCCGGTTCTCGATGAGCCGGGCGAACGTCGCACGCGTCGAGTCCACCGTCATCTCCCGCTGGACCAGCGAGGCCTTGGTGAGCACCGACTGCCACACGTCCGGGTCGACCCCGCGGTCGGTGAGGTCCTTGACGGTGCGCGCGACGAGCTGGCCGAGCACCTTCGCCGCGCCGGCGTCGGACGGGACCTCGTACGTGCCGGCCGCGAGCCACCCCTCGACCTTGCCGCCCGCCTGCGGGGGCAGACCGATGGCCTCCGGGTCCTGGGCCGCCGCCTGCAGGTCCGCGAGCGGGATGGTCGTCTTCTCGGAGACCTTCGCCAGGATCTGCCACGACGCCAGCCCCTCGGGGAGCGTCACCGTCAGGGACGCCTTGCTCGCCGGGTCGAGCAGCGCCGCGACCGCGTCGGCGGAGCTCATCTCGAGCGCGAGCTCGTAGGTACCCGGTGCGATCTCGCCCGCGTCCTGCGACGTGTACACCTCGGCGAACACGTCCGCGTCGGCGACCACACCGGCCTCGACGAGCGCCGCACCGATCGCGGCCGCACCGGAGTCCGCCTCGATCGTGACCCGCACCGAGCCGTGGCCCGGTCCCGAGAAGTCGGAGACCTTGCGCACCGCCTGCGTGCCGGCGGGCTCGTCGTCGCCCGCGAGCAGCGAGGCCACGACGTAGCCGGCACCGCCCAGCAGGGCGAGCACGACGAGCGTCACGACGAGCGTGCGGCGCCGCCCCTCCTGACGCTCGCGCTCCTGCCGGTCACGGCCCGAGCGGCGGTCCCGGCGCGACGGCGGCTGCGTCCGGGCCGCGTGGTCGGGCGCGCGGTCGGACGCGCGGTCGGACGCGGGGCCGGCCGCGGGGTCGGGCGCGGGAGTGGCGACCCGGGGCGGAGCCCCGTCCGTCGTCCACCACTGCGTCTGGCTGCCCGTCACGTCCGCGTCGCTCCACCGTCGTCCGTCGCGTCGCCCACAGCCCCCTGACCCGTCGGGCCGAGCGACGGGTCCACCTCGACCCGTTCTCCGGGACGACGTCCCGTCGCACGCTCGGCGTCCAACGCGTACTGCAGGATCACCACCGCGGCGGCCTGGTCGACCACGTCGCGGTGGCGGCGCCCGGATCGGCCGGACGCCCACAGCGCCTGATGCGCGGACACCGTGCTCATCCGCTCATCGACCAACCGCACCTCGATCGGTGCGACGGCCTGCGCCAGTGTGCCAGCGTACGCGCGCGCGGAGTGTGAGGACGAGCTTTCCGCCCCCGAAAGGTGGCGTGGCAACCCGACGTACACACACCTCGCACAACGTTCGCGCGCCTCTCGCACGACCCGGGCGAGGTCCTTCGGCAGCCGCCCCGGACGGGTGCGACCGTCGCGGGCGAGCGTCTCCACGGGCGTCGCGAGCATCCCGTCGGGGTCGCTGGCCGCGAGGCCGACCCGGACGGTACCCACGTCCACCGCGAGCCGCGGACCCCGCGCGAGCGCGTCGTGCGCGACGTCGTCCGGCGTCCCCGGGCCGGGAGTCCCGTGCCCGGGGGCGCCGGACGGCGCGTACGCCATCAGGACGCGACCGCGGTCCGCACCGCGGCGAGCGCGTCGGTGAGCCGGTCGGCGTCCGAGCCGCCGCCCTGCGCGAGGTCGTCCTTGCCGCCGCCGCCGCCACCGAGGACCTGCGAGGCCGTGCGGACGAGCGCACCCGCCCGGAGGCCGGCCTCACGCGCCGCGGCGTTCGTCGCGACGACGACGACCGGGCGGCCCTTGGCGACGCCACCGACTGCGACGACGCTCGGTGCCGAGTCCCCGAGCCGCGACCGCACGTCGAGCACCAGGGTGCGCAGGTCGTCGGGCGACTGCTCCCCCGCGTCGTACGCGACCACGCGCGTCACGCCGACCTGCTCGGCGCCCGAGGCGAGCGAGCCGGCCAGCGCGAGGACCTGTGCCTGACGCAGCGCGGCGAGCTCCTTCTCCGACTCCTTGAGCTTGGTCATGAGCCCGGAGACGCGCTCCGCGAGCTCGTCCGGCCGCGCGCCCAGCAGACCCGAGAGCTGGCCGACGAGCGCGCGCTCCTTGGCCTGGTAGCCGTACGCGCCCGCGCCGACGAGCGCGTCGACACGCCGCACACCCGAGCCGATCGCGGACTCCGACAGCAGCGTGACCAGGCCCAGCTCGCCCGACCGGCGCACGTGCGTGCCCGCGCAGAGCTCGAGCGACCAGTCGCCGCCGATCGACACGACCCGCACCTCGTTGCCGTACTTCTCGCCGAACAGCGCCATCGCACCCATCGCGCGTGCCTCGTCGATCGGCTTGATCGAGTCGGTGACCTCGAGGTCGTCCTGCAGGCGCTCGTTGACGCGCGCCTCGATCTCGGCGACGACGTCGGCCGGGGTCGCGGACGGCGAGCGGAAGTCGAAGCGCAGCCGGCTGGGCGCGTTCAGCGAGCCGGCCTGCGTCGCGGACTCGCCGAGCGACTCGTGCAGCGCCTTGTGCACCAGGTGCGTCGCGGTGTGCGCACGAGCGATCGCCTGCCGCCGGCCGGTGTCGATCGACGCGGTACCCGGCTCGCCGAGCGTCACCGTGCCGTCCACGAGCCGACCGTGGTGCACCGACAGGCCCTTGAGCGGCGCCTGCACGTCGTCGACCTCGATGCGCGCGCCGTTGTCCAGCACGATCGTGCCGTGGTCGGCCTGCTGGCCACCGGCCTCCGCGTAGAACGGGGTGACGTCCAGCACCACCTCGACGTCCGCGGGAGCCGTCGCGGCGGGGGCGGGCACGCCGTCGACGAGCAGCCCGACGACCGTCGAGCGCGCCTGCGCGTCGGTGTACCCGACGAACGTCACGGGCTTGGCCGTCTCCGACGCGAGGGTCTGGTGCAGGTCCTGGTACGCCGCGAGGTTCGCGTGCCCCGCGCGCTTGGCGAGCGCGTCGGCGCGGGCGCGCGAGCGCTGCTCCGCCATGAGCGTGCGGAACGCCTCGCGATCGACGTCGACGCCGTGCTCCTCCGCCATCTCGAGCGTGAGGTCGATCGGGAAGCCGTACGTGTCGTGCAGCTGGAACGCGTCGGCGCCCGAGAGCACGGGACGCGCGCCGGTCTCGGCCGGTGCGCTCGCCTTGGCGCCCGCGACGGCGGTGTCGAGGATCGTCGTGCCCGCCGCGAGCGTCCGGCGGAACGCCTCCTCCTCCGCGTACGCGACCTGGCTGATGCGGTCGAAGTCGCGCTCGAGCTCCGGGTAGGAGTCCCTCATCGCGTCGCGGCTCATGGGGAGCAGGACCGGCAGCGCCGGGTCGTCCACGCCCAGCAGGCGCATCGCGCGGATCGAGCGGCGCAGCAGGCGGCGCAGCACGTAGCCCCGGCCCTCGTTCGACGGCGTCACGCCGTCGCCCATGAGCATGAGCCCCGAGCGCACGTGGTCGGCCACGACCCGCATGCGCACGTCGTCGTCGTGGTCGGCGCCGTAGCGGCGGCCGGACATCTGCACCGCGCCGTCGATGACGGGACGCACCTGGTCGATCTCGTACAGGTTGTCGACGCCCTGCAGCAGGTACGCGACGCGCTCCAGGCCCATGCCCGTGTCGATGTTCTTCTGCTTGAGGTCGCCGAGGATCGGGAACGACTCCTTGGTGCCGCCGTTGTCCCGCTCGTACTGCATGAACACGAGGTTCCAGATCTCGAGGTACCGGTCCTCGTCCACGACCGGGCCGCCCTCCGCGCCGTACTGCGGACCGCGGTCGACGTAGATCTCCGAGCACGGGCCCGCCGGGCCGCGCGCACCCGTGGACCAGAAGTTGTCCTTCATGCCACGGCGCTGGATGCGCTCGTCGGGCAGGCCGGCGATGCGCTTCCACAGCGCAGCCGCCTCGTCGTCGTCGTGGAAGACCGTCACCCAGATCGAGTCGGGGTCGAAGCCGTACCCGCCGTCCGCCTGGCTGCCCGTGACGAGCTCCCAGGCGTACGTGATCGCGCCCTCCTTGAAGTAGTCCCCGAAGGAGAAGTTCCCGTTCATCTGGAAGAACGTGCCGTGCCGGGTGGTCTTGCCGACCTCCTCGATGTCGAGGGTGCGCACGCACTTCTGCACGCTGGTGGCGCGCGGCCACGGCGACGTCTGCTCCCCGAGCATGTACGGGATGAACGGCACCATGCCCGCGATCACGAACAATGTCGACGGGTCGGGCGAGATGAGCGGGGCCGACGGCACGACCGCGTGGCCGCGGGCGGAGAAGAAGTCGAGCCAACGCTGGCGGATCTCGGCGGTACGCATGATGTCCTCGGGGTCGTGACGGTGGGCCTGGCGGCCCGGGGGTGCTGCCGCGCGACGAGCGCGGCCGGGGTCTTTGGGGTCTGGTCCGGTCAGAAGAACGACGCGTCGGCGTCGTCGTCCGGGTCGTCGAGTGGTCCGGCCCAGCCGGGCGGCACGCGCCGCTCGCGCTGCGGGCCACGGCGGGCACCGCCACGCGCGTCGTCCCACGCGGAGCGCAGCTCGGCGGCACGCCGGCCGGCCCCGGCGCGGACCTCGTCGATGTCCACGTCGCCGACGAGCTCTCGGCGCAGCTGCGTCTCACGCTCCGCCATGCCGGCCGCGAACTCGTGGCGCGCGGTCGCGAACGCGCGCGTGAGGGACGTCGCGCCCGCCACGACCTCGGTCGTGCCCTGCGGCAGGTACGCCTCGGCGACCGCCCGGCCCTTGCGGATCACGACGACGGTGACGGCGACACCGACGCCGACCCAGAACAGCCGGCGCATCAGCGGACCTTGCGCGCCCCGGCGGCGAACCCGCCGAACGCGCGTCGCACGCCGTACGAGAAGGCGGCGACCTTGACCATCGGGCCCCCGACGGTGGCCGCGAACAGCGCGGTGAGCGCCGACACGTTCTGCGACACCTGCGCGGCGGCGGTCGTGACCTTGTCGACGTTGTCGAGCTGGCCGTTCGAGGACGCGACGAGCTGGGCCGCCTCGTCGAGCACCGGCACCGTGTGGTCCGTGAGCTCCTTGACCGAGCTGCGCGTCTCGTCCAGCACACGCCCCAGCTTCAGCAGCGGGACCGCGAGCAGGCCCACGAGCAGCACGAAGGCGATGGCCGCGACCAGCCCCGCGACGTCTGAGACCGACATCCCTCGTCCTTCCTCGATGACTGTTGCACCCTACCCGTGCGGCGTGCGCGAGCACGCACCCGGGCGTCCGCGTCGGCGGAGCACGACGGAGCCCCGCCGCGCAGGTCGCGCGACGGGGCTCCGTGACGTGGTACGAGCTGCGTCAGCGGGCGTAGTACTCGACGACGAGCTGGACCTCGCAGGTCACGGGGACCTCGGCGCGCTTCGGGTCGCGGACCAGGACGGCCGACAGCTTCTCGAGCTGGACGTCGAGGTAGCCCGGGACGGCCGGCAGCACGTCGCGGTGCGCGCCCGCGGCGGCGACCTGGAACGGCGTGGTCGCCTGGCTCTTCGGCTTGACCTGGATGGTCTGGCCGACCTTCACGCGGAACGACGGGCGGTCGACGATCTTGCCGTCGACGAGGATGTGACGGTGCGTCACGGCCTGGCGCGCCTGCAGGATCGTGCGGGCGAAGCCCGAGCGCAGGACGAGCGCGTCGAGACGCGTCTCGAGGATCTCGACGAGCGCCTCACCGGTCAGGCCCGGGGCCTTGCGGGCGTCCTGGTACGCACGCGCGAGCTGCTTCTCGCGGAGCGCGTACTGCGCGCGCAGACGCTGCTTCTCACGCAGACGGACCGCGTAGTCCGACTCGGTGCGGCGACGCGCGCGGCCGTGCTCACCGGGCGGGTAGGGGCGCTTCTCGAAGTGCTTGACGGCCTTGGGCGTCAGGGCCAGGCCGAGGGCGCGGCTCAGGCGGACCTGGCGGCGCGAACGGGTCACACTGCTCACAGCTGTACTTCCTGTCGTGTTCGTTGACGTCACGCCCGACGGACGGTGGTCCGTCGGCGTGGGGCCGACCTTCGAGGGACGCGACCGCGCTCTGCTGCCGCCGCGGCGTCCTGGCTAAGGCCCCAGGGTGGTCCTGCACGACGCCCGCCGAAGGCACGGCGACGCACATGACCGGTCAACCTTACCCGGCGGGAGCACGCCACGACGAATCCGCCCCTGGGAGGTGCGTCACGGCCCGAGGATCTGGCGGATCCGGTCGAGGCGGTCCGCGACCTGGCGCTCGTACCCGCGGTCGGTCGGCTCGTAGTACCGGGAGCCGACGAGCTCGTCGGGCAGGTACTGCTGCGCGGCCACGCCGTGCGGCTCGTCGTGCGCGTACACGTACCCCTGACCGTGACCGTGCTGCTTCGCACCCGGGTAGTGCGCGTCGCGCAGGTGCGTCGGCACGGAACCGAGGCGCCCCGCCCGCACGTCCGCCAGCGCACGGTCCACTCCCACGTACGCCGCGTTGGACTTCGGCGCCGTCGCGAGGTGCACGACCGCCTCGGCGAGCACGATCCGCGCCTCGGGCATGCCGATGAGCTGCACGGCCTGCGCCGCGGCGACCGCGGTCTGCAGCGCGCTCGGGTCCGCCATGCCGACGTCCTCGGCGGCCGCGATGACGATGCGCCGCGCGATGAACCGCGGGTCCTCCCCCGCGGCGATCATCCGCGCGAGGTAGTGCAGCGAGGCGTCCACGTCCGAGCCGCGCATCGACTTGATGAACGCGCTGATGACGTCGTAGTGCTGGTCGCCGTCCCGGTCGTAGCGCACCGCCGCGACGTCGATCGCGCGCTCGACGGTCGCCAGGTCGACCGGCACGGGGACCGGCTGACCAGCGGTGTCCGGGTCGGTGGCGGGGACGCGCTCGTCGTCGCTCAGCGCCGCGCCCGCGGCGGCCTCGAGGATCGTCAGCGCCTTGCGCGCGTCGCCGCCCGCCAACCGCAGCAGGTGCTCCTCGGCCTCCTCGGCGAGCTCGACGCTCCCGGCGAGACCACGCTCGTCGGCCACCGCCCGCCGCACGAGCGCCCGCACGTCCTCGACCCCCAGCGGCTGGAGGGTGAGCAGCAGGGAGCGCGACAGCAACGGCGAGTTCACGGAGAACGACGGGTTCTCCGTGGTCGCCGCGACGAGGGTGACCCACCGGTTCTCGACGCTCGGCAGCAGCGCGTCCTGCTGGGCCTTGGTGAACCGGTGCACCTCGTCGATGAACAGGACCGTCTCGTCCCCGCCCGCGGCGAGCCGGCGCCGCGCGTCGTCCACGACCTGCCGCACGTCCTTCACGCCCGCCGTCACCGCGGACAGCTCGACGAACCGGCGGCCCGACGTCGCGGCGACCAGGTACGCGAGCGTCGTCTTGCCCGTGCCCGGAGGGCCCCACAGTACGACGGACGACGGCGCGGCCCGGCGCTCCGAGTCCCCCGCGGGCTCCACCAGCCGGCGCAGCGGCGACCCGGGGACGAGCAGGTGCGACTGGCCGGCGACCTCCTCGAGCGAGCGCGGGCGCATCCGCACGGCGAGGGGAGCCCCCGCCGACGGCGCGGGGACGCCGGCGGCCGTCGAGCTGACCGCGTCGAACAGGTCCATGCGCGCAGCGTACGTCGCGGCGCCCACGCGTCCGGGCGGGTCCGCCGGCCGACGCTCGGGGTCGCGCGCCGGCACCCCCTCGTCCACAGCGCGGCGCGCTGGTGTGCGCGCCCGTCCCAGGACCTGCGACCATGGCGCCGTGTTCGCCCGACTCGGCCGCCTCGTCGCGCACCGTCCCCGCACCGTCGTCGTCGTGTGGCTCGTCCTCGCCGCGCTCGGCTACGCGTTCGCGGTCGTCGGTGTCCAGGGCGAGTCCGTGTTCGACCGCGTGAGCACCGGAGAGCCCACCGTCCCGCGCTCCGAGAGCGTCCAGGGGCGCGACCTGCTCTACGCGTCGCAGGACGGCGGGACGTCCGTCACGCTCGTGGTCTCGGGGGTGGACCCCACCGATACGGGGCTCGGCGCCGCGCTCGAGGCCCCACGCCGCGACCTCGGGGCGATCCCCGGTGTCGAGTCCGTGATCGACCCGGTCGCGCTGCCCGGCGGGGTCGAGAACCCTGCGGCCGCGCCGCTGCTCGCGCGGTCGGGCGACGGGTTCCTCGTCGTCGTGGACCTCGACCCCGCGCTGCGGCCGACGGAACGCGACGCCGCGCTCGACGCGGTGGTCCGTCGGCTGGACCGGGTGCCGGACGACCTGCGCGAGGTCGCACCCGACGCCACCGGCGTCGTCGGCGGGTCACGGCTGATCGTGCAGGAGATCACCTCGCAGGTCCGCCAGGACCTGCGCACCGGTGAGGCCGTGACGCTGCCGCTCGCGCTCGTCGTCATGGTGCTGGTCTTCGGCGGCTTCCTCGCCGCCGCGATGCCGATGGCCGGCGCGCTCGCCTCGATCGCGGGCGGGCTCGCCGCCGTGCTCGGCCTCAGCCACGTCATGGACGTCGACTCGTCGGTCGTCAACGTCGTCACCGTGCTCGGTCTCGGCCTCTCGATCGACTACGGGCTCCTGATCGTGTCGCGCTTCCGCGAGGAGCTGCACCGCCTCGTCGACGACGACGGCGGACGGGCAGCACGGCGTCGCCGCGGCGACGGCGCCGTCGCGGCCGCCGTCGAGCGCACGATGGCGACCGCCGGGCGCACGGTCGCGTTCTCCGCCGTGACCGTCGCGATCGCCATCAGCGCGCTCCTGGTGTTCAGCCCCGACATCCTGCGGGCCATCGGCGCCGGTGGCGTGGCCGTCGTGCTCATCGCGGTCGCCACCGCGCTCACGCTCGTCCCCGCGCTCCTGACGCTCACCGGCCGACGTCTCCTGCGCCGGGGGCTGCTGTCCCGCGTCCCCGGCGTGCGCGCGGTCCTCGCCCGCACCGTGGACACCGCGAGCGAGGAGGGCGCGTTCTCGCGGCTCGCCGAGCGCGTGCAGCGCCACCCGTGGCGGTTCCTCGGCGGCGCCGTGCTCGTCCTGCTCGTCCTCGCGCTGCCGCTCACCCACCTCGAGCTGCGCAGCTCGACCACGGGCCTCCTGCCGCCCGCGAGCACGCAGCGGCAGTTCGTCGAGACGCTGGCCCGCGAGTACCCCGCCGCGGCGTCACCCGCGGTCACGGTCGTCGCCGAGACGTCTCTCGAGGCCGGCGACACCTGGGCGCAGGAGCTCGCCGCCCTCGACGGTGTCGCGTCGGTCGACCCGCCCACCGCGTCGGGTCCATACGTCGTGATCGGCGTCCGCCCGGACTCCGCCGACGCCGGCGGGAGCGTCGCGCGCGACGTCGTCACCGAGATCCGGTCGCTCGACCCGGGGTTCCCCACCTGGGTGACGGGCCAGGCCGCGTTCCAGATCGACTTCGTCGCGGCGCTCCAGGAGGACGCCCCGCTCGCCGTGCTCATCGTCGTCGTCGCGACCCTGCTGCTGCTGTTCCTCATGACCGGGTCCTTCGTGCTCCCCGTCAAGGCCCTGCTGACCAACGCGCTCTCGCTCGCGGCGTCCGTGGGCGTCCTCGTGTGGGCGTTCCAGGACGGCCATCTCGACGACCTGCTGGGCTTCATCTCGACCGGCGGCATCGAGACGTACGTGCTCGCGCTCGTCCTCGCGTTCGGCTTCGGGCTCGCGATGGACTACGAGGTCTTCCTGATCTCCCGCATCAAGGAGCTGCACGACCAGGGCCGCTCGACCGACGACGCCGTGCGACTCGGCCTGCAGCGCTCCGGCCGGATCATCACGTCCGCCGCGGCGATCATCATCCTGGTGTTCGCCGGCTTCATGGCGGGGCAGCTGCTCGTCATCAAGGAGGTCGGCTTCGCGCTCGCCGTCGCGGTCCTCATCGACGCGACGGTCGTCCGGCTCGTGCTCGTCCCCGCGACGATGACGGTGCTCGGCGAGGCCAACTGGTGGGCACCGCGGTGGGCCAGGCGCGTGCACGCGCGCCTGGCGATCACGCACTGAGAGCGGGACGACGATGCCGGTCACCGACCCGAGCGCCGGGACGTCGTCACGACCACCGCGCGCAGGCTCGCCGACGGCGATCGTCGCGTGGACGGCCGCGTCCCCGTCGCCGGGTTCGTCGTCCTCATGGCCTACGTGCGCTACGTCGTGTCGGGTGCGTCCAGCCCCGAGTCGGGCGACGCGCTCTCGTGGTTCACCGCGCTGCTGTCGACACCAGCACTCGCCGCCGCCTGCTGGTGGAGCACCCGCCGCGCGCTGCGTGCTGCACGCCGACCGCCGCCACCGACCGTACCCGCGGTCGAGCCACCCACCCGGCACGCCTCGTTCTCCGACGACGCCGGGCCGCCCCCGACCCGGTGGTGAGGAGGCTGCACGGGGCGCTGGAGGGCGCCGGACGGTCACCACGACGACGACGGGGCCCGGCCGTCGTCGACGGACCGGGCCCCGTCGTCCAGGGCGCGCGGCTCAGGCGGACGGCTCGGCCACCTGGGCGGCCGCCTTCGGCTTCGCGTCGACGCCCGCCTCACGGCGCTGCTCGGGCGTGATGGGCGCAGGCGCCTGCGTCAGCGGGTCGTAGCCGCCACCCGACTTCGGGAACGCGATGACCTCGCGGATCGACTCCGAGGCGGTGAGCAGCGCGACGATGCGGTCCCAGCCGAACGCGATCCCGCCGTGCGGCGGGGCGCCGAACTGGAACGCGTCGAGCAGGAAGCCGAACTTCTCCTGCGCCTCGTCCGGGCCGATGCCCATGACCTCGAAGACGCGCTGCTGCACGTCGCGGCGGTGGATACGGATCGACCCGCCGCCGATCTCGTTGCCGTTGCAGACGATGTCGTACGCGTACGCGAGTGCCTGGCCCGGGTCCTGCTCGAACGTGTCGATCCACTCGGGCGTGGGCGACGTGAACGCGTGGTGCACCGCGGTCCAGGCGCCCCCGCCGACCGCGACGTCGTCGTCCTCGCCCGTGGGCTTGAACAGCGGCGCGTCGACGACCCACACGAACGACCACTGCGACTCGTCGATCAGCCCGCCGCGGCGGCCGATCTCGAGCCGCGCGGCACCGAGCAGCGCGCGGGCCTCGGACTGCTTGCCCGCCGCGAAGAAGATCGCGTCACCGGGCTGCGCCCCCGTGGCCGCCGCGAGCCCGGCGCGCTCGTCGTCGGTGATGTTCTTGGCGACCGGCCCGCCGAGCTCGCCGTTCTCGCCGACCGTCACGTACGCGAGGCCCTTGGCGCCGCGCTGCTTGGCCCACTCCTGCCACGCGTCGAACCCGCGGCGCGGCGTCGCGGCACCACCCGGCTGGACGACGGCGCCCACGTACGGCGCCTGGAACACCCGGAACGGGGTGTCGCGGAAGTACTCCGTGAGCTCGGTGAGCTCGAGACCGAAGCGCAGGTCCGGCTTGTCGGTCCCGTACTTCTCCATCGCCTCGGCGAACGTCATCCGGCGGATCGGCGTCGGGATCTCGACGTCGACCAGGCGCCACAGCGCGACCAGCACCTCCTCGGCCAGCGCGATCACGTCGTCCTGCTCGACGAAGCTCATCTCGACGTCGAGCTGCGTGAACTCGGGCTGCCGGTCGGCGCGGAAGTCCTCGTCGCGGTAGCAGCGGGCGATCTGGTAGTAGCGCTCCATGCCGGCGACCATGAGGAGCTGCTTGAACAGCTGCGGCGACTGCGGCAGCGCGTACCAGCTGCCGGGCGACAGGCGCGCGGGCACCAGGAAGTCACGTGCACCCTCGGGGGTCGAGCGCGTGAGCGTGGGCGTCTCGATCTCGACGAACTCGTGCGCGTCGAGCACGGCGCGAGCGGCACGGTTGGCCTGGGCGCGCAGGCGCAGGGCGCGCGCGGGAGCGGGGCGACGCAGGTCGAGGTAGCGGTGCTTGAGCCGCGCCTCCTCGCCCACCTGCTCGTCGAGCGACGACGAGACCTGGAACGGCAGCGGCGCGGACTCGTTGAGGACGACGACCTCGGTCGCGACGACCTCGACCTCACCCGTCGCGAGGTTCGCGTTCTCGTTCCCCTCGGGCCGACGGCCGACCTCACCCGTGACCTGCAGGACGTACTCCGAGCGCAGACCGTGCGCCACGGCCTCGTCCCGGATCACGACCTGGGCGATGCCCGACGCGTCCCGCAGGTCCACGAAGGCGACGCCGCCGTGATCGCGCCGGCGGTCCACCCAGCCCGTGAGGGTGACGGTGGAGCCGATGTGCTCGGCCCGCAGCGAGCCGGCGGTGTGGGTGCGCAGCACGGAAGGTCCTTCGGTTCAGGGATCGGGGTCTGCGGCCCCCTGGGGGGCCCCGACGATCATAGTTGCGCGCGACGCCCCGGCCCGCCTGGATATTCGCGGCCGGCACCCGCGGCTCGTGCGGTCAGAACAGGCTGGGCTGCACCTGGGCGGCGGCGTCGTGCGCGAGCGCCTCGCGACGCCTCCAGCGGGGACCGCCTGCGGCCTGACCGTCGGGACGGTCGAGTCCGTGGCGGGCCAGCAGGGGGGCCACCCGCCGCGCGAGCCACTGCCGGTACTCCCGGTGCGCGTACGACCCGTCCCCGTACACCCGCCGGTACGCCGCGACGAGGTCGGGACGCTCGCGCTCGAGCCACGCGGTGAACCACTCGCGCGCGCCGGGCCGCAGGTGCAGCGGCAGGACGGTCGCGCGCTGCGCACCGGCCTGCGCGACCTGCGCGAAGATGCGGTCGAGGTGGTCGGTCGAGTCCGTGAGCCACGGCAGCACCGGGGCGACCATGACGTGCACGGGCAGCCCCGCGTCGCGGATCGCGCGCACGAGGTCGAGCCGGGCGCGCGCGGTCGGCGTGCCGGGCTCGAGTCGCTGCTGCAGCTCGTCGTCCAGGACCGCGACGGACACCGCGAGCGACACGGGGACGTCCGCGTCCGCGAGCAGGGGCAGGTCACGGCGCAGGAGCGTGCCCTTCGTGAGGATCGAGAACGGCGTACCCGAACCGACCAGCGCGTCAATGACGCCCGGCATGAGGCGGTAGCGACCCTCGGCCCGCTGGTACGGGTCGGTGTTGGTGCCCAGCGCGACGTGCTCGCGGGTCCACGAGGGCCGCTGGAGCTCGGCGTGCAGGACGTCGGCCACGTTCGTCTTGACGACGATCTGCGTGTCGAAGTCCTCGCCCGCGTCGAGGTCCAGGTACCGGTGGGTGCCCCGCGCGAAGCAGTACACGCACCGGTGCAGGCAGCCGCGCATCGGGTTCACGGTCCACCGGAACGGGACCTGCGACGCGGCGGGCACGTGCGACAGCGCCGTCCGCGCGTGGATCTCGTGGAACGTGACGCCCGCGAACTCGGGCGTGCGGACCGTCCGCACGAGTCCCGCGAGCTCCAGCCCGGGGAGCACGTCGGCGTCGTGCTCGAGCTTCTGACCGTCCCACCGCACGCATCGATTCGAACACACGTACGCATGCCGATCAAGACCAGACGGTCACGTCCGGTCGGTCACGGGCGGGCGACGGCCGGTGCGGGGGCGCTCAGTCCTGCGCCGACGCGGCGACCACGCGCGGGAGCAGGTCCTCCGCGGGCGGCGACCACGTCGCGGCGTCCGCCGGCACCTGCTCGCCCGAGCGGATGTCCTTGACCTCGTCCGCGGTCCCTCCCGCTTCGGCGGGCCCGGGGAACCACACGAAGGGGATCCCCCGGCGGTCCGCGTGGCGGATCTGCTTGCCGAACTTCGCAGCCGACGGCGCGACCTCGACTGGGATGCCCCGCTCGCGCAGCGCGGAGGCGACCGCGTCCGACCGGTGCCGGTCCTCCTCTGTGGCGACCGCGACGAGCACCGCGGACGGCACCGCACGCGTGGCGCGCACGAGACCGGCCCCCAGCAGGCGCGACACCAGCCGCGAGACGCCGATCGACAGGCCGACACCCGGGTACGTCGTCGCCCCGTCGGACGCGAGCGTGTCGTAGCGGCCCCCCGAGCAGATCGAACCGAGCTGCTCGTGCCCGACGAGCACCGTCTCGTAGACGGAGCCCGTGTAGTAGTCGAGCCCGCGCGCGATCTTCAGGTCGGCGACGACGACGCCGGGGGCTCGGTCCTGTGCCGCGCGCACCAGCTGCCCGAGCTCGCCCAGACCCTCGTCGAGCAACTCGTGCTGCGCGCCCACCTCGACGGCGAGCTCGCGCACCCGGTCGACGACGTCCTCGTCGGTCCCGCTGATCCCGGCGAGCCTCAGGCACGCACGCGCCTGGTCCTCGCCGGCACCCGTCTCCGCGACCAGCAGCCCGGCCACCGCGTCCGCGCCGATCTTGTCGAGCTTGTCGATGCTGCGCAGGACGCCCTCGACGTCCGTCAGACCGATCCCGCGGTAGAACCCCTCGGCGACCTTGCGGTTGTTCACGAGGATGCGCACGGGCGGCAGCCCGATCTCCCGCAGCGCGGTGAGCGCCTCCGCCATCACGAGCGGGAGCTCCACCTCGTAGTGGTACGGCAGCGACCCCGCGCCGACGACGTCGATGTCGGCCTGCACGAACTCGCGGAACCGGCCGTCCTGCGGCCGCTCGCCGCGCCACACCTTCTGGATCTGGTAGCGGCGGAACGGGAACGCCAGGTGGCCGGCGTTCTCCAGCACGTACCGCGCGAACGGCACGGTGAGGTCGAAGTGCAGGCCGAGCTGGCCCGCGCGCTCCGGCGCCGCGTCGGGCTCCTCCTGGAGCCGGCGCAGCACGTACACCTCCTTGGACGTCTCGCCCTTGCGCAGCAGCTGGTCGAGCGGCTCGACCGCCCGCGTCTCGATGCCCGCGAACCCGTGCAGCTCGAACGTGCGCCGCAGGACGTCGAGCACGTGCTGCTCCACGATGCGCCCCTCGGGCAGCCACTCGGGGAATCCGGACAGGGGTGTCGGTCGCGCCATGCCCCGATCCTCCCAGACGCGCGCACCCGCTCGGCGCGGTGCGGTCAGCGCGCCGCGAGGAACGGGTTGGTCGCCAGCTCCCGACGCATCTCGCTCGTCGGGCCGTGCCCCGGCACGACCTGCGTCGCCGGGTCGAGGCGCGCGACGACGTCCCGCAGCGTGCGGGTCATGACCGCCGGGTCGCCGCCCGGCAGGTCGGTGCGCCCGACGGTCCCCGCGAACAGCACGTCGCCCGTGAACGCGAGGCCGTCGACGAGGTAGAGCGTGGAGCCCTCGGTGTGGCCGGGCGCGTGCCGGGCCACGACGGCGATCGACCCGAGCTCGAGCCGCACGTCCTGGTCGCGCTCCCCCGCGTCGTCGGGGGCCGCACCGTGCGGCGTGCCGAACGTCCGCAGGTCGTCCGGACGCTCGAACGCCGCCGGGTCGGCCCCGACCGCGGCCAGGGCCTGCGCGAGCGGGCCGGCCGGGTCGTGCGACGCTCCCCCGAGCACGCCGAGCGTGCCGAACGGGTCCGCGAGCCGGTAGGCGTCGCGCGCGTGGACGTGCACGGCGACGCCGAGCCGCCGTGCGAGCGGTCCGGCGTCCCACACATGGTCCGCGTGGCCGTGGGTGACGAGCACACCCTGCGGGGCGAGGCCCCGCTCCTCGACGAGCGACGTGACCGCGTCGGCGACGAGCGCACCCGCGTCCACGACGACGCACGCACCGTCGTCCGCGACGAGCACGCTCGTGCGGGCACCGAACACCGGGGACAGGACCGTCAGGAGCTCCACGAGAGGCAGGCTAGACGCCCCGCGGACGGCCGGGCGACGCGCGCCGCGGGCGCCGGGACCACCGCGTGTCACCCGGACGCCGTCCCAGCGCGCGGCGTGCGGATCGCACACCCCTGTCACCTGCCTAGACTGTCCGGGGTTCCACTGTGCGACGGTGCGGGAGACGTCCGCTCGTACGGTGCATCGACAGTCACGCGAGGAGTGCGGGTGTCCAACAAGCGGGTGTCCAACAAGCGCGAGCGCGAGTACGAGCGCCGCCGGTTCGAGAAGTGGCAGGCACGGCAGGCCGAGGCCAAGGCGCGCCAGCGCCGCCAGCGCATCGTCGCGGGGGCGGTCGTGGGGGCCCTGGTCGTCGTGATCGGCGTCGTCGCCGCGGTCGTCGCCGGTGGGTCCGACGACACCGCCGGGTCGCCGACCGATCCGGTCTCGCCGGCCACCGCGGGCGCACCGACCGGCGAGCCGACGAACTCCGACCTCGTCCCCGCCCCGGCGCTCGCCGAGGACCGCACGTGGACCGGCGAGATCACGCTCGGCCAGGGCGCGCTCGGCATCAGCCTCGACGGCGCCGCGGCACCCCAGGCGGTCGCCAACTTCGTGACGCTCGCGCAGGACGGGTTCTTCGACGGCACGAAGTGCCACCGCCTCACCACGGACGGCATCTACGTCCTGCAGTGCGGCGACCCCGAGGGCACCGGCATGGGCGGACCCGGGTACTCGTGGGGTCCGGTCGAGAACGCCCCCGCCGACGAGCAGTACCCCGCGGGCACCATCGCCATGGCGCGGCAGAGCGGCAACGGCAGCTCGATGGGCTCGCAGTTCTTCATCGTCTACGACGACAGCAGGATCCCGTCCGACGGGGCGGGTGGCTACACCGTGTTCGGCAAGGTGACGTCCGGTCTGGACGTCGTCACGGCCATCGCCGACGCGGGCACTGCGGACGGGTCGACCGACGGCTCTCCCGTGTCCGACGTCATCATCAAGGGAGTGAAGATCCAGTGACGCAGACCCCGGACCAGTCGGCCCCGAGCACGGCCGACGCCGCCGCCGAGCAGGTCGAGACGCCGCAGCAGGACGCTCCCGAAGCCGAGACGCACGTGGACGCGACGCCCGAGCCCGCCGAGGTCGTCGACGCGCCGGCCGACGAGGCGGCATCCGACGAGGCACCCGTCACCGAGGCGGCGCCCACCGACGACACCCCTGTCGAGCCCGCAGCCGACGAGACCGCCGCTCCGGAGGCCGGCGCCGCTCCGGCTCCGACGCCGCGGCCCACGCCGGCCTCGGTCAAGCCCAGCGCCCGTCCGCTCCCCCGGCCCCCGGTCGCGACGCCCGCCGCCCCCGCGGCGGCCGGCCCGGCCGTCGCACCGGTGCCTCCGGTCGATGCCGCCGAGGCCGCGCACGCCGCGACGTTCGGCTCGGTCGACGCGGAGGGCACCGTGACGGTGCGCGAGGCGTCGGGTGAGCGCGTCGTGGGCCAGTTCCCGGGCGCGACGGCGCAGGAGGCGCTCGCGCTGTACGTGCGCCGATTCCTCGACCTGCAGGCGAAGGTCGCGCTGTTCGAGGCGCGCCTGGGGGCGACGGACCTGTCGGTCAAGGAGATCGACCAGACGCTCGCCAAGCTCACGGAGGAGACCGCCGAGCCGGCCGCGGTGGGCGACCTCGACGGGCTGCGCGCGCGTCTCGACGCGTTGCGCGGCGTCGCCGCCGAGCGCCGCGCCCAGGCCGAGGCCGAGCGCCAGGCCGCCCGCGCGGCGGCGGTGGAGGCCCGCACGGCGATCGTCGAGCAGGCCGAGCGGATCGCCGCCACCGACCCCGGCCGCATCCAGTGGCGCCCCGCGGGTGAGCAGCTGCGGGCGCTCCTCGACCAGTGGAAGGACGCGCAGCGTTCCGGCCCGAGGCTGGACCGGCCGACCGAGGAGGCGCTGTGGAAGCGGTTCAGCCACGCGCGCACCACGTTCGACCGTGAGCGTCGGCACTTCTTCGCGCAGCTCGAGCAGTCGAACGCGCAGGCGAAGGCCGCCAAGGAGCGCCTCGTCGACGAGGCCGAGCGGCTGCAGTCGAGCACCGACTGGGGCGCGACCGCGGGTGCCTTCCGCGACCTCATGACGCAGTGGAAGAGCGCGGGCCGCGCGAGCCGTGCCGACGACGACGCGCTGTGGGCGCGGTTCCGCGCGGCGCAGGACGCGTTCTTCGCGGCCCGTGACGCGCAGAACGCGGCGACCGACGCGGAGTTCCGGGCGAACCTCGAGGTCAAGGAGGCCATCCTCGTCGAGGCCGAGGCACTGCTCCCCGTGACGGACCTCGGCGCGGCGAAGGCGGCGATCCGCGGCATCCAGGACCGCTGGGAGGCCGCGGGCAAGGTGCCGCGTGCCGACATCCAGCGCGTCGAGGGACGGCTGCGGGCGGTCGAGACCGCGATCCGCGAGGCGGAGCAGAAGCAGTGGACGCGGTCCAACCCTGAGACGCGCGCCCGTGCCGAGGGCGCGGCCGCGCAGCTCGAGCAGGCGATCGCGGGCCTCGAGGCCGACCTGGAGAAGGCGAAGGCCGCCAAGGACCAGCGCCGCATCGACGAGGCGCAGGCCGCGCTCGACGCGCGTCGGGCCTGGCTCGAGCAGGTGCAGCGCGCCGCGCAGGACGCGCGCGGCTGACCGGTCGCGTCTGTCCACAGGCGCGCGCACGCCGCCGGAGGGCGTCGGGCATCCTCACGGGATGGCCGACGCCCTCTCGCTCCTTCCCGCCCCGTGCGTCCTCCCGCGCCTCGTGCGCCGCGGCGACCTGCCGCCCGGGGAGTGGGTGGGCATGCAGCTCGACGGCGTGCTCGTCGCGCTGACCGACGACGTCGCCGTCACCACCGAGCGTCCGCCCGAGCCGGACGACCGCGCGCAGGCGCTCGCACCGGCGCTCCCCCGGCACGGCGTGCTCGGCCGGGACGCCGCTGCCTGGGTGCACGCGGGGGGTCGGGCCCCGGCCCGGGCGTGCGTCCTGGTGCCGGTCGGCGTGCGACGGCCGGACGCGCGGCCGGACCGCGCGAGCGCGGAGACCGTCTTCGCGCAGGGCGACGTCGTCCTCGTCGCGGGAGTCCCCGTCACCTCACCCGTGCGGACCGGCGCGGACGTCGCGCGCTGGGTGGAGGGTGCCGCGGCCGTCGAGCGGCTCGTGGCGCTCGCCTCGTGCGGGGTGGACCTGCAGGAGGTGCGTGCGCGCCTCGCCGCCATGACGGGGCGCCGGCACGTGCGACGCGCCTTCGGCGCACTCGAGGACGCGAGCGAGCGGGTCGCGTCCCTCGGCGTGGCGCGCGGCGAACCTCAGCGCAGCGCGTCGTCGGGCCGGGCCCCGGTGATGCGGTAGACGTCGAACACGCCCTCGATCTTGCGCACCGCCGCGAGGACCGACGCGAGGTGCGAGGGCTCGGCCATCTCGAACACGAACCGCGACATCGCCACCCGGTCGCGCGACGTCGAGACCGACGCCGACAGGATGTTGACGTGGTGGTCCGACAGGACCCGTGTGACGTCCGAGAGCAGCCGCGCCCGGTCGAGCGCCTCGACCTGGATCTGCACCAGGAACAGCGACGACGAGGTGTGGCTCCACTCGACGTCGAGCATGCGCTCGGGCTGCTGGCGGAGCTGCTCGACGTTGATGCAGTCGGCACGGTGCACGCTCACGCCCGCGCCACGCGTCACGAACCCCACGATGTCGTCGCCCGGCACAGGGGTGCAGCACTTCGCGAGCTTGACCCATACGTCGTCGACGCCACGGACCACGACACCGGGGTCGCCCGTGCGCACACGCCGCGCGGTCGGGCCGGGGCGCGCGGTCTCGGCGAGGTCCTCCTCGGCGCCCGTCTCCCCGCCGAGCGCCTGCACGAGGCGCTGCACGACGGTCGACGCGGCGACCTGGCCCTCGCCGACGGCGGCGTAGAGCGCGGAGACGTCCGCGAACCGCATCTCGGACGCGAGGGCGACGAGGGACTCGTGCGAGAGCAGGCGCTGCATGGGCAGGTTCTGCTTGCGCATCGCCTTGGCGATCGAGTCCTTGCCGTGCTCGATGGCCTC
Source organism: Cellulomonas sp. CW35 (assembly GCF_052378485.1). Lineage (NCBI taxonomy): Bacteria > Bacillati > Actinomycetota > Actinomycetes > Micrococcales > Cellulomonadaceae > Cellulomonas > Cellulomonas sp. CW35. Next base: position 1,688,925 of record NZ_CP199000.1, on the reverse strand, counting down.
CTCGCGGCGCTCCTTGGAGAACCACTGGCGGATCTTGTTGCGGGCACGCGGGCTCTTGACGAAGCCCAGCCAGTCGCGGCTCGGGCCGGCGGTCTCGGACTTCGAGGTGAAGACGTCGACGACGTCGCCGTTCTCGAGCGTGGAGTCCAGCGGGACGAGCCGCCCGTTGACGCGCGCGCCCATCGTGCGGTGCCCGACCTCGGTGTGCACCGCGTACGCGAAGTCGACGGGCGTCGAGCCTTGCGGCAGGGCGATCACGTCACCCTTCGGCGTGAACACGTACACCTCGGAGCCGGCGATCTCGAACCGCAGCGAGTCGAGGAACTCGGTCGGGTCGGCCGTCTCGCGCTGCCAGTCGACGAGCTGGCGCAGCCACGCCATGTCACCGCCGCCGGGCGCCTCGGTCTGCGTGCCGCCGTTGCTCTTCGCGTTCTCCTTGTACTTCCAGTGCGCGGCGACGCCGTACTCCGCGCGCCGGTGCATGTCGTGCGTGCGGATCTGGATCTCGACGGGCTTGCCGCCCGGCCCGATCACCGTGGTGTGCAGCGACTGGTACAGGTTGAACTTGGGCATCGCGATGTAGTCCTTGAACCGGCCGGGGACCGGGTTCCACCGCGCGTGCAGCGCGCCGAGCGCCGCGTAGCAGTCACGGACCGTGTCGACCAGGACGCGCACGCCCACCAGGTCGTAGATGTCGGCGAAGTCGCGGCCGCGCACGATCATCTTCTGGTAGATCGAGTAGTAGTGCTTCGGCCGGCCCGTCACGGTCGCCTTGATCTTCGCGGCGCGCAGGTCCGCGCCGACCTGGTCCCGCACGACCGCCAGGTACTCCTCGCGTGCGGGCGCGCGCTCGGCGACGAGGTGCACGATCTCGTCGTAGACCTTCGGGTAGAGCGTCGCGAACGACAGGTCCTCGAGCTCCCACTTGATCGTGTTCATGCCGAGCCGGTGCGCGAGCGGCGCGTAGATCTCGAGCGTCTCGCGCGCCTTCTTCTCGGCCGACGCGGCGGGCACGAACTTCCAGGTCCGCGCGTTGTGGAGGCGGTCGGCGAGCTTGATGACCAGGACGCGGATGTCGTGGGCCATCGCGACGACCATCTTGCGGACCGTCTCCGCCTGCGCCGCGTCGCCATAGGTGACCTTGTCGAGCTTCGTCACGCCGTCGACGAGCATCGCGACCTCGGGGCCGAACTCGCGCCGCAGCTGCTCGAGGGAGTACTCGGTGTCCTCGACCGTGTCGTGCAGCAGGGCCGCGACGAGCGTGGACGGGGTCATGCCGAGCTCGGCGAGGATCGTCGCGACAGCGACCGGGTGCGTGATGTACGGGTCGCCGCTCTTGCGGAGCTGGCCGCGGTGCGCGCGCTCGGCCACGACGTACGCACGCTCGACGGTGCCGAGGTCGGCCTTCGGGTGGTTCGCTCGCGCGGCCTGCAGGACGGGCTCGAGCGCGGGGTACGCGGGACCCCGGGTCCCGCCGAACCGGGTCAGACGCGCGCGCACCCGCGACGCCGACGAGCCGGACTGCTCGCCGGTCGCTGGCGCCGACCCGGTGGGCTGGGCCGCGGCTGACGGCGACCGATCGCCCGTGGCGGGCGCGACGAGGTCCTCGGCCACCCGGTCTCCCTCCGTGCTGCTCACGCTGGATCGCACGAGTCTACGTCCGCACGACGGGTCGTCCGCGCGCGGGCCCGCCGAGGGACCCGTGCCGGCGGGCTCACCGCGTGCGCTCGCGTGCCCGCGGTGAGCCCGGACGACGTCTCAGTCGACGGTGAGCACCGTGTCGACGGACAGCCCGGGCAGGTGCGCACGCCCGCCCAGACCCGCGAGCTCCACGAGGAACGACAGGCCGACGACGTCCGCGCCGCAGGAGCGCAGCAGCCCGACCGTCGCGGCGGCCGTGCCGCCCGTGGCGAGCACGTCGTCCACGACGAGCACCCGCGCACCGGGGGTGATGGTCGCCGGGTGGATCTCGATCTCGGCCTCGCCGTACTCGAGCGCGTACGTGGCCGTCGCGGTCGGGCCGGGCAGCTTGCCGGCCTTGCGGACAGGCACGAGGCCCGCGCCGAGCGCGGTCGCGACCGGGCCGGCGAGCAGGAAGCCGCGAGCCTCCATGCCCGCCACCAGGTCGACCTGACCCGCCACCGACGCCATGGCCGCCACGACGTCCGCGAACGCGCGCGCGTCGGCGAGCAACGGCGTGATGTCGCGGAACAGCACTCCCGGCTGCGGGTAGTCGGGTACGAGCCGGACGAGCTCGGTGACCCGGCGCGCGACGGCGTCGCGGGCCGGGTCACCGGTGACGAGGTCACTCATCGCGCGGGCTTGCGCCGCTTCGGCTGCGCGGCCTGCCCCTGGTGCGCGCCCGGCCGGAGCTGGCCCACGGCCCGGACGGTCGACGCCGCCGCGACGGCCTCGCCCTCCGCTCCGGGGACGCGCGAGGCGAGGACCTTGGCGGTGTGCGCCTTGATGCGCGGCTCGCGCTCGCGCAGGCTCACCTCGAGCGGCGTCGCGAGGAAGATCGACGAGTACGCGCCGACGAGCATGCCGACGAAGAGCGCGAGCGCGATGTCGCGCAGCGTGCCCGCACCGAGGATGAACGCGCCGACGAAGAGGATCGCGGACACCGGCAGCAGCGCGACGACGGAGGTGTTGATCGACCGCACCAGCGTCTGGTTGACCGCGAGGTTGGCCTTCTCCGCGTACGTGAACCGCGTCTGGTCGAGCGTGTCGGCGGTGTTCTCCCGCACCTTGTCGAACACCACGACGGTGTCGTAGATCGAGTACCCGAGGATCGTCAGGAAGCCGATCACCGTCGCGGGCGTGACCTCCCAGCCGACACCCGCGTACAGGCCGACCGTGATCACCAGGTCGTGGATGAGCGCGATGAGCGCGGCCAGCGCCATGCGCCAGTTCCGGAAGTACGCCGTCATCACGACCGAGACGAACACCAGGAACACGACGATGCCGCTGATGGCCTTGCTGGACACGTCAGCGCCCCAGGTGGGGCCGACGAACTGCGTCGTGATCTCGTCCTGCGAGACGTCGAACGCGGCCTGCAGCGCCGAGGCGACCTCCTTGAGCTCGGCGTCCGTGAGCTCGGCGACCTGGATGCGCAGCGAGTCCCCTCCGAGGTTGGTCACCTCGGGCGACTCCTGCGACGCGACCGCGAGCACTGTGTCGATCGCGAGCTGCTGGTCGCGCTCGCCCTCGATGCCCGAGACGACGAACTCCGAGCCCCCGCGGAACTCGATCCCGGGGTTGAGCCCCGGCTTCACGAGCAGGAACCCCGAGATCAGCACGAGGATCGCCGACGCCAGGTAGAAGGCCCGGCGGTGGCCGACGATGTCGTACGAACGGCGGCCCGTGTACAGGTCGTTGCCCCACTGGGCGAATCCGACGGCCATCAGCGCTCGCTCCCCTCGGCCGGCGCGTCGCCGGTCGCGTCGTCGGTCGGTGCGTCAGCGACCGGGTCCTGCGCGAGGCGCTGCTGCGCCGCACGCTCGGCCGCCTTGCGCTGCGCGATCGTCAGCCCGTCCCCGCGGCCACCGACACCGGACGCGACAGGCGTCCGGACCTCGGCGGCCAGCGAGCCCTCGCCGGGCTCGGTGTCCTCGCGCCGGCCCATCGCGACCTTGCCGCGGCCGACGTAACGCGTCCCCGGCACACCGAGGCGGCGCGGGTCGAGGCCGGATGCCGCGTGGCCCTCGTTGAAGAACCTCGTCTTGGCGATGAGCTCCATCACCGGGTGCGTGAACAGGAACACGACGATGACGTCGATGACCGTGGTCAGGCCCAGCGTGAACGCGAACCCTCGCACGCCACCGACGGCGAGGAAGTACAGGACGATCGCCGCGATGAGGTTCACCGCGTCGGACGCCAGGATCGTGCGGCGGGCACGCGCCCAGCCCCGCTCGACCGCGGCACCGAGCGTGCGGCCCTCACGCAGCTCGTCACGGATGCGCTCGAAGTACACGATGAACGAGTCCGCGGTGATACCGATCGCCACGATCAGACCCGCGACGCCGGGGAGCGACAGGCGGTAACCCTGCGTCCACGAGAGCAACGCGATCACACCGAACGTCAGCGTCGCGGCGACGATCAGCGACGCGACGGTCAGCAGGCCGAGCGCGCGGTACTGGATCAGCGAGTACACGACGACGAGCAGCAGGCCGATGACACCCGCGAGCAGACCCTTCTGGAGCTGCTCGGTGCCGAGCGTCGCGGAGATCTGCTGCTCCGACTGCACCTCGAAGTTGAGCGGCAGCGAGCCGAAGCTCAGGCGGTTCGCGAGCGACGCGGCGGTCGTCTGGTTGAAGCTGCCCGAGATCTGCGCCTTGCCGTTCGGGATCGTCTTGTCGACGCTCGGCGCCGAGATCACGAGGCCGTCCAGCACCATCGCGAACTGGTTCTGCGGCGTCGTGAGCGACGCCAGTCGCGTCGTGACGTCCGAGAACTCCTTGGCACCCTTGGACGTGAACTCCATGTTCACGATCCAGCGGCTGCCGATGGCGCCGTTCGCGAGGGTCTCGAGGCCCGAGCCCGCGGACGAGATCTCGGAACCGTCGATCTCGACCGGGCCGAGGATGTACTTCAGCATCGAGCTGTTGCCGTCGGAGTCGACGCCGCACGCGACGAACGCCTTGTCCGGGTCGCCCGAGACACCGCCGGCGAGGTTCGCCGGGTCCGTGCAGTCGAGCGCGTCGAACTGGGCCTGGACCTCGTCCGTGACCCAGTACGCCTTGTCGCTCGCCGACGTCGGCTCGCTCGGCGCGGTCGCGGCCGGCGACGGCTCCTGCGAGGCGGCGTCGCTCGGCTGCGCGGTCGGCTGCTCGGTGGGCTCGGCCGTGGCGGGCGCGCTCTCGTCGTCCGTCGCGTCGGCCGTCGTGTCGCTCGACTGCGTCGGCGACGGCTCGGCGCTCTCGCCCGCGGTGGGCGCCGACGTCGGCTCGGCGCTCGGGTCGGCGCTGGGACCGGCACTCGGGTCGGCGCTCGGGTCGGCCGTCGGCTGCGCGGTGATCGCGTAGTCCTCGACGAGCACCGGGCGGAACTCCATGTGCGACGACCGGCTCACCGTCGCGATGGTCTCCTCGGACGCCTTGCCGGGGATCGCGACGACGATGTTGTTGCCGCCCTGGCTGGAGATCTCCGCCTCGGCGACACCGGAGCCGTCGACGCGCTGCCGGATGACGTTGATCGCCTGGGTGATGTCCTCCGAGGTCGGCTGCCGGCCGTCGGTGGTCACCGGGGTCAGGATGATCTGCGTACCGCCCTCGAGGTCGAGGGCGAGCTTGGGCGTCCAGGTCGCGTCGGACGTCTTCGTTCCGATGAAGACCGCGATGAACGGCAGGAGCATGAGGACCACGAGCGTGATCAGCGTGCGGACCGGCCGGCGGCGGCGTGTGGGTGGGGCCAACGGAGTTCTTCTCTCGTGCGCGCACCGGTCGCGCGTGCGACCGGTGGGGACTGGGTCCGACGAACCGCTCGTCGGACCGCGGGACTACTTCCGGTCGGTGTCGTCGTCGCCGCGGGACGGCGGCAGCGACGACAGGTCGTCGGGCACGTCGATCGGCTCGTCGTCGAGTCGGTCGGCGGGCTCGTCGTCCTCGGTGCCGTCCTCGTCGGACGGCTGGTCGTCGGCGACGGGCGCCTCGACCTTCTTGGCGATCGCGGCGCGGACCCAGCGCGTGCGGCTGCCCGGGGTCGACTCCAGCGTGATCGTGTCGTCCTCGACCTCGACCACGACGCCCATCATCCCGGACGCGGTCATGACCTCGTCGCCGGGCTGGAGGGTGCTGCGGAACTCCTGCTGCGCGCGCTGCTGCTTGCGGCTCTTGCGCGACATGAACCAGAACGCGGCCACCGCGAGGATGAGGATCAGGTACATCGAGTAGCCGCCACCACCGGTGGTGGCGGCCGCGGTATCGGCGGCAGGCGCGGCGTTGAGCAGAGTCACAGCGGGGTCCTCACGTTCGATCGTGTCCGGGGCAGTCTAGGCGTAGCCGCCCAGCGCTCCAACGCACGTCCAGGTGCGGGCGTTCCCGTACCGCGGGGAGCCTCTCACACGCGGCCGTCATCCGGGCACGGCTGGGACGAACTGCCCACGCCGACCTTCAGGCGAACAGCGTCCCCGGGTCCCGCGGTGGCGTCAGGCCCAGGTGGGACCAGGCCGCCGGCAGCGCCACCCGGCCGCGCGGCGTCCGGCCCACGAGGCCCTCACGCACCAGGAACGGCTCGGCGACCGTCTCGACCGTCTCGGGCTCCTCGCCCACGGCCACGGCCAGCGTCGTCAGCCCGACCGGTCCGCCGCCGAACCGCAGGCACAGCGCCTCGAGCACGGAGCGGTCGAGCCGGTCCAGGCCGCGCTCGTCGACCTCGTACACCTCGAGCGCCGCGCGCGCCGCCGCCAGGCTCAGCGTCCCGTCGCCGCGCACCTCGGCCCAGTCGCGCACGCGGCGCAGGAGCCGGTTCGCGATGCGGGGGGTGCCGCGCGAGCGCGACGCGATCTCCCGTGCCGCGGCGCCCGCGAGCTGCACGCCCAGCAGCCCGGCCGAGCGCAGCAGCACCTGCTCGAGCTCGTCGGCGTCGTAGAAGTCGAGGTGGCCCGTGAAGCCGAACCGGTCGCGCAGCGGTGCGGGCAGGAGACCCGCACGCGTCGTCGCGCCGACCACGGTGAACGGCGGGAGCGACAGGGGGATCGCGGACGCGCCCGCACCCTTGCCGACGACCACGTCCACCCGGAAGTCCTCCATCGCGACGTACAGCAGCTCCTCCGCGGGCCGCGCGATGCGGTGGATCTCGTCGAGGAACAGCACCTCGCCCTCCTCGAGCGAGGACAGCACGGCCGCCAGGTCGCCCGCGTGCTGGATCGCGGGGCCGCTCGTCACGCGCAGCGACGCGCCGAGCTCGGCGGCGACGATCATCGCGAGCGTCGTCTTGCCCAACCCGGGCGGACCGGACAGGAGGACGTGGTCGGGCGCCCTCCCCCGTCCCCGGGCGGCGTCGAGCACCACGGACAACTGCTCGCGCACCACCCGCTGCCCGACGAACTCCGCGAGCCGCCGCGGGCGCAGGGCCGCCTCCGCGGCCCGCTCCAGGTCGTCCGCGCCCGCGTGCACGAGCGACTCCGCGGGGAACCGCTCCGTGACGAGCTCGACGTCGGAGCGCTCGTCGTCCCGGTCAGCCACGGCCACCACCCAGGCTCCGCAGGGCCGCCCGCAGCACCCCCGGCACCTCGTCGGCGCGCAGCGGGCCCTCGACGTCCTCGAGCACGGACTCGACGGCCTGCTCGGCGACCTTGGCGTTCCAGCCGAGGCCGACGAGCGCGTCGACGACCTGCTGGCGCCGGTCGTCCCCGGTGGGCGCGGCGGCCTGCGGCTGCCCGCCCATCACGGCCGGGGCCGGGGCACCCAGCCGGTCCTTGAGCTCGAGCACGATGCGCTGCGCGCCCTTGCGTCCGATGCCGGGCACGCGCTCGAGCGCCTTGAGGTCCTCGTCGGCGACCGCCCGGCGCAGCCCGTCCGGCGTGTGCACCGCGAGCATCGCCAGCGCCAGGCGCGGGCCGACCCCGCTGACCGTCTGCACCGTCTCGAACACCTCGCGCTCGTCGTCGTCCGCGAAGCCGAACAGGGTGAGCGAGTCCTCCCGCACGACGAGCGAGGTGTGCAACGTCGACTCCTGCCCGACGCGCAGCTGCGCGAGCGTGGCGGGGGTCGCCTGCACGAGCATCCCGACGCCCCCGACCTCGACCACCGCCGAGTCCAGCCGCACCGCGAGCACCGTCCCGCGTACCGAGGCGATCACGCGCCCTCCCTCGTCGTCACGGCCGTCCGCTGGTCGTCGGGACGGCCTGCCCGGGCCACTCTCCCACAGGGGCGAACATCTGTACGAACGACACGCTAGCGCCGCGCCGCCTGCTCCGCCGCGGCCCAGGCGCGCTGCGCCGGGGTCAGGGCCGACCCGGGGCGCTGCGGCGCGCCCAGCGCCCCGGCCGGCCGCCACAGGTGGCAGATCGCGAGCGCCAGCGCGTCCGCCGCGTCCGCGGGCCGGGGCACCTCGTCGAGCCGCAGGAGACGCGCGACCATCGTCTGCACCTGCGGCTTGTCCGCACGGCCGCTGCCCGTCACCGCGGCCTTCACCTCGGACGGGGTGTGCAGCGCGACGGGGATGCGCCGACGCGCGGCGGCGACCATCGCGAGTCCGGCGACCTGCGCGGTGCCCATGACCGTCCGGACGTTGTGCTGCGCGAACACCCGCTCGACGGCCACCGTGTCGGGCGCGTGCTCCTCGAGCCACTCCTCGATCCGCCGCTCGATCACGAGCAGCCGCTGGTCCATGTCGAGCGTCGGCGCGGACGTCGCCACGCCCACCGCGACGAGCTGCACGCGGCGCCCCGGCAGGCCGTCGACCACGCCGAGGCCGCACCGCGTCAGGCCGGGGTCGACACCGAGGACTCGCACGAGCGCATCGTCGCACCCCGCCGCGGGCTCCCCCGGCACCCGCGGCCGCGAGTCGCCCACGCCGCTCGTCGCGACGCGTCGGTGCCGGCCCGGGACGCGCGAGGGACGCGCGAGGGGCGCGTCACCCGCAGGTGACGCGCCCCTCGTCGCGTGCTCGGACGGTCCACGCCCGGCCGGCTCAGTCGTCCTCGAGCTCGGCCATGACCTCGTCGGAGGCGTCGAAGTTCGCGTAGACGTTCTGCACGTCGTCGGAGTCCTCGAGCGCGTCGATCAGGCGCAGGATCTTGCGCGCACCCTCGGCGTCGACCTCGATCTGCGTCGACGGCCACCACACCACGTCGGCGGAGTCGTAGTCGATGCCCGCCTCCTGCAGCGCCGTCCGCACGGGCACGAGGTCGGTCGCCTCGCTCAGCACCTCGAAGGACTCGCCGAGGTCGTTGACCTCCTCGCCGCCCGCCTCGAGGACGGCCTCCATGACCGCCTCCTCGTCGGTGCCCTCCTGGGGCACGACGACGACGCCCTTGCGGCTGAAGATGTACGCGACCGAGCCCGGGTCGGCCATCTGGCCGCCGTTGCGGGTGAACGCCACGCGGACGTCGGACGCCGCGCGGTTGCGGTTGTCGGTGAGGCACTCGACGAGCACCGCGACCCCACCGGGGCCGTAGCCCTCGTACATGATCGTCTGGTAGTCCGCGCCGCCGGCCTCCTGGCCCGAGCCGCGCTTGACCGCCCGGTCGATGTTGTCGTTCGGGACGGACGACTTCTTGGCCTTCTGGATGGCGTCGAACAGCGTGGGGTTGCCCGCGGGGTCACCACCGCCCGTGCGGGCGGCCACCTCGATGTTCTTGATCAGCTTCGCGAAGAGCTTGCCGCGCTTCGCGTCGATCACGGCCTTCTTGTGCTTCGTGGTGGCCCACTTGGAGTGACCCGACATGCGCTCGTTACCCCTGGGTGTCGAGGACGATCTGGACGAAGAGACGGTGCACCCGGGTGTCGCCGGTCACCTCGGGATGGAAGGAGGTCACGAGCAGCGGTCCCTGGCGGACCGCGACGATCCTACCGGCGGCCGGCCCCGACTCGACGCGCCCGACCACCGAGGCCGCCGGGCCGACCTCCTCGACCCACGGCGCACGGATGAAGACCGCGTGCAGCGGGCCGTCCTCGACGCCCTCGATCGCGAGGTCGGTCTCGAACGAGTCGACCTGACGCCCGAACGCGTTGCGCCGCACCGTGATGTCCACGCCACCGAGCGTCTGCTGCCCCTCGATCCCGCCCAGCACCCGGTCGGCGAGCAGGATCATGCCCGCGCACGAGCCGTACGCGGGCATGCCGCCGCGCAGCCGCGCACGCACCGGCTCGAACAGGTCGAACGCGCGCAGGAGCTTGTCGATCGTCGTCGACTCCCCACCCGGGATGACGAGCGCGTCGACCGCGTCGAGCTCGGAGGTGCGACGCACGGGGACCGCACGTGCGCCCTCGGACTCGAGCGCGTGCGCGTGCTCGCGCACGTCCCCCTGCAGGGCCAGGACACCGACGGTGACAGTCACCCGGCGATCCTAGGTCGCCCCCGGCGCCGCTCGGCGCGTGCGCTCACGCCCGCCGCCTCCACCGCGCGGCGGCCCTGCGGTCGCGCGGTCAGCGGGCCGCTGCGGCACGCGCCGCGCTGCCGGCCGCCGGGCGCACCTCGTCCGCGAGCCGGGACAGACCCTCGAGCAGGCGGTCGCGCGGCGCCGCCAGGCTCACGCGCACCATGCGCTGCGCGCCGCGGCCGAACGTGGACCCGGGCGCGACCGCGACGTGCCGTCGAGCGAGCAGGCGGGTCGCGAACGCGTCGGTGTCGGGCGTGCCCACGTCGACCATGAGGTAGAACGCGCCGTCGGGCTCGCTGAACCGCAGCCCGCGCGCCGTCAGCAGCCGCACCGCTGCGTCGCGCCGGTCCCAGTACGACTCGACCGCGTCGTGCACCCACTCCTGGGAGCCGGTGAGGGCGGCGAGTGCGGCCTGCTGCCCGCCCGCCGACGGGCACGCGAGCGTCCCCTCCGCGACGTGCCCGACGATCTCGACGAGCTCCGGGTCGGGCAGGTGCGCGAGTCCGATCCGCCATCCCGTCATCGCGTACGTCTTCGACATCGAGTGGAAGACGAGCACGCGCCCGTCGGTGTCGAACGCCGCGGGGCTCACGTGCGGGGTGTCGAAGGTGATCGCCTCGTAGCACTCGTCGGACAGGACCCACAGGTCGTGCCGGCGTGCGAGCTCGACGAGCGCCTCGAGCGTCGCGGCCGGGTAGACCGCGCCCGTCGGGTTGTTGGGCGAGCAGACGACGAGCGCCCGGGTGCGGGGCGTGATCGCCGCCTCGACGTCCTCGACCCGCGGGACGAAGCCCTCCCGGGCGTGCGCCGGGTAGGTCGTCGGCACCGCCGCGCACGCGCGTGCCGCCATCGCCCAGTTCGGGAACGTGGGGTCGGGCAGCAGCACCTCGTCGCCCGGCCCGAGCAGCGCGGTCATCACGGTCGCGAGCCCGTTCATCGCGCCGTGCGTCACGACGACCGAGGACGCGTCGGCGCGCGCGCCGGACCGTCGGGCGATCCGCTCCGCGCCGGCCTCCCGCAGCTCGTCGAGGCCCAGGCTCGAGGTGTAGCCGAGCCGCCCGTCGCGGCCGGCCCGCGCGACCGCGTCGAGGACGTGCGCGGGGGGTGTCGCGTCGGGTTCGCCGATCTCGAGGTGGAGCGCGTCGGGGTCGCGCAGCGCGAGCTCCATGAGCGTCCGGATGCCGCTGCGCGGGATCGCGCGCGCGGGCGAGGTCGGCGAGAGGGTCGGCATGCTCCGACGGTAGGCGGTTCAGGTCACGCGCAGGTTACCGACCAGTACGGTCACCCGCACGGGCGAGCCTCACTCCCGCGCGAGGCCCAGGTGGCGCGTCTCGCCGTCCCACTGCGGCAGCAGGCCCGCGACGAGGGTCGCGAGCCCCTCGGGGAACACCTCGATCTCGACGGCGGCGAGGTCGGCCAGCGACCACCACCGCAGCTCGTCGATCACGTCCTGCTCGAGCGCGGTCCAGCCCGAGCGGTCCTCCGCGACGAACGACGACGCCGGCACGCGCGCGAGGAAGATCTCCTCGTCCTGCCGGCAGTGCTCGAAGAAGAAGTCGAAGATCGCCGACCGCGTCAGCACCGGACCGACGAGCGCGTCGTCGGCCAGCACGATGCCCGTCTCCTCGCGCACCTCGCGCACCGCCGCCTCGCGCGCGGACTCCCCCGCGTCGATCCCGCCGCCGACCGTGAACCACCACGACCGCTCCGGCTGGTCCGCGTCGTGCCCCCGGATCAGCAGCACGCGGTCGTGCTCGTCGAGCAGGATCACGCGCGCCGCGGCGCGCGACAGCATCCCGTCCGCACCGCGGGTCCACTCCGGACCGAGCGCGTGGTCCGGTCCGGTGCCGCTGCCGTCCGGGTCCCCGGCGTCGTCGGCCGGCGGACCGGCGGGCACGACGAGGGCCGCGGGCTCCTCGTCGCCCGCGGCCCTCGTCGAACCCGGTGAGGTCACCAGCCCCGCTCGGCCAGGCGGTGCGGCACCGGCACGTCGTCGACGTTGATGCCGACCATCGCCTCGCCGAGGCCGCGCGAGACCTTCGCGATGACGTCCGGGTCGTCGTAGAACGTCGTCGCCTTGACGATCGCCGCGGCGCGCTCGGCCGGGTTGCCCGACTTGAAGATGCCCGAGCCGACGAACACGCCCTCGGCACCGAGCTGCATCATCATGGCCGCGTCCGCGGGCGTCGCGATGCCACCCGCGGTGAACAGCACCACCGGGAGCTTGCCCGCGGTCGCGACCTCCTTGACGAGCTCGTACGGGGCCTGCAGCTCCTTGGCGGCGAGGTACAGCTCGTCCTCGGGCAGCGAGGTGAGGCGGCGGATCTCGTCGCGCAGCGTGCGCATGTGGGTCGTCGCGTTGGACACGTCGCCCGTGCCCGCCTCGCCCTTGGAGCGGATCATCGCCGCACCCTCGGTGATGCGGCGCAGCGCCTCGCCCAGGTTGGTCGCACCGCACACGAACGGCACCGTGAACGCCCACTTGTCGATGTGGTGGGCGTAGTCCGCGGGCGTGAGGACCTCGGACTCGTCGACGTAGTCGACTCCGAGGCTCTGCAGCACCTGCGCCTCGACGAAGTGCCCGATGCGCGCCTTGGCCATGACCGGGATCGAGACGGCCTCGATGATGCCGTCGATCAGGTCCGGGTCGCTCATGCGCGCCACGCCACCCTGCGCGCGGATGTCCGCCGGCACGCGCTCGAGCGCCATGACGGCGACGGCGCCCGCGTCCTCGGCGATCTTCGCCTGCTCCGCGGTGACGACGTCCATGATGACGCCGCCCTTGAGCATCTCGGCCATGCCGCGCTTGACGCGCGCGGTGCCGACGACGCCGGCCGCGTCGCTCGTGGGGGTGGGCTGGCTGGTGTCGCTGGTCACGTCGAGCCTCGCAGGTGGAAAGTGCGGTCACGGGGTGTGCGGTCGGGGGGTGCCGTCGCGCGTGGGCGGGACGTCCACACGAGGACGGGCACCACGACGGACCGACCCGGCCATCCTAGTGCGTGGCGCACCGGCACCCGCCCGCACGTCTCACGCGCGGCACGCCCCGGCGCCGCTGCGGGGTCAGCCGACGCCGGGCCGCGCGAGCGCCTCCGGCCACGCGTCGTCGAGCTCCAGCGTGCGCGGCTCGGGCGCGTGCCCGGCGAGCCGCAGGAGCCGCACGAACCGCCCCCGGCGCACGCGCTGCGCCTGCAGCACCGCCTCGTTGTGGAACCGACGAGCGATCTCCGCCCGGTACCAGGCCGAGCTCAGTGCGTCGAGGAGCTCGTCACCGCCCGGGACGGCGCGCATCGCGGCGATCTCGTCCGGGTCGTCGAGCACCGCGCGCAGCGTCGCGCTCAGCTCGCTCTCCACCTCGCCGCGCTCGTCGCGCAGCTCCTCGACCGTCGCCAGGGCGCCCTCCGTGGGCGACGACAGGGCACGCTCACCGCTCGACCGCGGGTCCGACAGCAGCAGCGCGAGCAGCTCGGGCGGTGCGTCGGGGCGCGCGACCGCGCTGTCCGCGGCGAGCGCCGACCACGCGGCCTCCCCCACGAGGACCGACGAGACCGGGTCCAGCAGGCCCGACGTCGCGAGCTCGGCGGCCACCGTCGCGCGTCGGACGAGCTGCGCCTGCACGACGCTGCGCGACGCACCCACCTTGCGATGCAGCCGGTCGAGCCGGGACGCCGCGACCCACACCGACCACACCAGCACGGCGAGCACCACGACGACGACGCCCGCGACCTCGGACCACCTCATCGGGCCTCACCCCGGTTGCGGCGCAGCTCCATGAGCCGCGCGCCGCGCAGCGAGGACGGGTCCTCGCCCACGGGCGCGTGCCCTCCGGCGACGGCCATCTCGTACACGGCGAGCACCTGGTCCGTCACCGCGGACCAGTCGTACCGGCGGACCACGGCACGCGCGTGCGCCTCGACGCGCGTGCGCAGGTCCGCGTCCGCGAGCACCCGCACGAGCGTGCGGGCCAGGTCGTCGCTGTCGCCCGTCCGGAACAGCACGCCGGCCGCCCCGTCGTCGAGCACGCGCGAGAACGCGCCCAGGTCGCTCGCGACGACGGTGGCGCCCGCGCTCATCGCCTCGACCAGCACGATGCCGAAGCTCTCCCCCCCGGTCTGCGGGGCGACGTACACGTCGACCGACGCGAGCAGCCTGGCCTTGTCCTCGTCGGACACCCCGCCGAGGAACTCGACGGCACCGGCCCGGTCCCCCAGCACCTCGCGCGCCTGCTCCTGCCCCGTCTCGCCGCGGCCCGCGACGAGGAACCGCGCACCGGGCACGTGCGCGAGCACCTCCCGCACCGCGCCGAGCAGGACGCCCAGGCCCTTGCGCGGCTCGTCGAGCCGGCCGAGGAACGCGATCGTGGGCGCCTGCGGCGACCCGGTCCAGCGCGGGTCGGGCTCGGCCGCCTCGAACGTGTCCACGTACACGCCGTTCGGGATGACCACGGCGTCACCGCCGAGGTGGTCGACGAGCGTGCGGCGCGCGTCCTCCGAGACGGCGATGCGCGCGGAGATCTTCTCGAGCGACTGCCGCACGAGCGGGAACGCCACCTGCAGCGAGCGCGAACGCACGGTCGAGGTGTGGAACGTCGCGACGACGGGGCCGTCCGCGATCCACAGCGCCAGCATCGACAGGCTCGGCGTCACCGGCTCGTGCAGGTGCAGCACGTCGAACCGGCCCTGCTCGAGCCACTTGCGGGTGCGTGCGGCGGTCACGGGGCCGAACGTGAGGCGCGCGACGGAGCCGTTGTAGCGGACGGGGACGGCCCGGCCCGCGGCCGTGAGGTAGTCGGGCACCGGGGTGTCGTCGTCGGCAGGAGCGAGCACCTCGACCGCGTGACCCCGCGAGAGCAGCGCCTCCGCGAGGTCCCGGACGTGGAACTGCACCCCGCCGGGCACGTCGTACGAGTAGGGGCAGACGATGCCCACGCGCAGCGCGCGCGTCGCGGGCGCGGTCATGACGCCTCCACCCGCTCGTCGAGCTCCCCGGCCCGCCGCCGCGTGGCCGCGTACCGCTCGGGGTCGAGGTCCTCGACGAACACGCGCTGGAGCATGTGCCAGTCCTGCGGGCGCCGGTGCAGGCACTCCGCGAGGCGGTCCACCCACGCCTGCGTCAGGACCCGCACCTGCTCGGCGCGCGGCACGTCGCGGCTCACGGGCTCCACGGGCACGAAGTCGATGCGCAGACCCCACGGGGTCCCGGCGCGCCGTCGGCGTTCACCCCGGAGCCGCTCGTACGTGATCGCCGTCGCGAACAGCGGCGCCCCGGACGCGAGCGACAGCGCGGCCGGTCCGGCCGCGACACGCGCCCGGTGGCCGAACAGGTCGACCTCGACGCCGCGGTGCGTCAGGTCACGGTCCGCGAGCAGCGGGACGATGCCGCCCTGCGGTGCGCGCGCGACGCGCAGCAGCTCGCGGAACACGTCGCCGTCACCCAGCGCGAGGATCCTCATGCCGAGGCCCTCGCGGAACCGCAGGAACTCCTCGTAGACCTGCGGCGGCTCGAGCCGCTCGGCGACGGTCGTGACGTGCGCGACGTTGCGCGTCGCCCACGCTCCCGCGAGGTCCCAGTTCCCCAGGTGCCCGAGCGCGAGCACCACGGCGCGCCCCTGCGCGACGTGGTCCTGGATCGCGTCGAGCCCGACGGCGCGCACGCGCGCGTCGATCTGGTCGCCGGTGGAGCCGCCCAGCGAGAACGCCTCGACGAAGTAGCGCAGGTAGGACCGCATCGCGGCGCGCGACAGCCGGCGCAGCTGTGCCGCGTCGAGCTCGGGGCGCACGCGCGCGAGGTTCTTCTCCAGCCGCCGGACCCCGTCACCGTGCCGCCACCACGTGACGTCGGCGCCCAGGTTCGCGGCGCCCCGCAGCACGGGTCCCGGCACGCGGTGCGCGTGCCGCCACGCGAACGCGTAGAGCGCCCCGACGTCGAGCCTCACGCGCCGGCCCCCGCGGCGCCGTCGGACGGCGCGACCTCGAGCGCGCGCGCCTGCCGGCGCACCTTGGCCATGCGCTGCACCACGGTCACGGCGGAGGCGACCGTGAGGAGGCCGAGCACCACGGTGAGGACGACGACGGGCAGACCGAACCCGACCAGGCCGGTCGCGCCGAGCACGAGCAGCAACCGGTCCGCGCGCTCGGCGATGCCGCCCGAGCCGTTCATGCCCAGCCCCTCGGCCCGCGCCCGCGCGTAGGGCACGACGGACCCGAGCACGAGCGCGGCGAGCGCGAGCGTGGCGGTCAGCTCGTCGTCACCGACCCCGAAGCCCCACAGCACGATCCCGCCGAAGATCGCGGCGTCCCCGAACCGGTCGAGCGTCGAGTCGAGGAACGCACCCCACGGACCCGAGCGACCTGCCTGCCGGGCCATGACGCCGTCGAGCGAGTCGGTCAGCGCGAACACCGCGATGACGAGCGACCCGGCGAGGAAGTGGCCGGTGGGGAACGCCCACAGAGCGGTGACCACGACGACGAGCGTGCCCGTGACCGTCACGGCGTCGGGCGAGACGCCCGCGCGCAGCAGCACCCGCGCGACGGGCGTGAACAGGCGGGTCATGGCCCCGCGGAGTCGGTTCAGCACGCGGTCATCTCCCGGTGGTGGACGGCTGGGGCCACGCGGCGGCGAGCCGCGCCCGCGTGTCGGCGAGCAGCTCGGGCAGGGCCCGGCTGCGGCCCACGACGGGCAGGAAGTTCGAGTCGCCGTCCCACCGCGGCACGACGTGCTGGTGCAGGTGCGCCGCGATGCCGGCCCCCGCGACGTCGCCCTGGTTCATCCCCAGGTTGAACCCGCTGGGCGACATCACCGCGCGCAGCACGCGCATCGCCGTCTGCGTGAGCGACCCGACCTCCGCGAGCTCGTCGTCCGTGAGGTCGGTGTAGTCCGGCACGTGGCGGTACGGGCAGACGAGCACGTGGCCCGGGTTGTACGGGTACAGGTTCATGACCACGTACGCCCGCTGCCCGCGCGCGACGACGAGACCCTGCTCGTCGTCCTGCGTGGGGATGCGGCAGAACGGGCAGCCGGGCCCCGCGGCGGCGTCGACGGGCTTGTTCTCCCCGCCGATGTACGCCATGCGGTGCGGGGTCCACAGCCGCTGGAAGCCGTCCGGCTCGCCGGCGAGATCGCGCGCGTCGACGAGCTCGGGACTCGTCACGCCGGCGTCCGGACGGTGCCGGTCGTCAGCCACGGCTCAGACCTGCGTGTGGTCACGGACCGCGGCGACGATCCGCTCGACCGCCTCGGCCACCGGCACCCCGTTCTCCTGGCGGCCGTCGCGGTAGCGGAACGAGACCGCACCCGCCTCGACGTCCTCGCCGCCCGCGATGAGCACGAACGGGATCTTCTGCGTGCTCGCGTTGCGGATCTTCTTGCCGAAGCGGTCGTCGGAACGGTCCACCTCAGCGCGGATCCCCTGCGCGCGCAGCTGCGCGACGACGTCGTCGAGGTAGCCCTCGAACGGCTCCGCGACCGGCACCGCGAGCACCTGGACGGGTGCGAGCCACGCCGGGAACGCGCCCGCGTAGTGCTCGACGAGGATGCCGAAGAAGCGCTCGATCGACCCGAACAGCGCGCGGTGGATCATCACGGGACGCTGGCGCGACCCGTCGGGAGCCGTGTACTCGAGCTCGAACAGCTCCGGCTCGAAGAAGTCGAGCTGGATGGTCGAGAGCTGCCAGGTGCGGCCGATCGCGTCCTTGACCTGCACCGAGATCTTCGGGCCGTAGAACGCGGCGCCGCCCGGGTCGTCGACCAGGTGCAGCCCGGACGCCGTGGCGACCTCGCGCAGGGTCTCGGTCGCCTCGTGCCAGGTCGCGTCGTCGCCCACCGACTTCTCGGGGTCGCGGGTCGACAGCTCGAGGTAGAAGTCGTCGAGGCCGTAGTCGCGCAGCAGGTCGAGCACGAAGGTCAGCAGCGAGCCGAGCTCCTCGCGCATCTGCTCACGCGTGGTGTAGATGTGCGCGTCGTCCTGGGTGAAGCCGCGCGCGCGGGTCAGGCCGTGCACGACGCCGGACTTCTCGTAGCGGTACACCGTCCCGAACTCGAACAGCCGCAGCGGCAGCTCGCGGTACGAGCGCCCGCGCGAGCGGTAGACGAGGTTGTGCATCGGGCAGTTCATGGGCTTGAGGTAGTAGTCCTGGCCCTCACGCTTGACCGTCCCGTCCTCGTGGAGCTCGGTGTCGAGCTTCATCGGGGGGTACATGCCGTCGGCGTACCACTCAAGGTGACGCGAGGTGTGGAACAGCTTGGCCTTGGTGATGTGCGGGCTGTTGACGAACGAGTAGCCCGCCTCGACGTGCCGACGGCGCGAGTACTCCTCCATCTCCATGCGCACGATCCCGCCCTTGGGGTGGAACACGGCCAGGCCCGAGCCGATCTCGTCGGGGAACGAGAACAGGTCGAGCTCGTTGCCGAGCCGGCGGTGGTCGCGCCGCTCCGCCTCGGCGAGCCGGTCCAGGTGCGCCTTGAGCTCGTCCTTGCTGGGCCACGCGGTGCCGTACACGCGCTGCAGCTGCGGGTTCTTCTCGCTGCCGCGCCAGTAGGCCGCGGCCGACCGCATGAGCTGGAAGCCGTTGCCGATCAGCCGGGTGCTCGGCAGGTGCGGGCCACGGCACAGGTCCTGCCAGACGACCGTCTCGCTCTCCCGGCCGGCGCCGCGCACGTTCTGGTAGATCGACAGCCCGCCGAGGCCGACCTCGACGCTCGCACCGTCCGCCGCGCCCGGGTCGCCCTTGAGGCCGATGAGCTCGAGCTTGAACGGCTCGTCCGCGAGGACCTCGCGGGCCTGCTCCTCGGTCACGTCCCAGCGACGGAAGGTCTGCCCCTCCTTGACGATGCGCGACATGACCTTCTCGAGCGCGCGCAGGTCCTCGGGGGTGAACGGGGTCTCGACGTCGAAGTCGTAGTAGAAGCCGTCCGTGATCGGCGGGCCGATGCCCAGCTTGGCGGTCGGGTTGACCTCCTGGACGGCCTGCGCGAGCACGTGCGCCGCGCTGTGCCGCAGCACGGCCAGCCCGTCGGGCTCGTGCACGCTCACCGGCTCGACGACCTTCGCGCCCTCGGGCAGCGGCAGGTGCAGGTCGCGCAGCTCGCCGTCCACGCGTACGACGACGACGTCCTTGCGGTCACCGAAGAGGTCCGTGCCCGTCGTGCCCGCCTGCACCGTGGTCGCGGTTCCGTCGACGGTGAGGGCGATCTGATCAGGCACGGGGTGGTGGCCTTCCTCGGGAGCTCGCGCGGTCACCCGCGCGACGTGGGACTCCGCCGGGCAGCGGACCCGTCGATGCTACCTGCGCAGGTCGCCGACCTCGCGCGCATCGCCACGACGAGGACCGCGTCTCGACGAGGACGGAGCCAGGACGAGGAAGAAGCCCGGACGAGGGCCGCGCCACGGCGCGACAGCGGCCGGGGACGACGAAGGCCGCCTCGCGGCGGCCTTCGTCGATGTGGTGGTGGGCGATACTGGGTTCGAACCAGTGACCTCCTCGGTGTGAACGAGGCGCTCTACCACTGAGCCAATCGCCCGTCCGCCGGCAGGGCCGACGTGCACCACCCGTGAGCGGCGCAGACGGAATGCTACCCGGGATGCGCACAGATTCCGAACCGGGCCCGGCGCAGGGTCCCACCCGCAGGTCGGGCACGTCCTCGACCCCCCGGACGGGTGATGCGGGACCGCCGCACGGCCCCCACGGCGCCGCGCCGACGGTCTCCGCCACGCACACCGGGACGGCCCGGCCGAAATCGGCCGAAAAAGTGTGCACCCGGGCCTCAAGTCCGCGCCCGGACCGACCGATCGTGCAGGGAACAAGGACGCGGCCACACGAAGGGGTGGCCGAACATGACGTGTCGGGGGCATCCTCGGACCCGGTGAGCACGGTCACCACACGTCCCACCGGGTGAACCTGGGTGCACTTCAGGTCCAATCGGGCAATCGCACTGCCATGATGGGACGAACAGCCCACGTAACGAGAAGAGGGGACCCGATGACGCATTCGTCGTATGACGTCGTCGAGGTCGTCGCCATGCAGCTGATCGGGAGTGACGCGAGCGTCATCCCGGTGAGCGCTGAGCTCTCCTTCCGGACCACGGACCCGTACACGGTGCGCGCGGTCTTCACCGGCCCGCACACCATGTCGACCTGGCTCATCGGCCGCGAGCTGCTCTCCATGGGCATGCACGCGTCGTCCGAGGCGCCTGCCGGAAGTGGCGACGTCCAGGTGTGGCGGGACGCGGATCCCGACTACGCGCTCGTGTCGTTGAGCGGGGTGGAGGGCAGTGCGCTGCTCGCCGCCCCGAGCGACCCCATCGTCCGGTTCCTCGCCCGCACCGAGGAGCTGGTGCCGCTGGGTGCGGAGAGCGACCGCATGGAGGCGGAGATCTCGGCGTTCATCGCCGCGCTGCTCACCGCCTGACCATCCCGAGCATCACGCCGGTCCCGTCGCCGTCGACGGGGCCGGCTCTCGTGCTGTCCGGGGCCGTGCCGACGCCGGTCGCGGGCCGGCCCCACGGTCACGGGTCGAGGTCGTCGAGCGCGCGTGCCTGGAACAGGTCGGCGGCCGCGAGCGAGAGCGGCCCCGCGGTGACGTCCCGCTCGTCGAGCGCGACCACGGGCGACACGTTGCGGATCGAACCCGTCAGCGTCAGGTGCGCCCGGCCGGCCAGCACCTCGTCGAGGACCTCGTAGCGCAGCTCGCCGTCGACGGCCTCCCGCACCGGCAGACCGGCCTCGCCGGCCCACTCGAGCAGCAGCTCGCGCGTGATCCCGGCGAGGCACCCGCTCGACAGCGGCGGCGTCACGAGCTCGCCGTCGCGCTCCACCACGACGTTCGACCCCGTCCCCTCGCACAGCAGGCCGACGGTGTTGGCGAGAACCGCCTCGTCGGCGCCGCGGCGGTGCGCCTCGGCGAGCGCCACGACGTTCTCCGCGTACGACGTCGTCTTCAGCCCGGCGACCGCCGACCGCTCGTTGCGCACCCACGGCACCCGCACCACCCGGCTGGTCGCGGCACGTGCGGCCGGCCCGGCGAGCGCGACGAGGGTCGGGCGCTGCGCGTCGGGCTCGTCGCGGTGCGACCCGAGCGGACCCGGACCGCCGGTGTAGGTCAGCCGCAGGCGACCGGCGTCGGGCGCGGCGGCCAGCACCGCGGCGACGGCCTCGCGCACGGCGTCCTCGTCGGGCACGGGCAGGCCCAGCCCCGTCGCGGAGCGAGCGAGACGCCGCAGGTGGCGGGTGAGCGCGAACGCGCGACCGCCGTAGACCGCGCACGTCTCGAACACGCCGTCGCCCACGGTCACGCCGTGGTCCACGCCCGTGAGGATGCGGTCCGTGGGTGCGTGCAGTCGACCGTCCGTCCAGATCACGACGCTCATGGCGTCAGTCTGACATCCCCGGACCTGCGTCCCGGGACGCGAGTGCGACGAGCCGCGCGGCCTTGAGCTCGGTCTCGGCCCACTCGGCGCGCGCGTCGCTCCCCCACGTGATGCCCGCGCCCGTGCCGAACCGCAACCGGCCTCGCCCGTCGGCGTCCGGCTCCCACCAGAACGTCCGGATCCCCACCGCCAGCTCCGCGCGGACCACACCGTCCGGCGCCACGTGCACCCACCCGACGAGGCCGCAGTACGGCCCGCGCGCCACGGGCTCCACCTCGTCGATGACGCGCAGCGCCGACGACTTGGGCGCGCCCGCCACCGAGCCGGGCGGGAACGTCGCCTCCAGCAGCGCGGGCCACAGCGCGCCGGACCCGCGGTGCGGTGCCGCGAGCGTCCCGCGCACGGTCGACACGAGGTGCACGAGGCCCGGGTGCTCCTCGACCCCCAGGAGCGTCGTGACCTCGACCGTCCCCGGCTCGCAGACGCGCTGCAGGTCGTTGCGGACGAGGTCGGTGATCATGACGTTCTCCGCGACGTCCTTGGGGGTCAGCCCGTCGCGGGTCGTCGCGGTGCCCTTGATCGGCGCGGACGTCACGACGCCGTCCTCGACCCTCAGGAACAGCTCGGGTGACGCGGTCACGACCCACACCCCCTCGTCGTCCCGGAGCCCGTCCACGTGGTCCGTGCCCCCGACCCCGACACTCCCCCGCGGGACGTGCACGTAGCCCGCGTACGGCGCCGGGTTGCCGGCCGCCAGGACGTCCGCGAGAGCGGCCGCGTCAGGCTCGTCGTCGGCGGACCCGAGCTCGGCGCAGAGCACCCGGCAGACGTTCGCCTGGTAGACGTCGCCCTCACGGACATGCGCGCGGACGGACTCGACGGCCCGCACGTACTCCTCCCGCGTGAGCGAGCTCACCCAGTCCGCCGCGCGCGGGCCGACCCACCCCGCGCCACCGCCCGCGGGCGCGGTGTCCGCCTCCTCGAACCGCCATGCGCGCACGCGCCCCTCGAACTCGCCGACGAGCGCCCACCAGCCGGGCTCCGCGAGCCGCTCGGGCTGCAGACGCACGTCGACGCACTCGACGAGCCCGCGCAGCCGCAGGCCGGCGAACCGGGCGTGGGCTGCGGACTCGGGCACGCGCACACGGTAACCGCCGCACTCACGCCCGGGTCGGGGCGTCCGGGAGCGTCGGGCGGCCCGGTCGGGCGCCCGGTTGACGCCTGCGGCTCGCGGGAGAACGATCGGGCGTCGGCATCGGCCGCCTCAGCCGGCACGAAGGTCTTCGGCACGAAGGTCTCCGGCACGACGGTCTCCAGCGCGGCGGGCTCGAGCACGACGAGCCCGGGTACGACGAAGGCCCCAGGTCGATGACCTGGGGCCTTGGCTGGTGGGCGATACTGGGATCGAACCAGTGACCTCTTCCGTGTCAGGGAAGCGCGCTACCGCTGCGCCAATCGCCCGGGGGTGTGTTGCTGCGAGGTGGAGATGGGATTCGAACCCACGTATACGGCTTTGCAGGCCGCTGCCTCGCCTCTCGGCCACTCCACCCTGAGACCGCAGTCCTCAGCGGCCTGAGCCGAAAGGATGTCTCCGAGCGGACGACGGGATTCGAACCCGCGACCCTCACCTTGGCAAGGTGATGCTCTACCACTGAGCCACGTCCGCGCTGCACGTCCCCCGGTTTCTCACCGGCGTTCCGTGTGCGTCCCAGACTTTATCCGAGTCTTCGCGTCAGAGTCCAACTGGCTCCCGGCACCCGGGCCCGATCCGCAGGATCACGCGGATCTCCCGGCGTGTCGCCGCGCGCGTGCGGCGCCCGCGGCGCGCTGGACGCCCCCGTCCGCCTACCCTGGTCCGTCGCCGACACCCGGCACCGGCCCCGCAAGCCGTCCCCTTCCCCGCGAGCCGAGCTCATGACCTCGACGACCACGCTCCCCCGGCCGCCCGCGGCCGCCGGCTCCGACCGGACGCCGCGCGAGCGCCGTGCCGTGCCCGCGCGGCGCGACATCCAGGTGCTGCGCGCGGTCGCGGTCGCGGCGGTCGTCGTCTTCCACGCCTGGCCGCAGGCGCTGCCCGGCGGGTACGTGGGCGTCGACGTGTTCTTCGTCGTGTCGGGCTCGTGCTCCTGCCGAGCCACCTGCTGACGCAGGCCGCCCGCGAGCTGCTCGCCGCGACCCTGATCCAGGAGAACTGGCAGCTCGCCGAGCAGGCCACGGACTACCTGGCGGCGGACGCCACCCCCAGCCCGGCGCAGCACTTCTGGTCGCTCGGCGTCGAGGAGCAGTTCTACGTCGTGTGGCCGCTGCTGCTGGCCGCCGCCGCGCTCGTCGCGCGCCGCACCGGTCGGCGCCGGGCCGTCGCGGGCGTCGTCGTCGCGGCCGTGACGCTCGCGTCGCTGTGGTGGAGCGCGTCGCTCACCGCTGCCGACCCGGCGCGTGCGTACTTCGTCACGACGACGCGCGTGTGGGAGCTGGGGCTCGGGGCGCTCGTCGCGGTCGTGGGCGCCCGGACCACCGGGGCGGTCCGCGTGCGCGCCGCCGCGGGATGGGTCGGTCTGGCGGCGATCACCTGGTCCGCGGTGCGGTTCACGGGCGAGACACCGTTCCCCGGCACCGCGGCCCTGGTACCCACGCTCGGGACGGTGCTCGTCGTCGCGAGCGCGACCGACGACGTGCCGGGCGGGCTGGGCGCCGTGCTCGGCCGGCGGCCCGTCGTGCGCCTCGGTGACGTCTCCTACGGCGTCTACCTGTGGCACTGGCCGCTGCTCGTGCTCGCGCCGTTCGCGGTGGGCGCCGAGCTCACCGGGTGGGGCCTGGCGGGCGTCGTCGGCGTCACGCTCGTCCTCGCGTCCGCGAGCACGCGATGGGTCGAGGACCCCGTGCGGCACGCGCCTCGGCTCGTCGGGTCCCTGCCGCGCACCTTCGCGCTGGGCGCCGTCACCGCGGCCGTGTGCGCCGCGCTGGCCGTCGGCGCGGGTGCGGTCGGGTCGGCCCGCGCCGCGCACGAGGAGGACCTGTTCGCGCGTGCGACGTCCGGCCAGGAGCCGTGCTTCGCCGCGGAGGCGGTGCGGGAGCCCGCGTGCGACCCCGTCGGCGACCGGCTGCTCGTCGCGCCCGGCGTCGCGGCCGGGGACCGCAGCGACCTCTACGCCGACGGGTGCTGGAACAACACCCCGTTCGCCTCGCGTCGGACCTGCACGTACGGCGCCACGGACCCGGCCCGCGAGGTCGTGCTGCTCGGCAACTCCCACGCCGGGCAGTGGCAGCCCGCGCTCGTCGGGCAGGTCGAGCGCGAGGGCTGGTCGCTCACGACCTACCTGACGTCCGAGTGCTACCCCGTCGACGTCCCGGTGGACGTGACCCGGCCGTCGGCGGTCGAGGGGTGCTCCCGGTGGACACGGTGGGCGGTCGACGAGGTCGTCGCGCGGGACCCCGACCTCGTCGTCCTCGCCGCGCGCACGTTCCGGCCGCTCCTGGACGTGCCGCAGGAGGCCCAGCGCACCCAGCAGCGGGCCGCGTACGGGCGTCTGCTCGACCGGCTGACGTCCCGGGGCATCCCCGTGCTGGTCATGCGCGACACCCCCGACCTCGGCGACCCCGCGCCGGACTGCGTGGCGCGCGAACGTGGCGGATGGCGCTCGTGCACGCGGCCCGCCGGCGTCGCGATCGAGCCGGACCCGCTCGCCGACGCCGCGGCCGACGACGCGAGCGGCCTCGTCTCGGTGCTCGACCTCGACCACGTGCTCTGCTGGGACGGCCGGTGCCACGACGTCGTCGGCGGCGCGATCGTGTACTTCGACCACGGCCACCTCACGCGCACGTTCGCGCAGTCGCTGCGCCCCGAGGTCGAGGCGGCCGTGGCCGAGCGCATCCGCGGCTCGGTCCGCGGCTAGGTCGACGCCCGAGCGCTGCGGCTCAGACCTCGCCCGGCAGCGCGAGCCGCACGACGATCCGCGTCCACGCGCCGACGTACACGCGGTCGCCGTCCGCCAGCTCGTAGCGCTGACCCACCGGGATGGGGGCCTGCGGAAGCGGCTCACCCACGCGCGCCACGTACGTGCCGTTCGAGGACTGCAGGTCCTCGACCCACCAGCGCGTGCCGTCGGTGTTGAGCTGGCAGTGCCGGCGCGACACACCCGAGTCCGCGCCGCAGTCGATCGTCGGGTGGATGTTGCGCGACACCGACGGACGTCCGACGAGCGCGCTGCGCGTGCGCAGCGGGACGAGCACGGGCAGCCCCGCGGACGGCATCGGGTCCTCGGGCGACTGGAGCGCGTACCAGTCGGGGTCGATCCAGACCTCGGCCACCCACGAGTCGGGGCCGTCCGGTGCCGGAGTCGGCAGCCCGCCGCCCGCGGACGCCGGGCCGGGACCCGGAGAGGCACCGGTCGCGGGGTCGGTCACGGGCTCCTGCGCCCGGACCTCGGTCGCCTCCACCGCGGGCTGCTCACCCGTCGCGACCGAGGGCGAGGACGTCGAGGCCACGCCCGCGGGCGGGACCAGGGGTGCGGGGGTCGCGCCCGTCGTGAAGTCGTAGCCGCAGTTCTCGCAGAACAGCGCACCCGCCGCCGCGGGCGACTGGCAGTGCGGGCACGTCGTCGGCCCGGCGGAGGGCGACGGGCCCGCCGCGGCCGGCGTGGACGCACCGCCGGCAGCGATCGGGGCGCCGCACACGTCGCAGTAGTCGGTCGACGTCGACGGGTGCCCCTCGGGGCAACGGACCGTGCTCACCGGCGCACCCGGGTCGTCTTGGTCGACGCCGTGTCGAGCGCCATCTCGTCGAGCCGGTCGGTGTTGCGCTTGAGGCGCACGGTGCCCTGCTCCGGGTCCTCGATCTCGACGACCCGCCGCAGCCGGCTCGTCGCCTCGTCGTTGCCCGTCTCCTGGGCGAGCTGCACCGCACGGCCCAGCTTCACCGTCGCGGTCGCCTCGTCGCCGGCCGCCTTCGCCGCGAGGCCCTCCTGGATCGCGCTCGCGAGCTCCGCCTGGCCCGTGTAGTGCGCGACCTCCGGGCTGATCCGAGCCGTGAGCGAGTCGTCGTCGGACCAGCGCGCCTTCACCAGGCCCGACGAGAGCACCTCGCCGCCCACCGCGATCTGCACGCGCGCCGCGAGCTGCTCCGCGCCCACCGGCTTGGAAGGGACGCGGACCGCCACGTGGTAGTCGCGGGACTCGTCGCCCCACGAGCCCGTCGGGTACGCCCCCGTGAGCGGGTTGACCTCGCGCCGGCGGGCCGTGAGGTCCTCGACCGTCGGCGACACCTGCCGGACGAACAGCACCTGGGCGCCCTGGGGGGCCCACACCCGCAGCTCCGCGTCCGCGATGCCCCGCGCCATCGAGCGCTGCACCAGGTCCCGGAAGTCGGCGGCGATGTCGTCGGGGTCCGCGATGAGGTCCACCGTGCCGAGCAGCGCCGTGGCGATCTCACGCAGCTCGTCGACCTGCCAGTTCGCGCCCACACCGCGCGCGTCGCACTGGAAGTGACCCGTGACCGCGCGCACGACCCCCGACAGCGCCTGCCGCGGCTCCGACTCGTTCTTGCCGTCGGTCAGCAGGATCGCGTGCCGCTGCGGCGCGTGCGGGACCGTCGCGAAGAGCCGGTCGGCGAGCGCGAGCCACGTGCTCATCGCGGTGCCGCCCGACGGCTGCAACGACGCGATCGCCCGCTTCGCCTCGAAGCGCGCGCCCGGCTCCATCTGCACCATGTCCCGCACCGCGTTCGGGTACGGGAACACGCGCTGCGCGACGTGGCTGCCCCCGACGATCGCGAACCACGTGCCGTCCGGGATCTGGTCCACCGCGACCTGCGCCGCGTGCTTCGCGGCGTCCATGTTGCGCCCGCTCATCGAGCCGGACGTGTCGACCATGATGATCTCGGCCACGGCGCCCGACGCGGTGTCCGCGGACCCGGCGCCCTGGCTCGTCAGCGTGACGATCGCGTGCACGTCCGTGCTGCCCTGGGGCAGGAACTCGTTCTGGAAGACCTCGGCAGTGAAGACGGCCACGCTCAATCCTTCGTCGGTGTGCGTTCGGGGTGCCGGCGGCTGGGCCTCGGGCGCTGGCTCGAGGCTAGCCGACCCGGGCCAGCGCGGCCGTGACGTTGTCGCGTCCACCCTGCGCGTTCGCCCAGGCGACGAGCGCGGCCGCGGTCGCGGTGGGGTCCGCACCGGCCGCGGCGGCGTGCTCGCGCACGAGCCGCGCGACGTCCGGCGCCGGGGAGCAGTAGTTCCACAACCCGTCGGAGCACACGAGCACCCAGCCGGGTCCGTCGACCGTCGCCGCGGTGGTGCGCGCCGTGACGTCCTCGGCGTCCGGGCCGAGCCAGCGCGTGATCGCGTGCGCCTGCGGTGACGCCTCCGCCGCCGCGCGCGGGACGCCGCGCGCCATGAGCTCGCCGGCACCCGAGTCGTCGGCCGTCAGCTGCTCGGGCGTCCCGTCGTCGGGGAGCCAGTACGCGCGCGAGTCGCCGAGCCAGCCGACGACGAGCAGCGCGGCGTCGACCACCGCGGCCACGAACGTGCACGAGGGTGCGTGCTCGGGCTCCGCGCCGGGGGCGCTCGCCGCCACCGCGTCGTCCGCCGCGACCGCCGCGCGTCCCAGCAGCGACGACCACGCCGCCTGACGTGCCGCGACCGTCCCCGTCACCCTCGCGGCCCCCTCAGGCCCACCCGCGACGAGCACGCCGAGCGCCGCACCTGCCGCCGCGAGGCTCGCGACGTCGGAGCCGGGCGCCGTGGACACGCCGTCGCACACCACGAGCGCCGCGAAGCCGCCGGACGCCGACAGCGCCATCGCGTCCTCGTTGCGCGCGTGCCGCACGCCCCGGTCGCACACGCCGCCGACCCAGGACGATGGGCTCTGCGCGAAGTGGTCCCGCTCGGAGGCCGCCGGGGTGCCGCACTCCTCGCAGTAGCCGTCCGCCGCGACCCTCCCGCCGCACGCGCGGCACACCGGTGCCCCGCCGGCCGGCGGCACGTCGTCGCCGTCCTCGTCCGCGACCTTCGCGGCGGGCGGTGCCGGGACCGGAGGCAGGCTCCCGGTCTCGCCGTCGGGCCGGTCCCGTTCGGTCCCGGCGCCCACGGGCGTCCCGCACGCCTCGCAGAAGCGGTCGTCGGGGTGCAGCGCTCCCCCGCAGCCGGTGCACGTCACGGCGCTCGTGGTCCCGCTCACCACGCCGTCCACCGCCGCACCGCGTTGGCCCGGTCGACGAGGGCGATCCGGGCGTCGCGCGACGGCGCGAGCGCGGCGGACTCGCGGTAGGCGGCCTCGAGCGCGTCGCGCAGCGTCGCGTCGTCCACCGGCACGTCCGCGATCCGCAGGGTCGGCTTCGCGCCGCTGCGCTCGACCTCGGCGAGCGCCGCGGTGAACACCTCGATCCGCAGGTCCACACGCCGCTGCGGCTCGACCGTCACGCGCTCGAGCCCGGCGAGCGCCTCCGCGAGGGCCGCCACGCCGCGGTCCGACGTGGTCAGCAGCTTGGCCCGCTGCACGCGGGCCTCCGCGAACGAGCTGCGGGTCGCGGTCACGAGGTCGAGCGCGGCGAGCGCGCCGTCCAGGTCGCCCGCGGCCCGCCGCACCCGCGCCAGCCCGAACGCGGAGACGGCCGTGTAGTTGGCGTCCGAGCGCGCGCAGATGACGTAGAGCTGCTCGGCGATCTCGGGCTCGTCGGACAGCTCGCACGCCACGGCGAGCGCCAGCTTCGGCGCGAGCTCGCCCGGGACCTGCCCGTACACGGCGTTGAACGACGCTCGGGCCGCGACGGGGTCACCCGCGGCGAGCTGCGCGAGGCCGTCGAGCCAGACCGCGCGCCACTCCCACGGGTCGGCGTCGAGCACCTGCGCGAGCGCCGCGCGGACCACCTCCGGCTCGCCGGCCTCGATCCCGGCGCGCGCCCGCGCGAGCCGGACCTCGACGCTCTCCTCGGGGGCCTCGCCGAGCGCCTCGATGCGCTGGTGCGGGTCCGCGACGCTCACACCGGCGAGCCAGGAGGCCGCCGGGTCGGACGCGTCGACCTTGAGCGTCGGCAGCTCGTCCCACCGCAGCGGAGCATGCGGACCGTCGGTCGTCGGCGCGTCGAACAGCACGGACGCCGCCGAGTGCAGCGCCGGGTGGCCCGGTCCCCGGTCGGCCGCGACGACCTCGCGCAGCACGCCCAGCAGCTGCGTGCGCAGCTCGTCGACGGTCGCGAACCGGTCCGACGGGTCCGGGGCGCACGCCTTCGCGACGAGGCGGTAGAACGAGTCGTACGTCGCGAACACGGGCGTGTCGGCGACGGCCGGCAGCGAGGCCGCGTAGGTCGTCGTGTTGCCGCGGAAGTCGATCACGAGCGACACGAGCGTGCGGCCGATCGTGTAGACGTCGGACGCGACCGAAGGGCCGACCTCGCCCACCTCGGGCGCCTGGTAGCCGATCGTGCCGAAGATCGCCGAGTCGAGGTCGTCGACGCGGCGCACACCGCCCATGTCGATCAGCTTGACCGCGTCACCCTGCTGGATCACGTTGTCGGGCTTGAAGTCGCAGTACAGCAGCCCGACGTCGTGCAGGTACGCGAACGCGGGCAGCACCTCGAGCACGAGGGCGATGGCGTGCGCGACCGGCAGCGGGTCGTTCACGCCGGCGTTCGCCTCCCGGCGTGCCGTGAGCATCTCCTTGAGGGACGTGCCCCCCACGTACTCCATGACGGTGTAGCCCGCGCCGTCGTGCATCACGAAGTTGTAGATCTCGACGATCAGGGGGTGCTCGACCTCCGCGAGGAACTGCCGCTCGGCGATCGCGGCCGCGTAGGCGTCCGCGTCCCCCGCGTTCAGCAGGCCCTTGAGCACGACCCACCGTCCGGACACGTTCTGGTCCCGCGCGAGGTAGATCCAGCCGAGCCCACCGTGCGCGAGGCAGCCGACGACCTCGTACTGCCCGCCGACCAGGTCGCCCGGCACCAGGCGCGGGTCGAAGTCGAAGCCCGACCCGCACTGCGGGCAGAACCCCTTGGTCCGCCCCGGCACACCGTCACGCTCCCGGCCGACGGGCGCGCCGCAGGACGGGCAGAACCGCTTGCGCTCGGGGACCTGGGGGTCGGCCATGACGACCTGCAGCGGGTCGCGCACCGGGGCCGAGGGGACGGTCGTCAGGCCCGCACCCAGCCGCGCGCCGCGCAGCCGGGTGGACCCCGTGCCGAGGCGCCGGGTGGCGCGCGAGCCGGTCGCGGCGGTGCGCGCCGAGCCCAGCGCCGCGGTCGCGAGCCGACTCGAGCTGGTCCGGCCGGTGCGCGTGGACCGCTCGGCGTCGGGGTCCTCGCCCGCCGCGACGCCGCCGCGGGGCGACGTGGCGGTCCCCGCGATGCCCGTGCCGAGCAGCGACGTCGCGGACGCACCCGCGGCGACCGGCGCCGCCGTCACCCCCGTCCCGGCGGGAGCCGTCGGCGCCTGCGGAGACCCGCAGACGTCGCAGTAGCCGTCCTCGTACGTCCCGGTGCAGCCCGGTTCGGTGCAGGCGGTCATCGCGCGGCTCCCTTCGGCCCGTGCACGGGCAGGTCGCGGGTGAGGAACTCGAACTGCTCGACGAGGAAGCGGGCGAGCACCACGTCGCACGGCGTGCGCTCGACGGCGTCGCGCGCCTCGTCGTACCCCGAGCGGACCGTGGGCGACGCACTGCGCCCGTTCGCGTCCGCCACCGCCCGCAGACGCTCGAGCTGGTAGCGCAGCTCGGCGCGCTCGCGCAGCGGACGCCCGTACGCCTCGGCGACCGCGTCGAACGCGCGCTGCACCGTCCGCAGCCGCTCGACGAACGCGTCCACCTCGGCGCGGGTCGGCGGCACGTCGCCGAGCCGCGAGACGTCGGGCACGGCGAGCAGCGGCGGGTCGACGACCTCGCGCCGGCACCGGTCGGCGAGCGCGTGCAGCGTGGGCTCACGGTCCTCCAGCGCATCGCGCAGCGCGGCCGCGTCGGTGCGCTGGCGGGCGAGCGTCCGCCGCTGCGAGACGTCGACGATCAGGTCGCGCTCCGCGCGTGCGACCGCGGTCTCCAGCTCCGCGAGCGGACCCGCGACGTCGGCGCCGCGCGCCGCCTGGGCCGTGATGCCCTGCTCCCTCGCGCGCAGGTCACGCACGAGCCGCAGCGCGTGCTCGTCGGACGCCAGGTCCTCGCACCGCACCACCGCGGCGCGCACCGCCCGCAGGCGCGCCGCCTCGTCCGCGGCGCCGGGGTCGAACGCGAGGCGGTCACGCAGCTGGTCGATCATCGCGTCGCACAGCGTCACCGCCTCGACGAGCGAGACGAGCGCGGACGAGCCGCCCGCGTCCAACCGCCCCCACACGAGCTGGGACATCTGCTCACGCGCGAGCACGTCGGCCCGACCGGAGTCCCAGACCTCGACGAGCCGGTCCAGCCGTCCGCGGATCGCCTGCCACATGGTCATGGCGAGCACGACGTCCCCGGTGAACGCGTCGGGTGTGTCCGTCTGCCGCGACACCGCGTCCAGCCGGTCGAGCTCGGCGCGACGGTCCGCGGCCCACCGCTCGAGCGTCGCGAGGTACGTCAGCAGGTCCGCGGCCGGGATCGCCTCACCGAGGCGGCCCGGAGCGGCCGGCGGGTCCACCGTCCCGGCGGGTGTCACGACGAGCCCGCCGAACGCCCGTACACCGACCCGGGCGGCGCGGGCGCGTCCCCGAGCGCACCCAGCCAGCGCTCGTACGACTGCGCCCAGCGGCCGTCGGCCTTGACCTCGTCGAGCACCGCGTTGACGTACCGGACCAGGTCGACCTGGTCCGCGGCGACACCGATGCCGTACGGCTCGTCGCTGATGGCCTCGCCCACGACCTTCGCGTACGGGTCCTGCGCGGCGAAGCCGGCCAGGATCGTGTCGTCGCCCGTGATCGCGTCGACCTTGCCCTGCTGGAACAGCACCAGGCACTGCGTGTGCGTCTGCGCGCCGACGGCCTCGACCTCGGGGAAGTCCGCGAGCCGCTCGATCGTCGTGGTCCCCTCGGGTGCGCACACGCGCGCCCCGTCGAGGTCCGCGATCCCGCGCGCCGTCGAGTCGAGCGGGACCAGCACCTTCTGCCCCGAGTGGAAGTACTCCGCGCTGAACGCGATCTCGTCCCAGCGCTCGCACGTGATCGAGAACGCGCGCGCCACCAGGTCGACCTCGTGGTTCTTGAGCACGTCGAGGCGCTGACCCGAGGTGATGACACGGAACTGCAGGTGGTCGGGCGACCCGAAGATCGCGGTCGAGACCGCCTTCAGCATGTCGATGTCGAAGCCCTCGATCTCACCCGTGATGGGATTGCGGCTGCCCATGAGCAGCGTGTCCGCCGAGACGCCGACGACCAGCGAGCCGCGCTCCTTGATCGCCTGCACGTGCTTCTTGCCCGAGATCTTCGCGCCGTCCGCGCCGGGGTCGTAGGACGCCGTCAGGTCCTCGCACGTCACCGCGGCGGCCCGCGGCCCCGGCGCGGCCGACGCCACCGCCTCGACCCCGGGGTCACCGGTCGCCGCCTCCGGGTTCGCGGTGCAGCCCGCGAGCACCAGTGCGCCCGCCGCGAGCAGCGCGAGCCTGCGCGCGGCGCGGCGAGCCGTCGTCCGGGGTGCGCGCGTCGTCGTCATCAGCGGTACTCCTTCAGTCGCGGGGCGAAGCCCCACACCGCGGCCCCGGCGGCCAGCAGACCCGCGACGAGCGCGAGCCAGGCGGTGCGCTCCGAGGCCGAGGCAGCGTGCTCGAGGTCCGACCGGGCCTGGACGCTCGAGTCCGCCGTGGCGGTCTGCGCCTCCTGCGCGAACGCGTCGAACTGCGCGTTCGGGCTGCCCGGCTCCGACGAGGTGGCGAGCGCGACCGCGCCGTCCCAGTCCCCACCGTCGTCGAGCCCGCGGATCTCGTCGTGCGTGGCCGCCCAGGCGTCGAACGTCGTCTGGACCTGGCCACCGACGCCCTGGAGCAACTCCGAGGCCGCGTCAACGCTCGCCTGGTACGACTCCTCGTACGCCTGACCCGAACCCCGCTTGATCAGCGTGAACGACTCCGCCGCCTTCGCGTCGTTCGCGAGCGAGTACGCGCGCGCGACCGCGACCGTCTGCCCGTACGCACCGTCCTGCACGTCGCTCGCGGTGCGCGACCCGCCGTCCAGGTTCGACCCGAGCAGGAAGCCCGCGACCAGCAGCACCACGGTCGACAGGACGAGCCCGAGGTTCAGCCGACGATGCGTGCGTGACGCGAGCCAGACCTGCACGACGACCAGCGCGACCAGCGCGACCAGCACGACGAGCAGCACGAGCGTCGCGCGGCCGGCGACCTGGAACGCGTCGGTGACGCTCGAGGCGTTCGCGGACACGACCTCGTCCAGGCCCGGCAACGCCTCGGCGCGCAGCTCCTGCGAGGCCGTCTCGAGGTACGCCGCGCCCACCGGGAACCCCTGCCGGTTGTTCGCGCGGGCCTGCTCGACGAGCCCGCTGTACGTCGCGACGGACGTGCTGACGCCCGGCAGGCGCCCGGCGTCGCTCTGGTCGGCGCCCGCGACGGCCGTGAGCCCGCTCGTCGCCGACGCCAGGGACACGTCGTACCGCTCGCGCTGCGCCACCGGCTCGCGGCCGCCGACCAGGAACGCGTTCGTCGCGGTCGCGTCCGCGGCGACCAGGTCGTTGCGGACGTCGAGCGTGCGCACCTGCTGCGCGGTGTCGTCCGCCGCCGAGCGCAGCGCGTCGGCCTGCACGAGGCCGACGAGCAGCCCGCCGACCGCGACGAGGGCGCACGCGACGACCGCGACCGCGGCGGCGAGGCGCAG
Source organism: Cellulomonas sp. CW35 (assembly GCF_052378485.1). Taxonomy (NCBI): domain Bacteria; kingdom Bacillati; phylum Actinomycetota; class Actinomycetes; order Micrococcales; family Cellulomonadaceae; genus Cellulomonas; species Cellulomonas sp. CW35. The sequence continues at coordinate 1,654,749 of NZ_CP199000.1, read as the reverse complement.
TCGCGCCGGGGTGCGACGCAGGCGCCCCGTCCGCGCGGACGCCGCCGCGGGAGTCGCGAGAACGGGACGGGCGGGCGGCGCTGGGGCCGGGGCGGGCGTCGGGGTCACGCGGGCTCCTCTTCGTCGTCGGTCCCTGCGGTGGGCGCGTCGTGCAGGACCGGGCGCGGCTCCTGCGTCGTGACGGCGCTCTCGACCGTCGTGCTCTCGGGCGTCATGCTCTCGGGCGTCATGCTCTCGGGCGTCGTGCTCTCGGCTCCGGTCGTCTCGGCCGAGTCCTCGTCGGGCCCGTCGTCGGGCCGCTCGACCAGGTCCTCGGGCAGCAACGTGCGCAGCTCGTCGACCGACGGCGCCGCCACGTCCCGCAACCGCCACGCGTGACGCAGCACGGCCTTGTCGAGCATGTTGCGGGCCCACCGCCCGTTGCCGAACCCCTCGCCGCGCAGCTGGGCCGCCGCGACGCCGCGGAACCGCTCGAGCGTCGCGGGCGCGGGCGCGAAGTCGGACCGGGTCGCCGCGAGCTCGAAGATGCGGGTGAGCTCGTCGTCGGAGTAGTCGTCGAACGTGATCGTCGTGGAGAACCGGCTCTCGAGCCCGGGGTTCGTCGCGAGGAAGCGCCCCATCGGGCCCGGGTACCCCGCGACGATCACCACGAGGTCGTCGCGGTGGTCCTCCATGTCCTTGACGAGCGTGTTGACGGCCTCCTCGCCGTACTGGTCGCCCGTGAGGGAGTACGCCTCGTCGACGAACAGCACTCCGCCGACCGCGTCGGCCACGACCTGCGAGGTCTTGTGCGCCGTCTGGCCGAGGTAGCCGCCGACGAGCTCGGAGCGGTCCACCTCGACGAGGTGCCCCTTGGAGAGGAGCCCGAGCGCCCGGTAGATGCCGGCGACGAGGCGCGCGACCGTCGTCTTGCCGGTTCCCGGGTTCCCGACGAACACGAGGTGCCGCGTGATCGTCGGCGCGGTCAACCCGGCGTCGGTGCGCAGCTTCTCGACGCGCAGCAGCTGCGCCTGCTCACGGATCTCGCGCTTGACGCGCCGCAGGCCGATGAGAGCGTCGAGGTCCGCGAGCAGCTCGTCGAGCGTGCGCGGGTCCGGCTCCGGCTCGGGGGCGGCCGCCGTGCCGAGGGTCGCGGTCGCCGCGGACCCGCTGGCGCCGGTCGGCGCTCGGTCCACGACCGCAGGCGCACCGTCGGGCGACGCGGACCGGTCCGGTGCGGCCGACGGAGTGGGAGCAGCCGACGGGATGGACGTGGGCGGCGTGGGTGCGTCCGGGACGGCGGTCCGGGCCGCGGCCAGGTGCACGGCGGCGGTGGTGGACGCGCGCGCGATGACGTCGAGCGGGGCGTCCCCGAGGTCGCACGCGGCGGACGTCACGCCGGCCAGCGCCCGTGCGTACCCGGCCGCGTGCGGCGAGCCATCCCCGACCAACCGCTCGAGCAGGTCGGTGGGCGACGACCGCCACCGCCGCGCGCTCGACGCCGCGGTGAAGAAGGCCGTCAGGCCGTCCTGCCCGACGGCCGACGCCCACGTCTCGGGGGCCCCGGGGACCGCCTCGGCCACCGCCGCGGCGAGCCGCGCACCCTCGTCGCGCACCTCCCCGACCGCGAGCCCGGCGGTCACGCCCGCCGCGACCAGGTCGTCGAGGGCGGTGCGCAGCGCCTCCGCGCTCATGACGCCACCGCCGGTCCGCCGGGCGGCACCTCGAGCGACGAGGTGCCGAACTTCTCGGCGAGGAACTGCCCGTGCGCGACGAGCGCGCGCGCGTCCTGACGCGAGACCGCGTCGGAGATCTGCGACAGCGTCGTCCCGAGCAGGTCGAGCTGGTCGCACAGGAGCATGAGCGACGTCTTGCCCTGCGCGACCACCCGCCGGTCGGCGAAGTCGCGCGGGAGCCGCAGGTAGGCTCCGACCGCCTCGGGCAGGTAGCTCGTCGCGGTCGCGACGACCGTGTGCGCCTGGCGGCTCCCGATACCGAGCCGGTCGAGCCGGGGCGCCATGTCCTCCACGACGCGCGCGATCCGGTGCACGCGCGCGGTCACCGCGGCGGGCACGCGGCCCTCGACGTCCCGCTCGACCGCGTGCACCGCCTCGACGATCTGCGTGGACGTCGGCGCCGCGGGCAAGGGTGCGGGCTCAGGGCCGTCGCCGGCACGCCCGCGCACCCGGCCGACGAGGTCACCCCACCACCCCATCGACGCCTCAGGCCAGGTCGAGCGAGCCGCCGGCAGCACCCGTCCGGTCGGACTGCTGCACGCGGTCGAGGTACGACCGCGCCTTGGTGGTCTCGGTCTCGAGCACGCCGATGGTGGCGGCCATCGAGTCGAGCGCCTTGACCTTGAAGCCGTCGATCGCGTCCATGGTCGCGTAGATGTCGTTGAACGACTGCTGCAGCTGCGGCAGCCCCAGCGTCGAGCTCGCGGCCTGCTCCTGGATCGCGACCGACTGCTCGCGCAGGAGCTTCGAGGTGGACGCGATCATCCCGGTCGTCGTCGCGTTGAGCGCGCCGATCTGGTCGAGCACGAGCTTCTGGTTGTTGAGCGCCTGCGCGACGAGGACGGCGGTGCGCAGGGCCGCCACCGTCGTCGTCGTCGCCCGGTCCACGCCCTTGATGAGCTCGCCGTTGTTCTTGAGGATGATGTCGGTCGCCAGGTAGCCCTGGATCGACACCGCGAGCTGCGTGAGCAGGTCCTGGTGCTTCTGGCGGACGTAGAACAGCACGTCCTCGCGCAGGGACTTCGCCCGCTGCGGGTCGGTGCGCTCGACCTCGACGACCATCGCGGACAGCTGCGCATCGAGCTTCTCCGCGACGTAGACGTACTGGTTGAGCCGCGCCATGGTGGCCCACAGGTGCTGCTTCTCGAGGTTGAGCGCGGCGTTGTCCTTGCGGAGCTCGTCCTGGCCGTTGTAGAGCGCGTTGACGATCGCGTCGATCTGCTTCTGCGCGCTCTCGTAGCGCCGGAAGTAGTCGGTGATGCTGTCGCCGAACGGCAGGAAGCCGAGGATCTTCTTGCCCAGGCTGGCCTCGGACGGGTCGAGCTCCTCGACCGTGCGTCGCAGGTCGAGCAGCGACCTGCTCACCTGGGAGGTCCCGGACACGCCCCCGTCGCGCAGCTCCTTGACGGGCATCTGCAGCAGGCGGTTCGAGGTCTCGGCGGCCGCGCGGATGTCCGCGTCGCCCATGGTCCGCACGTCCTCGGCCTTGGCGGCGAACTCGGGCGAGCCCGCCTGCGCGGCCGCGAGGCCGGCCAGGTACGACTCGACCTTGGAGTCCAGGCCGGGCAGCGCCGCCTCGTCGACCCGGGGCGCCATGGCCGGCGCCTGCGTCTGGGCGACGGGCGCGAGCGGGGCAGGCGCCTCGAGCTCGAGGGGCGGCGTCAGGGGTGCGGGAGCACCGGCTGCGGGTTCCGTCATGGGTCCACCTCCGCGTGGGGGCAAGCGATCAGGGCGTGCGCGGGCCGTGCGCCCGGGGGCTGCGGCCTGCGTCGTCGTCCGGCAGCACGCTATGCCATGCCGGGGACGTTGTGGGCGGCCTGTCCGGACTTGACCCGGGGTCCGCCGTCGGGAGCCGACTCGTCAGGGACGGCGGCCTCAGGGACCGCGCCGTCAGGGACGGGCGGCGTCCGGCTCGCCGTCGTCGCGCCCCGAGGCGGGGGGCACCGGCTCCGCCGCGCCTGCGAGTGCCAGGCCGTCGTCGGTGGCGGAGGTCGGCGGCAGCACGGCCGGCGCGGCGCCGACGAGCTCGTCGAGCTCGGCGTCGACCTGCGCGCGTGGCGCCCACAGCCCGTAGCGGTGACCGGCGAACCACCAGCACCCGAGGACGATCGCCGCGCCCGCGACCGCGTCGAGGATCCAGTGGTTGCCGGTGAGCATGACGACGAGCGTCGTCGTGACCGCGTAGCCCCAGACCGCGATCTTCGCCCACAGCGGCCGCACGAGGACGCACAGCACGGCGCTCACCCAGACCGCCCAGCCGACGTGCATGGAGGGCATCGCCGCCACCTGGTTGGTCACGGAGCTCGCGCCGCTCGCGGCCTGCTCGGCGGCCGAGGGCCACCATCCCCACCGGGAGGTCTCGGACACCGTGTCGACGTACTCGCCGAGCAGGCGGGGCGGGGCCGTGGGGAAGAAGAAGTAGCCGAACAGCGCGAGGAACGTCGCCCCCATGAGGGCGGTGCGCGCGGGACGGTAGAGCAAGGGACGGCGCAGGAAGAGCACGACGAGCACGGTGGGCGTCACGAGGTAGTGCATCGACTGGTACCAGTACGACGTCGCGATCTCGAACCACTGGTGCTGCGAGGTCCACGTGTTGAGCGCGAGCTCGACGTCGATGTGGAGCCGGCGCTCGACGTCCAGGATCCCTCGGGCGTGCCCCTTGGCGACGTCCCACGACCCGCTGGCGGCCAGGCGCGTGGCCGAGTACGCGACGTAGAGGCCGACGACGAGCACGACCTCGCGGATGACGTCCCGGCGGGTACGCCGACCGCGCGCCGACTCCTCCGCCGCGCCTGTCGCCTCGTCGCCCACGTCACGCCCCCTCACGTCATGCCCACTCGCGCCATGCCCACTCACGCCACTCACCGCACGGACCACCCGAGCCACCCTAGACCCCCGCGGGAGCGCGTCCACCCCCTTCGCGGCGCCCGCGCGGGTGATGTCGGACCGGGCCGGACCAGGGCCGATGCCGTGTCGCGGGGCCGAGCGGAGGCGGTCCGACATTCGGCGCAGATATCTCTTGACCGGTACAGATTGAAGGCGTAGCGTCGACGCCATCACTTGACCGGTACAGAAGGGGAACGACCGTGTACCTGAGCCAGCCGCCTCTCGCCCTGCTCCACTCGCGCCGCGCGACCCTGACGCAGTCGCGCAGCGCCCTCCCGGACGCCCCCGTGGTGCCCGACGCACCGACCACCGGCCCCGTCGCGCACCGGCGCTCCGCCGACTCCGGCGGGCACGGCGGCGTGCTCGCCGTCCGCCGTCGCGGCGCCCGGTCGCTGCACCGGCTCGCGGACGCGATCGCACCGGCGGACCGCTCCGCGCTCGTCCGTTGACCCGCGCCGGCGTCGCCTACCCTGACGTCCGGGACCTCGCGCGGGACGCGGGGTCGGGACGACAGGAGACGAGCGTGGGGCGGGTCACGCTGCAGACGATCGCCGACAAGGTCGGCGTGAGCCGCATGACGGTCTCGAACGCGTTCTCCCGGCCCGACCAGCTCTCTGCCGAGCTACGGGCCAAGGTGTTGGCGGCGGCGGACGAGCTCGGGTACGTGGGCCCGGACCCCGCAGCGCGGATCCTCGCCCGGGGCTCGTCGGGCACCGTGGGGGTGCTGTTCACGCAGTCGCCCGCGAACGCGTTCCGCGACCCCATCGCCGCCGAGTTCTTCGCCTCGGTCGCCGAGGAGCTCGCACCCACCGGCCTCGCGCTCGCGCTCCTGCCCGCCAAGAGCGCAGCGATCCGGGACGCGGCACGCGACGTCCCCATGGACGCCGCTCTCGTGTACGCGTGCGTCACGGACACCACCGCGTTCGACTGGCTCGAGCGCCGGTCCTTGCCCCTGGTCTTCGTCGACCAGGCACCGACGGTCGAGCGCGCCTCGAGCGTCCTGCTCGACGACCGCCCGGGGGCGCGCGCCGCCGCGCAGCACGTGCTCGACCTGGGCCACCGGCGGGTCGCGCTCCTGACGACCGCGTGGGGCGAGCAGCCCGGGGTCGCACCCGACCCCGCCACCGCCGGCGTCGGGCTCGTCTCGCGCGAGCGCGTCGAAGGCTGGATGAGCGCCCTGGGCCCGGCAGGTGCCGACGTGGTGGCGGTGCACATGGAGGACAACCTGGAGGCGGACGCGCTCGAGGCTGCCCGCACCGCACTCACGCTCCCCGACCGCCCGACCGCGGTGCTCTGCTTCTCCGACCTGGTGGCGTGGGCGGTGGTGCGCGTGGCGGGCGAGCTCGGTCTGGACGTGCCCCGCGACGTGTCGGTCGTCGGCTACGACGACAGCGCCCTGAGCCGCACGGTCGTCCCGCCGCTGACCACGGTCCGCCAGGACCTGGCGGCCAAGGGCCGCGCGGCCGCGCGTGCGATCGAGCACGCCATCGCCGCGGCCGCACCCGGTGCCGCACCGAGCACGCCCGAGCACGTCGTCGTCCCGACGGAGCTCGTCGTGCGCGACTCGACGGGCCCCGCGCCCGCCTGACGAGCCCGAGCCGGGCCCCGCGTCGCGCGGTTCTCAGGCCTCGCCGTCGACCGCCGTGGGAGCGGTGGTGAGCGGCGCGATCGGCTCGTCGTCGTCGAGGACGGCCGTCATCTCGCGCAGGAAGGCCACCACTGCCGGGCGCGCGGCGCGCGGGACGTCGTCGGCGACTCCGGCCATGCGCGCATGCATCCCGGCGAGCCTCTCGTGCACCTCGTCGTGCGCGTGCGGCGTCGCGCGGACGACGACCCCGCGCCGGTCGGTCGGGTGCGCCTCGCGCACCAGGTGACCCGAGCGCGTGAGCCGGTCGACCAGCTTGGTGGTCGACGCGGTCGAGATCTGGAGGACGTCCGCGAGGTGATGGGGGCTCGTCGAGCGACCGTCGAGCTCGCGGGCGATGACGACCTGGAGCGCGCGCAGGTCCGTCTCGTTCATGGCCATGTCGGCGGCCGTGCGGCGGCGCATGGCCGCGTCGGCCCGGCGGAACGCGCGCAACGCCTCGAGCATCTCGGCGGGCGAGGGGTCCTCGCCGTACCAGTAGTGCTCTGGGGTTGCGGTCTCGGGCATGGCAGTCATACTAGTCTCTCAAGTAACTAGAGAGGCTAGCGAGATCGCCTCGGGACGGAGTCGACGTGACGCCACACCTCGCGCGCCGCGCGCGCCCGCACCACGCACCGGCCACGTCATGAGCGCGACGACGGTCGCGAAGACCGCGACCGCACCGAGCTCCACGGCAGCGAGCACGGCGACGAGCACGGCGCCCAGCACGGTCCCGGCCTCCCCCGCACCTGCGGCGAGCGCGCCCACCACGACCGAGCGGCGACCGCTCGACGCCTTCCGTGCGGGCCCCGGCGCGCTCCCCCACGACGCTCACGCTCAGGCACTCTGGACGGCCGCGGGCGACGCGACCCGCGGCGGGCGCGGCGTGCGCCCCCACCTCGTGCACGCGGCGTACCGCGCGTTCGGCGGCACCGACGTCCGCGCCGCCACGCACGTCGCCGACGCCGTGGAGCTGCTGCACGCCGCCTTCGTCGTGCACGACGACGTCATCGACGGCGACGACGTGCGCCGCGGGCGGCCCAACGTGGCCGGGACGTTCACGGCCCGCGCCCGGTCCGCCGGCGCCGACGAGGGCGCGGCCCACGGGTACGGGCGCGCGGCAGCGATCCTCGCGGGCGACCTCGCGCTCGTCGCGGCGACCCGCGCGTTCGCCACCGCGCCCGCCCCGTCCCGGGTGGTCACCGCCCTGCTCGACCTGCTCGACGAGACGGTCGCGCTGTCCGCGGCGGGCGAGCTCGCGGACGTGCGGCTCGCGCTGCGCGTGGACCGGCCGACCGTCGGGGACGCGCTGCAGGTCGCCGAGCTCAAGACCGCCGCGTACTCCTTCGCGCTGCCCCTGCGCGCGGGTGCGCTGCTCGCGGGGGCGCCTGCCGACGTCGTCGCGGCGCTCGACCGTGCCGGTCGCCTCGTCGGGGTGGCGTTCCAGCTCCACGACGACCTGCTCGGCGTCTTCGGCGACGAGCACGTGACGGGCAAGAGCGCGCTCGGCGACCTGCGCGAGGGCAAGGTGACCGCCCTGATCGCCCACGCCCGCACGACGGACTCCTGGCCGGTGGTCGCGGCCGCCCTGGGGGACCCCGCGCTGACCGCCGAGCGCGCGCACGCCGCACGCGTCGCGTTGGTGCGGTGCGGGTCGCGCGCGTTCGTCGAGGATCTCGCGGCCCAGCACCTGGAGGCCGCGCGCGAGGTCGCGCGCGACGCCGGGCTGCCCGACGACGTCCTCGCGGCCCTGCTCGCCCTCGTCGTCGACGACCCGCGGGTCGCGGCATGACGCGCGGCTCGGCCCGAGCGCAGGTCCCGCACGGCGGGGCGGAGCGCTACGCGCACGCCGCCGCGACCGCCGCGTCGACGGTCGTCGGCGAGTACTCGACGTCGTTCGGCCGTGCCACACGCCTGCTGCGCGAGCCCGTGCGGGGTCACGTCCGCGTCATCTACGCGCTCGTGCGCGTGGCCGACGAGATCGTCGACGCCCCCGACCTGGCGCTCACGGCCGAGGAGCGTGCCGCCTACCTCGACGCGCTCGAGGAGCAGACGCTGACGGCGCTGCGCACCGGCTTCGCGACCGACCTCGTGGTGCACGCGTTCGCCCGCACGGCCCGCGAGCACGGCATCGGGCCGGACCTCGTGCGCCCGTTCTTCGCCTCGATGCGCACCGACCTGCACGCCTCGCGTCACGACGAGCGTTCCTACGCGACCTACGTGCACGGGTCCGCCGAGGTGGTGGGGCTCATGTGCCTGCGGGTGTTCGTCGCCGCGCCCGACGCGGACGACGAGATGCGCGCGCACGGCTACGAGCGCCTGGCGCCGGCCGCGAGCCGCCTGGGCGCCGCGTTCCAGAAGGTCAACTTCCTGCGTGACCTCGCCGCCGACCGGGACGACCTCGGGCGCGCGTACGTGCCCGGGCTGGACCCCCACGCGCTGACGGACGCGAAGCGCGACGCGCTCCTCGACGACGTCGACGCCGACCTGGCCGCCGCCGCCGCGGGAGTCGCCGCGCTCCCCCGGTCCAGCCGGCGCGGGGTGCGGGCCGCGCACGACCTGTTCGCCGCGCTGTCGGCCCGCCTGCGCGCGACCCCCGCGGAGCGGATCGCGACCGAGCGGGTCCGTGTGCCCGCACCGACCAAGGCGCTCGTGGTCGCCCGCACGCTGCTGCCCGCGGGGTGGCGATGAGCGGGGCCGGCCGGCGCGCGGTGGTGATCGGCGCCGGTGTCGCGGGGCTCGCGACCGCGGCGCTGCTCGCACGCGAGGGCTACGACGTCGAGGTGGTCGAGCAGCAGCTCCACGTGGGTGGGCGCGCGGCGACGTGGCAGCACGAGGGGTTCACGTTCGACCTCGGGCCGTCGTGGTACCTCATGCCCGAGGTCTTCGACCACTTCTTCCGGCTGTGCGGCACGAGCGCCGAGGACGAGCTCGACCTGGTCCGCCTGGACCCGGCCTACCGGGTCCTGTTCGAGCCGCGCGAGGGCGAGGGCGGTGCCCCGGCCGTCGACGTGCGCACGGGCCGCGCGCACGAGGCGTTCGAGGCGCTCGAGCCCGGTTCGAGCGCGCGGCTCGACGCGTACCTGCGCTCGTCGCGCGAGGCGTACGACCTCGCGTTGCGACACTTCCTGTACACGACGTTCGCGAGCCCGCGCGGGCTCGTCGGGCGTGACGTCGTCCGCCGCGCCCCCCGGCTGGCCCGGCTCCTCGGCACGTCGCTCGAGCGGTTCGTCGCCGCGCGCTTCGCCGACGATCGCGCTCGCCAGGTGCTCGGCTACCCGGCCGTGTTCCTGGGTACGTCGCCCGACCGCGCACCGTCGCTGTACCACCTCATGAGCCACGCCGACCTCGAGGCGGGCGTGCTGTACCCGCGCGGGGGCTTCGGCGCGGTCGTCGACGCGCTCGTGCGCACCGCGACCGCCGCCGGCGTGCGCGTCCGCACCGGCACGCGGGTCACCGGCGTCGCCACCGTCCCGGAGCGCGGTCGCCGCGGGGTCCGGGCCCGGGTGGTCGGCGTGGACCTCGCCGACGGCGAGCGGCTCGCCGCGGACGTCGTCGTCGGTGCGGGCGACCTGCACGACCTCGAGACGCGGATCCTGCCGCCCGAGCTCGCGACGTACCCCGAGCGGTGGTGGGACTCGCGCGACCCCGGCTTCGGCACCGTCCTCGTGCACCTGGGCGTGCGCGGTCGTCTCCCGGCCCTCGCGCACCACACGCTCGCCTTCACCCGGGACTGGCACGCGAACTTCGACGCGATCTTCGGCGCGGGCCGTCGCGTGCCCGACCCGGCCTCGTTCTACGTCTGCACACCCTCGCGCACCGACCCCGGCGTCGCCCCCGACGACCACGAGACCCTGTTCCTGCTCGTCCCCGTGCCCGCCGACCCGACCATCGGCGCCGGCGGGATCGCGGGCTCGGGCGACGCGGCCGTCGAGGCCGTCGCGGACGCCGCGATCGCGACGCTCGCCGACTGGGCGCAGGTGCCGGATCTCGCTTCGCGCGTCGTCGTGCGCCGGACGGTCGGCCCCGCCGACTTCGCACGCGACCTCTCGTCCTGGAGCGGCAGCGCGCTCGGGCCGGCGCACACGCTGCGCCAGAGCGCGTTCTTCCGCGGGCGCAACGCGTCCCGCCGGGTCGCGGGGCTGCTGTACGCGGGCGGGTCGACGGTGCCCGGGATCGGGCTGCCGATGTGCCTCATCAGCGCCGAGCTCGTCGTCAAGCGGCTGCGCGGCGACACGTCCACGGGACCTCTGCCGGTCCCCGCGCGGCTGCGCGAGGTCGCCGCATGAGGGGTGCGTACCTGCTGTGCCTGCTCGCGGCCGGCGCTGGTGTCGCGCTCCTCGACCGACGCTGGCGGCTCGCACTGTGGCACCCGCGGTCGCGCGCGCGTACGGTCGCCGTCGGGTCGGCCGCCGCGGCGCTGCTGCTGCTGTGGGACGTCGTCGCGATCCGGGCCGGGTTCTACGGGCGGGGTGACTCCCCCGCTCTGCTCGGTGTGTGGCTCGCACCGCACCTGCCGCTCGAGGAGGTGGTGTTCGTCGTGTTCTTCGCGTACGTCACGCTCGTCGCGGCCGGCGGGGCCGAGCGGCTCGTCGGCGGCGCACCCCGGCGCTCGCGCCGCACCGACGACGGGCCGCGCACCGACGCGGGTGCGCACGTGCCGTCCGACGACGCCCGCGCGCGCGAGGTGGCGTCATGACGTACGCGGGGCTCGGGGTCGGCGTGGTCGTGGCGTGCGCCGCCGTCGCCGTGTGGGCGGTGGCGACCGAGCCGCGCCGCGGCCGGCGCCCCGCGCGGCTGCTCGCGGTGCTGGGGCTGACCGCGGCCGCGCTGTGCCTGCTGACCGTGGTGTTCGACTCGCTGATGATCGCCGCCGACCTGTTCCGCTACGACGAGGCCGCGCTGCTCGGGCCCCGCGTGGGCCGCGCCCCGGTCGAGGACCTCGCCTGGCCGCTCGCGGCGGCGCTCGCGCTGCCGTCCCTGCTCGCGCTCACCACCGACCGACGGACCACGGAGGCCCGCGCGTGACCGCCGTGACCCCCCGCGCCACCACCCCCGGGAGCGAGGCACTCGCCGGGCTCCGCCAGGTGGTGGGGTCCTCCCGTCCGCTGAGCTGGATCAACACCGCGTACCCGTTCGCCGCCGCGTACCTGCTCGCGGGTGGCTCGGTCGACACCCTGCTCGTCGTCGGGACGCTGTACTTCCTGGTGCCGTACAACCTGCTGATGTACGGGCTGAACGACGTGTGGGACCACGAGTCGGACCTCGCGAACCCCCGCAAGGGTGGGGTCGAGGGCGTCGTGCTGGACACGCGGTGGCACCGCACGACGGTGGTCGCCGCGGTCGCGAGCAACGCGCCGTTCCTCGTCGCGCTCGCCGTGCTGGCCGTCGTGGCGGGGCATCCGTGGGCGCTCGTGCCGCTCGCTCTGTGCGTGTTCACGGTCGTCGCCTACTCCGCACCGCGGCTGCGGTTCAAGGAACGGCCGGGCGTCGACTCGGTGACGTCCGCGAGCCACTTCGTCGGACCCGCGGTGGTGGGCGTCGCCGCGGCCGGCGGAGCCTGGACGTGGCCCGTCGTCGCGACGCTCCTGGCGTTCACCGCGTGGGGCTGCGCGTCGCACGCCTTCGGTGCGGTGCAGGACGTGCGCGCCGACCGCGGGGCGGGGATCGGCTCGGTCGCGACCGTCCTGGGGGCACGCCGCACGGTGCGCCTCGCCATGGCGGGCTACGGGCTCGCGGCGGTGCTCCTGCTCACCGCGGGCTGGCCCACCGCGCTGGCGGCCGCGGTGCCGGTCGCCTACCTCGTGTCCGTCGCGCCGTTCCGGGACGTGACCGACGAGGAGTGCGAGAGCGCCAACCGCGGCTGGCGGCGCTTCCTGTGGCTTAACCTGGTCGCGGGTTTCGCTGTCACGCAGGGCCTGATCCTCGCGCACGTCGTCGGGGGCGGGTCGTGAGGCTCTGGTCCGTGCACCCCGAGCACCTCGACCGCGTGGGCCTGGTCGCCTGCTGGCGCGAGGGTCTCCTCGCGCAGGCGGCCCTGCGGCGGCCCGAGGGCGGTTACGGCCGCCACCCGCAGCTCGAGCGGTTCCGCGCCGCCCGGGTGCCGCTGGCCGCGGTCGGGACGTACCTCGAGGCGCTGGCCGACGAGGCGGACGCGCGCGGCTACCGGTTCGACCGGATGCGGATCGCCGTGCGCCGTCACGCCGAGCTGCCCCGCGACGTGACGACGCTGCTCGTCGTGACCGAGGGCCAGCTCGCGTACGAGCGCGCGCACCTGCTCGCCAAGCTCGACGTGCGGGACCCCGCGGCCGCGCACGCGCTGCGCGCCGCCCGTCTGCGCGCCCACCCCTCCTTCGTCGTCGTGCCGGGTCCGGTCGCGTCCTGGGAGAAGGGTCCGCCGAGCGGACCGGCGTCGGTCGAGGCGTCGGTCGAGCCGTCGGTCGTGGCAGGGGTCGAGCCGTCAGTCGTGGCAGGGGTCGAGCCGTCAGCCGAGCGCGGAGACGAAGGCGAGCAGCGCAGCGCGTGACGTGCCGTCGTCGATCGCGTCGTCGGGGACCGCGCGCAGGCGCTCCCACGCCGTGGCGGCGTCGTCGGGACCGGCGAGCGCGAGGTACGCGAGCAGGTAGCCGCCGAACGTGGTCGCCGTCCCGTCCGCACCTCCCTCGTCCACGGCCGCGCGGATCCGCTGCGGGTCCACGTCGGTGGCGAGCGCACGCTGTGCCGGGCCCATCGGGATGAGCTGGATACCGAGGATCGCGGCCGGCTCGGGGCTGAACCAGGTGGCGTAGTCACGCTTGCCGCCCCACACGAGCGAGACGACCTGGTGCGTGAACCCCGGCGCCCACGCCAGGTCCGGCGCGGTCCAGTAGGTGCGCGCCGCCAGGGACTCGGTCGAGGCGAGCCACGTCGCCTCCACCAGCAGCGCGTCCTGACCCGTCGCGCGGGCCCACAGCCCGAGGCCGTTCCACGCGTTGACCGCCTCGGAGCTGGACTCCTGGTTGTTGCCGTCGGCGAACTGCGAGGGTCCCGAGGCCCAGGAGTGACCCGCGTACGGGTCGAACGAGCGCAGCTGCGGGAGCTCTTTGCTCGCCGTGGGGTTGGCGACGTCGGCCGCGAGCAGGTCGAGCACACCGAGGTCGTCGGCGAGCGCGGGGTCGTCGGCCGCGAGCAGGCCCGCGGCGGCCAGGAGGTAGCCGTGGTGGAAGTGATGGTCGTTGAGCTCGTCGGAGCCGAACGACGCCTGCAGGCCGACGGCGGCGCGGGCCGTCGGGTCGTAGACGAAGCAGCGGGCGTCGCGCTGCGTGCAGCCGTCGGACTGCGCCCACTCGCGCAGCGCGTCGGCCGTCGTGGCCCGCAGGTCGGCGACCACGTCGTCCGCACCGAGCTGCTCGCCCAGCACGACGAGCGTGGCGGCCCGGAACAGCGCCTTGCCACCGAAGTAGGTGTCGGACGGGAAGGCGGGCGTCGCGGCGACGTCCTGCTCGAGTGCGGCCAGGATCGCGCTGCGCTGCTCGTCGGACGCCTCACGGACGTCCGGGACACCCGCGGGGGCGACCGTCGGCGCGTACGCGGACAGCACCGAGCCCGCGCACAGCTCGAGCGGCCCGCCGACGGACGCGTACTCCCCCAGCCCGCATCCGGTGCGCGCGGGCTGGTCACCCGCGCGGTGGTGCGGGGACAGCACGTAGGCGCCGGCCCCGCCGCGGGTCCGGTACGTGAGGGTGGTGCGGGCGTGCTCGTCGTCGACGCCGTAGGTCACGTCGACGGACTCCACCGGATGCCGGGCGGCGGCGGCCAACGCGTCCTGCGCCGCCGCGCTCGGCCCGTCCGGCAGGGCGTACCAGCCCGCGACCTCGCCGCGGGCGAGCGAGGTGGCACCCGCGTCGAAGCCCGGCGCCGCGAGCGCCCACACCGCTCCCGCCACGTCGCCCTGCGCGGCGGCCGGGCCGTCGGGCGTCGCCGTGAGTCCGCCGTCGGTCCGGACCGTGACGTCGCGTGCGGCCGTGAACGTCACGACGGGCGAGCCCTCCGCGAGCGCGACGTGCCCGAGCACCTCACCCGACTCGTCCAGCAGGTCGATCGTCACCGCGACGGGGTCGGCCGCGCTGACGACGGCGGACGCCGCGCCGACGTCGACGGTGAGCGCGGGGACGTGCGGTCCCGCGATCGTCTTCTCCGTCGCGACGGGCTTCGGCAGCCCGAGCGTGAAGCCCGCGTCGGTGAGCTGGAACGACAGGGGCTGGGCGAACACAGGCTCGTCGCCGAACACCAGGCCGCTGTACCAGCGGTTCGTCTGCGGCAGCACCCCGTCCGCGACGCGCGCGGTGGGGAGCCGTGCCACGTCACGCGCGGGGACGTCGGCGACGAGCGCCGCCGTGTCGAGCGCGGGGACGCGCGCGTCCGGCGGGCCGGGTGCACCGCCGCTGGTCGCCGCGGCGCGGTCCCGGTCGCTCACGAGGGCCGCGACACCCCCCGTGACGACCGCGACCAGGGCGACGAGCGCGAGGACGAGCCACCAGCGCCGCGTCACCCGAACACCCCCCGGACGTAGGTGGTCACGGCGTGCGAGACGGTCGTCACCACCCCGTCGTTGCGCAGGGAGATGCTCGCGGTCACGGGGGTCCCGGACCCGACCAGGCCGTTCTCCTCGCCGTCGACAAGTTCGTCGGACCCGACCGTGACGAGCGCGAGCGCCTTGCCGCCGACCGTGGTGACCTGCACCCGCTCGACGGTGCCGCGCAGGGTCGCGGTGCTGGGCAGCTCGATCGTCACCGCGGCGTCCTCCGGGACGCGGGCGTACTCCTTGGCCGTGAGCGTGTACTCGGCCTGCACGTACAGCGACCCGGCGATCTGCACGGTCGCCAGGTGGTCCGCGGCGGAGACGAACGTGCCGGACTGCGCGGCGACGTCCGTGACGGTGCCGTCCTGCGTCGCGAGGACGACGAGGTTGCCGTCGACGTCGATCGTGGTCGCCTGCCCCGCGGTGCTCACCGTGCCGAGCGACAGGTCGCGGTCGAGCGCGGCGGAGTCGATGACGAACAGCGGGTCACCCTCGGACACGACGTCGCCGACGGCGACCTTCTGCGCGACGACGAGGCCGGCGTACGGGGTGCCGACGACGTACGTCTCCCCGAGGATCTGCGCCGAGTCGCTGACGGCCGTGCCGCGCGTCTCGTTCACGTGGTAGGTGGCGTAGGCCGCCACGAGCAGCACGAGGACCGTCCCCGCGAAGAGCTTGAACCGCACGCGCCAGGTCATGCCGCACCTCCCGTCGTCAGCGCGAGGGAGCCCTCGCGCACGTGCATGTCTCGCTCGGCCGCCGCGTGCTCGCGCGCGGCCCGCCGTCCGGCGCGTCCCTCGCGCCACGCGGTCACGACGAACCCGCCGAGGATGAGCGTGTTGGTCGCGTTCCACGCGACCGCGAGGCTCGGGTAGCCGTTGGAGACGTCCTTCCAGATCCCCACGGCGGTCGTGATGGCGAGGAGCTCGAAGAACAGCACCTGCGTGGTGATGAACGCGAAGGGCGAGCGGTACGCGCCCTTCGACCCGGTGACGTGCCATGCCTGGTCGCGGCGCAGCAGCGCGTTGACCAGCGCGCGCGTGTAGATGGGGAACGACACCGAGGCGAGCAGCAGGACCTGCCAGCGGAACGACCCGAGCGTGTAGAACGCCAGGAAGATCTGCATCACGTAGAAGCCCGCGTAGTACAGCACCCAGGTCAGCGGCGTGATGGTGAGGTTCATCGGGGTCAGGTCGAAGTAGATCTGCAGCGGTGGGACCAGCAGCAGGAGCAGCGGTGCGATGCCCGTGAGGTAGTGCGTCGCGGTCACGGTGTACTGCAGGCGCTGGTCGAGGGTGAGCGGGTGGCGCCGCGAGAGCGGGTTGTGCGTGAGCATGATCTCGAAGCCACCGGTCGCCCAGCGCAGCTGCTGCTTGGAGTACGCCTCGATGGTCTCGGGGGTGTCGCCGACCGCGAGCGCGTCGGGGATGTACACCGTGCGCCAGCCCTTCTCGTGGAGCATGAGCGAGGTCCACACGTCCTCGGACTTGGAGTCGGAGTAGATCCCCCCGACCGAGTCGATGGCCGCGCGCCGGAACACCACGTTGGTGCCGACGCAGAACGCGGCGTTGAACCGGTTCCGGCCGGGCTGGATGAACCGGTAGAAGACCGCCTGCATGTACGCGGCGCCCTTCGAGATGACGGTGTGCAGGTTGCCGTACGTCTGCGGCGTCTGGACGAACGCGACCTGGTCGTCGGCGAAGAACGGCACGGTCTCGTGCAGGAACGTCGGGTGCGGGACGAAGTCGGCGTCGAGGACGGCGAACAGGTCGCCGCGCGCGATGGACAGCGCGTGGTTGATGTTCCCGGCCTTGGCGCCGTTGCTGGACAGCCGGCGCACGTAGCGCGCGCCGAGCTCGGCGGCCAGGTCCCGCACCTCGTCGGACCGGCCGTCGTCGAGCACCCAGGTGCGGTGGCGGCCCTGCATGGCCACCGCGGCGGTCACGGTCCTGCGGATCGTGTCGAGGTCCTCGCCGTACGTCGTGATGAGCACGTCGATGGTGACGGGCCGGTCGGCGAGGTACACCTGCCAGTCCTGCGGTCGGTTCTCGACCCGGTCGCGCATGATCTCGGCGACGTCGTACAGGCGGTCCTGCGCGTGGTGGAACGTGAAGCCGCGCGGGTCGTGGCCCGCGGACAGGACGGTCCACATCGCGAGGAGCGCGTGGACGACGAGCACCGTCTCTGCGGCGATGACCATGCTGTAGGGCAGCCAGTCGCCGCGGTTGTCCGGGTTGAGCAGGAAGACGGCGTAGACGACGATGCCCGCGCTCGCGAGCAGGACCATGAGGACGAGCGAGGGGCTCTGGGCCGCCTGCGTCTCGGTGGAGCGCGTCGGGCGCGCGAGCGGTTCGTCGGTGCGCCGTGGCTCGAGCACGAGCCGGTCGAACATGGTGGTCATGTGGGGCCCCCTCCGTCGGTCTGGCACGACGACCGGAGGGTGGCCCACCGGTGCCGTTCGACGGCAGCGGTGGCGCCGGTGCACGGGGGCGGGCGGGTGACCGTGGTCGTCCTGCCGGCCCCGTGCGGAACACATGCGACGCTAACGGACACTTCGGGCAACCTGTCCACCGCACGACGGTGTGGCCCACGTCACACTCTGCGACGTGCCTGGTCAGCGCGCATACGGGCCGTGGTCGCGCTCCCGCGTGTCGCCCGTCAGGTGGACGCGCCCGTCACCCGTCCGCATGCGGCCGTTCGGGTCGCCGCGACGACGATCTGACCCGAGACTTGCCGCGTGCGAACCATGGGAGTCGAGGAGGAGTACCTGCTGGTCACGCCCGAGGGCGAGCCGGCAGCGCAGTCGCCGGCGGTGCTCGGCATCGCCGCCCGCGCGCTCACGAGCACCGCGGTGCCCGGCGGCGACGTCGAGAAGGAGTTCAAGAGCGAGCAGGTCGAGACGTCCACGCACCCGTGCACGGACCTGGACGAGCTGCTCGACCAGGTCCGTGCGGGACGTGAGCGCGTCGACTCCGTCGCGCAGGCCGCCGGTGTGCGGATCGCCGCGCTCGGCACCGCGCCGCAGGCGGTCGACCCCACCGTCATCCCCGACCGGCGCGCGCAGGAGATCCGCGCACGGTTCGGGCTGACGGCACGTGAGCAGCTCACGTGCGGGTGCCACGTGCACGTGAGCGTGTCCGACGACGACGAGGGCGTCGTCGTGCTGGACCACCTGCGCCCGTGGACGTCGGTGCTCCTGGCGCTCTCGGCGAACAGCCCGTCCTGGCAGGGCGTGGCGAGCGGGTACGCGTCGTACCGCTCGCAGGTGTGGGGTCGCTGGCCCACCGCGGGCCCGACGGCCCCGTTCGGCGACGCGGCGACGTACCGCGAGGTCGTCGAGTCGCTGCTCGCGTCCGGCACGATCCTCGACGACGGCATGCTGTACTTCGACGCCCGCCTGTCCCAGCGCTACCCCACCGTCGAGGTGCGCATCGCGGACGTGTGCCTGGACGCGGGTGACGCGGCGCTGCAGGCCGCGCTCGTGCGCGCGCTCGCGGACACGGCGGTGCGCAGCCCACGCGACGAGCACCCGGTGCGCGCCGAGCTGTTGCGCACGGCGGCGTGGCGCGCGGCACGCTCGGGGCTGTCCGGCGACCTCGTGAGCCCGCTGACGTGGCGTCCGGCGCCCGCGATGGACGTCGTGGACCAGCTCGTCGACCACGTGCGGGACGCGCTCGTCGAGAACGGCGACCTCGAGGCGGTCGAGCGCCAGCTCGCGCACGTGCGTCGGCGCGGCAACGGCGCGGTCGAGCAGATGGGCTGGCGGGCGCGCGGCGAGGACGACGCCGCGGTGGTGCGTCGGGCGGTCGAGCGCACGCTCGGCGCACCCGCGCTCGTGCACTGAGCGCGGGCGGGCAGCCGGCACGGCGGGGCACCGGCACTCCGGCACGCGCAGGTGTGACGTGCCTCCCGCTGTTTCACCGCGCCGACCTGCGCCGACGCTGGCACGCTGGGTCGCATGCTCATCTGGCCCGGACGCCCCTACCCCCTCGGCGCCACCTACAACGGGGCCGGCACCAACTTCGCGCTGTTCTCGGAGGTCGCGGAGCGTGTCGAGCTCTGCCTGATCGACCCCGACGGCACGGAACGCCGCGTCGACCTCGTGGAGGTCGACGCGTTCGTGTGGCACGGCTACCTGCCCGCCGTGCAACCCGGTCAGCTGTACGGCTACCGCGTGCACGGGCCGTACGACCCGGAGAACGGCCATCGCTGCGACCCGTCCAAGTTGCTGCTCGACCCGTACGCCAAGGCCATCCACGGCCAGGTCGACGGCGACGCGTCGCTGTACTCCTACCGGTTCGACGACCCCGCGCAGCGCAACGAGGACGACTCGGCCGCGCACACGATGCTGTCGGTGGTCGTCAACCCGTTCTTCGACTGGGGGCACGACCGCCCGCCGCAGCACGAGTACCACGAGTCGGTGATCTACGAGGCGCACGTGCGCGGGCTGACGAAGCAGCACCCCGCGGTCCCGGAGGAGCTGCGCGGGACGTACGCCGCGCTCGGGCACCCGGCGGTCATCGAGCACCTCACGCAGCTCGGGGTGACCGCGATCGAGCTCATGCCGGTGCACCAGTTCGTCAACGACCCCTCGCTGCAGGCGAAGGGCCTGTCGAACTACTGGGGCTACAACACGATCGGCTTCTTCGCGCCGCACAACGCGTATGCGGCGTTCCAGCAGCCCGGCCAGCAGGTCCAGGAGTTCAAAGCGATGGTCCGCGAGCTGCACGCCGCGGACATCGAGGTCATCCTCGACGTCGTCTACAACCACACGGCCGAGGGCAACCACCTGGGCCCCACGCTGAGCTTCCGGGGGATCGACAACGCCAACTACTACCGGCTGGTCGACGACGCCAAGGAGCACTACTTCGACACGACGGGCACGGGCAACTCCCTGCTCATGCGCTCGCCGCACGTGCTCCAGCTGATCATGGACTCGCTGCGGTACTGGGTGACGGAGATGCACGTCGACGGGTTCCGGTTCGACCTCGCGGCGACCCTGGCCCGCCAGTTCCACGAGGTCGACCGCCTGTCGGCGTTCTTCGACCTGGTGCACCAGGACCCGGTGATCTCGCGCGTCAAGCTCATCGCGGAGCCGTGGGACGTCGGCGACGGCGGCTACCAGGTCGGCGGGTTCCCTCCGCTGTGGTCGGAGTGGAACGGCAAGTACCGCGACACGGTGCGTGACTTCTGGCGGGGTGAGCCGTCGACGCTCGGCGAGTTCGCGAGCCGCCTGTCGGGCTCGTCGGACCTGTACGAGCACACCGGCCGCCGGCCGATCGCGAGCGTCAACTTCGTCACCGCGCACGACGGCTTCACGCTGCGCGACCTCGTCTCCTACAACGAGAAGCACAACGAGGCGAACGGCGAGGACAACCGGGACGGCGAGGGCTGGAACCGGTCGTGGAACTGCGGGGTCGAGGGCCCGACCGACGACGAGGCGGTGAACAAGCTCCGCGGCCGCCAGCAGCGCAACTTCCTCGCGACGCTCCTGCTGTCGCAGGGCATCCCGATGCTCGCGCACGGCGACGAGCTCGGGCGCACGCAGCAGGGCAACAACAACGTGTACTGCCAGGACAACGAGCTGTCGTGGGTGGACTGGGACCTGGACGAGGAGCGGACCGCGCTCCTGGCGTTCGCCCGTCGCGTCGTACAGCTGCGCCAGGAGCACCCCGTGTTCCGGCGGCGCCGGTTCTTCGCGGGGGCGCCCGACCACGGCGGCGAGTCGGACCTGCGGGACATCGCGTGGCTCTCGCCCTCGGGCGAGCACATGGCCGACGAGGAGTGGAACAGCTCGAGCGCGCGTGCGGTGATGGTCTTCCTCAACGGCGACGCGATCGCCGAGCCGGACGTGCGCGGCGAGCAGATCGTCGACGACTCGTTCCTCATCCTGTTCAACGGGTCGCCCGAGCCCACGTCGTTCACCATCCCCGACTCCGAGTACGGCGAGCAGTGGACCGCGGTGCTGGACACGGACTCGCAGGTGGACCCGGGTGACACCGCGGCGCCGGGCGAGGAGCTCGCGCTCGCGCGGCACTCGATGGTCGTGCTCACGCGGCCGCCGGTCACCCCGATCCCGGCGGCGTCCGGCTCGGGTGCGATCGCGGAGGCCGCGCGCGAGTCGGCGAAGGTCACCCCGACGCGGACGGAGCCGAAGCGCCGCAGCACGCGGCGTCCCTCGGCGCGCTCGTCGTCGGGCACCGCGCACGAGGGCGACGCGTGACGGACACGCGGCAGACGCCCGCGCGCCGGTTGGTCGCACCCGGCCGACCTGTGCCGGTCTCGACGTACCGCGTCCAGCTCGGCGCCGACCTCACGTTCGACGACGTCGCGGAGCGGGTCCCGTACCTCGCGTCGCTCGGGGTGTCGCACGTGTACCTGTCGCCGGTGCTGACGGCCGCCCCGGGCTCGACGCACGGCTACGACGTCGTCGCGCACGACGAGGTCTCCCCCGTCCTGGGCGGGATCGACGGGCTGCGTCGGCTCGCGGACACCGCGCACGCCGCCGGGTTGGGCCTCGTGCTGGACATCGTGCCGAACCACATGGCGGTGCCGACGCCCGTGTGGCACAACGCCGCTCTGTGGTCGGTGCTCGAGGACGGCGCCCGGTCGCCGTACGCGGCGTGGTTCGACGTGGACTGGTCCGCGGGCGACGGAGCGGTGCTCATGCCCGTGCTCGGCGACCGGATCGGCGCGGTGCTCGCACGCGGTGAGCTCGAGCTCACGACGGCCGAGGTGCCGGGACGCGGGCCGAGCACCGTGCTGCGGTACCACGACCACGTGTTCCCGGTCCGAGCAGGCACTGAGCAGCTGCCGCTCACCGAGCTGCTCGAGCGCCAGCACTACCGGCTCGCGTACTGGCGCGTGGCCGACGAGGAGCTCAACTACCGCCGGTTCTTCGACGTCGGCACGCTCGTCGCGGTGCGGGTCGAGGACCCGGACGTGTTCTACGCGACGCACCGGCTGGTGCTCGACCTGCTCGAGGAGGGTGTGCTCGACGGTCTGCGCGTCGACCACCCCGACGGCCTCGCCGACCCCGCGGGATACCTCGCGCGGCTGCGTGAGGCGAGCGGGGGCGCGTGGGTCGTCGTCGAGAAGATCCTCGAGGGCGACGAGGAGCTGCCCGCCGACTGGGACACCGCGGGGACCACGGGCTACGACGCGCTGTGGCGCATCCAGCAGACGTTCGTCGACCCGGGCGGCGCGGCCCCGCTCGGCGCGCTCATGCACCGGCTCACGGGCGAGGCGTCGGACGACTACGAGCGCGTGGTCGAGCAGGCCAAGCGCGAGGTGGTCGACGGCCCGCTCTACGCCGAGGTGTACCGCCTCACGACGCTCGCGGCGAGCATCTGCGCGGACGACCTGCGCCTGCGCGACCACACGTGGCGTGCGCTGCACGAGTGCCTCGTCGAGCTGCTCGTCGCGTTCGACCGGTACCGCGCGTACGTCGTGCCCGGCGAGGTCGTCCCGGCCGACTCGGTCACCGCGCTCGAGCGCGCCGCCGCCGTCGCGCGCGGACGCATGTCGACCGAGCGGCACGCCACCATGGACGTGCTGGTCGACCTCCTGCTCGGGCGCGAGGTCGGTAGTGCGGGACGCACGCGCGGCGAGCGGCGCGACGAGCTCGTCGTGCGGTTCCAGCAGACGTGCGGTGCGGTCACGGCCAAGGGCGTGGAGGACACCGCGTACTACCGCTGGACGCAGCTCGTCGGGCTGTGCGAGGTGGGCGGCGAGCCGTCGCGGTTCGCGCTCACCCCCACCGACCTCGCGGCGTGGGCCGCGCGCCAGCAGGTGGCCGCGCCGCTCGCGATGACCACGCTGTCGACGCACGACACGAAGCGCAGCGAGGACACCCGCGCGCGGCTCGGCGTGCTGAGCGAGCTGCCCGCGGAGTGGTCGCGCCTGGTGCTGGCCGTGCGCTCGGCGACCGCGTCGGCGCGCAGCGCGCGTGTCGACGGGCGCGCCGAGCAGTGGGTGTGGCAGACGCTCGCCGGCACGTGGACGCCGGACGGCCCGATCGCACCCGACCGGCTGGTCGAGTACCTGACGAAGTCGCTGCGCGAGGCCAAGACGTACACGTGGTGGACCGCACCCGACGAGGCGTACGAGGCGGCGGTCGTGGACCTCGCGACGCGCGCGCTGGGCGACCCGGAGGTCGTCGCGCTGTTCACCGACTTCGAGCAGCGCTCGCGGCCCGCGGTACGCGCGGCCGTGCTCGGCACCAAGCTCGTGCAGCTCACCCTGCCCGGCATCCCGGACGTGTACCAGGGCACCGAGGTCGACTCCCCCACGCTCGTCGACCCGGACAACCGACGCTTCGTCGAGCTCGAACCGCTGGTCGCACGTCTCGAGCGGCTCGACTCGGGCGCCGGGCCCCGTGACCTGTCCGACGAGAAGCTGCTCGTCACGTCGCGGGCCCTGCGGGTGCGCCGGGACCTGCCCGAGGCGTTCGTCGGACCCGAGGCCGGGTACGTGCCGCTCGCGCACTCGTCGGGCCACGCCGTGACGTACGCGCGCACGGTCGCCGACGAGCCGCGCGTGACGGTCGTCGCGACGCGGCTCGCGGCGTCCGTCGACCGGCTCGGCGGCTGGGCGGACCACACGGTCGCGGTCCCGCCGGGCACGTGGCGTGACGTGCTCACCGGGCGCACCACCGAGGGCGGGGTGACACCGGTCGCGGGCGTCCTCGAGCGGCTGCCCGTCGCACTGCTGGTGCGGGAGGACTGACGTGCGCGCGGCGGTATGGGCGCCCGACGCCGCCCGGGTCGACGTGCTCGTCGGACCTGACGACACGCCGCGCGAGGTCCGGGCGCTCACGCGGTCGCCCGACGGCTGGTGGCACGACGACCGGGAGCTCCCGCACGGCACGGACTACGCGTTCTCGCTCGACGGCGGCCCTGCCCGCCCGGACCCGCGCAGCGCGTGGCAGCCGACAGGCGTGCACGGCCCGAGCCGCGTGTTCGACACCGCCCGGTTCGCCTGGACCGACGACGGGTGGGCCGGTGTCGACGTGCGCGGTCGTGTGCTGTACGAGCTGCACGTCGGGACGTTCACCGACGAGGGCACTCTCGACGCGGCGTGCGAGCACCTCGAGGACCTCGTCTCCCTCGGCATCGACGTCGTGGAGCTCATGCCGGTCGCACCGTTCGACGGGGACCGCGGCTGGGGCTACGACGGCGTGGGTCCCTGGGCGGTGCACGAGGCGTACGGAGGGCCGGCGGCGCTGCAGCGCTTCGTCGACGCGGCGCACGCGCACGGCCTCGCGGTCTGCCTCGACGTCGTGCACAACCACCTCGGCCCCGCCGGCGCGTACGTGGGCGAGTTCGGGCCGTACTGGACGGACGCGCACCACACGCCGTGGGGCTCCGCGATCAACCTCGACCAGCCCGGGTCGGACGAGGTGCGCGCGTGGCTGATCGGCTCCGCCCTGCGCTGGCTGCGCGACTTCCACGTGGACGCGCTGCGCCTCGACGCGGTCCACGAGCTGCGCGACGACTCGGACCGGCACCTGCTGGCCGAGCTGTCCGACGAGGTCGCGACACTGTCCGCCGAGCTCGGCCGCCCCCTGTCGCTCGTCGCCGAGACCGACCTCAACGACGTCGTGGCGATCACGCCGACCAGCGAGGGCGGCTGGGGCATGACCGCGCAGTGGGCGGACGACGTGCACCACGCGATCCACGCGCTCGTCACCGGTGAGCGCCACGGCTACTACGTGGACTTCGGCTCCCCCGCCACGCTGCGGAAGGCACTCACGCGCGTGTTCGTGCACGACGGCGGCCGCTCCACGTTCCGCGGGCGTGACTGGGGCCGGCCCGTCCCCGAGGGCACCGACGGCCACCGGTTCGTGGTCTTCGTGCAGGACCACGACCAGGTCGGCAACCGCGCGATCGGCGACCGCCCGTCGGCGCTGCTCGACGCCGGCCGGCTCGCGTGTGAGGCCGCGCTCCTGCTGCTCTCGCCGTTCACGCCCATGCTGTTCATGGGCGAGGAGTGGGGCACGCGCCGCCCGTTCCCGTTCTTCACGTCGTTTACCGACCCCGACCTGGCGCAGGCGGTGCGCGACGGCCGCCGCGCCGAGTTCGCAGGCCACGGCTGGGCCGCGCTGTACGGACGCGAGGTCGACGTCCCGGACCCGCAGGACCCGGCGACACGCGACGCAGCGGTCCTGGACCGCGACGAGCGCACGCACGGCGACCATGCCCGCCTGCTGGAGTGGTACCGCACGCTCGTCGCGCTACGCCGCTCGTCCGCCGACCTAGCCTCCGGCGACCTGGCCGCGACGGACCTCGCGTGGTCCGGCCCCGACGACAGCGACGGCCCGTGGCGCGGGCTGCTCGACCTGCGCCGCGGCGACGCACGCGTCCTGGTCAACCTCGACGACGACGACCGCGCGGTCACGCTCGAACCCGATGTCCCGCTCGTCGTCGCGGCGGCATGGGAGCCCGTTCGCTACGACGGCCCGGACACGCTCGTCGTCCCCGCCACCTCGGTCACGGTCCTGCTCCCGCGCGACGAGTCGCCGAGTGCGTGACGCCGCGGACCGCCGTCCATTCAGGCCCGACCCATGTCGCTCATGGAGATAGCACGCCGGCGACTTGTGCCGCGGCGCTTGTACTGCGCTTGAGGACAGGGTCAGGATGCTCGGTAGCGTTGCCGGGCGGCTTCGCCGGTGGTGCCGATGGCCTCGCCGAGCTCGCGCCAGGACAGGTGCGCCTCGCGGGCGGCGTGGATGGCCTGGGCGAGCTCCTTCTCCGCCGCCGCGCGGCGGAACGCGGCGAGCTTGACCGCCATCAGCGGTGGCAGCGGCGCGTCGAAGTCACCCGCGGTCGGGTCATAGTCCTCGAAGGCGTCGGCGAGCTGATCGGCGTGGGCGATCAGGTCGGTCAGTGAGGGTCGCATGGGTATCACCTGAGGTACTTGTTCCGGGCCGGGCGCAGCGCGTGGGCGATGGCGAGCTCGCCTCCCCACCAGATCACGACCCCGACCTCGACCAGCTGGGCGCCGGCGACGTCGGGACCGATGAACATGACCATGTCGTCGTCCTGGCGGACATGAGCGAGAGCGAACCGCAACGCGTGCAGCATGTCGTCCTCGCTCACCCCGTGGCGGTAGGCCGAGTCCAAGATGATCGGGTCGGTGGGCGCCTGAGAGTTCGTCGGTCCGCCCGCCACGATCACAAGGTTACTTGTCGCAAGGTTACGTGCCAAGCGAGGGCGGGTCAGGGCCGATCGTCACCTCAGCAAAGGTGTCCATGGAAGCGGGTCAGGCTCCCGTTCTTCTGCAGCAGTGCGTTCCATGACTCCATGGCGGCGTTGTCGCCGGCTGAGGCGACGCGACCCATCGATCCCTGCAGACCGGCGGCGGTCAGGACCGCCCGGAAGCTTCGCGCTCGAAACTGACTGGGTTCAACCGGTCGATGCAACACCTGCCCGTTGGAGCGACCGTAGCTGCTCATCGAGGACCTCGGCCGGTGTTCTCCAGCCGAGGACCTTGCGGGGTCTGCTGTTGATCGCGGCCTGGACGGCCAGGAGGTCCTCGGCCGGCCAGCGGGACAGGTCGGTGCCCTTGGGGAAGTACTGGCGCAGCAGCCCGTTGGTGTTCTCGTTCGTGCCGCGCTGCCAGGGTGAGTGCGGGTCGGCGAAGTAGACGGCGATCCCGGTGTCGATCGTGAACTGCGCGTGGGCGGACAGCTCCTTGCCGCGGTCCCAAGTCAACGACCGCAACAGCTCGGACGGCATCGTGGTCATCGTCGCGGTCAGGGCGTCCTTCATCGCGATGGCGCCGTAGCCGCCAAGCGCGGGCCCGTTCTTGACCGGTGGGACTGTCCCGTAGCCCTCGAGACGTGGCAGGTGGACCAGCAGGGTGTAGCGGCTCGTGCGTTCCACGACGGTGCCGATCGCGGACCGGTTCAGCCCGATCATCAAGTCGCCCTCCCAGTGCCCGGGCACTGCCCGGTCCTCGGCCTCGGCGGGCCGCTCGGCCAGGACGACGTCAGCCGTGACGTGCCCCTGGGGCCTGTTGCGGGCCCGCTCCCGGGGCTTGCGCAGCGCCCGGCCGGTCCGCAGGCAGGTCACCAGCTCGCGCTGCAGCGCCCCGCGTCCCTGGATGTAGAGCGCCTGGTAGATCGCCTCGTGGCTGATGCGCATGTCCTCATCGTCGGGGAAGTCGATGACCAGCCGCCGCGAAATCTGCTCCGGGCTCCAGGCCGTCGCCCACCGCCGGTCGCTGCGGTGCGGCTTGTTCAGGCCCTTCCAGGTCGTCGCCGGCCCTGCCGCCAGCGTCCCGTCCGGTCGGCGCAACTGGCCGCTCAGCCGGACCTGGACGTACTCCTGCAGACGAGCGTTGATGACGAGCTTGGCTGGCTTGGGGCGCCGGGCGGCGGTCTGCGCCTTCCACTGCGCGACCGTCGCCCGGTACTCGGGCTTGCCGCCCCGGGTCGCCGCGTTGCGTCGCAGCTCCCGCGAGATCGTCCCCGGATCACGCCCCAGCTCGCGGGCGATCGCGCGAACACCAAGCCCGCGCGCTTTGAGAAGTGCGAGCTCCTCGCGCTCGTGGAACGACAGGTAGCGGCCGGTCGGCTCGGCCAGCGGCAACGGCGCCATCCCGCCAGCGTGACGAAACCACCGCGACCCGACCGGCCACGACACACCAACCCCGGCCGCGGCCTCCTCGGAACTCTTGCCCGCCGCGATCAACCGCCAGAACTCCCGCTCCACATGCCGAGCGGGAATCGGCCGCCCCGGTGAACGCATCGCCGGTCGCAACGCCCGGTCCGCCTGCTGCTGCCGTCGCACCACCTGACACCTCCGTGATCACGAGGTGTTGCGACGACCGGTTGAGTCCGCCCTGCGAGCCTCGGTCCGAGTGCACCACCACGACACCGGTTGGCCGGCGGCGGGCGACGGCGGTGCGCAGCGCGGTGACGGCGAGCTGGGCGGTCATCCGCTCGTCGATCGCGTAGCCGACGATCCGGTTGTTGAACAGGTCCTTGCGCAGCAGTAGACCTTGCCCTCGTCGGTCGGGTGCTCGGTGATGTCGGTGACCCACACCCGGTCCGGCTCGGTCGCGGTGAAGTTCCGCTGGACGTGGTCGTCGTGGACCGCAGGTCCCGGGGACTTCCCGGTCCCGCGGCGGCCCTTGCGGACCGTGGTCGACCACAGCTTCTGCTGGGAGCACAGCCGCCAGACGCGACGCTCGCCGACGTCGTGACCGGCGCGTTCGAGTTCGTCGGCCAGGAACCGGTAGCCGAACTCCGGGTCGTCGCCGTGGGCGTCGATCAGCGCGTTGGTCAGGTAGGCGTCCTGCAGCTCGCGATCGCTGATCGGATCGGCGAGCCAGGCGTAGTACGCCTGCCTGGAGTGGCCGAGCACCCCGCAGGTCAACCGCACCGGGATGCCCTCGGCGGCCAGGTCACGGACCAGGGGGTAACTCATTTTGGGAGCGAGCCGGCGGCGAAGTGCG
Organism: Cellulomonas sp. CW35; assembly: GCF_052378485.1. Taxonomy (NCBI): domain Bacteria; kingdom Bacillati; phylum Actinomycetota; class Actinomycetes; order Micrococcales; family Cellulomonadaceae; genus Cellulomonas; species Cellulomonas sp. CW35. The sequence goes on along the minus strand of NZ_CP199000.1, from coordinate 1,626,503 downwards.
CCGCCGCGCGGCGCAGGATCTCGTTCTCCATCTCCAGCCCGCCCGCGCTTCTCTCGACGCAACTGCACGAGCTCGTTCTGCTCACTGGTCGTCTTGCCGTCCACGACGCCGTCGTCGATGTCGGCCTGGCGCACCCAGCGCCGCACCGACTCGATCGAGATGTCGAAGTCGGCGGCGACCTCGGCATGCGTCAGATCACCACGGCGGGCGACCCGCACGACGTCACGCTTGAACTCGGGAGGGAACTTCTTGGGCACAGCAACATCCTTCCAGCGGGACCTCGTCCCACAGATGGAGTGTCAACCAGCCCCGCAGCAGACCCCATCGCCGAGACCTTCGACGTCACCGTGGACTACCTCGTCCTCCCCGACGCGCCCCGCCGGCCCCTGCACGCCCCCACCAACGCCCTGGCCGACCAGCTCGCCGCCTTCGCCACCCTGCCCCCCGACGACCAAGCCGCACTACTCAAAGTCCTCGACGCCCTCGTCACCAAGACCAAGCTCCGCGCCCTGACCACCGACGCCAGCTGACACACGCCTACTCACGGGAGCGCCCTGGCCCACTGCTGGCCATCCGCTTCCGCCTCCGCCCGGAGCTCTTGCCAGGTCAGCGGAGCGGCCTCGACGAGGCTGAGAGAACGGGCGATCGCGGTAAGCGCACGCTGAACGGCGGCCGACTCCAGGACCCGCCTCTCGGCGCCAGGACTGTTCAGGTCCAGTTCAGAGTCACCCTGCAGGACCGCATAGTCGGCGATCTCGTAGACCTGGCGCGCCGCCCACGCCGCCTCCTGAGGAGCATCCGTCAGCCACGTGCGAATGGCATACGCGACGGCAGCGGCGGCGTTCTGGCCATATCCGGTCTCCAAGACCCAGCCATCCGAATCCGAAGGGACCATGCCCTCGGCCTCGGCCTGATACGCACCGGCGTCGATATCCACGCCCGAGGCTGCGCCCCAGGCTGCATCGGCGAGCCCCCTCAGCCTGGGACCCAACTCCGGCGCCCCGACCGACCTGGCATAACGCTCGAAGAGGGGAACCAGACGCTCTGCGCATGACGCGGCGAACGCCGTCTTCGAGCGACGGTCCAGGGCAGCCAGCCGCGCGAGGATCTCCTGCTCGTCATACTCACGCACACTCATCTTCCAAACCACCAGGCTGTTGTCGGACTTGTGATGGTCGCCCCGGACTCCTCGAGGAAGGTCTGGCAAGCCGGACAGATTGGACGAGACACACCGATTCCCTGGGGAGTCAGGCCAACGCTTTGGGCGCCGCGAACCGCAGTGACTTCCGCATGAGCACCCGGAGACCGCGCCACGAGCTCGTCCGACTGCGCCAATGCCCGCTGCGCCGGACTCAGATCGCGGCCACCTCCCGCCAAGACCGTCTGGCCCTGCCGGGTGCCAAGAGCAGCGGTCGTCCGAGAGTTCTGCGCGATCGGATCCAGAGCGCCATGGACCGCATTCGCTCTGGCCTCAAGCCCTGCGGTGTTTGCGGCAGTCGCGGGCAACTCAGGTGTTGTTGCCTCGGGGACCGTAGCACGGCGGCCTCCGCCGCCGTTGACCGTGGTGGTGGGGCGCGTCCCCTTGCCGGTCATGGCGCCGATTCCGCCCTTGGCGGGGAGGTACAAGGTGGCGGCGGTGATCGCCGTGGTCTGGACTGCGCTGGTTTGCGTGGAACGCCGCGGCTTCGACGTTCCCCGCCTGCACCGCGTCCACGGTCGCATAGGTGTTCGCGACCGCCCCGTACATCGGGTTGAACGTCAACGTCGCAGACGTGTACCAGCCCCACGCGCCGCCACCGTTCTCCTTCGCGATGGCCGGCATCGCGGTGATGGACTGGACGACGGACACCGGGTTGAGCGACCGCGTGACGGAGGTGACGGTGTTGTACGTGCCCTTGCCGAACCCGCTGAGAACATCCCCGATCGACCCCCAGCTGAACAGGCCGGTGGGGTCGGACCAGGTGGTCGGGTTGTTGTTGGCGTAGACGTAGGCGCTCCACTGCTGAGGGTTGGTCAGGTCGAGTACCGGGTCGACGGAGATGAACCGTCCGGTGGTCTCGTCGTAGTAGCGGGCACCGACCTGCGTCAGACCGGTACTCACGTCTCGGGTCTTGTCGAGGAACTGCCGCTCACCGGGGACGTCGACGCCCGCGCCGCGGGCCGCGCCGAACGGGTCGGTGTACTGCTTGACGACACCGGCCGCGGTCCATGTGGTGTTCGCGATCGCCATCAGGGCCGTGCCGTGCAGGTCGGCGACCAAGGACGTGACCGCCCCCAGACCCTTGCCGGTGCGCACCGCCACGGTCTGCCCGTCGAACGAGTAGTACCGCACCGCGGAGACGACCTCGCCGTCCTCGATACGGATCTCCTGCCCACCAGGCAGGTACACCGTCGTGCCAGAGGAGTCCGTGCGGGTCAGACGCTCACCGTTCGCGTCGTAGAGCATCGAGGTCCTCGACCCCGCAGCGCCCACCGCCGTGAGCTCACCCTCACCGTCCCACACCAGCGACCCCGAACCCGGCCGGGAGGTCTGCCGCCCGGCCGCGTCGTACTCGTAGCCCGCGGTCGTGGGCGCCGCTCCGTTCGTGGCGGTGCTGGTCCCGGTGAGCGCGTGAGGGCCGGCCTGCCCCTGCCCGTAGGAGTACGTGCTGGCCGTCGTCGTCCCGCCGGTCCACGAACCCCACGACCCCGCCCGCCGGGCGGTCAGGGCGCGACGGTTACCCAGATCGTCGTAGCCGTAGGTGTCCCAGTACGGGGCCGCCCCGGCGACCTCGAGCGTCGAGGTCGGCTCACTACCACACGCGCTCGCCTTGCTCGTCCACGCCGCGGTCAGGCGACGCAACCTCGTCGTGGGTGAAGCACTGACGATCCGGCTTCTGGCCGAGCAGGAGGTTCCCGGGTGCGTCAGTGGCGGACGTGAGGTTGCCCGCCTGGTCGTAGGTGTAGGCGACGTTCAGGTCGGTCCCGCTGATCTGCTCGCGCTTGACCGCGATCCCCGTCAAGCGCTGGGTGACCTCGTCATACGTGTACGAGGCGACAGCGCCGTAGGTGTTGCCCAGGTCGAGCGCCGTCACCTTGCCGTAGTCGTCGCGACGCGACTCGGCGACATACGTGCCCCACCCGAACCCGCCGGCCATCCACTGCGGCCGAGACGCGGTGTCGTAGTACGTCGTGACGGTCTCGGCACCAAGGACCTTGGTTCCACCGCCGCTGGCTCCCCCCTGCGTGATCTGCGGCAGCTTGACGGTCTGCACCTGCCCGTCGGAGGTGTACCCGTACTCGGTGACGAACTCCCGTTTCGTCAACCCGGCGAGGTCACCGGACGCGGGCAGTGAGACCTTCGTGCGCACCGCCTGGTAGGCGAGGTCGTACTCGAGGACCTGCGAGACGTACTCACCACCCGACGTGTGGCGCGTGCTCGTCGCCAGCCGGCCCAGGACCCTGTTGCCGTCCGCGTCCTTGGCGGTGTCGTACGTGAACGACGTGCGCAGGCCCGAGGCGTCACTGACCGTGAGCTTGCGCCCGAGGTTGTCGTACGTGTAGCTCAGGGTCTGCCCGGCGCCGTTGGTGACGGCCGTGATCCGCCCGAGCGTGTCGTAGGTCGTCGTAGTCCGGCCGGCATCGGGGTCGTTCGCTGCGACCTGCTGCCCCGCGAAGTCGTACTCGTAGGTCCACGTGTTCTTCGCGATGCCGCGAGCGAGGTCCCCGCTGTCCGTGAAGGAGATGAGGTTGCCCGACCGGTCGTACTTGTACGTCGCGGCGACGACCTGGCTGTCCAGCACCGTGCGTGCGTTGAAGCCTGCCGGGGCCGGCCGGGTGCGGTGCTGGGCGAGCGTGGTGGTTCGACCCTGCGCGTCGAGCACGGTCGTGACCGCGGTTCCGCCCTGGGGAGGGATGACCGTCGTGTGGGAGCCGTCGTAGACGGTGACGGTGCGGAACTTCTCGTAGTCGGGGTTCGAGGAGTTGGTGCGCCACGTGATCTCGTCTGTCACGCGCCCGGCCGCGTCGTACCCGTCGACCGCCGCGTACGCCGCAGCCGCCACGAGAACACCCGCGACCCCAGCGCCCACAACTCGGCGCCCGCGCTTCCAACCACGCACGCGTAACCCCCGGTCCACCGACCTCAGCAAGGTGCGTGAACCACCGGGCCGGGTACTGCACATCAAGTCAGGAGGAGTGTGGCGGCCGAGGGTTCCCGGTCGAGTCAGCAGCCGTGCAATTCACTCGAATACCCAACCGAGGCATCGACGCGCAGGCGGTCGACCCGGCTTGTCCCGGGACCTTCGTCGTACAGCTGAGTTCGCGACCGACTGCGCAGGGTGCAGTCCACGCTCGAACCCGAAGCCGTGCGGGGGTCGACCTGGCGGGCGCGGGCAGCAGGCCGCATCCTCGGTGCAGGACCACCACCCCGGGTCCACCGAAGACGCACCCCCACGAAGGAACGCCATGACGATCTCGTCCCACGTCGCCCCCGACGGCCCCCCGCACCGGCCGGACGCGCGCCTCGAGCGCGACGAGCTCGCGCGTGAGGCGGTTGCGCTCGTGCAACGGTGGCTGCAGGAGTCCGCGGGTCACCGGCCGGACGCGTCGGCCGCGCAGCTCGCGGCGGCGTTGCACGACCCCGACGGGCTGGCGTTCGTCGTCGGGTTCGTCGACGGGGTGATCCGTCCGCAGGACACGCGCGTCGCGGCGGCGGCGCTGCACGACCTGGCGGGGCGCGCCCCGCGGTTCCTGGCACCGCCGCTGCGGGCGCTGCTGCGCGCCGGTGGTGCGCTCGCGCCGGCGCTGCCCGACGTCGTGGTGCCCGTGGCGCGTCGCGTGCTGCGTCACCTCGTGGGTCACCTCGTCGTGGACGCGAGCGACCGCGGGCTGACGCGGGCGATCGCTCGGCTACGGACGCAGGGCGTGCGGCTCAACATCAACCTGCTGGGCGAGGCGGTGCTCGGCGAGCGAGAGGCGCGGCGCCGGCTCGACGGCACGATGGCGCTCCTGGCGCGGCCCGACGTGGACTACGTGTCGGTCAAGGTGTCGTCGGTGGTCGCGCCGCACGCGCCGTGGGCGTTCGACGAGACCGTCGCGCACGTCGTCGAGCAGCTGCGCCCGCTGTACCGGCTGGCTGCGGCCTCGTCGCCGACGACGTTCGTCAACCTCGACATGGAGGAGTACCGCGACCTGGACCTGACGCTCGCGGTGTTCCAGCGGCTGCTCGACGAGCCCGAGCTGCTCCACCTCGAGGCGGGTGTCGTGCTGCAGGCGTACCTGCCGGACGCGCTGCCGGCGATGCAGCGCCTGCAGGACTGGGCCGCGGCTCGTCGTGCGCGGGGTGGCGCGCCCGTCAAGGTCCGGCTCGTCAAGGGCGCCAACCTGCCGATGGAGCGCGTCGAGGCCGAGCTGCACGGGTGGCCGCTCGCCACGTGGCACTCCAAGCGCGAGTCGGACACGCACTACAAGCGTGTGCTCGAGTGGGCGCTGACGCCCGAGCGCGTGGGCAACGTCCGGCTGGGCGTGGCGGGGCACAACCTGTTCGACGTCGCGTACGCGTGGCTGCTCGCGGGCCGGCGCGGGGTCCGGGACGCGGTCGAGGTGGAGATGCTGCTCGGGATGGCGCCGGGCCAGGCCGAGGTGGTGCGGCGCGAGGTGGGTGGACTGCTGCTGTACACGCCCGTGGTCGCACCGGCCGAGTTCGACGTCGCGATCGCGTACCTCATCCGCCGGCTGGAGGAGGGCGCGTCGAGCGAGAACTTCCTGTCCGCGGTGTTCGACCTGGACTCCGACGAGGGTCTGTTCGCACGCGAGCGGGACCGCTTCCTCGCGTCCGTCGCGGCGCTCGACGACGACGCGCCCGCTCGGCACCGCGTGCCGGACCGGTACGCCGCGGTCCCCCGCCCCGCACTCGGCGGGTTCGCGAACACGCCCGACACCGATCCGGCCGTCGTCGAGAACCGGTCCCGCGCGCGGGCCCTGCTGGCGCGCGTCCCCGGCTCGACGCTGGGCACCGACGCCGCGGCGGGTGCGTGGCTGCGCTCGCCGGACGAGGTCGACGCCGTGGTCGGCGCCGCGCGCGAGGGCGGCGCGCAGTGGGCCGCGCTGACGTCCGACGAGCGTGCGGCCGTGCTGCACCGCGCCGGCGACGTGCTCGACGAGCACCGCGACGCGCTGCTCGAGGTCATGGCCGCAGAGACGGGCAAGACGCTCGAGCAGGGCGACCCCGAGGTGTCCGAGGCGGTCGACTTCGCGCACTACTACGCCGAGCTCGCGCGCGACCTCGACCGCGTGGACGGCGCGACCGCCGTCCCGGCCGGCCTCACGCTCGTCACGCCGCCGTGGAACTTCCCCGTCGCCATCCCGGCCGGGTCGACGCTCGCCGCGCTCGCGACCGGGTCCGCCGTGGTGCTCAAGCCCGCGGGCCAGTCGCAGCGGTGCGGCGCGGTGCTCGCCGAGCTGCTGTGGGAGGCGGGGGTCCCCCGCGACGTCCTGCACCTCGTGCAGGTCGACGAGGGCGCGCTCGGACGCACGCTCGTCGCGCACCCCGGTGTCGACCAGGTGATCCTCACCGGCGCGTACGACACCGCGGCGCTGTTCCGCTCGTTCCGCCCCGACCTGCGCCTGCTCGCCGAGACGAGCGGCAAGAACGCGATCGTCGTGACGCCCAGCGCCGACCTGGACCTCGCCGTCAAGGACGTCGTCGCGTCCGCGTTCGGGCACGCGGGTCAGAAGTGCTCGGCGGCCTCGCTCGTCGTGCTCGTCGGGTCGGTCGGGCGCTCACGCCGGTTCCGGGACCAGCTCCTCGACGCGGCGTCGTCGCTCGTCGTCGGCGAGGCGCACGACCCGCGCACGCAGATGGGGCCGCTCGTCGAGCCCGCCGCGGGCAAGCTGCTCGGCGGCCTCACCGAGCTCGACCCCGGCGAGTCGTGGGCGCTCACGCCGCGCCGCCTCGACGTCGCCGGGCGGCTGTGGACCCCGGGCGTGCGGGTCGGCGTGCAGCCCGGCTCCCGGTCGCACCGCACCGAGTACTTCGGGCCCGTGCTGTCGGTCATGACCGTCGCGGACCTCGACGAGGCGATCGCCGTCGTCAACGACGTGGACTACGGCCTGACGAGCGGTCTGCACTCGCTCGACCCCGACGAGATCGCGACGTGGCTCGCGCGCGTGCAGGCCGGGAACCTGTACGTGAACCGCGGCATCACCGGTGCGATCGTGCGCCGCCAGCCGTTCGGCGGGTGGAAGCGCTCAGCCGTGGGTCCGGGCGCCAAAGCCGGCGGACCCGGCTACCTGGACACGCTCGTCTCCTGGCGGCCCACGCAGGCGGTCGAGGGCGCCCCGGTGTCCGACGAGCACGTGCGCGCGATCGTCGCGGCCGCGCACGCCGACCTCCCGCCCGACGAGGCCGACGCCGTCGAGCGCGGGGCCCGCAGCGACGCCCACGCGCTCGCGACCCGTTTCTCGCCGCGCGACGTCACGGGGCTCACGTGCGAGAGCAACGTCCTGCGCTACCGGCCCGTGCCCGAGCCGGTGCTCGTGCGCCTCGCCGCCGCCGGCTCGGTCGCGGACCTCGCGCGCGTCGTCGCGGCGGCCGCGGCGGCCGGGACCGACGTCGTCGTCTCGACCGCCCTCCCGCTGCCCGACGCCCTGGCGGTCGCGCTGACGGACGCCGCGAGCGCGCTGGTCACCGAGGACGACGCGGCGTGGTCGGCACGCGTCGCGGACCTGGCCGGAGGGCGCGTCCGGCTCCTCGGGGCGGCTGCGGGCACGCTGGCCGAGGCGACGCGCGGTCGTCCGGACGTCGCGGTCTGGGACCACCCGGCCACCGAGTCCGGGCGCGTCGAGCTCGCCCCGTTCCTGCGCGAGCAGTCCGTGACGACCACCACCCACCGGTTCGGCACGCCCGTGCCGTCGCTCGTCGCGATCGCGTGCACCGACGGCTGAGGACACCACGGCGGGGGCCCGGGGACGTCGCCCCGGACCCCCGCCGTGCTCGCACGGTCAGCCGGTCGTGCAGCCGACCGTCGTCGGCACGGACGGTGCGGCGCCCGAGCCGACCCAGCCGTAGGAGGCGGTGCCGCCCGGCGGCAGCGCCCCGTTCCACGGCGTGCTCGAGACGGTCAACGCCGTCCCGGACTGCGTGAACGTGCCGTTCCAGCCCTGCACCGCGGTCGGGTCGGACAGCGTGTGCGTGGTCCGCCACGATGCGATGGCGCCGTCGCGGGCCGTGACCGTCACGGTCGCCTGGTAGCCCCCGGCCCACGCGTTGACCTGCGTCACCGCCGCCGTGCAGGAGCCGTCCGAGGGCGGCGCCGGCGACGACGAGGTCGGGCCCGGGTCGGGCGACGTCGTCGGGCCCGGGTCCGGGCTCGTGCCGCCGAACGTCACCCGCAGAGCGCCGTCCGCGCCGAACGACCACGCCAGGGCGCCGTCGTACGCGGAGCACGCGGAGGCGTTCGAGCCGGACCAGAACGCGTTGTCGCCGCGGTCCGTCCCGACGACCCGGTCCTTCGAGCCGGAGTCGCACGAGACGTTGCCGCTGAACACCGACGAGCCGCCGTCGAAGTTGAAGTTGCGCTGCGCGTTCCCCACGGCCACGTTGCTCGTGATCGTCAGGGAGCCCGGGTTGCTGTTGAACGTGAACCCGTGCTTGCCGTTGTGGACCGCGTAGCTGTTGCGCACCACGTGGTCGACCTTGATGTCCTCACCGCCGAGCTTGAAGCCGTTGCGGTCGCCCGCACCGGCCTGGCTGCCGTCGGACAGCGTGCCGTTCTCGTACGCGAGCGAGCGCTCGATCGTCACCGGGCCGATCGCACCGGTGTCGGACTTCGTGTACAGGTCCCAGCCGTCGTCGATGTTGTGGTGCGACACGGTGTCCCGGAACACGTTGCCCGACCCGACCGTGAGCTTGGCCGCGAAGCCGTCGGCGTCCTCGCCGTCGGAGTCCACGTTGTCGTGCGACTCGCTGCTCACGACGAGGTTGTTCGCCGGCCAGTCGGAACGCGGCGTGTCGGACGCCGCCCGGGAGATCTGCAGGCCCGTGTCGCGGTTGTGCCGCGTGACGACCCGCTCGACGACGTTGTTGCTGCCGCCGATCGAGATGCCGTTGTCGCCCGCGCGCTGCACGACGATCCCGTACAGGTGCCAGTAGTCGGCGTTGAGCGACAGGCCGCGGTTGGTGGACAGCTCACTCTGCGCGGAGAAGTCCAGCACGGGCGTCTCCCCCGGGTACGCCGACAGGAGCGTGCGGTCACCCGACTTCCCGTCCGCCGTGATGAGCACGGTCTCCGACAGGCGGTAGGTGCCGCCCCGCAGGAAGATCTCGCCGCCGGGGGCGACCCTGCTCACGGCCGAGGCGAGGGTCGTCGGGGCGGACTCGGTCCCCGCGGCGCCCGCGCTGCCGTTCGGCGACACGTAGAGCGTGCCGGCGCTCGGCTGCGGCCCACCCGGGGGCTCCGGGTCGGACGTCGGGTCGCTGGTGGGCTCCGGGTCGGGCGTCGTGACGGTGCCCGCGTACGTCTCGAGCTCGGCGATCTGCGGCACGCCGTTCGAGCCGGTGACCTGCAGGCTGACCTTCTTCAGGCTCGTCGTCGGGAACGTGACCACACCCGCGCCGCTGCCGGACGTCAGCACGCCGCCGGTGTCCGCGTTCACGAGGTTCCACGACCCCAGCCGCCCGGTCGCGCCCGACGCCTCCACGACGACGACCGACGAGATCGTCGTCGCCGACGACCACTTGACCGAGACCGTGCCGGTCGAGCCGCCCGGCGACCAGTACGTCGACCGGTTGCCGTCGACGACGTTGCCGTAGCTCGTGCCGCTGGCCTTGCTCGAGCCGTCAGCGCCGGCGCCGATGCTGAGGTTCTGACCACCGGGGGTCGGGTTCGACGTCGGGTTCGAGGTCGGGTCACCGGTCGGCTCCGACGTCGGGCCGCCGGTGGGGTCGGTCGTCGGGTCCGGGGTCTGCGGCGAGCAGCTTCCGTCGGAGACCTTCAGCCCCTTGTTCGCGCCCGCGGTCGCGGCGACGAGGGCGGGCACGCACGTCGCGGCGTCGAGCGTGTACGCGTACGGGATGGACACGCTCGTCGTCGAGCGCACGTCGGGTCCCGCGGGGTTGTTGTCCGTGCCGCGCGACGACCACGTCACGTTGTCGAAGATGTTCCCCGCGACCTGCCACGTGCCGGCCTCGTCGGTGTAGAACGTGCCGAGCGGGTCGTTGGAGTCCTCGAAGTAGTTGTTCTCGACCTTCGCCTGCGCGCCCGCACGGGAGTTGATCCCGGACTTGCCGAGCCCGACGTAGTGGTTGTCGTACATGTGCGCCACGCCGCCGCGCAGCAGCGGCGTGCGGGACTCGATGTTCGAGTACAGGTTGTGGTGGAACGTGATGAACGAGTTCGCCCGGTCGCTCTCGCTCGACCCGATGAGCCCGCCGCGACCCGAGTTGCGCAGGATGCTGTACGACAGCGTCACGTACTTGACGTCGTCCTTCATGTCGAACAGGCCGTCGTAGCCCTCGTCCTCACCGCCGGACGCCTCGAGCGTCACGTGGTCGACCCACACGTTGCGGACGGTCGACTCCATCCCGATCGCGTCCCCGCCGTTGGAGGTGGGCGACCCGGACTTCTTGACGTTCTTGACGGTCACGTCGCGGATCACGATGTTGCTGGAGTCGCGGATGTGGATGCCGATCTGGTCGAACGTCGCGCCGCCGACGCCGACGATCGTGACGTTGCTGATGCCCTTGAGCTCGATCACGCCGGAAGCGGTGTTGCAGCTCGAGCCGGAGACCTTGGCCGTGTTGCCCACCGTGATCGTGCCCGACACCTGGATGGTGATCGGCGTGCTGGAGCTCGCGCGGCTGCACAGTGCCGCGTGGATGGCGGTGCCCGTGCTGGCGGTGACGGTCTGTCCGCCCGCGCCACCCGTGGTCCCTCCGTTCAGGCTCGCGAAGCCTGTCGCCTGTCCGGTCGCCGCCTGGGCGCCGGTCGACACTGCTGCGAGCCCGAGCGTCGCGGTCAGGGCCACGGTGGCCCCGAGCCCGACGAGTCGCGCTGCGACTGGTCGTCTCATCACATGCCTCACCTTCGATAGTCGGGCCACCACCGTAGGATTGCGCTTTCCCGACGAACAAGGGGCGCGGACGCGGCAACGCGCGGCAAAACGATTCGGCGTCGGTCAGGCGGTGGCGCGAGCGCCGGCGGCGGCCAACGCGCCGAGCCGGGACAGCGCGCGGTAGTACTTCTTGCGGTACCCGCCGCGCAGCATCTCGTCGCTGAACAGGCCCTGCGTCCCGCCGCCGCCGAGCAGCACGGGCACGTCGCGGTCGTACAGCCGGTCCACCAGCACGACCAGCCGCAGCGCCACCTCCTGGCGCGTCACCGGCCCCACGCCCGTCAACCCGACGACCTCCGTGCCGTCCAGGAGCGCGCCGTACTTGGAGGGGTGCACGGTCGCGAGGTGCGCGAGCAGCGCCGAGAAGTCGTCGAGCGTCGCGCCAGGACGACCCGTCACGGCCTCGCGCACCGCGTCGTCGGCCAGCGCGTCGCCGTGCTCGACCGACCGGTGGCGGTAGTCCTCGCCGTCGATGCGCAGCACGTCGAACCGCGCGGCGAGCGCCTGGATCTCGCGCAGGAAGTCCTCGGCGGCGAACCGGCCCTCCCCGAGGGACTCGGGCAGCGTGTTCGACGTCGCCGCGAGCGCGACGCCGTGGTCCGCGAGCTCGCGCAGCAGGCGCGACATGAGGACGGTGTCGCCGGGGTCGTCGAGCTCGAACTCGTCGATGCACACCAGGCGGTAGGCGGACAGCGCTGCGACGGTCTGCCGGAAGCCGAGCGCTCCGACGAGGTTGGTGTACTCGACGAACGTGCCGAACGCGGCCCGCCCGCCCGCGGCGGTCACGGCGTGCGCGAGCGCCGCGAGCAGGTGCGTCTTGCCGACTCCGAACCCGCCGTCGAGGTAGACCGCCTCGGGCTGCGTGCGCCGGCGGCGCCACCACGACGAGCCGGTCGACCCGACGACCTGCTCGGTCGCGCGGCGCAGGCGCTCGACCGCCGCGGCCTGGCTCGGGTGCGCGGGGTCCGGCACGTAGGACTCGAACGACGCGCCGGCGAAGTGCGGGGGCGGGACGAGCTCGGCGACGAGCCGGTCGGGCGCGACCGCCGGCACGGTCGCGGCGAGCGACCGCACGGCCGCGGCACGGCCGTGCGTCGGGTCCGGCTGGAGGTCCGTCACGGTCGTCCAGGGTACGTCCACCTCGTGACCCATCGGGCGTCCGCATCGTGTCATGTGCGTCTCATCATCCGGTCTGGGACTCCCCGATCGGGCGACAGCGTGTGAACCTCGACGCGTGATCGAGTCCGGGTTCGTGCGGTGCTGTCGGCCTTGCGCCGCCTCCGCTGCGTGTGCCCGCACGTCCATGTGCATGTGCTGCTGTCTGCGGAGCAACTGACCCCGCCCCCGTCCCCCACCCTGGGCGCGCGGTCTGTGCCCAGAGGGATGAACCCGGCTCCAGGCCGGGTCCTGAGCGCAGCCGAGCCCGTGAACGTCCTGGAGGTAGCGCCTCATGGCGCAGACCCGGATCGCACCACCCGCCGCCAAGCCCGAGGGCCAGTGGGCCTTCGACCCCGAGCGGACACCGCTCAACGGCAACGAGGAGATGAAGCAGGTCGACGACGGCCTGTCCGTGCGGCACCGCATCGAGACGATCTACGCCCACGAGGGCTTCGACTCGATCCCCGGTGACGACCTGCGCGGCCGCATGCGCTGGTGGGGCCTGTACACGCAGCGCCGCCCCGGCATCGACGGCGGCAAGACGGCCACGCTCGAGCCCGAGCAGCTCGAGGACGAGTACTTCATGCTCCGCGTGCGCTGCGACGGCGGCCGGCTGTCGCTCGCCCAGCTGCGCACCGTCGCGGGCGTCTCGCGCGAGTTCGGCCGCGGCACCGCGGACATCACCGACCGCCAGAACATCCAGCTGCACTGGGTCCGCATCGAGGACGTGCCCGAGATCTGGCGCCGCCTCGAGTCGGTCGGCCTCACGACGCAGGAGGCGTGCGGCGACGTCCCGCGCGTCATCATCGGCTCGCCCGTCGCGGGCGTCGCGGCCGACGAGATCATCGACGGCACGCCCGCGATCGAGGAGATCCACCGCCGCTACATCGGCGACCCGGCGTTCTCGAACCTGCCGCGCAAGTGGAAGACCGCGGTCAGCGGCTCGCCGCACCAGGACGTCGCGCACGAGATCAACGACGTCGCGTTCGTCGGCGTGGTCCACCCCGAGCTCGGCCCCGGCTTCGACCTGTGGGTCGGCGGCGCGCTGTCCACCAACCCGATGCTCGGCAAGCGGCTCGGCGCGTTCGTGACGCTCGAGCAGATCCCCGAGGTGTGGGTCGGGGTGACGTCGATCTTCCGCGACTACGGGTACCGCCGGCTGCGCACGCGCGCGCGCCTGAAGTTCCTGCTCGCCGACTGGGGGCCGGAGCTGTTCCGCCAGGTGCTCCAGGAGGAGTACCTCGGGTACGCGCTGCCCGACGGTCCCGAGCCGCCGCCCCCGCCGACGGGCCGACGCGACCACGTGGGCGTGCACCCGCAGAAGGACGGCCGGTTCTACATCGGCGCCGCACCCGCGGTCGGCCGGATCTCGGGCGAGGTGCTCGACGCGGTCGCGGACCTCGTCGAGCTCGCGGGCTCGGACCGCGTGCAGCTCACCACCGAGCAGAAGCTCGTCGTGATCGACGTGCCGGGCGACAAGGTCGACGCGGTGGTCGACGGCCTCGAGGCGCTCGGCCTGCAGGTGCGCAGCGCCTCGACGTTCCGGCGTGGCACGCTCGCGTGCACCGGCATCGAGTTCTGCAAGCTCGCGATCGTCGAGACGAAGGCCAGGGCCACGGCCCTCGTCGGCGAGCTCGAGCGCCGCCTGCCCACGTTCGACCAGCCCCTCACGATCAACGTCAACGGCTGCCCGAACTCCTGCGCGCGGATCCAGACCGCCGACATCGGTCTCAAGGGCGCGCTCGCGCAGGGCGAGGAGGGCTACCAGGTCCACCTCGGCGGCGGGCTCGGCCTCACCAGCGGGCTCGGCAAGACGCTGCGCGGGCTGCGCGTGCCGTCGTCCGAGCTGCCCGACTACATCGAGCGCGTCACGCGCCGGTTCGACGAGCAGCGCCTCGAGGGTGAGCAGTTCGCGCAGTGGGTGCACCGAGCGGCAGAGGAGGACCTGCGATGAGCGGCTCCGGCGAGGGACGCGCGGTCCCGTACTACTGCCCGTTCTGCGCGAGCGAGGACCTGTGGCCCGCGGGCGAGACCCACGGGCAGTGGGAGTGCCGCTCGTGCGCGCGCACCTTCGCGGTGCGGTTCGTGTCCGTCGCCGACCCGGCTGAGCGCACGCCGCGCCCGGCGATCGCGGGAGGTGCCCGATGAGCACGACGACGCCGGCCGCGGCCGACCTGTCCCCCGACGAGCTGCGCGAGCTCGCGACCCGCGCGGGCGTCGAGCTCGAGGGCGCCCACCCCGAGGAGATCCTCGCGTGGGCCGCGCGCACGTTCGGCCGCGACCTCGTCGTCGCGTCGTCCATGGGCGACGAGGTCCTCGTGCACATGGCCGCGCGGGCGGTGCCCGGGATCGAGGTCATCTTCCTCGACACCGGCTACCACTTCGCCGAGACGATCGGCACGCGCGACTACTACGCCGACTTCACCGACATCCGGCTGCGCACGGTCCTGCCGCTGCGCACGGTCGCGGAGCAGGACGCCGAGCACGGCCCGCGCCTGCACGACCGCGACCCGAACCTGTGCTGCGCGCTGCGCAAGGTCGAGCCGCTCGAGCGCGGCCTCGCGCCCTACCGGGCGTGGGTCACCGGCATGCGCCGCGAGGACGCCCCGACCCGCACCGACATCACGGTCGTCGGCTGGGACGCCAAGCGTGGCAAGGTGAAGCTCAACCCTCTCGCCGCCTGGACGCAGGCGCAGGTGGACGAGTACGTCGAGACCCACGGCGTCGTGCTCAACCCCCTGAGGCAGGCGGGCTACACCTCGATCGGGTGCGCCCCCTGCACGCGCGCCGTCGCCCCGGGCGAGGACCCGCGGGCGGGGCGCTGGTCCGGTACCTCCAAGACGGAATGCGGTCTGCACACATGACGACGACCCTCGGCGCCACGTCCCCCACGCCGGTGGCCTCCCCGCTGTCCCCCACCCGCCTGACCCAGCTCGACGCGCTCGAGTCCGAGGCGATCCACGTGATGCGCGAGGTCGCCGGCGAGTTCGAGCGACCCGTGCTGCTGTTCTCGGGCGGCAAGGACTCGATCGTCATGCTGCACCTCGCGCGCAAGGCGTTCTGGCCCGCCGCGGTCCCGTTCGCGCTGCTGCACGTCGACACCGGGCACAACTTCCCCGAGGTGCTCGAGTACCGCGACGCGACGGTCACGCGGCACGGGCTGCGGCTCGTCGTCGCGCATGTGCAGGACGCGATCGACGACGGCCGCGTCAGCGAGCGCCCCGACGGGTCGCGCAACGCGCTGCAGACCGTCCCACTGCTCGACGCGATCACGAGCAACCGGTTCGACGCGGTGTTCGGCGGCGGTCGTCGCGACGAGGAGAAGGCGCGTGCCAAGGAGCGCGTGTTCTCCCTGCGCGACGAGTTCGGCCAGTGGGACCCGCGCCGCCAGCGCCCCGAGCTGTGGGACCTGTACAACGGCCGCCACAAGCCCGGCGAGCACGTGCGCGTGTTCCCGCTGTCCAACTGGACCGAGCTGGACGTGTGGCGCTACATCGAGCGCGAGGGCATCGAGCTGCCCGGGATCTACTACGCGCACGAGCGCGAGGTGTTCGCGCGTGACGGCATGTGGCTCGCACCCGGCGAGTGGGGTGGGCCTCGCGCCGACGAGCGGCTCGAGACGCGCACCGTGCGGTACCGCACCGTGGGTGACATGAGCTGCACCGGAGCGGTCGACTCGTCCGCGACGACCGTCGCAGACGTCATCGCCGAGGTCGCCGCGAGCCGCCTCACCGAGCGTGGCGCCACCCGCGCCGACGACCGCGCGTCCGAGGCCGCCATGGAGGACCGCAAGCGGGAGGGGTACTTCTGATGCCCACCGCCCCCGGCCCCACCCAGACGAACGACGAGACGAGACCCGTGACGACGTCCCCCACCCCCGCCCCCGGCACCGCACCCACCGCGCTGTCCGAGGGCGCCGCCGAGCACGCCTCGCGCGAGCTCCTGCGGCTCGCCACCGCCGGCTCCGTCGACGACGGCAAGTCCACGCTGATCGGGCGCCTGCTGTACGACACGAAGTCGGTGCTCGCCGACCAGCTCTCGGCCGTCGAGCGCGCGACCGCGGCGCGCGGCGCCGCCGCGGGCGAGGTCGACCTCGCCCTGCTCACCGACGGCCTGCGCGCCGAGCGCGAGCAGGGCATCACGATCGACGTCGCGTACCGCTACTTCTCGACGGCCCGACGCGCGTTCGTCCTCGCGGACACCCCGGGCCACGTGCAGTACACGCGCAACATGGTCACGGGCGCCTCGACCGCCCAGCTCGCGATCGTGCTGGTGGACGCCCGCAAGGGCGTGCTCGAGCAGACGCGGCGGCACGCCACGGTCGCCGCGCTGCTCGGCGTCCCGCACGTGCTGCTCGCCGTCAACAAGATGGACCTGGTCGACTTCGACGGCGACACGTTCCGCGCGATCGCCGACGACTTCGCCGCGTACGCGACGGGGCTCGGGCTGAGCGACGTGCTGGCCGTGCCGGTCTCCGCGCTCACGGGCGACAACGTCGTCGATCGCTCGGCGCGCACACCCTGGTACGACGGCCCGACGCTGCTCGAGCACCTCGAGACGGTGCCCGTCACCGACGCGCGTGCCGAGGACGAGCTGCGCCTGCCCGTGCAGGTGGTCATCCGGCCGCGCACCGCGGAGCACCCCGACTACCGCGGGTACGCCGGGCGCATCGCGTCGGGCACCGTGCGCGTGGGCGACGCGCTGACGGTGCTCCCGTCCGGCAAGACGAGCCTCGTCACGGGCATCGACACGTTCGACGGCCCGCTCGACGAGGCGACCGCGGGCCGGTCCGTGACCGTGCGGCTCGCCGACGAGCTCGACATCTCCCGCGGCGACGTGCTCGTCCCCACCGGTGCGTCCGTGACCCTCGGGCAGGACCTCGTGGGCACCGTGTGCTGGCTGTCGGAGCGCCGCTCGGTGCTGGGCGCGCGTCTGCTCGTCCGCGTCGGCACGCGCACCGTGCGCGCGCTCCTGCGCGAGGTCGACGCTCGCCTCGACGTCGACACCCAGACGGTCGAGCTGCTCAGCGGCGTCGACACGCTGCACCAGGTGGACGCCACCGACACGTCGTCGGACGCGACCCCCACGGGGCTCGGGCTCAACGCGATCGGTCGCGTGCGCGTGCGGCTCGCCGAGCCCGTGCTGCTCGACGACTACGCCGAGCACCGCGGGACCGGCGCGTTCCTCCTCGTCGACCCAGCGGACGGCTCGACGCTCGCCGCCGGCATGGTCGGCCCGACGCTGCTCGACCGTCTCGCCCCCGAGGTCGTCGCGGACGAGACGGCCGACGCGGACTGGCTCGCGGGGGCAGGCATCTGATGCACCCGCTCCTGCTGGACCTGGCCGGACGGCGCGTGCTCGTCGTCGGCGGAGGTCCGGTCGCGGCCCGCCGCTGCGCACGCCTCGTCGAGGACGGGGCCGACGTCCTCGTCGTCGCGCCCGCGCTCTGCGAGGACCTGGCGGCGCTCGCCGCGCGCGGCGGCGTGCGCTGGGAGCGGCGCGACTACGCCACCGGCGACCTCGCGGACGCGTGGCTCGTGCACACCGCCACGGGTGTGCGGGCGATCGACGACCAGGTCGCGGCCGACGCCGAGAACGCGCGCGTGTGGTGCGTCCGCGCCGACGACCACGCCGCGTCCTCCGCATGGACGCCCGCGGTGGCACGCTCCGGGGACGTCACCGTCGCCGTCAACGCGGGCGGCGACCCGCGTCGCGCCGCCGCGCTGCGGTCCGCGATCGCGCTGCTCCTGGACACCGGCGGCCTCCCGCTGCGGCACCACCGGGCGCCCGCGACGGGCTCCGTCACGCTCGTCGGCGGTGGGCCGGGTGACCCGGGGCTCATCACGACCAAGGGTCGGCGCGCGCTCGCCGAGGCCGACGTCGTGGTGGTCGACCGCCTCGGGCCGCGCGAGCTGCTCGCGGAGCTGCCCGACGAGGTCGAGGTCGTCGAGGCGGGCAAGGCCCCGCACGCGCACACGCTCACGCAGACCCAGATCAACGCGGTGCTCGTGGACCGCGCGCGCGCCGGGCTGCGCGTCGTGCGTCTCAAGGGCGGCGACCCGTACGTGCTCGGGCGTGGCGGCGAGGAGGTTGCCGCGTGCGTGGCGGCCGGCGTGCCCGTCACGGTCGTGCCGGGCGTGACGAGCGCCGTCGCGGTGCCGGGTGCCGCGGGCATCCCGGTGACCCACCGCGGCCTGTCCCGTCAGGTCACGATCCTGTCCGCGCACGACACCGACCCCGACTGGTCCGCCCTCGCGCAGCTCGGCGGCACGCTCGTGCTGCTCATGGGGGTCGCGCGCATCGGCGCGTACGCCGACGCGCTCGTCGCGCACGGCACCGACCCCGGGACACCGGTCGCCGTCGTCGAGAACGGCACCCTGCCGAGCCAGCGCACGACGGTCGGCACCCTCGCGACCATCGCGGACCTCGCGCGCGAGCGCGCGGTGGCCAACCCCGCGGTCATCGTCGTCGGCGACGTCGCCGCCCTCGCCGACTCGCTGTGACCCGGGGCGAGCGCAGGCACCCTACGGTCTGACCATGACCGACTCCCCCGCGCTCGACGTCCTGCTGCACGCGACCGCCGCGCCCCCCACGCGGCTCGAGCCGCGGGAGGACGAGGCCGAGCTGGTCGCGCTGCTCGACGACCTCGCCCCCGGCCGGTCCGTGCGTGCCAACATGATCGCCACGCTCGACGGCGCCGCGACCGGCCCGGACCGCGTCACGGGCTCGATCAACGGACCGGCCGACCTGCGCGTGTTCACCGCGCTGCGCGCGCTGGCCGACGTGGTGCTCGTCGGCGCGGGCACGGTCCGCCAGGAGCGCTACCGCGAGCTGGACCTGCCGCCCGCGGTGGCCGCGACGCGCCGCGCGCACGGTCGGGGCGACCGCCCCGCGCTCGCCGTCGTCACGCGGTCCGGCGACGTGCCGGGCGCGCTGCTCGACGCCGAGCGCCCGCCGCTCGTCGTCACGTGCGCGACGAGCCCGCGCGTCGGGGAGCTGCGCGACCGGCTCGGCGACGACCTCGTCGTCGCGGGCCGCTCCGCCGTCGACCTGCGAGGTGCCCTCGCCGCGCTGGCCGAGCGCGGCCTGACCGCGGTGCTCACCGAGGGCGGGCCGACGCTGCTCGGGGAGCTCGTGTCGCTGGGCCTCGTCGACGAGCTCTTCCTCACGTGGAGCCCGACGGTCGTGGGCGGCCCTGCACCGCGGGTCCTGGACGGCGCGCCGTGGGTACGCGACCCCCTGCCCGCGCGCCTCGTGCAGCTCCTGCACGCCGACGGCGTCCTGCTCGGGCGCTGGGACCTGCGCACGGCCAGCCACGACGCGCGTTCGCAACTAGGCTCGGCGACGTGACCGACACGATCCTGGTGCTCATCGAGGACACCCTCGCGCCCGTCGACGTCCAGCACCTGCTCGCCCTCCACGAGGGCGAGCAGCTCGCGTACCACGTGCTGGTGCCCGCCGACACCGACCGACCGCTGCTGCCGACCATCGTCGACGACCTCGGGCTCGGCGAGATCAAGGGCGCGCTCGAGCGCCTGCGCGGCAAGGAGCCCACCGAGCGCGAGGCGACCGCGACGGCCGCCGAGCAGCTCTCGAGCACGCTCGCGGAGTTCGCCGCGGCCGGCCGGACCGCGACCGGCGAGGTCGTCGACGACGACCCACTGCCCGCGCTGCGCGCCGCCGCCGCGGCGCACGACGCGCGTGAGGTCGCGATCGTCACCTACCCGCACGCGTGGCTCGACACGTTCCACCGCGACTGGGCGTCCCGGGCCCGCGACGAGCTGCACATCCCGGTGCTGCACCTGTACTCGGGCACGTCCGAGCTCGGGTGACCGCGAGGATCTCGACGCTTGCGCCGACGCGGGTCAGAAGCCCGTGTCAGTGGGCTCCGGGTACCAGCGACGGAACTTGCGCACCTGGTTGACCGCTGCCGCGAGCACGTAGAACCGACGCCGCGGCGACAGGTCCTTGCGGTAGCGCAGCGGGTGCGCGGTGGCGCCCGCCCGGATCAGGCCGCGCACGCGCGCCCCGAGCTGCGGGTCCCGCACGTACCGCAGCAGGAGGCGGTGCGGCAGGATCGAGTAGAGCACCTCGCGGTCGACGACGACGGGATCGACCGCGCGGTTCTCGATGCGGTCCTCCACGACGAACCGCACCGGGTTGGCACCCGCCGCGGTCACGTAGTAGTTGTTCCGCCCGATGCGCGGGTTGACCTCGAAGAACCGGAACCGGCCCGTGCGCGGGTCGACCTTGACGTCGAAGTTCGCGAAGCCCACGTAGCCGGTCGCGGTGAGGAACCGGTGCGCCTGCTCGAGCATCGCGTCGTCGCGGTAGGTGACCATCGCGGCCGGGTTCCCCAGGCCGGACGGGGTGTGCTCCTCGAGCAGCACGTGCGCGCAGCACGAGAGGGTCACGACCCCGCGCTGGTCCACGTACGCGGTGACCGAGCGCATCTGCGTGTCGTCGCCCGGAACGAGTTCCTGCACGACGAACCGGCCGCGGTACCCCGCCGCGCGCAGCGAACGCCACAGCGCCGCGAGCTCGTCGGCCGAGGAGATCTCGAAGACCTTCTTCTTCCCCTCGAACTCGACGTCCTGGTAGTCCGCGCTGCTCGCCGCCTTCGCGATCAGCGGGTACTCCAGGTCGACGGGAACGTCGGGCTCGTCCGCGCCGAACGACTGGACGATCGTGCGCGGGACCGAGATGTCGAGCTCGGCGCAGATCTCCGCGAACGTCGCCTTGTCGCTGATGCGGGCCAGCAGGTCCGCCGAGAGGAACGGCACCGCGTAGAACGGCTCGAGCTCGGTGCGGTGCTCGACGACGACGCGCACGAGCCAGTCCGAGTTCGCCATCAGCAGCAGCCGGCGGTCCGGCAGGCGGTGCGCGACCTGAAGCAGACGGTCGACGAGCTGGCGCGGGTCGTGCCCGTCCGCGACGATCTCGTGCTCGACGATCTGCGAGTGCTGCACGGGACCGAGCGCGGCGCCCGCGACGACCACGGACGTCACGCCGTACTGCTCGTGGAACGACCGCGCGAGCGCGTAGACACCGATGTCCGCGCCGAGGATCACGGGCTGGAGCGCACGCGCGTCCGTCCCGTGACCCCCGGCGGGGGCGCTGGCCTGCGTCACGCGTCCTGCTCGGTGCGGTCGCCCGACCACAGGGTGTGGAACGAGCCGTCGCGGTCGGTGCGGCGGTAGGTGTGCGCGCCGAAGAAGTCGCGCTGCGCCTGGATGAGGGCGGCGGGCAGACGCTCGGCACGCACGCCGTCGTAGTACGCGAGGGACGACGAGAACGCGGGGGTCGGCACGCCGTGCAGCGCGGCCCCGGCGACGATCCGACGCCACGCGGCCACACCGTTGCCGACCGCACCGGCGAAGTACTCGTCGGCCAGCAGCAGCGGCAGGTGCGGGGCACGCTCGTACGCCTCGGTGATGCGGTTGAGGAACCGGGCGCGGATGATGCAGCCGCCGCGCCAGATGCGCGCCATGGCCCCGCGGTCGATGTCCCAGCCGAACTGCTCGGAGGCGGCGGCGATCTGGTCGAAGCCCTGCGAGTACGCCACGACCTTGGACGCGTACAGCGCCAGGCGCACGTCCTCGACGAACGCGTCCCGGTCGGTCACCTCCCACGGCGTGGTCGCCGCGGGCAGCACGCCGCGCGCGGCCTCGCGCTGGGCCACCCCGCCGGACAGCGCGCGCGCGAACGTGGCCTCCGCGATGCCGGTGATCGGGACACCCAGGTCGAGGCCGTTCTGCACGGTCCAGCGGCCGGTGCCCTTCTGCTCCGCCTGGTCCAGCACCACGTCGACGAACGCCGACCCGGTCGCCGCGTCCACGTGCTGCAGCACGTCGGCGGTGATCTCGATGAGGAACGACTCGAGGTCCCCGGTGTTCCACTCGGCGAAGATCTCGCCGATCTCGGCGGCGGACGCGCCGAGCCCCTGCTTGAGCAGGTCGTACGCCTCCGCGATGAGCTGCATGTCCGCGTACTCGATGCCGTTGTGCACCATCTTGACGAAGTGCCCGGCGCCGTCCGGGCCCACGTACGTGCAGCAGGGCACGCCGTCGACCTTCGCCGCGATCGTCTCCAGGATCGGGCCGAGGCTCGCGTAGGACTCGCGCGTGCCGCCCGGCATGATCGACGGGCCCAGCAGCGCGCCCTCCTCACCGCCCGAGACGCCCGAGCCGACGAAGTGCAGGCCCTGGGCACGCAGCGCGTTCTCGCGGCGCACCGTGTCCGGGAAGTGCGCGTTCCCGGCGTCGACGACGATGTCGCCCTCCTCGAGGAACGGCACGAGCTCGTCGATCACCGCGTCGGTCGCCGCACCGGCCTTGACCATCACGACGACCTTGCGCGGCCGCTCGAGCGACGCGACGAAGTCCGCGACCGACTCCGACGGCACGAACGTGCCCTCGTCGCCGTGCTCGGCGACCAGCGAGGCCGTCTTCTCCCACGACCGGTTGTGCACGGCCACGGTGAAGCCGTTGCGGGCGAAGTTGCGCGCCAGGTTGCGGCCCATGACCGCGAGCCCGGTGACGCCGATCTGCGCGATCCCGACCTGACCGCCGGGGGCGATGTCGACCATGCTGTGTGGTGCTCCTTCGGTTCGTCGCCTCGGCGGGCGCGGACGTGTGGTGTGCCGGATGAGGTGCCGCCTCAGCCTAGTGCGCACGCCCCGACGCCCCGCCGGGACGATCAGGGGTCAAGATGTCTCACCGCGGGGCCGCGCCGAGCGTGAGGTCCTCCTGCATCGCGGCCAGCAGCGGGGAGCCCGCTCCGAGGCGCCGCTCGACGAGCGCGAGCGCCGACGCGTCGACCTGGTGCGCCGCGGCGTGGGCCGTGTCCTCGATGAGCCGTGCGAGCGTCGCGGCGGGCAGCGCCGTCGCGCGGTCGGACAGCACGAGCCGGACGAGGCGTCCGCGCGCGTCGACCTCCACGCGCACCTCGCCGCGCCCGGAGCGCGCGGACGCGTGCTGGCGCGCGAGCTCGTCGCGCAGCGCCTCGGCCGCCTCCGCGTGCCGCTCCGCGTCCCGCACCTGCCGCGCGATGCGCTCGCTCGCCCCCTCGTGCCAGGCGCCCTCCACCCCGCCGTCCGGGCGGCCGTCCGGGCGGCCGTCCGGGCGGACGTCCGGCCCGCCGTCCGCGGCGGCGCCGGGTGCTGCGACCGTCGACGACCCCCTCGCGCGCGACGGCGCCGACCCGGCACGCGGCCTGCGGCCGCCCGTCCGCGCCGAGGGGACGAAGCCCCCGCCCGTGTCCCCCGTGCGTGGTCCGTTCGCGTCCATGACTGCTCCCCCGTCGCTCGTCGTCGGTGCGCCTCGTGCGGCACGGTCGGGACGGTAGCGGCGCGACGAGGACGCCCGAGCGCGTCCTCCACAGGCGCTCGGCGCGCCCTGCACGCGCGCGTGGGCCCCGTTGCCTACGCTCGGCAACCATGACCCCCGCCGGCCCCGACGACGTCCCCGTCGAGTTCGTCCAGGCCCTGCGCTCGCTGCGTGCCGTCAGCGTCCGACCCGAGGTGCTCCTCGACGAGGTGCCGGGTCCGGCCCGCATCGCGCCCTTCTCGGCGGCGCTCACGGCCGAGGTGCGCACCGCGCGTCGCTCCGTCGCGGCCGCCGAGCTCGCGTCGGGCCGGTTCGTCGTGCTGTACGACCCGGCGGGCCAGGAGGCGTGGGACGGCCGGTTCCGGCTGGTGACGCTCGTGCGGGCGACGCTCGAGCCGGAGGTCGGCGCGGACCCGCTGCTCGCGGAGGTCGCGTGGACCTGGTTCCTCGACGCGCTCGCGAGCGTCGGCCTCGAGGCGCACGCCGCGGGTGGGACGGTCACCCGGGTGCTGTCCCAGAGCTTCGGCGCGCTCGAGGTGCGGGCCGAGCAGACCGAGCTCGAGATCCGCGCGTCGTGGACGGCGGCGGACGACGACCTGCGCGACCACCTGCGGGCGTGGGAGACGCTGCTGTGCACCGCGGCCGGCCTGCCGCCGCTGCCCGAGGGCGTGGTCCCGCTCGGCCCGCGCCACTGACGCTCGGTCCGCACCGCTGACACGCAGCCTGAGCAGCGCACTCACGTCACCGGTGTGACGGATTCGTCCTACCGGGGCTCAAGTCCCCGGACCGGGGTGCCGATCAGCACGTCGTGAGCATCGAGCCGCTGCGCCGCGCACCCGTCGCCCGTCCTGCTGCCTCGGCGGGCCAGGCCGCGACGCGCCCCGCCGCGGCCCACCACATGTGCGTCGTCGTCACCGAGCTCGCCGACGGCGACGGGAGCTCGCTCGTACAGAACCTGCGCCGCCGCGGGAGCCAGCGCGTCGTCGTGCTGACCCGCCGCGCGAGCCGCCAGGAGCTCGGCATCCTGCTCGCCGGCGGGGTGCGTGGCGCGGTCGCGGGCGCCACGTCGCCGTCGCTCCAGCGCACACCGGCCGCTCCCCCGCCCGCGCCGTCCCTGCCGGAGCTCACGACCCGTGAGCTGAGCGTCCTCAAGCTCGTCGCCCAGGGGCGCAGCAACCGGCTGATCGGCGAGGAGCTCGGCCTGTCCGCGCTGACGGTCAAGAGCCACCTCGCGCGCATCTCCCGCAAGTTCGGCACGGGCGACCGTGCCCACCTGGTCGCCATGTCGTTCCGTGGCGGACTCCTCGACTGACGCTGTCGTCCCACGACTTGCGGCGCGCTTCGCGTGGCAGCGCAGCCACGTCGCCTACGGTGGGAACATGCGACCTGAGGACGACGAGCGCGCGCCCGCCGGGACCGCGGACGTCGACTCCTCGACCGTGGCCGACCCTGCAGCGACCGACCCGGCAGCGACCGACGAGACCACGACGCCCGGGACCCCCGCGGCGGTGGAGGTCGTCGCACTGACCGAGCCGGCCGAGGGTGTCCCGCCGGTCGTCGACACCCCCGAGGCGCTCGCCGCCGTCGTCGCGGCCTTCGGCGCGGCGACCGGCCCCGTCGCGGTCGACGCGGAGCGCGCGTCGGGGTACCGCTACGGCCAGCGCACGTACCTGGTCCAGCTCCGGCGCGAGGGCGCCGGCACGGCACTCGTCGACCCGATCGCGCTGCCCGACCTGTCGGCGCTGTCGGAGGCGCTCGTCGGCGTCGAGTGGGTGCTGCACGCCGCGTCGCAGGACCTGCCCGGCCTCGCGGAGCAGGGCATGCGCCCCTCGCGCGTGTTCGACACCGAGCTCGCCGCCCGGTTGCTGGGCATGGAACGCGTGGGGCTCGCGGCCGTCGTGGCCGACACCCTCGGCCTCGGCCTCGCCAAGGAGCACTCGGCCGTGGACTGGTCCACGCGTCCGCTGCCGGTGGAGTGGCTGCGGTACGCGGCGCTCGACGTCGAGGTGCTGGTGGAGGTGCGTGAGGTCCTGGCGGAGCGGCTCGCGGTGAGCGGCAAGGCCGAGTGGGCCGCCCAGGAGTTCGAGGCCGTGCGGACCGCACCCGCGCCGCCCCCGCGCGTGGAGCCGTGGCGCCGCGTCTCGGGCCTGCACGCGGTCCGGGACGCGCGTCGGCTCGCGGTCGTGCGGGAGCTGTGGGAGACGCGTGACACGAACGCGCGCCAGCGCGACCTGTCGCCCGGGCGCGTGCTGCCGGACGCGGCGATCGTCGCGGCCGCGCAGGCGCTGCCACGCGGTGTCGCGGCACTGACGGCACTGCCGGCGTTCTCGGGCAAGGGCACGCGGCGGCGCGCACCGCTGTGGCAGTCCGCGATCGACCGCGCACTCGCGCTGCCCGACTCCGAGCTGCCGTCGGTGCGCGGGCCGAAGAGCGACGCGCCCCCGCCGCCGCGCGCGTGGGCGGACCGTGACCCTGCCGCTGCCGCACGGCTCGCCGCCGCGCGCGACGTGGTGGCGAGCCTGTCGGAGCAGCACACGGTGCCGGTCGAGAACCTCCTGCAGCCGGACCTGCTGCGGCGCCTGTGCTGGTCGCCGCCCTCCTCGCTCGACGCGGGGTCGATCGCCGAGCAGCTCACCGCCGGGGGCGCTCGCGCGTGGCAGGTCGAGCTCGTGGCGGGGCCGTTCGCGGCGGCGTTCGCGACCCTCGGGGCCTGAGCCGGGCCTGAGCCGGGCCTGAGCCCGGATCGCTGCGCGGAACCCGCCCGGGGCCGGGCGACGGATGTTACTCTCGGGTAACTTCGGCCCGGTGGGTCGAAGGTCCCGGCGTCCGTGCAGCTCGCGGGACACCCGCAGCGCTTCCCGGTCGTTGACCACCCCTGGACACCGTCGTCCCTCAGGAGGCCCCGATGCCCGCCGCCCCCGCCGTCCGTCGCACCGTGTTCGTCGACGGGGTCCGCACCCCGTTCGGCCGCGCACGCCCCGACGGCCTGTACGGCCACACACGCGCCGACGACCTCGCGGTCAAGACCGTCCGTGAGCTCCTGCGCCGCCACCCGCAGCTCCCGCCGGAGCGGGTCGACGAGGTCGCGATCGCCGCGACCACGCAGGCCGGCGACCAGGGCCTGACCCTCGGCCGCACGGTCGGCGTGCTCGCCGGGCTGCCGCGCAGCGTGCCCGGCTACGCGATCGACCGCATGTGCGCCGGCGCGATGACCGCGGTCACCAACCTCGCGGGTCAGATCGGCGTGGGCGCGGCCGACGTCGCGCTGGCCGGCGGCGTCGAGCACATGGGCCACCACCCCATGGGGTTCGACGCCGACCCCAACCCGCGCTTCCTGTCCGAGCGGCTCGTCGCGGCCGACGCGCTCAACATGGGCGTGACGGCCGAGAACCTGCACGACCGCGACGCGGGCCTCACGCGCGAGCGCGCCGACGCGTACGGGGTGGCGAGCCAGCGCAAGTACGCCGACGCGCTCGCCGCGGGCAAGATCGACCCGGACCTCGTGCCCGTCGCCACGCGCGACCCCGAGCGGGGCTGGGGCCTCGCGACGGCCGACGAGCCGCCCCGTCCGGACACGACCGTCGAGGCGATCGCCACGCTCCCGACCCCGTTCCGCCCCGGCGGGCGCGTCACGGCGGGCACCTCCGCGCCGCTGACCGACGGCGCCACCGCGTGCCTCCTGGCCGCCGAGGACACCGCCGCCGAGCTCGGCCTGCCGGTGCGCATGCGGCTCGTCTCCTTCGCGTACGCGGGCGTCGAGCCCGAGATCATGGGCGTCGGTCCGGTGCCCGCGACGCACCGCGCGCTCGAGCGTGCGGGTCTGACGATCGACGACATCGGGCTCTTCGAGATCAACGAGGCGTTCGCCGTGCAGGTGCTCGCATTCCTCGACGCGTTCGGGATCGCGGACGACGACCCGCGCGTCAACCCGTACGGCGGTGCGATCGCCGTGGGTCACCCGCTCGCGTCGTCGGGCGTCCGGCTCATGACGCAGCTCGCCCGCCAGTTCGCCGAGCGGCCCGAGGTCCGCTACGGGCTCACGACGATGTGCGTCGGTCTCGGCCAGGGCGGCACCGTCATCTGGGAGAACCCGCACCACGCCGAGTACGAGCCGACGGCCACCACCGCGGCCGGCGCCGCCCCGACCGACGAGGAGGTCGCCCCGTGAGCGGCGAGACCACCCCCACGCCCAGCCCGACGACCGGCCGCACGACCGGCGCCGTGGGCTCGCCGCGCACCGAGCGCGTCGCGCACGCCCTCGCCCGCGACGTCCGCCTCCCCGACGGGGCGGGGACGCTCGCCCTCGTCACGATCGACAACGGCCTGGACCACACCAAGCCCACCACGTTCGGCCCGACGGGCATCGCGGAGCTCACCGCGACGCTGACGTCGGTGCGCGACCGCGTGCGCGCCGGCGAGGTCCAGGCGGTCGCGGTCACGGGCAAGCCGTACTACCTGGCCGCCGGCGCCGACCTCACGCAGGTCGCGGGCGTCACGAGCCGCGAGGAGGCTCTTGCGCTCGGCCGGGGCGGCCACGCCGCGTACGGGCTCCTGCACGACATGGGCGTGCCGACGTTCGCGTTCGTCAACGGCGTCGCGCTCGGCGGCGGGTTCGAGCTCGCGCTGAACTGCGACTACCGCACGGCCGCCGCCGACGTCCGCGCGCTCGCCCTGCCCGAGACGGGGCTCGGCCTCGTGCCGGGGTGGGGCGGTGCGTACCTGGTCCCGCGGCTCGTCGGCGTGCAGGACGCGCTCGACGTCATCCTCACGCGCCCCGCGGCGAACAAGCCGTTCACGGCGCAGCAGGCGGAGCGGATCGGGCTGGTCGACGTCGTGCTCGACACGGCCGACTTCCTCGAGGAGTCCGTGCGCTGGGCCGCGCGCGTCCTGCGGGGCGAGGTCGTCGTGCCGCGCCGCGAGCTCGACGACGAAGCCACGTGGCGCGCGGTGACCGACGCCGCCCGCGCACGCCTCGACGCGACGATCCACGGCTCGCGGCCCGCTCCGTACCGGGCGCTGGACCTCGTCGCCCACGCGCGCGACCGCTCACGCGAGGAGGCGTTCGCCGCGGAGGACGAGGCGCTCGCCGACCTCATCCTGTCCGACGAGATGCGCGCGTCGGTCTACGCGTTCGGGCTCGTCTCGGGTGGCAAGCGACCCGTCGGCGCACCCGACGCCGCGCTCGCCCGCCCGGTGACGCGCGTCGGGATCGTCGGCGCCGGGCTCATGGCAGCGCAGATCGCGCTGCTGCTCGCGCAGCGCCTCGGGGTACCGGTGGTCATGCGCGACCTCGACGACGAGCGCGTGGCCAAGGGGCTCGAGGCGGTCCGCTCGGGCGTGGAGCGGCTCACGTCGACCGGCAGGCTGTCGCCCGCGGCCGCGTCGCGCCTGCTCGGCTCCGTGCGTGGCACCACGGACCTCGCCGACCTCTCGGACTGCGACCTCGTGATCGAGGCGGTGACCGAGGTGCTCTCGCTCAAGAAGCGGGTGTTCGCGGAGGTCGAGCAGGTGGTCTCGCCTGACGCGGTGCTCGCGACGAACACCTCCGCCCTGTCGGTCACGCAGATGGCGGCGGACCTGCAGCATCCCGAGCGCGTCGTCGGGCTGCACTTCTTCAACCCGGTCGCCGCCATGCCGCTCGTCGAGGTGGTGCAGGCCGAGCGCACCTCGCCCGAGGCCCTCGCCACGGGGTTCGCGGTCGCGAGCCGGCTCCGCAAGACGGCCGTGCTCGTCGCCGACCGCCCGGGCTTCGTCGTCAACCGGCTGCTGGTGCTGCTGCTCGGCGTGATCGTCGACGCGGTCGAGAAGGGCACGCCCGTCGAGGTCGCGGACCGCGCGCTGCGGCCGCTCGGCCTGCCCATGCCGCCGTTCGAGCTGTTCGACCTCGTCGGTCCGGCCGTAGGCCTGCACGTGCTCACCTCGCTGCGCGAGGACCTGGGCGAGCGGTTCCCCCGCTCCCCCGGTCTGGCCAGGCTCGTCGAGGACGGCACGACCGTCGTGCTGCCCGCCGCCGGCAAGGGCCTGCCCAAGCCTGTCGACCCGGCAATCCAGGCGACGTTCGACGCGGCCCGCGAGGCCGAGCCGCTCGGCGAACCGCTCGACGAGGCGGGCGTCCTCGACTCGGTGCTCACGGCCCTCACGCGCGAGATCGGGCACATGCTCGACGAGGGCGTGGTCGCCACCCCGCAGCAGATCGACCTGTGCATGATCCTGGGTGCCGGCTGGGGCTTCCACCTCGGTGGGATCACGCCGTACCTGGACCGCACGGGCTGCAGCGAGCGGGTGCTCGGGCGCCGGCTGCTGCCGGACGGCGTGGCGAACGTCCCCACAGCGTGACCACGCGGCCCGACAGCGCGCTCTGACCACGCGCTCTCACGACGACCTGACCGCACGACCTGACCGCACGACGACGCGTGAGGGCGGTCGCACCCACGGTGCGGCCGCTCTCACGCGCGGTCCCACCTCCTCACCCACCGGACGTGACAAGGTTGTCCCCATGTGGCCCGATCTGACCTTCGTCGGCTCCCTCGACCCCCGCGCGGCCGTGGGGGCGTCGCGCCTGCTCGCCGGCCTCGTCGCCTGGCCCGAGATCACGACGCGCTGGCACGACGAGTCTGCGTGCGCCGGCATGAGCGTCGGGGCGCTCACCTGGCACCTCGTGAACCAGCCGCAGCGGATCGTCGAGACGCTCGCGGCCCACGACCCGCACGACTCCCGGTTGGCCGAGCCGATCCCCGTCTCGACGCACTACGCGAACGCCGTGTGGATCCGCGAGGACCTCGACGGCCCGTCGAACGTCGGTGTGCGCGAGCGCGGCGAGGAGCAGGCGGCCGCGGGCCCGCAGGCGGCTGCCGCCGCGGCGGTCGAGGTCGCGGCACGGCTCGACGTCGCGCTCACGACCGCGCCGCCTGTCGTCGTCGTGCCCTGGACCGGTGCGGCCATGGCGATCGAGGACTTCGTCGCGACCCGGCTGCTCGAGATCGTCGTGCACTCCGACGACCTGGCCGCGAGCCTGTCGGTCCCGGCACCGCGCTTCGCGCCCGAGGCGCTGTCGCCCGTGCTGACCCTCCTGACCGACCTCGCACTGCGCCGGCACGGGCAGGACGCACTGGTGCGGACGCTGAGCCGCCCCCAGCGTGCTCCCGAGCAGGTCAGCGCGTTCTAGAAGACCTGCAGGCCGCGCGCCCGGAACTGACCGCGCACCCGCTCGACCAGCTCGGGGCTGGGCGGCTGCGTGTCCTCGAGCTCGTACCGCATGCCCAGCTCGGCCCACTTGTCGCGGCCCATCTGGTGGAACGGCAGCACCTCGACGCGCGTGACGCACTCGCCGAGCGACGCGACGTACTGCGCGACCTTCTCGACGTTCTCGACGTCGTCCGTCAGGCCGGGCACGAGCACGAAGCGGATCCAGACCTCCGTGTCGCCGCGCGCCGCGAGGCGCCGGCCGAACTGCAGCGTGGGCTCGAGTTCACGGCCCGTGACGCGCTTGTAGGTCTCCGGGTCGCCGGACTTCACGTCCAGCAGGACGAGGTCGAGGTCGTCGAGCATCTCGTCGGTGCACTGCGCACCCAGGTAGCCGGACGTGTCGATCGCGGTGTGCACGTCCATGGCCTTCGCGCCGCGCAGCAGGCGCCGCACGAACGCGGGCTGCATGAGCGGCTCACCGCCGGAGATCGTCAGGCCGCCGTGCGTCGCACGCATGACGCCGCGGTAGCGGCTCACCCGCGCGAGCAGCTCGTCGGACGTGACGTCCGTGCCGCGGCGCATCTGCATGGTGTCGGGGTTGTGGCAGTACAGGCAGCGCAGCGGGCAGCCGGCCAGGAAGACCGTCATGCGGGTCCCGGGCCCGTCCACCGCGGTGACGAGCTCCCACGAGTGGACCGACCCGACCTCGCCGGCCCGCACGGCGGCGAGCCGCGCGGACCGGTCCTCGTTCGTGGCCTCCTCGAGGCCCTCGGTGCCGGCACCCTGCACGCGCCCGTGCGCGCCGCCGACGAGCGGCATCCCCAGCGGGACGACCGGGGCCCCGACCTGCGGGTCGGTCACCGTGCTCATCGTCGTCTCCTCTGGGGGTGCGGGAAGGGGGGGCCGACCGGGGCGGGTCCGCGTGTCAGCGGGACGGACCCACCCCGGCGGCGTCGTGTCAGACCGCGCCGTGGAACGTCCGCGACAGGACGTCGAGCTGCTGCTCGCGCGTCAGCCGGACGAAGTTCACGGCGTAGCCGCTCACGCGGATGGTGAGCTGCGGGTAGTTCTCCGGGTGCTCCATCGCGTCGACGAGCGTCTCACGGTTCAGCACGTTGACGTTCATGTGGTAGCCGTGGGACATCGTGTACGCGTCCAGGAGGCCGACGAGGTTGGCGACCTGCTCGTCCCGCGTGCGGCCGAGGCCCGAGGGCACGACCGACGACGTGAGCGAGATGCCGTCCTGCGCCTGAGAGTAGGGCAGCTTCGCGACCGACAGGGCGGAGGCGAGCATGCCGTGCGTGTCGCGGCCGTTCATCGGGTTGGCGCCCGGGGCGAACGGCTCGCCGTGGCGCCGGCCGTCGGGCGTGGAGCCCGTCGCCTTGCCGTACACGACGTTCGACGTGATGGTCAGCACGGACTGCGTGTGCAGCGCGCCGCGGTACGTCGGGTTCTGGCGGATCTTGCGCATGAACGTCTCGACCAGGTACACCGCGATGTCGTCGGCACGGTCGTCGTCGTTGCCGTAGGTCGGGAAGTCGCCCTCCACCTGGTACTCGGTGACGAGACCGTCCGCGGTGCGCAGCGCGCGCACCTTCGCGTACTTGATGGCCGACAGCGAGTCCGCCACGACCGACAGGCCCGCGATGCCGCACGCCATGGTCCGCAGGATGTCGCGGTCGTGCAGCGCCATCTCGATGCGCTCGTACGCGTACTTGTCGTGCATGTAGTGCACGCAGTTGAGCGCATCGACGTAGGTCTGGGCGAGCCAGTCCATCGTCTTGTCGAACTTCGCCATGACGTCGTCGTAGTCGAGGAACTCGCCCTCGACCGGCGCGGACACCGGGGCGATCTGCTTGCCCGACACCTCGTCGCGACCGCCGTTGATGGCGTAGAGCAGCGCCTTGCCGAGGTTCACGCGGGCGCCGAAGAACTGCATCTGCTTGCCGACCCGCATCGGGGACACGCAGCACGCGATCGCGGCGTCGTCGCCCCAGTCGGCGCGGATCAGGTCGTCGGACTCGTACTGCACGGCGGACGTGTCGATCGACACCTGCGCGCAGAACTTCTTGAAGCCCTCGGGCAGCGCGTCGGTCCAGAAGACCGTCATGTTCGGCTCGGGCGCCGGGCCCAGGTTGTAGAGGGTCTGCAGGAAGCGGAACGAGTTCTTGGTGACGAGCGTGCGGCCGTCCTCGCCCATGCCACCGATGGTCTCGGTGACCCACGTCGGGTCGCCCGAGAACAGGTTGTCGTACTCGGGGGTGCGCAGGAACCGGACGATGCGCAGCTTGATGACGAAGTCGTCGATGATCTCCTGCGCCTGCTCCTCGGTGATGGTGCCGGCGGCCAGGTCGCGCTCGAGGTAGATGTCGAGGAACGTGGACGTGCGGCCCAGCGACATCGCGGCGCCGTTCTGCTCCTTCACCGCGGCGAGGTAGCCGAAGTACAGCCACTGCACGGCCTCGCGGCCGGTCGTCGCGGGGCCCGAGATGTCGTAGCCGTAGGACGCGGCCATCTGCTTGAGCTCGCCCAGCGCGCGGATCTGCTCCGCCAGCTCCTCGCGGGCCCGGATGACGTCCTCGACCGAACGCTCCATGTCGAGCTCGGCCTTCTCGAGCTTCTTGGCGTCGATCAGCGTGTCGACGCCGTACAGCGCGACGCGACGGTAGTCACCGATGATGCGGCCGCGGCCGTACGCGTCCGGCAGGCCGGTGATGATGTGCGACGAGCGCGCGGCGCGCACGTCCGGGGGGTACACGTCGAAGACGCCGTCGTTGTGCGTCTTGCGGTACTTGGTGAAGATGTCGACGATCTCCTGCGGTGCCTCGTAGCCGTACGTCTGCAGCGAGGTCTGGACCATGCGCCAGCCGCCGTTCGGCATGATCGCGCGCTTGAGCGGCGCGTCGGTCTGCAGGCCGACGATGACCTCGTCGTCCTTCGCGATGTACCCGGGGGCGTGCGAGGTGATGGTCGACGGGGTCGCGGCGTCGACGTCGTAGACGCCCTTCTCGCGCTCCTCGGGGAACAGCTCGGAGAGCTTCGACCAGATGCCCGTGGTCCGCGCGGTGGGGCCGGCCAGGAACGCCCCGTCACCCTCGTAGGGCGTGTAGTTGCGCTGGATGAAGTCGCGCACGTCGACGTGGTCGACCCAGGGTCCGGCGACGAACCCCGCCCAGGCTGCAGGCGTCGTCGCCTCGAGGTTGTCGGTGCCGGGTACGGCGGTGGTGGACATCTTCGCTCCTCGTGGAATCGGTCCGGTACCACCGAACCTACGGAGCGAATGATGGGATGTCTCGGGACCCTGGTCCCGTACCCCGTGTGCCCCGAATCACACCTGTTCGCGTCAGCGCCGGGACAGAGCCGTCAGCACGTCCCGCGTGATGTCGCCGGGCGTGAGCCGCAGGGCTGTGACCAGCTGGTCGCGCGTCGCGTGCGGCAGGAACTCGCGCGGCACGCCGAAGGCCTGGACCGGCACGACCACGCCCTGCTCGACCGCGCGCTGCGCGACGTGCGACCCGACTCCCCCATCCACGAGACCGTCCTCGACCGTCACGACGTGGTCGTGCTCGCCGACGAGCTTCGTGAGGGCCTCCGGGACCGGCAGGACCCAGCGCGGGTCGACGACCGTCACGTGCAGCCCGTGCGCCGCGAGCTGCTCGGCCACCTCGAGCCCCGTGCCGACCATCGACCCCACGCCGACGACGAGCACGCGCCGGGCGTCGGCGTCCGCGGCCTCGTGGCGCGCCAGCACGTCCAGGCCGTCGAGGTCCTCGAGCGCGGGGATCTCGGCCACGAGCGCGCTCTTCGGGTAGCGGACCACGGTCGGTGCGTCGTCGACGTCCACCGCCTCGCGCAGCGCGGTGCGCAGCGTCGCCTCGTCGCGCGGGGCGGCCAGCCGCAGGCCCGGGACGATCGCGAGCATCGCCATGTCCCACATGCCGTTGTGGCTCGCGCCGTCGTCGCCCGTGATGCCCGCGCGGTCCAGGACGAACGTGACGCCCGCGCGGTGCAGCGCGACGTCCATGAGCACCTGGTCGAACGCACGGTTGAGGAACGTCGCGTACACGGCGACCACCGGGTGCAGGCCACCGAACGCCAGGCCCGCGGCCGAGGTCGCGGCGTGCTGCTCCGCGATGCCCACGTCGAACACGCGGTCCGGGAACTCCGCCGCGAACGGCGCGAGACCCACCGGCTGGAGCATGGCCGCGGTGACCGCCACCACGTCCGGCCGGCGCCGGCCGATGCGGACGATCTCGTCGGCGAACACGCTCGTCCAGCCGAACCGCGACGGTGCGACCGGCAGCCCCGTCTCGGGGTGGATCACGCCGACCGCGTGGAACCGGTCCGCGACGTCCTGCTCGGCGGGCGTGTAGCCGCGCCCTTTCTCGGTGATGACGTGCACGATCACCGGGCCGCCGAACGCCTGCGCGCGTCGCAGCGCGCGCTCGACGGCCTGCTCGTCGTGCCCGTCCACCGGACCGACGTACTTCAGACCCAGGTCCTCGAACATGCCCTGCGGCGCGACGACGTCCTTGATGCCCTTCTTGAGGCCGTGCAGCGCGTCGTACGCGAGGCGTCCCGGCGGGCCGGAGCGCGTGAGCGTGCGCTTGCCCCAGGACAGCACGTTCTCGTAGCCCTGCGTGGTGCGCAGCGCGTCGAGGTGCATCGCGAGGCCGCCGATCGTGGGCGCGTAGGAGCGGCCGTTGTCGTTGACCACGACGACGAGCCGACGGTCCTGCGCGGCGGCGATGTTGTTGAGCGCCTCCCAGGC
This sequence comes from Cellulomonas sp. CW35, assembly GCF_052378485.1. Classification (NCBI taxonomy): domain Bacteria; kingdom Bacillati; phylum Actinomycetota; class Actinomycetes; order Micrococcales; family Cellulomonadaceae; genus Cellulomonas; species Cellulomonas sp. CW35. The sequence continues at coordinate 1,590,968 of NZ_CP199000.1, read as the reverse complement.
CATGCCGCCGGTGAGCGCCCCGTCACCGATCACCGCGACGACGTGCCGGTCCGAGCGGCCCTGCAGCTCGTTGGCCTTGGCGAGGCCGTCCGCCCAGCTCAGCGCCGTGGAGGCGTGGGAGTTCTCGACGACGTCGTGCTCGGACTCCGCGCGGCTCGGGTACCCGGACAGGCCGTCGCGGCGCCGCAGCGCGGCGAAGTCCTGGCGTCCCGTGAGCAGCTTGTGCACGTAGGACTGGTGGCCGGTGTCGAACACGAACGTGTCCCGCGGCGAGGAGAACACCCGGTGCATCGCGATCGTCAGCTCGACGACCCCGAGGTTCGGGCCGAGGTGGCCGCCGGTGCGCGCGACCTGGTCGACCAGGAAGGTGCGGATCTCCTGCGCGAGCGCGTCCAGCTGGCCCGGGCGCAACGCCCGGACGTCCGCCGGTGTGCGGATGGACGACAGCAGCGAACGTGCCACGCGGTCCTTGCCTCCCTCGTCCTGGTGCCCGCCCGCTCGCCCGTGACCGGTGGGCGCGGCGACGGCGGACGTCCCACTCTAGGCCGGGTCGGGCCCGCGCGTCGCGGCACGCCGCCGGCGCCGGAGCACGACGAACGCCACGACGAGCGCGACGAGCAGCACGAGGACGAGGACCGGGACGAACACCGCGGCCAGGCTCAGCCCCACGGAGGTGCCGTCCTCGACCGTCGAGACGACGGGCGCACCGGCCCCCAGCGTCGCGGCGTTCACCACGGGCCGGACCGTCGCCTTGCCGGCGTGAACGAGGGCCGCGACGAGCACCCCGGCGACGAACGGCACCCACGCGTGCCGCTCGACCCAGTCCGACCGCTCGAGGTCAGCGGCGGCGGAGGTCGCGGCGAACACCACGCCGCCGGACAGCGGCCGGATCGCGGTCTGCACCGCGTCGTTGACCGAGTCGACCACGGGCACCTTGTCGAGCACGACGTCCGCGAGCAGCAGCACGGTGCCGATGCCGATCGCCCACCAGGACTCGATCCACACCAGCGGGTCGGGCAGCGTCACCACATCGGTCAGGCGCGCGAGGAGCGCGACCACGAGGAACGGGATGTAGGCGTTCAGGCCCGCGGCCATGGACAGGCCGATCCCGGTGAGCGCGACGAACATGACGGCGACCCTAGCGAGCCGGCGCCCCCGCGGCGCGTGTGGGCGCCCGGACCCATACTCGGGCCGTGGCCACCACGTCCCGCACGCTGACCCTGCCCGACGGCCGTGTGCTGCGCGCGCACGCGAGCGACGCACGCCCGGACGCACCCGTCGTCGTGTGGCACCACGGCACGCCGCAGTCCGGCGCGCTGCTCGAGCCCGTGCTCGCCGCAGCGCGACCCCGCGGCCTGCGCGTCGTGTCCTACGCGCGACCGTCGTACGGCGGGTCGTCGCCCGCGCCCGGCCGGGACGTGGCGTCGGCCGCAGGCGACGTCGCGGCGGTGCTCGACGCGTTCGACGTGCCGCGCGCGGCGCACGTCGGGGCGTCCGGGGGCGGCCCCCACGCACTCGCGTGCGCCGCACTGCTGCCGGGGCGTGCGACGGCGGTCGTCAGCATCGCCGGGCTCGCGCCGTTCGACCCGGGCTTCGACTGGGCCGCCGGCATGGCCTCGGACGCCGCGCTGCGAGCGGCGTCCGCCGGGCGCGAGGCCCGGGCGCGCGTGGACGACGGCGGCGTCGCGGGGTTCGTCGACGCCGACTGGCACGTGCTGGAGGGCCCGTGGGCCGCGCTCGGTGCCGACGCGGGACCCGCGGGCGAGGCCTGGCCCGACGGCGCGGTCGACGACGACGTCGCCTACGCCTCACCGTGGGGGTTCTCCCCCCGTGACGTGCGCGCGCCCGTGCTGCTCGTGCATGGCGGCCTCGACGGCGTCGTGCCGTCGACGCACAGCCGCCGCCTGCTCGGCCTGCTGCCGGACGCCCAGCTGTGGGAGCGCCCGCACGACGGGCACGTCTCGGTGCTCCGTGCGCTGCCCGTCGCGCTGGACTGGCTGATCGACACGCTCGGCGACTGACGGCGTCTCCCGCGGACCCGACCGGCGGCCACGGCAGCGGACCGGCCGGTGGTACCCCCGCCGGGTAACATGCATCGGAAAGGGGTACCCCTCATGCGATTCCTGCCCGGCCACTCGGCCACCTCCGACCTGACCTACGGCGACGTCTTCCTCGTCCCGACGCGGTCCGAGGTCACCTCACGTTTCGACGTCGACCTGGCGACGACCGACGGCACCGGCACGACGATCCCCGTGGTCGTCGCGAACATGACGGCGGTCGCGGGCCGCCGCATGGCGGAGACGGTCGCGCGCCGCGGCGGGATGGCGGTCATCCCGCAGGACATCCCGGTCGACGTCGTGGAGGACGTCGTGCGGTCCGTCAAGGGCGCGCACCCCGTCGTCGAGAGCGCGGTCGTCGTCTCGCCGCACGACACCGTGCACACCGCCCTGACGCTCATCGGCAAGCGGTCGCACGGCGCCGCGGTGGTCGTCGCGGACGGCCGCCCGCTCGGCGTCGTGACGGAGGCCGACTGCCAGGGCGTCGACCGCTTCACGCAGGTCGAGGACGTCATGACCCCGCACCCCACCACGGTCGACCTCGAGGTCGTCGAGGCCGGCGGTGCGCGGGGGCTCGAGGCGGCGTTCGAGAAGCTGCACTCGAGCCGGCGCCGGTTCTCCCCGGTGGTCCGCGACGGCGTGCTCGTCGGCGTGCTCACCCAGGTCGGCGCGCTGCGCTCGTCCATCTACCGCCCGGCGCTGGACGACTCCGGCCGCCTGCGCATCGCGGCCGCGGTCGGCATCAACGGCGACGTCGAGGCCAAGGCCGCGGCGCTGCTCGAGGCGGGCATCGACACGATCGTGGTCGACACCGCGCACGGCCACCAGCGCAAGATGCTCGACGCGCTCGCCGCGGTGCGCGCGCTCGACCCGCAGGTGCCGGTCGTCGCGGGCAACGTCGTGACCGCGGAAGGCACGCGCGACCTCGTCGAGGCGGGAGCCGACATCGTCAAGGTCGGCGTCGGCCCGGGTGCGATGTGCACGACGCGCATGATGACGGCCGTCGGACGGCCGCAGTTCTCGGCCGTCCTCGAGTGCGCCGCGGAGGCGCGCCGCCTCGGTGCGCACGTGTGGGCGGACGGCGGCGTGCGCCACCCGCGCGACGTCGCGCTCGCGCTCGCGGCCGGTGCGTCGCAGGTGATGATCGGCTCGTGGTTCGCGGGCACGCACGAGTCGCCCGGCGACCTGCACGAGGACAGCTCGGGCCGGCTCTACAAGGAGTCGTTCGGCATGGCGTCCGCGCGGGCGGTGGCGGCGCGCACGCGCGGCGGCTCGGCGTTCGAGCGGGCACGCAAGGCGCTGTACGAGGAGGGCATCTCGTCCTCGCGCATGTACCTGGACGCGCGCCGGCCGGGCGTCGAGGACCTGATCGACCACATCACCTCCGGGGTGCGGTCCGCAGCCACGTACGTCGGCGCCGCGACGCTCGACGAGCTCCACGACCGTGCGACGGTCGGCATCCAGTCGGCCGCCGGCTACGAGGAGGGCCGCCCCCTCCCGGACGGGTGGTGAGCGTGCGCCCGGTCCTGGTCCTCACGCACGTCCCGTACGAGGGACCGGGCATGATCGCGCCCGGTCTGGACGCGCCGGTGCGGGTGCGCACGGTCGTCGGGACCGCGGACCCCGCCCTGCCGGACGTCGCGGAGATCTCCGGCCTCGTCGTCATGGGCGGTCCGATGGACGCCGACGACGACCGCGGCCACCCCGGGCTCGCCGCCGAACGGCGGCTGCTCGCGGCCGCGGTCGAGGCGGACGTCCCGGTGCTCGGCGTGTGCCTCGGCGCCCAGCTGCTCGGCATGGCGCTGGGCGCACCGCTGCTGCGCCGGCACGGCACGGAGATCGGGTTCGCACCGGTCGACGTCCACCACGACGACCTCGTGCTCGGCCCGCTCGGCTCGCGTCCCACCGTGCTGCACTGGCACTCCGACGCGGTCGGCCTGCCGCCGGGCGCGACGCTGCTCGCGTCGTCGGACGTCACGCCCGTCCAGGCGTTCCGCGCCGGGAGCGCGCTCGGGGTGCAGTTCCACCTCGAGGTCGACGCGTCGATGCTCGAGCTGTGGCTCGGTACGCCCGGGCTCGTGGGCGGCCTGGAGGACGACGAGGTCGAGCAGGTGCGCCTCGACGGCGCCCGCGTGCTGCCGACCCTCGTGCCCGCCGCGCGCAAGGTCGTGCAGCTGTTCGCCGAGCAGGTGCGGACGCGCGGGTGAGCTCGCCCGGTCGACCCCTGAGCCCTGCGGACGCACGCGACGAGCTCGTGGCGCTCGTCGAGCGCGGCGTGCGCTGGCCCGTGGACCCCGCGCGTGCGCTGCGCGACCCTGCTCGCGCGCGCCGGTCGGCCGTGCTGGTGCTGCTCGGGGTGCTCGACCACCTCCCCGCGCACGCGCCGGGGGTGCCACGCGTGCCGGCCGACCTCGACGTGCTGCTGCAGCGCCGATCCGCGACGGTCGGGCACCACCCTGGCCAGGTGGCGTTCCCCGGTGGCGGCCTCGACCCGCAGGACGCCGGCCCGCGCGAGGCCGCGGTGCGTGAGGCGGTCGAGGAGACCGGTCTCGACCCCGCGGGCGTCGAGGTGCTGGGCACGCTCGCGGACGTCCCGCTCCCGGTGAGCGACAACCTCGTGACCCCCGTCGTCGCGTGGTGGGCGACGCCGTCCCGGGTCGCGGCCGTCGACCACCGCGAGGCCGTCGAGGTGTTCCGCACGCCGGTCGCCGAGCTGCTGGACCCGGCCCGACGCGGGGTCGTCGAGCACGCCGGTGTGCGCGGCCGGCTCCGCACTCCCGCGTTCGTCGTCGGTGACGGCGTGCTGGTCTGGGGCTTCACCGCGCTCGTGCTGGACGGGATCCTCGACGGGTTGGGGTGGACGGTCCCGTGGGACCGCACCCGGGCGTTCGAGCGGCAGAGGTTCGAGCCGAGCGGGCCCACGTGAGCGGCCCACGGCACCCGCTGATCGAGGTCGAGGTGAGCGCTGCGCTCGCGCGGGACCTGCTCGTCGAGCAGCACCCGGACCTCGCCGACCTGTCCCTGCACGGGCGCGTGCACGGGTGGGACAACATCACCTGGCGGCTCGGCGAGACGCTCGCGCTGCGCTTCCCGGTCCGCGAGGTGAGCGCGCCCCTCGTCGCGACCGAGCACCGGTGGCTGCCGCAGCTCGCCGCACGGGTACCCGTGCCCGTGCCGGCCCCGGTGCGCACGGGCCGCCCGTCGGCGCGCTACCCGTGGCCGTGGACGGTCGTGCCGTGGTTCCCCGGGAGCGTCGTGGCCGCGACCGACGTCACCGAGCGCACGCCGTGGGCGCACGAGCTGGCCGAGGCGCTCGCGGCGCTGCACGTGCCCGCGCCCGCCGACGCTCCGGTCAACCCGTACCGCGGCTGCTCGCTCGCGTCACGTGCCGACGTCGTCGGCCCACGGCTCACCGACGCGCCCGGCATCCCGCACCGTGCGGCTCTCGTGGACGCGTGGCGCGACGGTCTGGCCGCACCCGTGTGGGACCGAGCGCCGGTCTGGGTCCACGGCGACCCGCACCCCGGCAACCTGGTGAGCGACGCCGGCCGGCTCACCGCGCTCCTCGACTTCGGCGACCTGGGGCACGGCGACCCCGCGAGTGACCTCGCGACCGGCTGGCTGACGTTCGACGTCGCAGGCCGCGAGGCGTTCGTCGGACGCACCGCACAGATGCGCGCGTGGGACGACGCGACCTGGCGCCGGGCCCGGGCGTGGGCCGCCGGGCTCGTGCCCGTGTTCCTGGCCCACCCCGAGGACTACCCGCTCATGGCGCGCGTCGGGCGGCACGCGGCGGAGCAGATCGCGGCGTCCTGACCTGCGTCGGCGCGGTGTATACGCGTCCACATGTGACCCGAGGCACATGGACCGTTGGTCCCAGGTCGACGCGTCTTCGGGGGTGAACGATCAGTTCAGCGAGCCGGACCGGTTCGCCGGAGCCACAAGCTCCGACCGAGGGATCAGACAAGGACTTCACACGATGTCGACGCCGACCGCTTCCACCACCAAGCTCCCCCGCCTGCTGGGCCTCATCGTCATCATCTTCGGCGCGATCTTCTTCGTCGCCGGTGCCGCGACCTGGACCGCCGTCTCGGTCAACCTCAAGGCCGAGAACATCACGGTCGCCGACGACGCCGCGGCATTCGCCGGCGGCCGCGTCGACACCCCGTGGGAGGCCTTCTCGCAGGCCGACATCATCAAGCACCACGCGCTGGACGCGACCGGCGGCAAGACCTACGCCGAGCTCGACAAGGAGGACCCGCTGCGCGCCGTCGCGATGAACGGCTCCTTCCTGCGGGCGTCGCTGTTCACCTCGGTCGTGGCCTTCGGTGTCGCGCTGCTGGTCATGGGCCTGGGCGTCGTCCTCGCCGTCACGGGTGTCGCGATCCGCAAGCTCGCTCCGGCCGACGCGGCCGCGACGAACGCGCCGACGCTCGCCTCCTCGGCGGTCTGACGCACCGCACGTCCCCCCACGACGAGGGCCCCTCCCGCTTCCCCCGGCGGGCAGGGGCCCTCGTCGTACCCGCAGGTGCGGCCCGCTTCCGGACCCTGCGACGCGACGAGGCCCGCCCCCGGGTTCGGGAGCGGGCCTCGTGCGGTGGTGCGTCAGGCGACGCCGGCGACCTGGCGCAGGACGTACTGCAGGATGCCGCCGTTGCGGTAGTAGTCCGCCTCACCGGGGGTGTCGATGCGCACGACCGCGTCGAACTCGACGCGCGAGCCGTCCGCCTTCGTCGCGGTGACCTTGACCGTCCGCGGCGTCACGCCGTCGTTGAGCGCGGTGACACCGGCGATGTCGAACGTCTCCGTGCCGTCCAGGCCGAGCGAGTCGGCGGACTCCCCCTCCGGGAACTGCAGCGGCAGGACGCCCATCCCGATGAGGTTGGAGCGGTGGATCCGCTCGAACGACTCGGTGATCACCGCACGCACGCCGAGCAGGCGCGTGCCCTTGGCGGCCCAGTCGCGCGACGAGCCCGAGCCGTACTCCTTGCCACCGAGCACGACCAGCGGGACGCCCGCTGCCTGGTAGGCGACCGACGCGTCGTAGATCGTCGTGTCCTCGCCCGTGAGGAGGTTCTTGGTGAACCCGCCCTCGACCCCGGGCACGAGCTGGTTGCGCAGCCGGATGTTCGCGAACGTGCCGCGGATCATGACCTCGTGGTTCCCGCGGCGCGAGCCGTAGGAGTTGAAGTCACGACGCTCGACGCCGTGCTCGGCGAGGTAGACGCCCGCCGGGCTGTCCGCCTTGATCGAGCCCGCGGGGCTGATGTGGTCGGTCGTGACCGAGTCGCCGAGCTTCGCGAGCACGCGCGCACCCGAGATGTCCGTGACGGGCTCGGGCGTGGCGCCCATGCCGTCGAAGTACGGGGGCTTGCGCACGTACGTCGACTGCGGGTCCCACGAGAAGACGTTGCCCTCGGGCGTGTCCAGCCCGCGCCAGCGCTCGTCGCCCGAGAACACGTCGGCGTAGTCGTCCTCGAACATCTCGCGGTCGATGGACGCGTCGATCGTGGCCTGCACCTGCTCGGGCGCGGGCCAGATGTCGGCCAGGAAGATCGGGTGCCCGTCCTCGGTGCGGCCCAGCGGGTCGGCCTCGAAGTCGAAGTCCATGGTCCCGGCGAGCGCGTACGCGATGACCAGCGGCGGCGACGCGAGGTAGTTCATCTTCACGTCGGGGTTGATGCGACCCTCGAAGTTGCGGTTGCCGGAGAGCACCGCGGCGACCGCCAGGTCGTGCTCCTGCACCACGGCCGACACCTTCTCGTCGAGCGGGCCGGAGTTGCCGATGCACGTCGCACAGCCGTAGCCGACCAGGTGGAAGCCGAGCTTCTCGAGGTACGGCCACAGGCCGGCCTTCTCGTAGTAGTTCGTCACGACCTGCGAGCCGGGCGCCATCGACGTCTTGACCCACGGCTTGGCGACGAGGCCCTTCTCGACCGCGTTCTTCGCGAGCAGCGCGGCGGCCATCATGACCGACGGGTTCGAGGTGTTGGTGCACGACGTGATCGAGGCGATCGCGACCGCACCGTGGAACAGCTCGAACGCGCGACCCTCGCTGTCCGTGACCGAGTACGTGCGGGTCGCCGACGACGAGATCGCGGGCGAGTCCGACGCCGGGAACGACTCACGCTCGGCCTCGTCGACCTGGTTGAGCTCGGGCGCGTAGGTCGGCAGGTCTCGCTGGAACTGCTCCTTGGCCTTCGAGAGCTCGATGCGGTCCTGCGGGCGCTTCGGGCCGGCGATCGACGGGACGACCGTCGACAGGTCGAGCTCGAGGTACTCGGAGAACACCGGCTCGGTGTACCCCTCGGCCGTCGGGTCGAGCCACAGGCCCTGCTCCTTGGCGTACGCCTCGACGAGCGCGAGCTGCTCGGCCGAGCGGCCGGTCAGGCGCAGGTAGTCGATCGTCACGCCGTCGATCGGGAAGATCGCGACGGTCGAGCCGAACTCGGGGCTCATGTTGCCGATCGTCGCGCGGTTCGCGAGCGGCACGGCCGCCACGCCCTCGCCGTAGAACTCGACGAACTTGCCGACCACGCCGTGCTGGCGCAGCTTCTGGGTGATCGTGAGCACGACGTCGGTCGCGGTGACGCCCGCGGGGATGTTGCCCGTGAGCTTGAACCCGACGACGCGCGGGATGAGCATCGAGACGGGCTGGCCGAGCATGGCGGCCTCGGCCTCGATGCCGCCGACGCCCCAGCCGAGCACGCCGAGGCCGTTGACCATCGTCGTGTGCGAGTCGGTGCCGACGCACGTGTCGGGGTACGCCTTGCCGTCGCGGACCATGACGCCGCGGGCCAGGTACTCGATGTTCACCTGGTGCACGATGCCGGTGCCCGGCGGGACGACCTTGAAGTCGTCGAACGCGGTCTGGCCCCAGCGCAGGAACTGGTAGCGCTCGCGGTTGCGCTGGTACTCGAGCTCGACGTTGCGCTCGAACGCGTCGGCGCGGCCGGCGACGTCGATCTGCACGGAGTGGTCGATGACCATCTCGGCGGGCGCGAGCGGGTTGATGCGCTCGGGGTCGCCGCCCAGCTCAGCGACGGCCTCGCGCATGGTCGCGAGGTCGACGACGCACGGGACGCCCGTGAAGTCCTGCATGATCACACGCGCGGGCGTGAACTGGATCTCCGTGTCGGGCTGCGCATCGGGGTCCCACGTGGCGAGCGCCCGGATGTGGTCCGCCGTGATGTTCGCGCCGTCCTCCGTGCGCAGCAGGTTCTCGGCGAGGACCTTGAGGCTGAAGGGCAGTCGCTCCAGTCCGGGGACGGCGGACAGGCGGTACACCTCGTACGAGGCGTCACCGACCTGCAGCGTTCCCTTGGATCCGAAGCTGTCGACGGTGCTCACGGGCGGCTCCTTCTGGGGCGAGTGCGCCGGGGACGGGGGTCCTCCGGACCGCAGGGCGTCGATGCCAGCCTAGGCCGTGACGACGCCGGTGGGACGACCAGTTATCTCGACGTCAAGATACATGGTCGAAGGGCCTTCGTGCACGTCCGTCCCACGGCGCGGCGCGCTCGGCAGCGCCCCGCCGGGCACGATCACGAGCACGGGCACGAGCACGACGAGCGTGGACGACGAGCACGTGGACGACGAGCACGAGGGCCGGGCATCCGCAGCCGCCCGGCCCTCGTCGTCGCGCGTCAGCCCGACCCGGCTCCCCCGCCGGCTCAGTGCTCGCCGTCCGCCTTCGCCGCCTGGGCCGCCTCGGCGGCCTTGCGCTCGGCCTCGACGGCTCGCTGGTGCGCGCGCTGGTCGTACTCCGGCGTGCCCTGCTTGAACAGCTCCTCCGTCGCGACGCGACGCGCCTCGGCCAGCTTGTGGGCCGCGTCCTGCTCGCTCATGCCCGGCTCCTCTCGGCTCGTGTGCGGCCCCGGCCGGCACCGGCCGGGCCCGCCTCCACGCTAGGCGCGTCCGCGCCCGCGCGCACGGCAGCGACGCCCCGAACGGCGCACCACCGACACCGTCGGCGCACCACGGTCGGGTGAACCGTGCGTCACGGGACGAACCCGGGCCTTTCGTGCCGTGCACGCGCATACGATGGCGCAGCCCCCGAGGGCCCTGGCCACGACGACCGACCCTGAGGACACGACCGTGCACCTGCCCGACCGCCCCCGCACTCCCCTGCGACGACGAGGCAGGACCGCGTCCGTCGTGGTCGCCCTGCTCCTCGCGACACTGGCCCCGGCGCTGCCCGCGCACGCCGCCGACACCATCTCCGTGTCCGGCCGCGTGACCGACGAGGCCGACCAGCCGATCGCGGACCTGGTCGTCTCGATCAGCCCCGACGGCGGTGGCCGCGTGCTGTCGGCCACGACCGCGAGCGACGGCCGGTTCACCATCGCGGCCGTCCCGCCCGGCCGCAGCGAGCTCTCGGTCGACGACGACTGGGCGGCCGAGGACCGGTGGCGGCACCAGACGTGGGACGGCACCGCCGGGGTCGAGGCGTGGACGACGTTCGACACGGGCACGAGCGACCTGACGGGCGTGGCGTTCCGGTTGCGGCCGACCTCGGGCTTCGTCGGGCACGCGGTCGACGAGCACGGGGTCCCGCTCGCGAACATCGCGTGGGACGTCCTCGAGCAGCACCCGGACACCGGTGCGTGGCTCGGCCGCCAGTACGGGCCGCTGCTGACCGACGAGGGCGGTCGCATGTGGTTCGCGGCGGACCCTGGCACGACGTGGCGACTCTGCTTCACCGACTCCTGGTACCAGCCGACCGACGAGGGCATGGGCAGGTGGACGCCCGCGGTCCGCCACACCGACGGGTGCTGGGACGCGGGCGGCGGGTCCGGCGTGGCGCTCGCCGACGCGAGCGACATCTCGTTCACGGACGTGGGTCAGCGCGTGGACGTCACCGTCGTCATGCCGACGGCAGGCAAGGCGCTGACCCTCGGCTACCCCGCGATCGTCGGCAGCACGGACACGGGCGCGACTCTCACCGCGTCCCCCGGGACGTGGGGCCCCGGCACCGTGAGCCTGAGCTACCGGTGGTACACGTACTCGGAGGCCGGTGGGCGCGAGCAGATCCCGGGTGCGACGGCCGCGACGTTCACGACGACGAGCGCGCAGCAGGGCATGCAGGTCGGCGTCGAGGTCACGGGGCGGCGCACCGGGTACGCGACCGCCACCCGGCTCACCTCGCTGGGCCCGATCGGCCGGACCGCTCCGACGGTCACCTCGCCGCTGACGATCACGGGCACGCCCGCGCCCGGCCAGACCCTCACCGCGTCGCACGGCGCCCTCTCGCCCGCCGGTTCGTCGGTCTGGTCCGAGTGGTACGTGAACGGCGTCCCCGCCGGCTACGGCACGACGTTCGCCGTCACGACGGCGCACCGCACCGCGACCGTCGAGGTGCGCGCCCGGTTCACGGCGAGCGGCGGTGGCGAGCGCCTCGCGACGGCGAAGGTGCGGGTCCCCGGCCTGGCGTTCACGCCCGCGACCCCGACCGTGGCGGGCACCGCGGTCGTCGGCCAGACCCTCACCGCGAAGGTCGGCACGTGGTCGCCGACCCCGACGACCCTCACCTACCAGTGGTACCGCGGGAGCACGGCGATCAGCGGGGCGACCGGCAAGACCTACACGCTCAAGGCGGCGGACCGCGGCGCGAGGGTGAAGGTCAAGGTCACGGGCGCCCGCGCGGGCTACGACACGGCGTCGCGCACGTCGGCGAGCACGGCGACGGTCAAGGGCGTCCTCGTGCCCGCGACGCCCACCGTGAGCGGCACCGCGAAGGTCGGCCGGACGCTCACCGCGAAGGTCGGCACGTGGAAGCCCTCGGGCGTCACGTTCACCTACCGCTGGTACCGCAACGGCACGGCCATCTCCGGCGCGACGGGCAAGACGTACGTCGTGGCGAAGGCCGACCGCGGGGCGCGCCTGCACGTGCGGGTCACGGGCTCGCGGTCGGGGTACGTGTCGCAGTCGCGGTCGTCGGCGAGCACCGCCAAGGTCGTCTGACCGGCCCGCGCGCTGCGACGCCCGCCGGCCCAGGGGCTCGGCGGGCGTCGCGGCGTGCGCCGGGGGTCAGCGGGAGAAGACGGCCACCGCCTCGACGTGGTGCGTCATCGGGAACAGGTCGTGACCGGCGACGTCGACGAGCTCGTACCCGGCGGCGGCGAGCAGCGCCACGTCGCGCCCGAGCGCGGCCGGGTCGCACGCGACGTACACGACCCGCTGCGGCTCGAGCGACACGAGAGCGTCGACGACCTTGCGACCCGCACCCGCGCGCGGCGGGTCGAGCACGACGACGTCCGCGTGCGCGACCGCGGGCTCCTGCCCGCGACCGCCCGTGAGCGTGCGCGCGACGTCACCGACGTGCAGCGTCACCTGCTCCCGGTCGTGCAGGTTGCGCCGCGCGTCGCGCACGGCCCGCGCGTCGCCCTCGACCGACACGACACGCCCCTCGGGACCGACGGCGTCCGCGAGCGGCGCCGTGAACAGGCCCGCCCCCGCGTACAGGTCCACGACGGTCGCCCCGGCGACGTCACCGGCACCCCTCAGCACCGCGTCGACGAGCGTCGCGGGCGCCGTGCGGTGCACCTGCCAGAACCCGGCCGCCGCGACGCGGTACTCCCACCGCGACCCGGCGGCCTCGACCACCTCGCGCACGGACGAGCGTGCGTTGGGCCGCGTGTCGGGGCGGCGCCGGCCCAGGTCGAACGGCGTGCCGTCGACGAGCACCAGGGGCCGGTCCCCGCCGACCGGCGCGACCGCCTCGACGCGCACACCCGCCGGCCAGCGTCGCGAGAACAGGTCGAGCTCGGCGATCGCCTCGACCGCGAGCGGCATCGTGTCGAGCGCGACGACGTCGTGCGAGCGGTGGCGTCGCATCCCCGCCCGGCCCTCGTCGTCCGTCACGAGGTCGATGCGCGTGCGCCACGCGAGCCCGCCGCGCTCGTCGTCGCCCGGCGCCGCGTGCACGACGACGTCACGCTCGACGCCGCCGAGCCGCTGCAGCTGCTCGCGGAGCACGGCCGCCTTCCACTCCCGCTGCGCGGGGAGCGCGACGTGCGCGAGCTCGCCACCGCCGACCCCGTCCGGCCCGGCCGCCGGCCACGCGCTCTCCACGCGGTCGGGCGAGGCCGCCAGGACCTCGACCGCGTCGGCACGCCAGAACGTGGCGTCCGGCTCGGCGTCCGTGAGGCGCGCGCGCACGCGCTCGCCCGGCAGCGTGTGGCGCACGAACACCACGCGCCCGTCGTGCCGTGCGACGCAGTGGCCGCCGTGGGCGACCCGCTCGATCTCGAGCTCGATGATGGCCGTCTCCTTCTCGTCGGTGGCGCTCTCAGTCACGCGGCACCGCCGGGCGCACGCGGTCCTCGAGGCCGGTGTGACCCTCGGAGGACGCGAGCTGCCAGGGCACCGACGCGACCACCACGCCGGGCGTGAACAGCAGGCGCCCCTTGAGCCGCAGCGCGCTCTGGTTGTGCAGGAGCTGCTCCCACCAGTGCCCGACGACGTACTCGGGGATGTACACGACGACGAGGTCGCGCGGGCTGTCGCGGCGCACGGAACGCACGTACTGCAGCACCGGGCGCGTGATCTCGCGGAACGGCGAGTCGAGGACCCGCAGCGGCACGGGCAGGTCCATCTCGTCCCACTGCGCGCGCAGCCGCGCGACGTCCTCCTCGTCGACGCCCACCGTGACCGCCTCGAGGACCTGCGGGCGTGCGGCTCGCGCGTACGCGAGCGCGCGCATCGTCGGACGGTGCAGGTGCGAGACGAGGACGATCGCGTGCACCCGGCTCGGCAGCGCGCGCGCCGCGGCGGCGTCCTCGCCCAGCGCGAGCTCGCGCCGCACGGTCACGTAGTGCTGGTGGATCGCCTGCATGAGCACGAACACGACGACCATCGCGAGGATCGCGATCCACGCGCCGTGCGTGAACTTGGTGGCCAGGACGACCAGGAGCACGGTCGCCGTCATCCCGAGACCGATCGCGTTGACCACCCGCGAACGCTTCATGCGGGCTCGCGTGGTCGGGTTCGGCTCGGTGCGCAGCGCGCGCGTCCAGTGCCGGACCATCCCGAGCTGGCTGAGCGTGAACGACACGAACACGCCGACGATGTAGAGCTGGATGAGCCGCGTGACCTCGGCGTCGAACGCCCAGATGAGCCCGATCGCGACCACGGCGAGCGTGACGATGCCGTTGGAGAACGCGAGCCGGTCGCCGCGCGTGTGGAGCTGGCGCGGCAGGTACCCGTCCCGCGCGAGGATCGAGCCGAGCACCGGGAAGCCGTTGAACGCGGTGTTCGCGGCGAGCACGAGGATGAGGCCGGTGACGATCGCGATGACCGCGACCAGCACGGGTGCACCCTCGAACACCGCCGACGCGAGCTGCGCGATCACCGGGTGCTGCTCGTAGTCGGCTCCCACGGGCACGCCGTCGACCAGCAACTGCTCGTGCGGGTCGTCGGCGAACTTCACCCCGGTGGCACGCGCGAGCATGAGGATCGACAGGATCATCGTCACCGAGATGGCGCCGAGCAGCGCCAGCGTGGTCGCCGCGTTGCGCGACTTGGGCTTGCGGAACGCCGGCACGCCGTTGCTGATCGCCTCGACACCGGTGAGCGCCGCGCACCCCGACGCGAACGAGCGCAGGACGAGGAAGAACCCGGCGAGGCCGGTGAGCCCGTTCTCGAACCCGGCCTCGGCGGCCACCTCGAAGCCCGCGCTCTCGGCCATGGGCAGCGTGCCCATGGCGTAGCGCACCGAGCCGACCACCGCGATCATGCCGATCGCGAGCATGAACAGGTACACGGGGACGGCGAACGCGCTGCCGGACTCCTTCACGCCGCGCAGGTTGACCAGCGTGAGGAGCACGACGAGCCCGATCGCGAACACGGCCTCGTGCCCCTTGAGGGCCGGGACCGCCGCGGCGGCGTACTGCGCGCCCGACGAGATCGACACCGCGACGGTCAGCACGTAGTCCACGAGCAGGGCGCTCGCGACGGTCACGCCGGCGTTCGGCCCGAGGTTCACCGTCGCGACCTCGTAGTCACCGCCGCCCGAGGGGTAGGCGTGGACGTTCTGCCGGTAGCTGGCGACGACGGTGATCATCACGACCACGACGGCCAGACCGACCCACGGCGAGATCACGAGCGCCGACATGCCGGCGAGCGACAGCGTCAGCAGGATCTCGTCGGGGGCGTACGCGACGGACGAGAGCGCGTCAGAGGCGAACACCGGCAGCGCGACCCGCTTCGGCAGGAGCGTGTGGCCGAGCCTGTCGCTGCGGACGGGGCGTCCGAGGAGAAGTCTCTTGGCGGCATCCGCGAGGTCCGACACGATGCCCCATCGTAGGCGTACCCGGCCGTGCGCGTGCGACGCGCCCCGGTGGCTGCGGGTGCACCTGCGGGGGTATAGCGTGACGCGCTGTGCACTTCGTCATCATGGGCTGCGGTCGGGTGGGCGCGAACCTCGCGCAGACGCTCGAGGAGAACGGCCACTCCGTCGCCGTGATCGACCAGAACCCCGAGGCGTTCCGCCGGTTGTCCGGCGGCTTCGCGGGGCACAAGGTCACGGGTCTCGGCTTCGACCGGGACACCCTCGTGAAGGCCGGGATCGACGACGCGTACGGCTTCGCGGCCGTCGCGGACGGCGACAACTCGAACATCCTGGCGGCGCGGGTCGCACGCGAGACGTACAAGATCGAGAATGTCGTGGCCCGCATCTACGACCCGCACCGGGCCGAGATCTACCAGCGGCTCGGCATCCCGACGGTCGCGACCGTGCGCTGGACGGCGCACCAGGTGCTGCGCCGCCTGCTGCCGCTCGGCGCCACGGACGAGTTCCGCGACTCGTCGGGGCAGCTCACGCTCGCCCAGGTCGACGTCCACACGGGCTGGGTCGGCCGGCCCGTCACGCAGCTCGAGGCCGCCGCGGGCGTGCGCGTCGCGTACCTCACGCGGTACGGCGACGGCGTGCTGCCGGACGCGTCGACCGTCCTGCAGGAGAACGACGTCGTGCACGTCATGGCCCGTGTCGACGGCCTCGCGCACGTCGAGCGCGTGCTGACCGCCGAGCCGGGGGTGTCCGAATGAGGGTCGTCATCGCAGGCGCGGGGTCCGTGGGCCGCTCGATCGCGCGCGAGCTCCTCGCGCACGAGCACGAGGTCACGCTGATCGACCGGCAGCCGACGGCGATGCGGGTGGCGCAGGTCGCGGAGGCCGACTGGCTGCTCGCGGACGCGTGCGAGCTGCCGACGCTGCGCGAGGCACGCGCCGACGAGTGCGACGTCATGGTGGCCGCCACGGGCGACGACAAAGCGAACCTCGTCATCTCCCTGCTCGCGAAGACCGAGTTCGGCGTGCCGCGCACGGTCGCCCGCGTGAACAACCCGAAGAACGAGTGGATGTTCGACGAGGCGTGGGGCGTGGACGTCGCGGTCTCCACGCCGCGCATCATGACGGCGATGGTCGAGGAGGCCGTGGCTGTCGGCGACCTGGTGCGGATCTTCACGTTCCACCAGTCGGGTGCCGACATCCTCGAGATCACGCTCCCGCTGGACGCCCCGCTCGTCGGGGTGCGCGTGGGTCAGGTGGCGTGGCCGACCGACGTGGTGCTCGCCTGCATCGTGCGCGACGGCCGCCCGATCGCACCCAGCGTCGACGACACGCTCGAGGGGCGCGACGAGCTGCTGTTCGTGACGAGCCGCGAGGCCGACGAGGGCGCCCTCGAGGCCCTCCTCACGGGTGCGACGAAGGTGCCTGCTCCTGCTGGTCCTGCGGGTCCTGCGCCGAGCGTGCCCTGACGGCTCGCTGCACCGGACGCACCAGCACCCAGCTGACCCACAGCACGAGCGCCGTGAGCGGCACGCCCATCGCCAGCTTCGCCGTGCCGAGCCACGCGACGTCGTCGTTGAGGTACAGCGGGACCTGCACGACGAGCCGCAGTGCGAACATCCCGACCCACGGCAGCGTCGCGAGCGTGTAGGCGCGGCGCAGCTCGCGGTCGTCGTGCCACGCGACGACGTTGCGCCAGGGACCGCCCGACAGCGGCCCGTCGGCCGCGAACAGCCCCATGACGAGACCGACGAGCGGCCACCCGACGAGAACCGTGGCGAGCGTGCCGACGAGGTAGGCCGCGTTGACCCACAGCCCGTACGCGAAGTAGTCGCTCGCGTCGCCCGTCCGCCACGCCCACACGACACCCACGCCGACGCCGATCACGCCCGACAGCGCCTGCGTCACGGGCGTGCGCTGCGCGAGCCGCACGACGACCGCGACGAGCGCGGCGCCGGCCGCGGCGACCAGCGCGGGCGTCAGCCGCTGCCCGGTGGCGAGGTACACGACGACGAACAGCAGCCCCGGCGCGATGGACTCGACCACGCCCCGCACCCCGCCGACGGCGTCCGACGCCGAGAACGTGTCGGAGGCCAGCACGCGCATGCCGCGTGCCCCGCCCTCCTCGGGCGGGACCACGTCGTCGACCGCGTCAAGCGGTGCGGCCGGGGGCCGCTCGTCGGGCGTGCTCACTCGCCCGGCCGGGGGCGCAGCTCGTAGCGCGGGTTGAAGATCGCGCGGCGCCCGTCGACGAGGCACACCATGCCCTCCGCCGTCAGGCGGCGGCCCGGGATGATGCCGGCGATCTCGCGGCGTCCCAACCACACGAGCGCGAGCGAGCCCGAGCCGTCGTACAGCTCGGCCTCGAGCGCGGGCACACCCTGCCGGGGACGGAACGTCACCGAGCGCAGGACGCCGCTCACCTTGGCGCGACGCCGCGGCGGGGCGCTCTCGACGGTCGTGCAGCCCACGGACCGCCCGGCCTCGACCCGCTCCTCCGCGGCCTCGACCTCGGCCTGCGAGGCCGAGAGCGTGTGCAGCAGCTCCTTGAGCGTCATCGGATCTCCGTGATCTCCGGACCCCGCGTGAGCGGGTCGAAGTCGGGCTCCTGCGCTGCGGGCGGCTCGTCGGCCGCCGGCGCCGCGCCGGGCTCCTGCCGGTTGGGCAGCGTGAGGGTGAGCAGGTCGCGCGGCGGGCGGGCGTCGGTGCCCCGGACGACCACGACCTCGCCGAAGACCCGCTCGAGCACCTGGGCGGCGTCCGGCTCGACCGCCGCGCGGCCCGTGATGACGCCGCGCAGGAACCAGCGCGGCCCGTCGACGCCCAGGAAGCGCGCCGGGCGGTGGGCCGTGCGGCCCTCCGGCGTGCGCGCGGGGAGCCGGGCCAGCAGCTCGCGCCCGAACGGGCCGGGCAGGTCGTCGGCGGCGCCGCCCTGCTGCACCACGGACTGCTGGATCTCCTGACGGATCTCGTCCCAGATGCCCTCGGTGCGCGGTGCGGCGTACGCCTGCAGCTGCAGCGTCGACCCGTCGATCGAGACCGCCGCCGCGGACACCGCGTTCGTGGTCTTGTCGACCTCCATGCGCAGCTCCATGCCGGGCACGCCGGGCAGCCGCAGCGCGCCGAGGTCGAGCCGCGGCAGTGCGGTCGCCTCGTCGTCGGCGTCCCACGGCCCGCCGGCCGGACGCTCCGCGGTGACGGTGTCGAGCGCGTCGTCGGAGGCGGACGCGTCCGCCTCCGCGTCCCCGGTCGGCTCGGCGTCGAGCCGCTCGTCGGCCACCTGGGGCTCGTCGTCGCCCTGCGGGCGGCGCCGGAAAATCGCCACGTGTCACTCCTCCTCGGGCGCTGTCGCGCCCGTCGCGCGCCCGCGCCGTCCGGCGGCGGGCAGCCTGCACTGGTGCTCCTCGTTCGACACTAGCCCGCGCGGCGTCCCGAACCTAGCCGCAGACGGGCCCTCGTCAGGCGTCGGGGCCTGCCGCCTGCTCGGCCGGTGCCGCCGCGGCCGCGGACCTCCACCCGCCGCTCGACCCGAACCCGCCCTCGCCGCGGTGCGAGCCGGGCAGGCGCTCGACCTCGACGAAGCGCACGCGCTCGACCTTCTGCACGACGAGCTGCGCGACGCGGTCGCCGCGGTGCAGCTCGACGGGGTGCTCGACGTCGGTGTTCAGCAGGGTCACCGCGATCTCGCCCCGGTAGCCCGCGTCCACGGTCCCGGGCGCGTTGACGATGGTCAGGCCGTGGCGCGCCGCGAGGCCCGATCGGGGGTGCACGAACGCGGCGTAGCCGTCGGGCAGCGCGATCGCCGTGCCCGTCGGCACCGTGACCCGACCCTGCGGCGGGATCACGACGTCGACCCTGGTCACGAGGTCGGCGCCCGCGTCGCCCGGGTGGGCGTACGACGGGACGGGCAGGTCGGGGTCGAGGCGCTGCAGCAGCACCTCGAGCGCGGGGTCGGTCGTCACGGCGCCGACCCTACCGGCCCCGGTCTGGGATGCTGGTGCCATGTCCGCGAGCTCCGACCCCGCACGCCCGACGTCCGACGAGACGACGCGTCCCGCGTCCGCTCCCTCCCCCGTGCCGGGCGCCTCGTTCGACGAGCGGCTACGCCCCGCCCCGCTGGGGTGGCTCGCGGTCGTCGGGCTCGCGCTGACGGTGTGGGTCGCGCTGCTGCCCGTGGACGCCGTGCTCGCGACCGTCGTCGCGCTCGTCGTCGCCGTCGTCACGGTCGTGCTGGTGCTGCGGTGGACGCCGCGTGTGCGCGTCCACGCCGGCGAGCTGCACGCCGGCCGCGCGCACATCCCGCTGGACCTCCTGCGCGACCCGGTCGTGCTCGAGGGGCCCGCGCTGCGCGAGGCGCTCGGCCCCGGCCTCGACGCGCGCGCCTACGTGTGCCTGCGCGGGTGGATCCGCACGGCCGTGCGCGTCGACGTCGAGGACCCGCAGGACCCGACGCCGTACTGGCTCGTCTCGACCCGCCGCCCCGCCGCGCTCGTCGCCGCGCTCACGCGCGACTGACCCGGCCGGCCCGGACACGACGACGGCCGACCCCCGGAGGGACCGGCCGTCGTCGTACGGGCGCCTGCGGTGACGAAGGACGTCAGGCAGCGCACTCCGAGCAGACCTGCTGGCCGTCGCGCTCGTACGCGAGCTGGCTGCGGTGATGCACGAGGAAACAGCGCGAGCACGTGAACTCGTCCGCCTGGCGCGGCAGGACGCGGACCGAGAGCTCCTCGCCGGACAGGTCGGCACCCGGGAGCTCGAACCCTTCGGCGGCCTCCGTCTCGTCCTCGTCGACCACGCCCGAGTTCTTGTCCGCACGCCGCGCCTGAAGCTCCTGGAGGGAGTCCTCGCTGAGGTCTTCCTCGGTCTTGCGCGGGGCGTCGTAGTCGGTAGCCATGTGGGGCGTCACACTCCGTCTTGGTGTTGCAGGCTGATGAGTACGCGTGATCAATGCATGACTGGAGCCGTTTGTTCCCGCGCGGAGGGGATTGTGCACCACTTCCGGGACGCGTGCGAGCGCAACCTGCGCACTCGGGATCACTCGGACGAGTGATACCGCTCACGCCGTCGTGTCGGCACCCTTCGCCTCGAGGAACGCTACCAGCGGCTCCACGGCGCCGCGCGGCCCGGCGACGGTCATCTCCTGGTCCGCCGGACGCCCCCGCAGACCCGTCACCACCGCGCCCGCCTCCTGCGCGACGAGCGCCCCCGCCGCGAGGTCCCACGGCTGCAGCCCACGCTCGTAGTAGAGGTCGAGAGTGCCCGACGCGACCGCGCACAGGTCGAGCGCGGCGGACCCGAGACGACGGACGTCACGCACGAGCGGGAGCAGCTCGGCGACGACCGCGGCCTGCGCCCGGCGCCGCTCCACCAGGTAGCCGAAGCCCGTCCCGACCAGGCAGCGGTCGAGCGGCCGGGCGTCGTTCGCGCGCAGCGGCACGCCGTCGCGGGTCGCGCCCAGACCTCGGCCGGCGAGGAACGTGCGGCCCTCGACCGGCGCGTGCACCGCACCGGCGAGCACGGTCCACGTCCGCGGTCCGGGAGCGACGTCCAGCGGCGCACCGGGCTCCCCGACGACCGCCGCGACGGACACCGACCACGACGAGAGCCCGTACAGGTAGTTCACGGTCCCGTCGATCGGGTCGACGACCCACGTCACACCGGTCGTGCCCGGCTCGTACCCCTGCTCCTCGCCGAGGATCCCGTCACCGGGCCGCAGCTCGGCGAGCCGTCGCCGCAGCAGCGCCTCCGACGCGAGGTCCATCGCGGTGACGACGTCGACCGGGCTCGACTTGGTGGCGTGCACCTGGACCGTGTCGGGCCGTCCGTCGTGGACCAGCGCACCGGCCTCACGCGCGAGGGTGGCGGCCGTCTCGACGAGGGCCTGGACGTCGTGCGGTGCGGAGGTCGTCATGGCGACCATCCTGCCTGCCCGCCGGGGCGGCCCCGCCACGGGCCCGGCGCGTGCAGCCTGAACCGCAGCGACAGCACCCGCAGCGCGAAGATCCCGACCACCACCGCCGACAGGACGACGGGCGTCCGCCACCCCACGGACCAGCAGACCGCGACCCCGATCGCGCCCAGCATCGACGGGATGGCGTACAGCTGGCGGTCGTGCAGGACGACCGGCACCTCGCCCGAGAGCACGTCGCGCAGCACTCCCCCGCCGGCGCCGGTCATCACGCCCACGATGACCGCCGCCACGGCCGTGGTGCCGTACTCGAGGCCCTTGACGGTCCCGACGACGGTGAACACGGCGAGCGCACCGGCGTCCAGCACGACGATGACCCGCCGCGCGCGCTCCAGCCGCGGGTGGAAGAAATACATGAGGAACGCCCCGAGCACCGCTGTCGTGATCAGCCGCCAGTCCGCGATCCCGACCGGTGGCACGGCGCCGATCAGGACGTCGCGCAGCATGCCGCCGCCCAGCCCTGCGGCCCAGCCGAGCACGACGATCCCGAACACGTCGAACTGCTTGCGCACGGCCGCGAGGGCTCCGGACATCGCGCCCACGAGCACACCGACGAGCTCGAGCACCGGTCCGAACGGGATGTCCTCCACCACGACGGCATGATGACAGCCGGGGCGGTCGCGGGCACCGTCCTGGCGTGTCGCGGTGTGACGATCACGACGACAGGCGGCACACCGGGCGCACCTCCGCCGCGAGACACCCAGAAGGTGGCACCCTCGACCGTGACGCAGTAGGAGGACGCATGGACGAGCTCGAGCTGGTGGGCCTGCACGACGACGGCGAGCACCTGGTGCTCGCGCGCGCGGACGGCCAGCGCTTCCGCGTCCGCATCGACGAGCCGCTGCGCGCCGCGGTGCGGCGCGACCGCCCACAGCTCGAGCAGCTGCGGGCCGAGGGAGCGAGCTCGCTCAGCCCGCGTGAGATCCAGGCGCGCATCCGGGCCGGTGCGACGACGCAGGAGGTCGCGGACGCGTCCGGCCTGCCGGTCGCGCACGTGCGCCGCTACGAGGGCCCGGTCCTCGCGGAGCGCGAGTACGTCGCGGAGCAGGCGCGCGCGACGCGCGTCGGGCGTGACCACGGCGCCCCGGTGCTGGGCGACCTCGTCACGGACCGGCTCGCCGCGCGCGGGGTGGACCTCGGCTCGCTCTCGTGGGACGCGGCGCGTGAGCCGCACGGCCCCTGGTGCGTGCTCGCGCGGTTCTCGGTGGACGACTCGCCGCGCGAGGCCCGCTGGACGTTCGACCCGGGCGCGCGCACGCTCGTCGCGGACGAGGACGAGGCCCGGTGGCTGTCCGAGACGGAGCTGCCCGACGAGCCCGTGGCACGTCGGCACCTGTCGGCGGTGCGGGACGTGGTCTTCGACTTCGAGTCGGTGGGCTCGGTGCGCCACGTCGGCGACGGGCCGGTCGACGACGACACCCACGAGCAGCCGGCGGTGGACGCCGACGAGCGCACGCACGCGCTGCTCGACGACCTGCAGGCGCGGCGGGGCGTGCGGCAGAGCGTCGCCGAGGGCGACGACGACGAGG
The DNA here is from genome assembly GCF_052378485.1 of Cellulomonas sp. CW35. NCBI lineage: Bacteria > Bacillati > Actinomycetota > Actinomycetes > Micrococcales > Cellulomonadaceae > Cellulomonas > Cellulomonas sp. CW35. The sequence goes on along the minus strand of NZ_CP199000.1, from coordinate 1,568,127 downwards.
ACGACGGCGCGTTCGAGGGGTTCGGGCCGCAGCACGCGTTCGACTTCACGCGGCTCGACGACGTCCCGGGCGCGCACCCGGCGGACGCGGACCCGCAGCGCGAGGCCGTCGTGCTGCACCCGCGCCGCCCGTCGATGCCTCCCGTCGCGGGGTCGCACGACCTGCCCGCCCGGGCCGACAAGGCCGACTCGACCGTCGCGGTGGCCGACGAGACCGCGCCGCCGTCGGAGCCGACGGCCGAGCCCGCGGTGGAGCCGGCGGCCGAGGAGCGCCCGCGAGCCCGCAAGGGCCGCGCGAAGGTGCCGAGCTGGGACGAGATCGTGTTCGGGGCCCGCCCCGAGTGAGGCACGCGCCGGGGCGAGCGCCCCGGCGGTCCCCCGGCGGTCCCCCGCGTCACACGTCGAGCGTCGGCTGCTCCGCGAGCACGGGCTGGGGGGCGGGCGCCGCGTCCGGCGCGAGCGCGCGCGACGCGGCGGCCGTCATGCGGCGCATGTGGTGGCGCCGGCACAGCACCTCGTACTGCACCTCGCCGTGGTGCGGGTCGGACGCCCCCGCGACGTCGCCGACGACCACCTGCTCGCCCTCGACGACCATGACGCCGTCGACCGTGCGGGCGTTGTGCGTCGCGCGCGCACCGCACCAGCACAGGGCTCGCACCTGGAGGATCTCGACGCGGTCGGCGAGCTCGACGAGCCGTTGCGCGCCGGGGAACAGGCGTGCACGGAAGTCCGACGAGATCCCGAACGCGTACGCGTCGACGCCGAGCTCGTCGACCACGCGAGCGAGCTGCTCGACCTGCGCCGCGGTGTAGAACTGCGCCTCGTCGCCGATGAGGTAGTCCACGGGCCGGCCCTGCGTGCGGCGGCCGAGCACCTCGACCCAGAAGTCGGTGCGGTCGTCGACCTCGTACGCGCGCTTGGTCAGGCCGAGCCGGGACGAGATCGTGGCGGAGCCCGCGCGGTCCTGGCGGGTGAAGAGCAGACCGTCACGGCCCCGCGCCGCGTGGTTGTGGTGCATCTGGAGCGCGAGGGTCGACTTCCCGCAGTCCATCGTGCCCGAGAAGAAGACGAGCTCGGCCACCGCTACCCCCACCCCTGCGTCATGCCACGACGATGCACGGCACCAGCATCTCCTGCGGCGTGAGCGACCCGTGCACGCCGACCATCTCGAGCGACGCGGCGGTCTGCGTGCGCGTGTCCACGACGGTCGCCACACCCGTCATGGCGACCATGAGGTCCCCCACGATCGGCAGCACACGGTCCGCGACGGGACCGAGCAGCCCGGCGTCCACGACCTCCCCGCGCGTGAGGACCACTGCCGCGTCGCCGAGCACGTCGCGCCACGCGTCCCGCACGCGCTCGAGCGGGGCGCCCGTCTCGAGGTGCACGTGGCTCGCGCGCGGCTCCCCCGCCACGAGCGCGACGCCCGCGGCGAGTCGTGGGTCCGTCGCCACGTCCCAGCGCAGCCGGGGGTCGACGTCGACCATCCCGTGGTCCGCGGTCACGACGAGGACGGTGCCGCGAGGCAGCGAGCGCGCCAGCCGGGCGAGCTCCGAGTCGGCGTCCGCGAGCGCGTCGCCCCACGCGTGCGAGCCGACCCCCTGGTGGTGGCCGACCTTGTCGACGTCGCCCCAGTACAGGTAGGCGAGACCTGGCTCGCGCAGCGCGCGCACCGCGGCGTCGACGCGGTCCGCGAGGGACTCCGCGGGCACGTAGCGCGCGCCGCGCAGCGCGGCGCGCGTGAGTCCCGACCCGGCGAACCGCGCGGGCCCGACGCTGGTGACGGTGACCCCGGCGCCCGCGAGCAGCTCGAGCGTGCTCGCGTGCGGCTGGAACTCCTCCGGCTCGGGCGCGCCGCTCCACTGCACGAGGTTCGCGAGCGCGCCCGTGCCCGGAACGCGCACGGTGTAGCCGAGCATCCCGGTCCCGCCGGGCTCGACGCCCGTGCCGAACGTGCCGAGCGCGGTGGCGGTCGTCGACGGGAACGTGCTGGTCACAGGCTCGCAGCCGGCGCCGGCGCGGCGCAGGAACGGTGCGTGGCCGCTGCGCTCGGCGAGGTTGAGGTGGCCGAGCCCGTCGACGAGCACGACGCATACGCGCGGCGCGACGGGCAGGCCGAGCCGCTCCTGCGCGGCGTGCCACGCGCCCGCGACCGCGTCGAGCGAGGTGGCACCCGCGGGCGCCGTCCCGGTCAGCACCGCGCCCGCCGCCGCGACGAGGACCGAGCCGAGGCCCGCACGCGCGTCGGAGCCGGGGAGCACGAAACCGTGCTGCTCGACGGCTTCCTCGAGGACCGCGGGCAGAGCCCGACCCTCCACGTGGGTCACCACGTCAGCGAGCCGCGCTGGCCGCGGAGAGCGTGCGCGCGAACTGGGTCGCCGCGCGCACGGACTCGGCGCCCTCGGCGGCGGCGCTCACACGCACGACCACGTCGTCGGGCGCCAGCGTGCCGGTGTAGCCGTGGTCGGCCTCGCACGCCGGGTCGCCGCACGACGCGGGCTCGAGGTCCACGCGCGAGACCGCGCCCCAGCCGATCGCCAGCGTGAGCTCCAGCGTGGGCTTGCCCGCGCTGTGCCTCTCGGGCCGCTCGACCACGTGCGTGAGCACGACCGAGCGCAGCTCGCTCAGCGGCACCGACTCGGTGGTCGCGGAGGCGGCCGACGACGGGTGCTCGGAGTCGGCGGGGTGGTCGTCGACGTGCGCGCAGACCAGGCGCGTCGGGGTCAGGACGAGCACCGTCACGTGCCGGCGCACCTCGGCGGAGTCGAACGTCGTCTCGGGGTGGACGAGGTGCGCCATGACCGGCTCGTCGGCGAGCGCGACGTCGAGGACGTCGGCGACGAGCTCCGGGTAGTACCCGGCGCGGTACAGGTCCTCGTGGAGGGAGCGAGAAGCTGCGGGCATCTGCACATCCTCGCACCGGTCGGCCGCTGCGCCCCAGCGCGCGGGGCGTGGATGTGGACACACGGGCGTCAGCCGCGCTGCAGGCGGCGGGTCGCGTCGGCGCGGTCCGCGTGCGCGAGCGTCGCGCGGGCCGCGAGCGCGACGGCTCCCCGTTCCGCGACGACGACCGGGTTGAGCTCGAGGCTGCGCAGCTCGGGCAGCGCGTCGGACAGGACGGCGACGCGCGCGACGACGTCCTCGAGCGCGGCCACGTCGAGCGGCGGCAGCCCGCGGTACCCGAAGAGCCGCGGCGCGGCGCGCGGCGCGCGCACGAGGTCGGCCACGTCGACGTCGGTCAGCGGCGGGATGCCGTACGACACGTCGCCGAGCAGGTCGGACGCGTCGCCCGACATCCCGAGGCTGAGCACGGGCCCGTACAGCGGGTCCTCGACGGTGCGCAGCACGCACGACGACCCGCGCGGCGCCATCGCCTGCACCTCGAGCGGGGCGACGCCCGCCTCGGAGCGGTGCTGCGCCGCGAGCGCGAGCACCTCGGCGACGTCCGCGCGCAGCTCGACGTCGTCCGCCACGTCGAGCCGGATCCCGCCCAGGTCGGCCCGGTGCCGCAGCGCCGGGACGGTGGTCTTGAGCGCGACCGGGTAGCCGATCGCGCGGGCGGCGGCCACCGCTTCGTCGGCGTCGTGCACGGGCGTCGACGCGAGCACGTCCACGCCGACGGTCGCGAGGAGCTGCGCGGCCTGCGCGGCGGTCAGCTCGACCTCGCGCTCCGCCGCCGCGGGCAACCACCCGCGCACGAGGCGTCCTGCGGCACGCAGGTCCGCGCCCTCGGGGTGCAGGGGCCGGCCGTGGTCGCGCGCGCGCCAGGAGGCGTAGCGCGCCGCGAGCCCGAGCGCGAGGGCCGCGTCCTCGGGCGTCGCGTAGGCGGGCACGGTGCGCGGCGTCCCGTCGGCGTCCGGCGCCGTGAGCTCGTCGGTCAGCCCGTGCAGGCCGAGCATGCACGCCACGACCGTCTTGCCGCTGCTCGCGGCGACGCCCGCCAGGGTTCGGGCGAACGCGAGGTCCGGTCCGCCCACGAGCGGGATCCGCACGACGATCGCGACGTCCACGTCGTCGTCCTCGAGCGCGGCGCGCACCTGGGCGTGCGCCGCCTCGTCGCTCGCGTCCTCCGGCAGGACCTGGGCGCCCGCGACGACGAGCCCGGCCGTCGAGGCGGCCTCCGCGACGAGCGCCGCGACGGACGACGAGCTGGACACCACCGCGACGCGCCGTCCCGCGGGCAGTGGCTGTGCGCCCAGGACCTGCGCGACGTCGAGCATCTGGTGCGTGTTCTCGACGCGGATCACCCCCGACTGCCGCATGAGCTCGTCGACGACGCGGGCGGGCGCCTGGGTCGCGCGGACCGCGTGCCCGGGCGGCACCACGTGGCCGGAGCGGCCCGCGGTCAGCACGATCACGGGCTTGGCGAGCGCGAGCCGCCGCGCGACGCGGGAGAACTTGCGGGGGTTGCCGATCGACTCGAGGTAGAGGCCGACGACGTCCGTGCCGTCGTCGTCCGCCCAGAACTGCATCAGGTCGTTGCCCGACACGTCCGCGCGGTGCCCGGCCGAGACGAACTCCGCGAGCCCGAGCCCTCGGCGGCGCACCGCGGCGAGCAGCGGGACGGCGAGCGCGGCGGACTGGCTGAACAGGCCGAGCCGCCCGGGGCGCGGGAGCTCGTCGGCGAGCGAGGCGTTGAGCGCACCGTCCTCGCCGAGCGACACGACGCCGTAGGACCCCGGCCCGATGACGCGCAGCCCCGCGCCGTGCGCGGCGGCGAGCACCTCGCGCTGCAGCGCGAGCCCCTCGGGCCCGGTCTCGGCGTACCCGGTGCTCGTCAGGACGACCGCGCGGGCGCCCGTCTGCGCGACCGCGCGCACGACCGCCGGCGCGCGGGCGGCGGGGACCGCCAGGACCGCCAGGTCGACCGGGCCGGTGACGTGCGCGAACGCCGCCGTGAACGCCGCGCCGTGGTCGGCCTCGTCCCCGCCGTTCTCGTCGGGCGCCGCCTCCGGCAGCGGGTCCGTGCCCACCGACTGCACCCGCACGGCCGGGTCCGCGAGCGCGAGGTGCGCGACGAGCGCGCGGGCGATGCCCAGGTGCAGCCGGCGCGGGTGCGCGGTACCCGGGAGGGCGGGTCCGACGACGAGCACCGACCGCGCACCCAGCACCGCACGCATCGAGCGCGCCTCGGAGCGGTGCTCCCGGTCCGCCATGACCGCGAGCGACCGGTCCGTGGGGTCGATGTCGAACCCGAGCGCGACCACGCCGTCCTCGGCGTGCTGGCGGACCTCGTACCCGGCGTCGCGGAACACCGCGAGCATGCGACCGTTCTGCGGCAGCACCTCGGCCACGAACCGCCGCACACCGCGCTCGCGCGCCGCCGCGGCGAGGTGCTCGAGCAGCACGGAGCCGACGCCCCGGCCCTGGTGCGCGTCGGACACGTTGAACGCGACCTCGGCCTCGTCGTCGTCCAGCCGGTCGTACCGCGCGACGCCGATGATCCGGTACCCGGGTGCCTCGTCGTCGTCGACGGTCGCGACGAGCGCGACCCGCGCGTCGTGGTCGACCGTCACGAGCCGTCGCAGGTCACGCTCCGGCAGCCGCTCGAGGTGCGCGAAGAACCGCAGGTACGTCGAGCGCTCGGACTGCGCGACGTGGAACGCCTGGAGCGCGTCGGCGTCGGACGGGCGGATCGGACGCACGCGCGCGGTCCCGCCGTCCTGGAGGACGACGTCGGCCTCCCACGCGGCCGGGTACCGTGCCTCCGCCTCGTCGCGGGCCACCTGCTCGTCCATCCCGCCAGGCTAGCGATCCCGCGCGCCTGGCACGTCCACCTCGTCCCGCACGCGACAATGTGGGTCGACCCCACGCCGGACCACGCCGCAGCCGCAGCACCCGAGGAGCGCATCCACCCATGGCGCGTCGCCCCGCGACCCCGAACCTCCCGCCCGAGGACCTCGTCGAGAAGATCGTCGACATCGACGTCGCGACCGAGATGGAGGGCTCGTTCCTCGAGTACGCGTACTCGGTCATCTACTCGCGCGCGCTGCCCGACGCCCGCGACGGCCTCAAGCCCGTGCAGCGGCGCATCCTGTTCCAGATGGCCGACATGGGCCTGCGTCCCGACCGGCCGTACGTGAAGTCGGCGCGCGTCGTCGGCGAGGTCATGGGCAAGCTCCACCCGCACGGGGACGCCGCGATCTACGACGCGATGGTGCGCCTCGCGCAGCCGTTCAGCCTGCGCCTGCCGCTCGTGGACGGGCACGGGAACTTCGGCTCGCTCGACGACGGCCCGGCCGCACCGCGGTACACCGAGGCGCGCATGGCGCCGGCCGCCACGGCGATGACCGCGGAGCTCGACGAGGACGTCGTCGACTTCGTCCCGAACTACGACAACAAGCTCACGCAGCCCGAGGTCCTGCCCGCCGCGCTGCCGAACCTGCTGGTCAACGGCGCGTCCGGCATCGCGGTCGGCATGGCGACGAACATGGCCCCGCACAACCTCGTCGAGGTCGTCGCCGCGGCCCGCCACCTCGTGATGCACCCCGACGCGACGCTCGAGGACCTCATGCGGTTCGTGCCGGGTCCCGACCTGCCGACCGGCGGCAAGATCGTCGGGCTCGACGGCGTGCGCGACGCGTACCGCACGGGCCGCGGCGCGTTCCGCACCCGGGCGACCGCGCGGATCGAGAACGTCACGCCGCGCCGCAAGGGCATCGTCGTGACGGAGCTGCCCTACACGGTCGGCCCCGAGAAGGTCATCGAGAAGATCAAGGAGGGCGTCCAGGCGAAGAAGCTCTCCGGCATCTCGGACGTCGTGGACCTCACCGACCGCGCGCACGGCCTGCGCCTGGTGATCGAGGTCAAGACGGGCTTCGACCCCGACGCCGTGCTCGAGCAGCTCTACCGCGCGACCCCGCTCGAGGACTCGTTCTCGATCAACAACGTCGCGCTCGTCGACGGCCAGCCGCGCACGCTCGGCCTGCGCGAGCTGCTCGAGGTCTGGGTGGCGCACCGGCTGTCCGTCGTGCGCCGCCGCTCGCAGCACCGGCTCGACAAGCGTCTCGAGCGCCTGCACCTGGTCGAGGGCCTGCTCGTCGCGATCCTCGACATCGACGAGGTCATCCAGGTCATCCGGTCGTCGGACGACGCGGAGGCCGCCCGCTCGCGCCTGCGTGTCGTGTTCGACCTGTCGGAGCCGCAGGCGGAGTACATCCTCGAGCTGCGCCTGCGCCGGCTGACGAAGTTCTCGCGCCTCGAGCTCGAGCGCGAGAAGGAGCAGCTGGAGTCCGAGATCGCCGAGCTGCGCGCGATCCTCGCGGACGACGCGCGGCTGCGCGAGCTCGTCTCCGACGAGATGGCGCAGGCCGCCGCGACCTACGGCACGCCCCGCCGCACGATCCTCCTCGAGTCCGCGGGCGGCACGGCGCTCAGCGGTGCGCCCGCTGCGAAGGGCTCGTCCCGCGCCGCCGCACCGTCGCTCGAGATCGCCGACACCCCGTGCTGGGCGCTGCTGTCCGGCACCGGCCTGCTCGCGCGCACCGCGACCGACGAACCGCTCGAGCGTGCCGCCGACGCGCGGCGTTCGAAGCACGACGTGCTGGCCTCGGTCGTCGCGACCAGCGCGCGTGCCGAGATCGGCGCGGTCACCTCCCGTGGCCGGGTCGTGCGCCTCTCGGTGCTCGACCTGCCCGCGCTGCCCCCGACGAACGGCGCGCCGTCGCTCGGGGGCGGTGTCCCGCTCGGCGAGGTCGTCGCGCTCGAGGCGGGCGAGCGCGTCGTCGCGCTCGCGTCGCTCGCCGACGACGCCCCGACGCTCGCGCTCGCGACCGCGCAGGGCGTCGTCAAGCGCGTCGCGCAGGGGGACGTGCCGGGCAACAAGGACGCGTGGGAGGTCGTCTCCCTCAAGGACGGGGACGAGGTCGTCGGCGCCGCGCACGTCACGGACGACGACGAGCTCGTGCTCGTCTCGTCCGACACGTCCCTGCTGCACTTCACCGCCTCGCAGGTCCGGCCGCAGGGCCGCGCGGCAGGCGGCATGGCGGGCATCAAGCTCGCCGCGGGCCAGCGCGTGGTCGCGTTCGCGAGCGTGCCCGCCGCACGCGCCGGTGAGGCCGTCGTGGTGACCGTCGCGGGGTCGTCGTCGGCGCTGCCGGGCACGCAGGCGGGATCCGCGAAGGTCTCGCCGTTCGAGGTCTACCCCGGCAAGGGCCGCGCGACGGGCGGCGTGCGCTCGCACCGGTTCCTCAAGGGCGAGGACGCGCTGATCCTCGCGTGGGTCGGACCCGCTCCCGCGTGGGCGTGCGGCTCGGCGGGGCAGCCTGTCGAGCTGCCGGCGGTGGACCCCCGCCGCGACATGTCCGGCGTCCCCCTGCACGCGCCCGTGCACGCCATCGGGTGAGGCGTCGGGGCGGCGTCCGACCGCGCGCTCAGACCTGAAGCCCCCGGCGCGCCGCGACGAGCGCCACGACGTTGTCGGGCGGCCGCGCGGCGCGCACCTCGCGGGCCGGGGCGGGACGCACGCGGCGACGCTCGCGGTTGTCCCGCGCGACCGCGACGACGAGCAGCGCCTGGCCCACGGTGTACGTGAGCATGACCCAGACGTCGTGGCCCGCGAGGTCCCAGCCGGGCACGAACCGCCCCAGCGCGATGAGCGCGTCGGACACCAGGAACACCGCACCGCCCACCGCGCCGAGCCGCCCGAGCCCGGTGGCGAGCACCGCCATGGCGGTCAGGACGCCCCCGTACACCGCCACCGGCACGAGCAGCGCGCCCGCGTGCGGGGCGCACACCGCGACCAGGACGACGAGCACGCCCGCGTACGCCGCGAGCCGGCCGGGCGCCGTGCGCACCACGCTGCGGCGCACGCGCGGGGCGAACGCGACCACGTAGGCGACCTGCGCGAGCAGGAAGCACCCGACCATCGCGAGGAACGCGGCGTCACCGTCGAGCAGCCGCGGCAGCGAGTCCCCCAGGAACGACGCCGCGAGCGCCGCGAAGGCCCACGTCACGACGCGCCCGCGCGGCCAGCGGGTCGCGGCCGCGAGCACACCCGCGAGCGCGGGCATCACCAGACACTGCGTGAGGTCGGCGAGCGCGTCGGCATCCGCGAGCAGCGCGCCGAGGTGGGTCGCGACGAGCACGACGTAGGCGACGGACCACGACCGCAGCACGGCCGACGAGAGCATCGGGCGTCCTTCCCGCCGGTGTCCCGGCAGCACGACGGCGGACCTCGTCGTCCGCCGGACGGGATGCTACCCGGGCCGACGCGCGCGCCGGGACGCCCGGTCAGGGCTTCGACGCTCAGAGCTCGATCGAGTACAGCGTCGAGCTGTGGAACGCCTCGAACCCCAGCCGCGTGTACAGCCCGAGCGCCCCGGACCGGTTCTCGGTGTCGACCCCGAGCTCGGCGACCTGGATGCCCTCCTCCCGCAGCCGCGCCATGAACGCGGTCAGCAGCGCCGGGGCGATGCCCCGCCCGCGCCACGCTGGCCGGACGCCGAGCAGCTCGACGTAGCCGGAGCTGTAGCCGGCGACCTCCCAGTCCTGCTCGTACCGCCCGGCCACGAGGTAGCCCGCGATCTCGTCGGTCGCATCGTCCACCGCGAGCAGGCTCCACCCGGGCGCGAACTGCGCGCGGCCCTCCTGCCACGACTCGGGAGTACGGGGCTCGCTCCCCCAGTGCGACGCGAACGCGTCGTTGTGCGCGAGCCGCGCGTCCTCGTCGCGCGCGTCGGACCACGCCTCGACGCGCAGGCCGGGCGGCAGGGGCGCGTCCGGGAGGGCGACGTCGAGCGGCCGGCGCATCTCGAAGTACACCCGCACGGGCGTCAGCCCCGCGGACCGCAGCAGGCCCACCGTGGCGGCCGCCTGCTCGGACGCGAACGCACCGATGCGCGCCGGTACGTCCTTGCCGGTCGCGGCGAGGAGCTGGCGCGCCCGGTCGACCTCCCACGCGAGCACCTCGCGCCCGACGCCGCGGCCGCGCCACCGCGGGTGCACGCCGCCCTCCAGGAACGTGCGTACCACGCTCACGTCGCCGGGCGGCTGGACGACGAACGCCCACGCCCGCAGCTCACCGGCCTCGTCGACGCCCGCGAGCGTGTCCCGTGCGATGTCCTTGCCCGAGCCGTCGAAGCGCTCGGCGATCTCCTCGTCCGACGTGCGGAACGGCTCCGCGTCGGCGACCTCGATGTCGTTGACGAGCCGGGTCAGCGCGGGCGTGTCGGACGGCGTGAGCGGACGCCAGGTGAGGCCGGTCGCGGTGGACGGCACCCGGACCTCGGCGGGCGCCTGAGCGCGCTCCGCGATCGGGCGCAGCGTGGTGGTGTCGGAGGACATGCGCCCAGGCTCGGGCCTCGACCGGCTCACGGGCAACCGGAATTGGGGTGGGTCAGGCGTCGATGCGCGCGCGGTCGAGCGCGTGCGCGCCCGCCACGATGAAGTCCTTGCGCGGCGCGACGTCCGAGCCCATCAGCAGCTCGAAGATCTCCTCGGCGCGCTGCGCGGCCTCGACCGTGACCCGGCGCAGGGTCCGGTGGCGCGGGTCCATCGTCGTCTCCGCCAGCTGGTCGGCGTCCATCTCTCCGAGGCCCTTGTAGCGCTGGATGTCGTCCTTGTAACGCTTACCGGCCTTGTCGAGCTTCTTGAGCGTCGCCGCGAGCTCGGCCTCCGAGTACGTGTAGATGTACTTGTCGCCGTCGCCGCGCACGCCCGTGAGCTCGATGCGGTGCAGCGGCGGGACCGCCGCGTACACCCGACCGTTCTCCACGAGCGGGCGCATGTACCGGAAGAACAGCGTCAGCAGCAGCGTGCGGATGTGCGCACCGTCGACGTCGGCGTCCGTCATCAGCACGATCTTGCCGTAGCGCGCCGCCTCCAGGTCGAACGTGCGCCCCGAGCCCGCGCCGATCACCTGGATGATCGCCGCGCACTCCGCGTTCTTCAGCATGTCCGTGACGGACGCCTTCTGGACGTTGAGGATCTTGCCGCGGATCGGCAGCAGCGCCTGGAAGTCCGACGAGCGCGCGAGCTTGGCGGTGCCGAGCGCCGAGTCTCCCTCGACGATGAACAGCTCGCTGCGCTCCACGTCGTCGATCCGGCAGTCCGCGAGCTTGGCCGGCAGCGACGACGACTCCAGCGCGTTCTTGCGCCGCGAGATCTCCTTCTGCTTGCGCGCGGACAGGCGCGCGCGCATCTCGCCGACGACCTTCTCGAGCAGCGCCGCCGAGTGCGCCTTGTGCTCACGCCTGCTCGAGGAGAACAGCGCCGTGATCTCGCTCTCGACGACCTTGCTCACGATGCCGCGCACCGGTCCCGTGCCCAGGACCTCCTTGGTCTGGCCCTCGAACTGCGGCTCCGCGAGGCGGACCGTCAGCACCGCGGTCATCCCCGCGAGCACGTCCTCCTTCTCGATGCGCTCGGTCGCCGCGTCCTTCGCGCTGATCTTGAGCTTGCGCGCGTTCGCCTCGACCTGCTTGCGCAGCGTCTTGAGCAGCCCCGCCTCGAAGCCGGCCTGGTGCGTGCCGCCCTTGGGCGTCGAGATGATGTTGACGAACGTGCGCAGCTCCGTGTCGTAGCCGGTGCCCCAGCGCAGCGCGACGTCGACCTCGCACGTGCGCTGCACCTCGCGCGGCGTCATGTGGCCCTTCTCGTCGAGCACCGGGACCGTCTCGGTGAACGTGCCCGAGCCCGTGAGGTGCCACGTGTCGGTCACCGGTGCGTCGGGCGCGAGGTGGTCGACGAAGTCGACGACGCCGCCCGTGTGGCAGAACGTCTCCTCGTGCGGCCCGTGCTCGCCGGGCGTGCCGGCGAGCCCGCGCTCGTCGCGCACGACGATCGTCAGGCCCGGGACCAGGAAGCTCGTCTGCCGGGCGCGCGTCACGAGCTCGTCGTACGCGAACACCGCGGACTTCGGGAAGATCTGCCGGTCGGCCCAGTACCGCACGCGCGTCCCGGTGCGCGCCTTCGCGACCTTGCCGACGACCGCGAGCTCCGAGCCCGAGACGAACGGCTCGAACGGCGACTCGGGTGTCCGGCCCGCCGAGTCGTCGTAGACGCCCGGCTCGCCGCGGTGGAACGTCATGCGGTGCGTCCGGCCCTCGCGGTCGACCTCCACGTCGAGACGCGACGACAACGCGTTGACGACCGAGGCGCCCACGCCGTGCAGACCGCCCGACGCGCCGTACGAGCCGCCGCCGAACTTGCCGCCCGCGTGCAGCTTGGTGAACACGACCTCGACGCCCGTGAGCCCCGTCTTGGGCTCGACGTCGACGGGGATGCCACGTGCGTTGTCCCGGACCTCGACCGACGAGTCCGCGTGCAGCACGATGTCGATGCGGTCGCCGTGGCCGGCGAGCGCCTCGTCGACCGCGTTGTCGATGATCTCCCAGAGGCAGTGCATGAGCCCGCGGCTGTCCGTCGTGCCGATGTACATGCCCGGGCGCTTGCGGACGGCCTCGAGACCTTCCAGCACCGACAGGTGCCGAGCGGTGTAGTCCGAGCGGGAGGAGGTCGTCGTCACGCGTGCGATGGTAGTCGCGCCCACCCACGCTCCCCCGCTCGCCATGCCGGGCGCGACGCACCGTGACACGCGGGACGTCCGCACCCGCAGCCCGGCGACCTGCGCGGCGTGCGCCGAAGGTCCCTTGCGTGTCGCGTCCGTCACGATCGTGTGACGTTCGGGTACGCGGTGAGCGAACCACCCGCCCTCGAGGGGATGCATCCAGCGCCCGGATGGTTGTATGGGGATGTGACAGCGACGACGACCCCCCAGCTCACCGCCGCCGACCGCTGCGACCGGTGCGGTGCACAGGCCTATGTCCGCGTCGTGCTCCCCGTGGGCGAGCTGCTGTTCTGCGCGCACCACGCGCGCGAGCACGCCCCGAAGTTCGCCGAGCTGGCGACCGAGGTGCACGACGAGACCGACCGACTTCTCGAGGAGCACGGCGCCGGCGCAGTGCGCTGACGCGTTCTCGTCGACCCGCTCGACGAGCGCTCTCGACGACTGTCTCGACGACGAGGCCCGGACCGCGAAGGTCCGGGCCTCGTCGTCGTCCACCCCTCGTGTCGCACGCCCGTGTCCGGCCGCCCGCCCGTCGCGCGCCCCGGTCGGCACATCAGCGTCTCGCAGCCCGGCACGACCTGTGAGGGAATGACCCGTGACGGAACGACCCGTGACGGCACGAGCCCCCGCACCGGACTGGTGCGGGGGCTCGTTCGGCGTGCGTGCGGTGCGACGGCCCTGAGGGCCGACGGGCCGACGCGTCAGTCCAGGTAGTCGCGCAGGACCTGCGAGCGCGACGGGTGGCGCAGCTTGGACATCGTCTTGGACTCGATCTGACGGATCCGCTCACGCGTCACGCCGTAGACCTTGCCGATCTCGTCGAGCGTCTTGGGCTGGCCGTCGGTCAGGCCGAAGCGCATCGACACGACGCCCGCCTCGCGCTCGCTGAGCGTGTCGAGGACCTGGTGCAGCTGCTCCTGCAGGAGCGTGAAGCTCACGGCGTCCGCGGGCACGACGGCCTCGGAGTCCTCGATGAGGTCACCGAACTCGCTGTCGCCGTCCTCGCCGAGAGGCGTGTGCAGCGAGATCGGCTCGCGGCCGTACTTCTGGACCTCGACGACCTTCTCGGGCGTCATGTCCAGCTCCTTGGCCAGCTCCTCCGGCGTGGGCTCGCGGCCCAGGTCCTGGAGCATCTGGCGCTGCACGCGGGCGAGCTTGTTGATGACCTCGACCATGTGCACCGGGATGCGGATGGTGCGCGCCTGGTCGGCCATCGCACGCGTGATCGCCTGGCGGATCCACCACGTCGCGTAGGTCGAGAACTTGTAGCCCTTGGTGTAGTCGAACTTCTCGACCGCACGGATCAGACCGAGGTTGCCCTCCTGGATCAGGTCCAGGAAGAGCATGCCGCGGCCCGTGTACCGCTTGGCGAGCGAGACGACGAGGCGCAGGTTCGCCTCGAGCAGGTGGTTCTTGGCGCGACGACCGTCGCCCGCGATCCACTCGAGCTCGCGCCGCAGCTTCGGCTCCATCGACACGCCCGAGCCGAGACGCTCCTCCGCGAACAGGCCGGCCTCGATGCGCTTGGCGAGCTCGACCTCCTGCTCGGCGTTCAGCAGCGCGACCTTGCCGATCTGCTTGAGGTAGTCCTTGACCGGGTCGGCCGTGGCACCCGCGGTGACGACCTGCTGCGCGGGTGCGTCGTCGTCGTCCGCGTCGGAGTAGACGAAGCCCGAGTCCTCGGACTCCTCGGTGGCCTTGGCCGCCGGTGCGGCGGGCTTCTCCTCCTCGGCGTCCTCGTCGGCCGCCTCGGCGTCCGGCTCGGCGTCGGCCTCGACCTCGAGCTCCGCCTCGTCGATCTCCTCGATCTCGACGTCCTCGTCGTCCTCGGCCGGCGCGTCGTCGTCGGTGCCCTTGGCCGCGGACTTCGCGCCCTTGGCGGTCGTCTTCGCGCCGCCCTTCGCCGCAGGCTTGGCGGCCGCCTTGCCCGCCGGCTTCGCGGCTGGCTTCGCAGCCGGCTCGTCGTCGTCGGCGGTCGCGACCGCCTTGACGGCCTTCGATGCCGACTTCGTCGCGGGCGCGGCGGCGACCGCCGCCTTCGCGGTGGTGCGGGTCTTGGCGCTGGTCGCAGCGGCGACCCGCGGAGCGGCCGCGTCGCTCACCGTGACGCCCGCCGTGGCCAGGCCCCGGACGACGGCCTTGAGCCGCTTGGCGTCCTCGACGCCGGCCTGCTCGCACGCCGAGCGGACCTCGGCGGCTCCGACGGAGCCGTGGGTACGGCCCCTGACCACGAGGTCCTGCAGCGCAGGGTGCTCGAACTCACGAGGGAGTGCGGGATGCGGGGTCTGGGACGACACGAACGACCTTTCGGCAGCACGACACCGGCGACGAGGCCGGGTGGTAGACGGATATTGTACCGAGCCGACGCCACCGCAGAGTCGTCCTGCGCACACGTGTGCGCGACGACCGGGTGGAGTTCTCGGCGGGAGCCTCGTTGGCGCCGCGGGGGGACGAGCGGTCGGACCGTCGTCGGCGCGCGCGGCACGCAGGTGGAGTCCTCTCACGCGGCCGGTCGGTGGCGACGCCGGGACCTCCACCCCCACCCAACGCACGGACGGCCCGGAGGATTCCCGGCCCGGGAAGACGTGCCGCCGATCACCCGAACGGGCGCACCGAGCGCGACGGACCGAGGCCCCCCGCGACGTCTGGGACCCGAAGCCCCTGACGCGTCAGTGCTTGGGCTTGACCGTCAGGACGGGGCAGGGGGCGTCGAACAGCACGCGCTGGGCGTTGGCCCCGAGGATCAGCTTGCCCACGGGGCTGCGCTGCCGCAGGCCGAGCACCACCAGCTCCGCCCCGGTCTCCTCCGCCGTCGCGATGAGGTCGTCCGCGACGTCCCCGCCGTCGAGCAGCCGCACCTCGTGCGGCACACCCTGTGACGTGAGGTTCGCCGCGACGCTCGCGAGCTCCGACTCGACCAGCGCGCGCTGCTCCGCGGGCTCGTCGGCACGCGAGCTCACGACGACCACCACGCTACGACCACGGATGTTCGCCTCCTGGACCGCCGCGTGCAGGGCGGCGCGACCCTCCGGCGTCGCCAGGTAGCCGACCACGATGCCCATGCTGAGCTCCTTTCGACGCCCGTGCGAGGACCGTACCGCCGCGCGGCCCGTGGCTCCACCTGCGGCGACGCGCGTGGCGTGGCGCGTCGCACCTCGCACCGGCGTGCCGCACCCGCGCGCCGCTACCTCGGCGGGACGTCCCGAGGGTCGGGCGCGTGGTCCGCGCGGCCGTCGTCGATCCCACCGTCGACGCCGGCGTCGGGACCCGGCACGTCGTCGGGCGTGCCCGCGTCCTCCGGCACGTCGTCACGCGTCCAGCCCGGGCCGAGCCCCGCCGAGAGCGCGGATGCCAGCAGCGCCGCGAGCCGGTAGCCCGGGTCGTCGCGCAGGGCACGGTCGAGCAGGATCTGCGCGCGCGCCCCGTCACCGCGCCACCACGCGAGGAGCGCGAGCAGGGACAGCGCGGGGGCCTGCGCGTCACGTCGCCCGTGCGCGACGAGCGCCTCGAGCGTCTCCTCGTGCAGCCGGACGAGCGTCTCGGGCGGGGGCAGCGCCGCGTCCGAGCGCACGATCCGCGCGGTCACCTGCTGCATCGCCGCGTCCACCGAGACGCTGGGCCGCTCGCCCCGCACGCTGCGCTCCGGCAGGTCGCCGACACCGGGCACGAACGAGGCGAGCACCGCGTCCCGCACCCGGCGGTCCTGGAGCCCGGCCTCCAGCCGACCCCACGGCGCGGGCGTCCCCGCCGGCGCGCGTCCCGCGACGAGGTCGACCGCCGACCGCCACGCGGCCACCGCCCCGAGCCGCCAGTGCTCGCACGCGGCCGGCCCGTCGGTCTGCGCCTGCGCGGCGCGTCGCTCCCACCGTTGGCGGGCGCGGGCGACGACGCGCCGACGCTGCGGATCCGCCAGCGGGATGCGCACGAGGTCGTCGCGCGAGCTCGCGACGGTGGCACCCTCGAGCACCATGCGCGCCGAGACCTGCGTCGACTCGAGCTCGCGCAGCGGGCGGCCACCCGGCGGGCAGCACGAGCGCGCGCAGTCGTAGGACAGGTAGCCGGTCGACGTCACCACCCACACGGCGACCTCGCCGAGCGGGGCGTCCGCCGCCTCGCGGTAGTGCGTGACCGCACGCGCCAGCGCGCGCGCCTCGTCGTCGTCGGCCAGCCGCGGGTCGGCGTCGGTGTAGACGACGAGGATCGTGCCCTGCGCCCGGTCGCGGCCCATGACGGCCACCGTCGCCCGCGCGACCTGCGCCCCCACGTCCGGGTCGGCGAGCGCGGGCAGGTCGACACGCATCACCACGCCGACGCGTCCGCGCGGTGCGCGCAGGCTGACCGCGACCGCGCTGTCGCGCGGCCGGAAGCCGAGCCGGTACGGGAGCAGGGAGAGGATCTCGCGGGGCTCGTTCACCCGCAGCGTCGTGGTCGCCGTCATGGCCGCAGCACACCGCACGCGGGGGGCACGCGGGGCGCCGCTCCCCCGGCCTGTGGAACGTGCGGGCAGCCCGGCGGCCTGGGGTCGGGTCGCGGCTACGCTGTCGCGGTGCTCCGGACCACATCACGCGTCGCCGCCCTGGCGGTCGCCGCGCTGCTCGCCGTCAGCGGCTGCACGAGCTCGCAGCCCGCGCGGCTGGACCCGTCGCAGGAGGCGGACGAGCACTCCCTGCTCGCCGAGCCCGCTGTCACCGCCGAGGCGACGTTCGACACGCCGGACGACGAGCACGCGGCCGTCGGCGAGCTCGCCGACGGCTTCCCTGCGGACCTGGTGCCGCTGCCTGCCGACGCGCAGATCCTCGTGTCGTCCGCCGAGGTCGACGCCGACGGCGGGACCACGACCCTCAGCCTCAACCTGCGCACGGCGGTCGAGGCCACCACGCTCATGACGGACCTGCGGCGCGCGCTCACGGACGCCGGCTTCACGGAGGCACCGGTCGCGACGCCGCCGGCGGGGGTCGCGGCGGAGTCGACGTTCGCGCGCAGGTCCGGCGAGGTCCTCACCGTCGCGGTCCTCGACCGTGACGGTGTCCGCACGCTCACGCTCGGCGGCCGCGTGGTGGTCCCCTAGGCTGCCGTGGTGACCCGCCACACCGACCCCTCGTCCGAGTCCACGTCCGACGTGCGCACGCTCGTCGACCTCGAGGACGTCCGCGGCGGGGTCGACGCGCTGCTGGCGGAGCACGTCACGCAGCTGCGCGGCACGCTCGCGGCGATCAGCCCGGAGGCCGACCTCCTCGCCGACGCGGTCGAGAGGATGCTGTCGGGCGGCAAGCGCCTGCGCGCGGCGTTCTGCTGGTGGTCCTGGCGCGCGCACGGCGGCGAGCCGGACGGACCGGACGCCGCGGCGGTCCTGCGCGTGGGCGCGGCCCTGGAGCTGTTCCAGGCGGCGGCACTGTTCCACGACGACGTCATGGACGACTCCGACACGCGCCGCGGCCTGCCCGCCGCGCACCGCGCGTTCGCGGACCTCCACGTCGAGCAGGGCCTGCACGGCGACGCCGTCCGGTTCGGCACCTCCGCGGCGATCCTCCTGGGCGACCTCGCGCTCGTCGCGAGCGAGCAGGAGTTCGCGCGCGCGCTCGAGCCGCTGCCCCTCGCGCGCCAGCAGCGGGCCCGGGCCGTGTTCGACCTCATGCGCACCGAGGTCACGGTGGGCCAGTACCTCGACGTGCTCGCGCAGTCCCAGCCGTGGGGTCGAGACCCGGCCGCCGACGAGCGACGGGCTCGCGAGGTCATCCGGGCCAAGTCGGCGCGGTACAGCGTCGAGCACCCGCTCTCGCTGGGGGCTGCCCTGGCGGACGCGGACGACGACGCGCTCGCGACGGTGCGGGCCGTCGGGCTCCCGCTGGGCGAGGCGTTCCAGCTCCGGGACGACGTGCTGGGCGTGTTCGGCGACCCCGCGACGACGGGGAAGCCGGCGGGTGACGACGTGCGCGAGGGCAAGCGCACGGTTCTCGTCGCGCGTGCGGCGCGGCGGGCACGCGAGCGTGGCGACGCCGCGACGGGTGACCTGCTCGGCGCGAGCCTCGGCGACCGCACGCTCGACGACGCGCAGGTCGCGCGCGTGGCGCGGGCGATCCGCGCGACGGGTGCCGTGGACGAGGTCGAGCGACTGATCGACGACCTGGCGCACGAGGCCCTCTCGCTGCTCGCCGAGCAGCCCTGGCCCGCGCCCGCCGCGGACGTGCTGACGCGGCTCGCGCACGCGGCGGTCGACCGGCGCGCCTGACCGTTACCTGACGGTCACCGCGTCGCGGAGGCCCCGGTCGCGGTGGACGCGCCGGCGGGCGGGAGCTAGAGCTCGGCCTGGGCGCGGCGTCGGACCTCGGTCTTCTGGCCTGCCCGCAGCGCGTCGATCGGCGCGCCGGGCAGGGAGTCGTCCGGCGTGAAGAGCCAGACGATCGCCTCCTCGTCGGAGAAGCCCGCGTCGGCGAGCACCGTCAGCGTGCCCTGGAGCCACGGCAGCGCGGCCCACTCGCCGGTCGCGCCGGCGCCCTGGTGACCGGGCACCAGGAAACGCTCCGGCACCGACAGGACGCGGGGCTCGCCCCGGCGCATGCCGACGAGCTTGCGCTCCTGCAGCAGGCGCCGGACCTTGCCGACGTCGAGGCCGACGCGCTCGGCGACGTCGGGCAGGGTCAACCAGGAGTCGACGAGGGCGTCGGCAGCAGCCGCGTGCGGGTCCAGGGTCTCGCTCACGGTGCCCAGACTACGCAGCGTCCGGGCCGTCGCCGCGCACCCGCCGTCCGGGTGGCGCGCGGGGCTCGGGGTTTCCTCCTCCGGGCGTGTCGGCTAGTTTCACTTCTGTCACATCAGCCACACCAGTCACGCGTCTTGACTCGTGTCACACCGTTCAGGGGGGCGTCATGGCCTCGAGCACCGCAGCCGCACGCCGTTCGCAGACCGCCCGCGCCGAGCGCGACGGTCGTCGGCGGACCGCACGCCGGGCCGCGAGCGGGACGGGTGCCACGCTCGCGCTCGTCGCGATCTCGGTCTCCACCTCCGGAGCCGCGCACGCGGACGACTCCTACACCGTGCGCGACGGCGACACCGTGAGCCACATCGCCACCCGCACCGGCGCGAGCATCGCCGCGATCACGCGCGCCAACGCCCTCGCCGACCCCTCGCGCATCCGCGCCGGGCAGGTGTTGACGATCCCGACCACGTCGTCCCGCTCGGCCGCGCGCCCGACGAGCACCCCGGCGCAGGCGCCCGTGGCGCGGCACGTCGTGCGCGCGGGTGAGACCGTGTCGGGCATCGCCGCGCGGACCGGCACGAGCGTCCGGGCGATCATCGCGGCCAACCGCCTGCGCGCCGACGGCCTCATCATCGAGGGCCAGACCCTGACGATCCCCGGCAGCGGCAGCACCGCGCCGCAGGCACGCACGACCGCCCCGGGGCGGACCTACACCGTCCGCGCCGGCGACACCGTCTCCGGCGTGGCGGCGCGGTTCGGCACGAGCGTCTCCGCCATCGTCTCCGCCAACGGACTCGGCGCGAACGCCATGATCCGGGTCGGGCAGACGCTGCGCCTCGGCGGCGCCGCCTCGTCGACGCCTGCCCCCTCGACGGGACGCCCGCTCGTCGGCTCGACGTTCGAGGGCCGCACCTACGCGCGTGACGTCGTCGACGCCGCCAACGCCAACAAGCGCGCGCTGCTCGCCGCGGGCGTCCCCTCGACGGCGCAGATGCAGGCGAAGGTCGCCGCGACCGCACGGGCCTACGGCCTCGACCCGGCGCTCGCGCAGGCCATCGCGTTCCAGGAGTCCGGGTTCAACCACACGGCCGTCTCCCCTGCCAACGCGATCGGCACCATGCAGGTGATCCCGAGCTCGGGCGACTGGGCGTCGAGCATCGTCGGGCGTCAGCTCGACCTGCTGGACCCCGACGACAACGTCACCGCGGGCGTCGTCATCCTGCGTGCGCTCGTGCGCATGTCGCCGGACCTGCCCAGCGCGATCGCCGGCTACTACCAGGGTGCGGCCTCGGTGCGGAAGTACGGCATGTTCTCGGACACGCGTCGCTACGCCGCGAACGTCCAGACCCTCATGACCCGCTTCCGCTGACCGGCGACGCACCGGTCGGGGACCCGTGAGGGACGCGGTGACGCCGGGCTCCGGGCCGGGCGACGCGCGCGTGACGCTCGCCCCAATACCCGGGCCGAGCGCCCGCCGAACGTAGACTCGCCGCGTGGGAACCGCCGTCACCGATCCGCTCGTCGGCCGTCTGGTCGACGGCCGGTACGAGGTCGTCTCCCGGATCGCGCGCGGCGGCATGGCGACCGTCTACCTCGCGGTGGACCGACGGCTCGACCGTGACGTGGCGCTCAAGGTCATGCACCCCCACCTGGCGGAGGGCGGCTCCGGGGCGGACTTCGTCGCGCGGTTCCGGCGCGAGGCGCGAGCCGCCGCACGCCTCACCCACCCCGGCCTCGTCGCGGTTTACGACCAGGGCGTCGACGGCGAGACCAGCTACCTCACGATGGAGTACGTCGACGGGTCCAACCTGCGCCGACGCCTCGCGGAGCAGGGTGCGCTCACCGTCTCCGAGGCGCTGCGCATCACCGAGTCGGTGCTGGACGCGCTCGCCGCGGCGCACCGGGGCGACCTCGTCCACCGGGACATCAAGCCCGAGAACGTGCTGCTGGCCACGGACGGTCGCATCAAACTCGCCGACTTCGGGCTGGCACGCGCCGTCACCGAGGTCACCTCGACCACCACGGGAACGGTCCTGGGCACGGTCGCGTACCTCGCGCCCGAGCTCGTCGTGCGCGGCGCGAGCGACGCCCGCACCGACGTCTACGCCTGCGGGATCCTGCTGTTCGAGATGCTCACGGGCCGCCAGCCCTTCGTCGGCGAGACGCCCATCCAGGTCGCCTACCAGCACGTCAACAGCGACGTGCCCGCACCGTCCGACGACCTCGAGTGGCTCCCCGTCGAGGTCGACGACCTGGTCCGCGCGCTCGCCGCACGCGATCCCGACGACCGGCCGGTCGACGCGGCCGCCGCGGTCGGCCTCCTGCGCCGCGCCCGCGGTGAGCTCGACGACGCCACGCTCTCGCGCCGCGCGGACGTCGCCCCGTCGATCGTGCTCCCCGCCGCGACGGACCCCGACGAGACGCCCCTGCCCGACGGCGCGGACGCGGTCCCCGGCGACGACGGCTCGACCGTCCGCATCGAGGACCTGCCGCGCGGCTCGACGGTCGCGCTCCCGATCGGGCTGGGCACCGGCGGCTCCGGACCTCGCGCGATCGCGCCGGCCGCCGCCGCGCCCGCTCCCGCTCGTCGACCGCGTCGCCGGCTGCTCGCCGCGGTGCTCGCCCTGCTCGTGGCGCTCGGGCTCGGGGGCGCGGGCTGGTGGTACGTGGTGGCCGGGCCCGGCGCCTACACGACCGTGCCCGAGATCGCGGGATCGAGCGCCGAGGCCGCGCGTGCCGCGCTCACCGCCGTCGGGCTCGAGTCCACGACCACCTCCGAGTTCTCGAGCGACGTCGCCAAGGGCCTCGTCGTCACGAGCGATCCCGCGCCGGGCGACAAGGTCCGCAAGGACGGGACGGTCGAGGTCACCCTCTCCAAGGGACCCGACTACGTGGACGTCCCGGACGGGGTCGTCGGCACGCTCCAGGCGGACGCCGAGGCCGCGCTCGTGGCGGCGGACCTCGAGGTCGAGTACGCCGACCCGGTCTACGACGACAAGGCGGGGCTGGGCGTCGTCGTCGCGGCCGAGCTCCCCGACGGCACCCCGGCGAAGGCCGGTGAGCGCACGATCCGGCACACCGTCGTGACGCTGACCACCTCCAAGGGTCCTGCGCCCGTGACCGTCACCTCCCAGGTCGGCGCCGCCGCCGACGCGGCCGCGAAGCAGCTCAAGGGCGACGGCCTCAAGGTCCGCACGACCGAGGAGTTCAGCTCCGACGTCAAGGCCGGCGTCGTGATCCGGCAGTCGCCCGAGGGCGGCACCCGGGGGCACCGGGGCGACACCGTGACGCTCGTCGTGTCGAAGGGACCCGAGCTGTTCAAGGTGCCGGACGTCATGCGCAACGGCATCGGGTCGGCGACGGACACGCTCAAGGCCGCCGGCTTCGAGGTCGAGGTCAGGCACGCCGCGACGTACTTCGGCCTCGGGTTCGTGGTCGGTCAGGAGCCCGGGGGCGGGTCGATGCACCCCAAGGGCACGGTCGTCGTCCTCACGATCACCTGACGACGACGGAGGGTCGGACCGCCCGAGAGCGGACCCGACCCTCCGTCGCACGCGCGCAGGTCAGCGCACGTGGTCAGCGCACGTGTCAGGCCGAGCGCAGCAGCTCGCCCACCTGGAACGCCAGCTCCAGCGACTGCTGGTGGTTCAGACGCGGGTCCACGAGGGTCTCGTACCGCTCCGCGAGCCGCTCGTCGTCGATCTCGACCGAACCGCCGAGCACCTCGGTCACGTCGTCACCGGTGAGCTCGATGAGCAGGCCGCCGGGCACGGTGCCGAGCGCGCGGTGCACCTCGAAGAACCCCGCGACCTCGTCCATGACGTCCGTGAACCGGCGCGTCTTGTACCCGGTCGCGGACGTGATCCCGTTGCCGTGCATCGGGTCGCACACCCAGGTGACCGGGCGCCCGTCGGCCGCGACCTTCTCGACGAGGCCCGGCAGCAGGTCACGGACCTTGCCCGCACCCATACGGGTCACGAACGTGATCCGGCCGGCCTCACCGGTCGGGTTGAGCTTGTCGAGCAGAGCGAGCGCGTCGTCCGCCGAGGCGGTCGGGCCGAGCTTCACACCGATCGGGTTCTGCAGGCGCGAGAAGAAGTCGACGTGCGCCCCGTCGAGCTGACGCGTGCGCTCGCCGATCCACACGAAGTGGGCCGAACAGTCGTACGGCAGGCCCGTGCGCGAGTCGATCCTCGTGAGCGGCCGCTCGTAGTCGAGCAGCAGCCCCTCGTGGCTGGAGTAGAAGTCGACCGTGCGCAGCTGGTCGAAGTCGGCGCCGCACGCCGCCATGAACCGGATGGCGCGGTCGATCTCCGCGGCCAGCACCTCGTACCGCGCGTACGCGGGGGTCTTGGTGAAGCCGCGGTTCCACTCGTGCACCCGCAGGAGCGACGCGAAGCCGCCCGTCGTGAACGCACGGATGAGGTTCAGCGTCGCGGCGGACGTGTGGTACGCCTCGAGCAACCGCTGCGGGTCCGGCGTGCGCGCCTCGGGCGTGAAGTCGAACCCGTTGACGATGTCGCCGCGGAACGCCGGCAGCGTCACCCCGTCGCGGGTCTCCGTGTCCGACGAGCGCGGCTTGGCGTACTGGCCCGCCATGCGCCCGATCTTCACGACCGGCATGCTCGCGCCGTACGTCAGCACGACCGCCATCTGCAGGATCGTCTTGATCTTGTTGCGGATGTTGTCGGCGGTCGCCTCGGCGAACGTCTCGGCGCAGTCGCCCCCGACGAGGACGAACGCCTCACCCCGGCCCGCGGCCGCGAGCTGGGCGCGCAGCGCGTCGGCCTCGCCCGCGAACACGAGCGGCGGGAGCGACGCGAGCTTGTCGGTCGCGCGCGTCAGCGCGTCCGCGTCGGGCCAGACCGGTTGCTGCACGACGGGCAGTGAGCGCCACGCGTCGAGCCCCTCGACGACCGTGGGGTCGGGGGTGACGCTCACTCGTGACTCGCCGGGACCAGGGGCTGGCCGATGTCCGCCAGCAGCTCACCGAACCAGGGCTGCGACACGTCGAACGCCTTGCCGCCCGCGATGCGCGGGAACTCGATCGCGCGCAGCACGTCGCCGCGCTCCTCGTCGTGCCCGATCACACCGGCCTCGCCGCGCAGGGCGCACTCGACCGCGAGATCCGTCATCGACTTGATGAGGCGCAGGTCCTCGGCGTTCGCCGCAGCGGCGCGCGAGTAGTAGCCCGACTTCTGGACCATGACCTTCTCGGCGCCGAGCTTCTCCGCGAACTGCTTCGCGAACCACTGGCCCGGGTTGATCGTGTCGAGCTTGACGTGGCCGAACGGGTCCCGCTCCGGGGGCGTGCCCGCGGCCGTGAGCTGCTCGACGATCTCGTGCATGCCCGCACCCTCCGACAGGAAGATGTTGACGTTGCCCTGCGTGTCCATGACGGCCTTGAGGCGCTCCGCCTCGGCGTCGATGTCGATCGCGAGCTCGGGCACGAAGACGGCGTGGACGTCCCAGCGCTCACGCGTCAGGCCGATGCCGGGGACCCACTGCTGCTGGTCGAGCCACTTGCGGTACTCGACCGCGGCGGCCGCGGTCAGCCAGCCGCAGTGCCGGCCCATGACCTCGTGCACGATGAGCATGCGGGGGCCGCTGCGGTGCTCGCCGATGATGTTCGCCGCGAAGCCCGCGGCCTCCTCGGCGGCGGTCCAGGCGCCCAGCGACTGACGGATCGGCACCACGTCGTTGTCGATCGTCTTGGGCAGGCCCACGACGGTCAGGCCGTAGCCGTTGTCCGCGAGGTAGGCGGCGAGGTCCGCCGCGGTCGTGTTGGTGTCGTCGCCACCGATCGTGTGGAGCACGTCGACGCCGTCCGCCTTGAGCTGCTCGGCCGCGACCTGCAGCGGGTCCTGGCCCTCGGCGACGAGGCCGCGCTTGACGCAGTCCTTCGCGTTCGTCAGCTTGACGCGCGAGTTGCCGATCGGCGAGCCACCGAAGCGGTGCAGGATGCCGGCGTTCTTGCGGGTCTCGGCGTCGACGACGATCTTGTCGCCCCGCAGCAGCCCGTAGTACCCGTGCTCGTACGCGATGATCTCGACGTCGGGCGCGATCTCGGTGTAGCGCTCGATGAGCCCACCGACGGCGGACGAGAGGCACGGGGCGAAGCCACCCGCGGTGAGGAGGGCGACGCGACGGACCGACATGACAGGCACCTTCCGTTGAGCTGCAGGACGACCCTGCGGGAACGCCGCGACCCTAGGCCGCGGCCGCACGGCGCGACCGGGACCTTCTACGGGGGACGGCGGGACTATCGGCTGTACTCGGGGCCGGGCTCGCGGGCACGTCCCGCGGCTCGACGACGACCGTGCACGACGGACGTCCGGCTCATCCTACTGACGGCTCGCCCTCGTCCTTCGGGGGGACCGGAACCTGGACGTCGGGCGCGGGGCGACCGCCCGGGGCCGCGGTGCGCGGCTCGGTGTCCGCGGGCTGCGCGTCGGCCACGCCGGCCGCGATGCGCGCCTTCTGCGTGGCCGCGTACACGTCGACGTACTCCTGCCCGGACAGGCTCATGATCGCGTACATGATCTCGTCGGTGACCGACCGCAGGATGAAGCGGTCGTTCTCCATGCCCTTGTAGCGCGAGAAGTCGAGCGGCTCGCCCACGACCATGCCGATGCGCATGATCTTGGGGATCGTGCGCCCGAGCGGCTGCGCGACGTTCGTGCCGATCATGGCGACGGGGATGACCGGCGCCCCCGACTCGAGCGCGAGGCGCGCGACGCCCGTCTTGCCGCGGTACAGCCGGCCGTCGGGGCTGCGGGTGCCCTCCGGGTAGATCCCGAACAGGTCGCCCTCCTCGAGGCGGCGCAGGCCGGTGCGCAGGGCGGCCTCCGAGGCCTTGCCGCCACCGCGGTCCACGGGGATCGTCCCGACGCCGCGCATGAAGCCCGCGGTCAGCCGGCCTTTGACGCCGCGGCCCGAGAAGTACTCCTGCTTGCCGATGAACACGAGCTCGCGGTCCAGCATCAGCGGGAGGAAGAACGAGTCGATCACCGCGAGGTGGTTGCTCGCCAGGATCGCCGCGCCCTGGCTGGGGATGTTCTGCTCGCCCCGGATCCACGGCCGGTACACCAGGTGCAGCAACGGACCCACGAAGACCCGCTTCATCAACCAGTAGAACAAGGGTTCACCTTCCTGCACCGTCGGCGGCACCCGCCGCCGGACGACCCTCGGCCGCCCGTGCGGACCGCCAGGACCGCTGGACCGACTCTAGAGTGCTCTCATGGCTGCTCGCTCCGACCGACCCGACGAGCGACCCGACGAGCGACCCGACGAGCATGCGGACGCGCGTCCCGACGGGACGCCCGCGCACCCCTCCGACGACGACGCGACGGGCCGCACCGC
Organism: Cellulomonas sp. CW35; assembly: GCF_052378485.1. Classification (NCBI taxonomy): domain Bacteria; kingdom Bacillati; phylum Actinomycetota; class Actinomycetes; order Micrococcales; family Cellulomonadaceae; genus Cellulomonas; species Cellulomonas sp. CW35. The sequence goes on along the minus strand of NZ_CP199000.1, from coordinate 1,541,561 downwards.
GGGGCCGGACCCGGACGCCCCCGTCGCCGACGACGACTGGGCGAGCATCGTCGCGCAGCTCGGCGACGTCGAGACCGCGGCGGAGAGCGCGGCCCGGGGCGGCCTCGACTTCCCGGTGGCACCGGGCGTCGACTCGCCGTTCGACGCCGCGCGTGTCGTCCGCCCCGCTGCGGGCCCAGACACGCCGCGCGACCCGCTCGCCTCCGCCAGCGGACGCGACTGGGACGGCACCTCGCAGTACGACGAGGCCGAGGACGACCTCGACGCGCAGGACGGCTTCGTCCCGCCCGACCCGGGCCCCGTGCTCGGCGGGGACCCGCTCCTCACGATGGCCTGGTTCGCGGCGGCCGGCATGCCCCTGCTCCTGCTCGTCATCCTCATCGCGTGGCGCGACGCCCCCGCCGCGCTCGCCCAGGCGGCGTGCATCGTGTTCGTCCTGGGCGTCGCGGTGCTGGTGTGGCGGATGCCGCAGCGCCGCGAGCGCCAGGACGACGACGGGGCGGTCGTCTAGCCGCCCCGGACCGGCGTCAGAGGCGGGCGAGGTCGGCCGCGCCGACGATGCCCGCGTCGTTGCCCATGGACGCGACGACGATGGTCGCCTCCGGACGGTGCCCGCGCGCCGAGAGCTGGTCCGCGAACCCCTTGCGTGCCGGCTCGAGGACGAGGTCCCCGGCCGCGGCCACGCCGCCGCCGATCACGATCATCGCGGGGTCGAGCAGCGCCGCGACGGACGCCGCGCCCTCCCCCACCCACCGGCCGAGCTCCGCGAGCAGGTGCACCGCGAGCTCGTCGCCCTCCTGCGCCGCCTGCGTCACGTGCGGGCCGACGATCTTCTCGGCCGAACCGCCGGCGAGCTCCAGGATGCGGGTCGCGCGGTCCGGGTGGGCGACCGCGGCCGCCTGCGCGTCGCGCACCAGCGCGCTGCCGGACGCGTACTGCTCCCAGCAGCCCTCGTGCCCGCAGCCGCAGTAGTGGCCGCCGGGCACGACCCGCATGTGGCCGACCTCGGCCGCGACACCCGCGAAGCCACGCACCAGCGCGCCGTTGGAGACCACCGCACCGCCGAGGCCCGTGCCGATCGTCAGGGTCAGCATGTCGTCCACGTCGCGCGCCGCGCCGAACCGGAACTCGGCCCAGCCCGCGGCGTTCGCGTCGTTCTCGACGACGATCTCGACCTTGTCCTCGACGAGCGCGGCGATCCGGTCCCGCAGCGGGTAGTCACGCCACGCGATGTTCGGCGCGAACAGCACACCCGAGCGGTCCGCCGCGACGAAGCCCGCAGCGGCGAGGCCGATCGCGCCGACCTTGTGCTCGACCGCGAGCTCGGCGTACGCGTCCGCGATCGCCGCGTCGATGCTCGCGACGTCGTCGGGCTCGGTGTCACGTCGCGTCTGCGCCAGGATCCGACCCTCGTCGTCGACCACACCGACGGCGATCTTCGTCCCGCCGATGTCCACCCCGATGGCGTGCATGCGTCTCGTGCTCCCGATGAGTGTGTGCTGCGGCCACGGCAGGAGCCGTGGTCGGTGGTGTGCGGCCGCGTGCTGCGAGGCCTCGGCGGACGCGTTGACGGCGCATCCCCGGCGCCCCCACGCTAGCGCCAACCCGCGGGGGGTCGTGCGTGAGTCCGTCCGGGCGACCTCGTGAGGCTAACGCGCGCCGGAGGCCGACCACCTGGACGGACGTCCCGTATCCTCGTCGGACCCGTCGCCACTGCCAATGGAGCCAGAATGGTCGAGTACAGCACACCTCTGCTCGTCGAGATCGCGCCTGACCGCAACCTCAACGACCTGTTCGCCGAGCGCCTCGCCGCGGACCCGGACGGCGTCGTCGTCGAGCACAAGACGGAGCAGAGCGGCCCCTGGATCCCGATCACCGCACGCGAGCTCGACGCCGAGATCGTGGCCGTCGCGAAGGGCCTGGTCGCCAAGGGCGTCGAACCGGGCGACCGCGTCGGCATCATGTCGCGCACCCGCTACGAGTGGACGCTGCTCGACTGGGCGATCTGGGCGGCCGGCGCCATCCCGGTGCCGATCTACGAGACGTCGTCGGCCGAGCAGGTGTCCTGGATCCTCACGGACGCCGACGTCAGCGTGCTCGTCGTCGAGAACGAGGCGAACGCGGCGACGGTCGACGAGGTCCGCGCCGAGGCGCCCGGGCTCCGCGAGGTGCTGACGATCGACGCGGGCGCGATCGAGACGCTGGTCGCCGCGGGTGCCCAGGTCGCCGACGACGAGGTCGCGCGCCGCCGGTCGTCCGCCGAGCTCTCGAGCGTCGCGACCGTGATCTACACCTCGGGCACGACCGGTCGCCCCAAGGGCGTCGAGCTGACGCACGGCAACTTCTACGAGCTCACCGTCAACGCGGTCGAGGGGCTCAAGGAGGTCGTCTCCGACCCGGGCGCGCGCACGCTGCTGTTCCTCCCCATGGCGCACGTGTTCGCGCGGTTCATCCACGTGCTGTGCATCCCCGCGGGCGCGGTGCTCGGCCACTCGTCCGACACGCGCACGCTGCTCGAGGACCTCGGCAGCTTCCGGCCGACGTTCGTGCTAGCGGTCCCCCGCGTGTTCGAGAAGGTCTACAACGGCGCCGAGCAGAAGGCCGCCGCGGGCGGCAAGGCCGCGATCTTCCAGCGCGCCGCCAAGACCTCGATCGTCTACTCGCGTGCGCTCGACGACCCCAAGGGCCCCAGCCCGTGGCTGCGCCTGCAGCACAAGGTCGCCGACGTGCTCGTCCTGCACAAGATCCGGGCGCTGCTCGGCGGGCAGGCACGGTGGGCGATCTCGGGGGGCGCGCCGCTCGGCGAGCGGCTCGGGCACTTCTACCGGGGCGTGGGGCTCAACGTCCTCGAGGGCTACGGCCTCACCGAGACGACCGCGCCCGCCACGGTCAACCTGCCCTCCCGGACGAAGATCGGGACCGTCGGCGTGCCGCTGCCCGGCACGTCCGTGCGCATCGCCGACGACGGCGAGGTCGAGGTCAAGGGCATCCAGGTGTTCCGCGGCTACCACGCCAACGAGGCGGCGACCACGGAGTCCCTCTCGGACGGCTGGTTCCGCACCGGCGACCTCGGCTCGCTCGACGACGAGGGCTTCCTGGCCATCACGGGCCGCAAGAAGGAGATCATCGTGACCGCCGGCGGCAAGAACGTCGCGCCCGCGGTGCTGGAGGACCGGCTGCGTGGGCACCCGCTGATCAGCCAGGTCGTCGTCGTGGGCGACCAGCGCGCCTACATCGGGGCGCTCGTCACGCTCGACCCCGAGGGCGTCCCCGGCTGGCTGACCGCGCACGGCAAGCCCGCCCTCACGCTCGAGGAGGCCGCGCAGGACCCCGACGTCCTCGCCTCGATCGACAAGGCCGTCGCGCGCGCGAACAAGGCCGTCTCGCGTGCCGAGTCGATCCGCCGCTACCGCATCCTCGACACCGACCTCACCATCGCGAACGGGTACCTCACGCCGAAGCTCAGCGTGAAGCGCGCGGTCGTCCTCAAGGACTTCGCGGCGGACGTCGAGGCGCTGTACGACCCGACGACCGGCGGGCACGACGTCGGCTGACGGCGCCGCGCGTCGGGTGCACTGACGACGGGCGGGCGGCGAGGTCCCACGGATCTCCCGCCCGCCCGTCGTCGTCGCGACCGTCGTCGTCGCAACCCTCGTCGTCGCACCCGTCGTCGTCGCACCCGTCGTCCTGCCTCGCGCGTCAGCCGCCCTCGGCCATGCGCAGCGGCGGCACCAGCCGCAGGTCGGACAACGTGCCCAGGGCCGCCCGCTCCGCCTCGTCGAGCTCGAACGCCGGCGGGCCGACCCGCGCGGCCGCGTCCCCACCGCCGGTGCGCTCGGCGCCGCGCCGGCGGGGCACCTCGAGGACGAACGTGACGACGCAGTCGGCGCAGGCGGCCGGGCGGGCGGTGCACCCCTCGCAGTCGATGATCATGAGCCGGACGCTAGGGCCGACCTCCGACACGCCCGGGACACGCCTGGCGCCCGCGCGTGGCGCCGGTCGCTCAGGCGTGCCGCAGCCGTGCGACGAGCGTGGCCGACGGCACCACGTACGCACCCCGCGCCTCGACGTCGCGCGCCACCTCCTGGTCGCTCGTGACGACGACCACCACACGTCCGGTCGGCTCGGCCTGCACCAGCCGACGGATGAGGTCGTCGGCGATCTCCCCCACCGAGAACCGCACCCGCACGCCGTGGGCGAGCGTGCCCGGTGCGAGCGGCGTCGGGCGGCCGTCGAAGCAGCACGTGACCTCCGCCCCGGTGCGCGTCGCGAGGCCCGCGAGGCCGTCGACGAGCATGCGTCGCTGCCGCTCCAGCGTGAGCTCGGCGTACCCCGTCTTCGTGACGTTGTAACCATCCACGACGAGGTGCGCGCGCGGCTGCCGCAGCAGCTCGTCGAGCAGCCCGGGGTCGTCGACGTGCCGCCCGCGCGACCCCAGCCGCGCGGGGGCAGCCTCCTGCGCCGGTGCGACGAGGTCCGCGGGCAGCTCGCTCGCCGGTGGGAGCGCCAGCTCCGTGCGCAACCCGCTCGCCGCGTCGACGATCGTGTCCAGCAGCAGCCGCACGCGCACGTCGGCGAGCTTGCGGGCCACCCGCAGCTCCGCGCGCGCCGCGGTCCGCTCCGCGTCGGCCGCTCGTCGCTCGTCACCCGCCACCTCGAGCGCGGTCGCCGCCTCGTCACGCGCGGCACGGGCCTGCGCGAGCTCCTCGGCGGCCTGCTCGAGCGCGCGACGTCCCTCCGCACGCGCGCGGTCGGCGTCCGAGCGGAGCCTGCGCGCCTGCTTGCGCAGCGTGGCCAGCTCCTCGAGTGCGGCGTCGCGCTCGGCACGCACGCGTTCGAGCTCGTCCCGGGCGCGCGCGGCCGCGTCGGGCGGCGTGGCGGGGCCGGTGCGGTGCGGTGCGGTCGCGGTGGACGGCAGCAGCGCGCGCCAGTCGGCGCCCAGCAGCCACGCCCCGGCCGCGGCAGCGAGGGACGGCGCAGGGGCCGCGACGGGCGGCCCCTGCGGCTCACGGTCCTGCTCACGGTCGGGCTCGTGCTCCGGCTGGTCGCCGGGCTCGTCGTCGGGCTCGTGTTCCGGCTGGTCGCCGGGCTCGTCGTCCGGCTCGTGGGGTCTCGCGGGCGCGCCCAGCGCGGCCGCGAGGTCCGGGTGCTCACCCGCCCACGTGCGCGCGGCGCGCGAGCGGAAGTGCTCGTCGTCCAGCGCGGACCACAACGGGACGGCACCCGCGGACGCGCGCTTCGCCGGGGCGAACGCCGCGACGCGCCGCAGCGACGGCGGGACCGCGCTCGGGTCGTACCCCGCGAGCGTGCGGGCGGCGACCGCGACGAGCTCGGCCCGCAGCGACGCCGGGACCTGCGCGTCGACCACCATGGCGTCACCCTAGGCCGCGCCTCGGGTGCACGCGCGCAGTCCGCGGGCGCGTCGTCGGGAGCCGACCGGGACGCGACACGCGGCGCACGCCCGGCGGGGCGTGTCGGAGCGCGGGGGTACGGTCCGGGACATGCGCTCGAGCCTGCACCGCCTGCGACCCGTCTGGGTCGGGGACCCGGTGCCGGGACCCGGTGCGACGCCGGGCGCGGGCGGGCCGGCGCCCGTGCAGCTCGCGCTCGACGAGATCGGCACGCCGCTCTCCGAGGTGACGTTCGTGGTCGTCGACCTCGAGACGACGGGCGGCACGCCCGCGGAGTGCGGCATCACGGAGATCGGTGCGGTCAAGGTGCGCGGCGGCGAGGTGCTCGGCGAGTTCCAGACCCTGGTGGACCCCGGCGGCCCCGTGCCCCCGTTCATCCAGGTCCTCACCGGCATCACGTCGTCGATGCTCGTCGGCGCCCCGCCCGTCGAGGAGGTCCTGCCCTCGTTCCTGGAGTTCGCCCGCGGCAGCGTCCTCGTCGCGCACAACGCGCCGTTCGACGTCGGGTTCCTGCGGGCCGCGGCCGCGCGCACGGGTCATCCGTGGCCCGGCTACCGGGTCGTCGACACGGTGCGCCTCGCGCGCCGCGTCGTGACCCGCGACGAGGCCCCCAACCACAAGCTCGGGACGCTCGCCGCACTGTTCGGCGCGCGGGTGACGCCGAACCACCGCGCGCTCGAGGACGCGCGCGCGACGGTCGACGTGCTCCACGCGCTGCTCGGACGCCTCGGCCCGCTGGGCGTCACGCACCTCGAGGACCTCGCGACCGCGACCGACCCGGTCCCCCAGGAGGTCCGGCGCAAGCGCACGCTCGCCGACGGGCTGCCCGACGCGCCCGGTGTCTACCTGTTCCGCGGCCCGAACGAGGAGGTCCTGTACGTCGGGACCTCGACGACGTCGTTGCGCACGCGCGTGCGCTCGTACTTCACGTCGTCGGAGAAGCGTGGTCGCATCCAGGAGATGGTGCGCATCGCCGAGCGCGTCGACCCCGTGGTTTGCGCGACGCCGCTGGAGGCGCGGGTGCGCGAGCTGCGGCTCATCGCCGAGCACTCGCCGCGCTACAACCGTCGCTCGCGGTTCCCCGAGCGGATGCCGTGGGTCCGGCTGACGAGCGAGCCCTACCCCCGCCTGTCCGTGGTGCGCGAGGTGCGCGACGAGCCGGGCGCCGCCTACATCGGCCCGTTCGGCTCGCAGTCGTCCGCGCAGCTCGCGCTCGAGGCGCTGCACGAGTCCTTCCCGGTGCGGCAGTGCACGCGCCGCCTGCCGCTCGTCGCCACCCCCGGCACGTCCGCGTGCGCGCTCGCCGACATGGGCCGGTGCGGTGCGCCCTGCGTCGGCGGGCAGGACGCCACCGGGTACGCGGCCGTCACCGACCGTGTGCGCTCCGCCATGCTGGGCGACCCCGCGCCCGTCGTCGGGGCGCACGCCGAGCGGATCGACGCGCTCGTCGCGCAGCAGCGCTACGAGGAGGCCGCCACCGTGCGCGACCGGCTGGGCGCGTTCCTGCGCGGTGCCGCTCGCGCGCAGCGGGTCGGCCCCGTCGCGCGGTGTGCCGAAGTGGTCGCGGCGCGCCGCAGCGACGACGGGGGCTGGGAGATCGTCCTGGTCCGCCACGGCCGGCTCGCCGCGACGGCCCGCGTCGACCGCGCGACGGACCCGCGGCCCACCATCGCGACGCTGCGCGCCACCGCCGAGCACGTCCCGGCACCTGTGCCCCCGGCGGCAGCCGCGCACCCCGAGGAGGCAGACCTCGTGCTCGACTGGCTCGAGCGTCCGGGCGTCCGCATCGTCGACGTCGTGGGCGTCTGGGCGCTCCCGGTGCGCACAGCGCTCGGTGACGTCGAGCCGGCGGCCGCGATCGCCGCGCACGCCGCCGCGGTCGCGGGCCACGACGTGGCGAGCGCCGAGGTCGCCCTGCGGCCCTCCGCCGACGGCACGACGCCCGTGGACCTCGCACGCGCGGTGGCCGACGCGCCGGGCGTGATGCCGCGCACGGCCTGACCGGTGCGCGGCATGATGGCGCCATGCTGACCGCCATCGTCCTCATCGAGACCGACGCCGCCCGGATCCCCGAGGTCGCCTCGCAGATCGCCGACATCCGCGGCGTCAGCGAGGTCTACTCGGTGACCGGCGAGGTGGACCTCATCGCCCTCGTCCGCGTGCGCGAGCACGACGACCTCGCCGACGTCATCGCCGACAGGGTGAGCAAGGTCGAGGGCGTGCTGCGCACGCAGACCTACATCGCGTTCCGCACCTACAGCCAGCACGACCTCGACCAGGCGTTCGCGCTGGGGCTCGAGGACTGACGTCGCCCGGCGCTCCCCGGCCGCGTCTGCCGCGTGATCAGGCGCTCGCGCGCCGCCAGCGCTCCAGCGACTCCCGCGCGGCCCCCGAGTCGACGGACGCGCGTGCGTGCTCCACGCCCGCGGTCAGACGCTCGAGGAGCGTGCCCTCGCCCGTCCCGGGCAGCGTGCCGTCCGCGACGAGCGCGGCCGCCGCGTTGAGCAGCACGGTCTCGCGCACCGGTCCCGGCGCGCCGTCGAGCAGTGCCCGGGCGACGCCGGCGTTGTAGCCCGCGTCGGCGCCGCGCAGCTCCGCCAGCTCGACGCGCGCGACCCCGAGGTCAGCCCAGTCGACGACGTGCTCGACAACCTCACCGTCGGACACGTGCCAGATGCGGGTCGGGGCCGTCGGGGCGATCTCGTCGAGGCCGTCCTCGCCGCGGAACACGAGCGCGCTGACGCCGCGGCGCGCGAGCACGCCCGCGATGAGCGGCCCCATCCGCCCGTCCCCGACGCCGATCGCGGCCGCCGGTGGCTGCGCCGGGTTCGTCAGCGGACCGAGGAAGTTGAAGGCCGTGGCGATGCCCAGACCGGCGCGCGCCACGGCGGTGTGCCGGAAGGACGGGTGGAACACCTGCGCGAAGCAGAACGTGATGCCCGCCTCGGCCGCGATCTGCGCGACGCGCTCGGGCGTGTGGTCCAGGCGGATCCCGAGCTGCTCGAGGACGTCCGCGGAACCCGACGAGGACGACGCGGCACGGTTGCCGTGCTTGACGACGCGCAGCCCCGTGCCCGCGATGACGAGGGACGCCATCGTCGAGATGTTGACGGTGTGCGCGCGGTCGCCGCCCGTGCCGACGATGTCGACCGTCCGGCCGGGCACCTCGATGCGGTGGGCGTGCGCGAGCATGGTCTCGGCGAGCCCGGTGAGCTCGTCGACCGTCTCACCCTTGGCCCGCAGGCCCACGAGGAACCCCGCGATCTGCACCGGCGACGCCTCGCCGCGCATGATCTCGTCCATCGCCCATGACGCCTGCTGCGCGGTGAGGTCCTGACCGGCGACGAGACCCGTCAGGAGGTCCGGCCACGTGGCGGCGGGGCTCATCCGGCGACGGCCTGCGCGGCGAGCAGCTCGACGACCGTGCGGTGCAGCTCCAGCGGGTCGAGGGGCCGGCTGACGGTCGCGTCGGCGTTCGACCACGACGCGAGCCACGCGTCCTGCGGGCGGCCGGTCAGCACCAGCACCGGAGGGCAGCGGTAGACCTCCTCCTTGAGCTGGCGACCCAGACCCATGCCGCCGAGCTTGTCGGCCTCGCCGTCGAGCACGAGCAGGTCGACGCCGCCGGCCTCCGTCGCGGCGACGACCGCCGCAGGGGTCGCGGTCTCGACCCAGTCGATAGCAGGGGCCCCGTGCTGCAGGCGCGGACCGAGCGCGAGCCGCACCTGGGCGCGCACGTCCACGTCGTCGCTGTAGAGGACGATCCGCGGTCCGGGGGTCGCGGCGGCCTGGTCCTGGGCGGTGCTCATGGTGCTTCCTCACTCGTCGTCGACGTGCGTCGAACGCATCTTGGCACGGCGTGACGCGGGACACGACGACCCCGGCGGGCCGGCGGGCGGCTGGACCGGCCCGCAGGGCCTCGCGAGACCCCGTCGCCGCCTGTTCACCGGCTCCGCACGGGACGCGCGCAGCGGCTCCACCGGACGAACGCACGGCCCGACACGCCGGGAGTTCATGACGATGTGACATTTACCGCCCGCCGCGCCTGGGCCCAATGACCCATGCGGACGCCGCATCGGCCATAATGGCCAGCGTGTCGACCGCAACGGCTGCCCCTCGCTCTGCCCCCCACGTGAGCGTCAACCGACCGAACCCCGTCTCGGTCGGCACGATCGTGTGGCTCGCCAGCGAGCTCATGTTCTTCGCCGGACTCTTCGCCATGTACTTCACCGTGCGCGCTGCCGTGCCCGAGGAGTTCGCGGAGCAGACCGCCAAGCTCAACCTCACCTTCGCGGCGATCAACACGACCGTCCTGGTGCTGTCGTCGGTGACGTGCCAGATGGGCGTGTGGGCCGCCGAGCGCTTCCAGCCCGTGCGGAGCGGCTCGCTCCTGCAGGTCAACCGCTGGGGCATGAACGAGTGGATGACGCTCACGTACCTCATGGGCGCCTTCTTCATCGGCGGCCAGGTCTTCGAGTACGCCGAGCTGGTGCACGAGGGCCTGACGATCTCGTCCAGCGCCTACGGCTCCGTGTTCTACCTGACGACCGGCTTCCACGGCCTGCACGTCGTGGGCGGCCTCATCGCCTTCCTGTTCCTGCTCGGCCGCTCGTTCTCGGCCAAGCGGTTCGGGCACCACGAGGCGACGACGGCGATCGTGACCTCGTACTACTGGCACTTCGTCGACGTCGTCTGGATCGCGCTGTTCGCGGTCATCTACCTGCTGCGCTGACGCAGCACCGCCCCTGCCCCCTTACTTGCGAGACGAGGATCGATCCGTGAAGGCACTCGCAGCCCGCAGGCACGACCGGCGCGCACCGGCCTTGCTGCTCCTGCTGGCGCTGCTGCTGGTCGGTGCGGTGTACGCCGTGGTCGCCCCTTCGTCGGCCCAGGCCGCCACGAAGACCGCGACCGCTGACGACATCGCCGCCGGCGAGAAGCTGTTCCAGGCCAACTGCTCCACCTGCCACGGACCGTCCGCGGCCGGCACCGACAGCGCACCGTCGCTGATCGGCGTGGGCGCCGCCGCCGTCGACTTCCAGGTCGGCACCGGTCGCATGCCGATGCAGATGAGCGGCCCGCAGGCCCAGGCGAAGCCCGTGCAGTTCACGGACGAGCAGATCGCGCAGCTCGCGGCCTACGTCGCGTCGCTCGGCGCGGGCCCGTCCATCCCGACGTCCGAGATGGTCGACCCCGCGCTCGGCGACTCGGCGTCCGGCATGGCGCTCTTCCGCACCAACTGCGCGATGTGCCACAACGCCATCGGCGCGGGCGGCGCGCTCTCGCAGGGCAAGTTCGCCCCGAACCTGTGGGGCACGACGCCGACGCACCTGTACGAGGCGATGCTCACGGGTCCGCAGTCGATGCCGGTGTTCAACGACGCCAACCTCACTCCCGAGGAGAAGCGCGACATCATCGCGTTCATCGACGAGCAGGGCAACGGCTCCCCGGGTGGTCTCGACCTCGGCTCGCTCGGCCCCGTGAGCGAGGGCCTGTGGGCCTGGGTCGTCGGCCTCGGCCTGCTGCTGGGCCTCTCTGTCTGGATCGGAGCGAAGTCCTCGTGAGCACCCCCCACGACTCCCACCAGGAGCTCAGCGTCTCCGGCGGTCAGGCTCAGCCGCCCGCGCGGTTCGAGAACCCCGGGCTGCACGAGCACAAGCCGCGTCAGGCGGACGTGGACCCCCGGGTCACCAAGCGCGTCGAGCGTCAGGTCCTCCTGCTGCTCACGCTGTCGATCCTCGGCACGATCGCCGTCGTCTGGGCGTACTTCGCGCTCCCCCCGGGCGAGACCGTGGGCTCGATGCGGCTGTCGAACCTCGTGCTGGGCGTCGGCCTCGCCGTGTGCCTCCTCGGCATCGGCATCGGTGGCAACTACTACATCAAGCTCCTCATGAGCAACCGCGAGTACGTCGAGGAGCGGCACGAGATCCGTTCGTCCGACGAGACCCGCGAGATCGCCGTCCAGATGCTCAAGGACGGCGGCGAGGACTCCGGCCTGACGCGTCGCGGCGCGATCATCGGCGCAGGCGTCACCGCGCTCGCCCTGTTCCCGCTGTCCCTCCTCGTCCCGCTGATCGGCAACGTCGGCGAGGACTGGAACGTGCGCAAGTTCAAGCACACGATCTGGAAGAAGGGCACGCGCCTCGCGACCGACCCGACCGGCCGCCCGATCAAGGCGTCGGACGTGACGATCGGCGACGTCTGGCACGTCATCCCCGAGAGCCTCGAGGACCTGCACGAGGGCAAGCTCGACGAGAAGGCCAAGGCCGTCGTCCTGCTCGTGCGGCTCGACCCGCGCGACCTCAAGTCCGACCAGTCGCCCGAGGGCGAGACCTGGTCGCACGACGGCATCGTCGCCTACTCGAAGATCTGCACGCACGTCGGGTGCCCCGTGGCGCTGTACGAGCAGCAGACCCACCACCTGCTGTGCCCGTGCCACCAGTCGACGTTCGACGTGGCGGACAGCTGCAAGGTCGTCTTCGGCCCCGCGAAGCGTCCCCTGCCGCAGCTGCCGATCACCGTGGACGACGAGGGCTACCTCGTCGCGCAGGGCGACTTCGCCGAGCCCATCGGCCCGAGCTTCTGGGAGCGTGCGACCAAGTGAGCGACCTCAAGACGGCCCCGTCCCGCGGCGCGAAGGCGGCGGGAGCGACGGCGGACTACCTCGACCAGCGCACCGGCGTCGGCAACGCGGTCAAGTTCTTCGCGCGCAAGGTGTTCCCGGACCACTGGTCCTTCTTCCTCGGCGAGATCGCGCTCTACAGCTTCGTCACGCTGCTCATCTCGGGCGTGTTCCTGACGCTGTTCTTCGTGCCGAGCATGGCCGAGACGCACTACGAGGGCCCGTGGCCCTCGATGAACGGCGTGGAGATGTCCGAGGCGTTCTCCTCGACGCTGCGCCTGTCGTTCGAGGTCCGTGGCGGTCTGCTCATGCGGCAGATCCACCACTGGGCGGCGCTGATCTTCATGGCGTCGATCGTCGTCCACATGTTCCGTGTCTTCTTCACGGGCGCGTTCCGCAAGCCGCGTGAGATCAACTGGGTCGTCGGCTTCGTGCTGCTGATCCTGGGCCTCGCGGCCGGGTTCTCGGGCTACTCGCTCCCGGACGACGTCCTGTCCGGCAACGGCCTGCGCATCACCGACGGCGTCGTCAAGGCGATCCCGATCATCGGGTCCTACCTGTCGTACTTCATCTTCGGCGGCGAGTTCCCGGGGACCGACCTGATCCCCCGCCTGTTCACCGTGCACATCCTGCTGGTGCCGGGCCTGATCCTCGCCCTCATCGGCCTGCACCTGTTCCTCATGGTGATGCACAAGCACACCCAGTACCCGGGCTCGGGCCGCAGCAACACCAACGTGGTGGGCTACCCGGCACTCCCGGCGTACGCCGGCAAGCTGCTCTTCAACTTCTTCGTGGTGTTCGGCGTGATCGCCCTCATGGCGGGCACGATGTCGATCAACCCCGTGTGGAACTACGGGCCGTACGACCCGTCCCCCGTGTCCGCGGGCGCCCAGCCCGACTGGTACATGCTGTTCCTCGAAGGGTCCCTGCGACTGATGCCGGGCGGCACCGAGATCATGCTCGGCAGCTACACGCTGAGCCTGAATGTGATCATCCCGGCGATGATCGTGCCGGGCATCCTGTTCACGCTCCTGGGCGCGTACCCGTTCATCGAGGCGTTCGCGACCGGCGACAAGAGCGAGCACCACGTGCTGGACCGCCCGCGCAACCGCCCGTTCCGTACGGCGTTCGGTGTCTCGCTCCTCGTCGCGTTCGGCATCCTCGTGCTGGCGGGCTCGAACGACCTCATCGCGACCCACTTCCACATGTCGATCAACGACATCACGTGGGCGTTCCGGGTGCTGATCTTCGTCGGCCCGTGGCTCGCGTTCCTGATCACCAAGCGGATCTGCCTCGGCCTGCAGCGCAAGGACCGTGAGCTCGTGCTCCACGGTCACGAGACCGGTCGCATCGTCCGCTACGCGTCGGGTGAGTACATCGAGGTCCACAAGCCGCTCGACGCGCACGAGCGCTGGCTGCGGGTGCAGCACGAGGCCATCCGGCCGCTCGAGATCGAGCCGGCCGAGGACTCGCGCGGTGTGCGTCGCAAGGGCTACAAGGCGGACCGTCTGCGGCAGCGGCTCTCGCAGCTGTTCTACGAGGACCGGGTCGAGCCCGTCACACCTGCCGAGCTCGCCGCGGCCCACGCCGCGCACGGCCACCACGACGACCACGCCGTCGAGGCCTCGAACGGGGTCCCGGCGCAGGTCGGCGCCGGCGCTCCAGCATCCGAGACGGCCGCCGACGAGCGGAATCACTGATCCCGGACCAGAGTTGACCGGGTCGGGCGGCTCGCCACTCCGGCGGGCCGCCCTACTCGTACCCAGCGGGAGCCACTCGCCCCCGCGCGACGCAGGAGAGGTACTCACGCATGGCTGACTACACGCTTCCGGACCTGCCGTACGACTACGCGGCGCTCGAGCCGCACATCTCCGGCCGGATCATGGAGCTGCACCACGACAAGCACCACGCCGCCTACGTCACCGGTGCCAACACGGCGCTCGAGAAGCTGGCCGAGGCTCGCGAGTCCGGTGACCTCGGTGCGGTCAACCTCCACGAGAAGAACCTCGCGTTCAACCTCGGTGGGCACGTGAACCACTCGGTCTTCTGGCAGAACCTCTCCCCCGAGGGCGGCGACAAGCCGACGGGCGAGCTCGCGGCAGCCATCGACGAGTTCTTCGGGTCCTTCGACGCCTTCCAGAAGCACTTCGCGGCCAACGCCGTGGGCATCCAGGGCTCCGGCTGGTCGATCCTCGGTTGGGACTCGATCGGGCAGAAGCTCGCGATCTTCCAGCTCTACGACCAGCAGAGCAACTTCCCGCTCGGCCTCGTCCCGATCGTGGTGCTCGACATGTGGGAGCACGCGTTCTACCTGGACTACGTCAACGTCAAGGCGGACTACGTCAAGGCGTGGTGGAACATCGTCAACTGGGCGGACGCCGCGTCGCGCTTCGAGCGCGCCCGCTCGCAGACCTCGGGCCTCATCGTCCCGGCCGTCTGACACCCTCCCGCCGAAGGCCGTCACGCCCTGCGTGGCGGCCTTCGGCATACCCGCACACCCCTGGCCGCGTCCGCAGCGACGCGCAGACGCAACGACCCCGCGATTTCTCCGGGCAAGCGGCCGGTAAGCCGGAGCAACCACGGGGTCGGCACACGCCGCATCACGACCCCGCGGATCCTCCGGGTTACGGACCGCTGAGCCGGAGCAACCACGGGCTCGGCGGCACGCCGCGCGACGACCCCGCGGATCCTCCGGGTTGCGGACCGCTGAGCCGGAGCAACCACGGGCTCGGCGGCACGCCGCGCCGTGACACCGCGGGCTCGCAGGGTTCGACGGAGAGACGACGAGGCCCGGCCGGCTGTGCCGGTCGGGCCTCGTGCGTTGTGGTGTGCTGTCAGTGCACGTGGCTGGAGGTCAGTGCGCGTGCTGTCCGCGGGAGAACTCGAACACCCAGCCGACGAGCCCGACCACGCCGACCGCGACCCCGATGAAGACGAGCCACCAGCCGACCGCGAGGCCGAGGAACACGATCGCCGACGCCGCGCCGATCGCGAGCGGCCACCACGACCACGGCGCATAGACGCCCTGGTCGCCGGCGCCCTGCTCGATCTCGCCGTGCTCGTCGTCCTCGGGGCGCGGGTCGATGCGGCGGGCGAGGAGCGCGAAGTACGCGCCGATCATGCCCACGAGGCCACCGACGAGCGGGATGGCGACGGTACCGACCGGCTCACCGTCGCTCCACAGCGCGTAGACGAGCCCGACCGGGACGAAGAACGCGATCCCGTAGCCGAAGAGCTTGGCCTCGAGCTTCACTTCGTCCCCTCCTCGTTCGGGTTGGTGCGCGGCTCGTCGACGATCTCGGTCGTGGACTGCTCGGGCTCACCGGTGCCGTTCGCGACACGCTCGGCGGCCGTGCTGGTCTCACCGGTGCGCTGGGCCTCCCAGTCGAGCGGACCCGGGTCGGGCTCGACGAAGTCCATCGCGGCGACCTCGGGGTGGTGCAGGTCGAACGCGGGGCGCTCCGAGCGGATGCGCGGCAGCGAGGTGAAGTTGTGCCGCGGCGGCGGGCAGGACGTGGCCCACTCGAGCGAGGCGCCGAAGCCCCACGGGTCGTCGACGGTCACCTTCGGCGCGTTGCGCGCGGTGGTGTAGACGTTCCAGAAGAACGGCAGCATCGAGGCGCCGAGGATCACCGCGCCGACGGTCGACAGCTGGTTCATCCACGTGAACCCGTCCGCCTCGGCGTAGTCCGCGTAACGACGCGGCATGCCGACGACGCCGAGCCAGTGCTGCACCAGGAACGTCGTGTGGAAGCCGATGAACAGCGTCCAGAAGTGGATCTTGCCCAGGCGCTCGTCGAGCATCTTCCCGGTGAACTTGGGCCACCAGAAGTAGAAGCCCGCGAACATCGCGAACACGACGGTCCCGAACACCACGTAGTGGAAGTGCGCGACCACGAAGTACGTGTCGGACAGGTGGAAGTCGAGCGCCGGGCTGGACAGGATGATGCCCGTCAGACCGCCGAACAGGAACGTCACGAGGAAGCCGATGGTCCAGAGCATCGGGGTCTCGAACGTGAGCTTCCCGCGCCACATCGTGCCGATCCAGTTGAAGAACTTCACGCCGGTCGGCACCGCGATCAGCATCGTCATGAACGCGAAGAACGGCAGCAGGACCGACCCGGTCACGTACATGTGGTGGGCCCACACGGTGACGGACAGCGCGGCGATCGCGATGGTCGCGTAGACGAGGCCCTTGTAGCCGAAGATCGGCTTGCGGCTGAACACCGGCAGGATCTCGGTGACGATGCCGAAGAACGGCAGGGCGATGATGTAGACCTCGGGGTGCCCGAAGAACCAGAACAGGTGCTGCCAGAGCAGCGCGCCGCCGTTGTCCGGGTTGAAGACCTGCGCGCCGAGGCGACGGTCGGCACCCAGCGCGAACAGCGCGGCGGCCAGCGGCGGGAACGCCATGAGCACGAGCAGCGACGTCACGAGGGTGTTCCACGTGAAGATCGGCATCCGGAACATCGTCATGCCGGGGGCGCGCATCGTGACGATCGTGGTGATGAAATTGACCGCACCGAGGATGGTGCCGAAGCCACCGAGCGCGAGGCCGAAGACCCACAGGTCACCGCCGAGCCCCGGCGAGTACACGGTGTTGGACAGCGGCGCGTAGGCGAACCAGCCGAACGAGGCGGCGCCCTGCGGCGTGAGGAAGCCGGCGGCGGCGATGAGCCCGCCGAAGAAGAACAGCCAGAACGCGAACATGTTCAGGCGCGGGAACGCCACGTCGGGCGCGCCGATCTGCAGCGGCATGATGACGTTCGCGAAGCCCGCGAACAGCGGCGTCGCGAACAGCAGCAGCATGATCGTGCCGTGCATCGTGAACGCCTGGTTGTACTGCTCCTTGGACTGGAACAGGTCCATTCCCGGCGTGAAGAGCTCGGCGCGGATCAGCAGCGCCAGCAGGCCTCCGACGATGAACCACACGAAGCTCGTGATCAGGTACATGTACCCGATCGTCTTGTGGTCGGTGGAGG
Organism: Cellulomonas sp. CW35; assembly: GCF_052378485.1. NCBI lineage: Bacteria > Bacillati > Actinomycetota > Actinomycetes > Micrococcales > Cellulomonadaceae > Cellulomonas > Cellulomonas sp. CW35. Next base: position 1,524,546 of record NZ_CP199000.1, on the reverse strand, counting down.
TGACCCACTTGACCACGGTGCGACCGAGACCCTGGCGCGACGGCGCCAGGCCCGGGATGTTCTCCACGACCGCGGCCATCAGTTCTCGTCCTCCTGCGTCGCGCTGTTCAGGTCCTGCTTGCGGCTGTACTCGAGCCCGAGCGCACCGGTCTGCCCCTTGGCACGGAGCTCGTCGATGTGCGCGTCGTACTCCTCGCGCGAGACGACCTTGACGTTGAAGAGCATCGAGGAGTGCTCCTCGCCGCAGAGCTCGGCGCACTTGCCGCGGTAGAGGCCCTCCTGCTGAGGCGTGACCTGGAAGTGGTTGGTCTTGCCCGGGATCATGTCGAGCTTGTAGAGGAACGCGGGGACCCAGAACGAGTGGATGACGTCGCGCGAGTCCAGCGTGAACTCGACGGACTCGCCGACGGGCAGGTAGAGCGTGATCTGGTCGTCGAGGACGCCCTCGGTCGTGCCGACGTTCTGGGCGTGCTGGCCCGTGTCGTACACGTCGTCGTCGAGGTAGTTGAAGTCCCAGCTCCACTGCTTGCCGATGGCCTGCACGTGCACGTCGGCCTCGCCGGACGTGTCGGTGATCTCGGTCATGTCGCGGTTCGTGAAGAAGAACAGCACGCCGACCATGACGATCGGGAGGATCACGTACATGATCTCGAGCGGCACGTGGTAGCGGAGCTGGACGGGCAGCACGTCGTCCGACTTGCGCTTGCGGTACACGGCGACGCACCAGAGCATCAGGCCCCACGTGATGAGGCCGACGACGAGCGCCGCGATCCACGAGCCGACCCACAGGTCGGTGATGCGGCCCGTCTGGTTCGTGACCTCGGCGTCAGAGCTGCCGGGCAGCCAGCCGCGCTCGACCTGCTCGGAGCATCCGCTCAGTGCGACAGCTGCGACGGCCGCGATGCCTGCCCACTTCAGGGCCGGGCGCCGCGTCCGGCGGGGGGTTTCCGGGTGCAACGGGGGACCTCTCGCTCGCGTCCCCGATCCGCGGCGCCCGCGAGGGCGTCACGCACCTGGGACCTTCGTCCTCGACTCGTGCAGCCTAGCGCGCGAACCGCCCTGCTGGTCGCTCGCGGCGCGCGATGACGACGCCGTGTCAGCACCGTCACACTCGCTCGACGCTGCCGCCCGCCGTGCCACCCCCTGCGGCCGACCACTCGTGCACGTGTGCACGGGTGTCCACGCCGCCTCCCGCTAGCGTGGCGCCGTGGACGACGACCTCAGCGCTGGCCCCGCTGCCCCGCGGCGCGTGGTGCTCGACGCCGGCGGGCGCGCTCCCCTGCGTCCGAGTGCGCGCGCCGCGTTCGTCGAGGCGCTGGACCAGGGTTGGGCCGACCCGCGCCGTCTGCACGCCGAGGGCCGCCGCGCCCGCGCGCTGCTCGACGGCGCGCGGGAGGCGATCGCGGGTGCGCTCGGCGCACGGACGCAGGACGTCGACCTCGCCGGGTCGCACACCGCCGCGCTGCACGCCGCGGTGCTCATGGTCGCGCGCGGGCGGCGCCGCGTCGGCGCGGACGTGGTCACGAGCGCCGTGGAGCGCGCCGCCGTCCTGCACGCGGCGGACTTCGTCACGCAACGCTCGGCCGGCGAGCACGTCACCGTGCCGGTCGACCGGTCGGGCGCGGTCGACCCCGACGCTCTCGCGGCCGCACTGCGCGCGCCGGGCGTCGCGCTCGCCGCGCTGCAGCACGCGAACGGGGAGGTCGGCACGCTCCAGCCCCTCGACGCGGTGCACGCCGCCGCGCGCGCGGCGGGTGTGCCGCTGCTCGTCGACGCCGGCGCGAGCGTGGGACACGTGCCCACGGGATCGTCGTGGGACGTGCTCGCAGCGGACCCGGGTGACTGGGGCGGCCCAGGTGGTCTCGGCGTGCTGGTCACGCGCACGGGCGTGCGGCGTGCACCGGACTGGCCGCAGGACGAGGACCGATGGTTCCCGGGCGGTGTGTCGGTCCCCGCGGCGCTCGCCGCGGCGGTCGCGCTGCAGGACGCGGTCGCGGCCGCGCGCGAGGAGGACCAGCGGCTGCGCCCGCTCGTCGACACGATCCGCGCGACGGTCGCGGCGCGCGTCCCCGATGTCGACGTCGTCGGCGACCCGGTGCACCGGCTCCCCCACGTGCTGACGTTCTCGTGCCTGTACGTGGACGGTGAGGCGATCGTCTCCGAGCTGGACCGCCACGGCTTCGCGGTCGGCTCGGGCTCGGCGTGCTCGTCGAGCACCCTGGAGCCGTCGCACGTGCTCGCCGCCATGGGCGCGCTCACCCAGGGCAACGTGCGCGTGGCGCTGCACCACGCCACCACGGCGCAGGACGTCACCGACTTCCTGGCCGTGCTGCCGGGCGTCGTCGCGGAGCTGCGCTCGAGCCTCGGCGTGGTCTGACGGGAGCACCCGCAAGGACGACGAGGACCGCAGGGACGACGAAGGCCCGCTCGCTCGCCGGGGCGAGGAACGGGCCGTCGTCGGACCAGGTCCGAGGCGTCAGCTGAAGGAGCCGCCGCACGCGCAGGCGCTGCCCGCGTTCGGGTTGTCGATCGTGAAGCCCTGCTTCTCGATGGTGTCCGCGAAGTCGATCGTCGCGCCCTCGAGGTACGGCACCGACATGCGGTCCACGACGACCTCGACGCCGTCGTAGTCGCGCACCGCGTCGCCGTCGAGCAGGCGCTCGTCGAAGTACAGCTGGTAGATGAGGCCGGAGCAGCCGCCGGGCTGCACGGCCACGCGCAGGCGCAGGTCGTCACGACCCTCCTGCTCGAGCAGGCTGCGAACCTTGTCCGCCGCGACGTCGGTGAGGTTCACGCCGTGCGTGGCGACCTCGGTGGTCTCGCTCATGAGCACTCCTGACGGAAGACGAACGTTCTTCGCAGGACCCAACCCCGCCGGCGCGGCAGATGTTCCCGGTGGGCGGGTGCGGATCCTGGCGACAAGCGTACGCCCGCACGCCCGGTGAGCCGCGGGACCGAGAGGCACGCCACAGCGTGGCGAGGCTCAGGCGGGCGACCACGTGCGTGCGACACGCGCGACCCTCGCCGCGAGCGTGCCCGCGGGGTCGGCGAGCGCGGCCGCGACGAGGTCGTCCCGGTCGGCGACCGCGTACGCACCGGCGAGCCCGGCGGCGGCCCACTCGCGGCGCCCGACCTCGACCTGACCCGCGACGACGATCGTCGGGACGGCGTGCGGCAGGGCGCGCTCCGCGACGAGCGCGGCGACCTTGCCGTGCAGCGACTGCCAGTCGAAGCGTCCCTCCCCCGTCACGACGAGGTCGCTCGCGGCGATGCGCGCGTCGAGGCCGACGACGTCCGCGACGAGCGCGGCACCGGGCACCACCCGCCCGCCGAGCAGCGCGAGCCCGAAGCCCAGGCCGCCCGCCGCGCCGGCGCCGGGCGCGTGCGTGAGCCGCTTCGCCGCGGCGGCCGGGCCCGCGGGTCCCGCGAGCAGGTCGGGCCGCAGGTCCGCGCCGAGCGCGTCGACGGCGGCGCGCGAGAACGTGGCGAGCGCGCGCTCGAGGTCCTGCGCCTGCTCGGGGGTCGCGCCCTTCTGCGGGGCGAAGCCTGCGCTCGCGCCCTGCAGGCCGAGCAGCGGGACGTCGACGTCGGTCGCGACGAGCAGGTCGACGTCGCGCCAGGAGTCGCGCAGCGCACGCAGCCCGTGCAGGTCGTCGGGACGGACGTCCGTGAGCGCACCGCCGCCGTGGCCGAGGACGTCGCGGGGGTCCGGGTGGCCGAGACCGACGAGCAGGCCCGCGCCGGCGTCGTTGGTCGCGGACCCGCCGAGGCCGACGACGACGCGGCGGGCCCCGGTGGCTCGCGCGGCGGCGAGCAGCTCACCGAGGCCGCGCGTGGTGGTGCGCGTGGGGTCGCGGCGGTCGGCGGGCACGAGCGCGAGGCCCACGGCGTGCGCGGACTCCACGTACGCGGTGCGGCCGCGCTCGTCGTCGACGACCAGCACCGCGGCCGGCGCGGGGTCTGCGAGCGGTCCGGCCACGGTCACCGCGACGAGCTCGCCGCCGAGCGTCGCGCGCAGCGTCTCGACGAACCCCGGCCCGCCGTCCGACAGGGGGCAGCCGGTCACCTCGTCGTGCGGCGCGGCCGCGCGCCACGCGTCGACGACGGTCGTCGTGGCCTGCGCGGACGTCAGGCTCGAGCCGAAGCAGTCGGGGGCCACCAGCACTCGCACGCCGCGCATCGTCGCACGTGCGGGCGGACTGTGACGTCGCCCACGCCCGCGCGCACGCGCAGTCGTCGCGGGCGCGCGGGTGCGTTGTGCGAGGATCGCCCCGTGAGCCTGACGACCACTGGCACGTCCGAGCCGACCACCGGCGCGTTCGTCGAGCCGGCCCCCTCGGCCCTCCTGCTGCTGGGCCGCGGCGTGGACCTCACGTCCGAGCGCGGGGTCGAGTGCGCGGGAGCCCTGCCGGCCCCGAGCGACCCCGACCTCGTCGAACGGGCGCGCGCGGCGCGCGCGGCGCTCGGCGACCGGGCGTTCGTCCTCGGGCACCACTACCAGCGCGACGAGGTGATCGCGTTCGCCGACGTCACGGGCGACTCGTTCAAGCTCGCACGCGAGGCGGCGGCGCGTCCCGAGGCGGAGTTCGTCGTGTTCTGCGGCGTGCACTTCATGGCCGAGTCGGCCGACATCCTCACCTCGGACGCCCAGCAGGTCGTCCTGCCGGACCTCGCGGCGGGCTGCTCGATGGCCGACATGGCCGCGATCGACCAGGTCGAGGACGCGTGGGACGTGCTCGTCGACGCGGGCGTCGCGGACGACACCGTCCCGGTGACCTACATGAACTCCACCGCGGCGATCAAGGCCTTCACGGGCCGCCACGGCGGCACGGTCTGCACGTCGTCCAACGCGCACGTCGCGCTGCGCTGGGCGTTCGAGAAGGTCGGCGGCGTCGACGGCACCGGCAAGGTGCTGTTCATGCCCGACCAGCACCTGGGCCGCAACACGGCGGTGCAGCAGCTCGGCCTGTCGCTCGACGACTGCGTGGTGTTCGACCCGCGGCGTCCCGGCGGCGGGCTGACGACGCAGCAGCTGCGCGACGCGCGGATGATCCTGTGGCGCGGGCACTGCTCGGTGCACGGGCGGTTCTCGGAGCGCAACGTCGCGGACGTGCGCGCGGCCGACCCGGGCGTCACGGTGCTGGTGCACCCCGAGTGCAAGCACGAGGTCGTCACCGCGGCGGACATGGTGGGGTCGACCGAGTACATCATCAAGGCGCTCGACGCCGCCCCGGCCGGCTCGTCGTGGGCCATCGGCACCGAGCTCAACCTCGTACGTCGCCTCGCGGCGGCGCACCCCGACAAGACGGTGCACTACCTCGACTCGACGGTGTGCTTCTGCTCGACGATGAACCGGATCGACCTGCCGCACCTGGTGTGGACGCTCGAGTCGCTCGCCGCGCGGCGGGTCGTGAACCGGATCGTCGTCGACCCGGACGACGCGCACTGGGCACGCGTCGCGCTCGACCAGATGCTCGCGCTGCCCGGCTACTGACCCGGTCTCGCCCCGGCCCGGCACCCAGGAGGAGTCGTGTCCACCGAGAAGCCTGTGCGCATCGGTCTGTTCGTGTTCGACGGCTGCGAGGAGCTCGACGTCGTCGGCCCGTACGACGTGCTCGCGTCGTGGGCGCGACACGGGCGCTCGCACACCGAGGTCGTGACGTTCTCGGCCGACGGCCGCGCCGTGCGCTGCGCGAAAGGTCTGGGTCTGGTGCCCGACACCGACGCCGACGGCGCGCAGGACCTGCACGTCCTGGTGCACCCGGGCGGCCAGGGCACCCGGGTGCTGATGCGCGACGAGGAGCACCTCGCGTGGGTGCGCCGGATGCGCGCCGGCACGCCGCTCGTCGCGAGCGTGTGCACCGGGGCGCTCGTGCTCGCGGCCGCCGGTCTGCTCGCCGGCCGTCCCGCCACGACGCACTGGGCCTCGCTGGACCTCTTGGCCGAGATCGACCCGAGCGTGCAGGTGGACCGCGAGGCGCGGTACGTCGACGACGGCGACGTGGTCACCTCGGCGGGTGTCTCGGCCGGCATCGACATGGCGTTGCACCTGGTCGCGCGGCTCGACTCGGTCGAGGCGGCGCGCGGCGTGCGACGCGGCATCCAGTACGACCCGCGCCCGCCGGTCTGACGGGGCGCCGGACGACGGACGCCGAACGACGAGGCAGGGTTCGGGCGGGCAGGCGTACTGCTGAGTAACATCGCGACGTGATCCGCACCCTCCAGCTCGCGGCCGCCACGTTCCGCCCGCGCCGCGTGGTCCCCGGTCAGGACCTGTTCAGCCCGTCGGTCACGCGCATGCGCGTGCACCTGTCCGACCTCGACCTGTACCGCCACGTCAACAACGGCATCTACCTGCAGTGCATGGACGTGGCCCGGTCGAACTACCTCGCGGACCTCGGGTCCTTCGCCGCGCTCAACGAGCGCGGCTGGTACCCCGTGGTCGCCGCGCAGACCATCAAGTACCGCCGCTCGCTCACGTTCCGTCAGCGGTTCGAGATCACGACGACGCTGCTCGGCTGGGACGCGCGCGTGGTCTACCTCGAGCAGTCGTTCTCGCGGCGCGGGAAGGACGGGCAGCCCGAGCACGTCGCGCGCGGCGTGGTCGCGGGACGGTTCCTCGGGCGCGACGGGACGCGCGTCGCGGCCCCCGACGTGGTCGAACTCCTCGCGGGCGCTCCCGTGCCGAGCCCCCCGATCCCCGACGACGTCGCGGCCTGGGCCCGCGCGGTCGACGTCGCCGCCCGCTGAGCGCTCGTTCGGGCCCTCACATCTCGATTCCAGCCGCTCGCTGGACCTCGTCGACGAGCCGATCCAGCCGCCGCGACCGCACGCGCCCCGCACGTAACCGTGCGCGGATCTCCTGTCCGTCCTCAAGGACACAAACCAATGAATCAGCACGCATGTTGTTACGCCGCAGAACGGATCCTCGATATACGTCGACGACCGCGCCCATATCTGCCTCGAGGAACTTACGCGGAATCGGCTCGATCCCCCAAAGCGCTACGCCAGGCCCTCCCCACGCGAGGAGCGCGGGAACGTCGTCCCAGTGGCTCGGCGCACAACCGAGCAGTTCTTCAGTGCCAACCCCGAGCAGGACGTATATGCTCGAACGATAGCCGCGATCGACTAACTGCCTACGACACTCTCCGATGGCCCGACCGCGCTTCAACACGCGCGCGAGGGTCAAAACGACCGCGACGACTCCACAGAGCGCGGCCGCGTACATCCCATACTGCTCAAGCACGAGTCGATTCCTCCGCCTTACTCATGCTCGCGTCCAATAGTCATGTCGATGGCGTCGTCGGTGGTACGGGAATACACCGCGCCCGCGAAGAAGCCAATCGCACCGCCGACTAGCGCGCCGATCCCCGTGCCGAGCACGGGTATAAAGCTACCAAGCGCAGCTCCGGCGGTCGCGCCTGTGAGCGCGCCCGTTGCGGATGCCGCGGCCGACCCTACGCCCCTCGCGACCGCCACCTTATCGGACTCGCCATTCGACTTCGAGTTCGAGTAGGAGATGACTCCGGACGTCGCAACACCGGCGACGCCGAACACGGTCGTTGCCTTCGTAAAGTCGACGACCTCTCCAACCCTGCCCAGTGCCGTTAGGCCCTTGCCCTTATCGAACTTACTACTGAACTCCTCTGCAACCCGCGCTGCCCTCATCTCCTTGCGACCCTGGGGCGGGGACCTCCGATAGGCGGCCGCCGTAGTTTCAGCCACGTGCGCCTTCTCGTACAACTCCCTAGTCGCGGCCATGAAGATGTCCATCACGGTCTGTGTGACGCTGATCGTCTGCTGCGCACCCTGGGAGACTGCAGGGCTCGCAGGCCGGACGCTGGGGGCGCGGTGGCCCGTCTGCATATTCCCGGTTCGCCCGGCGTTCTCGTAATCAGGCCGAACAGGGATCCAGAGGCCCGAGGGGTCATCCCACGTCGTGGGGTTGTTGTTGGCGTAGGCGTAGCCGTTCCACTGCTGCGGGTCGGACAGGTCCAGCAGTGGGTCGAGGCTGATGAACCGGCCGGTGTGTTCGTCGTAGTAGCGGGCTCCGATGAGGGTCAGGCCGGTCTGGTCGCGGGTCTTGTCGAGGAACTGGCGGTCGCCCGGGACGGCGGCGGCGGTGCCGCGGGTCGCGCCGAACGGGTCGGTGTACTGCTTGATGACGGACGTCGTCTTCCAGGAACCGTTGGACACCGCGGCGAGGGTGGTGCCGTGCATGTCCGCGACCAGTGACGTCACAGCGCCCAGGCCGCGTCCTGTGCGCACGGCGACGGTCTGACCGGCGAAGGTGTAGTAGCGGGTCGCGGTGACCTTGCCGGCGTTGATCGACAGCTCCTGGCCACCGGGCAGGTAGACCGTCGTGCCCGTGCCATCGACACGGATGAGGCGGTCACCGTTGGCGTCGTACACGGCCGAGGTGTCCGTGCCCACCGAGGTCAGCTCACCTTCGGCGTCCCAGGTTAGGCCCACCTCGGACCCGTTGGTCGTTCGTGTGATCTGGTGACCCGCCGCGTCGTACGCGAACGTCGCCGTCGCGCTGGCCGCGCCGGTGGTGCTCGCCGCGAGCAGCTGGTGCGGCCTGGTCGAGGAGTACGTGTACCTCGTCGTCGTGACCGCACCGTTCACACCGGTGGCGGTCGCGGTCGTGCGGTTACCCATGACGTCGTAGGTGTACGCCACGTCGTACGGCGCCGGGCTGCTCGAGATGGCGTTCGTGGCGTTCTTCGCGCACTCACCGGTGTCGTTCGCGGTCCACGCCTGGGTGAGCCGGCGCAACCCGTCGTACCGGAAGTTCTGCACGTCGCAGCGGTGCACCCCGAGCGCGGTGTTCCCCGGCTCGTCGACAGCCGAGGTGAGGTTGCCCGCGTCGTCGTAGGTGTACGTGACGTCAAGGTCCGTCCCGCCGATCTGCTCGCGCATGAGCGCGACACCGGTCAGCCGGCGTGTCAGGTCGTCGTAGGAGTAGGCGACCGCGGCGCCGTACGTCGTGCCCAGGTCGAGGGCGTTCGGCTGACCGGTGAAGTCGTAGCGGGAGTCCGCGACGTAGGTACCCCACCCGAACCCACCGGCCATCCACCGAGGCTTGGACGCCTGGTCGTAGTACGTGCGCACGGTCTCCGCACCCAGGACGCCCTCACCACCGGACGCGCCCTCGGTCGTCACCGCAGGCAGCGCGAGGGACTCGACCTGACCGTCGGCCATGTACGTGTACGCGGTGGTGAACGACCGGTTCTCCAGCTCGCCCAACGCGCCGACAGCGGGCAGCGTCACCGTCGTGCTCGTCGGACGGCCCGCGACGTCGTAACCGTCCACGGCCGTGGTGTACACGTCGCTGCCGATGGTCCGCGACGACGACGCGAGCTGACCGAGCGCCAGCCTCTCCTTCCCGACGAGCGGGGCGGTGTCGTAGACGAACGTCGCCGTGCTGAGGGTCGCACCAGCAGAGGTCTTCCCGACGACGGCGGTCTTGCGTCCGAGCTGGTCGTAGGTCGTCGACGTCGAGTACCCGCGCGCGTCGGTGACCTGGACGACCTGGTCGACGGCGTCGTACACGGTGCGCGTCGTGCCGTTGTCCGGGTCCTGCGAGGAGACCTTGCGGCCCGCCTTGTCGTACGTGTACGTCCAGGTCGGGCTCTCGCTGGTCGTGGAGTCCTGCACCACGGACTTCAGCTGGCCGGCCCGCGTGTAGGTGTACCTGGCCTCCACGTACCCGGCCGACGACGCCGTCCTCGGGTCCAGGGACACGGTGGAGTCGTTGAGAGTGATCTGGACGGTCGGGCGGGTCGTGTACTGCCGCGCCGCGACCGTCCTGCCCCTGCCGTCCACGATCGTCGTCGAGGCCGTCCCACCCTGAGGCGGCACCACCGTGGTGTACCGGCCGTCGTAGAGCGTGACCGTACGGAACTTCTCGTTGTTCGAGTTCGAGGTGGTGTTGTGCCAGACGATCTCGTCGGTGACCCGACCAGCTCGGTCGTACCGGTACGTCGTGACCCGACGACTGGAGCTCGGCGTGTCCTGGGGCACCGCGGAGGGCACCGTCTTGGAGACGACCCATGGCCCCGCGACCTTCTTCACGCGGCCGGCTGAGTCGTAGTACGTGTGCGACAGGACCGTCCCACGCTGCTCGGCCGTCTGCCCCTTCGTGGTGACCGCGGGATTCTCGTCCTGCGTCTGGAACACACGCAGGAGCCCGTCGTACAGCGCCGCCTTGACGTGCTGGGTCTTGCCATCGGCGCCCAGGGTCCTGGTCACGACGGCGTTCTGCCCGCGTGCGTTGACCTCGTACTCGTACTGGATCGAAGCAGGGCCCGACCCTGCGTGCTGGGGGTACCTCACGCTCGCCAGTCGCCCGAGAGCGTCGTACTCGGCCGTCGTCACGAGCTTGTTCGCGTCGGTCGACCGCACCGGCCAACCGGTCTGCGGGACATAGGTGGTCGTCGTCGTGAGGCGGTCGCCACTGGCGGTCTGCGGGGTCGTCACCGACACGCTCTCGACGAGCGAGGCGCCCATCGGTGAGTACGCGGTTGTCGTGGATCTGCCGAGTGCGTCTCGCACCTGCACGACTCGGCCAAAGGCGTCGTACTCGGTACGGCCCACCAGCTGGTAGCCCGGCTTGGCGGGATCGTCCGGGGCGCGGGTCGCCTCGTCCGTGATGTCGGGGTCGAGACGCCAGGCGGCGACCGGGCGACCGGCGCTGTCGTACTCCGTCAGGGAGTCGGACACGACCTCCGCAGGTCCCTGCGGCTTTCGATCGCACCCCACGTGGGCGACCTCGGTCCGTTCGACGAGTCCGTAGAGGTTGCGCGCACGGGCCTCGCTCGCGTCGACGTACGTGTACCGGGTGCACAGCTGGTCCTCGCTCGACGCGACATCCCCTGCGTCATCGACCATGACCGGCAGCCCTCGGTCGTTGTACGTCGTCGTGGCGCGCGTCAGCGCGTCACGGGCGCCGGATGCCGCGTAGGTCACCTCGTGGTTCGTGACCTGCCCGATGACCTGCGCGGTCACGCTCGAGTCGACACTGCTGGTCGCCGTGGTGACGACGGACGTCGGCTGCGTGACCGTCCGCGTGACCACCTTCTCCCCATTGCGCTGGTCTTGGACGTACGCGATCCCCTCGAACCGGTCGCGGTCCGTGATCTTGACCGGCTCCGTGTCTCCGATATCGACCGTGACGGAGGCCCCGGAGCCCTGCAGGTACCGCGTCACGGACGTGGCCTGCTCAGACCCTTCGCCCGTGCGTGCGGTGACGACGGCGAAGCCCTTGAAGTCCGAGTACGTGATCTGCGAGGGCTTGGTCAACGCATCCTTGGGCTTCTCCCAGCGTGGATTCTCGAAGGTGTACGTCGAGACGACGGAGTCTGAGCCCGTCGTGACCGCCGTGCCGTCCACGTTCTTGCCGGACGTGGGGTCCTCGGAGATCGATCGCACCACGTACTTGTGGAACCAGTCCGGCTTGCTCTTCGTCTGGCCGTCGGGATCCCAGTTCACGGGAAAGCAGCGGGCCGTGTTGCTCGCCGGGTCGATCGTCGAGAGCTTGCCCGGTGCGCACGCTTCGTCAGCGCCCGCGTACTCGATGTGCGTCTTGGCGCCCGACTCCGACCGGACCACCGTCAGACGGGGACGCCGCATCGCCGACGGGCCATCGGCCGGTGAGTCCACACGGTTGTCCTTCAGCTCCCACTCGAACAGGACGGGGTCGAGGGCGATGTCGTCGCTGGATCCGGCCGTGCCCCCCATGCCGGTGTGGGTCAGGGAGTTGAGCTGCAGGATGCTCCCCGAGGACTGCTGCTTGGCCGTCGTCCCGTCAGGAGCGCGGAGCACCTGCGCCAGCGCCCAGGAGTCGACGGGGACGTAGCCGCCACCGTCGAGCGTCACTGTCTTGACCTGGACCAGCTTGGTGCGGTCGAAGAACACCGGGGAGAACTGCGTCTTGCACGTCGCCTTCGTGGAACCGGGGGCGCAGTACTGGTCCGCGGGCAGGTCAGGCCACAGGTGCGGCTTGGCCCGCATCTGTGTCTGGCTGCACGACTGCTCGATACACCGGTCCTTCGTCGTGAACACGACCTTCGCGGGAGCGCCATCGCGGGCGCTCGTGCTCCTGGTCCCGTAGGTGATCTCCTGCAGGTGCCCGCCAGAGGTGTACCCGAGCACGTTCTGCGCGCCCAGGCTGTGGTACGCCGCCTTCTCGGCCACATACCAGTACGACATCGTGTTCCCCGACGTGTCCTGCGCGGACTCGAGGTTCCACCGCCAGGCCGTCAGGCGTCTCGCGGACTTGAAGGTTGCCTCGTAGTCCGGTTCGCCGGGGTGGTTCGCGAAGACCGGAACCGTCCAGGTCGCGTTCGAGGCCGCGTCGTGCTCGCCGAACGTGTAGCGCGTCCCGTCCAACGTCGTGACCCGCCAGTACTCTTCACGCACCGTGTCCGAGACGGAAGTGGTCACCAGCTCCACGCGGGTGCCGTCGTCGTGCTTGAGACGCCAGGCCGCGTGCGTCCCGTTCTCGTCGTCCCCGGTCGGGACCAGCTCCGAGGCGACGCCGTTCAGGACCAGAGAGGCGTTGTCCTTGCCCCAGCACAGGTCACCCGTCTTGACCCGGTTGCTCGCCGCGCTGCCGTCGACCTTGCCCATGTCCTCGGCGCACGGCACGTACTTGCGCTCGATGTAGCTCGAGGTCAGGTCGAAGCCCTCACCGACCCACGACGCCTGGTTGTTCGTCGAGGCGACACGGCCGTCCGACACCGCCGACGAGTAGGACAGCGACAGCTGCGGCTCCAGCCCGCCCGCGACGCCAGGCACGCGCATCGGGTAGGTCCACGTGAACGCCCCCGACGAGCCGGACGCATTCCACGACGCCGACGACGACAGGCTCGTGGCACCCCAGTCACCGTTCGCCCCGGACGCCGCGGGAGCAACCGCGAGAGTCACGGCGGACGCGGAAGACCCGGCCGTGGTCGAGGACGCTGACGCCAGGTCGATCTTCGCGGTGAGCGTCCGGCCGTCGACGTCGTTGATCGCCGACTCCAGTGGCAGCCACGTACACCCCGCGTCGAGACCATCCGAGGTGCCCGCATCACCGGTCGGTGCGCCGGGCTCGCAGCCCGTCTTCTCGAACAACGTGAGCCGCGGACCCCAGTCCGCTCCTGACAGACCCGAGATGTCCTCGTACGAGAGGCGCAGGTGCAGGCTCGACGGCCCCGCCGGCTCGTCCGAGGCATCCTCGACCTCGACGATCACGCCCCCGAGATCCTCTGCGATCGACTCCTCCGGCGACGCGACGCGGACCGCGACCGCCTGCGGCGCGCTCTCCCCGTCAACGGGTGCCAACGCCACCGGCAACCCGCCGACGACGCTGCTCACCCACCCGTCCGTGCCCTGGGAGGACGTCGACGCCGCCGCAGACGACGTCGACGCACGAGCGAGCGTCCCGCCGCCGAACGACACGATCGTCTGACCAGCGGACGGCAGCTCCACCAGCGCAACCGGCGCGTCGGAAGCCACGGGAACCGGATCCGCCTCCCCCGACGGCACGGGAGCCGGCTCGACAGGCTGCTCCTCATCCAACGCCGCCAATGCGGCCTCGAAGTTCTCCGCACGCGTCGCCAGGCCATCCACCACCGGAGGAAGGTCGTCAGCGACGCTCAGCGTCGGCTCCATGACGAGCGTCACCGTGACCGCAAGCGCGACCGCGCCCAGCACCCCGGCCCACCGCCCACGCACCGATCCGCGCACCACTGTCCCCCTCATCACTGCCCCACCGTCGTCGTGGGGTCGAGCGCTGCCTCGCCGCCCTGGACCTGGTTCGCCTCGGCGCCCTGGCACATGCGCCGGATCTTGGCGTCAGCCACGACCTGGCCCTTGAACATCCGGACGTTGTCGATGCGCCCGTCCCACCACCCCGCCGCAGCACCGCCGCTCTGCCCGCGTCCCAGTACGACCGGACCAGACGCACTTCTCAGCGGGTTGGGCGTGCTCACCTTCGACTCGATCGGCTCCCCGGGCGCTGGACGGTTGAGCGTGCCGATGTCGCACACCCACAGCCGGATCCGGCCCTTGGAGGCGTCGTACTCGGCGGTCAGCTGGGTCCACGCGTACTTCGCCGGTGCAACCGAAGACCGCACGGTCCAGGTGGCGCCGAACTTGTCCAGCGTCGAGAAGCCCCAGCACGTCGTGAGCGTTCCGGGGCACCCGGAGTTCACCAGTCCGACGCTCCAGACACCGTTGGTCGCACCTTCTTGGACGATGACCGTCCGGGGGGTCGCCACGGCGTCGGGCCGAACGTGCGCCGCGATCACGAAGCTGTCGTCGGTGGCGAACACCGGGGACGCCGTGTACGCCTCGTCATCCTGACCGTCGAAGTCCAGCGCCAGGTCACCCTCGCGCGACAAGAACTCCGCGTGCGGACCCTGGGCCCATTTCGCACCGGCAACAGTGATCGGACCGACCCCGAGCTTGGGGTCCCGCTCCCAAGCGAGCGAGTCGTCCTTCGCCGGGCTCGTGCCCTCGTCGAACGACCACACCCCGTCCTCACGAGGGTGGGCGACGAAGAAGCCGTACTTCGTGTTCTCCGACTCGTTGCCGGCCCTGTCCTTGATGAGAGCGCTGATGAACGCGGACCCGGCTGCCTCCGGCGTGAAGCACACGACTGCCTTGCCGTTCGAGGCGAGGATGTGCTCGTCGCGCGCCGTGGTACCGAACGAGTACCAGAACTGGTGGGCATCAGAGGCGGAGCTGCTCAGCTCGAAGCAACCGGTCTGACCGACGCCACCGCGCTCGAGGCGCTGCGCGTAGACGGCTCGAATCTCCTTGCGCTCGTCGCCCTCCATCGCCCTGATCTGGATCGGCCCCGGCTTGACGGTGTCGATCTCGAAGAAACAGGACGAGGTCCACTCACTGAGCAACCCGTCAGGGTCCTCAGCGCGCACCCGCCAGCTGAACGTGCCGTCACCCAACAGCTCGGACGGGATCGTCTTGACGAACGCGGTCCCCGACGACTTCAGCTGGAACGAGTAGTCCCACAGCCGCGACCCGGACTTGTACACCTGCAGGTGCACCCTGACCTGGCTCCCGTCGGGGTCCCGGGCGAGAACCGAGACCTGGACGTCCGTCGAGTTCACCAGCACAGGGGTGGCGCTGCAAGCGTTCTCCTTGGTCGCCTTCCGGGCGGTCCAGAACGTCGTCCTCGACGCCGTGTCGATCGTCGGAGCACGGTTGAACAGGACGTCGAGCTGGGCGGTGTGCAGCTCGTACCGCCACCACGACGGCTCGGTCTCACTGGCCGCTCGCAGGCCCAGCGTCATCGAGGTGTTCACGCCCGCGTAGTCCTTGGCCGCCGCGGTCGCGTCCCACTCGTCGAACGTCGCCCCACCACACGCGTCCCGGTGCTTGGGCCTCGCCGAAGAGAGCTTCATCTTCGTCGCCGGCTGCGTGGCCCAGGTCGTCGACGAGGTGAACCCGCCCGTGAGGTACAGGTCGAGAGCCGGCCCCGAGCAGTCCCAGGAGTGCACGCCCTTGGCCCGGAACTGCGCCGAGATGACGTCCTGCGCGCTGAGCTCCTTGAGCACCCCCATGTTGTTGAACTGCCAGAAGACCCGGGACCTGTGCACCCCCTGACAACCGGCCGTGACCGAGACCGACGGGCAGTACCCCACGCCCTCGTTCCCGTCGGTGTTGTACTTCGACGGCCAGCCCGCAAAGTCGCGGACCACGATCCACTGGTTGAGCTTGTGGTCCTCGATCTTCGGGTCGATGGTCACCGGCCAGACCGTGTCCGGGTCGCCGGCCATGTCACCGTCGGCCACGACAGTCGCCGCGTCGTCCCTCACCTCGACCTCGAGCGTGGAAACGCTGTCACCGTCCGCCGGCGCCACACCAGAGTCGACCGCCCCAGCCTTGGTGCCCTCACGCTCCCCGCCCGATGGCACCCCGGACGCGCTGTCCCACTGCCGCGCCTCGGCAGCCGCGAACACCGTGTCCCCCGTCTGGCCATCGACCGCGGAGAACGCCTTGCCCCGCTCGTCACGCAGCTCGAGCGAACCAGACGTCACGTACTCGAACGCGATCCGACCTCCCGAGGCCTGCTCCAGGTCCTCGTAGGCGGCCGCGTCACGGACCTCGAACAACGGAGTCACACCGGACGCATCCGGCTGGACCTGAGCGATCAGCTCCACGCCGTCGATGACTGACCCGGCCGCGTCGAGCACGTCCCACACCACCTGCGTGCCGCTCACTCGCGGAGCACCGAGGTCGACCGGCACGTCGAGGCTGATCGCACCCTCGTCCGACTCGATGGCGACGAACCCCGACCCGTCCTTCGGGTCGAACGTGATCGCATGCACCGGCGAAGCGACCCGAAGCTCACCCGACTCCTCGTCGGTCACCACGCGCGGGTCGACCGGCGCCCACTCACCCGAGACGTCCGTACGAACCGCCCCCGTGCTCGCACTCGCGCGCACCGCACCCACAGGCGTCGCGGTCAACGAGCTGTACGGGTCCAACGAGTCCAGCGCGACCACGTCGTGCCCGCACGCCTGAGCGAGCAGCAACGCCGCGGTCAGCGTGGGCGCCTCCGTCGCCGAGCAGTCGACATCGGAACCCCGCACCGCGTCCGCCGCCGCATACGCCGCACCCGCGACCAGCACAGCGACCACCGCCGTCACGACCGTCCGCCGGCCACGACCCATCAAGCCCTTACGCACACGCTCCCCCTGCAACCCGAGACTGCACGACGGGCAACGGTGCGCGACCCGGCGCCTGGAGTATGTGCGAACTCCCGGACCCACAGTGACGATTTCAACGCGGTTCACTCGTTCGGGCGACGGCACGTCGGACGGTCACGGTCCGTCGTCGCGTCCCGGCGCATGTTGCCCGGCGTCCGCCTCGTCGGCATGCGTCATGGGCGCGGTCGAACAGCGCGCGGGTCGCCGTGATGCGACCAACTGCTTCCGTGTCGCTCGGCGATCCGCCCGCACTCACACGAGGCGGCCAGGCACTGGCCGGGGTCGTTGGTCGACAAGCGTCAGCGAGCGAGGCGGTCCAGCAGGAGCGCCTCGGCCAGGACGACCCTCTCGAGCTCGCCCAGGTGCACCGACTCGTTGGCGCCGTGCGCGCGCGAGTCCGGGTCCTCGACACCCGTGACGAGGATCGCTGCGTCGGGCCGCAGCTCGAGCAGGTCCGTGATGAACGGTATGGAGCCGCCGATGCCGATGTCGACCGGGTCCGTCCCCCATGCCTGCGCGAACGCCCACCGGGCGGCCTGCATCGTGGGTGAGTCGGCGGGCGCCTGGAACGGCTTGCCCTGCTCTCCCGGTCGCACCGTGACCCGGGCGCCGAACGGCGTGTGCGACTCCAGGTGTGCGCGCATCGCCGCCATCGCCTCCGCCGGGTCGCTGCCGGGTGCGATGCGAACCGAGATCTTGGCGGTCGCGCGCGGCGCGATGGTGTTGGACGCGCTCGCGACGCGCGGCGCGTCGAAGCCGATCACGCTGATCGCCGGGCGCGTCCACAGACGAGCGGTCAGCGGGCCGGTGCCAGCGAGCCGGACGCCCTCCAGCACGCCCGCGTCGGCGCGCAGCGCGGCCTCGTCGTAGTCGACGCTCGGGTCGGCAGCGCGGTGCAGCCCGGCGACAGCGACGTCGCCGTTTTCGTCGTGCAGCGTCGCGACGAGGCGCGCGAGCAGGGTCGGGGCGTCCAGCACCGGGCCGCCGTACATGCCGGAGTGGATCGCGTGATCGACCGCGGCCACCTCGACCTCCAGGTCGACCAGGCCGCGCAGCGAGGTCGTCAGGCCCGGCGTGCCGACCGCCCAGTTCGACGAGTCCGCGACGACCATGACGTCGGCGACCGCGAGGTCGTCGTGATGCGCGTGCAGGAAATCCGCGAAGGTCGGCGAGCCGATCTCCTCCTCGCCCTCTACGAACACGACGAGGCCGACGCCGAGCTCGTCGCCCAGCACGCGCAGCGCACCCACATGCGCGACGATCCCCGCCTTGTCGTCCGCCGCACCGCGCCCGTACAGCCGCCCGTCGCGCTCGACCGGCTCGAACGGTGCGGTGTGCCACTCGGCGTCGTCGCCCGGGGGCTGCACGTCGTGGTGGGCGTAGAGCAGCACAGTCGGCGAGCCGGGCGCCGCGGGCCGCGTGGCGAGCACGGCCGGGCGGCTGCGACGGCCGTCGGCCCCGGCCGCGTGGACCACGCGGACGTCGGGCAGGCCAGCACCCCGCAGGAGCTCGGCGACGTGCGCCGCACTGGCCGCGACGTGCCTCTGGTCGAACTCGGCGTTCGAGACGCTCGGGATGCGCACGAGCCGCTCGAGCTCGGTCCGCAGCGCGGGGAACGCGTCGGACGTGCGCGAGCGCAGCTCGGCGACCCGCTCGGGGGTGGGCAGGCAGGGCGGGACGTGGTCGGTGGTCACAGCCAGCCACGCTACTCGACTAGCCTGTAGGGGTGTTCGGACGCCAGAAGCCCCCTGTGACTCCCCCCACCGAGCCGGGCGACGACCTGCCGGTCGGCATCATCGAGGGGAAGGGCCGTCCGACGCCGCGCCGTAAGGAGGCGGAGGCCGCGAACCGGCGGCCGCTGGTCCCGTCCGACCGGCAGAGCGCGGCGAAGGCCGCTCGCGTCGCGCAGCGCACGCAGCGCGAGCGCGAGTATGAGGCACAGAAGCGCGGAGATGAGAGCGCGATGCCAGCACGAGACAGAGGTCCCGTTCGGCGGTTCGTGCGCGACTGGGTGGACGCCCGCCTCAACCTTGTTGAGGTCTTTCTCCCGATCGTGCTCGTCTGCTTCGTCGTTCAGATGACATTCATGCAGATCAATGCGTGGGCATCCCTGATCGCGCTCGCCGTGCTCTACGCCTTCACGGTGGCGGCGATCATTGACGCGATCGTCCTATGGTTCCGGCTCAAGCGACGCGTCATTGCGAAGTTCGGCGAAGTACAGCAGGGCGCTCTGTTCTACGGCCTCGTGCGAGCCTTCCAGGTACGCCGCTCGCGTCTACCCAAGCCTCAGGTGAAGCGCCGCGCCTACCCCGAGTGAGTCCCGTCGCGGCCGCGCCCAGACCTCCCGCGCCCTGGATCGAGTCGGTTCGATCGACGGCTCGGTGTACCCGGCCATCAGGTTGGTAGCAGGCGGCGCCTCGGTGCCTTGCCCCCAGTGCGCTGTGGCGGCGTTCTGTGTTGAGTGCTCGAGCCAGGCCTTGCGTGGTCGTCCGTTGAGTTCCTCGGCGATCGCGGCGAGGACGTCGATGTCGTGGGAGCTGAGGTCGGAGCGTTTGGGCAGGCACTGGCGCAGGAGCCCGTTGGTGTTCTCGTTCGTGCCGCGCTGCCAGGGCGCGGCAGGCTCGCAGAAGTAGACGGCCATGTCGGTCGCCATGGTGAAGGTGCGGTGCTCGCTCATCTCGGCGCCCTGGTCCCAGGTCAGCGTGCGCCGAAGACTCGTCGGCATCTGGGCGAGTGCGGCCACGAGGCTGTCACGGACGGCTTCGGCGGTCCGCTCGACGGGCAGGTGCCCCAGGACGAGGTAGCGGGTGGTGCGTTCGACGACTGTCGCGACGGCCGAGCGGGATCCCGCCCCGAGGATCAGGTCGCCCTCCCAGTGTCCTGGGACCGCCCGGTCCTCGACCTCCGCGGGACGTTGGGACAGCGGGGTCATCGGGTCGGTGAACCTGCTCGAGCGGGCCTCGGGGTCGCGGTGCGGCTTGCGCCTGGACCGGCCGCGGCGCAGCGATCTGGCGAGCTCGCGCTTCAGCTCACCGTGGGCGTGGACGTAGATCGCCTGGTAGATCGTTTCGCAGCTCACGCGCATCCTGGGGTCATGAGGGAACTCTCGCCGAAGACGCGCGGCGATCTGCTCCGGCGACCATCGCTTCTTCAGCTTCGCCGCGACGTCGTCCCGCAGGGGTCCCTCGGAGGCCAGCTTCGCGGTCCTGGGGCGTTCGCGCCGCTTGACCGAGAGGCGGTGCGCGGTGTGCGGGAGGTAGTCGCCCCGGGCGACGGTGTTGCGGCGCAGCTCGCGGCTGATCGTCGAGGCTGAGCGGCCCATAACCTGCGCGATCTGCCGGATCGACATGCCCTCAGTGACCAGGTCCTTGAGCTGCTCGCGCTCGAGCAGCTCAGGTAGCGGGCGTGGATGACCTGCTCGACGCGGGCCAGCGGGACCCGCTCGCCTGGACCCACGCTGTTCTCGGGTTGCGCACGTTGGCCAGGACCTCCTCGGGCCGGTAGAGCACCACCCTGCCGTCGGGGTAGATCCGACCCTTCGAGAACACCCGGATCCCCTTGTCCCAGTCAGAGGCCTGGTGCGCCTCGACACCCAGCGTCCGGGCCGCAGCACGACGGGAGACGCCCTCCCGACGAAGACGCAGGAACTCCTGGCGCTTGGCGTCGGAGTACTCGGCGGTGAAGATCCCGGCCTTGTGCGCCCAGACGTAGGCCGTCACCCGGTTGATGCCGAGTGGAGTTCCCGGGCGACCGCCGACACGTTCCTGACTCTCGGAGTCGGCGCAGGAACTCGCCCTTCTGAGCCGCCGTGTACCGGCGCTGCGTGCTGCGCGGGGTCGACAAGCCCGCCTTCTTCATCCACGCTGTCAACGACGGACTGGAACTGACCCCGTAGCGACGGGGTGGTTTCCACTCGTCGTCAGGGGGTCAGTCTCAGCGCGTCGTCGACACACGCGTAGGCCGCGTCGGGGTGCACCCCGACCGCCGCGCAGGCCGCCCGGACTGAGCCGCCCCGATCGATCAACGCCAGGAACTCCAGTCGCTGCTCGTCGGTGTACTTCCTCGCCGGCATCGCCACTCCTCATCGCAGGCGTTGCGACGATCGCTGGAATCCAAGCCGTGGGGTGCTCGGTGATGTCCCAGAGCCACAACCGGTTCGGCCCGTCGGCCCGGAACCGGCGCAAGAGGGGCTGGTGCACGAGTTGGTGACAGTTGGTCTCAGGCGGCGAGTGCGACCTGAGTGGTCATGATGGTCTCGAACTCGATCGGTGTCAGCCGTCCGAGTCGGTGCTGGCGTCGGCGGCGGTGGTAGGTCCTTTCGATCCAGGTGATGATCGCCAGGCGAAGCTCGTCGCGGGTGGTCCAGCGGCGACGGTTCAGAACGCTGTTCTGGAGCAGTGAGAAGAAGCTCTCCATGGCGGCGTTGTCGCCCGCGGAGGCGACCTGGCCCATCGACCCGGCCAGGTCATGAGCGGCAAGGATGCGGGCCACCTTCCGGCTTCGAAACTGGCTGCCCCTGTCCGAATGCACCACGCACCCGGCGACCGTCCGGCGCCGCTGGATGGCGCTGACCAGGGCGTTCACCGCGATCTGGGACGTCATGCGGTCGCTGATCGAGTACCCGACGATCCGGTTGGAGAACACGTTCTTGATCGCACACAGGTAGACCTTGCCCTCGGCCGTGGGGTGCTCGGTGATGTCCCAGAGCCACAACCGGTTCGGCCCGTCGGCCCGGAACCGCGCAAGACGAGGTCGTCGTGGGCCGGCGGGCCGGCCTTCTTACCACCCCGGAGCCGTCTCTTCCCGAACGCTGACCACCAGCCGTTGTCCGAGCAGATCCGCCAGACCCGCCGGTCACACGCCCGCAGGCCGGCCCGGGCGGCCTCGTCGGCCAGCAGCCGGTAGCCGAACTCCGGATCGTCCCGGTGGGCGTCGAACAGCACGTTGGCCAGGTGCGCCTCGTCGAGCTCGCGGGCTCCCACGGGTGCGGCGAGCCAGCGGTAGTAGGGCTGTCTGGCGAGCTTGAGGACCCGGCACGTCACCGCGACGGGGATGCCGTCGCCGGCGAGCTCGCTCACGAGCGGGTAGAGCATTTTCCCGGCAGATGCGCCTGCGATAAGTACGCCGCAGCTCGCCGCAGAATCTCGTTCTCCTGCTCGAGCAGCCGGATGCGGCGGTTGGCCTCGCGCAGCTCGACGGACTCGACACGGCTCACGCCGGGCCGCTGACCGTCCTCGACGTCGGCGTCACGCAGCCAGTTACGCAGGCACGACTCGGCGATCCCGAAGTCGGCTGCGACCTGCTTGATCGGAGCATCCCCGCGGCGAGCCACCGCTACGACATCGTCGCGGAGCTCCTTGGGATAGGGCCTGGGCACGGTGCACATCCTTCCAGCGGCGCCCGCGGCGCCACAGGTGGGTGTCACCTACTCGTGCATCAGCCCCGAGCTCTTGCCGCGCGCGCCTGTGAGGGTGCCCTTGACTGTCACGAGAAGTTTGAGAGTTCCACCGAGCTCAGCGCTCCCCGATGTCGAAGACGACTTCGAGCGCCGGATCTCCTTTACGTCGATCAGCTTCCGTAGGGCATCCTCGAGGAGATCCGTGTACGACTTCGATGACATGCACTCGACGACGACAGTGTCCATGTTCTCGTCTTCGGCGGCATAGCGGAGGAGTGATGACTTACCCACGCCGGTGTCGCCATAGACCACCACCTGCCCCCCTGCTCGCGGAGCGCATCTCGAAGCGTGTCCTGCAGCCCGGGGTTGCCCTCGAGGTCCTCTTCGTTCCGCTTTTCGAACATCTCGCGAGAGACGATCGTCTTCGGTGTGAACACGTCCTCGGGACTGCGCTCCGACACGGCACGCTCCATCGATGTTGGGGGCGAACTCACAGTAGCGGCGGACGAACGCCTCGAAGGCGGCAAGCGCGCGTGTCGCGCGCCGCCCGAGCGGGAGAAGTCGTGCACCTAGGTCCGACGAGGCCTGTCTGGCGAAGTAGGGTTGTGGAATGGTCAACTACCGATTCCTGGGCCGCTCTGGCCTCAAGGTCACCGAGATCATCTACGGCAACTGGCTGACGCACGGCTCGCAGGTCGAGAACGACACCGCGAAGGCGTGCGTGCGTGCCGCGCTCGACGCGGGCATCACGACGTTCGACACGGCCGACGTGTACGCGAACACCGCGGCGGAGACCGTCCTCGGCGAGGCGCTGAAGGGCGAGCGCCGCCAGTCGCTCGAGATCCTCACGAAGGTCTACTGGCCGGTGGGTCCGAAGGGCGCCAACGACTCGGGCCTGTCGCGCAAGCACATCCTCGAGTCGATCGACGGTTCGCTGCAGCGTCTGCAGACGGACTACGTCGACGTCTACCAGGCGCACCGCTACGACCACTCGACGCCGCTCGAGGAGACGATGGTCGCGTTCGCGGACGTCGTGCGGCAGGGCAAGGCGCTCTACATCGGCGTCAGCGAGTGGACGGCGGACCAGATCCGCGAGGGCGCCGCCCTCGCGCGTGAGCTGCGCATCCCCTTCGTCTCGAGCCAGCCGCAGTACTCGATGCTGTGGCGCGTCATCGAGGAGGAGGTCGTCCCCGCGTCGCGTGAGGAAGGCCTCTCGCAGATCGTGTGGTCGCCGGTCGCGCAGGGCGTGCTGACGGGCAAGTACCTGCCCGGCCAGCCCGCCCCTGCGGGGTCGCGCGGCACCGACTCCAAGGGCGGCGCGCAGATGATCAGCCGCTTCCTCGAGGACTCCGCCACGCTCGAGCGCGTGCAGCAGCTGCGACCGGTCGCGGATGAGCTGGGCCTGTCGATGGCGCAGCTCGCGGTCGCGTGGGTGCTGCAGAACGACAACGTGGCCGCGGCCATCATCGGGGCGTCGCGTCCCGAGCAGGTCGCGGAGAACGTCAAGGCGTCGGGCGTCACGATCCCCGACGAGCTGCTCGCCCGCATCGACGAGGTGCTGGGCGACAGCGTGGTGCGGGACCCGGGCGAGACCGCCCGGACCTCGCCCTCGTCGCGCTGACCTCAGCGCCTCTCGGGAACACCCGCTCGGTCGGGCCGGTCGTCGTGGTCGACGGCCGGCCCGACCGCGTCGTGCCGCGTCGACGGCGCGGCGTCCACCCGCAGGCGCGGGAGCAGGACGTGCACAAGCGGTCCGACGAGCAGCGCGTACGCGATGGTGGCGACGCCGAACCGCCCGCCGAGCAGCATCCCCGTCGCCACCACCACGACCTCGATGGAGGTCCGCACGACGGCGACCGGCCAGCCGGTGCGCGCGACGAGGCCGGTCATGAGCCCGTCACGTGGGCCGGGGCCGAGCCCGGCGCCGACGTAGAGCGCGGTGGCGAGGCCGTTGAGGGCGATGCCCGCGGCGGCGACGAGCACGCGCCAGCCCGGGGCGAGGTCATCGACACCGCCGAGCAGCGCGAGGAACGGGTCGACGAGCACGCCGATGACGAGCACGTTGGCGACCGTCCCGAACCCGGGGCGCTGCCGCAGCGGGATCCAGCACGCGAGCACGAGCGCGCTGATCGC
Organism: Cellulomonas sp. CW35; assembly: GCF_052378485.1. Lineage (NCBI taxonomy): Bacteria > Bacillati > Actinomycetota > Actinomycetes > Micrococcales > Cellulomonadaceae > Cellulomonas > Cellulomonas sp. CW35. The sequence goes on along the minus strand of NZ_CP199000.1, from coordinate 1,500,294 downwards.
GATCGTGACCGTGCCGAAGCTCGCCCCCGTACGGCCCGAGACGCCCTGGCTGAGCACGTCCCACGGCATGTTGCCCAGCCCGGCGTCGACGAGCATCGCGATGGACAGCGCGTACAGCACGAGGCCGAGCGCGAGGCGCACGAGGCGCCGACCGGCGGGGGCGGGGATCACCGACCCATCCTCGCCGACGGGACCGACGTGCTGCGCGGGAGCTCGAGGGTGGTTCCCTCCGCCCAGTCCCGCGGCGCCGCTGCGGCACCGGCCCTGCGACCGCGCGAACCGTCCGCACGGACGACCCGCCCCAACGCTGCCACGAGCGCGACGAGGACCCCCGTCACGACGACCACCATCTCCATGGGCACCAATCTGGCGGGGCATGGCTATTGATTCCATAGCCACTTCTGCAAGAGTGGCTACATGGCAGACGAGCTCTCCATCGACCGGCGCGTCTCCGGGCACGGGGTCGCCACGCTCCTCGGCGCGTGGACCAGACCGGGCCCGGCGTACGTGGCCCTCGCCGACGCTCTGCGTCAGGCCGTCCTGTCCGGGGCCTTGCCGCTGCGCACCCGGCTGCCCGGTGAGCGCGAGCTGGCCGAGGCGCTGCGGGTGTCGCGCACCACCACCACCGCCGCCTACGACGCGCTGCGCGACGAGGGCTACCTCGTCTCGCGCCGCGGCTCCGGGACGGTCACCACGCTCCCCGCGCGCCTGCCGCAGCCGGGCCCGGCACCCACCCCGCGGACGAGCCTGCGCCCCGACGACCTCGTCGACCTCACGACCGCCGCCCCGCAGGCGCCCGAGGGCCTGCACGACGCGGTGCGCGACGCCCTCGACCTGCTGCCCCGCTACCTCCCGACCACCGGCTACTCCTCCGCCGGCCTGCCCGAGCTGCGGGCCGCGATCGCGGCGCGGTACACCGAGCGCGGCACCCCGACGACCCCCGATCAGGTGCTGGTCACGACGGGTGGTCAGGAAGCGATCCACCTGCTCGTCGCCGCGCACGCCGGGCCGGGCGACCGCGTGCTCCTCGAGCACCCCACGTACCCGCACGCGCTCGACGCCGTGCGGGCCGCGTCCGCGCGACCTGTCGCCGTGCCGTCCGGTCCGGACGGCCTCGACCTCGACCTCCTCGCGTCGACCGTGCGTCAGGCGTCACCTCGGCTCGCCTACCTCATCCCCGACCACCGCAACCCGACGGGCACGTCGCTCTCGGCGGACGAGCGTGCCCGCGTGCGGGACCTCGCCGTGCGCACGCGCACGCTCGTCGTCGGCGACGAGGCGCTCACCGACCTCACCCTGGACGGGCCGGAGCCGGCGTCGTTCGCGGGCGACGGCACCGCCGGCCAGGTCGCGTGCCTCGGCTCGGCGTCCAAGACGTACTGGGGCGGGCTGCGCATCGGCTGGGTGCGCGGGCACCGTGACCTCGTGGGCCGGCTCACGGCGCAGCGTGCGCACGTCGACATCGGCTCGTCGGTGCTCGACCAGCTCGTCGTCGCCCGCCTGCTCGCCGAGCGCGACACGGTCCTGGCGCAGCGTCGCGCGATGCTGCGTGAGCGCCGCGACCTGCTGCGCGGTCTGCTCGCCCAGCGTCTGCCCGGCTGGCGGCCGAACCTCCCGCCCGGCGGCCTGGCCCTGTGGGTGGACCTGGGCGCGCCCGTCTCGTCGGCGCTCGCCGCACTGGCGCCGCGCCACGGCGTGCGGGTCGCGGCGGGCCCGGTGTTCGGTGTCGAGCCCGGGCTCGAGCGCTACCTGCGCGTGCCGTTCACGGAGCCGCCCGAGCGGCTCGAGCGCGCGGTGGACGGTCTGGCGCGGGCCTGGGCCGAGCTGGGTGTCGTCGAGCGAGCGCCCGCGCAGGCCGAGCCGTCGCTCGTCGTGATCTAGGCCTCGCCGCCCGGGCGAGGAGGGTCAGGACCGGGGCAACGGGATCGGCGGACCGACCGGGCGGTCCTCCTGACGCAGCGACGCCACCGTGACGCCCTGCCCGGCGAGGGTACGCCAGTGCTCCCCGAGCCACTGCTCGGCGTCGTAACGGTTGCCGAACACCGGGCTGACGGGCCGGTCCAGTGGGCCCGACGAGCCGGAGAGCTGCCACTCCCACTGGGGGCGCAGCGTGCTCACGCCGCCTCCTCCTGCCGGGCCTCGGCCGCCAGTGCGCGGCCCACCCGCGCCGCCCACGCGGGGCCCTCGTAGATGAACGCCGTGTAGCCCTGCACGAGGGTCGCGCCGACCGCGAGGTACTCGCGCGCGTCCGCGGGCGTCGTGATGCCACCCACCCCGATGATCACGGCGTCCTCACCGAGCCGGGTGCGCAGCCGGGCGACCACGTCGAGGCCCCGCGCGAGCAGCGGCGGGCCGGACAGCCCACCGGGTCCCAGGTCGTGGCCGATCGTCGTGTTGACCGCCACCACGCCGTCGAGCCCGAGCTCGGCGGCCAGGTCGGCGACCGCGTCCACGTCCGCGTCCGACAGGTCGGGAGCGATCTTGACCAGCAGCGGCACGGGGTTGACGGCGGCCGCCGCGGTCGCCTCGTCGGCCGCCGCACGCACCGCCTCGAGGATCGGGCGGAGCGCCTCGACGGACTGCAGGTCACGCAGGCCGGGGGTGTTGGGCGACGAGACGTTGACGACCAGGTAGTCGGCGTACGGCGCCAGCCGGGACGCGCTCGTCGCGTAGTCCGCGGCCGCCTGCTCGGCGGGCGTCACCTTCGTCTTGCCGATGTTGACGCCGACGACGAGCGAGCGGCCGTGCGGCGTGCTGCGCAGCCGCGCGAGGCGGCGCGCCACCACCTGCGACCCCTCGTTGTTGAAGCCCATCCGGTTGCGCAGTGCGCGGCGGTCCAGCACCCGCCACAGCCGGGGCGCCTCGTTGCCGGGCTGCCCCTGGGCCGTGACCGTGCCGACCTCCACGAACGCGAAGCCGAGCATCGCCAGCCCCTCGACCGCACGGGCGTTCTTGTCGAACCCCGCCGCGAGGCCGAACCGGCCGGGCAGCTCGCGCCCCCACACCCGGACCGCGCCGCTGCGCGGGACTGCGAACAGCGGGGCGACGAGCGCGCGCAGCACGGGCGCCCGCCCCACGAACGAGATCAGGCCGAACGCGACCTCGTGCGCGCGCTCGGGGTCCATACGCCGGAAGACCAGGTCGAACAGGAGGCGGTACACGCGCTCACCCTACGGTCGGCGCGGCGTCGTCGTCGGGTACGTCCAGGCCGGGCGGCACCGGCCGACCCGTCCGCCACAGCCACCACAGCCCCAGGAACGGCAGCACCAGCGGGACGTACCCGTAGCCCGCGCCGAACTGCGACCACACCGTCTCGTCCGGGAAGTCGCCCACGTCGACGAGCGACAGCACGCCGACCGTGAGCACCCCGACGAGCTCGAAGCCCACCGTGACCCACGCGAGTCGCCGCAGGTCACGGGCGAGCGCGATCGTCGCCACGACGTACACGATCCCCGCCAGGAGCGAGAGCGCGTACGCGAGCGGCGCCTCGTCGAGCTTGGTCGTCACCTGGTACAGGCCGCGCGCGGTCGCCGCGAGGGCCAGCACGCCGTACACCGCGACGAGGAGCCGGCCCGCGCCCGAGCCCGTGGGGCGGTGGGCCGGTGCCGGCCCGGGCATCGGAGCGTGCGACGGTCCGGTCACAGGGTCCCCCAGATCTGCAGGAGCCGGAGCTCCAGGAAGGCGACGGTGAGCGCGGCGACCAGCAGCACGACCGAGCTCCAGCGCGTGCGCTCCGCGAACGCCCAGGCGGCGGCGAGCGGCAGGACGATCAGCTGGGTCACCACGTAGCCCCACACGAGCACGCCGTCCACCGCGTGCTCGCCCGTGACCTGCACGACCGCCAGGACCACGGCCTGCACGACGAGCGCGCCCTCGACCACCGCGGCACCCCACAGCTGGCGCAGGACGACCGCGCGGTCCCGCACGACGAACCACAGGGCCCAGCCGGCCAGGGCCGCGCAGAGCAGGCCGACGACGACGGCGATCACGAGGTTCACGGCTGCACAACCTACCCCCGCACCGCGCACGCACCGGCCCCGCGCCACCCCGCACGTCCCGAGGCACGGCGCGGACACGCGGTTACGATCGTCGCGTGATCTCACTGACCTCGAAGAACCCCGCCCAGCTCGCCGTCGACGCCGTCGTCGTGGCCGTCCGCCCCCGCGGGAACGCGGTGGACGCGGTCGACGCCGCGTGGCTGCCCAAGGAGCTCGTGCAGCTCCTGGCACGCGACGCCGCGCGCCTGGGCATCACGGGCGCCGTCGACGAGGTCCGCCGACTGCCCGGGACGGGGCTCAAGGCGTCGACGCTGGTCCTGACCGGCGTCGGTGACGCCGAGCTCGACGGCTCGGCGGCCGGGCGCGAGGCGCTGCGCCGCGCCGCGGGTGCCGCGACGCGCGAGGTCGCCGGGCTCGAGTCGGTCGCGGTCGCGCTGCCGACGCCCGACGTCGCGTCCGTGGGCGCGGTCGCCGAGGGCGCGCTGCTCGGCGCGTACGCGTTCAGCCGCTACCACTCGCTGCACGACGCGCCCGTCGCACGCGTCGAGCTCGTGACGGACCGCACCCGGGACAAGGCCGCGGGCGAGGCCGTCGCGCGTGCCGAGGTCGTCGCGGCCGCCGTGCACGCGACGCGGGACCTGGTCAACACCGCGCCCAACGACCTCTACCCCGCCGTGTTCGCCGACGAGGCGAAGGCCGCGGTCAAGGGCGTGAAGGGCGTCAAGGTCACCGTGCTCGACGAGAAGGCGCTCGCCGCGGGCGGCTACGGCGGGCTCGTCGGCGTCGGCCAGGGCTCGGCCCGGCCCCCGCGCCTCGTGCGCGTCGCGTACTCGCCGGCCAAGCCGCGCGCGACCGTCGCGCTCGTCGGCAAGGGGATCACGTTCGACTCGGGCGGCATCTCGATCAAGCCCGCCGCGGGCATGGAGGCGATGAAGTCCGACATGGCCGGCGCCGCCGCCGTGCTGCACACGGTCGCCGCCGCCGCCCGGCTCGGCCTGCCGGTGGCCGTGACCGGCTGGCTGTGCCTCGCCGAGAACATGCCCTCGGGCACCGCGCAGCGCCCGTCCGACGTGATCACGATCCGCGGCGGCACGACGGTCGAGGTGCTCAACACCGACGCCGAGGGCCGCCTCGTCATGGCGGACGGCCTCGTCGCGGCGCTCGAGGAGAAGCCCGACGTCGTGCTCGACATCGCCACCCTCACGGGTGCGCAGGTCGTCGCGCTCGGCCACCGCGTGTCCGCGGTGATGGGCACCGACGAGGCACGCGACCGCGTGGTCGCCGCCGCGGGCGAGTCCGGCGAGCTGTTCTGGCCCATGCCGCTGCCCGACGAGCTGCGCGCTGGCCTGAAGTCGAAGATCGCGGACATCGCGAACATCGGTGAGCGCTGGGGCGGGATGCTGTCCGCCGGTGTGTTCCTGCGCGAGTTCGTCGGCGACTCGCCGTGGGCGCACCTCGACATCGCCGGCCCCGCGTTCAACGAGAAGAGCGCGCACGACTACACGCCGGTCGGCGGCACCGGCGTCGGCGTGCGCACGCTGCTCGCGCTCGTCGAGTCGTACGCCTGACGGCCCGCGCAGGCACAGCCCCGACGGTTACCCTCTCGCCATGGGCCTGTTCCGCCGACTCTCCTCGCGACGTCCCGACCGTTCCGGCACGTCCGACGAGTCCCGCGAACCCTCCCCCAAGGAGGCGCGGGAGGCGACGCTCGCCCACCTGCAGGACTTCGTCAGCACGCGCGTGGGTGTCGAGGCGTACGTCGAGCCGCAGACCAACGTGACCCCCACGACCGTGATGCTCGTGGCGACGGACGGCGAGTGGACGCGGCGCCGGGTCCCCGACGCGCGTGCCGCCGCGCAGCTCGCGTCCACGCTCGGTATCCCGGTGTACGACGTGCAGCGCACGGGGTACCCGCAGCGCGTGCGCGACTGGAACGCGCGCCAGCGGATCGAGCGGCGCCGCGCGGCGTCGTCCTGACCGCCTCGGACAGCAGACCTGGGATGACTGTTCCGAGCGTCACACCGGTCGCCGAGGGGCTACGGTCGATCCGTCGCAGCCGTGATGACAAGATGGTCGGCGACTCGGCAGACCCACACCCCCGCGTGCGCGGCCTGCGAACCTGTCGTCCTTGAGCTGAGGAGTCTGCACGTGGCCGAGACCACCGGCACCGCCTTCGACATCGTCGTCCTGGGAGCGGGAAGCGGTGGCTACGCGGCCGCCCTGCGCGCGGCCCAGCTCGGCAAGAACGTCGCCCTCGTCGAGGCCGACAAGGTCGGCGGCACCTGCCTGCACAAGGGCTGCATCCCGACGAAGGCGCTGCTGCACGCCGCCGAGCTGGCCGACAACGCGCGAGAGGGTGCGCACTACGGCGTGCACACCACGCTCGACCACGTCGACATGGCGGGCGTCAACCAGTACAAGGACTCGGTGATCGGCGGCCTGTACAAGGGCCTGCAGGGCCTCATCAAGTCGCGCAAGATCACGGTCGTCGAGGGCTACGGCAAGCTGACCGGCCCGAACACCGTCCAGGTCGGGGACCAGACGCTTACGGGCGAGCACATCGTGCTCGGCACCGGCTCGTACGCGCGCTCGCTGCCGGGCCTCGAGATCGGCGGTCGCGTCATGACCTCCGACCAGGCCCTCACGCTCGACTGGATCCCGAAGTCGGCGATCATCCTCGGGGGCGGCGTGATCGGCTCGGAGTTCGCGTCCGTCTGGAAGTCGTTCGGCGCGGACGTCACCATCATCGAGGCTCTCCCCCACCTGGTCCCCAACGAGGACGAGGCGCTGTCCAAGGCGTTCGAGCGCGCGTTCCGCAAGCGCGGCATCGCCTTCAACCTGGGCGTCCGGTTCTCGGGCGTCACGCAGGACGACGACGGCGTGCACGTCTCGCTCGAGGACGGCAAGACGTTCGACGCCGACGTGCTGCTCGTCGCGGTCGGCCGCGGACCGAGCACCTCGGGCCTCGGCTTCGAGGAGCAGGGCATCACGCTCGACCGCGGCTTCGTGATCACCGACGAGAAGCTGCACACGGGCGTCGCGAACATCTGGGCCGTCGGCGACATCGTCCCGGGCCTGCAGCTCGCGCACCGCGGCTTCGCGCAGGGCATCTTCGTCGCCGAGCAGATCTGCGGCCTCAACCCCGCGCCGATCGTCGAGTCGGGCATCCCGCGCGTCACGTACTCCGAGCCCGAGGTCGCCTCGGTCGGCGTGACCGAGGCGCGCGCCAAGGAGCTGTACGGCGCGGACGGTGTCGAGACGCTCGAGTACAACCTCGCCGGCAACGGCAAGAGCAAGATCCTCGGCACGCAGGGCTTCGTGAAGCTCGTGCGGCAGAAGGACGGCCCCGTCGTCGGCGTGCACATGATCGGCGCGCGCGTCGGCGAGCTCATCGGCGAGGGGCAGCTCATCGTGAACTGGGAGGCGTACCCCGAGGACGTCGCCGCCCTGGTCCACGCCCACCCGACGCAGAACGAGGCGCTCGGCGAGGCCCACCTGGCACTCGCCGGCAAGCCGCTGCACGCCCACAACTGACCTGGAATCGAAGGAGACGACGCGGTCATGTCCCAGAACGTGCAGCTTCCCGCGCTCGGTGAGTCCGTCACCGAGGGCACCGTCACCCGCTGGCTGAAGAACGTCGGCGACACGGTCGAGGTCGACGAGCCCCTGCTCGAGATCTCCACCGACAAGGTCGACACCGAGATCCCGTCGCCGTTCGCCGGCGTCCTCGAGCAGATCCTCGTCCAGGAGGACGAGACCGTCGAGGTCGGCGCGACGCTCGCGGTCATCGGCTCCGGAGAGGGCGCGTCCGAGCAGTCCGCCGAGCCCGCCGCGCAGCCCGCCGAGCAGGCGCCCGCGGACGAGGCGCCCGCGCAGCAGGCCCCCGCCGAGGAGTCGGCCGCGGAGGCCGCGCCCGCGCAGCAGTCGGTCGAGCAGCACGAGGAGGCCGCGCCCGCGCCGGCCGCGGCTGCCCCGCAGGCCTCGGGTGACACCGAGGACGTCACGCTCCCGGCGCTCGGCGAGTCCGTGACCGAGGGCACCGTGACGCGCTGGCTCAAGGCGGTCGGCGACAGCGTCGAGGTCGACGAGCCGCTGCTCGAGATCTCGACCGACAAGGTCGACACCGAGATCCCGTCGCCCGTGGCGGGCACGCTCGTCGAGATCCTCGTCCAGGAGGACGAGACGGTCGAGGTCGGTGCCGTGCTCGCTCGGGTCGGGTCCGGCGCCGCGGCCGCACCGGCCGAGGCCCCTGCCGCGCCCGCGCAGCCGGCCCCCGTGCCGGCCAACCCTGAGCCCGCGGCGCAGGCCCCGGCTCCGGCCGCCCCTGAACCCGCGGCCCCGGCACCCGCCGCCTCCGCTCCGGCTGCTCCGGCAGCTCCGGCCCAGGCATCGGCCGCTGCGCCGCCCGCCGCCCCGGCACCCGCCGCTGCGGCCGCACCCGCAGCCGCCGGCGGCTACCTCACCCCGCTCGTGCGCAAGCTGGCGGCGGACAAGGGCGTCGACGTCTCGACCCTGACGGGCACGGGCGTGGGCGGTCGGATCCGCAAGGAGGACGTCCTCGAGGCCGCGGCGAAGGCCGAGGCGGCGAAGGCCGCTGCGGCCGCTCCTGCGGCACCCGCCGCGCCCGCAGCGGCCCCGGCCGCGCCCAAGGTCCCTGCCGTCTCGCCCCTGCGCGGCACCACGGAGAAGGCCAGCCGCCTGCGTCAGATCATCGCCGAGCGCATGGTCGAGGCGCTGCACACGCAGGCCCAGCTCACGACGGTGGTCGAGGTCGACGTGACCAAGATCGCCCGTCTGCGGGCCGCCGCGAAGGAGGACTTCAAGGCGCGCGAGGGCACCAACCTGACGTTCCTGCCGTTCTTCGTGCTCGCCGCGATCGAGGGCCTCAAGGCGTTCCCGAAGATCAACGGGGTGCTCGAGGGCAACCAGATCACGTACCACGGCCAGGAGAACGTCGGCATCGCCGTCGACACCGAGCGCGGCCTCGTCGTGCCCGTCATCCGCGACGCGGGCGACCTCAACCTCGCGGGCCTGTCGCGCAAGATCGCGGACCTCGCGACCCGCACGCGCGGCAACAAGGTCTCGCCGGACGAGCTGTCGGGCGCGACGTTCACCGTCACGAACACCGGCTCGGGTGGCGCGATCATCGACACCCCGATCGTCCCGGTCGGGACGTCCGCGATCCTCGGCACGGGTGCGATCGTCAAGCGCCCGGCCGTGGTCAAGGGCCCGGAGGGCGAGGACGTCATCACGGTGCGCTCCATGTGCTACCTGTGCCTGTCCTACGACCACCGCCTGGTCGACGGAGCCGACGCGTCGCGCTACCTCGCTGCGGTCAAGGCCCGTCTCGAGGAGGGCGCGTTCGAGGCCGAGCTCGGTCTGTGACCCCGTCCGGAGGCCCGGTCCCTGCGAGGGGCCGGGCCTCCGGCGTACCCGGACGACCCCGGATGCCGAACGGGCGGGCGCAGGTGCCGCGCGCTGCCTAGGGTGGCGAGCATGGAGATCCTGGTCGCGGGCTCGCACGGCTTCATCGGCACCGCTCTGCTCGCGCGGCTGCGGGACGCCGGCCACGACGTCCGGGTGCTCGTGCGCCGGCCGGCGAGCGGCCCGGCCGAGGTGTCCTGGGACCCCGCGCGCGGCCGGCTCGATCCCGCCGCCCTCGCCGGGGTCGACGCCGTGGTCGACCTCGCCGGCACCAACCCCGGCACGCGGCCGCTCACGGCGGCCCGGAAGCGGGACGTCGTCGCGTCGCGGGTCGACACCGCCGGGCTGCTGGCGCGCACGATCGCCGGTCTCGACGGGCCTCGCCCGGCGCTCCTGCAGGCCTCCGGTATCGGCGCGTACGGCGACCGCGGGGAGACCGAGCTGGACGAGCGGGAGCCGCTCGGCACGACGTTCTTCGCCGAGGTGGTCCGGCAGTGGGAGGAGGCGACCGCGCCCGCGCGGGAGGCCGGCGCGCGGGTCGTGCTGCTGCGCACGGGCGTCGTGCTGGGCCGTGGCGGCGGCGCGCTGCGCCCGCTGTGGCCCGTGCTGCGCGCCGGGCTGGGCGGGCGCCTGGGGTCCGGACGCCAGTTCTGGCCGTGGATCACGCTGCACGACGAGGTCCGCGCGATCGAGCACCTGCTGACCGCGGACGTCGCGGGGCCGGTCAACCTCGTCACCCACGCGGACCGCAACGCGGACGTGGTGGCCGCGCTCGCCGGGGCGCTCGGCCGACCCGCGGTCGTGCCGGTGCCGGCGTTCGCGCTGCGGCTCGCGCTGCGCGACTTCGCGTCCGAGGTGCTCGGCTCGGTGCGGGCGGTCCCGGCCGTCCTCGACGCAAGCGGGTTCGTCCCGGAGCACGCCGACCTCGAGACCGCGGCACGGTGGACCGCCGGGAGCGCCTGAGCCTCACTCCCCCGCGGCGACGTCCCAGACGCGCCACCCCTGCTCGGTCCATCGCAGGACCAGCACGACCGTAGACGTCGTGGCCGGTCCGCCGGGGCGGCGTGTCCCGTCCGGCGACACGCGCTCGTACGCGCTGGTCGTGCTCGTGAGGCGCACCCGCGCCTCGTCGCCGGCTCCGTCGTCGAGGGCCTCGACGCGCGTGACCGTGACCTCGAGCCCCGCCACCCGGTCGTCACCGAGGCCGGCGAGCATCCGCACGTCGGCGTCGTGCGCGGGCGAGCCCGCGACCTCGACCTGCGCGAGCGCCGCCCGCTCGCCGGCTTCGAGCAGCGCGGCACGCCGCTGCGTGAGCGCCACCGCGGCGTCGTCGGGAGCGAGGCGCTGCGACACCGCCCCGACCGGCGTCCCCGTCGCCCGCGGCGCGGCTGACGAGGGCACCGAGGCCACGGCCGATCCGCCGTCCGTCGTCCCGCGCCACGGGGCGACCAGCACGGCGCAGGTCCCGACGGCGGCCAGCCCGAGGGCGAGCGCGCCGACGAGCAGGGGCCGCACCGCCCGGGCGCGCGAGGCGGGCCGCACGCGGTGCGCTCCGGTGCCGCCGCGGCCCGCCTCGCGCAGCGCGGCGATGCTGCGCGTGGCGGCGCGGGCCTCGTCGCCGCCCGGTACGCCCCGGCGGGGCACCTCGCGGTCCGGCGCGGGCGGCAGGCGCACCGCGCACGGTACGGCGACCCGGAAGCAGCGGTCGACGACCCGACCCGCGGCGGGCGCGTCCTCGCGCCACAGCTCCTCGAGCGCGCCGCGCAGCCCCTCGCCCGATCCGGACGGTCCGTCGTCGGGTGCCAGGTACGTGAGCACCGCGGTCAGGAGCGCCCGCACGTCCTCGGCGGACTCGTCGTGCGCCCGTGGCACGTGGTGGAGCGCCGCGCCGAGCCCCGCGAGCACCGGCCGACCGTCGCGTCCGACGACGACGGCCCCCGCGCTCAGCGCCCCGTGCTGCACCCCGGCCTCGTGCAGCGCCTCGAGCGCCTGCGCGACGGGGATCGCGACGGTCGCCGCCTCGCCGGGCGAGAGCGCGTCACGCGCGGCGCACAGCCGGTCGAGCGGGATGCCGTCGACGTGCTCGGCGAACACGCCCAGCCGAGCGTCGTCGAGCGGGACGACCTCGAGCACGCGCGCCAGGTGCTCGTGCCGGACGGACTGCAACGCACGGGCGCGCGCACCCGTCGTCGCGTCCTGCGGGAGCACGTGCAGGTCGACCGTCCGGTCCGAGCCGTCGAGCGCGACCGCACGCCACGAGCCGTGCGCGTCGCGCGCCGCCGCGCGGAAGCCCGCCGCGGCGAGCGCCCGGTCCACCGCTGGGTCCACCCGTGCGTCCATGGACCGCATGCAACCCGATCCGGGCGGACGCCGTCGGGCGTCATCCACAGGGAGACCCGTCAGGCCACCGTCAGACCACCGGGACCACCGTGCGGGTCTGCGCGGAGACGAGCGCGGCGTCGAGCACGCGGGCCGTCTCGACGGTGTCCGCGGGGTCGACGGGGGCGGGTGCGTCTCCCCGGACCCACGCCGCGAGGGCGGGGTAGATCTCGTGGTGCCCGCCGGTCGGGGCGGGCACGGCGGTGCGCTGCGCGCCCTGGACGAACCAGCCCTCGTGCACGGGCTCCCCCGGCCGCCGGCCCTCCTCGTACGCGTCGTCCAGGGCACCGAACGGCGTCGGCTCGCCCTCGAAGCTCGACACGAGGTACGCGCCGGCCGAGCCGAGCACGCGCGTGCGCGGGCCGGGCGCACCGACCAGTCCGCCCGCCTGCAGGTGGCTGAGCACGCCGGACCGGTGACGCAGGGCGAGGAAGACGTCGTCGACCGCCGGCGTGCTGCGCGCCGCGAGCTCGGCGTAGACCTCGCGCACCGCCCCGAACAGCTGCACCGCGGAGTCCACGAGGTGCGTGCCGAGGTCGAGCAGCAACCCGCCGGCCTCGACGTCGTTCTCCTTCCAGCGGTCCTGCGGCTGCGGCCGGAACCTCTCCCAGCGCCGCTCGAACCGGTGCACGTCGCCGAGCTCCCCCCGCGCGAGCAGCCCGCGCAGCGCGAGCTGCTCGGGGTCCCACCGGCGGTTCTGGAACACCGTCAGCCGGTCCCCGCCGCGCGCGACGAGGTCCGCCGCGTCCCGCGCGGTCGTCGCGAGGGGCTTGTCGGCGAGCACGTGCACGCCCGCGTCGAGCGCTGCCCCGACGTGCGCGACGTGGTCGCCGGTCGGGCTCGCCACCACGACGAGGTCGACGTCGGACAGGTCCGCCAGCAGCGACCCGACGTCCGGCAGCACACGCGCGCCCGGCCAGTCCGCCTCGACCTGCGCCGCCCGGCTGCGCGTGACGACCGCCACGACCCGTTGCCCCGCGGCGCGCACGAGACGTGCGTGGATCCCGCGTCCCGCACCGCCGTACCCGACCAGAGCGACCCGTAGCGTCCCCATGCGCCTCACCCTAGGCGCGCGGGCAGCGCCTAGGGTGAGGGCATGCGGTTCGAGGAGCTCGACCTGGGCGACCGGCTCGTCCCCTACCTGCCGACGTGGGACCTGCAGCGCCAGGTGCACGCGGAGGTCGCCGACGGCGTGCGCGAGGACACCGTGCTGCTGTGCGAGCACGAGGACGTCTACACCGCCGGCCGACGCACGGCGCGCTGGGACCGGCCGGTCGACGGCACGCCGGTCGTCGACGTCGACCGGGGCGGTCGCATCACGTGGCACGGCCCGGGCCAGCTCGTCGGCTACCCGATCGTGCGGCTGCGCGAGCCGGTGGACGTCGTGCGGTACGTCCGCGCGCTCGAGGAGGCGCTCATCCGGACGTGCGCCGACCTGGGGCTGGCCGCCGTGCGCGTCGAGGGACGCAGCGGCGTGTGGTTCGAGGCGCGACCGGGGGCTCTGCAGCGCAAGGTCGCGCAGATCGGCGTGCGCGTCTCGCGCGGCGTGACGATGCACGGGTTCGCGCTGAACTGCGAGCCGGACCTGCACGCGTTCGACCGCATCGTGCCGTGCGGGATCCCCGACGCCGATGTGACGTCGCTGAGCGTCGAGTGCGGCCGGCGGGTGTCGATCGCCGACGTCCTCGCCCCGGTGCAGCGCCACCTGCGGGACGCGCTCGCGGGCGTGGTGGCAACGGGCACGCCCGACGACGAGCCCGCGCTCACGGCACCGGGACCGTCGCCGGCCTGAGGGCGCCCACCGCCAGGACCGACCCCGGGCGTCAGGCCGCGGTCTGCAGCTCCGCAGCCACGCCCACGGCCCACGCGCGCACCGCGTCGAGGTCGCGGTAGTCGCCGTCCTGCGCCCGCACGAGCGCGACGAGCGCCCGCTCCGACAACGACAGCGACGCCTTGTCGAGCGCGCCGACGAAGCAGCGTGCCTCGCGCGCACCGGTCGCCTCGACCATCGCCTGCACGTCGTCGGGCTCGCTCGTCGCCGGGTTCGCGCCCACGGGACCCGACCAGAAGAGCCACACCGGACGCAGCCGCAGGTGCGCGCCCTGACGCACCACGAGGTCGCGCAGCGAGGCCGAGAGCCGGCCGACGTAGACCGCCGAGCCCAGCACGACCGCGTCGTACGGCATGACCCGGTCGACGTCGTCGGGCTCGACGACGTCCACGACGTGCCCCGCCTCGCGGAGCACCTCGGCGACCACGTCGCCCATCTCCTTGGTCGCGCCGTGCCGGGACGCGACCGTCACCAGGACTCGCATGTGGGTCTCCCTCCCTCGGGGCCTCCTTGCCGCCACGTCCAGCCTCTCCGGCGCGCGGCGCGAGGGCACGGGACCTGGGTCCCGCCGAGTGTGACGCCCGCCTCCCGGGGCGCGCGGGTGCAGGTGCGGCCGCGGCGGCTAGTGTGGCTCGCGTGACGATCGCACCCGAAGGGCGCCGGATGCTGCGCGTCGAGGCCCGCAACGCCGCCACGCCCATCGAGAAGAAGCCCGAGTGGATCCGCACGCGCGCGACCATGGGCCCGGAGTACTCCGAGCTCAAGGGCCTCGTGCGGCGCGAGGGCCTGCACACGGTGTGCGAGGAGGCGGGCTGTCCCAACATCTTCGAGTGCTGGGAGGACCGCGAGGCCACGTTCCTCATCGGCGGCGACCAGTGCACGCGGCGCTGCGACTTCTGCCAGATCGACACGGGCAAGCCCGCGGACTTCGACGCCGACGAGCCGCGGCGCGTCGCGGAGTCCGTGCAGGCGATGGGGCTGAAGTACTCGACCGTCACGGGCGTCGCACGCGACGACCTGCCCGACGGCGGTGCGTGGCTGTACGCCGAGACCGTCCGGCAGATCCACGCGCTCAACCCCGGCACGGGCGTCGAGCTGCTCATCCCGGACTTCAACGTGATCCCCGAGCTGCTCGACGAGGTGAACGACTCGCGCCCCGAGGTGCTCGCGCACAACCTCGAGACCGTGCCGCGGATCTTCAAGCAGATCCGTCCCGCGTTCCGCTACGAGCGCTCGCTGTCCGTGATCACGCGGGCGCGCGAGGCCGGGCTCGTCACCAAGTCCAACCTCATCCTCGGCATGGGCGAGACGTACGACGAGGTCGTCGACGCGCTCGGCGCGCTGCACGAGGCCGGCTGCGACCTCATCACGATCACGCAGTACCTGCGCCCGTCGGTGCGGCACCACCCCGTGGAGCGCTGGGTCCGGCCCGAGGAGTTCGTCGCGCTGTCCCAGGTCGCGGAGGACCTCGGCTTCCTCGGCGTGATGTCGGGTCCGCTGGTGCGCTCGTCGTACCGCGCCGGACGGCTGTGGGGACAGGCGATGCGCCGCCGCGGGCTGCCCATCCCCGAGGCCCTCGCGCACCTCGGCGAGCCGACGACGGCCCGCCAGGAGGCGTCCAGCCTGCTCGCCCGCTGACGCGCGCGGGACGGGTCCCGCGGCTCGGTAGACTCGCGACCATGGCCCGAGACAAGTCCGCCTCCTCGAACGCGCCCAAGACCAAGAAGGTGCGCTGGTACCACCAGCTGTGGGAGGCGTACAAGATGACGCGGGAGACCGATCCCGCCGTCACCTGGGTCGTCGTCGGGGCGTTCGTCGTCGTCGTCGGGATCGGCGTGATCGTCGGCGTCCTGCTCGACGCGGTCATCTACTTCGTGCTGATGTCGCTGCCGTTCGCGCTGCTCGTCGCGATGTTCCTGCTCGCGCGCCGCGCCGAGGCCGCCGCCTACTCCCGCATCGAGGGACAGCCGGGTGCCGCGCTCGCGGCGCTGCGCACGCTGCGCCGCGGCTGGACGTTCGTCGAGGAGCCCGTCGCGATCGACCCCCGCTCGCAGGACATGGTGTTCCGCGGTGTCGGCCGGCCGGGCGTCGTGCTCGTCGGCGAGGGCACGGGCAACGTCGCGCGACTGCTCGAGTCGGAGCGCAAGCGCACGACCCGCGTGCTGCCCACCGTCCCCGTCACGGTCATCGTCGCCGGCCGCGGCGAGGGCCAGGTGCCGCTGCGCAAGCTGCCCGCCGCGGTGCGCAAGCTCAAGCCGCGCCTCACCAAGCCCGAGGTCGCCGAGGTCACCAAGCGCCTGCAGGCGCTCGGCGGTGCCCGCCTGCCCGTCCCGAAGGGCATCGACCCCATGCGCATGCGCCCGGACCGCAAGGGGATGCGCGGCCGCTGACGTCCCGCGCCGTGCTCGCACCCATGACGAAGGGCCCCGTCCTGCGGCGGGGCCCTTCGTCGTACGGTCGTGGTGCCGCCGGCTCAGCGGCGGACGATCGCGGTGCCCGCGGAGCGGTCGTGCAGCCCGCGACCGTCGGAGTCCCACACGACCGCGGGGATGACGAGGCACAGCAGCACGGTGCGCACCGCCGCACGGCCGAGACCGGGCGCGCGGCCGTCGTCGGGCAGCGGGCCGTCGGGGGTCGCACCCGCGCGGCGCACGCGCAGCCCGAGCACCCGGTGCCCCACCGTGAACCCGAGCGTGCCGACGAGGAGCAGGTTCTCGACCGCGAACACCGCGAGCGTCACCATCGGGTCCGCACGCTCCCAGAACGGCCCCTCGGACGACGAGAAGAACGCCGACGCGAGGAGCAGCGACAGGGTCCAGTCGAGCACCAGGGCGAGCCCGCGGCGGCCGAGCGGCGCGGCCGACCCCGGTCCGCTCGGCGCCAGTCCGAGCCCGGCGCCATGGTCGCCCTCGCCCGACGGCCCGCCCTCGAGCCACGACCCCACGTTCTGCCTCGTCGTCACCGGCTCAGCCTACGTGCGCGGGTGCGTCCGCCCCGTCCGCGCACGTCGGGCAGGGCTACGGGCGCAAGGCGGGTCGAGCCGGCCGATTCGCATGATCGTTACACGAGGGCGGTCCCCGTAACCTCGCGGTAACAAAGGACACACACCCGAGAAATCCCCCCGGCCTAGTTTCGGCACAGCCCGATGGGGGCACCACCAACCGAGGAGCAGCGGATGTTCAGCAAGCCAGAGGAAGTCCTGGCGTTCATCAAGAGCGAGGACGTCAAGTTCGTCGACGTGCGGTTCTGCGACCTGCCCGGCGTCATGCAGCACTTCAACGTCCCGGCCCAGTCGCTGGACGCGGACTTCTTCACCGACGGCCAGATGTTCGACGGCTCCTCGATCCGTGGCTTCCAGGCGATCCACGAGTCGGACATGAAGCTCGTGCCCGACGTCTCGACGGCCTACGTCGACCCGTTCCGTGCCGAGAAGACGCTGAACATCAACTTCCACATCGTCGACCCGTACACCGACGAGCCCTACAGCCGCGACCCGCGTCAGGTCGCCGCGAAGGCCGAGGCGTACCTGAAGTCGACCGGCATCGCGGACACGGCGTTCTTCGCCCCCGAGGCCGAGTTCTACATCTTCGACGACATCCGCTTCGAGACGAAGCAGAACGCGTCGTACTACTACATCGACTCCATCGAGGCCGCCTGGAACACGGGCCGCGTCGAGGAGGGTGGCAACCTCGGCCACAAGACGCCCTACAAGGGTGGCTACTTCCCGGTCCCCCCGGTCGACCACTTCGCGGACCTGCGCGACCAGATCTCGCTGCAGCTCGACGAGCTCGGCCTGCAGGTCGAGCGCGCCCACCACGAGGTCGGCACCGCCGGCCAGGCGGAGATCAACTACCGCTTCGACACGCTCGCCAAGTCCGCGGACAAGGTGCAGCTGTTCAAGTACGTCGTGAAGAACGTCGCGCACGCCAACGGCCGCACCGCGACCTTCATGCCGAAGCCCCTGTTCGGCGACAACGGCTCGGGCATGCACGTGCACCAGTCGCTGTGGAAGGACGGCGAGCCGCTGTTCTTCGACGAGAAGGGCTACGGCGGCCTGTCCGACCTCGCGCGCTGGTACATCGGCGGTCTGCTCAAGCACGCCCCCGCGCTGCTCGCGTTCACGAACCCGACGGTGAACTCCTACCACCGCCTGGTCCCCGGCTTCGAGGCCCCGGTCAACCTGGTCTACTCGGCCCGCAACCGCTCCGCGTGCATCCGCATCCCGGTCACCGGCTCGAACCCGAAGGCCAAGCGCATCGAGTTCCGCGTGCCGGACCCGTCGTCGAACCCGTACCTCGCGTTCGCGGCCATGCTCATGGCCGGCCTCGACGGTATCCAGAACCGCATCGAGCCGCCGGAGCCGGTCGACAAGGACCTGTACGAGCTGCCCCCCGAGGAGCACGCCCTCATCCAGCAGGTCCCGGGCTCGCTGTCCGAGGTGCTCGACAACCTCGAGGCGGACCACGACTGGCTCACGGCCGGCAACGTGTTCACGCCGGACCTGATCCAGACGTGGATCGACTACAAGCGCTCGGCAGAGGTCGACCCGATCCGGCTGCGTCCGCACCCGCACGAGTTCGAGCTCTACTACGACGTCTGATCGGCTGCTCCCGATCAGTTCGGCACGAGGGGCGTCCCGTTCGCGGGGCGCCCCTCGTGGCGTCCCGCTCGGGGGGCGCTCCTCGTGGCGTCTCGTCCGAAATGTGCGGGCATGACGCCGAAAGGATTCGGGACCTGGTCCCGCACCGATCTTCCTCAGGAAGGTGTGATCGATCACACCACGCTCGAGGGGAGACACAGTCATGTGGAGCGCACGCATCAGGATGACGGCGCGGTGGGCGGTCGCCGCGCTCGTCGCCGCGGGGGTCGTGGCGGCCGTGGGGACCGAGGCGAACGCGGTGCAGACGACGACGAACGTCGCGTACGCACCGGCCGACCCGGCCGGCAGCCGCGGGCACCTGCTCGACCTGTACGTCCCCGACGGCGCCGGGCCGTGGCCGCTCGTCGTGTGGTCGACGGGCTCCGCCTGGACGTCCGACGACGGCAAGTCGGGGGCCAACGCCATCGCCCAGCAGCTCAACCCCCGCGGGATCGCGGTGGCGGGCGTCAGCGTCCGGTCGAGCTCGCAGGCGAAGTTCCCCGCCCAGGTGTACGACATCAAGGCGGCGATCCGGTACCTGCGCGCCAACGCGGCGCAGTACCGGATCGACCCTGCACGGTTCGCGACGATGGGCGACTCGTCGGGCGGGTGGGTCGCCGCGATGGGCGCCCTCACCGGCGGCGTGGCGGCGCTCGAGGGGCAGATCGGGACCACCGGCGTGTCGAGCGCGGTGCAGGCCGGTGTCGACTTCTTCGGCCCCACCGACTTCATCCGGCTCGCGCAGCAGGACCAGGGCGGCTGGATCGACCACAACAGCCCCGACGCGCCCGAGGCGCAGCTGCTCGGCTGCGCGATCCCGTCGTGCCCCGACAAGGCCCGGCAGGCCGACCCGATCCGCTACGTCGACGCGAACGACCCGCCGATGCTGCTCCTGCACGGGCGGGCCGACAACGTCGTGCCGCACGCGCAGACCGAGATCCTGTACGACGCGCTCAAGGCCGCGTGCGTCGACACGCGGTTCTTCTCCGTCCCGGGCGCCGGCCACAGCCACGCGGACGTCACGAGCTCGTCGCGCTACGGCCAGCAGACGGTCCGCACGACGCAGGGGTGCCGTGAGACCGTCACGCAGGGCAGCCCGAACCCGAGCTGGGACACGATCGCCGCGTTCCTGAAGGACGCCTGGGCCGACGTCGACCCGGGTCCCGGTCCGACGGACGAGCCCACGCAGGAGCCCACCGACGAGCCCACCGACGAGCCGACCGGCGGCCCGACGGACGAGCCGACCGGCGGGACCACGAGCTCGCCCGCCCCGCAGGGCCGGTGCACCGCGACGTACACGGTCGTCAGCAGCTGGCCCGGCGGGTTCGTCTCCGAGGTGAAGGTCGCCGCCAACGCGGCGGTCGACGGGTGGCGGGTCGCCGTGACCCTGCCGTCGGGGACGGCCACGAACGTGTGGAGCGGCCAGTCGACGGGCACCTCACCGCTCACGGTCACCAACGCGCCGTGGAACGGGCGCCTCGGCGCGGGACAGAGCACGGTGTTCGGGTTCCAGGGCACCGGGTCGGGCGCGGGTGCGACGGTGACCTGCACGGCCGCCTGACCCCGGAGCACGCAGGACCGGCCGGCACGGCAGCACGCGTGCCGGCCGGTCCTGCATCGCACCCGCGGGCCGCCGCGCAGCAGGCGGTACGCGTTCTGCGGCCGGACAAGATCCTCGCTCTGCATGAGCGGGAACGACGCGTCGATCTCGGCCTCGAGCGCCGCGAGCCGTGCGCGCAGCTCGCCGTCCGTCATGACGCACCTCCGTCGAGGGTCGGGTGGGACCGCAGCGCACCGACCATCGCAGCACCGCCCGCAGCGGCGCACCACCCGGCGTGGGCGATCCGCAGGTCCGCGCGCCGGTGCACCGCGCGGCGCACCGGTGCGCCTCGCGCCGGGTTGCGCCCGCGCCGGTCACGGTCCCGGTACGGTCGTCGCGACATGCACCGCCCCGCCTGGACGTGACGAGGTCCGATGCCGAAGCCCCGCACCGCGATGGACGCCCGCCGGCCCCCGGCCTGGCTGCCGCGCGCGCTGCTCATGTGCGTGCTCGCGGTGTTCGCCGCCGTTCTCGTGTGGCGCTCGCTCGGGCTCCTGACGAACGTCATCACGATCGTCGTGTGGTCGTGGTTCATCGCGCTCGCGATGGAGCCGCCGATCCGCTGGCTCGTGCGGCACGGGCTGCGGCGCACGCGTGCCACGGGGCTCGTCATGCTCGGCGCGGGCGTGGTCGTGACCGTCGTGGTGGCGCTCTTCGGCAGCCTGTTCGTGCAGCAGGTCGTCGACTTCGTCACGCACCTGCCCGACTACTACGCGGACCTCGCGGAGTGGCTCGACGACCGGTTCGGCGCGCAGATCCCGACGGCCGACGAGGCGCTCGACACGCTCGGGACGCACTGGCAGTCGCTCGCGCCCGGCATCATCGGGGCCGGGGCCTCGCTCATCGGCGGCATCTTCAACGCCACGTCGATCCTGCTCGTGACCTACTACATGGCGAGCGCCGGCCCGCGGTTCCGGGCCGCGGTCCTGGCGTACCTCGAGCCGAGCCGTCAGCGCGAGGTGCTGCGCGTGTGGGAGGTCTCGCAGGAGAAGGTCGCGGACTTCATCAACTCCCGGCTCGTGCTCGCCGCGCTGTCCACGGCGTTCACCTGGGTGTTCTTCATGCTGATCCACGTCCCGTACGCGCTCCCGCTCGCGGCGTTCACAGGCGTGGTGTCGCAGTTCGTGCCCACGATCGGTACGTACATCGGTGGCGCCCTGCCGGTCGCCGTGGCGCTGACCGTCTCGCCGGTCAAGGCGCTGCTCGTGCTCGCGTGGATCATCGCCTACCAGCAGGTGGAGAACTACCTGTTCTCGCCGAAGATCTCGGCGCGGGCGCTGCTGCTCAATCCCGCGGTGTCGTTCCTCGGGGTCATCGGGTTCGGCGCCGTGTTCGGTGCCATGGGCGCGTTCCTCGCGCTGCCCGTGATGGCCACGATCCAGGCGGTCGCCTCCACCTACGTGCGGCGGCACGAGATCGTCGACGACCCGCTCCTGCGGGAGGACGCCGAGGCCATGCGGCGCGACCACGGCTGGGAGGACCTCGAACTCGAGGACGCGCCGGCCGACCGCACGGACGACTGACCCGGGTTTCACCCGCTCCTCCCCCGCCCCGACGCCGTCGCGAGCGGTCCCTGTGACGCGCGCGTGACGCGCGTGAGGCGCGCGGCGGCGCACGCTCCCTGCCAGGGGCTGTGACGCAGGCGTCCGACCTGCGGGCTCCCGTCGCCGGTGCACCGTGCCGGTGGTCGTCGCGCGAGGAGGAAGCCATGGCGACGCTCGTCGTACCCGGGGTACAGGTCGAGACACGGTTCGACGTGCTGCCGCCGCTGCCCGCCTCGTCGGGCGTGGTCGGCATCGCCGGCATCGTCGACCGGCCGCCCGCCCCCGCCGCGCTGGTCGGCCTCTCACGAGCCGCGGAGATCGCCGGCGCCCTCGGGCCCGGGACCGTCGCGTCCGCGCCCGAGATCGTGCACGCCCTGGCCAACGGCGCGTCCGAGGTGCTCGTCGCGCCCGTCGGGGGCGGCGGTGCCGCGTCCCTCCTGCTGCGCAACGCGGTGTCCACCGACGCGGTGCTGCTGCGCGCGCGGTCGGTCGGCACGTGGGCGCACCAGGTCGCGGTGGACGTGCGCACCGTGACGAACGCCGCGGGCGAGACCGTCCGCGTGAGCCTGCGCGTGTTCCGCGCCGGGCAGGTCGTCGAGGAGTTCACGGACCTCGTGGTCGAGCCCGGCTCGCACCAGGACCTGTTCGACACGATCAACACCCGCTCGCTGTACCTCGTCGCGCTCGACCCGTCGCTCGCGGACGCGCTGCCCGCCGCGGGGACGTACGTGATACCGGCGGACGGGACCGGCGTCGTCGTGCCCCGCTCGGGCGCCGCGCAGACCCTGCTCACGCTGTTCGCGGAGCCCGGCGTCGACCCGGAGGGCCTCACGGTCGAGCTCCTGTCGCCCTCGGCGGACAACGTGCGCGTGCGCGTGCTGCGCGACGGTGCGCAGGCCGAGGAGTTCACGCGCCTGACGATGAACCCCGACTCGGCGAACTACCTGCCCGCCGTCGTGCTGCGCGAGAGCGCGCTGATCCACGTGCGGCAGGCCTCGTCCCTGGCCGGGCCGGACCGGCTCCCCGTGGCGATCGCGCCCACCCCGCTCGCCGGGGCGACGTCCCCGAGCGCCGCCGACTACCAGGCGGCGATCGACCTGCTGGCGACCGACCCGCGCATCAGCCTCGTCGCCGCGTCCATCGAGCCGACGCGCGGCGAGACGTTCGTCGCGACCGTGCACCAGGCCCTCGTCGCGCACGCCGTGGCGCAGGCCGACGCCGGCGCGCCGCGCATCGCGTTCGGCTCCGTGACCCCCGCCGAGCAGGGCAGCCTCGACCGGATCCGCGACCACGCCGCCGGCGTGCGCAACCGCCGGTTCGTGCTCGTCACACCCGCGGGCGCGGCGGGCGCCGTGCTGGGCGCGGTCGCGCGCACCGGGCCGTCCGTCTCCCCGACGTTCAAGCCCGTGCCGCTGTTCGGCATCCCGCCCGCCCGCTACACCGACAGCGAGCTCAACCGGCTGCTCGGCCCGACGCACAACGCGCTCGTCGTCGCCGACCGGTCGGGCCGCGGCGTGATCGTGCTGCGCGGGCTGGACACCAGCGGCGACCAGATCTCCGTCACCCGCGTCGCGGACGCGTGCGTGCGCGAGGTCAAGGCCATCGCCGAGAACTTCATCGGCCAGCTCAACACCGTCGACGCCCGCACGGCCCTGCGCCAGCAGATCGTCGCGACGTTCACGCGCATGGAGCGCGCGGGCGAGCTCGTGCCGTCGACCGACGGGACCGACCCCGCGTTCCTCGTCGACGTGTACTCCACGCAGCTCGACTTCGCGCAGGGCAACGTCCGCATCGACATCGCGGTCCGCCCCGTGCGCGCCATCGACTTCGTCTACGCCACCATCCGCGTGAAGAACTGAGAGGCGTGCCATGCCCACCGTGTACGCAGCCAACGAGAGCTCCGTCCTGGTCAACGGGACGCCCGTCGAGGGGGTGCGCTCCGTCGAGCACCGCTCGCTCGTGGCCCGCTCCGACCTGTACGCGATCGGCTCGTCCGAGCGCATCGGCGTCATCACCGGCGGTCGCAGCGTCGAGGGCCGGATCCGGGTCGCGTCGTCGGCCCCCGACCTGGACGCGCTCGTCGGCGACGCGTTCTTCCAGATCACCGCGCCGCTGCGGCAGGGCGAGACCACCGTCACGGTGAGCTTCGACGAGTGCCTGCTCACCGAGAAGTCGTTCGCGATGAGCGCGGGCGGGCACGGCGAGACGGTCTACGCGTTCACCGCGACACGCGTGCGCGAGGAGCGGTGAGGTCGGACGGTCATGGGTGCTGCGGTCCAGCTCATCGCCGGGCAGGTGCGGGTCGGCGACGCGACGTTCCCCGGAGGGCTGCTGCCCGACGGGCGCGTCGCCGTGCTGGGCACGCGCCTGCGCCGGTTGCGGCTGCGTGAGCGCGACGACCTCGTCGCGCTCGCCGCGGAGCTGACCGGTCCCGACGCGGTGCGCTCGCTCGCGCGCCTCGTGCTCGCGGCCGCCTGCGGGACGGGCAGCACGGGCGACGACGAGACGCGCGCCGCGCTCGAGGCCGTGGCGCTGCACCTGGCCGGTGCGGAGCACGAGGGCGCTCTGGTCCGCACACGTCTGCTCGCGACCCGGGCAGCGGGGGCTGCGGGCGGCGACCTCGCCGCCGCGGACGCCGACGACCTCGCGGGCCGCCTCGCGCACGCCGTGACGGACGACGACGGGTGGACCCGGATCGCGCTGCACCACGAGGCCCACGTGGCGCCGCGGACGCCCGACGACGTGCGCGACCACCTGGCGGCAGGGCTCCTCGCCCGCGCGGGTGAGGCGCTGGACCCCGGCCTCGCGCGCGTCCTGGTGCTGGCCGCACCGGGCGGCCCCGCCGACGCCGGCACGTGGGTACCCGACGCTGCGCCCGTCGCGGGCGGGCTGACGCCGCCGGCCGACCCTGACGACCCGCCCGGTCCGGCCGGCTCGCCCGGGGTGGCCGTGCGCGCTCCGCTCGGCACGCGGGACGACCGCGCGTGCCCGCCCGCCGACGCCCGCGACGCCGTGCCGTGCGACGGCGCGTCCCCGCTCGGGCCGGGACCGGTCGGCGGGCGAGCGTCGACGGACGGGCGCTGGTCCGCCGTGCGGCCGGCTTCCCGGCAGCAGGCCGGGCAGGCCGGGCAGGCTGGGCAGGCTGGGCATGGCGACGAGGCGTCGGCGCTCACCTCGGCGCCGGGCGGTGCCGCGGCCGTCGGCCCCGCGCCCGCCCCCGCCGAGCGGCACGGCGCGGCGCACCACGCGCGCCCGGGCACCGCGCACGGCCGGGCGGCGACGGCGGCGGGAGCCCCGCTGCCGGTGCCGCACGCGGCGCTCGACCGGTGGGGCGCGCCGGACGGTCACGCGTGGCCGACCGCGCCCGGACCGTCCACCGCATCCGACGCGACGGTCCGCGGGCCAGGACGGGCGACCACGCAGCCCCGCGCGGCCGCCGCGCCCGGAGCTCCCGGCCCCGGCACCCTCGTCCCCGGCTCGCTCGTGACGACGGGGCGCGCGCCGGGCCGGCCGCTCGACGACCGCTCGCCCGCCCCCGCGCGGCCCGCCTGGACCTCGGACGTCGCCGCCCCGGGCGGTGAGCCCGTCGACACCGACGCCCTCGCACGCGCGCTGCACCGCGCGGCCGACCTGCGCGGGGTGCGGCGATGAGCATCCCGACCCTGCCGTCGGCCCCCGCACCCGGTCCGGAGCAGGGTGCCCGCCCCATGCCGGTGATCGGCGACGTCACCCTCACGGCCGCGCAGCGCGTCGACCACGCGCTCGACGGCGGCTTCGTCGACGTCCCCGTCCTCGGCCTGCCGGGGCACGCGCAGCAGCGCTCGGGCCGCCCGAGCCACCGGGTCGCGATCGCGGCGGTGCTGGCGGGGCCCACCGCGCTGGACGACCTCGGCACGCTCCAGACGCTCGCCGCGTCGGGCGAGCCCACGACCTTCACGGCGGACATCGTCACGGCGCTCGAGCTGCAGCACGTGGTGGTCACGCGGCTCGCGGCGAGCGAGGTCGCCGGGCGGCCCGGCGTGGTCGAGGTGCTGCTCGAGCTGGCCGAGGACCCGCCCCTGCCTCCGCCCGCGCAGCTCGCGGGGTTCGGCGGGCTCGACGACTTCGGGCTGGGCGATCTCGGCTTCGACACGGACCTGCTCGACGACCTGTCCGGTCTCGCGGACGACGTCGCCGGCGCCGTCGAGGGCGCGCTGGCCGCCGTCGACGCGCTGTCCGCCCTGTCCGGGCTCGCGTCGTTCGACTTCGACGGCGTCCTGGCGCCGGTGCAGGACCTGCAGCGCTCGATCGAGACCGCGGGCGACCAGCTCGGCACCGCGCTCGACGCGCTCGGGCAGGTGTTCGGCTCATGACCCTCGCGACCGGCGCCACCGTCACGCTCGACGACCTGCGCTACACCGCCCAGATCCGCTCGGTCGCGGCCGAGCTCGTGCTGCTGCCCGGCGTGAACCGCGCCGAGGTCGCGATCGCGGCGGGGGTCGACGTGCCCGCGGCCGCCGGCGCGCGCGCGAGCGTCGAGCTCGACGGCGGCGACGGTACGGCCGTCGTGCTCACCGGCACCGTCGACCACGTCGAGCGCACGACGAGCGGCGCGGTCGTCGTCGTGACCGACGCGGGTGCCGCGCTCGCCGCCACCCGGCCCTCCGAGACGTACAACGGGCTCACCGCTGTGCAGGTGGTCGGCAAGCTCGCCGACCTCGCGTCGGCCGACACCGGGCAGGTCGCGGCGCTCACGCAGACCGCCGCGTACGTCGCGGACGCGCGGCGCACCGCTGCCGAGCACGTCGCCGCGATCGCGCACCGGTCCGACGCGGTCGCCGCCGTGGACGCCGAGGGGCGCGTCACCGTGGTCGCGTGGCCGGTCGGCGTCGCCACCGCCGCGATGCGGCTCGACCGCGAGTTCACGTCGTTCACCACGTCCGCGCACACGCCCGCGCACGAGTTCACGCCCGTGGGCGCGGGCGGGTCGGGCGCCGCGCAGGCACCCGACGCGTGGGTGCCCAGCACGGACCCCCTGACCGGCGCCGACGAGCCCGACGGGACGCGGACCTGGTCCCCCGCCCCCGTCCTGCGCACCCGCAGCGACGTGGACCTCGCGGCCCGCGGCGAGTCCTCCCGGCGCGGTGCCGCGACGGCGCGCATGCGCGGGACGTGCTGGCTGCAGCCCGCGCGCCGACCCGGCGACGTCGTGCGCATCGACGAGACCACCGACCCCGCGCAGTCCGGCCCGTGGCTCCTCACCACCGTGCGGCACGAGCTGGCACCGGGCGTCGCGCGCACCACGCTCGCGGGCGTCGCGGCCGGCGCGTCGGACGACCTGCTCGGCGGGCTCGCCGGAGCGCTCGGGGGGCTGCTGTGACCGACGTGCTGTACGACGCCGTCGCGCGCATCGCGCGCCACGAGGCCGACGCGCGCTCGTGGGTCAGCGTCGCCGTCGTCACCGAGGTGCACACGACCGCCGCCGGCTCGCCCGACCACAGCGTGAGCGTGCGGCTGCGGGACACCGCGGTCGTCGTCCCGCGGGTCCCGGTCGCGGTGGGCGCGCTCGGGTTCGTCGCCACGCCCGCGGTCGACGACCTGGTCGTCGTCGCGTTCGCCGACGGGGACCCGCACGCGGGCGTCGTCGTCGGGCGGCTGTACCACCGCGACCTGGCACCGCCCGAGCACGGCGACGGCAAGGTCGTCCTGCAGCTGCCACCCGGCGGGAAGGACGTCGACCTGCAGGTCGACGCGAGCGCACCGCAGGTCACGCTCGTCGTCGGCGACACGAGCATCGAGCTCGCCAAGGACCGCGCGACGCTCACGATCGGCGACTGCGAGGTCGTCGTCGACGGCGCCTCCCCCGGCGGCGTGACGCTCACCGCGAAGGACAGCACGCTCACGCTCGGCGGGAACGGCGAGGTGAGCCTCGAGGCGTCGACCCGGCTGACGCTCAAGGCGCCCGAGGTCGTGATCGACGGGTCGAGCAAGGTCACGGTCTCCGGCGGCCTGGTGGAGGTGAACTGATGGGCACCCCCGCCGTGGGCACCGACGCGATGGTCGTCGCGGTCGACACGCACGTCGTGCTCGTCCCGACGCCCGGCGGGACCGTGCCCACCCCGCTGCCGCACGTGTTCTCCGGCACGATCACCAGCGCCACGTCGTCCACCGTGACGATCGGCGGCAAGGCCGCCGCGACGCTCGACTCGGTCGCCAGGAACAAGCCCCCGCACGTCGCCACGCCCCCCGGCACCACGTTCCAGTCGCCGCCGTCCGACGAGGGCACCGTCACGCAGGCCTCGAGCACCGTGACGATCGGCGGCAAGGGCGTCGCCCGTGTCGGCGACCAGGTGACCACGTGCAACGACCCGAGCGACCAGCCCGTGGGCACGCTCGTCGGACCCGTCGGGACGGTGATGGTCGGATGAGCGACGTCCTGGGCACCGACCTGCGCGTGCTGCTCGGCCCGCCCGGCATGGCCGCGCACGACGCGGCCGCACTCGACCTGCGGCTCGGCGCAGGCCTCGTCGACCGCGCCGCGGACGGCCCGCAGCTCGTCTCGGACCGCCACAACCTGGGTCAGGCACTTGTGCTGCGGCTGCTCACGCCGCGCGGCACCCTCGCCGGGCTCGGGCACGCCGCGTACGGGTCGCGTCTGCACGAGCTGGTCGGCGAGCGCAAGGACGAGTCGAGCCGCGCCCGGTGCAAGGCGTTCGTCCTCGAGGCGGTCGCCGCCGAGCCGCGCGTGCTGGACGAGGTCGTCGACCTGACGTTCGACATCCCGTCGGAGGGACCGTCCGAGCTGCGGTTCCTGCTCACGGTCCAGCCCGTCGAGGGCGGGCAGCCCGTGTCGGTCGACCTGGGGGTGGAGCTGTGAACGGCCTGCCGGACGGCTACTCGCCGCGCCCGTACCCGGAGATCGTGCGGGACACGCTCACCACGCTCACGGGCGGCACGGTGCGCGAGGTCGTCACCGTGCCCGCGGGCGACCTCGTCGTGCTCGACTCGCTGCGCGACCGCCCGATCCGGCGCGTGAGCCACCTGCAGGGCGTCGTCGAGGTCACCCGGCCGCTGCGGGACGTCAACGGCGACCTCGTGCGCGACGCGCAGGGCCGCACCGTCGAGGAGCAGGTGCCCGTGCCGTACCGCTTCACGGACGCCGACTTCGAGGTCGTCGCGACGGGCCGCGAGGGTGTCGAGCGCGACGCGATCCGGTTCCGGCCCACGGGCCGTCGGCCGCCGACCGGCTCGACCGTCGTCGTCAACTACTACCCGTCGCAGTCCCGTCCGGCGCCGGTCACGGACCTGAGCGTCGGGTCGGTCGCGCGCACGCTGCTCGAGTCCGTGGCGCGCGAGCTCGCGCTGGTCGAGCTGGGGCTCGACGCGGTGTACCGCTCGGCGTTCCTCGAGACCGCGCAGGGGACCTCGCTCGACAAGGTCGTCGCGCTCGTCGGGGTCGCCCGACGACCCGGGGGCGTGCCGACCGCGCGCGTGCGGTTCACGCGCGCCGCCGGCTCGACCGGACGCATCACGGTGCCCGTCGGCACGGTCGTCTCCGACGCGCAGGCCAACCGCTACGCGACGACCGTCCCGCTGGTCCTCGAGACCGGCGAGGACTCGCGCGAGGTGCTCGCGGCCGCGCTCTCCCCCGCGACCGCGGCGGTCGAGGCGGGTGCGCTCGACCGGCTCGAGGTGCTCATCGCGGGGGTCGGCGCGGTGACGAACGAGTCCCCCGCGGCGGCGGCGGGCGGACCCGAGCCCGACGACGACCTGCGTCGACGCGCGCGCGGCGCGCTCGCGGTCGCGGCGCGCGGGACGCTCGACGCGCTGCGGCACGGCGTGGCGAACCTCGAGGGCGTGCAGGACGTCACGGTCACGGAGTTCCCGCACGGCCTGCCGGGCGAGGTGCTGCTGTCGGTCTCGTACGACGGGGAGCCCACGCCGGACCTGCTGGCGCGCGTCGTGGCACGGGTCGACGACCTGCGGCCCGCGGGCGTGCGGGTCACCCTCGGGCGCACGCAGCCGCAGCCCGTGCAGGTGACCGCCACGCTCGTGCTCGCCGGCTCGGGCGTCGGCGGGGCCGAGCTGCAGTCGCTGCAGAGCGCGCTCGAGGAGCGCGTCGCCGCGATCGTCGGCGCGCTGCCGCCGGGCGGCACCGCGCGTGCGGCCCAGCTCTCGGCCGCCGCACTGTCCGACCCGCGCATCGTCGACGCGACGTTCGGGCTCGACACGGGAGCCGGGCCGCAGCCGAGCGTGACGGCCCCGACGGGGCACGTGCTGTCGGCCGTCCGGCCGTTCACGCACCTCGTGAGCACGGAGTCCGGCACGGGCCCGGGTGCGACCGTCGAGGTCGACGCGCTCGTCCCCGTGCACCTCGCCCCCGGCGTCACGGCGGGCCAGGCGGAGCAGGCGATGAGCCTGGCCGCGCGGTCGTGGGCCGCGGGCCTCGGCCCCGGCACGCAGATCTCGGTCGACGCGTTCGTCGCGGCGGTGCGTGACGACACGCGGTACGCGGTGGTGCGCGCGCACGTCGCGCTGACCACCGAGGCCGAGGGCCGGTTCCTGCGCCTCGCCGACGGCCTCGGCACGCACGCGCTCGGTGCGCAGGACTCCGCCCGGATCCGCTCCGTGGCGCTCGACGTGCGCGAGGGGGGCGTGTGATGCGGACGGACGCGGTGCTGTCCCACCTGCCCACGCTGTACCGCGAGGGCGAGCTGCTCGGCGCGTTCGCCGGGACGTGGGGCGTGCAGCTCGACGGCCTCGACGAAGCGGGCGTGAGCGTGCAGCGTGCGCACTGGTTCGACGCGACGCCCGACCTCGACGAGGCCGCGGCGCTCGCCGCGCTGCTCGACATCCCGCCCGAGCCGTTCCACGCGGGGCTCGGCGAGTACCGCGCGTGGGTGCACGCGGTCGTGCGCGCCCGCCTGCAGCTCGGTGCGGTCACGCGCGAGGCGCTGCGGGTGCTCGTGAGCGACTACGCGGACGGCTTCCAGCGGGCGGCGGGCATCCGCACCGTCGGCCACGTCGACGCGTGGTCGACCGCGCCCGACGGCCCGCAGCTCGTCGACAACCCGACGCTCGTGCGGGAGACCCGGCTGCCCCAGGCGGGCGGGTGGGAACCGCTCGCGCACCTCGAGGTCGACAACCGCGGCATGGATCCCGCGCCGTGGGCGGTGGTGCTGCGGGGCACGGGCGAGCAGCCCGAGCACTCGCCCGTCGTCGTGAACCGCACCACCGGTCACGCGGTGCTGTTCCGCGGCTCGCTCGCGCCCGGCCAGCGGCTGACGATCGCGCCGTCCGCCGCCGACCGCTCGCTGCTGCGCGCCGACCTCGACGGGCGCGACGTGACGAGCCGGCTCACGGTCTGGACCGACCTGCGGGCGGGCGCCGACGGCCCCGGCGAGCCGGCCGGCACGCTCGTCGCGGGCGCGCTCGCACGCGGCACCAACGTCCTGTGGTTCCTGCCGCTGGCCACCTACGACGCCCCGGGCCTCGACCGGTACCTGCTCGCGATGGCCGACGACTCGCTCACCCAGGCCCGGTTCGACTCGACGGCGTTCGACCGCTCGCTGTTCGCGCAGCCCGCGCTCGTGGCCGCACGCGTCGCGTGGGTCGAGGCGCAGCCGGCGACTCTCGAGGTCCGACTGCCCGCGAGCACGCTGGTCAGCGACGCGGGCGCCGCCGACCAGGCCGTGCTGGCGCGTGACCGGCTCGAGGCGGGCCTCGACGCCGCGGTGGAGCGGACCGCAGGCGCGGGGATCGCGGCGGACGTGGTGCTGCGCGCGTTCACCGAGCGGCAGCCGGGCGAGGCGCACCTCGTCGGCGTCTGGCCGCGCACGTTCCGCGAGGCCGGACCCACCGGCGCCGACGCGCTGCCCGACGCGGGCGCGGCGTTCGACGTCACCGACTTCGACGACTCGGTCCTTGCCTGAGGAGGCGCCATGAAGGCCACGTTGCACCTGGTGCTGAGCGACCACGACGGTTCCGTCGTCGACGAGCGACGCGCCCACAACACCGTGATGGCGAGCGGCGCGCGGATCATCGCGGACCTGTTCGCGGGGGTCGGCAACCCCATCACCCACATGGGCGTGGGCACCAACGACGACTCGCCCGAGGACGTCTCGGTGACCGCCCTGACGAACGGGGGCGGGGACGACGCCGCCCTGGTGGGCGCGACGACGACGCCCGTCGCCGCGTCGGCGTTCACGGCCATGCTCGTGCCGGAGCGGCGCGTCGTGCGGGTGCGGGTGCGCGCGACGCTCCCGGACGACGCCGCCGTCGGGCGCATCCGCGAGGCGGGCCTCGTCTCGCAGGGCGACACGGACGCCGTCCTCTACAACCGCGTGGTCTTCGCGCCCGTCGACAAGGGCGACGACCACGAGCTGACGCTGTTCTGGGAAGTCGAGTTCCCGTACGGCGACCTCCAGTGGCTCACCTGAGTCGAAGGGAACCGACCATGGCCAAGGCAGCGTTCGACATCCGCCTCGAGGGCTTCGTGCCCGCGAACCGCGACGCCGTCGTCAAGCTCGTCAACCAGTCCACGGGGCAGCAGGTGGAGCGCAAGCCGTTCCTCGACGGCTCGCTGCTGGTGCGCGACCTCGACCCGGGCAGCTGGGAGATGACGGTCACGCACCCCAACCTCGTGAACGTCATCGACCGACGTGTCGTGCGGCTCTTCCCGCAGGACATCCCCACGCGTGTGCCGGTGGTCGTGCCGCCCGACCTGTTCCGGGACTCGCCGATCCGTGACATCCAGGACGCCGACCTGGCCCCGGTGCAGCAGCAGGCGGGCGCGGTCACGACGAACGTGGGACGGCTCGCGAACAAGGCGCCGGGCGAGGTCATCCGCGCCGAGGACTGGAACGTCCTCGCGGCGGCGGTCGCCGACCTCGCGCGCGCCGTCGGCGAGCTGACGCGGCTCGTGTCCCCCGTGGGCCACGACCACCCCGAGATCGCGGAGAAGTTCGCGGAGGTGCAGGGCAACATCGTGCGGTTCAGCGAGTCGTTCGGGCGGAGCCTGCTCGAGCTGCGGCGCGAGGTCGAGAGCCAGAACCTGCGCGGCCGCCTGACGGCCGTGCTCGACAAGGGGGCGGCGACCAGCGCGGTGCGCGACCGGGTGCTCGGCCGCGTCGCCGAGCTGCAGCAGTCGACGCTCGTCACGACCGCGCAGTGGACCCCGCTCATCGCGAACCACTCCAACGCGGCGATCCGCGAGGTCCTCGAGCTCGCGAACGAGCAGGGCACGGGGGCCGACGAGTTCCTCGCGTCGCCCGAGGTCAGCGGCGCGCTGACGCTGCTGCAGACGTTCTCCTCCGCGGGCGGCGCGAGCCGTCCCGAGGAGGAGCTCGAGACGTACCGACGCGGCGTCGCGGCCACCGGCCCGTCGCTGTTCCGGGCCCTGTGACGGCCCACCCTCGCGAGGAGGACGACCATGGCAACAGCCGTCGAGATCGAGCGGCTGCAGGCGCTCGTCGAACGCCTGCGCCCGCTGGCGGGCAAGACGCGCGGTGAGCTCATCGCGGCCGACGACTGGAACACGCTCGTGTCCGCGATCGTCGAGATCGGCCGGGCCACGGTCGCGACCGGCCAGGCGGGCGTGCCGCAGCACGAGCACCCGGACCAGGTGGGCATCGGCTGGCTCGACCCGCAGCTGCGGCAGATCGTCACGGGCGGCGGGCTCAAGGACCCGGCGCTGGACTCGACGCTCGTGAGGCTGCGCCGTGACGTGAGTCTGCTCGACACCCGCATCGGCCGGGTGGGCGACGACCTGGCCGCGACGCGCACGCGCGTCGACGTGGTCGCGACGAACGACCTGACGCGGTCCGCGACGCTCGACCGCCTGAACCGCAAGGTCCTCGGCGCGGCCGACGACCGCGGTGACATCGCCGACCTGCGCTCGACCCTGCGCACCCTCCAGACCGAGGTGGGGCGCGCGGTCGAGGTGGGCAGCATGCTCGAGGTCGACGGTGCTCCGCTGGACGTGCCGGGGCTCGTGGAGCGGCTCGGGTCCGTCGAGCAGCTGCGGGACCGGCTCACGCGCCCGGACGGCTCGCTGCTGGACGCGTCCGGGCTGGAGATCCGGCTGTCGGAGCTGCAGTCCGCGCTCGTCACGCAGGACCAGCTGACCGAGGCGATCGACGAGGTGCGCGGCAGCGGCGGCCCGGGCGACCTGGACCAGGTGCTCGACGCGGCACGGCAGGCCGGTCGCGCCGAGGCGACGTCCGCTGTCGAGACGCTCGGCACGGACCTGCGCTCGGTGCTGTCCGCCCGGCTCGCGGAGGTCGGCGAGGAGGTGGAGGCGCGGGTGCGGCGGGCGACCGCCGGGTTGGTCGACGAGGTCCTCACCACGTCCCGCGCGGACCTCGCCGCGGGTCTCGACTCGATGGCGGCACGGGTGCGGGAGGCCGTCGGCGCGGACGTCGACGCGCGGCTGCGCGCGGCCGACGAGGCGACGCGCGAGGCGCTGGCGAACATCGACGCGAGCCTCGGCGCGCTCGTCGAGAAAACCGTCGAGGGCCGCCTGGCGGACGTGCTGGGCGAGCTCACCGCGCGGGTCGGCGGCGTGGACGAGCGCATGTCCGGGCTGGAGGGCGTGCTCAAGGAGATGGGTGTGCGGGTGGACCGGCTCGAGGAGCGCATCGAGGTCAACCGCCGCGTCGGGGTCGACGAGCGCGACACGCTGCGCCAGGAGCTGCTCACCGAGGTCGAGCGGCTCGACCGGGAGACCGCGACGCGCATCGGGCGCGACGTCCAGGACGCGCGCACGCAGCTCGGGCTCGACCTGCAGGCCGAGGTCACCGCGGCCCAGCGCGACCTCGAGGTGCGCCTCGCCGAGGTCGCCCGGCAGGCCGCGGCGACCGAGGTGCAGGTGCTCGGCACCGGCCTGCGCACCGACGTCACCGGCGTCGTCCGCTCGGCGGTCGCGAGCGAGACGGCGGGCGTGCGGGACACGGTCGCGGCCGAGCTCGCCGGGTTCCAGGTGCAGGTCGCGGGGCTGGTCACCAACGAGGTCGCGCGGCAGACCCAGGACATCCCGACGATCGTCGAGAAGCAGCTCGCGACGCTGCGCCCCGAGCTCGAACGGATCGTCGACGTGCGGGTCGGACGGGGGTGACGGGTGCTCACCGAGCTCGAGTCCCGCCTCGCGGACGTCCTCGGAGCGGCGCTGCCGGCGCCGTTCGGCGGACGTGTGCGCAGGCGGGGCGCCGCGCCACCGAACGGTGCCGGACCGGTGGTCCGGCTCGGGGTCGAGGCGTACTCGCCGCTCGAGCCCGACCTGTTCTCCGCACGCCCGGAGACCGGCGCCGGGGCACCGTCGCTGCGGCGCGTCGTGCGGCTGCGGGTGCGGCTCGGCGTCGACGTCACGACCGACCCGCCCGGCGACCGGCTGGGCCTGCTCGCGGCCACCGACGCGCTGCTGTTCGCGCTGCAGGCGCCCGAGGTGCGGTCCGGGCGCGCGCTCCTGGCGCCCGGTGACCAGGGGTTCCGCCTCGACTCCCTCGAGCTGCTCGACGTGGGCGACGACGACCCGGCGGTGCTGCTCGAGGCGGTCGGCTGGTTCTGGCCGGTCGGCGTCGCGGGCCAGGACGGGCGCGCGATCGTCCGGGCCCTCGTGCGTGAGGTCCGGCTCCCGGTGCGCCTGACGCTCGGCGGTCCGCTCGTCGCGGGCGGTGCGGGCGTCGCGTGCGACCTGGTGCTCGGCGCGACCGGGACCGCGGACGTGACCGCGGGCGCGACGACGAGCGCACCGTTCGGCGAGCTCGCGCTGCACCTGCTCGACGCGGGCGGTGGCCCGGGCGCCGGGTCGCTGGACACACCCGCCTCGCCCGCCGGGACGCAGGTCGTCGCGAGCGTCGACGCGCGGGACGCGGGTGCGGGCACGACGTTCACGTACGTCCCACCGGCGACCGCCGCGCGCGAGCAGCTCGTCGTGCTGGCGCGCGCGGGCGAGGGCGCCGACGCGCGCACCGGCATGGAGCTCGCACGGTTCGACCTGGTGGTGACGCCGTGACCGGGGTCTCCCTGCTCGGGGTCCCGGCCGTCGCCGTGACCGGGTACATGACCGGGTACACCGTCCTGCTCCCGGCCCCCGTCACCGTGCCGCCCGCCGGTCACGTGCTGAGCACGCCGTGGCGGGCCGTCGCCGGCGCGACGGGCGCGCGCGTCGGCCGCGCGCTGCTCACCCTCGACCCGGTGACCGCGGGCGACGGGCGCGACCTGGGCGTCGTCGCACCCGCGAAGCGACCGACGACCTCGATCACCGTCCGGCCCCCGGACCCGCGCGTCCCCACGCGCGCGCTGACCGTCCCGCAGTGGGTGACGGCACCCGACGGCGAGACGTTCCCCTGGTCCGACGACCTGCACGTGATGGTGCGGCAGGACGGGCGACCGGTGGTCGCGGCTCCCCCGCTGCCGGCGGTCGGCTACGTGCCGGCGCAGCTGCCGGGCGGGACGGTCTCGGGCTCGCGCGTGACGCTGCCGGACCTCCTGGGCGACCTCACGGTCACTGTCGTGTCCGGCCGGACGCTCGACGCGCTCACCGAGCTCCCGTTCGCGCACGGCGACGTGCGCCTGCGCGCCGCACCGATGCCCGTGGGGCTGCACGTCCTGGGGCCCGACGGCGACGAGCAGCTCGCGGTCGCGGGGCCGGTGCGCGGCCGGGTGTCGCACGACCTGGCGCCCGCGCTCGCACGCCACCTCGCCGCCGCGGTGCGGACCGAGCCGGGCGGGACCGCTCCGGTGACGGTGCGCTCGGACGTCGTGGGCGAGGCGCACGTGCGGCTCGACGTGCAGGACGTCGTCATCGAGCGCGCGCTCGACGGGCGGCTCACCGTGGGCTGCGACGGGACGGCGACCACGCTGCCCCGGCCGGGCGTCGCACCCGGACGCGCCCCGACCCGCACCCGGGCGGACCTGACGGTGACCCACCACGGCGCCGCGCTGCACCCGGCCTCCGACCCGGTGCCCGCCGTCGACGCGGGCCTGGGCGGTCCCACGGTGCGCGACGAGCCCGTCACGCGGCGGGTCGCGGCAGCGACGCTCGCCGACGCGCGGCTCGTGCGGGTCGGCGTCGTCGGGTGGCCGTCCGCCGGGACGGACCTGTCGCTCGTCGTGCTGGGTCGCACGGTGACTGCGACCGGCCTCGTCGGGCCCGTCGGGCGCTCGACGCCCCAGGTCGTGTGGTTCGACCTGGGCGACGCGGTGACGGTCGACCGTCCGCTCGAGGTGACGCTGCGCGCGACCCGCGGCACGTTCGCATGGCTCGCGGCGCCCGAGCCCGCGGTGCGCCTCGCGGTCGAGGCACCCGCGGCGGGCGCGCACGTCACCGTCGGCGGGCTCACGGTCACGCTCACCGGGCCCGAGACGCACGTGCCCGGGGTGTCGCTCGCCGGCACCGACGGGTGGGACGTGACGACCGACCAGCTCGTCACCGTCGCGCTCTCGAGCGCGGTCATGGAGTTCGCGCCATGACCGCGGTGAGGAGGCTCGCATGACGCTGCTGGACGACCTGCAGGCGCTCGACCTGTCCGCCGTGGTCGGCGGGAAGCTCGACATCGCCGCGGCGCTCGACGTGTCCGATCTCCAGGCGCTGCTCGGCGACGGCGCGGTCGCGACCGTGCTCGGCGACCTGGGCACCGCGGTGAGCACCGCCGTGGCGGCCGTCGAGGACCCGTCCACGCTCGTCGAGCCGCTCGCCGCCGCGCTGCTCGAGCTGCTCGACTCGATCGGCGCGGACCTGCCGCTCGCGCAGTACGCGAGCGCCGTCGCGGACGGCGCACGCATCGTCGCCGGGCTGGTCGGCGCGCTCTCGGGTGACCCGCTGCGCCTGAGCATGCCCGGCACCGGCGACGCGGGCGACGCGTTGGCACGCGTCGCCGACGGGTTCGGCGACCAGGCGAGCGCCGTCGCGGGCGGTGCGGAGCAGCTCCGGTCGCTCGTGCAGCTGGTGGACCGCGGGCTGCCGCGCGACCCCGCCGCGCTCGTCGGCGTCGCCATGCAGATCCTGCTCCCGTTCGGCACGGCGGCGGTCGACCCCGTGCGGGGCTGGGCGCGCACCGTGGACGCGCAGCTCGACCGGGTGCGCATCGACCCGCGGCTCGGCGAGGGCCTCGTCGTCGCCCTGGGCCGCCTCCGGGCGGCGGCGGACGCGGGTGACGTCGCCGCGGTGCGCACGGCGCTCGCGACGCTCGCCGAGGTCCGCGCCGCGACGGTCACCCAGCTCGCCGCGGCGCTGCGCACGGTCGCCGGCGTGCTGTCCGCGACGCGCGTCGGCGACCTCGCCGCTCCCGTGCGGGCCCTGCGCGGCGCGCTGCACACGGTCGAGAAGGGCGCGCTCGACCAGCTCGACGAGTGGCGCGGGATGCTCGCCGACGCGCGCGGTTTCGTCGACGGCATCGACCCGCAGGCCGCCCTCGACGCGGCACGCGACCTGCTCGACGACGTCGAGCGCGCGGCGCGCGAGACCGTGCTCGGCGTGGTCGACCAGTCGGTCGAGGTGATCAAGGGCTGGGTGCGCGACCTGCTGCGCGAGCTGCCGCTGCGTCCGCTGCGCCAGGAGCTGTCGGAGGCGATCGCCCGGCTCGCCCGGGTGATCGACGACGCGGACCTCGACGCACCCGTCGCGGTCGTGCGGGACACCCTCACGCAGGTCGCGCAGACGCTCGCGGAGGCGGACCCCGCGGCGCTCGTCGCGTCCGCCGTCGAGCGGCTCGAGGGCGTCGTGCGGGACCTCGTGGACGCGGTGCGCGACGCGCTGGGCGGGATCGCCGAGGGTGTCGCGGCCGTCGCGGACGAGGCGAGCGAGGTGCTCGGGCGTGCGGTCGACGGGCTGCGGGCGTTCTCCGAGGCGGCGCACGCGATCGCCGACGCGGTGGGCGGCACCCAGATCGCCGACACGGCGGCCGCGATCGCCGCCGAGCTGCGAGAGCTGCGCGAGGAGGTCGGCGAGGTGGTCTCGTCCGTCGAGCTGCCCGAGCCGTTGCGCGCGGGCGTCGACCAGCTCGTCGGGCTGCTCGACTCGATCGACCTCGACGAGGCCGTGCGCCGCCCGCTCGAGGACGCCGCGTCCCGGCTCACCGTCCCGCCGGCTGTCGGCCAGACCGTGCGCGAGGGTCTGCAGGCCGTGAGCGACGCGATCTCCTCGCTCGTCCCCGCCGACCTGACGGCCGAGCTCGACGCGCTGCTCGCGGACGCGTTCGACCAGCTGCGGTCGATCGACGTCTCGTCGCTCACCTCGGGCGTCACGCAGCTCCTCGACGACGCGGCCGGTGCCGTCGAGGGCGTCCACCTGACCGAGCTCGTCGCGCCTGCGAGCGACGTGTTCGCACAGGTCCTCGGCGCGGTCGACCGCGTCCACCCGCGCACGCTGCTCAGCCCGGCGATCGACCTGTACCGCCAGCTCACCGGCGCGATCCCGGTGCCGGCACCGGACGCGATCGGTGCGCGCGTCGGCGCGGTCACCGCGCAGGCCGGGGAGGCCGCGGCGCGCGCGGTCGTCGAGCCCACGCTGAGCGCGGTGGGCGCGGGCGGCTCGGCACCCACCACGGACCGGCCCCAGCCGACTCCCCCGCCGGACCTGCGGCTCGGCGACGTCGTGCGGCTCGTCGGCTACCTGCCCGCGCGCCTGCGCGAGGCGCTCGAGGACCTGGGTACCGGTCCGGTCGGCGAGGTGCTCGCGACGATCGACGACACGCTCACGGGCACCGCCGCCGCGCTGCGTGCGACGCGTGACCGGCTGCTCGGGCTGCAGGCGCAGGTCGAGGCCGGTCTCGCCGCGGCGCTCGCGCCCGTCGGCGCCGCGCAGCTCGACGCGCAGCTCGCGCTGCGCGGGTCGGCCGCGCTGAGCGCGGGCGGGCTCGACGTCGCGGTGTCCGTCGAGCTCGTCGGCGGCGTCTCGCCCGGCGCGCTGCTGCGCGCCGTGGACGGTGAGCGCGCGATCGTCCTCGACGGCACGCGCGGGCTCGCCGGCGCGCTCGTCGGACCCGTGGCCGACGACCTCGAGAACGTGGCCGCGCTGCTCGAGGCCGCGCTCCCGGCGGGCGTGCTCGCGGACGCCGACGGCCTGCTCGCGGCGCTCGACCCGGAACCGCTCGCCGCCGAGCTCGACGCGCTGTTCGCCTCGATCGTCGCGGCGGTCCCCGGGTTCCTCACGGCGGCCGGGTCCGCCGTGACGGAGCTGGCCGACCGCGTGCGCGCGCTCGTCGAGGAGTTCAACCCCGGCTCGCTCGCGCAGCGGTACCTCGCGGTCGTCGAGGTGCTGCGTGACGAGCTCGCGCTGCTCGACCCCGCGCGTCTGGCCGACGAGCTCGGTGAGGTGCACGCGGTCGTGCGCGCGACGATCGCGGCGTACGACCCCGCGGTGCTCGCCGCGCAGCTCGACGCGCTGCTCGGCCAGGTGGCGGGTGCGATCCGTGGGCTCGACCCGGCGCACCTGATGCCGGATCTGTCGGGCGTCGAGGCGCAGGTCGCACGCATCGCGCAGGTGCTGCCGCTGGAGGCCCTGGACGGCGTGGGCACCCAGCTCGAGGCCGTCGGCGACCAGCTGCGCGCGCTCGACGTCGAGGGGATGCTCGCGATCGTCGACGCGATCCCGCCGCAGGTCGCGGACGGTGTCTCGACGCTCGTCGAGGTGATCCGTGACGAGCTCGTCGCGCTGCTCGAGTCCATCCGGTACGCGGGCGCCTCGGCGTCGGCGTCCGTGTCCGTGTCCGCCTCCGTGGGGTGACGACCATGACGACGACGACCGACCGGCCCGCGCACGTCGCGGGCGTCACCGACCGGGTCGACCTGGGCGACGCGGGCGTGCTCGAGGTCGAGCGCGACGCGGAGTCCGGCGTGCTGGTCGCGCTGCGCGGCGGTGGCCGCGACTACCTCACGGTCGGCCACGACGGCACGCGCGTCTGGCACGGGGTCTGCACGACGAGCGAGCAGGTCGGCGAGGGCACGCTGGCCCGCCGGGTGCGGCCCGTGACGGGCGCGGCGTGGACCGAGCACTACCGCTGGTCGGGCGACCACCTGGTGCTCGTCGACGGCGTCGAGGTACGCCGCGACGCGAGCGGCCGCGTCGTCGCGTGCCTGCCCGGCGGTCCGGACCCGGCACCGGCCGGGCACCGCTGGCTCTACACGCACGACGAGCGCGGGCTCGTCGAGGTGCGCGGCCCCGGCCGCGAGCGCCGCGTCGTCCTCGGGCCCGACGGTCGTGCGCGCGAGGTGCACGACGAGGCCGGGGACACGGTGCTCGCGCACGACGCGCGCGGCCACCGGCTCCTGGCGGCGCGGCCGGCGGGCGACACGGTGGACGACGAGGGTCGCACCTGGGTCACGCGTGCGCCCGACGGGCGCGTGCGCTGCGTGTTCCTGTGGGACGGCATGCGCTGCCTCGCACGGGTGGACGGCCCGCTCGGCAGCCCGCTGGCTGCGGTCCTGAGCCTGGACCCGTCGGGCACGCCGGTGCGCGTCGTGACGGCCGACGGTACGCGGCGGCTGCCGCGTGACGCGTACGGCGAGGGGCTGCTCGACGTGCCCGACGTGCCGGGGCTGTTCGGGGGGCGCGTGCACGCCGGCGTCGTGCACCTCCCGCTGCGGCGGCTGGACCCGCGCACGGGCGCGTTCTGCGAGCCGGACCCGTGGCACGGCGGCGACGACGACCCGCGCCGGCCCGCCGGGTACACCGGCCCCGTGCCGGTCGAGAAGGAGCCACGCTCGGCGTTCGAGGTGTGCCGCGGCGACCCGGTCGGTCGCTCCGACCCGACGGGCGGGGTCTCGGCGGGTCTCGTGCTGTCGACGCTGACGTGGTCGTTCCAGAACAACATCATGACGTTCTTCGGGATCGACTGGTGGTTCAACCTGTTCCTCAGCCTGCTCGCGGCACCGTTCGCGGGCGACAGGTACGACTTCTTCTCCTCGACCGGGCTGTCGTCGACCGACCGGCTGGGGTCGTTCGGCGTGCGCCGCGACGGGTTCATGAACGTCATCACGGGTGGCCGCGCGTTCACCACGCAGCACATCGTGTGGTCCCCGGACAGCGAGTTCGCGCTCCTGCAGCGCGGCGAGGTGGTCGACCCGCGCGGCGCGTACGAGCCCACGCACTACGGCACGGTCCTGTCGCTCGCGCCGACGGGGGCGCCGACGTCGTTCCTGGCGTGCGGCCCGACGACGATGCCCGGGCTCCCGGGCAACCTGACCTCCTGGTCCCGCCACGGCGGGCTGGGCGTGCCGGCCGCACCCGGCACGCTCACGCCGTGGTTCCCGTCCGGCGGGCTGCACCTGGACACGCCCCGCATGGACACGCGGCACGACGTCGACGCGACGCTCACCGAGCTGCGACCGGGCCCGGTGGGGGTCGGCGACTTCGAGCAGCGGTCGGTGCTCACGTCGAACGCCGCCACGGGGCTCGCGGCAGGGGCGCTCGTGCTCGTCGACGACGGCACCGCGCTCGCGATCGCGACCGTGGTGGGCGTCGTCCCGGTGCCCGGCGGCGAGCGCGTGCAGCTCGCCGAGGAGCTCACGCTCACCGGCCCGTCGCTGCGCGTGACGCCGCTGGAGGCCGCGCCCGCGTCGTCGGAGTCCCGTCCCGCGGGAGCACCCGCGGCGTCCCTCGACGCGCGCGGCACGACGACGACGTACGCGCCGGGTGACCTGGTGCGCGTCCGGGCCGCGGGCGGGCAGGTGCTCGTCGCGCGCGTCGCGCACCTGGAGGCGCGGGTGCCGCTCGAACGCGCGCTGCCCGCCGCGCTCGCGGGGCCGATCGCGGTCGCGACCGGCGTCGTGGGTCCCACCACGACCGTCACGGCGACCGGCACGACGCTCGACTTCGCGCCCGCCACGCCGCCGGGCCGCGGCACCACGGGGCTGCTCGTCGGCGGTACGACGACGGGCGTGCGGGTCGAGACGGACCCGACCGGCTCGACCACCACGGTCGACGTGGCGGCCCCCGCGAGCACCACCGGCTTCCAGACCGTGACCGCGAGCACGGTCCTCGGCACCCGGACCGGCGCGGCCGAGACGGACCCCGCGCTCACGTACACCCCGCTCACGGCGGGCTCGGCACCCGACGGCTCCGCCGGTCTCGTCGTCCTGCGTGTCGAGTCCGGGGGCACCGCGCACGCCCGCGTGGTGCCCGCTGCGCCGACGCACGACGTCGTCGTCCTCGACCGGCCGCTCGTCGG
This sequence comes from Cellulomonas sp. CW35, assembly GCF_052378485.1. Taxonomy (NCBI): domain Bacteria; kingdom Bacillati; phylum Actinomycetota; class Actinomycetes; order Micrococcales; family Cellulomonadaceae; genus Cellulomonas; species Cellulomonas sp. CW35. Next base: position 1,457,733 of record NZ_CP199000.1, on the reverse strand, counting down.
CGCCGGGCCGTTCACCGTCGAGCGGTGGCGCACGCGCGGCACCGCGCTCACGTCGCTCACGCTCGCGCAGGTCCTGTCCGTCGTCGTGCCCTCGCCCGAACGGTTCGAGGGCATGCCCCTGCTGCTCACGCGGGTCGCCGGGGAGCCGCCCACCGTCACCGGCGCGCTCACGGGCGTCGACGTCACGGCGGGCACGACGACCCTGGCGACGCCGACGGCCGCGGCGGGGCTGCGCGCGGGCTTCCCGGTGCGCGTCGGCACCGAGCACACCGCGGTGCGCGACCTGCGGTGCGACGTGACGTTCACGCCCGCGGTCGACCTCGGTGCGGGCGACCTGCGCCTCGTGCGGCTCGAGCCGACGGGCTTCGCGTACGACGCGGTCGTCGCCGCCGCGGACGCGCTCGACCTGCGTGCGACGGTGACGGTCGCCGGGACACCGGTCGACGCGCCGTTCCCGCGGCTGCGCCCCGGCGACCTGGTCGAGGTCACGTCCGGCGGCGCGACGACGTGGCACCGGGTCACCGCCGAGGCCGCCGGGCGCGTCACGGTGACGGCCGCGACGACCGCGCTGACCCCCGGCGCGGCCGCGACCGTGCGCCAGGCCGCCGTCGGCGACCCGGACACCGGGTGCCCCTCCCTCGGGATCAGGGGCACGCGCACGGGAAGCGGCGCGACGACGACGGCGACGTTCTCGCTGTGGCGGTCCGACGACCTCCCCGCGGGGACCGCGGCGCTCGGCATCGTCGACGGCGACGTCACGCACCCCGTGCAGCAGAACGGCGGCGCGCTCGTGCGGTCCGTGACGTTCTCGACGACGTTCACCGCGTCGGCGGTCGACGTGGAGGTGTTCACGCACGTGACGACGGCGGTCCTGGCGTCCGTGACGCGCGACGGGGGCGTGCTGCTCGCCGAGACGCCGCCGGGTGCCGGCACCATCACGACCGCGCCCGGCCAGTCGGTCGTCGCGGTGGCGCTCGAGGCGGTGGGCGACGCCCGTACCGTCACGCTCGGCCCCGGGACGCTGCTCGTCCCCGAGGAGGAGACCACCGAGATCGACCGCGGCCAGTCCCTGTCGAACCACGAGCTCACGCACACCGTCCAGTACGCACGGTGGGGGCCCCTGTGGTTCTGCGCGTTCCCGATGATCGCCCTCGAGCTGCCGGCGATCCTCACGTCCGACACCGAGCTGCCGGAGTTCTCCGCGTTCCTCGACGCGAGCGTCGCGGCGGGCGCGGACGCGCTGTGGGACGTCACGATCCCGCAGCGCGGCGGGGTGTCCCTCGCGGAGGGCGACACGCTCCAGGTGGTGCAGGGCGCACGGATCGTCGAGGCCGAGGTCCGCTCGTCGTCGGGCGACGTGGTGCGCGTGCGCGTCTCGTCGGGCACGGTGCCGACCGGCCGCGTCGCGGTCCGCAAGAAGCAGAGCGCCGCGGGGTGGGACGTGTCGATCGCGATCCTCGACCTCATGACGCACGGCGGTCTGGTGAACCTGCTCGCCGGCTCCACGTGGGGCGGGATCTTCTGGCTCGTCGGCAAGGCGTTCTACGGGCTCGGGCGCGCGATCGGCGGCACCGGGGACCTGTACGCGGGGACCGTGACGGTCGGGGGCACGACGATCACGCTCGCCCGAGCCGGCGACGCCGAGAAGATCCCGGCGACCGGGCGCGTCACCGTCCGGCAGGGCGAGGACACCGTCATCCGCTCCGCGACCCGCGCCGGGCAGACGCTCTCGCTCGGCGAGCCGGTCACGTTCACGGGCGACGTGCGCGTGGCCGCGTACGACTCGCACGAGCCCGGCAGCGCGTTCGACTGGTACGACTACCGCGCCGGGACGGTCGACGCCGCGAACCACTTCGCGGTGGACCTGGGCGCGGGTCACGGTCTCGAGCCCGAGGACCGGGTCGTCGTGCGGTACCGGTCGGGACGCCCGTTCCGCACCGACGTCCTCGCGGTGGCGGGCGGGCGCGTCGAGCTCGCGGCCCGGGTCCCCGTCACGGGCGACGAGCTGTCGGTGCGCATCGCGCGCGTCGGCGCGAGCGACCCGCTCGGCAACGCCGACTCCGCGGCGATGGTCGAGATGGGCATGGGGTGGATGAAGTGGCTCTTCGACCCGTACGGGCAGGTCGAGCCCGCGGTCGCACCGGGCGACTGGACGCGCTGGCTGCTGCGCGTGATGCGCTGGCTGCTCGGCACGCAGAACTTCTCGCTGCTGCCGTTCGGGTACGTGTGGTGGGGGCGGCTGTTCGGCCTCCAGAAGGAGCACGAGGCACCGATCGAGCAGGAGGCGTCGAGCGAGTCCGGTGACGTGTACTCGCCGCTCGCCCGGCTCACCGGCGAGGTCGAGCGCGGCGGCGCGATCGCGGACCGGCGCGCGACCGTGGGCGACGTCATGCGGTACCGCTTCACGCCCGGGGACCGCTCGCGCACGTTCGTGACGCGCGACCGGCTCGACGCGCCCGGCGTGCACCTGTCGCGGACCCTGCGCGTGATGCCCACCCGCTCGTCCACGGGCACGTCCGCCGACCCGAACGGCGCGGTCCGCGCCGACGCCGCCACGCCCGACCCCGGCGGGTTTGTCTCCGCGGTCCTCACGGACCACGAGGGCGACACCGACCCGCGCGCCCTCCCCCTCAACGGCGGCGGGACGCCGGACGCGCTCGGGTACCGCGCGTCCGCGCTCGGCTCGGTCCCGGTCAGCGCGCGGCTCGAGCGCAACGAGAGCGTCTACGCCGCGTTCACCCGCCCCGGCGACCACCGGGTCACCACCCGCAACGGGATCGCCGGCGCCACCGAGGCCGTCGAGGCGCACGCCAAGGACCTGCAGACGCTGTGGTTCGACGTCACGGTCGCGGACGTCACCGTCACCGCCGCAGGCCGCACGCTGGACGCGACGGCACCCGGCACGAGCGACCGTCTCGTGCTCGTCCCCACGCAGTCCGTGGACGTCACGACGACGCCCGGGGCGCCCCGCGTCCACCGGGTCACCGCGCTCGACCCGGCCGGTTCCGTGACCGTGCGCGACGCGCGGCTGACCGCGGTGTCGGCCACCACCGCGCCCGTCCCCGTCGAGGTCAGCCGGCACTACGCCGCGACCGACGGGCGGTACACCGGCGGGCTCGCGTTCGCGGGCATGCACCTGTCGCGCGACCTCGACGTGCCCGTGCGGACGTTCACCGTCGAGGTCGTCACGACCGTGCCCCTGCGCGCCGCCGCACGCGCGGACGCGGCCGAGGTCACCACGCTCGCCCGCGGCACCGAGGCGTTCCTGCTGGTCCCCGCGAACGTGACCGGGCCGCCCGCCGTCGCGACGATCGGCGGAGCACCGCCGCCCGCCGGCACCCCGGACCCGGTCGCTCGCGCCGACGCGCCCGACGCGGCCGCGTTCCTCGGCGCGACCGGTTCCGCGTGGCGCGTCCTGTTCCCCGCCGCCGCCACCCCCGGCGCCTACGTGCTCACCGTGAGCGTGGGCGACGGGACGACGTCGCACACCCTGACGTGCGCTGTGACCGTCAGCTGACCGTCAGCTGACAGTCAGCTGACCGTCAGCGCTCGCACGGGCGTCGCGACGAGGGCCGCGGTGGCGGCCGACGGCTCGACACCCAGCTCGGCGTGCAGCAGCGCGCGGCACGCCGCGAACGCCCGCCGCGCCTCGGCGACGTTGCCCTCCGCGAGGTGCACCGCGATCACCGTGCGGTGCGCGCTCTCGCGCAGCGGGTCGGCGCGCAGCGCGGTGAGCGCCAGGTCGACCGCCGCCGCGAACCGGTCCCGCCCGGCGAGCGTGCGCGCGACGGCCTCGAGCAGGTGCAGCCGCAGCTGCCGGACCCGCTCGCGGTCCTCCGCGACCCACTCGTCGTCCCAGTCGGGCAGCAGGTCCGCGTCCGCGAGCCGCGGCAGGTCCGCGACGTCGTCGGCGGCGTCCTGCGCGCGCAGCGCGCGCTGCGCGACGTCCCGCACGTCCACCGACACCCCGGGCCCGAGCTCCAGCCAGCCGCGCTCCACGCGCAGCACCTGCGGCGCCACCGCACCGACGCGCCACAGCGCGGTCCGCAGGTTCGCGCCCGCGCGCCGGTCGGCCACCGCGGGCCACAGCGTCCCCGCCGCCCGCGCGCGCGGCACCGCGCCGCGCAGGCACACGAGCGCCACGACCCGCCGGCACGACGTCCCGAGCTCGACCGAGCGACCCGCCACCTGCAGCCGGAAGTCGCCCAGGAGCGTCACGTGGGCCTGCCCACCCCGCTCGACCGACGCGGCACCGGGTACCCCTGCCGCCTCCGACGCCGTCTCCCCCGCACGGGATGACATCGCCCGTCGCCGCCCGTCACCGACCGGCCGCCGCGGGCCGGCCACGCTCACCCGACATCGTCGTCACCGCGCCCCTCCGCAGGTTCGACCGCCATGGTCGTCGGGAAGGAGCGCGCGGCACCGCGCCCAGATACCCCTGGCGCGCCGCGGGCACCGGGGGTCCGCCGCGCCGGTCAGCCGTAGAACACGCGCTCGACCACCGCCCGCGCCCGCCGGGCGGTCCGCAGGTACGTCTCCTCGAGCTCGCCACCCGAGCCGGGCGGCATCCCGATCACGCGCGCGAGCCCCGCGAGCGTGTGGTGGTCGTGCGGCAGCACGTCCGTGTGCGCCCCCTCCGCGCGCCCCGTCCACAGCACGTTCGCGTCCCGCAGCCGCGACGCGAGCTCCCACGCCTGCACCAGCACCGGCAGGTCGTCGTCCTCGAGCAGCCCGGCCTCGTGCGCGGCGGCGAGCGCGTCGAGCGTGCTCGTCGTGCGCAGTCCCGGCACGGCGTGGGCGTGCTGCAGCTGCAGCAGCTGCGCGGTCCACTCCACGTCCGCGATCCCGCCGCGCCCGAGCTTGAGGTGCCGGGCCGGGTCCTGACCGCGCGGCAGCCGCTCGGCCTCGACGCGCGCCTTGATCCGGCGCACCTCGCGCACCGCCGCCGGGTCGAGGCCGCCGGCCGGGTAGCGCAGCGGGTCGACGAGCGCGACGAACCGCTCGCCCAGCTCGTCGTCGCCCGCCACGGGACGCGCGCGCAGCAGCGCCTGGCTCTCCCACGGCGACGACCAGCGGCCGTAGTACTCCACGAACGCGTCGAACGACCGCGCGAGGGGCCCGTTGCGGCCCTCGGGGCGCAGGTCCGCGTCGACCGCCAACGGCGGCTCGGCGCCCACCGCACCGAGCAGCTGGCGCATCGCGGTGGCCACCGCGACAGCGAACGCCTGGGCCTCGCGCGGGTCCGCGCCCGGCACCGGGTCGTGCACGAACAGCACGTCCGCGTCCGAGGCGTACCCCATCTCCCCGCCCCCGAGCCGGCCCATCGCGACGACGAGCATGCGCGTCGGGTCCTGCGCGAGCCCGCGCGCCTCGCGGACCTCCCACCGCGCCACGCGCAGCGCACCCGCGAGGACGACGTCGGCGGCGACCGTCATGCTCTGCGCGGCCCGGATGCCCGTCACGACGCCCAGCACGTCCGCGACCGCCGTCCGGGCGAGCTCGCGGCGACGCAAGCCCCGCAGCAGCGTGACCGCGGGCACGGGCTCGTCCGCGCGCGTGAGCATCGCGTCCGCCTCGGCGGCGAGGCGCTCGCGCGTGCGCGGCTCGAGCTCGTCGTCGTCCGCGAGCCACGGCACCGACTCGGGCGAGCGCATGAGCGCGTCCGCGACGTACCGCGACGTCGACAGCGCGCGCGCGAGCCGCTGCGCGGCCGTGCCCGAGTCGCGCAGCAGCTTGAGGTACCAGTGCGTGCGGCCGAGCGCGTCGGACAACCGGCGGAACGCCAGCAGTCCGCCGTCCGGGTCGGGCCCGTCCGCGAACCAGCCGAGCATCACCGGCAGGAGCTGGCGCTGGATCGACGCGCGGCGCGAGACACCCTCGGTGAGCGCCGCGATGTGCCGGACCGCGCCCGCCGGGTCGCGGTAGCCGATCGCCGCGAGCCGGGCCTTGGCGGCGTCCGGCGCGAGGCTCGCCTCCTCGTCGGACAGGCGCGCGGTCGCGGGCAGCAGCGGGCGGTAGAACAGCTCCTCGTGCAGGTGCCGCACGTCGCGCCGCACCTGCCGCCACCGCTCGAGCAGACCCTCGGCGCCCTCCGCGCGCATCCCGACCGACCGCGCGAGCCGGCGCAGGTCGGCGTCCGCGGTCGGCAGCAGGTGCGTGCGCCGCAGCCGGTGCAGCTGGATGCGGTGCTCGAGCAGGCGCAGGAACCGGTAGCAGACCGCGAGCCGCGCGGCGTGGTCCCGGCCCACGTACCCGGCGGCCGCGAGCGCCCCGAGCGCGGTGAGCGTGCTGCCCGAGCGGATCTCGTCGTCGGAGCGGCCGTGCACCAGCTGCAGCAGCTGGACCGTGAACTCCACGTCCCGCAGGCCACCGCGCCCGAGCTTGAGCTGGCGGTCCGCCTCCGCGGCCGGGATGTTGTCCTCGACCCTGCGGCGCATGCGCTGCGAGTCCTCGACGAAGTGCTCGCGCTGCACCGCGGACCACACGAACGGCTGGGTCATCTCCACGTACGCGCGCCCGAGGTCCCGGTCGCCCGCGAGCGGACGCGCCTTGAGCAACGCCTGGAACTCCCACGTCTTGGCCCAGCGCTCGTAGTACGCGCGGTGGCTCGCGAGCGTGCGGACCAGCGGGCCGTCCTTGCCCTCGGGCCGCAGCGCCGCGTCCACCGGCCACAGCGCGGGCTCACCCGACGGCGTCGCGCACGCGCGCGCCAGACCCGTCGCCAGCCGCGTGCCCGTGGCCAGCGCGTCCGCCTCGCTGACGCCCGCGCCCTCGTCGGGCTCGCACACGTACACGACGTCCACGTCGGAGACGTAGTTGAGCTCGCGGCCGCCGGCCTTGCCCATCCCGATCACCGCGAGCCGCACGCCCGCACCGTGGTCCGGCAGGTCGGCGCGCGCCAGCGCGAGCGCCGCCTCCAGCGCGGCCGACGCGACGTCCGCGAGCGCCGCGGCGACCCCCGGCATGCGGTTCAGCGGGTCGACGACCGTGAGGTCCGTCGCGGCGATGCGCAGCAGCCGTGTGCGGTACGCGCGCCGCATCGCGTCCACGCCCGCGGTGCCGACGAGCGTCGCGACCGGCACCGCCGCGTCGGGGTCCGCGCCCACGGCCGCGAGCAGCTCCGCTCGCACCTGCGCCACCGGGACGCCCGTGCCCGGGGTCGGGTCGGCCAGCACGCGCAGGTTCGCCGGGTGCGCGCCGAGCGTGTCGCCCAGCGCCACCGAGGCCCCGAGCACGGCGAGGAGGCGCTGACGCCGTTCGTCGTCGTGCGTGAGCACGTCCCTGAGCAGAGCGCTCAGCTCCGGGTCCGGACGGACGACGCCGGCGAGCTTCGCCAGCGCGAGCAGGGCCGCGTCCGGGTCGGCGACCTCCGCGAGCGGCCCGACGAGCACCTCCGTCGCGTCGGGCAGCACCTCGAGCAGCGCGGCGTCCTCGAGCAGGCGCTGCGCGCGCGGGACGTCGTCGACCCCGGCCCGCGTGAGCCGGCCCCCCAGCGACGTGCCGCGCTCGCTCCGGTCGCTCATCGCGGTCACAGGACCGGCAGGAACCGCTTCAGTTCGTACGGCGTCACCTGCGAGCGGTACTCCTCCCACTCCTGGCGCTTGTTGCGCAGGAAGAAGTCGAACACGTGCTCACCGAGCGTCTCCGCGACCAGCTCGGAACGCTCCATCACCTCGATCGCCGCGTCGAGCGACGTGGGCAGCGGCTCGATGCCGAGCGCACGGCGCTCCGCGTCGGTGAGCTCCCACACGTCGTCCTCGGCACCGTCGGGCATCTCGTAGCCCTCCTCGATGCCCTTGAGGCCCGCCGCGAGCAGGACCGCGAACGCCAGGTACGGGTTGGTGGCCGAGTCCACCGCGCGGTACTCCACGCGTGCCGAGTTGCCCTTGCCGGGCTTGTACATCGGGATGCGGACCAGCGCCGAGCGGTTGTTGTGGCCCCAGCAGATGTAGCTCGGCGCCTCGGAGCCGCCCCACAGGCGCTTGTACGAGTTCACGAACTGGTTGGTCACCGCGGTGATCTCCGCCGCGTGCCTGAGCAGACCCGCGATGAAGCTGCGCGCGACCTTCGACTGCTCGAGGTGCGCACCCGGCTCGTGGAACGCGTTGCGGTCCCCCTCGAACAGCGACAGGTGCGTGTGCATGCCCGAGCCCGGCTTGTCGGCCAGCGGCTTGGGCATGAAGCTCGCGAACACGCCCTGCTCCAGCGCGACCTCCTTGACCACCTGGCGGAACGTCATGATGTTGTCCGCGGTCGTCAGCGCGTCGGCGTAGCGCAGGTCGATCTCGTTCTGGCCGGGGCCGGCCTCGTGGTGCGAGAACTCCACCGAGATGCCCATGGACTCGAGCATCGTGATCGCCGCACGGCGGAAGTCGTGCGCGGTGCCGCGCGGCACGTGGTCGAAGTAGCCACCCTGGTCCACCGGGACCAGCGGCTGCGACGGGTCGGCCGGCGCGTCGAACAGGTAGAACTCGACCTCGGGGTGCGTGTAGAACGTGAACCCCTTGTCGCTCGCCCGGCTCAGCGCACGCTTGAGCACGTTGCGCGAGTCCGCGAGGCTCGGCTCACCCTCGGGCGTGAGCAGGTCGCAGAACATCCGCGCGGTGCCGTGCCGCTCGCCGCGCCACGGCAGCACCTGGAACGTGGACGGGTCGGGCCGGGCGATCATGTCGGCCTCGTACACGCGCGTCAGGCCCTCGATCGCGCTCCCGTCGAACCCGATGCCCTCGGAGAAGGCGGCCTCGAGCTCGGCCGGGGCCACCGCCACCGACTTCAGGATGCCGAGCACGTCGGTGAACCAGAGGCGGATGAAGCGGATGTCCCGCTCCTCGACCGTGCGGAGCACGAACTCCTGCTGCCTGTCCATGGCGCATATCCTGCCCGATCCGCCGCCGCGCGCCGCCCCCATCCCACCCACCGGCGCGCCACGCCCCGCCCACCCCTCACCCACCACCCCACCCCGCCCCCGACACCACCCGGGGCGTGGTGGGTGCGGGGTGCTGGGTAGGGTCGGGGGGTGAGCCGGGTGAGGATCGCTGCAGCGCAGGTCGACACGTGCGTCGGGGACCTCGAGGGGAACGCGCGCCTGGTGCTCGAGTGGACCCGCCGCGCGGCGGACGCGGGCGCCGACCTCGTCGTCTTCCCCGAGATGACGCTCACCGGCTACCCCATCGAGGACCTCGCGCTGCGCGCGTCGTTCCGGCGTGCCGCGCAGGCGACGCTGGACCGGCTCGCGCAGGACCTGGCCGCGGCCGGGCTCGGCGCGGTGGCGGTGCTCGTCGGGTCGGTCGGCGAGCGCACGAGCGCGACGGGCGTGCGGCGCCCGACGAACGACGCGGTCCTGCTGCGTGACGGTCGCGTCGAGACCCGGTACGCGAAGCACCACCTGCCCAACTACGGCGTGTTCGACGAGTTCCGCATCTTCACCTCGGGCGACGAGATCTGCGTCGTCGAGGTCGCGGGCCGCCGCCTCGGCGTGGTGATCTGCGAGGACATCTGGCAGGACGGCGGTCCGGTGTCCCAGATGGACGCGAACGAGGTGGCCGCGCTGGTCGTGCTCAACGGCTCGCCGTTCGAGGAGGGCAAGGGGCACGTGCGCGCGGAGCTCGCGGCCCGACGCGCCGCGGAGGTGGACGCCCCCGTCGTCTACGTCAACCTCGTCGGCGGCCAGGACGACCTGGTGTTCGACGGCGGGTCGTTCGTGGTGGACCGCGACGGGACGACGCTGGCGACCGCGCCGCAGTTCGTCGAGCACCTGCTCGTGTGGGACCTGGCCGACGAGGGCGAGCCGTCGCTGCCCGGCCCGCAGGTGCCGCCGCTGGGGGCGGACGAGGAGACCTACCGCGCGGTGGTGCTGGGCCTGGCGGGCTACGTGCGCAAGAACGGCTTCCGCTCGGTGGTGCTGGGCGTCTCCGGCGGGATCGACTCGGCCCTGACCGCGGCGATCGCGGCGGACGCGATCGGCGGCGAGAACGTCGTCGGCGTCTCCATGCCGTCGTCGTTCTCGTCCCAGCACTCGAAGGACGACGCGGCGGACCTCGCCGCGCGGCTCGGCGCCGACTACCGCGTCCAGCCGATCGCGTCGATGGTGGACGCGTTCCAGGAGCAGCTCGCGCTCGAGGGCGTCGCCGAGGAGAACCTGCAGGCGCGCGTGCGCGGCGTGATCCTCATGGCGATCTCCAACCGCGAGGGGCACCTCGTGATCGCACCGGGCAACAAGTCCGAGCTCGCGACCGGCTACGCGACGATCTACGACGCGGGCAGCATCGGCGGCTTCGCGCCCCTCAAGGACGTCGACAAGTCGCGTGTGTGGGCGCTCGCGCGGTGGCGCAACGACCACGCGCTGGACCGGGGCGAGATCCCGCCGATCCCGGAGTCCTCGATCACCAAGCCGCCCAGCGCCGAGCTGCGCCCGGGCCAGACCGACCAGGACTCCCTGCCGCCGTACGACCTGCTCGACGAGGTGCTCGACGCGTACGTCGAGCACGCCGAGGGCCGTGCCGAGCTGCTGGCCCGCGGGTACGACGAGGCCGTCGTCGACCGGGTGCTGCAGCTGGTCGACCGCGCGGAGTGGAAGCGCCGTCAGTACCCGCTCGGCCCGAAGGTCACCGCCCTCGCGTTCGGCCGCGACCGCCGCCTGCCCGTGACCTCGCGGTGGCGCGAGCCCTGACCGAGCGGCACCACCGACGCAGCACCATCGACGCGGCACCACCGACGCATCACCACCGACCCCACGTCCGCGGGACGTACGAACGGAGCGACGATGAGCGAGACCATCAAGCGCGTGCGGGTGCACCACCTGCGAGCGGCGAAGGAGCGCGGTGAGCGACTCACGATGCTCACGGCGTACGACGCGGTCACCGCGCGGATCTTCGACGAGGCCGGCGTCGACATGCTGCTCGTCGGCGACTCGATCGGGAACACGATGCACGGGCACGCCACCACGCTGCCCGTGACGATCGAGGACATGATCCCGCCGGCGCGGGCCGTCGCGGGCGCCGCCACGCGCGCGTTCGTCGTGGTGGACCTGCCGTTCGGCTCGTACGAGGCGGGCCCGCAGCAGGCGCTCGAGTCGGCGGTGCGGGTCATGAAGGCCACGGGCGCGGACGCGGTGAAGTTCGAGGGCGGCAAGCGCTCGGCGGCGCAGATCCGGGCGATCACGTCGGCGGGCATCCCCGTCGTCGGCCACCTGGGCTACACGCCGCAGTCCGAGAACCTGCTGGGCGGCCCGCGCGTCCAGGGTCGCGGCGACGTGGCCGCCGAGGAGCTGTCCGAGGACGCGCTCGCGGTCGCGGACGCCGGTGCGGTCGCGGTGGTCCTCGAGATGGTCCCGGCGCCGGTCGCGGCGCGCATCACGGAGATCGTCGCGATCCCGACGATCGGCATCGGCGCGGGCGCGGAGTGCGACGGCCAGGTGCTGGTCTGGGTCGACATGGCGGGCATGGGCGACTGGTCGCCGCGGTTCGCCAAGCGGTTCGGCGAGGTCGGTGCCGCGCTGCGCGCCGCGGCGACGGCGTACGTCGACGAGGTCCGCTCGGGGTCCTTCCCCGACGCGGCGCACAGCTTCGAGAAGTGAGCGACCGGGCCGCCCGCGCGGGAGCGGGCGGCCCGGTCGCGCGGCTCAGGGCGCCGTCAGCGGTCCGCCTCGTCCTGCGCGTCCCACGCGGCGGAGCGCGCCCGCGCCTGCTCGAGCGCGTGCTGCGCGGCGTCCCGCGTGGGGTACGGCCCCATGACCTTGCTCCAGTCGCTCTGCCGGCCCTCCTCGACCTGGCCGGTCTCGGTGTTGTACCAGTACTGGGTCTCGCTCACGTCCGCTCCTTCGCTCGTCGGTCCGCGTCTCTCGGGTCGCGCGTCGGCCCGGACCTGGGGCTTCGTCCGGCGTGGTCCGTAGACTGCCAGGCATGTCGCCCGTCCGCTCCCCGCTCGTCCCGGGGACGATCAGCCCTCGTCGTGCCGTCCCCGCCACCATCGCGCGCCCCGAGTACGTGGACAAGCCGGCGCCGACGCCGTACCGCGGACCCGACGTGCTGGACGACGAGACGGTCGCGCGGGTACGGGTCGCGGCGCGTCTCGCCGCGCAGGCGCTCGCCGAGGTCGGCGCGCACGTGCGGCCGGGTGTGACGACGGACGAGCTCGACCGCATCGGCCACGAGTTCCTCCTCGACCACGGTGCGTACCCCTCGACGCTCGGCTACCGCGGCTTCCCCAAGTCGCTGTGCACGAGCCTCAACGAGGTCGTCTGCCACGGCATCCCGGACTCCACGGTGGTGCAGGACGGCGACATCGTGAACGTCGACGTCACGGCGTACGTCGGCGGGGTGCACGGGGACAACAACGCGACGTTCCTCGCGGGAGACGTCGACGAGGAGTCGCGCCTGCTCGTCGAGCGCACGCGCGAGGCGTTGGAGCGCGCGATCAAGGCGGTCCGGCCGGGGCGGGAGATCAACGTCATCGGTCGCGTGATCGAGAAGTACGCAGCACGATTCGGGTACGGAGTCGTGCGCGACTACACCGGGCACGGCGTGGGACCGGCGTTCCACACGGGCCTCGTGGTCCCGCACTACGACGCGGCACCGCAGTACGACACGGTCATCGAGCCCGGCATGGTGTTCACGATCGAGCCCATGCTCAACCTCGGCACGCCGGACTGGGTCATGTGGGACGACGACTGGACGGTCCTGACGGCCGACGGTCGTCGCTCCGCGCAGTTCGAGCACACCCTGCTGGTCACGGACGACGGAGCGGAGATCCTGACACTGCCATGAGCAAGCGAGCGTTCGGCATCGACATCGGCGGCAGCGGCATCAAGGGCGCCCCCGTGGACCTCAAGAAGGGGGAGTTCACCGACGACCGGCTGCGCATCCCCACCCCGCAGCCGGCCACGCCGGACGCGGTCGCACGGACGGTCGGCGAGATCGTCGACTCGTTCGACCTGGACAAGCACGTCCCGATCGGCGTGACGTTCCCGGCCGTGATGCTGCACGGCGTCGCGCAGTCGGCCGCGAACGTGGACGACTCGTGGATCGGCACGGACGCGCAGACGTTGTTCGCGGAGGCGACCGGCCGGCACGTGGTGGCGGTGAACGACGCGGACGCGGCGGGCTTCGCCGAGGCGAGGTACGGCGCGGCGAAGGACGTCTCTGGCGTCGTGCTCGTGGTGACGCTCGGGACCGGGATCGGCTCGGCGCTCGTCGTCGACGGCTGCCTCGTGCCGAACACCGAGCTCGGGCACCTGGAGATCGACGGGCACGACGCGGAGTCGCGCGCCTCGGACGCGGCGCGCGACCGTGACGGCCTGGACTTCGAGCAGTGGGCGCAGCGGCTCCAGCGGTACTTCTCGGTCGTCGAGAACCTGTTCTGGCCCGACCTCATCGTCGTCGGCGGCGGGGTCAGCAAGCACCACGAGAAGTTCCTGCCGCTGCTGGACCTGCGCACGCGCATCGTCCCGGCGCAGCTGCGCAACGCGGCGGGCATCGTGGGCGCGGCGGCCCTCGCGGCGGTCACGGACGAGGACTGACGCCCTGGCCCTCGCGCAGGTCGCGCCGGGCGTGCTCGTCACGACGAGCGCGGTGTACGCGACCACGACGACCGTGCTCGTCGGGTCCGGCGGCGCGTGTCTCGTCGTGGACCCGGGTGTGACGGCCGACGAGGTCGCGGCGTTGGGTGCGCAGCTCGCGGCGGCCGGGTGGCGCGCGGTGGCCGTGTGGTCGACGCACCCGCACTGGGACCACCGGCTCGACGGGCCGGCGTTCGCGGGTGTGCCGCGCTGGGCGGTCGCGGCCCGCGACGACGAGCACGCGACGCTCGCCGCCGAGCGGGACGCGGACGACGAGCTCGCGCGCGTCCTGCGGTCCCGGCCCGGGGACGGCCCCGCCGCGATGGCACCGGTCCCCGCGGTCGCCCCGACGCACCCCGCCCCGGCGGGTGCACCGCCCGGCTGGCGCTCACTCGACACGGCCGCGCTCGGCTGGGCGGGACCACGGGTCCTGGTCCTCGCGCACCGCGCGCACGCCCCGGGGCACGGCGCGCTGCTCGTGGCGGACGTGGGCGTGCTCGTCGCGGGCGACATGCTGAGCGACGTCGAGGTCCCGCTGCTCGACGAGGCGGCGAGCGACCCGCTCGGCGACTACGTCCTGGCGCTCGACGCCCTGGCCGCCTCGGGCGCCGGGCTCGTCGTGCCCGGGCACGGCGCGCCCGGGCCGCTCGCCCCGCGCGTCGCGGCGGACCGCGCGTACCTCGCCGGTCTCACGGACGCGACCCCCACGGACCGGGGTGCCGGGGGCGACCCGCGCCTGGCGTCGGCGTGGCAGCGTGCCGCCGACGACCGTCAGCGGCGGCTCCTGCACCGCTGACCTGCCCGGTCCCCACCCCGAACCTCCACACGCACGACCGCCCGCGGGCGGCGCGTCGTGGTGAGGTGGTGGCGTGCTGCTCCCCCGGCGCGTCGTCGCCCCGCTGGCTCACGCCCGCTCCGCCGTCGAGCGCGGCCTCACCTCGGTCGAGCAGCGCGTCGACGCGTGGGCGCACCGCCGCCTCGACGGGCTCCCGACGGACGGTCCGCGGGCGTGGCTGGTCACGCTCGTGGTGTTCGTCCTCAAGCAGGCGTGGGCGTGCCTGTTCGGTGCGCTGCTGCTCGCGGTGATCCTCGCGACCCGGCTCTGGTACCCCGACGACGCGCCGCTGGCACGCAACGACCTCCTGACGCTCGCGGCGCTGGCGCTGCAGGTGCTGATGCTCGTCACGCGCCTCGAGACGGTCGCGGAGCTGCGGGTCGTGGGGGTCTTCCACGTGGTCGGGACCGCGATGGAGCTGTTCAAGACGGACGTGGGCTCGTGGTCGTACGCCGCGGACGGCGTCCTGCGGGTGGGCGCCGTGCCGCTGTTCTCGGGCTTCATGTACGCGGCGGTCGGCTCGTACCTGGTGCGCGTGATGCGGATCTTCGACCTGCGGTTCGAGCGCTACCCGCGGCGGTGGGTCACGGCGCTCGTCGCCGCCGCGGTGTACGTCAACTTCTTCACCCACCACTGGTGGTGGGACGCGCGCTGGCTGCTGGTGGCCGCGGTGCTGACCGTGTGGGCGCGCTGCGTGATGCACGTGCGGGTGCTGACGCGCGTGGTGCGCATGCCCGTCCTGGTGGCGTTCGGTCTCGTGTCCGCAGTGATCTGGGTGGCCGAGAACCTCGCGACGTTCGCCGGCGCGTGGCTGTACCCGGCGCAGGCCGCCGGCTGGCACCCCGTGTCGCCGCACAAGCTCGTCGCGTGGTTCCTGCTGCTGGTCATCTCGGTCGTGCTCGTCACGTGGGTGCACGTCCCGCGCCCGCCGGCCGGCGCGGTGACCGTCGGCGGGACGCGGGACGTGCCCGCACGTCAGGGGCGACGACGACGGGCGGCGAGGAGCGCGGCGACGGCGACGGCCGCGACGACGACGAACAGCGCCCCGACGACGAACGACGCGGGGCCACCGCTGCGCGGGCCGGGGTCGATCGTCGGCAGCGCCGACGGCGTCGGGGACGGCGCGGCGGTCTGACCCGCACCGGAGGTGGGCGACTGCGCCTGCGTGGGGGTGGGCGTGGGGGTGGGCGGCGGCTCGGGCGTCCCGGTGCCGCTCGCCGCCGTGAACGCGAACGTCCCGTCGACGGGGTGGCCGTCGGCGGAGGTCACGCGCCACTGCACGGTGTACCGGCCGGGCGGCAGCTCACCCGACAGCGGCTGGGTCACGGCGGCGCCGTCGAGCAGCGGCTCACCGGCCGCGGCGTCCCGGCCGTCGGGCGTCAGGACGACGACGCGCGTGCCGAGCGCCATCGCGGGCGACGAGAACGTGAGCGTCACCGCCTCGGGCGCGACCGGGACGGTCGAGCCGTCGGCCGGGTCGGTCGACAGGAGCGTGTCGTGCGCGTGCGTGGCGCTCGCCCCGGCCACGAGCAGCACCCCCGTCGCGACGAGCGCCGCAAGGGACCGCAGCGTGCGTCGGGTGGTCGGGGGCGCGTCGCGCAGCGTCGGGGTGGGGTCGGTGCGGTGCATGGGTCAGGGGTCCTTCGGGCGGGCCGCGGGGCGGCGGGGTCGGTGCGGCGCACCGGGCCGCGCGCGGTCGGCGCGTCAGCTCGGCGGTGTGCCGGTGGGCGGGGACGCCAGCGGAGGGGGTCCGCGGCGCGCCGGCGTGCCCCGCAGGTGCAGCGTCGCGACGCGCGCGTCGGGCTCGCCGGCGGGCAGGAGCCGCGCCAGCACGGGTGCGACGAGCGCGGCGGGCGCTTGGAACAGGGCCGCGAGCACCCCTGCGACGAGCGGGAAGCCGCGCTCGACCCCCGCGACGAGGAGCGCGGTGACGACCGTCGCGACGACGTGCCACGCGACCATCGCACCGGCGGAGGGACCGGTGAGCGACTCGGCACCCGTGGCGCACACGTGCTGCAGGTGCGCACCCCCGTGGTGCGCGTGCGCCCCCGCGGCGGGTCCGGACGTCGCGCACGAGCCGACGACGGTAAACGCACCGTGCAGCGCCAGCTGCCCCACGGCGAGGACCGCGAGCGCGACCCCGCGCGTCACGCGTCGGCCGCACAGCAGCACGGTGACGGGTGAGGACACCGCGACGAGCGCCACCAGCAGACCGGGCTGCGGCGCGGGTCCCCCGCCGAGCGCGTGCCCGACCGCGGCCAGCGCGACCACCAGGACCGACAGCGCCGCCGCACGCGCGAGACGCGCCGGTGCGGTGGACGCCCTGGTCATGAGCCGACGCTAGCCCGCGTACGGGACCAAGGTCCTCACCGTGAGGTGTGAGAATCCCCGCACCTCAACGGTTTGGCACGGATGAGTCAGCCGGTACGCCGGGTTCTGTCCCCGTGTGCGGTCGCCCGCGCACGGGTGGCGGCCATCCATCTACGACGTACGTTGCCGCACGCCTCCAGCGACCTACCCGGGAGCTCGGGCGGGCCGCCCTCGAACGCTCCCTGTCTGGTCTTGCTCCGGGTGGGGTTTGCCGAGCCGCACCGGTCACCCGGTGCGCTGGTGGTCTCTTGCACCACCGTTTCACCCTTACCCCGGCCGGGCCGGCGAACCGGCACGTCGGGGCGGTCTGTTCTCTGTGGCACTGTCCCGCGGGTCACCCCGGGTGGGTGTTACCCACCACCCTGCCCTACGGAGCCCGGACGTTCCTCGGCGGTGGGGCCCGAGGGCCTCACCGACGCGGCCGCCTGGCTGACTCATCCGCGCGACGAGTCTACGCACGTCGCGGGCGCGTGCCAGCATGGGCGCATGGGCTGGCTCGCCTGGGTCGTCGGGGTCGCGGTGGTCGGCGGGCTGCTGGTCGTCGCCGACCGGCTGGTGGCGAGCGGGCGGCTCGACCGGTTCCTCGACCGGCCGCGCGCGGTGCGCACGGACGTCGGGAGCGCGGCCGGCGGGCTGTTCGACTCGCTCGGCGACCTGTTCCAGCCGAACCGGGAGCACCTGACGGCCGAGAAGGAGCGTCAGCGGCTCGACATCCACTACGCGGGCGACGACGCACCGCCGTTCGACCTCGACTCCGGGACCGTCGTGCTGCGACCGCGGGCCCGGCCCGGCGACGAGGACGACGCACGTCACGTCGCGCCGCACCCGGACTGACGCGGCCCGCGCGGTGCGGGCGTCCTACAGTCGTGCGGTGCTCCTGCTGCTCCCCCCGTCCGAGGGCAAGACCGCGCCGCGCCGCGGCGCCCCGGTCGACCTCGACGCGCTGTCCTCCCCCGCGCTGAACCCGCTGCGCGCCAAGGTGCTCGACGCGCTCGTCGAGGTCTCGGCCCGGCCGGACGCGGCGCAGGTGCTCGGCGTGTCCCCCGGCCTGGCCGACGAGGTCGCGCGCAACACCCGGCTGCGCGAGGCGCCCGCCGCGCCCGGGCGCGGCGTCTACACGGGCGTGCTGTACGCGGCGGCGGGGCTCGCCGGGCTGACACCCGCCCAGCGGCGACGAGCGGCGGCGTGCGTGCGGATCTTCTCGGGGCTGTGGGGCGTCGTGACCCCCGACGACGCGGTGCCGGCGTACCGGCTGTCGGGCAGGGTCGACCTGCCCGGCATCGGTCCGCTCGCGGCGGCCTGGCGCGCGGCGCTGCCGGACGTGCTCGACGCCGAGGCGCAGGGCGCGCTCGTCGTCGACGGCCGGTCGGCGGACTACGTCGCGATGTGGCGCCCGCCCGCGGGAGCGGACTGGGTGGCCGTGCGGGTCGAGCGCGAGCTCGCGGGGCGACGGTCGGTCGTGTCGCACCACGCGAAGCACACGCGGGGCGTCCTCGCGCGTCACCTGCTGACGCGTCGCGCGCAGCCGCCGCGGGACGCCGAGGCGCTGGCGCACGCGGCCGGCGAGCTCGTCGGCACGGCCCTCCTGGGTGTCGAGCTGGGCGACGCACGTGCCCGGGGGCCGCGCACGCTCACGCTCGTGGTGGGGTGAGCACGCCGGCTCGCGGCCGCCCGTGGTGGGTGGTCGCGCTCGTCGTGTCGGTGGTCGTGGTGGCCACGGGGGTGCTGCCGCGCGACGACGCGGTCGCGCTCGCCGAGCGCACCGGCCCCGTCCTGCTGTTCGTCGCCGCGCTCACGGTCGTGTCCGAGCTCTGCGCCGGCGCCGGCCTGTTCGCGGCCGCGGCAGCGCTCGCGGCGCGCGCCGCCCGCGGCCGCCGCTGGGTCCTGTGGGCCGGTGTCGTCGTGCTCGCGACCGTCGTGACCGCGGTGCTCTCGCTCGACACCACGGCGGTGCTGCTCACGCCCGTCGTGATCGCCCTCGCGCGCCGCACGCACACGCCTCCTCTGCCGATGGCGCTCGCCATCGTGGCGCTCGCGAACACGGCCTCGCTCGTGCTCCCCGTCTCGAACCTGACGAACCTGCTCGCGGACCACGAGATCCGGCGCTCGGGCACCGACTACCTGACGCTGATGTGGGCGCCGGCGCTCGCGGCGGTCGTCGTGACGGTCGTCGTGCTGGCCGTGCGCGACCGGGGCGCGATCCGCGGCCGGTACGCACCCGTCGCGACGCCCGACGCCCCCGACCCCGTCCTGCTGCGCGTCACCGGCGTCGCCGTCGCCGCGATGGCCGTCGCGTTCGTCGTCGGCGTCACGCCCGAGCTCGCCGCGGGCGTGACGGCGCTCGTGCTGCTCGCCGTGACGCTCGCGCGGCGCCGACCGCTGCCGGTCGCGCCCGGCGACATGGTCCCGTGGCGCACGCTGCTCGTCGTCGCCGCGCTGTTCGTGCTCGTCGCGGCCGCGCACGCGCACGGCCTCGCGGGCGTGCTGCACCGCGCGGCGGGCGACGGGCACGGCCCGCTGGACCTGCTGCGGCTCGCGGGCGTCGGGGCGCTCGCGTCGAACGGGATCAACAACCTGCCCGCGTTCCTGGCGCTCGACCCGGCGACGGCGGGCGACCCGCTGCGCATCGCCGCGCTGCTCGTCGGGACGGGCGTCGCACCCATCCTCACCCCGTGGGGCTCGCTCGCGACCGTCCTGTGGTGGCAGCGGTGCCGTCAGGTGCTGCTCGACGTGCCGGCCGCGACGATCGTCCGGCAGGGTCTGCTGCTCGCGCCGCTCGCGCTCGTGGCGTCGGTCGCGGCCCTGGTCGCCGCGACCTAGGACCAGCCCTCGCTCGGCGCTCCCGCCACGGCGATCTCGTGGCGCCGGTCGGAGTACAGGCGCACGATGCTGACGGACGCGGGCGAGACGCGCAGCTGGCTCCACGTCCCGGGGTGCGCACCCATCGCGAGACCGAGCGCCGCGCGGATGGCGACGGCGTGCGAGACGACGACCACGGTGCGTCCCCCGCCCGCCGCGAGGAGGTCGTCGTACACCGACCGCAGCCGCTCCCCGACGTCGGCGATCGACTCCCCGCCCGGCGGTCGCACCGTCGCGAGCGTGTGCCACGGCTCGAGCGTGCCCGGCCAGCGCTCCTCGATCTGCTCCGACGTCAGACCCTGCCACTCACCGAAGTCCGCCTCCTTGACGCGGTCGTCGGTCCGCACCGGCAGCCCGAGCCGCTCCGCCACGATCCCGGCGGTCTCCTGCGTGCGCACCATGGGCGACGCGAGGAGCTCGCTCGGGTACTCGATGTCCCCCCACAGGTCGCGGCCCACGCGGTCGACGAGCGCGGCCGCGGCACGCGCCTGTGCGCGGCCGTGGTCGTTGAGCGGCGGGCCGGGCTCGCCCGAGCCCGAGTAGCCGCGCGAGACGGTCATGGCGGTCTCGCCGTGCCGCACGAGCACGACCGTGACGGGCTGCTCGTCGTCGAACCGCACGCCCGCCCCGGACGGGCCCGGCTGCCGCCGCCGCACGGCCTCAGCCGCCACGGACGCCGACGCGGCCGCGTCGGTCACGACCGGGCCACGCGTGTCCATCGCGCGGTTCGCGAGCCGGTCCGCGGCGGCGTTCTCGGCGCGCGGCACCCACGTCCACGTGACCGTCGTGGGGTCGACGAGCGCGCGGGCCTGCGCCGCGAGCCGGCGCATGTCGTCGTGCTTGACCTGCCACTCACCGCTCATCTGGCGGATGACCAGCTGGGAGTCCATCCGGACCTCGATCGCCGCGTCGGGGTCGATGCCGACCGCGGCGCGCAGACCCGCGACGAGGCCCGAGTACTCCGCGACGTTGTTCGTCGTGATCCCGACGTAGTCGGCCCGCTCGGCGAGCACCTCGCCCGTGGCCGCGTCACGCACGAGCGCGCCGTACCCGGCGGGACCCGGGTTGCCGCGCGAGCCCCCGTCGGCCTCGACGACGAGCCGCCGCATCACTGCCCCTCGGGCAGCCGGACCAGGATCCGCCCGCACTCCTCGCAGCGGACCACCGCGTCGTCCGGCTTCGCCGTGATGACGTCCACGTCGGACGGGTTGAGGTCGAGGTGGCACCCCTCGCAGCGTCGGCCGCGCAGCGCTGCCGCGCCCTGCCCCCCGAGCTGCGCGCGGATCCGGTCGTACAGCGTGACCAGGCCCGCGTCGAGACCGCTCGCGGCGCCCGCCCGCTCGGCCTGCACGGTGGCGGCCTCGGCGTCGAGCTGCGCGTACGCCGCGTCCCGCTCGGAGACGACCTGCGCCTTGCTCTCGACGAGCTGCGAGTGCGCCGCGGTGACCTCGGCGAGCGCTGCTTCGTGCGCCTCGAGACGCTCCATCACCTCGAGCTCGACCTCCTCGAGGTCGCCCTGGCGCCGCGCGAGGGACTCGAGCTCGTGCTGCAGCGCCTGCAGGTCCTTGGCCGTGCCCTGACCCGCGTCGAGACGCGCCTGGTTGCGCGCCGCGCGGTCCCGCACCTGCTGCACGTCCGCCTCGGCCTTCGCGAGCTCGCGGCGCAGGTCCGCGACGGCCGTCTGCGACGTGACCAGCGCGGTGTGCAGGTCCGCGACCTGCGAGTCCAGCTCGGCGATGCGCGCGAGCTCGGGCAGCGTCCGGCGCCGGTGCGCGAGCTGGTCGAGGCGCGTGTCGAGCGCCTGGACGTCGAGGAGTCGTCGCTGGTCCGCTGCGGGGGCGTTGGCCACGGGCAGTCCTTTCCGTACGCGGCGGCGCGCGTGGGTCGTCGTCGGCTCTCGCCGGATGGCGGGGCTAGCTGCTGCGGGAGTCCGTGCGGCCGACGCGACCCGTCCACGGGTCGGTGCACCGCACGCTCACGCGGGTCTCCACCGTAGTGCCCTGCGCGTGCAGGTCCGCCGCCAGGTCGCGCGCGGCGAGCGGCAGCCAGGGCCACTCGGACGCGAAGTGCGCGAGGTCCACGAGGTAGGGCGTCGCCGCCCTGCCCCCGCGCGCGTCGAACGCCGCACGCTCGCGCTGCTCGGACGCGGGGTGGTGGCGCAGGTCCGCCGTGACGTACACGTCGGCACCCGCCGCGCGCGCCGCGTCGAAGAACGGGTCGCCCGACCCGCCGACGACCGCGACCCGCTCGACGCGACCGTCCGGGTCGCCCGCGAACCGCACGCCCTGCGCGGTGGCCGGCGTCGCGTCCGCGGCGCACTGCGCGAACGCGCGCAGCGTCGTGGGCTCGGCGAGCCTGCCGACGCGTCCCGTGCCGGTGCTCCCGGGCAGGCTCGCGGCCTCCAGCACGTCGAACGCGGGCTCCTCGTACGGATGCGCGCCGCGCATCGCCGTCACGACCGCGGTGCGGGCACCGCGCGGCGCGACCATCTCGACGCGGGCCTCGACGACGACCTCGCGGGTATCGACCGAGCCGATCGTGGGCGACGCGCCCGGCAGCGGCGTGAACGTCCCCTCGCCGGTCGTCGTCCACGCGCACCGCTCGTACGCCCCGAGGGCGCCGGCCCCGGCCGCTGCCATGGCGTCGACCACGCGCGGCGCGTCGGCGACCGGCACGAACACGACGTGCTTGTCGAGCGCAGGGCCCGCGTCCGCCAGCAGCGGCTCGACGTCGACGAGCCCGAGCACCTGGGCGAGCGCGTCCGCGACGCCGTCGGTCGCGGCGTCCGCGTTGGTGTGCGCGGCCAGCAGCGCGCAGCCGCCGCGCACCAGCCGGTGCAGCACCGCCCCCTTGAACGTCGTCGCAGCCACCGACGTCACGCCCTTGAGCAGGAGCGGGTGGTGGGTCACGACGAGGTCCGCACCCCACTCGAGCGCCTCGTCGACGACCGTGGCGACGGGGTCCACCGCGAACAGCACGCGACGTACCGGCTGGTCGGGGTCACCGGTGACCAGGCCGACGGCGTCCCACGACTCGGCGGTCGACGGCGGGTAGCGCCGTTCGAGGACCCGGACGACGTCGGCCAGACGAGGAGCGCTCACAGACGAGCACGCTACCCGGCGGGCGGGTCAGGTCAGCGGGACGACGGGCGCGCCGACGACGAGCTCTCCCACCTGCTCGGGCACGAGCCGCACCCCGAACCACACCTTGCCGCCCTCGCGGCGGTGCCGTGCGAGCGTGCGCGTCGGCTCGGTGCCGGTGCGCAGCGTGTCGAGGTCGACCGTCGTCATGACGCACCGGTCGCACCGCTCGGCGAAGCGCAGCACGGTGTCTCCGACGCGCACGCGCGCCCACCGGTCCTCCGCGAACGGCTCGAGGTCACCGTCGACCACGAGCGTGGGGCGGAACCGCTCCATCGACAGCGGCGGGTGCCCCTGCTCGTGCGCGAGCCAGCCGTTGAGCGCGTCGAGCGACGCGGTCGTCGTCAGGAGCACGGGCGCGGCGTCCGCGAACGACAGCGGGTCGCCGGGTCGCCCGCCGTGGTCGGGCGAGACCGACCGTCGCGCCGGGTCGTCGAGCCACACGAGCCGCACCGCGAGCGCGAGCGCCTCGGAGAGCCACGCGTCCGCCTCCGCCGCGCACGCGGTCGCCTCGCCCACCCGGGACAGCGTCACGGGGACCCGCCGGCCCGCGCGTGGCTCGTGCACGACGAGCGGCACGCGCCCGGGGGCCGTGAGCTCCACACCCCCGTCGACCGGGCGCGCGGTGAGGCCGAGCATCGCCGGCACCTGCCGTGCGGTGACGGTCGCGCCGTCCGGGCCGACCACCATCCACCGCCGGTCCCCGCGGGGCCCGTGCCGGTCGAGCGCGACCCGCTCGACCTCGACGCCGCGCAGCGACTTCACGGGCCGTACGGCGAGCGTCGCGACACGCAGCGGCCCCGAGCGGGCGTCACTCATGACGGGCAATCTCCTCGTGCGCGCGTCGTCGCGGCGTCCGCCTGGTGGGCCCGGCCGGGTTCGAACCGGCGACCCCCGCGGTGTAAGCGCGGTGCTCTGACCAGCTGAGCTACAGGCCCCTGCTGCCGCGCGCCCGGGCGCCCGACGGCGGCACAGCCTACCGGCAGCGCCCGGCGCCCGGCGCGGTGGCCCGCCAGCGGGCGCCCGCTGGCGTTCACAGCGCCGCGAGCGCCTCGCGGTAGGCGCCGAGCGGACGCGCCTGGCCGCGCGCGTTGACGACGCTCCACCGCAGCACGCCCTGCGCGTCCACGAGGAACGAGCCGCGCAGCGCGTGCCCGGTGCTCTCGTCGAACACGCCGAACGCGCGCGCGGCCTCGCCGTGCGGCCAGAAGTCGGAGAGGAGGTCGAACGTGTAGCCCTCGTGCTCCGCCCACGCCCGCAGCGTGAACATCGGGTCGCACGAGACGACGAGCAGCCGTACACCGGCCTCGTCGAACGCCTCGAGGTTGTCCCGCAGCTCGCACAGCTCGCTCGTGCAGATCCCGGAGAACGCGAACGGGACGAACACGACGGCCACGGCGCCACCGCGCAGCTGCGACAGCGTGACGGGCGTGCCGTGCGTGTCGGGCAGCGTCAGGTCCGGCACGGGCTCGCCGACGACGAGCGCACGCGTGCCCGCTGCGGTCACTTCCCGCGGCCGCGCGTGCCGAGCCGCGTCGCCGACCAGTCCGGGGCGATCGCGAACGTCGACATCGCGTGCAGGCCCGACGTGGTCGCGGCCTCCTCGATGTCGGAGTGCGACACGTGGCCCGGCCGGCCCGACTTCGGCGACAGCACCCAGATCGGGCCGTTGTCCTCGAGCACCGTCATGGCGTCGACGAGGTAGTCGGTGAGGTCACCGTCGTCCTCACGGAACCAGATCACCGCACCGTCGGTGACGTCGTCGTACTCCTCGTCGACCATCTCGGCACCCGTGATCGCCTCGATCGACTCGCGCAGGCCCTCGTCGACGTCGTCGTCGTAGCCGAGCTCCTGGATCACCTGCCCCGCGGCGAATCCCAGTCGAGCAGCCTGCTGCTGCCCGGCGTCCGCACTCGCTGACACGTCCCGTCCGATCCCTTCGTCGCGGCCCCCACCCCTGCGGGCGCCTCCCGATGTGCGCACAACCTAGCCCACCGCAGCAGGCGCCACCTGGCAAGAGTCGCCGCGGTGGACCGTGCCGGACGGGTCGGCGGCCGTGCGGTGGGCGTGCGGTGGGCGTGTGACGCAGGAGGCACTGTCACGGACGTCACGTGCACCAGAGATGACCCGCGTGTGACTTTCGGGCCGTCAGGGTCCGAGAATGGGGCGGACTACCCGCCCCGTGCACGCGGCAGCCAGCCACGCTCGGGCCCGGGCCGACGATGTGCGCCGTGGCCGATCCGGCCCGCGCGCCGACGAGAGGCGAGGAGCACTGGTGGCTCAGATCGACGAGACAGGCCCGCTCATCGGCGGCCTGCTCAGCCAGGTACCGGACATCGACCCCGACGAGACCGGGGAGTGGGTCGAGTCCCTCGACGGACTCATCGACGACAAGGGCGGCCCGCGCGCGCGGTACGTGCTCATGAGCCTGCTGCGGCACGCGCGTGAGCGGAACGTGGCGATCCCGTCGTCGATGAACACGCCGTACGTGAACACGATCGCGGTGCACAACGAGCCCTACTTCCCGGGCGACGAGGTCATCGAGCGGCGCTACCGCTCGTGGAACCGCTGGAACGCGGCCGTCATGGTCACGCGGGCGCAGCGCCCCGGCATCGGCGTCGGTGGCCACATCTCGTCGTACGCGTCGGTCGCGACGCTGTACGAGGTCGGCCTCAACCACTTCTTCCGCGGCAAGGACCACCCGGGCGGCGGCGACCAGGTGTACTTCCAGGGCCACGCCTCCCCCGGCGTGTACGCCCGCGGCTTCCTCGAGGGACGCCTGAGCGAGCACCAGCTCGACGGGTTCCGTCAGGAGCTGTCGCACCCCGGCGGCGGCCTGCCGTCCTACCCGCACCCGCGCCTCGCGCCGGACCTGTGGGAGTTCCCGACCGTGTCGATGGGTCTGGGCCCGTCGGGCGCGATCTACCAGGCGTGGACCAACCGCTACCTGCACAACCGCGGCATCAAGGACACCAGCCAGCAGGACGTGTGGGCGTTCCTCGGCGACGGCGAGATGGACGAGCCCGAGTCGCGTGGCCTCATCCACCTCGCGGCGCAGCAGAACCTCGACAACCTCACGTTCGTCGTGAACTGCAACCTGCAGCGCCTCGACGGGCCGGTGCGCGGCAACGGCAAGATCATCCAGGAGCTCGAGGCCGAGTTCCGGGGTGCGGGCTGGAACGTCATCAAGGTCATCTGGGGCCGCGAGTGGGACGTCCTGCTCAACGCCGACAAGGACCGCGCGCTCGTCCACCTGATGAACATCACGCCGGACGGCGACTTCCAGACGTACCGGGCCGAGAACGGCGCGTTCATCCGCGAGCACTTCT
Source organism: Cellulomonas sp. CW35 (assembly GCF_052378485.1). Lineage (NCBI taxonomy): Bacteria > Bacillati > Actinomycetota > Actinomycetes > Micrococcales > Cellulomonadaceae > Cellulomonas > Cellulomonas sp. CW35. Next base: position 1,431,645 of record NZ_CP199000.1, on the reverse strand, counting down.
TCGGGCGCGACCCGCGCACCAAGGCGCTCGTCGAGAAGATGACCGACGACGAGATCTGGGCGCTCAAGCGCGGCGGTCACGACTACCGGAAGATCTACGCGGCCTACAAGTCGGCGCGCGAGCACACCGGCCAGCCGACCGTCATCCTGGCGCACACGATCAAGGGCTACGGGCTCGGCTCGGGCTTCGCGGGGCGCAACGCGACCCACCAGATGAAGAAGCTCAAGATCGACGACCTCAAGACGCTGCGCGACACGCTGCACATCCCGTTCACGGACGCGCAGCTCGAGGAGAACCCCTACGTCCCGCCGTACTACCACCCGGGTGCCGACGACGAGGCGATCCAGTACATGCTGGAGCGCCGCCGTCAGCTCGGCGGGTTCGTGCCCGAGCGCCGCTCGACGCACAAGCCCGTCACGACGCCTGCGCCGGAGAAGTACGACGGCCTGGCGAAGGGCTCGGGCCAGCAGGAGGTCGCCACGACCATGGCGCTCGTGCGCCTGTTCAAGGACCTCCTGAAGGACAAGGAGTTCGGCCACCGGCTGGTGCCGATCATCCCCGACGAGGCCCGCACGTTCGGCCTGGACTCGATCTTCCCCAGCGCGAAGATCTTCAACACGGTGGGTCAGCACTACCTCGCGGTCGACCGCGACCTGATGCTGAGCTACAAGGAGTCCGAGTCCGGGCAGATCATGCACACCGGCATCAACGAGGCCGGGTCCGCGTCCGCGTTCCAGGCCGTCGGCACGTCGTACGCGACGCACGGTGAGCCCCTGGTCCCGTTCTACTTCTACTACTCGATGTTCGGGTTCCAGCGCACGGGCGACCAGTTCTGGGCCGCCGGCGACCAGATGGCGCGCGGCTTCCTCATCGGGGCGACCGCGGGGCGCACCACGCTCACCGGTGAGGGCCTGCAGCACGCCGACGGGCACTCGCCGCTCATCGCGGGCGCCATGCCGCACGTCGTGCACTACGACCCGGCGTACGGCTACGAGATCCGGCACATCGTGCGCGACGGCATCGACCGCATGTACGCGCCGGACAACGGCGGTCGTGACCGTGACGTCATCTACTACCTCACGGTCTACAACGAGCCGATCGTCCAGCCCGCCGAGCCGGAGGGTGTGGACGTCGAGGGGATCCTCAAGGGCATCCACCTGCTGGCCCCCGCCGAGGGTGACGGGCCGCGCGCCCAGATCCTCGCGTCGGGTGTCGCGGTGCCCTGGGCCCTCGAGGCGCGCGACCTGCTCGCCGAGGACTGGGGCGTGCGGGCCGCGGTGTGGTCCGTGACGTCGTGGAGCGAGCTGCGCCGCGACGGTCTCGAGGCCGACGCCCAGGCGTTCCTGCGCCCGGACGAGGAGCCGCGCACCGCGTACCTCACGCAGAAGCTCGCGGGGGCCGAGGGTCCGTTCGTCGCGACGACGGACTACGACCACCTCGTGGCGGACCAGGTCCGCGCGTGGGTGCCCGGCACGTACGCGACGCTCGGTGCCGACGGCTTCGGCTTCTCGGACACGCGCGCCGCCGCTCGCCGGCACTTCAAGATCGACGGCCCGTCGACCGCGGTGCGCGTGCTGCAGCAGCTCGCGCGCACGGGTGCGGTGGCCGCGGACGCCCCGGCGCAGGCGATCGAGCGCTACCGCCTGCACGACGTCACGGCCGGCACGTCCGGCAATGCGGGCGGCGACTCCTGACGGTCCGCGCCTGACATGCGCGAAGGGGGCCGACGAGCGATCGTCGGCCCCCTTCGTCGTCCGCGCCGCGACGGCGCGGGAGTACTCAGGTACGGGAGCGCTCAGGTCCCCGGCATCGCCTGCTGTGCCTGCGCGACGACGTGCGCGAGCTCCTCACGCAGCTCGCGCACCGACGCCTGGTCCGGGTACAGGTCGAGGTTGGCGAGGTACTGCTTGGCGTCCAGCGGCCGGTCGGCCTCGACCGCCGCGAGGACGAGCTGGCGCGCGACCGCCGGGTCGTGCTCGCGCGGCCGCCAGTGACCGACGCCGATCCCGAGCGCGTCGACCGGCTTGCCCGCCTCCCGCAGCAGGCTCAGCGCCTCCACGAGCGCCGTGCCCGACGGGTCACGCTCCGCGGCGGTCGTCAGCCGGCGCAGCGTCCCCTCGTGGTCGTCGCGCACCGACAGGCGGGCGACCTCGATGAGCGGGTACCAGGCGCGCGGGTTGCCCGCGAGCTCCTCGCCGAGCGACCACACCGCGAGGTCGGCCGCACGTTGCCGCTCGGCGTCGTCCTGCGGCGCGGTCAACGGGTCGCCGTCGGGGCCGGTCTCGGCCGCGCGACGGCGCACGATCTCGGCGAGGGCCGCGAACGCGCGCACGTTGTTCGGGTCGTCGGACAACATCGACCGCAGGGCGTCCTCGTGGAGGGTGTCGCCGCGGCGCGCCGTGCTCGTGGGACGACGGGCGCCGACGCGCGAGGCGGACGAGGGCCGACGCATCAGCTGTCTCAGACGGGGCAGCAGAGCCATGCTGCGACACTAGCCCGTCGGCGTCCGGGGGACCGACCCGAGACGCCGCGAACCGGGCCAGACGGACGATCCGCCGGGGCTCCGGGCGGGGCCCCAGCGGCGCGAACCGGGCCGCGACGCGCGCCGGGCTTTGTCGACTTCCCACAAGCCGTCCGCCTATGCTCGGCGCATGTCCCGCTCCTCCGACCGCCCCGCGCGCTCCACGACGACGCCGCGGGCCGCGGCCCCGGGGGCGCTCACGCCGTCCCAGGCGGTGGCGCAGCACGTCCCGACGAGCGAGACGCAGCGGCGCGTGCGGGAGGGCGCGGGGCTGCTCGCGGCCGCCGCGATGCGCCGCCTCGACGAGGACCTGGACTGGTACCGGACACTGCCCGCCGAGGACCGCTCGTGGGTCGGCCTGGTCGCCCAGGCCGGCATCAGCGCGTTCATCACGTGGTTCGCGGACTCGACCCGCCCGCCGCACGGTGTGAGCGACATCTTCGCGAGCGCCCCACCCGAGCTGACGCGGTCCATCTCCCTGCAGCACACGCTGCACCTCGTGCGCGTGGTCGTCGACGTCGTCGAGACGCACGCCGAGCGCCTCGCGGCGCCGGGCGAGGAACGCGAGCTGCGCGAGGCGGTGCTCCTGTACTCGCGGGAGGTCGCCTTCTCCGCTGCCGAGGTCTACGCGCGCGCCGCCGAGGTGCGCGGCGCGTGGGACGCCCGGCTCGAGGCGCTGGTGGTCGACGCGCTGGTCCGCGGCGACGTGGACGACTCGGTCCGCTCGCGCGTCGCCGCGCTCGGCTGGGGCGGGCGCGGTCCCACCCTCGTCGTGGTCGGGACGACCGCGGCGCCGATCGACGAGGTCCGCGCGGCGGACCTGCGGCGTGCGACCAGCCGCGCGGCCGACGACGCGCTCGTCGGGATCCAGGGCGACCGGCTCGTCATCTTCCTGGGCGGCGAGGGCGACCTGCGCGCGGCGGTGACGTCGCTGCTCCCGCGCTTCGGGCCGGGGCCCGTCGTCGTGGGGCCGCAGGTCGCGGACCTGACGGAGAGCGCACGCTCCGCCCGTGCGGCGCTCGCCGGGCTGCAGGCCGCGGCGGCGTGGCCGCAGGCGCCGCGGCCCGTCGCAGCGGACGACCTGCTGCCCGAGCGCGTGCTCGTCGGCGACCCGCTCGCACGCCGCACGCTCGTCGCGCAGGCGTACGACCCGCTGTCCGCGAGCCAGGGCGCGCTCCTCGAGACGATCTCGGCGTACCTGGGGACGGGCCGTTCGCTCGAGGCGGCCGCACGCTCGCTCTACGTGCACCCCAACACGGTGCGGTACCGGCTCAAGCGCGTCGCGGACGTCACGGGGTGGGACCCGCTCGACCCGCGTGAGTCGTACGTGCTCCAGACGGCGCTCGCCGTGGGGCGGCTCGACGCGACCTCCTGACCGCCGGCGCACCGACAGGAGGGCTTTGTAGGACAGCCACAACGCCCCGCCACATTCTCGGTGCGCGCCGCGTACCGGTGCCCCGCCGTCGGGCAGGCACAGTTGACGGGTGCTCGTCGTCGTCTGCCCCGGACAGGGTGCCCAGTCCCCCGGCATGCTCGCCCCTTGGCTCGAGCTGCCCTCCGTCGCCGAGGCCGTGGGCCGTGCATCGCAGGCCACCGGCCTCGACCTCGTCGCGCACGGCACGACGTCGGACGCCGACACGATCCGCGACACCGCCGTGGCACAGCCGCTGCTGGTCGCCTCCGCGCTCGCGACGCTGCGCGCGGTCCTCGAGCTGGACGTGAGCGCCCCGCTGGGCGCGGCGGTCGCGGACCGCGTGGACGTGACCGCTGGCCACTCGGTGGGTGAGCTCGCCGCAGCGGCGGTCGCGGGCGTCCTGACCGACGACGAGGCGCTTCGGCTCGTCGCGGTGCGCGGTGCCGCCATGGCCCGCGCGGCCGCAGTGACGCCCACCGGCATGAGCGCGGTGCTCGGCGGGGACCCCGACGAGGTGCTCGCGGCCCTCGCGCGCCACGCGCTGGTGCCCGCGAACGTCAACGGGGGCGGCCAGGTCGTCGCCGCCGGCACGCTGGACGCCCTCGCCGCGCTCGCCGCCGAGCCCCCCGCCCGCGCACGCGTGGTGCCCCTGCAGGTCGCGGGCGCGTTCCACACCGAGCACATGGCGCCCGCGGTCGACGAGCTGCGCGCGGCGGCAGCCGAGGTGACGCCCGGCGAGCCCGGCGTCACGCTGCTGTCCAACGCCGACGGCGCCGCGGTCGCGAGCGGCGCGCAGGCCCTGGCGCGGGTCGTCGCGCAGGTCGCCAACCCGGTGCGGTGGGACCTGTGCTGCGCGACCCTCCTCGAGCTGGGCGTCACCGGCCTGCTCGAGGTCGCCCCCGGTGGTGTGCTCACGGGCCTCGCGCGCCGTACGCTGCCCGGGGTCGAGACCGTCGCCGTCAAGACCCCCGCCGACCTCGACGCCGCACGCGACCTCGTGCGCCGCCACGCGTCGTCGGCCGTCCCCACGTCCGCGAGCAGCCAGGAGCAGTCGTCGTGACCCGTCCCACCCTCACGCAGGCCACCGGCCCCGCGCACACCCGCATCCTCGGGATCGGCGGCGTCCGCGGCGAGAACCTCGTGACGAACGACGACATCGCCGGGCCGATCGACTCGTCCGACGAGTGGATCCGCCAGCGCACGGGGATCGTCACGCGCGCCCGCGCCGGCGAGGGCACCGACGTGCTCGACCTCGCCGAGGGCGCGGCACGCAAGGCGCTCGAGCACGCCGGTCTGACCGGTGCGGACATCGACGCCGTCATCCTGTCGACCGTCACGTACTTCCACCAGACCCCTGCGGGGGCCGCGATCATCGCCGACCGGATCGGCGCGACGCCCGCCGCCGCGTTCGACATCTCGGCCGCGTGCGCGGGCTACTGCTACGGCATCGGCCAGGCGGACGCGCTCGTGCGCGCCGGCACCGCACGCCACGTGCTCGTCATCGGCGCCGAGAAGATGAGCGACTTCATCGACCCGACCGACCGCTCCATCTCGTTCCTGCTGGGCGACGGTGCGGGCGCGGTGGTCGTCGGACCGTCGGACACGCCCGGCATCGGCCCCACGGTGTGGGGCTCGGACGGCGGCCAGGCGCAGGCCATCCGCCAGACGCACTCCTGGAAGGAGACGCAGACGGGCGCGGGCTGGCCCACGCTGCGCCAGGAGGGCCAGTCGGTCTTCAAGTGGGCCGTGTGGCAGATGGCGCCCGTCGCCCAGAAGGCGCTCGATGCCGCGGGCATCACCGCGGACCAGGTCGAGGCGTTCATCCCGCACCAGGCGAACATGCGGATCGTCGACCAGATGATCAAGCAGCTCAAGCTGCCCGAGTCGGTGGTGGTCGCACGCGACATCGTCGACACGGGCAACACCTCCGCGGCGTCGATCCCGCTCGCGACCGAGCGCCTGCTCCGGGAGGGCCAGGTGTCGTCGGGCGCGCTCGCACTGCAGATCGGCTTCGGTGCGGGGCTCGTCTACGCCGCCCAGGTCGTCGTCCTGCCCTGACACCCCCGCGGGCCGCGACCGCGGTCCGCACTCCCCCGTCGGTCCGGCCGCCCGGCTGTACCGTTCGTCCGACCCCTAACGTCCCACGAAGGAGACACCCATGGCGTACAGCGAGCAGGACATCCTGGCCGGCCTGGCCGAGATCGTGAGCGAGGAGACCGGCCTGCCGACCGACGCGGTGCAGCCGGAGAAGTCGTTCACCGACGACCTCGACATCGACTCGCTGTCGATGATGACGATCGTCACGCTCGCCGAGGAGAAGTTCGACGTGCGCATCCCCGACGACGAGGTCAAGAACCTCGCGACCGTCGGCGACGCCGTCAGCTTCATCGCGAACGCGCAGGCCTGACCCACCCGCGTCCGTCCTGCGCGCGTGCGCAGGACGGACGCGCCGGGCGTCGTCGGACACCGTCCGGCACCCGCCCGTCCGGCCCCGGCCACCCGGCACCGCCGGAACCCCCGCACGACACCCGTGAGACCGGGACCCGACCTCTTGGGAGCAACGATGAGCCACACGACCGACGTCGTCGTCACCGGCCTGGGCGCCACCACGCCCCTCGGCGGCGACGTGAAGAGCACGTGGGCCGCGGCGCTCGCCGGCGAGTCCGGCGCCCGTCCCTTCGAGGAGGACTGGTCGGAGCGCTACGGCATCCCGGTGCAGTTCGCCGCGACGATCAAGGTCCGTCCCGAGGACGTCCTCGAGCGGCCCGAGCTCAAGCGCATGGACCCCTCCGCGCAGTACGCGATCATCGCGGCGCGTGAGGCGTGGTCAGACGCGGGCACCCCCGAGGTCGACGGCGAGCGCCTGGGCGCGGTCGTCTCGTCCGGCATCGGCGGCATCTGGACCACGCTCGACGGCTGGGACCTGCTGCGCGAGAAGGGCGCACGTCGCGTGCTGCCCATGACCGTCCCCATGCTCATGCCCAACTCCCCCGTGGCCTACGTGTCGCTGGAGTTCGGTGCCAAGGCGGGTGCGCACGCGCTCGTCTCGGCGTGCGCGTCGGGTGCCGAGGCGATCGGCTACGGCGTCGACATGATCCGCGCCGGGCGCGCCGACGTCGTCATCGCGGGCGGCACCGAGGCGACGATCCACCCCATGCCGATCGCCGCGTTCGCGGCGTCGCGCACGCTGTCGCTGCGCAACGACGACCCGCAGGGCGCGTCCCGGCCCTACGACGTCGACCGCGACGGGTTCGTGATCGGCGAGGGCGCGGGTGTCGTCGTGCTCGAGAGCGCGGAGCACGCCGCGGCCCGTGGGGCGCGCGTGTACGCCCGCATCGCGGGCGTCGGCCTGTCCGCCGACGGGTACCACATCACCTCCCCCGAGCCGAGCGGCGACGGCCAGGTCCGCGCCATGCGTGCCGCGCTCGCGGAGTCGGGCGTGTCCGCGCCCGAGGTCGTGCACGTCAACGCGCACGCGACCTCCACGGTGGTGGGCGACCTCATCGAGGCCCGCTCGATCCGCGGGGTGCTGGGCGACGACGCGGACCACGTCGCGCTGTCCGCGACGAAGTCGATGACCGGCCACCTGCTGGGCGGTGCGGGTGCGCTCGAGACGATCTTCACGGTCCTCGCGCTGCACGGACGTCAGGCCCCGCCGACGATCAACGTCAGCAACCCGGACCCGGAGCTCGTTCTCGACCTCGTGCGCGACACGCCGCGTGCGCTGCCCTCGGGCGACATTGCCGCGATCAACAACTCGTTCGGCTTCGGCGGTCACAACGTCGCTCTCGTGGTCACGAGCGCCTGACCCTCACGCACGACGAAGGGGCGCCCCCGGTGGGGGCGCCCCTTCGTGCTGTCGGGTGCGAGCTCAGCCGACGCGGTGCAGCCAGCGCACGGGTGCGCCCGCTCCCGCGTAGCGGAAGGGCTCGAGCTCGTCGTCCCACGCCTGGCCGAGCGCGAGGTCGAGCTCGGCGCGCAGGCGCGCCGGGTCGCCCGCGTGCTCGAGCGCCGCACGGATGCGGTCCTCGGGGACGACGACGTTGCCGTGCACGTCCGTCTGCGCGTGGAAGATGCCGAGGTCGGGCGTGTGGCTCCAGCGGGAGCCGTCGGTGCCGTGGCTCGGCTCCTCGGTGACCTCGTAGCGCAGGTGGGCCCAGCCGCGCAGCGCGGACGCCAGCCGCGCGCCGGTGCCCGGCACGCCCTGCCACGAGTGCTCGGCACGGTAGAACGCCGGACCGGCCGGCTGCTCCGTCCAGTCCAGCGAGACGCGCTGACCCAGCACGTTGCCCGCCGCCCACTCGATGTGCGGGCACAGCGCACGCGGTGCCGAGTGCACGAAAAGCACACCGCGGGTGATCGCACCTGCCATGTCGTCCTCCATCAGCGGCTCGAGGTTCGCCTTCCCCAACGACCTCGTGACTGCTGCGGAGCACCCTGGGGCGCACGCGGCGTACGGCCTTCAGGATGCACGACGAGGCGACGAGACGCCAAGCGGAACCGCCGCACGTCCCCCGGATGCGTGACGCGGCCGGCCTGACCGGTTGCCGGGAGGGCGTATCGACGACGGCCGGACCGGGCCGGCGCGGCGGCTCAGAGCTGCTCGCGGATCGCGCGCATCGCCTTCTTGCGCACGGACCGCTCGAGTCTGTCGAGGTACAGCATCCCGTCGAGGTGGTCGACCTCGTGCTGCAGGCAGCGCGCCATGAGCTCGGTGCCCTCGACCACGACCTCCTTGCCGTCCAGGTCGTGCCCGACGACGCGCGCGTACCAGGCGCGCCGGGTCGGGAACCAGAGCCCGGGGACCGAGAGGCAGCCCTCGTCGCCGTCCTGGTACTCGTCCTCGGACAGCTCGACGATCGTCGGGTTGAGGACGTAGCCGATCTCGTCGTCGATGTTCCAGGAGAACGCGCGCAGGCCGACGCCGATCTGGTTCGCGGCGAGCCCGGCGCGACCGTCCTCGTCGACCGTCTCGAGCAGGTCCTCGACCAGGGACCGGACGCGGTCGTCGATGGTGGTGATCGGGTCGCACGGGGTGCGCAGCACGGGGTCGCCGACGGTCCGGATCTCTCGCATCGCCATGCCGAGCATCTTCCCATGCCGCGCCGCGCGGGCTCTCGCCCGGTCCGCGCGTGTGACGGGACAGACAGCGCCCGCGGGGTGACGAGTCGGGCATCGCGACCTATGCTTTGTACTGACCAGTCAGTCAGGAGTCCGATCGCATGGTTCAGCAGACCCCTCTCCGCCCGCCCCAGCACGTCGCCGGTCAGCCGGCAGCCTCCGATCCCGACACCGGGACACCCCCGGTCCCGGCGGCCGTGGCCGCGCACCGGCTCGCGCTGCACGGCGATCGTGGCGTCGTGTACGGCCCGGTGGACCTCGAGCTGCCCGCCGGTGCCCTGACCGTCGTGCAGGGACCCCAGGGCGCCGGACGCTCGAGCCTGCTGCTCACGCTCGCGGGCCGCATGGTCCCCGACGCCGGGTCGTCCCTCACCGTCCTGGGCCACGCCCTGCCCCGCGAGCGCGACCGCGTCCAGCGGGAGGCCGCCATCGCGGGCTTCGCGGGGATCGACGACCTCGACCCGAGCGTCACGGTCGGCGACGTCGTCCGGGAGCGGCTCACGTGGCTCGCCCCCTGGTACCGGCGCGTGCCGCGTGTGGACCAGCGCACGTTCGCCGCGCTCGCACGCCCCGTGTTCGGCGAGCGGCCCCTGCCCCGGACGACGAGCGTCGTGTGGGACCTCGACGAGGTCGACACCCTGCTCCTGCGCGTGACGCTCGCGGCCGCCCAGCGCCCGCGCCTGCTCGTCGTGGACGACGTCGACCAGGTCCACGACTCCACCCGCCGGGCGACTCTCTGGTCGCGGCTCGAGGCGCTGACCGCCTCCGGCACGACCGTCGTCGCGGCGGTCGCCTCGCTCGACGAGGTCGGCCGCACGCCCTGGCGCACCCCACCCACGCAGGTGACGCTCGCGACCGGCCCGCACGCCGTGCCCGCGACCGACGCCGCCTGACCGCGCTCACCCCGAGGACTCCCCCATGCCCGCGCTCACCACCACCGGCACCGAGCTGCGCCGGTTCCGCCGCGGACGGCTGCCCCGGCTCGCCGTCGCCGCGATGATCCTCGTGCCCCTGCTCTACGGGGCCCTGTACCTGTGGGCCTTCTGGGACCCGACCGGGCACCTCGACCGGCTCCCCGTCGCGCTCGTGAACGCCGACGCGGGGACGACCCTGGACGGCGCACCGCTGCGGGCCGGCGACGAGGTGGCCGAGGCGCTCACGTCGTCGGCCGACCTCGACTGGCGCCCGACCGACGCGCGCGACGCGGCGGCCGGGGTCGCGGACGGGACGTACTACTTCGCGGTCACGCTCCCGGCAGACTTCTCGGCCGACGTCGCGTCCGCGTCGGGCGACGACCCGACGAGCGCGCAGATCCTCGTGACGTACGACGACGCGAACTCCTTCCTCGCCTCCACGCTGGGACGCAGCGCGATGACGCAGGTCGAGGCCGCGGTCTCCGACTCGATCGGCGAGCAGGCGACCCAGCGCGTGCTCGTCGGGCTCGGCGCTGCCCGCGACGGGTTCGCGCAGGCGTCCGACGGTGCGCTCACGCTGCACGCGGCGGCCGGCGACCTCGACGACGGCGCGACCCGGGTCGCCGGCGGTGCACACGACGCGGCGGACGGAGCCAGGGACCTGGCCGCGGGGGCGGGCGCGCTCGACGCGGGTGCGGCACGCCTGGCCACGGGCGCCGCCACGCTGGCCGAGGGAGCGACGAGCGCCACGCGCGGCGCGGGCGACGCCGCGAGCGGCGCGCACGACCTCGCAGCGGGCCTCGGGACGCTCGACGACGGCGCGGGACGCGTCGCGCAGGGCGCGCACGACGCCGCCGACGGCGCCGACTCCCTGGCCGACGGCGCGGCCACGCTCGCGAGCTCCGCGCAGACCGCCGCCGACGGCGCCGCGCGCATCGACTCCGGTGCGGGCACGCTCGCCTCGGGGCTCACGAGCGCCTCGTCGGGGGCGGACGACCTGCGGGACGGCACGGCCGCGCTCGCCACCGGCGTGAGCATCCTCGAGGACGAGCTGTCGCCCCTCGTGTCGGCGGTGCCGACCCTGCGCACCGGGCTCGGTCAGGTCTCCGCGTACCTCACGGCTCGCGCGCAGGCGGGCGACACGACCGCCGCTCAGCTGCTGACGGGACTGTCCGCGCAGGCCGGGGCCCTGCCGTCCGACGCGCAGCTCTCCGAGCTGTCCGACGGCCTGGCGGCGCTGTCCAGCGGCGCGGCGAGCGCAGCGAGCGGCGCGGACGACCTGGCCGGCGGCGTCTCGACGCTCGCGGCCGGCGCGCAGGACCTCGCGGACGGCACGGGCAACCTCGCCTCGGGCCTCGGCCGGCTGGCCGACGGCGCGAGCACGCTCGCGGACGGCACGTCCTCGCTCTCCGACGGTCTGGACACGCTCGAGAGCGGATCCAGCGCGCTCGCGACCGGGACCACGAGCGCCGCCACGGGGGCCGACGCCCTCGCGGACGGCACGTCCCGCCTCGCGGCAGGGCTGACCCGCCTCGGCTCGGGATCCGCCGACCTCGCGTCCGGTGCGGACGAGCTGGTCGACGGCACGGGTGAGCTCGCGGACGGCGCCGGCCGGCTCGCGGACGGCACCGCGACGCTCGCCGACGGCGCCGGGAAGGTCGCCGACGGCTCGGGCCGGTTGCAGGAGGGCGCGGGGCAGCTCGCCGACGGCCTCGTGGACGGCGAGTCCGCGATCCCCGCCGACGTCGCGGCGCCGGCACGCGCGAGCACCATCGCCTCCCCGGTGCACGTCACGGAGGAGCACGTGAGCCAGGCCGAGGGCTTCGGTGAGGGCTTCGCGCCGTTCTTCCTGCCGCTCGCGCTGTTCGTCGGCGCGCTCATCACGTGGCTGCTCCTGCGGCCCCTGCCCCCGCGCGCGCTCGCGACGCCCGCGTCCGGTGCTCGCGTCACGCTGGCCGGGTACCTGCCGGCGCTCGCGCTCGGCGTCGCGCAGGTCGTCGTGATGCTCGGCGTGGTGCACCTCGGTCTCGGGCTCGACCTCAGCTCCGGGATCGGCACGCTCGCGTTCACGATGCTGGTGGCGGCGACGTTCCTCGCTCTCCAGCAGATGCTCATGGCGGTGCTCGGCCCCGCGGCCGGCAAGGTCGCGATCCTCGCCCTGCTCATGCTGCAGCTCGCCTCGTCGGGCGGGACCTACCCCGTGGAGACGACGCCCGCGTTCTTCCGCGCCATCCACCCGCTGCTGCCCATGAGCTACGCGGTCACCGGCCTGCGGGAGGTCATCACGGGGCCCGTCGACGCGCGGTTCTGGGTCGCGGTCGCCGTCCTGGCGGGCGTCCTCGTGGGCTCGCTGGCCGTGACGGCGTGGCGCGCGGGGCGCATGCGCACGTGGACGCTCGAGCGCCTGCACCCCGTCCTGTCGATCTAGGCCGGGCGGACGACGAGAGGCGGTCTAGGGTTGCGGACCATGACGGACACGCGGCAGCAGATCGTCGATGCCGCTCTCGCGCTGGTCGCCGACCGCGGCATCGGGGCGACGACCGTCGACGAGATCGCGGCCGCGGCCGGCGTCGCGAAGGGCAGCGTGTTCTACAACTTCGGCTCGAAGTCGGGGCTGTTCGAGGCGATCATCGCCGCGGGCGTCACGCGGCTCACCGCCGCGTTGCAGGAGGCGGGCGCCGGCCGGTCCGGCCGGGCCGCCGTCGAGTCCATGGTGGGCGCGCTGCTCGAGCAGGTGCAGGCCCACCCCGACTTCGCCAAGCTCGTCGTCGCGGAGTCGTTCCGCTCCGGACGTGCGTGGCAGGACTCGATCCGTCAGGTGCGCGAGGAGTCGATGGGCGCGCTGGCCGCCGTCGTGCAGGACGCGTGGCCCGAGCGGGACGCGTGGTTCACGGCGGCCGCGCTGTTCGGCGCGACGCTCGTCGCGGGCCTCGAGTGGCTCGTGTTCCAGCCGGACCGCCCGGTCGAGGACGTGCGCGCCGCGGTCCTGGCGACGCTCTCCTGACCGGTCCGAGCACCGCGGGCGGGACGCCGCCGGGCGCGGGCATGACGAAGGGCCGGTGACGCGGTCACCGGCCCTTGCGCCTGACGTACGTGCGGGACGTCCCCGCCGCGCTCACTCGCCCGCGCGCTGCTGCGGGACGCCCTGCAGGAGCTGACGGACCTCGGCCTCGTGGAAGCGACGGTGCCCACCGAGGGTGCGGACCGCCGAGAGCTTGCCGGCCTGCGCCCACCGGGTGACGGTCTTGGGGTCGACCCGGAAGAGGACCGCGACCTCGCCGGGGGTCAGCAGAGCGCCCTGCTGCAGGGGGGCGTCGGTGTGGGGGGTGGTGATGGCCATGGTGGCTCTCCTTCGTCGTTCGGTAGCTCGGCTGACCCGGTGGGCCCCGTGGCTTTGCGTCCCCTCCTCGCGGAGGGTTTGCCATTTGTCGCTGACAACTCAGAACTATCCCCGAAATTGGACAGGCGTGCAAGAAGCCGAGCCGTGGGAGACCACGGGCATTCGGGTGAAATTCGGACGCGGTGGACCAGGAGGAACAGGACCAAGTCGGACGTCCGGTTTGTGATCCGGACATTCGTCCAGTTCAGGGCCGTTCTTGCTGACTTGGCACACGCCCCGACACGCGCGACGACGTTTCGGAAGTGATCTCGGTCACTTGTGGGGTCTCGGCGTGTCCCGGGCGACGAACCGACCACCGGGTGGGGTGCTGGAGCTGCTGGGTGGGGCAGGTGGGGCTTGAACCCACGACCAACGGATCATGAGGCCGCTGGTCGGCACGCTCTCGGCGAGCTGCTCACCTGGCGATTCGCGCGTATTCCCGGCTCATCGCAATGGAGGGTGTAGGACCGGCCTGAAGCCGCCGGTCTCGAGCAGGCTGCGGGTGATGTAGTTGGTCAGGTTCCGAAGGCCGAGCGCGGTGCCGCGCAGGTGTTCCAGGCGCCCGTTGATCGCTTCGGTCGGCCTGTTGCTCGTGCCCGGCCGCTCGAAGTAGGCCAGGACGTCCGCGGCGCGCTGCTTCAGGGTCCGACCCAGGGGGCGGACTTCGACCAACGCTGCCGGGACGCCGGTGGAGATCGACGCGATCAGCGTGGTCATCCGCTCCCGTCCGGCCGTGGCGTCGGGGTCGCGGTAGGCGCCGATCATCGTCTGGTAGACCTGCCACGTTGCTTCGACCTCGACGTGCTCGTCTCCCGCGAACAGCGCGGCGATGATCGCCTTCTGCTTGTTCTTGAGCAGGTCAGACCCGGTGTGCAGGGTCCGGCGGGCCTTGTAGAGCGGGTCGGATGCCCGTCCGCGGTGTCCGTGCAGGTCGTTCTGGACCCGCCGTCGGCACCGGTCGGGCGCATCGCTGGCCAGGAGGACCACGTGGAAGGGGTCCATCACCGCGACGGCGTCGGGCAGCTCCTCGGCAGCGGCGGTCCTGAAGCCGGTGAACCCGTCCATCGCGACGACTTCCAGTCCCGCCCGCCAATCGGCGGGCCGTTCGGCGAGCCAGGTCTTGAAGACCTGCTTGGAGCGGCCCTCCACGACGTCCAGCAACCGCGCCGGACCGGTGCCGGCGCGCACCGGGGTCAGGTCGATGACCACCGTGACGTACTTCCCGCCCGTGCGGGCATGACGCCAGACGTGTTCGTCGACGCCGATGACGTGCACGCCGTTGAAGCGGTGCTCATCGGCGATCAGCAACGCCCGCCCTTCGGCGAGCACGGCGGTGTTCGCGGTGTGCCACGCGACGCCCAGCGCGGCGGCGACCTGAGCCATCGACAGGTGGGCGATCACGATGCCCTCCAACGCCCACCGTAGCGCCCCGCGGGTCAGCTTCGCGCGCGGCGCGGCCGCCGCCGAGATGTCGTGGCGCCACACGTGCGCGCAGCCCTCGCACCGATAGCGGGGAACCCTGACCTGCACGATCGTGGGGCGCCAGCCCACAGGCTCGTGCGCGAGCTCACGCACCACCGTCCCGCGGACCACGCCTTCGGCGCCGCAGCGCCGATGTCCCGCGTCAAGCTGCTGGCAGGTCTTGGGTCTCGGGAAAGTTGGGGGTCAGCGGGTCGGCCAGGCCCAGGTGGACCTCCAGGGGCCGGTTCCAGGCGATCGCCTCGTGCGGTCGCACGGTGTTGTACTCGGCCCGGTAGTCGTCGGCGTGCGCGACGAGGGACAGGACGTCGTCGATCTCTTCGAGGAAGAGCCGCTCGTACTTCAGGGAGCCGAACCCGCGTTCGCGTGACCCGTTCTGCCCGGGCGTACGCACCCGGGTGCGCACGTGCCGCAGCTCGGGGTGGGCGGTGATGAACGCCTCGAACCGGAACGAGCGGAACGGGCCACCGTTGTCCGTCACGACCGTCACCGCGGGCACGACGTTGCCGTCGCCGTCGCGGGCGCACGCGTCGATCAGGGGGCGGCCGAACATCGCCTCGTAGTCGGCCAGGGCAAGCTCGATCGCGGCGATCGCGTCGTGCTGGTTCGCGGTCGGGGACACATGCCACGGGTGCTCGTACTTCGACCAGTAGTCCCGGCACCCGGCGATGCGCCACGTGCCGCCGGTCGTGGTCTCGAACTCGGAGAAGTCCAGCTGCCACACCTGGTTCGGCCCCGTCGGTTCGGTGGCGAACGCGGCCTTCCTGCGGGCCGCGAGCTGGCGGCGTTCCCGCTGGTAGGCGGCGGGCAGGATCAGCCCTTCATCGCGCAGCAGGCGCAGCACGGTGGCCTGGGAGACCCGGTGCCCGTCGTGGCGCACCATGGCCCACACCTTGCGGTGCCCCCATGCCGGATGCGCCAACGCGTGCCGCCGCGCGGCCACGCGCACGCTCTCGCGCGCCGGGCGCGGCCACGGCCCCTTGACCGGGGACCCGGCCCGGGCGCGGGCCTGCCAGCGCCGCCACGACCGCTCGGGCACGCCGATCACCTGGCAGAACCTCGTGGTCGGCATGCCCGCCTGGATGCGGATCACCTCGAGGTCCTCGAAGGGCCCAGCCGGCCCTCCGCGGACTTCTTCCACACCCGGACCTCCAGGTGCGCCTCACCCAGGGCCTGGGTCAACTCGGCGACCTCGGCCTCCAGCTGCTGCTCACGCGTCGAGGGCCCCGACTTCCCCGCCGCCAGGCCGGTCCTGCCGGCCTCGAGGAACGCCCGCTTCCAGTTCCCGACCGACTGCTCGGACACCTTCGCCCGCCGGGCGGCCTCGGCGACGGTGACCTCGCCGGCCAAGACCGACAACACGATCCTGGTCTTCTCCTCGGCCGGAACGGCCGGTGGTCTTGCCATGAACGATCAGACTCCTCACAGGTCAGGCCCGCAAGCAACGGGCCCTGCCACAAAGTCTGACGCGCGACACCGACACCAAGGATCCGGCTCGGCGACACGGCAGGCCAAGACCGCCCGGCCGGGCTCCAGGCGCTGGCCGACGACCCGCAGGCCGTGGCCGTCCAGGCGCGTGAATGTCGTCACGTCGGGGTCGGTGAAGGTAGCGTCGCGTATGTCGAGGTCTTCCGGGTGGCCGGCGTAGGAACCGCCATCATCGGAAGACCTCGACGCCTCGGCGAGCACCGCCACGCCGCCGACCTCAACGTAGCTCTACACCCTCAACTGCGAAGAGCCAAAGTGGCTCATCACAGATGAGGGTGTAGGAGTGTCGACGATGTCGTGAGACGTCGGGCGTGGTGGCGGGCGTGTCGAGGTGGGGGAAGGCGTCGAGGTCTTCCGAAGATGGGGGTTCTCACACCAACCCATCCGAAAGACCTCGACGTTGGACGACGCTACCTTCTGCCCGCCTGACCTGACCACGTTCGCCCGTCTGGACGATCTCGGCTTGGTCGTCGTCGGCCAGCACGTCACCGACCGCCGCACGGTGCTCGAGTGCCGGGTCGTCCCGGTGCCGGGCGACGAGTTCTGCCGCCAGTGCGGTGCGGAGGGCCTCGTGCGGGACACGGTCACGCGCCGACTGGCGCACGAGCCGTTCGGGTGGCGGCCCACCACGCTGCACGTGCGGGTGCGCCGTTACCGGTGTCCCACCTGTGAGCGGGTGTGGCGGCAGGACACCACCCGGGCGGCGGAGCCGCGTGCGAAGCTCTCCCGTGCCGCGCTGGCGTGGGCGCTGAACGGGCTGGTGGTCCAGCACCTGACCGTCGCCCGGCTGCGCGACGCGCTCGCCGTGGCCTGGAACACGGTCAACGACGCCGTCCTCGCCGAAGGCCACCGCGTGCTGATCGCCGATTCGGCCCGGTTCGACGGGGTCACCGTCATCGGCGTGGACGAGCACGTGTGGCGGCACACCCGCCGTGGCGACAAGTACGTCACCGTCATCATCGACCTGACCCCCGTGAAGGACGGCACGGGGCCGTCCCGACTGCTCGACATGATCGAGGGCCGCTCCAAGGCGGTGTTCAAGGACTGGCTCGCCGGGCGGCCCAAGGCGTGGCAGCAGGGCGTCCAGGTCGTCGCGATGGACGGGTTCACCGGGTTCAAGACCGCCGCCGCCGAAGAGCTCCCCGACGCGGTCGCGGTCATGGACCCGTTCCACGTCGTGCGCCTCGCCGGTGACGCCCTCGACAAGTGCCGGCGCCGGGTCCAGCAGGAGCTCCACGGGCACCGCGGCCTCGCGACCGATCCGCTCTACCGGGCCCGGCGGACCCTGCACACCGGTGCTGACCTGCTCACCGACCGGCAAGCCGCCCGCCTCGAGGCCCTGTTCGCCGACGAGGAGCACGTGCCCGTCGAGGCGACCTGGGGCATCTACCAGCGGATGATCGGCGCCTACCGGCACCCGGACCGGACCACCGGCAAGAAGATCATGACCGCGCTGATCGACTGCGTCGCTACCGGAGTACCGACGTCGCTGGTCGAGATCATCACCCTCGGCCGGACCCTGAAGAAGCGTGCCGCGGACGTCCTCGCGTTCTTCGACCGCCCGGCACCAGCAACGGCCCCACCGAGGCCATCAACGGGCGGCTCGAACACCTGCGCGGCTCCGCCCTCGGCTTCCGGAACCTGACGAACTACATCACCCGCAGCCTCCTCGAGACCGGCGGCTTCAGACCCCGACTACACCCTGCATTGTGAAGAGCCTGGAAAGTGGGTGTGACTGTCTCGGTCATGCGCAAGAGTATACGGCAGTCCGCATAGACACGCGGAGCGATGTCTATGCAGGAACTGACAGGATTGCGTCATTGCAGCGGGGCCGGGTGGGGTCGATGACCAGCTTTTCCGCAGGCGACCGGCCTGCCCGCAGCGAGGGCACCGTTGTCGTCCGCGGCCGGGACGGAGATTGCCGAAGCCCGCTGACCAAGCCTGCACAGGCGTAACCCGGACCGCATGACCATGCAGGCGAGGCGACACCGTGACGCCCGACGTGACGACGGACGGGGCGACGACCGAGACCAGGTGGCGGTGGTCGGTGCCGTCGCTGCCGCCTGCGGCGTCGGCGCCAGCACCCCCGCTCCGGTGGCCGACCAGTCCACGGCGGTGTGGGGCGAGGCGGCTGCGAGTCGGCGGCGAGGCGTGGGTGGGACGGCTGCTAGGTGTTGTGGTTCATGAGGTTGGTGACACGGCGCGGGGTGTGAGGGAGGGGTAGGCCCGTCGGCGGCAGGATGGGAAGTGCGACCTACACATCCGCGCCGAGAGAGGCCTACCCCTCATGAGCCACGCTAACGCCCCGTTGACCCCTGTCGGCCGGTTTTCGCCTGGTCCAGCGCTGCCGGTCGCGTCCGATCGCGCATGTCGCGGCCGAGGCCGGGATCTCCCGGCAGTGCCTGTCCAAGGGGAAGGCCCGCTACGACGAGCTCGGCGAGGTCGGACTGCTCGACCGCTCCAGCGTGCCCGGTTCGAGCCCGACGCAGCTGGACCCGGACCTGGTCGAGCTGATCGAGCGGCTGCGCCGAGCGCACAAGTGGACCGCCCGGCAGATTCACCTTGAGCTGACCCGCGCAGGGCACCGGGTCTGGCTCGCGACGGTCTCGCGGTGGCTGGTGCGCCTGGGGATCAACCGTCGCCGGGACATCGACCCCGACGGGTCGGCCAACCGCGCCACCGGGCGGATCACCGCCCGCTACCCCGGGCACATGGTCCACCTGGACGTGAAGAAGGTCGGACGGATCCCCGACGGCGGCGGGTGGCGCGCCCACGGCCGCGGATCGAAGCAGGACAAGGCCGCCCAGCGCGCGAAGACCAAGGGTGCACGGGCGGGCTACGTCTATCTGCACTCGGCGATCGACGGGTACTCCCGCCTGGCCTACACCGAGCACCTGCCCGACGAGAAGGCCGCCGCCACCATCGGGTTCTTCCACCGCGCCAGAGCGTTCTTCGCCGCCCACGGCATCGCTCGGATCGTGCGCGTGATCACGGACAACGGAGCGAACTACAAGGCCACCGCCTTCACCCGCACCGTCGTCGCGGCCGCCTCCCGCCACCAGCGCATCCGCCCGCACACGCCCCGCCACAACGGCAAGGTCGAGCGCTACAACCGGATCCTGGCCGAGGAGTTCCTCTACGCCCGGGTCTGGACCTCCGAAGCCGAGCGGGCCGCGGCGATCAAGATCTGGAACATCCACTACAACTACCATCGCGCTCACACCGCCGCCGGCGACCGGCCCCCGGCCTCACGCCTGCGCGCACGCGTCACCAACGTCATGACCCAGAACACCTAGGTGTCCCGGGGGATGCCGGACGTCAGAGGGCAGTCGGCGGACCAGCCACGAAGGCGCCGCCGTCGAAGTCTGCGCAGTTTGAAGGCAGCTCGATGCTTGTCTCCTGCACGCTTCGCGCACCAAACGAACCACCACTGAGCGGCGGCAACTCGTCGCCGATTCGGTAAGTCGCACCGGTCGTGCGGGACGTCAGCGTCTGCTCTTGCGTGTTCCACGTCCAGAACGAACGCTTCAGCACGAGCAAACGATCATCGATGCCAAGGCAGCCATCGATGTCCGCCAGCGTCCCACCTTCATACCTCGCGTCACCTACTGCTAGCGAGTCGCTCATAGCCGCCTGGATGGATGCAACGTCTGCGGGGAGGTCCACGGAGGTCGGCGCGGCCCCGGGCGGCACCGCTGTCCCGGGCGCACTGTTGCCTAGTTGCACGGCAAGAGTGCCGATGCCTCCTAGGGCAACCGCAAGTACGGCTCCGGCAAGGACCACCCTGTTCCAGGATCTACGCGTTCCGTCGACTGGGGTGAGTAGGCGCGGTGGCCGATCGCTGGACGCTGCAGAGGCCTCGGCACGCAACCGAGCGGCGAAGTCTGCCTCGGAGATCATCATCTTGCAGCCTCCAGTTCTGTGTCAGTGCCTACAGAGAGCTTGCGTAGTGCGTGGTGAGCTGTTGTACGCACCGTGCTCCGCGTGATGCGTAGTGTGTGAGCGATGGACGCGTCGTCCATGCACTCGATGTATCGGAGTGCGAGCACCGCACGTTCCCGCGGCGGCAGTTGCCGCAACATCGCCAGTGCGGTCAGGTACCCATCGACGACGGAGATGCCACCGTCAGACGATCGCCCATCGCTTTCGCCGAGTTCGACCAGACGAACCCGCCGACGCCGTGTCTGGTCTATGAACAGGCGCACGAGCGACTGCTTGGCGTACGCTAACGGCGAGTCTGCCGACTGGACACGGCCCCATCGGGAGAGGAGTCGCTCTAGACAGTCCTGCACGAGATCCTCGGCTGCGACGTGGTCACGACACAACGCCACGGCGAGCCGCATGAGGTCCGCCCAGTGTTCGTCAACGAACGCAGGGACGCTCATGTCACCGCCGGCGTCGAGCTGTGCCACAGTTCGCTCACCTCCTTGTCACCGCACCACTACTACTAAGACGAACCGAGCGACCCAGAGTGTTTACTCGCGTCGCTCGTCGGCCCGACTGCGAGTCCCGCCGAACCGCTCAGGTCCCGACGAGATCCGTCCGTCCGCCTGCGGTGGGGCTCCCATGCCGAGTCGTGCTCACTGGACATTCTGGCCTTGGACGCGGGTGGCCGGGGCGGGAGTCGTGAGCCGGTCGGCCACCGCTGTGTGAGCGCGAGGTGTTGCTCGAACCGTCAGGGTCGATGTCGCGCCGCCGGCCACCATCCAGTCGGGCCGGCCGTCCCCAGGCCGTGGACACGGCCACGTCATTCGGCGGTCAGGCCCGCAGACCTACCGCGTCTTCGTCCCCTGAGCACGACGCAGCGCCTCGATGCGCGCAACGGCTGCGTCGTCGAACGGGCGGGCAGCGCTGCTGGACGATGCGCCGCCGACTCAGTCCCGGCTCGCCCAGTTCGTCGAACCTGCCGTCCACCTTCGACACCGCCTGCACCGAGACCTACCCGGTCGCAACCTGCGCGATCGGACGACGCGCTCAGCGCTGCGCCAGGCGCCCGCCGAAGGCCGCCGCCGCGTCAGCGATGACTCCTCGAGGGACAGGCGTGCCTGCGGCCGGGCGCTGGCTGCACGTCTACCACCCCCGCGAGGGCACCACTGCCTCACTCCTACGCGACGGCACGAACTGTCGTGAGCCATGACAACCTAGCCTCAGTCTTTCACGCCGGTGGCGTGCCGTAGACGTGAAAAGTGCTCCTGACCTGCGATGATGTGTCTTGCGACGGACATATCAACCCAGTTCAAGGAGCACCTTCCAGGTGAAGAAGCCTACCGGGTCTTCCCCGCGACCTGCGGTCGACGCGAACGGCGGGTCGGCGGTCTCGCAGGCAGGTGGTGTCCTGCTGACCTCCACGGTCCGCGCGGCGGGGCTGGACGTGGCGTTGCGGGAGGCGCTCGCGCCGTGGCGGGCGCCGCTGGCTCACCATGACCCGGCCAAGGTGCTGCTGGATCTCGCGTTGACCCTCGCGCTGGGTGGGACGCGTGCTCGGACCTGGCGGTCGTGCGCGGTGAGCCGGCGGTGTTCGGGCCGGTGGCCTCCGACCCGACGGCCTCACGCACGATCGCGCGTCTGGCCACGGATGTGGACAAGGTGTTGGCCGCGGTCAACACCGCACGCGCGAAGGCGCGGGCCAGGGTCTGGGCGGCGGCCGGGGTCAACGCGCCCGACCACGACCGCAGCGCAGCGAGCCCGTTGGTGATCGACCTGGACGCGACCCTGGTGGGCGCGCACTCCGAGAAGGAGAAGGCCGCGGCGACGTTCAAGCGCGGGTTCGGGTTCCACCCGTTGTGCGCGTTCGTCGACCACGGCCCCGAGGGCACCGGGGAGCCGTTGGCGGCTCATCGCAATGGAGGGTGTAGGACCGGCCTGAAGCCGCCGGTCTCGAGCAGGCTGCGGGTGATGTAGTTGGTCAGGTTCCGAAGGCCGAGCGCGGTGCCGCGCAGGTGTTCCAGGCGCCCGTTGATCGCTTCGGTCGGCCTGTTGCTCGTGCCCGGCCGCTCGAAGTAGGCCAGGACGTCCGCGGCGCGCTGCTTCAGGGTCCGACCCAGGGGGCGGACTTCGACCAACGCTGCCGGGACGCCGGTGGAGATCGACGCGATCAGCGTGGTCATCCGCTCCCGTCCGGCCGTGGCGTCGGGGTCGCGGTAGGCGCCGATCATCGTCTGGTAGACCTGCCACGTTGCTTCGACCTCGACGTGCTCGTCTCCCGCGAACAGCGCGGCGATGATCGCCTTCTGCTTGTTCTTGAGCAGGTCAGACCCGGTGTGCAGGGTCCGGCGGGCCTTGTAGAGCGGGTCGGATGCCCGTCCGCGGTGTCCGTGCAGGTCGTTCTGGACCCGTCGTCGGCACCGGTCGGGCGCATCGCTGGCCAGGCGGACCACGTGGAAGGGGTCCATCACCGCGACGGCGTCGGGCAGCTCCTCGGCAGCGGCGGTCCTGAAGCCGGTGAACCCTCCGCTGCCGCTCCTCGCGCTGGTCCCCTGTCTTTCGCAGTTTCCCGTCGAGTCGCTTGGCATCGCGACCCGGCTTGTCACTCCGGGGGCGTGTCGGCTCCGTACAGCGCCTACGCGGAAAACGCTACGGGTAGCCAGAGGCCCGGCGCCACTGCCAGACGAAAGTGGATTCATCTCGTGTATTGCCCAGGGCAGCGAGCCGCACCGGGGCGAGCTCAGCGTCGGCATGGTGCGCGGCGATGCGGGCGCTGCGAGACGGGCGTGAACTGGTCCCCACGGCGGCTGAACTGGTCCCCGTCGTCGCCCGGTAGCCCGACGGCGACGCCAAAGTACGGGCTGACATGGGAGAACGCGAGTGGGGCAGGTGGGGCTTGAACCCACGACCCACGGATTATGAGTCCGCTGCTCTGACCGGCTGAGCTACTGCCCCGAGATCGACCGCCAGGCTACCGGGACCAGGACGGGACCGGACCAGGGCCGAGTACCGTGGGCCCGTGGCCGGCTTCCTCTCCACCCGCGCGCTCACGGACGACGACCGTCGCTTGCTCGACCTGCGTCGCGGCGACCGTGTGCTCGTCGCCGCGACCCTGACGGACGGCCGCCGGGTCGCCGCCTCGCGACTCGCGCTGCACGTGCTGCGCGACGGCGAGGCGGCGCGCACGCCGTGGGCGGACGTGGACCGCGGTTCGCTCGACCCCGAGACGCGCACGCTCGCCGTGCGGTGGGTGTGGGGGGCGAGCGACACGTTCGTCTTCGGCACGGACCGCCAGTCGGTGCGGTTCGCGCAGACGTTCCGGGAGCGCGTGCAGTCGTCCGTGGTGCACGCCACCTCGGTCACGCTCCCGGGTGGCGGTCAGGCGCGGGTCGCCCTGCGGCGCGACGAGGACGGCGAGCTGTTCACGCAGGTCGTCGCCGACGAGGGCGTCGACCTCGCCCGGCCCGAGGTCGCGGCGCTGGTCGACGCGGCGGAGTCCGAGCTCCGCGCGAGCGCCGGGCTGCCGGCCTGACTGGTCGGGAGCACCCCCGAACGGCTGCTAGAGTTCTGCAGCGCGATCCCCCGTAGCTCAATTGGCAGAGCATTCGACTGTTAATCGAAGGGTTACTGGTTCGAGTCCAGTCGGGGGAGCTCCACGGGGCCCTGACCTGCATCGCAGGCAGGGCCTTCGTCGTGCTCGGGCGGCTGTCGCGCCCCCGTGGCGCGGTCGGTGCGGCGGCGGGCCGGACGTAGGCTGGTGGTCGGTTCGTCGAGGCACCTGTCCCGACCCTCACCGAGCCGCCCACCGAGACGGAGCCTCCCCATGACCGGCGTGCCGCACCCCGTGCGCACGTCGTCGCACCGCGCGATGGTCGTGTTCACGGCCGCGGTCGCCGCGTACTTCGTGGCCGTCCTGCACCGCACGTCGTTGGGCGTCGCGGGCGTCGAGGCGATCGAGCGGTTCGGCCTCGGCGCGACCGCGCTGTCGATGTTCTCGGTCGTGCAGCTCGCCGTGTACGCGGGCATGCAGCTCCCGGCGGGACGGGTGCTCGACCGGTTCGGCGCGCGCGTCGTCATCGGCGGCGGCTCGGCGGTGATGGCCGCGGGCCAGCTCCTGCTGGCGTTCGCGGACGACGTGCCGCTGGCGCTCGCCGCGCGTGTGCTGATCGGAGCGGGCGACGCGGGCATCTTCATCTCGGCCGTGCGCCTCGTGGCGCAGTGGTTCCCGCCGATGCGCGCGCCGCTGATGGTGCAGGTGACCGGGCTCATCGGGCAGTCGGGCCAGCTCGCGTCGGCGATCCCCGTCGCGTGGCTCGTGCACCACCACGGCTGGACGTCCACGTTCACCGTGCTCGCGGTGGTCGGGGCGGTCGCGGCCGTCGCCTCGTTCCTGGGGGTCCGCGAGCCCGACGACGACCGGAGCGACGCGCCGCGCTCCGACACGTCGTTCCTGCGGGCGGTGCGCACCGCGGTCGAGCCGCCGGGTACCCGCCTGGGTTGGTGGAGCCACTTCGCCACGCCGTTCTCCGCGAACGTCGTCGCGCTGCTGTGGGGCGTGCCGTTCTTCGTGACCGCGCAGGGGCGCTCGACGACCGAGGCCGGGGCCCTGCTGACCGTGCTGACCGTCACCGCGATGACCACGGGCCCGCTCGTCGGCCGGTTCACCGGGCGCCACCCGCTGCGGCGCACCTGGGCGGTGCTCGGGTCGTGCGGCATGACGCTCGTCGCATGGCTGGTCGTGCTGGTGCCCTCGACCCCGCGGCCCATGTGGCAGCTGGTGCTGTTCGTCGTGCTCGTCGGCATGGGCGGCCCCGTGTCCCTCGTCGGGATCGACTTCGCGCGGACGTACAGCGCCCCCGAGCGGCTCGGGACCGCGTCCGGCTTCGTCAACACCGGCGGGTTCGTCTCCACGATCGTCGGCGTCCTGGCCGTGGGGGTCGCGCTCCAGGCGGTCTCCCCCGCGGGCGCGACGACGTACTCGCTCGACGCCTACCGCTGGGCGTTCAGCGTGCTCCTGGTCCCGTGGCTGCTGGGCGTGTGGGGTGTGCTGCGCAGCCGCGCACGGACGCGCGCGGTGATGGCCGACGAGGGCGTCGTCGTGCCGCGCCTGCGGGACGCGGTGCGCCGCCCGCACGTGCCCCGCCGCGCGCGCGACCGTTGACCCTCAGAGCCGGCCGTAGCGGGTGCGCACCACGCAGTAGACGCCGAACGCGATGAAGCCGACCGCCACGAGCGCGAGCAGCAGCGTCCCGGCGGGCCCCTCCTTGAGCGTCCGCATCGCGCCGTCGAGCCCGGTGGCCTCCGACTCGTCCGCGTGCCACGCGGCCAGCGCGAACAGCACGCCGACGATGCCGAGCGCGACACCCTTGGCGATGTACCCGACGCGGCCGGCGATGACGGTCCCCCGCCCCGCCTGCCCGCCCGGCAGCCCCGTGAGGTCCTCGAGGAACTTCTTCCGCCAGCCCTTGACCACGTGGTAGACCCCGACGGCGAGGACGGCGACGCCGATCGCGCCGACGAGGAGCCGGCCCCCCGGCGCGGACATCAGGTCCGACGTCATGCCCTTCGACTGGTCCGACGACGACGAGCCCGCACCATCCGCCCACGCGACCGACGTGGCGGCGAGCGCCAGGTACACGACCGCGCGGCCGACGGCCTTCGCGCGGTCGCCGCGGTGCGCACGGCCCGCGTGGCCGACGTGCGCGGCCTTGGCCGCCTGCCACGCGCCGAGCGCGAGGAACGCGACGGCCGCGACCCACAGCACGACCTGGCCGAACGGCTCCTGGGCGACGGTCGAGAGCGCGCCCGACTGGTCCGCGGAGGCCGAGCTGTCGCCGAACGCGAGCCGCAGCGCGAGCACGCCGATGAGCGCGTGCAGCACGCCGCTGACGGCGTATCCGGCACGCGCGGCCTTCTCCCACGCGTCCTGCGTGGTCCCGGTGAAGTACGTGGCGCTCGACATGAGGTCTCCCGTCGTGGGGGGTGGCGAAGGAGGCAGGACCGATCGTGGCAGCGCCCCCGCGGTCGCGCGACCGCAGGCGGCACCCGGCGGGGTGCACCCACCCACGCGTCGAGGCCCCGCACGCGGCGAGCGACCCGCAGCACAGGCGCCTGACCTGCGGTTTCACCGTGCCCACCGGGCGGGCTTGTCGAACCGTCCCGCGAGCCTCACACTTGCGCTGCCCCCTCG
This sequence comes from Cellulomonas sp. CW35, assembly GCF_052378485.1. Taxonomy (NCBI): domain Bacteria; kingdom Bacillati; phylum Actinomycetota; class Actinomycetes; order Micrococcales; family Cellulomonadaceae; genus Cellulomonas; species Cellulomonas sp. CW35. The sequence continues at coordinate 1,405,215 of NZ_CP199000.1, read as the reverse complement.
TGATTCCGGCCACCGACAGCCGGGGAAATGGACCCGCCGGCCGTGCTGCGCACCGTCTCCTGCCACCTCTCCCTCGACGTGCGCAGCCCCCTCGAGCTCTACCTCGCCGTCGCGGTCGCCGACGGCTCCTACGACCGCACCGAGCAGCTCGTCGTGCGCCACGAGGACGGTCCGCTCGACGTCCTGGAGATCAAGTCCGGGCACGGCGGCCGCTCGCACCGCGTGCACGTCCCCGCGGGCCGGGTCGTCGTCGACTACCACGCGACCGTGTCCGGGCGGTCCGGGCCCCCGCCCGTCGACGACCTCGACCTCGTCGAGTACCGCCGCCCGAGCCGGTACGTCCAGTCGGACCGCCTGCTCGCCTTCGCGCGCGACCAGTTCCGCGGTCTGGCGGGGGCCGAGCTCGTCGACGCCGTCGTCGGGTGGGTCGCCTCGCACGTGCGGTACGTGCCGGGCGCGAGCCAGCCGACGGACGGCGCGACCGAGACGCTCCTGGCGCGCCGTGGGGTGTGCCGCGACTTCGCGCACCTCGTCGTCGCGCTGCTGCGCGCGTGCGACACGCCCGCGCGCCTCGCGTCGGTGTACGCGCCCCGGCTCAGGCCGATGGACTTCCACGCGGTGGCCGAGGCGTACGTCGACGGCGCCTGGCACGTGCTCGACGCGACCCGCCTCGCGCCGCGCGACACGATGCTGCGCATCGCCACCGGCCGCGACGCGACCGACACCGCGTTCCTGTCGTACTACGGCGGCGACCTCTCGCTGCGCGCGATGACGGTGACCGCGAGCGTCACGCCCTCGTCCGACGAGGCCGGGGCGGCGCAGGCCACGTCCGACGACGGCACGGGTCTGCGGACGCTGCGCTGACGCGTCGGGTCACGCCCGCGGCCCCGGGCCGCGTCAGGCGCTCTCGCGCAGCGTGCGACGACGGCCCTCGAGCGCGACGAGCTCGGCGAACGCCGCCTGGTAGGCCGCCGGGTCGGCGCCCGAGTCCATGCGCTGCAGGCGTCCGCGCAGCTCGGCGATCTGGCGCGTGAAGCCCATCTCGACGAGCCGCAGCACGACGCCGCGCACGTAGTCGGCGACCGCCTCGGGACGGTCCTCGGGCACGGGCGCGACCGCGAGCTCGGTGACGAGCGCGCGCACGGGCTCGGCGGCCTCCTCCAGCACGGCACCGACCCACGCGGCGGCGCTGCCGTCCGCGCCGACGGACGCGGCACCGGCGACGACACCGCCGGCGGCCCGGATCGCCTCGTGGACGGCGCGGTGGGCCGGAGCGGCGAACGCGTCGGCCCCCAGCTCGTCGAACTCGCCCGGCACGAGCGTCGGCGCCTGGAGCACGACCTCGAGGGCGGTGCGCTCGACCAGCAGCACGGGGTCGGACCGGTCCGGACGGGCGGGGCGGCCCTGCTCGGGTGCACCGGCACGCGTCGGCCCGCTCGTCGTGCCGCGGCCCGACGGCCCGCCGCGACGCGCCCCGTCGACGGCGCGCTGCACGGTCGACAGGTCCTCCATGCCGAGCCAGCCGGCGAGCTGGCGCGTGTACTCGGGGCGCAACGCGGTGTCGCGGATCCCGGCGACCACGGGCGCCGCGGCGCGCAGCGCGGCGACGCGACCCTCGGCGGTCGCGAGGTCGTACGCGGCGAGCGTGGAGCGCAGGACGAAGGCGAACAGCGGCTGGCGGCCGCGCACGAGCGCGTGCACCGCGTCCGGTCCGCGCGCGAGGCGCAGCTCGCACGGGTCCATCCCGCTCGACTCGACCGCGACGAACGTCTGCGCGGCGAACGTCTGGTCCTCGCCGAACGCGCGCAGCGCGGCCTTCTGCCCGGCCGCGTCCCCGTCGAACGTGAAGATCACCTCGCCGCCGACGGACGCCCCCGTCGCGAGCTGCACGCCGCTGCTGGAACCGGAGTCGCCGATGAGACGGCGCACGATGCGCGCGTGGTCGGAGCCGAAGGCGGTACCGCACGTCGCGACCGCGGTCCCCACGCCGGACAGGTGCATCGCCATGACGTCGGTGTACCCCTCGACGACCACCACCTGCTTGGCGCGCTGCATCTCGCGCTTGGCGAGGTCGAGCCCGTACAGCACGTGGGACTTGCGGTACAGCGCGGTCTCGGGCGTGTTGAGGTACTTGGGGCCGTTGTCCTCGTCGAACAGGCGGCGCGCGCCGAACCCGATGGTCTCGCCGGTGACCTCGCGGATGGGCCAGACGAGCCGCCCGCGGAACCGGTCGTAGACGCCGCGCTGCCCCTGGCTGACGAGCCCCGAGGCGACGAGCTCGGGCTCGGTGAACCCGCGCCCGCGCAGGTGACGCATGAGCGCGTCCCACCCGGTGGGGGCGAACCCGACGCCGAACTGCTCGGCAGCGGTCCGGTCGAAGCCGCGCTCGGCGAGGAACTGCCGGCCGGCGGCACCGGCGGGCGTCGTGAGCTGCTCGCGGTAGAACTCCTCGGCGACCTTGTGCGCCTCGATCAGCCGGCGCCGACGGCCGGGCTCCTGCTCGGGCCGGGCGGGACCGCCGCCCTCCTCGTAGCGCAGCTGGATCCCGACGCGCCCCGCCAGGTACTCGACCGCCTCGGTGAACCCCAGGCCGTCGACCTTGATGACGAAGTCGATGACGTCGCCGCCCTCGCCGCAGCCGAAGCAGTGGTAGCGGCCGACCTGGGGCCGCACGTGGAACGACGGCGAGCGTTCGTCGTGGAAGGGGCACAGACCCTTGAGGGAGCCGACGCCCGCGGTCTTGAGCTGCACGTGCGCGCCGACCACCTCGTCGATGCGCACACGCTCGCGGACCGCCTCCACGTCCTCCCGCCGGATGCGTCCCGCCACGCCAGGAGTCTAGGTCGTCCGCGCCGTCGTCCCGACGTCCGGGCGGGTGAGGGGGCCGACGCCGTCGGCGCCGACCCCCTCACCTCGTCGTCCGGTCAGCCGATGCCCGACTTGAGCGCCGAGACCAGCTCGCCGTTGCTCGTGTCACCCGACAGCTCCCAGAAGAACGCCCCGCCGAGGCCCTTGCTCCTGGCCCAGGCGGTCTTGGTGGCGACCGTCGCGGGGGTGTCGTAGCTCCACCACTCGTTGCCGCACTTCGCGTACGCGGTCCCGCCGACCGTCCCGGTGGCCGGGCAGCGGTTCTTGAGGACCTTGTAGTCCTCGATCCCCGCCTCGTACGTGCCGGGCGCGGCGCCGGTCGCCGAGCCGCCGGGTGCGCTCTGCGTGACGCCCGTCCAGCCGCGTCCGTAGAACCCGACGCCGAGCAGGATCTTGCTCGCCGGGATCCCCTTGGCGATGAGCTTGTTCACCGCGTCCTCGGAGTTGAAGCCCGCCTGCGGGATCCCCGGGTAGGACGTGAGCGGCGAGTGCGGTGCCGTCGGTCCCTGCGGGTTGAATGCGCCGAAGTAGTCGTACGTCATCGGCATGATCCAGCTCAGCTTGGTCGCCGCGGTGGCGTAGTCGGTCGCGTCGATCTTGCCGCCGCTGCTGCCGTCCGCCGTGATCGCGGCCGTGACGAGGAAGCTCGAGCCGAACTTGTCGCGCAGCGCCGTGACGACACGGTCGAACGCCTGCGGACCGCTCGAGTCGCAGCTCAGGCCGCACGCGTTCGGGTACTCCCAGTCGACGTCGATGCCGTCGAACAGACCGGCCCAGCGCGGGTCGTTGAGCAGCGAGTAGCACGAGTCCGCGAACGCGGTGGGGTTCGCCGCCGCCTGCGTGAAGCCGCCCGACCAGGTCCAGCCCCCGAACGACCAGAGGACCTTGAGGCCCGGGTTGGCGGCCTTGAGCTTGCGCAGCTGGTTGAAGTTGCCGCGCAGCGGCTGGTCCCACGTGTCCGCGACGCCGTCGACGCTCTGGTCGGCGGTGTACGCCTTGTCGTAGGCCGCGTACGCGTCGCCGATCGAGCAGCGCCCGCCGGTCGTGTTCCCGAACGCGTACAGGATGTGCGTCAGCTTCGACGCGCTGCCCGACGTCCTGATGTTGTTGACGTGGTAGTTGCGCCCGTAGACGCCCCACTCCGCGAAGTACCCGACGAGCTTGCGGCCTGCGGGGTTCGCGGTCGGGTTCGCGGTCGGGTTCGCGGTCGGGTTCGTCGTCGGGTCCGTCGTGGGACCCGTCGTCGGGTTCGTCGTGGGACCCGTCGTCGGACTCGTCGTCGGGTTCGTCGGGACGGTCCCGCCGGTGCAGGTGGCGCCGTTGACCGTGCAGCCCGTGGGCTGCGCGAACGGGCCGCTGCCGATGTACCCCCACGTCTGGGTGGCGCCCGGGGCGAAGGGGCCGGCCCAGCTCTTGGAGGTGACTTTGTAGTGGGTGCCGGTGCGGGTCACGTCCGCGTCCCACGAGCTGGTGATCGTGGTGCCGGCCGGCAGGTCGAACTCGAGCGTCCAGGTGCTCGCCGTGCTCGTCGTGCCGTTGGTGACGGTGACGGACGCCTGGTGACCGGTCCCCCAGTCCCCGGCGGACGTGAACGTCGCCGTGAAGGCCCCGGCCGCGGTGGCCGGGAGTGCGGCGACGAGGCCGGTCGCGACGAGCGCCGCGGCTGCGGCCATCGCGACGAGGGCTCCTCGTCGTCGCTGCTGGTGTGCGGGTCCGGCGCCGTCGCCGGCCCGCCTGGTGGGGTGATGCATCCTTGCCTCCCTGTGCGATGGGGAAGTGCGGGCATTTTGTAAGGGAAATTCACAAATCCCTCACCCATGAAACTAGCCAGAACGCCGGAATCCGGTCAACGATGCGCGGGAAATCGGCGGGAGCGCACGCAGCACTCCCCCGCGATCCGACGGGGGCGCCCCCGGACCGTCAGTGCCGCGGCGGGCGGACGAGCCGCGCGTGCGTGTCCGCCGCGGAGACGTCGGTGAGCGACGCGACCTGGTCGACCACGACGCGCAGCCGTGCCGCGTCGTCCGCGGCCTGCGTCCAGTCCGCCGCGAACGGCGGCTCGAGCGCGAGCGGCGCCCGGTCGGCCATGACGTGCACCAGGTCCGTGAGGACCTCGCGCTGGCGGTGGTACAGCGGCTCGAGCTCGCGCGGCGCCATCACGTACGCGACCGCGAGCCCCTTGAGCACGAGGATCTCCGCCTGCGTCTCGAGCGGCACGACGAGGTCCGCCGCGTAGCGCGTGAGCGGACCGGCGCCGTACTGCGCGCGCGTGGCCTTCTGGGAGGCCTTCGCGAACCGGCCGATGAGCTGGCTCGTGGCGTCCTTGAGCAGGGCGAGCGCACCGCGTGAGCCGTCGAAGCCGGGCGCCCACAGACGCGCCGCGACCAGGCGGTCCATCGCCTCCAGCAGCCCGTTCTCGTCCACCGCGTCGCCGTACCAGGTCGAGATCGCCTCCGCGACGCGCGCCCGCTCGTCGGGGATCGACAGCACCGCGAGGTCGAGGCGGCCGCCCACCACCGCGTCCTCGACGTCGTGCACCGAGTACGAGATGTCGTCCGCGAGGTCCATGACCTGCGCCTCGAGACACTTGCGGCCCGCGGGCGCGTCCCGGCGCAGCCACTCGAACACCGGCAGGTCGTCCTCGTACACGCCGAACTTGTGCGTCGGCCGCCCGCTCGCCGCACTCACGGGCCCCTGCAGGTGCCGCCACGGGTACTTCACCGACGCGTCGAGCGAGGCGCGCGTGAGGTTGAGCCCCACCGAGCGCCCGTCCGGCGCGACGACCTTCGGCTCGAGCCGCGTCAGGAGACGCAGCGTCTGCGCGTTGCCCTCGAAGCCACCGATCCCCTTCGCGAGCGCCGCGAGCGCACGCTCGCCGTTGTGCCCGAACGGCGGGTGGCCGAGGTCGTGCGCGAGGCACGCGGTGTCGACGACGTCCGGGTCGCACCCCAGCGCCTTCGCGATCTCACGCCCCACCTGCGCGACCTCGAGCGTGTGCGTCAGCCGCGTGCGCACGAAGTCGTCCGACGAGGGACCGAGCACCTGCGTCTTGGCACCCAGGCGGCGCAGCGCCGAGGAGTGCACGATGCGCGCGCGGTCGCGCTCGAACGGCGTGCGCCCCTTGGACTTCGCCGACTCGGCGACCCAGCGCTCACGGTCGACGTCGACGTAGCCGCCGACGTCCAGGTGCTCCAGCGTGGTCATCGGTGCCCAGCGTACGCAACGGCACGGGTCAGGACAGCCGCCAGACCTGCGCTGACGGCCCCCGCGACCCGCCGACGACGAGCCCCGCCGGCGTCAGGGTCACCGAGCCGTCGCCGTGCAGCCGCTCGGCCGCGCGCGCGGTCACCGCCAGGCGCGCGCCCGGCCAGGCGTCGCGTGCGAGCACGACGAGCACGCGCTCGTCGGCGGTCTCGCGCAGGTACGCCACAGCGTCGTCCTCGGCCAGCACCCAGCGCAGCCCGCCCTCACGCAGCGCGCGCGACGAGCGCCGCAGCGCGATGAGCTCGCGGTACGTCTCGAACGTCTCGACGTCCCACGGCGCGCCCTGCGCACCCGGCCGGCCGTCGATGCGGTCCCAGGGCATCGGGACGCGACCGTGCTCGCCGTTGACGCCCGTGAGACCACCCTCGTCGCCCGCCCAGACCACGGGCGTGCCGGGGTAGGTCGCCAGCAGCGCGACAGCCACCTCCACGCGCTCGCGCGACCCGGCGACCGTCCGGATGCGCGCGGTGTCGTGCGAGCCGAGCAGGTTCCACTGGTGCCGCGTGACCGACCAGGGGACGGTCGAGTCGAAGTCACGCATCGTGGCGACCATGGCCGCTCCCCCGGACCTCGGCACCGGCACGGGCAGACCCATGAACGGCAGCGTCGAGCCCGGCTCGACCACCCACGTCCACACGGGCCGGGTGAACGCCGAGTAGTTCATGTTGGTGTGCCAGCCGCCCACCACCAGGTCGGCCGCGGCGTCGTGGAAGTGCTCCGAGACGAGCACGGCCGACGGGTTGGCCTGCGCCATCGTCGTGCGGATCGCGCGGGCGACCGCGTGCGTGTGGTCGTCGGCCGCGTGCCGCCCCGTCATGTTGGCGACGTCGATCCGCCACCCGTCGAGCGCGAACGGCGGCTCGAGGTAGCGCGCGACCACGGAGTCCGGGCCCTCGACGAGCCGTCGGGCCAGACCCGCGGCGTTGTAGTTGAGCTTCGGCAGGGACGCGTGGCCGAGCCAGCCGACGTAGCCGGGCGGATCCTCGGTCCAGTAGTAGAACTGCGCCTCGTCGCTCGTCGGGTCGGACTGCGCCCGGGTGAACCAGTCGTGGCCCGCGCCGGTGTGGTTGGTCGTGAGGTCGCCCACGACCCGCATCCCCCGGGCGTGCACCGCGCCCGCGAGGGACGCGAGCGCCGCGTCGCCGCCGAGCAGCGGGTCGACGTGCGCGAACGACGTCGCGTCGTAGCGGTGGTTCGAGCGCGCCGGGAAGACGGGCGTGAGGTACAGCGTGTCGACGCCGAGCCGCTGCAGGTGGTCCAGCCGCGCCTCGATCCCTGCCAGGTCACCCCCGTAGAGCTGCTGCGCCACGCCCGGGCCCGCGCCGATCGGCTCGTCGGACCACGCGGCCGGCAGCGCCCAGTCGGGCAGCGGGCCGGTAGGCGGACCGGTGTGGCCCGACGAGCGGGCGAACCGGTCCGGGAACACCTGGTACACCACGGCGTCGTCGAGCCAGCGCGGGGCCGGCTCGTGCACGGTCAACCGGAAGTCGCCGGCGTCGGTCACGTCCCGTGCGTGCAGGCCGCGCCCGTCGAGCCAGCGGTACCCGCCGGGCTCGTCGAGCAGGAACCGGTAGGAGGTGACGGGGTTGTGCACGAGCACGTCGGCGACGTACCAGCGCTCGTGCTCGTCGCCGCGATCGAGCCGCGCGGGGACGAGCCGCGGCTCGCCGTCCCGCACGACCCGCACCCACACGCCCCGCTCGGTCCGCGACGCGGGGACGCGCACCCGGACGGGTACGACGTCCCCGAGCCGCGGCGTGCCGCGTGCGACGTACAGCTCCGACCCGTCGTGGTGCGGCAGGCCCGATGACGTCATCCCTTGACGGACCCCGCGGTGAGGCCGCCGACGATGTACTTCTGCAGGAACATGAACAGCAGCACGACGGGCACGGCGGCGACGACGGCACCGGCGGCGAACAGCCCCCACGGCGCGGTGCGCTCGTCGGCCGCGAGCGAGTACAGCCCCACCGCGACGGTCCAGTGGTCCGAGCGCTGCAGCACGACCTTCGCGATGAGGAAGTCGCCGAACGACGAGATGAACGACAGCAGCCCGACGACCGCGAGGATCGGCGTGACCATGCGCAGGATGATCGTCCAGTAGATCTGGCCGTGCGTCGCGCCGTCCATCTTCGCGGCCTCGTCGAGCTCGCGCGGGACCGTGTTGAAGAAGCCGTACATGAGGAACGTGTTCACGCCCAGCGCGCCACCGAGGTACACGAAGATCAGCCCGAGCAGGCTGTCGAGCCCCAACGCCGGGAACACGTCCTTGAGCGTGAGCAGCAGCAGGAAGATCGCGACGAACGCGAGGGTCTGCGGGAACATCTGCGCGAGCAGCAGCCCGGTGAGCCCCTTCTCACGGCCCTTGAACCGGAACCGCGAGAACGCGTACGCGGCCGCGGCGCCCATGAGGACCGTGCCGATCGCCGTCACGGAGCACACGACGAGCGAGTTGCCGAGCCACGTCCAGAACCCGCGCGCCTCCAGGTCGGCGAAGTTCTCGCCCGAGACGGTGCGGAACAGGCGGTTGGACCCGACGAGCGAACCGCCCGGGTTGAGGGACGCGGAGATGACGTACAGCAACGGCGTCACGCAGATCACGATCATGACGAGCGCCACGAGGTAGCGCCACGACACCTCGCGCCACCAGCGCCGCCCGTGCGTCCCGCTGCGGCGCAGGTTCGTCGTGGCCCTGCCCGGCTGGGTCTGGGTGGTGGTCATCACAGCTCCTCGAGACGACGCGTGCGACGGAAGCCCCACCAGGAGATCGCGCCGACCAGGATGAAGATGAGGATCGACAGGGCGCTCGCGAAGCCGTACTGCTTGAGGCCGCTCTCGAAGGCGATGGAGTAGACCATCGAGATGAGGATGTCCGTGTGCCCGACGACGACGGGCGTGCCGACGAAGTTGGGACCACCTCCGGTGAGCATGTAGATGAGCGCGAAGTTGTTGAAGTTGAACGCGAACGACGCGACCAGCAGCGGTGCGACCGAGACCATCAGCAGCGGCAGCGTGATCGAGCGCATGATGCGCCAGGGCTTGGCGCCGTCCATGCGTGCCGACTCGTAGACCTCACCGGGGATCGACTGCAGCGCGCCCGTGCACACGATGAACATGTACGGGAAGCCGAGCCACAGGTTGACCGCGATGATCGAGAGCTTCGCGAGCCACGGGTCGGTCAGCCACGGGATCTCGGCGCCACCGAGGATCACCTGGTTGAGGAAGCCGCTGCGCGTGTTGAGCATGCCCTTCCACACCAGCGCGGAGATGAAGGCCGGGACCGCGTACGGGAGGATCAACAGTGCGCGCAGCAGCTTGCGGGCCCGCACGCGCGGGTCGTTGAACACGACCGCGAGGAACAGGCCGAGCACGAACGTCGTGACAACCGACAGCAGGGCGAACGCGAACGTCCACAGGAAGATCTCGACGAACGCCGTGCGCAGGCGGTCGTCGCTGAACGCCCGCGTGAAGTTCTCGAAGCCCACGTTGACGCGCCAGCCGGGCGTGATGGTCGAGCCGTCCTCGGCCTGGAACTGCCCATGGTCGTTGGGCCGGTAAACCACGCCGGTCTGCGTGTCGGTCATGGTGTCGGCGGCGGGGTCGTACTCCATGACGGACTCGAAGATGTAGCCCGTCGAGCCGTCCTGCGTGCGCAGCGACCCGTCGGCGGCGTCGTCGGACACCGGCACGCGCAGGTCGACGATCTCCTGCTGCCGCTGCGCCACGGCCCCGAAACCGAGCACCTCGTGGTCGGGCAGAGCCGTGACCTTGTCGGACTCGACGGTCGCGTCCGGCGCGGGGGCGAGCGGGTCCCCCTGCGTGCCGGCGAGCGCCTGGCCGTCGCGCACGATCGCGAACGTGAGGGCCCCGTCACCGTCGGTGAGGATCGTCAGCGGGTACGCCTGCGAGCCCTCCAGGCGCTGCTCGTTCTGCGCGAGGATCGCGGCGACCGCGTCGTCCTTCGTGGAGTTGTGGCCGTCGCCGTAGTTCGTGAACGCCACGTACGCCGTGTAGCAGGCGGTGAAGATCACGTAGACGAGCAGGAACACGAGCCCGGGCAGCAGGTACTTCGCGGCGAGCGCCCGCCGCGAGAAGTACGCCCAGTTGACGGCGACGAGAGCCAGGACGAGGAAGGCGACGATCGCCCACTGCTCGACCGAGATCGCCGTGAGGATGCCGTACAGCCCGATCGCGTCGATCAGGCCGACCAGCACGAGCTTGACCAGGAAGCCCCGGGAGAAGTCCCGGGCCGGCGAGGAGTCACCGCGCACGGGGCGCGCGTCGCCGGGAGGTGGTTCGGGTGGGGCGTGCTCGCTGTCGGGCGCGATCGTCTGCTGCGACATAGGGTCCTCCGCGCGGCGCCCGCCGTCGGGCGCCGATGTGTGCAGTGTGCTCCGCCGCCGCACGGCGCGCGCGTGGGCGCGGTACGGGGGCGCGGGGTCCGGGACGTGCCGGGTCACGGCACGTGAGGCGGCCGCCCGCACGCGCCGGGTGGCGGTGCGGGCGGCCGGTCAGGTCACGCCGCGTCGATCGCGTCCTGCATGTTCTTGACCATCGTGTTCCAGGCGCCGACGGGGTCGGTGGCCTGGCCGCCGATGATCTGCACCTGCGTGGTGCCCCAGAACTGCCACATCGCGCCCATCTCGGGGATCGACGGCATCGGGGCGCCGGTCGCGCCGGCCTCGTTGAAGCCCTGGAGGATCGGGTCGTCGACCTTGGCCGCAGCGGCCTTCAGGGCCGGCATGCGGCCACCCAGGTCGAACAGCTTCGACTGGACGGCCTCGGTCGTCAGGTAGTTCACGACGAACTCGTTCGCGAGGACCGGGTTGGCCGACTTCGCCGAGATGAACGCGCCCTGCACGCCCACGAACGGCTTGGCCTCCGCGCCACCCGCGCTCGGGACGGGGAGGACGGAGATGTCGAGGCCGGCCTTGGTGAACTCGGTCGTGTACCAGGGGCCGGTCACGATGTACGGCGACTCGCCGTTGAGGAAGGCCTCCTTGACCTGGTCGCCGCCGAGCGCCGGGTCGAGGACCTTCTCCTTGCCGAGCTTCTGCAGGTACGTCGCGAACTTCCCGCCGTTCTCGCCGCCGAGGCCGAGGTCGGTGGTGTACGAGCCGTCCGCGGTCTGGGCGAAGATCGGGGCGTCGAACGAGGTCTGCAGCGGGTACAGGTGGTACGCGTCGCCCTGGTCACCCTGCTGGATGAGCACCGGGTACTTGACGCCGGCGGCCTTGCCCTCGGCGACCAGCTCGTCGAACGTCGTCGCCTTGGTCTCGGGGACGAGCTTGTTGTTGCGGACGAGCGCGATGTTCTCGATCGCGTACGGGGCGCCGTAGACCTGGCCGTCGTAGGTGAACGCCTGCACGGCGGACGGCGCGAACTCGTCGCTCTTGGCGCCGAGCTGGATCGGGGCGACGACGCCGTTGTTGACGAACTCGCCGGTCCAGTCGTGCGCGCCGATGATGACGTCGGGACCCTGGCCGGTCGGGACCTGCGAGACGAAGTCGGTGCGGATGTCGCCCGACACCTTCTGCACGAGGTCGACCTTGACGCCGGTCTCGGACTGGAACTCCTCGACGATCGGCTTCATGACGTCGATGCGGGTCTCGTCGACCCACATCGTGAGCGTGCCGGTGAGCGCGGGCTCGGTGGTGGCCGCGCCGGCCGTCGGCTCCGTGGTCTCGTTCGCACCGTCGTCACCGCTGCCGCCGCACGCGGTGAGGGTAAGTGCGAGCCCCAGCGCGGCCGCGAGGGCCGGGATGCTCCGTCGCATCGTGTGTCTCCTGATCTTGGGTGGCGTAGCCCAGAGACGCCCACGCGACGACCGTGCTGTGACGGGCCCTGCGACCGGCTCTGGCCTGATGATGCCGACGCTAACGCCGTTGCAACGCGACCTGCAAGTCGTTACGGTAACTTTCAGGCAACGGTTTCAGACGGTCGTCCAGACGTCCAGAATGGCTGCTCGAACGACCCGGAGAGACCCACGAACCCGAATGGGCGAGGACGAGGAGGTCCCATGTCCCCTACGCTGCCTCCCGTGCGTACGCGGTTGACGGACCTTGCGGAACAGGCCGGTGTCAGCACCGCCACCGTGTCCCGTGTCCTCAACGGCAAGCACGGCGTGTCGGCGCAGGCACGCCAGGCGGTGCTCGCCGCCCTCGACGTGCTCGGCTACGAGCGCCCCGAGAAGCTGCGCACCCGCTCCGCGGGCCTCGTCGGCCTCGTCGTGCCCGAGCTCGCCAACCCCGTGTTCCCCGCGTTCGCGCAGGTCATCGAGTCGATGCTGACCGAGCGCGGCTACACGCCGCTGCTGTGCACGCAGTCACCCGGCGGCACCACCGAGGACCAGTACGTCGAGATGCTGCTCGAGCACGGCGTCGCCGGCATCGTGTTCGTCTCGGGCCTGCACGCCGACACCTCCGCGAGCAAGGAGCGCTACCACCGGCTGCGCAGCCGGGGTATGCCGATCGTGCTCGTCAACGGGTTCGCGTCCGGTGTCGACGCGCCGTTCGTCTCGATCGACGACGAGGCAGCCCTCGACCTCGCGTTCCGGCACCTCGTGTCGCTCGGCCACCGCTCGATCGGTCTCGCGATCGGCCCCGACAGGTTCGTGCCCGCACAGCGCAAGCGCGCCGCGTTCGCCGACAACCTGAACCGGCACCTCGGCCTCACCGACGCCGAGAACCACATCGTCTCGACCCTGTTCACGGTCGAGGGCGGCCAGGCCGCCGCGCTCGAGCTCATCGCCTCGGGCCACACGGCCGTCGTCTGCAGCTCCGACCTCATGGCCCTCGGCGCGATCCGGGCCGCCCGCTCGCGCGGCCTCGAGGTGCCGGACGACCTGTCCGTCGTCGGGTTCGACGACTCGCCGCTCATCGCGTTCACCGACCCGCCCCTGACCACGGTGCGCCAGCCCGTGCTCGCGATGGGGCACGCGGCGGTCTCGGCGCTCGTCGCCGAGATCAACGGCACCCCCGCCTCGCGCATCGAGCTCAAGTTCCACCCCGAGCTCATCGTGCGCGGGTCCACGGGTGCGGCACCCGCCACGGTCGGGCTCGCGCCCGCAGCGACCCGCTGACCCGCGAGCGCCGCGGGCCCGGTCACCGGGCCCGCGGCACCTCGCTGCGTGGACCGGCGCACGACGTCGAGCCCCGCCTCCCCCGGTCCCCGGCCACCCCCGGCCGACCCCCGCACGTCCGCGCCCGCGGACCCCAGAGAAAGACCACCGCGTGACCACCCTCGACACCCGACCGACCCTCGTCCACGCACCCGGCTCGCCCGACGGCGAGTGGTGGCGCGACGCCGTCATCTACCAGGTCTACCCGCGCTCGTTCGCGGACGGCACGGGCGACGGCGTGGGCGACCTGCCCGGCATCACCGCGCGCCTGCCGCACCTCGCCGATCTCGGCGTCGACGCCGTGTGGCTCTCGCCGTTCTACCGCTCGCCGCAGGCCGACGCGGGCTACGACGTGGCGGACTACCGCGACGTCGACCCCCTGTTCGGCACGCTCGCGGACTTCGACGTCATGCTCGAGGCCGCGCACGGCCTCGGGCTGCGCGTGATCGTCGACCTGGTGCCGAACCACACGTCCGACGAGCACGCGTGGTTCGTCGAGGCGCTGGCGGCCGGCCCGGGCTCTCCCGCGCGCGAGCGGTACCTGTTCCGCGACGGCCGCGGCGAGCACGGCGAGCTGCCGCCGAACAACTGGCAGTCGATCTTCGGCGGCCCGGCCTGGACGCGCGTGCCGGACGGCCAGTGGTACCTGCACCTGTTCGACTCCAAGCAGCCCGACCTCGACTGGGAGCATCCCGAGGTCCGCGCCGAGTTCGAGGACGTCCTGCGGTTCTGGCTGGACCGCGGCGTCGACGGGTTCCGCATCGACGTCGCGCACGGGATGGTCAAGGCACCCGGCCTGCCCGACTGGCACGGCCACGTGTCCATGATCGAGGGGTCGCAGGACGCGTCGGCGCTCGACCGCGTCGACGAGGTCACGGGGTCCGGCAACCAGGGCCCGATGTTCGACCAGGAGGGCGTGCACGAGATCTACCGCGCCTGGAACAGGGTGCTCGCCGAGTACGACGGCGACCGCGCGCTCGTCGCCGAGGCGTGGGTCGAGCCGCTGTCCCGCCTCGCGCGCTACGTGCGCCCCGACGAGATGCAGCAGGCGTTCAACTTCGCGTTCCTCGCGACGCTGTGGCACGCGCCCTCGCTGCGCGACGTCATCACGGCGTCGTACGCCGCGAGCGACGCCGTCGGCGCGCCCACCACGTGGGTGCTGTCGAACCACGACGTGGTGCGCCACGCCTCCCGGCTGGGCCTGCCGGTGCCGGGCTCGCGCCCGAACGGCATCGGCGCGCGCGACGAGCAGCCCGACGAGGAGCTGGGCCTGCGCCGCGCACGCGCCGCGACGCTGCTCATGCTCGGCCTGCCCGGCTCGGCGTACGTCTACCAGGGCGAGGAGCTCGGCCTGCCGGACCACACCGCGCTGCCCGACGACGCGCGTCAGGACCCCGCGTTCTTCCGCACGCAGGGTGCCGAGCTCGGCCGCGACGGCTGCCGCGTGCCGCTGCCCTGGTCGGCCGACGCCCCCGCGTTCGGCTTCTCGCCCACGGGTGCGGCCTGGCTGCCGCAGCCGCTGTCGTGGGCGCGGTACGCGCTGGACGCGCAGCGGGGTGTGCCCGGCTCGACGTACGAGCTCTACCGCGCGGCGCTCGCGCTGCGCAAGACCGAGGCGCTCGGCTCGGGCGGGCTGGCCTGGCACGCGTCGCACGACGACGTCCTGGACCTGGTCAACCGGGACGTGCGTGTCGTCGCGAACCTGTCGGCCGAGCCGGTCGTGCTGCCCGCGCCGACGCAGCTGCTGCTCGCGTCGGGCCCGGTCTCGGGCGACGCCTCCGGCGCGCTGCTCGTCGAGCCGGAGACCACGGTGTGGGTGCGCGCCTGACGCACGCCTGACGGCCGGGGCCGGGCCTCGCGGAGACGTCCGCGGGACCCGGCCCTTCGTCGTCGTGGCGCGGTCAGCGCGTGCGGCTCACGTCCCACGCCACCGCGGACCCGGCGGGCACGACGACGTCGACGCGTCCGTCACGCACCCGGGTCGGCGCGCACGTCCCGGCCCCGGCGAGCACGTCGCAGTACTCGCCGTCGGGCAGCCGGGTCGCGAGCGTCGCGCGCAGCTCGTCGTCGCCGAGGTTCACGACGACGAACCCGCGCTGTCCGCGCCCGAGCGCGACGGCGTCGCCCTGCGACCACGTGTCGACGACGGGCGCGTCGCCCACGACGCCGCGCCAGCCCACCATGCCCGCGACCTGCGGCCAGCGGTGCTGGCAGACCCAGTCGCCGGGGGCCAGGTCGTCGCCCGGCGCGACGTCCGGCGCGCACGTCGCGTCGAGCACCCGCCCGTCGGTGTCCTGACGCGGGCCCGCGTCGACGTCCTCGAACGCGTAGCCCGAGTACACCTGCGGCGTGCCGTAGGTGCCGGCGAGCATCAGCACGGTCGCGAGCGCGTCGTCGGTCCCGGCGCGGTAGGACAGCGTGGAGCCGTTGCGCTCGGTGTCGTGGTTCTCGACGAACGCGACCGCGTCGGCGGACGGCACGTACCGGGCGGTCGACTCGCCGAGCTCGAGCGCGAGCCCCGGCGAGCCCGCGACGACCCCGGCGAGCTCCTTGCCGTACGTGAACTCGTACACCTGGCCGTTCGGGGTGTACTCCTCGGGCGTGATCGGCTCCGCCGAGCCGCGGATGACCTCCTGCATGACGGCGACGTCGTCGGGCAGGGCAGCGACGACCGCCGCGACGTCCTCGGTCGCCATGTGCTTGGCCGCGTCGATGCGGAAGCCGTCGACCCCGAGGTCCACGAGGTCCTGCAGGTACGCCGCGAGGCGCTCGCGCACGTGGGCGGCGCCGGTGTCGAGGTCCGCGAGGTTCAGCAGCTCGCACGTCTGGACCTGCGCGCGGTCCAGGTACATCGCGATGTCGTCGTCCGGCGTCAGCCCGCAGTGGTGGAAGTCCGCGGGCGTCCACGTGCCGGGGTACTCGTAGTGCTCGTACGGCGAGCCGGCCCAGCCGGTGCCGGGCACGTCCTGCCCCGTCATGTGGTTGACGACGGCGTCGACGCGCACGTCGACGCCCGCCTCGTGGCACGCGTCGACCATGGACGCGAACTGCTCGCGCGTGCCGAGCCGCGACTCGATGCGGTAGCTGACGGGCTGGTACGACGTCCACCAGGGCTCGCCGGTGATGTGCTCGTTGGGCGGTGAGGTGAGCACCCACGCGTACCCCGCGGGCCCGAGCGTCGTGGCGCACTCCTGCGCGATCGCGTCCCACGTCCACTGGAAGAGCTGCACGCCGACGTCGTGCCCGCTGCCGTCCGACGCGGGCTGCGTGGCGGGGTCGGGGGGGTCGTCCGAGCACGCGCCGAGCGCGGCGGGCAGGAGGAGCAGGGCCGCGAGCGCGGCCAAGCCGCGGCACGTGCGGCGTGCGAGGTGCGTCATCGTCACCACCAGGTCGTCGTCGACAGGTCTGCGCGTGCTGCAATCCGTTGCAGCAATTTTCGTCGCGCGCTTCCAGGGTACGGGTCCAGCGCCGTAGGTTGCGTGCGTGACCCACGTCGTCGTGAACGGACCCGCCACCTGGAACACCGTCGTCCGGGTGGCCGAGCTCCCCGAGCCCGTCCCGCACATGGTGCTGGCCTCCGCGCACCACGACGGCCTCGGCGGCACGTCCGCCGGCAAGGCCCGCACCCTCGCCGCGCTCGGCGTGCCCACCACGCTCGCCACCACCCTCGGCGACGACGAGCACGCGGAGCGGGTCCTGACCGCGCTCCGGCCGCGCGCGGGCGCGGCGCCGCTCACGGTGCTCAGCCGGCCGGCGGTCGCGGGCCGCACCGAGCGGCACGTCAACCTCGTCTCCGACGACGGCGACCGGCTCTCCGTCTACCTCGAGCTGCCCACCGCTCCCCCGGCGGACGACGCGCTGCGTGACCTCGTGCGCTCCGCCGACGCCGCGGTCCTCGACCTGGCCACGTCCTCGCGCGAGCTCCTGAGCGTCGCGCGCGCCGCGCACGTCCCGGTGTGGTGCGACGTGCACGACGACGACGGCATCGGCGACCACCAGCGCGCGTTCGTCGCGGCCGCGGACGTCCTGCTGGTGTCCGACGCGCGGCTCGCCGACCCCGGCGCCTACCTGTCCGCGGCGGTCGCGGGCGGCGCGTCGCTCGCGGTCTGCACGCGTGGCGCCCGCGGGGCCATCGCGCGCGACGCGGACGGCTGGTGGGAGGTCGGGCCGGCCGACGTCGGACCGGTGCTCGACGCCGAGGGCGCCGGTGACGCGTTCCTCGCCGGCCTGCTGCGCGCCGTGCTCGCGGGCGAGCCGCGCGCGCGGACGCTCGCCGAGGCCGCCGCGACCGCGGGGCTCGCCGTCACGCACGTCGGGCTCGGCGCCCCGCTCGCCACCGTGCAGGACGTGGCCCGGCTCGCCGCGACGGTGCGGGTCGCGCGCGTCGAGTGAGGTCCCGCCCCGCCGTGCGGAGCGGGGTCAGCCCCCGGAGACGCTGAGCTCGGCCTCGTGCAGCTCGCGGCGGAAGTCGTCGGACAGGTCACGCGAGTCGAGCCAGCCGTACGGCAGCACGACCTTCTTGGGCGAGCCCGCCCGGCCGCGCTGACCCTCGGCGGGCTCGCCCGGGTAGGGCTGGTCCAGGTCGAGCAGCGCGATCAGCTCGTCGAGCTCGGCCAGCGAGCTCACGAGGCCGAACCGCGCGCGCAGGTCGCCACCCACCACGTAGCCCTTGAAGTACCACGCCATGTGCTTGCGCATCTCGCGCAGCGCCTTCGACTCGTCGCGGAAGTGCTCCACCATGAGCTCGGCGTGCCGGCGCACCGTGTGCGCCACCTCGCGCAGCCCCGGCCGCACCCGCTCGTCGGACCCCGCGAACGCGGCCGCGAGGTCCGCGAACAGCCACGGCCGCCCCTGGCAGCCGCGCCCGACGACCACGCCATCGCACCCCGTCTGCTCGACCATCGTCAGCGCGTCCTGCGCGGACCAGATGTCCCCGTTGCCGAGCACCGGGACGTCCGTGACCGTCTGCTTGAGCCGCGCGATCGCCTCCCAGTCCGCCGTGCCCGAGTAGTACTCCGCCGCGGTGCGCGCGTGCAGCGCGACCGCCGCGACGCCTGCGTCCTGCGCCACGAGGCCTGCCTCGAGGTACGTCAGGTGGTCGTCGTCGATGCCCTTGCGCATCTTGACCGTCACGGGCACCCCGTACGGCTGCGCGGCACGCACGGCCCGCGTGACGATGTCCTGGAACAGCCCGCGCTTCCACGGCAGCGCGGAGCCGCCGCCGCGGCGCGTGACCTTCGCGACCGGGCACCCGAAGTTGAGGTCCACGTGGTCCGCGCGGTCCTCCGAGACGATCATGTGCACCGCCGCCTCGACCGTGCTCGGGTCGACGCCGTACAGCTGCACCGACCGCGGCCGCTCGTCGGGCTCGTGCTGGATGATCCGCAGCGACTCCTCACCACGCTCGACGAGCGCGCGGCTCGTCACCATCTCCGCGACGTACAGCCCCGCCCCCTGCTCGCGGCACAGGCGGCGGAACGCCGCGTTGGTCACGCCCGCCATCGGCGCGAGGACGACGGGCGTGTCGACCTGCAGGGGGCCGATCCGCAGCGGCGGGAGCACCGCCCCCGCCGCGCGAGTGGTCGCCTCGTTCGTCACAGTCACGCGCCCCATCCTCCCATCGCCACGACGTGACGCCCGGCACTCAACCTTCGCGCACGCTCGTGCGTCTCCTACGGTGTGACCACCATGACAGCCGGGACACGCGACGAGGACGGCACCGTCCGCGTCGAGCAGCTCACGGTCGTCGCCCCTCGCCCGCGCGCAGCCCGGACCCGCAGCGCGACGGACGAGCAGTTCAGCGCGTTCGTCGCCGAGCACGGGGACGACCTGCTGCGCACCGCCTGGCTGCTGTGCGGGGACGCCCACCGCGCCGAGGAGCTGACCCAGCAGGCGCTCGTGCGCACCTACGCCGCGTGGCACCGCGCGCAGGACCCGCTCGCGTACGCGCGGCGCGTCCTGGCGAACCTGCGCGTCGACACGTGGCGACGACGACGCCGCGAGGTGCTCACCGCGCCCGAGGACCTGCCGGAGCGCGCGCGCAACGACGTGCACGCCCGCACCGAGGACCGCGACCAGCTCGCCCGCGCGCTCGCGCTGCTCAGCCCGCGGCAGCGACGCATCGTCGTGCTGCGGCACATGATCGGCATGCCCGAGGCCGAGGTCGCCGCCGAGCTCGGTGTGAGCGTCGGCACCGTGAAGTCCACCGCGTCCCGCGGGCTCGCGACGTTGCGCGCCGCGCTCGCCACGCACCAGGAGGAGGCCCGATGAGCGCCGAGCTGCGTCCGGACCCGGACCTCGCCGCGCGCGCCGCGCAGGCGACCCCGCCCATGTCGTTGGACCGCGACGCGCTGCTGCACGCGGCGCACCGGCACGTCCGGCGGCGCACGGCGACGCGCGTCGCCGGCGGCGTGCTCGCGGTCGCGCTCGCCGCGACCGTGGTCGTCGACCTGGCCGACCGCACCGCCGAGCCGCGTCCCGCGCAGCCGCCGACGCAGATCGCGCTGCCCCTGGGCGACGACCACGTCGTCGAGGTCGCGCAGGGGCTGCTCGCGGTCAACCGGGTCGGCGCGCCGCGCGCCCCGCAACGCCACTCGGTGCCCCTCGCCGGGGACGCGCAGTGGCAGGTCGACCTCGGCCTCAGCTCGGACGAGCGCGAGCTGGTGCTCACGGTCGGCCACGAGTCCGACGGCGAGCAGGAGGCCGCCGCCTACTACACGGGTGTCGCCGCCGGCAGCGCGGAAGGCACGGGCGGCGGGACGTGGACCTGGGGCAGCGCCCCCGCCACCGAGGGCCTGCGGTTCTCGGGCGAGCTCGAGACCGGCGAGTGGACCGAGCTCGTCGTCCTCCCCCAGGACCTCCGGGAGCCCCACGTGCTGCTGTGGAGCACGACCGGGTTCGCGGTGACCGGCGGCGCCACCACGGTGGTCGAGCTGCCGACGTTCGCCGCACCCGACGGCCAGCTGCTGGCCGCCGCGCTCGGCGACTACTCCGTCGCGGCCCGGATGCGCCTGGGCCGGTCCGGGGTCCTCCTGGTCGACTCCGACGGGGACGTCGTCCCGGTGCCGTGCGACGGGGCGGGCCCCGAGCAGTGCCCGGACGTCGACGAGGTGCCCGGCCTCGCCGACGCGGTCGCCGCCATCCGCGCCGAGCCGCGCGACGCGGCCGCCTCCGTCACCGACCTCGCGCCCGGCGTGCGCGCCACGACCGCGCTCGCCCGTTCGACGGGTGCGGGCTGGGACACCGGGGTCCGCGTGCCCGTCTCGGTCGTCGCGACGGTCGAGCGCACCGTGAGCCTCGCGCGCGCCACACCCGCCGACCTGCTCGCCGCCGGGGGTCCGGACGGCGAACGACCCGGCCGCGGCGTGGTCGCGCGAGTCGCGGGCACCGAGATCCGGCTGCCCGTCACGTGGTCGGACGACGACACCGCCGAACGCCTCGCCGCGGACTCGTCCTACCCCGGCGCGGCCCGTTGGGGCGCGGACGACGTGCGGCTCGTCACGGGCGTCGTCCCCCCGTGGATGCCCCGGGCCGACGTGCTGCTCTGGTTCCCGGACGGCATCCGCGACGACGACGGGCGCACCGTGCACGCGCTCGAGATCCCGACCTTCGAGGACCCCACCGGCACGGGAGCCCGGCTGTACGTGGTCGCGCTCGGCAGCGTGATGCGCGCCGACGGACCCGGCGCCGCTCCGCTGGTCCTGCACCTGGGCGGCGGGTCGACGGCCGACGTGCTCGACACCGGCGGCCTGTGCACCGGTGTGCCCGCGGAGTGCCTCGACGCGCAGCCGGACGGCGGCGCCGCGCTGCTGGCCGAGCTCGCCGCACGCGGCGTGCGGACCGGGACCACCGACGCGGACGGCTGACCGCGACCCGAGCGTTCCCGGTCGGGTCGGGCACGGTCGGGACTCAACACCGGACGGGGTTGCTGCGTTCTCTACGGTGTGACCACGATGCCGCTGACGTCCACGTCCGACGACCACCGCGGGCCGGAGCCCGGCCCACCGGCGGTCCCTCGCGAGCTCGGGCACGTCCTGCTCCGCGGTCGGGCCGCCACCACGGAGGTCTCCTGGGACGCGGAGTTCACCGCGTTCATGACCGAGCACCGGCGCGACCTGCTGCGCGCCGCGTGGCTCCTCGTCGGTGACGAGCACCGCGCCGAGGAGCTCACGCAGCAGGCGCTCGTGCGCACGTACGCGGCGTGGTCCCGTGCCCGCCGCGACCCGCTCGCGTACGCGCGGCGGGTGCTGGTGAACCTGCGCGTCGACACGTGGCGCCGCCGGCGCCGCGAGGTCCTCGTCTCGCCGTACGAGCTGCCGGACACGCCGGTGGCCGCCTCGCGGCGCGCGGAGGACCGCGACCAGCTCCTGCGCGCGCTCGCGCTCCTCACCCCGCGTCAGCGCCGCATCGTGGTGCTGCGCCACCTCCTCGACCTGTCCGACACGGAGGTCGCCGACGACCTGGGGATCAGCCCCGGGACCGTCCGGTCGACCGCGTCCCGCGGGCTCGCCGTGCTGCGGGCCGCGATGACCGCCGGCACCGAGCACCAGCCGCCCCGTGGACCCCACCCGCACGCACCGACCTGGACGGAGACGCCCTGATGAACGACCCGCTGCTCGACCACCTGCGCGCGACCGCGCACGACACAGCACCCGAGCCCGGCCCCGCGCTCGACCCCGCGCTCGTCCTGTCGCGCGGCCGCCGCAGGCGCCGGACCCGGTACGCCGCCGGCGCCGTCGCGGGCGTCGCCGCGTTCGCCGCGGCGGTCGCGGTCGGCGCGCCGCTGCTCGACCGGGCGGACGGCACGACCGACCCCGCCTCGTCGTCCTCCGAGACGGCCGCCGTCGAGCCGACCGACGCGACCGCCGTCCCCGCCACGCCGCCCGAGCCGGTCGACCTCGGCCACGACCACGTCGCGGCGGTCGGGCCCGGTGCCGACGGCTACCTCGGCGCACCGGGCGGGGTCAAGGTCTGGTTGCGCTCCGACGGCGACGCGGACCACGTCGCCGTGCGGGTCGAGTACCCCAGCGGGCTCGTCTGGGACTTCCACGACGCCCCGGATCCGCTGGAGCCGCGGTCCCGGGAGTTCTTCTACCCCAGCCACCGCATCGAGCGGTTCCCCGACGACCCTGAGGGCAAGGATGGTCCGAACCACCCCGAGGTCACCCTCGGGCACCTCGGCCAGGGCGGGGAGCCCGAGCCCAGGGCAGCCATCATCACGAGCCCGACGACGGCGGCCGAGCTGCCGCTCTTCCAGATCCCGGGCTCGGACCGTTGGTTCTACGTGTTCTACCAGGGCCCCGGCAGCGAGCTTCCCGACGGCTCGACGGTCGGCCGCGACCACGTGGTCATCCGCCGGGCGGACGGGACCTACGAGATGACCAGCTGCGGCTCCCGTGGCCCGGACGCGACCTGCGAGGTCGAGGAGAGCGAGCAGTGGATGGAGGACCTCGCGCGCGAGGTCCTGCAGTGACCCGCTAGCACGCGGCGTGGCCCGTCCCCGACCGGGGACGGGCCTCGCCGCGCGTGCGGCCACGGGACCCGGGCGTCAGGCGCCCAGAAGACGCGGTGCGAGGTAGGACGTCACCTGGTCGAGCGCCACGCGCTCCTGCGACATGTCGTCGCGGTGGCGGATGGTCACGGCCTGGTCGTCGAGCGTGTCGAAGTCGACCGTGATGCAGAACGGCGTGCCGATCTCGTCCTGGCGACGGTAACGACGGCCGATCGCGCCGGCGTCGTCGAAGTCGACGTTCCAGCTCTTGCGCAGCTCGGCCGCGAGGTCCCGGGCCTTGGGCGAGAGCTGCTCGTTGCGGGACAGCGGCAGCACGGCCGCCTTGACGGGCGCGAGGCGCGGGTCGAGCTTGAGGACGACGCGCGTGTCGACCCCACCCTTGGTGTTGGGCGCCTCGTCCTCGGCGTACGCCTCGACGAGGAACGCCATGAGCGAGCGCGTCAGTCCCGCGGCGGGCTCGATGACGTAGGGCACGTACCGCTCGTTCTTGGCCTGGTCGAAGAACGACAGGTCCTGTCCCGAGTGCTCCGTGTGCGTCGACAGGTCGAAGTCGGTGCGGTTGGCGATGCCCTCGAGCTCGCCCCACTCGCTGCCCTGGAAGCCGAACCGGTACTCGATGTCGACCGTCCGCTTCGAGTAGTGGGACAGCTTCTCGGCCGGGTGCTCGTAGTGCCGCAGGTTGTCCCGGTCGATGCCCAGGTCGACGTACCAGTCCGTGCGGTAGTCGATCCAGTACTGGTGCCAGGTCTCGTCGGTGCCGGGCTCGACGAAGAACTCCATCTCCATCTGCTCGAACTCGCGCGTGCGGAAGATGAAGTTGCCGGGCGTGATCTCGTTGCGGAACGACTTGCCGATCTGGCCGATGCCGAACGGGGGCTTCATGCGCGCCGCGGTGTACACGTTCTTGAAGTTCACGAAGATGCCCTGCGCGGTCTCGGGCCGCAGGTAGTGCAGGCCGGACTCGTCCTCGACCGGGCCGAGGTACGTCTTGAGCATCATGTTGAAGTCGCGCGGCTCGGTCCACTCGCCCTTGGTGCCGCAGCTCGGGCACGGCACGCCCGCGAGGCCGCCCTCGGGCGCCCGGCCCTTGCGCTCCTCGAACTCCTCGAGCAACTGGTCCTCGCGGAAGCGCTTGTGGCAGCTCAGGCACTCGGTCAGCGGGTCGGTGAACACACCGACGTGGCCCGACGCGACCCACACCTGACGCGGCAGGATGACCGACGAGTCGAGGCCGACGATGTCCTCGCGGCTCGTGACCATCGCACGCCACCACTGGCGCTTGATGTTCTCCTTGAGCTCCACTCCCAGCGGTCCGTAGTCCCAGGCGGAGCGCGTACCGCCGTAGATCTCGCCGCTCGGGAACACGAACCCGCGCCGCTTGGCGAGGGAGACGACGGAATCCAGACGCGAGGGTGCTGCCACGGCGGTGCTCTCCTGGTGCTCGGTGCCCGCGGCTGGGTGCCGTGAGCCGGATGGGTGACGTCCGCGGTGCACGTGCGCCGCGGAGCCCGCCCAGGCTACCGGCCCGACGCGCCCGTCCGGGTACCGCAGGACCCAGGCCGGGCGCCCCCGCGCGCGTGGGGCGACGCAGCGCTCAGGCGTGCTGCGAGACGCAGAACTGGTTCCCGTCCGGGTCGGCGAGCACGGTCCACGACAGGCCGTGCTCCGCGTGCCGGGCGACGAGCGTCGCACCGTCCGCGACGAGCCGCTCGACCTCGGCCGCCACGTCCGGCGCCTGCAGGTCGAGGTGCACGCGGTTCTTGCCCGGCGTCGGGCTCTCGACGCGCTGGAACCCGAGCTGCTGCACGCCGCGCACGTCCGTCACCACGACGAACCACGCGTCGGTCTCGCCCTGGACGGTGCCACCCAGCTGGCGCGCCCACCACACGCCGAGCGCGTGCGGGTCCGTCGAGTCGAACGTGACCATCTCCACCATGAGTGCCATGCGCACACCGTAGGGCCGGGCGCCGACACGCGAGCCGGGTCAGGACGCGTCGTCGACCCGCCGGGTCCGGGCGCGCACGTGCATGCGCTCGCCCTGCGGACCGAACAGCGTGAGCAGCTCGGTCGGTCCGGGCCCGGGGTTGAGCAGCGCGTGGGGCGTCCGGGTGTCGAACTCGGCGACCTCGCCCTCGGTGAGCACCAGGTCGCGGTCGCCCAGCAGCAGGCGCAGCCGTCCCGTCAGGACGTAGACCCACTCGTGCCCCTCGTGCACCTGCAGCTCGCCGGGCGGGCCCGGCTCGGGCGGGAGGACCACCTTGTACGCGCGCATCCCGCCGGGACGGCGCGTGAGGGGCACGTACGTGCGCCCGCGCCGGTGGATCGGCGTCGCGTGCACGCGCGGGTCGCGCGACTCGGGTGCGCCGACGAGGTCGTCGAGCGCCACGCGGTGCAGCCGTGCGAGCGGGAGCAGCAGCTCGAGCGTCGGGCGGCGCTGGCCCGCCTCGAGACGCGAGAGCGTGCTGATCGAGATGCCCGTCTCCTCCGCGACCGCGGCGAGGGTGAGGTCCCTGCGCTGGCGCAGCGCACGCAGCCGGGGCCCGACCCCCGAGAGCACGTCGTCCGTCATGCGCGCCATGTTGCCAGTCCGGCAACGATCCTTGCCACCCCAACCGCGGATGCGGGACGGTGCGGACAGCACACCACGACCGCGAGGAGCACACCATGACGCACGAGCGCACGCACGGCCACCGCCACGACGAGCCCGCCCAGGACGCCCCCGCGGCGCGGCCCACCCCACCGACGCCTGACCCGCCCGCCGCCGACCGACCCTGGGACGTCGTCGTCGCAGGCGGCGGTCCCGCCGGCCTCGCCGCGGCCCTCGTGCTGTCCCGCGCCCGGCGGCGCGTGCTCGTCGTCGACGCGGGCGCACCGCGCAACGCACCCGCCGCGCACGCGCACGGCTTCCTCACGCGCGACGGCGCCGCCCCGCGCGCGCTGCTCGCGCACGGTCGCGACGAGGTGCTCGGCTACGGCGGCGAGGTGCTGCCGGGGCGCGTGACGGCCGTCGAGGGCGAGCTCGGCGCGTTCGTCGTGACGCTCGAGGGCGGCACGCGGCTCGCGGCGCGCGCGGTCGTCAGCGCCACGGGCGGCCGTGACGCGCTGCCCGACGTCCCGGGCCTCGCGCAGCGGTGGGGGCGGGACGTCCTGCACTGCCCGTACTGCCACGGCTGGGAGGTCGGCGACGGGCGCGTCGTCGTCGCCGCCGAGGGTCCGCTCGGCGTCCACGCCGCGCTGCTGTGGCGGCAGTGGACGCCGCGCGTCACGCTGCTGCGCCCGGACGCCGCGCTGCCCGCCGACGAGGCGGCACGGCTCGCCGCACGGGGCGTGCGCGTCGCGCTCGGACGGCTCGCCGAGCTCGTCGTGACCGACGACCGGCTGACCGGCGTGCGGTCAGACGCGGGCGAGACGCTCGCCGCCGACGCGCTGGTCGTGCGCACGCTGCTCGAGGCGGACGACGAGCACCTCGCGCCGCTCGGGCTGCGTGCGGAGCCCGTCGAGCACGCCGGTGTCGTCGTGGCCCGCGCCGTGCCCACGGACGCCTGGGGCGGGACCGGAGTGCCGGGCGTGCGCGTGGCGGGCAACGTGTCCGACCCCGCCGCGACCGTGCTGGTCTCGGCCGCGCAGGGCGCCACCGTCGCCGGGATGCTCAACGCCGAGCTGGTCGAGCTGGACGCACTCGAGGCCGTCGGCCGGTGGCGCGGGCTCACCTCGGGGCCCGACGCGACGTCCGCGTGGTCGCTCGACGCGCACGGCTGGGAGGAGCGCTACGGCACCGCGCCCGCGGTGTGGAGCGGGCAGCCCAACGCCGCGCTCGTCGCCCAGACGGCGCACCTGACGCCGGGCACCGCGCTGGACCTGGGGGCGGGCGAGGGCCGCGACGCGGTGTGGCTCGCGCAGCGCGGCTGGCGCGTCACCGCCGTCGACTTCGCCGCGACCGCGCTGGAGCGCGGTGCCCGCGCGGCCCAGGAGGCCGGGGTGGACGTGCGCTGGGTGCAGGCGGACCTCGCGACGCTGGATGACGGGGCGCTCGACGGCGGGTCGACGTTCGACCTGGTCACGTCACACTTCCTGCACCTCGCGCCGCAGGCCCGACGCGGGCACGTCGCGCGCGCGGCCCGGCTCGTCGCACCCGGCGGGACGCTCCTGCTCGTGCAGCACCACGCGCTCGACCTCGCCGCGCCGGTGGGGCGGCCCGACGACCCGTCGATGTTCCCCGGGGTGGACGAGGTGCGCGACGAGCTGCTCGCGCTCGACGCGGCATGGACGGTCGAGGTCGCGCTCGCCGTCCCGCGTCACGCGACCACGCGCGAGGGCGAGACCGTCACGGTGCACGACGCGGTGCTGCGAGCGCGACGCGCCTGACCGGCGGCCCGACGAGCGTGCGACGCACGGTCACCACGCCGCTCACCGCCGCGAGCAGCACCACGCCCGCACCCACGAGCGCCAGCGACGACGGGCCGACCCACAGCTCCGCGACCGTGAACGCGCCCGGTGGCGCCACGGCGGCCCACACGGGCAGCAGCGCGCCGTACAGCAGCGACCCGAGCACCGCACCCACCAGCCCGTGCGACGCCGACTCCACCGCGGTGAGCCCGAGCACCTCGTGCGGCGTCGCGCCCAGCAGGCGCAGCGTGGCGATCCGCTCGTCGCGGCGTCCGGCACCCAGCCGGGCCGCGGCGGCGCCGAGCACCACGAGCGCGACGGCGAGCAGCACGGTCGCGGCGGACGCGAGCCGCACCTGCGGGTGGTCGAGACCCGACGCCGCGGCCGGGTGCGCGGCGCGCTGCGCGAACGCGAGGGTCACGGCGAGCACGCTCGTCGTGAGGACCGTCGTCAGCGCGGACGCGGCCACCGCGACGCCCGTCCGCACCCGGCCGTCGCGCCCCTCGGCGCGGCGCAGCCGCGGCCCGAGCGCCAGGACGGGGTTCACGGGTCGAGCCGCCCGTCGCGCAGCTCGACCCGGCGGTCGCACCACCCGGCGACCAGCGGGTCGTGCGTGACGACGACGAGCGACGCGCCGATCGCACGCGTCGAGTCGACCAGGACGCGCAGGACCTCGCGGCTCGTCGCCTCGTCGAGCAGGCCCGCCGGCTCGTCCGCGAAGACGACGTCCGGGCGCGTCACGAGTGCTCGCGCGACCGCGACGCGCTGCACCTGGCCGCCGGACATCTCGCCCGGCCGGCGACCTTCGTCGCCGGCCAGGCCGAGACGCGCGAGCCACTGCCCCGCCAACCCCTCCGCATAGGCGCGTGGCTCCCCGTCGAGCATCGCCGCGAGCGCGACGTTCTCGAGCGCCGACAGCTCGGACAGCAGCTGCCCGTGCTGGAACACGAACCCGAACCGCCCACGCCGCAGCAGCGCACGCTCGCGCTCCGACATGCCCTCCACACGTCGGCCGCGGAGCGCCACCGTGCCCTCGTCGGGCGTCAGGATGCCCGCGAGCACGTGCAGCAGCGTCGACTTGCCCGAGCCCGACGGCCCCGTGAGCGCGAGCGACTCCTCCTCACCGAGCTCCAGGTCCACGCCCGCGAGCGCGGTCGTCGCGCCGTGGCGCTTCACGAGGCCACGGGCGACCAGACGCGGCTGCCCGGGCGTCGTGATCTCGAGGAGCGGGTGCGCGGCGGTCGAGGTCATGCGCCCAGCCTGGCGCCGGACGCGCGCGTCGGACGTCCCTCACGGGTCTCGTCGTACCGGGCTCGCGTGCGACCCTCGGCGGTCCTGCCGCAAGACGTTGTCATCCTCTCGGCGGATACGCCCGGTCAGACCTTCGGCTGGTCGACCGCTCCCCCGTACCGGCGGTCCCGGCGCGCGTACTCCTCGATCGCGCGCCACAGGTGCCGGCGGTCGACCTCGGGCCACGGCTCGTCGAGGAACACCATCTCGGCGTACGCGGCCTGCCAGATGAGGAAGTTCGACGTGCGCTGCTCACCCGACGAGCGCACGAAGAGGTCGACGTCCGGCAGGTCGGGCTCGTCGAGGTAGCGGGCGAACACCTTCTCGTTCACGCGGTTGGGGTTCACCCGGCCCGCCTGCACGTCGCGCGCGAGCGCCGCGGCCGCGTCGGCGATCTCGGCACGCCCGCCGTAGTTGACGCACATCGTCAGCGTGCAGACCGTGTTGTCCTTCGTGCGTCGCTCCGCCTCCTCGAGCTCGGAGATCACCGAACGCCACAGCCGCGGCCGCCGGCCGGCCCACCGCACGCGCACGCCCCATGACGCCATCTCGTCGCGCCGCCGCCGGATCACGTCGCGGTTGAAGCCCATGAGGAAGCGCACCTCCTCGGGCGAGCGGTTCCAGTTCTCCGTGGAGAACGCGTACGCCGAGACGTACTCGACGCCGATCTCGATCGCTCCCGCCACCACGTCGAGCAGCGACGCCTCGCCCGCCTTGTGCCCCTCGATGCGGCTCAGCCCGCGGGCGTTCGCCCAGCGGCCGTTGCCGTCCATGACGACCGCGACGTGCCGCGGCACGAACTGACGCGGGATGGCGGGGGGCCGCGCACCCGAGGGGTGCGGGAACGGGGGCTGCACGCTCGTCGACACGTCCGCCATTGTGCCGCCCGCGGGACCGCGTGCGGGACGCCTGCTACACCCGCTCGACGTGCGGCAACGAGCGCAGACGCCGCTCGAGGTGGAACTGGCTGAAGGCCGCGACGAGGCCCGCGGCCTCGCCTCGGTGTCGTTCCGCGCTCGCGTCGGCGACCACCCAGTCGCCCGAGATGAGCGCCGCGAGCAGGGCGAACGTCTCGGGAGCCGGCGACGCCGAGCCCGGCGGACGGCACCGCGCGCACACCGCGCCGCCCGACTGGACGTTGAACGCGTGGTGCGGGCCCGGCTCACCGCAGCGCGCGCAGTCCGCGAAGCTCGGTGCCCAGCCCGCGACCGCGAGCGCGCGCAGCAGGTAGGAGTCGAGCACGAGGCCCGGCGTGTGCTCGCGCGTCGCGAGCGCGCGGACCGCGCCGACGAGCAGCCAGTACTGCTGGAGCGCCGGCTCGTGCTCGGCCTCCACGAGCCGCTCGGCGGTCTCGAGTATCACGGTGCCGACCGTGTACAGCGCGTAGTCCTCGGCGATCGGCCGACCGTACGGCCCCAACGTCTCCGCCTGCGTCACGATGTCGAGGTTGCGGCCCGTCGAGAGCTGCAGGTCGACGTGCATGAACGGCTCGAGGCGTGAGCCGAACCGTGAGGTCGTGCGGCGCACGCCCTTGCCGACCGCACGCACCTTGCCGTGCTGGCGGGTCAGGAGCGTGACGATCCGGTCCGCCTCACCCAGCTTGTGGGTGCGCAGCACGATCGCCTCGTCGCGGTAGAGGCTCACCGGGCCATCCTCCCCCACGCCGCCCACGCTCGGGCGGACGGCGCGGGGAGAAGGCCCTCGGCGGGCTCAGCGCAGGTGGCGGTTGATCGCCGAGACGATGGCCTTGAGCGACGCCGTCGTGATCGACGGGTCGATGCCGACGCCCCACAGGATCTCGTCGCCGATCGCGAGCTCGACGTAGGCCGCGGCCGTCGCGTCGCCTCCCGAGGACAGGGCGTGCTCCGCGTAGTCGAGCACCGCGACGTCGACGCCGACCTGCTTCAGCGCGGCGACGAACGCCGCGACCGGACCGTTGCCCGAGCCCTCGAGCGTGCGGACCTGCCCCCGGTCGACCAGGTCGACCGAGAGCGTGTCCGGGCCGTCCTGCGCGCTCGTCGCGCGCGTGCCCTGCAGCGAGAACCGGCCCCAGGGGACGAGGCCGCCGAACTCCTGCGCGGGCGTCGCGACCTTCGCGGCCTCCACGGGCAGGTACTCGTCGACGAAGATGCGCCACAGGTCGTCCGCCGTGACCTCGGTGCCGTGCTGGTCCGTGTGCCGCTGCACCACCTGCGAGAACTCGATCTGCAGCCGGCGCGGCAGGTCCAGGTCCTTCTCGGACTTCATCAGGTAGCTGATGCCGCCCTTCCCGGACTGCGAGTTGACGCGGATGATCGCCTCGTACGAGCGGCCGACGTCCTTCGGGTCGATCGGCAGGTACGGCACGGCCCACACCACGTCGTCGACCGTGCGGCCCAGCGCCGCGGCACGCGACTCGAGGGCGTCCAGGCCCTTCTTGATCGCGTCCTGGTGCGAGCCCGAGAACGCGGTGAAGACCAGGTCGCCGCCGTACGGGTGGCGCTCGCCCACCGGCAGCTGGTTGCAGCGCTCGACCGTGCGCCGGATGCGGTCCATGTCGGAGAAGTCGATCTCCGGGTCCACCCCCTGGCTGAACAGGTTCATGCCGAGCGTCACCAGGCAGACGTTGCCCGTGCGCTCGCCGTTGCCGAACAGGCAGCCCTCGATGCGGTCGGCGCCCGCCATGTAGCCCAGCTCCGCGGCCGCCACGGCCGTGCCGCGGTCGTTGTGCGGGTGCAGGCTCAGCACCACCGACTCCCGGAAGCGCAGGTTGCGGCTCATCCACTCGATCGAGTCCGCGTACACGTTGGGCGTGGCCATCTCGACCGTCGCCGGCAGGTTGACGATGACGGGCCGGTCGGGCGTCGGCTGCCACTCCTCGAGCACCGCGTTGCAGATCCGCACCGCGAACTCCAGCTCGGTGCCCGTGTACGACTCCGGGGAGTACTCGTAGTACACCTCGGTGTCCGGGACCAGCTCCTCGTACTTCTTGCAGAACCGCGCACCCGAGACCGCGATGTCGACGATGCCGTCCTCGTCGGACCGGAACACCACGTCCCGCTGCAGCGTCGACGTCGAGTTGTACAGGTGGACGATCGCCTGCTTCGCGCCCGCGATCGCCTCGTACGTGCGCTCGATCAGGTGCTCGCGTGACTGCGTCAGCACCTGGATCACCACGTCGTCGGGGATCCGGTTCTCCTCGATGAGCATCCGGACGAAGTCGAAGTCCGTCTGCGACGCCGCCGGGAAGCCGACCTCGATCTCCTTGTAGCCCATGTCCACCAGCAGCTCGAACATCTCGAGCTTGCGGGCCGGGTTCATCGGCTCGATCAGCGCCTGGTTGCCGTCGCGCAGGTCGACCGCGCACCAGCGCGGGGCCTTCGTGATGCGCGCGTCCGGCCACGTGCGGTCCGGCAGGTCCACGCGGATCTGCTCGTGGAACGGCCGGTACTTGTGGACCGGCATGCCCGAGGGCTTCTGGGGGCTCGTCTGCTGGTAGCTCGCGCCCGTGGGGGTGACGCTCATGAGGGGACCTGCTCCTTCGGTGGTTCGACTCGGCGAGTGGTCAGCCGGCGCATCACGACACCGCGGCAGGGATCCGGCCTAGAAGGCCCCGCCGCGGCACCGAAGGAGGAGGCTCACGCGTGTGGTGCTCAGCACGTCGGTCACCTTACTCCCCCGCCCGGCGGGGTCCGCAAACCCCGCTCGCGCCCCGGTCGGCTCACGCGCCCAGCACGACGATGCCGTCGGCCGTGCGCCCGACGAGCAGCCCGCCCACCGCGGCGAGCTGCGTCACCTGGCGCGGCAGGTCCACCTGCCAGCGCTGCGCCCCGTCGCGCAGACCGCGCGCCGTCAACGTCGTGACCCCGTCGTCCTGCGCCGCGGTCAGCACGAGCGAGCCGTCGGTCAACGGCGGCCAGTCCGGTGCGTCCGACGCGTCGGACCACAGCGGGGCCCCCGTGCGCACGTCGTACGCCGCGTACCGACCGCCGTCGGACGCGAGCAGCGTCGTGCCGACCACGGCACGCGGCGTGGCGCGCAGGCCCAGCGACCACAGCTCCTCACCCGTCGCGGCCTCGAGCGCGCGGATCGCGAGCCCCGTGGACACCACCACGACGTCGGGTGCCGAGTCGTCGTCGATGTCGAGGCGCGAGGGCACGGCGGGGATCGCCGGACCCTCGTCGCCGGCGCCGTCGTACAGCCGACCGCTGCCGGCCGGGGTCCACGCCGCGTAGCCGTCCCGGTACGGCAGGAGCGCCAGGGCGCGCCCGCGCCCCTCGTCGTGCAGGACGGACCCGTCCGCGAGCCGCAGCACCGCGATCTGCGCGCCGCGCACCACCGCGACCCGGTCGGTGAACTCCATCGTCGTGCGCTCGATCGCGAGCGCGCTCGCGAGGCGCTCGTGCGACCGGTACGACCACCGCACGTCGCCCGTGCGACCGTCCCGCCGCTCGACCGCGGTCTGCCCGTCCGGCTCCGTGACCGCGACGACCACGTCACCACCGACCCGCCCGAACCCGGTGAGCGTGCCGAGGCGCGTCCACGCCCCGAGCTCCTGGCCCGTCACGGCGTCGAACGCGAGGATCCGCAGCCCGGCGGTCACCTCCTCGCCGTCCACGTAGACGGGCTCGATCAGCCCCGTGACGCACACGACGAGCGAGTCGACGCGCCCCTCGCGCCAGCTCGGGCACTGCACCGGGACGTCCTGCGCACCCGCCTGCGCGGGGGTGACGCGCGCGGTCCAGCGCTGCGCGCCGGAACCCGCCTCGTAGCCGGTGAGGTGGCGGCCCTGCGAGTCCTGCGTGACGACGACGACCGTGTCGTCGGCGACGAGCACCGTGCCGGGGCCGGGCTTGGCGGGTGCGCGCCAGCGCACGTGCACCGGGCCGTCGACGGGCGTCAGCAGGCCGGGGACCGTCACGGCCTGCTGGTAGGCGCGGTCCCGGCGCGCCGCGTCGACGGCGACGAGCACCGCCACGAGCGCCACGACGACGAGCGCGACGACCGACCAGAGCACCGCATGCCGGCGCAGGTGCCCGCGCCGGCCGCCCGGACCGCCGTCGTCGGGGACCGTGTCCACCGTGCCGTCTGCAGTGCCGTCTGCAGTGCCGGCCGCAGTGCCGGCCGTCGAGGCCGGCCCGGGGGCGTCGGTACCGTCAGCCCGACCCGCCCGGGGGCGAGCCGCGGAGCCGTCGGTGGAGCCGTCTGCGCGGCCGTCTGCGGGCGCTGAGCTGCCACGGGCGACCGTGGGGGCGGTCTCCTCGTCGACCTCGACAAGCTGCAGCTGTGCAGCCCGACGACCGCTGGACATACCGCCAGCGTAGGGGGGCCGGGCGCCGCACGGGCGCCGAACGACGATCCCGGTCCCCCGCGTCACCTGCCGGGAGCACGACGACCCGCGGGCGCCCCGTCAGGACGTCGCGACCAGCCGCATCGCGCAGTCCCCGAACATCACGACCGACCCGAGGCGCAGCCGCACGGGCTGGTCCACCGGGCAGATGACCTGCGCGCCGTCGGGGAGCGTCACGACCGTGCCGTTGGTCGAGCCGCGGTCCGCGACCCACACGCCCGACTCCTCGACCGCGATCTGCAGGTGCGTCTTGGACACCG
Organism: Cellulomonas sp. CW35; assembly: GCF_052378485.1. Classification (NCBI taxonomy): domain Bacteria; kingdom Bacillati; phylum Actinomycetota; class Actinomycetes; order Micrococcales; family Cellulomonadaceae; genus Cellulomonas; species Cellulomonas sp. CW35. The sequence continues at coordinate 1,371,190 of NZ_CP199000.1, read as the reverse complement.
ACCGGCCGGGGTCGACCACCCGCACGAGCTGCACACCGTCCGCGGCGGCGGCCGGGTTGCGCCCGACGAGCGCGGTGCGCCGCACCTCGACCCGCTGGCCGTCGCTGATCTCCACCACCGCGACCGTCACCGTCCCGCGCTCGTGCGCGGGCGGGGGCGGCGGCGGGAGAATCCGGCGGCGCGTCGACTCCACGTCCTCGTCGTCGTCCGACGGCTGCGGCACGCTCTCGCCGGCCGGCGCCTCGGCGGCCGTGGGCGCCGGCGGGGGCGGGACGAGCGGCAGCGCGCGCGTGTCGAGGTCGGGGCCCGCACGGTGCGGGGCGAGCGGCGCGAGGACCAGCGGCCGCGGGACAGCACCCGTGGCGTGCGGGACGCCGGGGCCGGGCGGCGGGGGCACGGGGGGCACGGCGGGCACGGGGGGCACCGGCCCCACCACCCCGACCTCGTCGGCCGGGGCGCGGAACGACGTCGTCGTCCCGGCACGCAGCAGGTCGGGTCGCGGGGGCGGCGGAGGTGCGGCCGCCGTACCGAGACCGCCCCGCACGTCGAGCACCATCGCGTGCGCCGCACGGTCGTGCCACCCCTGGCGCCGGCCGGAGGAGTCGAACAGCGGCGACAGCAGCACGACGAGCTGGCCGACGCCCACCACGAGCGAGCCCGCCGCGACCACGAGGCCACGCAGCAGCACGCGCCACATCCCGATCGGCCGGCGGCTGCGCTCGTCCACGGTCCGCACGCCCACCAGGCGACGCCCGACCGTCCAGCCGAACCTCCCGTGCAGCACCCACTGCGCGACCGTCAGCACCAGCACCGCGGCCGCGCACGCGGGCGTGACCCACGCGGGCAGCCCCGTGTCGCCGAGCGCGGACGTGCGACCGTCGGCCGCCGCGGCCACGGACCGCGCGCCCGCCACCACCCACAGCCAGCCGCCCGCCAGGAGGGTCAGCGACGCGTCGACAACCACCGCGGCAGCGCGCCGGCCCAGACCGGCAGCGGGGGCTGCCGTCGAGTGTCGGATCACCGGGACTCCTTCCTGGACCTGCGAGCGGCGCCCCGAGCGACCGGGGCACCGTCCTGTGCGCGGCGGGCACGGCGTCGCGCCCGCACGGAGCGCAGCGACAGCCGCGCCCGGAGCCGGCCGCGCCACCCGACCGTCGCCCGCATCGTCGCGAGCGCCTCGTCGACCTGCGACCAGTAGCGGCCGACGAGCGCGTCGTCGGGCTCACCCGGCCCGAACACCGCCCGGTCGGCGCCCTGCGCGAGCGTCGCGACCCGCCCGCCGAGCTCACCCGCGACCGCGTGCCGCCGCGCTGCGGCGTCGGCGGGGGGCGTGAAGGCCGCGGCGACCGCACGGGCCGCCTCGAGCCGCGTCCCGGTGGCCGGTGGGGTGCGGCGCAGGTCGACGGCGTGGTCGAGCACCTCGTCCCAGCCGCCCGCCACGCGCGTCACCGTGTCGCCACGTCGGCGCCGCCGGCGACGACGAGCCGCCTTGATCGCGCCGACCACGAGGAACGGCGCGGCGAGCAGCAGCACCGGGATGCCGACCGCGACGGCGACGACCGCGATCGTGCGCCACAGCGCCGACGCGTCGTCGTCCTCCTCGGGCTGCTCGGGTGCGGGCTGCTCGGTGTCGTCGTCGGGCGGCGTCACCGCGCCGGGCGGCGGCGGGGGCGGCTGGACGACCTGCGGGTTCGGGTCGTCCTCGGTCTCGGTCGGGTCGGTGTCGGGCGTCTTCTCCTTGGGCGGCGTCGCGTCGAACGGCACCCAGCCGTGGCCCGTGAACGCGATCTCCACCCACGCCTGGACGTCGGCGCCCCGCACGGTGACCGGCTCGCCCTCCGCCACGTCCTCGCGGGACGGCACGAAGCCCAGCACCACCCGGGCCGGCAGGCCCATCGAGCGCGCCATGAGCGCCATCGCGGCCGCGTACTGCTCGCCGTCGCCGATCATCTGGTCGGCGCCCAGCAGCGTCGCGATCCGGTCCGCGCCGTGCCCGGACAGGGAGTCGACCTGCCCCTCGAGCCCGTCGCTGTAGTAGCCCTCGTCGATGAGCCAGTCGGCGAGCGCGTCGGCGATCTCGACGGCGCGGCCCGCCTCGCGCGCCACGTCCGCCGCCGTCACGCCCACGACGTCGGGCACGCCCTCGAGCGCGGGCTGCGCGACGTCGGCGGCGGCCGACGACGTGAGGTCGTCCTCGCCGGGGACGGGCGGCACCACCGCGTCGATCTCGTACGTCGTGCCCCGGCGCAGGCCGCCGGTGAGGACCGCCGCACCCGTCGCGTCGTTGTAGCGCAGCTGCGACGACTGGCCGCGGTCGAGGTGGAACGACGTCGCCTGCCCGACCGTCGGCAGCCACACGCCCGCGAGCTCGTCGACCGTGATGCGCACGGTCCGGCGTTCGCCGCGCACGCTCGTCGGGAGCACGTCGCCGACCCGCCGGAACTCGCCCGAGCTCTGCGCGGAGCCGTCTCCCGCGACGTTCCACACGACACCGTCGTACCGGTCCATCGTCGCGAGCCGCACGCGGTCGCCCGCCTCGAGGCCCTCGACGGTCAGCAGCGTCGAGTCCTCGAGGTCCTTGAGGTACCGCCGGAAGCCCGACAGCGGGCTCGCGTAGTCCCGCGGGTCGAACGGCGGGACGATCTCGTCGCGCAGCACGTAGCGCGGCTCGTCGTCGACGACCGCGGGCGACGCCAGCACGCCCGAGCCCACGCCCACCGCGGCCAGCGCACCGAGCGCGACGACGCGCCGCGGTCGCAGCGCACCCGTGCGCCACGCGGCCCACGCCGGCAGCACCAGCGCGAGCACGAGGCCCGTGAGGAGCGGCGGCACGCTCGGGAACCGGGTGCCGAGCAGGATCACGACGACCAGCACGGCGACCGGCACGAGCGCCGCGGCCGCGGACCACCGGCCGCGCACGCGCACCGCCGTCGCGACCGCGACGAGCGCGCCCACGTACGCGAGCAGCAGCGGCGCGACGAGCAGCGTGCCGCCCGAGCCGAGCGGCGGCTGCAACGTCACGACCTGCGACCAGGACGTCACCGCGCCGCGCGCGAGCGCCAGCACGGTCTGCGGCGTCGGGACCACGCCCGCGACGGTCGTCGTCGGGGCCGCCAGCGCGCCGCCCACCAGGGCGTACGTCGCGAGCGCCACCGCCACCACCGACAGCCCCGACCAGCGCGCCCACGCGCCCGCGAGCGCGAGCAGCGTCCCGAGCAGGAGGCCGCCGGCCACGGCGGGCACCGCCGTACCGCCACCGAACACCTCGACCAGCGGCCAGAGCACCAGTGCGAGCACCCCGACGAGGACCACGGCGTCGACGACGCCGTGCGCGAGCGGGCGCGGACGGCGCCGCGCGGCGGCGCGGGACCGCTGCGCGGGGGCCGCCGCGGGCGAGGTGCGCGGCCGCTCGAGCGTCGTCGTCACGAGACCACCCGCCGCAGGAGCCGGGGCAGGTCGTCGAGCGAGCCCAGGGTCCCGAGCGTGAGCTGACCCTGCGTCCGGACCGAGACCTCCGCGGCCAGCTCGCACCGCACGACGAGCGTGCGCGTGCCCGCCGGCAGGTGACGCGTGCCGAGGCGCAGGTCGCCGTCCGTCGGCACCGAACCGGTCACCAGCACCGCGACCGAGCACTGCGGCGTCTCGCGCACCACGCGACGGCCCAGCAGCGTGACGTCCGCGCCCGTCGGGTCCTGCTCGAGGCCGGAGCAGTCGTCGAGCAGCAGCGGCGGCGTGTTCACCCGCAACGACCCCGGACCCGCGAGCACGGCGAGGTCACGCTCGTCGCGCAGCGTCTGCACGCCGATCGACGCGACCGTGGACACCGCGATCTCGAACTCGTCGTCGTCCGCGTAGTCGCCCGGGCTCGTCGCGAGCGCCAGGACCGTCTGCGTGCGTCGCGTGTCCTCGAACTGCTTGACCATGAGCTTGCCGCGCCGCGCGGTCGTCCTCCAGTGGATGTAGCGGCGGTCGTCGCCCGCGACGTAGTCCCGCAGCGCGTGGAACGACATGTCCGAGTCCGACAGGTCGCGCGTCGACTGCCCCTCCAGGTCGCGCAGCAGGCCGGCGCTCGCACCGCCCAGCGCGACCAGCGCGGGGTGCACGTACAGGTCGACGGGCCGCGTCCACAGCACGCTGCGTCGCGCGATGCCCAGGGGGTCGCCGCGGACCGAGCGGACCGGACCGACGACGACGACCGCGCGCCGCGCCGTCGGGATCGCGAACAGCTCGTCGTGCGTCGCGTCCGGCGCGAGCGAAGGGATGGCGAGCTCCGCGAGACCCGCCCCGACCGGCAGCTCCAGCCGCGACGGCAGCGACCGGCGCCGCGCGGCGTTGCGGATCTCGATGCGACCGACCGCGCGCTCGCCGATCTTCACGCGGTTGTCCGCCATGTCGAGCGTCACCGCGTAGCGCGCGCGGCCGACCGTCATGAGCAGGCACGCCACGAGGACGCCGCCGAGACCCGCGCCGAGAGCCGCGAGCTCGACCCAGCCGAGCACCCGGCCCAGCACGAGGCCGAGGAGCGCGACGAGCACGCACCCCCAGCCGACGCCCGAGATCCGCATCAGGCCGCCCGCAGCACCGGGGGCGCGACCTGGTCGAGCAGTCGCGCGAGCACGTCGATCGCGGTGACGCCCGCGAACTCCGCCTCCGCGTCGAGCACCAGGCGGTGTGCGAGCACCGGCTGCGCGAGGTCCTTCACGTCGTCGGGCAGCACGTACTCGCGGCCCTGCGCGGCGGCCCAGACCTTGGCGGTCCGCACCAACGCGAGCCCGCCGCGCACGCTCGCGCCGAGCGCGGTCTGGCTGTCGTCACGCGTCGCCTCGGTGATGCGCGCGACGTAGTCCAGCACGACGGGGTCGATGTGCACCGTCCGCGCGAGGTCGGCCATCGTGCCGACGGCCTCCGTGGTGATGCGCGCACCCAGGCCCACCGTCCGGTCCTTGGCCCCCGCGAGGATCTCGACCGTGGAGGCACGGTCCGGGTAGCCCAGGCTCGTCTTGATGAGGAACCGGTCCAGCTGCGCCTCCGGCAGCCGGTAGGTGCCCGCCTGCTCGATCGGGTTCTGCGTCGCGATCACCATGAACGGCCGACCCACCGGGTGGGACACGCCGTCGACCGTGACGTTGCCCTCCTCCATGACCTCGAGGAGCGCCGCCTGCGTCTTGGGCGAGGCGCGGTTGATCTCGTCCGCCAGCACGATCGTCGCGAAGACCGGCCCCGGGTGGAACTCGAAGCGCGCGGTCCCCTGGTCGTAGATCGTCACGCCCGTCACGTCGGACGGCAGCAGGTCCGGCGTGAACTGGATGCGGTGGTGCGTGCCCTGCACCGTCGCCGCGAGCGCCTTCGCGAGCGACGTCTTGCCCGTGCCCGGCGCGTCCTCGAGCAGCAGGTGGCCCTCCGCCACCATCGCGGTCAGCGCGAGCCGCACCGTGCGGTCCTTGCCCAGCAGCACGCGGCTGACGTTCTCCGCGAGCGCGGAGAACGTCTCCGCGAACCAGGTGCTCTGCTCGGGGGTCATGTACGGGGTCTCCTCAGTGTGCGACGACGGTCGTGGGGCGGCGGCGGTCAGCCGCCACCGGTGGGTTCGGGGTCCGGTGCGTCGGGGTCGGAGATCGTGAACGTCGCCGTGCTCTGGCCCGCGGGGCCCTCGCCGAGCGCGTTGACCGCCCGCACCGTGACGATCAGCGTGTACGAGCCGGGCTTCCGGCCGGACATCACGTCGGACCCCGAGATGGTCGCCTCGGTGCTCGTGCCGACCGACCGCCACCCCGAGAAGCTGCCGCCCTCCTGGATGCGGTACCCGATGTCGTACCGCTCGATCGCGACACCGCCGTCCGAGGGCGCCGTCCAGGCGACCGTGAACGACGAGGGGTCGGTCGTGCTCGGGCTGGGGGTCACCGTGATCGAGGTGACCTCGGACGGACGCGAGCCCCACCCGTCGAACTCCCACTGCCTCGTCAGGACGCCGCCCTCACGCGTGCGACCGTCGATCTCGGTCACGGCCGTCACACGCAGCGTCACGGTGCGGGTCCGGCCCGGGGGCCAGTCCCAGCCGGAGATGTCGATCGCCGCGCTGCGCGCCTCCGACGAGCTCGACGACTCGGCCGAGTTCTGGGCGGTCCACACCGCCCAGCGGTAGCGGACCGTCGCGCTCGAGCCCGCGTCGCTCGGCGGCGACCACGAGACCGTGAGCTGCGTCGGCTTGCCGTAGTCCGCCCGGTCCGTGATGGTCGCCTCGCCGCCCGTGGGTGCGGACGCGGGCGTGGTCGGCGTCGCGGACACCGGGTCGCTCCACGCGCTGCGGCCGGCCGCGTTCACGGCGCGCACCTGGTAGGAGTGCGAGACCCCGCCGGCCAGCCCCGTGAACTGCCAGCTCGTCCCCGGGCCCACCGGGTGCGGGTCGCCGGAGTCCTGGCGCACCTCGTAGGTGACGGCCGCACCGTTGTCGTCCACCGCCCGCCAGGCGAGGTCGACCCGCCCCTCGAACGCGGGCGCCGACGGCGTGAACATCTGGGGCGCGCCCGGCAGGCCGTAGGTCAGCGCGGTCGCGGTGCCCGCGGGCCCCTCGCCGGCCTTGTTGACCGCGGTGACCGAGAACCGGTACTCGACGCCGTTCTTGGCGCCCTTGAACGCGTACGACGGGTCGGAGCCGGCCGGGACGGACACCTCGCCCGAGTTCGGTCCGCCGGAGATCGTGAGCCGGTACCCCGAGATCGCGTCGCCGTTGTTCGGCGGCACCGACCACCGGACCGTGATCTGCCCGCCCATCTCGGTGTCGACCCGGTTCGCGGTGACGTCGGACGGCGCGTCCGGCACACCCGCCGGCACCTCCGTCGCCGACGACACCGACCACGGGCTCGGCGTCTCGAGGTCGTTGTACGCCCGGACCCGGACCGAGTACGCGGTGCCGTTCTCCAGCCCGCCGATCTTGATGCCGGTGGTCGTCGACGTGCGCGTCGCCCCACCGCTCGGCGGCGTGGGCGAGATCTGCACGTCGTACTTCGTGATCGACGAGCCCCGCGAGGCCGCTGCCGGCCAGCTCCACCGCAGCCACCCGTCGCCGAACGCCTCCACGTCGACGCGCGTGGGCGCGTCGGGCACGGCGTCGGGCACGGCCTCACCGGACGGTGCGCTCTCCTGCGACCAGCCGACCTCGTTCTGGGCCGCCACGGTGAACGTGTACGTCTGCGCGTTGGTCAGCCCGTCGAACGTGCACGTCGTCGACTTGCACGTCGTCGACAGCCCGCCCTTCGTCGTCAGGCGGTACCCCGTGATCGCCGCGCCGCGGCTGTCGGGCGCCGTCCACGACAGGACGACCGTCTGGTCGCGGGACTCGACGACCTTGGGCGCTGTGGGCTGGTCCGGCACCCCGCGGACCTTGAGCGTCACGCGGCCGTCGACCTCACGGTCGGCCTCGTCGATCACGTCACGCACGCGGTAGCGCACCACGAGCGTGCCGATGAAGCCCTCCGCCGGGGTGACCGTGACCCGCGACGCCGTCGCGGCGGCCGTGCCCTGACCGGACTCGACGGTGGCACCGACCACGCGCAGGGGCTCGGGTGCGAAGGGGTTGAACGCGCCCTCGAGCACGTCGAGCGTCTCGGCCTTGCCCTCCTCGGCCTTCTCGACCGTCCAGTCGAGCACCTTCGCCTTGGGCCGGGTGCTCGCGATCGCGCGCAGGTCGATCTGGGCGTCGAGCTTGCCCGCGCGCCCGTACCCGATCGTGAGCTGGAGCACGCCGCGCGTGCCCTTGTCGGTTGCGAAGTCCGCGCTCACGGCCAGCATCGAGCCGTCGACCGTCGCCTTGAAGCCGGCGGGCACGGCACCGGAGATCGCGTACGTGTACCGACCCTCCGCGGGCTCGGTGCCCTCCGGGGTCTGCGTGAACGCGCGCAGGTCGACGGTCTTCGCCGGGTCGCCCGGCGCCACCTCGACGGCGGACGACAGGAACGACGGGGGGTGGTTGTCGACCGCGAAGACCTCGATGGGCAACGTGAGGTAGGCGGTCCGCGCCGACGTGTCGTTCGCGGACGTCGCGTCGGTGACGAGCATCGTGACCGACGCCGGTCCGGAGTACTCGTCGGCCGGCGTGAACGTGACCGACCGGCCGTCCTTCGCGATCTTGACGGTGCCTCGCGTCGCGGAGACCTCGAGCGGGTCGCCGACCGACGGCTGACGGCCCTGCGCGACCTTGATCTGCTCCTCGAGCCCGATCGTGAGCGTCTCGCCGGACGCGACGCGCAGCGCCGGGGCGCCCGGGCGCAGCGACGGGCGGATGAAGCCGAGCGGCGGGACCGTGATGAACGCGAAGGCGTTGGCCCGCTCGGGGTCGCGCACGTTGACGAGCTCGAACGGCAGGGTCTGCGTCTGGTCGGACAGCGTGACCAGCACCTTGCGGTCGCCCGTGACCTTCGCGACCGACGCGACGGACGCGGGGATCCGGACGTCGAGGTCGCTCTCCGGCCCGCTGGGGTTCTGGGCGGTCGCGAGCACGTCGACGACGACCTCGGTGAGCCCGAACGTCTCGGTCGCGGGTACGACGACGTCCTCCGCGACCGGCGGCAGCACGGCGGCGTCCGCGGTCACCCGGACGGTCAGCACCGCGGAGTCCTGCCCGCCGCGCGAGTTCGTCACCGTGTACAGGATCTGCAGCACGGTCTCCTCGTCGGGCGCCGTCACCACGACGCGGCGGCCGTTGATCACGGCGTCGACGCCCTCGTCGGCCTCGATGCCCGCGAGCGTCAGCTCGTCACCGGAGTTGTCGACGTCGTTGGCGAGCACGCGGACCTCGATGCGCTCACCGGGCCGGATCGTCACCTCGTCGTCGCGCGCGACCACGGCGGCCGCGTCGCTCGGACGTGGGCTGATGCCGACGCGGATGGTCCCCACCGCGCGCTGGCCGACCCAGTCCTCGACGGCGTACTGGAACTCCTCGGTGCCGGTCGAGTCGGCGTACGCCTCGTACTCGATCCAGTCCGGCCCGACGGCGCGCACGCGTCCCTTCGTCGTCCCGCTCGCGAGCCCGAGCAGCGCGACGCCGTCGCCGTCGGGGTCGATGCCGATGAGCGGCACGTCGATGCGCACGACCTCGCCCGCGAACACGCGCGCCTCGAGATCGCGGGGCTGCGGCGGCGCCTTCGACGACGGGTCGGACTCGTGCACGCGCACCGTCACGGCCGCTGCCGTCACCGCGCCGGTCGAGTCCTCGACCTCGAACACCGCACGCGCGGTGACCGGCTTGGACGGCGCCTGGTAGCGCAGGACGTCGCCCGAGACGAACATCAGCCCCTCGCCCTCCCCGAGCTCCTCGACCAGCGCGCGGCGCAGCGTGAGCGCGTCACCGTCGGGGTCGTAGGCGTTCTCGAGCACGGGGATGGTGACCACGCCACCCGTGCGGACCGTCGCCTCGATCGGCTCGACGACGGGCGGCTGGGTCGACGACGTCGGCGGCACGGGCTGCACGACGATCTGGCCGGTGGCGGTCTTGCTGCCGTTCGAGATCGTGTACGGCAGGACGACCACGCGGTCGAGCGTGCGCTCGGAACGGATCTGGACGAGGTGGTGGTCGAGGATCGCGACGCTGAGACCGTCCGCGTCGGCGGTGTCGACGGACTGCAGCACGAGCAGCCCGCCGGCGGGGTCCGAGTCGTTGGCGAGCGGGTCGATCGTGACCTCGCCGCCCGCGGGCAGGAACGCCCGGTCACGCACCGCGACCGGCGGCTCGGCCTCCTTGGGCCACTCCCGCACGTCGATGCGCGCGAGTCCGGTCGCCTGCTGCGGCGGGGCGGCGATCACGAACTTCACGTAGTACGAGCCGGTGCGCGGCGCGGCGAACGTGAACGTGCCGGCCTGCAGGTCCGTGGTGATGGTGGCGCCGGTGACCTCCTCGACCGATGCGAGCCGCGCGGGCTCGGCGCCCGTCGAGCGCACCGCGTCGAGCGGCTCGAGCAGCACCGGCTGGTCCACGTAGGTGACCGCGTGCACGGGGTCGATCTGCGGGGCGAGGGAGCCCGCGGAACGCACGTCGACCTCGATCGTGCCCGCCGTGGGCTCGAGCGACGAGCCGTCGGAGACCAGGACCGTGACGGTCGCCCGGCCGAGCTTGCCGCCGTCCGCCCGGAACGTGATGGTCCCGTCCTGGCGGAAGCGCACCGTCCCGATCGACGCGTCCGTCGTGGCGCCGACGAGCACCATGTCGTCGCCGTCGGGGTCGTGGAAGTTCGCGAGCGCGTCGTAGCGCGCCTGTCCGCCCTGCTCGACCTCCATCGCACCGCGACGGTCCTCGACGGGCGCGGTGTTGTCGCCGTCACCGTGGACCTCGAGCGTGACGGTCGCGGTCGACGGCGCGGACGTCCCCCGGCCGTCCTCGATCGTGTAGGAGAACTCGACGGTGCCGCCGGCGTCGCCGTCGACCTCGACCTGCAACGCCCGCCCGCCGTAGATCGACCGGACGCTGCCGAACTCGGTCGGCACCTTCTGGGACTCGAACTCGCTGACGACGAGGATGCCGCAGTCGGACGAGGAGTCGTTCGCGAGCACCGGCAGCACCGTCGTCCGGCCCGGGCGCACGCCGAACGTGTCGTCCTTCGCGACGGGCGGCGCGGTCTCGGCGGAGCACTCGGCCTGCAGCTCGCTCGAGCTGACCTCCGACTCGTTCTTGTCGTCCGTGGACTCCGGGTCCTTCTTCTGCTTGATGTCCTCCCAGTTGAGGGTCCGCAGCTCGGTGTCCTCCTGCGGCTCCCAGACCCGGCCGCGCACGGCGTCGTTGAGCACCACCTGCGACCGGTTCACCCGGAAGACGAGCGCGTCCTGCGCGGACATGTCCTCGAGCGCGAGCTCCACGGGGGCCGCACCGTCGCACAACCGCTGGTAGGAGCCCTGCGCGGACGCCCATGCGCCGTGCGCGCAGCTGCCGACCTGCACGGGCGCGGCGGGCTTGCCCGAGCCGTTCGACGGGTGCTCGATCGGCGACCCCCCGTCCAGCGGCACCTCGACCAGCGCGGTGTCGCTCGCGACGAGCACGCGCGACGACGCCGGCCCGGGCTGCTGGAGCGTGAGGTTGGTGCCGGTCAGCTCGACCGAGCCGTGCCGCGTGACCACCGTGCTGCCGCGCAGGCCCACGGGCTCGTCGCCGACGGCCGTGAGCTGGTCCAGCTCCCCCTCGCCCAACGAGCCGTCCTGCGAGACGCGCGCGCCACCGCCCGCGACGCCGACCTCGGTGACCGCGCCGTCGGCGGCGACCCCGTAAGCGACGCCGTCCGTCCCGACGACCGCGCGAGCGCCACGACCCAGCTCGGCGTCGGGCTCCCCCTCCCCCGGCCGCATCGAGTCGAGGTCCGACAGCGCGCGCACGTGCAGCCCGCCCTCGGCGTCGACGAGCGACAGGACGCCCGCCGTCATCGACACCGCCGAGTCCTGCCGCAACGACGGCTGCACCCCCGCCGCGGCGACCTGCGTGGTGAGCGACACCGATGCGGGGTCGACGACCGAGATCCGGCCGGGCTCCACGAGCACCACGTCGGCGCCGTCCTGGAGCACGTCGAACGTGCCCTGCTCGGCGACGAGCCCGGCGTTCAGCTCGTCGACCTGCACGTTGTAGCGGCCGAGCTTCTGCTCCTGCGTGGCCGTGAGCCAGACCGCACCGTCGTTGAGCTCCACGCGCGCGAGCGGGAAGCCCGGGTTCAGCAGCGCGAGCACCGCGACGACGGCGGGGACCGTCACGACCGCCGCGGCGGTCGTCACGTTGCGACGCGACGTCGGGCCCCTCATGCGCAGGCCTGCGCGGGCTTGGCGGACGCGCGCCGGTCGGCGCGCACGATCGACACCTCGACGCACACCTCGTCCCCGGCTCGCGCGGCGGGGATCGTCACGGTGGGCTCGTCGACCACCTCCAGCTCCGGCTGTCCGGTCACCTTCAGCACCCCCCACAGGTAGTGGTCGTCCGGCTTCGGGTCAGGGTTCACCCAGGAGAACGTCACGGCCCCCGACGCGTCGCGCACGCCCTCGAGCGAGTGCGGCGCGGGGACGACCGCCTCGACGGCCGTCCCGTCGGTCGGGGCGAAGTCCGTGTCCCCCGGGCGTGGCTCGGGGTCCCCACCGCCCAGGGCCGCGGCGGCGACCACGGCCAGCGCGGCGAGCACGACAGCACCCGAGACGAGCGCCGCGACGGTGCGGCCGCGCGCGGGCGCCTCGTCGTGCTCGACCTCCCCCAGGGGCACCGGCTGCGGCGGTGCGGGGGGCGGCGCGAGGAAGCCGGGTCCCACCGGCTGGGGGCCGTGCTGGAGGTCGTGCTGGGCGTCGTGCTGGACCGTGACCGGGCCCCGCACGCGCGTCTGGGCGTCGTCGGTGGCGGCGGCCGGCGGGGCCGACGAGATCTCGACGATCGAGCGCAGCCGCGTCGCGTCCGCGGCGCCGCTGTCGGACTGCGGTGCCGCGGGCTCGACGACGCCCTCGTCCAGCAGGTCCAGCGGCGTGACGGGCAGGCGCAGGTCCGCCTCGATCTGCTGCAGCGCGCGGCCCAGCGCGGCGGCCGACGGGTGCCGGAGCTCGGGCACCTTCGCCATCGCGCGCTCGAGCACCGCCTGCAGGTCCGCGGGCACGTCGTCGCGGCCCGTGGGCGGCAGCGGCGCGCGCTCGATGCGCGCGACGAGCTGCTGCGCCCCGTTCTGCCCGCCCGGGATCTCGAACGGCGTGCGGCCCGCGAGCAGCGAGTAGAGGGTCGCCGCGAGCGAGTACACGTCGGACCGCTCGTCGCCGTGCGGGTGCTCCGCGAGCAGCTCGGGGGGCGACCACGGGATCGACATCCCGACCGTCGCCCCGGCGCCCTGCCCCGTGGTCGCGGCGATGCCGAAGTCCGTCAGCGCGGGCCAGCCGAAGTCCGTGGTGAGGACGTTCGCGGGCTTGATGTCCCGGTGCAGGATGCCCGCGCGGTGCGCGGTCTCGACGGCCGACGCCAGGCGCACGCCGATGCGCAGCACCTCCGGCACCGCGATCCGCTCGGAGCGGTACCGCTCCGCGAGCCCCGGCCGCGAGCAGTACTCCATGACCAGGTACGGCCGTCCGTCCGACGCGATCGCGGCCTGGTAGACCGTGACGATCGACGGGTGGTGCGACAGCTGGGCCATGAGGTTGGCCTCGGTCTGGAACCGGGCGCGCACCTCGTCGTCCAGGCTGCCCGCGAGCAGCACCTTGACCGCGACCTCACGTCGCGGCAGGTCCTGCCGGTACAGGAACACGTCAGCGAAGCCGCCGAGCCCGAGGGTCCGCACGTGCGCGTACCCGGGCAGCGTGGGCGGTGCCGACGCCTCGCGTCTCGCGGTCATCGGCGCGCACCCGCGCAGCGCGCGTCGGCGCGTGCCGTGGTGAGGGAAGTCATGCCGTGACCGTCACCGCCCGGCCTCCACCGTGAACGTCACGCCGTCACCGAGGTCGACGACCTCGCCCGGCACGACGACGCTCGCCTCGCCCGGGTGCAGGCGGCGCGCGCCCTCGCCCTGCCGCGTGACGTGCACGCCGTTGGTCGAGTGCAGGTCCGTGACGAGCACGTGCTCGCCCTCGGCGCGGACCTCGGCGTGCGTGCGCGAGATGTCCTGCTGCGGGCTGGGCACCGCGACCAGGCGCGGGAGCTCGCGGTTCGTCACGCGCGCGACCTGCGGCGCGCGGCCGAGCAGCACGGTCCGGTCGAGCGTGACCTCCACGCCGGTCGACAGCACGAGCCGTGGCGGGTCGGGCTGGACCACCGGCTCGGGGACCGTGAACGGGCCGGGCGTCGCGCCCTCCTGCGGCCACTGGGCCGCCCACGCGGGCAGCTGCTCGCGGATCTGCGCGAGGTCCGACGACAGGATCGTCAGACCGTCGTGGTCGTCCTGCGACGCGGGCCCGACGAGCGTGCGGACGTCGTCGACGGTCGACTCGACGTCGGCCTCGGGGGTGCCCAGCGCGACGAGCGCGGGCACCGGCTCGGGGGCGGGCGGCGCCGGGAGCACCGGGAGGTCCGGGACCGCCGGGACGTCGGGCACCACCGGGCTGACGTGGGTCGGGGTCGCGTCGGTCGGGGCGTCGCCGGGCTGCGCGTCGGCGCGCGGCGCCGCGTCCCGGCCCGCGGCGGACCCGCTCTCGTCCGCACCGGCCCCGCCGCGGGGGCCCTCGTGCGCGGCCTCCTCGTCGGGAGCAGCCTCGTCGTCACCCTCGTCGGCGGCGGTCTCGTCGGCGGCGTTCTCGTCGGCGGTCTCGTCGGCGGCCTCCTGCTCGAGGGCGTCCGTGCCGGTCGCCGCGGTCTCGGCGGCGACCGGCACGTCGGGCTCGGTGCGCTGCGCGGGCACCTCGACCGGCTCGTCCAGCGGGGCGCCGAGGATCGGGGCTCCGGGCGGGGGCAGCACCGGCGAGGTGGGCGCGAGCGGCGCCGGCGGCGCCTCGATGACGACGTCGTCGGGATGGGCGGCGGGCTCGGGAGCGGGCTCGACGACGCGCTCCGCAGCGGGCTCGACGACGGGCTCGACAGCTGGCTCGGAACCAGGCTGGGCGGCCGGGTCCGGGGTCGGCTCGTCGCCGGCCCCCGCGACCGCGCCGGTCGCCCCGTCGCGCGCCTCGTCGTCCGAGGCCTCGTCGTCGCCGGCCTCGTCGGCGCCCTCGACGAGCACGACGCTCAGCACCGACCCGGACGCGACCCCGTCCGCGAGCGGCAGCGGCGTCCCCTCGTCGGACGCGTCGTCACCCAGCAGCCGCACCCAGGTGACGTCCTCCACGACCTGCTCGCTCCACGTGCCCACGTCCCCCGACCGCAGCGTGCGCGGACCGGAGGCGGTGCCGACCTCGACGGTGACGTCGCCGCGCAGCGCGAGGTGCGCGCGGTCGCCGTCGAGGTGCACGAGCGCGAACGCGGGGAGCCCCGCGAACCCGTTGCGGGCCAGCACGACGAGCGCCGCGAGCAGACCGTCCGGCGACGCCTCCCACACCGCGCGAGCGGTGGCGGGCGCGGCGGTCGGGCCGAGCAGCGCCACGAACCCGGGGCGCGACACGGCCGTCCACCGGCCGGGCAGGTACTCGGGGACGCTCATGACGTGACCTCCTCGGACGACGGGTCGCCGGCGCCGGGCGCCTGCGTGGACGAGCGGCGGGCGCGGGGCACCGTCGCGCCGTGCAGCATCTCGTCCCACAGGTGCGGGCCGAGCTGCGAGCCCGCGCGGGGGACGGTGATGTGCACGTCGTCGAGCGCGCCGACGGACGTGGCGACGTCCACGACGACCGCGCTGACGTTGTCGCGGGCGCCCGCGTCGAGCGAGCGGCGGACGAGCTCGTTGGCCGCGTCCTGCGCGTCGGCCACCTGCGACAGGACGGCCTCGATCTCGCCGTCCCCGAGCTCACGGGTCAGGCCGTCGGTGCAGATCAGGAGCCGGTCGTGGAGCCCGGCGGGCAGCAGCCAGTAGTCGGGCTCGGGCTCGTCGCCCGTGCCGAGCGCGCGCGTCAGCACGTGCCGCTCGGGGTGCGTGTCGGCGTCGGCGGGCTCGATCCGGCCCTGGTCCAGCAGCTCCTGGACCACGGAGTGGTCGACGCTGACCTGCTCGAGCGTGTCCTCGGCCCACCGGTACACGCGCGAGTCGCCCACGTTGAACACGAGCCAGTAGGCCGTGTCGTCGTGCACCGTGACCGCGACGCCCGCGACCGTCGTCCCGCCCTGACGGCCGCCGGTGAACTCGCCCCGGATGCGCGCGGACGTGCGCGAGAAGCACGAATGGATGTCGTCCGCGGTCGCGGCGCTCTGGCCGGCGAGCTGCGCGAACTCCTCGACCGCGATGCGGCTCGCGAGGTCCCCCGCGTCGTGACCGCCCATGCCGTCGGCGACCAGGAACACCGGCGGGTAGGCCAGCAGCGCGTCCTCGTTCACCTCACGGATGAGACCGCGATCGGTCGCAGAACCCCACGACGTTCGCACGCGAGCCCCTCTCCGCCTCGAATGGTGCCGGGCCGCCGGGTGGCGGCCCCCACATGGTGCCTCACCAGGGCGGCGCTGGAGTATCACCGCCCGAAAGTCGGTCGATCGTCCGGTGTCGCCCTGATCGCTCGGGGCATCCTAGATGCCCAGCTGGTACACACCCCAGTAGGCGAGCACGACGAGCAGGACGGCGGACGCGCCGACCACCCCGACGAGCGCGACCGTGCGCGCGGCACCGGGCGCGATCGGCACGTGCTGCGCGCGGTTGCGCACGATCGAGCGGGACAGCAGGCACGCGACGGCGACGACGAGCACGCCGACGACGCGGATCGCGAGCCACAGGCCCGTGACGACGAGCCCGTTGCTCGAGTAGTCGAGCGCGAGCCGGGCGATCACGAGGATGTACCAGACGAACGCGACGGTGGTCACGACCGCACCGGCGCCGAGCGCCGCCGTCCACCGGGCCACGCCCGGCGCGAACCGGCGCCCGGACCGCTGACCGCCGCGGCGGACCGCGGCGAGCTCGGCGCCGCGCGAGACGGGCACGACGAGACCCGCGAGCAGCACGACGGCGCAGGACGCGATGATCGTGACCGCCACGACATCGCCGTTGTGCAGCCAGCGCGGCTCGGGCACGGGCATCGCGAGGAACGTCTGGTTGGGCTGGTCGCCCGCGATCTTCGGGCTGGCGCCGGCCGTGCCGGGCAGCCCGACGACCCAGCCGGTCATGTCGTGCAGGAACGCGGGCACGATCTGGTCGTCGACCCGGATCCCGTGCGACGCACCCTCGTAGTACCGCACCGTGACGTCGCTGTTCCCCGCGATCGCGGCGTCCCGGATCACCTGGACGGCGCCCTGGACGATCGGCATCGACGAGTCCCCGGTGCCGTAGACCATGAGCACGGGCTGGGTCAGGCGGCGCTGGTAGGACGTCGCGTCGAAGTCGACGTACTCGAAGCCGCCGCCGGGGATCGCCATGCCGACCGCGCGCGGGATGGCGCGGAACACGCCGTGCGGCACGCCGGTCGCGCGCAGGTACGCGTCGGCCGCGAACGCGGCCTGCTGGCGCGGCGGGACGACCGGCGCGGAGACGAGCACGACGAACTCGAGGCCGGGGTCCTGCGCGGCCATGACTGGCGCGATCCAGGCGCCCTCGCTCTCCGCGTACACGCCGACCCGCTCGGGGTCCACCTCCGGCAGGGAGCGCAGGTAGGCGACGGAGCGCGCGTAGTCGTCGGCCATCGCCACGTAGTCGCGGTGCCGCAACGTGTACGTGTCGAGCCGCTTGTTCGGCACGAGCGTGACCACACCGGCCTCGGCGAGCGCGCGCGCCTGCTCGTGGAACGCGTCGGAGTACGTCCCGGTCCCGGCGCCGTGCACGAAGACCACCGCGCGCGCGGGCCCGCTCAGCCCGACCGGCACGGTGAGCTGGGCCTCGACGGTCGCGCCGTCGAGCTGCACCGAGACGACCTCGCGGCGCACGTCGTGGTGCTCGGTCGCGGGGGCCTGACCGATCGCGGTCGACGACGTCTCGACCGTGAGCGGGTCGGTGAGCGGCACGGGGTCCCACTGCGGCCCCATGACGGCGCCGAGCACGGCGAGCACGACGACGCCGAGCACGGTGCTCGCGAGCACGCGGTACGGCCCGGTGAGCAGGTGCTCGTCCCGGTGCCGAACGTGCTCCGTGCCCGTCGGCGGGATCCTGGTGGCGGTCGTGGCTCTCGTCCCTTCCTGCGCAGCCCTCAGAAGCCCAGCCGGCCGAGCTGCTTGGGGTCACGCTGCCAGTCCTTGGCGACCTTCACGTGCAGGTCGAGGTAGACCCGCGCGCCCAGCAGCGCCTCGATGCCGCGACGCGCCTCGCTGCCGACGTCGCGCAGCCGCGCGCCGCCCCGGCCGATGACGATCGCCTTCTGGCTGTCGCGCTCGACGTACAGGTTGACGCGCACGTCGAGCATGGGCGTGCCGTCGGCGGCGGGCGTCTCGCGCGGGACGATCTCCTCGACGACGACCGCGAGCGAGTGCGGCAGCTCGTCGCGCACGCCTTCGAGGGCGGCCTCGCGCACGAGCTCGGCGACCATGACGTCCTCGGGCTCGTCGGTGAGCTCACCGTCCGGGTACAGCGCGGGCCCGGCGGGCAGGTGCCCGACGAGCACGTCCGCCAGGACGTCGACCTGGTACCCGCCGACCGCGGACACGGGCACGATGTCGGCCCAGTCCCCGAGCGACTGCACCGCGAGCAGGTGCTCCGCGAGCCGCTGGCGCGAGACCAGGTCGGCCTTCGTCACGACCGCGACCACGGGCGTGCCCCGGCCGTCGCGCGCCATGTCCGTGAGCTGCTCGGCGATGAACCGGTCCCCGGGCCCGACCTTCTGGTCGGCCGGGAGGCAGAACCCGACGACGTCGACCTCGGTCAGCGTGTCCTTGACCAGGTCGTTGAGCCGCTCGCCGAGCAGGGTGCGCGGGCGGTGCAGGCCGGGGGTGTCGACGAGCACGAGCTGCGCGTCGTCGCGGTGCACGATGCCCCGGATCGTGTGCCGGGTCGTCTGCGGTCGTCCGGAGGTGATCGCGACCTTCTGGCCGACGAGCGCGTTGGTCAGCGTCGACTTGCCGGCGTTGGGCCGCCCGACGAAGCAGGCGAACCCGGACCGGAAGGGTGCCGCGGGGGTGTCGTTCATCGTGTCTCGTCCTCGTCCTCGGGGTCGTCGTCCCGTTCGACGCGACTCACCAGCACGGTCGCGAGCCGCCGGCGGCGACCCTCGACCTTCTCGGCCACCAGGTGCAGCCCGTGGATCTCGCCCGACGACCCCGGCAGCGGGACCTTGCCGAGCGCCTTGGTCAGCAGGCCGCCCGCGGAGTCCACGTCCTCGTCGTCGACCTCGAGCCCGAACAGCTCGCCGAGCTCGTCGCGGCCCAGACGGGCGGGCACGCGGTACACACCGTCGCCGAGGTCCTCCACGACGGGCGCGCTCGGGTCGTGCTCGTCGGTGAGCTCGCCGACGATCTCCTCGAGCGCGTCCTCGATGGTCACCAGCCCGGCGATGCCGCCGTACTCGTCGACGACCATCGCGATGTGCGAGGAGCCCTCCTGCAGCTCGCGCAGCAGGTCGTCGACGGGCTTCGACTCGGGCACGAACACGGCGGGCCGCGCGAGCGCCTCGGCGGGCGCGTCGAGCGGGTCCTCGTCGTCGCCCTGGGCGTCCGCGACGGAGATCCGCCGCACGACGTCCTTGAGGTAGAGCACGCCGCGCAGGTCGTCGACCGACTCCCCCACGACGGGCACCCGCGAGAACCCGGAGCGCAGCAGCAGCGCGAGCGCCTTGCGCAGCGGCGTGTCGACCTGCGTCACGACCATGTCGGTGCGCGGCACCATGACCTCACGCGTGAGCGTGTCGCCGAGCGACAGCACCGAGCGGAACAGCTCGCGGTCGTCGTCCTCGATCGCCTCGGACTCGCTCACGCGCTGCACCATGTCGCGCAGCTCGGCCTCGTCGTCGTCCGTCACGCCGCGCGCCGAGGTGGTGCGCCGCGCGAGCGGGCCGGCGGCGGCGGACACGACGGCCAGCAGCCGCGACAGGGTGGTCAGCACGCGCACGGGGTGGCGCCGGCCGATCGTGCGGGGGCTGACGCGCACCACCAGGTAGGCGAACACGACGCCGAGCGCGAGACCGCCGAGCAGCACGCCCCACCACGGCAGGTCGCTGGCGGCGACGACGATCGTGAGGCACACGGTCGCGAGCACCTCGACGACGAGGCGGAAGAACGCCGCGGCGGAGGCCACGCGCTGCGGGTGCTCGACGAGCCCGAGGATCCGGTCGGCGGCGGGGTGGCGACGCGCGACCAGCTCGGTGACCGCGGCGCGCGTGACGCGCTGCACCGCGACCTCGCCCGCCGACAGCGCCGCCGCGAGCACCCAGCCCAGGACGGCGACGACGACGAGGAGCGCGACCGGCTCGTCGTTCACCGGCCGGCCAGGAAGGTCAGCAGGAGCCGGCGCTGCAGGCCGAACATCTCCTTCTCCTCCTCGGGCTCCGCGTGGTCGAACCCGAGCAGGTGCAGGATCCCGTGCGTCGTGAGCAGCAACAGCTCCTCGACCGTCGAGTGGCCCGCGGCGACCGCCTGCTGCGCGGCGACCTCGGGGCACAGCACCACGTCGCCGAGCAGACCGGCGGGGGTCACGTCGCCCTCGCGGCCGGGCCGCAGCTCGTCCATCGGGAAGGACAGCACGTCGGTCGGCCCGGGCTCGTCCATCCACTTGACGTGCAGCTCGGTCATGACGTCCGTGTCGACCAGCATGATCGACAGGTCCGTCTGCGGGTGCACGTGCATCTCGTCGAGCACGTACCGCGCGAGCGCCGCGAACTCGGCCTCGTCGACCGCGAACCCGGTCTCGTTGTTGACCTCGATGCTCATCGGCGCTCGTGGCTCCCGTCTGCGTCCCAGCGCGCGTACGCGTCGATGATGTCGCTCACCAACCGGTGGCGGACCACGTCGGACGACGAGAGCCGGCAGAACGCCACGTCGTCGACGTCGCCGAGGATGCGCTCGACGACCCGCAGGCCGGACGTCGTGCCCGACGGCAGGTCGACCTGCGTGACGTCGCCCGTCACCACGACCTTGCTCCCGAAGCCGAGGCGGGTGAGGAACATCTTCATCTGCTCGACGGACGTGTTCTGCGCCTCGTCCAGGATGATGAACGAGTCGTTGAGGGTGCGCCCGCGCATGTAGGCGAGCGGCGCGACCTCGACGGTCCCCGCCTCGAGCAGCCGCGGGATCGACTCGGGGTCGACCATGTCGTGCAGCGCGTCGTACAGCGGGCGCAGGTACGGGTCGATCTTCTCGGCGAGCGTGCCGGGCAGGAACCCGAGGCGCTCCCCCGCCTCGACCGCCGGGCGCGTCAGGACGATCCGGTTGACCGAGCGGTCGTTGAGCGCCTGCACGGCCTTCGCCATCGCGAGGTACGTCTTGCCGGTGCCCGCGGGACCGATCCCGAACGTGACCGTGTTGCGGTCGATCGCGTCGACGTACTCCTTCTGCCCGGCGGTCTTCGGCCGGATCGTCTTGCCGCGCGTCGACAGGATGTTGAACGTCAGGATGTCGGCCGGCCGCGCGTGCGACCCGGCGCTGAGCATCGCGACCGTGCGGCGCACCACGTCCGGGGTCAGCGGCGTCCCCGCGGCGGTCATCTCGACGAGCTCGTCGACGAGGCGCGTGACCAGCGCGACGTCGCCCGCGGGACCTGCGAGGCGTACCTCGTTGCCGCGCACGTGCACGTCGATTCCGGTGAACCCGGACTCGATCTCCTTGAGCACCTCGTCGCGCAGCCCGAGCAGCTCGACCATCGAGACCTCGGACGGGACGGTGATGCGGTGCTCGACGAGCGCGGGTGCGCCGGTGTGCGGCGCCGGGGTGCTCGCGCCGCGCGGGGCGGGGTTCTGGTCGGCCATGTGCTCGGCGTGCGCCGTCGCTCCTTCGTCGTGGTCTGCTGCCCCATCCTACGGTCCCCCACCCCCGTCTCTCTCGGCGGCTCCCGTGCCCCGAGCCCCGCCCCCGACCCGCCCCGGCCCCGACCCCGCGGTTGCTCCGGGCATCGGCGGCGAGAGCCGGAGGAACCGCGGGGTCGGCGTCGCAGCAGGTGGCGAGGGCGGACGTTGGTCCCGTGGAGGCGTCCGCCTGGTGGGACGAGACTGGGTGGGTCACCCGCGCGACGGGGCTCGGGTGAGCTACTCGCGGTCGGGCAAGGACGCCCGGCCGTACTCCCAGGAGGTGGAGCCGTGGCCGGCTACGTATGGGACTTCAGCGAGGGCGACAAGGATGCCCGCGACCTTCTCGGTGGCAAGGGTGCGGGACTGGCGGAGATGACCCGCCTGGGCCTGCCGGTGCCGCCCGGGTTCACGATCACGACACAGGCGTGCCGCGAGTACATGGCCGACGGCGACGTGCCGGCCGAGCTGCGCGTCGAGGTCACCATGGCGATGCGGCGGCTCGAGGACGCCATGCAGCGGCACTTCGGCGACCCGGCAGACCCGCTGCTCGTCTCGGTCCGCTCGGGCGCGAAGTTCTCGATGCCCGGGATGATGGAGACCGTCCTCGACGTCGGTCTGAACGACCTGACCGTGCACGGCCTCGCCGCGTTCACGGGCGACGAGCGCTTCGCGTGGGACTCCTACCGGCGGCTCGTGCAGATGTTCGGCCGCACGGTGCTCGGCATCCCGGGTGAGGAGTTCGCCGACGCGCTCGACAAGGCGAAGGCCGCCCGCGGCGTCAGCTCGGACGTCGAGCTCGGCACCGACGACCTGCGTGACCTCGTCGGGGCGTACAAGGACATCGTCCGCGAGCAGACGGGGCGCGAGTTCCCGCAGTCGCCGCGCGAGCAGTTGGACCTCGCGATCACCGCGGTGTTCAACTCCTGGAACACCGAGCGCGCACGGCTGTACCGCCGCAAGGAGCGCATCCCGGACGACCTCGGCACCGCGGTGAACGTGTGCGCGATGGTGTTCGGCAACCTCGGCCCCACCTCCGGCACCGGCGTCGCGTTCACGCGCGACCCCGCCACCGGCCGGTCCGGCGTCTACGGCGACTACCTCGCCAACGCGCAGGGCGAGGACGTCGTCGCGGGCATCCGCAACACCTCGGGACTCACCGAGCTCGAGCGGCTCGACCCCGAGGCGTACGAGGACCTGCGCCGCGCGATGCGCCGCCTCGAGACCCACTACCGCGACCTGTGCGACATCGAGTTCACGGTCGAGCGCGGCAAGCTCTGGATGCTGCAGACGCGCGTCGGCAAGCGCACCGCACCCGCCGCGTTCCGCGTCGCCGTGCAGCTCGTCGACGAGAACCTCATCACGATGGACGAGGCGCTCGACCGCGTGACCGGCGCGCAGCTGTCCCAGCTGCTGTTCCCGCAGTTCGACGCGGGCGCCGAGCGCGACCTGCTCGCCCGCGGCATGGCCGCGTCGCCGGGTGCGGCCGTCGGCATGGCGGTGTTCGACGCGGAGACGGCCCAGGAGTGGGCCGCCGAGGGCAAGGAGGTCGTCCTCGTCCGCCGAGAGACCAACCCGGACGACCTGGGCGGCATGATCGCCGCCGTGGGCGTGCTCACCGCGCGCGGCGGCAAGACCTCGCACGCCGCGGTCGTCGCACGCGGTATGGGCCGCACCTGCGTGGTCGGCGCCGAGGCGCTCGACATCGACCTGCCCGGCCGCCGCCTGCACGTGGGGCCGCGCACCGTGCACGAGGGCGACGTCATCGCGATCGACGGCACCACCGGCGAGATCTTCGTCGGGTCCGTACCCGTGCGGCCCTCACCCGTGAGCCGCTACCTGGACGACGGTCTCGACGTCGCGCTCGCCGAGGCCGCGGACGAGGAGACGGCCGAGCTCGTCGTCGCGGTCGACCGGATCCTCACGCACGCCGACGCCGTCCGCCGCCTCGGCGTGCGCGCGAACGCCGACACGCCCGAGGACGCCGCCCGCGCGCGCCGCCTCGGTGCGCAGGGCATCGGGCTGTGCCGCACCGAGCACATGTTCCTGGGCGACCGTCGCGTGCTCGTCGAGCGGGTGGTCCTCGCGACCGACGACGACGAGCGCCAGGCCGCGCTCGACGCGCTCCTGCCGGTCCAGCGCGAGGACTTCGTCGGGATCCTGCGGGCCATGGACGGGTTGCCGACGACGATCCGGCTGCTCGACCCGCCGCTGCACGAGTTCCTGCCCGACCTGACCGAGCTCTCGGTGCGCGTCGCGCTCGCCGAGTCGCGCGGCGAGGTCGACCCGCACGACCTGCACCTGCTCGCCGCCGTACGGCGCATGCACGAGGCGAACCCGATGCTCGGCCTGCGTGGCGTGCGCCTCGGGCTCGTGGTGCCCGGGCTGTTCGCGCTGCAGATCCGTGCGGTCTGCGAGGCGGCCGCGCAGCTGCTCACGGACGGCCTCGCGCCACGGCCCGAGATCATGGTCCCGCTCGTCGGCTCGGTGCAGGAGCTGCGGCTCGTACGCGACGAGGCGCTGCGGATCATGGCGGACGTGTCGCAGGAGACCGGTCAGCCGCTCGACCTGCCGGTCGGCTGCATGATCGAGCTCCCGCGTGCGGCGCTCACCGCGGACCGCCTCGCGACGCAGGCGCAGTTCTTCTCGTTCGGCACGAACGACCTGACGCAGACCACGTGGGGCTTCTCGCGTGACGACGTCGAGGGCGCGTTCTTCCCGCAGTACAACGCGAACGGCGTGCTCGCGGTCTCCCCGTTCGAGACGGTCGACACCCGCGGCGTCGGGCGCCTCGTGCAGATCGCGGTCGAGGAGGGCCGCGCCGTGCGGCCCGACCTGCACCTCGGCGTGTGCGGCGAGCACGGCGGCGACCCGGAGAGCATCCGGTTCTTCCACGCGGTCGGTCTGGACTACGTGTCCTGCAGCCCGTTCCGGGTGCCGGTCGCGCGGCTCGAGGCCGGTCGCTCCGCGGTCGCGGCGGCGAGCGACACGCGCTGACGGACCCCTTCCCGGCGGGGTGACGCCGGGCACGAGCACGGCGCCGGTCCGCGCGGAGATACGCGGGCCGGCGCCGTCGTGCTCAGCCCCAGCGGCCCAGGCGGGTCGCGAGCAGCGCCAGCGCGACCGGGCCCGCGGTGGACGTGCGCAGCACGTGCGGTCCGAGGCGCACGGGCCGCGCGCCCGCGTCGACGAGCCGCGCGAGCTCGTCGTCGCCGATGCCGCCCTCCGGACCCACGACGACGAGCACGTCGCCGTCCTGCGGGAGCTCGGCGCCCGCCAGGGGGTCGGTCGCGCTCTCGTGCAGCACCAGCACGGCTCCCCCGGCCGCGACCACCTCACGCGCGCGGAGCGCGAGCGCCCGGGAGTCGAGCGCGACGTCCACCTCCGGCACCCACGCGCGGCGTGACTGCTTCGCGGCCGTGCGCACCGTGCCGAGCCAGCGCGCGCGGGACTTGGCGGCGCGCTCGCCGCGCCACACGACGATCGAGCGGTCCGCCTGCCACGGCACGACCGCGTCCGCGCCGACCTCGGTCGCCGCCTCGATCGCGAGCTCGTCGCGGTCGCCCTTCGCGAGCGCCTGCACGAGCACGAGCCGCACGCGGGGCGTGGGCTCGCGCACGAGCTCGAGCACCTCGACGTCGACGCCCTCGTGGCCGGCGTGCGCGACCACGCCGACGAGCCGTACGCCGCGCGTGTCGACCACGTCGACCCGCTCACCGCGCGCCCGGCGCTGCACGACCCCGGCGTGGCGGCCCTCGGTGCCGTCGAGCCGGAACGTGTCGCCCACCGCGAGGGGGTCGAGGCGGCCGGGGTCGACGACGAAGACGGGTGCGGTCATCGGCTACGGGTCCTGTCCCGCACGCTCAGCGGCCGGCGAGCTTGTCGCGCAGCTTGCCGAAGACGCCCTGGTGCGCGGCGGCGAGCCGGCCCTCGGGGCGCTCCTCGCCGCGCAGCGCCGCAAGGCGGCGAAGCAGCTCGGCCTGCTCGTCGTCGAGGCCCGTCGGGACGGTCACCTCGACGTGGACGTGCAGGTCGCCGCGTCCGCCGACGTGCAGGTGCCCCACGCCGAGCCCCTTGAGCGTCACGACCTGCTCGGGCTGCGTGCCGGGGCGCAGGTCGACCTCCTGCTCGCCGTCGAGCGTCTCGAACGTGAGCACGGTGCCCAGCGCGGCGGCGGTCATCGGCACGGACAGCGTCGCGTGCAGGTCGTCGCCGTCGCGCGTGAACACCTCGTGCCGGCGCTCGCGCACCTCGAGGTACACGTCACCGGGCGGGCCGCCCGCCGGGCCGACCTCGCCCTGGCTCGTGAGCTTGATGCGTGTGCCCGTGTCGACGCCCGCGGGGACGTCCACCGCGATCGTGCGACGCGCACGCACGCGCCCCTCGCCCGCGCACTCGGTGCACGGCTCCGGGATCGTCGTGCCGAACCCGCGGCACGCCGCGCACGGCTGGTTCGTCATGACCTGGCCGAGGAACGAGCGCGCCACGCGCTGCACCGTGCCCCGGCCGTGGCACGCCTCGCACGTCCGCGGCGACGTGCCGGGCCGGCAGCAGGACCCCTGGCACGTGGGGCACACCACCGCGGTGTCGACCGGGACCTCGCGGTGCGTGCCGAACGTGACCTCCGCGAGGTCGAGGTCGAGGCGCAGCAGCGCGTCCTGGCCGCGCCGCGCGCGCGGGATCGGGCCGCGCTGCGCGCCCGCACCCGTCGCGGCGCCGAAGAACGTCTCGAAGATGTCCTGGAAGCCGAAGCCCCCGCCCATGCCGCCGCCGGGCGACGACGGGTCGCCCCCCAGGTCGTACGCGCGGCGCTTCTCCGGGTTGCCGAGCACCTCGTAGGCGCGCGAGACGTCCTTGAACCGCTCCTCCGCGGCCGGGTCGTCGCCCGCCACGTCCGGGTGGTGCTCCCGGGCGAGCTTGCGGTACGCCTTCTTGATCTGCTCGGGCGTCGCGTCGCGCGGGACGCCGAGGATCGCGTAGTAGTCGGTGCTCACGTGGTGGTCTGCTCGCTTCCTGGCGGGCTCGTCGGATGGTCGGGACGCCGGGCGTCCGCGGTGCGTGGCCGGGGGCTACCCGGCGAGGATGCGCGTGAGGTAGCGCGCCACGGCGCGCACGGACGCCATGGTCGCGGGGTAGTCCATGCGGGTCGGACCGATCGCGCCGACCCGGGCGACCGAACCGCCCTCGTCGCCGTACCCGCTCGTGACGAAGCTCGTCTCGACCAGACCGTCGTGCTGCGTCTCGTGCCCGATCCGCACCGAGACCGCGGCCGTGTCCTCGGCCATCTCGGACAGCAGGCGCAGGAGCACGACCTGCTCCTCGAGCGCCTCGAGCACCGGACCGAGGCTGCGCGCGAAGTCCGTGCCCCCGCGGGCGAGGTTCGCCGTGCCCGCGAGCACGACGCGCTCCTCGCTCTCCTGCGCGAGCGTCTCCTCGACCACGCCCACGACCTGGCGCAGCAGCGCGAGGTCGTCGTCGGTGTACCGCTGCGAGACCTCGTCGACCACGCCGCGCAGCTCCGCGAGCCGGCGGCCGGCGACGCGCGCGTTGAGCGTCGCGCGCAGCTGCGCGACGCCGAGCTCGTCGAGCTCGGCCGACGCCTCGAGGGTGCGCTGCTCGACGCGGCCGGTGTCGGTGATGAGCACGACGAGCAGGTGTCGCTGGCCCACGGGCACGAGCTCGATGTGGCGCAGCGCGGAGCGCCGCAGCGAGGGGTACTGCACGACGGCGACCTGGTGCGTGAGCTGCGCGAGCAGCCGCACCGAGCGGTCGACGACGTCGTCCAGGTCGACCGCGTCCTCGAGGAACGCGCCGATCGCGCGCTTCTCGGGCCCGGACAACGGCTTGACGGTCGTCAGGCGGTCGACGAAGACGCGGTACCCCTTGTCGGTCGGGATGCGACCGGCGGACGTGTGCGGCTGAGCGATGAAGCCGCTCTCCTCGAGAGCGGCCATGTCGTTGCGGATCGTCGCCGACGACACCCCGAGCGCGTGCCGCTCGACCAGCGCCTTCGAGCCCACGGGCTCGCTCGTCGAGACGTAGTCCTCGACGATCGCGCGCAGCACGTCCATCCGCCGCTCGTCGCTCATCTCGCCTCCGTCCGTCGCGCCGCCCGCTGCCCGTCACTGGTAGCACTCGCCTCGTCCGAGTGCCAATCCTACGCCGCGCGCGGGCGCTGCCGCCCGAGCGGTCCGTGGGCACCCTAGGGTGACGGACCGACGGACCGCGACGAGGGAGAGCCAGGCTGATGGATCGCTACGGGTCGGACGTGCTGGGCGGCGGACGTGCCGAGCACCACCGAGGACCGCGGACGTCGCGTCCGCAGGCCGCCGAGCGCGGGCTCGTCGTGGAGGAGGTCACCACCGGGTGGGTGGGTGCCGTGGTGCGCGTCGAGAAGTCGGGCGGGCAGCACGTCGTCGTGCTCGAGGACCGCAAGGGCCGCACGCGCACGTTCCCGCTCGGGCCGGGGTTCTGGGTCGACGGCGAGCCGGTGGTCCTCACGGCGCCCGTGACGTCGACGGCGCCGCGTCCGCCCGAGCGCACCGCGTCCGGCTCGCGCGCCGTCCAGGGCGCCCGGGCGCGGGTGGCGCGGGGCAGCCGCATCTGGGTCGAGGGCCGGCACGACGCCGAGCTGGTCGAGAAGGTGTGGGGCGACGACCTGCGCGTCGAGGGGGTCGTGGTCGAGCTGCTCGAGGGCGTGGATCACCTGGTCGAGGCGCTGCGGGAGTTCTCCCCCACCCCCGAGCGGCGCGTCGGCGTCCTCGTCGACCACCTGGTCGCGGGGTCGAAGGAGGCGCGGATCGCCGCCGAGGCCGTGCGCGTCGCGCCCGCGGGCACGGTCCTGGTGCTCGGGCACCCCTACGTCGACGTGTGGCAGGCCGTGCGTCCCGCGCGGCTGGGCCTGACCGCCTGGCCGACGATCGAGCGCGGCACCGAGTGGAAGCTCGGGATCCTGCGCGAGCTCGGCTGGCCGGCAGCCGACCAGGCCGACGTCGCGCAGGCCTGGAAGCGGATCCTCGGCACGGTGCGCACCTTCGCCGACCTGGAGCCCGCGCTGCTCGGCCGCGTCGAGGAGCTCATCGACTTCGTCACGGCCTGACGACGGACGGGCCCCCGCGCTGCGGCGCGGGAGCCCGTCCTCGGTTCCGGACCGGTCAGGGGACGACCGGCTCGCGGTTCAGCCGGCGGTACACGTAGGTCTGCGCGAGCAGCGCGACGGGCAGCGTGACGAGCGTGCCGACACCGCACACGAGGCCACCGACGGCGCTCGCGAGCGCGACGCCGAGGAAGATCAGCAGCGCGGGCACGATGTTGTCCCTGACGAGCTGGAAGCTGGCCTTGAGCGCGTCCACCGCGCCCGAGCCGCGGTCCACGACGTAGTACAGCGTGAACTGCGCGAAGAACGCGACCACGATGCCCGGCAGGTAGCACAGCGCGTAGCCGACGGCCGTCAGCACGGCGACCAGCAGCGACGCCAGGATCACCGCGGGCAGGTTCTTGAACTTGAAGAACGTGTCGACGGTCAGCGCCTCGCCACGGCTGATCCGCAGCGCGCCCTGCACGAAGCCGGCCTGCACGATCGACAGCACGAGCACCGCGACGACCGAGATCAGCGCCGTCGAGACCAGCACCGCCGCGAAGCCCGGGCCCGACCCGAAGGTGATGTTGCCCTCGTCGTCGATCGTGGTCTCCGACGTGCGCAGGAACAGGCCCGCGATCACGAAGTACCAGATGCCGATGACGACGATCGAGCCGACGACGTACGCGACGATCGCGATGAGGATCGGCGAGAGGTTCTCGGTGAACTTCTTCCAGCCCCACTTGAAGCCCTCGACGACGTCGACGCTCTGGTCGCCGCCGTAGCCGCCCGGGGCGGGCGGCGGCGGGTAGCCGCCGGGGGGCGGCGGGGTGGCGCCCGCGGGGGGCGGCGGGTA
This sequence comes from Cellulomonas sp. CW35, assembly GCF_052378485.1. Classification (NCBI taxonomy): domain Bacteria; kingdom Bacillati; phylum Actinomycetota; class Actinomycetes; order Micrococcales; family Cellulomonadaceae; genus Cellulomonas; species Cellulomonas sp. CW35. The sequence continues at coordinate 1,341,842 of NZ_CP199000.1, read as the reverse complement.
GGCACCGGCGGGAGGCGGCGGGTAGGCACCCTCGGGCGCCGGCGGCGTGGGCTCCTGCGGTCCGGGCGGGACCGGGTTGCTCCCGTCGTCCGGCCGCGGCGTGGTGTCGCTCATGCGTCTCCTTCGTCAGTGGGCCGGGGGTGGCCCCACGAAAGCGAACCGAAGTGCACCAGTCGTGTCAAGGAACCGTGCAGACCCTGTGGACGACCCCGAACGACTACCCTGCGACCAGCACAGTCGCCGCCTCACCGATCCGGGTGACGTCCGACGCGCACCCACCGACACGACGGAGGTACCTCGTGAGCACGACCCCCCCGAACGGCCAGGGCTGGGACTCGGCCCCGCCGCCGCCCGCGTACGGCGCGGGCCCGCAGCCGCTGCGGCCCGACGAGGAGAAGATGTGGGCGATCCTCGCGCACGTCCTGCCCCTGATCGGTCTCGGCTTCATCGCGCCGCTCGTGATCTGGCTGGTGTTCCGCGGCCGCGGCCCGTACCTGGAGAACCAGGCGAAGGAGTCGCTGAACTTCCAGATCACCGTGCTCATCGCGGTCGTCGTGGGCTCGATCCTCACGATCGTGCTGGTCGGCTTCGTCATCCTCGCCGTCGTCGGCATCGGTGCGCTCGTGCTCGAGATCATGGCCGCCGTCGCCGCGAGCCGCTTCGAGTGGTACCGCTACCCGCTGACCCTCCGCCTGGTCAAGTGACGCGGCGCTCGCGGGCGGTGCTCAGGCGCCGAAGCCCGCGAGCGTCCGCACGACGAGGTCCGCGAGCAGCCGCCCGCGGCGCGTGAGCACCAGACGCCGCGCGGTCAGCAGCGTCCGACCGTCGACGAGCCCGTCGGCGACGAGCCCGGCCACCCGGCTCCGCTCGTCGTCGGCGAGCTCGTCGAGCGGCATCCCCTCGGCGAGCCGCACGTGCAGCATGAGCCGCTCGAGCGCGGCCCCCTCCTCGTCGACGACCTCCCGCCCGGCCGCGGGGCTCAGGCCCGCGTCGAGGCGCGCCGCGTACGCGCGCGGGTGCTTGACGTTCCACCAGCGCACGCCACCGACGTGCGAGTGCGCGCCCGGCCCGACGCCCCACCAGTCGTCGTCGCGCCAGTAGGCGAGGTTGTGCCGGCACGCGTGCTCCGCGCCGCGCGCCCAGTTCGAGACCTCGTACCAGCCGAGCCCCGCCGCGGTCAGCAGGTCGTCCGCGAGCTCGTACTTGGCGGCCTGGTCGTCGGAGTCCGGCAGCGTGAGCTCACCGCGACGGACCTGCACCGCCATGCGCGTGCCCTGCTCGACGACGAGCGCGTACGCCGAGACGTGGTCGACGCCGGTCGCGAGCGCCGACTCGAGCGAGACCCGCCAGTCGTCGAGCGACTCCCCCGGCGTCCCGTAGATCAGGTCGAGCGACACGTCGAGCCCGGCGTCCCGCGCCCACCGCACGACGTCGGGGATGCGTGCCGGGTCGTGCGTGCGCTCGAGCGTGCGCAGCACGTGCGGCACAGCCGACTGCATGCCGAACGACACGCGCGTGAAGCCACCGGCCGCGAGCGCCGCGAGCGACCGCGGGGTCACCGAGTCGGGGTTCGCCTCGGTCGTGACCTCGGCGTCGTCGGCCAGGCCCCACGCGTCGTCGACCGCACGGAGCATCCCGACGAGGTCGTCGGCCGGCAGGACGGTGGGCGTGCCGCCGCCGACGAACACCGTCGACACCCGCCGCTCCGGCAGCCCGGCGTCGCGCAGCACCCGCGCGCCCAGCGCGACCTCGCGCATCGCGGTCGCGGCGTACGAGACCTGGCTCGCCCCGCCGCCCAGCTCGGTCGCGGTGTAGGTGTTGAAGTCGCAGTACCCGCAGCGCACCGTGCAGAACGGCACGTGCAGGTACACCCCGAACGCGCGCGCGTCGGCGCCCTCGACCACCGACGAGGGCAGGGCGCCGTCGTCGGGAGCGGCGTCGCCGTCGGGCAGGGCGGGACTCACGGGCGGCTCACAGCGGGAGGTGCGTCACTTCTTCTTGGCGTCCTTGGGCGCCGCGGAGTCCGACGACAGCGCGGCGATGAAGGCCTCCTGCGGCACGTCGACCCGACCGATCGTCTTCATCCGCTTCTTGCCCTCCTTCTGCTTCTCGAGCAGCTTGCGCTTGCGCGTGATGTCGCCGCCGTAGCACTTGGCCAGGACGTCCTTGCGGATCGCGCGGATCGTCTCGCGCGCGATGACCCGGCTCCCGACGGCCGCCTGGATCGGCACCTCGAACTGCTGGCGCGGGATGAGCTCCTTGAGCTTGGCGGTCATCATCACGCCGTACGCGTACGCCTTGTCCTTGTGCACGATCGCGCTGAACGCGTCGACCTGCTCGCCCTGGAGCAGGATGTCGACCTTCACCAGGTCCGCGACCTGCTCGCCCGAGGGCTCGTAGTCGAGGCTCGCGTAGCCGCGCGTGCGGGACTTGAGCTGGTCGAAGAAGTCGAACACGATCTCCGCGAGCGGCAGCGTGTAGCGCATCTCGACGCGGTCCTCGGACAGGTAGTCCATGCCGAGCAGGTCGCCGCGCTTGGACTGGCTGAGCTCCATGATCGCGCCGACGAACTCGCTCGGCGCGAGGATCGTGGCCTTGACGACGGGCTCGCGGACCTCGCGGATCTTGCCGCCCGGGAACTCCGACGGGTTCGTCACGTGGACCTCCGTGCGGTCCTCCATGACGACGTCGTAGACGACGTTCGGGGCGGTCGAGATGAGGTCGAGGTCGAACTCGCGCTCGAGCCGCTCGCGGATGATCTCGAGGTGCAGCAGGCCGAGGAACCCGACGCGGAACCCGAACCCGAGCGCGACGGACGTCTCCGGCTCGTAGTTCAGCGCGGCGTCGTTGAGCTTGAGCTTGTCGAGCGCGTCACGCAGCGCGGGGTAGTCCGAGCCGTCGATCGGGTACAGGCCCGAGAACACCATCGGCTTGGGGTCCGAGTAGCCGCCGAGCGCCTCCGCGGCGGGCTTGGCCGCGTTGGTCACCGTGTCGCCGACCTTGGACTGCCGCACGTCCTTCACGCCCGTGATGAGGTAACCGACCTCACCGACGCCCAGGCCCTTCGTCGGGACCGGCTCGGGGCTGATCACGCCGATCTCGAGGAGCTCGTGCGTCGCCTTGGTCGACATCATCGCGATGCGCTCGCGCGGGTTGAGGTTGCCGTCGACCACGCGCACGTACGTGACGACGCCGCGGTAGGTGTCGTACACGGAGTCGAAGATCATCGCGCGCGCCGGCGCGTCCGCGGCGCCCACGGGCGCGGGGATGGTCCCGACGATGCGGTCGAGCAGCGCCTCGACGCCCTCGCCCGTCTTGCCGGACACCTTCATGACGTCGCCCGGGTCGCCGCCGACGAGGCCCGCGATCTCCTCCGCGTACTTCTCGGGCTGCGCGGCCGGCAGGTCGATCTTGTTGAGCACCGGGATGATCGCGAGGTCGTTCTCGAGCGCGAGGTACAGGTTCGCGAGCGTCTGCGCCTCGATCCCCTGCGCGGCGTCGACGAGCAGCACCGCGCCCTCGCACGCGGCGAGCGAGCGCGACACCTCGTACGTGAAGTCCACGTGACCGGGCGTGTCGATCATGTTGAGCGCGTACGCGGTGTCGCCGACCTGCCACGGCATGCGCACGGCCTGCGACTTGATGGTGATGCCGCGCTCGCGCTCGATGTCCATGCGGTCGAGGTACTGGGCCCGCATCGCGCGCGCCTCGACGACGCCCGTGAGCTGCAGCATCCGGTCGGCCAGGGTCGACTTGCCGTGGTCGATGTGGGCGATGATGCAGAAGTTGCGCAGGAGCTCGGGCGCGGTGGCGGCAGGGCGGATGCGCGCTGCGGCTGCGGCACTCGGGATCGGGGACACGCGGCGGGTGCTCCGGTTCTCGTCGGGGTTACGGCCGGCAGGCCCCGGTCGACCGGGACTCGCCGTGCGGTGCGGTGCTCGAGGACCTGGCGGAAGATGCCCGGGACTCGGCCGGACCGGCACTCGTGGGTGTCGGTGCCCGGCGCCACCATGGTCCCATGACCCGGGCCCCGTACGACGCCGCGACCGCCGAGCCGCCCGCACGCGCCTCGGACGGTGCGCCTTCCCCCGCACCGCTCGGGCTCGACCACCTCACGCACCTCGTGGCGGCGCAGGACGCGTTCCTCGCCTCGATCGCCGAGGTGGACCCGACGACGCGCGTGCCGTGGTGCGGGCGCTGGCGCGTGCGCGACCTCGTCGTGCACCTGGGACGCATCCACCACTGGGCCGCGGGCCAGGCGTCGAAGCGGCAGGAGACACCGCTGGGACGCGGGCCGTTCGTGCTCGACACGTTCTACGCGACCCAGGCCGCCGAGCTGCGCGAGACCCTCGTCCGCCTCGGCGACACCGAGGGCTGGACCCTGGTCGGCAACGGTCCCGCGTCCTGGTGGCGCCGCCGCCAGCTCCACGAGACGACCGTCCACCTGTGGGACCTGCGCACCGCGGGTGGGCTCCCCCTCGACGACGACGCCGCCGTGTGGTCCGACACGGTCGACGAGGTCGTCACCGTCATGCAGCCCCGCCAGCAGGCGATGGGGCGCATGCAGCCCCTGCCCGCCCCGGTGCGCCTCGTCGCGACCGACGCGGACCAGACCTGGCTGCTGGGCGGCACGGGCACACCCTCCGTCACGGTCGAGGGCACCGCGCAGGACCTCGCGCTCCTGGTGTGGGGCCGCCGGTCGCCCGACGAGGTCGCGGTGCGCGGTGACGCCGCCGCACTCGACGACGCGCTCGCCCGCCGCCTGACGCCCTGACGGCGCTCCGTCCGGTTGCGGGCTGGTGTGACCGCGGCCACAGTCGAAGGACGGTCGGCAGCGAGCGCAGCACCACGCACGGCCCGCGCTGACCTGCCACCGCACCACCAACCCACAGGAGGTCGCGTCATGTCCGTCGCCCGCATCACCACCATCAGCGCCCGCTCCGAGAAGAGCTTCGACGACGCCGTACGGCTCGGGGTCGAACGCGCGTCGGCGACCCTGCGCAACGTGTCGGGCGCGTGGGTCAAGGACCAGAAGGTCGAGGTGGCCGACGGCACGATCACCGCGTACCACGTGGTTCTGGAGGTCACCTTCGTCCTCGAGTGACCCCGGATCGACCATCGTCGCGCGACGCCCCGCACGCCTCGGCCGCGGGGCGTCGTTGCACGCCCCGGACACTCGTCCACAGCCTGACGTACTGCGGCTCGACGCCCTGTCCGCTTTGGGTACCTTCGGCACATGCGCCTTCTCGCAACGGTCACGGCGTGTGACCGATCCCGCCGCACGGTCACGCCACGCTCGCGTTTCCGCCCACGCACGCTCGCAGCGACCGTCATCGCGACGGCCGCGCTGGCGGGGTGCACAGCGAGCGCGCCCGCCGACACTCCCACTGCGCGAGTCACCCACGATCGCGAAACGACAGCACCCATCACCCCATCGCCTGCACCGACGCCTACACCGACCCAGGCGGCGCCGGATCTCAGTTCGGTTGACCTCACGACCCCTCCGCCGCGCCCGGCAGCCTTGGATGCGCCCGCCGACGAGGACGCCGCCGCCGACGTCGCGGAGTACTTCGTCCTCCTCTTCCCGTACGCCGCGGCAACGCACGACCTCAAAGGCATGCAGGCCCTCTCCCACGACGACTGCCGGTATTGCAACCGCATCATCGAGCTCATCGGCGACTACGAGTCACAAGGGGTCAGAACCGAAGGTGGCGCGATCGTCGTGAACTCCACCGACGTCATGGCGCGCAGTGCCGACTACTTCACGGTGACGGTCAGGCTGACCCAGGAACCGTCGCGAGAGATTGCTCCTGACGGGTCGATCGTCGAGGAAGATCCGGGAGCGACCAACCATCCCTTCGAAGTCGACGTCATGCACACCGACGACGGCTGGAAGGTGATCGGGCTGGTCGAGCCGTCATGAGGTCAGCCTTCCGTCTCGGCGTCGCGATCCTCTCTGCACTCGGCCTCTCAGTCACGGTTGCAACGCCCGGTACCGCGATCGGGGTCGGCGGCCGCGCCCGAGACGACGAACTGGTCTTTCGCGCGATCAACGCGACCGCGGGCCTGAGCGCGTATGTCGCGAACCCGACCGCAGGCATCTACGAGTGGAAGCGCGACCTCCCGTGCTGGAGTCGTGCTCCGGAGATCGACGACGTCAGCCACGATCTCTGCTGGGGTGGATCGGCAGTCCAGCACGATCCGCCTGAGTGTGAGGACGGCGACGCGCTCCAGCCGATCTGGCGTCGCATACGGGACGTGAACCCGTGGGAGCAGCAGGTGGGATGGCACTGCCCGGAGGACCTGCTCCCCGCCGTCGCCGAGGACGACTTCCGGCAGCTGACGATCACGCCGCTGCGAGCGCACATGCAACCGGATCGGGGTGAGGTCCTCGTCAACAAGCCCACGATCGTCTACACGGAGGCAGAACCGGCCACCTTCCGGACGGAGCTCCTGGGGTTCGGACTCGATATCGAGGCGACACCGATCGCTTTCGTGTGGGACTTCGGCGACGGCGAGCGTCCGTTGGAGACGACGAGTCCCGGTCACCCCTACCCCGACCACGACCTGGCGCGGTCGTACCGTGAGCCCGGGAGCGCGCGGATCACCCTGTACACGACATGGACGGGTCGCTACCGAGTGGACATCGACCCGTTGCACAAGTGGCGCGACATCGACGGCACGGCGTTCACGACGTCGAGCACGCCCCAGTTCGAGATCGTCGAGCTCCGCAGCCACCTCGACGGCTGACCGGCGCCTGCTTGCGGGGTCAGGCCTCGCGGGTGATGCGGACCTCGACGTCGAGCTCCTGCGTGCCGGCGCCTGCGTAGATGCCGCGCAGCGGCGCGACGTCGTCGTAGGACCGGCCGCGCGCGAGGACGACGTGGTGCTCGCCCGCGGGGACCCGGTTCGTCGGGTCGTACGCGACCCAGTCGCCGACCCACCACTCGACCCAGGCGTGCGACTCACCGGTGACGGTCTGGCCGACCTCCCCGCCGCGAGTCGGGTGCAGGTAGCCCGAGACGTAGCGCGCCGGGATGCCGACGGACCGCAGGGCACCCAGCGCGAGGTGCGCGACGTCCTGGCACACCCCCGCGCGGGCCGCCCATGCCTCGGCGGCCGGGGTGTGCACCGTGGTGACACCGGGGATGTACTCGACGCGGTCACGCAGCGCCTCGCACACCGCGACGGCCGCGTCGGAGGGCTCGAACCCTTCGGCGCTCGCCCGCGCGAGCTCGGCGACCTCGTCGGGGGCGGCGGTCGTCGGGGTGTCGGCGAGGAACTCGGCCATCCGGTCGCGGACCTCGTCGGTGCCGAGCGCGTCCCACCCGAGCACCGCGCGGGGCGGGGCGGGTTCACGCACCTCGACGACGTGCTCGGCCGTGATGACCATCGACTCGTGCGGCACGAGCACCTCGAACGCGGTGACCGCGGTGCCCCAGTAGTCGCGGTACTCGTACGACCACGTGTGCGGCTGGGCCTCGAACCTGCTCGAGACGACGGTCTGCCCGGCCTGCGACACCGGGGTCATGCGCGCCTCGTTGTAGGACGCCTGCACGGGCGCGGCGTAGCGGAACGTCGAGGTGTGCACCACGCGGAGCCGGTTCACAGGTTCTCCCCCACCCAGGTCGTGGTGAGCGCGGACGGGAAGTAGCGGCCGCGGACCGCGTCGGACGCCGCGGCGCACGCCCGCTGCACCTGCTCCATCTCGCGCGGGAGCGCGTCGAGCACGTCGATCAGCGGCCGGTACTCGAGGTTGGTGCGCACGAGGCCGATGTGGCGACGCGCGTCGTCGACGATCGCCCGGTCCGCGACGGGCTCCAGCGCCGCCAGGCACGCCTCGGCCTGGTTGAGCGCGAACACGATCGAGCGCGGGAACAGGCGGTCGAGCAGCAGGAACCCTGCCGCACGCTCGTCGGACGCCGCGCCGCGGTACGTGCGCAGGAACGCCTCGTGCGCGCCGCACGAGCGCAGCAGGGTCGTCCAGCCCGGCCCGCCGGACCCCGCGAGCGCGCGCGTGGTGAGCAGGCGCGCGGTCATGTCCGCACGCTCGATCGAGCGGCCCAGGACCATGAACGCCCACGTGTCGTCGCGGGACGCGGTCGCGTCGACGACCCCGGCGACCACCGCGGCCCGCTCCCGCACCCACGTGAAGTAGTCGTGCGGCCGTGCCGGGCGCATGTGCGACGGGAGCTGGTTCCACGTCGCGTTGAGGCTCTCCCACAGCTCGGTCGAGATGACCTCGCGGGCCCGACGCGCGTTCTCCCGCGCCGAGACGAGCGCGCCGGCGATGGACGACGGCGAGAACCGGTCGTACGCGAGCACGTCCAGCACCTCGACGCGACCGATCGGCGCGCCCTGGGCCGGCAGCCGGCGGTCCATGACGGACAGCAGCGAGCGGCAGGCCAGGTCCTCCTCGGCCCACGGGTCCTCGAGCAGGATCTGCAGGTGCACGTCGAGCAGGCGCGCGGTGTCGTCGGCCCGCTCCACGTAGCGGCCGATCCAGAACAGCGACTCGGCGATGCGGCTCAGCACGTCACCACCTCCTGGTCCGACGACGACGCGCGCACGGGACCGTCGAGCGTCTGCTGCTGCTGCTGCATGACGTGCGCGCGGATGTCCTGCGGGTTCGCGTCGATCGGCACCGCGTTCCCCACGGGGACGGGCTGGTGCACGGCCGCGGTCGCGGGCTCGCGTCGCGGCGGCGCACCGCCCAGCACCCACGTGTCCTTGGACCCTCCGCCCTGCGAGGAGTTCACGACGAGCCGCCCCTCCGGCAGCGCGACGCGCGTCAGACCGCCGGGCAGCACCCACACGTCGTCGCCGTCGTTGACGGCGAACGGGCGCAGGTCCGTGTGCCGGGGGCGCAACCCGTCCTCGACGAGCGTCGGGACGGTCGACAGCTGCACGACGGGCTGGGCGATCCACCCGCGCGGGTCCTCGACGAGCCGCGAGCGCAGCGCGTCGAGCTCGGCGCGCGTGGCCGCCGGGCCGACGACGAGCCCCTTGCCGCCCGAGCCGTCGACGGGCTTGACGACGAGCTCGTCGAGCCGGTCCAGCACCTCCTCGAGCGACCCGGGTTCCTCCAGGCGCCACGTGTCGACGTTCGCGAGGATCGGCTCCTCGCCCAGGTAGTAGCGGATCAGGTCCGGCACGTACGTGTAGACGAGCTTGTCGTCGGCCACGCCGTTGCCCACCGCGTTGGCGATGGTGACCGTGCCGTTGCGCGCACACGTCATGAGGCCGGGCGAGCCCAGCAGCGAGTCGGCACGGAAGGTGACCGGGTCGAGGAAGTCGTCGTCGACCCGGCGGTAGATGACGTCCACCCGACGACGACCCTGCGTGGTGCGCATCCACACGCGACCCTGGGCGCAGAACAGGTCGCGACCCTCGACGAGCTCGACGCCCATCGTCCGCGCGAGCAGCGAGTGCTCGAAGTACGCGCTGTTGTAGACGCCCGGCGTCAGCACGACGACCGTCGGGTCGTCCACGCCAGCCGGGGCGGCCGCGGTCAGCGCGGCGAGCAGGCGGCGCGGGTAGTCCGAGACGGGCCGGATCCGCAGCGCCGCGAACAGCTCCGGGAACGTCTGCGCCATCGCCCGCCGGTTCGACAGGACGTAGCTCACGCCGCTCGGGACGCGCACGTTGTCCTCGAGCACACGCCAGCCACCGAGCGAGTCGCGGATCAGGTCGATGCCCGACACGTGCACCCGCACGCCGTTGGGCGGGGTGATCCCGCGCGCGGCGCGGCAGTAGTTCGTCGACGAGACGACGACCGAGCGCGGCAGCACGCCGTCCGCGACGACCCGCTGCGGCCCGTACACGTCCGCCAGGAACGCCTCGAGCGCGCGGACCCGCTGCGCGACGCCCGGCGCGACGTGCTCCCACTCGTCGCCCGCCAGGACGCGCGGCACGACGTCGAGCGGGAAGGGCCGCTCCTCGCCCGCGAAGTCGAACGTCACGCCCTGCGTCAGGTAGGTGCGGGCGAGAGCGTCGGCGCGAGCCCGCAGCTCGCCGGCGGAGAGCTGCGCGAGCGCCGCGTGCACGTGCTTGTACGCGGCGCGCGGGCCGGTCGCGGGGTCGAGCATCTCGTCCCAGGCGACCCCGGCCGGGTAGTCGTCGAAGAGGTCCGCCATGGGCCGAACGTAGCCCGGGCAGATCACCGGCGCGTTACGTGGCCCCGTCGAGCGCGGCGGCCCAGGGCAGCACGTCGACGGCGACGCCCGAGCGCTCCACGCGCGCCACCGCGTCGTCGAGGAGCCGGGCGACACTCGTCGCGCTGCCCGGCTCGCGCTCCCCCGCGACGCACACGACCCGCAGCTCGCGCAGCTGCGGCTCGTCGACGACCGCGTGCTCGGCGGCCCGCACCTCGAGACGCGCCCACAGGTGCGCGACGGGCAGCTGGAGGACCTCGGCGGCGAGGCCGCCCAGGCGCACGCCCCGCGCGGCGCGCGCCCCCGCCGCGCCGACGGCGACGCGCAGCCGTGCGCCGCGCGCGGCGCGCACGAACGCGTCGAGCAGGACGCCGGGCGCCGCGGACGCCCGCAGGTGGCACGCGGGCCGGCTCGCGACCCACCCGTCCCAGGGCTCGACGCGGGTGGTCCGTCCCGCCATGTGCGCTCCCCTCCATCCTCGCGTGGCGTCCGGCCGGGACGTCCACGCGCCGACCGTAGACCTGGTGCTGGACCTCATACGAGACCCGGTACGAGACCTGGTACGAGACCCGGTATGCGACCCGGTGGGTCCCGACGAGGTTGCACACCGACCCGGACGACCCACTAGGTTCCCGGGCGTGCCCGCTTCGTCCTCCGTCTCGCACCTCCTGCGCAGCGCTGCCGCGCTGCTGCGCGCGCTCGGCGCACGCGGCTCGACGAGCACCCGCGAACGCCCGCGCCCACCGCGCCCACCGCGCCCCGCGGGGCCGACGGCCCCACAGACCGCACGCCGCACGCTGCCGGACCACGTCGGCGCGGTGCCGATCCACTACAGCCCCGAGCCGGACGGCGCCGCCGACCCGGGCGAGATCGTGTGGACGTGGGTGCCCTACGAGGAGGACGCGACACAGGGCAAGGACCGCCCGGTGCTCGTCGTCGGCTGGGACGGGCCGGTCGTGCTCGGCCTCATGCTCACGAGCACGGACCACGGCCGCAACGCCGCGCGGGAGGCGCGCAAGGGTCGCGTGTGGATGGACATCGGCTCGGGCCCGTGGGACGCGCGGCGCCGGGACAGCGAGGTCCGCCTGGACCGGGTGCTGCGCCTCGACCCCGACTCCATCCGCCGCGAGGGCGCCGTCGTCGACCACGACCTGTTCGTGCGGGTGACCGACGCGCTGACCGAGCTGCGCGGCCGGGTCTGAGGGCCATCGCCCCCGAGACCCCGGCGGTGGCGACCCGGTGTGACGTCCGCCGGTCCGGGCTGCGCGGCTTGGGTGGGGGCGTCCGCGTCGGGTAGCATCTTCCCTTGCGTGTCCGCCCAGGTCGGCGGGCACTCGCCCAGCTCCTCTCCGCGGGTGTCCCCACGCCCCAGTCCCGGAGCTGCGCGCGCCCTCTACGACCTGTCAGATCGCTTCGGCGAACGCACAAGAGAGTCCACCAGTGGCGAACATCAAGTCCCAGATCAAGCGCATCCGCACCAACGAGAAGGCGCGCCTGCGCAACAAGTCGGTGAAGTCCGAGCTCAAGACGCACGTCCGTCGCGTCCGCGAGGCCGTCGCCGGCGGTGACAAGGACGCGGCCACCGCCGCGCTGCAGACCGCGTCGAAGAAGCTCGACAAGGCGGTCAGCAAGGGCGTCATCCACGCCAACCAGGCGGCCAACAAGAAGTCGGCGCTCGCGAAGTCGGTCAACTCGCTCTGAGTTCCCGCGCGCGGGCAGCACACGCCGCACGTCGTGCGTGAGCCACGAGGCGTCACCCCTGAGGGGGTGGCGCCTCGTCCCGTCTCCGGCGGCCGCGCGTCGCGGCAGCGTGGACCACGGCGTGGATGAAACGTTTGGGGCGAGCGATTTCCACCCGGGCGTTCGCGCAACCGCGCCGCGCACCTGTGATGTCATGGTGCGTGTGAAGGACGACCTCGACGACGCGGCACTCCGGCGCCTCGCGGCGGCTGTGGACGACGCGATCCCGGGGGCCCTTCGCACGCAGTGGGAGGCGCACGTCTCGGCCTCCCCCGTGCTCGTCGGCCGCCAGGGCATCTTCACCGCATCCGGCCAACCGGTCGCGTACGAGCTCTCCTACCGCGGGGACGGCGCCCTGTCGGGCGCTTCCGCGGGCTCCTGGAGCGCGCAGCAGCACGAGCGTGCGACCGCCCACGTGCTGTCCGCGACGTTCGGCCGCGCGGACCTCGAGAGCGTCGCGAACGGACGGCTGCTGTTCGTGCGGTGCACGCGCGCGTACCTCGTCGGTGACCTCGCGGTGCCGCGCCGCCCCGACCGGCTCGTGCTCGTCGTCCCGGACACCGTGCCGATCGACGCCGACGTGCTCGCCGGCGTCCGGCGCCTGCGCGCCGAGGGCTACCGGTTCGCGCTGCCGGCGTTCGTGAGCAGCGCGGCGCAGCGTCGACTCCTGCCGCACGCGGACTACGTCAAGGTCGACGTGCGGGACCTCGACGTCGAGGGGCACCCCGTCGTCACGCTCGCCCGCTCGTACGGCGCGAGCCTCGTCGCGGAGTACGTCGAGACCCCCGAGGCGATGGCACACGCCCGTGACCTGGGGTTCACCCTGTTCCAGGGCAACCTTCTCGAGCGCGCGGGCGTCCTCGACCGCGCGAGCGCCCAGATCGTCGACTGACGCGGACACGGACGCCGGCGACGTGTCTCACGAAACGGCGTCATGGATCGCGCGTCTGCGCCTCTCATCCAGCGTGAGTCCCTCCACGAGCGCGTCACGGCCCTCGACGCCGCCGCAGGTCGCGCGCCAGCCGATCTGGTCACCGGGCGGTGACCTGCACGGCTACGAGCTGCTGTACCGCAGGCCGGACGGCACACCGGCGGGCGTGGACCACTGGGACGAGGGGCGCCAGGAGGACGCCACCGAGGCGGTGCTCGGCCGGATCCCGACGATGGACCTGCACGACACGCTCGCGTTCGTCAACGTCACGCGTGGCTACCTGGTCGACAGCCGCACCCTGCCGCCGCACCGCGACCGGCTCGTGCTCGAGGTCGTCGAGACCGTCCCGGCGGACGACGCCGCCCTCGCGGGCCTCACGCGGCTGCGGTCGGCGGGCTACCGCCTGGCGATCGACGACTTCACCGCGACCGCCGCGCAGCTCGCGATGCTGCCGTGGGCCGACTACGTGAAGATCGACTGCCGCGACCTGGTCCGGCACGGCAGCGCGCTCGTGGAGCTCGCACGCAGCACGGGGGCGCAGGTGGTCGCCGAGCGGGTGAGCGACGCCGCGCTCGTGGACCACTGCGTCGCGTGGGGGTTCGACCTGCTGCAGGGCGACATCCTCGGCCCCGCGGCCACGATGCTCTGACCGTCGCCCTGGCGCCGGCCGGGCGGACGGTCGACCGTCAGGAGCGGGCGGCCGCCGCCACGCGGAGCACGGCCCGTTCGACCGCGAACCGGGGGTCCCGGCTCTCGCCCTTGACCTCGGCGTCCGCCTGAGCGACCGCGCTGATCGCCTCCGCGAGCGCCTCCGGCGTCCACGAGCGCAGCTCGCGCAGCGCGCGGTCCACCTGCCACGGGGCCAGCCCGAGGTCCCGCAGCGCGCCCTGCCCGCGGCCGCGCACGGCGCCGACCTTCGCGATGGTGCGGAGCTTGGCGGCCAGCGCGGCGACGACGGGCACGGGGTCGAGCCCGGTGGCGAGCGCGTGGCGCAGCAGGGCGACCGCCTGACCCGCGTCGCCCGCCACCGCGGCGTCGGCGACCCGGAAGCCGGTCGCCTCGATGCGGCCGCCGTAGTACCGCTCGACGACCTCGACGCCGATCATGCCGGTGGTGTCGGCCACGAGCTGGGAGCACGACGCGGCGAGCTCGCGCAGGTCGCTGCCGACGGCGTCGACGAGCGCGCGCACCGCGGCGCCGTCGGCGCGCCGGCCCGCTCGCCGCAGCTCGGCGTTCACGAACGAGGTCTTGTCCGAGTCGGAGGTCACGGCGTCGCACGCGACCTCCGGCACCCGCGCGGCGCGGAGGGCGTCGAGCGTCTTCTTCCCGCGGGCTCCCCCGCTGTGGCGCAGGACGAGCACGACGCCCGGTGCGGGCGCCGTCAGGTAGGCCTGGACGTCGGTGAACACGTCGTCCGTGCCCGTCTCGAGCGCCTCGACCACGACGACCTTGTCCTCGGCGAACAGCGACGGGCTCGTCGTCACGCCCAGCATCCCAGCCGTGTACTGCGCCGCGTCGATCCGCGTCACCTCCACGTCGGGGTCCGCCTCGCGCGCGAGGCCGACGATCCGGTCGGTCGCACGGTCGACGAGCAGGCCCTCCGCACCGCGCACGAGCACGACGGGTGCGGGCGCCGCCTCCTCCCACGTCAGGCCGGGGGGCGACGACGGGCGGCGCTGACCGCCGGGACGACCACCGGAGGAACGGCTGGAGCGGGTGGGCGCGGGCACGAGTCCAGCCTGCCAGACGCCGCCGACACCTCCCGCCGCCGCCCGAGCAGCAGCCGCGCGAGCGCGAGGCCGGCGGCGGCGAGGAGCGTCACGCCCGCCGTCCCCGGCATCCACTCGAGACGCGCACCGGGCAGCTGCGCGGCGTGCCGGGCGACGGCGCCGATCCACCAGCACGCGGCCCCGGCGGCCGCCGCGGCGGCCTGCGCGCCGCCCGGCCACCACGGCGCCAGCGCCGCGGCGAGCAGCCCCAGGAGCGTGGCCGGCGCGACCGCGGGCGCGACCGCGACGTTCGCCAGGACGCCCCACGGCGTGAGGACCCCGCTCGCCACCAGGACGAGCGGGGCGCACACCAGCTGCGCCGCGACCGGGACCGCGAGCGCAGCCGCGACGCCGTGCCCGAGCCGTCCCGCCCAGCGCCGGGTGAGCGCGACGCCGAGCAGGACGATGCCTGCGGTGGCGGCGACCGACAGCGCGAAGCCGAGCTCGGCCGCGAGCCAGGGGTCCGCGACGAGCAGCACCGTCACGGCCGCGCCGAGCGCCGCGGGTGAGCGCGCCGGCCGCCCGGCCGCCAGTCCGAGCACGGCGACCGCCCCCATCGTGGCCGCCCGCACCACGCTCGGCTCGGGGTGCACGAGCACGAGCATCCCGGCGGCGACGACGACGGTCGCGGCGGCCTGCACGCGCGGCGGCGCGCGCAGGGCTGCCGTGCCGGCGAGGACGAGCGAGGCGACGAGCGCGAAGTGCGCGCCCGAGACGGCCACGAGGTGGGTCAGCCCGGACGCCCGCATGGCGTCCGACAGGTCGTCGGGCACGCGCGCGGTGTCCCCCACGGTCACGCCCGGCAGGAGCGCCGCCGCGTCGCCGGGGAGCGGGTCCGCGAGCCCGCGGACGTGCGCCCGGACCCGTCCCGCGGCCGCGTCCCAGGCCCGCGGGGGCGCGAGCACGACCGGGTCGGCGGACGCGACCAGCAGCGCCACCTCGCGGGCCCCGCGCTGCGCCGCGTGCACCCGGCCGGTGACCTGGACGCGCGCGCCGTACGCCGGTCCGCCGGCTGCGGGCTCGCCGCTCAGCACCACGACCCGCCCGACGGCGCCCGACGCCCGACCGGCGGCCTCGACACGCGTCACGTCGAGCGCCCACCGCACGCGCGGCGGCGCACCCGGCCACGCCGCGCGCACCGGCACCGGTTCGGCGCTGACACGGCCGACCACCGTGCCCACCGCGGCGCCGGCCGTGAGCTCGGGGAGCAGGCCGCGCTCCCGCGCCCCGACCTGCGCGGCGCCGGCGGCACCCACCGCCGCGGCCGCCAGCAGCGCCAGGACCACCGACGCCCGCCACGTCGGCCGCTCGATCCCGTCCCAGCGGCGCCGGCTCGGCCCGAGCGCCACGACGAGCGCCACGACCCCCGCAGCGACCGCGGCGACGAGCGCCGTCCCGGGCGGAGCGCGCACGACGAGCAGGGCGGAGAGCCAGGACCCGAGCGCGGCCGGTGCGAGGCGGAGGTCGACCGTCACACGCGCACCAGGTCGCGCAGCTGCTCGAGCAGCGCCGTCCCGATGCCGGGGACGTCGACCAGCTCGTCGACGCTCCCGAAGGGGCGCTGCGTCCGGTGCTCGACGATGCGCCCGGCGAGCACCGGGCCGATGCCGGGCAACGTGTCGAGCGTCGCGGCGTCGGCGAGGTTGAGGTCGACGAGGGCGCCCGCCGACGACGCGCTCGAGGACGCCGACGTCGGACCGGCCGGGAGCGGATCCCCCGGGCGCGGGACGAGCACCTGCTCCGCGTCGACGAGCACCCGCGCGAGGTTGAGCCGCGCGAGGTCCGCGCCGCCGGTCGCTCCCCCGGCGGCCTCGATCGCGTCGACGACGCGTGACCCCGCCGGCAGGCGCACGACGCCGGGCCGGACGACCTCCCCGGCGACGTCCACGACGACCTCCAGCGCCGCGGTCGCCGTGGCACCCGGCCCCGTGGGACCCGGCGCGCCGCCGCTCGTCGCGTCCGACGGCGGGGCCGGGGACGAGGCCAGCGGCGCCGGCACGGGGAGCGTGACCGGGTGCCCGGGCTGCGTCGCGACGCTGCGCACGACGACGGCTCCCGCGACGAGCGCGAGCGCGACCGCTCCCGCGAGCGCGCTGCGCACGCTCGGCCGCCACCGCACGCGGGCGGGCTCCGGGTGGGGCACCGGCAGCACGCCGTGCGCGTCGGCGTACCGCTCCGCGGCGACCGCGAGCGCGTCCCCGAACGGACGCCGCGACCCGGACGGTACCGGCCGTGCGGGGTCGTCGGCCGCGTCGGGGTCCGGCGCCGTCAGGGCGCGCAGCCGCGAGCGCACGTCGCGGGACCGGGTCGGGTCGAGCGGGATCACCGCCCGAACGCTAGGCCGCGGCGTCCCGTCGGCGGACGGCGCGGTCCCCGGCTGTGGAGACCTCGCGCCCGTGCGGGGGCTGGGGTCGGGTGGCGCGTCAGGCGTCGACGACGACGACCGCGAGCAGCCCCGGGCCGACGTGCGCCGCGATGACCGCACTGGTCTCGCACGCGACGGCCTCGACGACGCGCGGCCACCGCCGCACCTGAGCGACGAGCTCCGCCGCGACGTCGGGCTGCCCCAGGTGGTGCACGGCGACCCGCACCGGGCCGCGTGTCTCGGCGTGGGCACGCGCGACGGCCTCGAGACGCTCCCGCGCCGCGCGCCGGGTGCGGACCTTCTCGGCCACGACCACGCGGCCCTCGTCGAGCGTCAGGAGCGGACGCAGCCCCAGCACGGTGCCGAGCGCCGCCGCGGGCGCGGACAGCCGACCACCACGTCGCAGGTGGTCGAGCGAGTCGACGAGGAACCACGCCCGCGCGGCGGCGCTGCGCTCGCGTGCGACGCGCGCGACGTCGTCACCGTCGGGCAGGGCGGGCGCGTCGCCCCGGGCGACCCACTGCGCGACCCGGTCGACCAGGCGCGTGGACGCGGGCTCGGACACCTGCGGCCCGTCCAGGAGACGCACAACGCCTTCGTCGCCCCCTGGGCCGCCCACGGGACCGCCCACGGCACCGCCTCGCGCGTGCCGGGCTGCGGCGAGCGCCGCGAACCCGAGCGCCATGACGGTGACCGCGGAGTCGACCACGTGCACCGGGACCGGTGCGTCGGCGGCGGCGACCCGCGCGGCCCCGACAGTGCCGGACAGCTCTCCCGACAGGTGCACGGAGACGACCTCGCGCGCCCCGGCCTCCGCGGCCGCGCGGTACGCGGCCGCGAACGCCGCGGGCGGTGGCTGCGAGGTGCTGACGCGCTCACCGCGCTGCAGCGCCCCGAGCAGGTCGGCCGGGCTGAGGTCCACGCCCTCGACGTGCCGTCGCGTCCCGACGAGCACGTCGAGCGGCACCACGCGCACGCCCCACCGCTCCGCGAGCCCCTCGGGCAGCGACGCGGTGGAGTCCGTGACGACGGCGACCGGCCCGGCGGCCGGCCGCCCGCGGCGCCCGATCAGGCCGGCACCACGTTGACGAGCTTGGGTGCGCGCACGATCACGGTGCGCACGTCACGGCCGTCGAGCGCGCGCTGCACACCGGCGTCCGCGAGCGCGAGCGCGCGCAGGTCGTCGTCCGACACCTGCGGCGAGACCTCCGCGCGACCCCGAACCTTGCCCTGCACCTGGAAGACGCACGTGACGGTGTCCTCGACGAGGTACGCCGGGTCCGCCACCGGGTAGGGCGCGTGCGCGAGCGAGCGCTCGTGGCCCAGGCGGGCCCAGAGCTCCTCGGCGAGGTGCGGTGCGATCGGCGCGGTCATGAGCACGAGCGCCTCGACCGCCGCGCGCGGCGCCGCGTCCAGCGTCGTGAGGTGGTTGTTGAGGACGATGAGCTTGGCGATCGCGGTGTTGATCCGCATGTGCGCCATGTCCTCGGTGACGTCCGCGATCGTGCGGTGCAGCACGCGCAGCGTCTCGTCCGACGGGGCGTCGTCGGACACGACGAGCGTGCCGTCCGTCTCCGAGACCACGTTGCGCCACAGGCGCTGCAGGAACCGCTGCGACCCGACGACCGCGCGCGTCTCCCACGGCCGCGACAGGTCGAGCGGCCCCATCGACATCTCGTACACGCGCAGCGTGTCGGCGCCGTACTCGGCGTACATCTCGTCGGGCGTCACCATGTTCTTCAGCGACTTGCCCATCTTCCCGTACTCGCGGTTGACGGGCCGGCCCTCCCAGGAGAACCCCGTGGGCGACGACGCGTCCTCGACCACCTCGGCCGCGGGCACGTGCACGCCCCGCTCGTCGGTGTAGGCGTACGCCTGGATGTAGCCCTGGTTGAACAGCTTGTGGAAGGGCTCGGCGCCGCTCACGTGGCCGAGGTCGAACAGCACCTTGTGCCAGAACCGCGCGTACAGCAGGTGCAGCACCGCGTGCTCGACGCCGCCGACGTACAGGTCGACACCCCCGACCGTGTCCGTCGGGTCGCCCGAGTGGCCCGGCGCCAGCCAGAACTTCTCGAGCACCGGGTCGACGAGCACGTCCTGCGACGCGGGGTCGAGGTAGCGCAGGTAGTACCAGCACGAGCCCGCCCAGTTCGGCATCGTGTTGGTGTCGCGGCGGAAGGTGCGCGGTCCGTCGCCCAGGTCGAGCGTGACGGCCACCCAGTCCTCGTTGCGGCCCAGCGGCGGCTCGGGCGAGGAGTCCGCGTCGTCGGGGTCGAACGTGCGCGGTGAGTAGTCGGGCACGTCGGGCAGGGCGACCGGCAGCGCGTCGAGCGGCAGCGCGATCGGCAGGTCGTGCTCGTCGTAGACGATCGGGAACGGCTCTCCCCAGTACCGCTGGCGCGAGAACAGCCAGTCGCGCAGGCGGTACGTGACGGTGCCCGCCCCCACGCCCTTGGCCTCGAGCCACTGCGTGATCCGGTCCTTCGCGGTCGCGACGTCCAGACCGTCGAGCGAGATCTCGTCGTTCGAGGAGTTGACGACGGCGCCGTCGCCCGTGCGGGCGGCGTCCGTCTCCTCGCCGTCGACCGTGTAGACGACCGGCAGGTCGAACGCCTGCGCGAACGCGAAGTCACGCGCGTCGCCGCCGGGGACGGCCATGATCGCGCCGGTGCCGTAGCCCATGAGCACGTAGTCGGCGGTGAACACCGGCAGCGGCTCGCCGTTCACGGGGTTCACCGCCAGGTGGCCGGTGAACACGCCCGTCTTGCGGCCCGCGTCCGCCTGCCGCTCGACGGCCGTCTTCGCGGCCGCCTCCGCGCGGTACGCCGCGACGGCCGCGGCGGGCGACCCGTGACCGCCCGTCCACGCGTCCTTGGTCCCGTCGGGCCAGGCCGCGGGCACCTCGTCGAGCAGCGGGTGCTCGGGCGCGACGACCATGAACGTCGCGCCGAACAGCGTGTCGGGCCGCGTCGTGAAGACCGTGACCTCCTGGCCGCCCTCGACCGCGAACGTCACGTGCGCACCCGACGAGCGCCCGATCCAGTTGCGCTGCATCGACTTGACCTTCTCCGGCCAGTCGATGTGCTCGAGGTCGTCGGTCAGGCGGTCCGCGTACGCGGTGATCCGCATGTTCCACTGGCGCAGGCTGCGCTGGAACACGGGGAAGTTGCCGCGCTCGGAGCGACCGTCGGAGGTGACCTCCTCGTTCGCGAGGACCGTGCCGAGGCCCGGGCACCAGTTCACGGGCGTCTCGGAGACGTACGCCAGGCGGCGCGAGTCCAGCACGCGACGACGCTCGACGGCGTCCAGGTCCGCCCACGCGACATTCGCGCGCACTCCGTCGACGACCGGGACGGGCCGCGTGCCGGCGGCGAGCTCGGCCTCGAGGTCCTCGATCGGCCGGGCCTTGCCGCGGCCGCCGTCGGCGCGCACCGCGTCCTCGTCGTACCAGGCGCCGAAGATCTGCAGGAAGATCCACTGCGTCCAGCGCACGTACTCCGGGTCGATCGTCGCGAACGAGCGTCGCGGGTCGTGCGCGAGGCCCAGGCGGCGCAGCTGACGCTGCATGATCGCGATGTTCGCCTCGGTCGTGACGCGGGGGTGCTGGCCCGTCTGCACGGCGTACTGCTCGGCCGGCAGGCCGAACGCGTCGAAGCCGAGGGCGTGCAGCACGTTGTCGCCCTGCATGCGGCGGTAGCGCGCCACGACGTCGGTCGCGATGTAGCCCAGCGGGTGACCGATGTGCAGGCCCGCGCCCGAGGGGTACGGGAACATGTCCATGACGAAGAACGTGCGCTTCGACGGGTCCGCGTGGCGCCCCTCACCGTCGGTGAGGTGACCCGTGGGGTTCGCGGCGAAGAACGTCCCGCGCTCCTGCCACTCGTCCTGCCAGCGGAGCTCGATCTCTCGTGCGAGGTCCGCGGTGTAGCGGAACGGCACGTCGTCGCGGGACTCGACGCTCGGATCGGGGCTCTGCGCAGGGGTCGTGGTCACCCCGCGAGTTTACCGAGCCCGCGCGGGGCCCCTGGCCGCTCTAGGATCGACGCATGTCGGACAGCGAGGTCCCTGCCGCCGGCGCCGCCGGCACCCCGAGCACCCCGAGCGCCCCCGCCGGCGAGGCGGAGCTCGCCGCGCTGCGCGCCGCCGCGGCAGCAGCGGCCGCCGAGGCGGCCGAGGCGAAGGCGGCCGCCGCCGCAGCCGCGCTCGCCGCGGCCGAGGCCGCCGCACTCTCGTCGGCGCCCGGTACGACGCCTGACACGGCGCCCGGAACGACGCCCGCCGCCGCCCAGCCGGCCGCGTCGACGCCCGCCACGTTGTCGGAGCACGCGGCGACGGTGCGCGCGGGCTACACGTTCTCCGGCGCCGTGCTCCCGCTCGGCGCGTTCCTGGAGGACTCCTCCCCCGTCGCGTCCGTGCAGGTGGGCCTCCCGCTCGCCATGCTCAACCGGCACGGCCTGGTCGCGGGCGCGACCGGCACGGGCAAGACCAAGACGCTGCAGGTCATGACGGAAGGGCTCTCGGCCGCGGGCGTCCCGGTGTTCGTCGCCGACGTCAAGGGCGACCTGTCCGGGCTCATGCGGCCCGGGACGTCGTCGGACAAGCTCCTCGAGCGCACGCGCAGCGTCGGCCAGGAGTGGGTGCCCACGGCGTCGCCCGTGGAGCTGCTCACGCTGGGCGGGATGGGCACCGGGGTCCCGGTGCGCACGACCGTCACGGACTTCGGTCCGCTGCTGCTCGCCAAGGTGCTCGGGCTCAACGCGACGCAGGAGTCCAGCCTCGGGCTGATCATGCACTGGGCGGACGTGCAGGGGCTCGCGCTGCTCGACCTCAAGGACCTGCAGTCGACGATCGCGTACCTCGTGTCCGACGAGGGCAAGGCCGAGCTCAAGGGCATCGGCGGGCTGTCCGCCGCGACGGCGGGAGTGATCCTGCGCGAGATCGTCGCGCTGCAGGCGCAGGGTGCCGACGCGTTCTTCGGCGAGCCCGCGTTCGAGGTCACCGAGCTGCTGCGCACCGCCGCCGACGGCCGCGGGGTCGTCACGGCCCTCGAGCTGCCCGGCGTGCAGGACCGGCCCGCGCTGTTCTCCACGTTCCTCATGTGGCTGCTCGCGGAGCTGTTCCAGGTCCTGCCCGAGGTCGGTGACCCCGACAAGCCGCGCCTGGTGTTCTTCTTCGACGAGGCGCACCTGCTGTTCCACGACGCGTCCGACGACTTCCTCACGCAGGTCACGCAGACCGTCCGGCTCATCCGGTCCAAGGGTGTCGGCGTGTTCTTCGTGACCCAGAGCCCCAAGGACGTGCCCGCGGACGTGCTCGCCCAGCTCGGCAGCCGCGTGCAGCACGCGCTGCGCGCCTACACCCCGGAGGACGCCAAGGCGCTGCGGGCCGCCGCGCGCACGTTCCCGACGTCGCCCTACGACCTCGAGGAGGTGCTCACCTCGTTGGGGACGGGCGAGGCGGTCGTGACGGTGCTCGGCGAGAAGGGTGTCCCGACGCCCGTCGCGTGGACCCGGCTGCGTGCGCCGCAGTCGTCGATGGACCCGGCCCCGGCCGACGAGCAGACCGCCGCGGTGACCGCCAGCCCTCTCGCCGCCCGCTACGCGCAGGCCGTGGACCGGGAGTCGGCGTACGAGCTGCTCACGGCGCGGGCGGAGCAGAGTGCCGCGGAGCGGCTCGCCGCGCAGCAGGCCGCGCAGGAGGCGGAGCAGGCGAAGGAGAAGGCCGAGGAGGCCGAGCGGGTCGCCAAGCAGCGCGAGAAGGAGGCCGCCGCGGCACGCAAGAAGACCACGCAGCGCACGAGCGGTGCGTTCGACTCGCTGCTGCGCTCGGTCGGCACGCAGCTCGGCCGGGAGATCACCCGGACGGTGTTCGGCACGCGGCGGCGCTGAGCGCCGCACCTCCCGGGCGTCGCGTCCGCCGCCTGCTCAGCGCGTCGCGGCCGGGGTGATCCAGATCGCGTGCGCCGCGACCTGGCCCAGGTCCAGCGCCCGGTCACCCACGGTGACGCCGACCGTCCCGACCGCGTCGCGGCGCGGGCCCACCGTCAGCACGGTGTCGATGCCGATGCCGACCTCGTCGAGGTAGCGCAGCAGGTCGGGGTCCGCGTCGCTGATCCGCGCGACCGTCCACCGTCCCGGGTCGGCGTCCCACATCGGCGTCGCGTCGGGCGCCACCAGGCTGCCGTCGGGGCCGGGGATCGGGTCGCCGTGCGGGTCGCGCACCGGGTGGCCGAGCCGCTCGGCGACGCGCTCGACGAACACGTCGCTCACGGCGTGCTCGAGCACCTCCGCCTCGTCGTGCACCTCGTCCCAGCCGTACCCGAGCACCTCGACGAGGAACGTCTCGACGAGCCGGTGGCGGCGCACCATCGCGAGCGCGTGCCGGCGCCCCTCGTCGGTCAGGCCGACGGCGCCGTACGGCTCGTGCGTGAGCAGACCCTGGTCCGCGAGCCGGCGCACGGTCTCCGAGACGGTCGAGGCGCCGACGCCGAGCCGCGTGGCGAGCAGCTTCGTCGTGACCGGTCGCTCGGCCCACTCCGTGGCCGACCACACGACCTTGAGGTAGTCCTGCGCGACGGGCGACAGCGCGGGGGTCGGCTCGGGTCGGGCATCGGTCACGACGACCAGGCTAGGCCAGGCGACCATGCGGGTCAGGACCCGTCCACGCTCCAGTGCCACGGCTCGCCCGGCAGGTTCTGCAGCCCGTACCGCCCGGCGTGCTCGACCAGCCAGTCCCACGCGGGCGTCCCGGTCCGCACGAGCCGTCCGTGGTCCGTGAGGTCGAGCGCGAGCCCGCGCTCGTGCCGCGAGCTGCCCGGCACGGCGGTCGGTGGACGGCACACGACGCCCGACGACGTCGCGTGGCAGTTGCGGGCGCGGGCCGCCACCTGCTGCTCGTGGCTGCGCCAGCCGGACGCCCCGAGGTCGATGCCCGCCGCGCGGGCCTGCGTGAGCAGCTCGTCGACCGCGTCCGCCAGGCAGGCGTGCACGCGCACGCCGTGGCTGGTCAGGACCGTGGCGTCGAGGCCGACCGGACCGTCGACGAGCGAGCAGTCGGCGGGCGGTGGTGCGGTCGCGGCCGCGAGCACGTCCGCGGGGACGTCGACGCGCCACAGCTCCTGACCGTTGCCCGCCGTGAGCAGCGCACCGGCGGCGTCGAGACGCAGCGCGGAACCGGGCGCCCCGCCCTCCGGGGCCTGCGTCCCCCAGACGGCCCGGCCGTCGCCGTCGACCAGCACGAGCCGCCCGTCACCGCGCACGTGCAACGAGCCGCCCGGGCCGGGGGCCGCCGGCGCGGTCCACACCGTGGTGTCGTCGTAGCGCAGCGTCAGCGCGTCCGCGGCAAGGTCCAGGTGCAGGTGACCGTCGGGGCCGTCGAGGCGCTGCCCCTCGGTCAGCGCGGCGTCGACCGGCAGGGACGCAGGTCCGAGCCCGGTCCCGCTGCTCCAGACCGCGTTGCCGTCGGGCGCCGTGAGCACCACGTCACCGTCGTCGCGCAGGACGAGCGTCGAGCCGGGCACGGCCGCGCGGTGCGTGGTCCACACGGCGGCACCCTGCGCGTCGCGGACCGCGAGCACGCCGTCCGCGTCCAGCGTCAACGCCGTGCCCGCGCCCTCGGTCGCGCTCGACCAGCGCGGACGCGAGTCCGGGCCGAGCAGCACCACGTTGCCCGTCCGCCGCACGACGAGCACGTGCCGCCCGTCCGGTGACGTGAGCGGCTGGCCGGGCAGGACGGAGCCGCCGGCCGCGAGCGTCGACGAGCGCTGCGCCGTGCCCGTCGCCCACACCGTCGCGCCCGTGTCGTCGAGCAGCACCAGGTCGCCGTCGTCCCGCAGCTCGAGGCGGGCCCCGACGACGCGGCCCTCGCCGAGGTCCGGCGTCCACAGCGTGCGCCCGCCCCGCCCGACGAGCCCGAGGTGGCCCTCGTCGTCGAGCTCGAGCGCCGCACCGCGCGAGCGACCGCCCACGGTCCACACCACGTCACCGCCCGGGCCGTACACCGACACCCGTCCGGACGCGCCCACGACGAGCACCGACGTCCCCCCGGGCGAGACCAGCGACTCGCGCGGCCGCAGGGACTCGCCCGCGGCGAGGTGGTCGGTGTCCGCACCCGCGTTGCCCGGCGCGACCGGACCGAGCATCGCGAGGACCGTCAGGCCCAGGGCCAGCAGGATCGTCAGCACGACCCGCACGAGCGAGTGCCGCAGGGACGTGTGCGACGACGCGGCGGTCACCCTCGACCGTCGCGGCGCGATCCCCCCGGGCCGCCTCGCCACCGGTCCACGGTAAGCCCGTGCGCGCGAGCAGGCACGGGTGAACCGTCAGAAGGGGACCGGGCCCCGGATCGGCACGGGCGACCCGCGCTCGGGCCGCACGACCGTCGGCCAGGGGCGGCGCTCGAGCACCTCGACCGTCGCCGCGGGCGACACCCGCACGACCTGGGAGTCCACGAACAGCCGCGTCGCGGGGTCCCACCGCAGGACGGTGAGCTCCGCGGTGCCGTTCAGCGGGCCGACCGTTGCCTGCCCGAGCGTCGCGCCCGCGGTGCTCGAGCTGATGAACCGGGCGCCCAGACCGACCTGCTGCGGGTCCGTGCGCCGGTGCAGGTGGCCCGAGACCTGCGCGGGCACGCAGCCGCTCGACATCGCGGCCTCCCCCACCGCGGGGGTGTGGATGAGCAGGAGGTCGACGCCGTCGTCGTCGCACGCCACGGCCGCGAGCCGCTCGCCCGCGTCCCGTGCGCTCTCGCCGAGCGAGGCGGTCGCGGCACCCGCGCGCGTCTCGTTCGGGTCGGCGTCGCCGAGGACCCGGATGCCGTCGACCTCGACCACCTTGCCGGACAGGACGGTCGCGCCCGCCTTCGCGTAGCTGTGCGCCGACTCGGCCGAGTCGTGGTTGCCGCCGACCGCGACGAGGTCGACGCCGTCCGGGACGGCAGACGCGAACGTCGACGTGCAGTACTGCTCGACCGCCGTGCCGTTCATCGTCGTGTCGCCCGCGTCCAGTACGACCGACGCACCCGACCGCTCGACGAGCGTCGTGATGAGCGGGGCCATCCCCACGTTGCAGTGCAGGTCGGAGACGACGACGAGCGTCACGAGGTCCTCCGCGCGCGTCGGCGGTGTCGGGCTCGGTGTGGGGCTCGGTGTCGGGCTCGGGCTCGTCGTGGGCGGGGCGGCCGTCGGTGAGGTCGTCGGGGCGCTCGTCAGGTCCGACGTCGGGGCGCTCGTCGGGTCCGACGTCGGGGCGCTCGTCGGGTCCGTCGTCGTGTCCGTGGTCGGGGCGGGAGGCGCGGCACCCCCGGCCGCCGCGCGCTCGCGCTCGGCGAGCTCCTGCGCGAGCCGCTCGGCCTGCGCCGCCTGCGCCGCCTCACGCGCCTGCGCGTCCTGCCGCTCGTCCCACGCGACCGCGAGCGCCTCGTCCGCGCGTGCGTAGAACTCCTCGTTCGTGCGGTACGCCGCGAGCACCTTCGCGCCGTAGGTGTCGATGACGCCGCCGAGCCGGCCGGTGACCCGCGCCCCCTCGAGCGCGGTGCCGTCGAACACGCGCGAGACCTGCCGCGCCTCGTCGACGTGGTCCCGCGGCCCGAGGCTCGACGTGGTCAGGCTCGCGACCGCCACCGCGAGCGCGGTGCCCACGGCGATCTGCGCGCGGTGCGCGCCCCAGGTGGCGCCCAGCTCCGCGCGACGGGTCGCCCCGAGCGCGACGCGCCCGAGCCACCACAGCCCGACGAGCACGAGGAGCGCGCCCCCGGCGCGGCGCAGCGCGTCGGCGACGATCGCGCGTGTCACGTCCTCGATCGTCGCGCGCGGCGCGGAGAAGAACTGGACGTACCGCTGCAGGTCCCCGGACAGGGCCTGGAGCGTGGTCGCGTCGTCGACCTCGGTCAGCGTCGCGGGGATCTCCTGCACGGTCACGCGCGCACCCAGCGTGAGGGGCAGCGGCGAGTCGACCTCGAGCGTGCCGAGCGGGCCGAGGTCGACCACCACGAGGTCGTCGGTGGTGACGGCGTACTGCGCCAGGTGCGGCCCGAAGCCGGCCTCGGCGCGCGCCGTCGTGAGGCCGTACGTCAGCGACACCAGGACCGCGACGAGCGCGAGGGCGGCGCGCACGAGCCACCGCGTGCGCCGGTCGTCGCTCGTCGCGTCGGTCTGCTCGCTCATCGCGACGAGCCTAGACGCGTGAGCGCGCCGCATCGCGGCGGGGTCGTCGGACCGCGACGGCCCGCCTGGCCGTGGGCTCACTGGTAGGTGACGAGGTCCGGGACCGGGTCGACCTGGTAGGTCTGCCGCGGGGTCAGCATCGGCGAGTCCTCGTCGAAGAAGTTCTTCCACCCCCAGTGCACGGCTGGCGCACCCCGTCGCAGCGTGCGCCACGTGCCCTGCTTGGCGGGCTGCGTGCCCTGCCCGTCGACGTGGATCACGATCGCGAGCTCGTCGTGGCTCGTGTCGAGCCGCTCGCGGCCCTCGACCATCCGCAGCGAGAACTGGTGGAGCACGAACATCTTCTGCGGCAGCCGGCGCGACGCGGTGAGCTCGGCGAGCCAGTCGCCGACCGCGTCGACCTCGTCGACGCCGACCGAGCCGATCTGCGCGAGGTGCTTCTGGTCGGGCTCGAGGCGCCACTCGGGGTCGAGCGCGAGCCCGACGTACGGCAGCTCCAAGAGCTCGCGGTACCGCTTCGCCTGCGTGAGGAAGTCCGTGCGGCCCGGCTGCAGGTCGAGCACGACCGCGAGGCCCGCCTCCCCCGCCGCCTCGACGAGCGGACGAAGCTCCGCGACGGGGCGCTCGCGCGAGTAGTCGCCGTCGTCACCCGGCTCGGCGGACGCGATGGTCGCGATGACCTCGACGGCGGGCACCACGGTGGCGTCGGTGAGCGGACGGTAGTGCCGCGCGACCTTCTGCGCGCGTGCGATCGTCGCGGGCACGTCCTGCTCGCCGAGCACACCCAGCGCACCCGAGCCGGGCGAGCCGTACAGCGCGACGTACCGCTTCGCCGGCACGCCCTCGACCGCGGGGAACACGAGCTGGCCGCCCCCGGGGGCGAGCGTCCCGGTGGCGGCGGTCGCGACCCGCGCCGCGAGGCGGTCCGCGGGTCCGAACGCGGCCCCGAGCGCGACCACGTGCGTCGCCTCGGCCTTCGCGAGCGCCCGGACCGTGTGCGTCGAGGCGCGCGGGTCGGCGCCGGGCACCGCGACCAGCGGGATCCGTGCGGCTCGCAGCGTCGCGACCGCGGCGGTCGTGTCACCGCCCGCACCCGTGAGCCCGACGAGGCCCGGCACACGCGCCGGGCGTCGGGTGGCCGGCGGGGTCGCGCGCGACGACGCGGACGGCGTCGGTGCGCGGGTGGCCGTCACCGGCGTCCGCGCGCCGGTGACCGCCGCGAGCTCGTCGGCGTCGGCGTCCGCGGGGACGGGCACCAGCGCGAGCGACTCGGGCAGTGCGCGCGTGCTGGCGGAGCCGACCACGAGGACGGCCCGCGCCGCGAGCCGGACGATCTCGGCGCGCACGGGTCGGTCGGCCGTCGACCCCGTCATGAGCAGCAGCGGGCCACCGACCTCGACCGCGGCGGACGCGCCCGTGGCCTGGGCCGCGGGGTCGTCGTCGGGGGCGATCACGACGACGGGCGCGGACGCGAACACCGCGGAGGACGCCTGCACCGCCGCGGCGACCGGGTCGTCCGCCGCCAGCACCGTGGCCGCCTCCTGCGGGGCCCGCACCCGCGCGGCGAGGACCGCGGGGGACGGTGTCGGCGTCGGCGCCGCGCGCGTCGTGCCCGCCGACGCCCCGGCCGACGGTGCGGTCGAGGCGCCCCGGGGCGACCACGCCTGCGGCCAGCCCTGGCTCCCCACGACGATTGCCAGCGTCCCCACCAGCACCGCGAGCACCACGACGGTGACGACCACCCGACCTCGACCCACGCCCCACCCTTCCTGCCGGAGACAAGGCCCGCCACTCTACGGCTGCCGGCGGTGGGCGGACCGGGCATGATCGGACGATGAGCCCCACCGCGCAGGACGCGCACGACCGTCCCGGTGTGTACTCCCAGGACGGGACCGAGTACCGGCGGGACACGCGCTACATCACCACCCGCATCACGGCCGACGGCCGAGACGGCTACCCCGTGGAGCCGGGCCGGTACCGGCTCGTCGTCGCGCGGGCCTGCCCCTGGGCGAACCGCGCGATCATCGTGCGACGCCTGCTCGGCCTCGAACCCGTGCTGTCGCTGGGCGTGTGCGGGCCGACGCACGACGAGCGATCGTGGACGTTCGACCTCGACCCGGGCGGGGTCGACCCCGTGCTCGGGATCCCCCGGATCCGCGACGCCTACCTCGCGCGGTTCCCCGACTACCCGCGCGGCATCACGGTGCCCGCGATCGTCGACGTGCCGACCGGGCAGGTCGTCACCAACGACTTCGCCCAGCTCACGCTCGACCTGTCGACCGAGTGGACCGCGCACCACCGCGCGGGCGCGCCGGACCTGTACCCCGAGCACCTGCGCGACGAGATCGACGAGGTCGCGGACACCGTGTACCGCGACGTCAACAACGGTGTGTACCGGTGCGGGTTCGCCGGCGACCAGGAGTCCTACGACGCGGCGTTCCACCGCCTGTTCGACCGGCTCGACCGGCTGAGCGAGCGGCTCGCGAGCCGGCGCTACCTCGTCGGCGACACCATCACCGAGGCCGACGTGCGCCTCTTCACGACCCTGGTGCGGTTCGACGCGGTCTACCACGGGCACTTCAAGTGCAACCGCAGCACGCTGGCGGCGATGCCGGTGCTGTGGGCGTACGCGCGCGACCTGTTCCAGACGCCCGGGTTCGGCGACACGGTCGACTTCGTCCACATCAAGCGGCACTACTACGAGGTGCACCGCGACCTGAACGCCCGCGGGATCGTGCCCCTGGGTCCCGACCTGTCGGGCTGGTGGACGCCGCACGCACGCGAGCAGCTCGGCGGGCGACCGTTCGGTGACGGCACGCCGCCGGGTCCGGTGGCGCCGGGCGAGGAGGTCCCCGCGGAGCACACCGCCCCCCGACCCGCCTGAGGGGTCCGCTCAGTCCTGGCCGGCGCGACGCGTACGGCCCAGGCCCGGCAGGAACCGGGGGCCGGTCGCGGCGAGCTCGCGTTCGTAGCCAGCGGCCCACGCGCCGTACGGCGTGCGCGCGAGCGCGTCGTTGCCGAACCGCGGGTCGTCGGTCACCTCCGTGACGCAGAACTCGGGCACGACGAGGTCCGTGACGGGTCCGCCACGTTCGACCTCGGCCACGACGAGCGGCGCGTTCGCACCCGCGAACACGTCGACGACCCAGCCGTCGTCGCCCAGCCACACCGAGTGCCGTGTCTTGGCGACCCGCTGCCCACCGCGCCGCACGAGCTCCATCCCCACCGCGACGT
This sequence comes from Cellulomonas sp. CW35, assembly GCF_052378485.1. NCBI lineage: Bacteria > Bacillati > Actinomycetota > Actinomycetes > Micrococcales > Cellulomonadaceae > Cellulomonas > Cellulomonas sp. CW35. The sequence continues at coordinate 1,311,487 of NZ_CP199000.1, read as the reverse complement.
CGAGCTCGCGCTCGGCCTCGTACCGCGTGCCGGAGTTCATCGGGCCCTTCACGGTGACGGCGCAGAAGTCGAACCGGTCCGCGTGCTCGTCGAGCACCTCGAGCGGCGACCTCGCCGGGTCCACCGCGGGGGCGCCGCCCGACGTCTGGACGCGCACGCGCAGCGCGAAACCCTCGTCGGCCAGGAAGTACGACTGCACGATGATCGTCGGCGACTCGTCGAGCAGGTCGACCGGCAGGTCCCGCACCCAGAACCGTCGCTCGAACTCGAAGTCCCCGTACCCGGTGTCGCTCACGCCCCCACGCTAGGGTCGCGACGGGCGAGCGCGACGGTTGCCGCGCCGCGATGCGACCTCGGAGGACGCCATGACGGTCCAGCGCCCCGGTGCCACGCCCCACCGACCCACGCTCGGACGTCGCGTCCTCGACGCGTTCGCGCGCTGGCCCCGCCGGCTGTCCGGCCCCGGTCTGGCCGGGGCGCTCGTGTTCTTCACGATCTCGCTGGGTCCGGCGCTGCTCCCCCGCGCCGCGTTCTACCAGGGCGCGGTCGCGGGCATCTGCGCGGCGATCGGGTACGGGCTCGGCGCGCTGCTCGCCTGGGTGGTGCGCCGCGCCGGGGTGCCGTGGTCACGCCGCGTGAGCCGCTGGTTCCGACGCGTCCTGCTCGCCGCGACGCTCGTCGCGGTCCCCGCGGCGCTGTGGTGGAACCGCACGTGGCAGGACGAGCTGCGCGGGCTGTTCGGCGAGCCGCCCGCGGAGTCGTCGCACCCCTTCGTCGTCGTGACGCTCGCGCTCGTCCTCGCCGTGCTGCTGCTCCAGGTCGGGCGCGGGCTGCGGCGCGTCACACGCTGGGTGGGCGGGCTCGTCGGCCGCGTGCTGGGCCGGTGGGTACCGGTCCCCGTCACCCGCCTCGTGGCGGTGGCGCTGGTCGCGTGGCTCACGGTCGTGGTGCTCGACGGCACGGTGGTGCGGGGCGGCCTCGCGGCGCTCAACGGCGTCTACTCGACGCTCGACAGCGGGACCGCGCCGGGCGTGGTGCAACCCGGCGACCCGCTGCGCAGCGGGTCGCCCGAGTCGTCGTCCGCGTGGGACGACCTCGGGCTGCAGGGGCGCACCTTCGTCGCCGGCGGACGCCCGGCCGCCCACTTCGAGGAGGTCGCGGCCCGCACGGGGAGGACCGAGCCGCTGCAGGACCCCATCCGCGTCTACGCCGGGCTGTCCGCGGGAGACTCGCTCGACGAGGTCGCGCAGCTCGTCGTCGCCGAGCTGGACCGCACCCACGCGTGGGACCGCTCGGTGCTCGCCGTCGTGACCGCCACCGGCACCGGATGGGTCGACCCGTCGATGTCGGACTCCCTCGAGCTGCTGTGGGGCGGTGACACGGCGATCGCGTCGATGCAGTACTCCTACCTGCCGTCGTGGATCAGCTTCGTCGGCGACCGCTCGACGCCGCCCGCGGCCGGCAAGGCGCTGTTCGAGGCCGTGTACGACCGTTGGTCGCAGCTCCCCGAGGACGACCGGCCGCTGCTGTACGCCGCCGGCATCTCGCTCGGGTCGTACGGCTCCCAGGGCGCCTTCTCGTCGGTGCAGGACGTCGTCGCCCGCACGGACGGCGCCCTGTGGGTCGGCACGCCCGGCTTCACGCCGCTGTGGGGCGAGCTCACCGCGGACCGCGACCCCGGCTCGCCCGAGATCACGCCCGTGCTCGACGACGGCCGGACCGTGCGGTGGGCCAACCGGCCCGCCGACGGCTCGGACCGCCAGCTGTGGGCGCTCGGGGACGACTGGGAGCGTCCGCGCGTCGTGTACGACCAGCACGCGTCGGACGGCGTGACCTGGTGGTCTCCGCGCCTCGTCCTCAACAAGCCGGACCGGTTGAGCGAGCCTCGCGGCTCGGACGTGCTCCCCTCGACCCGCTGGGTGCCGATCATCACGTTCTGGCAGACGACGATCGACCTGTTCGTCGCGGGGTCGGCACCCGCCGGCCACGGGCACAACTACCACACGGAGTACGCCGACGGCTGGTCGGCGATCGCCCCGCCGCCCGGCTGGACGACCCAGGACACGGCCGTGCTGCGCGAGGTCGTCGGGCTCGTGGAGTCCGTGGCCTGACCGCCCGGGCGACGGTCGACGAGGGGCCGGGCACCGCGGTCCGGCACCCCGCCCCTCGTCCGCTCACGGCGTGCGCAGCTCCTGCCACCGCGCCCGGCGCTCGGCCTGCTCGACCGGGTCCGGCACCGGCAGCGACGCCAGCAGGCGCTGCGTGTAGGGATGCTGCGGGTCGCCCAGCACCTGGGCGCCCGTGCCCTCCTCGACGAGCGACCCGCGGTGCAGCACCGCGATGCGGTCCGCCAGCAGGTCGACCACCGCGAGGTCGTGGCTGATGAACAGGCACGCGAACCCGAGCTCGGCCTGCAACCGCGCGAACAGGTCCAGCACGCGCGCCTGCACCGAGACGTCCAGCGCGGACGTCGGCTCGTCCGCGATCAGCAGCTCCGGGTCGAGCGCGAGCGCACGAGCCAGCGACGCACGCTGGCGCTGCCCGCCCGACAGCTCGTGCGGGAACCGGTCACCGAACGCGCGCGGCAGCTGCACGGCCTCGAGCAGCTCGTCGACCCGGCCGCGCGCCGCCTGCGGCGACGTCGCGACACCGTGCACGACGAGCGGCTCGGCGACGCACTGCGCGATCGTGAGCAGCGGGTTGAAGCTCGTCGCCGGGTCCTGGAAGACGAACCCGATGCGCTTGCGCACCGGGCGGAACCGGCGCTCGCGCACGCCGTTCATCTCGACGCCCAGCACCTCGAGCGAGCCGCCCGTGACGTGCGTCAGGCCGGCGATCGCGCGCCCGATCGTCGTCTTGCCGGAACCGGACTCGCCCACCAGGCCGAGCACCTCACCGGCCCCGATGTGCAGGTCCACGCCGTCGACGGCACGGAACCCCGGGCGACGCAGCCGGCCCGGGTACGTCACCTCGAGCGCGCGTGCGCGGACCACCGCCCCTGCCACCGCTCCCGCCGCCGCCCCCGCGTCCGCCGGGTGCGACGTGAGCGTGGGCTCGGGGCGCGCCCGCAGCGACGGCCCGCCGACCCGCGGCACCGAGTCCAGGAGCCGGCGCGTGTACGGGTGCTGGGGCGAGGTGAACAGCGTGCGCGCGTCGGCCTGCTCGACGATCTCGCCGTCGTACATCACCGCGACGCGGTCGGCGAGGTCGGCGACCACGCCCATGTTGTGCGTGATGAGCACGATCGCCGCGCCGAACTCGCGCGGCAGGATCCGCAGCAGGTCGAGGATCTCGGCCTGCACCGTGACGTCGAGCGCGGTCGTGGGCTCGTCGGCGATCACCAGACCCGGGTTCAGGACCAGCGCCTGCGCGATGACGATGCGCTGCTTCTGCCCGCCGGAGAACTGGTGCGGGTAGTGGTCGACGCGGTGCTCCGGGTCCGGGATGCCGACACGCCGCAGCACGTCGACCGCCCGCTCGCGCGCTGCGGCGCGGGACATGCGCGTGTGCGAGCGCAGCCCCTCGGCGATCTGCCAGCCGACCGGGTAGACGGGGTTGAGCACCGACGAGGGCTCCTGGAACACCATCGCGGCGTCCTGCCCGCGCAGCCGACGCAGCTCGGCGGGCGACGCGGTGGTGACGTCGCGCGCCCCGCCGCCGCCGCGGCCCGAGAGCAGGACCGCGCCCTGCGTGCGTGCCGTGCGCGGCAGCAGCCCGAGGATCGTGCGGGCCGTCACGGTCTTGCCCGAGCCGGACTCCCCCACGACCGCCAGCACCTCGCCGGGCGCGACCTGCAGACTCACGCCCCGCACGGCCTCGACGGGTCCGGCGTCGGTGTCGAACGTGATCCGCAGGTCGCGGATGTCGACGACGGGTGTGCTCATCGGTCCTTCTCCTCGGCGGGCTCCTCGGCGGGGCCGTCCTCGGGCTCGGGGACGACGTCGGGCGGCGGGCCCTCGAGCGCGTCGAGGCCGCCGACACCCTCCGGACCGGCCGCGAGCACGCCGCCGGGCACGGCGACGGTCTGGCCGACCTCGCCCGCGACGAGGGCCTTGCGGCGGCGCGTGCGCAGGCGCGGGTCGGCGAGGTCGTTGAGCGACTCCCCGACGAGCGTCACGCCGAGCGCGGTGAGCACGATCGCGACACCCGGCGGGATCGCCGTCCACCAGATGCCGCTCGTCACGTCCGCGAGCGCCTTGTGCAGGTCGTAGCCCCAGTCCCCCGCGGCGGTCGGCTCGATGCCGAACCCCAGGAAGCCGAGGCCCGCGAGGGTCAGCACGGCCTCGCACGCGTTGAGCGTGACGATCAGCGGAAGGGTGCGGACCGCGTTGCGCAGCACGTGCCGCGTCATGATCCGCACGTGTCCCGAGCCGACGACGCGCGCCGACTCGACGAACGCCTCGCCCTTGACGCGCACCACCTCCGCGCGCACCACGCGGAAGTACTGCGGGATGAACACCACGGTGATGGACACGGCGGTCGCGATCACACCGCCCCACATGGACGACTGCCCGCCGCTGATGACGATGGCCGCGAGGATCGCGAGCAGCAGCGACGGGAACGCGTAGATCGCGTCGGACACGACGACGAGCACGCGGTCCAGCCACCCGCCGAAGTACCCGGACACCAGGCCGAGCACCACGCCGATGACGATGGACGCCGCGACGCCGATCACGATCGTGTACAGCGCGGTGCGGGCGCCCCACACGACGCGCGACAGCACGTCGTAGCCGGCGACCGTCGTGCCGAGCAGGTGGTCGGCGTTCGGCTCGACGTGCGCGCCGAACAACTCGCCGTCGGCGCGCAGCTGCGCCCACCCGTACGGCGCGAGCACGGGTGCGAGAAGCGCGACGACCAGGAACACCACGCACAGCACCAGGCCCGCGACGAGCATTCCGCGCTGCAGGCCGACGCTCGTGCGCAGCTGGTGCACCACCGGCAGACGCTTCCAGCGTGACGTGTGCTCGGGCGTCGCGACGGCCCCGACGGGGGTGGGCACCGGGGTGGGCACAGGGGACTCGGTCGCCATGTCAGTACCTCACCCGGGGGTCGACGAGCGCCGCGATCACGTCGACGACGAAGTTGGTCAGCGCGACGATCACGGCGAGCATCGCGACCATGCCCTGCACCGCCACGAAGTCGCGCGCGAGCAGGTACTGGACGAGCTGGAAGCCCAGCCCCTTCCACTCGAAGGTCGTCTCGGTGAGCACCGCGCCCGCGAGCAGGAGCGCGATCTGCAGGCCGATGACCGTGATGATGGGGACGAGCGCGGGGCGCCACGCGTGCTTGCGCAGCAGGCGCCGCTCGGAGACGCCGCGCGAGCGCGCGGCCTCGACGTACCCGGTGGTCAGCGTCCCGATGACGTTGGTGCGCACCAGGCGCAGGAACACCCCCGCGGTGAGCAGGCCCAGCGCGATCGCGGGCAGCACCGCGTGCTCGAGCACGTCCGCGACGACCGCGCCGTCGCCCGTGCTGATGGCGTCGACGAGGTAGATCCCCGTGTCCGCTCCGGTGCGCTGCATCTGGATCTCGGCGCCCGTGGACGCCCGGCCGGCCACGGGCAACCACCCGAGCCAGACCGAGAACACGAGCTTGAGGAGCATCCCCGCGAAGAACACCGGCGTGGCGTACACGAGCACCGCGGACACCCGCAGCGTCGCGTCCGCACCCGTGTCGCGGCGCGCGGCGGCCAGCCGACCGAGCGGGATGCCGACCGCGAACGCGACGACGAGCGCGTAGACCGCGAGCTCGAGCGTCGCCGCGCCGTACGTCAGGAGGACCTCGGTCACGGGCCGGTTGTCGGAGATCGTCGTGCCGAAGTCGCCCCGCAGGATGCCGTCGAGGTACTCGAGGTACTGCACGACGATCGGCCGGTCGTACCCCGCGTCGTGGATGCGCTCGGCGAGCTGGTCGGCCGTCAGGCGGCCGCCGAGGGCCGCGGTGATCGGGTCGCCGGTCGCGCGCATCATGACGAACACGGTCGTCACGAGGATGAGGATCGTCGGGAAGATCAGCAGGAAGCGCACCAGCAGGTAGCGGCCGAGGCCACCGCCCGGGCGTCGTCGCCCGGGCGTGGTCGCCGCCGGTGCGGCGCTCGCCGTGTCGTCGGTGGTCAGGGTCGTCATGGGTCGTCCCGGTTCGGCGTCGGAGGTGCGTGACGGGCGACGGCCCGCCCCGCGAGCTGCGGGGCGGGCCGTCGTCGGGTCACTTGGAGAGTGCGCCGTAGCGGAACTTGAACGACGCGTCGAGCGTGTCCTGCGTGCCCTGCACGTCCTTGCCGACGACCGCGACCTGCGCGCCCTGCAGGTACGGCACCGTCGACAGGTCCGCCGCGACCTCGTCCTGGATCTTCTCGATCACGGAGGTGCGCTCGGCGGGGTCCGTGGTCACCGCCTGCTGCAGGATGAGGTCGTTGACCTCCTGGTTCGCGTAGTGGTTCGCCAGGAAGTTCTCCGTCAGGAAGAACGGCGTGAGGTAGTTGTCCGCGTCCGAGTAGTCCGGGAACCAGCCGAGCTGGTACGCCGGGTAGACGTCGGCGGTGCGGTCCTTCGAGTACTGCACCCACTCCGTGGTCTGCAGGTCGACCGAGAACAGGCCGTCCGCCTCGAGCTGGTCCTTGATCATCGCGTACTCGTCCGCCGACGACGGGCCGTAGTGGTCGTTCGAGTACTGCAGGCCGAGCTTCACGGGCGTCGTGACCCCCGCGGCCGCGAGGCGCTCCTTGGCCTTCGCGGCGTCCGCGCCGCCCGAGCCGTCGCCGTACAGCCCCTTGAGCGACTCGGTCGCGCCCGTCAGACCTGCCGGGACGTAGGAGTACAGCGGCGTGTAGGTGCCCTTGTAGACCTGCTCCGAGATCGCGTCCCGGTCGATGAGGTCCGCCACGGCCTGGCGCACCGCGAGCGCCTTGGCCGGGTCGGCCTCGGGCGTCTTGGCGCCGTACGGCTGCGTGTCGAAGTTGAACGTGATGTAGCGGATCTCGCCACCGGGGCCGTCGACGACCTGGACGGCGTCGTTCCCGCGCAGGTCCTCGATGTCGGTCGCGGTGAGGCTGCGGAACGCGACGTCGATGTTGCCCTGCTGGATGTCGAGCTTGAGGTTGGAGGAGTCCGCGTAGTACTTGACGTTGACCTCCTTCGTCTTCGCCGCACCCAGGACGCCCTGGTAGTCCGCGTACGCCTCGTACGAGACGAGGTTGTTGAAGTCGTAGCTCGTGATGACGTACTGGCCCGCGAACGCGTTGCCCTTGACGATGTCGGCGTCCGGGGTCAGCGCGTCGGCCGCGAAGACCTCCTCGTCGACGATCGGGCCCGCGGGGCTCGACAGGATCTGCGGGAAGACCTGGTCGTTCTCGCTCTTGAGGTGGAACACGACCGTGGTGTCGTCCTTGGCCTCGACGCTCTCGAGGTTGTAGAGCAGCGACGAGGGACCGTTCTCGTCGGCGATCGTGAGCTGACGGTCGAACGTGAACTTGACGTCCGACGAGGTCAGGTCGTTCCCGTTGGCCCACTTCAGGCCGGGCTTGAGCGTGACGGTGTACTCGGTGGGTGCGGTGAACTCCGCGGACGCGGCGATGTCGGGCTCGACGTCGGGGCTGCCGTACGGCGTGTTCAGCAGGAACGGGAACACCTGGTTCATGACGGCGAACGAGCCGTTGTCGTACGAGCCGGCCGGGTCGAGCGTCGTGACCTTGTCCGTCGTCCCGATCGTCAGCGTGCCCCCGCCCCCGCCGGTCGGGCCGCCGTCGGCGGAGTCGTCCTTACCCGAGCAGGCCGTGAGCACGAGCGCTGCGACCGTGAGGCCTGCGGCCGTCGCGAGAACGCGACGGCGGTTGCGTGCGGAGGTCATCCGTCACCTCTTCCGTGGGGGCCGGCTGGAGGCCGGCGCAGTACGTGGTGAGGGCTTGTGTAGCACACAGGTATGACGTGGGTAACCGCCGTCTTACCGGTGAGTAACATCGCGATCTCGATTCGGCAACGGCCCGGGCATGCATCCGACCGCGACACGCCCGTCCACCTCGCGGGACGGACATCCCGGGCATTCCGGGCAGGTCGCTAGGGTCGTGCCCGCGGGGCGTGCCGCGGCCGGCGCGAGCCGTCGTCGGGCGCCTCGACCGCGACGACTAGGGGGCACACGGATGACGCACGACACGCGCACGCTCACGACAGCACCGACCGACCGGCGGCCCGGTCCGACACCCACCGAGCTGGGCATCGGGGCCCGGTTCTCGCTCCACCCGCACCGCGACGACTTCGTCGACGTCATCGTCGACGCGCTCGACGCCGCGCAGGCCGACGACGTCGAGGTCACCACCGACGACGTCACGACGTTCGTGCGCGGCACCGAGGACGCGGTCGTGCGGTACCTGTTCGACGCGCTGCGCGCCGCCGCCGAGGCGGGCGGGCACCTGGTCGCCCACGTGCACCTGTCGCGCGGCTGCCCCGGCGAGGTCGCGTGCGACCTGCCCGACGACGTCGTGCTCGCCACCCCGCCCGTCCCCGTCCTGCCCCGCTGCGGCATGCCGACCGCCGCGCACTGGTCGCTGTACCCGCTCGACGACGGTGCGCCCGGACGCCAGGGCGACCACATGTCGGCCGTGACCGCGGCGGTCGACGCCGCACACCGGCGCGTGGACGTCACGCCCGAGCACTTCGTCACCCGGCTCGACGGCGACCTCGCCGACGTGCTGACGACCGTCGTCGAGGGCTGGCTCACCGCGGGGCGGACCGTGCGTCACGTCGCGACCCACGCGACGCTCGTCGTCGCCTCGCCGTCCTGGTGAGCGGGCTCGTGGTTTGCCCTGCGTCGGGGATGATCGCCGGGTGACCACACCCGAGCACTACCGTCCCGACGACCACCTGGGCCACCGCAGCCTGCTCGTCGCCGCCGCCTACGTCGTGCTGCGACGAGGCGACGAGGTCCTGCTGCAGCTGCGGCAGGGCACCGGCTACATGGACGGCCGCTGGGGCGTGCTCGCGGGGCACGTCGACCCCGGCGAGTCGGTGCACGAGGCCGCGGTGCGCGAGGCGCTCGAGGAGGGCGGCGTCCGGGTCGACCCCGACGCGCTCGAGCCACTCACCGCGCTGCACCGGTTCGAGCGCGGCGGGCCGGCGGTCGAGCAGCGCCTCGACGCGTTCTTCCTCGCGCGGTCGTGGCACGGCGAGCCCACGCTCCAGGAGCCGGACAAGAGCGCCGCGATGGGCTGGTACCCGCTCACCGCGCTGCCGGACGTCGTCCCGCACGAGCGGCTGGTGCTCGACGCGCTCGCGACGGGACGCCCGCTGCCGGCGGTGGTCTCGCTGCCGCGCTGAGGGACGACGCCGCACGCACGACGACGGCCCGCACGACGACGAGGGCTCCACCGGCACTGCCGGGGAGCCCTCGTCGTGTGTCCGGGTGCGTGCGCGTCAGCCGGTGTTCTGGACGCCCGCGGCCACGCCGTTGACGCTCAGCAGCAGCAGGCGCTGCAGGTCCTCGGTGCGCTCGGGCGCGTCGCCCGTGCGCAGCCCCCGCAGCGCGCGCAGCTGCAGGAGCGACAGCGCGTCGACGTACGGGCTACGCAGCTGGACCGCGCGGCCGAGGATCCGACGGCGGGACAGGATCGCGTCCGAGTCCGTGATCGCGAGCACCCAGTGCCGCGTGCGCACCATCTCGTCGAGCACGAGCTGCGCGAGGTCCTCGCGGTCGCCGAGCGCGAGGTAGCGCGCCGCGATCCGCTCGTCGGTCTTCGCGAGCGACATCTCGACGTTGTCGATGATGGTCGCGAACAGCGGCCACTGCTCGTACGCGGAGCGCAGCTCGGCGAGGTCGTCGACCGACTCGAGCGCCGTGCCCAGGCCGTACCAGCCGGCCAGGTTGATGCGCGCCTGGGACCAGGAGAACACCCACGGGATCGCCCGCAGGTCGTCGAGCGACGACACCGACAGGCCGCGGCGCGCCGGGCGCGAGCCGATCGGCAGCAGACCGATCTCCTCGAGCGGCGTGACCTGGGCGAACCACTGCGGGAAGCCCTCGGCCTTGACGAGCGCGTGGAAGTGCGAGCGCGAGGCGACGTCGAGCCGGTCCGCGAGCGGCCGGAACCGGTCGGCGGCCTCGGCGTTGCGTCGCTCCACGCTCGGCGCGCCCTGCAGCAGCGTCGCCGCGACGACCTGCTCGATGTGCCGCGCGGCGATGTGCGGGTCGCCGTAGCGGGCGAAGATGACCTCGCCCTGCTCGGTCAGCTTGAACCGACCGTCGACCGAGCCCGGGGGCTGCGCGAGCACCGCACGGTTCGCGGGACCGCCACCGCGGCCGAGCGCCCCGCCGCGCCCGTGGAAGAGGGTCAGCTGGATGTCGTTGTCCCGTGCCCACTGCGCGATGCGACGCTGCGCGTCGTCGAGCGCGAGCGTCGCCGAGAGCGGGCCGACGTCCTTCGACGAGTCGGAGTAGCCGAGCATGACCTCGACCCGTCGGCCGTTCTCCGCGAGGCGCTTGCGCACCTGCGGCAGCTCGAGCGCCTTCTCCAGGATGCCGACGCTCGCCTGCAGGTCCGCGAACGTCTCGAACAGCGGCACCGCGTCGATCACGGGCACGTTCTCCGCGCCCCCGTACGCGAGCTCGGCGAGCTCGTAGACCGCCGCCAGGTGCTCGGGCTTCTGCGTGAAGGACACGATGTAGCGGCGCGCCGCGTCCGGCCCGAACCGCTTCTGCACCGTGCCGATGGTCCGGAACGTGTCGAGCACCTCGACCGTGCGCGGCTCCAGGTCACCGTCGACGCCCTTGGCCGCGATGTCCGCCAGTGCGGCCTCGTGCACCTGGGAGTGCTGGCGCAGCTCGAGCTCCGCCAGGTGGAAGCCGAACGTCTGCACCTGCCACAGCAGGCGCTGCAGGTCACCGAACGCCTGCCGGGTCGCGCCGGCGTCGACGAGCGAACGCTGCACGACGAGCAGGTCGGCCTCGAGCTCGCCCGAGGTGCCGTACGCCAGGTCGGCGTTGCGGCTGCGCGTGGCGGCGAGCCGCTCGGCCACGAACAGCAGCGCGCGGCGGTGCGGCTCGTTGGGCGACTCGGCCGCGACGCGGGACGCGATCGCCTCCGACAGCGAGCGCTCGCGCTGCCACAGCGCGTTGAGCTCCGACGAGGCGGGCGTGCCCGCGCCGTCGAGCGTGAGGCCGGCCGCCGTGCGGACCGCGGACCGCTCGAGCTCCAGCAGCGCCTGCTCCGAGGCGAGCTGTGCCGCGGCACGTGTGATCTCCGCCGTGACGTTCGGGTTGCCGTCGCGGTCGCCGCCGATCCACGAGCCCAGGCGCGCGAACGGGCGCACGACGGGCGGCGTGGTGCCCGCGTCACCGTCGAGGAGCCAGTCGTCGAGGCGCCGGTACACGGCGGGCAGCACGTCGGCCAGGGTCGACTCGAACACGCCGAGCACCGTGCGGACCTCGTCGAGCACGGTCGGCTTCGACTGACGCAGCGGCGCGGTGCGCCACAGCGTGTCGATCTCGGCGAGCAGACGCCGGTCGTTCTCGGCGAGCGACACCCCGCCGGTCGACAGCACGTCACGCTCGGCGACCAGCTCCGCGATCCGCCGGATCGAGCGGGACACCGCGCGGCGGCGCGCCTCCGTGGGGTGCGCCGTCAGGACCGGCCGGAACTCGACCTCGGCCAGGCGACGGCGTGCCTCCTGCTCGCCGACCTCGGTCGCGAGCTGCGCGACCGCGGACGGCAGGGAGTCGTCGGCCGTGAGGGTGTGCGGGTCCGCGTGGGCCTCGCGCTCCCGCAGGACGCGCACGCGGTGGTACTCCTCCGCCGTGTTGGCGAGGTGGAAGTAGCACGTGAACGCGCGGGCGACCTGCTCGGCACGTTCGAGCGTGAAGCCCGCGACGAGCTCCTCGGCTCGGGCGAGGGCGTCGCCCTCGGGCTCGTCGTGCGCGGCGATCGCGAGCTCGCGGAGCCGCTCGACGTCCACGAGGAGGCCGTCCCCCACCGACTCCCGCAGCACCCGGCCGAGGAACTCACCGAGGACGCGGACGTCGTTGCGCAGGGGTTCGGGGACCTCGTGACGGGCGGTGCCGCGGCGGTTCTCACGGGCGGGAAGTGGTGCTGTCACCCGGACAACATAGGCCACGGGTGTGCGGGCCGTGCCCGCGTTCCACGGCGTGAGCAGGGCCCCGGAACGGCCTCGGGCCCGGACCCACGAGGGGTCCGGGCCCGAGGCGCGACACGGGTCAGCCGAGCGACACGCCGGTCGCCGACGACGAGCGCGCCGGGACGATCTCACGCGTCACGGACCGCGCCTTGAGCACGTAGTCCGAGCCCGCGTAGCTGACGTAGACGTGACCGAGCGTGATCGCCTTGGACTTGAAGCCCCACTTGCCGCTCGAGTTCACGGTCGTCTTGCCGACGACCTTGAACGTGCTCGTGCCCTTCTTCTTGAAGTAGATCCGGATCTCCTTGCCCTTCATGTCGATGGCAGGAGACGGGTACCCGTAGACGTAGAAGCCCGAGGTGGTGTCGTAGCCGTTGAGGTCGAGCACCGGCGTGACGCGCAGCGCACCGCGCGCCTCGGCCGCGCCCTGGACCTTGCCGTCCACGCGCACGGCGGCGTTGATCTTGTACGGGCCGGACTTGTCGAGGCTCGAGCAGACGTAGCCGCGGACCTTGTTGCTGCCGTTCTTCAGCGGGTAGCTGACGAGCGAGCCGGTGATCGGGTCAGCGGTCCCCTGCTTCGCCGAGGACGTGAACTTGTACACCGTGCCCGACTTCAGACCGGAGACCGTGACCCACCAGAAGATGTCCTTGCAGCCGCTCGCGGGCTTCGTCGCGCTGAACGGCGAGATCTTCATGGTGACCGGGTAGGCCTGCGCCGTGTCCGCGTTCGCCGGCGCCGCCGCGAACGCCGTCGTGAGCACGAGCGCCGCACCCGCGACCACCGCCGCCCACCGCTTGCGCCCGTTCGTCGCGACCGTGGTCCACCTGCTCATCCGCCTGCTCCTTCGTTCGTCGGGTCGTGCGGCCCTCCGCGCGCGGACGGCCGCGCCGGACACTACCCGGCATGTCGGGTTTTCGGGCGCGAAGTCCGGACAAACGACCCGGACGTGTGGCGCCCTCGACCCTCACGGACCAGGTGCTCGTCCCGCGCTCACCCGTTAGGCCCAGGCGGCTCAGCCCGTCCGCTCGCGCACCCACCACCGGTTCGCGAGCGCCCACGACCCCGCGCCCAGGCCCGTGAGCACCCCCAGCGAGATCGCGACCATCGTCGTCGCGGCCGTGACGACGGCCGTGATCCCCTGCCCGGCCGACTCCCCCAGCACCGACGTCACGCCGACGAGACCCAGCGCCCCGGGGACCAGGAGCCAGAACGCCGGCAGGAAGCTCACCATCGCGGGCGGACCGTCCGGGTGGCGGGCGACGACGAGCGCCACCGGCGTCATGGCGAGCGCGCCGACGAAGCCGGACACCTGCGAGCCGAGCAGCGCGCCGCCGACGAGCTGCCCCGCGTACGCGACGACGAGCACGAGCAGGATCCACGGCACCGCGCGCCGCCGCGCGCTGTGCCGGATCGTCACGCCCACCCCGTACACCACGACCCCGAGCCAGGCACCCGGCCAGCCGAGCGCCTGCTCCCCGCCCGGTGCGACCGCCGACGCCGGGATGCCGACGAGGTTCGCTCCCCCGACGATCCCGAGCGCGAGCAGCACGAGCGTCATGACGCCGGCCGCGAGCCGCGCCGCGCCCGCGATCATCTGCCGCGTCGCGAGGTCGATCACCGACGTGGTGAGCAGCGCCCCCGGCAGGAACGTGATGAGCGGGGCCACGAGCGCGGGCAGCAGCGACACGTCTAGCCCCGTGCGCGACGCCGTGAAGACGACCGTCGACACGCCGAACGCCGACAGCAGCACGACGATCGACCGGTACGGTCCGGCCCACGCGCCGGTGAGCTTCTCGGACCCGACGACCGCCGCACCCAGCACCGCCGCGAGCGCCACGTCCGTGAGTGACCCGCCGAGCACGAGCGCGAGCCCCACGGCCGAGGTCACGTACCCCAGAGCCTGCTGCCACGCCGTGTACGGCGAGTCGCTCGCGAACGCCGCCGCGATCCGGCGCGAGCCCTCCGCCGGCCCGACCTCCCCCTCGCGCGCCAGGTCCGCGACCTCGAGCACCGCGTGCACCTGGTCGAGCCGCAGCGAGCGGTACCCCGCCGACACCGCGACCGTTCGCGTCTGCGCCGCGCGCGGCGTGGACAGCACCAGAGCGGTCGGCAGCGCGACGACCTCCACGTCCGGCAGCCCGTTCGCGTGCGCCACGTGCTCGAGCGCGTCCTGCACCTGCACCACCGGCGCGGTCGCGTCGATCATCGCCTCACCGAGCTGGAGGCAGAACCGCACCGTCTCGTCCGCCGTCGCCGGCTCCTCCGCGGGCCCCACCGGCGCCTCGTCGGGCGGTGTCGCCGCGAGCAGGTCGGCGACGTCCTCGTCGGCATCCGCGATGGCGGAGCCGCCGACGAGCAGCGTGGACGTCGGGACCCGCAGCGGGACCGTCACGGTCGTGCCCGGTGTCGCGGCGGACGCCGTCGCCGGGGCGGACGCCGTCGCCGGCGCGGTCGTCGGCCGCCGCGCACCCCAGCGACGCGTCGCCAGCAGGATCGCGGCGCTCGCCGCGACGAGGACCAGCAGGGCGAGCACGAGCATCCCGACCGGCAGCTCGCTCGTCGTGACCGTCGGTGGCGTCGTCCAGACCGACCCGGTGCTGGTCGGCGTCGGGGTGGCGACCTCGCTCGTCGTCGGCAGCGGCGCCACAGATCCCGTACCCGCGGGCGACGGCGATGCGGACGGCGTCGGAACGGCGGTCGGCGGGGCCGTCGCCGGGGCCGTCGGCGGGGCGGTCGCGTCGGGCGCCGGGATCGGCAGGCTCGGCGTCGCCGCCGGTCCCGTCGGGACGGGCTCCTGGGTCGCGGGGACCGAGGTCGCAGCGGGCGTCGACGACTCGCCGGGCGTCGCCGCCGGGAGCGGGTCGACGTCCGCGACCCACCGCGCGCCGGGCATCGCGGGTCAGCGCGTGCGCTCGTCGAGCAGCCGCGCCAGGACCGTGAGGTGACTCAGCTCCACCTCGCGCGTCGCGGTCACCATCGTCGTCGGCTCGTGTTCCACCAGCGCGGCCAGCCGCGCGAACGCGTCCGCCTGCTCGCCCTGCGCGAGCTCCGCCTCGTAGCGACGGGCGAACTCGTCGAACGCCTCGGCACGATGGCCGTACCAGTGCCGCAGCTCCGTGCTCGGCGCGGCCAGCGGCAGCCACTCGTCGATCCGCGGGTCGTCCTTGCGCATCCCGCGCGGCCACAGCCGGTCCACGAGGACGCGACGGCTCCCGTCGCCCTCGTCGTACACCCGCCCGACCTGCACCATGCCCCACATCATGCACTTTCCTCCCGACCCGCACGCGCCGAGCGCCGGCCGACCGCGACGAGGCCGCCGGCCCGAGGTGCGGCACCTCACCGCTCGGTAGCATCCCGACGTGGGCGCAGCCGACGTCGGGATCCTCACTGGCCCGCCCGGGGCCGGGAAGTCCACGACGGCACGCGCGCTCGCCGCGTCGCACCCGCGTGCGGTGCACCTGCACACCGACGACGTCTGGCACTGGGTCGTCTCGGGGGCAGTCCCCCCGTACCTGCCCGAGGCCGACGCGCAGAACCAGACGGTCCTGCGCGTCGTGGCCCAAGCAGCGTTCACGTATGCCGAGGGCGGCTACCTCACGGTCGTCGACGGCATCGTCGGGCCATGGATGCTCGCGCAGACCGCCTCCGCGGTGCACGCGGCAGTGGGCTCCGGCCGGTACGTCCTCGGCCCGAGCGACCACGCCGGACCACCAGGAGCCTGACCGGTCCTCGCGGCGCGAGGGCGGACCCCAGCGACCACCCGCTCGCACCACACCGGCGCCAGAGACGACGAGAGCGGGCCGTCGACGACGACCCGCTCTCGATCCGGTGGAGCTGAGGGGACTCGAACCCCTGACCCCCTGCATGCCATGCAGGTGCGCTACCAGCTGCGCCACAGCCCCGTGTTCTGTTGTCGGCCCCCGTGGGGACGCTCGGAGAGTCTAGGCCGATGACCGGCCCCGACGCCAATCCGCCCCGTGCGACGCACGTCACGCGTCAGTCGGGGTCGCGGGTCGAGCCGCCCTCGTGCTCGTCGGTGCGGTCCGGGCCGGCGTTCCAGTCCGCGGAGGCGTCCGTCGGGCCGAGGTTGTAGCCGACGAGCCGCCAGGCGGGCGCGACACCCGACGACGACGGCACGAGCTCCGCCCAGTGCGCGTTGTGCATCCCCGCGAGCGCGCGCCAGTCGGCAGGCAGACCCATGAGCTCGGCGACCGCGGAGCTGATCGCGGCACCGTGCGACACGATCACGAGGGTCTCCTCGCGCGTCATGCGCTGGGCGTGCTCGTCGATCGCCGCCGCCGTGCGCTGCGCGACCTCGAGGCGGGTCTCGGCGCCCACGCGCTCGGGTTCACCGCCCGCCCGCCACAGCGCGAACTCCTGCGGCCAGCGCTCGGCGATCTCGGGGCCGCTGAGACCCTCCCACTCGCCGAACGCGCGTTCGCGCACGCGCTCGTCGGTCTCGACCTCGACGCCCGTCATGCGCGCGAGCGGGTCGGCGGTCTCACGGGCGCGGCCCAGGTCGGAGGACACGACGCGCGTCGGGGTGTGCCGCACGAGCATCGCGGCCGCCGCGGTGCGCGCCTGCCAGCGCCCGACGTCGTCGAGCGGGATGTCCACCTGGCCCTGGAGCCGGGCGGTGGCGTTGAACGCGGTGCGGCCGTGCCGCCAGAGCAGCAGGCGGCCGACGGTCACGCGTCCGCCTCGCTCCCGTCACCGCCCCGCGCGTCGGCGGGCAGCTCGATGAGCGGGCAGTCCTTCCACAGGCGCTCGAGCGCGTAGTACACGCGGTCCTCCGCGTGCTGCACGTGCACCACGACGTCGCCGAAGTCGATGAGCACCCAGCGCCCCTGCGCCTTGCCCTCGCGACGCACGGGCTTGGCGCCGAGCGCGAACAGCGACTCCTCGACCGCGTCGACGATCGCGCCGACCTGCCGCTCGTTGGTGCCCGACGCGATGAGGAACACGTCCGTCAGGACGAGCTGCTCGCTCACGTCGAGCGCGATGATCTCCTGCGCCTTGAGGTCGGACGCCGCGCGGGCGGCGGCGACGGCGAGCTCGACGGCACGTTCGGTGGCGGCCACTGGTCTCCTAGGTTCGGGTGGGTCAGGCGCTCGGCCCGGCCCGGGCGGCGGACACCGTGACCACGGTGCTGCCCGAGGCGGTCGCCTCGCCGCTCGCCTTCGTGTACAGCAGGACGATGAGGAAGCCGAGGACGAACGCCACGACGGCGAGCACGATGAGGTGCAGCCACGTGTAGGGGTGGCGCGGACGCTCGTCGTCCTCCTCCTCGTCGGGCTCGACGGCGTCGTGCTCGGTGCCGGGCACGGGTGCGAAGGGCCGGCCCGCGGCGGACTCGGACGGGGTGTCGTGGCCCCACGGCGTCGCCGCGGGCTCGGCCTGGGGCGCCGGGCCGGGCGACACCGACGGCGTCGGCGTCCACCCCGTCGAGGCTCCCGCGGGTGCCCAGCTCGAACCGGGCGCCGCCGCGGGAGACGCTGCGGGGGCTGCGGCGGGTGCCGGGGCCGACGCGGCAGCGGCCGCACCGAGCCCGGTCACGCCGAAACCCGTCACCCCGAAGCCCGATGCCGGTGCCGACGGCCCGCCGGTGGGCGCCGGACCCGTCGGGGCGGGCTGCGTCGGGGCAGGGTGCGTCGGGGCAGGCTGCGTCGGGGCGGGCTGCGCGGGCGCCGAGCGCGCGGTCCTCGGCACCGAGCCGTCCGGGCGGGTCACCGGCGCCTGCGCGCCAGCGGTCGTCGGAGCCCACCCCGTGCCCTGCGCGGGCTGCGACCACGACGGCGCGGCCGCCGGCGCTGGACCGGCCGGCTGCTGCGGGACCGCCGGGGCGGGACGGGCGGACGGCTGGGCGGCGGGAGGCGCGTACGACGACGCGGGCGCCTCCGGGCGACCGCCCGTCCACGCGGACGTGCGCACCGCGGGGACGACGGGCTGCGCCGGGGGTGCCTGCGCGCCACGCTGGGCTGCTGCGGGCTGGGCACCGGGCTGGGCTGCGCCCGGCCGGGCTGCACCGGGCTGGCCCGACGTCCCCCACGCGGGAGCGGGCGCCGGGGCCGGGGCGGGCGTCGCGGCGGGCCGCGGCGCGCTCGGCGGGACGGCGACCGAGCGCGAGCTCGTCGGGTCGAGCATCGTGTCGCGCACGGACGACCGGCGGGGACGCTCCACGGGAGCGGGAGCCGACGGGCCCGCGGCGGGGCCTGCGGTGGGTGCGCCCGGAGCGGGCATCGCAGTGCCCGCGGGTCGCGCGGACGGCTGAGGAGCAGCCGACGAGGCCGGCCGCGGCGCGGTGCGGCCGGTCGGCTGCTGGGGCGCCCACGCCGGGGCAGCCGCGGGCTGCGCGGACGGACGCGGCGCCGTGGCGGGCGCCTCGGCGCCGCCGGACGCCGGGTACCCGCTGGCCGTGCCGGGCCAGCCGGGGGCGGTCGGGTGCTGCTGGACCGGGGCGTCGAACGACTCGCTCGCCGCACGTCGGGCGCGACGCGACCCCGGTGCGGGCACCCCGTCCGGTCCCGTGGCGGACGCCTGCGGGGCCTGCGGGGTCACGGGCGTCCCGACGCTGGCGTCGTCGCTCCGGTGCAGGTCACGGCGCCGCGGCCGTGCTCCTGGTTCCGTCATGACAAACCTCGATACAGCTGGTGCTTCGCGATGTACTGGACCACCCCGTCGGGGACGAGGTACCAGACCGGCTGGCCGGCCCGTTCCCGGGCGCGCACGTCGGTCGAGGAGATCGCCAGGGCCGGGATCTCCATGACGTGCACCCGGTCCTCCGGCAGTCCCTCGACCGAGAGCGTGTGCCCCGGGCGTGTGACGGCCACGAACTGCGCCATCGAGAACAGCTCCTGCGCATCCTTCCACGTCAGGATCTGGGCGACAGCGTCGGCACCGGTGATGAAGAACAACTCGGCATCCGGCCGAGCCGCCTTGAGGTCGCGCAGGGTGTCCACGGTGAACGTCACACCGCCGCGGTCGATGTCCACCCGGCTGACCGTGAACCGCGGGTTGGAGGCCGTCGCGATCACGGTCATCAGGTAGCGGTGCTCCGCGGGCGTGACGTCCTGGTCCTGCTTGAACGACGGCGTGCCCGTCGGGACGAAGACGACCTCGTCGAGGCCGAACCTCGCGGCGACCTCGCTCGCCGCGACCAGGTGGCCGTGGTGGACGGGGTCGAACGTCCCGCCCATCACCCCCAGTCGCGTCACCGGGCGGTCGTGCACGCGATCAGTGACGCGTGCCGACGAGACGGAAGGCGTAGGTGAACAGCAGCGCTGCGACGAGGCCCACGAACGCACCGATGCCGAACACGACGGGCGGGAACGGCAGCTCGTTCGTCTTCTCGGCAGCTTCCCCAGCGGCGGCGATCAAGGCGGCGTGCACGGCAGTCCTCCGGTGCTCGAGTGGTGGTGCTCTGACCATCGCCCCCCTCCCGGGGGACGAGCGTTGACGATTGTCGCACGTCCTGCTGAGCGGGCGGAGGCCCGCGCGCCCCGTGAGACCCCGTCCGCCGGGGTCCGGACGGGACACCTCCGGCCTCAGGAGGTCGGGCGGCGGCGCATGAGGACGAGGTCGTCGCGGTGCACGAGCTCGCGGTCGTAGCCCGCACCGAGCTCGCGGCGCAGGTCGCGGGTCGAGCGTCCCAGCAGGCTCGGCACCTCGTCCGCGCCGAACGCCACGAGCCCGCGTCCGACGACGCGACCGTCGGGTGCGACGAGCTCGACGGGGTCCCCCGCCTCGAAGTCGCCCTCGACGGCGGTGACGCCCGCGGGCAGCAGCGACGTGCGTCGCTCGACGACCGCCTTGACCGCACCCTCGTCGAGGACGAGGCGCCCACGGACGCGCGCGGCGTGCGCGAGCCACAGGAGGCGGATCGACGTGCGCCGTCCGGTCGCCGCGAACCACGTGCCGACGTCGTCGCCCGCGAGCGCCTGCGCGGCCTGCGCGGCCGAGGTCAGGACCACGGGGATGCCGGACGCGGTCGCGATCGCGACCGACTCGAGCTTCGTCACCATCCCGCCCGTGCCGACCGCCGACCCGCGCCGCGAGACGTCGATCCCCTCGAGGTCGCGCGGGGTGTCGACGCGCGAGATCCGCCGCGCGCCCGGCGCGGACGGCGCCGCGGTGTACAGGGCGTCCACGTCGGTCAGCAGCACGAGCGCGTCGGCGTGCACGAGGTGCGAGACGAGCGCCGCGAGGCGGTCGTTGTCACCGAACCGGATCTCGTCTGTCGCGACCGCGTCGTTCTCGTTGATGACGGGGACGACGCCCAGGTCCAGCAGCCGGGTGAGCGCGCGGTGCGCGTTGCGGTAGTGCACCCGCCGCACGGTGTCGTCGGCGGTGAGCAGCACCTGCCCGACGCGCAGCCCGAGGTCCGCGAACGCCTTGGTGTAGTGCGCCACCAGCAGCCCCTGCCCCACGGAGGCGGCCGCCTGCTGCGTCGCGAGGTCCCGCGGGCGGGCCGCGAGGCCGAGCGGGCCGATGGCCGCGGCGATGGCGCCCGACGAGACGAGCACGACCTGCCCGCCCTCGGCACGGCGCTTCGCGAGCACGTCGACGAGGGCGCGCAGCCGCGCCGGGTCGAGGCGCCCGTCCGGGCTCGTCAGGGACGACGACCCGACCTTGACGACGATCCGCGAGGCCGTGGCGATCTCGGCACGGTCGTGCAACGGGGCGGCGGTCACCTGGGCATTCTCCCGGTCAGTCGGCGTCCGGGTCGGTCCACACGCCGTGCTCGCGCTCGGAGCGCAGCTCGGCGCGGGCGGCGGCCTTGGCGTCCATCCGGTCCTTGAACTCGGCGCGCTTCTCGCCGCGCGTCGGACGGGAGTGGTCCTCGAGCCGCAGGTCCGTCCCGCGCGCACCGAGCAGCTCGGCGCCGGTGACGAGAGTGGGCTCCCAGTCGAACACGACGGAGTTCGTCTCGGGCCCGATGCGCACCTCGTCGCCCGCGACGGCGCCGGCGGCGAACAGCCGCTCCTCGACGCCGAGGCGCGCGAGGCGGTCCGCGAGGTACCCGACGGCCTCGTCGTTGTTGAAGTCCGTCTGACGCACCCAGCGCTCGGGCTTCTCGCCCCGCACCTGGAACCACACCTCACCGCCGGCCTCGCGCCGGGTGACCGTGAAGCCCGCCTCGTCGACGGCACGCGGTCGCAGCACGACGCGCGTCGCCTCGGGCGCGGGCGCCTCGCGACGCGCGGTCTCGACGATCTGCGCGAGGGCGAACGTGAGCGGACGCAGGCCCTCGTGGCTGGCCGTCGACACCTCGAACACCCCCAGGCCGCGCGCCTCGAGCTCGGGACGGACCAGCTCGGCGAGCTCGCGCGCCTCCGGCACGTCGATCTTGTTGAGCACGACGACGTGCGGACGCTGGGTGAGCGGCACGCCGCCACCCTCGATCTCCAGGTCCCCCGCGTACGCCGCGAGCTCGGCCTCGATGACGTCGAGGTCGCTCAGCGGGTCGCGGCCGGGCTCCAGCGTGGCGCAGTCGAGCACGTGCACGAGCACGGCGCACCGCTCGACGTGCCGCAGGAACTCCAGCCCGAGCCCACGCCCCTCGGACGCGCCCGGGATCAACCCCGGCACGTCCGCGACGGTGTAGCGCGCGTCGCCCGCCTGCACCACGCCGAGGTTCGGCACGAGGGTGGTGAACGGGTAGTCCGCGATCTTCGGGCGTGCCGCGGAGATCGCGGCGACGAGGCTCGACTTGCCCGCCGACGGGTACCCGACGAGCGCGACGTCGGCGATCGTCTTGAGCTCGAGCACGACGTCCGCGCTCTCGCCGGGCTCGCCGAGCAGCGCGAAGCCGGGTGCCTTGCGGCGCGGCGACGCGAGCGCCGCGTTGCCGAGCCCGCCACGCCCGCCGGACGCGACGACGTACTCCGCGCCGACCCCCACGAGGTCGGCGACCACGTCGCCGTCCGGGGTCTTGACCACCGTGCCGTCCGGGACGCCGAGGACGAGGTCCTCCCCCGTCGCACCCGACCGGTGGTCACCCATGCCCTGCGTGCCGGACGAGGCCCGCCGGTGCGGCAGGTGGTGGAACTCGAGCAGCGTGGTGACCTGCGGGTCGACCCGCAGGATCACCGAGCCGCCGTTGCCGCCGTTCCCGCCGTCAGGGCCGGCGAGCGGCTTGAACTTCTCACGGTGGATGGAGGCGCAGCCGTGCCCGCCGTCACCACCGGTCGCGTGCAGCACCACGCGGTCGACGAACGTCGCCACGGCGGACCTCCTGGGATAGCGGGACTTCGATGGTCGAACGACGAAGGGGCGCACCGAGACGGTGCGCCCCTTCGTGACGAGTCGTGGAGAGGACTCAGGCCTCGGCAGCCACGATGTCGACGACCTTGCGGCCGCGGCGCGTGCCGAACTGCACCGCACCGGCGGCCAGCGCGAACAGCGTGTCGTCGCCACCGCGACCCACGTTGTTGCCGGGGTGGAAGTGGGTGCCGCGCTGGCGGACGATGATCTCGCCGGCCTTGACGACCTGGCCACCGAAGCGCTTCACGCCCAGGCGCTGGGCGTTCGAGTCGCGACCGTTGCGCGAGGAGCTCGCGCCCTTCTTGTGTGCCATGACGAACCTGCTCTCGGGTTGCTCAGAACTGTCGCTGCAGCCGCGGCGTGCCGCGGCGCGAGATCACTTGATGCCGGTGACCTTCAGGCGCGTGAGGGCCTGACGGTGGCCCTGGCGCTTGCGGTAGCCGGTCTTGTTCTTGTACTTGAGGATGTCGATCTTCGGGCCCTTCTCGTCCCGGACGACCTCCGCCGTGACCTTGACCTTCGCGAGCGCGCCCGCGTCGGTGGTCACCTTCTCGCCGTCGACGAGCAGGAGTGCCGGCAGCTCGACCGTCGAACCCGCCTCGGCGGCGAGACGGTCGACGACGACGACGTCGCCGACGGCGACCTTCTCCTGGCGGCCGCCGGCCTTCACGATCGCGTACACCACGTTGCTGCTCATCTCTGCTCGTCGAACTGCTCGGTCCAGGGTGTCAGGTGCCGGCCTGCGCCCGCGCGCGTCCCGCAGCGTCCGGGAGGCCCGGTCCGGTGGGGAGTCGCGTCCGCGTCGACCTCGTCGGTCGATCGGCGGCACACATGACCAGCGCGCACACGGCGCACCGTCGATCTAGGTTACGGACCCTGCGCCGCAGGGTCAAACCACGCGGCGCACGTCACACGCGCCGCGCGGTGGTCAACGCGTCGCATCGTCGTCCGGCGCCTCGTCGGCGTCGAACGTCACGAAGACCGACGGGTCGACGGGGGTCAGCTCCAGGTGCTCCGCGGGGGCCGGCTCCTTGCGCAGCGAGGACAGCTCGGCGAGCACGTCGAGCTCGGGGCCGGCGCCCTTCTCGACGTCGGCCGGCGTCTCGACGACGACCGTCGTCGCGACCTCGTGCACCGCGGCGTCGGGCTCGACAGGCTCGGACGCGACGGGCCCGGACGCGACGGGCTCAGGCGCGGCTGCCTCGGGTGCGACCGACTGAGGAGCGTCCGGCTGAGGAGCGTCCGGCTGAGGAGCGTCCGGCTGAGGTGCGACCTGCTCGGGTGCGACCTCGTCGTGGTGCTCGTGGTCGTGCTCGTGCGCGTGCGCGGCGGCGGCCGCGATGGTCGCGAGCGTCGCCTTCACGGCCGAGCGCTCCTGCGGGAGCACGGGTACGCCCGTGTGCGCCGCGGCAGGGGCCGCCTCCTTGGTCCCGCCGCGCTTGCGCCGCGCGCGCTTGGGCTCGTCGGCCGCGGCCGGCGCGGGCGCCCCCGCGTCGGGACGCAGGTTCTTCTCGACGGGCTGGTCGTGCACGATGAAGCCGCGCCCGTGGCAGTGCTCGCACGTCTCGGAGAACGCCTCGACGAGGCCCTGGCCGACGCGCTTGCGGGTCATCTGCACGAGGCCCAGCGACGTCACCTCGGCCACCTGGTGCTTGGTGCGGTCCCGGCCCAGGCACTCCACGAGCCGGCGCAGCACCAGGTCGCGGTTCGACTCGAGCACCATGTCGATGAAGTCGATGACGATGATGCCGCCGATGTCGCGCAGCCTCAGCTGACGGACGATCTCCTCGGCCGCCTCGAGGTTGTTGCGCGTGACGGTCTCCTCGAGCGTGCCGCCCGAGCCGGTGAACTTCCCGGTGTTGACGTCGACGACCGTCATCGCCTCGGTGCGGTCGATCACGAGCGAGCCGCCCGACGGCAGCCAGACCTTGCGGTCCATGCCCTTGGTGAGCTGCTCGTCGATGCGGTGCGCCGCGAACACGTCCCCCGTCCCGGTGTACTTCGACACCTTCTGGGCGAGGTCCGGCGCGAGCTCGTCGATGTACGACGAGATGGTCGACCAGGCGTCGCCGCCCTGGACGACGAGCGAGGAGAAGTCGTCGTTGAAGATGTCGCGGACCACGCGGATCGCCATGTCCGGCTCGCCCTGCAGGAGCGCGGGCGCGGACGCGGTCTTCGACTTCTTCTCGATCGCCTCCCACTGCGCCTGCAGGCGCGCGATGTCGGCGCGCAGCTCGTCCTCGCTGGCGCCCTCGGCGGCGGTACGCACGATCACGCCCGCGGAGTCGGGGACGACCTCGCGCAGGATCTTCTTGAGACGGTTGCGCTCGGTGTCGGGCAGCTTGCGGCTGATGCCGGTCATGCCACCACCGGGCACGTACACCAGGTACCGGCCCGCGAGCGTGACCTGCGAGGTCAGCCGCGCGCCCTTGTGGCCGATCGGGTCCTTGGTGACCTGCACCAGCACCGAGTCGCCGGACTTCAGCGCCTGCTCGATCCGGCGCGGCTGGCCCTCGAGCCCGGCCGCGTCCCAATTCACCTCGCCCGCGTACAGCACCGCGTTGCGGCCCTTGCCGACGTCGACGAACGCCGCCTCCATGCTCGGCAGCACGTTCTGCACGCGGCCCAG
Source organism: Cellulomonas sp. CW35 (assembly GCF_052378485.1). Taxonomy (NCBI): domain Bacteria; kingdom Bacillati; phylum Actinomycetota; class Actinomycetes; order Micrococcales; family Cellulomonadaceae; genus Cellulomonas; species Cellulomonas sp. CW35. Next base: position 1,286,473 of record NZ_CP199000.1, on the reverse strand, counting down.
GTACACGTTGCCGACCATCGAGGCCTGCGCCTGGTTCGAGACGTAGTGCTCGACGAGCACGCCGTCCTCGAGCACTGCGATCTGCGTGCGACCGTCCTTCTCCCGCACGATCATCGACCGCTCGACCGACTCACGGCGCGCGAGGAACTCGGCCTCGGTGATGATCTGGCGGCGGCGGCCCGCGTCGCGGCCCTCGCGGCGGCGCTGACGCTTGGCCTCCAGGCGGGTCGAGCCGCGCAGCGCGGTGACCTCGTCACCGCGGCGACGCGGCTCCGCAGCGCTCTCGCCCTCGCCCGAGCGCGAACCGCGCCGACGACGGCGCCGACGACGGCTCGAGCCGCCGTCGCCCTGCTCGTCGTCGCCCTCGTCGCTCTCGGGCTCGTCGTCGCCCGACGCGGCGTCACCAGGCGTCTCGGTGCCCTCGTCGTCACGCTCGGCCGAGTCGGTCCGGCGGCGGCCACGGCCACCGCGACGACGACGACGGCGCTGGGCCGCCGACCCCTCCGCGCCGTCGTCCTCGGCCTCGTCGGTGCTGCTGCCCGAGTTGTTGCCCGAGTCGGTGTCCGGGGTCGCGTCCGCCAGCTCCCGGATGGCGGAGTCGGCCGTGAGGTCGCCGCCGCCGCCCGCCAGGTCGTCGCCGGGAACCGTCTCGGCGACGGTCTCGTCGACCGCAGCCTTGTCCTGCGTGTCGTCGGTGCGCGCACCACGGCCCCGACGGCCGCGACGACGGCTCGGACGCTCGCCGCCCTGCGCCTCGCCGCCGGCCTCGACCGGCGCGCCCTCGGTGGGTCCGGCGGCGTCGGCCTTCTCCCCGGGGACGTCCTCGGCGGTGTGGCGGGCGGCCTGCGAGATCTCCTCGGGCGAGCCCGTGCTGGACGTCGCCCGGCGACGGCGCGGGCGCGACGTCGTGAGGTCCGGTGCCTGGAACAGCAGTGCCGTGGTCGCCAGTCGCGGCGCCAGGGGTGCGGCGGCCTCGCTCGCAGGCTCGGTCGCGGCCTGGTCGGCGGGCGCGGGGGCCACGTCCTGCGCCACCGCGGCGTCCTCGTCCTCCTCCTCGACGACCTCGGGCGCCTCCTCGACCACGGGCTCCGGGGCCGTGGTGGCGCGGCGCGCGCGACGACGGGCCGGCTTCTCGGGGGCGTTCTCGGGGGTCTTCTCGGTGGCCTGAGGGGCGGACGCGTCGTCCGCGGTGGGCGTCAGCTCGTCGGCGCCCTCGAGCGTCTCGGCAGCGAGCGCCTCGGGAGCGAGCGCCTCGGGAGCGAGCGCCTCGGACGCGGGCGTCGCGACCGGACGCGTCGCCGCACGCCGGCGACGCGCGGGCCGGGCGGGTGCGTCGGCGTCGGCAGGCTGCGTGACCGGCGACTCAGCGTCCGGCGACGGAGCGTCGGACGACACGGTGTCCGACGACTCGGGCGCCGCGTCGGTGGCGGGCGCCTCGGCGGCCTTCGCGCCGACCTTCGTCGCGCGGGGCGCGCGGGTGCGGCGCGCCTTGGCCGGCTTCTCCGCCGCGGGCATCTCGGCCGCGGTGACCTCGGGCGCGGCGATCTCGACGCGCGGGGCCTCGGCGGGAGCCGTCTCCCCCGCGGCGGCCTCGGCCGCCACCGCCTCGGGCGGGGCCGCGGGGCGCGATGCGCGACGACGACGCGGGCGCGTGGTCGTCGGCTCACCCCCGTCCACGCTCGGTGCTGCTGCTGCGTCGAGCTCGGGGGTGTTCTGGTCGGTCACGCGAAGCGCTCCTGGGTACCGCGAACCACCCTCCACACGTGTGGCGGTCCTCGGTCGGTCGGTCGTCGCCCGCGCGGCGCGTGGCGGCGGAAGTCGGTGGTCGCGGCCGCACACCGGGCCGGCGCGCACCATCGCCTGCCTCGTCCGTCCGGGCCGGGTGGCCTCTCGACGGTGCAGCGGCGGCTGGCGCGCGCAGCGCACTGGGTGCGAGCTCACGGGTCCGCCTCGCGGTGTGGGCGCTCGTCGGACCGCGGTCAGTATCGCACAGCACGGCCGCCGGGGCGCGTCCCGGCGCCCCGGCGGTTCACGACACGACGTCAGGTCCCGGGACCTTGGTCCCGGGACCGTCGACAGCGCCGTCCTAGCGTTTCGCCCAGGTGGGTTCACGCCCGATCCCACGCCGCCCGCACGCCTTCCGGAGAACACGTGGACGCCCTCGACCTGGCCCGCTGGCAGTTCGGCATCACGACCGTCTACCACTTCATCTTCGTGCCGCTGACGATCGGCCTGTCGCCGCTCGTCGCGATCATGCAGACGATCTGGTACCGCACGGGCAACGAGCGCTGGCTGCGACTGACCAAGTTCTTCGGCAAGCTCCTGCTGATCAACTTCGCGATCGGCGTCGCCACCGGCATCGTGCAGGAGTTCCAGTTCGGCATGGCGTGGAGCGAGTACTCGCGCTTCGTCGGGGACGTGTTCGGGGCGCCGCTCGCCATGGAGGCGCTCGCCGCGTTCTTCGTCGAGTCGACGTTCCTCGGGCTGTGGATCTTCGGCTGGGACAAGCTGCCCAAGAAGATCCACCTCGCGTGCATCTGGGCGGTCGCGATCGCGACGAACCTGTCGGCGTACTTCATCCTCGCGGCCAACTCGTGGATGCAGCACCCCGTGGGCATCACGTACAACTTCGAGACCGGTCGCGCCGAGATGAACGACATCGGCGCGGTGCTCACGAACCCGACGGTGCTCGCCGCGTTCCCGCACACGATCACCGCCGCGCTCCTGACCGCGGGCACGTTCGTCGCCGGCATCGCCGCCTGGTGGATGGTGAAGAAGGTCCGCTCGGGCGACGCCGCCACGGCGCGTGACGTGTACCGACCGGCCGTGATCCTCGGTCTCGTCGCGATGCTCGTCGGCGGCGCGGGCGTCGCGATCTCGGGCGACTCGCAGGCCAAGCTGATGTTCGACCAGCAGCCGGCGAAGATGGCCGCCGCCGAGGGCCTGTGCGAGTCGGCGGACGGCGCGTCGTTCTCGATCCTCGCGATCGGCGACCTCACCAACGACTGCGCGGGCGTCAAGCACCTCATCGAGATCCCGGGCCTGACCTCGTTCCTCGCGACCGGCGACTTCGACTCCCGGGTCCGTGGCGTCGACGAGCTGCAGGACTACTACGCGCAGTGGATCCGCGACTGGGAGGAGGCCAACGGCGTCGCCCCCACGTTCGACGACGACACGCGCTTCTACCCGAACCTCGCGATCACCTACTGGTCGTTCCGCCTCATGATCGGCTTCGGCGTCGGTTCGGCGGCCCTGTCGCTCGCCGCTCTGTGGCTGCTGCGCAAGAAGGGCGCGGTCACGGACAAGCCGTGGTTCGGCACGCTGGGCATCGCCGCGATCGCCACGCCGTTCCTGGCCTCGTCGTTCGGCTGGATCTTCACCGAGATGGGCCGGCAGCCGTGGGTGGTCGCCCCGAACCCGAACTCCTCGGGCGTCGACGGCGTGTGGCTGCTGACCGCGCGGGGCGTCTCGGTCGTCACGAGCCCCACGACGATCTGGATCTCGCTGATCGGCTTCACGCTCCTGTACGGCGTGCTCGCCGTGGTCTGGTACCGCCTCATGCACCGCTACGCGGTCGAGGGCGTCGCCGCCAGCGAGAAGGACCCGAGCCCCGAGGCGCGCGCCGCCGCCGGGGGCGACGGCTCCGACGACGACTCGACCCTGTCCTTCGCCTACTGAGCCGCGAGACGGAGACATCACCATGGAGCTCACGACCGTCTGGTTCGTCCTCATCGCGGTCCTGTGGACCGGCTACCTCGTGCTCGAGGGGTTCGACTTCGGTGTCGGCATGCTGCTCGGCCTCCTGCCCAAGAAGGGCGACAAGGAGCGCGAGCGACGCGTCATGATCAACACGATCGGCCCGGTGTGGGACGGCAACGAGGTATGGCTGCTCACCGCGGGCGGAGCGACGTTCGCGGCGTTCCCCGAGTGGTACGCGACGCTGTTCAGCGGGTTCTACCTGCCGCTGTTCCTCATCCTCGTCGCGCTCATCGTGCGCGTCGTGGCGTTCGAGTGGCGCGGCAAGATCGACGACGACCGCTGGCGTGCCTGGGCCGACCGCGCGCTGATCTTCGGCTCGTGGCTGCCGTCCGTCCTGTGGGGTGTGGCGTTCGCGAACATCGTGCGCGGGGTGGAGCTCGACGCCGACCACCAGTACGTGGGCGGGTTCTTCGCGCTGCTCAACCCGTTCGCGCTGCTCGGCGGCGTGGTGACCGCCCTGATCTTCCTGACGCACGGCGCCGTGTTCCTGGCGCTGAAGTCCGACGGCGACATCCGCACGCGGGCCGGCGCCTTCGCCGCGCGCTCGTCGGTCGCGACGCTCGTCGCGGCGGGCGTGTGGGCCGTGTGGCTGCAGCTGTCCTACTCCGACGAGGGCTGGACGTGGGCCGCGGTCGCCGTCGCCGCCGTCGCGCTCGTCCTCCTGGTGCTCGCGACCCGCGCGCGCCGCGAGGGCCGGGCGTTCGTCGCGTCCGCCGTCGCGATCGTCGCCGCCGTGGTGCTGATCTTCGGCTCGCTCTTCCCGGACGTCATGCCCGCGTTCGACCCGGCGAACTCGCTCACGGTCGAGAACGCGTCGTCGACGAGCTACACGCTCACGGTGATGACGTGGGTCGCGGTGATCCTCACCCCGCTCGTCCTGCTCTACCAGGGCTGGACGTACTGGGTGTTCCGCAAGCGTCTGACGACCGAGCACCTCCCCGCGCCCGCGGGCCTGCGCTTCGAGCGTCCGGTCGAGGCGCACGCCGGTCCGACGGACTCCGCGGGATCGGGCACGATCGAGGGGTGAGACCGCTCGACCCGCGCCTGCTGCGCCACGCCCGCGCAGCGCGGTGGTACGTCGCCCTGACCGTCGCGCTCGGTTTCGTGACCGCCGCCCTGGTCGTCGCGCAGGCACTCCTGCTGGCACACGCGCTCGGGCGGGCCGTGTCCGACGGCGTGGACCTCGGGGCGGGCGCGTGGGACGCGCTCGCCCCGCTCGTCGGCTGGCTCGTGCTCGTCGTCGCCCTGCGCGTGCTCGTCACCGTGGTGCAGGAGCGGTACGCGCACCGGGCCGCGGCGCGCGCGGTGGCCGAGCTGCGCGAGCGCGTCGTCGCGCACGCCACCGCGCTGGGACCGCGACGGCTCGGCGACGGCCGCGCACCCGAGGTCGTCGCTCTCGCGACGCGCGGGCTCGACGACCTCGAGCCGTACTTCGTGCGCTACCTGCCGCAGCTCGTGCTCGCGGCGACGGTCACACCCGCGACGCTGCTCGTGGTGCTCGGGCTGGAGTGGGTGTCCGCGGCGATCCTCGCCGCCGTGCTCCCCCTCGTCCCGCTGTTCATGTGGCTCGTGGGCGTGCTGACGCAGGGCCGCTCGCAGCGGGGCCTCGCGGCCATGCAGCGGCTCTCGGCGCAGGTCCTCGACCTCGTCGCGGGGCTGTCGACGCTGCGGGCGCTCGGGCGCGAGCGCGGCCCAGGCGCGCGCGTCCAGGCGCTCGGCGACGCGCACCGGCGGGCGACGATGGGCACGCTGCGGATCGCGTTCCTGTCGGGCATGGTGCTCGAGCTGCTGGCGACGTTGTCGGTCGCGCTCGTCGCGGTCGGCGTCGGGCTGCGGCTCGTGCACGGCCACCTCGACCTGGTGACCGGCCTCGCGGTGCTCGTCCTCGCGCCCGAGGTGCTCGCCCCGCTGCGGGCCGTGGGTGCGCAGTTCCACGCCTCGACCGACGGCGTCGCCGCCGCCGAGGCCGCGTTCGCGCTGCTCGAGGAGCCGCTGCCCGTCGCCGCGGCCGCCACCGGGCCGGCACCCGACCTGAGCCGCACCGTCGTGCGGCTCGAGCACGTCACCGTGCGCACGGCCCGCGGCGCCACGCCCGACGACCTGAGCGTCGTGCTGACCCCCGGCCGGGTGACCGCACTCGCCGGGCCGCCCGGGTCGGGCAAGTCCACCGCCGTCGAGGTGCTGCTCGGCCTCCTGCCGCCCGACGAGGGCCGCGTGGTGCTCGGCGAGGACGCGGTCGTCGTCGCCGCCGACGCCCCGGGCACGGTCGACCTCGCCGACTTCCGGCGGCAGGTCTCGTGGCTGCCCCAGCGTCCCGTGCTGGAGCCCGGCACGCTCGCACAGGTCGTGGGCGGCGACGACGAGCAGCGCGCCGCCGCCGCGGCCGTGACGGGGCTCGACGTCGTGGTCGACGAGCTCCCCGAGGGCTGGGCGACCCGCGTCGGCCGGGGCGGGCACGGCCTGTCCGTCGGTCAGGCGCAGCGTGCGGCGCTCACGCGCGCGCTCGTCGTGGCGGCACCGCTCGTCGTGCTCGACGAGCCCACCGCGCACCTCGACGACGCGAGCGAGCGCGTGGTGCTCCGCACCGTCGCGGCGCTGCGCGACGCCGGACGCACCGTGCTGCTCGTCGCGCACCGGCCCGCGCTCCTCGCGTGCGCGGACGACCTCGTGGTGCTCGCGGGCGAGCGGGTGACGCCGTGACGGCGACCCGCCCCACAGCCCCGCGCGTGGTGGAGCTGCGCGACTCCCCCGCGCGCGGCACGCTGCGCCGGGCCGTCGCGCTGCTCGAGGTCGACCGCCGACGGTTCGCGTTCGCGGTCCTGCTCGGCACGCTCGCGCTCGGCTGCGCGGTCGCGCTCGCCGCCGTCTCCGCGTGGCTCATCGCCCGCGCCTCCCAGATGCCGCCCGTGCTGACCTTGTCGGTCGCGACGGTCGGTGTGCGTGCGTTCGGCGTCGGGCGCGGCGTGCTGCGGTACGTGGAGCGGCTCGTCTCGCACGACCTGGCGCTGTCCGGCATGAGCCGGCTGCGGACCTCGCTCTACGAACGGCTCGCGTCCGGGCAGCCGGGCGCGGTGCTCGCCGTGCGACGCGGCGACCTGCTCGCCCGGGTCGGGGCGGACGTCGACGACGTCGGCGACCTCGTCGTGCGCGGCCTCCTGCCCGCCGCGGTCGCGGCGACCCTCGGCGTCGCGACCACCGCGGCCATGACGATGATCTGGCCGCCCGCCGGCCTCGCGCTCGGCGCCTGCCTGGTGCTCGCGGGGGTGGTCGCACCGTGGCTCGCCGACCGCGGCGCCCGCACGTCGGAACGGCTCGGCGCCCGGGCCCGCGCCGACGTCACCGCCGAGGCCCTCGCGCTGCTCGACGACGCCGGGCCGCTCACCGTCGCGGGTCGTGTCCCGCAGCGCCTCGCCGCGCTGCGTGAGGCCGACGCCCGCGCGCGTGCCGCGGTGGACGCGGGTGCCGGACCCTCCGCCCTGGCGGCCGGGCTCGGCCAGCTCGCCACGGGGCTGGCGGTGCTCGCGGCCCTCGTCACCGGCATCCCGGCGGTCGGTGACGGCGGGCTCGCCCCGGTGCTCCTCGCGGTCGTCGTGCTGACCCCGCTCGCCGCGTTCGAGGCGACGTCGGTCCTCCCCCAGGCCGCGGTCCAGGTGCACCGTTCGCGCGCGGCGGCCGCGCGTATCCTCGCTCTGCTCGACGCGGCCGGCACCGCACCGGACGGCACCGCGTCGGCCGATACCGCACCGGCCGGCACCGCGCAGGCCGCCGGCACGCGCGCGACGCGTCTGGCCGCACGCGACCTCGTCGTCGGCTGGCCGGGCGGACCCGACCTGCTGTCCCTGGACCTCGACCTGCGCGTCGGGCGCCTCGTCGCCGTCGTCGGTCCCTCCGGGACGGGCAAGACGACGCTCCTGCTCACGCTCGCCGGCCTGCTCGCACCGCACGCCGGCGACGTGGACGTGGACGGTTCGACCTCCGGCGTCGCCACGGCGCCGGTGCCGGGCCGCTCGACGTCCCTCACCGCCGAGGACGCCCACGTGTTCGGCACGACGCTGCTGGAGAACCTGCGCGTCGCGCGCGGCGACGTGACACCCGACGAGGCGAGCGCGGCGCTGGCCGCCGTCGGGCTCGGACCCTGGCTCGCGGACCTCCCGGACGGCCTCGCCACACCGCTCGGGCCGGACGGTCGCACCCTGTCCGGCGGCGAGCGCCGCCGCCTGCTGCTCGCGCGCGCGCTGCTGACCGGCACGCCGTTCCTCCTGCTCGACGAGCCGACGGAGCACCTCGACGGTGCGGGTGCCGACGACGTGCTGCACGTCCTGCGCGCGCAGCACGACCGGGGCGTGCTCGTCGTGACGCACCGCCTGACCGGGCTGGAGGTCGCGGACGAGGTGATCCGCATCGCGGACGGCCGGGTCGCGGCGCGCGGTACGCATGCGCACCTGCTCGCGCACGACGACGGCTACCGTGAGGCCGTGCAGCACGAGCTCCAGGACCAGCGATGAGCGACGACAACCCGGGCCCGGCCCACCGCCGCGGCGGCCGCGGCGAGGACGGTCTGGTCCCGGTCGCCGGACAGCCGTTCACCGGCGGCGTCATGTCCGACTCGCAGGCTCCGCCCGTCCCGCTCACCGGCGACGCGCTCACCGACCTGCTCGACGCGATCCTCGCGGTCGCCTCCGAGCTCGAGCTGCCCGCCGTCCTCAACCGGTTCGTGCAGGTCAGCGCGGAGCTCACGGGAGCCCGGTACGGCGCGATCAACGTGCTCGACGACAACGGCGCCTCCACCACGTTCGTCTACACGGGCGTGCCCACCGCGATCGCCCGGATGATGCGGCACGCCCCGCACGCGCGCGGCGTCCTCGGCCAGATCCCGGTCCTCGGCGCGCTGCGCCTCGACGACCTCACCGACCACCCCGCGTTCCAGGGCTGGCCCGCCAACCACCCGCCGATGGGCTCCTTCCTCGGCGCGTCCGTCCGGCTGGGTGACCACGTGTTCGGCCAGCTGTACCTGTCCGAGAAGCCGGGCGGGTTCACGGAGTCCGACGAGCAGACCGTGATCGCGCTTGCCGCCGCGACCGGCGTCGCGGTCGCGAACGCCCAGCTCTACGCCGAGTCCGGCCGCCGCGAGCACTGGCTGCGCGCGGGCCAGGAGATCACGACGATGCTGCTCGAGGGCATCGACGAGGAGGACGCGCTCGCGCACATCGCCGCCACGGCGCGCGCCGTCGCCGGGGCGGACACGGCCGCACTCGCGCTGCCCGGCGTGGGTGGCCGGCTCATGATCGAGCTCGCCGACGGGCACGACGCCGACCGCCTGGTCGGCGTGCAGATGCCCGAGCACGGGCGTGCCTGGACCGTCATGACCGAGGGTCGGGGTCTGCTGACGCCCTCGCTGTCCGCGTCACGCAACGTCAAGGTCGAGCAGATGCGCGCGTTCGGCCCCGCGATGTTCGCGCCGCTGCAGACCTCGGGCCGCGGGGTCGGGGTGCTGATCCTGCTGCGGCGCGTCGGGTCGCTGCCGTTCGAGGAGAGCGACCTCGCCACCGCCGAGTCGTTCGCCTCCCAGGCGGCCCTCGCGTTCGTCCTCGCCGAGGCCCGGCACGCGCAGGACATCGCCGCGCTGCTCGACGAGCGTGAGCGCATCGCGCGTGACCTGCACGACATGGCGATCCAGCAGCTCTTCGCGACCGGTATGCAGCTCGAGACCGTGCGCCGCCGCGCCGCCCGCGGCGTCGACCCGTCGGAGCTCACCTCGATCGTCGAGGAGGCGCTCGACAACGTCGACTCCTCCGTGCGCGAGATCCGCAAGATCGTCCACGCCCTGCGCGACCCCGACGCCGCCACCGGCCTCGTCGAACGTCTGCGCCGCGAGGCATCCCTCGCCCGCACCGGCCTCGGCTTCGCCCCCTCGCTCGTCGTCCAACTCGACGGCGCACCCCTGTCCGACGACGGGCTCGACGAGGACCGCCTCGACGAGCGCGTCGGCACGGAGCTGACCGACGACGTCGTCGCGGTCGTGCGTGAGGGGCTCGCCAACGCCGCGCGGCACGCGCACGCGTCGTCCGTGTCCGTCCGCGTGGACGTGTCGGGTCAGGGGCCGCTCGGCTCGGTGCGGGTCGACGTCGAGGACGACGGCCTGGGCCTGCCCACGACGCGCAGCCGCCGCTCCGGCACCGGCAACCTCGCCTCCCGCGCCCGCCAGCACGGCGGCACGTTCACCCTCGGCACCGCACCCGGCGGCCGCGGCACCCTCCTGAGCTGGCAGGCCCCCCTCGGCTGACCCGCACCTGGAGATCCCGGCGTGAGGTCCGCGTCGAGGCGGGCATGGCGAACGCGAGGTTCTGCTGCCTGATCGGCGTGCCCGAGCGGGTCGTGGCGGGCTGGCAGGACCGCGCCCGGGCGGTTGCCCGGTCAAGGGCGCTCGACCGTGAGCAGGTCACCGGTACCGATCTGGCGATGCGCTGCGCGTACGACGACGCGGGCAACGTCATCAGCGCGAAGGACCAGCCCACCGCGAAGATCGGCAAGGCGGCCCTGCCCTGGGACAACCAGTGCTTCCAGTACGACGAGCTGCGCCGCCTGATCCAGGCGTGGACCGCGAAGTCGGCCACCTCGTGCGCCGCGCCGAGCACCGCCTCCGAGGTGGGTGGAGCTGCGCCTTATTGGCACCCGTACACCTTGAACCGTCACGGCTTCTCGGCCGCTTCCTTGTGATGAAGGATGGCGAGATGCCTAAGAAGTACGACCCCGAGGTCAAGGCTCGGGCGGTGCGGATGGTGCGTGAGCACCTGTGGACTACGGGTCGGTGACGGCGGCGTCGGTCGCGGTCGGTGCCCAGCTGGGGATCGCGCGGGAGTCGCTGCGTCGCTGGGTCGCGCAGGCCGACATCGACGACGGCGCCCGGCCCGGTGTCAGCACGGCGGAGTCCGAGGAGATCCGCCGGCTCAAGGCGGAGAACAAGCGGCTGGCGGAGGCGAACGCGATCCTGCGCGCGGCTTCCATTTTCTTCGCGGGAGAGCTCGACTCCCGAAACCGCTGATCATGGGGTTCATCGACTCCATGAGGGGCAAGGGCTTCGCGGTCGAGACGATCTGCGCCGTCCTGCGTGAGCAGGGCGTGCAGGTCGCCGCGAGGACGTACCGGTCCTGGTCCAGGCTGTCGCCGGCAGCGCGGACGGTGTCGGACGCGGTCGTGGTCGACGCGATCCGCTCGTCACGGATCGACGAGCACGTCCGACCGACCCCGGAGTCGCTCTACGGGCGACGCAAGACGACCGCGCTGCTGCGTCGCCGCGGCCTGGCAGTGGCGCACTGCACGGTCGACCGGCTGATGCGTGAGCACGGCTGGAACGGGTTGCGCCGCGGCCGGATGCACCGCACCACGATCCCCGCCAAGGACGGGGCCCGGGCCGGTGACCTGCTCAACCGGGACTTTCGTGCGGGCGCACCGAACCGGGTCTGGGTGGCCGACTTCACCTACGTGCGCACCTGGGCCGGGTTCGTCTACGTGTCGTTCGTCGTGGACGTGTTCGCCCAGAAGATCGTGGGCTGGCACGCGATGTCGTCCCGGCCGACCGATCTCGTCATGGTCCCGCTGCGGATGGCCTGTTGGTGTCAACGACGGACTGGAACTGACCCCGTAGCGACGGATTGGGATTGACCCCCCGGGGGGTCGGTTCGTGCTACTTGTCGCGGTCCTTGGCGAGCAGTTCGCGGCGGGCCCGGGTGCGGTAGGACTCGCCCGCGAGGGTGAGGACCTCGGCGTGGTGGACGAGTCGGTCGATCATCGCGGCGGCGACGACCTCGTCGCCGAAGACCTCGCCCCAGCGCCCGAAGGGCAGGTTGCTGGTGACGAGGATGGAGCCGGTCTCGTAGCGGGACGCGACGAGCTGGAAGAACAGGTTCGCGGCGTCGGTGTCGAACGGGATGTAGCCGACCTCGTCGATGATGATCAGCTTGTAGCGGCGGATCTTCTTCAGTTCGGCCTCCAGCGCGCTGGCGTGGTGGGGCGGGCGAGGCGGTCGATCCAGTTCGTCGCGGTGTCGAACAGCACGCTGTTGCCGGACTGCGCGGCCTTGATGCCCAGCCCGATCGCGAGGTGGGTCTTGCCGAGTCCGGGCGGGCCGAGCAGGATCACGTTCTCCGCCTTGGGCACGAACGTCGCGGTGGCCAGGTGCGCGAGCACGTCCTTGCGCAGCGAGGGCAGGTGCTCGAGGTTGAAGTCCTCCAACGTCTTGATCGCCGGGAAGTGCGCGGTGCGGATCCGCATCGTCGTGCCGGCCGACTCCCGGTCGGCGACCTGGCGTTCCAGGACCGCGGCCAGGTACTCCTCGTGCGACCAGTCCCGCCCGAGCCGGACCCGGTGCGTGAGCCCGATCGACGGTGCGACCGGCGGCAGGGCGACCATCGCCGCCCGGTCGGCCGCCCAGCGGTCCGTGGGCGTCACCGACCCGATCGAACGCAGCACCCGCGTGTTCGCGCGCGTCGCCAGCCAGCCGCTGATCTGCTCGGTGAAGTCCACCGGCGAGGTGAACGTGCGCCCGGGCAGGAACGAGGTCTCGAAGAACCCGTTGCGACGCTCGACCAGGCCCTTGAACTCCGGATCTCGCGACGGAGCGAGCTTGAGCCGGACCCCGATCGTCCCCGCGAAACTGGTCGCCTCGACGTGGGCCGCCCGGTCCCGCCGATCGCGGCCTCCCGGTCCCAGACCAGCGTCCGAGGACAGGCGTCCCACCCCGCGACGATCTGCCACATCCCGGCCAGGATGTCCCCGGCCTTGCGCGAGGCGATCATCACCGCGCCCGTGACGCGTGAGTACCCGCACGTCATCGCCAGCACCGGCAGCACCCGCTCCTGCCCGCCGCCCACGGGGATCGGCTGCGGCGGGAACCACCGGTCGCACTGGGCGACCTCGCCGGGGTCGTACTCGACCCGGTCGGCCGGGTCGGGCGGCACGAACAACGGCCGCAGCTCACGGACCCGGTCCTTCAGGACCGTCAGCGACCGCGTCCACCCGATCCGCTCCGCGATCACCGTCGCAGGCATCCGCGGGAACTCCGCCAGCAACGCCCGGATCTGCGGCTCGACCGCGTCGACGGCCGAACCCCGCGGACCGCGCTCGCGCGAGGGCGGCGCCTCGGCCCGTAACGCTGCTCGGACCGTGTTGCGCGCCAGCCCGAGCCGACGCGCGATCTCCTTGATCGGGACCCCTTCGGCCCGATGCAGCCGACGGATCTCAGCCCAACCTTCCAGTGCAATCACCCCTCCAGAGTCCCGGAGGGGGTCAGTCCCGATCCGTCGTCAGGGGGTCAGTCTCAGCGCGTCGTCGACAACACCGCTCCGCGGCTCCGGCCGCCCACAGGTGGACAGCGGGACCCCGGCTGACCGCCCGCACACCGGCCGCACCGTCACCGTCCGTAGACCGGCTCGCGACGAGCGCGTGCGGCCCGTGCACGGCCTGGGTGGGCGCGAGGCACCCCGCTCCCCCGCAGCCTTGATCCGCACGAGAGCCCCCCATCAAGAGCGCTGCGCGTCACTCCGTGATGCGTCTACGCCGCACCCTTGACGGGGGGCTCTCGTGCGTTGGCTGGCCGCTATCGGGGGACGGGGGAAGTGCCGGGGCCGGCCTCAGACCGACGTCGCCTCGTCGGCCTTGGCCAGCGCCCGCGACACGCTGGACGCACCGACGCCGAGCACCCGTGCGATGTGCGCGATGCTCTGCCGGTGGACAAGGACCAGAGGAGGCCTCCGGCGTGACGATCTACACGACCAACGAGTGGCAGGGGCACGGCAAGCAGAACTACTACTGGAACGAGTACCGGCTGGAAGGCAACAGCGTCGTCAAGTACAAGTGCCACCGACAGAAGTTCTTCGATGGCGACGAGAGCACCTGGCATCACGATGAGGAAGTCGTGGAGTCGTGGGACCTCGACGATTCGAGCATGCCCGACTGGCTGCGCCAGTACCTCTGAGGGGATCATCCGGGCGACCGTGTTGATCCGGCGCTGTCCGGTCAGACGGTCGTCGTCTCCTCGGCCTTCGCCAGTGCGCGCGAGACGCTGGACGCGCCCACGCCGAGCACGCGGGCGATGTGCGCGATGCTCTGACCCTGCTCGTGCATCCGCGCCGCGGCCGCGGTGCGCTCGGGGGTCATCACCGACGGCCGGCCGCCGACCCGGCCCTGCGCGCGGGCGTGCGCCAGGCCGCGGCGGGTGTTGTCGCGGATGGTGTCGACGCGCAGCTGCGCGAACACCGCCACGATCCCGAACAGGGCGCGGCCCATCGGGGTCGTGGTGTCGATGTCCGGCTCCGTCAACGACTTGATGTTGACGCCGCGCTCGTGCAACTCGTTGATGGTCTCGATGGCCATCTTCTCGCTGCCGGCGATCCGATCGAGCCGGCGCACGAGCAAGGTGTCCCCGGCGCGCAGGTAGTCCAGGCACGCGAGCCACTGCGGGCGGTCCCTCACCCGGCTGGACTCGCCCTGGTCGACGAACACCCGCACCGCGCCGGCGGCGCGCAGCTCGGCCTCCTGCGCGGCCGGGTCCTGGTCGTGACGTGACACGCGCGCGTAGCCGACGACGTTGCTCATCGGCCCTCCCCTCGTCCCGTGGTGTAGCCCTGCCCCGGCAGACCCAGACCGGTGCGACGGGGCCGCTCCGTGGTGCTCTGCGCGGCCGTGCTGGGTCCCGGGGTAGCCGGTCGCGGGTAGCTCGCGCTGAGCAGCGAGCGCACTTGTGCGGCGGCGTCGACGGCGGGTGCTGGCGCTGCCGGGCGCTCGACCGCGATGTGTCGGAACACCGGTACGAGCGAGTCCGGCACCGGGTCGTAGGCGAGCAGGTCCGGGCGGGTGAACTCCGAGGCCTGGTTCCACTCGAGAGGTGACACGCGGTCGAAGTCGAGGGCGAACCTCGATCGCGCAGCGACGTGCTCCATTAACACCTTCGACGTGCGCCCGTTGCCCTCCCGGAACGGATGAGCCTGGTTCAGATAGGCGAACACGGTCGCTGTCCGCTCCCCGAACTGCTCGCGGTCCAGCCGCTCCCATGCGGTGCTCTCGACCAGCCGGTGCACGTCGCTGAGGTACCGGTCGATCTCGCCGGTCTTGACGTCTCCGAATCCACGTCCGGAGCCCTTGGCCATGTTCACGCCGCGGAACTGTCCGGCCCACTCGTAGACGTCCTGGAACAGGTGCTGGTGAATCGCTCGCACGTGGTCGGCGTCGAACGTGTGCGACACGAGGTCCGGCCGGGCAAGGAGCTGCCGCTGACGCGCACCCGTCATGCGGTACTCGTAACTGCTCAGCGCCTCCGCGCTGCGCCACTCACGCAGGTTGCGCATGACACCCTGGCCGGTCCGCGGGTCATAGGTCTCGGGGTAGAAGTAGGACTCCCAGGAGTCGAACCGGGTAGCCACCTACAGAGCAGCACGCTCGCGCGAGATGGCACGCTCGGCCTTCGCGACCGACCGCCGCTGGTACTCCTCGAACGTGATCGCACCGCGCGCCTCGTCGATCAGGTCCGCGACGTCCTCACGGTTGGGCTCCCAGCCCTCGTGCCACGCACTGGCGAGCGACTGCACGACCGCGCGGCGCTGCGCGCTGTCGAGCTGCGCAAACAACTCAGGCCAGCGCTCCTCAACGTCGAACTTTGTAGCCACGGCGCGGGTCCCCTCTCCTGGGCAGTGCACCAGTCTACCGGACCAACCAAAAACGGTCCACAGGCGGTTTCGGTGCGGCTCGGTTTCGGTGGTGAGTTTCGGTGCGCCGGCTCCCGTTCGGCGGTGTGACTTCCAGCGGAAGATGGCGGGCTTCTGCCGAGGCTAAGTGGCGGTGCCCGGCCGGGAGTTCCGTCCGGGAGCTGGGGTGATTCTTCGACAGCGCGGGGTCATGACCGCACCGCAGCGGTGCACTGTCGCCCGCGACTCGGACCTGTGGTTGCTGCGGCCAACCTCGGCCCAATGCCGCGGAGCTGAGCAACACCCCCGGCTTCTGTGCGTCGACGGCGACCGGAGGCCGAGCCCGCTCGGAGCGGCCGTGTCGATCAGGTGAGTTGGAGGGTGGTCACACAGGTCGGGCTGCCCTCGGTCGTGCTGAACGGAACGTTGCCGCTCAGGTCGCCCTGAGTGATCTCGATCGTTCCCTCGACGTCTTCAGGGAGCCAGTAGCCGACGAACCCGTTGGAGTAGGTCGTGGCGCTCTCCTCGACGAGGACAACACCGTCGGCGTCGGTGATCGTGACCTCCACCGGTTCGTCGACCAACTCGCCCTGGCAGGTCGCGAGGCTGTGGAAGTAGCACTCGTGCGTCGTCTCGATGTACGGCGCGATCGAGACGTAGAACTCGCCCTCGTCGAGGGGCACGGCGACCTCGGCGGTCCCGTCGCCGACGAGGACCTCGTCCTCGCGCACGGAGGCCGTAAAGTTCAGCGGCCGGCTGTCCGTCGAGGTGTCGAGTCGCGTGACGATCTCCTGACCGGTCAGGCCGTCGAGCCCGAGGTCGGCGAGGACGTCGTCATCCGAGGTGGCGGAGCAGCCGGCGAGCACAGCGGTGGCAGCAACGACGACGGCGGCGAGGCGGAGTCGAGAACGCATGTGAAGATCCTCGCTCACCGTCGTGCGCGGCTCCGCCGACCGAAGGCCCGTCGGCGATGAAGATTCGATGAAGGGGTCGTCTGCTCAGGCAGCTGGCACCGCTGTCCGCGGTCCGACGCGCTGGGCCCCGTGTGCTGCGGCTGTCGAGGCCTGTGGGCTCAGGTCAAGACGCCGCAGGAGCTGGGCGTTCGCGGCCACGACGACCGTGGACAGGGACATGAGGATCGCGCCGATCTCCATCGGCAGGACGAACCCCACCGGCGCGAGGACTCCGGCGGCGAGGGGCACGGCGGCGATGTTGTAGCCGGCGGCCCACCACAGGTTCTGCTTCATCTTCCGGTAGCCCTCACGGGAGAGCTGGATGACGGACAGGACAGACCGGGGGTCGTCGGAGGCGAGGATGACCCCGGCCGAGGCGATGGCCACGTCCGTGCCGGCACCGATGGCGACGCCGACGTCGGCCTGCGCGAGGGCGGGCGCGTCGTTGACGCCGTCACCCACCATCGCCACGGTCCGCCCCTCACCCTGCAGGGAGGCCACCGTGCTGCTCTTGTCCTCCGGGCGGACGCCCGCGAAGACCTGATCGATGCCGAGTTCCGTCCCCACGGCCTTGGCCACCGGCTCGGCGTCACCGGTGATCATCACTACGCGGATGCCGAGGGCGTGAAGGGCGTCGGTCGCCTCGCGGGACTCCTGACGTACCTCGTCGGCGAGCCCTAGCGCTCCGGCCACGCGGCCGTCGACCACGACGTGCAGGACGATCTGTCCGCGGTCGGACCAGGGCTGGGTCACCGGCAGAGGATCGAGCCCCTGCTCGGCCAGGAGGTTCGGGCCGCCGACGGCGACCCAGCGTCCGTCCACGGTGACGGAGACTCCGACAGCCGTCGAGGCCTGGAAGTCCTCGGCGCGCGGCACCGTGAGCCCTCGATGGTCTGCTGCGGCGGTGATCGCACGTGCCAGCGGGTGCTCGCTGTCGGCTTCCGCGGCGGCGGCCAGCGCGAGGAGCTCGTCGTCACCGATCCCGGTCGTCGCGACATCGTGCACGGCGGGCTCGCCCTTGGTGAGCGTCCCGGTCTTGTCGAACAGGACGGTGTCGACCACGCGCATCCGCTCGAGTGCGGCACGGTCCTTGACCAGCACGCCACCCCGGGCAGCGCGTTCGGTGGAGATCGACACCACCAGCGGGATGGCGAGCCCGAGGGCGTGCGGGCAGGCGATGACGAGCACCGTGATGGCGCGGATGATCGCGAAGTCCGGTGTCCCGACGGCGCTCCAGATCGCGACCGTGATGACGGCGGCGATCAGGGCGAACCAGAACAGCCACCCGGCGGCGCGGTCGGCCAGCAGCTGCGCACGCGTCGTGGACGACTGCGCCTGGGCGACCAGTCGTCGGATCCCGGCCAGCACGGTCGAGTCACCGACGGCGTCGACCCTCACGCGCAGGGCGCTGTCGGTCGAGACGGTTCCCGCGACGACCTGGTCGCCGACGGTCCGGAACACCGGCCGCGACTCGCCCGTGATCATCGACTCGTCGACGTCGGCAGCGCCCTCGACGACCTGCCCGTCGGCCGGCACCCGGCCGCCCGGGCGGACGATGACGACGTCCCCCAGGGCGAGCGAGGACGGAGCGACCGTGACGACGGAGTCGCCGTCGACCTTCTCCGCCTCGTCCGGCAGCAGCGCCGCCAGGGAGTCCAGAGCGGAGGAGGTCTGCGCCAGGGACCGCATCTCCAGCCAGTGGCCGAGCAGCATGATCACGACCAGCAGGGCCAGCTCCCACCAGAAGTCCAGCTCGTGCGAGAGCACCCCGAGGGTCGCGCCCCAGGAGGCGACGAACGCCACGGTGATCGCCATCCCGATGAGCAGCATCATCCCCGGCTTGCGGGCCCGGAACTCAGCGACCGCTCCGGTGAGGAACGGCCGTCCGCCCCACAGGTAGATCACGGTGCCGAGGGCCGGCGCGACCCAGGTGAGCCCCGGGACGTCGGGGAGGGCATAGCCGAGCAGGTCGGCGAACATCCCGCTGAGCAGGACCGTCGGCACGGCGAGCGCGAGGTTGATCCAGAACAGGCGCCGGAACAGGGCGACGTGGTCACCGTGACCACCGCCGTGTGCCCCGTGCCCGCCGTGGCCACCCTCGGCGCCCATCTGCTCGCCATGGTGGCTCGCGGAGGGCCGGTGCTCGGCGTCGTGCCCATCCACATGCGCGGGCATGTGGTGGCCCTCGTGCTCCATCTGGCC
The DNA here is from genome assembly GCF_052378485.1 of Cellulomonas sp. CW35. NCBI lineage: Bacteria > Bacillati > Actinomycetota > Actinomycetes > Micrococcales > Cellulomonadaceae > Cellulomonas > Cellulomonas sp. CW35. The sequence continues at coordinate 1,267,881 of NZ_CP199000.1, read as the reverse complement.
GGCGTCGTGCCCACCGTGGCGGTCGTGAGCCAGCGGATCAGTGTCCTCGACGGACAGCTCGTGCCGCTGGCTCGCGCTGCTGCGTCGTTCGCCGTGCACGTCGTGGCCCTGGTGCGCGTTGCTCATGGCTCTTCTCCTCGACCCGTGCTCCACCGTCATCTGCGTAAAAATACCCCCAGGGGGTATGTGAGCGGCCAACGGCGTGCTCATGGCCGGTATTCCCGGCTCGGGGGCACCTCGACGCCGAGCGGGTCAGGTCAGGGGGTCGGGCACGAGCGCAGCGCGGTGCCCTCGAAGTCCGGTACGGGGCGCGCGTCGGCCTCGGCCGCCGTTGCTGCGATGCCCTTGCGCTCGATGTCCTCGATGAGCCAGTCCATCTCGGCGATCTCCCGCTGCTGAGCCTCGATGATCTCGACGGCGAGCTCGCACACCCGGACGTCGTCGATCTGGGCCCGCTCGGAGCGGGTGATAGCCAGGGAGTGGTGCGGGATCATCGCGCGCATGAATGCGGTGTCGCCGACCGTGACCTGGCTGCGGTCGAGGGCGACGCCGCCGGCAAGGAGCAGCACGCTGACGGCGACCACGGCGATGTTCGCCTTCGCGTTCTTGTACATGTTCAGCATCCAGGCGAGCATGATCAGCCCCATCGTGCCGCCCATGGTGACCGCCATGAAGACCCGGCTCTGGCTGAACCGGACGTGATCCAGCTCCCACGAGCCGACGAACATCACCCAGTACATGACCACCATGGCCGTGAGGATCATGGCGGCGAACCGCAGGTACATGCCCTTCATCTGATGGCCCTGCCCACCGCCGTGCCGCTCACCCCCGTGATGGGCGCCGTCACCGTCGTGCTCGTCGTTCATCGACTCGCCATCGTGCTCACGCTGCACGGACATCGCTGCGTCTCCTCGTCTCGCTCCTACCTGCCTGGGTGTCGGACGGACTCACGGGGTGCTGCGGGCGGGATGCCCGCCGGCACCGCGTGGACGGGCTCAGCGGATGGCCGCGAGGAGCTCGGCGCAGGCGGCCTCGCAGTCCCGGCACGCCGCGGCGCAGATGCGGCAGTGCTCGTGCATGCCCGCGTGCTGCTCGCACTCGTCGCCGCAGGCCCGGCACGCGGCGATGCAGGCCTCGAGGTGAGCCCGGGTGATGTTGGCGTCATAGCCGGTGTGGCGGGACAGGATCCGCGCCGTGGCCGCGCAGCTGTCGGCGCAGTCGAGGTTGGACCGGATGCACTTGCGCAGGTCGGCGACCATCTCCTCACTCAGACACGCGTCCGCGCACGCGGTACACGCCTGCGAGCAGGCGACCAGGGACTCGATGACGCGAGCCAGCAGCTGGCGGTCGAGGTTGATGGTCGCGGGGTAGGTGTCGAGCATCTGCGTGGTCTTCACGACGGCCTCCTGATTTACGGATCGTGCGGCACATCGATCGCTCGTGCGCCGCGGGGACCCTTTCGACGCTATGCACAGGGCCGCGTGTTCGCGCGGTGAGAGGGACGGCGCCGCCATGAAGGTTCGATGAGGGTCTCTCCGGCGGACGGCCGCGCAAGGGCGAACGCGCGTCAGGCCGTGAATCCGACGGCTACGCCGCAGGGCCGGCGGGCACGGGGTCAGAGCGCTGGATGACGTTGCCGACGAGTCGGTCGGGCAGTCGCGCGACGCCCGGACCGCCGCACCGGAGCCAGCGCGCGAGCTCGCCGGTGACTTCATCCCCGGCGAGGCGTTCGAACCACACCGGTCGTGCGCCGGTGCGGCGGCATGCACCGGACGGACGAGCGACCACGACGTCGCCGCGATCGCACGCGTCGAGGCAGTCGACGGTCGTCAGGCGAGCCACGCCGGAGTCGGCCAGGTGCCTCAGGCGCTGCAGCTGGCCACCCGGGGCGGTGTCAGCTTCGCCCAGGGTCTCTCCGGCACACAGACTGCACGCGGTGAGGCCGGGCAGGTTCTTCCTTGTCAAACGGGGAGTTCGGCACCGGGCGACGGTACGTCCGCACCTAGCGCTTCGCCGCAGCGCCGGTGGCAGACGCACGCGACAGGAGGCCACCTTTTCGTGCGGGGTGGTCTCCTGCCGGTCGTGCTGCGGGCTGCTCAGAGGGACCGCAGCAGGTTCTCCATCTCGGTGATCTCTATGTTCTGGTCGTCCCTGATCGTCCGGGCGAGTGCCAGGGCGTCGGGGTCTGCGCCCTCGCCGATCTGGGCCTGGGCCATCTCGACGGCGCCGCGGTGGTGGGCGACCATGAGCTCGAGGAACCTCCGGTCGAACGCGACCCCTTCAAACTCGGCCAGGGTGGACATCGCCTCCTCCTGGTCCATGCCGTCCATCTCCATCCCGCCGTGGTCCATGCCGCCGTGCTCAGCCTCAGCGGGGAGCTCCTCGTCCCAGGTCTCCAGCCAGCCGGACATGAGCTCGATCTCCGGGCCCTGCGCTGCGGCGATTCGCTCGGCCAGTGCGCGCACCTCGTCGGTGGAGGCCCGCTCGACCGCGAGCTCAGCCATCTCAAGCGCTCCCTGGTGGTGGACGATCATCATCTGCGCGAACTCCACGTCGGCGGCGTTGTGCTCAGTCGCCGCCTCGGCGTCCTCGCTGCTCGAGGACTCCTGCGCCGCGGGGGGTTCGGGCGTCGGTTCGTCGCCGGTGGAGCAGGCGGTCAGGGTGGCCGCCAGGGCGAGTGCTGCTGTCGTCGCGGCGAGGCGCCGGCGCGTGGTGCTCGTCAAGGGGTGGTTCCTTCCCAGGATCGGTGTTGGGGATCAGGCCGAGGTGCTGGTCGTGCAGCAGGTGTCCGCGCCCTGAGCGCCGCCGCCGCAGCAGCTGTTGCTCGTCGTGGTGGCCGTGCTCTGGGTCGTGGTCGTCGAGGTAGGGGTGTCCTGGCAGCAGCCCATCGGGCTCTCCTTCATAGGTCGGTGACGCGCGCGTCAGGTCAAACGGTGATGGTCAGAGTCGGCTGGTGACCTCCTTGAGCAGGTCGGCGGGGGCAAGCCACATGGACGGGTAGTTGCCGTGCCACAGCTGGTTGCCGTCGGCGTCGACCAGGACGAACCCGTGCCCCGGGAGGCCTTCGTGCATGCCCTTGCCGAGGGTGTCGTAGGCGGCGGAGACGGTGCCGTCGTCAAGCAGGAACGGTGCCTGGACGCCGAGGCGTTGGCGATCGGTGTTGATCTGCTCGGCGGTGTTCATCACGATCGGCAGCACGGTGATGCCGGTCTCGGCGAACGCTGGATCCTTCTCGATCTCGGCCATCTGCAGCAGGCATGAGTCGCAGCCGGCGCCCTCGTTGAAGTACAGGACGACCGGTCCACCGCGGAAGTCCGCCAGCGAGACGGTCGAGCCGTCCGAGGCGGGCAGCGTGAAGTCCGGTGCGACGCGCACGTCGCTGGACGTGGTCGGCTGGGAGGTGATCAACGCGGCGGCGATCAGCGTGGCCACGATCAGCAGACCGGCGCCCCACGCGGCCCAGCTGATGCGCTGGCGGCGGCGCGCCTGTCCCGCCTGCGCGGCCTGAACCTCCTGCAGAGCCTGCTGGCGTTCGGCGAGGCGGCGGGTGGCGGTTCCGGAGGTCATCGGGTCACTTCTTCCGTGGTCGGGGTGGCGTGGCAGGACGGGACGGGCACGGCTGCGCCGTCGCTCGGCCCTGCAGCAGCCGTGGTCGTGGCCGGGGCGGCGCTTTTCGACCGAGCGGGCCGGCGCCGGTCGACGAGCGTCGCCCAGATGAACGCGGCGGCGACCGCGAGCAGCGCCAACCCCTGCAGGGGCTCGGGCACCGGAGACAGGAAGTCCTGGACGGCGGCGAACACGTCGGTCAGGGTGCGGCTGGCGGCGTCCTGGAACGCCGAGCCGCCGGTCATGTCCTTGCTGCCGGCCAGGGCGATGACGAACACGCCCATCACCGTGAACCCGACCGCGACGGCGATGTTGAGGGTGTTGGTGACCAGGGTGCGGCCCGCGACGCGCAGCCGGACGGTTCTGGCCTGGAACAGCTTGCGCTCACCGAGGCGCGCCTTGTCCCAGACCAGGGCGATCACGAACAGCGGGAAGACCATGCCGAACACGTACGCCAACCCCAGGGCCAGCCCCCCGATGGGAGACCCGGACAGAATCGACAGGGTCATCACCCCGGCCAGGACTGGGGCGCAGCACGAGGACGCGATCCCGGAGAACACCCCGAGGGAGAAGAAGCTCGCGGTGTCACCACCGGTGGTATCCGGAGTACGCAGGAACGACGGCAGCGACCACATCCGACCCGAGAGGGCCAGGCCCGCCAGGGCGATCATCAGCAGGCCGCCGGCCCAGTACAGCGGAGCGTGGTACCGGGCGATCGCGCCGGCGAGCAGGCTCATCCCCAGCGTGATCGGCACCAGCACCACGGCCAAGCCCGCCGCGAAGACGAAGGTCAGCGGCAGCAGCCGCCACCGGGCGTTCTTGACCGCACCGGCCAGGTAGGACGGCGCCAGGAAGACGATGCAACACGGGGCGAACAGGGCCACCCCGCCGGCGAAGAACGCCGCCAGGATGCTCCCGGTCGTCAGCAACTCGCTGCCCATCTCAGGCCCCGACCGCTGCCGTGCGCCGGCTGTGCAGGACCTTGGTGAGCTTCTTCCGCGGCAGTCGCCCGGCGGAGAAGAACTCCCCGTCTACCAGCACCAGCGGGTTCATCGGCGGGCGGTGCTCGGCGACCAGGGCCCGGCCCTCGTCCGTATCGATGCCGACACTGCGGACCACCAGCGGGAAATCACCGGCCAGGGCGGCTAGGGCCTCCTCGGCGTCGTGGCAGAAATGGCACGCCGGGGCATGGACGACGGTGACGAGGACCGGTGGGTCGGCGGGCTCGATGGTCGACACGGGTTCTCCTGCAGGCGGTCGCGGATCGGTACATGTGGAGCGTCGACGTGTCGCACCGAAGGACCGGTCGCCCTTGGATCAAGGTTCGATGAAGGTCCCCGACCGGCGTCCGTCCGCAGCCGACAATGGCCAGGTGACCCCCACCCCAGACACCACGACGACCACAGCGCGGCGCGCGGTCGTCGTCGACGACGAGCAAGCCTTGGCCCGGCTGGTGGCCGGATACCTCGAGCGGGACGGGTTCGAGGTCAGCGTGACCCATGACGGTTCGCAGGCCGTCGGGGTGCTGCGCGAGGTCGATCCGGACGTCGTCGTGCTGGACCTGGGCCTTCCCGGACTGGACGGGGTCGAGGTGTGCCGTCAGCTGCGCACGTTCTCCGACTGCTACGTGATCATGCTGACCGCCCGCGCCGAGGAGGTCGACACCCTCATCGGCCTGTCGGTCGGTGCGGACGACTACATGACTAAGCCCTTCAGCCCGCGTGAGCTCATGGCCCGGATCGCAGTCCTGCTGCGTCGACCCCGCCGACCCGCTCCCGCCGTCGCAGCGGCGGCGCGCCCTGCTGTGGAGATCGGGGCGCTACGGCTCGACACGGACGCCCGCGAGGTGCACCTCGAGGGCCGCCTGGTGCCGTTGACGCGCACCGAGTTCGACGTCCTCGCCGCACTCGCTTCAGGCCCCGGACGGGTGTTCAGCCGCCGGGCCCTGATCGAGGAGGTCTGGGGCGCCAACTGGGTCGGTGACGAGCACCTCGTCGACGTGCATGTGCTGCACGTGCGCCAGAAGCTCGGTGACAGTGCTGAACAGCAACGGTTCGTGCGCACGGTGCGAGGTGTCGGGTACCGGATCGGGACCGGGGAGTGAAGCCGATCCCGCCGGCAGCGCGGTGGGGCCTTGCAGGTCGCCTGCTCATCGCGCTCGTCATCGTGCTCGCGACCGCAGCCCTGACAGCGTGGCTGGTGGCCTCCGCCGTGGGCCCAGGCCTGTTCCACGAGCACATGGTGCGCGCCGGCCTGGAGGACCACGACGACGCCGTCATGCACGCCGAGCGGGCCTTTCGCGACGCGAGCGCCGTCTCCCTGGCCCTGGCCCTGGGCGCCGCCGCTGTGGTCTCAACTGCCGTGAGTCTCGTGCTCGCGCGGCGCATCGGCCGGTCTCTGGCGGCCGTGGCCACCGCTGCGGCGCGCCTGGGCGCCGGTCGGTACGAGTCCCGCGTCCCGGCTGCAGGACTGGGCGCGGAGTTCGACGACCTCGCCGAGTCGTTCAACGCCATGGCCGCGCGGCTGCAAGAGGCCGAGCGGCTGCGGGCCCGGCTCCTGGCCGACGTCGCCCACGAGGTCCGCACCCCCGTCGCCACCATCGCCGGGTACCTCGAGGCCGTGGAAGACGGCCTGCAACCGATGGACGAGCCCACAATGGCCGTGCTGCGCGACCAGTCCGCGCGCCTGACCCGGCTGGCACGCGACCTCGCCGCGGTGACCCGCGCCGAGGCCGGTGACCTCGTACTCACGCTCGAACCGCTCGCGCCAGACGAACTGCTTGCAGCGACCACCGGCACCTGGCGGGAGCGCGCGACCGCCGCCGGGGTCGACGTGCGGGTCCAGGTCGACCCCGAGCTGGGACACGTCCGTGTCGACCGCCAGCGTATGGGCCAGGTCCTGGACAACCTGGTCGCCAACGCACTGCGTCACACCCCGGCCGGAGGCACGATCACGCTCCGTGCGACCGGCGGTTACCAGCGCGTGGCGCTGCACGTGTCCGACACCGGTGCCGGCATCGCGCCCGAGCACCTGCCGCACCTGTTCGAGCGCTTCTACCGGGCCGATACCGCGCGTGACCGTACCCACGGCGGATCGGGCATCGGCCTGGCGATCTGCAAAGCGCTCACCGAGGCCCACGGCGGCACCATCACCGCAACGAGCGACGGCCCGGGAGCCGGCGCATCGTTCACCGTCACGCTTCCGGTGCCGCCCGGCTGAGCTCAGCGGGCTCCCGGCGCCGCGCTGTGCGGCGGCGACGTCACGGGCGCGTCCGCCGTGACGTCGTGCGCGCCATGGTGGGGCTGCCCGGTGTGGCCGCGGCGGTGCATCCACACCATCATGGCGATCATCATCAGCGGGCACGCCAGCGCAGCCGCCAACGCCGCGCCAGGACGCACACCCGCTGCCAGCGCCACGACCAGCACCGCCGCAGCAGCGACGACCATTCCCTTGAGGTGGCTCTTCATCGCAGTCCTTCCGATCGCGCCGGCACAGGTCCGGCGAGCTCGGCGTGAAGCCTGCGGTAGGCGTCCACATCGATCTGCCCGGCGGCCAGCCGGGCGTCGAGCAGCGTCACCGCGTCCGGCTCTGGTGCAGCGGGAAACAGTCGCGTCACCGCCCACACGGCCATGCCGAGCACCGCCAGGCTCGACGCGAGGACCAGCCAGCCGCCGACTCCCAGATCCACGCACCACGGCATCGGTCCGCTCCCTCTCGCGCCGGGCGCCGACGGCGCCCACGGCCTGAGGCTGCCCCGGGCACCCCCAAGATGCGGTCGAGGTCCGATGAAGGCTCGATGAAAGAGAGCTCGTCGGGAACGCAAACCCGTTGGGCAATCGATGCCAGGCTGCTCAGTCCAGGGCGCCGCGACTAGGGCGTGTCTCCTAACCTTCCGGCGAGGTGCCCGTGTCGCGCGTCAGACTTAGTGGCAGGGCCCGTTGTTAGCGGGCCTGACCTGTGAAGGAGTCTGATCGATCATGGCGAGACCCTTGGTGATGCAGGCGGAGGAGAAGGTCCGGATCGTGTTGTCGGTCCTGGCCGGTGAGGTGACCGTGGCGGAGGCCGCGCGCAAGGGCGAAGGTGTCCGAGCAGTCGGTCGGGAACTGGAAGCGCCAGTTCCTGGAGGCCGGCAAGACCGGCCTGGCCGCTGGGAAGTCGGGTCCCTCGACGCGTGAGGCCCAACTCGAGGCCGAGGTCGCGGATCTGACCCAGGCGCTGGGTGAGGCCGCGGTCGAACTGCGGGTGTGGAAGAAGTCCGCCGAGGGCCGCCTGGGCCCTTCGAGGACCTCGAGGTGATCCGCTGCGAGGCGGGCATGCCGACCGCGAGGTTCTGCGCCGTGATCGGTGTGCCCGAGCGGACCTGGCGCCGTCACCAGTCCCGCGCCCGTGCCGGGGCACAGCCCAACAGACCGTGGCCGCGTCCGGCCCGCGAGAGCGTGCGCGAAGCCGCCCGCCGGCACGCGCTCGCGCATCCGGCGTGGGGTCACCGCAAGGTCTGGGCGATGTGCCGCCACGACGGCCACCGGGTCTCCCAGGCCACGGTCCTGCGGCTGCTGCGCGACGAGGCACTGATCTTGCCCGCGGCCTACCAGCGTGAACGCCGTCAGCTCGCTGCGCGCCGCAAGGCCGCGTTCGCGACCGACCCGACGGGCCCGAACCAGGTCTGGCAGCTGGACTTCTCCGAGTTCGAGACCACGACCGGCGGGACCTGGCGCATCGCCGGGTGCCGGGACTACTGGAGCAAGTACGAGCACCCCTGGCACACCTCCCCGACGGCGAACCAGCACGACGCGATCGAAGCGATCGAGCTCGCCCTGGCCGACTACGAGAACATGTTCGGTCAGCCGCTGATCGAGGCGTGCGCCCGCGACCAGGACGGCAACGTGGTCGCGGCGGTCACGATCGTGACCGACAACGGCGGCCCGTTCCGGTCCTTCCGGTTCGAGGCGTTCATCACCGCCCACCCCGAGCTGCGACACGTGCGCACCCGGGTCCGCACCCCAGGGCAGAACGGCTCACGCGAACGCGGCTTCGGGTCCCTGAAATACGAACGGCTGTTCCTCGAAGAGATCGACGACGTCCTGGACCTCGTCGCCCACGCCGAGGACTACCGCACCGAGTACAACACCGTCCGCCCGCACGAGGCCATCGCCTGGAACCGACCCCACGACGTCCACCACGGCCTCGCCGACCCCCTGATCCCCAACTTTCCCGAACCCGAGAACCTGCCAGCTGCTTGACGCGGGACACTTCTACCTAGGCGATCAATCCCGAACCGTATGAGGGGTCATCGGGCCTGCGGCGGTCGTTGAATCGAGCGGCATGTGACCTCGAGCAACGGAGGATCGGAGTCGGGCGTAGTCGCACGCTCACCGCGAGCCAAGCGACTACTGGCGCTCGCCAGGGCGCACCTCGACGGCAGATGCCACTACGCCTCCCGGACCGTGCACCCGAGCAGAGGTCAGTGGCCGGGCTCGGCGCGCCAGCTCGAGTGCTTGCGGGACGCGACCCACGCGGCCACCTGCGTGCGCCGCTGCAGGCCCATCTTCGCGAGCAGCGACGTGATGTGGTTCTTCACGGTCTTCTCGGCGACGCCGAGCCGCTCCGCGATCTCGCGGTTCGACAAGCCCTCGCCGATGAGGTCGAGCACGCGCAGCTCGCTGGGCGTGAGGTTCTCGGTCGGGTCGTCCTGGCCCGCGCGACGGCGGGTGACCGTGCGCTCGTCGAGCAGCGTGCGGCCCGCGGCCACGGCGCGGATGACGTCGGTGATCTCGGCACCGCGCACGGACTTGAGCAGGTAGGCGGCGGCGCCCGCCTCGAGCGCGGCGGCGACCGCGTCGTCGTCGTCGAACGACGTCAGGACGATGGCGCGCGCCCCCGGCTGCTTCTCGTGCACCTGGTGCAGCAGGTCGATCCCCGTGCCGTCAGGCAGCTGGAGGTCGACGAGCATGACCTGCGGGTGGACGAGCGTCGCACGGCGCACGCCGTCGGCGACGGACCCCGCCTCTGCGACAACGGTCATCCCCTCGGTGCGCTCGACCACCTCGGCGATGCCGCGACGGACCACCTCGTGGTCGTCGACGATCATGACCGTGATCGGTCCCTGCTTCCCTGGGGCGGCGTCAAGGTTCGGCACAGTGGCATCGTAGCCAGGCATGAGGACGATCCTGCTGCCCACCACGCTCGAAGAGCGCGTCGCGCTGCCACAAGGGTGGCGTTCGCTCGACTACGACCCCGCGCTGCCGCTGCCGACCGCGGGGCTCGACGCCGAGGTGCTGGTGGTGTGGGGGAACCGTCGTCCCGCGCTGGCGGACGCCGCGCGACGCCTGGCGGGGCTGCGCTGGGTCGCGTGCCTCGCGGCGGGCACGGACGCGGTCGACGACGCGGGCTTCGATCCGTCGGTCGTCGTGACGTCCGGTCGCGGGCTGCACGACGGGCCCGTCACCGAGCACGCGCTCGCGCTCCTGCTCGCGTGCGCGCGGCGGCTGCCCGACCTGGTGCGCGCGCAGGACGAGCGCCGGTGGGCCGGGGAGCTCGGCGGCGTGCAGCGGGTGCACGACACGAAGTTCCGCACCCTGGCGGGGGCGCACGTCGTGGTCTGGGGGTTCGGGTCCATCGCGACCAGGCTCGCCCCGCTGCTGGTGGCGCTCGGGGCGAACGTCACGGGGGTCGCGCGGACCGCGGGCGAGCGCGAGGGGTTCGGTGTGGTCACGCCCGACGAGCTGCCGCGCGTGCTGCCGACGGCCGACGCGCTCGTCGGGATCCTGCCCGCCACCGCGCAGACCCGGCACGCGATCGACGCGCGGGTGCTCGCGATGCTCCCGCCGCGCGCGTTCGTCGTGAACGTGGGGCGCGGCTCGACGCTCGACGAGAGCGCGCTCGTCGACGCGGTGCGCACGCGGCAGATCGCGGGTGCCGCGCTGGACGTGTTCGAGCGCGAGCCGTTGCCGCCGTCGAGCCCGCTGTGGGGCGAGCCCCGCATCCTCATCAGCCCGCACGCCGCCGGGGGCCGCCCGCAGCGTGCCGGGACGTTCCTCAGCGACGCGCTGCGGGCGTACGACGACGGGCGCCCGCTGCTGAACGTCGTCGCACGCTGACGCCCCGGCAGGTCACGTCGACCGTGCGGGGACGCGCGGCGCGCGGGGGGCGGGCTGGCAGCGGGGGCAGAACGCCGAGCTGCGGTTCATGAACTCGACGCGCCGGATCGGCGTGCCGCAGCGCGGGCACGGGCGGCCCTCCTGCCCGTAGACGGCCAGGCTGCGGTCGAAGTACCCAGACGCGCCGTTGACGTTGACGTACAGCGCATCGAAGCTCGTCCCGCCCTGCGCGAGCGCCTCCGACATGACCTGCGCGGCCGAGTCGAGGACGCGCCGCACGTCGACCGGCCGCAGCGCCGAGGTCGGGCGCGTGAAGTGCACCTGCGCACGCCACAGCGCCTCGTCGGCGTAGATGTTGCCGACGCCCGAGACGAGCGTCTGGTCCAGCAGGGCGCGCTTGATGCCGGTCCTACGCGAACGCACCGCGCGCACGAGGGTCGGCAGGTCGAGGGCCGGGTCGAGCAGGTCGCGCGCGATGTGTGCGACGGGCTCCGGGACGGTCGCGTCCGACGACCCGCGCCCACCGGGCGCACCGTCCGGGGTCGGGACGAGGTCCTGCACGCTCACGTGGCCGAACGTGCGCTGGTCGACGAAGTCGAGCGCGCCCCCGTCGTCGAGCACGAACCGCACGCGCAGGTGCGGATGGGCCGCACGGTCTCCCGCGGTCTCGGCCGCGAGCTCGTCCGACGAGCGCACCAGGAGCTGGCCGCTCATCCCGAGGTGGACGAGCAGCGCTTCGTCGGCGGCGTCCCGGTCCCCGGTGAGCGGCACCCACAGGAACTTCCCGCGCCGCACCGCTGCGGCGAGCGTGCGTCCCTGCACGCGGCCGACGAGGTCGGCGGGACCGCCCAGGTGCCGACGGACGCTGTAGTCGCGCAGCACCTGCGCGTCGAGCACGCGGCGGCCGACGACGTGACGTGCGAGCCCGTCGCGGACGGTCTCGACCTCGGGCAGCTCGGGCACGCGTCAGCCGGCAGCAGCCCCGGGAGCCGCAGCGTCGTCGTCCACCGCGCTCTCGGCCTGCAGCCGTCGGTACGCGGCCTCTGCGGCCTGCTGCTCGGCGACCTTCTTCGCCGGGCCGACGCCCGTGCCGCGCACCTCGCCGCCCACGACGGCGTGCGCGGTGAACGACCGCGCGTGGTCCGGGCCCTCGCCCACGACGTCGTAGTGCGGCGCACCGAGCCCGAGGGACGCGGAAAGCTCCTGCAGCGACGTCTTCCAGTCGAGACCGGCGCCCAGGTCGGCCGCCTGCGCGAGCGTCGGGCCGACGAGGCGCTCGACGACGACACGCGCGGTCTCGAGCCCGTGCGTCAGGTAGATCGCCCCGAACAGCGCCTCGAGCGTGTCGGACAGGATCGAGTCCTTGTCGCGGCCGCCCGTGGCGAGCTCGCCCTTGCCGAGCAGCACGTAGCGGCCCAGGTCAAGGTCCCGCGCGACGCCCGCGAGCCCGCGCTGCGACACGGTCGCGGCACGCATCTTCGCGAGCGCACCCTCGGGCTCGTCGGGACGCGTGCGGTACAGCGACTCCGTCACCACGAGGCCCAGGACCGTGTCGCCCAGGAACTCCAGGCGCTCGTTCGTCGGGATGCCGCCGGCCTCGTGCGCGAACGACCGGTGGGTCAGGGCGAGCACGAGAAGCTCGGGGTCCAGGTGGACCCCGAGCTTCTCGAGGAGTTCGGTGGCCATGTCGCCCCCGCCGGCACTCATGCCAGGGCCCGGGACGTCACGACTGCGCGCACCCGCGTCAGCGGGCGTCGTGCTCGCTGCGCAGCGCCTCGGCGTACTGACGGCCGTTGTAGGCACCGCACGACGGGCAGGCCGTGTGGGGCTTCTTGTCGGCCTTGCAGTTGGGGCACTGCGTGATCGTCGTGGCAGTGGTCTTCCACTGCGACCGACGCGCACGGGTGTTGCTGCGCGACATCTTGCGCTTCGGAACCGCCACGGCTAGCTCTCTTTCGTCTCGTCGTCCTGGCTCACCAGACCGCTCAGGGCGGACCAGCGAGGGTCAAGCGTCTCATGCGAATGGTCAGGGTCGTCCGCCAGGCGCGCTCCGCACTCGGAGCACAGACCCGGGCAGTCGGGCCGGCACAACGGCTGGAACGGCAGAGCCGGCACCACCGCGTCCCGCAGCGCGGGCTCCAGGTCGATCAGGTCGCCCTCGAGCTCACGCACGTCCTCACCCTCGTCGCCCTCCTCGGCCGCGGCCTTCGCGCGCTCGGGGTACGCGTAGAGCTCCGTGAGGAAGACGTCGACGTCGTCGACGACCTCGCCCAGGCAGCGCACGCACTCCCCGACCGCCCGACCACGGACGGATCCGGTGACCAGGACCCCCTCCATGACGGCCTCGAGCCTCAGATCGAGCTCGAGGTCCGACCCTTCGGGGAAACCGATCACGTCGGTGCCGAGATCCGCGGGAGCGGCGACCGTCCGCTGCACGGTCCGCGTCGATCCCGGACGTCGGCCGAGCTCGTGGGTGTCGAGCACGAACGGCGAGCGGGGATCGAGGTGAACTGGGCGCTGCACGGCCGTCCCCTCGTCAGGTGCTGTTCCTTGGATTCTCGGTACCGCCAGACCGGCAGGACCAACGGACGATGCTACAGGTCCCGCGGGACGCCCCCAAATCCTCGGGCCGTGAGCGTCGCCACCACGGCGAGGGTCGCGACGAGGGTCACGCCGAACGCCACGACGAGGCCGCGGTTGGTCCGGGTATCGGCACGCCGAGCCGGAGCAGGTGCGGGGTCGGCGCGAGCGGGGTGGTGGGGTCAGACGTCGGTCGAGAGCCTGCCCGCGAGCTTCGCGCGGCCCGCCTGGACCTGTGCGAGCACCTTGCCCAGGTCGATCTCGAAGTCCGCGAGCCGACGGTCGCAGTAGTCGTCCGCGTCGCGTCGCAGCTCCTCGGCGGTGCTCTGCGCGTCGGCGACCAGGGCCGCCGCGTGCTCCTGCGCGGCCGTCACGACCGCCTCCTGCGCGACGAGCTCGGCCGCCCTGGCCCGGGCGCGCTCCAGGATCCGCTCGGCGTCCTCCTGCGCGGCGGTGCGCGCGGCGTCCGCGTCGGCGAGCACCTGGTCGGCACGGGTCAGCTGGTCGGGCAGCACCTCGCGTGCCTGCGCGACGAGGTCCAGCAGCTCGGCGCGGCTCACCAGCACCGACGACGACATGGGCATGTTCCGGGCGGACGCGACGGCCTGCTCGATCGCGTCGAGCACCCCCGTCAGGCCCTCGGTGCGCTCCTGCGCCTCGCTCACGACGATCCTCCTCCTCTCGCACGCACGGCCCGGTCCGGCGCGGTGCGCGGGTCCAGCCTCGCACCGCAGGCCGCCCCGCGCGGCTCAGGCACGGCTCAGGCGCGGGCCAGGGCGTCGCGCACGGCGTCCGCGACGCCCGCCGGGACCAGGTCCGCGACCGACCCGCCGAACCGCGCGACGTCCTTCACCAGCGACGACGCGATGTGCGCGAGCGCGGGGTCGCCCACCACGAACACGGTCTCCACGCCCGTGAGGTGCCGGTTCATCAGCGCCATCGGCAGCTCGCCGTCGAAGTCCGCTCCCCCGCGCAGGCCCTTGACCACCGCGGCGGCGCCGACCTCGCGCACGAAGTCCGCGAGCAGCCCGGGCACCACCTCGACCCGCACGCCCGCGTCCTGCGCGAACGCCGCCCGGGCGAGCGCGACCCGACGGTCGACGTCGAGCAGCGGGGACTTCGAGGAGTTGCGCGCGATCCCGACGACGACCTCGTCGAACATCGACCGCGCGCGCCGCACGACGTCGACGTGACCGAGCGTCAGGGGGTCGAACGACCCGGGGCAGACGGCGAGGCTCACGTGCGTCAGCGTAGGCCAGCGTCCCGCGGCGCACGGTGCATCACGCGCAGCGTCCCCACGTCGTCGAGCGGCACCTGACCCACGACCGTGAACCCGAGCCGCTCGTAGAGCACCACGTCGCGCGCCTCCGCCGTGCACAGCCAGGTCGTCGCGCCGCGCTCGTCGCACGACGCGAGCCCCCGCGTGGCGAGCAGCGTGCCCAGGCCGCGGCCCTGCAGGTCCGGCCGGACGGCCAGCAGGTGCAGGTAGGTCGGCGCGCCCACGGGCGCGAGGGCCGACGAGCGCCCGAGCGTCGCGAACAGGTGCGCGGCGCGCTCGGGGCCGACGACCGCGGCGACGACGCCGGGGACGGACGGCAGGCTCGTCATCACCGGGTGGTCGGCCGGCACGTCGGGCGGACGCCACGCGGCCACCGCCACGACCTCCCCGTCGACCTCCACGACGTCCACCCGCCCGACCGCGACGTACCGGTCGACGAGCGCACCGAACCACGCCGCGCACACGTCGTCGCGCGTCGCCTCGTCGGGCAGCGCCCACCGCACGAGCGAGTCGTCGTGGAACGCCAGCGCGAGGACCGTGCGGATCGCGGGGACGTCGTCCCAACGCGCCGCACGCACCAGCCGCTCGTCTGTCATCGTGGACCGCCCTCCTCGACGTCGTCGGGACCCTCGTCCGCGACCGCCGGCTCGTCCGGCTCGGCGAACCACACCGCCGTCTCGCCGTAGGAACGCACGTCGAACCGGCGCACCCCGTCCGGCCAGGCGGGCTCGGGCGCCCGGCCCGAGCGCTCGACGACGACCACCGCGCCCGGGCTGAGGTGCCCGGCCAGGGCGCGCAGCACGGCCTCCAGGTCGGTCTCGGGCAGGTCGTACGGGGGGTCGACGAGCACGAGGTCCCACGGCGACAGCGGGGCCCGCTCGACGTAGCGCTCGGCCTTCTCGGCCACGACCACCACGCGGTCCCCGACGCCGAGCGTGACCACGTTGCGCCGGCAGACCTCGGCGGCCTGCCGCGCGAGCTCGACGAGGGTCACGGCCGCGGCGCCGCGGCTCGCGGCCTCGAGCCC
This sequence comes from Cellulomonas sp. CW35, assembly GCF_052378485.1. Classification (NCBI taxonomy): domain Bacteria; kingdom Bacillati; phylum Actinomycetota; class Actinomycetes; order Micrococcales; family Cellulomonadaceae; genus Cellulomonas; species Cellulomonas sp. CW35. The sequence continues at coordinate 1,252,292 of NZ_CP199000.1, read as the reverse complement.
GAGCGCACCCGAGCCGGCGTACAGGTCGAGCACGCGCGCGCCGGCGACGACGTCGAGGTGCTCGAGGCGCGAGAACAGCGCCTCGCGCACGCGCTCGCTCGTCGGCCGCGTCCCGGCCCGTGGCACCTGCAGCGCCCGTCCGCCGACGCTGCCCGCGACGATCCTCGTCACGCCGTCCTCCCGTCCTGCGACAACCCGTCCTGCGACAACCCGACCTGCGACAACCCGACCTGCGGCCCGGCGACCGGAGCCGCACCAGGGACGGTGTGCCGTGCGCACAGCCTCGCCCACCACCGGCCCGGCCGTCACCTCGCCCGGTACCGGCCGAGCCCCGACCCGTCACGCACGGTCGAGGAACTCCTCGCGCTCGCCCGCCAGCAGCGCCTCGATCGCGTCGCGCAGTGCGGGGTACGACTCGAGCTCGGGGTCCTGCTCGACCACCGCGCGCGCGTCCGCCCGCGCCTGCTCGATGAGGTCACCGTCGCGTGTGACGCGCAGCAGGCGCAACGACGTCGACCCGCCGGACTGCGACGCGCCCAGCACGTCACCCTCGCGCCGCTGCTCCAGGTCGAACGCCGCGAGCGCGAACCCGTCGAGCGTCTCCGCGACCGTGCGCAGCCGCTCGTGCCCGGGACCGCCCTCCTGCGCGCCCGAGACGAGCAGGCACACGCCCGGCGCGCTGCCGCGGCCCACACGGCCACGCAGCTGGTGCAGCTGCGAGACGCCGAACAGGTCGGCGTCCAGGATCACCATCGCGGTCGCCTCGGGCACGTCGACGCCGACCTCGACGACCGTCGTCGAGACCAGCACCGGCACCGCGCCCGACGCGAAGTCCGCGAGCGCGCGGTCCTTCTCCTCGGGGGCGAGCCGCCCGTGCAGCATCCCGACGCCGACCCCGGCGAGCTCGGGCAGCGACCTGAGCTCCTCGACCACCTCGAGCACCGCACGCGGCGGACGGCGCGGCGTCGCGCCCTGGTCGCCGAGCGTCGCGGGCTCGTCGGCCACGAGGTCCGCCCCGTCCGCGTCGTCGCCCGTGATGCGGGGGCAGACGACGTACGCGCGGCCACCGCGGGCGACCTCCTCACGGACGCGTGCCCACGTCCGGGACATCCAGGTGGGCAGGTGCGCGGGCACGACGAACGTCGTGATCGGGGACCGGCCCGCGGGCAGCTCGTCGAGCACCGACGTCTCGAGGTCCCCGAACACGGTCATCGCGACCGTGCGCGGGATCGGCGTGGCGGTCATGGCCAGCAGGTGCGGCTGTGCCGACGCCTTGGCGCGCAGCGCGTCGCGCTGCTCGACGCCGAACCGGTGCTGCTCGTCGACCACCACGAGCCCGAGCTCCGCGAACTGCACGGTCTTCTCGAGCAGCGCGTGCGTCCCGACGACGATGCCCGCGGCACCGGACGCGGCGTCGAGCAGCGCCTGCTTGCGCGCAGCACCCGTGACGGAGCCGGTCAGGAGCGCGACGCGCGTGCCCTGGTCGGCACCTCCGAGCATCCCGCCCTCGGCGAGGTCGCCGAGCATCGCCCGCAGCGACCGCGCGTGCTGGGCGGCGAGCACCTCCGTCGGCGCGAGCAGAGCCGCCTGCCCACCCGAGTCGACCACCTGCAGCATCGCGCGCAGCGCGACCACCGTCTTGCCGGACCCGACCTCACCCTGCAGGAGCCGCTGCATGGGGACGGGCTGCGCGAGCTCGGCGGCGACCTGCTCGCCCACCGCGCGCTGGCCCGCGGTGAGCGTGAACGGCAGCCGCTCGTCGAACGCGTCGAGCAGCCCGCCCGGCACGTGGGGCCGGGCCACCGCGGGTTGCGCCGCCGCGCGCGCCCGGCGGCGCGCGAGCTCGGCCTGCAGCACGAAGGCCTCCTCGTAGCGCTGCCGGCGGCGGGCCGCGCGCCAGTCCTCCTCGGTCTCGGGGCGGTGGATGGCGCGCAGCGCGGGCAGCAGGTCGCCCAGGCCGCGCGCGTCGCGCACCTGCGCGGGCACCGGGTCGGGGACGTCACCGTCCCGCAGCGGGTCGAGGACGAGCTGCACGGCGGTCGCGATCCGCGCGCTGTCGAGACCCGCGCTCGCCGGGTAGACCGGCAGCGGTCGCGCGGCGTGCTCGAGCGCCGCGCCCTCGTCGTCGGCGTCGAACCACACCGCCTCGGGGTTCGCGAGCTGTGCGCGGCCGTTGAACCAGCCGACCTTCCCCGTGAACAGCCCCCGCCGCCCGGGCCGCAGCTCCTGCACGAACCGCTTGGCCATGTGCTCGCGCTGCGCGAAGAACGCGAGGTGCAGCACCGACCGTCCGTCGGTGACCTGCGCCTCGACGCGGAGCTTGCCCGACGACCGCGCGCGCAGCACGCCGGAGCACGAGCGCACCTCGGCGACCACCGACACCTTCTCGTCGATCACGAGACCCGCGATGTCCGTCAGCCGGCTCGGGTCGGCGTACCGGCGCGGGTAGTAGCGCAGCAGGTCGCCCGCCGTCCGCACGCCCAGGGCCTCGAACTTCGGCCCCGTGCGCGGCACGAGCGAGCCCACCGGGCGGTCGAGCCCCGCCGCGCGCGTCACCCCGTCCGCGTACCGCACGCGTCCTCCTTCGTCGTCCGCATCCTCGTCGCCCCGCACCCCGAGTCAGTCCACCGCGACGAGCACGCGCGTCGCGCTCGCGTCCGCGAGCACGGTCGGCTCGAGCCCGTGCTGCGCCGCGACGCGCTCGACCTGCGCGGCCAGCAGCTCGTCCAGCGGCCCCGGCACGACCACCGTCAGGCTCTCCGGGACCGGCAGGGCGCCGTCCGTCAGGGCGCCGGCCAGGCGGTCGGGGAGGTCTGCCAGGCGGTCGGGCACCGCGCGGACGAGGCCGTCGACCGTCGGGCCGAGCTCCGCGACCGACGCGTCGGGCTCGAGCGCGGCCACCCGCGCGCGGGCCGTCGCGAGCGCCGCCGCGGCCGCCGCCGAGGTCGCCGCGGTCACGAACGCGAGCGTGGCGACCGCCGCGCGCGCCTCGTCGTCCGCGCCGAGCACCTCGACCCCGTCGATCCCGAGCAGCAGGTCCAGCTCGTCCCCCGCGACCGCACCACCGGGCACGACGAGCACGGCCCGGCCGGACTCGTCGCGCGCGTCCTCCACGGCACGCCGCACGTGCTCGGCCCGGACGGGCAGCTCGGGGCAGCGCACGACGACGACGGCCCCCGCGGTCGCGTACCAGGCGGCGAGCCCCGGTGACGCCGTCACGACGACCAGGCCCCACCCGTCCGGGCGCGGGCCGACCGCGGCGTCGACCACGTCGAGCCGCCGCACCACCACCTGCTCGCGCGCGCCCGCGGCGCACGCGTCGATCGCGGCGACCGGCTCGTCGGTGTGCACGTGCGCGTGCCACCAGCCGTCGGCCCCCACGACGGCGACCGAGTCCCCGACGGCCGCGAGCCCCTCGCGCAGATGGTCGCCCAGGTCCGCGCGCGGCGCCTGGACGACGAGCATGACCTCGAACGCCCCGCCGTCGCCGTGCCCCGCGCCCGGCAGGTCGCCGTCCGCGTCCCGCGCCCGCGGCACGGTGCGCTCCGGAAGCCACAGCGCGGGGTCGCGTGCCGGCTCGCGCGTCACCGCCGCGACCAGCGCGTCCACGACGACGAGGAGCGCGCACGCCCCGGCGTCCGGGACGTGCGCGCGGCGCAGCACCGGGTGCGTGGCGGAGATCCGGGCGAGCGCCCGGTGCCCCGCGGCGGCCGCATGGGCCACGGCCTGCTCGGTCGGCGCACCGGCGTCCGCGGCGAGCCCGGCCGCCTCCGCGACCTCGTCGGCCAGCGTGAGCACGGTGCCCTCCTGCGGGTCCGCGAGCGCGAGCCGCGCCGCGCGCGCCGCGTCCCGCAGCGCGTCCGCGAGGACACGTGCCGGGCCGTCCTCGTCGCGCCGTGCGCGCCGCACGAAGCCTGCGAGCCACTGGCTGAGGATCACCCCGGAGTTGCCGCGCGCCGCGAGCATGGCGCCGCGCGCGAACGCCGCGAGGGCCGCCTCGGCGTCGGGCGGCCCACCCGGGGAAGCGAGCAGGTCGTCGACCGCACGGGCGCCGCCCTCGACGGTGAGCCACGCGTTCGTGCCGGTGTCCGCGTCGGCCACGGGGAACACGTTGACGGCGTCGATGCGGCCGCGCGCACCCACGAGCCCCGCGCGTGCGGCGGACACCCAGGCGAGAGCCTGGTCGGTCCCGAGCAGCACGCGCGCTCCCCTCTCGTCGTCCCGCCGTGGTCCGGTGGTCGTGGTGGTCCGGTCGTCGTGGTCGTCAGGTCGTCGTGGTCGTCAGGTCGTCGTGCCGTCCGTCCCGTCGGCGACGAGACCGCGCACCAGCCTGCCCGACGCGGCGGACGTCGGTGCGGCGCATCTCACCCTGCACCACCGCACCCACATTTGGGGCCCTGCACGCCATGGGCTAGTCTTGACCGGTTGCCCGACGGGTTCGGGCGCGCCCTGACGGGTGCGGTGGCAGGTTCGTCCGACGATCTCGTCCGACGGTCCGCGACCGCCGCCCACCGGGAAACACCGACTTCGCCGCGGACCTCGCGGCTGTTCAAGTTCGACCAGAGCAACAGGAGAAGACCGTGGCCGCCACCTGCGACGTCTGCGCCAAGGGCCCGAGCTTCGGGCACAGCATCTCGCACTCGCACGTCCGCACGAAGCGTCGCTGGAACCCGAACATCCAGCGCGTCCGCGCGGTCGTCGCCGGGACCCCCAAGCGTCTCAACGTGTGCACCTCGTGCCTCAAGGCCGGCAAGGTCCAGCGCGCCGTCTGAGTCGCACCTCCAGCGTCAACCGCAAGGCCCGCGAGGAATTCTCCTCGCGGGCCTTGCGTCGTCGCGCCCGTGTGGCATGGTGACCCCATGGCCGAGCAGATCGAGGAGCTGACCATCCGCGCGGCAGGGCCGGCGGACGCCGCCGCGATCGCGTCCGTGCACGTGCGCTCGTGGCAGGAGGCGTACGTCGGGATCGTCTCCGCGACCTACCTCGACTCGCTCGACCCGCAGTCGGCGGCCGAGCGGTGGCGGCACCACCTCGAGCGCGGACCGGACGACGGCGTGCGGACGTGGCTCGCGCAGGACGGCGGCCGGCCGTTGGGCTTCGCGTCGATGGGTCCGAGCCGCGACGAGGACGCCGGCCGCGGCGACCTGGAGATCTACTCGATCTACCTCGACCCCGGGACGTGGGGGCACGGGGTCGCGCGTGAGCTCATGCGCACCCTCATCGCCGAGGCGGGCGACCACACGCCGCTGTCGCTGTGGGTGCTCGCGGCGAACGAGCGCGCGCGCCACTTCTACCGGCGCCACGGCTTCCAGCCCGACGGTGTCGAGCGGTTCGAGGACGTGGGCGGCGAGGAGCTGCTCGAGGTCCGCTACCGCCGCCGCTGACCGCCAGGACGCTCAGCCCGTCCGGCCGGCGAAGTGGTCCCAGCCCGTCGCGACACCGGGAGCGTCCCCGTCGAGGGTGACGGCGAGCTCGTCGTCCCCGGCCGGCTCCCCCCGGCCGACGACCCCACCGACCACCCCACCGGCCGCCCCGTCGACCACCCGGCCGATCACACGGCCGATCACCCGGAACGGTGCCGGGAGCTCTGTCCCCGCGGGGAACGTCGCGAGCAGGCCGTGGTCCTCTCCGCCGCCGAGGACCCACGCCCACGGGTCGGCGTCGAGCCCGCGGGCCACGTCCGCGAGCGCGTCCACGGCCGGGGCGAGGGCACCGCGGTCCAGGTCCACGCGGACCCCGCTCGCACGCGCGAGCCGCCCCGCGTCCTTGAGCAGCCCGTCGGACACGTCCATCATCGTGGTCGCGCCCGCGCGCGCGGCGTCCGGCCCCGCGGCGAGGGGTGAGCGCGGCCGCAGGTAGGCCTCGACGAACCGGGCGGGCGCGTGCGCGGCGCGCGCGGACAGCGCCGCCAGACCCGCGGCCGACCACCCCAGGACCCCCGCGTGCGCGACCACGTCACCGTCCCGCGCGCCGGAGCGCAGCACGGGGGCACGCCCCTGCAGGTCTCCGTGCGCGGCCACGCCGACGACGACGAGCGGCCCGCCCGACAGGTCCCCGCCGACCACGCCCGCACCCAGCGGGCCGCACTCGGCGGCGAGACCGCGCGCGAGCCCGACGACCCAGTCGACGTCCAGCTCCGCGGGTACGACGAGCGTCACGACCAGGCTCGTGGGCACCGCGCCCATCGCGGCGACGTCGGCCAGGTTCTGCACCGCCGCGCGTCGCCCGACGTCCTCGCCCGAGGACCACGCGCGACGGAAGTGCCGGTCCTCGACCAGCACGTCCGTCGTGACGACGAACCGCCCGTCCGCGGCCGCGACGACCGCGGCGTCGTCGCCCGGGCCCAGGAGGGTCGCCGCGCCCGCCGGCAGCTCCGGGACGATCCGGTCCAGCAGCTGCTCCTCGGTCAGGTCCGCGACTCGCACCCGGCCACGCTAGCGCCCGCGCGACGGCGAGCCAGCCCGCGCACGCGCTCGTGCGGAGCACGCCCCGCGAGTCGTTACGGTGGTGACGTGCCCCGCGCTGCTCGTCGTGCCCTCGCCCTCGCCCTCGTCCCGGCCGCCCTCGCCGGGTGCGCACCGGCCGTGGCGACGACCGCGGGACCGTACGCGACCGACCCGGTGTGCGCGCAGGTCGTCCTCGCGACACCCGACGAGCTCAGCGACCTGGAGCGGCGCGACACCGACGCGCAGGCGACGACCGCGTGGGGCGACGGCTCGGGCGCGGTCGTGCTGCGCTGCGGCGTCGAGCCGCTCGGGCCGACCACGGACCGCTGCGAGAGCGTTGAGTCCCCCGACGGCACGTCCGTCGACTGGGTCGTCGTCGCGTCCGACCCGGACGACGAGGCGGGCAGCGACTGGACGTTCACCACGTACGGTCGCGTCCCCGCGGTCCAGCTGCTCGTGCCGGCCGCGATCGCGCGCACGCACCCCACGTCGTTCCTCGACGCGCTCGGGCCCGCCGTCCAGCACACCACCCGCGAACGCGGCTGCCTGTGACGCGCCCGACGCCGACGCGCCTGCCGTGACGCGTCAGCGCAGACCGGTGGGCCGCTCGAGCGCGAGGCGCACGAGCTCGTCGACCAGCTCGGGGTAGGTCAGGCCCGTCGCCTCCCACATGCGCGGGTACATCGAGAACGGCGTGAACCCGGGCATGGTGTTGATCTCGTTGACGACCACCTCGTCCTGCGGCGTGACGAACACGTCCACCCGCGCGAGCCCCTCGCAGCCGAGTGCCTCGAACGCCTGCACGGCGATCTCCCGCACGCGCCGCGTCACGTCGTCCGGCAGGTCAGCCGGGCAGGCGAGCCGCACGGACGCCTCGTCGAGGTACTTCGCCTCGAAGTCGTAGAACGTGTGCCTGCCGGTGTCGACGACGATCTCGCCGGGCAGCGACGCCCGCGCGCGCTCGCCGTGGTGCCCGCCCAGCACGCCGCACTCGATCTCCCGCCCGACGATCGCGGCCTCGACCACGACCTTGGGATCGTGGCGCTCGGCCTCGGCGATCGCGGCGGGCAGGTCGGCGAGGTCGTCGACCCGGGTGATGCCGAGGCTCGACCCGGCGCGCGCCGGCTTGACGAACAGCGGGAGCCCGAGGGGCCGGATGCGCTCGGTCTGGCCCTGCGGGTCGCGGTCGTAGGCACCGGGCAGCAGCACGACGAACGGCCCGACGGGCAGGCCCTGCCCGGCGAACACGAGCTTCATCATGTGCTTGTCCATGCCGACCGCGGACGCGAGCACACCGTCGCCCACGTACCGCACGTCGGCCAGCTCGAGCATGCCCTGCAGCGTGCCGTCCTCCCCGAACGGCCCGTGCAGCAGCGGGAACACCACGTCCACCTCGCCGAGCGGGAGCGGCACGTCGCCGTTCGCGACGAGGTGCACCTCGCGGTCCGACGAGGACTGCGGCAGCTGCACGTGCGCGCGCGCGTCCTCGACCCGCGGCAGCCGCCCCTCGGTGATCGACCAGCGGTCCGGGTCGTCGTCGGCGAGCACCCAGCGGCCCTCGGGGGTGATCCCCACCGCGAGGACGTCGTACCGGTCGCGGTCGAGCGCCCGCAGCACGCCGCCGGCGGTCGCGCAGCTGATCGCGTGCTCCCCGGACCGGCCACCGAACAGGACCATGACGCGGGGGCGGCGGGCGGGGGTGGCGGGGGCGCCCGCGTCGGCGGGCTGCGGCTGGGCGTTCATCGGGGACGACCCTACCCGCCACGGCCCGCGCCCCGACGCCGCGCGTACGCTGGCGCGGTGACCTCGCCGCACGCGCACCACTCCCCTTCGACGCTCGTCGTGACCGCCGGCCGTCCCGCGCGCGAGCAGGGCGCTCCGCTCAACCCGCCGCTCGTGCTGTCCGCGACGTTCGTCTCGCAGGGCGTGCCCGGCGACGAGCCGATGTACGGGCGTGCGGACACCCCCGCGTGGCACGCGTTCGAGGAGGCGCTCGGGCTGCTGGAGGCGTGCCCGACCCCCGCGCTCGTCCTCGGCTCGGGCATGGGCGCGATCGCGGCGGCGATGTCGCTCGTCCCTCCGGGCGGCCGGCTGGTCCTGCCCCGGCACAGCTACCAGGTGACGCTCGGCTACGCGGCGGACCTCGCGCGTCGCAGCGACGTGCGGGTCGAGCTGGTGGACGTCGCGGACACCGATGCGGTGCTCGCCGCGGTCCGCGGCGGTGACGGCACCCGGCCCGCGGACCTGCTGTGGGTCGAGTCCCCCACCAACCCGATGCTCGAGGTCGCGGACCTGCCCGCACTCGTCGCCGGCGCGCACGGCGTCGGCGCGCTCGTCGCGGTCGACAACACGTTCGCCACGCCGCTCGTGCAACGGCCGTTCGAGCACGGGGCGGACGTCGTCGTGCACGCCGTCACCAAGTACCTGGCGGGGCACAGCGACGTCGTGCTCGGCGCGGTGCTCGCGGCCGACCCGCGGGTGCGTGCGCGCCTGCACGAGTACCGCACGCTGCACGGCGCGATCGCCGGGCCGTTCGAGGTCTGGCTGGCGCTGCGCGGGCTGCGCACGCTCGCGCTGCGGGTCGAGCGCAGCCAGGCGAGCGCCCTCGAGCTCGCGCACCGCCTCGCGGCGGACCGGCGGGTGCTCGCCGTGCGGCACCCCGGGCTGCCCGACGACCCGGGTCACGCCCGCGCGACGGCGCTGATGGACGGCTACGGCTCGGTCATCGGCGTGCGCCCCGTGGGCGGGCCGCAGGCCGCGGACGCGCTCGTCGCGGCCGTGCGGCTCTGGGTGCCCGCGACGAGCCTCGGCGGCGTGGAGTCGACCCTCGAGCGTCGCCGCCGGTTCAGCACCGAGTCCGCGTCGGTCCCTGAGGACCTGCTGCGCCTGAGCACCGGCATCGAGGACGTCGAGGACCTCTGGCGCGACCTCGACGCCGCGCTCGCGACGCTCTGAGCGCCCGGCACCCGGGGCGGCTCAGCGGACCACGACCTCCGAGCGGCGCGGCCGCGCGAGGAGCATGGGGGCGAGCTGGTCGACCGGCAGACCCTCGTAGAGCACCTTGACGACCGCCTCGGTGATCGGCATCTCGATCCCGAGCCGGCGTGCGAGCTCCAGGACGGGGCGGCACGTCTTGACCGCCTCGGCCGTCCCACCGGTCGCGGCAATGGCCTCGTCGAGCCCCATCCCCCGGCCGATGTGACCGCCGAGGGTGTGGTTGCGCGAGTCGGGGGACGCGCACGTCGCCATGAGGTCCCCCATGCCGGCGAGCCCGGGGAACGTCTCAGGGCGGGCCCCGAGCGCGAGCCCGAGACGCGTGATCTCCACGAGGCCCCGCGTGATGACCGTCGCCATGGTGTTGTAGCCCAGGCCGCGCCCCTGCGAGATGCCGACCGCGAGCGCGATGACGTTCTTCACCGCACCGCACAGCTCGACGCCCACGACGTCCGGGTTCGTGTACGGGCGGAAGTACGACGAGGCCACGGCGCGCGCGACGAGCGCGGCGGTGTCGGGCGAGGTCGACGCGACGACCGTCGCGGTCGGCTGGTGGCGCGCGATCTCACGCGCGAGGTTCGGGCCCGAGACGACGGCGACGCGCTCGTCGGGCAGGTCGAGCGTCTCCGCGACGACCTCGCTCATGCGCTTGTCGGTGCCGAGCTCGACGCCCTTCATGAGCGAGACGACGACCGCGTCGTCGCGCAGCGCGCCGCGCAACGGCGCGAGCGTGTCGCGGGCGACCTGCGACGGCACGGCGACCGCGACGATGCGTGCGTGCGCGACGGCCGCGCGGGCGTCGGTCGTCGCGGTCACGGACGCGGGCAGGTCGATGCCGGGCAGGTAGGCCTCGTTGCGGTGCTGGTCCGCGATCTGCCGCACCACGGCGGCCGAGCGGCCCCACACGGTCACGTCGCACCCCGCGTCGGCGAGCACCGCCGCGAACGTCGTGCCCCAGCTGCCGGTGCCGAGGACGGCCGTGCGCAGCGTCTCGCCGTTCTCGTCGGACGCCGTCACGGCTGCTCCGGCCGGGCCGCGCGCTCGCCGCCGGACCGCTGCGCGTCGGGCTTGCGCATGTCGTACCGCACGGCGGGTGCCTGCTCGCCGCGGATGCCCTCGAGCAGCCGCGTGATGGCGTCCATGACGCGCTCCGTCGCCTCGCGCAGCGTCGCGGCGTCCTGCGGGCGCTCGTACAGGTCGTCGAGCACCACCGGCGGCCCGACGACGATCGTGACGGTCTTGCGCGGGATCGGCCTGAGCAGCTTCGCGTAGCGCCCCAGCAGGTTCTGCGGGCCCCACTGCGCGACGGGGATCACGGGTACGCGCGTCGTCAGCGCGAGCCGCGCGACGCCCGTCTTCCCGACCATGGGCCACAGGTCCGGGTCGCGCGTCAGGGTGCCCTCCGGGAACACCGCGACGGCGTCACCCTGCTGGAGCGCCGTGACCGCCGCGCCGAGCGACTCCCCCGCCGCGCTCGTGTTGCGGTAGACGGGGATCTGCCCGGTCGCGCGCAGGACGCGGCCCACCAGCGGGACCTTGAACAGCGGGTCCTTCGCGAGCACCTTGGGCGCCACGCCGTTGTCCCACAGGAAGTGCGCGAACGTCAGCGGGTCGACGTTCGTCATGTGGTTCGCCGCGACGATGAACCCGCGGTCGGTCGGGAGGTGCTCGACACCGTGCCAGTCGGGCTTGGTCATCGCCTTGAGCAAGGGTCGGACGATCCGCGCGACGTTGCGGTAGGCGCGGTTGGAACGGGCAGGCGGACGCACGACGAGCAGGCTACCTTCTGGCGGCGGGACGGGACCTGAGGCGCCACCAGGGGACGGGGGTGCCCGAGGTGCGGGGTCAGTCGCGGCTGAACTCCGCCCCGAGCGCCGAGAGCTTGTCCATGAAGTGCTCGTACCCGCGGTCGATCAGGCTGATCCCCCGCACCTGGGACGTGCCCTTCGCGGTCAGCGCCGCGATGAGGTGGCTGAAGCCCCCGCGCAGGTCCGGCACCTCGATGTCCGCGGCCGACAGGGGCGTCGGGCCGCTGATGACCGCCGAGTGGTAGAAGTTGCGCTGGCCGAACCGGCACGGCCGCCCGCCCAGGCACTCCTTGTAGACCTGGATCGTCGCGCCCATGCCGACGAGCGCGTCGACGAACCCGAACCTGTTCTCGTACACCGTCTCGTGCACGATCGACAGGCCCTTGGCCTGCGTGAGCGCGACGACGAGCGGCTGCTGCCAGTCCGTCATGAAGCCGGGGTGCACGTCCGTCTCGAGCTGGATCGAGCGCAGGTCGCCGCCCGGGTGGTAGAAGCGGATGCCCTCGTCGTCGACCGCGAACTCGCCGCCCACCTTGCGGAACGTGTTGAGGAACGTCGTCATCTCCGGCTGCGTCGCTCCGCGCACGTAGATGTCACCGCCCGTCGCGAGCGCCGCGGACGCCCACGACGCCGCCTCGATGCGGTCGGACAGCGAGGTGTGCTGGTACCCCTCGAGCCGCTCGACGCCCTCGATGCGGATCACGCGGTCGGTGTCGACCGAGATGATCGCGCCCATCTTCTGCAGGACGTTGATCAGGTCCATGATCTCGGGCTCGATCGCCGCGCCCGCCAGCTCGGTGATGCCGTCGGCGCGGACCGCCGTGAGCAGGAGCTGCTCGGTGGCGCCCACACTCGGGTACGGCAGCGCGATCTTCGTGCCCTGCAGGCGCCGCGGGGCGCTGAGGTAGATGCCCTGGGGGCGCTTCTCCACGACCGCGCCGAACTGGCGCAGGATGTCGAGGTGGTAGTTGATCGGCCGGTCGCCGATCCGGCAGCCACCCAGGTCGGGGATGAACGCCTCGCCCAGGCGGTGCAGCAGCGGGCCGCAGAACAGGATCGGGATGCGGCTCGAGCCGGCGTGCGCGTCGATGTCCGCGACGTGCGCGATCTCGACGTCGCTCGGGTCCAGGCGCAGGGTGCCGGCGGCGTCGTCGGCCTCGACGCGCACCCCGTGCAGCTCGAGCAGCCCCTTGACCACCGCGACGTCCCGGATCTGCGGCACGTTGCGCAGCACGCTGGGGGTCTCCCCCAGGAGCGCGGCCACCATGGCCTTCGACACGAAGTTCTTGGCGCCACGCACGGTGATCTCTCCCCGCAGCGGGTTGCCACCGTTGACGTACAGCAGATCGTTCACGCGCCCATCCTCGCCTACCCACGGCACCGGCCCCCGACCACACGGGTGCCCGACACCTTGCTCCGCACGACACCTTCACAGGCCGGCGACACCCGCTCGCGCGGGACGCGACCCGCACGACGACGCCGTGACGACCTCTTGCCGAGCCGCTTGCGCGCACCCGGTCCGTTCTTGGCCTCGACCTCCCACCGGCGCCACGTACAAGCGCGCCGACGAGGGGCAGTCCGCCCGAGCACAGCCAACCAGGACCGTCGCGGAGTTCTTCCCGCACCGGCGTCTCGTCCGGCGCGACGGACCGCTGCCCACGCTAGCGCGAACGCGGTGCTCGCACGCGACGGCCCCGGCGCACCAGTCCGGGGTGCACCGGGGCCGTCGTCGTACCGGGCGGGTCAGGCGGGGCGTCGCCCGATCGCGACCTCGACCGGCCGCGCTGCCTTGATCTCCACCGGCGGGAGGTGCTTGGCGGGCAGCGTCGCGGGACGCCACGACTCCCGACGCTCCTCGAACGCGGAGATCTCGTCGACGTGCTGCAGCGTCAGGCCGATGTCGTCCAGACCCTCCATGAGCCGCCAGCGCGTGTAGTCGTCCACGTGGAACGGGACGACGACGTCGTCGCACTGCACGGTGCGCGCGACCAGGTCGACCGTGACCTCGGTGCCCGGGCGCGTCTCGAGGATCTTCCAGATCAGCTCGATGTCCTCCTGGGCGACCTGGGCGGCCAGCAGGCCCTGCTTGCCCGAGTTCCCGCGGAAGATGTCGGCGAACCGCGCCGAGACCACGACCTTGAAGCCGTAGTCCTTGAGCGCCCACACCGCGTGCTCACGCGACGAGCCCGTCCCGAAGTCGGGGCCCGCGACGAGGACCGAGCCGGAGCGGTAGGCGTCCTGGTTGAGGACGAACTCCGGGTCGCCGCGCCACGCCGCGAACAGCGCGTCCTCGAACCCCGTGCGCGTCACGCGCTTGAGGTAGACGGCGGGGATGATCTGGTCGGTGTCGACGTTGCTGCGACGCAGCGGGACCCCGACGCCGGTGTGCTGGGTGAACTTCTCCATGGGTCTGTCTCTCTCGTTCGTCGTCGGGTCGTCAGACCGTCTGGAGGTCGGCGGCGGGGCCGGTCAGCGGCGAGCCGTCCGGCGCGGGCCGGCCCGTGCCCAGGTCCGCGTAGGACGAGAGCGTGCCGCGGATGGCGGTCGCGGCCGCGACGAGCGGCGAGACGAGGTGGGTGCGCCCGCCCTTGCCCTGGCGGCCCTCGAAGTTGCGGTTCGACGTCGACGCCGAACGCTCTCCCGGAGCGAGCTGGTCGGGGTTCATGCCCAGGCACATCGAGCAGCCCGCGTTGCGCCACTCCGCACCGAAGTCGAGGAAGATCTTGTCGAGCCCCTCGGCCTCCGCCTGCAGACGCACGCGCGCCGACGACGGGACCACGAGGACGCGCACGTCGTCGGCCTTCTTGCGGCCCTGCACGACCTTCGCGACCGAGCGCAGGTCCTCGATGCGGCCGTTGGTGCACGAGCCGATGAAGACCGTGTCGACCTTGATCGAGCGCAGCGGCTGGCCCGGCGTCAGGCCCATGTACTCGATCGCGCGCTCGGCGGCGACGCGCTCGTTCGCGTCCGCGATCTGCTCGGGCACGGGCACGTCGGCCGACAGCGGCAGGCCCTGGCCCGGGTTGGTGCCCCACGTGACGAACGGCTCGAGGTCCGCGGCGTCCAGGACCACCTCGGCGTCGAAGACCGCGTCGTCGTCCGAGTGCAGCGTGCGCCAGTACTCGACCGCCGCGTCCCAGTCGGCGCCCTCGGGCGCGTGCGGGCGGCCCTTGAGGTACTCGAACGTGGTCTCGTCGGGCGCGATCATCCCGGCGCGCGCACCGGCCTCGATCGACATGTTGCAGATCGTCATGCGCGCCTCCATCGACAGCGCGCGGATGGCCTCGCCGCGGTACTCCAGCACGTACCCCTGGCCGCCACCGGTGCCGATCTTGGCGATGACCGCGAGGATGATGTCCTTGCTGGTCGCGCCCTCGGGCAGACGGCCGTCGACGGTGATCGCCATGGTCTTGAACGGCGCGAGCGGGAGCGTCTGGGTCGCGAGCACGTGCTCGACCTCGGACGTGCCGATGCCGAACGCGAGCGCGCCGAACGCGCCGTGCGTCGACGTGTGCGAGTCGCCGCAGACGACCGTCAGGCCGGGCTGCGTGAGGCCGAGCTGCGGGCCGACCTGGTGGACGATGCCCTGGTCCGCGTCGCCGAGCGAGTGGATGCGCACGCCGAACTCGGCGGCGTTGGTGCGCAGCGTCTCGATCTGCGTGCGGCTCGTCGCGTCCGCGATCGGGCGGTCGATGTCGAGCGTCGGCGTGTTGTGGTCCTCGGTGGCGAGCGTCAGGTCCGGGCGACGGACCGGACGGCCGGCGAGCCGCAGGCCCTCGAACGCCTGCGGGCTGGTGACCTCGTGGACGAGGTGGAGGTCGATGTAGAGGAGGTCAGGGGCTCCGTCCGTGCCTCGTCGCACGACGTGCGCGTCCCAGACCTTCTCCGCCAACGTACCGGACATGTGCTGCGGTCCTGTTCTGCTCGTCCGGGTGGGGGTGTTCCCGGTTCTCGGGGCCGATCGGGGTGACTTCTCGAACGCGTCGTGCCTCTGCACTTGCATCTCAGCCTGCGAGACGCCAATATCGGCCTATGGACAACTCTAGCGGAGTCGGCGTCCTGGACAAGGCCGCAGCCGTCCTGAGCGCGCTCGAGGCCGGTCCGGCGACCCTCGCGCAGCTCGTGACCGCCACCCATCTTGCTCGACCGACCGCCCACCGGCTCGCCGTCGCGCTCGAGCACCATCGTCTCGTCGCCCGCGACATGCAGGGCCGGTTCGTGCTCGGCCCGCGCCTGTCCGAGCTCGCCACCGCGGCGGGCGAGGACCGGCTGCTCGCCGCGGCCGGACCGGTGCTCGCCGCCGTGCGCGACCACACGGGTGAGAGCGCGCAGCTCTACCGCCGGCAGGGTGACCAGCGCATCTGTGTCGCCGCCGCCGAGCGACCCATCGGCCTGCGCGACTCCATCCCCGTCGGCGCGACGCTCACCATGCAGGCCGGCTCGGCCGCGCAGGTGCTGCTCGCGTGGGAGGAGCCCGACCGGCTGCACCGCGGGCTGCAGGGCGCCAAGTTCACCGCGACGATCCTGTCCGGCGTGCGCCGCCGCGGTTGGGCCCAGTCCGTGTCGGAGCGCGAGGTCGGCGTCGCGTCGGTCTCCGCACCCGTGCGCGGGCCGTCGGGACGCGTCGTCGCGGCCGTCTCGGTATCCGGACCGCTCGAGCGTCTGACCCGCCAGCCGGGCCGCCTGCACGCCGCCGCGGTCGTCTCCGCCGCCAACCGGCTGACCGAGGTGCTGCGCCGCACCGCGGAGTGACACCCGCCACCTCCCCACCTCCCCAGAGGTCCGAGACCTCACGACGATGGCCCCGGCCCTGCGCCGGGGCCATCGTCGTGCGTGAGGGGCGCCGAGCACACCGCACTCACGACGTCACTCACGAGGATCAGCTCACGACGACGAAGGCCCGGTCACCGTGGTGACCGGGCCTTCTGACGTACCCCCGACCGGATTCGAACCGGCGCTACCGCCGTGAGAGGGCGGCGTGCTAGGCCGCTACACAACGGGGGCCTATCGCCTGCGTGACCCGTGGGCCTCGCTTGCGTGTGAACACTTTACCCGACGTCCGCTCGTGCTCCGAACCGTCCGATCAGCGGTGCTCGCGCTGGGGTACCAGGACTCGAACCTAGACTAACTGAACCAGAATCAGTCGTGCTGCCAATTACACCATACCCCATGGGGTATAACTTCCGGGCCTCCCGGCAGCCTCACGACGGGGCGTGAGGGCCACTCGGTTCGGACTGATCCGGACGTCGTACCGCCCGTGAACGTTACCCGGTCGCAGGCCCGACGACCAAACCGCTGCCGTGAGAGCCGCGCCACGCCGCTCAGCGAGGGATCTGGGCGATCTCCGCCGCGTCGTACCAGAGCAGGTCCGCGTCGTCGACGCGCTCCGCCGCCGCCGCGTCGCCCTCGAGCGCCCGGGCGACGTCCGCCGCGACCTCGGGCTCGTCGACGTGCACGCACGCGATCGCGTCGCCACCCACGGCGTCGACGAGCGCGACCGCGCTCGGGCCCGCGTCGTCGGGTGCGGCGTCGAGCCGGACGGCGCCGTCGGGGACGTCCACCGTCACGACGAGCCGCAGACGCGGTGCGTCACCGCGCGCGGCGAGCATCGCGAGGCTGTCGTCCGCGGCCATGAGGTGCGCGGAGAACTCGAGCCCCTCGTCGTCCTCGTCGGGCAGCGCGGCGCGCAGTGCGGCGGTGACCGCGTGAGCGGTCCGGGGGCCGAGCGTGACCGAGCCGTCGGCGGCCGGGTCGAGCTCGTCGAGCGTGGCGGGCAGGTAGAGGCGCACGACGTCAGTGTGCCGCGAGTGCGGGGCGCGCGTCGCACCGGACCGCGCGCTCCCGCTCCACGTCACGCGAACGGCGCGACCGACGCGACCGCAGGGACGCCGCCGACGACCCCCTGCCCCACCCGTGCGGCGAGGCCGACGATCGCACGGCGGGCCGGCGACCCCGGTGCGATCTCCCGCAGCGTGCGCGCCTCGAGCACCGCGGCGTCGAGGCTCGGCCGGTCGTCCGGCACCAGCACCGCGTCACGCACGCCCGCGTACCGCTCGAGAGCTCCCGCGACCGCGCGAGCGGCCTGGGGCCCCGCGACCGACGCGCGCACACGGTTGACGACGACGTGCTGCGGGGTGATCCCGAGCTCCCCGAGGTCGGACAGCGCGCGCACGAGGCGCTGGATGCCGACCGGGTCCGCGGACCCGACCACGACGACCTCGTCGGCCGCCGCGAGCGCCCCGAGCGTCGCGGCGTTGCGCCGCGGCGCGCGCGTGTCGTAGCTCAGCACCTCGTCCTGCTCGACCGAGAACCCGCAGTCGACGACGACGAGCGCCGCGAGCCGCCGCGCGACCACCCAGACCGCGTCGAGCGCCGAGCCCGGCAGCTCGGGCCACCGGTCGGCGCGCGTGATGCCCGACAGCAGCCTCAGGTCCCCGCTCACGTACGGCGCGAGGCGCGCGAGCGTCACGAGGTCGAGCGAGCCCTGCCCCGCCGCGCGGGCCGCGGCCGCCAGACCGGGCGACTCGTCGAGCAGGCCGAGCAGCTGCGCGAGGCAGCCGCCGTACGTGTCGGCGTCCGCGAGCAGCGTCGACCGGCCGGCCGCCGCCGCCTCCGCGGCGAGGTTCAGCGCGACCGTGGACCGGCCGGGCGCACCCGTCGGGCCCCAGACCGCCACGAGGCGGCCACGCTCGGCGGGCGGGACCGGCGCCTCGTCCCACGGCGCGGCTCCCGACCAGTGCGGGCCGTCGGGGACGTCGGGTGCGGGCGCTCGGTGCATCCCCTGCACGAGCGTCACGACGCGGTCCGCGAGCGCGGCCGCTCCCCCGGCGTCCACGGGTGCGTCGAGGACGAGGTCGGCAGCGGCGACGCGCGCCCGGTCCGCCGCGGACGTGCGCTCGGGGTCCAGCAGGACGACGACGGCGGCGCCGGCGGCGCGCAGGACCGCGACCGCGGTCAGGTCGAGCTGCTCGACGTCGGACGAGACCACCGCGACACGCCCCAGACCGGCGTCCGCCGCCGCCTGCAGCTCCGCGAGGTCGGCGCACCGACGGGTGACCCGCAGCGCGGGGTCGTCGTCGAGCGCGCGGACCACCGCGACCTCGGCCGTCCCGCGCACGGCGCACAGCACGCCGACGACGCCCGGCGACTGCTCGCTCATCGCCCGGCCGGCCCGGGCACGGGCAGGACGTCGATCGCGCCCTCGGCCGAGAGCGCGGCGAGCAGCGAGGCGAGCGCGTCCTGCGGGACCAGCACGTGCACCACGGCCGCCCCGCTCGTGGCGAACGTCCCCTCGGGCCGGTTCACCTCGGCGACCGTCACCCCCGTCGCGAGCGTCCGCGGCCCCGGCGCGTCCTTGCCGTCCTTGCCCTGCTCGGAGGAGGACGCAGGCGGCTTGGGCGTGAACCACACGTCGACGACCGCGCCCGCCACGACGTCGTCGGACGGCGCCGACCGCACCGGGACCGCGACCGGCCGCAGCGCGACGTCCGCTGCGGATCCCAGCGCGTCGGCCGGGACCAGCTCACCCGCGCCGACCGTGCGCAGCGCGACCGCGTCCTGCGGCAAGGCGCGGGACGCCGAGACGTACTCCGCGCCCGCGAGCTCGGGCAGGCGCACCTCGACGACGACGAGGTCGTCCGGGCCCACCGCGGACCCCGGGACGAGCACGCCGCGCGTCGCGTAGACCGGCACGGTCTCCTGCGCGGACCGCACGGCCCACGCGCCGAGCGCGACGGCGGCGGCGACGAGCACGATCCCCGCGAGCAGCCGTGGGTCGCGCCACCCGGGACGGCGCAGCCGCGCCGCGGTCGGCGCAGGGAGGTCGAGCAGGGCGGTGTCCACGCGGGCTCCTTCGGTCGTCGGCGCTCCGCATCCTGCCCCAGACGGCGGGGGTGAAGCGGGCGAAACGGAAGGATTGTGGATAACCGGATGTGCCCGCCACCGCGTGCCACACTGCGGTCATGCCGCAGCGGTACCTCTCCCTCGCCGACGTCGCCGAGACCCTCGGGGTCTCGGTCGGCCAGGTGCGCACCATGGTGACGACGGGCGAGCTCGAGGGCTTCCAGATGGGCGGGCGCAAGATCTGGCGCGTCGACGTCGCCGACCTCGAGGCCTACGTCCAGCGCGCGAAGGCGCGGACGCGCGAGCGCATCACGAGCGGCGCGGGGTTCGACGACGAGGGCCGCGACGAGTCCTGACGCCCGTCCGGCGGTCGCACCCCGGCCCCCGGGACCGCACCCGCGGTCACCTCAGCCGGACCGCACGACGAGCAGCGTCTCGAACGCGAACGTCCAGCCCGCGGCTCCGCGCGCGGCGTCCGCGGGCGTGACGTCGACGTGGTCGGCGCCGACCCGGTCGATGCGCCCGGAGACGCTCACGCCCTGCGCGTCGACCCGCACGAGCGTGCGGTCCCGCGCCACGGCGCGCAGCGCGTGGCCCAGCGCGAGCCGGCGCTCGACCTCGCCCGCGGTCGGTGCCGCCCACGCGCCGAGGCCGACCACCGCGGTCACGGCCGCCGTCGGCACGAGCGCACGTCGGACGCCGTCGGGCGCGAGGAGCACCCACTGCGGCGCCGCGTCGACGACGACGCCGTCGACCGTCTGACCGTCGCGCAGCACGAGTCGCAGCGTCGTCGCGCGCGCGGCCCGCAGCCGGTCCGCCAGGTGCACCTGCGCCCGCTCGGCACGCGTCAGCTCGGCGACCTCGTCACGCAGGTCCTGGGCCCGAGCGGCATCGAGACCGCTCTCCAGGTCCGCGAACAGCGCCTCCCACCGCACGCGCCCACGGTAGCGGTGACCGATCGTCGGCGGGGCGCTGCCGCCGACCGCGAAGGAGCGCGTCGGCGGCCAGGAGACGGACACCACTGGACAGATCGGACAGTCCTCCGCTAGACCTACGCACATCAAACGTGCTCAAACGACATCATCATGAAGCATGCGGGGGGGAAACATGACCAGCAGGGCACGTCGCCGGCCCTTGGCGACGACGGCCGCGACGCTCGCCGTCGCCGCACTGACCGCCGCCGCGGTCGCGGTCGCGCTCGTGCTGGCCGCACTGGCGGCCGCACAGCCGGACCGGCCCCTGGCGGTGCAGGACGTCGTCAACGTCGCGGTCGCCGCGCTGGGCGCGGCGGTCGCCGCGTGGCTCGCGGTGTCCTGCGCCCTGGGGTCGGCGTGCGTCGCCGGGCGGCTGGTCGGGGCCGGCTGGCGCTCCGGCGAGGCGCTCCTGCGGCGCTGCGCGCCCGTCGTCGTGCGACGGGCCGTCGCAGGTGCCGTCGGTGCGAGCCTCGGGCTCGGGCTCGTCGCGACCGGGGCGCAGGCGGCGCCCGTCGACCCGGCACCGGTGGCGGTGAGCGTCGCCGACGAGGCTCCGTCCGACCCTCCTGCACCCCGCACGGGTGCGGACGGCGTGGCGGAAGGCACGCTCGAGGGCCCCTCGCGGGGCTCGGGCGTCGTCCCCGTGGGTTCCGTGGCGGTCGGCTCGGTCGACTCGGTCCGCGACACCGGGACCGCGCCGCAGGCCCCGGTCGGGGCTCCGGACCCGGCGTCGCCCGCGCTCGGCTGGCCGGTCACCGCACCGACGGACGGCACGTCCCCCACGCAGGGCACTGCCCCCGCGGACGGCGCTCTGCCCCCGGACGGCCCGGCACCCGCACCGGTCGCCGCGGGCTGGGTCCCGACGAGCGGTGCGGCCGCGGACGGCGCGGGCGGCCGGACGGACGGCGCCACGGGAGACCGCGCGCGCGGCGCGAGCGCCGCAGCCCAGAGCGCTGGTCAGACCGCGGGTCGGTCGGGTGACCGGGGACTGGCCACGGCGCCCGACGGCGGCGCGGACGGAGCCGGCGTGGTCGTGGTCGAGGCCGGCGACTCGCTCTGGTCGATCGCCGCCGCCCACCTGCCGCGTGGCGCGAGCGACGCGCAGATCGCCGCGGCCTGGCCGCGCTGGTACGAGGCGAACCGCGACGTCGTCGGGGACGACCCCGACGTCCTCCAGCCCGGCCAGCAGCTCACGGCTCCCGCGACGGAGGCGGCCCGATGAGCGCGCTCACCGTCGCGGAGGTCGTCTCGCCGCTCGAGGACGCGCTCGCCGCCGGGATCGCCGCACCGCGCCGGCCCCGGGCGGGGACCCACCTGCGCGTCGCGGGCGCACCGCGTGTGCGTCCGCTGCCCGACCTGGCGCCCTCCCCCGCCCCCCTGCCCGAGGTCGAGCACGACGTGCGTCCGGTCCACTCGCTGCGCACACGCATCGCCGTGCTGCGCAGCACGGACCGCACGGACCTCGGTGAGGACGCCGACGAGGCGGCACCCGCGGCGCCCGTGGACCCGCGCGCGCTCGTCGGGTCGCTCGCCCTCGCGAGCGTGGAGTCGCTCGTCGGCCGACGCTCGGTCGCACAGCTCGCCCGATGGCTCACGCCCGGGGTCTACGACGCGCTGCACGCGCGCGCCACCGCCTCGGCGCGGGTGCTCGCCGCCCGCGGCGGCGGACGGTCGGTCGTGGTCCGCAGCGTGCGGGGCTGCCGGACGCAGGAGCGTGTCCTCGAGGCGAGCGCGGTCGTGGACGACGGGACGCGCGTGCGGGCGGTCGCGATGCGGCTCGAGGCGCACCGCCGGTCGTGGCGCGTGACGGCGCTCGAGATCGGCTGACCGGCCCACGCACACCACGGCACCACGGCACCACGGCACCACCGCACGACGCACGACGCGACGACGCCGCCGGCTGGATCCCCCGCCGGCGGCGTCTCGTCGTGCTCGTGTCGGCCCGCAGGCCCGTCGCGTCAGCGCTTGCGCTGCTGCTTCGCCGCGCGACGACGGGCCTCGCGGTTGCCCGCGTCGCCGGACGGCGCAGGCTCGTCCTCCGGGGCCGCGGCCTGCGCGACACCGGTCGCGTCGCCGTCCACGGACGGCGCCGAGTACTGCAGCGGGACGCGCCGCTCCGGCCCGTCGATCCCCTTTGCGACCAGGCGCGGGCCACCGCCCGCAGCGGCCGCCGCGGAGTCGGCGGTCACCACGGGACCGTCCTGCACCGAGGTGTCCTCGTCGGTCTGCACCTGGACCTGCAGGTTGTACAGGTAGGCGACCGTCTCCTCCTTGATGGCGTCGGTCATCGCGTTGAACAGCTGGAACCCCTCGCGCTGGTACTCGACGAGCGGGTCGCGCTGCGCCATCGCCCGCAGCCCGATGCCCTCCTTGAGGTAGTCCATCTCGTAGAGGTGCTCACGCCACTTGCGGTCGAGCACGGACAGCGTCACGCGACGCTCGAGCTGACGCATGTTGTCCGAGCCGATCTGCTGCTCGCGGTCGGCGTAGGCGACCTCGGCGTCGGACGCGAGCTCACGCGTGAGGAGCTCGGCCGTGAGCCGCGTGGGTCCACCCGCCTCCTCGACGACGTCCTCGGGCGTGATGGAGACGGGAAACACCGCACGCAGCGCCGTCCACAGCGCCTCGAGGTCCCAGTCCTCCGGACGCCCCTCGGCCGTGGCGCCCTCGACGTACGCGGAGATGACGTCGGACCGGAAGTGCCCGACCTGCTCCTGCAGGTCCTCGCCCTCGAGCACGCGCCGACGCTGGTCGTAGATGACCTCGCGCTGGCGGGACATCACGTCGTCGTACTTCAGGACGTTCTTGCGGATCTCGAAGTTGCGCGACTCGACCTGCGACTGCGCCGACTGGATACCGCGCGTGACGATCTTCGACTCGAGCGGCAGGTCCTCCGGGAAGCCCGCGCGCGTCATCATCGACTCGGCGAGGCCCGAGTTGAACAGGCGCATGAGGTCGTCCTGCAGCGACAGGTAGAACCGGGACTCGCCCGGGTCGCCCTGACGGCCCGACCGGCCGCGCAGCTGGTTGTCGATGCGGCGCGACTCGTGACGCTCGGTGCCGAGCACGTACAGCCCGCCGAGCTCCACGACCTCGTCGTGCTCCGCCGCGACGGCCTGCCGGGCCTTCTCGAGCGCACCGGGCCACGCGGCCTCGTACTCGTCGGCGTTCTCGGCGGGGTCCAGGCCACGTGCCGCGAGGTCCGCGACGGCCATGAACTCCGCGTTGCCGCCGAGCATGATGTCGGTACCGCGGCCGGCCATGTTCGTGGCGACCGTGACGGCGCCCTTACGGCCCGCCTGCGCGACGATCGCGGCCTCACGCGCGTGCTGCTTGGCGTTCAGCACCTCGTGCGGGACACCGAGCTTGCGCAGCTTGGCGGACAGCAGCTCGGACTTCTCGACGCTCGTCGTGCCGACGAGCACGGGCTGGCCCTTGGCGTGCCGCTCCACGATGTCCTCGACGACCGCGTCGAACTTGCCGGCCTCGCTCTTGTAGACGAGGTCGCGCTGGTCGATGCGCTGCATCTCGCGGTTCGTGGGGATCGGCACGACGCCGAGCTTGTACGTGCCCTGGAACTCCGCCGCCTCGGTCTCGGCGGTACCGGTCATGCCCGAGAGCTTGGCGTACAGCCGGAAGTAGTTCTGCAGCGTGATGGTGGCGAGCGTCTGGTTCTCGG
The DNA here is from genome assembly GCF_052378485.1 of Cellulomonas sp. CW35. Classification (NCBI taxonomy): domain Bacteria; kingdom Bacillati; phylum Actinomycetota; class Actinomycetes; order Micrococcales; family Cellulomonadaceae; genus Cellulomonas; species Cellulomonas sp. CW35. Next base: position 1,228,549 of record NZ_CP199000.1, on the reverse strand, counting down.
CCTTGATGGCCACGCCCTCCTTGGCCTCGATGGCCTGGTGCATGCCCTCGTTGTAGCGGCGCCCGGGCAGGATGCGGCCCGTGTGCTCGTCGACGATCAGCACCTCGCCGTTCATCACGACGTAGTCCTTGTCGCGCTTGAACAGCTCCTTCGCCTTGATGGCGTTGTTGAGGAAGCCGATCAGCGGCGTGTTCAGCGACTCGTACAGGTTGTCGATGCCGAGGTAGTCCTCGACGCGCTCGATGCCCGGCTCGAGGACGCCGACGGTGCGCTTCTTCTCGTCGACCTCGTAGTCGCGCTCGGGCTGCAGGCGGCGCACGACCTTCGCGAACTCCGCGTACCAGCGGTTCGCGTCGCCCGACGACGGGCCCGAGATGATCAGCGGCGTACGCGCCTCGTCGATGAGGATCGAGTCCACCTCGTCGACGATCGCGAAGTTGTGGCCGCGCTGCACGAGCTCGTCCGTGCTCCACGCCATGTTGTCGCGCAGGTAGTCGAAGCCGAACTCGTTGTTCGTGCCGTACGTGATGTCCGCGGCGTACTGCTCACGGCGCTCCGCGGGCGTCATCGACGACAGGATGCAGCCCGTCGTCAGACCCAGGAACCGGAACACGCGGCCCATCAGCTCGCTCTGGTAGCTCGCCAGGTAGTCGTTGACCGTGACGACGTGCACGCCCTTGCCGGTCAGCGCGTTGAGGTACGCCGGCGCCGTGGCGACCAGCGTCTTGCCCTCACCGGTCTTCATCTCGGCGATGTTGCCGAGGTGCAGGGCCGCGCCGCCCATCAGCTGGACGTCGAAGTGCCGCTGCCCGAGCGTGCGGCGGGCCGCCTCACGCACCGTAGCGAACGCCTCCGCGAGGATGTCGTCGAGCGTCTCACCGTCCGCGAGGCGCTGCTTGAAGCGGTCGGTCTCCTCCCGCAGCTCCGCGTCGCTCAGCGACTCGAACGCGTCCTCCAGGGCGTTGACCTGCTGGGCGACGCCCGACAGCTTCTTGAGGATCCGACCCTCACCGAGTCGCAGGACCTTCTCGAGAATCGCTGACACGCATGACTCCTGGTGTAGACGCCCCGTGCGTGGTCGGCGCGGGGTGGCGCGGGCGCCCGGCGGCGTCGCCGAGCCCGACCATGGTAGGCGAGGCAGCGCTCCGTGGGCGCAGGACGACCACAGCAGTCACGAGCAGGATCGCGCCCACCACGCCCCAGGCGCCGAGCCGCTCGTCCCGGACCACGACCGCGAGCGCCGCTGCGGTCACCGGCTCGAGCAGCGACAGCAGGGTCGCCGTCGTCGCCGGCACGGTGCGCAGGCCCGTGAAGTACGCGCTGTAGGCCGCCGCGGTGGGCACCACCGCGAGGAACACGAGCCACGCCCAGCCCGCGGCGTCGTGCGGCACACCCAGCCCGACCGCGGCCGCGTACGGCACGAGCAGGACCCCGCCGAGCGTGAACGCCAGCGCGGTCACGGCGAGCCCGTCGAGCCCGGGCACCGGGCGGGTGTTCACCGCGGTCAGCGACGCGAACGCCACCGCGGCGACCAGCGCGAGCGCGACACCTCCCGCGTCGACCGCGTGCCCCGCGTCGCGGCCCAGCACCAGCGCCGTGAGACCTGCGAGCGCGAGGGCGAGCGCGAGAGCCGTGCTGCGTCCCGGCCACGCCCTCGCCCGCAGCGCCGTCGCGGACGCGACGAGCAGCGGCGCCGCTCCGAGCGTCACGAGCGTCGCCACGGCGACCCCGGCCCGCGCGACCGCCTCGAAGTAGGCGGCCTCGAAGACCGCGATCAGGCCAGCGGTCGCCAGGACGCGCACCGCCGCGGCCCGCGAGCGCGGCACGCCGCGCAGACGCCCGGTGACCGCGAGCGCGACGAGCAGCAGGCCGCCGCCGCCGAGCAGGCGGTAGGCCGCGACCGCGGCGCTCGTCAGTCCGGCCGCGTCGCCGAGCTCGGCTCCCGCCAGACCGCCGGTCCCCCACAGCACGCCGGCGAGCGCGACGAGCCAGAAGTCCCCGCGACGGCCCACCCGAGCTCCCTCCGACACCGCTCGACACGCGCCTGACCTGCGGCGCGGCACCCTCGCCCGATCGCGGCGGCTCAGCGACCGTGCGCCAGCCTACGGGCCAGCGCGACGGCGAGGTCACCCCCGATGCCGTCCGTCCCGAGGACGACCTCGGGCACGCCCGCCCAGCGGCCGACGAGCACGAGCTCGTCCACGAGCGCTGCCGCGACCTCGTCGTCGTCCGGCACGCGCGTCCCCCGCCCCGCCGCCCGGTCCCGGGCGCCGGGTGCGCGGTGCGCGGCCTGCACGACGAGCCGGCCCGAGGCCCGGTCAGCCTTGAGGTCGACGAGCGCCTCGATCGCCTCGTCCATGAGGAACGGCAGGACGTAGTAGCCCCACCGGCGCTGCGCCGCGGGTACGTAGATCTCGATCCGGTACCGCAGCCCGAACAGCTCCTCGAGCCGTCGACGCTCGAACACCAGCGGGTCGAACGGGCTGAGCAGCGCGCGCCCGGTCGCCCGCCGCGGCGTCGTCGCCTCGACGTGGCGGTACGCCTCGCGCCAGCCGTCGACCCGCACGGGCACGAGGACGCCGGCGTCCACGAGCTCCGCCACCGCCCGCCGGGTCGGTGCGGTGCGCAGCCGGAAGTAGTCCGCCAGGCAGCCGAGCGTGCCGATGCCGTGCGCGCGGGCCGAGATCTCGACGAGCGCGCGCACCGCCTCCTCGCCGTCCGGCGCCGGCAGGTCCGCGACCGGGCGCGGCAGCACCCGCGCGGGGACGTCGTACAGCCGCTCGAACGCCGCGTTCCGGCCGCTGACGGCCACGTCGCCGGCGAAGAACAGGTACTCCAGGGCGCTCTTCGCGACCGTCCAGTTCCACCCCCACGCGCCGGTGGGGCGCGGGAACCGCTCGGCGAACAGCGCGTGCACCTGCTGCGAGGTCACGGGACCCCGCTCCGCGACGACCGTGCGCACCTCCTCGAGCACGGGCGAGTCGCGCAGCGGGACACCCTCGACCAGGTGCCCGCCGAACCGCTCGCGGTCCTCCCGGCGGCGCCACTCGAGCAGGCGGTACGTCTCCGGGGGCACGTACGACGCCACGTGCGCCCACGACTCGACGAGGCGGCGCGGCGCACGGCCCGCCGCACGGTCGAGCAACGCGGTGTCGTAAGGCCCGAGCCGGGAGAACAACGGGACCTGGTGGGCGCGCGCGAGCACGTTGACCGAGTCGATCTGGAGCAGCCCGATGCGGTCGACGACCTGCTGGACCTGGCGCATCGTGACCGCGCGCCCCGCGCGGGGGCGGTGCAGCCCCTGGGCGGCCAGCGCGATCCGCCGCGCCTGCGCGAGCGTGTAGCGCTCGGGGGCGGCAGACGCCGCGCGGGCGCCGGCGGCTCGCGCCGCGGTCGGCTCTGTTCCGGTGCTCGTGACCACGCGGTCATCCTGCCGCCGGCCACCGACACGCCTCACCGGCGAGGCGGGACGACGCGACAGCGAGGCGGGACGACGCGACAGCGCCCGGCCGGGGGCGTGCCGCCGGCCGGGCGCGTCGGTCTCGGGAGCCGCCCGGCGGTCAGCCGACCGCCTGCGCGCGCTCGGTGCCCACGACGGGCGAGTCGAGCTTGATCACGCCGTAGCTCCAGCCGCGGCGCCGGTACGCGACCGCGGGCTGGGCGGTCTCGACGTCGACGAACAGGAAGAAGTCGTGCCCGACGAGCTCCATCTCGTACAGCGCGTCGTCGATCGTCATGGGCTGCGCCTGGTGGGTCTTCTCACGGATGACCACCGGCGAGTCGCCGAGCGTGACCTCCACCGCGCCGTCGGCCGCGACCGGGGTGTCGGCCGCGACGGGTTCCTCCTGGGGCGGCCGGACGTCCACGGGAGTCAGCGGAGTGTGGTTGCGGTGGTCCTTGCGTCGGTCGCGCATCCGGCGCAGCCGCTCGAGCAGCTTCGCGAGCGCGAGGTCGAGCGCGGCGTACCGGTCGTCGGCGCACGCCTCGGCGCGGATCACGGGCCCCTTGTCGACGACGGTGAGCTCGACGCGTTCCGAGCTGTCCGCCTGACGGGGGTTGACCTCGTGCGAGACGAGGACGTCGATCCGCTGGGCGCGGGGGGCCAGCTGCTCGACCTTCGCGAGCTTGTCCGTCAGGTGTGCCCGGAACTTCGGGGACACCTCGGTGTGCCGGCCTGCAACCACGATCTCCATGAGAGCCTCCTGGGAGGTGAGGGGCGGCGGGGCCGCCGCCCGATGTCTGCGGTCGTGGCCCTCGAGAGGGCCGCTGCGGGCATCACCTCCTCCACGCGCCCGAGGGTTCGCGAGGAACCCGTCCGTGCGGCGCCGTCGGCTCGGACTGCCACGCTAACGCCGCAGGGGGCACGTGACCACTGTGCGCGCCGGGAACGTCGCTCCCGCGGGCGGAAGGTCCCGGATTCACCCTGTCGGAGCAACCCCACCTGCGGCGACCAGGTGCGTCGGGCCGCGGCCCGCCCCGCGGTCGGCCGGGCCGGGCGTGGACGCGAGAGTGACGGCCGCGCGCGGCGACGCGCCTGCGACGACGAGCGCGCGCTGCGCGGCCGCGAGCGTCGCACCGCTCGTCAGCACGTCGTCGACGAGCACGACGACACGGCCGTGCAGCGCGTCGCGATGCCGCGCCGCGACGCGCACGTCGACCCGGGCGCGGTCGCGCACGCCCCGCCCGACCTGGTCGGCACGGTCACCGCGCCGGCGGCGCAGGACCCGCGCCACACGAGCCGGGCGTCCGGCGGCGCGCAGGCCCTCGGCCACGCCGCGTGCGAGCTCGTCGACGTGCGCGAAGCCGCGGCGCCGCCGCGCCACGGGTGTCGACGGCGCGGGGACGACGAGCACGGGCGCGGCCGGCCGCGAGCGGGGGCGGGGCTCCGCCGCGAGGGACTCGTCGAGCACCGCCACGCAGGCGGCCCCGAGCCGTCGGGCGTGCCCGACGAACGGACGCGTCAGGTCCCGCCGCCCGCGGTCCTTCCACGCGATCACGGCCGCGCGCACCGGGCCCGCGCAGTCCGCCAGCGTGAGCACGGGCAGACCCCGCGCCCCCACGGGGTCGAGGCGACCCGCACGGTCCTCGCAGCGCCACGGGTCCTCGTCGAACGCCGAGCGGCAGGACGCGCACCACGCGACGTCGGCGAGGTCGCACCCCGCGCACCGCACGGGCAGGACCAGGTGCACGACCTGCGCCCACCACGCGCGGACGAGCGCGGCCACCGCCGCGCCGCGCCCCGTCCCGTCGTCCCGCACGCCCCCAGGGTGACGCCGACGGCGCCGCGCGGGACCGGCACGGCGTCCGGCTGGGGACGGGCGCGCCGGGCTGCGGGGCTGGGGTCGGGTGGCGGGGCGGATCGCGCCGGTCTCGCCGACGCCCCGCGCGCCCTTTTCGCACAGTTGCTCCCGGTCTGTACTGTGTGCGCCGTCCGGGACCGCACGCCGTGGTCGCGGATGACCGGCCGGACGACGACGTCTGCGGTGCCCAGCAGCCCTGACCACGCGACGACGAACGAGCCGGAGGGTCCGACCATGCCGCCGAGAGCGAAGAGCATCCTGATCTGGATCGTCGTGGTCTTCGTCATCTACGCCGTGGTGCGCAACCCGGACAAGGCCGCCGACGTCGTGCGGTCCGTGTGGGACTTCATCTACGGCGCGTTCGCGGGGTTCGCGCAGTTCTTCAGCAACCTGGCGGCCTGACGGGCTCGCCGGGGGCCGCTGCACCGGTGAGGAGGTGACGGGTGTGGACGACGACGCGACCCGGATCGTCATGTCCCACCGGCTGCTGCGCCGCTACATCCTGCCGGGCGAGCGCGTGGTGCTCGCGGCGCGGCGGCACTGGGCGCAGCTCGTCGAGCCGGCGCTCACGGCGACGGGCGTGTTCGTCCTGTGCGGCTGGCTCACGGTCGCGCTGACCCCGACGCTGGGGGACGGTGCGCTGTGGGTCTGGTGGCTGTGGGCCGCGGCCTTGGCTCGGTTCGCCTGGCTGGCGCTCGTGTGGCGGGTCGAGTGGTTCGTGGCGACCGACAAGCGGATGCTCCTGCTGACCGGGCTCGTCACCCACCAGATCGGGATGATGCCGCTCATGAAGGTCACGGACATGCGGTACTCGCGGTCCGTGCTCGGCCAGCTGCTCGGCTACGGGCAGTTCCTGCTCGAGTCCGCCGGCCAGGACCAGGCGCTGCGGCAGATCAACTGGGTCGCCCGCCCCGACGCGACGTACCGGGACCTGTGTGCGCTGATCTTCACGCCGGGCGAGGCGCCGCCCCCGGACGGCGAGGACGACGCGGGTCCCCTGCCACCCGCAGTCCTGCCCGCGCGCCCGACCGGCCACGGCCGGCACTCGGCGGCGGCGCAGGACCCCGACGAGACGTCCGACGACGAGCTCGACGACGCGTACGCCGACTTCCCCGACGACGAGCCCGACGAGGACGACGGGCGCTACGAGCCGCACGACACGCAGCCGCTGCGCGTGCGACCGCGCGTCGGCCCCCAGCCCGTCGTCGAGACCGTCGTCGAGCGGTCGTGGGACGTCTCCGAGCCGACCACACGCTTCGTCGACCTGACCGGCCGCGGGCGGCGCCACGAGGACGACGTGCCCGACGCCCCGCCGTGGCCATCGCGTCCGGGCCGCGACGAGGGCCGCGGCCGGTAGCCGTCAAGGCGTGCCGGATCCGCGGCCACCCGGCGGGCGTGCCCGCCGTCAGCCCGGGTACGCCGGGTCCCGCACCCCCTCGACGTGCGTGACGGCCGCCCACGTCGAGCCGACCAGCCGGTGCAGCGTGCCGTCGGTCGTCGCGACGTACACGACGCGCCCGCCCGCGAGGCCCGCGAGGTCGGGGACCTCGGCCTCGGTGGTCGTGCGCCCCGCGACGGGCACCTTGTGCACGAGCACCGACGAGTCGCTCGACCCCACGACGCCGAGCACAGACTCGTCGAGCCACACGACGTCGCTCGCGTCCTGGAGCACCGCACCCGCGCGCACGGGCTCGCCGATGTTCTGCGGCGTGCCCTGCGCGTCGCGCACCACCGCCGCGACGTCGACGGACACCCCGTCCGAGCCGCGCGAGACCACCGCGAGGCGGGTCGCGTCGCGCGCCATGCGCAACGCGACCACCGTGCGCCCGTCGAGCCACTCGGCGGGGACCACGACCGGGTCGAGCCCCTGCTTGACCGCGATGACACCCTCGCCGGGCCGTGCGGTCCACACCCAGCCGAGCCGGTCGACCGACGGTGCGACGAGCCGCGGCCCGTCGAGCAGCACCTGCGAGGGGCTGTCCTCGAGCGGCACCGTCACGAGCGTGCCGGCCGGGTCGAGCATCACGCGGACCGTGCCCTCCTCGTCGCGCGCGGGCGAGCGTGCGCCCACGGGCAGCGGAGCGACGCCCTCGACCGGGCCGAGCCCGTCCTCGCCGAGCGTCACGAGCCGGTCGTCCTGGATCATCTCGACCGGTCCGTCCGGCAGGCCGCCGCGCTGCACCGACCGCGTGTCGACGATCGGCACGGAGCCCGCGGTGACCTTCACCTCGCGCACCCCGGGCACCTGCCGCAGCGTCGCGTCGAGCTGGGCGTACAGGCTCGCGGTGTCGCCCTTGAGCACGGTCGTGCCCATGTCGAGCGGCACGGTCGCGATGCCCGAGTCGTCGACGACGACGGTGTCGGCCTGCAGCTGCACGCCCTCGGGGACGGCCGTGGTCACGGCGTCCCGCAGCCACGGGGACGGGCCGGCGAGCAGCGCGCGCGCGACCCAGGTCTGCAGGTTGTGGGACTGCGAGGGGAACCAGCGCGTCTCGGGCACGAGGAACGTGCCGTCGGCGGACAGGAAGTACAGCGAGGTCGCGCGGAACTGCTTGTCGAAGACCGACTCCGACAGCACCAGACCGTCGGGCGCGTCCGCGATCCGCCACTCCCCCGAGCGGTTGCGCACGAGCTCGTACGTCAGCGCCCGCTGCGCGTCCCGGGGCGCCTCGGTGAACCGCCCGTCCGCGTCGACGCGAGCGGTGAGCGGGATCGTGGCGATCACGGTCCCGGCCTGTGTCGAGGCCGGGATCACGGGGTCGTCGTACACGAGGACCTCGGCGAGCGGCTCCCACGACTGGAGCGCCGCCCCCGTGAGGTACTCGCGCGCCGTGGAGAACTCGCCGACGAAGCCCGCGGCCCCCGCGAGCTGGAAACCCTCGACGATCTGCTGCGGCGTGGCGCCGGCGCGGGGGCCCTCGGCGAGCACGTCGACGTCCCGGCTCTCCGAGACGGTGCCGTCGCCCTCGCGCACCGCACCCGATGTCGGGATCGCCGCGCACGCGCCCAGGGCGGCCGTCGCGACGAGCGCGCCGAGCAGGCGCACCACGCGTGCTCCCCCGCGGCCGGCGGGAGCGCCGGCGGACCGGCGACGGGCCGTGCTCATCGCACCTCCTGACGTTCGCGCGGGTCGGTCGACGGCTCGTCCCCGAGGTCCGGCAGCGCCGCCGGGTCGGTCCGCGGGCGGCTGACGGTCCGCGTCACGGGGTCGGGCGGCACGGTGTCCTCCGGGACGAGCGGGAGCGGCGAGTCGGTCAGCCGGATGCCGGCACGACGCGGCAGCGTGAGCCGGAAGCTCGCCCCGCGGCCGGGGCGCCCCCACGCCTCGAGCCAGCCGCCGTGCAGGTGCGCGTCCTCGAGCGAGATCGCGAGCCCGAGGCCCGTGCCGCCCGTGGTGCGCGCGCGAGCGGGGTCGGCGCGCCAGAAGCGGTCGAACACGTGCTGGGCCTCGTCGGCGGTCATCCCGACGCCGTGGTCCCGCACGGTCACGGCGACCGCGTTGCGGTCCGCGGCGACGACGACCTCGACCGTGCTGGCCTCGGCGTGCTCGACCGCGTTGACGAGCAGGTTGCGCAGCACGCGCTCGACGCGGCGCGGGTCGATGTCCGCGACGCACTCCGACGCGGACAGGTCGACGCGCAGCCACGAGCCGCGTCGTCCCGCGAGCGGGAACGTGTGCTCGACCGCCGCGAGGACCACGTCCCGCACGTCGCGCGAGTCCGCGTCGAGCACGGCGGCGCCGGCGTCGAAGCGGCTGATCTCGAGCAGGTCCGCGAGCAGGTCCTCGAAGCGGTCGAGCTGGGTCTGCAGCAGCTCGGCGGACCGCTTGACCGCGGGGTCGAAGTCGTCGCGCGAGGCGTGGATGACCTCGCCCGCCATGCGGATCGTCGTGAGCGGGGTGCGCAGCTCGTGCGACACGTCGGACACGAACCGGCGCTGCACGGCCGACAGCTCCTCCATGCGGCGGATCTGGTCCTGCAGGCTCGCGGCCATCTCGTTGAACGAGGACGCGAGCGTCGCCATCTCGTCCTCGCCGCGCACCGGCATGCGCTCCGCGAGGTGGCCGTCGGCGAGCCGTTCGGCGACCTCGGCCGCGCGGCGCACGGGACGCACCGCCTGCCGGGTCACGAGCCACGTCATGCCGCCCAGGAGGACGACGAGCGCGGCCGCGGCGGCCGCCAGGGTCCGCAGCAGGAAGTCCAGCCGCTCCTGCTCGGCCTGCAGGCTGTAGAGGAAGTACAGGCCGTACTCGCCGGCCTGCGGCACGGTGACGTCCTGCCCGACGACGACCGCCGGCTCGACGCGTCCGCCGACCTCCCAGGCGACCGACTGCCAGTGCTGGCCGCCCTCGGCCGTCGCGTCCTGCAGCCGTTCGCTCACCAGGTCCGCGAGCGCCAGCTTGGAGCCCGCGACGCCGACCGACAGCGCAGACTCCTCCCCCGGCGCGCGCAGGAGGAACACCTCACGCTCGCCCGTACCGCCGGACGCCTGCGCGGCGGCCACCTCGCGCAGGAGCCGCTGCACGTCGACCGCCGTCTGCGCGTTCGACGAGTCGAACGTCGTCTGCGCCTGCGCGGTGCTGCGCGCGCTCTCGGTGAGGAGCTGCTCGACGCGGCCCGTGTACAGCCCGTCCTTCATGCGCTCGCCGACGTACAGCCCGATCGCGCCGAGCGCCGCGAGGCCGAGCGCGAGCGTCGTCGTGATGACGCGGACCTGCAGCGACGAGCGCCACGCGTGCCCCCAGCGCCGCAGCCGACGGCCCGCGCGCGCCCGCAGCAGCCGCCCGGTCCCCCTCAGCCGCGGCATCGCGCGTGCCCCCCGGCGGTCCCGGCCGTCACGTGGGCGTCACACCTGCCTTGTACCCGACGCCCCGGACGGTCACGACGATCTCCGGCTGCTCGGGGTCGTTCTCGATCTTGCTGCGCAGGCGCTGGACGTGGACGTTGACGAGACGCGTGTCCGCGGCGTGCCGGTACCCCCAGACCTTCTCGAGCAGCACCTCGCGGGTGAACACCTGCCACGGCTTGCGCGCGAGCGCGACGAGGAGGTCGAACTCGAGCGGCGTGAGCGACACCGGGCGGCCGCCGCGCTCGACCCGGTGGCCGGGCACGTCGATCGTCACGTCGCCGATGGTCAGGTGCTCGGGCGCGGGCTCGTCGGACCGGCGCAGGCGGGCGCGCACGCGCGCGACGAGCTCCTTGGGCTTGAACGGCTTGGAGATGTAGTCGTCCGCGCCCGACTCGAGGCCCAGGACGACGTCGACCGTGTCGCTCTTGGCGGTGAGCATGACGATGGGCACGCCCGACTCGGCGCGGATCTGCCGGCACACCTCGTTGCCGTCCTTGCCGGGCAGCATGAGGTCGAGCAGGACGAGGTCCGGCTGGGTCTGGCGGAACACGCCCAGCGCCTCGTCGCCGTCCTCGCAGAACACCGGGTCGAAACCCTCCGACCGCAGCACGATCCCGATCATCTCGGCCAGGGCGGTGTCGTCGTCGACCACCAGCACGCGTCCCTTCATGGCGGCATTGTCGCACCGCGACCCGGCAGCTCCGGGTGATGCCGTGCCGCCGACCGGGTGGATCTGCCTCGCGGGACGCCCGACGTGGCACGATGAGGGCGCGCTCGGCCCCGACCGCGCGCTGCCACGACCGGGCGACCGACCCGGCCACCGACGCGAGGGAGCGACGCTCGATGACGGGCCCGCAGGACGCCGACCAGACGCCCACGTGGGCCGCGCCCGGATCGGCGCCGTCGACACCGCCGACGCCCCCCGCGCCGACCGTGCCCTCCGTGCCAGCCGTGCCCCCTGCGGCCCCCGCGGCGGACGGCTGGGGACCGGCGGCCGGTGCGCAGCCGCCCGCGCCCTACCCTCCCGCCGGCCAGCCGGCGCCCGGCTACGGCACGCCGCCGGGCTACGGTCCCCCGCCCGGGTACGGGCCTCCGCCCGGGTACGGGCCTCCGCCCGGGTACGGCACCACCGCTCCCGGCTACGGCCCCGCGGGCTGGCAGCCGCCCGCCGCGCGCCCGGGGATCATCCCGCTGCGCCCGCTGAACCTCGGCGAGATCCTCGACGGCGCGTTCCGGGCGGTGCGCGCCAACCCGGCGGTCATGTTCGGGCTGTCGTTCGCGGTCGTCGCGGTCGCCGTGCTGCTGCAGGGCGTCCTCACGTGGTACGTCGGCGGCCTGCTCGCGCAGGAGTGGTCCTCGGTCCTCGACGACCCGGTCCTCGTCGACTCGGGCCTGGCCGACGACGGCGCGAGCTCGCTCGGCGCCTCCAGCGCGATGCTGCTGACGCAGCCGGTCACCGCGCTCGCCACCACGATCCTCGTCGGCCTGCTCATCGTGAGCGTCAGCCGCTCGGTCATCGCACGCAAGGCGACCATGTCGCAGGTGCTGCGCTCGGGACGCGTGTGGCACGTCGTCGGCTTCTCGCTGCTGCAGGGCGTCGCGGTCACCCTGGTCGCCGCGGTCGCCATCGGGATCGGCGTGCTGATCGCGACGCAGACCTCGTGGGGCTGGGTGCTCGCGTACGCGCTCCTCGCGGGGCTCGCGTTCGTCGTCGCGGCGCTGTGGTTCGGCGTGCGCACGTTGCTCGTGCCGGCGGCGCTCATGCTCGAGCAGCGCAAGTTCTGGCCGACGGTGGCGCGCGCCTGGCGCCTCACGCGCGGCAGCTTCTGGCGCCTGCTCGGCATCCAGATCCTCACGTACCTCATCGCGAGCGTCGTCGCCTGGGTGGTGCAGTTCCCCGTCACGCTCGTGCTCACGTTCGTCATCGGCTCGACCGACGCGCTGAGCGGCGGGGCGATCGCGGTGACGTCGGTCGGCAACGTGCTCGCGCTGACGCTCACGACCGTCTTCACGGCGACCGTCGTCGCACTGCTGTACATCGACACGCGCATGCGCCGCGAGGGCCTCGACATCGAGCTCGCGCGCGCGGCGGAGCAGGCCGCGTGACGCCAGGCGCGCTGCTCGCACGGGTCCTCGGCGCGGTGGAGCCGCCCGTGACGCCCGACGCCGAGACCGCACGCCGCTGGGCCGTCGAGGAGCTCGCGAGCCCGGAGTACCAGGACCGACGCTCGGTCCTCGAGCGGCTGCTGGAGTGGCTGCAGCGGCAGTTCTCGGACATGCAGGGCGTCTCGCTCGACGGGCCCGTGGTCGCGCTCGTGCTGGTCGGCGCGGTGGCGCTGGCGCTGCTGGTGGCGTGGTGGGTCGCCGGTCCGGTGCGCAGCGGGCGCGCGTCCGCGACCCGTACGGTGCTCGACCACGACGACACGCGCACCGCCGCGCAGCTGCGCGCCGCGGCGGACGCGGCCGCGCGTGCGGGTGACTGGACCACGGCGGTGCTCGAGCGGTTCCGCGCCGTCGTACGCGACCTCGAGGAGCGCGCGGTGCTCGACGAGCGTCCCGGGCGCACCGCGCACGAGGCCACGCTCGACGCGGGCGCCCGGCTGCCCGACGTCGCCGCGGAGCTCGTCGCGGGCGGCACGCTGTTCGACGACGTGGCGTACGGCGGCCGGACCGCGACGCGCGTCGACGACGACCGGCTCCGCGCGCTCGTCGTCGCGGTCGGCGCCGCGCGGCCGACCGCGACCGCGGGCACCGCGTACCACGGCGCGGTGGCGGTGCCGCGATGAGCACCACGGACGTGCACGCCGGCAGCCACCCGGCCGGTGTCGTCGGCGACGGGACGACGACGCGCTCGCGCGCCGCCGGCCGCTGGCGGCGCCTGCGGGTCCCGCTCGCGCTCGTCGCGGCGCTCCTGGTGATCGGTCTGCTCGCCGCGCTGCCCGAGCCGCGCACCTCGACCACGCCGCTCGCACCGGACAACCCGGGACCGACGGGTGCACGGGCCGTCGCGCAGATCCTCGGGCGGCACGGCGTGGACGTGCGGTACACGCGCCGGTTCGCCGACGTCGTCGCGGCCGACGCCCCGGGCGTGACCGTCGCGGTGCTCGGCGAGTCCGCGCTCGGTGACGCACAGGTCGACGCGCTGCGCGGCCTCGGGGCGGACCTCGTGCTCGTCGGCACACCGTGGACGGCCGAGCAGGTCGCCGGGATCCGCGGCGGCTTCGGCGCCACGAGCGACGCCCCGCGGCCGGCCCGCTGCGACGACCCCGACGCGCGCGCCGCGGGCACGGTCGTCTCGACCGGTGCGCTGGTCGCCGCGCCCGGCCAGGTCGGTTGCTTCCCCTCGGCGGGGGCGTCGGTCGCGTACGTCGTGGCGCAGGTCGACGGCCGCCGTGTCGCGGCGCTCGGCAGCGCGGACCTCCTGACGAACGACCACCTTCAGACCGCCGGCAACGCCGCGCTCGCGCTGCGGGTGCTGGGTCGCGGCGAACGGCTCGTCTGGTACCTGCCGTCCTGGGACGACCCGTGGGACGGAACGGCGTCCGACGAGACGCTCGCGAGCACGATGCCCCCGTGGACCGGGCCGCTGCTGTGGATGCTCGCGCTCGTCGTCGTGGTCGCGGGCGTGTGGCGCGGACGACGGTTCGGGCGGCTCGTCGTCGAGCCGCTGCCCGTCGTCGTGCGGGCCGGCGAGACGACGCGTGGCCGCGGACGGCTGTACCGCCGGGGCCGCGCGCACGGGCACGCGGCGGCCGCCCTGCGCGCCGCGACCGCGAGCCGGTGCGCCGCGCGGCTCGGCCTGCCGCGCTCGGCCGCCGCACCCGACGTGATCGACGCGGTCGCGCGCGCCACGGGACGCGACGCGGCCGGCGTCGAGGAGCTGCTGTACGGCCCGCCACCGACCACCGACTCCGCGCTGGCCCAGCTGGCCGGCCGGCTCGACACCCTGGAGAGCGAGGTTCACCGATCGTGACCGACGACGTGACCGTCCCCCCGAGCAGCCCCCCGAGCAGCCCCCCGAGCCCCCCGGCCCCCCCGGCCGGCGGGCAGCCCGCCGCACCCGCGGGGTTCGCGCCCAGCGTCGAGCTGCGCCAGGCGCTCGCCGACGTGCGCGCCGAGGTCGCGAAGGCCGTCGTGGGCCAGGACGCCGCGGTGTCCGGCCTGGTGATCGCGCTGCTGTGCCGCGGGCACGTGCTGCTCGAGGGCGTCCCCGGCGTCGCCAAGACGCTGCTGGTGCGCACGCTCGCGGCGAGCCTCCAGCTCGAGACCAAGCGCGTGCAGTTCACGCCCGACCTCATGCCGGGCGACGTCACCGGGTCGCTCGTGTACGACGCCCGGACCGCGCAGTTCTCGTTCCGGGCGGGGCCGGTGTTCACCAACCTCCTGCTCGCGGACGAGATCAACCGCACGCCCCCCAAGACGCAGTCCTCGCTGCTCGAGGCGATGGAGGAGCGGCAGGTCTCGGTCGACGGCGAGCCGCGCCGCCTGCCCGACCCGTTCCTCGTGATCGCGACGCAGAACCCCGTGGAGTACGAGGGCACGTACCCGCTGCCGGAGGCGCAGCTCGACCGCTTCCTGCTCAAGCTCACGCTGCCGCTCCCGGAGCGCGAGGACGAGGTCGAGGTGCTCGCGCGGCACGCCGCGGGCTTCGACCCGCGCGACCTGGCGGCCGCGGGCGTGCGGCCCGTCGCGGACCAGGCGGTGCTCGACCGTGCGCGGGCCGAGGTGGCGCGCGTGCAGGTGGCGCGCGAGGTGCTCGGGTACGCCGTCGACGTGTGCCGCGGGACGCGGCGGTCCCCCTCGCTGTCGCTCGGCGTCTCGCCGCGTGGCGCCACGGCGCTGCTCGCGACGGCCCGCGCGTGGGCGTGGCTGTCCGGGCGGGCGTACGTGACGCCGGACGACGTGAAGGCGCTCGCGCACCCGACGCTGCGGCACCGCGTGCAGCTGCGGGCGGAGGCCGAGCTCGAGGGCGTGACGGCGGAGACCGTGCTCGACACGGTCCTCGCCTCGGTCCCCGTCCCGCGCTGACGACGTGGCGGTGACCTGGCGGGCCGTGCTGCTCGCCGCGCTCGGGATCCCCGTGGTCCTGCTCGTCCCGATGTCCGGGACGGTGATCGTGTGGGCCGTGCTCGTCGTGCTCGCGTGCGGCGTGGACGCCTGGCTCGCGGCGTCACCGCGCGAGGTCGCGGTGCGTCGCGAGGTGCCGGCGTCCGTGCGGCTCGGCGAGCCGGTCCGCTCGACGGTCACGCTCACGCACGTCGGCGGTCGTCGGCGCCTGCGTGCGCACGTGCGGGACGCCTGGCCGCCGTCGGCCGGTGCGACCCCGGGCGGCGACCCCGGCACCGGGGGGCGTGGCGCGCAGACGCACCCGGACCGGCACGCGGTGGACCTGGCCCCGGGCGACGCACGGCGCGTCCGCACGCTGCTCGTCCCGACGCGCCGCGGCGACCTGCGGGGCGACCGCGTGACGATCCGCGCGTGGGGGCCGCTGGGACTCGCCGCGCGCCAGGCGTCCGTGGACGTGCCCACGCGGCTGCGCGTGCTGCCCGCGTTCCGCTCCCGGCGCCATCTCGCCTCGCGCCTCGCCCGGCTGCGCGAGCTCGACGGGCGCGCCGCGGTGCAGATCCGCGGTGCGGGGACCGAGTTCGACTCGCTCCGCGAGTACGTCATGGGCGACGACGTGCGTTCGATCGACTGGCGCGCGTCGGCGCGTCGTGCCGACGTCGTGGTCCGCACGTGGCGGCCCGAGCGGGACCGGCGCGTGATGATCGTGCTGGACACCGGCCGGACGTCGGCCGTGCGCGTGCAGGACGAGCCGCGCCTCGACGCGGGCATCGAGGCCGCGCTGCTGCTGTCCGCACTCGCGCAGCACGCGGGCGACCGCGTCGAGCTGCTGGCCTACGACCGGCGCGTGCGCGCGCGGGTCGCCGGGACGTCCGGACCGCGGCTCATGCCCGCCCTGGCGGACCAGCTCGCGGGCGTGACGCCCGCGCTCGTGGAGACGGACTGGCCCGGGGTCGTGGCGCAGGTGCGTGCCCGGATGTCGCAGCGCGCGCTCGTCGTGCTCCTGACGACGCTGGAGCCCGTGGTCGTCGAGCACGGGCTGCTCGACGTCGTCGCCGGGCTGGCCGACCGGCACCAGGTGGTCGTCGCGTCGGTCGCCGACCCGGAGGTCGCGGAGCTGGCGCGCGGACGCGCGGACGCGACGGCCGTGTTCGACGCGGCCGCCGCCGAGCGCGCCGGCCTCGAGCGTGCGGCGGTCGCGGTGCGCCTGCGTCAGCGCGGCGCCGAGGTGGTCGAGGGGCTGCCGGACGACCTCGCACCGCGGCTCGCGGACACCTACCTGGCGCTCAAGGCCGCCGGCCGGCTCTGAGCCGCGGCCTGGCGGCCCGTCTCAGCCCGCGGTCGCCAGGGCGTACCCGGCGCGGTCGTCGGTGAGGTCGCCCGTCTCCCCTGCCCGCACGGCGCGTCCACCCAGGACGATCGTGTACGTCCAGAACGCCGCGAGCGCGAGCGCGCCGATGACGATCTTCACCCACCACCACAGGCCCGACCCGGTCACGAAACCCTCGACGAGGCCCGACAGCCCGAGGACACCGACCAGCCCGATCGCCGCGGTGAACAGCGCACGGGCCTCCTGCGACAGGGCGCGCCCACGCGTGCGTGGCCCGGGCGCGACCCACGCCCAGAAGACCTTGAGCCCGGCGGCGCCGGCGACGAACACGGCCGTGAGCTCGAGCAGCCCGTGGGGGGCGATGAGCGTCAGGAACACGTCCAGCGCGCCGTGCGCGGACATCATGCCGCCGATGTTGCCGATCGCGACCGCGTTGGACCACAGGAAGTACACCGGCCCGACGCCGGTGACGCCCGTGCCCACGCAGATCGCCGCGAGCAGCGCGTTGTGGGTCCACACCGTGGCCGCGAAGCCCACGCCCGGGTCGTAGTAGGAGGCGAACGCGTCGTCGACGTACTCCTGCCGCGCCGCGGGCGTGCCCATCGCCGCGAGCGCGTCCGGGTCCGTCGCGACCCACACGCCCGCGACCAGCGCGACCGCGACGAACGCGACCATCACGGCCACGGTCCACCAGCGCAGGCGGTAGAACGCCGCGGGCACGGTCACGACGACGAACCGCACGACCTCCCGCCAGGACGGCTCGTGCGTGCCCGCGACCGCCGCCCGGGCCCGGGCGACGAGCTGCGAGAGCTGGGCGACGGTCTCCGGGTCGGGTGCGGCCGAGCGGATCGTCGACAGGTCGGTCGCGGCGGCCTGGTAGAGCCGCACGAGCTCGTCGGCCTCCGCTCCCGTACGCCGCCGGATGCGCGTGAGGTCGTCCAGCCGCTGCCAGGACGCGGCGTGCACCGCCTGGTAGGCGTCGAGGTCCATGCGGCACAGCCTGCCATCCCGCCCGACCCGCTAGGGTGCGGACGCGGGGTGAGCGGGTCGGGAGACGAGGGGGCCGGAGGTGAGCGGGCTGGACGTCGGGGCGGACACGATCGTCATCGGTGAGGCCGTCGAGCTCGACGCGCGGTCGGCGTCGGTGCTCTCGCGCCTGCTCGGCGCGCTCATCGACCTGGCCGTGCTGGTCGTCGTGCTGATCGCCGCCGCGATGCTGCTCGCGAACGTCGTGCGGATCACGGCGTCCGAGGCCGTCGCGAGCGTCGGCGGGACGGTGATGGTCGCGTTCCTGCTGATCGGGCTGCCGACGCTCGTCGACACGCTCACGCGCGGGCGCTCGCTCGGCAAGCTCGCGGTGGGCATCCGCATCGTGCGCGACGACGGTGGCCCGATCGTGTTCCGTCAGGCGCTCGTGCGCGCGCTCACCGGGGTGGTCGAGCTGTGGCTCACGTTCGGCTCGGTCGCGCTGATCACGTCGATGGTCCACCCGCGCGGCAAGCGGGTCGGTGACGTGCTGGCCGGGACGTACGCGGTGCGGGTGCGGGGTGGCTCACCCTCGCGGGCGCCGCTCGTCATGCCCCCGCACCTGGCCGCGTGGGCGCGCTCCGCGGACGTCGCACGCCTGCCCGACGGTCTCGCGCTGTCGACGCGGCAGTTCCTCGGGCGCGCGCCGCGTCTGCACCTGGGCTCGCGCGTCGAGCTCGGCACGCGTCTCACGCAGGAGGTGCAACGCTACGTGCACCCGCTGCCGCCTGCCGGGACGCATCCTGAGGCCTTCCTCGCCGCGGTCCTGGCCGAGCGACGGGACCGCGAGCTGGTCGCGGAGCACCGGGCCGCCGAGCGTCGCGACCGTGAGGCGGCGCTCCTGCACCGTCTGCCGCACGGCGTCCCGGACCCCCGGTCCTGACGGCCCGCCGGGTGGGGCGCGGCGCTCAGAGCGCCGCGGCGATGCGGTCGAGCCGGTACGGCGCGAGCGTGCGGCTCATCGTCGCCGACAGGTGGTGCCGGTCCCGGTACGCCATCACGTGCCCGACCACGGGCCGGCACACCGACGACGTGCACAGGAGCGACGTGGTGTCGACGAGCACGCTGCCGGGCACCAGCGCGTGGGCCTTGCGCAGCGGGTCGGGGGTCGCGAGCGCGACGTCGCGCGGTGTGCGGCAGGCGAGCGCGACGCGCACGGTCGTGGCGCCCGTGGCGCACGTGAGGGCCGACCGGCTCATGGTGGGGTTGTCGACGATCGCGACGACGAGCGTGCCCGCCTCCTGCAGGCGGCGCCACGCGACGGCCATCGCGTCGGGCGTCGCGCCCGTCTCGCGGTAGCCCGTCACGACCACGACGTCGTACCGCCCGGCGACGAGCCGGCGCAGCAGGTCGGCGCGGCGCAGGTGGCACGCGTGCTCGGCCGGCCCCGGGTCGGCGAGCAGGCAGCCCTGCGCGACGTACGTGTCGAGCCGCCAGTTCAGCCGCGCCGCGGAGTCCCGCAGCCCGGGGAGCGTCATGGCCCCGTGCGAGTCGCCCGTGACCGCGACGCGCAGCGCATCCCGCGACCGGGACCCGTACGTGCACGAGCGCACGCGCTCCGTCACGGCGGCGACGTAGCAGGAGAACGCGCCCCCGGTGTCGTCCTGCCACCCGTCGCGGCGCGGGTCGGGGCGGATGCTGCCCGACAGGTCGGGGTTGGTGCACGGACGGTCGCGGGGGTCCATCGCGGCCGCGCCGAGGCACGCGACCCCCGTGCCCAGGACGCGCGTGAGGTCCCCGTACGCGCCCACGTCCAGCGCGCCGCTGGCGACCCACGGCCGCCCGTACCAGGCCGGGGCGACCACCCGGTACTGACGGTTCCCGAGCGCGTCGGGCCGCACGCGCAGGTCGAACCCGCCGCGCGAGCCCGTGCGGGCGCGCGCCACCGTGACCCACGAGCCCGCGGTCCATCGCTGCAGCACGACCGGTGCCTGGTCGGCCGCGGGCAGCACGCGGCCCGAGAACACGCGCAGCGTC
Source organism: Cellulomonas sp. CW35 (assembly GCF_052378485.1). Taxonomy (NCBI): domain Bacteria; kingdom Bacillati; phylum Actinomycetota; class Actinomycetes; order Micrococcales; family Cellulomonadaceae; genus Cellulomonas; species Cellulomonas sp. CW35. Next base: position 1,209,004 of record NZ_CP199000.1, on the reverse strand, counting down.
CCCGGCCCGCCGGTCCCGCGGGCCGCGAAGCCGGTGACGCGCCGCGACGTCGTGGCGGCCGCCTCGGTGCCCGCTCGCGCGGCACCGCCCGTCGTCGCGCGCGTGGACGCGCCTGCGGCAGAGCCGTCCGCTCGGGCCGCCGGAGCCGGTACCCCGACCGCGAGCAGCGCGACGAGCGCGACGAGCGCGACGAGGGCACCGGGCAGGCGCGTGCGGCGCAGGGCGCTCATGAGGTCCTCCTGGGCGGTACGGGGTCGCGTCGGGTCCGGAGGCTGGGGAGGTCTCATCCGACGATGCCGCGCTCCCCCGCGGCGCGCGCGTCGAGCGCCGCCACCACCGGCCCCAGACGGTACGCGAGGATCGAGCGGCCGAACGTCGCCGACAGGTGGTGCAGGTCCCGGTACGCCATGACGTGCCCGACGACGGGCCGACAGTCGGCGGCGCCGCACATGAGGTCGACCGTGTCGACGAGCACCGTCCCGGGCGCCTACGCGTGCGCGGCGAGCAGCGGGTCGGGCGGCTGGAGCGCCGCCGCGCGCGGCATCGCGCACGCGACCACCTGCGCGACCGTGGCGGCCGGGTTCGTGGCGCAAGCGAGCGTGGCGTCGTCGAGCTTCGGTCCGTCACCGATCACCGTGACCACCGCGCCGGTGCCGAGCAGCCGCCGCAGCGCCAGCGCGATCGCGTCCGGCGCCGCCGCGGTCTGCCGGTAGCCGGTGAGGATGACGACGTCGTACCGCCCGCCCAGCAGCCGGCGCAGCAGGTCGCCGCGGCGGAAGTGGCACTCGTCGTCGACCGGCCCGGGGTCGGCGAGCAGGCAGCGCGCCGCCGCGTAGCTGTGCAGCCGCCAGTTGAGCCGCTCGGCCTGGTCCCGCAGCCCGGGCAGCACCATCGCCGCGTGCGAGTCGCCGACGAGAGCGACCCGCAGCGCGTCGGGGCGCGTGGACCCGTAGTCGCACCGCTCCACGGGGACGTCCGTCTCGCCGTGGAAGCACGCGAAGGCGCCGTTGGTGTCCCGGTGCCAGCCCACGCCGCGGCGCGGGTCGGGCATCAGCCGGCCCGCGAGGTCGGGGTTCTCGCACCCGGGCTGGGCGAACGCGACCGCGCCCTGGCACGGCTCGTCGGGCGGCAGGACCTCGCGCAGGTCGCCGTAGGCGCCCACGTCGATCGCGTCGCTCGCGACCCGGGGCTGCCCGAGCCAGTGCGGCGCGACCACCCGGTACTGCGCGTTGCCGAGCCCGCCCGTCACGAGCCGCAGCGTGAACGCACCGTCGACGCGTGCCCGGCCGCGGTCGACCGTCTGCCACCCGGCGGGCGTCCACCGCTGCAGCGCGACGGGCGCCCCGGCGGCGGCGGGCCGCACGTGCCCGGCGACGTCACGCGCGCTCCCCGGCCCGCCCGTGCCGGTCACGACCACGTCCGCGACCGCCCGACCGGCGCGCGCGGCGACGGGCAGCGACGGTGCCCGCGCGGCGGTCTGGTCGCGGGCGTCCGCGCGGTCGCCGCCCGCGCGCGAGCCCGTCGCGCCGGCCACCGCCGGCACCGCACCGACCGGCGCTGCACCGACCGGCATCGCACCGACCGGCATCGCACCGATCAGCACAGCACCGATCACGACCGCGGCCAGCAGGACCGCGGCGAGCTGCGTGAGCGTCGGCGTACGGGCGGCCCGCGCGGCGGGCCGCACGCCCCGCGTCGTCGTCAGCGCGCCGGCAGCGGCGTCGCGGCGGACTCCAGCAGGACGGGGATGCCGTCGCGCACGGGGTACCGCAGCGGACGCTGCGGGTCCGTGGAGTCCAGGCACGGCGCGCCCTCCTCGTCCGTCGCGTCCACCAGAGTCGCGCCCGTCACGGGGCAGCGCAGCAGGTCGCGTGCCCACGCCTCGATCCCGCCGCTCGCGGCGGTCAGGTCGGGGCTCACGCCGCACCCCCGGCGTACGCGGGCTCGCCCTGCCGCACGAGCGCGAGCACGTCGTCGCGCACCTTCTCCATGATGTCGGCGTCCGCGGCCTCGACGTTGAGCCGCAGGAGCGGCTCGGTGTTGGACGCGCGCAGGTTGAACCACCAGCGCGGGTGGGAGTCCCAGTGCGAGACCGTCAGGCCGTCGAGCTCGTCGACCGTCACCGGGCCGGCGCCCTGACGCGTCACGTACGCGTCGACGACGCGCGCACGCGCGTCCGGCACGGACACGACGCGCGAGTTGATCTCGCCCGACGCGACGTACGGCTGGTAGGAGTCCGCGAGCGCGGACAGCGGGTGGGGCTGGCCGCCGAGCGCCGCGAGCACGTGCAGCGCGGCGAGCATGCCGGTGTCGGCGAAGAAGAAGTCGCGGAAGTAGTAGTGCGCGCTGTGCTCGCCGCCGAACACCGCCTCGTGCTCGGCCATCTGCGCCTTGATGAACGAGTGGCCGACGCGGGTGCGCACGGTGCGCGCTCCCGCGGCCTGCAGCAGGTCGGGCACGACCTGCGACGTGATGAGGTTGTGGATCACGGTCGACTCGCGGCCCGCCGCCTGCTCCCGCGCGACCTCGCGCAGCCCGACGAGCGCGGTGATCGCCGACGGGGAGACGGGGTCGCCCTGCTCGTCGACGACGAAGCAGCGGTCGGCGTCGCCGTCGAACGCGAGGCCGATGTCCGCCCCGTGCTCGACGACGGCCTTCTGCAGGTCCACGAGGTTCGCGGGCTCGAGGGGGTTCGCCTCGTGGTTCGGGAACGTGCCGTCGAGCTCGAAGTACAGCGGGACGACGTCGAGCGGCAGCTCGGGCAGGCACGCGGCCGTGCCCAGGACCGCGGGGGCCGTGTACCCGCCCATGCCGTTGCCCGCGTCAACCACGACCTTCAGGGGCCGGATGCCCGACAGGTCGACGAGCGACCGCAGGAACGCCGCGTAGTCCGCGAGCATCTCCCGCTCGGTGACCGCGCCGCGCTCGTCGTCGCCGACCTGCGGCACCTCGCCCGCGAGGTAGTCGCCCGCGAGGTCCCGGACCGCCGCGAGGCCCGTGTCCTGGCCCACCGGGCGCGCACCCGCGCGGCACAGCTTGATGCCGTTGTACCGGGCCGGGTTGTGGCTCGCGGTGAACATCGCCCCCGGGATGCCGAGGCTGCCCGACGCGAAGTACAGGCCGTCGGTCGAGCACAGCCCGATCGTCACGACGTCGACGCCGCGACCTGCGAGGCCGTCGGCGAAGCCGGCCACGAGCTCGGGGCCCGAGGGGCGCATGTCGTTGCCCACGACGACGGCCGGCCTGGATCCCGCCGGCGTCTCGGGGATCACGACGACGTCGGCGAACGCCGCGCCGATCGCTCGCGTGACGCGCGCGTCGAGCTCGTCGGGGACGACCCCTCGCACGTCGTACGCCTTGATGAACGCGGACAGGTCGACTCGTTCGGCACTCACCGGGGCATCGTATCGGGGAACGGTCGAACCGCCGGACGTCGGACGCGCTGCGGCGCACGCCCCGCGCACCCGGGGCGGGACGTCACGCGCCGCCCGTCACCTCGTCGCGGGACAGCGGCGTCCCGTCACCCTCCAGGGCGAACCAGTTGGTCACCTCGCACGACGGGCAGGAGACGAACGTCGCCTGACGCGTGTCCGGCAGCGCCATGCGGATGCGGGTCAAGCGGGTCTCGCCGCACCCGAGGCACTCCTGCGTCCCGGGCGGCAGCGCGCCCCGCGGCTGGCTGATGGAGCCCAACGGCTCCGGCGCCGCGGCCGCGCGCGCGCGTGCGGCGTTCCCCCTGCGACGTGCCACTGCTAGACCGTCCCCTCGCCCACGTCCGCGCCTGCCCCTCGCAGCACCCGCAGGTGCCCACGACGCGGGGCGTCGGCGAGCGCCGCCGGCTCGGGCACGCCCGGTGCCACCACCGGCTCGGGCGCGCGCCCTGCCTCGCGCACGGCGTCCGCGAGCGCGAGCAGGTCGTCGCGGCTCGGCGCGAGCGGCTCGAACTCCGGGAGCAGCCGGACGACCTCCCACCCGCGGGGCGCGGTGAGGCGCTCGGCGTGCGGGACGCACAGGTCGTAGGAGTGCGGCTCGGCGTGCTGGGCGAGCGGGCCGAGCACGGCTGTCGAGTCCGCGTACACGTAGGTCAGCGTCGCGACGGCCGGGCGGCCGCACGCGGTGCGCGAGCACTGCCGGACGGATCTCACGGGCTGAACCTACCCCGCCGCGCGCGGGGCGTCGCGCGTCCACGCCGCTCGTCGCCGCGCAGCGCCCCGCCACGACCACGACCGGCCGCCGTCCTGTCGCGCCTGGCCCGCCTCCCCCGCCCGCCGCGGCGGTCCCGTGCTCGTCCAGCGACTATCGTGCGGAGCGTGAGCACGTCTTCGCCCGACCGTGCCGGACGCCGCGCGCTCGGCCCGCGCGAGGCGCCGGCGGTCCAGCCCGTACGGCGCCGTGACCGGCGCGGCCGCGGGCTGCGCGGACCCCTGATGCCGACCACGATGCCCGCGTACCGCACGCGTGCGCAGCGGTTCGACGACCTCGTGCTCGACGCCGTCGAGCACCTCGAGCGGCGCTGGGCACGCCAGCTCGAGGGCACCGAGTTCGCGGTCGAGGACGTTCCGCCGTCCAACCCGGCACCGTGGGAGCACGGCGGTGTCCCGCTCGGTCGCTACTTCCCCGCCGACGCGGGGCTGCCCGCGCGGGTCGTCGTGTACCGCCGGCCGGTCGAGGGGCGGGCGCACGACCCGCTCGACCTCGCGGACCTGGTGCGCGACGTCGTCGTCGAGCAGGTCGCGCACATGCTGGGCCGCGCGCCCGAGGACGTGGACCCGACGTACGGCGACGACGCGCGCTGACGCGTCAGCGGGTCCCCAGGCGCGGGTCCTCGCGCACCTCGGTCGCGCCGGACACGAGGTCCGCCGGCACCGGGACGAGCACCGAGAGCAGCGTGCCGTCCGGCCGGTCGACCTGGGCGACGAGCCCACCGGCGAGCCACGCACCGCCGTCCGGCATGACCTGCACACCGCGCACGCGCGTGCCTGCGGGGACGAGCTGCGTCAGGTCCCACGCGGCGGTCCGGCCGAGCGCCAGCTCGACCCGCTCGCGCACGACGGGCTCCCCGTCCGGGCCGAGCACGCGCACCTCGGCGGTCGCGGTGCCGTCGGCGTCGAGCGCACCCGAGCGTGCCACCGCACCCAGCACGAGCGTGCCCGTGGCGCGGTCCGGCACGGCCACGACCTGCGCGTCGGTGGCCGCCGCCGCGTCGGGCGCCGGCACCGAGGGGACCCACGCCCGCTCGCGCGTCGCGACGTCCGGGTCCTGCTGCGTCGGGGCACCCGGCCGAGCGAGCATCGCGCTCGCGACGACCGCACGGTCCGCCTCGACGACGAGCGTGTACGCGCCGGCGGGCAGTCCGCCGAGCGGCACGTCGGTCACCACGCCCGGCTCGAGCACGAGCTCGCCCGCGCCCGGCAGGTCCTCGACCCCGTCGGGGCCCAGCAGTCGCACGCGCGCCGTCGTCGTCCCACCGCCCGGCGCGAGCAGCCGCACCGCCCCCGCGTCGGGGTCGTCGACCTCGGTGGCCAGGACCGCCACGCCGGGCACGACCTGGCGCCGCGACGGCGGCGCGCTCGCGACCACGAGGTCCGTGCCCGTCGGGGTGAAGCCGTCGAGCGTGGAGTCCTGCACGTGCGCCGTGACCCGCCCGCCCGTCGCGGTGACGTGGACCGCGACCCGCCGCTCCTGCGGCGCGAGACCGCCGAGCACGACGACGCGCTCGGCCCCGGGCGCGACCAGGTACTGCTCGGTGTCGAGGTCGACCGGACCCGTGGCGCCGTACACGTCGAGGTGCACGACCGCCGCGGTCGACCCGGCGTTCTGCAGGACGAGCAGCGCCGTCGCGCCCAGCTCGGTCGAGCCGCCGAGGAGCCACGCGTCGGTCGTCGGCGCCTGGCACGACGCGGCGGCGAGGCCGCGCAGGTCGCCCGCGGTCACGTAGGCCGACGTCGCGGCGGCGACGGACGCGGGGTCGTCGGTCGGCTCCGCCTGCACGACGAGGGGCTCGGTCACCCAGCGCGACGTCGTCGAGCTCGCGCCCGCGCCGAACCGCTCAGCCACGACGCCGCCCCCGAGGTCGGTCACCGCACCGCCGCCGCTCGACGTCGCGACCGCGACGAGCGAGGTCAGCGGTGTCACCGGGACCGGGTCGAACGCGTCTCCCGCGTCCCGCTCCTGCGGCAGCACGAGCGGTCCCGCGCACACCAGGCGCGTCGGGGAGAACGGCACGTCGACGAGCGCGCCCGGGACCGTCACCTCGTCGGTCGCCGGGGACGGCAGCCCGGAGCCGAGGACGGCGACCCCGGCGACCAGCGCCGCCACCGCCGCCCCGGACACGAGCCGCACCGCGGTCACCGCCGTCAGCCGCGCACCCATCAGCCCGCCCTCCGTCGTCGTACCGGCATCGCGAGCAGCACCGTCAGGGCCAGGACGACCACCTGGACGACGAGCCACGTGGTGCGCTGCGGGGCGTCGTGCCCGACCTCGAGGTGACCACCCTGCGGACCGAGCTCGAACGTCTGCCGCCAGCCGTTGTCGACCGAGCGCAGCGGGACGCCGTCGAGGGTCGCGTGCCAGTGGGGGTCGGCACGCTCGGCGAGGACGAGGAGGCGGCCGGGGTCACCGTCGGCGACGCGCGTGTCGACCGAGCGTCCGCGCGCGGGCACCGCGACCGCGTCCGTCGCCGGGTCCCGCACGTCGCCGCCCGGGACGGTGCGCGCCCACGCGGTGACCACGTCGACGGCCTCGCCGCCACCGGCGGGTGCCGCCGGCTGCACGCGCCACAGGATCCCGGAGGCGTTCTGGGTGACGCGCTCGAGACCGGCGGTCGAGTCGAGCTCCGCGACGAGCGCGTCCCGCTCGCGATCCGCGGCGGCCTCGCCCTCCTCGGACAAACCGTCGGGCAGCACCGGCACGAGCACGTCGCCGACCGCGAGCGCCGCGAGGGGCCCGGCGACGTCGCCGCTCGCACCCGCCGCGAGGCGCGCGACGAGCGCGTCGACCTCGTCGGTCGCCGCGTCCGTCCCGGCGCCGTGCGGCGCGTCCGCCGGGCCCGCGACCGCGCGCGTCTCGACCGCGGCCGCGACGTCCACGAGCTGCGGGCCGTCCGCGCGCAGGAGCTGCCACGTGACCGCGCCGTCGGCCGCCCGCGCGATCGCCAGCACGCGGGACGCGTTCGCCGAGCCCTGCGCCTGCCGCCCGACCGCGGGCACGACCGTGCGCTCGGTGGCCGTCACGGCGAGCGCCGAGCCGTCGCGCGCCTGCACACCCCACCCCGCGAGCCACACCACCGGGACGGCGAGCGCGACGACCGCGACCAGCCCGACCCCGGCCTGCCGCCAGCCGAACGCGTACCGCGAGAGCCGCGCGAGCATCCCGTCGGCGCCCAGCAGCGCCGCGAGCACCAGGCCCAGCAGCGCGAGCGACAGCGCCGGGCCCGTCCAGCCGTAGGCGACCACGCCGTCCTGCACGCCCACGGGCAGCAGCGCGACGGCGGTCGCGGCCGCGAGCGCGACCGCCGCGACCGCCCAGCCGAGCCGCACGCCGCGCGCGACCCGGCCGCGCAGCAGCGCGAGGACCGCGAGTCCGAGCACGACCGCGCCGAGCGCGAGCGGCCAGGCACGCGTGACCGCGCCGTCCGGCACGCTCTGCGGCACCAGCGCACCCGCGGCGCTCGGCAGCCCCAGCAGGCGCTCGAACGCCCCCTCGGGGCGGGTCGCGACGCTCAGGCCGGGGTCCGCGACGAGCAGCCGCAGGCCGGCGGCGCCGCGCGTGAACGCCTCGACGAGCACGGGTCCCGACACGACCAGCGCGGGCACGACGACGAACGCGACCCGGCGCCGGTGCCGCGGTGCGCACGCCGCCGCGACGAGGACCGCGAGCACACCGGGGACCAGCAGCGCCGGGGCACCCGCGACCACGCCGGCGAACGCGAGCGCGGCCGCGGCCGCGGCGGTCACCGATCCCGTCGGGCGGGCGGCGGCACCCACCCAGTCGGCGGGGTCGGCGGACGTCACGGGTCGCGGGCGGGTCCCCCGCGAGCGGTCGGCGCGCGCCTCGGCACGCTCGTCGCGGCGCGAGCGACGGGTCGCGTTGGTGACCGGCGCCCGGACGGCGGCCGTCCCGTCCTCGGCCGTGTCATCGGACCGCTCGTCGTCGGACCGCTCGTCGTCGGACCGCTCGTCGGCTCGCTCGTCGGACCGCTCGTCGGACCGCTCGTCGGGTCGCTGCTCGCCGTCGGAGCCCTCGTCCGCCGCCCGTCCGCCCGCGCGCTCGTCGTCCCGGCGGCGCGCGGTCGCCAGACCGGACAGCACCAGGTCCACGCGCTGGACGCCGACCGCGCGCGCGATCCCGAGCGCGACCCACGGCAGCAGCACGTGCGCCAGGACCGGCCCGAGCCGGCCGTCACCGACCGCGAGCAGCAGCGCAGGCGCTCCCGCCCACACGACCGCGGCCCACGCGCGCGACGTCACCGCGCGCGTCGCGGCACCCGCGGCAGCCCACGCGCCCAGACCCGCGAGCAGCACCGAACCGAGCATGACGAGCGCCACGCCCACCGACGGGCGTCCGCCCGCGAGGGTCGTCGGCACGACGAGCGCGCCCAGCAGCGGGTCCACGGGCCCCGGCTCACCCAGCCCGCCGGACACCCAGCTCGACGTCGCGGCGGCCCACAGGTCACCCAGACCGTCGGCGAGCGGCAGCAGCCCGCCGCCGACCAGCCGCGCCCCACGGCCGACCGCCGCGACCAGCGGGCCGAACGCGACGGCGGACACCGCGACGAGCGCGACCGCGACGGTCGCGAGGCCCGCACGGCGGCGCGTCGCGAGCGCCGCGAGCTCGCGCAGCTCGAGCTCCGAGGGCGCCTGCACCACGCGCCGCGCCTCGCGCCGGGCGAGCCGGCGGTCGCGCGCCTGGCGCCAGACGTCGCGCCACGTCGCCTGCAGGGGCCGCAGCGCGCGACGCGGCAGCCGGCGCGTGCGGCGGGCACGCCGGCGCGCGGCGGCGACCGCCGCCGGACGCGCGAGCGCCTCGAGCGGGCCGCGCAGCTCGTCGACCGCCAGCCCGGGCTGCTTCGCGGCGACCTGCACGAGCGATCGCACCACCGCACTGACGAGCGCGAGCACGACGACGACCGGGACGAACACCAGCGGCGCGGTGACCAGTCTCTGGTGGGTCAGCGCCCGGCGGCGGGCCGCGAACGAGCGGCGCGGGTCCGCGCTGTCGTCCTCGCCGTCGCCGTCCGCGTCGCGCCCGGACGGGCCCGTCCCGCGCAGGCCCAGGTAGGACGCCTGCGCGTGCCGCACCACGGCGCTCGGCACGACGACGACGCGGTGCCCCGCGAGCCGCGCCCGGCGGGACAGGTCGAGCCCGTCGCCGAACGGCCCGAGCGCGGGGTCGGGTCCACCGAGCTCGTCCCACGCGTCGCGGCGCACGAGCGCACCCGCGGTCCCGACGCCGAGGACGTCGTCGCGCGCGTCGTGCTGGCCCTGGTCGAGCTCCCCCGGCTCGACGTCCGTCATGCGCCGCCCGGACCGGTCGGTGCGCACCCCCAGCTCGAGCAGCCGGACGGGGTCGGTCCACGTGTGCTGCTTGGCCCCCGCGATCACGACCGACGGTGCGCGGGCGACCGCGCGCGCGAGCTCGGCGAGCGCGGTCGGCTCGGGCGCGCTGTCGTCGTGCAGGAGCCACAGCCACGTGGTGCGTGCGCCGTCGTCGGACGCGAGCGCGTCGCGGACCGCCTGCCCGAACGTGCGGGCGTGCGGGGCCTGCAGGACCCGCACCTGCGGGAGCGGGCCGGTGTGCGCGGACGCCGCGACCGCGAACGCGCGCTCGACCGTGAGGGGCAGCGGGCCCTGCGGGTCGTCGGTGCGCGGTGCGACGTCGACGACGAGCACGCGGGACGGCCGACGGGACTGACCCGCGAGCGCGTCGAGCGTCGCTGCCAGGTACGGCGTGCGCCCGCGGGTGACGAGGACCGCGGTCACCGACGTCGTCGTCGGGATCGAGCTCGTCGTCGTCGAGCTCGTCGTCGGGGTCGAGCTCGTCGGGGTCGCAGCGCTTGCCGCTGCGCCGAGGTCGACGGCGGGTGCGCCCGGGCCGGTCGTCGGGTCAGGCGTCGTCGCGGGGTGCGCCGCGGGGTCGTGCGGCGGGCGGGTGGAGTTCATGCTCGGGCCATGATGCACGCCGGGGCCGTGGGTGCCGGGACCGACTCGCCACGCTCCCCCGACCGGCCGCCGCACGCTCGGGGCGCGGCGCGGGACAGGACCCGCACCCGCACCGAGGCGCTCGGGCGGTCAGACGACGCGACGCTTGAGCTTGCGGCGCTCGCGCTCGGACAGGCCGCCCCAGATGCCGAAGCGCTCGTCGTTCTCGAGGGCGTACTCGAGGCACTCCGCTCGCACGTCGCAGCCCGAGCACACCTTCTTGGCCTCGCGCGTCGAACCGCCCTTCTCGGGGAAGAACGCCTCCGGGTCGGTCTGGGCGCACAGTGCGCGCTCCTGCCAGCCCATCGGGCCGTCGTCGTCCGGCGTGCCGAACAGCGACAGGACGTTCGACGCCGCGACGGGCGCCTGGCGGTGCGCGTCGGAGGGGAACTCGGACGTGGCCCCGTCATCGTCGAGCAGGTTCCACATGCGTGCCTCCGGTGGTGCTTGGATCTGATGATCGACTGGTCGAGGCTCGAGCTGTGCGGCCCCTGCGGCGGGCCGCCGTCGACGGCCGTGTCCACCGGTGCTGCGCCAGTTGGTTCTCGGACAATCCGAATTACACGCGTGTCGTTCCTAGGCGTCAACCGGGGGCGTGGTAGTTGTCCCGGTTTGTCGGGTGAACTTTCACATTCTGGCCACGCGGTCGGCGCGCCGCGGCTCCGGCGAGCCCCCTCTAGGGTGACGAGCATGCCCTCGCACACCCCCGCGCCGCGTGACCCGGCCGCACTCCTGCAGCTCCTGACGGCCGACCCGGGACGGCCTCGGCTCACGTGGTACGGCGACGACGGCGAGCGCGTCGAGCTGTCCGGGGCGGTGCTCGCGAACTGGGTCGCCAAGACCACCAACCTGCTCGTCGAGGAGCTCGACGCGGGCCCGGGGACCGGCGTCGGCAGCGACCTGCCACCGCACTGGCGCACCGTGCTGTGGGCGCTCGCGACCTGGCGTGCGGGTGCCACGCTCGTCGTCCCCGGCGACGCGACCGCGCGCGTGGGCGACGACGTCGACGTCCTGCTCACGACGAGCCCGCCGGAGCCCGCCCCGCGCGCCGCGCTCGTCGTCGTGACCCTCGCCGCGCTCGCGCGGCGCGCCGACGGACCGCTCCCCGCCGGCGCCGTGGACGCCGCGGCCGCCGTCATGACGTACGCCGACCAGCTCGGCTGGGTGCCCCCCGCGGACCCGGCGCGCGCGGCACTCGCCACGGACCCGCAGGACCCGGCCGCCACGGTGCGGCACGCCGAGCTCGCGGCCTGGTGGTCCGGCGAGGACGCGGACCGCCCCCGCGTGCTGCTCGCGCCGCGCCCGGACGTCGCCGGCTGGCTGCGCGACGTGCTGCGGGTGCTCGCGGCCGACGGCTCCGTGGTCCTGCTCTCGCCCGCGCGCGCCGCGGGCCTCGCGCAGGACGCCGCCGCGCTCGAGCGGCTCGTCGCCACCGAGCGGGTCACCCGCACGCAACCGTGACCGTGACCGTGACCCCACGGAACCGTGACCGCACGGAACCATGACCGCACCCGCGTGCCTGGGACCTCCCGTCCCCGGCGGACGGCCCCGCGTCGGTACGCTGTGCGAGGTCCCGGCACCCCGCCGGGACCGTCCCGACCCGCTGCCCCGACCGGAGAACTGCCTGGTGAACGTGCGCATCGTGGCGTCCGCTGACGTCGATCCCACCGCGACGATCGGCGACGGGACGTCCGTCTGGCACCTCGCGCAGGTCCGTGACGGGGCGACGCTCGGTGCGGGCTGCGTCGTCGGACGCGGCGCCTACATCGGCTCCGGCGTGCGGATCGGCGAGAACTGCAAGGTGCAGAACTACGCGCTCGTGTACGAGCCCGCGGTGCTCGAGGACGGCGTGTTCGTCGGGCCCGCAGCGGTGCTGACCAACGACGAGTTCCCGCGTGCGGTGAACCCCGACGGCACGGCCAAGAGCGCGCACGACTGGACGGCGGTGGGCGTCACGCTGCGCGAGGGCGCGTCGGTCGGCGCGCGCGCCGTGTGCGTCGCGCCCGTGACGGTCGGACGCTGGGCCACGGTCGCCGCCGGTGCGGTCGTGACGAGGGACGTGCCGGACTACGCGCTCGTCGCGGGTGTCCCGGCGCGCCGGCTCAAGTGGGTGGGACGCGCGGGGGTCCCGCTCGAGGACGCCGGCGGCGGCGTGTTCCGCTGCCCCACCACGGGCGAGGTCTACGACGAGCACGACGGCGTGCTGACGCGACGTGCGTCGGCGGACGAGGAGCAGGACGCATGAGCGCAACGACGCCCACCACGATCCCGGCGGCCAAGCCGCTCATCGGTGACGAGGAGCGCGCCGCGGTCGACCGCGTGCTGCGCTCCGGGATGATCGCGCAGGGACCCGAGGTCGCCGCGTTCGAGAAGGAGTTCGGCGAGGCGCTCGTCGGCGGCCGCGCGTGCGTCGCGGTCAGCTCCGGCACCACCGGCCTGCACCTCGGCCTGCTGGCCGCGGGCATCGGCCCGGGCGACGAGGTGATCGTCCCGTCGTTCACGTTCGCCGCGACCGCGAACTCGGTCGCGCTCACGGGCGCGACCCCGGTGTTCGCCGACATCGACCCGCGGACCTACTGCCTGGACCCGGCGTCGGTCGAGGCCGCGATCACCGAGCGCACCGCCGCGATCATGCCGGTGCACCTGTACGGCCACCCCGCGGACGTCACGGCCCTCGGCGCGCTCGCGCAGGCGCACGGCCTGCAGCTGTTCGAGGACGCCGCGCAGGCGCACGGCGCGACGTGGCAGGGCGCGCCGGTCGGCTCGTTCGGCACGTTCGCGATGTTCTCGCTCTACCCGACGAAGAACATGACGTCCGGCGAGGGCGGCATGGTCTCGTGCGCGACGCCCGAGGTCGTGCGCCAGGTCCAGCTCCTGCGCAACCAGGGCATGGAGCGCCGCTACGAGAACGAGGTCGTCGGGTTCAACGCGCGCATGACCGACGTGCACGCCGCGATCGGCCGCGTGCAGCTCGGCAAGCTGCCCGGCTGGACCGCGCAGCGCCAGGCGAACGCCGCTTTCCTGTCCGAGCACCTCGAGGGTGTCGGTGTCCCGTACGTCGCGCCGGGCGCGACGCACGTCTGGCACCAGTACACGATCCGTGTCCCGCACGACCGCGACGGGTTCGCGAAGGCCCTGCTCGCCGAGCACGGCGTCGGCTCGGGCGTGTACTACCCGATCCCGAACCACCAGCTCCCCTCGTTCGGCCTCGAGTTCGACCTGCCGGTCACCCGCGAGGCGTGCGAGCAGGTGCTGTCCCTGCCGGTGCACCCGGCGCTGAGCGCCGAGGACCTCGAGCGCGTCGTAGCGGGCGTCAACGCGGTCGCGAAGGCGGGTGCGTGATGGCGAACCTGCGCGCCGGGCTCATCGGCCTGGGGATGATGGGGCGCCACCACGCGCGGGTCCTGCGCTCGCTGGACGGCGTCGACCTCGTGGCGGTCGCGGACCCGAGCGGCGACCGGCACGGCGTCGCGGGCGGGCTGCCCGTGGGTCGCTCCGTCGAGGACCTCATCGCCGCGGGCGTCGACTACGTCACCGCCGCGGTCCCGACGACGCTGCACGAGCAGGTCGCGATCACGCTCGCCGAGGCGGGCGTGCACTGCCTCGTCGAGAAGCCGCTCGCCCCCGACACCGCGGCCGCGCAGCGCGTCGCTGACGCGTTCGCCTCACGCGGGCTCGTCGGCGCCGTCGGGCACATCGAGCGCTACAACCCCTCGCTCCAGCACCTGCGCGAGCGGCTCGCCGGGGGCGAGCTCGGCGAGGTGTACCAGGTGGTCACGCGTCGGCAGGGCCCGTTCCCGGCGCGCATCGCCGACGTCGGCGTGGTCAAGGACCTCGCGACGCACGACATCGACCTCACCGCGTGGGTCACGCAGTCGTCGTTCGTGTCCGTCGCGGCGCAGACCTCGCTGCAGAGCGGCCGCGAGCACGAGGACCTCGTCGCGGTCGTCGGCAAGCTCGCCGACGGGACCGTCACCAGCCACCTCGTGAACTGGCTGTCGCCGTTCAAGGAGCGCGTCACGGTGGTCACCGGCGAGCGGGGCGCGTTCGTCGCCGACACGCTCACCGCCGACCTGACGTTCTACGCCAACGGCACGGTCCCGACGACGTGGGAGTCGATCGCCAAGTTCCGCGGAGTGAGCGAGGGCGACGTCGTGCGGTTCGCGATCCCGAAGCCCGAGCCGCTGCGCACCGAGCACGAGGCGTTCCGCGACGCGGTGCTCGGCAAGGAGGTCGACATCGTCACGATGCAGGACGGCCTCGCGACCGTGCGTGTCGCGGAGGCCGTGCTGCGCTCGGCCGCGACGGGCACGACGCAGCTCCTCGACTGATCCCGCACCGGACGACGACGCGCGCGGTCCCCACCACGGGGGCCGCGCGCGTCGTCGTCGGGCGTCAGGACCCGACCGACACCGTGAACAGCGTCGAGCGCAGGCCGAGCGCGATGCGGAACGCGTCGCCCGTGAGGGTCTTGGAGCCCGCCGTCCCCGTGACCGTCACGGACGTGGCCCGGCCGCCGTACGCACCCTTGCCGTCGCGCGTCACGGCGACCTTGGTGACCCGGCCGACGCCGAAGACGCTCTCGGCCGTCGCGCGGCTGACCGTCACCTGCCACGCCGGGTACGCGTCGTACGTGTCGGCCCGCGCCTTGAGGTACGGATAACCGCTGCGCGCGACGGTGTATCCCCCGTTGGACGCGCTGAACTGCGTGAACGCGAGCTTGCCGCCGTACGTCCGGACCAGTCCCGCGGTCGCCTTGACGGCCTCGGTGGTGCTCGCGGCCGTGAACGTCTGCAGCCGGGTGCCCTTGAGGTCGTACTCGGCGAGGCCCTTGAACACCTGGCACGCGGCCGTGTCGCACGTGTCGTACCACCACGGGCGGCTCGAGTACCCGGCGTCGAACGCGGCGTACGTGCGGGCGGCGACGGCCTGCGCGCGCAGGGCCTGCTGGTGCCAGTAGGACGGCATCTCCGAGGGCACGACGGAGACGAGGTACGAGGTGTACGTCGTGCCGGCCGTGACGGTCACCGAGCTCGCGGACGTCCCCGTGAGGTTCGCGGCGAGAGTGCCGCGGTACTCGCGCGCCTTGGAGCCGTTGACGTTGCGCAGCGTGCTGTCCTTGGCGCGCACGGTCACCTTGGTCGACCCGGCGAGGGCGGTGCGCACGCGGCTGCTGGTGTACGGGTACCAGGTGCCGTTCGCCTTGGCCTGCAGCGCCCACGACGAACCCGAGCGGCGGACCTGCCAGAACGTCACCGTGAGGCGCTTGCCGCCCTGCACGACCGTCTCGGGCAGCGGCGTCGCGGCGTTCGACGTGCCCGTGACGGGGTTGCTGCCCGCGACCGTCAGGCCCGGCTCCGCGACGAACGTGAGCAGGTGGTCGGTGTCGTCGCGCAGCCAGACCTTGAGAGCACGCGAGTCCGACCGCGTGGTCGAGCCGGTGCCCGGGTAGTAGAACGCGAGGATCGTGCTCGCGGTGCGGCCCGCCTTCGCCTGGCCCTGCGCGCCGTACTGCGACAACCCGATGCCGTGGCCGAACCCGCGCCCGTCGATCGTCAGGTCGCCGGCAGCCGCCGGGCGGGCGTCCGCGAGCGGCCGCGCGGTGGCGGCGACGACCGCGCTGTCCGCGGTCCCGCCCAGCGCACCCGGCCGTTCGAGGCTCGAGTCGTCCGCCCAGGCCCCGGGAGCGGCCGCGCCGACGACGACCGCGGCGACCAGCGCCGCGAGCGCGCCGCGACGCACGCGCGCGCTCACGGCCGACCCTCGAGCGCGTCCTGCAGCACCCGCACCACCCGGTCGGCGGCGTCGCCCGACCCGTACGGCGTCGCCTGCGGCAGCGCACCTGGTCCTCGCAGCGCCACCTGCGCGAGCCGCGCGAGGTCCGCCTCGTCCGGAAGCAGCACGTTCCATCCCCCCTCGAGCGTCTCGACCCACTCCGTCTCGGTTCGCAGTGTGGTGCACGCGCGCCCCAGGAGGAAGGCCTCCTTCTGCAGGCCGCCGGAGTCGGTGACCACGCCGACCGAGCCCATCACGGCCGCGACCATCTCCGGGTACGGCAGCGGGTCGGCGACGACGACCGACCCCTGCGCGAGGTCGATCCCGTGCTCGGCGCAGCGGGCGCGCAGGCGCGGGTGCGCGAGCAGCACGAGCGGCACGGGCAGGGCGGCGAGCGCGGCGACGATCGCGCGCAGGCGCGCCGGGTCGTCGGTGTTCTCCGCGCGGTGGATCGTCGCGACGAGGTACTCGCCGTCGGGGACGCCGGCCGGACGGGTCCCCGACGCTGCGACCGCGTCACGCACCCGGAAGCACACGTCCGTCATCACGTCCCCCACGAGCACCGACCGCTCGGCCAGCCCCTCGTGCGCGAGGTGGTCCATCGCGACCTGCGTGGGGGCGAGCAGCAGGTCCGCGGCGTGGTCGGTGAGCACGCGGTTGTGCTCCTCGGGCATGCGCCGGTTGAACGAGCGCAGTCCCGCCTCGAGGTGCGCGAGCGGCAGGTGGATCTTCACCGCGGCGACCGCGGCCGCGAGCGTCGAGTTGGTGTCGCCGTAGACCAGCACCCAGTCCGGCCGGTGCTCGTCCATGACCGCCTCGAGCGGGCCGAGCATGGCGCCGGTCTGCGCACCGTGCGAACCGGACCCGACCGCGAGGTGCACGTCCGGTGCGGGGATGCGCAGGTCGGCGAAGAACACGTCGGACATCCCCGGGTCGTAGTGCTGACCCGTGTGGACGATCACGTGCTCGGCGCCCGCGCGGCCCAGGGCCTCGGCGATCGGGGCGAGCTTGACGAACTGCGGACGAGCGCCGACGACGCTCAGGACCTTCAACGCACTGCCTCCACCGCGGAGTCCGGGACCGCGCCCGTGCCGCCGAGCACCTGCAGCAGCGACACCTCCCGCGCGGCGAACCACCGGTCGGTCGCGGCGGGGACCCCCGCACCCGCGGTGAGCAGGGTCAGCCGACCCAGCACGCCGCCCGTGAGGGAGTCGACGAGGTTCGCGTCCAGACCGGACGCGAGGACCACCGTACCGGCCTTGAGCGAGGGCTCGTAGGCGTCGGCGACCGCCGCGGCGGTCGCGTACCGGTCGGTGCCCGACAGGCGCGTGAGCCGCAGGCCGTCCGCGCGCAGGGCGTCCGCCACGCCGCTCGTCACGACGCCCGTGCCGCCGACGATGGTCGCGCTGCGCGCGCCGAGCGCCGTGATCGTCGCGCGGGTCGCGGCCGGGACGCTCGAGCGCGGCACCAGCAGCACGGGCTGGCCGGACGCCGCAGCGGGTCCGCCCGCGGCGGCCGCGTCGACGAGGTTGGCCGTGACGCCCGACGCGACGACGACGGAGCCCGCGGAGCCGAACGCCCGCGCGACCGCGGCGGCGGTCGCGTACCGGTCCGCCCCCGACAGGCGCGTGACGGACAGCCCCGCGGCGCGCAGCTGCGCGGACACGTCCGTGGTGAGCACACCCGTGCCGCCGACGAGCACGGCGCTCGTGGCGCCGCGACGCGTGATCTCGGCCATCGACGCCTCGGGCACGGAGCTGCGTGTCGAGAGGAGCACCGGCGCCTTGATCGAGCGCGCGTACGGCGCGGCGACGAGCCCGTCGACGAGCGAGGCCTGCTGGCCGGAGACGACCACGACCGTGCGGCCCGTGGGGAACGCGGCGCGACCGATGGCCGCCGCCGTGGCGAACCGGTCGTCGCCCGAGAGCCGCTGGACGTCCGACCTCGGATCGGGCGCCGGGGGCGCCTCGAGGCTGAGGTAGGCGGACATGATCCCGAGCCGCGACCCCAGCGCGGTGCGCACACCGTCGGTCGTCGGCTTGGCCAGGAGGTACTGCACCGAGCCGGCGGTGGACGTCGCCTTGAGCTGCATGGCCGCGCCCGAGCTCGCGCGCTGCGAGACCTCGAGGCGCGCCACGTCCGACAGCCGCGGGAACTTCGCGCGGATCTGCGCCTGCGTGATCGTCGTGGTCCAGGTCGCGTACGGGTTGCGCACGCGCGGGTCGACGGACCAGTGGTCGTCGCGGCTGCGCAGGTAGGGGATCGTCGCGCTCCCCCACACGTCCTCGGAGTTCGTCGTCCGACCGCCGGTCGACGACGAGTAGTACGTCTCGGCGAGCCGGCCGTCCGGCGCCTGGATCACGCGCGCGTTGCCCGACGCGCGGGTCGCGTCCACGGCCGCGACCCAGTACTTGCCGTACCCCGCCTCGGCCTCCTTGTTGTACGCCGTGTACTTCTGGTCGGTCGTCTCGTCGGTGAGGTGCGCGTTGATCGACGAGCGCACGCCCGCCTGGTACTTGCGGTAGGCGTACGTGCGCGCCGCGATCGCCTGCGCCTGCAGCGCGGACGCCGGCCACGACGACGGCATCTCCGCGATGCCGTAGAGGTACTCGCTGTTGAGCCGCACGACGCTGACGGTGTTCACCGCGCCGCTCAGCGGGCCGAACGCGAGGCTCCCGCGCTTGTAGCGCACGGTGCCCGACCCACCGTTGGCGCCGGGCACGCTGACCACACCGCCCTTCCAGGTGAGCGTGAGCTCCGGCCACGTCGACGGGTTGGTGCGGTACTGGGTGCCGTCGACGGTCGTCGAGACGCGGGCGGTCCCGCTCGCGGTGGAGTACGTGAACGTGAGCGAGGACGCGGCGACCGACACGGTGGTGCCCGGCGCGGTGCCGAGCGTCCACGTCACGCCCGAGTCCCGGCTGACGGTGACCGAGGTGACGCCCGCACGGACCTGCACGCGGATCGTCGGGTCGTCGGTGCGCGTCGTGACCTTCGCGGGCGCGTAGTAGTGCTCGAGGATGTTCGTCGCCGAGCGACCGTCGAGCGCCATGCCGTACGCGCCGAACTGCGACATCCCCAGGCCGTGGCCCCAGCCGCTGCCGTGCACCGTGAAGGACGCGGGCGCGGCCGCCGGGAGGTCGACGGACGCGGCCGCACTCTCGGTGCGACCGCTCTGCGTCGGGCTCACGGGCGGGTCCATCGCGGCCGCCGGGGTCACGACGAGCGTGCTGGTGACGAGCGCCGCGAGCAGCGGCGTGAGGGATCGGCGCATCAGATCGCCGCCACCAGGCTCCGCAGCGCGCCGGGCGTCACCGCACCGGCGCCGCCCGCGACGTCCAGCCGGTCCGTGCCGGCGGCCTTGAGCCACTTCTGCACGCCGCCGTGGCTCGCGTTCCCCGGCACCAGCACGACGAGGCGCGCGAGGGCACCGGCCGTGACCGAGTCGATCAGGTGGTCGTCGGAGCCCGCCGCGACGACGACGCGCGACGTCCCGACCGCCGACGCGAACCCCTTCGCGACCGCGAGCGCGGTGGCGTAGCGGTCGTCACCTCCGAACCGCACGACCTGTCCCTTCGTCACGGAGCGCACGGACGACGTGACGGCGAGCGACACCGCGCCGGTGCCGCCCACCACCGTCGTCGTGCGCACCCCTCGCGCCTGCATGGCGTTCTTCGTCGCCGTGGGCAGCGTGCCCGGCGCCGTGAGCAGCACGGGCTGCTCGGTCGCGGCCGCCGCCCCGCCGGCCGCCGCGGCGTCCACGAGGTTCGCCTGCGCACCGGACGCGAGCACGACCGAGCGGCCGGCCGGCATCCGCGCCGCGACCGCCGCCGCCGTGCCGTACCGGTCCGCCCCCGCCAGCCGGCGCACGTCCCGGACGCCGAGCGCCTCGAGCTGCGACTCGACGGCCCGGCCCAGGACGCCCGTCCCGCCGACGAGCCACACCCGCTCGGGGGCGCGGTGCCGGATCTCCGTCCGGGTGGCCTCCGGCAGCCCGTCGACCGCGCCGAGCAGCACGGGCGCGTCGAGCGACGCCGCGAACGGGCCGGCGACGAGCCCGTCGACGACCGAGGACTGCGTGCCGGCGACCAGCACGATGTCGTCGACCTGCTGCGAGCCACCGGTCGCGGCGCGGCCGAGCGCGACCGCCGTCGCGTACCGGTCGGCGCCACCCCAGCGCGAGATGCCGCACGACTCGTCGCCGTACCCGCCCTTCGGCAGCGCCTCGACGTACACCGTGTCGACGAGCCCGTGCCGCGTGGTCGTGATCGAGTACAGCCCTGGCGGTGCCGCCGAGCCGTCCGCGAGCTTCTGGCCCCACCGCACCGGCATCCACCCGCGGCTCTTGCCCGACAGGCTCGCGACGACCGTGCCGGTGCACACCGAGCGCACCGACGCCGACCACGTCGACCACCTCTTCGCGTACGCCTCGGCCACGACGTTGCGGCCGGGCGTGCTCGCGGCCGTCGCGACGCGCGACGTCACCCGGTTCACCTGGTCGGCCGCGTAGGAGCGGATCGTCGAGAGCCGGTTGTAGACCATCTGGCCCGGGCACGCGGTGGACCCGACGTCGCGGTGACCCATGATGACGGGCAGCTCACCGCGCCAGCCCGGCTTGCGCTTGGGGTGCGTGCTCCCGCTGCGGGCGGTCAGGACGGTGGTGCCGAGCGGGTCACGCCCGTACGACGCGAGCTTCCACGACGCGACCTGCGCGACGGCGCGCAGCACGGTCGTCGACGGGACCTTGCTCGTGAACTCGCCGATGATCGCGATGCCGATGGTGTTGGTGTTGAAGCCGCCCGAGTGGACGCCGAGCGGCACCTTGTCGAGCGACCCCTTGCGCCCCTCGTACACCGTCCCGAACCGGTCGACGAGGAAGTGGTAGCCGACGTCGCTCCAGCCGCGTCCCTTGATGTGGTACTCGTAGATGCCCCGCACGAGCGCCGGTGCCTGCGCGCGCGTGTAGTCGTTCGCGTTGACCGTGTGGTGGACGACGGCCGCCTGGATGGTCGAGCTCCAGTCGATGGGCTTGCGCAGCCGCTCGTTCGCGCGCCACTGCGCGCGCGTGACGATCGCGGGCCGCAGCGCGGCGGGGCTCACGCCGGCCACGGCGGTGGCGGTGTCGAGCGCGGTGGTGCCGGGGGCGACGCCCGCCGTCGCGTCGGTGACCTGCGTGACCTGGGCGTCGGCGAGGTCCTCGACGCCCGCGTCGACGAGCGTCGCGGACAGCCGCGCGGGCGCGGCTCCGGTCGCGGTCTCGAGCCGCACCTGCAGCCCGTCGGAGCCCGTGCGGACGAACGGCGCGGTGCCGCCGCGCGCACCGGCGGCCTCGGCGGTCCCGGCCTCGGGTGTCGCGGGGTCGACCTCGAGCTCCTGCCACGTCGACCACGCGCCGGCGTGCCGCGTGCGCACGAGCACGCGCGTGACCTGCGCCCCCGCGGCCCACGTCACGCCGACGAGGTCGAAGTCGGCGGTGCCGCGCGCCGCGGTGAGCACGGCGAGCCGGGAGGTCGCCGGCACCTCGTGGTCGTGGTCCGCGTCCACCGGCAGGTCGAGCGTGCGCCGGCTGGGGCCGTCGACGCCGCCGGCGAGCGGCACGGTGGTGGTGCGGACCGGTGCGTCCGGCGCGACGGGGACGCTGGTCGCGCCCGTCACGCCGCCGGGGTCCGCGCCCGCCGCCGGGAGGGCGTCGCGCGCCGGGGCCGCCACGGCCGCGGGGGCCGCCGTCACGGTCAGCGCGCCGACGAGAGCGCACACCAGGGCGAGGTGTCGGCGTCGTCGCATGGTGGTGCCCCTCGCTGCTCGCGGTCCAAGCCGCGGTCACAGTAATTCACACCTGTCACACATGCACGCAGGCCGCGGGGACCGGCGAGGCGTGGCGCGCCACGTCCCACCGGTCCCCGCGATCGGCCGTCAGTCGGTGTCGCGCGCGCCCGACGCGCTCGCCAGCACGTCGACGAGCAGGTCGTGGTGCGCGGTCCGCACGACGTGCGCGTCGGGGTTCGCGCGTGCGAGCCGCGTCGCCAGCGGGATGCCGCGCGGGTCGCCCCACGTCACCAGCACCGGGTCGACGAGCAGGTCACCCCACGTCCGCTCGACGTAGCGCGCGAGCACGAGCGGGTCGACGTGCGCGTGCACGCCCTTCTCCCCCACGGTGCGCTTGAGCCGCGTGCTCAGGTCCTGCTGCCGCGCGGCGAGCGCGTCCAGGGCGTCCGCGCGGCCCAGGCCGCGCGCCAGCGGGCGCGCCGCGCCGAGCAGGACACGCGGCACGCCGTCGACCGTCCACCGCTCGAGACGGTGCGTGATCACCCGGTAGCGCGCGGGCGAGACGTCCAGGACGGTCACGCGGTCGTCGACATCGACGGCGTGCGAGCCGTCCGTCACGAGGTACGCCCGCGCCCCGCGCCGCGCCGCGTCCCGCACGACGCGCGTCGCGGCGGCGACGACCGCGCGGTGCAGCGCGATCGCGACGACGACCGGCGCGTCGGCCGGCAGTTCGGGCTCCGGCTCGCCGCGCAGCGTGCGTCCGAGCGTCGCCGCGACCGTCTGCGGGCCGAACCGCAGCGCGAGATCCTCGCGCACGAGCCCCGGCCGGGCCGAGCGGTGCCGCGCCTCGAGGCCCTCGACGGCGGCCAGCACGTCGTCCACCTCGTCGCCGACCTCGACGAGCCACGCCATCCACAGGTCCTGGGCGACGTCGAGGTTGCGCTGCGCACCGCGCGTCGCGGTCGCCACGACGGGCAGCCCGGCCGCGAGCGCCTCCACGGCGGACAGCCCGAACGTCTCCGAGACCGACAGGTGCACGAGCACGTCCGCGTCGCGATAGACCGCGGCGATCCCGGTGGGGTCGACGCGGCCGAGGAACCGCACCGCGTCCGCCACGCCGAGCTCGTCGGCGAGTGCGAGCGCGCGGTCGGTGTCGGCGCCGCCGCCCGCGACCGTGAGCGTCGCGTCGGGGCGGCGCGCGCGCCACGCCGCGAACGCGCGCACGAGCCGCAGCACGCCCTTGGCCTCGAGCACGTTGCCGACGTACAGCCACCGGTCGAGCCGGCCCGGCACGTCCTCGCGCAGCTCGAACCGCGTGACGTCGACCGAGTTGTGCACGGTGTGGACCGACTCGGCGACGTCCGGGTACCGACGGCGCAGGGCGCGCGAGGTGTCCTCGCCGACGCTCGTGAACCGCGCGGCCCCGCGCACCGTGTCGGCGTACATCGCGGACGTGCGCTCGTCGGCCCACAGCCGGTTGAGGTAGGAGGCGTGCTCGCTCACGACGACGCGCGTGCGCTCCCCGACGAGGTCGACGACCGCCCAGCCGGTCGGCATGCCGACGTGCGCGTGCACGACCTGCGCGGCCGCGAGCTCGTCGGCGTACGGCGCGAGCGCGTCACGCGTGAGCTCAGCGACGCGGGCGCGGGACGTGGCGGGCGCCACGACGAACGGCACGCGCAGCACCTCGATCCCGTCGACCACCTCGCGCGTCGTCGCGACCGCCGGGGCGTCCGGGACGCGCGCCTCGACGTGCACGACGAGCGGGTCCGGGAACTGCTCGACCAGCGCGAGCGTCGTGGCCCGCACGAACGCGCCCCAGTACGGGTTCTCCGGCGTCGGGTACCAGGGGGTGACGACGACGAGCCGGCCCGGCCGGCCGGCCGCGGTCCGATCCTGCGTGGGCTCAGGCACCGGCCACCTCCGCGACCTCGGCGACGAACGGCTCGAGCAACGCGTCGCGCCGGTAGGTGCGGGCGTGCACCAGCGCGTCGACGTGCTGGCCGGCGGTCTGCTCGCGCGCGCCGCGGGCGGTCGCGACGAGCGCGTCGGCGACGCCCTGCGGCGTGAGCTCGGCCGCCGACCACGCGAGCGGGTAGCCGGCGAGCGGCTCGGCGATCGCGGTCGTCGGGGAGAACACGCCCGTGATCGGCTTGCCCGACGCCATGCACTCGAACACCTTGCCCGAGGTGACGTAGCGCGAGTCCGCCGCCATCAGCAGGATCGCGTCGAGGTCGTCGTACACCTTCCCGATGGTGGCCTTCGAGACCGGGCCCTCGTACGTGACCCCGACGTTCTCGTCCAACGGCAGCAGCGCGCGGATGCGGTCCGCCTGGCCGGCGAAGAACCCGAGGTGCCCGTAGACGTGCGCGGTCGCGCCCGCCATCGCGGGGTCGCGGCGGGCGAGCTTCCAGCCCTCCCACATCGCGTCGTGCGGGTGCCGGTCGGTGACCGTGCCGATGAAACCGAAGCGCAGCGGCGCGCCGGGCTCGGGCGAGCGGAACCCCGGCTCGCCGAGCAGGTCCGCGTCGTACCCGTTGGGCAGCACACGCATCCGGTCTGCGGCCGCGGGGTAGCGCTCGGCGTGCCAGTGCCGCAGCGCCTCGTTGACGAACGTCACGCGCGCGGCCGAACCGATCAGCCGGCTCTCCCAGCGCCTCGCGAGGTGCCCGGGCGGGAACGCGTCGGTCTCCTCGAACAGGTCGAGGGTCCACGAGTCGCGGTAGTCCATGACGTACGGGATGCGGTGGCGCACGTGCGCCGCGTACGCCGCGGCGAAGTCCGACCACGGGTTCCCCGTCGCGACGACGACGTCGACCGGGTGGTGCCGGTGCACGCGGCCGATCGCGTTCGCGACGGGCAGGACCCACGAGCCGTACTGCTCGGGGAACACGTACTTCTGCCCCGCGATCGTCAGCGCGCGGTGCACGAACGGCAGCGTCGTCGCGAGACGCCCGCGGTGGCGCAGGTCGGGGTCGAGGTGCGACATCGGCAGCGGCACGCGCACGACGTGCACGCGCGGGTCGACGGTCGCGAGCAGCGAGTCGTCGCGCGAGCCGACGACCCGGTCGAAGAAGTCCTCCGTCACCGTCACGACCGTCACGTCCCAGCCCGACGCGGCGAAGTGGTTCGCCATCGCCAGCGGTCGGAACACCCCGCTCGCGCGGGACGGCGGGTAGTACAGCGCGACCAGCAGGACGTGCGGGCGTCGCCCGTCGTGGACCACTCGACCTCCTCGGGCGCGCCGGGCGCGCCGCGTCGACAAGGGACGACCTCCGCGTGGGTCCCGGTGGGTCCCGGGGACAGCGCGAAGGCCGTCGTTAGTATAGGGAGGCCGTTTCGCGCGGTTCCTGTCGACGTCCGTCAGCCCCGCCCCCGCACCCTCGAGGATCCTGTGAAGATCGCTGTCGTCGCCCTTGGCAAGATCGGCCTCCCGCTGGCCGTCCAGTTCGCGTCGAAGGGGCACGACGTCGTCGGTGTCGACGTGAACCCGCAGGTCGTGGAGCTGGTGAACGCGGCGACGGAGCCGTTCCCCGGCGAGGCGCACCTGCAGGACAAGCTCACCGAGCTGGTACCCGCGGGCCGGCTGCGCGCGACCACGGACTACGCCGACGCGATCCCCGGGGCGGACGCCGTCGTGCTCGTCGTGCCGCTGTTCGTCGACGACGAGACGTGGCAGCCGGACTTCGGCTGGATGGACGCCGCGACGCGCTCGCTCGGTGCGCACCTGACCCCGGGCACGCTCGTGTCCTACGAGACGACGCTGCCGGTGGGCACCACGCGCACCCGTTGGAAGCCGCTGCTCGAGGAGGTCTCCGGCCTGACCGAGGGCGTGGACTTCGACCTGGTGTTCTCCCCCGAGCGGGTCCTGACGGGCCGCGTGTTCGCGGACCTGCGGCGCTACCCCAAGCTGGTCGGCGGGCTGTCGCCGCGCGGCGCGCAGCGCGCGGTGGAGTTCTACGAGCAGGTGCTCGACTTCGACGAGCGGCCCGACCTGGCCCGCCCGAACGGCGTGTGGGACCTCGGCTCGGCCGAGGCGTCCGAGCTCGCCAAGCTCGCGGAGACGACGTACCGCGACGTCAACATCGGCCTGGCCAACCAGTTCGGCCGGTTCGCCGAGAAGAACGGCATCGACGTGCACGCCGTGATCGAGGCCTCGAACTCGCAGCCGTACTCGCACATCCACCGGCCCGGCATCGCGGTCGGCGGGCACTGCATCCCCGTCTACCCGCGGCTCTACCTGTTCAACGACCCGGACGCGACGATCGTGCGCGCGGCCCGCGAGGCCAACGCCGCGATGCCGTCGCACGCGGTCGACCTGGCGCGCGCCGCCGCGGGCGGCTCGCTGTCGGGGCTGCGCGTGGTCGTGCTCGGCGCGGCGTACCGCGGCGGCGTCAAGGAGACCGCGTTCTCGGGCGTGTTCGCGACCGTCGACGCCGCGCGCGCCGCGGGCGCGCAGGTGCTCGTGCACGACCCGCTGTACTCCGACGAGGAGCTCGGCTCGCTCGGCTGGGACGCCTACCACCTCGGCGAGCCGGTCGACGTCGCCGTCCTGCAGGCCGACCACGACGAGTACCGCACGCTGTCCGCACAGCAGCTGCCCGGCGTGCGCGTGCTGGTCGACGGCCGCCGCGTCACCGGCGAGCCCGGCTGGGACGGCGTCACGCGCATCGTGCTCGGCGCGGCCACGGCGTGACGCGGCCCGAGGGCGGCGAGCGGCGGCTCGTCGTGCTGACGCCGTGGTACCCGACGGCCGACGCGCCCTACCACGGCTCGTTCGTCGAGCAGTCGGTCGCCGCGCTCGCGCACCCCGCGAGCGCGACGACGATCGTGCAGGTCACCTCCGTGGCGCCCGACGAGGCCGCCTCGCTCACGCGCGAGGACTCGCCGCACGGGACCGTCGTGCGTCTGCGTGTGCCGCTCGACCCGATGACGCCGCGCGTCGCGACCGCGCTCGCGCACCGCGAGGCGATCGTCGCCGCCCAGGCCGCGGGCGACCTGCCCGAGCTCGCGGCGGCCGACGTCGTGCACGCGCACGTCGGCATGCCGTCGGGGTTCGCGGTCGCGCCGCTGCTGCGCGCGGGGCAGCGGCTCGTGACGACCGAGCACGCGACCTACCTCGAGACCGTCCTGCGCACGCCGGACGGGCTCGCCGCGTACCGCTCGATGCTCGAGCGCGGGCACGTGCACCTGACCGTGTCCCGCGCGCAGGCGCGCGACCTGCGCCGCCGGGTGCCGGACCTGCGCCCGCGCGTCGACGTGATCGGCAACCCGGTCGACGACGCGCGGTTCGTGCCCGTCCCCGCGCCGCACGGGCCGCTGCTGCGCTGGGTCTACGTCGGCAACCTCGTCGAGCGCAAGAACGTGCGCACGGTGCTCGAGGCGCTCGCCGTCGCGGACCCCGCCGCGCGGCTCACGCTCGTCGGGGACGGCCCGCAGCGCGACGAGCTGGCGGCGCTGGCCGACCGCCTCGGCGTCGCCGACCGCGTCACCTGGCACGGCCCCGCACACCCCGACGAGCTCCCCGGGCTGCTCGCCGCGGCCGACGTGCTCGTCCACCTGTCCGACTACGAGACGTTCGGTCTCACGGTCGTCGAGGCGGCGATGGCGGGGCTGCCCGTCGTCGTGACCCGCAGCGCGGGCCCGCCCGAGACGCTGTCCGACGCCGCCGAGCAGGGGCTCGTCGCGTTCGTGCCCGTGCGTCCCGCGCCCCACGAGGTCGTCGCGGCGGTGACCGCGCTCGCCGCACGCGCCGAGACGTGCGACCGTGCGGCGGTGCGGGACGTGCTCGTCGCGCGCTACGGCACCGCCGCCTACCGCGACGCGCTGCGCCACCACCTGTTCGACGCCCCGCTCCCGTCCGACGCGTCCGCGGCCCGCGTCGTGCTGCTCGCGACGAGCGAGGCGGGCGCGGGTGCGCTCGTGCCCGTGCAGGCCGAGGCCGTCCGCGCCGGTGCGCACGTCCGGCTCGTGACGCAGCTCGCGACCGAGGCCGTCGCGGCCGAGCCGGTCGTCGAGGTCGTCGACCTGTCGTCCGGGGTCGCTCGGCTGCCGTGGCGTGTCGCGTGGCGCGGGCTCGAGCTCGCGCCCGACCTCGTGCTTCGGACGGTGCGGCGCGCGTGCGCGCTCGTCGCGCGCGTGCCCGGCCCCACCTCGGCCCTCGCGTCTCGCGGCGAGCGCGCCACGAGCGCGGTGCTCGCCCGCTGGCGCCGCGCCGCGGCCCGCGCGCGCCGCGGTGCGGACCGGGCGCTGTTCGCACGGGTCGAGGGCCGCGTGCTGCCGGACGCCGCGGACCGGCTCGCGCCGGGGTGGGCCGACGAGCCCGCCGACGTCGTCGTGCTCGGCGACCGCAGCGCCAACGCGCTCGCCGCCGTGCTGCGCGAGCGGCACCCCGACGCGCGCGTCGTGCGACCGCCGAGCGACGCGACGCTGCGCCGGCTCCTGGGGGTCTGACCGCCCGCTGTCCGGGTGCGCCGGTCAGCCCTCGAGCAGGACCTCGCGCAGGACCGCGGCGCTGCGGCGCCCGTCGTGCAGCTCTGCCACGAGCGCGGGACCCGCGGCGGCCGTCGCGCGCGCCGCGTCGCGGTCCGCGAGTACCGTGCGCAGCGTGCCGCCCAGCGCGTCGCCGGCGGACTCGAGCACGGGCAGGTCCCGCCCGGTCGCGGCGCGGACCTCGGCCCGGACCTGCGCGTCGACGTGGCTCACGACGAGCCGTCCCGCGGCCATCGCCTCGCACGCCGCGACGCCGTAGATGCCGAGCCGGAACTGGTCGAGCACGACGTCCGCGTCCCGGTACAGCGCGCGCACCTCGTCGGCGGGCACCCCGGCGACGACGCGCCGCTCCACGAGCCCCTCGGCGACGAGCGGCGCGAGCGCCCGCCCGACGAGGTCCGCGCCCTTGAGCACACCGTTGCTCGGCGCGAACACCACCCGCGGCACCGCGCGCTCCAGCACGGGCGCGTCGCTCGCCCACGCGTCCGCGTCGACGACCACCGGGCACCACCGTGCGCCCGGCCAGCCCGGCAGCAGGTCGGGCGTGGAGACCAGCACGGGGCCGTCGAACCCCGCGGCGCGGCGCCGGTTGCGCAGCGCGACCGACTCGAGCGCGCGCGTGCGCGGGTCACCACCAGGCCCCGCGCGGAACGGCGAAGCCTGGTGGGTCGCGGCGTGCCGGCTCGGCACGCGCACGTCCGTGCCGTGCCACAGCAGCGCGACGCGCACGCCCCGGGCCTGCAGCGCACGCGCCTCCGCGACCGGGTCGAAGCCGTGCAGCCGCCCGAACAACGGCCGGCCCGCCTCGATCACGACCGCCTCGACGCCGGCGACGACCGCGTCGAACACGCGCTGCTGGTACGCGCGCGACGCGCGGTGCACCACGGCCAGCGGCGCGGTGTGGTCGGCGCCGTGCCGGAACCTCGGGTCCGCCGTGAACGCCCACGCCACGGCGGGCACGCCCGAGCGGTCGAGCGCGGCCGCCCACGCGAGCCCCTGGCCCGCGAAGTTCGCCGGTCCGAGCAGCACGCGCGCCGGGCGACCCGACCGGGGCGAGACCAGCGTGGGCACGGCGCCCGGGTCGGCCGTCCAGGGCGCGCGCGCCCACTTGGCCGCGTCCAGCGCGCGGTCCACGGCGGGCGGGAGCACGTGCCGGCGCGTCGTGAGGACGGACGCCGCACCGGCGGCGAGCGCGCGGGCTCGTCGAACCACGGGTCCTCCTCGTGTCTCGGCGGTGCTCCGCCGGTGCCGTGCGCGTCGCGTCGCGCCGACCCATTGTGACGGCCCGCGCGCCTCGCCGAGCACGCACGCGCGGCCCCGTCGGGCATGCACCGCGTACCCTCGGGGGCGGCCCGCACCCGCTCTCCCGAGGGACGATGACCACACCGAAGCACCTGCTCCACCTCGCGTGGGGCTTCCCGCCGTCGCGCGCGGGAGGCGTGTACCGCGCGCTCGCGACCGTCAACGCGTTCGCCGCCGCGGGCTGGGACGTCACCGTCGTCACCGCGAGCCGCGAGACGTTCGAGCGGTACACGGGTGCGGACACGTCGCTCGAGGCGCTCGTCGACCCCCGCGTCACGGTCCGGCGCGTGCCGTTCGACTGGCCCGCGCAGGACACCGACATCCGCGGCTACTCGGCGCTGCGCGTCGCGCTCCCGCCCGTGTGGGCGCGCCTGCGCCGACTCGCCGACGAGGTCCCCTTTCCGGAGGCGTCCTACGGCCCGTGGCGCGCCCGGCTCGCTGCGGCCGCGCGCGCCGTGCACGCCGAGCACCCGGTCGACCTGACCCTCGCGACCGCGAACCCGCACGTGACGTTCGCCGCGGCGCACGACCTGCGGCGCGCCGCGGGCGTCCCGTACGTCATGGACTACCGCGACGCGTGGCGGCTCGACGTGTTCTCGGGTGCGACGACGGCCTCCGCGCGCTCCCGCGTGGGTCGCTGGGAGCGCCGGCTCGTCGCCGACGCCCACGAGGTGTGGTTCGTCAACGAGCCGATCCGCGCGTGGCACCGGGAGCAGTACCCGCACGCCGCGGACCGGATGCACGTCGTCGCGAACGGCTGGGACCCGTCCCTGCTCGAGGTCCCGCTGGCGCACACGCCGCGCCCCGGCCCGGGCCTGCGGCTCGCGTACCTCGGGACGGTCACGCCCAAGGTGCCGCTGGCCGAGCTGATCGCGGGCTGGCGCCTCGCGCTGGCCGACGGACGCCTGCCCGCCGGGTCCACGCTCACGCTCGGCGGCCACCTGGGCTACTTCGCCGTCCCCCAGGGGACGCTGGCGCAGGCCGTCGCCGACGCCGCGGCCGACGGCGTGCGGTACGTCGGTCCCGTCGCGAAGGCCGACGTCTCACGGTTCTACGCCGACGCCGACGCGCTCGTCCTCGCGCTCGGGTCCGGCCGCTACGTGAGCAGCGGCAAGGTCTACGAGTACGTCGCCGCGGGCCGCCCCGTCGTCGCGGTGCACGACCCGCGCAACGCGACCACCGACGTCATCGCGGGGCACCCGCTCGTCGCGCGCGTGGAGCAGGTGACGCCCGCCGAGGTCGCGCGCGCCCTCGGCGAGGTCCCCGCGCTCGTCGCGGCCGCACCCGAGCACGCCGACACCCTCGCCCGCCTGGCCCTCGCGTACCGGCGCGACGCCCAGCTCGCCCCGCGCGTCGCCGCGCTCGGCGCCGCCCTCGACGGGGAGCACGCATGAGCACCCGCACCGTCCTCGTGGTCGCCTCGTCCGACACCTCGGACCAGGCCGTCGAGTCCCTGGCCGCTGCCCTGCGCGACGCGGGCGGCGACGTCGCGGTCGTCGACCTGCGCGCGCCCGGCACCCGCACCGCGACCGGCCGGCTCGCCGCAGCCCTGGCCGGGACCACCGCCTCGTGGTCCGCGGCCCGCCGCGTCACGACGGCGCAGCGCACACAGCTCCGGGACGCCGAGCTCATCGTCGCCGCCGACCGCACGGCCGTCCCCGCCGTGTGGCGCACGCGGCGCACCAACCCGAGCGCGGCACTGGTCAACGGCGTCCCCGCGGGGCAGCGCGTGCTCGCGGGGCGGCGGTGACGCTCAGACCCCGGCGGCCACCGGCGTCTTGACGAGGGCGGCGACCGCGTCGGCGAAGGCCGACAGGTCGTCCTCCGCGACGTACGCGCCGCCGGCGGCGACCGCCGCGTCGCGCACGCGCGAGAACCCGCCCAGGTCGGCCTGCCACGTCCGCAGTGCCTCGGCGGCGCCCGCGGCGTCGTCGACCACGACGCCCGCGGCGCTCTCGCGCACGACGCGCGCGCTGCGCGGCAGGTCGGTGGCCACCACCGCGAGGCCGCACGCGAGGTACTCGTAGAGCTTGCTGGGGATCGCGTCGCGGAACGCGGGAGTCTGGTCGAGCAGCAGCAGCCCGACCCATGCGCCGCGCGCGAGCGTCCACGCCTCGCGCGGGGGCTGGCGGCCGTGCCACCGCACGCACTCCGCGAGCACGGGCGACGCGAGGCGCTCGAGGAACTCCTCGCGGTCCGCGGGGGCGATGGGCCCGACGAGGTCGAGCTCCCACCCGGGAGCCGCCTCGACCGCGTCGAGCATGGCGAACAGACCGCGGCTGCGCCGCAGGTCACCGATGTACAGCGCGCGCGGGGTCGGCCCCGGCGCGGTCGGCCCCGGGAGCATCGAGGTGTCGGCGAGGTTGCGCACCACGAGGCGTCGCTCGACGTCCGTCATGAGGTGCTGGTCGGCGACGACGAGCAGGTCCGCACGCTGCGCGGCACGGATGCCGAGGCGCGCCCACACCGACGCGAGCGCACCGCGCACCCCCGACGCCCACGGGCGGTCCTGCAGCAGCAGCTCGTAGTCCTCGTGCACGTCGGTCACCACCGCGATCCGGCGGCCGGTGAGCCGGCGCAGGCCGCGCGCGAGCCACACGCCCGCCGCCGAGTCGGGGTCGAGCGCGACGAGCACGTCACCGCGGGCACGCAGGGGCAGCGTGAGCGCGTGCCACGAGCGGCGCAGTCCCCCGCCCCGTCGCCACGAGCGGGTCGACGCCTCGGGCGGCCCGGCGGCGGCCTGGCCCAGGCCGAGCACCTCGACCTCGAGCCCGCGCCGGCTCAGCGCCGCGACCTCGCGGTGCAGGCGGGCGTCCGCGACGTCGTGGCCCGACGTCACGATGCTCACCTGCGGCCTCATCGCGCGCACCCCGCTCAGAAGTCTTCGAGCGTGAACGCGGTCTCGCCGACCTCGAGGAACTTGGTGTACGCCGCGCCGCACTCCTCCGGGGTGCCGCGCATCATGAGCTTGCCCTTGTGGATCCAGATCGCGTCGTTGCACAGCTGACGGATCGACCCGAGCGAGTGCGAGACGAGGAACATCGCGCGCGCCGAGGACATCAGCTCGTCCATCTTCGCGGCGGCCTTGTTCTTGAACTTCGCGTCACCCGCGGACAGCGCCTCGTCGATCAGCAGGATGTCCGGCTCCATGTGGACCGACACCGCGAACGCGAGCCGCTGCGACATGCCCGACGAGTACGTGCGCATCGGCATGTCCATGAACTCGCCGATCTCGGCGAAGTCCGCGATCTCGTCGGCGCGCTCCGCGACCTGCTCGCGCGTCAGGCCCTGCGCGAGCCCGCCGAGCACCACGTTCTCCCGCCCCGTGAGGGCCGAGTTGAACCCGACACCGAGCGACAGCAGCGAGCTGATCTTCCCGCGCACCTCGATGCGGCCCGACGTGGGCGGGAGCACGCCCGCGAGCGCTCGCATGAGCGTCGACTTGCCCGCGCCGTTCGCGCCGAGGATGCCCAGCGCCGTCCCCACCGGGACGTCGAACGACATGTTCTGGATCGCCTCGACCTCGCGCACCGCACGCTCGCCGCGCCCGAAGCGCACGATCGCGCTCTTCAGGGTCGGCACCTTCTCGAACGTCGTGCGGTACGTGATCGACACGTCCTGGACGCTGACCGCGGGCGGGACGCTCGTGTCGACCTGGTACTTGCGCTCGATGCGCGGCTCGACCGTGGCGGCGGGCTTCTTGGCCGCGGGCTTCTTGGCCGCCGGCTTCTTGGCCTTGGGCTTCGGGGCCGCCTCCTCGCCCGCGGGTGCCGTCTGGTCGGCGGGCGCGTCGGGCGCGGACGGCACCGCGGGCGCGTCGGGCTGCTGCGGGTCGGCGGGCTGCGCGGGCGCGTCCGCGCCCGTCGCGGTGCCGGACGGTCGTCGGGAGTCGCCCGACGTGCTCACCTCAGAGGCGGACAGCGAACTCACGCTCCCTCGACATGAAGAACAGGCTGCCGACGACGGCCATGCCCACGGCCCAGCAGGCCGAGATCACCCAGAACGACAGCGGCGGGACGGTCCCGTCGAGCACGAGGTCCGTCCATCCGCCGATCATCGTGAACAGCGGGTTGCCGTACAGCATGAAGTCGGCGAACCGCGCGAACTTGCCGGTCTGCACGGTGTCGACCGTCCACAGGATCGGCGACATGTACAGCCAGATGCGCGTGAAGAACGGCAGGAAGCTCGACGTGTCCCGGAAGTACACCTGCAGCGTCGCCAGGACGGACGCGAGCCCGATGGAGAACACGACCATGAAGCCCAGGAAGACGGCGGCCAGGAGCATCTGCGGCCCCCACTCCTCGTCGGTGAAGGCCTTCATGATCAGGACCACGGGCAGCGTCGGCAGGAACCGGAAGAACGCGGTACGCACCGCGGACATCGGCATGAGCAGGCGCGGGAACGCCATGTTCATGATCAGTCGGCCGCCACCCGTCACCGAGCTCGCGCCCGCGGACATCGAGCCCGACACGAGGTGGAAGACGAACAGCCCGCTGACGATGTGCGCGAGCAGGTCGATACCGCCCTTGCCGCCGATGATGACGGTGAGAAGGAAGTACACGAACGACATGAGCAGCGGGTTGATGATCAGCCAGAGCTGGCCGAACACCGTCTGCGAGTGAGCGGCACGGATGCTGGCCTTCGACGACTCCGCCGCGAACGGCAGTCGCGCGCGCAGGTCGCGGAAGTACGGTCCGAACCTCGGCAGGCCCGCCCGGTGGGGCGAGTAGACCTGCAGGTCCGCGTCGGCATCGCGCACGACGTCCTTGGTCGACATGTGGTGGTCAGTCCTCCGTCACGTGACGGTCAGGCCCCGGGCCTTCGGTCGGGGCCGGACGGGGCGCATTCGCCGCAACAGGATAGACGACGCCCGTCGTCGCCCCCGCCGCGGAGGCGGATGCGGTCGTCCCGGGAGCGACCGCCGGTGCTCCCGCACGCGGCAGCCCGCGCAGGAAGCCGGAGCCCCACGCGAGGTGCATCGTGGCGACGACGCCGGGCAGGCGGCGGCGCGCCGCGGGAGGCAGGTCGCGGCCGACGACGGCGCAGCCCGCGACGACGGCCGCGGCGTACCCCACGGGCGCGGAGAGCCCGACGAGGAGCCAGCGCGGGCCGGCGGTCGCACCGACGGCCGCGACCGCGGTCCCCAGGGCGATCCCGGCGACCGCGGCGGGGGGCGCGAGGTAGCGCAGCCCGGCGGTCTGCGGGTGGCGCTTGATGACCTGGCGCCGCCACTGCCCCGTGCGGAAGAACTGCCGCGCGAGCGCGCGCACGTCGCCGCGCGGCCGGTACGTCACGCCGAGGTCGGGCACGAACCAGACGACCTCGCCGGCCTCCCGCAGCCGGTGGTTGAGCTCCCAGTCCTGCGCGCGCACGAAGTGCTCGTCGTACCCGCCGACCCGCTCGAGCGCGTCGCGCCGGAAGACCCCCAGGTACACGGTCGGTGCGGGCCCCGGCTCGCCCCCGGTGTGGAACGCGGCGGAGCCGATGCCGAGCGGGCTGCTCATCGCCCGCGCGACGGCGTCCTCGAACGACGTGGTCCCCAGGGGCACCATGCGTCCGCCGACGTTGGCGGCGCCGGTCTCGAGCAGGGCATCGACGGCGCGCCGCACGTAGTCCGGCTCGAGCTCGCTGTGGCCGTCGACGCGCACGAGCACGTCGTGCCGCGCGGCGGCGACCGCGAGGTTGAGCCCGTCGGGCGTGCGTCCGGTCGGGTTGTCGATGACCCGCACGCGGGCGTCGCGCCCGGCCAGCTCGTGCGCGATCTCCAGCGTCCGGTCGTGGCTCGGTCCGACGGCCAGCACGACCTCGAGCTCGCCGGCGTAGTCCTGGCCCAGGACCCGCTCGATCGCGGCCGTCAGGTGCCGCTCCTCGTCGCGCACCGTGAGGAACACGGAGACCGGAGGCAGGTGGCTGGTGCCGTCGGGCTCCGACGGGCTCTTCGCGGGGGACATCGCCGACAAGGCTAGCCCAGGCGACGACGTGCGCAGGCTCGCGCGCGACGCCCGTCAGGGCGATCCGGGACGGTTGCCTCGGCGCCCGGCGCGACTGCGCGACCCGCCGCTGTGACCTGCGACGTCACCCGTTCGCCGGGTGTGCGCGCATCTCCACAATCTCTCCACCGGGCACCTGCGAGGACTCCCCCTCTCACGCCGAGGGGGCTCCCTAGGATCGACCGCGTGACCAGCACCCCTGCCTCCTCGGCCCGCCACGCCTCCGCCGCGCGTCCGTCGACGGTGCGCCACGCCCGTCACCACCGCACCGGCCACATCCTGCGCGGGACCGCGCTGGCGACGGTCGCGCTGCTCGCGTTCGGCGGCACCGCGGCGTACGCGGTCTACGCCCGGCTCAACGGCAACATCAACCACGTCGACGTCTCGGGCCTCATCGGCCCGCGGCCGACGGGCGGCGCGCAGGTCGGCAAGGACCCGAACGCCGGCAAGGACGTCAACATCCTCCTGATCGGCTCGGACTCGCGCGAGGGTGCCAACGGCGAGATCGGCGGTCGCGTCGCGGGCGGCATGCGTTCCGACACGACGATCGTCATGCACATCTCGGCGGACCGGGACCGCGTCGAGATGGTCTCCATCCCGCGTGACTCGATGGTCGAGATCCCCTCGTGCCAGACGACGAACGGGACGACCGGCGCGAGCAGCTACGCGATGTTCAACGAGGCGTTCGCGCGCGGCTGGGACCTGGGGCTGGACCTGCAGTCGGCGGCCGCGTGCACGTGGCGCACCGTCGAGGCGAACACGGGCATCACCATCCACGACTTCATGCTGGTCGACTTCGCCGGGTTCCAGACGATGGTCGACGCGATCGGCGGCGTGGACATCTGCATCCCGCAGGACATGGACGACAAGAAGGCGAAGCTGCACGTCGAGGCCGGCAACAAGACGTTGGACGGCAAGACCGCGCTGGCGTTCGCGCGCTCGCGGCACAGCCAGGTGAGCGACGGCTCGGACATCGGCCGCATCGGCAACCA
Organism: Cellulomonas sp. CW35; assembly: GCF_052378485.1. NCBI lineage: Bacteria > Bacillati > Actinomycetota > Actinomycetes > Micrococcales > Cellulomonadaceae > Cellulomonas > Cellulomonas sp. CW35. The sequence goes on along the minus strand of NZ_CP199000.1, from coordinate 1,172,488 downwards.
GCAGCGGCTGCTCGCCGCGATGGCCTCGCAGACGCTGTCGAAGAACGTCCTGACGGACTGGACGGACCTGCTGGGCCTGCTCAACGCCGCGACCAAGTCGCTCACGACGTCGATGCACACGCCCGACATGGCCGGCCTCGCCTACAGCGCCCGGAGCATCCGCACTGGCAACATCACGTTCATGACGATCCCGTGGGGCGCGGCGCCCGACGACAAGAACCGTGTGGTGTGGACCGACGAGGCCGACATCATCTGGTCGAACATCGCGGCGGACACGCCGCTGCTCACCGGCACGTCGCAGGACCCGGGCGCGAAGGCCACGGACAAGCCGTCCGCGACCGCGACGCCCACGCAGGGCCAGACCGCCGAGCCGACCAAGGCGCCCACGCCGAAGGCCACGCGCAAGGCCGGCCGCGAGGCGTTCACGCTCGACGACAACACGGCCAGCTGCTGAGCATGGCGCGCGACGAGCGGGGCACGCCGCCGAGCTTCGCCCCGGGGTCCGGCGGGAGCCGGCCCACGGGGCAGGACGCGGTCGTCGTCGGCTCGTCGAGGTCGCCCGGTGGTGCCGGGACGCCGCCCCCGCCGCCCGCGCCTCCTCGCACCGCCGCTCCTCCTCGCACCGCCGCGCCCCGGGCCGCCACGAGCCGGCGCCCCACGGCGCCCCGCGGCACCGGCGGCACTCCCCCGTCGTTCACGCCGGGCGACGAGACCGCGCGGACCGCGCCGCGTCGCACGGCCGCCCCGTCGGGTCGCACCGCGGCCTCGTCGGGTCGCACCGCGGCACCGTCGGGTCGCGCGCCGGGCAGGCCGACGACCGGTGGCGCCACGGCCGGCCGACCCGTCCCGCCCGCCGGGCGCGCTCCGGCGGGCCGCGGTCCCGGCGGTCCCACGGGTCCCGGCGGCGCGGCCGTCGCGGGCCCGGACCAGGCGCCCCCGCGTCGCCGCCGCGGCCGGATCGCCCTCGCGGTCGTCGCGCTCGTCCTGGTCCTGCTGCTCGCGTGGCCCATCGGGCTGCTCGTGTGGGCCAACGGCAAGATCCAGCGCACGGAGGCGCTCTCGGGCGCGGACGACACGCCCGGCACCACCTACCTGATCACCGGGTCCGACTCGCGCGCCGACGGCGGGGTCAAGGACGACGGCACGCAGGGCCAGCGCTCGGACACGATCCTGGTGCTGCACGTGCCGGACAGCGGCCCCACCGCACTCATCTCCCTGCCTCGCGACACGTACGTCCAGATCCCGGGGCACGACCCGAACAAGATCAACGCGGCGTTCGCGTTCGGCGGGGCCCCGCTGCTCGTGGAGACGGTCGAGGAGCTCACGGGGCTGACGGTCGACCACTACGCCGAGATCGGCATGGCGGGTGTCAAGGACGTGGTCGACGCGGTCGGCGGTGTGCGCCTGTGCTACGACCACGACGTCGACGACCGTGACTCGCACATGAAGTGGTCGGCGGGCTGCCACTCCGTGGGCGGCCAGAAGGCGCTGCAGTTCGCCCGCATGCGCAAGGCCGACCCGCTGGGCGACATCGGCCGCGGTCAGCGTCAGCGTCAGCTCGTCGGCGCGGTGCTCGACAAGGTCGACCCGAAGGCCCTCGCGCTGCACCCGTCGCAGCAGGTCTCGCTCGTGTCCGCCGCGACGGACGCGCTCACGGTCGACGAGTCGAGCGACGTCGTCGACCTCGCCCGGCTCGCGCTCGCGTTCAAGGCCGCCAACGGCAAGGGCGGCATCACGGGGACTCCGCCCATCGCGAGCATGGACTACCGTCCCGGCGGCGTCGGCTCGACCGTCCGGCTCGACCCGGAGCGGACGCCCCCGTTCTGGAAGGCGATCCGCGAGGGCACGCTCGAGCCGGGGACCGTCGGGGGCGACTGACTCCCCGGCGTCCCGGCCGCACCGGTCAGTCGCGCGCCGCCGTGACGATCCCCGCGCCGACGGTCCGCAGCGTCGACTCGTCGACGAGGATGAACGACCCGGTCTCGCGGTTCAGCTCGTACTGGTCGACGAGCACGGGGGTCGCGGTGCGCAGCCGCACGCGGCCGATGTCGTTGAGCTCGAGGGTGTCGGCACCCGGGTCGCGGTGCAGCGTGTTGATGTCGATCCGGTAGTCCACCGCCGTGACCTTCGCGCGCGTCGAGCGCGTCGTGTGCTTGAGCCCGTAGACGACGCCGGGCCGCAGCGGCGCTGTCTCGTCCATCCAGCACACCTGCGCGTCGAGGTCCTGCGTCGCGTGCGGCGTGTTCGCCGGGCGGCACAGCATGTCGCCCCGGCTGATGTCGAGCTCGTCGGCGAGCCGCACGACGACCGACATCGGCGGGAACGCGACGTCGACGGGCTCGCCGGCCTGGTCGATCGAGGCGATCGTCGAGGTGAACCCGCTGGGCAGCACGACCACGGGGTCCCCCGGCCGCATGACGCCGCTGGCGACCCGGCCCGCGTACCCCCGGTAGTCGCGCGCGGAGCTCGACTGCGGGCGGATCACGTACTGCACCGGGAAGCGCACGTCGATGAGGTTGCGGTCGCTCGCGACGTGCAGGTGCTCGAGATGCCCGAGCAGCGTCGCGCCGTCGTACCAGGGCGTGCGCGCGCTGCGGTCCACGACGTTGTCCCCGAGCAGCGCGGACACCGGGATGAACGTCAGGTCGTGCGTACGCAGCCGTGCCCCGAAGTCGGTGAACTCGGCGCGGATCTCGTCGAACACGTCCTGCGACCAGTCGACGAGGTCCATCTTGTTGACGCACACGACGAGGTGCGGGACGCCGAGCAGCGTCGCGAGGAACGCGTGCCGTCGGCTCTGCTCCGTCATGCCCTTGCGCGCGTCGATGAGGATGAGCGCCGCGTCCGCGGTCGAGGCACCCGTGACCATGTTCCGGGTGTACTGGATGTGCCCCGGGGTGTCCGCGATGATGAACTTGCGCCGCGGCGTGGCGAAGTAGCGGTACGCGACGTCGATCGTGATGCCCTGCTCACGCTCGGCCCGCAGGCCGTCGGTGAGCAGCGCCAGGTCGGTGTAGTCGTCGCCGCGGTCGGCGCTGACGCGTTCGACGGCCTCCACCTGGTCGGTGAAGAGCGCCTTGCTGTCGTACAGGAGGCGTCCGATCAGGGTCGACTTCCCGTCGTCGACCGAGCCGGCCGTCGCGAACCTCAGCAGATCACTCATCTCTAGAAGTACCCCTCGCGCTTGCGGTCCTCCATCGCGGCCTCGCTCACCCGGTCGTCACCACGTGTGGCGCCGCGCTCGGTGAGCCGGGCTGCCGCGATCTCGTCGATCACGTCCTGCACCGTCGCAGCGGTCGACTCGACCGCCGCGGTCAGGTTGGCGTCCCCCATCGTGCGGTAGCGCACGCTGCGACGTGTGACGGTCTCACCGGGGCGCGGCTCGACGAACGCGTTGACGGCGTACAGCATCCCGTCCCGCTCGACGACGTCGCGGTCCGCGGCGAGGTACAGGTCGGGGATCTCGATGTCCTGCGTGCCGATGTAGGACCAGATGTCGAGCTCGGTCCAGTTCGACAGCGGGAACACGCGGATCGACTCCCCGGGGTGCACGCGGCCGTTGTAGAGCGACCACAGCTCCGGGCGTTGGTTCTTCGGGTCCCACTGGCCGAACTCGTCACGGAACGAGAACACCCGTTCCTTGGCCCGCGCCTTCTCCTCGTCGCGCCGCGCACCGCCGAACAGCGCGTCGAAGCCGTGCTCCTCCGTGGCCTCCAGCAGCACGGGGGTCTGGATGCGGTTGCGTGAGCCGCCCTTCTCCTCGCGCACGAGCCCGCGGTCGATCGCGTCCTGCACCGAGGCGACGACGAGGCGCAGACCGAGCCGCTCCACGGCCGCGTCGCGGAACGCGATGACCTCCGGGAAGTTCAGGCCGGTGTCGACGTGCATCACCGGGAACGGGATGCGCGCGGGCGCGAACGCCTTCACGGCCAGGTGCAGCATCACGATCGAGTCCTTGCCCCCCGAGAACAGCAGGCAGGGCTTGCGCATCTCGGCGGCGACCTCGCGCATCACATGGATGCTCTCGGACTCGAGCACGTCGATGTGGCTCAGCTGGTACTGCGGTCGGGTGGTGGTCACGGGGCAGCATCCTCTCGCGTCGGCGCGTCGCCCGGCGCACCGGCCGCGACGAGCGCCTGCGCCTGCGCGACGAGGCCCAGCAGCTCCTCACTGCGGCCGGGCTCGCACACGAGCAGGTCGGGCAGCCACGGGCTGCGTCGGTTGTACTCCAGGGTGGCGCCGTCGACGCGCGAGCAGTGCAGACCGGCCGCTGTCGCGACGGCGACGGGCGCAGCGGAGTCCCACTCGTACTGGCCGCCCGCGTGGACGTACGCATCGGTCTCGCCCGTCACGACGGAGGCGACCTTGACGCCCGCCGAGCCCATCGGCACGAGCTCGATGTCGGTCAGGGTCGCGAGCGCGCCGACGAGGGCAGGCGGACGCGACCGGCTCACAGCGAGCCGCAGCGGACCCGGCCGACGCGCAGGCCGCTCGACGACCACGTCGGTGCGAAGCACCGTTCCGCGTCCCGGGAGCGCGACCGCTCCAGCGACGAGCCCGCGACCGCGCTCCCAGAGCGCGACGTGGACCGCCCAGTCGTCACGCCACGTGCCGTCGTCGTGGCGCTCGGCGTACTCGCGCGTGCCGTCGAGCGGGTCGACGACCCAGACGCGCTCGGCGTGCAGCCGCGCGCCGTCGTCGGCGGCCTCCTCGGACAGCACCGCCTCGTTCGGGCGCAGCCGGGCGAGCTCGCGGGCGAGGTGCGCCTGGGCGACCGCGTCGCCGCGCGAGCGCAGGTCGGTCATGTCACCGCGGTCACGTTCGGCGAGCAGCACCTGGCCCGCTCCCACCGCGAGCGCGGCGGCAAGCTCGTCGTCGGTCACTCGTGGTCCTTCCGGGCGCTCAGCGTCGAGCGCAGGAGGCGTGCCGCGCTCAGCAGCCGCACCTGCGACGAGTCGACGAAGTCCGTGGGTCCCGCCGTGCGCGGTGACCGCAGCACGGTGGTGAGCTCGCCGACCACCACGGCGCCCGAGCTCGTCACGCGGTCGACGAGGAGCTCCGCGAGGGCCGTGACCCGCGCCTGCAGGCCCTCCGGCACGCCGAGCGGGACCTCGTCGGGGCCCGTGGACCACCGCGCGAGCGCGGTGCGTACCTGCGCGGTCGTCAGGCCGGAGGCGCGGCGGGCCCACACGCCGCCGTTGCGCAGTCGGACCACCGCCGCCTCGCGGTCGCTCATCGCCCGGGGCACGCGCCCTGCCTGGACGGCCCCGGTCGGCAGGTCCAGCATCCGCGCGGGCGCGTCGACGAGCAGCGCGCCGTCGGTCGCCGGTGGCACCAGGACCGTGACGTTCTGCGCACCGACCCGCCGGGTCCACACGCCGAGCAGGTCCTCGCCGTCGGCCGCGGCGAGCGGGACCCTGCCCGGCCCGCCCGTGTCCAGCGCCGCGGACAGCCACGACCGCAGGGTCTGCGTCCCACCCGCGCGCAGGTGGTCGGCGTAGGAGCCGAGCAGGAGGTCGCCGACCGGGCGCAGCGTGATCAGTACGCGCGCACCCCGCAGGAGCGCGTCGGGCACCGACCCCGGGTCCAGAGCCCACGCGTCGTCGCTCACGAACGTCCGGCGACCCGCCGCGGGCTCGGCGGTGGTCAGGTCGACGCCCCGGGCGCGCAGGGCGTCCGCCGACGCGTCGAACGCCGCGCGCAGGCGCTGTCCGCCCGAGTGCGGTGGCCCGACGTGCACGAGGCGCCCGGGCACGGGCACCAGGCTCACGCCCGTGAGGCGGGGCCGGCGCCGCGTCCCCGCCCGCGCCTCCACGACGATCTTCTCGGCCCGCTCGAGCAGGCTCGCCAGCGCGGTGGTCGCGACGTCCATCGGCACCGTCGTCGTGACGTTCGACTCGGGAAGGTCCGACGACACGCGCGCGAGCTCGTCGAGCGCACCGATGACGCGCACACCCGACGCGCGGACCTCCTCGGCGACGCGCCGGCCGAGCTCGGCGACTCCCTCGGCGTGCCGCTGCGGGACCGTCGCTCGCGGGGTCCCGGCGGGGGGCACCCACTGGTCCAGCATCCCCATCACGGGCCCGTGGTACACGAGCGCACGACGAAGCGCGGTGGTCGCCGGCAGCTCGCGCGTGCGGGCGTTGAGCAGGCGCACGACCTCGCTCTCGGGCAGCGTCATGCCACGGTTGCGTTCGCTCACCGTGAGCGTCCCCGCCGGGATCGCGAGCAGCTGCTCGAACACCGAGAACAGCCGCTCCGGTGCGGAACGCTGCAGCACGACCACCGTGACGGACTGCGCCCCGAACACCTGTGCCCACCGGTGCGTGAGCCAGGAGCCGTCGGTGCGGTGGAACGCGCGCACGCGCTCCGGCTCACGCAACCGCGCCGCGAGCCAGTCGTCGAACGGCTGGGGTTCGCCGTTGCGGACCATCTGCTGCCACATCGACGGCAGGAAGCCGCCCATGTCCCGCAGCGTGAGGACGACGTGCGAGCGGGGGCCCACGAGCTCTCGCACCCGGCGCACCTCGTCGAGATCGGACCACGAGAGCTCCTCCGAGCTCAGCAGCACGCGGCTCGTCGTGTCCTCCTCCAGCGTCGCGCGCAGCGCGCCCAGCCGGGTCTGGCCCGCTGTCTGCGTCTCCACGGCGCCCCACCCGAACATCGCGCGGAACGCGAACATGTGGCTGACGTCCGTACCCGGGTAGTGCACGCCGTGCGCGCGCAGCTGCTCGCGCTGCTCGTGGAACGCGCCCTGCACCGAGGAGGTCCCCGTCTTGTGCGCGCCGATGTGCACGAGTCGCGTTCCCTCCGGGAGCGGCTCGAGGGCGAGATCAGCCACGGGGGACCTCCGCCCGGGCCTCGGCGACGAGCGCGAGAGTACGCGCGTACACCCCCGCCAGGAGCTCGCCGACGATCTCCGCGTCGACCTCGTCGCGCGTGCCCGTCCCGCGCACCGCGAGCCGCTGCACGTCGGAGACGACGTCCGCGTGCAGCAGGTCCCGCAGCGAACCGGCCTCACCCGGTGGCAGCGCCTCGGTGACCCGGCGCAGGAGCTCGAGGGCCCCTGCCGACGGCGCCGGATCGCCGTCCGCGCCGTCGAGGCGTGACACTCGCTTGGTGTGGTGCTCGAGGTACTGGGGGTCGCGGCCTGCTGCCAGACCAGGACGCTGGGGGGACGTCACTGCATTGCCTTTCCGCCACGGTCCCGCGCGGGGGCCGACCGACTCTGGGGGCCCGGAGGGCGCGCCGACGGGTCGGCTGGGGCACCGGACCATACGGTAGCGTTCTTCGTTCCCCGGGCCGTGCCTTGTCTCGCCGTGCCCGGAAACCGGTTCTCAGGAGGACATCCCCCATGGGTCGACTGCGATCGACAGCGGGCCGCGCCAAGCGCTACGTCACGCGGAAGGTGCGACAAGTTACCGGCCGCAAACCGGTCGTCGGCCTCGCCGGCTTCTTCGGCGACGGCAACTACGGCGACGAGCTGTTCCTCGAGGTGTTCAAGCAGTACCTCGGCCCACGTTTCGAGCTCAAGGTCCTCGCGGACCTGCCGAACGCACCCCACTTCTCGCGTGACGTGAAGAAGATCGTCGCGGAGGTCGACGCGATCGTCATCGGCGGCGGCGACATCCTGCAGCCGTGGAACCAGGACCCGCGCTACTTCAACCACGCGTTCCTGGCCAAGCCGGTGTTCGTGGTCGGGATCGGTGTGCCGCAGTACACGAACCGCCACGCGCCCGACGAGAAGGAGCACATCGTCGCGCGGCACCGTCGGTTCATGGCGCACCGGAACGTGCGCCGGATCGGCGTGCGTGACGACCAGGCCGCCTCGTGGATCCGCGACCGGCTCGACCCGCCGGGCGAGATCCTGGTGGCCCCCGACATCGTCGCGAGCCTCGACCTGCCGCCGGTGACCAAGCCCGAGGGCGCGCCGATCCTGGGCGTCGTGACGCGCTTCCGTCCGAACCGCCCCGAGCCGGACGACTACTGCGAGGTCGTCAAGCTCGCACAGCACGTGTCCGAGCAGGGCTGGCGCGTGCGCCAGATCATCCTGGGCACCAACAACGTGGGCAAGCGTGACCTCGCGAATGCGGAGGACTTCGTGTTCGACTCCAAGGAGGTCGTCTACTCCGAGGACCTCGACGACCTGTCGCGCGCCATCGGCGAGTGCACCGCGCTCGCGTCGATGAAGTTCCACGGCACGGTGGTCGCGACGATGTACGGCGTCCCGTCGATCGTCATGGTCCCGACGAACAAGAACATCAACTTCATGGAGCGCATCGGGCTCGGCGCGCTCGTGTCGAGCTTCAACTCCCCGCAGCTGGTCGAGAAGTTCGAGGGTCGGCCGCAGGTCGACCCAGCCGATGTCGAGCGGATCCGCGAGCAGGCGAGCGAGCACATGCGCGGGCTCGCGGACGCGATCGCCGAGGCCCTCGCACGCTGACGAGCACCACCCCGCAGCGGGGGTCGACGCCTCAGAGGCCGTCGACCCCCGCTGCTCGTAGTGCCCCGAGGACGGCGTCGACCGCGCGGCCGATGTCGTCGTGGGACGTGTCCAGCACGACGTCGGCGTCGTGCGGGAACTCGTACGGCGAGGACACGCCCGTGAACTCGGGCAGGTCACCCGCCCGGGCGCGCGCGTACAGGTGCTTGCGGTCGCGCGCCTCGCAGACCTCGAGCGGCGTGGCCACGTGCACGAGCACGAACCCCGCGACGGCCTCGGTGCGGCGGCGCACGTCCGCGCGGTCCTCCTCGAACGGCGCGATCGCCGCGACGAGCACGATTCCGCCCGCGCCCGCGACGAGGGACGCGACGTAGCCGATGCGCCGCACGTTCTGCGAGCGGGACTCGCGGTCGAACCCGAGCCCGGCCGACAGCATGTGCCGCACCTCGTCGCCGTCGAGCACGGTGACCTGGCGTGAGACCGACGACTGGAGCCGCTGCGCGACGGCCTTGGCGACGGTCGACTTCCCGGAGCCGGACAGGCCCGTGAACATCACCACGGCGCCCGGGCCGGTGCCCGCGTCGCGCGACGACGAGAGCTCGCGCGTCGAGGACGCCGGGAAGCTGGCAGCCAGCACGGCGGCACGTCGCTGCTCTGCCAGGGCGTACGCCTCACGCGCGGCGCTCGGGCCGAGTGTGAGGTCGAGGACGTCACTCGCCCCGTACGCGCGGGCGAGCTCGTCGAGCGTGGGCTGACCGGCCGGCCACGCGAGACGCTCGAGACGTGCGCCTCGCGCCCACGGGACGGCGACCACCTCGACCGGCACCGCGATCCGGCCCGGTTGCGTCAGCTCGTCGCGCAACGCGGTTGCCGCCCGCACGACGCCCGCCGCGGTGACGTCGAGCGCGTGAGCGGGACGTGGTGGCGCGACGAGGCACAGCAGCAGGACGGTGCGCGCGCACGCGGCGCGCTCGACGATCTCGTCGACCTGATCCAGACCCGCCACGTCGTCGACGAGGACGCCCAGCACCGGTCCCTCGCCGAGACGGTCCCGCACGTCGCGCGCGGCGAGGCGCACCCGGGGGTCCGCGTCCTCGCCGCCGCGCAGGCCGGGCGGACGCAAGGGTGCCAGCGGCTGGTCGCCGCGCTCGCGGACCGCGATGGGGGTGTTCTCGTCGTCCAGCAGGACGACCGCACCGTCCGGCGCTGCCGCGACGACGGGGTGCCGGTCGTGGGAGACCGCCCCGCCGAGCGCGAGCTCCACCGCGTCGGCGTCGGTCGCACCGAGAACCAGCTGGGGAAGTCCGCTCCAGCGGGTCCAGTCGTCGCTCATGGTGGCACAGGCTATCTCGATCCCAGGGGTCGACTACGGGACGTGGCCTGCGACGTCACCCGTCCGCGGACGCTCTCGTGGGCGCCTCCGTGGGGGCTGCGGTCTCGCCGTGCCGATCGTCGAGCCCTGCGGCGGCCAGGATCCGGTCGGCGACCAGCGGGCCGAGCGAGCGTGAGTACGTCGCGGTGATGTGCCCGGCCGAGTCGCGGTACGCCAGCACGCCGCCGATGACGAGCGGGCACTCGCTGTCCGTGCAGTACAGGTCCTGGATGTCCACGTAGTGCGCCTGCGGCACGCGCTCTACGGCGAGCTCGAGCAGGTCGGGCACGGCGAACGCGTCGTCGAGGGGGACGGCGCACCCCGCGGGGTCCTGACCGATGCGCGCGACGCACGCGAGCGCCGTGTCGCTCACGATCGGCCCGTCGGAGACGGCGACGACCTGTGAACCGCGACGCGCGACGGCGCGCATCATCTTCGCCATGCCCGGCACGCGCGAGAGCTTGTCGGCGCCCATCGCGGACCTGCTGCCGGACGTGATCACCAGGTCGTACGGTTCGCCCTCCAGCAGCCGCGAACGGATCTCCTCGGACGTCGGGACGCAGTTCTCGTTGACGTCGCGGCTCAGCGCGCACCCGTTGCCCACCATCACGGTCACCTGCCAGCCACGCTCGTCGGCCTGCTCGAGCAGTCCCGGCAGCAGAGCGGCGGCGTGCGAGTTCCCGACGACCGCCACCCGCAGCGGCCCGTCCAGGTCGCCCTTCTCGCACGTGCGGGCACCGGACTCGGGCGTCGAGTAGCACTCGTACGCATGCTGGGTGTCGTGCTCGGCGTCGCGCGGCGCGGGCACCACGCCCGCGAACGTCACTCCCGCGCACTCCGCGCGGTGGTCGAGCGCCAGTGCTCCGCGGCAGTCGGCCTGCGCCGCGGGCGGCGCCGTCGCGGCGGGGGTCGCGCGCTGCTCGAGCGCACGCACGCCTGCTGCCGCACCTGCGACGACGAGCACCGTGATCGCGCTCGCTGCCACCAGCGGGGTCCGCAGGCGCCGCATCGTCGCGCGCGGGGACAGCCCGCCCACGTGCCGCACGGGGTTCTCGACGAAGTGGTAGGCAGGCAGGGCGAGGGCGACGCCTGCGGCGAGCGCGACCGGGACGAACCACGGCGAGTCCTGCGCGATCAGCGTGGGCAGCAGTACCACGACCGGCCAGTGCCACAGGTACAGCGAGTACGACGCGTCACCCACGTAGTTCGCGAAACGGTTGGTCAACGGCCACGGGCCACGGACACCCGGGCCTTCTCCCGCCGCGATCACCAGCGCCGTGGACAGGACCGGTAGAGCCGCCCACGGCGCAGGGAAGCCCGCGTCCTCCCGCACGACGAGCAGCGACACGACGATGCCGGCGAGGCCCACCCACGCGAGGACGGGCCGCGCACGGCCCAGCGTCATGCCCAGGCGCGCCGCGGCGATCGCGACGAGCGCGCCGACCCCCAGCTCCCACACGCGCGTGAGCGTCGAGAAGAACGCGTACGTCGGCTGCGCCGACGTCTGCACGACGGCCCACACGAACGAGGCGCACACGACGCCGCTCATCGCGGCGAACAGCGCGCGCCCGTGCCGCACGCGGCGCTCGCGCCCCGCCGCGCGGCGCGCCGTCAGCACGAGCAGGCCGAGCATGAGCCACGGCCACACGAAGTAGAACTGCTCCTCGACCGACAGCGACCAGAAGTGCTGCACCGGTGACGGCGGCAGGCCCTGCGCGAAGTAGTCGGTGCCCTCGCGCGCGAACCGCCAGTTCACGACCGTGAGCGCCGCGGCGATCGCGTCGCGCACCGTGCTCGCCAACCGCGTGCCGCCGACGAGCACCGCCGTGAGCCCGACCGTCACGGCGAGGGTCAGCAGGGCGTTGGGCAGGATGCGGCGCACGCGGCGCGCGTAGAAGCCACGGAACGAGATGGCGCCGCTACGCCGGTGCTCGCGCAGCAGCAGACCCGTGATGAGGTACCCGCTGATGACGAAGAACACGTCGACGCCGACGAACCCACCGTGCGGCCAGCCGATCACGTGGTCGGCCATCACGGCGAGCACGGCCACGGCACGCAGGCCCTGGACGTCGCGCCGACGCGCAGCCGGGGTCGGCCGCTCGGCCGACGCGGCGACGGCCTCGGCGGTCGCCGATGTCATGCGTCCTCGATCGTCGTGGCCATCGTCCCAGGGCTCCTTCTGCCACGGCCCGCATCCACACGACGGGCCTGAGCGCTCCGGAAAGATACCGCCCCGTACCCGGTGTGCGACGACCATGCAGATGGGCGGCGCGCGCGTACCCGGCGCGCACCTCGTCGGCCCGGCGCTGCGCTACCCTCGGCCCGGTGGACGAGGCTGGCGACTACCTGCGGCGCGTCGGTGGCGTGCACGCCTTCCAGTGGAACCCGTTGCGCGAGATCGACGGTGAGCCGCAGCTGCTGAACAACTTCGGCGACCTGCTCGGCCCGATCGTGGTCGAGCTGGTCCTCGAGTCGATCGCACCGGGTACCCGGCTGGAGCGTGCCCCCGAGCGGCGCGTCCTGTCTGTCGGCTCGGTCATGCACTTCGCCCGCCCGCGGGACGTGGTGTGGGGCACGGGCATCAACGGCAAGGTGTCGAACGCGAGCGTGCACGGCGAGCGCGAGCTCGACGTCCGGGCCGTGCGCGGCCCGCTGTCGGCCGCGTACTTGAGCGCGCGCGGCATCGAGGTCCCGGACGTCTACGGGGACCCGGCGATGCTCCTGCCGACGCTCATGCCCGAGCTGTGGCAGTGGGCGCGCCGACGCGTGACCGACGTGCTGGTCGCACCCAATCTCAACGACCTGGGCTCGGAGGCGGCCTGGCCCGTCGACCCCGAAGCCGGTCAGCGCCTGCTGGTCCCCACCGACCCGGTGCGCTCCGTCCTGCGGACGATCGCGCAGTCCAGGTTCGTCGTCGGGTCGTCCCTGCACGCCGTGATCCTCGCGGACGCGCTCGGCATCCCCGCCCGGTTCGTCGCCTCGGCCAACGAGTCCGTCTTCAAGTACCGCGACTACCTCGCGGGCACGGGTAGACCGCTCACGCGCATCGCCGACTCGGTCGCCCACGCCCTGGAGCTGGGACCGCACGAGCCCCCCGTGGTCGACCTCGAGCGGCTGCTCGCCGCGTTCCCGCGCGACGTCTGGGCGCTCGGCTCCCCGTTGACCGGGTGGGCGGGGCGACCGTTCGGCGTCGCTCGCTTCGGCCGGGTGGTGACGAGCGACCTGCTGCGCACGACGCGGGGTGAGGTGTCCGACGACGACCTGCGTGCACGCTGGCTCGACCAGCTCGTGCCGCGCGCGGTGGCCGCGGTGACGGGCCAGGAGGTCGGTCCGCTCGTGCTCGAGTCGACCGACCGGCGCGAGAGTGCCGTCACCGACGCGGACGAGCCCGAGGAGCGTGTCGACGGGACACCTGAGGACGAGACGCGCGAGGACGGGACGCCAGCGCACGAGGCGCCAGCGGACGACGCTGCCGAGGACCCGCTCGAGCTGGCGGCCACGTACCGCGAGCTCGTCGTGCCCGGCCTGGACACCACGGTGCTCGAGGACGAGCAGCGCGACCGGGCCGAGCTCGTGCAGCACCGCGACGCTGCACGACTCGCGGTCGCTGCGCGTCTGCACGGCCGTCCCCCCACCGCCGAGCTGCGCGCGCAGCGCCCGGCATCGGGGGGCTGGGTCCTGAGCTTCACGGTCCAGGTGCCGCACGTGCGTGGGGGTATCGACGAGCTCGCGCTCGTGCTGCGCGCGCAGGGCTCGCACGCCCGCGTCCTCGTGCCCGTGCCGCGCTCACCGTTCCACGTGCGTCAGTGGCATCTCGACGTCGATGTCATGGTCCCCCGCCACGCGCTCGACTCGACGTCCGCGGCCGAGCCGGGAACCGAGCGGTGGGACGTCCACGTCCTGCTGGTCGAGGGGACCGGCGCACGCTCGGAGGTCCCGCTGGCGCCACGTGGCTCGCTCGGTCTGGTGCTGTCCGGATCGGGTGGCCAGTCGCCGCCGCCGACCGCCTGGACGCTCGTCGTCGACCCGACCGCCGTCCCGGCGTGAGCTGAGAGGACCCGTATGCCCACGCTGCTCGCGTTCCCCGCCTGGCGCGACAACCCCTATCTCAACCTGCTGTACCTCGCGACGCGTGGCGCCGGCTGGGACGTGCAGGGCACCACCTCGTTCGACGAGCTCGTCCGCCGCACCCGCGGCCTGGGCGCCGCGGACGTCCTGCACGTGCACTGGACGTCGCCGATCTGCCAGACCGCGCCGGACGAGACGACCGCCCGCGAGCGGCTCGACACGTTCGTCGCGACGATCCGCGCGGCCCGCGCCTCGGGCGTGCGCCTGGTGTGGACCGTGCACAACAAGCTGCCGCACGAGGTCGCGTACCGTGAGCTCGAGCTGGAGCTCGCGCGCCACCTCACCGAGCTCGCGGACGTCGTGGTCCAGCTCAACGGGCACACGGTCGAGGCGGTCGCGGACGAGTACGTGCTGCCGGTCGAGAAGGTCGTCACCCTCCCCCACGCGTCCTACCTCGGCGTGTACCCGGACTCGATGACGCAGGCACAGGCCCGCGCGGTGCTCGACGTGCCGCCGACGTCACCGACCATCGGCTTCGTGGGGCAGATCCGCCCGTACAAGGGCATCACCACGCTCCTGGCCGCGGCGGGCCGCGTGGCGCGGGACGTCGAGGACCTCACGCTCCTGCTCGCGGGCAAGACGCGCGAGGACGTGCTGCCGCAAGTGGAAGCGGCCCTTCCGCAGGGCGTCCGCACGGTCCGCCACCACGACTTCGTCGCGGACGAGCAGATGCAGACGTGGTTCCGGGCGGCGGACGTCATGGTGTTCCCGTACGAGCGCGTCCTCAACTCGGGTTCGGTGCTGCTGTCCGCGACGCTCGGGCGACCGTGCGTGCTGCCACGGGAGGCGCACCTCGTCGCCGAGTTCGGTGACGAGCCGTGGGTGACGTTCTACCCCCCGGGCGGAGACGCGGTCGAGAGCCTCGCACGGGCCATCCGGTCGGCGCTGCGCTCGGCGCGACGGACGGCGCACGACGCGACGGCGTACGCGCTGCGGTACCCGCCGTACGCGATGAGCCGCGACTTCCTGCGCATCCTCGACGGGCAGGCGCCCGTCGGTCCCGCACCACGCGCGCTCGCCGGCTGACCTGCAGGCGCGTGCGGGTCCGCCCGGACGGGCGGCTCAGCGGCGACGCAGCGCGCGCACCGCGCGACGGACGACTGACGGACGGCGGAACAGCGTCGCGCTCACCTGACCGGAGCCCTTGCCACGCACCGTGAGGCGACCAAGGCGGCCACCCCGCAGGCGCACGGCGCTCCGCTCGACGACGAGCGGGACCTGCATCTCGCCGTCCGGCGCGGCCACGAGCAGCTCCAGGGCCCACGTGCCTTCGCTCGGCAGCGCGCTCGCCCCGACGCGGGCGCACCACCGATCGCCCTCCGGCCGGACGCGGCCCACGGACCGCTGCGTCTCCGGCCGACCCGGCTTGTACGCGCGCAGCTCGAGCGCCGTGCCGGGCGCGAGGCCCGCGGGCGGCCGGAGCTCGATCTGCGCCACGGTGCGCGTGACGACGAGCGTCTCGACGACCTGCGGCTCGGCCCCCCGGGCCGCCTCACGCAAGGCGCGGACGTCGCCGGCGACGAGTGCGGCGCGAGCCAGGCGGTCCTGCGGTCGTTCGACGGGCGCCACCGACGTGGTGAACCACTGCGCGTGCGGCGCGGCGAGTGCGACCAGCTCCGTCGCCTCGGCCTCGGTGATGGGCGTGCTGCGCCCCGCGACGTTCTCGACGACGAGCGCATACGCGAGCGCACGCTGCGCGCGCTCGTCGAGCAGCCCGGTGCCCGCAGCGGCCTGGATCGCGTGGATCGCCCGCACCGGGTCCATGGGCACCGGCGTGAGGCCGCCGTCGCCGGACGCGTCCAGCACCTCGCGCGCGAGCTGCACCTCGCCGAGCGTGCCGAGCGCGTAGACGGCCTGCCTCTCGGGCCGCAGGTGCGTGAACGTGTACACCCGGCGCAACGACAGCAGCTCGCTGAGCAGCGCCGGCACCATGGACGCCTCGCCCGGGGTCTGCGCGCCACGCGCGTACCTGCGCAGGTGGACCCACCCGTCCGCGTTCAGCACCATCTGCCAGTACGTCGCGGCGAGCTGGTCGCTCTCGACCGCGCCCAGCAGGCGCGCGCACAGCAGCTCCTGCGTGAGGTACGACGCGACCGCGGCGTCAGCGCTCGCCTGGGCGGTCATCGACGTGCCACCGGGACGCTCGCGGTAGAGGTAGACGACATCCGGGACGACGTCGATCGTGCGGGCCGCGACGAGCGCGGTCACCATCGGCACGATGTCGTTCGACCGCGGGACGGACGGGTACGCGATGGCCTGCTCGCGCCAGAACTGCATGCGGAACAACCGGTTCCAGCACGCGCGGTTGCGCACGAGCTGCGGGCGGTCCGTGAGCGTCAGGCCCTGCGCCCGCTCGGCGAAGCCCGTCCACCGCGCGGTGGGGCTCCAGGTCTGCAGCGCGGAGAACTTCAGGAAGTCGCCGACGACCATGTCGGAGCCCGACGAGCGCGCGGACGCGAGCATCGCCGCGTAGGCGCCGCGCGGCACCAGGTCGTCGCCGTCCGCGAACGCGAGGAACTCGCCGCGGGCCTGCTCGACACCGAAGTTGCGCGCCTGGCCGCCGCCCACGCCGGGTGCCCGGAAGGCGCGCACGCGCGGGTCGGCCGCGGCGCGCGCCGTGACGCGCTCCCACGTGCCGTCACGTGACCCGTCGTCGACGACGACCACCTCGAGGTCGACGTCCTGGTCGTCGAGCATGCTGGTCAGACAGTCGTCGACCCACTCGACCACGTCGTGCGTCGGCACCACGACCGAGATCGCGGGCGTGCGCTCGCCGTCCGTCAACGTCTCCTCCTCCACCCGGGCGTGGCCGCCACGGCCCGCGCCAGCATAGGCGTCCCGTCGGCGTCGCCCTGCGCGCGCAGCGCGGCCAGGTCACGCCCGGCGCGCGCGAGCACGCGTCGCTCCCACCACGGCCGCAGCGCCCGCTCGACGCGTCGGCGCACCGCACCCGGGGCGCGTCGCGCGGTGCGCAGCACGCGGCCGTGCGCGGCCGACGCCTGCTCGGGCGTCGGGACCGCGCCGAGCCGGTGGGGGTCGGCGACGACCTCGTGCGCGCCCAGCAGGCCGGTGCGCGCGTCGGGCAGCACGAGGGGCAGCACGGGCACCGGACCCGCCACGCAGCGGACCACGCGGTGCACGCCCGCGAGCGCGTCGAGCAGCACCGCGGCGCCCGCGGCGAGGTCCCGCGCGTCCCACGCCGCCGGGTGCTGCGGCGCGACGAGCGCGCCCAGGTCGAGCACGCGCGCGAACGCGTCCGCGGCCCGCGCCGCCAGGTCGTGCCCCGCGCCGTCGTCGCCGTCGAGCGGCGAGGGCGCGACCTCGGGCACGGGGTCGAGCGTGGCGACGAGCAGCACCAGACCGTCGTCGTCGCGCAGCACGCCGGACGCCACGGCGTCGCACGCGCGTGCGACCTGCCGCGCGTCGGTGGCGAGCACCAGGGTGCTCATGCGGCACCCGCCGCCCGGCCGGTGGCGCGCAGCCCGCGCAGCAGCCGTCGGCCGCCCGCGGGTGCACCCTGCACGGCCACCTCGAAGGCGTCGTCGCCGCCGCGTGCGAGCAGCGCGGCCGCACCCGCGAGCAGCCGGCGCTGCAGCGCACGCGAGAGCCGGTGCCGCCGGGAGACGTGGAAGTCGACGATCCGGCACGCGCCGTACAGCGCGCGCCGCTCGACGGCCGGGTCGCCGTCGGCGAGCGCGAGGTCGAGGACGCGGTCGTACGCGAGCAGGAAGTCCAGCAGACGGTCCGCACCGGCCTGCGTGAGCGAGCCCGAGCCCGCGGACCGCCGGTAGAAGTACCCGGGGCTGTCGACCACCGCGCACGTGAGGTCCGCGAGGTGCAGCCGCCAGAACCACGGGCGGTCCGCGGCCGTGCGCAGGTCCTCGTGGAACCGCAGCAGCCGCGGCTCGACGCGCTCGCGGTCGAACGCGGCGGCCCACAGGTACGGGTAGTCGACCAGTGCGCGCCCGCCCGCGTCGCCGATCCCCTCGCGCGCCGCGAACGCCACGTCACGCGGTCCGTCCCACGGCGCGCGCTCGGCCTCGCGGCGCATGCCGTCGACCCGCACGTGGTCCGTGCGCACCATCGCGGCGCCCGTGCGCTCGACCGCTGCCAGCATCGCGGGCAGGTGCCCGGGAGCGCACCAGTCGTCTGCGTCGACGAACGTCACGTAGCGGGCGTCCGCGGCGTCGAGCGCACGGTTGCGGCTCGCGGCCACGCCGCGGTTCTCGGGGTTGCGCAGGACTTCGAGCGGCAGCTCGCGCGCCGCTCGTGCGAGCAGCTGCGGCGTCTCGTCGGACGACGCGTCGTCCACCACCACGAACCGGATGCCGGGGGCGAGGTTGCGGCGGGCGCTCGCGACGAACGTCGGCAGGTGCCGGGCACCGTCGTGCACGGCCACCACGACGTCGAGCAGGGCGTCCGGACGGCCCGGCATGCTCGCCTCCCGTGTCCCTCGTCGGCCGCGGGGCCGCTGGTCGGCCCGCGTCCTGCCCGGGGCGCTCCCGGGTGCGGCGACACGCCCGACGTCGACGGCACATGTCGGCGACAGCATAGGATGACCGGGCCGACGCGAGTGTCGGCACGGGCGGAGTCCGCCGGCCACGGCCGGCCTCCCGCCGGAGCCGCACCCGGCCGACGCCGGGTCGCGCACCGGCCCTCGTCCGGCCACGCGGGACGTCACGCACGACCGATCTGCACGAACGCGCTGCACGACCGATCAGCACGACCGATCAGCACGACGAGACCGCACGAGCCGCCGCCCGCCCGCGGGACACAACATCGGAGGACGACCCTGGAGCGCAGCGTCGCGACGAGCCCGCGCTCGGTCGCCGTCATCCCCGCCCGCGGCGGGTCGAAGGGCGTCCCGCTGAAGAACCTGCAGGCCGTCGGCGGCCGTTCGCTGGTCGCGCGCGCCGTCGAGGCGTGCCTGCCGGCGGTCGACCTCGTCGTCGTCAGCACGGACCACGAGCAGATCGCGGCCGAGGCCCGCGCGGCGGGCGCGCGCGTCGTCGAGCGCCCGGCCGCGCTGTCGGGTGACACCGCGACGTCCGAGTCCGCGGTGCTGCACGCGCTCGACGCGCTGCTCCCCGAGGGCGTCGACCCGCAGGTCACCGTCCTCGTGCAGGCCACCTCCCCGTTCATCGACGCGACCGCGCTCGCGAACGCGGTGCGCCGCGTGCTCGACGACGAGGACGACTCGGTCCTCGCCGCCGCACCCACGCACGTGTTCACGTGGCGCGTCGACGACGGCCGGGCCGTCGCGGTCGGCCACGACGCCGCGCACCGCCCGCGACGCCAGGACCGCGAGCCGCTGTACGCCGAGACGGGCGCGTTCTACGCGATGCGCACGAGCGGCCTGCGCGCGGGCGGGCACCGGTTCTTCGGGCGCACCGGCATCGAGGTCGTCGACGAGGCGACCGCCGTCGAGATCGACACGCCCGCGGACCTCGCGGTCGCGCGCACGCTCGCCGACGAGCACGCCGCGGCACAGCGGCCCGGCTCGACCGACGGCGACGCGACCGACGGTGACGCGATCGACGTCGACGCGCTCGTGACGGACTTCGACGGTGTGCACACCGACGACGCGGCGCACGTGGACGCCGCCGGGAACGAGTCGGTGCGCGTGCTGCGCGGCGACGGTCTGGGCGTGGCCCGGCTGCGCCGCGCGGGCGTACCCGTGCTCATCCTGTCGACCGAGACCGACGGGGTCGTGTCCGCACGCGCCCGCAAGCTCCGTGTCGAGTGCCTGCAGGCCGTCGAGGACAAGGCGTCCGCGCTGCGCGCGTGGATGGCCGAGCACGGGCTCGACCCCGCGCGTGTCGCGTACGTCGGCAACGACGTGAACGACCTGCCCGCGCTCGCGCTCGTCGGTTGGCCGGTCGCGGTCGCCGACGCCCGTCCCGAGGTGCTCGCCGCCGCCCGTGTGGTGCTGCGCCACGCGGGTGGGCACGGCGCCGTGCGCGAGGTGGCCGACCGGGTGCTGGCCGCCCGGCACGACGACGGACCCGCCCCGGCGACCGTGGCACGATGACAGCGACGACGACGACGCGCGCGCAGGGTGCGCGTCCGAGAAGAGGACAGCGATGACCACCTCCCCCACTGCCGCCCCCGCCGGCGTGCCCTTCGGCGCGCACCGGATCGGTGCCGACGAGCCGGTCTACGTGATCGGTGAGATCGGCCTGAACCACAACGGGGACGTCGAGATCGCCAAGCAGCTCATCGACGTCGCGGCCGAGGCGGGCGCCCAGGCCGTGAAGTTCCAGAAGCGCACACCGGACATCTCGACGCCGCTCGCCCAGCGCGACCAGATCCGCCAGACGCCCTGGGGCGAGATGACGTACCTGGAGTACCGCTACCGGGTCGAGTTCAACCGCGAGCAGTACCTCGAGGTCGGCGCGCACGCCGCGGCGCGCGGTCTCGACTGGTTCGCGTCCCCGTGGGACGTGCCGTCGGTGGAGTTCCTCGAGGAGCTCGACGTCGTCGGGCACAAGGTCGCCTCGGCGTCGGTGACGGACCTCGAGCTGCTGAGCGCGCTCGCCGCGACCGGCAAGCCCGTCATCCTGTCGACCGGCATGTCGACTCTCGAGCAGATCGACGTCGCGGTCGAGACCCTGGGCACCGAGCGGCTCGTGCTGCTGCACGCGACCTCGACGTACCCGCTGCCTCCCGAGGAGGCGAACCTGCGCACGATCACGACGCTCCAGGAGCGCTACGGCGTGCCGGTCGGCTACTCGGGCCACGAGCGCGGGCTGCAGATCTCGGTCGCCGCGGTCGCGCTCGGCGCGGTCGCCGTCGAGCGGCACATCACGCTCGACCGGACGATGTGGGGCTCGGACCAGGCGTCCTCGCTCGAGCCGACGGGCCTGAAGAACCTCGTGCGGGACATCCGCATCGTCGAGCAGGCCATGGGGGACGGCGTCAAGCGCGTCTTCCCGGGCGAGCTCGCACCGCTGTCGCGTCTGCGCCGCGTCGGCGCCTGACCTGCGCCGGAGCCCCGCCGTCGTGACGACCTCGAGCAGCGCTCGCACGGACCTCGCCCGTGCGTGGGTCGAGTCACCCCTGCAGATGGTGTCCGCGCTCGAGGCGAGCGCGGCGGGGCTCCTGGGCCCGTCGGTGGACGTGGTCTACCGCACGGGCATCACGCCGCTGGCCGAGCTCGCGGCGCGGCTCGGCACGATCGCGCTGCCCGCGGGCACGACCGTCACCCCCGAGAGCACGCGCAGCCTGTGGCGCCACGGTCAGGTCCGCGCGGTCGGCGACGCGTTCTCGGGCGCTGTGCAGGCGCGCGGTCTGCTCGGCGTGCGCCGCCCGCTCGTCGTGCTCGACGACGGGCTCGCGACGCTGCACCTGCTGCGCCTGCTCACCGCCGCCGACGGCCGCTACCTCGTGCGCGCCCGCGCGCACCCCGGGCTCGCGCGCCGCACGCTCGCCTCGGCCGCCCGCAGCAGGCTCCTGTCGCTAGCGGACGCCGGCCTGCTCACGGTGTTCACGGCGCTGCCCGTGCCGGACGGCCTGGCGGACGCGTTCCGCGCGACGGGCGGACGCCTGGTCGGGCACTCGTTCGCGTGGAGCGCGTCGCTGCGCGAGCCCGAGTTGCACGGCGCCGGCGTCGTCGTCGTCGGGTCCGCGATGGCGTCCGACGGGCTGGTCGACCCGGACGCGTACGCGGCCTGGGTCCACGAGATCGCCGACGCGGGCCACGACGAGGTCGTCTACATCCCGCACCGCCGAGAGACGCCCGCGATCACGGCGGCGGTGGCGGACCGCGACTCGATCCGGGTCGAGCGCGGCCCGTGGCCGGTCGAGGTGAGCCTGCGCTGCCTGGCGCCCGGCTCGGTGGTGCACTGCCTGCCGTCGACGCCGCTGCTGACCCTGCGCAGCCTCCTCGCGGACGCGGGCGTCGAGCTCGTCGGCTCGTCGGTGCCCGACTGGTGGTGGACGCCGCACGCGAGCGCCCGGTTCCGCGCCTCCGTACGGTCGATCGCGGGTCACGCGTGACGCGGCGGGTGCTCGCGGTCGCCGACTCGGACTCGTACGTGAAGTGGGCGGCCGCGACGCTCGACCGGCTCGACGACGTGACGGCGTCGCTCGTCGTGCTCGACAGCCCGGTGCGTCCCTCCCCCGCGCAGGTCCGCGCGGCGGTCGCCGGGACCCGCCTCGCGGCCGCCGCGCCGCGGCTGCTGCGGCTGCGCGCGCTGGTCCGCACGCTGCGCGCGGCACCGCCGGACGTGCTGCTCGTCGCGACCACGGGCCCCGCCGCCGAGCTCGTGCTGCGCGCGCTGCCCGGCCTGCCGGCGCGTCCCGTGGTCGTCACGGGTCTGCCGGGGATGTCGCTGCCCGCGACCGCGCTCGCGCTGCGCTACCGCGCGACGGCCGACCTGTTCGTCGTGCACTCGCACCGCGAGGCGCGCGCGTTCGACGAGCTCGCGCGGCAGCTCGGCACGCGGTCGCGCCTCGTGGTCGACCGTCTGCCGTTCCTCGCCGGCACGGGCGGTGCCCTGCCCGAGCCCGACACGACCGCGCTGCACCGCGTCGTGTTCGCGCCCCAGGCGAAGTTCCCCGAGACGCTCGACGACCGCGTCCGGCTGCTGCACGGGCTCGCCGCGCTCGCCGAGGCCCGGCCGGACCTCGACGTCGTCGTCAAGCTGCGCGGGCTCGTCGGCGAGCCGCAGACGCACCACGAGGCGTTCCCGTTCGACGCGCTCACCGCACGGCACGCCGACGAGCCGGGCGTCGCCCGCCTGCGCGTGGCGACGGGTCCGCTCGAGGAGTTCCTCGTGCCCGGCACCGCGCTGGTGACCGTGAGCTCGACCGCGCTGCTCGAGGCGCTCGCGCTCGGCCTGCGCGCGCTCGTGCTCGACGACTTCGGGATCGGCGAGCACAACCTCACCGCGGCGTACGCCGACAGCGGCCTGGTCGGCTCGCTCGCCGACCTCGCGGCCGCGCGCGTGCACCACGCGGACCCGGCCTGGCTGCGCGAGAACTACCTGCAGGACACGCCCGACGAGCTGCCGGGCGCGCTCGACGAGCTCCTCGCCGCGCCCCTGGCCCCGCTCGCGGCGCCGCCGCGCGTCGGCTCGGTCCCGTCGCACCTGCGCCGGCGCCTGCGGCTCGCGGCCCCCGCGGCGTCGCGTCGCGTCATGGCGCTCATGCCCAGCGTGCGCGCGACCCGCCGCCTGGCCCCCTGACGGGGCCGGCACGTCCACATCGCACGGCCCGTCCCGCCTCGCGGCGTGCGGGTCAGGCGGTGAAGCCCGTCGCGGGTCGGCCCGCGGCCTGCGCGCGCAGACGCTCGCCCTTCGCGTCGGCCTGCTCGCGCAGACCGTCCTGGAACGTCGCCATCGCGGCGGCCAGGCGCGCGGCCTCGTCGTCGGTGCCCGATGCGAGGATCCGCACCGCGAGCAGCCCCGCGTTGCGCGCGCCACCGACCGACACCGTCGCCACGGGGACGCCGGCCGGCATCTGCACGATCGACAGCAGCGAGTCCAACCCGTCGAGGTGGCGCAGCGGGACGGGCACACCCACCACCGGGAGCGTCGTGACCGCGGCGAGCATGCCCGGCAGGTGCGCGGCACCCCCGGCCCCGGCGACGATCACCCGCAGCCCGCGCCCCGCGGCCTCGCGGCCGTACGCGACCATCTTGTCGGGCTGCCGGTGCGCCGAGACGACGTCGACCTCGACGGGCACGTCGAACTCGGCGAGCGCCTCGGCGGCGGCCTGCATGACCGGCCAGTCCGAGTCCGAACCCATCACGATGCCCACGCGGGCGCCTGCGGTCATGGTCACTCTCCGTCCGTCCGGGTGGGGCCATCCTGCCCCGGCTGCTCGCCGCGCAGCAGCGCGGCGGCGGCGAGCGCACGCGCGCGCACCTGCGCCAGGTCGTCCCCGCTCACGTTGACGTGCGCGAGCTTGCGGCCCGGACGCACCTCCTTGCCGTAGAGCTGGACCTTCGCGCCCGGGTCGAGCGCGGCCACGGCGGGCAGCGCGTCGGTCAGATCAGGCAGCGTCGAGCCGAGCACGTTCGCCATGACGGTCCAGGGTGCGCGCGGCGTGACGTCGCCCAGCGGCAGGTCGAGCACCGCGCGCAGGTGCTGCTCGAACTGGCTGGTCACCGAGCCGTCGATCGTCCAGTGACCCGAGTTGTGCGGGCGCATCGCGAGTTCGTTGACGAGCACGCGCGGGGCGCCACCGTCCGCGTCCGGCACCTCGAACAGCTCGACCGCGAGCACACCGACGACCCCGAGCCCCTCCGCGACGCGCACCGCCACGTCGAGCGCCTGGGCGCGGGTGTCCTCCGCCAGGTCGGGCGCCGGGGCGACCACCTCCGCGCACACGCCGTCGCGCTGCACGGACTCGACCACCGGCCAGGTGCGCACCTCGCCCGAGGGGCGACGCGCGACGAGCGCGGCGAGCTCACGCGTGAAGGGCACCTTCTCCTCGACCAGGACGGGCACCCCGCCGGGCCGGGCGGCCGCGGCGAGCCAGTCGTCGGCCTCCCCGTCGGCCGCCACGACGCGCACACCCTTGCCGTCGTAGCCGCCGCGCGCGGTCTTGACGACCGCCGTGCCGTCGGCGCTGCCCGCGAGGAACCGCGCCAGGTCCTCGCGCGTGGTCACGGGCGCCCACCGCGGGCACGGCACGCCGAGCTCGGTGAGCCGGCGGCGCATGACGATCTTGTCCTGCGCGTGCACGAGCGCGGCGGCGCCGGGCCGGACCGGGACACCCGAGCCGTCGATGCGGTCGAGCAGCGCGCCGGGCACGTGCTCGTGCTCGAACGTGAGCACGTCGGCACCCGCGACGAGCGCGGTGATCGCGTCCTCGTCCGAGGCGGCCCCCACGGGCGCGTCGACGACGACCTGCGCGGCGGAGCCCGTCGCGCTCTCGACCAGCACGCGCAGGTGCACCCCCAGCGCGGTCGCTGCGGGAGCCATCATGCGGGCGAGCTGCCCACCGCCGACCACGGCCACCACGGGTGCGTTCACGGGCGCCCACCCTAACCGAGTAGGACCAGGGTCCGACGAGGCGTCCACGGGGGCGCGGGATATCCTCGCGGACGTGACGACCGCCGTGCTGACGCGACTGCTCGGACCCGACCACCGGGCCCGGCTCCTCGAGCTCGCACGGTTCCTGTCCGTCGGTGGCGTGGCGTTCGTCGTCGACGTGGGCCTGTACAACCTGCTGCGGTTCGGTCCCGGCGAGCTGCTCGCAGCCAAGCCGCTCACCGCGAAGGTGGTGGCGACGCTCGTCGCGACGCTCGTGTCGTGGGTCGGCAACCGGCTGTGGACGTTCGCGTCGCAGCGCACGCGGCATCGCGGGCGCGAGCTGTTCCTGTTCGTCGTCGTCAACGGCCTGGGCCTGGCGGTCGGCGCTGCGCCGCTCGCGTTCTCGCAGTACGTGCTGCACCTCGACGGGCCGGTCCCGGACAACGTCGCGAACCTCATCGGCATCGCGCTCGGCACGGTCCTGCGGTACGTCGGCTACAAGCAGTGGGTGTTCACGGGCGAGACGACGTCCGCCGACGAGGGCCGCGACGAGCACGCCGCGCAGGAGGCGGCCGTGGCGCTCGCCGTGCAGCCCGTCATCCCGCTCGGTGCCGTGCTGGCGGCTGAGGACCACCTCGAGCACCACGACGGCTGACGCCGCGACCGCCGGTGCCCCGGCCGGGACGTCGGGTCAGGGCACGTCCGCCTGGACGACGCGGCCCGTGCCGCGCGCCGTGAGCAGACCGTCCGAGGCGGGCACGAACGCGGACTGCCCGGTGACGAGCTCGAGCGTCCCGTCGTGCTCGCCGTGCAGCTCGACCGTCCCGTCGAGGCACAGCAGGATGCGCGGCCCGCGGCCGGGCAGGCGCACGGTCTCGGTGTCGTCCGCCAGCGTGGTGACCGACAGCTCGAAGTCGTCGACGGGTGCGTAGTACACCGCGGTCGCGGTGAACACGTGCTCGGGCGCGATGCGGATCGGCGGGGCGGCGACGACGTCGAGGTTGTCGAGCAGCTCCGGCAGGTCGACGTGCTTGGCGGTCAGACCCGCGCGCAGCACGTTGTCGGAGTTCGCCATGAGCTCGACCGCGAGCCCCTCGAGGTAGGCGTGCACCGCGCCCGCGGGGACGAACAGCGCCTCGCCCGGCTGCAGCGTCACGGGGTTGAGGAGGACCGACGTCACGGCACCCGGGTCGCCGGGGTACTGGGCGTCGAGGCGCACGACCGTGCCGTCCGTGCGGGGTGACGGCGAGCCGGCGTCGAGGCGGCGCTGGCACGCGCGGGCGAGCTCGGCGACGTCGTCGGGGTGCGGGCGGGTGTGCGGCGCGAGGAGCCACTCGAACGCGGTCCGCACACCCTGGGGCGTCGGGTCGTCGGCGAGGATCTTGTGCAGCTGCTCGGCAAGCGTCGACTCGAGCCCGACGAGCAGCTCCGCGGCGCGGCGCGGCGCACGGAAGCCCACCATCGCCTCGAACCGCGAGAGCGCGAACACGAGCTCGGGCTTGTGGTTGCGGTCGCGGTAGCTGCGGTGCGGCGCGTCGAGCGGGACGCCCGCGGCGTCCTCACGCTCGTAGCCCGCGTGCGCCCGGGCTCGGGACGGGTGGACCTGCAGGGACAGGGGGGAGGCCGCGGCGATGACCTTGAGCAGGTACGGCAGCTGCCGGCCGAACCGCGCGACGACGTCCTCCCCGAGAGCCCCGCGGGGGTCGGCCGCGACCAGCGCGTCGAGGCGCTCGGCGTCGGCGCCGGTCAGGCGGGCGGGCCCGAGCGGGTGGGCGCCGAACCAGGCCTCGGCCACGGGACGGCCGTCGGGCTCGGTGCCGAGCAGCTGCGGGATCGCGGTCGTCGAGCCCCAGGCGTAGCTCTGGGTCGCGGGAGCGAGGCGGTACAACGCGCGTCCTTCCGGGCGGGGGCGCAAAGGTTCCCCACACCCTACCGGGCGACCCTCGCGGGCGATTCCGCCGCAGGTGTCCGCAACGCGCCCCGCGCCGGTGGCCCGGACCGGCGCGGGCGCACCTGACCCCGTTCGCCCCGGATCGGGCTGTGCGGAACGCCACACACGCCCGTCGCCGTCCGGCGCCGCGGCCTCAGCGCCGCCGGCGGTCGGGGCGCGACGAGACGACCGCGCCGAGCGGGAGCACCACGTCGGGGCGCAGCGACGCGGGCACGCCGGACAGGAACAGCGCGAACACCGCGGGCCGCCGCTGCGCGAGCTCGAGGCGCCCGCCGTCGGCGGACGCGAGGTCGCGGGCCAGCGCGAGGCCCAGGCCCGTGCCCTTCCCGGAGGTCACGTCCCGCTCGAAGATCCGCCCCGCGAGCTCGTCGGGCACGCCCTCACCCTCGTCCGCGACCTCGACGACGACCGTGCCCGACGGTCCGCCGGAGCGCGACCGGACGGTCGTCGTCCCGTCGCCGTGCCGCAGCGAGTTCTCGATGAGGGTCGCGAGCACCTGCGCGAGCGCACCGGGCGTCGCGAGCACCTGCGTCGCGGCGTCCACCTCGACGACGAACCGGCGCCCGACGGCCTCGAACGTCGCCGACCACTCCTCCTCCTGCTGGTGCACGACGTCGATCAGCCGGACCGCCTCCGTCGTGCCGCCCTGGGCCCGGCGCGACGCCATGAGCAGGTCGTCCACGACCCGCACGAGGCGCTCGACCTGCTCGAGGCTGATGCGGGCCTCCTCACGCACCTCCTCGTCGTCCGACGCGAGCATGATCTCCTCGAGCCGCATCGACAGCGCCGTGAGCGGCGTGCGCAGCTGGTGGGACGCGTCGGAGGCGAACTTGCGCTCGGCCGCGAGCCGGCCGGCCATGCGGTCGGCGCTGCGCGCGAGCTCGGACGCCACGAGGTCGATCTCCTCGACGCCGGACGGCTCGAGCTGCGGCCGCACCTGGCCCGAGCCGAGCTGCTCCGCCGACGCCGCGAGGTAGACCAGCGGCGCCGCGAGCCGGTTCGCCTGCCAGATCGCCATCGCGATGCCCGCGGCGAACGCCACGACGGCCGCGACGACGACGAGCGCGATCACGCGCGCTCCGAGCCAGAACACCTCCCACCAGGACACGTACAGCACGACGACCGCGCCCTGGTCGGACAGCGCCCGCACCGACTCGGTGCGGCCGTCGACCCGCTCCCCCGCCTGGTAGACCGTGCCGTCGGGTGCGTGCACCACGACGGAGGCGGGCAGGTCACCCTCGCTGCCCGTGGCGAACGGCTCGAACATCTGGTCGTTGAGCTCGATGCCCAGGCCGATGCGGAAGTCCACCGCACGCGCGGCCGACTGCGCGCGCGTCTCGATCCGCTGCACCTCGTTCTCGCGCACGAGCTGCGCACCGAGGAACGCCAGCGGGAAGCCGAGGAGCACCACCGCGACGGTCACCGCCGCGATGGTCGCCTGCAGGACGCGACGACGCACGCGCCGCCGGCCTCAGCCGCCGGCGGGCACGGGCCCGGTCTCGAACCGGAAGCCCATGCCGCGGACGGTGGAGATGTAGCGCGGCGCGTTCGCGTCGTCGCCGAGCTTGCGACGCAGCCACGACACGTGCATGTCGAGCGTCTTGGTCGAGCCCGTCGGGTCCGAGTCCCACACCTCGCGCATGAGCGTGTCGCGCGCGACGACGGTGCCGGCCGACGCGACGAGCACGCGCAGCAGGTCGAACTCCTTGGCGGTCAGGTGCAGCTCGCGCTCACCCTGGAACGCGCGGTGGGCCGCGACGTCGACGCGCACGTTCTGCGCGTGCAGCTCGTCCTCGTCGCCCGCCTCGACGGCGGTGCGGCGCAGCAGCGCCCGCACGCGCGCCAGCAGCTCGGCGAGCCGGAAGGGCTTGGTCACGTAGTCGTCGGCGCCCGCGTCGAGCCCGACGACGAGGTCGACCTCGTCGGCGCGCGCCGTCAGGACGAGCACGGGCGTGGTGAGGCCCTGGTTGCGGATGGCGCGGGCGACGTCGAGGCCGTCCATGTCCGGGAGCCCCAGGTCGAGCACCACGAGGTCCGCGGCGGCGGCCCCGTCGATGGCGCCTTGACCGGTCCCTTGCACGCGGACGTCATAGCCTTCACGTCCGAGGGCCCGGGCCAAAGGCTCGGCAATAGCGGGGTCGTCCTCCGCCAGAAGCACCTGGGTCATTGCCCCATGCTAGGTCACGCCCTGGTATCCACCGCCAGGACTCGCGGCCCACGGGTGCACGTCGACGGGTGTGAGATGCGCCCGGGTGTGCGTGCACGCACGTACCCGGCGGTGGCTCGTGCGGCGTCCGACGCGGGCCGCGCCGGACGCCCCGAGGGGTGAGCGACCCGCGACCCACGTCGTAGCGGCCCGCGCGACCGTCCGCCTGCGGGGGTACGACGAGCGTGCGCGCTCCGCCCTAGGCTCGCGGGGTGAGCACGTGGGACCGGCTGCTGCGCTGGGAGGACTCGCACCGGTTCGTCGTCGACGCCGTCGGTGCCGTCCTCTTCTTCGTCGTGGTCAGCCCACTGTCGCTCGTGACCGGCGTCGGCATGGCGCCGTCGTCCGACGCCATGCTCGGCTGGACGCTCCTGCTCGTCGCCCCGCTCGCGTGGCGGCGGGTGCAGCCCGTCGCATCGGCCGGCGCCGTGTACGCCGTGGGCCTGGCGCAGCTCGTCGTCGCCCCCACGGTGCTGCCCGGGGACCTCGCGGTGCTCGTCGCGCTCTACTCGGTCACCGTGCACGGCCCCGTGTGGGCGCACCGCGCGGCGATCGCGTGCGCGCTCGCCGCGGGTGTGCTGCTCCCCCTGCGGCTCGTCGCCGACATGACGGCGCCCGTGGTGACGGTGGCCGCGCTGCTCATCGGCACCAGCTCGCTCACCGTGTGGGCGTTCGGGCTCGTGCGTCGCTCGCGCCGCGAGACGCTCGAGGCGCTCGTCGACCGCGCGGTGCGCCTCGAGAACGAGCGGGACCAGCAGGCGCAGCTCGCCACGCAGGCCGAGCGCGCGCGCATCGCGCGCGAGATGCACGACATCGTCGCGCACTCGCTGTCCGTCGTCATCGCGCAGGCCGACGGCGGCCGCTACGCCGCGGAGTCCGACCCGGGCGCCGCGGGACGCGCGCTCGAGACGATCGCGGAGACCGGCCGCGCCGCGCTCACCGACATGCGCCGCCTGCTCGGCGTGCTGCGCAGCGAGCCCGACGGGCGGCTGCGCGCGACCGCCGACGGCCCGGGGGTCCTGCGCCAGGCACCGCTGACCGAGGTCGCGCCCCAGCCCGGTGAGTCCGACATCCCGCGGCTCGTCGACCAGGTCCGCGCGAGCGGCGCCCAGGTCTCGCTCGTGCGGATGGGCGAGCCGCGCCCGCTGCCGCCCGGCGTGGGGCTCGCGGTGTACCGCATCACGCAGGAGGCCCTCACGAACGTGCTCAAGCACGCGGGGCCCGCACCGCGCGTCACCGTCGTCGTCCAGTGGCGGCCCGACTCGATCGAGCTGGACGTCACCGACGACGGCCGGGGCGCGTCCGCGGGCACGGACGGGCTCGGGCAGGGGCTGCGCGGCATGCACGAGCGCGCCACCATGTTCGGCGGCTCGGTCACCGCGGGTCCGCGGCCCGGCGGCGGCTACCGTGTGCGCGCGCGACTGCCGTTCCCCGACCGTCCGCGCACCGCGGCACCCGACGCCTGACACCCGAGGAGCACGCCCGTGACCGAGCAGCCGAGCGCCCACCGAAGCGACGTCGTGCGCGTCGCGCTCGTCGACGACCAGCAGCTCGTGCGTGCGGGCTTCCGCATGGTCATCGACTCGCAGCCGGACCTCGAGGTGGTGCTGGAGGCGGGCGACGGTGCCCAGGCCGTCCGGGCGCTCGACCCCGCGGCCCGCACCGCGCTCGGTCGCGTCGACGTGGTGCTCATGGACGTGCGCATGCCGACGATGGACGGGCTCGAGGCGACCGCGCAGATCATCGCGCGCGGCACGGACGCCGACCCGGCACCGCGCGTCATCGTCCTGACGACGTTCGACCTCGACGAGTACGTCATGTCCGCGATCCGCGCGGGCGCGAGCGGGTTCCTGCTCAAGGACGCGCCGCCCGAGGAGATGCTCACCGCGATCCGCACCGTGCACCGCGGCGACGCCGTCATCGCGCCGTCGTCCACGCGCCGGCTCATCGAGCACCTCGTCTCGGCGCTGCCCGAGGCCGTGCCGGACGGCCCGCCGAGCCCCGCTCGCGCGGCCGTCGACGACCTCACCGAGCGCGAGCGCGAGGTCCTGCTGCTCATGGCGCGCGGCCGGTCCAACACCGAGATCGGCCGCGACCTGTTCGTCGCCGAGGCCACCGTCAAGACGCACGTCGGGCGCATCCTCGCCAAGCTCGGCGCACGCGACCGGGTGCAGGCGGTCGTCACCGCGTACGAGGCGGGACTGGTCACGCCCGGGACCTGAGCGCGGGCCCACCCGACGGCGCACCCACGGTCGCACGCCGGGTCATGCCACGGGATGACCGCGGCACCCCACGTCGAGACCGGGGGCCGACGAGGCGGCCGACGGCCGCTGCCTAGCGTGGTCGCGTCCCCACCGGAACGAACCGAGGAGCACCGTGACCTCCATCCCCGCCGCCCCGACGCCCGGGAGCGCGCCCGCCTCGTCGGCGCGTGGCCTGACCAAGACGTACGGCTCGGGTGCCGCCGCCGTGCGCGCCCTCGACGGCGTCGACGTCGACTTCGCCGCGGGCGCGTTCACCGCGATCATGGGCCCCTCGGGTTCCGGCAAGTCGACGCTCATGCACCTGCTCGCGGGGCTCGACCAGGCCACCACCGGCTCGGTCCGCCTGGGCGAGACCGAGATCACCTCGCTCGACGACGACTCGCTGACGCGGCTGCGTCGTGACCGCGTCGGGTTCGTGTTCCAGTCGTTCAACCTGCTGCCGATGTTCACCGCGGCGCAGAACGTCACGCTGCCGCTCGAGCTCGCGAGCCGTCGCGTCGACCCGGACTGGTACGACCTGCTGACGGCGACGCTCGGTCTCGGCGACCGCCTGACGCACCGCCCGAGCGAGCTGTCCGGCGGTCAGCAGCAGCGCGTCGCGATCGCGCGCGCGCTCATCACGCGGCCCGACGTCGTGTTCGCCGACGAGCCGACCGGCAACCTCGACTCGCGCTCGGGGGCCGAGGTGCTCTCGTTCCTGCGCCGCTCGGTGCGCGAGCTGGGCCGCACGGTCATCATGGTCACGCACGACCCGACCGCCGCCGCCTACGCCGACCGCGTGGTGCTGCTGGCCGACGGTCGCATCGCGGGCGACATCGCGGACCCGACCCCGGAGTCCGTGCTCGCCGGCCTCGACGCCCTGCGCGCGCTCGAGGCGCCCGTCGCCGACGGTGTGGGTGCCTGATGCTGCGACTCACCCTCGCCCAGATGCGCCGCAGCCTGGGCCGGCTCACCGCGGCCGCGATCGCGACCGCCATCGGCACGGGCTTCGTCGCCGCGACGCTGCTCACCGGTGGCGTCATCACGCGCTCGAGCTATGACGCCGTGACGGCCGAGCTCGCGCAGGCCGACCTCGTCGTCGAGGGCGACGTGGGCGCGATCCACGAGAAGATCCGCTCGACGCCCGGCGTCGTCGCCGCCGACCCGCTGGCCGCGAGCGGCGCCGAGCTCCAGAAGGGCGCGCAGCGCAGCTGGCAGCTGCTCGTCCCCGTGCCCTCGGACCCGCACCTCGGCGCGCTCCGCGTCGAGGAGGGCGTCGCGCCCGCCACGGACGACGAGATCGCGCTCCCCGAGGCCACCGCGAAGCGCCTGCGGGTGGCCGTCGGCGACACGGTCGACGTCCGCTACTGGGTGTGGGACGACGACACGCAGGAGGGCACCGAGAAGGTCGTGCCGGCGACCGTCACCGGCCTGACCAGCGACCCCGAGGGCGCGTGGACGAGGTTCGGCGGCGCGTCGCTCGTGACCCTGGGCGCCCTGCAGACGTGGGGCGACCTCGACGAGGAGTTCGTGTGGGACGAGGGCATGATCGTCCACGCGCCGAAGGACACGGCAGCCGTCCAGGCCACGCTCCAGGCGCTGTCCGACGACGTGCGCGTGCTGACCAAGGACGAGGCGAGCGACGAGCGCATCCGTGAGCTCGCGGACGGCGACAACGTCATCGTCGTGATCGTCCTCGGGTTCGCGGCGGTCGCGCTCGTCGTCGCCGCGCTCGTCATCTCGAACACGTTCCAGGTGCTCGTCGCGCAGCGGGCGCGGATGCTCGCGCTGCTGCGCTGCGTGGGCGCCGTCCGCGGCCAGCTGCGGCGCTCCGTGCTGCTCGAGGCGGGCATCCTCGGCGTCGCGTCCTCGGTCGCGGGCGTGGTCCTCGGGACCGTGTTCGCGCAGGTGGCGCTGTCGGTGCTGCGCGGCGTGCAGCAGGAGGTGCCGCTGCCGGAGTACGTGCAGGTCACGCCCGTCGTCGTGATCGTCCCCCTGCTCGTGGGGACGGCCGTCACGCTGCTCGCCGCCCTCGTCCCCGCCCGTGCGGCGACCAAGGTGAGCCCCATCGTCGCGCTGCGTCCCATGGACGCACCGGACGTCGGCTCGCGCGCCGGCAGGCTGCGGCTCGCGTTCGCGCTCGTCCTGACGGTCGGCGGGGCGCTGGCGTTCCCGCTCGCGATCGTCGGTGCGCGGACGCGTTCGGACGACGCCGTGATCTGGCTGGGTCTCGGCATGCTGGGGGGCGCGGTCTCGTTCGTCGGGGTGCTCGTCGGCGCCGTGTTCTGGGTGCCGCGGGTCGTCGACCTCATGGGCCGGGCCCTGGGCCGCAGCGGCGCCGCCGCACGTCTCGCGGCGGTCAACTCGGTGCGCAACCCGCGGCGCACGGCCGCCACCAGCACCGCGCTGCTCATCGGCGTGACGCTGGTCGCGATGATGTCGACGGGTGCCGCGAGCGCCCGGCTCTCGGCAGCGGCGGAGCTCGACGCGCACTACCTCGTGGACATCACGGTGGCGCCCACCGACGGCGACCGGGTGAGCGCCGAGGTGGCGCGGACCGTGGCGGGCGTCGAGGGCATCGAGCGGACCGCGCTCGTGCGCAGCGCGGACGTGACGCTCGGGGACGACCGGTGGATGACGGCGTGGGAGGTCACCCCCGAGGCCGCGAAGGTCCTGCGGGACGACCGTGTCCCGGCGGCCCTGCGCGACGGCGCCGTGGTCCTGCCCGTCGACCTGGGATCCTCCTCGACGACGATCCGCGCGGCGCAGGACACGGTCGACGGCGAGCCCACGACGGACGCGCCGACCGTCGACGCCGTCGTGGTCGACAGCCCGCGGACCGGCGACGTCTACCTGACGCCTGCCACGTTCGAGAAGGTGGTCGGGGACCACGCGACGACGAGGGTGTGGGCGATGGTCTCGTCCGATGCCGCCGCCGGCGAGGTGGTCGACTCCGTGCGCAGCGAGCTGTCCTCGCAGTCCGTGTCGATCGAGAGCGCGGCCTCCGAGCGGGCGCAGTACGAGCAGGTGATCAACGCGCTGCTCGCCATCGTCATCGGCCTGCTCGCGGTCGCCGTGGTGATCGCGCTGATCGGCGTGGCGAACACCCTGTCGCTGTCGGTCATCGAGCGGCGACGGGAGTCCGCGATCCTGCGGGCGATCGGCCTGACGCGCGGTCAGCTGCGGCTGTCGCTCGCGACGGAGGGTGCGCTCATCGCGGGCGTCGGTGGCCTGTTCGGGGCGCTGCTCGGCCTGCTGTACGGCTGGGCGGGTGCGGCCATCGCGTTCGAGTCGCTGGGCGAGGCCCGTCTCACGGTGCCGTGGCTCGACCTCGTCGTGATCGTCGCGGTCGCGCTGCTCGCGGGCCTCGCGGCCTCGGTGATCCCGGCGCGCTCCGCGGTGCGCACCCGGCCGGTCGCGGCGCTGAGCGTCGAGTGAGCGTCTGAGCCCCGAGCCGGCGTGCGCCGGTCAGCGACGCCCCGCGGTACCCCTCGTGGTACCCGGGGCGTCGTCGTCCCCCGCACGGCCGGTGGTGGCCGCGACGACGGGAGGCAGCAGGAGGCCAACCCCCACGACGAGCGCGACGGCGAGCACGGCCCATGCCCACGGTGCGGGGTCGGCCCCGACCCATCCGAGGGACAGGACGACGAGCATGATCTGCCACGTCATGACGGGCGAGCGCGCCCAGCGCCGGCCGCGCCACAGCCCGCGCGCCGAGGCGGCCAGCACGAGTGCGACCGCGAGCCCGAACACCACCAGGAACACCGTCGCGGCCGGGCGCACCGACACGCCGCTCACCAGGTCGACGACCCACGCGACGGCGAGGCCCACCGCGGCGGCGGCCTCGAGGAGCGTCAGGAGGCAGACGACCGCGAGCAGCGGCGGGCGGGCGGGTGCGGGGTCGGGCTGCCGCGCGGGCGCGGGCGGGCGGCGGCCTCCCTCGCGGGGGCCGGACGGCGTGGTCGGGCGGCGGGACGGGCTCACGCGCCCGAGACTACGGGGCGGCGGGCGGCACGGGTCCCGTGGCCGAGGCGTGCGCCGCGCGCGGTGACGCGGATCGCATACCACACGGACGGCCCGAGCCGAACCGGACGACCGCCCAGGAGCCCCACCCGCGATGCCCGAATCGTTCCGAGAGCGGCGTGGCGAGCGCGAATCTGTGTGATGAACGCCTCATCCGTCACTGAGTCGAAACCAACTCGTAACCCCTTGTGCGAAGAGGTGAACGGGTGTGAACCTTGATGCAGCAGGTTTCATCACCCAGCCCCCGGTCAAAACCCCCGGTCAAACCGCCGGTCAAACCCCCACGACACCGCCATGACGGCGCGCGCCCTCATCCTGGCGCCGTCGCTGTCGTGCGCCCAAGGAGATTTCCATGGATTGGCGCCACCGCGCAGCATGTCTCGACGAGGACCCCGAGCTGTTCTTCCCGATCGGGAACACGGGCCCCGCCCTGCTCCAGATCGAGGAGGCCAAGGCGGTCTGCCGTCGCTGCGACGTCGTCGACACATGCCTCAAGTGGGCCATCGAGACGGGCCAGGACGCCGGCGTGTGGGGCGGGCTCTCGGAGGACGAGCGCCGCGCGCTCAAGCGCCGCACGGCTCGCCAGCGCCGCGCCGGCTGACCGGTCGCCGCACCGGCCGAGCCGGTCCGGGTCGGACGACGCACACGATCTCCCGGAGGGGTCGGCCGCACGCGCGGCCGGCCCCTTCGTCGTCCCTGCCCGGTGAGCCCGCCGAGCGACCCCGACCGGACGCCGGCGCTCAGCCCAGCTGGGCCGCGTCGCGCCCGGTCCGCAGCTCGGCGCACACCTCGACCGCGGTGCCGCCCTCGGGGCGGGGCCGCCACTCGATGGTCCCCCGCAGCTCGTTGGTGATGAGCGTCTGGACGATCTGCGTGCCGAGCCCCGAGCCCGCGCCGCGCCCCTCGGGGATGCCCGAGCCGTCGTCGAGCACCGTGACCCGCAGCGCGTCGTCGTCGCGCTCGACGACGATCTCCACGGTGCCGGAGGTGCGCCCGTCGAACCCGTGCTCCACGGCGTTCGTCACGAGCTCGGTGAGCACGAGCGCGAGAGCGGTGGCGTCCTCGGCCGGGACCGAGCCGAACGTGCCCGTGACCGTCGTGCGCACGTGCGCGCCGGCGGACGCCGCGTCCGCCGCGAGCCGCAGGCTGCGCCCGACGAGGTCGTCGAACGGCACGCTCTCGTCGATCGTCTGGGACAGCGAGTCGTGCACCAGCGCGATCGTCGCGACCCGACGCATCGCCTCCGCCAGCGCGTCGCGCGCCTCGGGCGACGTCATGCGGCGCGACTGGAGCCGCAGCAGCGCGGCCACGGTCTGCAGGTTGTTCTTCACGCGGTGGTGGATCTCGCGGATCGTCGCGTCCTTGGTGATGAGCTCGCGCTCGCGCCGGCGCAGCTCGGACACGTCACGGCACAGCAGCACCGCACCGATCCGCTGCCCGCTCTCGGTGAGCGGCACCGCCCGCAGCGACAGCACCACCCCACCCACCTCGACGTCGGTGCGCCACGGCGCGCGGCCCATGAGCACGAGCGGCATCGACTCGTCGACCGTCGCGCGCTGCTCGGGGATCAGGTCCGCGGTGACCTCGACGAGCGAGCGCCCGACGAGGTCACCCAGCGCGCCGAGCCGGTGGAAGCACGACAGCGCGTTCGGGCTCGCGTAGAGGACCTCACCCTCGGAGTTCAGCCGGACGAGACCGTCCCCCACGCGCGGGGCACCGCGGCGCGGGCCGGTCGGGGCGTCGGGCGCGGGGAACTCGCCGTTGGCGATCATCGCGAAGATGTCGTCGGCCGCCTCGACGTAGTTGAGCTCGAGCCGGCTCGGCGTGCGCGCACCCCCGAGGTTCGTCTGGCGGGCGATCACCGCGATCGCACGACCGTCGCGCACGACCGGCACGGCCTCCTCGCGGACCGCGTAGGAGCCGAACCAGCGCGGTTCGCGCGAGCGGAGCTGGCGGCGCTCGTCGAGCGAGCGCCGCAGCTGCGGGCGCTGCCCCTCGGGTACGCGCGAGCCGACGACGTCGTCGTAGTGCACCGTGGCACCCGTCGACGGGCGGCACTGCGCGACCGCGACGAAGTCGCCGTCGGTCGTCGGCAGCCAGAGCACCAGGTCGGCGAACGCCAGGTCGGAGGCGACCTGCCAGTCCCCCACGAGCAGGTGCAGCCACTCGAGGTCCGCACCGGACAGGGAGCCGTGACGCTCGACGAGCACGCTCAGGGTCGACACGGCGCCCAGCCTATGCGGCGCGCGGGACACCGGCCGCCAGGCACCGCGGCCTGCGCCGTACGGCTGTGGTGGCGCTCGTTAGGCTCGACGCGCCGCGCCTGCGGCGCGACCGACCAAGGAGACCCCGGTGCGCCTGACCGAGACGATCGTCCTGCCGACCGACCCGCGCGCGGCCGCACGCCTGCTCGCCGACCCCGCGTTCGCGCGCGAGAAGGTCGTCGCGTCTGGCGCGACGTGCGAGCAGGCGGACGTCACGGGCGAGGTCGCGGGCGACCCGGTCGGTGCGTTCACGGTCACGACGCGGCGCGCGCTGCCCGCCGACCAGATCCCCGCACACCTGCGCGGGTTCGTCGGCGGGCGCATCGAGGTGCGGCAGGTCGAGGCCTGGGAGCGGCCGGACGAGACCGGCGAGCGGGTCGGGACGGTCCTCGTGGAGGTCGCGGGGGCGCCCGTGCGGCTGACCGGGCGGGCGACGCTCGTCGCGCACGGCACGGGCGCCACGGCGGTGCGCTACGACGGAGAGCTGCATGCCTCCGTCCCGCTGTTCGGCGCCGCGATCGAGGACGCGACCGCCCGGGCGATCCGGACGGCACTGGCCGCGGAGGCGGCCGCCGCGGCCGCTCGACTGGCCTGACCGGGCGTCCCGTGCCGGACGCCCGCGCCCGGGTCACCCGAGCGGGTGCGGCGGGGATCCGACGCACTGGTCACGGTACCGCTTCCACGCCGTAACGATTCGGTAACGTGGGAATCGTGGAAGTGCGCTCTGACCTGCGGTAACACTGTCGTGGAATCGCTACCACGCGTATTTCGGACGCCACGCTCCTTGACACCTCGGACCCGCCCGACGAAGGTGTCACCCAGCGCGTGGGAACGCTCCCGCAGACTGCGGAGGGGAGCGCTCCCAGGCGGGGTCTCTCAGACCCACGCCGACGTGGTTCGGAGGCACGTGTCCGGCCGCGGAGGCGACCCCGAGAGGTACGGCATGGCAGCCGTCCGAATGACAAGGGAGTCACAGTGCGCAAGACCACACGGAAGTTCCTGGCCGCCACGGCCGGGGTCGCGAGCATCGCCCTCCTGGCGACGGCGTGCTCGTCCGACGACCCGAAGCCGGCGTCGACGGGTGACGCGACCAAGGACAGCAAGCCGATCACGCTGACCGTCGCGACGTTCAACAACTTCGGCTACACCGACGAGCTCCTCGCCGAGTACACCAAGACGCACCCGAACGTCACGGTCAAGCAGACGGTCGCCGCCAAGGCGGAGGACGCCCGCACCAACCTGACGACCAAGCTCGCCGCCGGTGGCGCGGGCCTGGCGGACGTCGAGGCCATCGAGATCGACTGGCTCCCCGAGCTCGTCCAGTCGTCCGACAAGTTCCTCGACCTGAACTCCGACGAGGTCGAGGGCCGGTGGCTCGAGTTCAAGACCAAGCCGGCCACGGCCGCTGACGGCAAGCTCATCGGCTACGGCACCGACGTCGGCCCCGAGGCCATCTGCTACCGCTCCGACCTGTTCGAGGCGGCCGGCCTGCCGAGCGACCCGGCCGAGGTGGCCGAGCTCCTCGGTGGCGACGGCGCCACGTGGGACAAGTACTTCGAGGTCGGCAAGACGTTCGTCGACAAGTCGGAGAGCGCCTGGTTCGACTCGGCCAACGCCATCTACCAGGGCATGGTCAACCAGCTCGAGGCCGCGTACGAGAACACGGACGGCACGCCGATCCCGCTCGCCGAGAACGACCAGGTCAAGGGCCTGTACGAGACCGTCACGGGCGCCCAGGTGCAGGAGCTCTCCGCGCACCTCGGCCAGTGGTCGGAGGACTGGACCGCTGCGTTCCAGAAGAACGGCTTCGCGACGATGCTCTGCCCGGCGTGGATGACCGGTCCGATCGAGCAGAACTCGGGCGGCATCACCGGCTGGAACATCGCTGACGTCTTCCCCGGCGGCGGCGGCAACTGGGGCGGTTCGTACCTGACCGTCCCGGCGGCGGGCGCGAACGCCGAGGCGGCCAAGGAGCTCGCGGCGTGGCTCACCTCGCCCGAGATCCAGATCAAGGCGTTCCTCAACGCGGGCACCTTCCCGAGCCAGACCGAGGCGCTGACCGACCCGGCTCTGACCGGCGCGAAGAACGACTTCTTCAACAACGCGCCGGTCGGCACGATCTTCGGCAACCGCTACAAGGCCATCAAGGTCACGCCGTTCAAGGGCCCGAACTACTTCTCGATCCACCAGACGGTTGGCGACGCCATCACGAAGGTCGACGTCGACAAGTCGGCGGACTCGGCTGCAGCCTGGCAGGGCGCGCTCGACGCGTTCAACGCGCTGGGTCTGTGACCCGGGTCGGGCCGGGCGCTGAGGCGCCCGGCCCGACCAGCCGAGTGTCCGGCTGAGAGAGCCGGCCTTGGATCCGAGCGGCGCCCGGCGGGAGCCCTCGCCCCTGTGGGAGCGGGGCATCCGCCGGGCGCCGTGTCCACTCACGCCGTCATGAGGTGGTCATGTCCGTCCAGTCACCCGTCGAGCCCGAGAGCGATCTCGCGCCCGCACCGCGGCAGCCGCGCCGCGTGGGCTTCTCCCAGACGCTGAGCCGCTGGGACGTCAAGGTCTCGCCCTACCTGTACATCTCGCCGTTCTTCATCCTGTTCTTCGTCACCGGTCTGTTCCCGATCCTGTACACCGGCTACGTCTCGGTGCACAAGTGGCAGCTGCTGCAGGGCCAGGGCGACTTCGTCGGCTTCGACAACTACGTCGACGTGTTCAAGCAGAAGGACTTCTGGCTCTCCCTGCGCAACACGCTGTCGATCTTCGTGATCTCGGCCGTCCCCCAGGTCATCGCCGCGATCCTCATCGCCGCGTTCCTCGACCAGAACCTGCGCGCGAAGACCTTCTGGCGCATGGGCGTCCTCCTCCCCTACGTGGTCGCCCCCGTCGCCGTCGGCCTCATCTTCGGCCGTCTCTTCGCCGACCAGTC
The DNA here is from genome assembly GCF_052378485.1 of Cellulomonas sp. CW35. Lineage (NCBI taxonomy): Bacteria > Bacillati > Actinomycetota > Actinomycetes > Micrococcales > Cellulomonadaceae > Cellulomonas > Cellulomonas sp. CW35. Next base: position 1,131,950 of record NZ_CP199000.1, on the reverse strand, counting down.
CGGCCTCATCAACGCGTGGCTCGGCGCCTTCGGGATGGACCCCGTCCGGTGGCACGTCGACCCGCTCGCAAGCCACATCGCCATCGCGACGATGGTGAACTTCCGCTGGACCGGCTACAACGCGCTGATCTTCCTGGCCGCCATGCAGGCCGTCCCGCGTGAGCTCTACGAGGCCGCGATCATCGACGGCGCCGGACGCGTGCGGAGCTTCTTCTCCGTCACGATCCCCCAGATCCGCGCGACCGTCCTCTTCGTCGTGATCACCTCGACGATCGGTGGCCTGCAGATCTTCGACGAGCCGCGCGTCTTCGACAGCAGCGGCGCCGGCGGCGCCTCGCGTCAGTGGCTCACCACCACCCTGTACCTCTACAACACGGGCTGGAGCGGCCAGTACAACCTCGGCCGCGCGGCCGCGATCGCCTGGCTGCTCTTCCTGCTCATCCTCGTGATCGGTCTCGTCAACTTCGCGCTGACGCAGCGGATCGCCAGCGGCTCGTCCTCCGGGCCGGGCAAGAAGGTGAAGCGGCAGTCCAAGCGCTACGACTCGAACAGGACGTCGGCATGAACTCCATCCCCGCCATCGAGCAGAGTGCCGGCCGGGGTGCCGCACGCGCCGCCGCGCGCCGGACGAACCGCAAGGTCGGTGGGTACGACCGCCGCCCGCACTTCGTGAACTACGTCCTGCTCGGGATCGTCGTCCTCATCGGCATCCTCCCGATCTACTACACGCTCGTCATCGGGTCCTCCGACCCGGTCGCGATCGCGCAGAAGGCTCTGCCGCAGGTCTTCCCGGACGCGAGCCTGTTCGACAACTTCAAGCGGGTCATCGACGCCGACGCCTTCAGCTTCTGGAAGGCGGTGTGGAACTCGGTCGTCATCGCGGTCGTCGTCTCGGCGTCCACGGTGCTGTTCTCGACACTCGCCGGGTTCGCGTTCGCGAAGCTGCGCTTCCCCGGTCGCCGCGGGCTGCTCGTCTTCGTGATCGCGACGATGGCCATCCCGACGCAGCTCGGCGTCGTCCCGATGTACATCATCATGACGAAGCTCGGCTGGATCGGGCACCTCCAGGCCATCATCGTCCCCGCCCTGGTCGGCGCGTTCGGCGTGTTCTGGATGACGCAGTACCTCGAGGAGGCTCTGCCCTACGAGCTCATCGAGGCCGCCCGTGTCGACGGCGCGTCGATGTTCCGCACGTTCTGGTCCATCGCCCTGCCGGCCGCGCGGCCGGCAGCGGCGATGCTCGCGCTGTTCACGTTCGTCGCCCAGTGGGTCAACTTCTTCTGGCCGTCGATCGTGCTCAACAACCAGAACCCGACGCTGCCGCTCGCCATCCGGCTGCTGCAGCAGAACTACTTCGTCGACTACTCGCTGATCATGGCGGGGGTGTTCCTCATGACGCTCCCGCTGCTCGTCCTGTTCGCCTTCGCCGGCCGCCAGCTGGTGGCGGGCATCATGGCCGGAGCAGTCAAGGGCTGATCCTCCAGGGTCGGGCCGGCGGTGTCGCCGGCCCGACCCGGTGGTCCGCCGGGCCGCCAGGCACCAGGCCCCGGGATCCGGACGACTGCCTGGCACACGAAAGGGAACTGACCGATGGTGGTCGAGAACTCTCCCCTCGCCCTCGCCGGCGACGACCGACCCACCGCTCCGACGCTCGAGCAGGTCGCCGAGCGAGCGGGTGTGTCCCGGTCGACCGCGTCGCGGGCGATCAACGGCGGGCTGCGCGTCTCGCCCGACGCGCTCGCCGCCGTCGAGGCCGCGGTGGCCGAGCTGGGCTACACGCCCAACCGCGCCGCCCGCTCCCTCGTCACGAAGCGCACCGACTCCATCGCGCTCGTGGTACCCGAGCCCGACGAGCGTGTCCTGTCGGACCCGTTCTTCGCCGGCACCCTCAACGGGCTGAGCGCCGCGCTCGCCGACTCCGACATCCAGGTGGTCCTCGTGATCGCCCGCCCCGGCGAGAGCGAGCGCACGGTCCGTTACCTGCGCAACGGTCACGTCGACGGCGCGATCGTCGTGTCGCACCACCGCACCGACGACCTCGACCGCGTGCTGCTCTCGTCGCGTGTGCCCAACGTCTTCGTCGGCCGCCCCCTGTCGGTCGACCCGGACGACGTGCACTACGTCGACACCGACAACGTCGCCGGTGGTGAGCTCGCCGCCCGCCACCTCATCGAGCACGGGACGCGCCGCATCGCGACGATCGCCGGCCCCGAGGACATGTCCGCGGGCGTCGACCGCCTCGCCGGGTGGCGCACCGCGGTGCGCGCGGCGGGTCTGCCCGACGACGCGGTGCTGCACGGCGACTTCACGCTCGCGTCGGGTGCGCGCCTGGCCCGCGAGCTCGTCGAGCGGTTCCCCGACGTGGACGGCGTGTTCATCGCGTCCGATCTCATGGCCGCCGGCGCGCTCGCCGCGTTCGCCGAGCTCGGCAAGGACGTGCCCGGGGACATCAAGGTCGTCGGCTACGACAACATCGGTGTCGCTGCGTCGACGACGCCTCCCCTGACGACCGTGGTGCAACCCGTCGTGTCGATGGCGCGCGCCGCCGGGCAGCGGCTCCTCGCCCAGCTCCACGGCGAGAGCCTGACCCGCGACCCGCTGATCTTCGCCCCCGAGCTGATCGTCCGCGCCTCCGCCTGACGTCCCGCCGCGGCGCGGGCACGGGCCGCAGGACGAGCCGTCAGGACGAGCCGTCAGGACCAGCCGGGACGACGGGCCACCAGGACGAGGCCCGGGCCGGATGGCAGAGTGTCGGGCGTGACGTCACCGTTGACCACCGCCCAGGCCCAGCTCGCGTCCGCCGTCGAGATCCTCGGGTACTCCCCGGGTCTGCACGAGATGCTCGCGACCCCACGTCGGGAGATGAACGTGGCGGTCCCGCTGCGCCGCGACACGGGCGAGATCGTGATGTTCCACGGCTACCGCGTGCAGCACAACATCTCGCGGGGTCCGGGCAAGGGCGGGCTGCGCTACGCGGCGTCGGTCGACATCGACGAGGTGCGGGCGCTGGCCATGTGGATGACGTGGAAGTGCGCGGTCGTCGACGTCCCGTACGGCGGCGCCAAGGGCGGGGTGACGATCGAGCCGTCGCAGTACTCGAGCGCGGAGCTCGAGCGCGTCACGCGTCGGTACACCTCGGAGATCATGCCGATCATCGGGCCTGAGCGGGACATCATGGCGTCCGACATCGGCACCGACGAGCAGACCATGGCGTGGGTCATGGACACCTACTCGGTCAACCTCGGCTACACGATCCCGGGTGTGACGACCGGCAAGCCGTTCGCGGTGGGCGGTTCGCTCGGGCGTGCGACCGCGACGGGCCGGGGCGTGGTGCACGCGGCCGAGGCCGCCCTCGCGGAGGACGGGGTGACGTTGTCCGAGGTCACCGCGGCGGTGCAGGGCTTCGGGAAGGTCGGCTCGCACGCCGTGCGCTGGCTCCACGAGGGCGGGGCGCGCGTCGTCGCCGTGACCGACGTGGACGGCGGCACGCGGGCGGACGGCGGGCTGGACGTGCCCGCGCTGCTGGCGCACCGGGCGCAGGGCGGCCGGGTCGCGGACTTCCCGGGCGGGACACCGGTGTCGAACGCCGAGCTCCTCGCCCTGGACGTGGACCTGCTGGTCCCCGCGGCGGTCGAGGGCGTGCTCGACGAGACCACGGCGGCGGGGGTCAAGGCCCGCTGGGTCGTCGAGGGCGCCAACGGGCCGACGACGCCCGAGGGTGACCGCGTGCTCGCGGACCGGGGCATCGTCGTCGTGCCGGACATCCTGGCGAACGCGGGCGGCGTCGTCGTCTCGTACTTCGAGTGGGTGCAGGCGAACCAGGCGTACTGGTGGACCGCCGAGGAGATCGCCGACCGGCTCGCGCTGCGCATGCGGACCGCGTACGACGCGGTCTCCCGCACGGCGCGCGAGCAGTCCCTCTCGCTGCGCGACGCGGCGCTCACGATCGGGGTCCAGCGGGTCGCAGAGGCGCACCAGATCCGCGGCCTCTACCCCTGAGGCCTCTACCCCTGAGGCCTCTACCCCTGCGGCCTCTACCCCTGCGGCCCCTGGCCCGGGCGTCAGTCCTCGCGCGTGAGCGTCAGCCGCTCCCCCGTGGCGGCGACGAGCTCGACCCGGGCCGCCGCGCCGTCGTCGGTGGGACCGGCCGGCGCCGCGAGAGGCTCGAGCACCGTGACCGGGCTCCCGTCGGGTGCCCGCAGCTCGAGCGGCTCGTGCAGCAGGCGCAGCAGCTCGGCCTCCTGGTGCATCGCGGCGGTGGGCCCGGCCATGAGCGTCGACGCGACGGGTCCGAACGTGAGCGTGTCCCCGTCGACGGACCACGTCCCCCGCAGCCGGTTGACCCCACCGGTCCCGAAGACCTGCCCGTCGCCCTCGAACGTGAGCGACGCGGTGCGTGGAGGTTCCGACGAGGTCGCGTCGTCGGCAGGTGGTGGGGTGGCCGTGCGGACGTCCACACGCCACCGGCCGACGAGTCGCAGCATGCGTCGATCATGGCACCGGCGCCTCGCCGGCGCTGGACGAGGCGCCGGACGAGACGCCGGACGAGACGCCGATCGCGCCGATGCCGCCGGTCCCGCGGTCAGCCGCGCGGCTGACGCTCCGCCCACGCCTCCAGGGTCGTGCGCGGGCCGGTGTAGAACGGCACCTCCTCGCGGACGTGCAGGCGCGCCTCGGTGTTGCGCAGCTCCCGCATGAGGTCGACGATGCGGTGCAGCTCGGGCGCCTCGAACGCCAGCAGCCACTCGTAGTCGCCGAGCGCGAACGCCGAGACCGTGTTGGCGCGCACGTCGGCGTAGTCGCGTGCCGCCTGGCCGTGCTCGACGAGCATGCGCCGGCGGTCGTCCTCGGGCAGGACGTACCAGTCGTAGGACCGCACGAACGGGTAGACGCACAGGTACGCGCCGGGCTCCTCACCCGCGAGGAACGCGGGGACGTGGCTGCGGTTGAACTCGGCGGCCCGGTGCAGGCCCACGACCGACCAGACGGGCAGCAGGTGGCGGCCGAGGTCGCTCGCGCGCAGGCGCTGGTACGCGCCCTGCACCTGCTCGACGGTCTCGGCGTGCCACCAGACCATGAGGTCGGCGTCGGCCCGCAGGCCGGCCACGTCGTACCAGCCGCGCACGACGAGCGCGGCGTCCTCGCCGACGGCGGCCTGCGCGTCCGCGATCAGCGCGGCACGCTCGTCGGCGTCGGCGGGCAGCACCTCCTCGAGCGCGAAGACGGACCACATCGTGTAGCGGACGGTGGCGTTGAGGACCTCGTGGTCGACGTCGGTCACGCGGCGTTCCTTTCGTGGGGCGACGAGCGTCCCGGCGGGGACGCGCTCGGCAGTCGGACGACGCCGGCCCGGGGGCCGTGCGCCGGGTGGACCTCAGCGCAGCGGGTCGACCGCGCACGCGGCGGGGCGGCCCGAGTCCACGCCGGCCTGCCGGCGGCAGCACCCGGGCGGGCAGACGCCGTGCCAGGCGGGCAACGTGCCCACGGCGGCGCCGGGCAGCGGCGTCTCGCCCGCGGCCAGGGCACGCTCGGCGGCGGCGCGCTCGAGGATCAGGTCGACCAGGCCGCGCACGAACGGCTCGCGCGTGCCGACGGTGTCCGCCCGCACGGCCGTGAGCCCGAGCGAGTCGGCGGTCTCCAGCGCCTCGGTGTCGAGGTCGTACACAACCTCCATGTGGTCGGAGATGAAGCCGATCGGCGCCAGGACGACGGACTGCACGCCCTGCCCGGCCAGCGCGGTGAGCAGGTCGTTGACGTCGGGCTCGAGCCACGGCTGGCTCGGCGGGCCGGACCGGGAGCAGTACGCGAGGTCCCACTCGAGCGTGCGGCCCAGCCGCTCGCCCACGGCGGCGGCGACGCTCGCGGCGACGTCGAGGTGCTGCGCGGAGTAGGTCGCGCCGCTCACGGCGGACGCCTCCTCCATGGTGTCGGGGATCGAGTGCGTCACGAACACGACGCGCGCGTCCTCGGGCACCTTGCCGAGCGCCTCGGCGACCGCGTCGGTGTTCGCCTCGACGAAGCCCGGGTGGTTGAAGTACGAGCGCAGCTTGTCGAGCCGCAGCGGCTCCTCGTCGTCGAAGCCGAGCTCGTCCTCGAGCTCGTCGAGCGCCGTCCAGAAGTCCTCGCGGTACTGGCGGCAGCCCGAGTACGACGAGTACGCGCTCGTCACGAGCGCGAGGATGCGACGGTGGCCGTCGGCGTGCGCGGCCGCGAGCGCGTCCTTGGTGTAGGGCGTCCAGTTGCGGTTGCCCCACAGGACCGGCAGGTCGATGCCACGCCGCGTGAGCTCGTCGACCAGCGCGCGCTGCAGCGCGAGGTTCTGGCCGTTGATCGGGCTCGCGCCGCCGAAGTGGTGGTAGTGCTCGGCGACCTCGGCCAGGCGCTCGTCGGGGATGCCCTTGCCCGCGGTCACGTTGCGCAGGAACGGCAGCACGTCGTCGGGGCCGTCCGGGCCGCCGAACGAGGCGAGCAGGAGGGCGTCGTAGGGCGCTGCCGGGCTCAGGATGGACTCGTCGTGAGGCACCCGTCGATCATCGCACCGCGCCGCCCGAGCGCCCCGTCGAAGGGTGTGACGGGGGCAGTGAGATCGACCCGACACCGTGTCAGCATCGCCGGGCCGACGGCCCGGGCAGCACGCCGCCCCCGGGCCGCTGGACGGTCGGGGGCGGCGGCGGTCGTCGGGCCGCTAGTGCGCCGGCTGCAGCGCCATCGCGTCCGCGAGCCCGTTCGCCCACTCGGCGACGAGCTCGAGGTTGCGGTGGTCGCCGGCGCGCGCCCGCGCACCGGCGATGATCGCGCGCTCCGCGAACGAGAGCGCGGCCATGTCGAGCCGCCCGCGGAAGCTGCGGTGCCCGCGTGCGTGCAGCGCGGCGCCGAGCGCGGAGAGCTCGTGCGGCGAATTCGCCGCCGCCGCGGGCTGCGTGGCGAGCCCGGACGAGAACAACCAGACGAGCGGCGGCACCCCGCCCGCCTCGACGCGCTCGGCGAACGCGCGCGCCGCGGGCAGCCAGTGCCCCGTGTAGACCGCGGACCCCAGGACGAGCGCGTCGTAGCCCTGGGCGTCGACGACGTCCTCGGGCTCCCGGAGCTCGACCGCGTGGCCCCGGGCGCGCAGCACCTCGGCCACGCGTTCACCGATCCCCCACGTCCCGCCGTGCCGGGACGCCACCGCGACGAGCACCCGCATGCGCACCTCCTGGTCCGTTCCTCCTGCGTGCTGGCCCGTCCATCGTCCGACGAGGAGGCGCGCGGCGGGTGGGCCCTGAGTCCCGAGACGTGCCCGGGCACGGCCCCGGGACGTGCGCGAGGGCGTGAGGCTGCTCACCTGATGGTGGCCTGGCGCTCCCGGAGCCGGTCGGTGAGGCGACGCAGCGTCGCGAGCTCCTCGGCGTCGAGCGCGCCCCCGACGAGCCGGTGGATCTGGTCGACGTGCCGCCGCCCGATCTCGCGCTGCACCCGCACGCCCTCCTCGGTCAGCGTGACGACGACGCCGCGACCGTCGTCGGGCGCGGGCGATCGGCGCACGAGGCCCTGGTGCTCGAGCCGCTCGACCATGCGGGACAGGCTCGGCTGGGACAGCAGGCTCTGCGCACCGAGCTCGCGCAGGCGCGCGGCGCGACCCTCGCAGCCCGACAGGGTGAACAGCACGTCGTACTCCCGCACCGACAGGTCGCCCCACACGTCCTCGGCCGCGAACCGGCGCATGAGCGCGACCTGCGTCCGGAACAGCGACTCCCAGGCCTGCGCGGCCTCGCGCGGGGTGGCACGGCGCGCGCTCGTCGTCATGCGCGCATCCTCCTCGACGGTCGTCGACACCTCGGGGCAACCTAATCGGTTGGAGCCCTCGTGGCGTGCGGCACGCCCACGCCACGCTGGACGCGGCAGGGCCGTCCCGCGCACGAGGGCACGGGGTCCGCCCGCGCCGTCGCCCGGCACCACCGGCTGCGCCCACTCTGGCACGCCCCGGCGGTGCCGTCGCGACCGGCGCGGCGCGTCCGACCCGGCGCTCCCCGCGGCGGCCGTCGCGGCCGGTCGATCCCCTCGCCCGCGCCCGCGCGCCGGGCCGTCGCGACCCCCACTCCCGTTCCCTCGGGTCACGACGGCCCGGCGCCCCGCCAGTGCGTCTAGCCTGGGGCGATGAGCACAGCGAGCGACCCGGGCACGTCCGGCACCACGTACGTCGTCGTCGACGGGGAGAACATCGACGCGACGCTGGGGACCGCGATCCTGCAGGCGCGCCCGGCCCCGGACCAGCGGCCGCGCTGGGAGCGGGTGCTCGCGTTCGCGCAGAAGGAGTGGGGCCAGGACGTCAAGGGGCTGTTCTTCCTCAACGCCTCGAGCGGCTCGTTGCCCATGAGCTTCGTGCAGGCGCTCCTCGCCATCGGGTTCCAGCCGATCCCGCTGTCGGGCGAGTCGCACGAGAAGGTCGTCGACATCGGCATCAAGCGCACGCTCGAGGCGATCGCCGGCCGCTCGGGCGACGTCATGCTGGTGAGCCACGACGGCGACTTCGCGGGTGAGCTCGCCACGCTCGTCGAGGACCCCGCGCGCCGGACCGGGCTCATCGCGTTCCGCGAGTTCACCTCCACCGCGCTGTCGGGCCTGATCGGCCAGGGGCTGCAGACGTTCGACCTCGAGCACGACGTCAACGCGTTCAACGTGCAGCTGCCGCGTGTCCGGATCATCCCGCTCGACGAGTTCGACCCGACGCGCTACCTCTGACGGGCGCGACCGGCGGGGACGGCGGCGCCAGGGCTGTGGCCCACAGGGATATGTGGCCGTAGATCACCTGTGCTCTGTGTCCGGGCACCTTCGCTCAGTGCCCGATGAGGAGGGCCTCGCGGGCCGCTTCGACGACCTCCGGTGTCACCGTCGGGAGGTGGTTGATCTGGCGGATGCGTTCAATCTGAGTGAGGAGTCGGTCGACGAGGCGGAAGTTGCCGCCGGTGACGCGGGCGACCGTGGTGATGGCGGCGGCCTGAGCCAAGTCGTCTTCGTCCGGGTGCTTATCTGATTGCCAGCGGCGGGTGAGGACGGCGGTGAGCTCGTCGGGCCCCAGTGATCGGTACTCGTGGGCGAAGCCGATCCTGCTGTAGAGCTGGGGGTAACGGGCCAGGCGCTTCTCGATCCCGGGCATGCCGATCAGGATGACGCCGAGGCGGTGTCGGTCGTAGTAGTCGCGGACTTGCTCCAGCCCGACGGTTCTAAGCCGGTCGGCTTCGTCGATGATGAGCAGCTCGGTGAGCGCAGAGCCCGCTGAGGCCGGGTGCACGAAGGGGTCGACCTTGCCGTACTGGTGGTAGTCGACGGCGTAGGAGATCTCCTGGCACGCGCGGGGCAAGGCCCGGTCGACTTCGCGGGTGCTCGCGTTGACCGTGGGCGTCCAGAACGCGGTCCGCGCCTGCAGGACGCGTTCGGGCACGGCACCGGGATCGGTGCCGCTGGTGAGGGTGTGCTGCCAACGCGCCCAGTGATCCGTGCCGGCGTAGTGGCGAGCAGACAGGGTCTTGCCAACCCCGGGCGGCCCCCAGCACAGCCCGACGTGGCGGTGGCGTCGCACGGTGTCGGCGAACTCTGCGAACCGCCGGTGCTCCTTCGTGACCAAGAAGGAGACCTGCTCCTCACGCGGCGCCGGCGGGACAAGCTCACCCAGTCCTCTGGTCAGGAAGCGCCGGCCGTCGTCGTTCTTGCCGAGGATGCTCCGGTCGGGGGCAGGTTCAGTCGTTCGCATAGGTCCGCAGCCTGTGACGAGGGACGGGCGGCTCGGCCGGCGGACGCTGCCCGTCCACGCCCGGCAAGCCCGCGGGCTGCACCACGGCGTAGTGGTGATCCGCGGGCAAGGCGTCGGCCAGACTCCGACGCTCGCGCAGCTCCTTCTTCAGCGCCCGCCGTCTGGCGACGCGAGCGTCCTGCAGCTGCTCCAGCGTGACTGCTTCGCGGGCGAGCTCAGGTGCGATCGCCCGGCACAGGTACTTATCGCAGTAGTAGACGCGGACCTCGGCTGCGTCGCGGGGGTCGTAGCGGATGGAGACGCTCTCTCCGACGTAGGCGGCGAGCACCGGGCTGATGTACCGGGTGCCGGAGAAGCGGATCCCGTCACGTTGGACGATGCGGCTGGTAGCCGCCGTGAGCAGGAGCGTGTCGAGGTCCTCCGGGTGGGCTGGGCTGCGAGGGATCCAACCGTCGGCGAGCCAGCGGACCACGGGCGGCTGCCGGGTCTCGGAGTGCGGCCGGCTGTGATACTCCTCGACGACGAAGCACTCGACTGCGCTGTCGAGCTCGGCGAGGGTGAGCTGCGGCGGTGTGGTGGGTTGCCCGCCGGTGCCGTGCGGGATGTACCCCGGCAGGTGCGGCAGCAGCTCGGTGGTGATGGTCCTGAAGAGGCGCTCGATCTTGCCGCGGCCTTGCGGGACCCCGATCCGGGAGTGGATCAGGCTGACGTGGGTGTCGAGGCAGACCCGCTCGAGCCGGCTGCTGGTGAAGTCGCTGCCGTGGTCGCTGTAGAGCACGTCGGGTAGGCCTTGGACCGGCCAGGCAGGGTTGCCCTTCGCGATGACGGCCTGGTGCAGCGCGAGGGCCGTCCGCTCGGCGCTCGGCGCGCCGAGGAAGAGCGTGTAGCCGGCGACGGCACGCGAGTAGTCGTCCAGCACTACCGTCAGCCACGGTCGTGCCGGGCGTCGGTGGGCATCGAGGATCTGCACGTCGAGCAGCGTGTGGTCGGCCTGCCACTGTTCGTTCGGGCGGGCCGCCGAGCGCCGGTAGACCAGCTCGAACCGATCCCGATAGGCGGTGTCGCCACCCGTACCTGGGTCGATGCTGGTGACGATGTCGCGCACCGTGGAGTAGCTCGGCGGAGCCAGCCCGCGGTCGCGCGCCATGTCAGCGATCCGGCGGTGCACGAACGCGGTCGTCGGGGCGGGCCGGCGTAGAGCCAACGCCTCGACGGCCGCGATGAGGTCGTCGGGCAGCCGGCGCTGGCCGGCGTCGCTGCGCCGTCGACGTTCCAGTGAATCGACGGTCCCGTCGGCCCGGTAGGTCGTTGCCCACCGGCGCAGCGTGCGCTCCGGGATGCCAGCGTGCTCAGCCAGGCGGGTCAGCGGCACTCCGTCCTGGAGGTGCTGGCACAGCAGCAAGGCCTTCTGCTGGGCCGTCAACCGAGCCGAGACCATCGCTGTCTCCTTGCTACCTCGCGGACTCCGCTGCCGCCTGCTCGGTCGCCGGCGCAGCGGTGAGGTGCTCGACGGCCCGAGGCGGCAGGTGGCGGTACAGGCTGGTGCGGGCGATCCCCGTCTTGGCGACGATCTCCGCGATGGAGTGGCCGGCCTCACGCAGGTGGGCGGCGTAGGCGAGCTTGTCAGCGTCGACCAGGACGGGTCGGCCAATCCGCCGGCCCTTGGCTGTGGCAACAGCTCGAGCGTGGGCGGCGCGCTCGACGGTGTAGGTCCGTTCCATCTGCGCGAACAGGGCCAGCAGGACGACCGCGAGCTGTCCCATCGGGTCGCTGGGGTTCGCGGAGTCGACCTTGATCGGGTCCGCGAGGTTGCGGACCCCGACGCCGCGGTCGGTGAGGTCGTGGATCAGGTTGAGGGTGTCGCGCACCGTGCGCCCCAGGCGGTCCAGGGTGTGCACGACGATGACGTCGCCCTCACGGGCGTACTCCAACACCGCCCGGAGGCCCGGCCGGTCGGTGGTCGCGCCGGACTTCTTGTCCAAAAAGATCTTGTCCCGTGCGACGCCGGCCGCCACGAGCGCCTCGACCTGCCGGTCAAGGTCCTGCTTCGCCGTCGAGACGCGTGCGTAGCCCAACTCCACCGCCCAACGTACCGAAGGTCGTCTCTGTACGGAACCAACGGGACGCGATTTCGGGACCTACTTCTGGCACGGCGCGTCAGCCGTGCCGCCTCGGCTCGAACAAGTCTTGGACCGCTCGTCCCACTTCCAAGGAAGTGGGACAGGCTCAACTCTGTCTGACGCGTTGACCCAGCCTGGCCCTGTGTCTTCTGGTGCGGGAGTGGGAGCATCGCGTGATGAGCCAGGACTCGAGGGAGTGCTCGTGCTGCGGGCGCAGCAAGCCGCGCCGCGCTCTTCATGCGTTGGACGGCGGGGCGTCGTACATCTGTCGGCCTTGCGGCCTATGGGTGGCCCTGAGGCTGAAGGGCGACACTGTCGGCGCGGGCTCGCACGAGCCGTGACGCGCCGGCTCGGGTGCCTATGCGCAGCAGCTCGTGGGCAGCGCTGAGCGGAACAAGCCGGCGGCGATGCGCAGGGCTTCGCTCATCGTTAGGTAGGGGGCCCAAGTGTCGGCGAGGTCGTCCACGGTGAGGCCGAACTTGATCGCGTAGGTCGCTGCGAGCATCAGTTCGCCTGCGCCGTCCAGGGCAGCGTGCACCCCGAGGATCTTGCGGCTCTCGGCGTCGATGACGAGCTTGAGGACACCGCGGGTGTCCTGGTTGACCAGGGCGCGCGGGATGTCTTGCGCTCCTAGGACGCGGCATTCGCAGGCGTGCCCAGCGGCGAGAGCTTGGTCCTCCGTCAGTCCCGCGCTGGCGATCTGGGGCGTGGTGAAGGTGACGCCGGGCAGCCCTCGATAGTCCACTGCTGAGGGCTGGCCGAGCGCGCCGGCTGCGGCGACGTGTCCTGTCTGGGCTGCGACGTAGACGTACTGCGGGACGCCGGACACGTCCCCGGCCGCGAAGACCCGTGGGTTGGTGGTCCGCTGGTTCTCGTCGACGACGACGAAGCCGCGCCTGTCAGTAGCAACACCTGCTGCATTGAGAGCCAGGTCGGACGTGTCGGCGAAGCGCCCGGTCGCCACGAGCAACCGCTGGCCCGTCAGCCGCCTCTCGCTCCCGGTCCGGACCTCAACGCCGTCGTGAGTCGCCCGCACCTCCGTCGCGCGCTCCTGCACCACGGTGATGCCCTCGTCCTGAAACACGCCGAGCAACACGTCTGCAACCTCCGGCTCCGCGTGGGGCGCGAAGCGTCCGACGATGGTGACGGCGACACCGAGGTGCGCCCACAGCTGGGCCTGCTCGAGCCCGACATACCCGGCGCCGAGCACCACCATGGATGCGGGTAGGTCCTGCTGCTCCATCGCGGTGGTGGAGGTCAGGTACGCCACGTCACCCAACCCCGGGAGGTCCGGGATGTGTGGTGCCACGCCGGTGGCCACGACGTACCCGTGCCGTGCTCGCAGGGCCTGGCCGTCGACCTGCAGTGTCTCTTGGTCGATGAAGCGTGCGTGGCCCTGCAGGATCGGGAAGCCGTGGGCGTCGGCGACGTCGGCGTACTTCGCTTGGCGCAGGCGGTCGATCAAGGCCTGCTTCTGCTCCATCAGGGCGCCCAAGGCGACCGGGCCCGCGCTGGTGGAGATGCCTTCAAAGGGGTGCGTGGCCGCACGGTGGCGCTGCCCGGCGGCGGCGAGGAGGTTCTTGCTGGGCACGCAACCGATGTTCAGGCAGGTCCCGCCTAGCGGCCCGTGCTCGACGAGCAAGACGCTGTTGCCGCGGGACCGTGCCTCGATGCCCGCGGCCATCGCAGCGCCGCCGGTCCCGATGACGATCAGGTCGTACTCGTCCATGGCATTCTCCTCGCGCGCGCGGACAGGTCATCGGACGGTAGACGTTCCAGTGCGGGGGAAGGTCAAGGTCTACGGTTGACCATGCGCATCGGAGAGCTGGCCGCCACGGCCGGCGTGACGACCAAGACGATCCGCTACTACGAGAGCGCCGGCGTGCTGCCAGCGCCGGCTCGCCAAGCGTCGGGCTACCGGGAGTACGACCACCGGGCGGTCGACCGGCTGGCGTTCGTGAAGGCCGCGCAGGCGGCCGGGCTGACCCTGGCGGAGATCGTCGACGTCGTCTCTGCCCGCGAAAGCGCCGGCGCACCGTGCGCACACGTCGCGGCAGTGCTCGAACAGCACGCCCACGATCTTGAGCGGCGGATCGCCGAGCTCACGACTCTGTTAACCCAGGTGCGCCAGCTCAGCGCGCGGGCAAAGACTCTGCACCCTGACCAGTGCACCCCCGCCCAGGTCTGTCACCTCATCCCCACCGCCTGAAGCATCCGCCGTACCTGCGCGCGAACGCCGCAGCGCAGTCAGCCGCAAGGTGCACACATGATCACGGCGCCGCCGATGGCTGCCTCTGGGCCGTAGCCCCCCGTCGATGTCATGGGCCCAGCTCAACCGCCACATTGCGGCGACAGATTCCCGCCACCCAGCGCTGAAAGCCACAGCCAGGGCCGTCGGTCCCACCCCTGGTCACGGCTCGATAACGGTTACCTGATACTCCCCGGGGATTTACCTAGTACCGGATGGCCACGGTATCCGTGCCCCTGGTAGACACCTCGCGACCGGAGGACGAAGGCGACCTCCGGGCCCTGGCTCACGACGAGGTGGTCGATGAAGCGTTACGTCATGGCGGGGCTCGTCCTCGCCGTCCTCACGACGGTGGTCGTCGGCACGTCCCTCCTGGGCGCCGAGGGTGCACCGGTGGTCCTGCTCGGAGCCGCCCTCGGCGGGGCGCTCGGGCTCGTGCCCGACGGCTCGGTCGCGGCGCGCGCCGTGGGCTTCGTCGCGGGCGCGCTGCTCGCCTGGGTCGGCTACGTCCTGCGCGCGGCCGCGCTGCCCGACTCGGCCGCCGGCCGGGCCGTGGCCGCGCTGGTCGTGCTCGGGATCGGCGTGTTCGTCGTCGCCGCCGCGCGCGGCCGGGTCCCGGCCTGGAGCCCGCTGCTCGGCGTCGCCGCCGTGGCGGGCGCGTACGAGCGCGTCTACGCGGCCGACCCGTCGGCGGTCGCGAGCACGTCGGTCGAGACCGTCACGAGCGTCCTGCTCGCCGCGGCCGTCGGGCTGCTCGCCACCGCTTTCCTCGCGCCGGCGTCCGGCGCCGCGCGCGCCGCGGGCCGCACGACGACGTCCCGCGGGGCGCACGCCGACGACACCGCGACGCCCGTGCGGGGCGTGCCCGTCGTCGGACCGCGCGACGAGAGCACGTCGACGGCGCACCCCGTCTTCTCGTCGCCCGCGCCGCAGGCCGCCGCCGCCCACCCGTCCTCGCACCCCCAGCCGGAGGCCTGACCGTGCGTCGTCCCCGTCCCGTCGTCGCACTGGCGGCGGTTCCCCTGACCCTGCCCCTGCTGCTGTGCGGCACCGCGGCCGCGGCCGCCGACGACACCGGCGACGTCGTCGTCGCGAACACCGAGACCGTGCAGGCGAAGCTCGACGCGACCGGCGCGCTGCGCGAGGCCCGCGTGTACGAGCAGCTCGCGCTCAGCGGGCGCGGCACCGCGCACATCGCCAACCCCGTCTCGGCGAGCGGCCTGCGCAACCTCGACGGCTTCTCGTCGTACTCCGTCTCCGACGGTCGCATGGTCGTCGACGTGGACGTCGACGGCGAGCGCCGGCTGCGCACCGTGAGCGACTACGACGCGGACCTGCCGATCCGCGTCGAGGTGCACTACACGCTCGACGGCGAGAAGGTCACGCCGGGCGACGTCGTCGGACGCTCGGGCCTGCTCGAGGTCCGCTACACGGTCACCAACCTCACGACGCGCGAGGACGAGGTGACGTACGACGACGGGCGCGGCGGCACCGCGACGACGACCGCGACGACCGTCGTGCCGATGATCGGCCAGCTCGTCACCGTGCTGCCCCCGTCCTTCACGGCGGTCGAGTCCGCCGAGGCCGGGATCGCGGGCGACGGGCGCGGCGGCACGCGCCTGCAGTTCCAGATGACGCTGTTCCCGCCGATCGGCTCGCCGACGGCCGAGTTCGGGTACAGCGCGCGCATCTCGCGCGGGGTCGTCCCCGCGGCGACGCTCACGTCGATGCCCGTCTCGCCGCTCGACTACCCCTCGTTCAAGGGTGGCTCGGAGAGCTACGCGTCGGGCGCGCAGTCCGGCGTCGACCTCACGTCCGGCGCGATCCAGATCGACGACAACCTGCAGCGCCTGCACGACGGCGCGGCGGAGCTGCTCGCCGGGATCGTCCAGCTGCGCGACGGTGCGGGCGCGCTGCGCGACGGGCTGGTCGGCCAGGCCGCACCCGGCGCCGAGCAGCTCGCGACGGGCCTGACCGGCTCGGCGGCGCCCGGCGCGCGCACGCTGGCCGACGGCCTCAACGACCAGATCCTGCCGGGGGCCAAGGACCTCAGCTCGGGGCTCGGCGGACGGCTCGTGCCGGGCATGTCCGACCTCCACGAGGGGCTCGCGGACCAGCTCGCCCCGGGAGCCGCGCAGCTCGCCGCGGGCCTGAACGACCAGCTCGCGCCCGGTGCCGCCGAGCTCGCGGAGGGTCTGACCGACTCCGCGGCGCCGGGTGCCGCGGCGCTGGCGGCCGGGCTCAACGACTCGGCCGCGCCGGGCGCCAAGCGCGTCGCGGCCGGTGCCGCCGCGCTCGACGCGGGCCTCGCCACGGCGCTCACCAAGGCGCCCGCGCTCGTCGCCGGCCTCACGCAGGTCGACGACGGCCTGGCGAAGGTCGAGGCGGGCCTCGAGACGCTCGCCACGCAGATCGGCACGCTGCCCGCCCAGGCGCAGCCGCTGCACGACGCGGTGACGTCGATGCGCGCGGGGATCGGCACCACGGCACCCCCGGCGGCGGGTCAGCGACCGAGCCTGATGTACGCCGTCAACGCCCTGCGCACGCAGCTCGCGGCGGCGTCCAGCACGGCCACGGGCACCGTCGGGTCGATCCAGGACCTCGAGGCCGCGGTGACCGACCCGGCGACGGGGCTCGAGGCCTTCACGGCGATGCTGCCCGCCGGCGCGCAGGCGTCGTACACGGCGCTCCTCGGAGGCATCGCCGACGGTCTGGGCCAGCTCGAGACCGGCATGACCGGCTCGGCGACCCAGCTCGGCACGGCGTCCTCGACGCTCGCGCTCGTGCAGTGCGGGCTGTCCGCCGCGTCCCTCCCGGGCGTGTGCGACCCGGCCCGCCCCGGCCTGCTCGAGGGCCTCGCCGGTGTCGACGCGGGACTCACGACGCTCACCGACGGTGTGGTCGCGCGGGTCCAGGGCGGCGTGGGCACCGCGACGGACACGCCGGACGACGAGACGCTGCGCGGCGGCGTGAACGGCCTGCAGGCCGGCGTCGGCCTGCTCCAGGACGGCGGCGACGGACTCGTCACCGGGCTCGGCGAGCTCGGTGCGGGCGCGTCGCAGCTCAGCACCGGCGCGGGTGAGCTGTCCGCCGGCATCACCAGCGCCGCGCGCGGGTCCCGCACGCTGTCCACGGGCATCGCGGGCGCCGCGACCGGGGCGGGCCGCCTCGCCGAGGGGCTCGACACCGCCGCGACCGGCTCCCGGACCCTGTCGACCGGGCTCGCCACCGCGGGCACCGGCTCCCAGCGTCTGCTCGACGGCCTGCGCTCCGCGGCGGCCGGCTCGAGCCGGCTGACGGCGGGCATCGGGACCGCGGCCGAGGGTTCGAGCGACCTGGCGGTCGGCATCGGGACGGCCGCGGCCGGCTCGCGCGACCTCGCGGCCGGCCTGCGGGACGCCGCCGACGGGTCGCAGCAGCTCGCGGACGGTCTCGGCAGCGCCGCCGACGGCGCCCCGCAGCTCGTCGACGGCACCCAGCGCCTGTCCGACGAGGGCACGTCGCAGCTCGTCGAGTCGGGCGCGGGCACCGCAGCCCGGTTCGGCACGGGGTACGCGGTCCTCGCCGCGGGCGCCGAGCGCGCCGCGACCGAGGGCATGGCGTTCGGTGCACCCGAGGGGGCGACGGGGACCACGGCCTACTCGCTCGAGATCGCCGGGGTCGACGGCGGCAACGCGACGAACGTCGGCAAGGGTGTCGCCGCGCTCGCGCTGTTCGCCGCGGCCGGCGTGATCGGCACGGTCGTGCGGCGTCGCACCGCCTGACGGCGTCGCGCGGACGCGCCCCCGGGGAGCCGCGGCTCGCCGGGGGCGCGTCGTCGTGCCAGGGGGTGCCGGGCCGACCGCGCCCGGGACCCGTCGACGGCTCAACCCGCCGCCAGCGCCTCCTCGAACCGGCGCAGGGCCAGATGCGCCAGGCGCGGGTCGGGCGCGAGGGGCGCCGCGACCACGTCCGCACCCGCCTCGCGCACCCGGTCCAGGAAGAACCCGGGCGCGAGCAGGTACGACGCGACGACGACCCGCCGGTCCGACGCCGCGCGGACGATCTCGACCGCCTCGGGCACGCGTGGGCTCGCACCCGCGCCGTACCCGACGACCAGCCCTCCCCCGCGCTCGTCGGGCGGCCCGACGTGCCGGCCCAGGGCAGCCGCGAGCCGGTCGGCGGTCGCCCGGACCGCCAGCGCCGCGGCCGGGTCCGTCGAGCCCGCCGCAGCGAGCACGACCGCGTCGTCGGGCCCCAGACCCGCCTCCTCGAGACGGTCGACCAGGATCTCCACGAGCGTGGCGTCCGGCCCGAGCGGCGCGGCCGCGCACGCGTCCGGCACGTCGACCGCCGCCTGGACGTCGACCTTGACGTGGAAGCCCACCGAGAGCAGCAGCGGGACGACGACGGCCTGCGCGCCACCCGCGACCGCGTCGGCCACGACATCGGCGACCTCGGGCGACTGCACGTCGACGAACGCCTCGCGCACGTCGAGGTCGCTGCGCAGCGCGGCGACCCCCGCGAGGATCGACCGGATCGCGGCACGGCCGTCGTGGTCGTCGGTGCCGTGCGAGCAGCCGACCAGGACGAGCGGCTTCGTCGGGCGTCGCGGGGCGCTCGCGTCGCGCGCCGCGCGCACCGCGGCGGTCTCCGGGGTCACGACAGCGCCAGCTCGAGCCGGTACCCGCGCTTGACGACCGTGCGGATGAGCCCGCGCGAGCCCGTCGCCTCCCGCAGCCGGGCGATCGCGACCTCGGCGGCGTGCGGGTCGCGCGAGTCGCCGGGCAGCGCCGCGAGGACCTGGTCGCGCGGCACGACGGACCCGCGGGCGTGGGCCAGCAGCCGCAGGATCTCCAGACCCGTCGGTGTCAGCGGCAGCACCCGGCCGTCGAGGACGGCCGCACCGCGGTAGACGCGCAGCGGACCTGCTGCGGTCTCGAGCGCCTCGAGACCGCCGTAGTGGTTGACGATCAGCCGCACGAGCGACCCGAGCCGGCCGCGGTCGGGCACGAGCGGCTCGATGCCGCGCGCGACGAGCGGCGCCGCCGTCACGGGTCCGACGGCCGCCATGACGACCGACCCCTCGCGGCAGCGCTCGACGACGAGGTCGGTCACCCCCTGCGCGTCGGCGGCGTCGAGCCAGGCCGCCGCACCCGGTGCGGACGTGAACGCGACCGCGTCGACCTCACCCCCGGCCACGGCGCACACCGACGCCGCGACGGCGGCCGGGTCGGGCGGCGGCCCCCAGCGGTACACGACGAGGCTGCGGACGCGCGCGCCCGCGAGCCGGAACGCGTCGTCGAGGCCGTCGGACCCCGCGCCGTGGTGCTGGACCACGATGTCGCGACCGTGGACGCCCTCGTCGAGCAGGACCTGCGCCACCTCGGCGCTCGTCTCGGACTCCGCGACCCAGTCGGGCGTCAGCCCGGCCGCCTGGATCGCGCCGCGCGCCTTCGGGCCGCGTGCGACGATCCGGGCGTCCCGCAGCGCTGCGAGCAGGTCGTCGGCGATCCCGGCGGCGTCCGCGGCCTCGACCCACCCGCGGAACCCGATCCCGGTGGTCACGACGACCGTGTCCGGCGGGTCCGCGACGAGGTCGCGCGTCGCGGCGATGAGCGCCGCGTCGTCGATGTGCGGGACCATCCCCAGCGCCGCGGCGTGCCGCACCGCGGCGCCACGACGCGTGAGGGCGGCGGTCAGCTCGGCGGAGCGTCGGTCGGCGGTGATGAGCACGACGCACCCCGCCAGGGTCTGGTCGATCCCCTCGTGGGTCGTGCTCGGCGCGATGCTCACCACGCCATTGTGCGGTCTGTGAGGTCCGTCGTCTCGCACGCGTCCGCGCCTCGCGGGTCGAGCAGACCCGGCGCCGCGACCTCGCCCAGCACGAGCACCGCGGGTGCGCGCACGCCCGCCGCGAGCGCCGTCGCCTCGAGCGTCCCGAGCGTGGCGCGCGTGACCCGCTGCGTCGGGGTGGTCGCACGCTCGACCAGCGCGGCGGGCGTCGTCGGCGGCACACCCGCGGCGAGCGCGCCCGACGCGAGCTCGCCCAGCGCCGCCACGCCCATGAGCACGACGACCGTGCACGTCGCGTCACGCAGCCCGACGAGCGCGGCCGACGACCAGCCGTCGTGGCCGTTCATCACGTGCAGCGCCCCGACCGTGCCGCGGTGCGTGAGCGGGATGCCCGCCGCGGCCGGCGCGGCGAGCGCGGAGCTCACGCCCGGGATCACCGTCACCGGGACCCCGGCCTCACGGCACGCGAGGACCTCCTCGCCGCCGCGCCCGTACACGAACGGGTCACCGCCCTTGAGCCGCACGACGACGCGCCCGCGCTGCGCGTGCTCGACGAGGATCCTGCCGATCTCGTGCTGCGGCACCGGGTGATGGCCGGGCGTCTTCCCGACGTCGACGACCTCGACGTCGGGCGCGAGCTCGTCGAGCACCTCGACCGGGCCGAGCCGGTCGGTCACCACCACGTCCGCCTCCGCGAGCGCCCGCCGGCCCGCGAGCGTCAGCAGCCCCACGTCACCGGGACCGCCGCCGACGAGCACGACCCGCCCCGCGCCGCCGCGGCGCCGCGCGCGCACGTCCGCACGCCCCTCCCGCAGGTGCTCGGCCAGCACGTCGCGCACCCGCTCCGCGAGCGCGTCGCGCACCACCGCCGTGCGGCCCGGGTCGGGCGCGCCGGTCGAGACGACGCCGACGAGCACGTCGCCGAGGCTCGTCGTCGCCGGCGTCCGTGCCGTGCCACCCGCGGCCCGTGCGGCGTGCACGCAGAACACCCGGCGGTCCGCGGCCCAGCGCGCCACGTCGTCGTCGCACCGGCGGTCCCCCGTCGCCGTGTGCACGAGCCACACGCCGTCGAGGTCGCTCTCGACGACCTCGCGCGCGCGCCACTCGAGCTGACCCCAGCGATGCGCGTCCCGCAGCGGCTCGCACAACGCGGGCGCGACGACGACGACGCGCGCGCCGTCGGCCACCAGCGCCGGCACCCGCCGCGCCGCGACCGGGCCACCGCCGACCACGAGCACGCGCCGGCCCGTCAGGTCCACCCCGAGCATCGTCGTCATCCGGCACTCCCCGCGACGTCCGCCGACGGGGCCGCGAGCTCGACCACGCCGTCCACCACGCGCACGCGCCACGTGCGCAGGTCCGCCGGCATCCCCGCCACCGGCGACCTGCCGACCGCGTCGAGGCACACGCCCGTGCGCAGGTCGAAAACCTGCTTGTGCATCGGCGACGCGACGGTGGGCACCACCTCGTCGCCGACGTGACGCGTCCCGACGATGCCGCGCGACAGCACGTACGCACCGCAGAACGGGTCCTGCTGCTGCACGGCGTGCACCGTGTCGTCGACGAGCCGGAACAGCGCGACCTGCGCACCGCCGACCAACGCGGCCGCGCCGCGCTCCGGGGTCAGGTCCGCCAGCCGGCAGACGGCGACCCACCCACCCGCGGGCTCGGTCCGCCGGGTGTGCTGGGGGATGTCGAGGACGGTCATGCGCGTACCTCCAGGGTCGTGCCGGCGACGAGGACCGGCTCGCCGCGCTCGGCGGCGGCACGCTCGTCGGGCGTGGCGGGTCGGGCCTGGCCCCGCTCGGGGACGTAGGCGAGCGACGGGTCGGGCACCTCGGGGGCGTTCACGAACGACGCGAACCGCCGCAGTTTCTCGGGGTCCTCGAGCGTGGCGCGCCACTCGTCGGTGTAGTCCTCGACGTGCCGCGCCATCTGCTCGTCCAGGTCCGCGCAGATCCCCAGCGAGTCGTCCATGACGACCGCGCGCACGCCCTCGAGGCCACCCTCGACCTCGTCGACCCACGGTGCCGTGCGCTGCAGGCGGTCCGCCGTGCGGACGTAGTACAGGAGGAACCGGTCGATCGTCCGGATGAGCGTCTCGGTGTCGAGGTCCTCCGCGAGCAGCCGTGCGTGACGCGGCGTGAACCCGCCGTTGCCGCCCACGTAGACGTTCCAGCCCTTGTCCGTCGCGATCACCCCGACGTCCTTGCCGCGCGCCTCCGCACACTCGCGCGCGCACCCCGAGACGCCCAGCTTGATCTTGTGCGGGCTGCGCAGGCCGCGGTACCGCAGCTCCAGCAGCACCGCGAGCGCCACCGAGTCCTGCACCCCGAACCGGCACCACGTCGACCCGACGCACGACTTCACCGTGCGCAACGACTTGCCGTACGCGTGCCCCGACTCGAACCCCGCGTCGACCAGCCGCTGCCAGACGGCCGGGAGCTGGTCGATGCGCGCGCCGAACAGGTCGATGCGCTGACCGCCCGTGATCTTCGTGTACAGGCCGAAGTCCTTGGCGACCTCGCCGATCGCGATCAGCCCCTCGGGCGTGACCTCACCGCCCGGGATGCGCGGCACCACGGAGTACGAGCCGTCCTTCTGCAGGTTGGCCATCACGTGGTCGTTCGTGTCCTGCAGCGCCGCGCGCTCACCCTCGAGCACGTGCGCCGGGGCCGTCGTCGCGAGGATCGACGCCACCGCCGGCTTGCAGATGTCGCACCCGCGGCCCGCCGCGTCCGTGCCGAACCGCGCGATGACGTCGGTGAACGACGCGACGCCCGAGACGCGCACCGCGTCGTAGAGCTGCGCGCGGGACAGCGCGAAGTGCTCGCACAGCGCCGACGACACCGTGATCCCCTGCTTCGCGAGCTCCGTCCCCACGAGCTTCTTGACCAACGGCAGGCACGAGCCGCAGGACGTGCCCGCCCGCGTGCACGCCTTGACCGCGCCCACGTCGGTGCAGCCGTGCTCCGTGACCGCCGCCCGGACCGCGCCTGCGGTGACGTTGTTGCACGAGCAGACGCCCGCGTCGTCGGGCAGCTCGAGGTCGGGCGCACCCGCCCCGCCCTCCGGGAGCAGGTACGCGCCCGGGTCGCCGGGTAGCTCACGGCCCAGCATCGGCCGCAGGCTCGCGTACGCGGACGCGTCACCGACGAGGACGCCCCCGAGCAGCGTGCGCGCGTCGTCGGACAGCACGAGCTTCTTGTAGACGCCCGCGACCGGGTCCGCCCACACGACCTCGAGTGCGCCCGGCGTCGTGCCGAACGCGTCGCCGAAGCTCGCGACGTCCACCCCCGCGAGCTTGAGCTTCGTCGCCGTGTCCGCGCCCGGGAACTGCGCCGCCCCGCCCAGCAGGCGGTCCACCGTGACCTCCGCCATCGCGTAGCCCGGCGCGACGAGCCCGACGCACGCGCCCCGGATGCAGGCGACCTCGCCGACCGCCGAGACGTGCGGGTCGTCGGTCAGGCACGTGTCGTCGACGACGACACCCCCGCGCTCCCCGACCGTCAGACCGCTGCTGCGCGCGAGCTCGTCACGCGGCCGCACGCCCGCCGCGACCACGACGACGTCCGCGTCCACGCGGCCCCCGTCCGCGAGGTCGAGCCGGCCCACACCCCCGCGGCGGTGCGGGCGGATCCGCGTGGTCATCGCGTTCAGCCGTACACCCACGCCCAGGCCGTTGATCAGGCGCCGCAGCGCCTCACCGCCGCCCAGGTCGACCTGCGTCGACATCAGGTGCGTGCCCACCTGGATCACCGTCGCCTGCGCGCCCAGCGCCTGCAGCGCGCCCGCGGCCTCCAGGCCCAGCAGACCACCGCCGAGCACCGCGCCACGCACCACGCGTCCGCTCTCCCGCAGCCGCTCGACGTACCCGCGCAGCGCCGCGACGTCGTCCACCGTGCGGTAGACGAACACGCCCTCCAGGTCCGCACCCTCCATCGGCGGGACCCACGCCGACGAGCCCGTCGCGAGCACCAGGTGGTCGTAGCGCTCCGTGCGGCCGCGCGCGGTGGTGACCGTGCGCGCCGACCGGTCGACCGCCACCACCTTGTCGTCCCTGCGCAGCGTGACGAGCGGGTCGTCCCACAGCGCCGGGTCGCCGAGCGCGAGGTCGTCCGCGTCGCGGCCGGAGAAGTAGCTGGTGAGGGCGACGCGGTCGTACGGACGACGCGGCTCCTCGGCCAGCACGGTGATGCGCCACGAGCCGGCGGTGTCGCGGTCACGCATGGCCTCGACGAGGCGCTGCGCCACCATGCCGCCGCCGACGACGACGAGGTGCTTGTTCACGGGGGGCTCCGTCCGACGGGTGACGAGAACACCGCCGACGCTACGAACCGCGTGTTTCGGGCACGCGTGCGCTCGCGTTTCCCGGTCGCAACCTTTCTCGCACACCGGGCGCCTCGTCGATGTGAGCCCCGCACGGGGTGCGCCGACCCCTGGCGCGCCGATGTCCGGATCGCGTAGGATCGAACACATGTTCGAGGCCGATGTCGTGACCGGAGGCGCCGCGCGGGCGCCGGGGGCGCCTGGGAGCCAGAGCGCTCTGGCGCTGCTGGAGCGCGCGCACGGTTCGCTGCGGTCGCTGGCGGGGTCCAGCGAGCCCGGGACGTGGGACGCCGCGACGCGCGCGCGGGCGATCCGTGTGCTCGACGGGCTCGCCGCCGTCGTCACGGCGGTGCGCGCGCCGCTGCTCGTCGCGCAGCACGCCGCGGCCGCCGAGGTGGCGAACGAGCGCGGGTTCGTCGACACCCGGGCGCGGCAGTCCGGGGCCAGCCGGGCGGCGGTCGCGCGCGAGCTGGGTGCGGCGCACGCCATGGCTGCGCTCCCCCACGTCGGACGGGCCGTGGCGGAGCACGTCGTGCCCGTCGGCCACCTCGACGTCCTCGGCCGCACGCTCACGACGGTGGGCCCGCGCGCGGTCGACGTCCTTGCGCGGCCCGAGACGCAGCGCGAGCTCGTCGAGCTCGCACGGCAGACCGACGCACGCGAGTTCGCGCGGTCGGTCGGCGCGCTCGTCGCCCAGCACGAGCCGGACGTGGTCAGCGACGCCCGCGAGGCCGCGCGCCGGGCCCGGTTCCTCACGCTCACGCACGGCGCGGACGGGACCTACCTGCGTGGTCGGCTCGACCCGCTGTCCGGTCACGCTCTTGCCCGCGCCCTGGACGCCACAGGGCACCGCGCCGACGACGACCGCACGGGCGAGCAGGCGCGCGCCGACGCGCTGACAGCCCTCGCGCACCACGCACTGACGGGTGGGCAGCGCACGCACCCTCCGAGCGCCACGGGGGCATCGGCCCCGGCCGGTCCGCCGGACGTCGCGCTGCATGCCGACGACGGTCAGCTGCCCGACGGCGCGGCGCGGGCGCCTGCCGCGCACGTGAGCCTGCTCGTGCCCGCCGAGGCCTGGCTCGAGGTCCGCGAGCGGGCCCGGTCGAGCCGCTCGGCCGGTGACGGGCTCCCGGCGGCGCGAGGTGCACCACCGGGAGATGCAGCACCGCGAGATGCACCACCACCGGACTCGTCCGAGGTCACGTCGCAGGTCACGTCGCAGGTCTCGTCGCAGGTCACGTCGCGGGCGGTGCCGCGGGTGCGGCCGGCGGTCAGCGACGACGGGGTCGTGCTGACGCGTACCGAGCTCGCGGCGGCGCTGTGCGACTGCGCGATGGCGCGCGTGGTCATGAGCGCATCTGGTCTTCCCCTCGACGTCGGAAGGAGTCGACGCATGTTCACGCCCGCCCAACGCCTCGCGGTGGTCGCTCGGGACAGGCTGTGCGCCTGGAACGGGTGCTCGACGCCCGCGCGGTACAGCCAGGTCCACCACATCCGGTGGTGGCACCGCGACGGCGGCCCCTCGGACCTGGAGAACTCCGTGCTGCTGTGCGGGTTCCACCACCACGAGGTGCACCGGCTCGACCTCGACGTGCGCCGCCTGTCGCCGGTGGACCCGCCCCGCCCGGGACGGGATGCTGACGACCAGGACACCGGGCCGACGTCCGGGATCGACGTGCCCGCGCGGTACGAGTTCCTCGGCCGGTCCGGGCGCGTGGTGAACGGGCCCGGGCCCGACCCGCGGTGCGGCCCATGAGCAAGAGAGAGGTGGACCCCGTGACAGAGAGGTGGACTCCGTGACCAGGACTGTGGTCATCGGCCTGCTGCGCGCGGTCAACGTGGGTGGACGCAAGCTCACGTCCGCACAGCTGCGCGCGGCCGCGGAAGGGCTCGGGTACACCGAGGTGAAGACGTACGTGAACTCCGGGAACGTGGTCGTCGTCGCGCCGCACGGCGCGCCCGCTGCCGCGGACGCCCTCGGTGCCGCGCTCACCGCCGAGGCGGGGTTCGACGTCCCGGTCGTCGCCCGGACGGCGAGCGCGTGGCACGCGGTCGTCGAGGCGTGCCCGTTCTCCGACGAGGCCCGCGACGACCCGTCGCACCTCGTCGTGGTCGCGTGGGACGGCCCGGTCGCCGAGACCGCCAGCGCGTTCGACCCGGCGCGGTACGGGAACGAGCGGCTGGTCTGGTCGCGCACCGAGCTCTACGCCTACTACCCCGACGGGATCGGTCGGTCGCGGCTCACGCTGCCCGTCCTCGAGAAGGCCGCGGGCCGGGGCGGGACCGCCCGCAACTGGAACACCGTGCTCGCCCTCGACGCGTTGGCACGCGAGCGCGAGGCGGGAGGTCAGGCTTGAGCGCGCGGGGAGACGGGAGCGGCACGGCGGGCGGGTGGGAGGACCAGGTGACGATCAGCGCGACCGGCCGGCGACGCGCGCCCTGGCTCGCGGACCGCGGGTCGTACCCCTCGCGACCTGGGCGCGCCGCCGTGATCGTGCTGGTCAGATGGCGATCCGTCTGATGGGATCGTGGTCATGGCCGAGCTGACCATCGACTCCCTGTCCAAGGCGTACGGGCCCGTACAAGCACTGCGCGACATGTCCTTCTCGGTGCGCGCCGGCGAGATCTTCGGGTTCGTCGGGTCGAACGGTGCGGGCAAGTCCACGGCGATGCGCATCATCCTGGGCGTTCTCGCAGCCGACTCGGGCGAGGTGCGCTGGGACGGCCGGCCGCTGGACCTCACCGTGCGCCGGCGCATCGGGTACATGCCCGAGGAGCGGGGGCTCTACCCCAAGATGCGGGTCGGCGAGCACCTGGTGTACCTCGCGCGGCTGCACGGCATGTCCAAGTCGGACGCCGTGAGCGCCATGGAGCACTGGACGCACGTGCTCGGGATCGACTCGCGGCGCGGGGACGAGGTGCTCAAGCTGTCGCTCGGCAACCAGCAGCGCGTGCAGCTCGCGGCGGCACTCGTCCACGGCCCCGACATCCTGGTGCTCGACGAGCCGTTCTCGGGGCTCGACCCGGTCGCGGTCGACGTCATGAGCCAGGTGCTCCACGACCAGGCGGCAGCGGGTGTGCCCGTCATGTTCTCGTCGCACCAGCTCGAGCTCGTCGAGCGGCTGTGCGACCGCGTCGGCATCGTCCGGTCGGGCTCGATGGTCGCGGTGGGCGGGATCGACGAGCTCCGCTCGACGCCCGAGCGGCGTTGGCTCGTCGACGGGCCGGCACCGCGGCTGTGGCTCCCTCAGGTCCCCGCAGCGCGGCTCGTCTCCACGCAGGAGACCGACCTCGCGCCCGGAGCCGGGAGCCCGACGAGCCCGGTCGCGGGACACGACGCGACCGCAGGGACGCGCAGCGTCGGGGCCGCAGGGACGCGCAGCGTCAGGGCCGCGGGGACGCGCAGCGTCGTCGAGGTCGCGGACCCGCAGCTGCAGGACGTCGACCAGCAGCTCCTCGCCGCGGCCCTGGGCGTCGGCCCGGTGCGCGAGTTCGCCCGCGTGCGCCCGTCGCTCGTCGAGCTGTACCGGCACGTGGTGACCAGCGACGACCCGCCCGGTCCCGACGGGTCGACCCCGACCGTACTGCCGACCGGTTCGACCACCGGTTCGGCCGGTTCGACGAGCACGGAGGTGACGGCGTGAGCGCCGACGCACGGCAGGGAGCCAGCACGCGCCAGGTCGCCGCGACCGGGGAGCTCGGGACGAGCGCGGCGATCCGCCTCGTCGCGGCTCGGGAGATCACGACGCGGGTGCGCACGCGCGCGTTCATCTGGACGACCGCGCTGTTCGTCGCCGCGGTCGTCCTCGGAGGGATCCTGCTCGACGTCGTGGGCGGCCAGGAGCCCGACGCCACCGACGTCGGCTTCACGCCGTCCGCCGCGCAGGCGGCGAGCCTGTTCGAGGCCACCGCGAAGGGCATGGGGGTCACGGTCGAGACCCACGAGGTCGACGACGCGACCGTCGACGAGCAGCTGCAGGACGGCTCGCTCGAGCTCGTGGTGACCGCGGTGGACCCGACGCTCGACGTCACCGTCGACGACGCGGTCGGCCAGGTGCTCGAGCCCGTGCTCGCGGCGTTCGCGCAGCAGCTCGCCCTCGCGTCGGCCGTCACCGACCTGGGCGGCGAGCCCGCCGAGGTCGCGGGGCAGATCGCCGACGCCCAGCCGCAGGTCACCGCCCTGGACCCGGAGCCGGTGCGCGACGGCGGTCAGATCGTCGCGGGCTACATCGCGGGCATCCTGCTGTTCATCTCACTCATGACGGCCGGCCAGCTCGTCGCGCAGGGCGTCGTCGAGGAGAAGTCCAGCCGGGTCGTCGAGCTCCTGCTCGCGACCGTGCGGCCCGCCCAGCTCATGGCGGGCAAGGTGCTCGGCATCGGTGTCGTCGGGCTGCTGCAGGTCGCGCTCGTCGTCGCCGCCGGAGCCGGCACCGCCACCGCACTCGGGCTGCTCGACGCCTCGTCGCTCGACATCGGCACGACCGCGGTGTGGGCGCTCGTGTGGTTCGTGGTCGGGTTCGCGATGTACGCGCTCGTGCTCGGCGCGCTCGGAGCGCTCGTCTCGCGTCAGGAGGACGTCGGCTCGGTCATCGGCCCCGTCACGACGCTGATGATCGTCCCCTACGTCCTCGGCATCTCGATCCTGCCCTGGGACCCGACGAACTCGCTCGCCACCTGGCTGTCCTTCGTGCCGTTCTGCTCACCGATGCTCATGCCGATCCGCATCGCGCTCGGCGCCGCGGAGACCTGGGAGGCGCTCCTCGCGCTCGGGCTGTCGATCGCGCTCGTGCCGGTGCTGGTGTGGCTCGCAGGCCGCATCTACTCGGGTGCGATCCTGCACTCCGGGAGCCGCATGAAGATCCGCGACGCCCTGCGGCGCGCCTGAGCACGCCGCGCGGACGAGACCCGGCGCGCGGCTAGGTTGGACGCATGGCCACGTTGTTCACCAAGATCATCGACGGCGAGATCCCCGGACGGTTCGTCTGGGCCGACGAGGTGTGCGTCGCCTTCGCGACCATCGCGCCGATCACGCCGGGGCACGTCCTCGTCGTGCCGCGCGCCGAGATCCCCGAGCTCACGCAGGCGCCGGACGACGTCGTCGCGCACCTCGCGGTCGTCGCGCGCACCATCGGGGCGGTGCAGCAGGCCGAGTGGGGTGCGCCGCGCGCTGCGCTGCTCGTCGCCGGTTTCGAGGTCGCGCACCTGCACCTGCACGTGCTGCCCGCTTGGGACGAGTCGAGCCTCACGTTCGCGAACGCGCGCAGCGACGTGCCCGCCGAGGAGCTCGACGCCGCCGCCGAGCGTCTGCGCACAGCGCTGCGCACCGCGGGCCACACCGACCACGTCCCCGCGACGCTCGGCTCCCCCGCGCTCTGACGCTCGGACCGGCCGCACGAGGCGCCGACAGAGTCAGACCCGGAACAGAGTCTCGTCGCGAACAGACTCTCGTCGGGACCGGCGTACTCGTCGGGCGCCGGGTCTGGTCGGGAGCCGGGTCAAGCCGCAGCATGGAGGCATGGCGGCGGTCGGGACGGGTGACGAGCAGGGCTCGGGACACCGCCGGGGCCGGAGCGCGCGGGCGCGGTTCGCGGCGCTGGCCGGGCTCGCCTCGGGGCTCGTGACGCTCGGGGCCGCTGCGCTCGTCGCGGTCGTCACCGGGGCGTCGAGCGATCCGCTCGTCGCGGTCGGCGCGGCGTTCGTCGACGCGACGCCGACGTGGCTCAAGGAGCTGGCCGCCGAGACGTTCGGCACCGCCGACAAGGCTGCGCTCGCCGTCGGCGAGGTGCTCGTGCTCGCGGGGCTCGCCGCGCTCGCCGGGGTCCTGGCCGCGCGGCGGTGGGTCTGGGGCGCCGCGGTCGTGGTCGCGCTCGGTCTCGTGGCGGCCGCCGCGGCACTCGGTCGGCCGGGGGCGTCGGCGTGGACGGCGGCGCCCGCGGTCGTCGGGACCGCCGCCGGGCTCTGGACGCTCCGGGTGCTCGTCGACCGCCTGCCGGCGCCCGCCCGGTCGAGCTCCGTCGCGGCGACCGGCAGCGGGGGCACGCCTGTCACGCACCCGGTCGGGACGGCGAGCGCGGGCGGGCCGGGGACGGTCGGGACGTCCGCGCGCGATGCGTGGTCGAGGACGGACCGGCGGGGCTTCCTGCAGGCCGTGGGGGTGGCGGCGGCGCTCGGAGCGGTCGGGGTGGTCGTCGGCCGGGCCGCGGGTGCGGCGGGACGCGCGGTGACGGCGGCGCGCGACGCGGTCCGGCTCCCGCGGCCGGCCCGCGCGGCGGCACCGGTGCCCGCAGGGGTCGACGTCGCGGTCGACGGGCTCGAGCCGTGGCGGACGCCACCCGACGCGTTCTACCGGATCGACACCGCGCTCGTCGTGCCGCAGGTCGACCCGGCGACCTGGACGCTGCGGGTGCACGGCCTCGTCGAGCGCGAGGTGGAGCTCACGTGGGACGAGCTGCTCGCCTCCGACCTGGTGGAGACGTGGGTGACGCTGTGCTGCGTGTCGAACCCGGTGGGGGGTGACCTCGTCGGGAACCAGCGGTGGCTCGGGCTCCCGGTGCGGGACCTGCTCGCGCGCGCGGTGCCGCACGCGGACGCGGACATGGTGCTCTCGCGCAGCGCCGACGGCTGGACGGCGTCGACGCCGATCGAGGCGCTGACCGACGACCGGGACGCGCTGCTCGCGGTCGGGATGGACGGCGCGCCGCTGCCCGTCGAGCACGGGTTCCCCGTGCGGCTCGTCGTGCCCGGGCTGTACGGGTACGTGTCGGCGACGAAGTGGGTCACCGAGCTGGAGGTCACGCGGTTCGCCGACGCGCGGGCGTACTGGACGCAGCGCGGGTGGTCGGAGCGCGGCCCGGTGAAGACGCAGTCACGGATCGAGGTGCCACGCGGCGGCGGGGACGTCGCGGCGGGTGACGTCGTGGTCGCCGGGACGGCGTGGGCGCAGCACCGTGGCGTGCGGCGGGTCCAGGTCCGGGCCGACGAGGGTGCGTGGCAGGATGCGACGCTCGCGGCGGACGGGGGCATCGACTCGTGGCGGCAGTGGCGCTGGACGTGGCGCGCGGAGCCGGGCGAGCACGTGCTGCACGTGCGGGCGTTCGACCCGGAGGGCCCGCAGACGGGCGAGGTCGCGGACGTGGTGCCGGACGGCGCGACGGGGTACGACTCGGTGCACGTCACGGTCGTGTGACCGGACGGGCTCGCCGGGCAGCGTGACCGGACAGCGTGACCTGGCAGCGTCGCCGGGCAGGGTCACGGGGCAGACCGCGGGGTCAGTAGACGTCGCGCACGTACCGCCGCGTGGTGGTGAGGTCCTTGACGTAGGCGTCGGCCGCGTCGCGGGTGAGCCCGCCGTGCGTGACGACGACGTCCCGCAGCGCGGTGTCGACATCCCTCGCCATGCGCGACGCGTCCCCGCACACGAACACGGACGCCCCGGACTCCAGCCACTCCCACACGCGTCCGCCGTGCTCGCGCATGCGGTCCTGCACGTAGACCTTGGCGCGCTGGTCGCGCGAGAACGCGGTGTCGAGGCGGTCGAGCCGACCGTCGGCGAGCATCGCGGACAGCTCGTCGCGGTAGTAGAAGTCGGTCGCGGCGTGCTGCTCGCCGAAGAACAACCAGTTGCGCCCGGTGTGACCGGCGGCCGCGCGGTCGGCGAGGAAGCCGACGAACGGCGCGACGCCCGTGCCGGGGCCGATCATGATCGCGGGGACGTCCGCGGCGGGCGGGTGGAAGTGGGCGCTGGCCTGCACGTGCACGGGCACGACGGTGCCGGTGGGCGCGTCGGCGAGGAACGTCGAGCACACCCCGCCGCGCGCGGCGCCGGACGGCGACGCGTACCGCACGACCGACATCGTGAGCGACACGGTGCGGGGCGTGACGCGCGGGCTCGAGGAGATCGAGTACTGCCGCGGCGCGAGGCGGCGCAGCGCGCCGACGAGCGCGGTCGCGGGGACGTCGGGTGCGAGCTCGGCGACCACGTCGACCGCCTGGCGGCACCAGGTCCAGCGCGCGAGGTCGGTCCCGCCGTCGGGCCGGAGCATGCGGCGCAGCTCGGGGCTGCCGCCGTGCTCCGCGACCACGGCGAGCAGGTCACGTGAGACGCGCGTGATGTCGAGCTCGTCGGTGAGCGCGGCGCGCAGCGCGACGGCCCGGCCGTCCACGGCGACGAGCTGCTCGGGGTCCCACCCGGTGACCGCGAACCACTCGTCGACGAGCGCGGTCGCGTTCGTCGGACGGACGGCCAGCGCGTCGCCCGCCCGGTACGTGACCGCGCGCGGGCTGTCGGCCACGTCGAGGACGATCTCGCGGACCTCCTTGGCGGAGCCCGGCAGCGACAGCAGCCGGTTCCCGACGAGCCGCGCCGCGCCGGGGTCCTGCCGCGTCGCGGCCGCGGGGTCGCGCGGCGACGAGACCGACGAGCCCGATGACGCCGACGAGGCCGACGAGGCCGACGAGGCCGAGGAGCTCGAGGACGAGCCGGGCGCCGGGACGACGAGGGACGCGGACGACGCGATCCCGGTCGAGGGTGCGCCGCCCGCGGCAGGATCGGCCGTCGCGGGGACGAGGACGGCGAGCAGCGCGTCGAGCCACGCGTGCGCGCGGTCGTCCTCGCCGGGCTCGCACTCCCCGCGCTCGACGAGGCGTGTGGCGCCGAGCTCCGCGATCCGGTGGTCGAGGCGGCGCCCGTGCCCGCAGAACCGGTCGTAGCTCGAGTCCCCGAGCGCGAGCACGGCGAAGCGCGTGCCGTCGAGCCGCCGGGCGTCGGGCGCGGCGACCGCCTCCCAGAACGCGGTGCCGTTGTCGGGGGCGTCGCCGTCGCCGAACGTGCTGGTCACGAGCACCAGGTCCGCGTCGGTCGGCAGGTCGGCGGGCGGGCAGTCGTCCATCGCGACGCACCGCGCCGCGAGCCCCGCACCCGTGACCCGCTCGGTGACGAGCGCGGCCAGCTCCTCGGCGTTCCCGGTCTGCGAGGCCCACAGCACGACGACCTGCCGCGCGCGCACACCGGGCGCCTCGCCCGCAGCGCGCGACGCGCGGGCCGGGTGCGGCTCGGGCGTGCGGGAGAACAGGCCGGCGAGCAGGCCGTCGACCCACAGCGCCTGGTCGGGCGCCAGGGGTGCGGACGTCGGGAGCACGGGTGTGCCGGGTGCGCCCCCGCCGAGACCCGCGAGGAAGCCCGCGAGGTAGCGCCGCTCGTCGGCCCCGAGCGGCGGCGGCTCGAGGCCGTCGAGCCCGAGCGCGGCGCCGAGCGCCCGGATCGCGACCGCGCCCGGGGTCAGCCCGCCGCGGCTCGTCGTGCCCGGTCCCGGCGCGAGGTGCCCCGCGGTCTCGTCGTGCTCACGTACGTCGGTCGCACCGTCCGCACGGTCGGGGCCACCGGTCGGACCCGCGACGGGAGTGACCGCGACCGCGCAGACCTTGAGCTCGGGCTGGAACGACAGCGGGTCGACGGCGTCGGACGTCACGGCGTTCACGGCCAGGTACTCCCCGAACAGGTCGTTCCAGTGGAAGGGCGCGAACAGCGAGCCCGGGCGCACGCGGTCGGTCACCACGGCGGGCAGCACCGCGCGCCCCCGCCGCGACGCGACCTCGAGGGACGCGCCGTCGACGACGCCGAGCGCGGAAGCGTCGTCGGGATGGATCTCGACGAACGGGCCGGGCGCCAGGCGGTTGAGCTTGGCGACCTTGCCGGTCTTGGTCAGCGTGTGCCACTGGTGCTGCACACGCCCGGTGTTGAGCACGTACGGGTAGTCGTCGTCGGGCAGCTCCGCGGCGGGCAGGTGCGGCCGTGCGTGGAACTGCGCGCGGCCGTCGGCCGTGGCGAACCGCAGCCGCGGTCGCGTGCCGTCCTCGCGCACGAGCTCCGGCTGGCTGACGCCGTCGTTGAGGTACCGGATCGGGTTGCGGCGCGGGCCGTCCGGCGCGACCGG
This sequence comes from Cellulomonas sp. CW35, assembly GCF_052378485.1. NCBI lineage: Bacteria > Bacillati > Actinomycetota > Actinomycetes > Micrococcales > Cellulomonadaceae > Cellulomonas > Cellulomonas sp. CW35. The sequence goes on along the minus strand of NZ_CP199000.1, from coordinate 1,097,813 downwards.
CCACTGCACCGGGCCGCCGCGCAGCCGTTCGTAGGTCGCGCCGCGCAGGTCGTAACCCGTGCGGGGGTTGGCGAACGCGCGCAGCTCGTCGAACACCTCCTGCGAGGTCGTGAAGTCGAAGCCGTCGTAGCCCATCGCCTGCGCGACGCGTGCGATCAGCAGCCAGTCCGGCAGGGCGTCGCCCGGCGGCCGCAGCGCGGCGCGGGCCAGCGTCAGGGTGCGCTCGGAGCTGATCATCACGCCGTCGGACTCCGACCACAGCGCCCCGGGCAGGACCACGTCCGCGTACGCGTTGGTCTCGGTGTCGGCGAACGCGTCCTGCGTGACGACGAGCTCGGCACGCTCGAGCCCCTCGATCACGGTGCGACGGTTGCCGACCGACGCCACGGGGTTGGTGCAGATGACCCAGCACGCCGCGATCTCGCCGGCGGCCATCCGCTCGTACATGTCCACCGTGCCGCGGCCGGTCGACTCGGCGCGGATGGTGCCCGGCTCGAGCCCCCACACCTCCTCGACGAACGCGCGGTCCGCCGCGTCGAGCACCGAGCGCTGGCCCGGCAGGCCCGGGCCCATGTAGCCCATCTCGCGCCCGCCCATCGCGTTGGGCTGCCCGGTCAGCGAGAACGGCCCGGAACCGGTCCGGCAGATCGCACCCGTCGCGAGGTGCAGGTTGACCAGCGCGTTCGTGTTCCACGTCCCGTGCGTGGACTGGTTGAGCCCCATCGTCCAGCACGACACCCAGCTCCCGGCGCCGGCGATCAGCTCCGCCGCGGCCCGCAGGTCCGCCGCCGGCACGCCCGTGAGCCGCTCCACCTCGTCGGCCGGGTAGTCCTCGAGCATCGCCTCGACCGCGTCCCAGCCGGCGGTGTGCTCCGCGACGAACTGCTCGTCGAGACCGCCCGCCTCGACGACGAGCCGCAGCAACCCGTTCAGCAGCGCCAGGTCCGTCCCGGGCCTGACCTGCAGGAACAGGTCCGCCTTGTCGGCGGTCGCGGTGCGCCGCGGGTCGACGACGATGAGCTTGGCGCCCGCCTTGACACGGTCCAGCAGCCGCAGGAACAGGATCGGGTGGCAGTCGGCCATGTTCGCGCCGATGACGAGGAACACGTCCGCGTGGTCGAGGTCGTCGTACGAGCCGGGCGGGCCGTCCGAGCCGAGCGACAGCTTGTACCCCGTGCCCGCCGACGCCATGCACAGCCGCGAGTTCGACTCGATCCACTGCGTGCGCACATACCCCTTCGCGAGCTTGTTCGCGAGGTACTGCGCCTCGAGGCTCATCTGCCCCGACACGTAGAACGCCACCGCGTCCGGTCCGCGCGTGTCGATCACCTCGCGCAGCCGACGCGCGACGAGCGCGACCGCCTCGCCGAGGTCCGCACGCTCGGGCTCGGCCCCCCGCTCCGCGCGGACGAGCGCGTGCGTCGCGCGACCGCCCGCGGCCAGCATGTCGGCGCTCGTCGCGCCCTTGGTGCACAGGCGACCGGCGTTCGCGGGGTGCGCCTTGTCGCCTCGCGCGCCGCGCGCGACCCGGCGGCCCTCGTCGTCGCACGCGACGTCGAGGACGATCCCGCAGCCGACGCCGCAGTAGGAGCACACCGTCGCCACCTGCTCGAGCGACGGCGTGCTCCCCTGGACCTGCGTGGTGGTGGTCGTCATCGGCTCTCGCGGCTCAGATGACCGTGTCGCCGAAGGCCGACCCGCGGCGCGAGTACACCGCCCACGTCACGAACGCCATGACCGCGTACAGGCTGACGATCACCCACAGCGCCGCCTGGATGTTGCCCGTGAGCGACGTCGAGACCGCGAACCCGCGCGGGATGAGGAACCCGCCGAACGCCCCGACAGCACCCGCGATGCCGAGGCACCCCGCCGCCGCGCGCGCCCGCCGGACCCGGTCCTCGGCGTCGGTCGCACCGTGCCGGAAGACGGCCGGGATCATGCGGTACACCGAGCCGTTGCCCGCGCCCGTCGCGACGAACAGCACCAGGAACGACGCGAGGAACGCGCCGAAGCTGTGCGACCGCAGGGCGAAGATCGCGCTGACCACGCCCGCGGCCATCACCGCGAACGCGGCGATCGTGACCCGCGCCCCGCCGAGGCGGTCCGCCAGGATGCCGCCGAGCGGCCGGGCGACGGACCCGACGAGGGCCCCGAGGAACGCGACCGTCGCCGTGACCTCAGGGAACGTCCCCTTGAGCAGCGTCGGGAACGCGCCCGAGAAGCCGATGAACGAGCCGAACGTGCCGATGTAGATGAACGAGATGACCCAGGTGTGCCGGGCGCGTGCCGCCACGCCGTACGAGCGCGGGTCGGACTTCGCGTGCGACAGGTTGTCCATCCACCGCCACGCGAGGACGGCGGCCAGGATCGCGAGCGGCACGAACATCAGGCCGGCCCGCTCGAGCGAGAGCGCCGCGCCCGCGCCGATCACCAGCGGCACGGCGAGCTGCACCGCCGCGGTGCCCACGTTGCCGCCGGCCGCGTTGAGACCCAGCGCGCGGCCCTTCTCCTTCTCCGGGTAGAAGAACGAGATGTTGGCCATCGACGACGCGAAGTTGCCGCCGCCCACACCCGCGAGCGCCGCGACACCCAGCAGCACGCCGAACGACGTGCCCGGCTCCTGCACGACGACCGCGAGGCTGATCGTGGGGATCAGCAGGAGCAACGCGGACACGATGGTCCAGTTGCGACCCCCGAACAGCGGCACCGCGAACGTGTACGGGATGCGCAGCGTCGCGCCGACGAGGCTGGGCAGCGCGATGAGCCAGAACATCTGGTCCACGCTCAGGTCGAAGCCCGCGGCCGGGAGCTGCGGGACGACGATGCTCCACAGCGCCCACACGGCGAAGCCGAGGAACTCCGCGAAGATCGACAGCGCGAGGTTGCGGCGGGCGATCGCGCGGCCGACCGCGCTCCACTGCGCCTCGTCCTGCGGGTCCCAGCCGTCGATCCACCGGCCGCGGCGGTGGATCAGCGGTGCGCCCGCGAGGGCCGTGGGGGCCGTGCCGAACGTGCTGGACGACGTGCTGGACGACGAGGGGGACGACGAGGGCGACTCGTCGACGGTCGCGAGCGGCTGCGCCATGGGGGCCTCCGGGGCTCGGGTGGGGCTCGGACGTCCCCGACGCTAGGAATCGGATGTTTCGTCGCCCGACGCGGCGCTGTTGCGTCCCGGGAACCTTTCGCGCACACGTGCGCGGCGCCAGGCGTGAGAAGTAGCGAGCGGTGCACCTGCCGGGCCGCCGCGCCCGGCACCCGGCAGGTGCGTCGCGTCGGCGCCCTGGCGTACGTTCACCGCTATGACTGCGGCCGCCACCGCCCCGCGCTGCACCGCCCGACGCACCCCGGGCCGCGCGTGACCAGCGCACCGCCGCGCGGCGGCGTCGGTCCCGCGCTGCGCGTGCGCGTGCCGTCGCTGTCACCGTCCGTGCTGGACTTCCTGCGCACCGAGGCCGCGTCGGCTCTCGCGCTGCTCGCCGCGACCGTCGTCGCGCTCGTCTGGGTCAACTCGCCGTGGTCGGCCGCGTACGACGCGCTGTGGGACACCACCGCGGGCCTGCACCTGGGCTCGTGGTCGCTCGACCTGTCGCTGCACGCCTGGGTGAACGACGCCGCGATGGCCGTGTTCTTCACCGTCGTCGGTCTCGAGATCGCCCGCGAGGCCACGCGGGGCGAGCTGCGTGACCGGCGCACCGTCGCCGTCCCAGCGCTCGGGGCGCTCGGCGGGCTCGTCGTCCCCGTGCTGCTGTACCTCGCGCTCACCGCCGGCACCGACGTGGCGCACGGGTGGGGCGTCGTGATGTCGACCGACACGGCGTTCCTCGTCGGTGTGCTCGCGCTGTTCGGCCCCGCGTGCCCGGACCGGCTGCGGCTGTTCCTGCTGACGCTCGCGATCGTCGACGACATCGGAGCCATCACGGCGATGGCCGTGTTCTACACCGACGACGTCGACCTGGTGGCGCTGGCCGTGGCGGGCGCGCTCGTCGTCGTGATGCTGGTCCTGCGCTGGGTGCGCGTGTGGCGGCTGCTCCCCTACGCGCTGTGCGGGGTCGCGCTGTGGGTCGCCGTGCACGCGTCCGGCGTCCACGCGACGCTCGCCGGCGTCGCGGTCGGGCTCGTCGTCCCCGCCACCGCCGCCCGCCGCGAGGACGTCCAGGCCGTCAAGGGCTACGCGCGCGACCTCGTCGAGGAGACCACCGCCGAGCGCGAGCACCTGACCGAGCTCGCGTCGCGTGCCGCGGTCCCGGCGAGCGTCCGGCTGCAGCGCATGCTGCACCCGTGGAGCGCGTTCGTCGTCGTCCCGCTGTTCGGGCTCGCCAACGCCGGCGTGCGGCTCGACGCCGAGTCGCTCGCCGACGCGGCGCGCTCGCGTCTCACACTCGCGATCATGGTCGGCCTCGTCGTCGGCAACGCGGTCGGCATCACCGGCGCCGCGACGCTCGCGATCCGCATGGGGCTCGGTGACCTGCCCGGCCGCGTGCGCTGGGGTCACCTCATGGGCGGCGCGGTGCTGGCCGGCATCGGGTTCACGATCTCGCTGTTCATCGCCGAGCTCGCGTTCGACGACGAGCAGGAGCTCGCCGAGGCGAAGACCGGCATCCTCGCGGGCTCGCTGGTCGCGGCCGTCGTCGGCTCGGTGCTGCTGCGCTGGCTCGGCGAACGCCTTCCGCTGTGCTCCCCGCCGTCCGACCCCCCACCGGCGCTCCCCCCGCTCCCCTGGCGCGCGCCGGGCGCGCACGACCCGGCGGACCCCGGCGCGACGACGGCCGCGGCGGACGACGACGGGGCGCAGGAGTGCCTGCCCGGTCAGGCCAGCGGGTCGTCGGGGCCGTAGGCGGGCACGCGCAGGCGGCGCGCGTCGGTGTCCGCGATGCGGTCGGCGGCCGCCAGCAGGGAGGCGACCGTGTCCGCGCCCGCGCGGACGAACCGGCCCGAGAGCGCGTCGAGCTCGCCGTCGCCGAACGCCCGCACCAGCGCAACCACGTCGTCGAGCGACGTCCACCGCGTGCGGTCCGCGTGCAGGGGCATGGCGGCCGTCATGTCGGTCGCGACGACCCCCGGCGCCAGGTCGAGCGTGCGGATGCCGCGGTCGCGGTACTGCGCGTCGAGCAGCGTGGTGAGCCGCGCGAGCGCGCCCTTCGAGATGCCGTAGCCCGTGTAGGCGCCCGCCGTGCTGTAGCCCGAGCCCGAGTTGACCTGCAGCAGGCGTCCCTCACCGCGCGCGAGCATCGCGGGTAGCACGGCGTGCGCGACGAGCATCGGCCCCCGCACGTTCGTCTCGACCACGCGCCACGCGTCCTCGACGTCGTCCGAGACGAAGTCCGTCTCCGCGCGCTCGATCACGCCCGCGTTGTTCACGACGAGACCGATCCCGCCCAGACCGTCCTCGACCCGCGCGACCGCGTCGGCGACCTGCGTCGGGTCGACGAGGTCGGCCGCGGCGACCACGACCCGCACCTGCGGGCTGCGTCCCGCGACGAGGGCCGCCACCTCGTCGAGATGCGCGCGCGTGCGCCCGACGAGCGCCACGTCGTACCCCGCAGCCGCCAGGCCGAGCGCGATGCCCCGCCCGATCCCGCGTCCTGCACCTGTCACCAGAGCCGTCCGAGTCACGTTCCCACCCTGCCACCTCACGCTCGGTGCGCCCTGCCGGGAGCCGAGGGCGGCGGTCCGATCCTGGCGCGCGCGGTGCCCGTCCCGGTGCGCGTGCGGCGCCGGCGGGCCTAGGTTGACCTCGTGCCGTCTGACGCCGCCGCGCCGTCCCCCGGATCCGTGCGCCACGTGTACGGGTCGCCCGACGCGCGGGTGACGGTCGTGGAGTTCGGGGACCTCGAGTGCCCGCACTGCCGCGCCGCCGCTCCCGTGCTGCGCGCGCTCGTCGACGCGTCCGACGGCGCGGTGCGCCTGGTCTGGCGGCACTTCCCGCTCTTCGAGGTGCACCCGCACGCGCTCACCGCAGCCCTCGCGGCCGAGGCGTTCGGTGCGCACGGTCGTTTCTGGGAGCTCCACGACGCGGCGTTCGCGCACCAGGACCGCCTCGCCGACCCGGACCTGCGGCGCTACGCCGTCGAGGCGGGCATCGACCCCGACGAGGTCGTCGGCCAGGCCGCGCAGCGCTGGGCGCCCGCGGTCGAGGCGGACTACCTCGACGGTCTGTCGCACGGCGTCGCGGGGACGCCCACGCTGCTCGTCGACGGCGAGCCCTACCGCGGCCCGCTCACCCTCCCGGCCCTCCGCGCCGCCACCACCCCCTGACGACCCCGCACCACCCCCTCCCGTCCCACCCCGCCGCCCCCACGACCCGCCGACCCCGCCCTTCCTCCGGCAATCCGGCCCCCGAGCCGGAGCAACGACGGGGTCGCGGGCGGGACGTCGACGAGACCGTCTTCACTCCGGGATTGCGGGGGCGGAGCCGGAGCAAGCGCGGGGTCGCGGGCGGGACGTCGACGAGACCGTCATTGCTCCGGGAGTGCGGGGCGGGCTCGGAGCCGGAGCGACCACGGGGTCGCGGGCGGGACGTCGACGAGACCGTCTTCACTCCGGGATTGCGGGGGCGGAGCCGGAGCAAGCGCGGGGTCGCGGGCGGGACGTCGACGAGACCGTCTTCACTCCGGGAGTGCGGGGGCGGAGCCGGAGCAAGCGCGGTGTCGGGAGGGGCGGAGCGGCGGGGGTGTGGGGGGAGCCCGCTAGGTTGGCCGGGTGATGCGGGGAGCGGTGGTGCGGGTGCCGTTCGACGCGCGGGCGATGCTCGCCTACCTCGCGGTGCACGTCGTCCCGGGCGTCGAGCGCCTCGAGCCCGACGCGGTCGGCGCGGACGCGGCGGGGACGCCGAGCAGCGGCCGCGTGGAGCGGCTCGTGCGCGCCGCGGACGGGTCGGTCGTCCGGCTGGTCGTGCGGCTCGCGCCGGACGAGGTCGTCGCGGAGGCCCACCCGGCGTCGGGCGTCGGACCGGGGCCGGCGTCCGACGAGGTCGAGAGCCTGCTCGCACGGTGGTTCGGGCTCGACGACGACGTCGCGGCGGCCCGGGAGCACCTGCGGCACGACGACGTGCTGGCCCCGCTCGTCGCGGCGCGCCCGCACCTGCGCGTGCCGGGGCACGTCGACGGGTTCGAGGTCGCGGCGCAGACGGTCCTGGGCCAGCAGGTCTCGCTCGCCGCGGCGCGGACGTTCACGGGCCGGCTCGCGGAGGCGCTGGGCACACCGGGTCGTGACGGCCTGACGCTCTTCCCGCCCGCGGACGTGGTCGCCGCCGCGGACGCCGACGAGCTGCGCGGCGTGCTCCGCGTCCCGGCCGCCCGGGCACGCACGCTCGTCGCGGTCGCCCGCGCGTGCGCCGACGGCGTCGACCTGTCGCCCGGTGCGGACGCGCCCGCGGTGCGTGAGCGGCTGCTGGCGTTGCCGGGCGTCGGGCCGTGGACGGTCGACTACCTGGCCCTGCGGGCCCTGGGCGCGCGGGACGCGTTCCCCGCGGGCGACCTGGTGCTGCGGCAGGCGTTCGCACTCGCACCGGCCGCGGAGCTCGGACGGCGCGCCGCGCGATGGTCACCGTGGCGGGCGTTCGCGGCGCAGCACGTGTGGTCCGCGGCTCAGCTCGCGCGGGTCACGCGGGCAGCAGCCACTTCTCCAGCTCGAGGTCGCCCGTCGCGGACGGCGCGTCCACGGGCGTGAACCACCGCTCACGCAGGAGCGCGAGCGCGTCGGTCCGGGACGGCTCGACGACGACGTGCAGACGCGAGAAACCGGCACGGGCGGCGCTGGCCTCGAGCTCGACGAGCGCGCGACGCACGTGCTCGCGGCGGCGCCGACCCGGCAGGACCCACACGCCGGTGACGTGCGCGACGCGCGCGCCGTCCCCCGCGGGTGCGGGCAGCGCGGCGCTCCGACCGCGGTAGGAGCCGCCGGCGACGGCGACGTTGCGGTCGAACACGACGACCACGTCGTCCGCGGTGCGCGCGTCGTCGTCCTCGTCGACGACGAAGGTCGGGTCGTCGCCGACGAGCGACGTGGGGGTGACGGGAAGGTCCAGGACCTGGGACACGGGGACTCCTCGGCGACGCGGGTCGCTGTGGTGGGACGTTCGGGAGGTGCCGCGGGCGGCACGCGCGGTGAGGCGGTGCTGCGCCCGGCGGGCGGGGTGCGTCGCGGTCGACGGGTCACGCGGCTCTCGTCGGGACCGTGCGGTCCGTGAGCGCGCGCTGCGCGTGCACGAGCACGCGGGTTGCGAGCGGACCGGACGGTCGACGCTCGCCTCGCCCCGGCTCGGCGGGTGAGGTCAGTGGCGACAGCAACAGCCGCGCGGATATCGCACGGCGGTCGTCGCCGGGCGCATTCGCATGGCCTCACGGATGAGCGCGCACGAGGCCGACGTCGCGGGCTCGACCCGGCGTCCGTCCATCGTGCACACCTCCGACACGGGCACGTCCGACCCGTTCGACGCGACGGTACGTCCCGTTCTCACGCCGGTCAACCACGTTCGGGGACGGTCTCACTGTGCGGTGACGCGGGCTTCTTGCAGGCGGTCCGACGACGATCCGGCGTCGGGCTCGTCACGATTGCGGCACATCCTCGGCGAACCTGCTCGCACGCGTCGGCCGGTCCCTAGCGTCGGTGGCATGACGACGAGCCTGCTGCGCCTGCGGACCCCACGACCTGCCCGGCGACCGGCCGGTGCGCTCCTCGGGCTGCTCGTCGCGGGGGTACTGCTGGCGGGGTGCTCGCAGGACGCGGACTCCGCGGTGTCCCCGGCGGACGACACGGTCGGGGGTGCGGTCGACGGCTCGGCGGCCCACGCGGACGAGGGCGGATCGGGGCAGGACACCGGCGGGGAGGCCGCCGCACGGGACGACGCGCGGATGGTCGTGCAGACCGGGTCGGTGCACGTCGAGGCGGAGGACCCGATCGCCGCGGCGCGCGCGGTCGCCGACGACGTCGACCGCCGCGGCGGCCGGGTGGAGTCCCGCTCGGAGTCGGCCGCGAGCGCGGACGGGACCGCGACCGCGGTGCTCGTCGTGCGGGTGCCGGCGAGCTCGGTGACGGCGACGATCGAGGAGCTGGGCAGGATCGGCGAGGTCACCGCGGTCGACCTGCAGGCCGACGACGTCACGGGCACGGCGCAGGACCTCGACGCCCGCATCCACGCGCTCGAGCTCTCGGTGCAGCGCATGGAGGCGCTCATGTCGTCGGCGGGCAGCACCAAGGACCTGCTCGAGGCGGAGTCCGCGCTCTCGGAGCGGCAGGCCGAGCTCGAGAGCCTGCAGTCGCAGCGCGCGCGGCTGGCGGACCAGGTCGCGTTGTCGACCATCGAGGTGGTGGTGTCCGGTCCGGGCGTCCTGCCGGTGCAGACCCAGGAGGAGGACGGCACGTTCCTCACGGGCCTCGCGTCGGGCTGGGAGGCGCTCGTGACGACGGTCGGCGTGGTCATGGTGGTCCTCGGCGCGCTGCTGCCGTGGCTCGCGCTGGCAGGCGTCGTGGCGCTCGTCGTGATGGCGGTCCGGCGCCGTCGGCGCCCCGCACCGGCTGAGCCGGCGGCGCCCGAGCCCGTGGCCGTCGGCGCGCGGTCCGGTTCCGACGAGGGTGGCGTCCGCCCCGGCGACGACGGCTGACGGACGCCCGATCGGCGGCATCCGCGCCGCGTGACGGCCGAGCCTGCCATGATGCCCCGGTGGCTGTGACGGACGACGCGACGAAGACGCCTGACCCGGCACCCGCATCGGCGGAGCCGGACCAGGGTGCCGAGGTCGACCCCACCGAGGCGCCGGCTCCCGAGAGCGGGACCTGGAAGGACGAGGCGCCCGGCTCCTCGACCGTCGCCGTCCCGGTCCCCGTCGCGAGCGAGCCGCTGGCTCCCGAGCCGGCGCGAGGCGTCACCGCGTGGGCCGGGCCGCTGGTCGTCGCGCTGCTCGCGGCCGCCACGTACGTCCTGTACTCGGTGCTGCAGTGGCGGCGGTTCGAGTCGCCGTCGTGGGACCTGGGGATCTTCACGCAGCTCGCGCGCCGGTACGCGCACCTCGAGGCGCCGGTCGTGACGATCAAGGGCGACGGGTTCAACCTGCTCGGCGACCACTTCCACCCGCTGCTGGTGCTGCTCGGCGTCCCGTACCGGATCGCACCCTCGGCGCTCACCCTGCTCGTCGTGCAGGGGCTGCTGTTCGCGTTCTCGGTGTACGTCGTCGGACGTGAGGCGGTCCGCGTGCTCGGCGCGCTGCAGGGAACGTCCGTCGCCGCGGCGTACGCGGTGAGCTTCGGCCTGGTCGGGGCGGTCGCGGCGCAGTTCCACGAGATCGCGTTCGCCGTCCCGCTCCTCGCGCTGGCGCTGGTCGCGTTCCTGCGCGAACGATGGTGGGCGGCGGCACTGTGGGCGGCGCCGCTCGTGCTGGTCAAGGAGGACCTGGGCCTGACGGTCGCGGCGCTCGGCGCGGTGATGTGGTGGCGGACGCGGCGCCGCACGGACGTGCGCGAGCCGCTGCTCGGGGCGTGGCTCGCACTGTGGGGGCTCGCCTGGGTCGTCCTGTCGACGACCGTGCTGCTGCCCGCGCTCAACACCAAGGACCAGTACGACTACGGCTCGCGGATCGACTTCGCCGCGATCGTCACGCACCCCTGGACGGCGGTCACGCTGCTCGTCGACGACGGCTCGAAGATCGTCACGCTGCTCATGCTCGTCGCGGTCACCGGCTTCGTCGGGCTGCGCTCGCCGGTGCTGCTCATCGCGGTGCCGACGATCATGTGGCGGTTCTACGCGGACATCGACTACTACTACGGCCACACGTGGCACTACTCCGCGGTGCTCATGCCGATCGCGTTCGCGGCGCTGCTCGACGGCGTCCTGCTCGCGCGGCGCTCACCACGCGGCTGGCTGCGGCGCTACTCGCTGGCCGCCGCACCCGTGGCGGTCGTCGTCGCGGCGATGCTCGTGCCGCAGCTCGACGTCGCGCGCCTCGGCCGGCCCGACGACCTGTGGGCCCCGTCGTCGCGCGCGGTCGAGGCCCGCGGGCTGCTCGACCTGATCCCCGAGGGGTCGGTGGTGGAGACCGACATCGGCCTCATGTCGTACCTCGTCGACCACAACGACGTGTTCTACGTCGGCAACGCCGACAACCCGGCGCCGGACTTCCTGGTCATCGACCAGCAGGGCGGCGGGTGGAACCCCGCGCCGTCGGACATCGCGCAGTACGCGGCGGACCGGCACCCGGGCACGACGTGGCAGGTCGTCTACGACGCGGGCGGGTACCAGCTCGCGAAGCGCACGGGCTGAGGCAGGCGCGCGCACCCGCGCGCCGCGCGGTCATGTCGACATCCGCTTGCCTCACGGGGGTCACCGGGCGGATCGTCGTCCCGTGAGCCAGCCCCCCGTGCCCGCGGTCACCGCGCACGCGCCCGGCGACACCCCCGTGCGGCCGGCCCGTGCCGCCCGGGACGTGGTGGTGAAGTACCTCGCGCCCTGGCCACACGCTCCTCCTGGCCCCGCGACCCGCGCACGTGGGGCCACCTCGTCGCGCTCGGTCTGCTGCTGTGCGTGCTGCCGTTCATCGCGTTCGCGTGGGCCGGGCAGCACCTCGCGTCCGGTCTGTCGTCGATCTTCAACGCGACCACCCCGCTCATGACCGCCGCGGCCGCCGCGGCGCTCCTGCCCACCGAGCGGCTCACCGCCCGGCAGCGCGTCGGGCTCGCGCTCGGCATCGTCGGCGTCGTCGTGATCGTCGGGCCCTGGACCTACGTGTCCGACCTGGCCGCGAGCGCACCCGTCGCCGCGGTGCTCGCGTGCCTCGGCGCGACCGCGTGCTACGGCCTGGGCATGACGTACCTGCGCCGCTTCGTCACTCCCCTGCACCTGCCCGCACCGACCGTCGCGGCCGGCCAGGTGGGCAGCGCGGCGGTCGTCATGCTGCTGCTCGCACCCGTCGTGGCGCGCGAGCCCGTGACGCTGTCCACGTCGGTGGTGCTGAGCGTCGTCGCGCTCGGCGTGCTCGGCACCGGGATCGCGTACGTGTGGAACACGCAGGTCGTGGCCGCGTGGGGCGCGCAGCGCGCCTCGACCGTCACCTACCTCACGCCCGTCGTCGGCGTCGCGCTCGGCATGGCGGTGCTCGGCGAGCACCTCGCGTGGCACGAGCCGGTGGGCGGCGTCCTGGTGGTCGTCGGGGTCGTCGTCGCGCAGGGCGCGGTGCGGCTCGGGCCGCTCCCGTGGCGCGGGTCACGTCGGGACGATTTGGCCGCTCGGTAGGTCTGTCGTAAGGTTGTCGAGCCGACGCGGGGTGGAGCAGCTCGGTAGCTCGCTGGGCTCATAACCCAGAGGTCGCAGGTTCAAATCCTGCCCCCGCTACAAGAAGCCGAAGGCCCTTGCGCTCAGACGAGCGCAAGGGCCTTCGGCATGTCCGGGCGTCGACCGTGACACCCTCCGCGGCGGTCAGCGTCGGGATGCTGGGCAGGGCAGATGCCTGCGTCGTCACCGCGCTCGGCTGCTCGGGCCTAGGGTCGTCGCATGGCGAGCCGCGCCGACGACGACCTCGACGCCCCTCGGGCCCGGACGGGCCCCAACCCGCAGCACCTGCTGGCGACCCTCCTGGGCGAGTACCTCGACTCCGCCGACGCGCCGCTGCCGCCGGCTGCGCTCGACGCGGTGCTCGCGGAGTTCGGGTTCAGCGCCTCGAGCGCCCGGGCGGCGCTGAACCGACTGGCCCGGCGCGGGCTGGTCGAGGCGCGCGGACGCGGCCGGGCGACCGTGTACCACCTGACCACCGCGTCGATCGCGCGGCAGACCACGATGCACCGCTTCCTCGCGTACGGGACCCGCACCGCCGCACCCGACGACCGCTGGTCCGCCGTCTCGTACTCCCTGCCGGAGTCACGCCACGCGGAGCGGCACGCGGTCCGCAAGGTGCTGACCTCGGCGGGGTTCGCGCGGCTGTACGACAGCGTGTGGATCAGCCCGGAGGGGGTCCGCGAGGAAGTCCTCGCGGCGTTGCGGGACGCACTCGGTGGCGTCGACGCGGCGCGCTGGTCGGTCATGCGGGTGCGGTTCGAGGACGTCGCGGGCACGCAGGGCCCGGCGGACGCGTACGACCTCGCGGGCGTGGCGCAGGAGTTCCGCGCGTTCCTCGAGGCGCACACCCCGGTGCTGCACGCCGTGCGCGCGGGTGCGGTCGACGACGCCGGTGCGCTGGTCGCCCGGACACGCCTCATGGACCAGTGGCGCTCGCTCGTGCTGCGACACCCGGACCTGCCGGCCGACGTGGTCCCCCCCGACTGGCCCGTGCAAGCGGCCCGGGACCTGCTCGTCGAGGTGCACACGGCGCTCGGGCCCGGGGCACGGCGACGCCTCGTCGAGGTCGCGGCGCCGTCCTGGCCCGACGCGGCCCGGTGGGTCACGTACTTCGTCGCCGCCGCCGACCCCGCGCAGCCGCCGCGCCGCGGGTGACGACTGGCCGCGGGTGACGACTGGTTGCGAGTGACGACTGGTTGCGAGTCACGACTGGCCGAATCGTTTCCGCGACGCCGGACCACCGCACAAGTACTCGACAGTTTTCGTCACTCCCGCGACGGTTGGTGTACACGAACGCATCGGTGCGTCCGCGCACCTCCGAGGGAGGACTCCCATGAGACGACGACTGCTCACCCGCGCGGGCCTGACCGCCGCGCTCGCCCTCGGCGCGCTGGGCGCAGGGCTCGCGCCGGCGGCCGCGGCGCCGGGCGGGTCCGGCCCCTACCCGGCCGACTACTCGACCGCCGGCTCGCTGCCGAGCCACACCATCTACCGCCCCGTGAACCTCCCCGCCGAGCGCCTGCCCATCGTGGTCTGGGGCAACGGCGGGTGCTCCGGCAACGGCACCTCGCAGGTCAACTTCCTGCGGGAGATCGCCTCGCACGGGTTCCTCGTCATCGCCAACGGCTCCCCCAACGGCGGGGGCAGCACCACCTCGACGATGCTCACGCAGTCGATCGACTGGGCGTTCGCCGAGAACAGCCGTGCGGGCAGCGCGCTGGCCGGGCGCATCGACACGAGCGAGGTCGCGGTCGCGGGGTTCTCGTGCGGCGGTCTCGAGGCGTACGCGGTCGCCGGCGACCCGCGGGTCACGACGACCGCGATCTTCTCCAGCGGCCTGCTCAACGACGGCGACGACTGGCAGCTGCGCCGTCTCGACGACCCGATCGCGTACTTCATCGGCGGACCCGGCGACATCGCCTATCCCAACGCGATCGACGACTGGGGCAAGCTGCCGGCGGGCCTGCCCGCCTTCATGGGCAACCTGCCCGTGGGGCACGGCGGTACGTACGACCAGTACAACGGCGGCGAGTTCGCGCGGGTCGGCACGCTGTGGTTCACATGGCAGCTCAAGGGCGACGCCCAGGCCGGACGCGCGTTCGTCGGGCAGAACTGCGGCCTGTGCGGCGGGCAGTGGGACGTCCGGCAGAAGAACCTCGTCCTGACGGACCCGACGCCGACCCCCACGCCCACACCGACTCCCACGCCCACACCGACTCCCACACCGACTCCCACGCCGACGCCCACCCCGACGCCGACCCCCACGCCGACGCCTGACCGGACCGACGACCCGGTGGGCGGCGCGTGCACCGCGACGTACACGGTCGCGAGCCAGTGGGGCGAGGGGTTCGTCGCGAACATCGACGTGACCGCCGGGTCCGCGCTGAACGGGTGGGTGGTGCAGGTGCGGCTGCCCGACGGTGCGGCCGTCGCGGGCTCGTGGAGCAGCGCGCAGTCCGGCACCACCGGCACGGTGACCTTCGGCAACGCACCGTGGAACGGCACGCTGCGTCAGGGCGAGCGCACGAGCTTCGGGTTCCAGGGCACCGGGTCCGGCGCCGGCGCGACGGTGACGTGCCGGGCCGCATGATCGGCCGCTGACCGCGCGGGGGGCGCGGGCACGGGGGTGCGGGTCGGACGACCCGCACCCCCGTGCCGTCCCTGCCCTGCGACGGACCGGCGGAAGCCCGGCACGGCGTCGACGTCAGGCGGCAGCCGGGTCGGGGTCCACCTCGGGCGCGTCGTGCGGAGCGACGCCCGCGGCGGCGAGGGCCGCGTCGATCCGCGCCTGCACGCGCCGCGCGGACCGGCGCCGCTGGCGCACGACGAGCACGGGCACGCCGACGACGAGCAGCAGCAGCACGAGCTGTGCCCACGGCACCGCCCACACCACGACCGGCACGGCGGACGGTGCGAGCGCGACGTCGACGACGTCGTCGCCGACGACTACGGGCACGGCCTCGACCTCGCCGGACGCGCGCACCAGCGGCCACAGCCGCACGGTCGTCTCGACGGACGCGGAGCCCTCCGGAAGCACCTCGCGGACCTGCGTGGTGGCGCTGACCTCGCCGGTCCCGGCCGGGCCCGCCAGGGTGACGCCCGCGCGCGCGCCGAGCCGCACGTCACCCTCGTTGCGCAGCACGTAGCGCACGTGCGCGGTGCCCGGCGCGAACGGGTTCCACGACGGCTCCCAGCGGACCTCGACGTCGCCGGGCGCCACACGTGCGCGGATGTCGCCCGTCACGCGCAGGTGCAGCCGCACCCCGACCCGCGCCGCCACCCGCACGGCCGCCTCGTCGTCCACCAGCTCGGCGACGACGCCCGCGGGGTGGTCACCGGGCCGCGCCTGCGCCGGCACCGTGACGGTGAGGGGCACCACGAGCGACCCTCCCGCTGGCAGCGCGACGCGGAACCCTCCGCCGGCCACGGGCTCGGCGCCCTCCGGGGGCTGCAGCGTGACCCACGCACCCGAGTCGCGCGGTGCGTCCTCGCTCGGGCGCACGTCGAAGTCGCCGTCGGCCGAGACGGTCCCGTCGGCCGCGTAGACGTGGAACGTCGCGGGCCGGTCGCTGAAGTTGGTGACGACGACGTGCTCGTCCACCGACGCCCCGGGGTCGAGCGCGTGCCGCAGCGAGATCCGCCCGTCGGGTCCGTCCGCCGTCGCGGGCTCCACGGTCCACGTGACCGTCCCGCTCGACGAACCGCTCGACGAGCCGCTCGACGAGCCGGGCGAACCGCTGGAGGCCGGTGCGGGTGTCGCGTCGGCGGCGTGCGTGCCGGTCGCCGAGAGCGTCACGAGCCCGACGAGCAGGCCGGCGGACGCCGCGAACCGCGCAGCGGCCGACGCCGGACGCCGCCGCCTGGCGGACGTGGTGGTGCGGATGACGGGCACGGTTGCCTCCTGCACGTGCGTCGACGTGTCCTCGTGCGCCGACGAGCACGGCGGGGCGCCGACCGGCCCCGCCGTGCTCGTCGTGCTGGTGCGTGCGGTCAGTCGACCGGGAACAGCGAGAGCGTCAGCGCACCCTCGTACGTGCCCGGCGCGGTGTCCACGGGGACCTCGAGGAACAGGTCCGCGCCCATCGTCGTCGAGCCGAACCTGCCCTTCGGGGTCGCCGACGCGAGCCGGCCCGGGACGAGGAGCCCGTCTCCCCCGCCGAGCACGGTGGGTCGCTGCGCCCCCGCGGCCACGCCGTCGCGCGGGTCGCGCACGAACGGCCGCCAGCCGAGGTGGTCGGCGTCGAGCGTGCGGGAGCCGGACGAGAACGCGTACGCCATGCCGGCGACGGCCCAGCCGCTCGCACCGGCCTGCGCGACCGAGCGCGAGTCGGTGACGGTGACCGTGGGCAGGGCCCCGGTGAACCGCAGGCGGTCGCCGCGGTTGGCGGCCTGGTCCAGGGTCACGCCCGCGCCGTCGTCGTCGACCGAGAGGGCCAGCACGCCCGGGGCGCCTTCGCGGACCTCGGCGCGCACGGGGATGCCGGGCGCGGACTCGCTGCGGAACAGCCGCGGCAGCAGGTCGACGAGGTTCTTCTGCCACGTGTCGAACCCGTGCGGTCCCTGCGTGACACCCGCGAACTCGTGCTCGATCCCGTTCTCCTCGAGGAGGTCGAGCAGGTCCATCGTCGCCTGGTACGTGAAGTCGAGGACGTCGCCGGTGTAGATGCGCGCGAACGTGGTCCCCTCGTTCACCGCCTCGGGGTCGAACGTCGGCGTCCCGAAGAACAGCCCACCGGAGAACGCGGCGATCCAGCCGAATTCGCCGGGGTGGGTGAGCCACGTGTTGAGCGTGTTCATCGCACCCATCGAGAGACCGGCGAGCGCCTGCCGGTCGGCGTCGGACGCGATGTTGTACTCCGCGCGCGCCGCCGGCGCGAGGTTCTCGAGCAGCTCCGCGGGGAAGTCCGGCACGTTGCCGTTGCCCATGACGACGACCATCGGGACGATCGCACCGTCGATCGAGTGGTGGTCGAGGATCTGCGCGGCACGGCCGACCTCGACCCAGTCGCCCCAGCTCTGGCCACCGCCGTGGTTGAGGTAGAGCACGGGATACGGCTCGGCGCGGTCGGCGTCGTAGCCCGGCGGCGTCCACACGTACGCGGAGCGCTCCTCGCCCGCGACCTTGCTGTCGTACGTCAGGACGGACAGCTCGCCGCCCTGCCCCGCGGGCACGTCCGAGAGCATCCGGTCGGTGGTGCCGGGCACGAACAGCGGGCTCACGCCGGTGAGCGTGTTGACCGTGTCCTGCGGGTCCTTCTCGTCCACGCCGTCGACGACGTAGCGGTAGTAGTAGAACCCGTCGAGCGGCCCCATGGAGACCCGCCAGCGCTGCCCGACCTTCGTCATCGGCACCCGGAACCAGGCACCGTTCGGCGCCCAGTTCGCCCACACGGTGACGTCCTTCGCGTCGGCCCACTGGGTGCCGGTCTCGAACGTCACGATGCCGTGCTCGCCGATGTGCGGCGTGGTGATCGACCCGGCCGCGGGCGGCGCGTAGGGGCCGTCCAGGGGCAGGTTGCCCTCGCGCGGGCCGGGGTCGGCGTCGTCCTGGAAGACACGGGACGCGAAGTCGCGCAGCGCCTCACGCCAGGTGTCCCACGTCGCGCCCGAGTCGGGGTCGACACCGTCGAACTCGTGCTCGACGCCGGCGCGCTCGAGCGTGCGCAGGAGGGCGTGCGTGCGGTTGTACGCCGGGTCGAGCACGTTGCCGACGTAGACCCGCAGCAGGTCGGTGCCCTCGTTGACCGCGCGGGCGACGCCCGCGCCGACGGTCCCGTTCAGGTGACCCGAGAACGACCCCACCGACCCGAACGTGCCCGGGTCGCTGCGCAGCACGTTCAGGGCGTGGTTGGCGCCGTCGCCGATGCCCGCGACGGCCTGGCCGGACGGCTCGTCCGTCACGTGGTAGGCCTCGCGTGCGGCCTCGACCACGCCGTCGAGCAGCTCGCTGCGCGGGTCCGTCCCGCCGGTGTCGGCCATGACGACGACCATGGGCTCGATCCGGCCCTCGGCCGCGAGGTTGTCGAGGATCTGCGGCGCGCGGCCCAGCTCGGCCCACTCCTGCGCCGTCTGCGACCCGTCGGCGAGCAGGTAGAGCACCGGGTACGCGTCGGCGCGGTGCGCGTCGTAGCCCGGAGGGGTCCACACGAGGGTGGTGCGTTCGTCGTCGGTCACCGGACTGCGGTAGGTGAGCTCGTCGACGTCGCCCCCGGCGGGCAGGTCAGCCATCCACTGCACGGACGGACCGGGGACGAACAGCGTGTTCCACGTCGGGTGGGACGTGACGGCCACGGGGCTCGTGGGCTCGCGGAACGACTTCTTGGTGCGGTCCGCCCAGGTGGCCGTGTACTGGTAGTAGTACAGCCCCGGCGCGAGCGGGCCGACCGACGCCTGGTAGCTGGACCCGCTCGGGTCGAGCGCCAGGTCCGCCCACGTGCCGCTGGGCCCGATGTTGCCCTGCAGCTCGAGCACCTGGGGCCGCGAGCCGAGGATCTCCTCCGCGTCCGCCTGCGGGACGGTGAACCGGTGGTACCCCTCCGGGATGGTCGACACCCATGCGTCGGGAGCCGGCCCGTCCTGCGCCGCCTGCGCGCTCGTCACCGACGCACCCACCGCGAGCGCCACCCCCGTCATCGTCGCCGCCGCGCGGCGTCCAGCGCCCGGTCCGCGGGCCCCCTGCCGAGTCATCCCCATCGATTCCTCCTCGTCGACCGACTGCGCGGCGGTGCGCCCAGGAGCGCCACGAGTTCTACACCGATGTAGAGCCGCCCCCCGCTTCCCCTACCGAGGTAGAGGGATGTCCGCATCGTGTCGGTCTGCCCGGTGCGCGTCAAGGGCGAGCCGGTCGACGAGCGCGCGCGCCGGGTCACGCCGGGTCAACGGCGGCGGACCACCGCCCGCACCGCCACCGCCGCGGCCAGCCCGGCCGCGACCCACGGGCCGGCGACGACCAGGACGTCGAGCGGCTGGTGCCGCACGTCCACCCTCCCCCGTCGCGACGCGACCGGGTGCCGGTGCGCCTCCGAGAGGACCCCGGTCTCGGTGAGGGGGTCGTCGGGCCGGGTGCTCGCGAGCGAGCGCCAGTGCGCCGCGGTCGACTCGACGCGGTCCGCCGCGATGAGCAGCAGCCAGTGCGCGGCCCGGCCCTCGCTGAACCGTTCGTACGAGTAGCGGCGGATCGCCCCCGCGACGCCCGTCAGCGGCTGCGCGGTCCCGAACACGGGCGTGAGCTCCAGGTGCTCGAGCGACCGCTCACGCGGGGACGTCTGCTCCTGCCGCTCGGGGAAGTCCCAGCGCGCACGCGGCAGGTCGGTGCGCTCGCGCGGGCACGAGGGCCGGTCGGCCGGGTCGAGGTCGGCACCCCACCCGGGGATGCGGGCGCGCAGCTGGTCGGGGGTCTCGCGCAGCGGAGGGCGGTCGGCGGTGTACGGGGCGTGCGTCGGCGTCGCGTCGTCGGCGGGGGTCGTCATCGGTGTCACCTCTCCTCAGGCGGGCACGACGAGGGGCTTGATGCACCCGTCGAGCTTCGCGGACATCACGTGGTAGGCCTCGGCGATGTGCTCGAGCGGGAACCGGTGCGTCACGATGTCCGACGGCGTGAGGTACCCGTTGCGGACGTGCTCGAGCAGCCGCGGCCACTGTCGCTTCACCGGGGCCTGGTTGGTGCGGATCGTCAGCCCCTTGTTCATCGCGTCGCCGAACTTCACGGCGGAGAACAGCGGCCCGTAGGCGCCCATGACGGACACCGTGCCGCCTTTGCGCACGGCGTCGATCGCCCAGTTCAGGGCGACCGGGGAGCCGCCCTGGAGCTTGAGCTTGGCGGCCGTCACGTGCTGGACCAGGTTGCCGTCCGCCTCGGCTCCCACGGCCTCGATCACGCGGTCGGCCCCCAGGCCGTCGGTCGCCTTCTTGAGCTCGACGACGATGTCGTCGTGCTCCGCGTAGCTGCGCGTCTCCGCGTACGCGAACTCGCGGGCCTTCGCCAGCCGGTGCTCGATCTGGTCGACGACGATCACGCGGCCCGCCCCCATGAGCCACGCGGACCGCGCCGCGAACAGCCCCACGGGCCCGGCGCCCAGCACGACGACGGTGTCGCCCTCGGCGATGTCCGCCAGCTGCGCGCCGAAGTACCCGGTGGCGAGCGCGTCCGTCATCAGGACGGCGTCCTCGTCGGACAGCCAGTCGGGGACCGGCGAGGGACCCACGTCGGCGAACGGGACCCGCACGTACTGGGCCTGGCCGCCGTCGTAGCCCCCGGTCGTGTGCGAGTACCCGTAGATGCCGCCGACCGCCGTCGCGTTCGGGTTCACGTTGTGGCAGTTCGAGTACAGGCCGCGCGCGCAGAAGAAGCACGAGCCGCAGAAGATGTTGAACGGCACCATGACCCGGTCGCCGACGCGCAGGTTCTCGACCGACGGACCGACCTGCTCGACGACCCCGACGAACTCGTGCCCGAACGTGTGACCGACCCGCGTGTCCGGCATCATCCCGTGGTAGAGGTGCAGGTCGGAGCCGCAGATCGCGGCGCACGTCACCCGCACGACCGCGTCGTTGGGGTGCTCGACGCGCGGCTCGTCCTTCTCCTCGACGCGGACCTTGTACGGACCGCGGTAGACCATGGCGCGCATGGGCGTCCTCCTGGAGGTCGGTGGTCTCCAGGGTGGGCACAGCATCGACCGTCCCGCATCCGGGGCCGCGATCCGCGGGGGTGCACGTCCCCGGAGGCGGCCTCGCCGGGGCCGTGGCAGCCTGTCCGGGTGCTGATGTGGACGACGGGTCGGACCTCGGGTCGAGGCGTGCCGACGGGACCCGCGACGGACGGGACGAGCGCCGGCGAGGCGCCCCCCGTCGGCGGCCGAGGGCAGCGATGACGACGGTCACCGTCGGCGCCGCGCGAGGCGCCATGCGAGTACCCGGGCCCCGGGGGCCGCTGAGCGCACGCGTGCTGCCCGTGCTCGCGGCAGCACCCGACGCGGTTCCCGACGACGACCGCGCCGCCCTCCTCGTCGCCGCTCGGGAGGCGGTGGCGTCCACCACCGACCTGCTGCGCGACGACGACGTCCAGCTGACGCTGTTCGTCCTGTACGAGCTGCACTACCGCGGCGTCGCCGGCGTCGACGACCGGTGGGAGTGGGACCCGGACCTGCTGCGCGCCCGCGCCGTGCTGGAGGACGCGTTCGAGCGGGTCCTGCGCGGTCGCGTCGAGACCCCCACGGGCGTCCCGGCCGACCGGCGCGCGGTCGCGGACGCCCTGTTCGCGATGACGGCGCCCGGTCCTGGGCCGAGCCTCGCGCGCTTCGTCGGACGGCGTGCGACGCGCGACCAGCTCGACGAGCTCCTGGTGCACCGATCGGTCTACCAGCTCAAGGAGGCCGACCCTCACACGTGGGCGATCCCGCGCCTCGAGGGTGGTGCCAAGGCGGCGCTCGTCGAGATCCAGGCGGACGAGTACGGCGGCGGCGCACCCGAGCGCATGCATTGCGAGCTGTTCGCGGTCGCGATGCGCGGCGCGGGGCTCGACGCGACCTTCGGGGCGTTCGTCGACCAGGTCCCGGCCGTCACGCTCGCCTCCGTCAACGCGATGTCGCTGCTGGGCCTGCACCGGCGTCTGCGTGGTGCGATCACCGGCCACCTGGCCGCGTTCGAGATGACGAGCTCGCTGCCCAACCGCCTGTACGGCGACGGGTTCCGGCGCCACGGGCTCGGCCCCGACACGACCTGGTACTTCGACGAGCACGTCGAGGCCGACGCGGTCCACGAGCAGATCGCGGGCCGCGACCTCGCGGGCGGGCTGGCCGAGCAGGAGCCCGCGCTCGTGCCGGACATCCTGTTCGGCGCCGCGGTCTGCCTGTCCCTCGACGAGCTCGTCGCGGCGCACGTGCTCGACGCGTGGGAGCACGGCCGGTCCTCGCTGCGGGAGGCGGCGTGACGACGACGCAGCCCGCTCCCCCGCCCGAGGGCACCGCACCCCGGCCGGACCGCTTCGCACCGCCGCGGATCGTCGCGTGCCCCGACGGCCCGATCCTCGTGCGCGGCGACGTCGAGATCGTCGACGACGAAGGCCGTCCGCTGCCCCGGCGGCGGCGCACCGTGGCGCTGTGCCGCTGCGGCAGCTCCGCGATCGCGCCCTACTGCGACGGCACGCACAAGGCGATCGGCTTCACCACCTCATGACCACCGCACCCGCGACGGACGAGCGTCCGACCCGTCTGCGGCGCGCCGTGACCGGCCCGCTGCTGTTCCTGTTCATCCTGGGCGACGTGCTGGGGCCGCCGCGACGCTGGGCGGCGCCCTGATCGCGTTCTACTCCTTCGTCGGGTTCGAGACCTCGGCGAACATCGCCGAGGAGGTGCGCGACGTGCCGCGCGTGTACCCGCGCGCCTTGTTCGGCGCGCTCGCCACCGCGGGCGTCGTGTACGTGCTCGTCGGTCTCGTCGCACCCGCGGCGGTCCCGCCCCGGCAGCTCCAGGAGTCCAGCGGGCCGCTGCTCGAGGTCGTCGAGGCGGCCGGCGGCGTGCCGCTCGAGGTGTTCTCCGTGATCGCGCTGGTCGCGGTGGCCAACGGCGCGCTGCTCACCATGATCATGTCGAGCCGGCTCGCGTACGGGATGGCCGACGAGGGTCTGCTGCCGTCGGTGTTCGCACGCGTCCTGCCGGGGCGCCGCACGCCCGTCGTCGCGATCGTCGCGACGACGGCGGTCGCGATGGTGCTGACCGCCACGGGCTCGCTCGTCGACCTCGCGTCCACGGTCGTCCTCCTGCTCCTGCTCGTGTTCCTGAGCACGAACGTCGCGGTGCTCGTGCTGCGCCGCGACCACGTGGGGCACGACCACTTCCGCGCCTGGACCGCGCTGCCGGTGCTCGCCGCGGCGACGTGTCTCGGGCTGCTCACCCAGCAGCAGGCGCGGCACTGGCTGCTCGCGGGCGTCCTGCTCGCGCTCGGCGTCGTCCTGTACGCCCTCGCGCGGTGGTCCGCCCGCCGCGGCACCCCGGCCGCCGAGCCCGAGCCGGTGCGCACCGGCGCGCCCGACGCGTGAGGCGGCCGGTCCCCACCCGTCCGCCGCGCCCTCGCCCGCCGGGCGTGTGGACGTGACGCACCGTCAGGGCGTCCTGCTGGCAGGATGCGGCATACCCCGGTAGGCACGACGACGAAGGCGGCTCATGGCAGGCGGACTGGCAGCACTGCTCGACGACATCGCGGCGCTCGCGAAGCTCGCCGCGGCGTCGGTCGACGACGTCGGCGCGGCCGCCGGGCGCGCGAGCGCCAAGGCCGCGGGCGTCGTCATCGACGACACCGCGGTCACCCCGCGCTACGTCACGGGCGTCTCGCCGCAGCGCGAGCTGCCGATCATCTGGCGGATCGCGCGGGGCTCGCTGCGAAACAAGCTGCTGTTCATCCTCCCCGCGGCACTGCTGCTCAGCCAGTTCCTGCCCTGGCTGCTCACCCCGATCCTCATGGTCGGCGGGACGTACCTCGCGTTCGAGGGCGCCGAGAAGCTGTGGGAGGCCGTGACCGGGCACGGTGGCAAGGAGGTCCCCGTCGCCGCGGAGGAGGACGGCGCGGCCGCCGAGAAGCGGCTCATCGGCGCCGCCATCCGCACCGACTTCATCCTGTCCGCCGAGATCATGGTCATCTCCCTCAACGAGGTGGCCGACGAGGGGCTGGCCTCGCGCGCCGCGATCCTGGTGGTCGTCGCGCTGCTCATGTCGGTTCTCGTGTACGGCGTGGTCGCGGTCATCGTGAAGATGGACGACGTCGGGCTGCGCCTCGCGCAGACGCGGTTCGGTGCGAGCGCCGCGCTCGGGCGCGGGCTCGTCGCCGCGATGCCGAAGGTGCTCTCGGTGCTGTCGGTCGTCGGCGTGGTCGCGATGCTCTGGGTGGGTGGGCACATCCTGCTCTCGGGCGTCGACGAACTCGGCTGGCACTGGCCGCACGACGTGGTGCACCACCTCGAGGAGGCCGTGCACGGCGTCGCGGGGGTGGGCGGGGTCCTCACCTGGCTGGTCGGCACGCTCGTCGCGGCGCTCGTCGGCGTCGTCGTGGGCGCGGTCGTCGTCGGCGTGGTGCACCTGGTGCACCACGTGCGGGGCGGTCACGACGAGGCGCACGACGAGGCGGCGCACGACGAAGCCGAGCACGGCGAGGGCGACGCGGCGCCCGCGCCCTGACGCTCAGCGCAGCAGGTCACGCAGCGTGCGCGCGTTGCGCACCGCGTTCCCGCCGCCGTCGTTGTTGAAGTACGCGAGCACGTCGTGCCCGCCGCGCTGCCACTCGCGCACCCGCTGCGCCCACCAGCCCAGGTCCTCGTCGGAGTACGAGCCCGCGTACAGGTGATGGTGATCGGGACCGTGCAGCCGCACGTAGACGAGCGGCGCCGTCGCGCGCAGCACGCACGGCAGCCCCGCCCCGCTCAGCACCACGTACGCGGCGCGGCGCCGCGCGAGCAGCTCGAACACCTCGTCGACCTGCCAGCTCGGGTGCCGCAGCTCGACGGCGACGTCCACCCACGGCGGGACGCGCGCGAGGAACCAGTCCAGCCGGGCGTCGTCACGCTCCTGGTCGGGGCGCAGCTGGACGAGGAGCGCACCGCGCCGGCCCCGCAGCTCGTGCAGCCCGCGCTCGACCCGCCCGAGCCACGCCTCGG
The DNA here is from genome assembly GCF_052378485.1 of Cellulomonas sp. CW35. Classification (NCBI taxonomy): domain Bacteria; kingdom Bacillati; phylum Actinomycetota; class Actinomycetes; order Micrococcales; family Cellulomonadaceae; genus Cellulomonas; species Cellulomonas sp. CW35. The sequence goes on along the minus strand of NZ_CP199000.1, from coordinate 1,072,908 downwards.
GGCCGTACAGCCGACGCGCGTGCGTGAGCCCGCGGGGCGCCTTGACCGTCATCCGGAAGCCCTCGGGCAGGCGGCGCCGCCACGAGGCGAAGGCCGCGTCCCGCGGCCACCGGTAGAAGCTCGCGTTGAGCTCGACGGTCTCGAACTCCTGCAGGTAGCGCGCGAGCCGGTGCTCGGGCGGCATCCCGGGCGGGTACAGCACATCGGTCCAGTGGTCGTACGACCACCCCGACGTCCCGACGGCGACGCTCATCCGCCCTCCCGGACAGGCCCGCGCGGGCCGGCGCAGCCGCCGGTCCGCGCGAGGGACTCCCGCAGGTCCGTGCGACCGCTACGGCGCGTCGCCCTCCGCCGGGTCCTGGGAGTGCTCACGCTCGTCCGTCCCCGCATCGCCCTGCGTGCCCGGCTCGCCGGGTTCCGGCGCACCCTCGGCGGGCTCCACCGGGTGCTCTCGCTCCTGCGGCTGCGACATCTCGGTCTCCTCTCGTGCGGTCCCCTCGATCGTGCGGGACCGCCCGGCGCACGGCATCTCGAACCCGCCCGCTCCTCGTGCGGGCCGCGCGCCCGGGTGCGAACGTGGACCGGTGCGCACGTCACCCGAGACGCAGGCCTCCCCCGCTCCCGCCGGCTCCCGCCCGCTCGTCGTGCACGCCGTGCGGCACGGGGAGAGCGCCGGGAACGTCGCGGCGCGCGACGCGGACCGCCGCGGGCTGGACCGCCTCGAGCTCGAGCACCGGGACGCGGACACCCCGCTGTCACCGCTCGGCGCGCAGCAGGCGGCGGCGCTCGGGGTCGCGCTGCGTGACCTCGACCCCGACGAGCGTCCGGTCGCCGTGTGGTCCTCGCCGTACGTGCGCGCGCGGCAGACCGCGCGGCTCGCGCTCGAGCGCGCCGGCCTCGACCTGCCCGTGCGGACGGACGACCGCCTGCGGGACCGCGAGCTCGGCGTGCTCGACCGGCTCACGCGCCGGGGCGTCGAGCGCCTGCACCCCGACGAGGCGGCGGCGCGCCGGCACCTCGGCAAGCTCTACCACCGGCCGGCGGGCGGCGAGTCGTGGCTCGACGTCGCACTGCGCCTGCGGTCCTGGGTCACGGACGTGCGCGACGAGGAGGGCCCGCTGCTCGTCGTGACGCACGACGCGGTCGTCGTCCTGCTGCGCTACGTCCTCGAGCGGCTCGACGAGGAGGGCGTCATGGAGCTCGTGCGTGAGCACGGCGTACGCAACGCGTCGCTCACGACGCTCGTGCGCCGCGGCGGCGTCTGGAGCGCCGAGCGGTTCGACGACGTGGCGCACCTGCGCGACGTCGGAGCGCCCGTCACCGAGCACGCGGGAGAGGTGCGATGAGCGGGTCGACCACCCCGATCGACGGCACGCTGCTGGCGGGGATGCCGCTGCCGGCGGCGACCGGCAGCAAGGACGCGCGCGGGCGCGTCGTCGTGGTCGGTGGTGCCCGCGCGACGGTGGGCGCGGCCCTGCTCGCGGGGATCGCGACGCTGCGGGTGGGCGCGGGGCGGCTCACGCTCGTCGTCGACGAGGCCGCGGCGACGCCCGCGGCGGTCGCGGTGCTCGAGGCCGGCGTGCTCACCTGGTCGCAGGACGAGGGCTGCGACCACGACGCGCTCGACGAGCTCGCGGGCGCCGACGCGGTGCTCGTCGGGCCGGGACTGGCGGACCCCGAGCACTCGCTGCGCCTGCTGCGTCAGGTCGTCGAGACGGCAGCGCCGCGCGTGCCGCTGCTGCTCGACGCGTTCGCGCTCGGAGTGCTCGCCGACGCACCGGACCTCCAGGACCGCGTGCGCGGCCGCGCGGTGCTGACGCCCAACGGGGCCGAGCTCGACCGGCTGCTCGGCGAGGACCGGCCGGACGACGAGCGCGAGGCGGCCGCTCGCCTCGCGGCCCGGCTGGACGCGGTCGTCGTCGCCGCGAGCGCCGTCGCGGACCCCGCAGGCGACGTCCGGGCCGGGGACGCCACGACGCCGGGGCTCGGGACGTCGGGCAGCGGCGACGTGCTCGCGGGCGCCGTCGCGGGTCTCCTGGCGGCGGGGCTCCCGCGGGTCGACGCGGCGGTGTGGGGCGTCGCGCTGCACACCGGGGCGGGTGCGCGGCTCGCGCACGAGCAGGGTGCCGCGGGCTACCTCGCACGCGAGGTGGCCGACGCCCTGCCCGCGGTCCGCCGGCACCTCGCCGCGGTCGCGCACGCGCACCGCTGAGGGCCCGTCACGGCCGTGCCCCCGCGGTTCGAGCGGCCTGTGGACGACGGCCCGCGCAGGGGCGCGTGACACGGCACAGTGCCCGGGTGACCGACGGACCTGCCCTTGGCGACCTCGCGCCGGACCAGCGACCGCGTGAGCGCCTCGCCACGCACGGCGCACGGGCGCTGACGGACGCGGAGCTGGTGGCCCTCGTGCTCGGGTCCGGGCTGCCGGGGACGAACGTGGTGGACCTGGCCACCCGGTTGCTCGTGGCCCACGGAGGACTGGCGGGCCTGGCGCGCGCGGACGCGACGACGCTCGCACGGGAGCCGGGGCTGGGGCCGGCGATGGCGAGTCGGCTGGTCGCCGCGCTGGCCCTGTCGTCAAGGGCGCACGAGGCCGAGGACACACGACCGCTCGTCGCGTCCAGCGGTGATGTCGCGCGGGTGACCGCACCGCAACTCGCGGGTGCACGACGTGAGCGCGTCGTGCTGGTGGTGTGCGGGCCACGGCACCGGGTGCTCGACGTCGTCGTGGTCGCCGACGGCACGGCGCACGGTGCGGCGTTCCCCGTGCGGGAGGTACTTGCCGAGGTGCTGCGCCGCGACGGAGTCGCGTTCGCACTCGCGCACAACCACCCGTCCGGCGACCCGACGCCCAGCGGCGCCGACCTCGCGACGACGGCGACTCTTCAGGACGCTGCACAGCGCGTCGGGCTGCGGCTGCTCGACCACGTGGTGGTCGCCGGGACGCAGTGGCGCTCGGTGACCGCGTCGGCATGACGCGGTCACCGAGCAGGTCACGACCCGAGGAGGTGGCGGAACTCCTCCTTCCGGGCAGCGGGGAGGAGAGAGTCAAGCAGATGCGCCCGTCGCTCCAGCAGATCGTCGGCCTGCCTAATGACTGCTAGCTGCTGTCCCAACCGGTGCTGCTGGTCAACGGAGGGTAGCCGCACAGGGAGGCTCTCCAGCGTCTCGGGAGCCAGCCTACGGCGATTCACGTTCGTCCCCACCGATAGACCGGCCACACGGTCGACGAAGGCGTCCCAGGCGACTAGGGAGCGGAGGAAGTCGGGGTCGAGGACATCCGTGTCAATCTGGTACGTAACGAACTCCGGTGACACCCAGCGCCCCTCGCAGTCCTGGGGTACGACAGCGAACGCTCCAGCCCATGCACCCAGCTTTGGGTAGACGAGGTCGCCCGGATGGAGCGGACGCAGATGTCGGTACTTGGTCTGCGATCCGAGGATCACGCCTGAATCGAAGACACCCTTTCCGGCGTTTCGGACGCCAGCCATGGAGTACTTCACGGACTCTTCCACCAGCGCCGCATCCTGACGCCTCCGAAGGCCGTCGCCAAGCGGCCTCTCGACCCCGGAACTGAGTGCCTCTGCCAAGATCGCATCCGCCGCTCTCGAGCACGAGGAGCCTGGCGAGACTCTGTGTCGCGCCCCCCCGATCAGGTCAAGGCGGGAGGCGATGGCGCGCTGGGTCGGGAGATCAGGGAGGGGGATCCTGGCCGCCTCGAAGACGTCCGGACTGAGCCTCCGCCTGCGAACGTTGGTTCCCTTCGACTCGCCACCGATGCCGTCGAGCAGCGCGGGCCATGCCATGAGGTGCGAAAGGAATCGAGGATCGATGCGCTGGACGTCCGGTTCGTAGAGCACGAACTCGGACGAGGCTACGTGCTGGTCGAGCTCCTCAGGGATCATCGCGAAAGCTCGCTCCCAGGCACCGAGCTTGAGGTAGACGAGATCCCCGGCACGCGCACGGTAGAGGACCTTGTACTTCGTGTCGGCACCGAGAAGGTCGCCCGCATCGAACGCACCCCGGAAGTTGTTTCGCACACCGAAGGTCGAGTAGCGCTCGTCGGGCTCGACCATGACGGTCTCCAGCCGCCGACGCAATACCGACTCGATCGGCACCCACTGCACGGTCACCTCGCCACCTCGTCCCGCAGTCCGCGCAGCAGGTCGAGGATCTGCTCCTCGACGCTCACCAGCTCGTCGAGGATCTCCGCGACGGGCCGGTTCTCGGTCTGGTCGCCCTGGTGCGGGTTGCGCAGGTCCAGGTCGTAGCCGCGCTCGACGACCTGCGCGAGCGGCACCCGCCAGGCGTGCTCGTTCTCCACACGGTCCTTGCGGCGCTCGGGTCCGGCGCCCGGCTCGCCCCACCACGCGGCGAGGTCGGCGAACTCCTCGTGCCGCAGCGGCTTGGTCTTGGTGTACTTCTTGCGCCCCTCGGGCGTCGGCAGCTCGTAGAACCACACGTCGCCGGTCGGGCGCCCCGCCTCGAAGAAGAGCAGGTTCGACGGGATCGCGGTGTACGGCTCGAACACGCCGTTGGGCAGCCGCACCACGGTGTGCAGGTCGAAGCCGTCGAGGAGCTTCTTCTTGATCGTCGCTCCGACGCCGGTGGCGAACAGCGTGCTGTTCGGCACCACCACCGCCGCCCGTCCGCGTCGCTGCTCGATGCGGGCCATCACCGCCTGGAGGAACAGCCATGACGTCTCGGACGTCCGCAACCCCGCGGGGAAGCCCTGGGCGACGGACGTCTCCTCCTCGCCGCCGAACGGCGGGTTGGTGAGCACCACGTCCACACCGTCGGCCCGCTGCTCGGCGAGCGACGCCACGAGCGCGTTGCCCCGCACCACGGCAGGCTCGTACACGTCGTGCAGGAGCAGGTTCATCTGGCACAGCAGGAAGGGCTGCGGCTTCTTCTCGAAGCCCCGCAGCCGCCCGCGTGTCCGCTCCCGGTCAGCGGCCGTCCTCACCTTCTCCTTCACGTGCTCGTGCGCCTCGACCAGGAAGCCGCCAGTGCCCGTCGCGGGGTCCATGACCGTCTCACCGACCTGCGGGTCGAGCATGTCCACCATGAACCGCACCACCGGGCGCGGGGTGTAGAACTCACCGGCGTCGCCCGCGGAGTCGCGCATCTCCTTGAGCATCGACTCGTAGACGTGGGCCATGGTGTGCACGTCGTCGGAGGAGTTGAAGTTGACCCGGTCGACCTCTTCGATGAGCTCGGACAGCAGGTAGCCCGAGACCATCCGGTTGGTCACGTCGGCGAACACCTGGGCGACCACGTCCCGCTCCGCCGCACGGCTCCCGCCGCCGGCGACGCGGGCGAGGTGCGGGATGAGATTGCTGTTGACGAACGTGATCAGCGCCTCGCCCGTGCGGGGAGTCTCGGCACGCGGCCCAGCCCAGTCCCGCCACCGGTACGGGTGCTGCAGCACCGGAACGTAGTCGTCCTCGAGAAGCTCGCCACGCTTCTCGCGGTCGTCGAGCGACTTGAGGAACAGGAGCCACGAGAGCTGCGGGATGCGGTCCGCGTCCCCGTTGAGCCCAGGGTCCTTCCGCATGACGTTGCGGGCCTTCTTGATGACCGCCGTCAGCTCGGCGCGGGTGGTCGTGGGTCGGACGGCGTTCACTGCTGCTCCTCGGTGGGGGTGGCGCTCCCGAGCGCTCGCGCGTAGAGATCTCGGGTCAGGGTGATGGCGGTGGTGACGTCAGTTGCGGACACGCTGTACGGCGCCACGAGGTCGGCGTAGTCGGCCCGCCAGGCGGCCGGCGGCTCGGGCAGGTGTGGCGGTGGTAGGGCGCCGTCCCGCGCACGGAACACGGCACGCAGGCGCCGCGCGAGGCGCTCCACGTCGACGAGACCCGCGTCGGCCACGAGGACCACGTCCACGAGGTCCTTCACGCGTGTCGAAGGGCGGGGGTGCGCATCGATCGCACTGAGCGCGTGCAGCTTCTCTGCCAGGTGCTGGGAGACATCGACCGGCAGGACCGACACCGCGGGCCACCCGGGCTCGGCGACCACCGGAGGCAGGATGACCCGCTCCACACCACCGTCGACCTCCTCCGGCCGTGCGACGACGTCGACCCGGACGTGCGCGAAGTCCCGGCCGGCCAGCAGGGCCGTGACCGACACGTGCGCTCCGGGACCACCGAGCGCATCGTCGTCCCGCAGGTGGGAGCGGGCGCCCGAGACGCGGAAGACGAATCCGTCGCCGTCGATGTCGCCGTCCAGTGCCTCGGCCAGCCGTGCCGCCAGGTCCTCCGCCGGCTCGGCCAGCGCCAGGTCCAGGTCTTTGGTCGCCCGCGCCCTGGCCCCGAGGCGGGCCTCGAGGAGGTAGCCGCCTTTGACGACCCACGTCTCGTCGAGCCGCCGCAGCATCCGCTGGAAGGTGAGGTGCCGGCGCAGGCGGTTCACGTCCTGCCCACGCTCCCGGGCGAGGAGCTGCAAGCGCGCGTCCAGGCTGGCGCGCAGCGCGGCTGGTGTGCGCGTGGTCACCGGGAGGCCGCCTGCAGTGCCCGCTCGATCCGCAGCGCTGCCCGGTCGCCCATCTCGTCCGACCTGCTGCGCAGCGAGCGGGCCGCGACCACTCCTCGGTCGAGCGCTTCGGCGACGACCTCGTCCACCGCCTCCTGATGGGCGGTCGCAGCGACGTCGAGCAGAGTGCGCAGCGGGGTGGTCACGCGGAAGCCGGGCCGCGACTCGACATCCGCGTCCGGGAGTACGGCGGTGTGCGTGCGGACCGCGGGGGTCCGGGCGCGGAATCCGGGAGGCACGGTCATCTCCACGACGCCGGGGTCCAACACACCGAGCCCGTGTACGGCCAGCGCGCTGGTGTGCGAGACCACACCGAGCCGGCGGCTCCAGAGGGTCCAGAGCACGAGCACGTCGTCGACCGCTGCCGGCCAGTCGCGCAGCCGGAAGATTCCGCGTTCGACGCGTAGCCAGTTGCCCGCGTCGACGTGGTACTTCTGCGCCTGGTGGCTGAAGCCGACGTCGACTGCCTGCGCTGCGGAGAAGTAGCCGGCCTGACGAAAGGCGATGGCGTGGAGTGACTGCAGAGCATCGCGTCGCTGGGTCACGCGAGGAGCCTAGACCATCGTGCGCTACAAGTCTCCTTGAGTTTTGCGCTCTTCACTGGCGCATACATCAAGAAGAAGACGAGTCTTCGTACAGCCATCGCTGGAGGTCCGAGAGCCACTCCCGCAGGTCCTCGCGACCGCCGAACGCCTCGACCAGCTCGACGACGGTTGCCCGGTCGGTCAGCGGCGGCACCTGGAGCGCGGCGGGCGTGATCTCGCTCGGGCCTCGCTCCGCGTACCTCTCGAGGAGGACCTCGATCACGTCCCGTGCCACGGCGGCGAGCTGCTCGATCCGCTCCCCGTGAGCCGCCCGGACCCGGTCTGCGCGCTCCCGACGCGTCCGCGGCGCGAGGTCCCACGCGACCGTCACGAGTACGTCGAACGGGTCCGCGTCCTCAAGACGCGCCTGTGCCGCCAGCACCTCCAGGTCGACCCCGACGTACCCCAGCCGCTCGAGCAGCTCGCTGCGACGCACCGGATCCACCCATGCCTCACGCAGCTCAGAGGCTGTCGGGAAGATCGACCGGACGGCCTCGCGCACGTGGTCGCGGTACTCCAGCGTCTCCAGGCGGCCCGACTGCGGGTTCACCATCCGCAGTCGCTCCCCGAGCAGCTCGACCCGCTCGCCCTCGATGGTGAGGATGCGCACGGGCGGCGACCCCCCGCCCGTCACGTCCGTCCCCAGGTCCCCGCCGCCGTCGACCTGGAACCCATGCTCCGGCTCCCCGACCTCGACCACGGCGTCGCCGGAGTCCCCGTCCGTCAGTGGATCGGCCCCCTCGTCCTCCACCACCACGTGGCCATCGAGCGTGACACGCTCGGTCCGCGGCGCCGGGAGCGGCCCGTCGAACTCCGGGTCGTCGAAGCCGGCGGATGCCCCCGTGAAATCCACGACCTCGAAGTACTGCTTGCCCTTCGGCGGGTACAGCCGGGTCCCTCGGCCGACGATCTGCTTGAACTCCACCATCGAGCCGACAGTCCGGCACAGCACGACGAACCTCAGGTCCTCCATGTCCACGCCCGTGCTCAACAATCGCATGGTCGTGGCCACACGCGGCGACTCACGTGTGGGATCCGTCATCGCCTCCAGGAGCCGCGCCCGGTCCGGCTCGGCCCCGACGATGCGCACAGCCCAGTCCGGATCGCGGCGCGTCGCGTCCGGGTCGGCGTTGAGCAGCGCTCTCTTCATCTCCGCCGCGTGCTGACCACTCACACAGAACACGACAGCGCGTGCGCCCGGGTTCTCGTGCAGCAGACCCACCAGACGTCGTGCCATCGCATCGGTCCGGTCCGGGAAGGAGACGCGCCGCTCGAAGTCGCGCGTGCCGTACACCCCAGCCGGTACCGGCCGACCATGGGCATCGATCTGCCCGTCCTGCGCCTCCCACCCGAACGCGTCGATGTCGAGCACCACACGCCGCACCCGGTAGGGCGCGAGATAGCCGTCGTCGATCCCCTGTTTGAGCGCGTACTCGTAGACCGGTTCCCCGAAGTACTCGTACGTGTCGATGTTGGCGTCCCGCTTCGGGGTCGCGGTCAGGCCCACCTGCACGGCGGCGTCGAAGTGCTCGAGGATCGAGCGCCACCGGGACCCGGCCGCCGCACTGCCGCGATGACACTCGTCGACGACGACGAGCGAGAAGAAGTCGCGAGGCAGCGCCTCGTACACGCTCGTCGGTACCTCCTCCGCGTCCTCGTCGCCCGCGGCATCACCGTCGAGGCCCTGGTAGGTGGCGAAGTACAGGTCGCGGCTTCGCGTGGTCGCGTTCTTGGTGAGCCGGACCATCGCCTGCTGACCGAACGCCTCGGCGAAATGCCTCATCGGGTCGGTCACGAGGACGTCCCGGTCCGCCAGGTACAGGACCCGGTAGGCGCGGCCGTCGTCCAGTCGCCGGGCCGCCTCACGTAGCTTGTGGACGAGCTGCAGGGCTGTGAACGTCTTGCCTGTGCCCGTCGCCATGAGCAGCAGGAGCCGCGTGCGTCCGCTGTCGATCGCTTCGACGGCGCGCTGGATCGCGACCCGCTGGTAGTAGCGCGGCTCCTGGACGTCCCGACCGCCGTGTGTCCGCAGCGACCGGTCGAACCGGACGCGCGTCGTCACCACCCCACGCTCGCCCAGACCGCGCCCGTCGACGAACGCCTGCCACAGTTCGCCCGGCGAGGCGAATCCTGCGACGGCGGTCTCGGTGCCGGCGTTGCGGTCGTGCAGCAGGATCTCGTCGCCGTTCGTCGCGTACGCGAACGGCACGTCCAGGCGCCGGGCGTAGTCGATCGCCTGGCCCATCCCGTCCGCCGCCGCTGCGTGACGACGCTTGGCCTCGACGACCGCGACCGGCACGCCTTCGACCTCCAGCACGTAGTCCGCGACGCGGAGGACTCCTCGCGCTGCGCGCACGGCGTGCTCCGACTCGGGGTTCTGCATCGCGTACTGCTCGACGACGTCGTCGAGCGACCACCCAGCCGACCGCAGCGCGGGCAGGACGAACTCTCGGCACGTCTGCTTCTCCGGAGGACCCCCGCTCACACGCGCGACAGTACCCAGACAGACCGACACTCCGGCGTAAGCCGGCATCGCGACGGCGCGCCCGTCGTCAACCCAGGTCGACGAGCCGGTCGACTCCCGTGATCTCGAGCACCGCGAGCGGCGCTCCCGACGCACCCCGCAGCCGCAGCCGGTCCGGGCGCAGGTACGGCGCGATCCCGACGACGAGACCCAGCACGGCGGAGTCGATGAACGTCGCCTCGGACAGGTCGATCTCCCGCACGCCCTTGCTCGCGAGCACCCGGCCCACCCCGGCCTGGTCCACCCCGAGCCGGACGCAGAACCCGTCCACCGTCGAGAAGTCCACGTCACCCGAGACCCGCAGGATCGGGGGCACGCCCGGCTCCAGGTCGATCCGACCCGGCAGTCGATGTCGCACGGTCATGGCGTCCTCCGCGGTCCCCCGCGTCGGGCGGGGACGTACCAAGCCACACCGTCACATGCCGCGGCGCCGCGCGCATCCGGACCGAGCTCAGGTGCAGCGGTCAGGCGCCGAGGTGAGGAGCGGCAGCCAGGCGCCGAGGTCAGGCGCCGAGCGGGCGGAGCTGGACCGCGAGGACCGCGATGTCGTCGTCCGGCGGTCCGGCCGTCATGCGGCCCAGGAGGTCGTCCACCAGTCGCTCGAGGTCGAGCGCACCCGTGGGCCCCGACATGCGCGCGAGCGGCACGAGCCGCGTGACCTCGTCGACCAGCCGCGCGAGCCCCCGGCGCAGGTGCTCGCCCCGGCGCTCCACGAGCCCGTCGGTGTACAGCAGCAGCGTGCAGCCGCGGGGCACGGTCGTGGTCCGGTCGGTGCGCGTGGTGCCCGGGTCGAGGCCCAGGACCAGCTCGGGACGTCCCGGCTCGAGCAGGCTCACCGAGCCGTCGGGGAGCACGAGCAGCGGCGGCAGGTGGCCCGCGTTGGTCCACCGCATGGTCGTCAGGTCGTCGTCGTCGGCCGGCTCGAACCGAGCGACGACCGCGGTCGCCATCGCGTCGACGCGCAGCGCGGCACTCGCCGACTCCAGCGCCGCGAGCACCTGCGCGGGCGTGCCGCTCGTGGTGTGCGCGACGCCGCGCAGGAGCGTGCGCAGCTGGCTCATGGCCGCCGCCGCGGGGGTGTCGTGGCCCATGACGTCGCCGATAGCGACGACCGTGTGCCCGGACGGCTGCACGAACGCGTCGTACCAGTCGCCGCCGACCTGAGCGGCCTCCGCCGCCGCGACGTACCGCACGACGACGTCGAGGTCCTCGCTCTGCGCGGGCGCGGACAGCAGCGACCGCTGCAGCGCGACCGCGATCTCCCGCTGACGCTCGTACAGGCGCGCGTTCTCCAGCGCGAGCCCCGCACGGTCCGCGAGCTGCACCAGCAGCGCGAGGTCCTCGGTGCCGAGGTCGGGCGAGCCCTCGTCGAGGAAGATCGTGATCGCACCCACCGTCCGCCCGCGCGAGCGCATCGGGACGGCGTAGGCCGTGCGCGGGGCCAGCTCGCGCAGGACGTCCCGCGCACCGCCGGACAGCACGCGGACGATCGAGCTGGTCGCGTCCGGCACGACGACGGGCTCACCGGTGCGCAGCGTGCGGAACAGGTACGCGTCCGGTGCGAGCGAGTCGATGCGCAGCGACGCGTACCGGGCGACCGTCGCGCGGCGCGTCGGGTCCTCGTGCCACGCCGCGATGTCCCGCAGGTGGCGCTGGTCCTCGGACATCGTGACGAGGCACCACGACCCGAACGTCGGGACCAGGTGCCGCGCGAGGCGGCGGACCGCCTCCTCCGTCTCGAGCGTCGAGCTCAGGTGGTCACCCACCTCGGCGAGCAGCGCGAGGCGGCGCGTCGACGCCTGCTCGAGCTCACGCGCTGCGCGCGCCTCGTCCTGCGCCGCGCGCCGCTCGGTGACGTCGTCGAAGTACACCGACAGCCCGTCCGGTCCCGGCCACGCACGGACCTCGTACCAGTGCCCGCGCTGGAGCTCGGAGCCGACCTCGAAGATCCGCGGCTTCCCGTCGCGCACCGCTGCCCGGTAGCTCTCCTCGACCTGCGTGCCGACGACGAACGGGTACAGCTCCCACAGCACCCCGCCCTCGAGCTCGTCGCGCGGACGGCCGAGCAGGCGCTCGCCCGAGGAGTTCACGTACCGGAACCGCCACTCGTCGTCGAGGATGAGGAACGCGCCCGGCATCGTCTCGAGCACGCGGTCCATGCGCGCCTCGGCGTCCCGCTCGCTCGTCGTGTCGTACGCGGCGCCCAGGAGCCGCGCCGCTCGACCGTCCGGGCCCGCGAGCGCGAGACCGCGCGCCTTGACCCAGCGCACCGTCCCGTCGCCGCGCAGCACGCGGTACTCGGCCTCGTAGGCCCCGCACGTCGCGACGGCCCCCTCGACGGCCTCGGCGACGCGCGCGCGGTCGTCCGGCTCGACGAGCGCGTAGAACGCGTCGATCGTCCCGGCGAACTGCGCGCGGTCCACCCCGAAGATCGTCAGGAGCTGGTCGTCCCACGCGAGCCGGCCCGTGCGCAGGTCCCAGTCGAAGCTGCCGACCCCACCCGCGGTGACGGCGAGCTGCCAGCTCAGCCGGTCGGCCTCGTACCGCGCGGCGAGGTCGGCGAGCACCGCGTCCGTGCCGTCGTCCGCGTGGGCCTCCCGGTCCGGGCGCGTGCCCGAGCCTGACGCACGCTCGCGCCACGCCGGACGGCGGGCCAGCAGGTGGTCCACGCCGTCGTCGGGCAGGTCTGCGCGGATCCCGGCGAGCTCAGGGTCGAGCCATTCCGTCATCCGCTGCCTCTCGACGTGCTCCGTCGCGGGCAGGATACGGCTGACCGCCCGCCTGAGCGAGGGCGTCGCAGGCCACCTCGCATGCCGCCCCGATACGGGCCGCGCTCACGACGGTACGTGCGCGGACGCGTCCACGGCAAGCGAACGCGGGTCCTCTCACCGCTGGAGGACCCCGGTGGGCACCCGCCCGATCAGGCCTGGGTGAGCTCGAAGAACGGCGGCGCGTCGGTCAGCCGTGCCGGGCGGACGAACGCGAGACCGCCGCGGTCGAACGCGTCGAACCACTCCTGCCACGTCGCGGGGACCGCGCCGTGGCCGCTCGGCCCGCTCGGGAAGATCACCGCCGGCACGGGCGGCTCACCGCGCCCGAGCGGCGGGACGAGCGCGGGCCTTCCACCCTGCGCCTCGACCCAGGTGCGGATCTCCGCGTGGTCCGTGGTGCTGCGCTTCGACTCGTCGACGGCCACCGGGTCGAACAGGTCCGCCGTGGCCTCGTGCGACGCCGTGCGGCTCACGCCGGTCGCGACCCGGTCCACCTCGCGCGCGACCGGGTCCTGGCGGGGCACACCGCGCACCAGCGCGAGGTGGCCGCCGAGGTAGCCGCCGACGCCCAGGACCGCACCACCCGCGAGGCCCGCGAGCACGCCCGCCGCCCGGTGCCCGCGGCGGCGCAGCACCCACGACGTCGAGTAGCAGGCCAGCGCGGCGAGGTTCGCGACGCCGTGCACGACGCCGACGCGCCGCACCGCCGGGTCGTTCCGTTCGCTCGTGCCCCAGTCGGCCAAGCCGGTCAGCGCCGTCGGCGTCGCAGCGAGGACGCCGAGCCCGACCAGCCGGTCCGCGGCGCGGCGCCCCGCGACGGGTGCGAGCAGGTCGAGCGTGCTCGCGGAGAGCCACAGCCCGATCGGCACGTCGGTGAGCGGCGGGTGCGCGGGGTGACCGGCGGGCACGCCGCGCAGCACGTCGGACAGTGCGCGCGGCCGCAGCACCGCACGTGCGGCCGCCCGGACCACCGTCGCGGGCCGGTCGAGCGCCGCGGACTCCTCGAGCCGCGCCACGGCGCCGCGCACCGTCCTCCCCGAGCGCTGCAGCACCTCGTCCACGCCACCCATGGGCTCCTCCTCGCCGTCGGTCCGTGCCCATCCTGCGGTGCGCGACCGGTACCCGCACGTGCAGGGAGGCGGCGGTGCGCGGCCCGTGCGGGGCGCTCGACATGCGGGGCCGGCCGGGGCGGCCTATGGTCGACGTGCCGACCGGCCGAGGTGCGATGCCCCGACCGGCCGTTGCCGGGTCCGGGCACGCGTCGAGGCGTGCGGGGGCAGGACATCAAGGGGTGAGCGAGCATGTGCGACGTCCGCGCGGCCGACACCTAGGGCCGTGACGCCTAGGGCCGACACCTAGGACCAGCACCAGGCCGCGACCCGTCGCGGCGACCTGAGACCCGCGTCGCGAGCGTGAGGCGAGAGCCCCGCCCAGACGCCACGGACGCCCTGTGCGGGCGAGCGCGGCGGCCGCGAGCGGGTCTCTTCCTGTCTCTTCGGGTCTCTTCGGGTCTCTGCCCGTCTCTGGGCCGGTTCCCCGCGGGACGTCTCCCACCAGGTCGACGACCGTTCGAGGTGCCGGTCCGCAGGACCTCTGCCTAGCGTGGCGAGGACCCACCGACGACCTCGAGGGAGCGCACCATGAGCGACGAGAACGCCGTCCGACCCGCCCAGCAGCAGGAGCCCCCCGGCCTCACGGCGCCTATGGTGCCGCAGCCCGACCACGGTGAGCACAGCTACACCGGCCACGGTCTGCTCACCGGCCGGCGCGCGCTCGTCACCGGCGGCGACTCCGGCATCGGGCGTGCCGTGGCGATCGCGTTCGCACGCGAGGGCGCGGACGTGGCGATCAGCTACCTGCCCGAGGAGGACGAGGACGCGCAGGAGACCGCGCGCTGGGTGCGCGAGGCGGGCCGGACGTGCGTGCTCGTGCCGGGCGACCTGCGCGACGAGCAGACCGCGCGCGGTGCCGTCCGGACCGCCGTCGACGGTCTCGGCGGCCTCGACCTGCTGGTCAACAACGCCGGCTTCCAGATGGCGCGCCGCGACTCGCTCGCCGACGTCACGACCGACGACCTGGACCGGGTCATGAAGACCAACCTCTACGCGCTGTTCTGGGTCACGCAGGAGGCGCTCGAGCACCTCGGTGAGGGGTCCTCGATCGTCAACTGCACGTCGATCCAGGCGTACCAGCCGTCGCAGTCGCTGGTCGACTACGCCTCCACCAAGGCGGCGATCAACAACATCACCGTGAACCTCGCGGCCGAGCTCGGTGAGCGCGGCATCCGGGTCAACGCGGTCGCACCCGGTCCCATCTGGACGCCGCTGCAGCCCGCGACGCAGCCGCCCGAGAAGGTCGAGGTGTTCGGCCAGGACACCCCGCTCGGCCGTGCGGGCGAGCCCGCCGAGGTCGCGCACGCGTTCGTGTTCCTCGCCTCGTCGACGACCGGCTCGTACGTGTCGGGGACGGTGCTGGGCGTCACGGGCGGCAAGCCGGTCTTCTGACCCGTCGCCCCGGACCCGCGCGGCGCCTCGCCGTGCGGGTCGCGCCGCGCGGGTCCACGATCACCGACATGACCAGCCGACTCACCCCCGGGCGGGCCGCGGCCGCGGGGGCGTGCCTCCTCCTGCTGGGCGGGTGCGCGTACGGCCCGTCGTCCGCCGACGGGTCGGCGCAGGTCACCCTGACGGCCGCACTCGACGAGGCGTCGTCGGGCGTCGAGGTCGGCGTCCTCGTCGTCGACCTCGTCGTCCGTGACCGCACGACGACGCCCGTCGCGGACGGCACCCTGCGCGACGCGATCGCCGAGGTCGGGTCGGCGAGCAGCGCGCTCGCCGACGCGCTGCCGCCGCTCGAGCGGCAGGACACCCGCGCGCGGGCGCTGGACGCGGTCGCGTCCGCGACGACCGCGCTCGCCGCGGCACGCGCGTGGGTCAACGACCTGTCCGCGGGCTCCGCGCACGACGTGACGGCCGCGCTCACCGAGGCGGGCGACGCGATCGACGCCGTGACGGCCGACCTGGAGGCGGCTTCGTGAAGAAGTTCTTCGCGGTCGCGCTCGGCATCCTCACGGCCATCGGCGGCTTCGTCGACATCGGCGACCTGGTCACCAACGCGGTCGTCGGTGCGCGGTTCGGGCTGTCGCTCGTGTGGGTCGTGCTCGTCGGGGTCGTCGGGATCTGCCTGTTCGCGCAGATGTCGGGGCGCGTCGCCGCGGTGAGCGGACGCGCGACGTTCGAGATCATCCGCGAACGCCTCGGCCCGCGGGTGGGCGGCGCGAACCTCGTCGCGTCCTTCCTCGTCACCCTGCTCACGCTCACCGCGGAGATCGGGGGCATCGCGCTCGCGCTCGAGCTCGCGAGCAGCGTCGAACGGCGACTGTGGATCCCGTTCGCGGGGCTGGCCGTGTGGCTCGTGCTGTGGCGCGTGAAGTTCTCGGTCCTGGAGAACGTCGCGGGGCTGCTGGGCCTCACGCTCGTCGCGTTCGCGGTGGCGCTGTTCCAGCTCGGCCCCGACTGGGGCGAGCTCGTCGAGCAGGCGACGCGCCCGCAGGTCCCCGCGAGCGAGCCGGTCCCCACGTACTGGTACTACGCGGTCGCGCTGTTCGGCGCCGCGATGACGCCCTACGAGGTGTTCTTCTTCTCGTCGGGCGCGCGCGAGGAGCGCTGGACGGTGAAGGACCTGTCCGTCTCGCGTGCGAACGTGCTCATCGGGTTCCCGCTGGGCGGGCTGCTGTCCGTCGCGATCGCCGGGTGCGCGGCGGTCGTCCTGCTCCCCCGCGGCATCGAGGTCTCGACGCTGTCTCAGATCACGCTGCCCGTCGCGCTCGCCGGCGGCAAGCTGCTGCTCGCGCTCGTGATCCTCGGGATCGTGGCGGCCACGTTCGGCGCCGCGCTCGAGACCGCGCTGTCGACCGGGTACACGCTCGCGCAGTTCTTCGGGTGGTCGTGGGGCAAGTACCACCGGCCCGCGCAGGCCGCCCGGTTCCACACCGCGATGGCCGTCGCCGTGCTCGTCGGCACGCTCGTGCTCCTGACGAACGTCGACCCGGTCGCCGTCACCGAGTACTCGGTGGTCTTCTCGGCGGTCGCGCTGCCGCTGACGTACCTGCCGATCCTCGTCGTCGCGAACGACCGCGAGTACATGGGCGACCACGTCAACGGACGGGCGACGAACGCGCTCGGCCTGGTCTACCTGGTCGTCATCCTCGCCGCGTCGCTCGCGGCGATCCCCCTCATGATCGCGACGGGAGCCGGCGGATGAGCCCACGCCTGCGGCGCCACGAGCGCCCCTTCCCGCCCGACGAGCGGCTGCCCGACCCTCCGCGTCCCGCCGGGCTGGTCCTCGACGCCCGCCTGCACCTGCTGGACCGCCAGGTCGACGACGTGGCCGGTGACCCGGTGGCGACCGTCGACGACGTCGAGCTGGCCGAGCGGGACGGGCTCGTGGTCGTCACCGACCTGCTGTCCGGTCCCGTGCTCGCGACCCGGATCTTCGGCGGCCGCCCGCCGCGCAGCCGCTGGCACCGCATCGCGTGGCGGCACGTCACGGACGTGGGGGTCGTCGTCCGCCTGGGCGTGCACGGTGAGGAGCTCGACGTGCTGTGGGTGGAGCGATGGCTGCGCGAGCACGTGATCGGACGCATCCCGGGGGGTCGCCATGCTCCTGAGTGACCTGCTGGACGCACGCGTCGTCGACGACCGCGGACGTCCCCTGGGCTTCGTCGTCGACGTACGACTGGTGCTCGACGGGCCGCTCGACGGCGCGCTCGCCGCGCCACGCCTGCACGGCCTGCTCGTCTCGCCACGCACGGGCACGTCGTTCCTCGGCTACGAGCGGTCCGACGCGCGCGCGCCCGCGGTGCTCGCCGGCTGGCTGCGCCGGCGGCACCGCGGGACGTTCCTGGTGCTGTGGGAGGACGTCGCCGGGCACGGCGGCGACGACGACCGTCCGGTGGAGCTGCGCGCGGGCTACCGCCGCTGGGCGCCGACGCTCCCGCCGCGCACCGGCGGCTGACGGGTCAGCGCCCGCTCGTCGGCTCGCTCGTCGGCCCGCTCGTCGGCTCGGTGGTCGGCTCGGTGGGCGCGCCGCCAGGAACGCCCGGGTGACGACGCTCGAGCTTGGCGCCCTCGACGTCCACGTCGGGCATCACGCGGTCGATCCAGCTCGGCAGCCACCACGCCTTGTCCCCGGCGAGGTGCAGCACCGCGGGCATGATCAGCATGCGCACGACGAACGCGTCGAGCAGCACGCCGAACGCGAGCGCGAACCCGAGCGGCCGGACGAACGACAGGTGGGAGAACACGAACCCGCCGAACACGGAGATCATGATGATCGCCGCGGCCGTCACGACGGCCCGGCCCGCGTGCAGGCCCTCCATGACCGCGCGCCGCGCGGGAACCCCGTGCGCGTACGCCTCGCGCATGCCCGAGGTGAGGAACAGCTGGTAGTCCATCGCGAGGCCGAACAGGATGCCGACCAGCAGGGTGGGCAGGAAGCTCAGCACCGGGCCCGGGTTGGACACGCCGAACAGGTCCGCCGCCCAGCCCCACTGGTAGACGGCGGTGACGCCGCCCATCGCGGCGAACAGCGACAGCACGAACCCGCCGGTCGCGACGACCGGGACGAGGAACGAGCGGAACACCGCGACGAGGATGAAGATCGACAGCCCGATGACCACCGCGAGGTACACGGGCAGCGCGTCGGCGAGCTTCTCGGAGATGTCGATGTTCGCGCTCGCGCTCCCGGCGACCTGGAACGTGCCGGTGCCGCCGTCCACCTCGAGCGCCCGCAGCGTGTGCACGAGCTCCTCGGTGGACTCGCTGTCCGGCCCCTGCGCAGGGACCACCTGGAAGACCAGGACCGTGCGCGCCTCGTTGGTGCCGACCGGCGCGACGGCGACCACGTCGTCGTCGGCCATGAGCTGCGCGCCCAGGCGCGCCTGGACGGACGTGAGGTCGTCCTGCGTGACCGCCTCGGGCAGGTCGGCGACGACGACGAGCGGGCCGTTGACGCCCGCGCCGAACGCGTCGGAGACCGCGGCGTACGCCTGGTACTGCGTCGACTCCGTGGGCTCGTTCGCGCCGGTCGGCAGGCCCAGGCGCATGGACAGCGCCGGCAGGGCCACGACGACGAGCACGCCCACCCCCGCGACGATCGACAGCCACGCCCGGCCGTTGGGCATGGGCTGCGCGACCTCGTGCGCGTCCGGCCGGACCTCGTCGCGGTGCTTCGCGGGCAGGATCCGGCGGCCGAGCAGCCCCAGCATCGCGGGCGTGAGCGTGACCGCGACGAGCACCGCGACGAGGATGCTCGCGGCCGCCACGGTGCCCATGAGGCCCAGGAAGTCGATGCCCGTGAGGTTGAGGCCCAGCAGCGCGATCAGCACCGTGGTGCCGGCGAACACGACCGCGTTGCCCGACGTGCCGTTCGCCAGTCCGATCGACTCGCGCACGTCCATCCCGAGCCGCAGCTGTCGCCGGTGCCTGTTGAGGATGAACAGCGTGTAGTCGATGCCGACCGCGAGGCCGAGCATCGCGCCCAGGACGGGCGTCACCGAGGTCATCTCGACCACGCCGGAGAACGCCATCGCCCCCGCGGCGGCGACGCCCACGCCCACGAGCGCGTTGAGCAGCGGCAGGCCCGCGGCGACGAGCGTGCCGAGCATGACGACGAGCACGATGCCCGCGACGAGCACGCCGATGGCCTCGGCGGCGCCGCCGAGCTGGATCGAGCCCTGCGCGATCTCGGTCGAGAAGTCCGCGGTGACGCCGTCGGGCACGCCGGCCGTCACGGTGTCGACCACGGCCTGCTTGGTCTCGTCCGGGACCTCGTGCTGGGGCAGGGCGAACACGACCGTGCCGACCGCGGTCGAGCCGTCGCTCGAGACGAGGCGGATCTCGGACGCCATGTCGAGCAGCGCCTTCGCGTCGGTGAGCTGCGGCGCGCGGGCCTCGAGCTCCGCGCGCCCCGCGTCGAGCTCGGCCTGCTTGTCGTCGAGCGCCTTCTGCTGGGCGTCGAGCTGGGCGCGCTGCGCGTCCAGCTCGGCCTGCGCGGCCTGCGTCTGGGCGTTGTCGCCGACCTGCGCGACCGTCGCGTCGAGCTCGGCCTGTGCGCTCTCGAGCTGTGCGCGTCCCGCGTCGAGCTGCGCCTGGCCGTCGGCGAGCTGCTGCTGGCCCGCGTCGAGCTCCGCCTTGCCGGCGGTGAGCTGCTGCTCCCCCTCGCTGACCTGCCGGGCCTGCTCGGCGCGCTGCGCCTCGGTGGCGAACGGGTCGGCGACCTGCACGACGCCGTCGACGTCGGCGACCTTCGCGAGCTCGGCGCTGATGGCCTGCTGCTGCTCGTCGGTCAGGGCCGAGCCGTCGTCGGTGCTCCACACGACGCGCCCGGTCCCGCCGCTCGCGGACGGCAGCTCGCGCGCGAGCCGGTCGGTGACCTCGGCGGTCGGGGTGCCCGGGATCGAGATGGCCTCCGTCAGCGTGCCGCCGAACGTGAGGAACGCGCCGACCGCGAGCGCGAGGGCCGTGGCCCACGCGCCGACGACGAGCCAGGCGCGACGCGCCGCGAACATACCGATCCGGTAGAGCAGCTCAGCCATGAGGGGGGTGTCCTCCCGCCGGCGCCGCCGGCTGGTCGTCGCGTGCGGCGGGTGCGCCGGCACGTCATTCCAGATCCGCATCGTAGGCACACAAGTTGATTCGGGTCATCCGCTTGCCCGGTGTGAAGTTGATCTCACGTATCCGCTTGCGGGTTACCCTGAGCGGATGGACAGGACTCCGGCGCGGACCCCGACCCCCGCGCACGGCACGGCGCACGGCACGGCGCACCCGGCGCCGCTGCGCCGGGACGCGGAGCGCAACCGCGAGCGGATCATCCGCGCCGCGTGCGAGCTGTACGCCGAGCACGGCCTCGGCGTCGGCTTCAACGAGGTCGCGCACCGCGCGGGCGTCGGCGTCGGCACCGTGTACCGCCGGTTCGCCGACCGCCGCGAGCTCCTCGAAGCCGCCCTCGCCGCGCCGCTCCACGAGCTCTACGCGGTGGCGCGCGAGGCCGCCGCGACGCCACGCGCATGGGACGGGCTCGTGCTGCTCGTCGGCCGCGTGACCGACCTGCTGGTCGACAACATCGGCCTGCGCGACGCCGCCCTGGGCGGGTACGAGGACCTCGTCCCCGAGGTCACGGGCGGCATCGAGGAGCTCACGCGCGACCTGTTCCGCCGGGCACGCGAGCAGGGCGACCTGCGCGACGGAGCCACGGAGCAGGACGTGGTCGTCGTCCTCTGGATGGTCACCGAACTCGCCAAGCACGCCGTCGACACCCGCCCCGACGCCTACCGCCGCTACACCACCGCCCTGCTCGACGGACTGCGCGCCTCACCGGGCCGTCCCCCGCTGCCCGACCCGCTCCTCGAGCAGGATGTCGCCGCGATCTCCCGCCGCTGGGCCGACTCGTCGGCCCGCTCCCGCGCCCGCCCCGCCTGACGGCCGCACGCGCCACCTCCACGAGGCATCGGGTCCCGGCTGCCGCGCACCACGCCCGGCCCGACCCGGCGGCCAGGTAAGCCAGGTGAGCGCCGTCGAAATCACCCGCGCTCGCGTTGCACGTGACTCGCCGACCACCATCGGCCGAGACCACAGCTCCGACCGGGCCGTCCCCGCGACGAGCCCCGCCAAGACCAGGACCAGGACCAGGACCAGGACCAGCACCACCGTGACGCCTCGTCGCACGGCGATCCAGCGGTACGCCGACAAGGTCGACAAGGGCGGCAAGGTCGAAGGCACGGTCAGCCGGCTGACCCTGCCGAGTGGCGAGCGCATCGACGACCACTCGGGCACGACCCGCGTTGCTGGACGGCCTACGGGTGAGGGGCGGCGCCGGGTGCCGGACGCACTGCCCGAGGCGGAGGTCGCGGAGATCTCGCGACTCCGGGCGGACGCCTCGGCCCGTTCCCGGACCGCCTGAGGCCGCGCCGGGGAAACCGACCGACGGGCGGGGTCGCGACCTGCGAGGATGCCCCGCGTGCTGCTGACCCTGACGACCACCCGGTCGGACGACGCCACACCGGCGTCCGACCTCGGCTACCTGCTGCACAAGCACCCCGCGCGCGTGCAGACGTTCGACAGCGGCACCGTGCACGTGCTCTACCCGGAGGCGGACGACGAGCGCTGCACGGTCGCCGTGCTGCTCGAGGTCGACCCCGTCGCGCTCGTGCGCGGCACCGGCAGGCGCGAGCCGTTCGTCCTCGCGCAGTACGTCAACGACCGGCCGTACACCGCGTCGTCGCAGCTCGTCGTCGCGATGGGACGCGTGTTCCGTTCGGCACTCACGGGCCGCTGCGACGCCCGCCCCGACCTCGTCGACCGGCGCTGGCCGCTCGAGGTGCACGTACCTGTCGTCGGCTGCACGGGCGGGCCCGAGGCCGCGCAGCGACTGCTCGCGCCCCTCGGCTGGGAGGTCGAGGCGACGCCGCTGCCGCTCGACCCGCAGGTGCCCGCCTGGGGCGACTCGCGGTATGTGGACCTGCGGTTGCGGGGCACGCACCGTGTCGCCGACGCGCTCAGCCACCTGTACGTCCTGCTGCCCGCGCTCGACGGGACCAAGCACTACTGGGTCGACGAGGGTGAGGTCGACAAGCTCCTGCGCGCGGGTGGCGACTGGCTCGCGGTGCACCCGGCCCGCGACGAGATCGCGCGCCGCTACCTGGCGCGCAGCCGGGCGCTCGCGACCTTCGCGCTGGACCGCCTTGCCGAGGTCGAGGGCGTCGCGCCGTTCGAGGCCACGGACGACGACGCGGCGTCCCCCTCCGGAGGGGCGGCGGCGCCCGAGCCTTCGGCGGACGTGCCGCTCGTGCGCCAGCGGCACGAGGCCGTGCTCGCCGCGCTGCGGGCGTCCGACGCGCGCACCGTCGTCGACCTCGGTTGCGGCGAGGGCGCCTTCGTCGGGCGGCTGCTCGACGAGGGGTATGCGCGCGTCGTCGGCACCGACGTGTCGGTGCGTGCGCTGACCACCGCCGCACGCCGCCTGCACCTCGACACGATGCCGGAGCGCGTGCGCGCCCGGGTCGATCTCGTGCAGTCGTCGGTCACGTACACCGATGCGCGCATCGCCGGGTTCGACGCGGCGGTGCTCATGGAGGTCGTCGAGCACCTCGACCCGCCGCGCCTCGCGGCCATGGAGCGTGTGGTGCTCGGCGTCGCTCGCCCGCGCACGCTCGTCGTGACCACGCCGAACGCCGAGCACAACGTGCGCTACCTGGCACTCGCCGCGGGCGGGGTGCGCCACGACGACCACCGGTTCGAGTGGACGCGCGCGCAGTTCCGCGCATGGGCGCAGCGGTCGGCGGGCGCGCACGGGTACACGGTGTCGTTCGCACCCGTGGGTCCGGACGACCCGGACGTCGGGCCACCGACGCAGCTCGCGGTGTTCCGCCGCCAGGCCCAGCCGACCACCGGCGCAGGGCCGGAGGTCAGGAGTGACGGCACGACGAGCGACCCGACGACCCGCGCGACGAACGACGCGACGACCAGGACGACGAGCAACCCGACGAGCACGGAAGGAGACCGGTGATGGCCACACTCGACCTCCCCGCGCTCTCGCTCGTCGTGCTCGTCGGCGCCTCGGGCTCCGGCAAGTCGACCTTCGCCGCCCGGCTGTTCGGTCCGTTCGAGACGCTCTCGTCGGACTGGTGCCGCGGTGTCGTCTCGAACGACCCCGAGGACCAGTCCGCGACGGACGCCGCGTTCGACCTGCTGCACCACGCGGCAGGCCTGCGCCTGGCCGCGGGCCTGCTCACGGTCGTCGAGCACGCGCGCCGCGAGCTCGTCGCGCTCGCCCGCGAGCATGACGTGCTCCCCGTCGCGATCGTGCTCGACCCTCCGCAGGAGGTGTGCGTCGCACGCAACGCGGCCCGCACCGACCGGTCCGTCCCGTCGCGCGTCGTCACACGTCAGCGCGACCAGCTCCGCCGGTCGCTGCGCGGGCTGGGCCGCGAGGGCTTCCGCACCGTGCACGTCCTGCACGGGGTCGAGGAGATCGACGCCGCGACGATCGAGCGCCGCCCCCTGCGCAGCGACCGCCGCGACGAGGCCGGGCCGTTCGACGTGATCGGCGACGTGCACGGCTGCCGCGGCGAGCTCGAGACGCTCCTGGGGCGCCTCGGCTACGTGATCGTCCGCGACGACGCGGGGCGGCCGGTGGACGCCCGGCACCCCGAGGGTCGGCGTGCGCTGTTCGTCGGCGACCTGGTCGACCGCGGCCCGGACTCCGCCGGCGTCCTGCGGCTCGTCATGGGCATGGTCGGCGCAGGCCACGCGCTCGCCGTCCCGGGCAACCACGAGGCCAAGCTCGTCCGCGCGCTCGACGGCCGCCCCGTGCAGACCGCGCACGGGCTGGCGGGAACGCTCGCGCAGCTCGCCGCCGAGCCGGAGGAGTTCCGCCGGGAGGTGCGGGACTTCTGCGACGGGCTCGTCGCGCACCTCGTCCTCGACGAGGGCCGGCTCGTGGTCGCGCACGCCGGGCTCAAGGAGGAGTACCACAACCGGGCGTCGGGCCGGGTGCGCGCGTTCGCCCTGTACGGCGACACCACCGGGGAGAGCGACGAGGACGGCCTGCCGGTGCGCCTGCCGTGGGCCGACGACTACCGCGGCAAGGCGATGGTGCTGTACGGCCACACTCCGTCGGCGGACGCCGTGTGGGTCAACAACACGATGTGCCTCGACACCGGTTGCGTGTTCGGCGGGCGGCTCAGCGCTCTGCGCTACCCGGAGAAGGAGGTCGTGCAGGTCTCGGCCGAGCAGGTGTGGTGCGAGCCGCCGCGGCCGTTCCTCGTGTCCGGCCCCGCGGCGTCCGCGACGCGCGACCCGGACGTGCTCGACGTGACCGACGTGCTCGGCAAGCGCGTCGTCGAGACGACGCTCGCGGGTCGTGTGACCGTCGCGGAGGAGAACGCCGCGGGTGCGCTCGAGGTGATGAGCCGGTTCGCCACCGACCCACGCCACCTGCTGTACCTGCCGCCGACGATGTCGCCGTGCGCCACCGCGCCCGAGGGGGCCGACCTGCTGGAGCACCCGGCACAGGCGTTCGCGCAGTACGCGTCCGACGGCGTGGACCGCGTGGTCTGCGAGGAGAAGCACATGGGCTCGCGTGCCGTGGTGCTCGTGTGCCGGACGCGCGAGGTCGCCGCCGCACGCTTCGCCCTGCCGGCGGGCAGCACCGGCGTGGTCCACACCCGCACCGGCCGCCCGTTCTTCGACGACGCGCGCACCGAGGAGCTGCTCGCGGTCGTCCGGGACGCCGCCGACGCGGCGGACGTGTGGGCGTCCGTGGGCGCGTCGCTGCCCGGCGACGGCACTGGAGCACCCGTGGACTGGCTGCTGCTCGACGCCGAGCTGCTCCCCTGGTCGCTCAAGGCCGGCGACCTGCTGCGCGAGCAGTACGCGGCGGTGGGCGCCGCGGCGCGCGCGTCCACCCGCGCGACGCTCGACACCCTGACCACCGCCGCCGCGCGCGGGCTCGACGTGGGCGACCTGCTGGAGAGCACGGCGCGGCGCGCGGCCGACGCCGACGCGTTCACCGCCGCGTACCGCCCGTACGTCTGGGCAACCGACGGGCTGCGCGGCGTGCGGCTCGCACCGTTCCAGCTCCTGGCGGCGGGTCGATCGTCCGGCGGTGCGACGTTCGAGCAGCGCGACCACCTGTGGCACCTCGGGGTCGCAGACGCGCTCGTCGCCGCCGACCCCCACGACGTGCTGCTCACGACCCGCCGCCTCGTGGTCGACCCCGCGGACCCCGCCTCCGTCGAGGCCGGCACGCGGTGGTGGACCGACCTCACGGCGGCCGGCGGCGAGGGGATGGTCGTCAAGCCGCTCGCCAACCTCGTGCGCGGCCCGCGCGGCACCGTCCAGCCGGGCATCAAGGTCCGCGGCCGCGAGTACCTGCGGATCATCTACGGCCCGGAGTACACGACGCGCGCGAACCTGGAGCGCCTGCGCTCGCGCAACCTGGGCCGCAAGCGTGCCCTTGCGCTACGTGAGTACGCGCTCGGGATCGAGGCACTGCACCGCGTCGTCGCGGACGAGCCGCTCTGGCGCGTCCACGAGGCGGTCTTCGCGGTCCTCGCGCTCGAGTCCGAACCGGTCGACCCTCGCCTCTGAGGCGCCGACGCCCGCGTCGGCCCGGCCAGGACGGTCAGGACGGCGCGGGGCCGGAGGACTCGCGGACGACGAGGTGCGTGGGCAGCTCGACGGGCGCGCCGGCACGGGGGTGCACCGGGTCGAGGGACGCGAGCAGGAGCTCGGCGGCGTGGTGACCCGCCTTCTCGAGCGGGGCGCGGACGGTGGTGAGCGAGGGGCGCACGAGGTCCGCGCCGAACACGTCGTCGCAGCCGACGACGCTCATCTCGTCGGGGACGCGCACGCCACGGTGCTCGAGCCGTTCGAGCATGCCGAACGCGAGCAGGTCGTTGAACGCCAGCACACCGGTCGCGCCGGACTGCACGACGGCGTCGGCGGCGGCGGGGCCGGCCTCGCGCTGCGGGGCGTAGGGCCCCAGGGCGGTCAGCTCGACGCGGAGCCGCCGCGCCGCCTCCGCGAGCGCGGTGCGGCGCCGCCCGTCGGACCACGAGGTGCGCGGCCCGCCCGCGTACGCGACGCGCCGGTGCCCGAGCGAGGCGAGGTGCTCGAGCGCCTGGACGGCGCCGCTGGGGGTGTCGATGACGACGCTCGGGCTGGTCAGCGCCGGGAAGGTGCGGTTGAGCGTGACGAGCGGGATGTCGCCGGACCAGCGCACGAGGCTGTCGTCGTCGAGGCGCGAGGCGGCGAGGATGACGCCGTCGACCGAGCGGCGCAGCGAGCGCAGGGCGCGTTCCTCGGCCTCGACCGACTCCTCGGTGTCGACGAGCACGTGCGCGTAGCCGCCCTCGCGCAGCCGTGACTGCGTGCCACGGATGACGCCGAAGAAGAACGGGTTGGTGATGTCGGGGACGACGAGCGCCACGGTCCAGGTCCGCCCGGAGCTGAGCGCGCGGCCGGCCGCGGACGCGGAGTAGCCGAGCTCGCGCGCGGCGTCGAGGACGCGCTGCGCGGTCGCCTCGCTCACGCGGCCGGGCTTGGTGAGCGCGCGCGAGGCGGTCGACACGGCCACGCCGCTGCGCTCCGCCACGTCGCGGAGCGTCGCTGCTCGTTCTGCCACCTCGTGGGCCTCCGGACGACGGGGACGGGGTCTGCCGCGGATCATCCTCGCAGCCGCGCGGCCTCTCGGGCAACTGTGCGCAAACGGTTGCCAAAGGGTGAAACGGCTGGCTATGGTCGCGGGGTCACGACACGTGCGGCACCGGCGCCGCCGACCGAGGAGACCCCGACGTGAGCACCACCCCGCTCGCCGAGCCCATCGCCTTCCCCGAGCCCGCCGAGCGCGACGTCATCGCCCGCGCCGAGGTGCTGGTCACCAGCCCCGACCGCAACTTCGTCACGCTGCGCGTCACGACGGCCGACGGCGTCGTCGGCCTCGGCGACGCGACGCTCAACGGCCGCGAGCTCGCCGTCGCCAGCTACCTCGGCGACCACGTGGTCCCCCTGCTGGTCGGGCGCGACGCGCAGCGCATCGAGGACACGTGGCAGTTCCTGTACCGCTCGGCGTACTGGCGTCGCGGGCCCGTGACGATGGCCGCGATCGCGGCGGTCGACACCGCGCTGTGGGACATCAAGGCGCGTCGCGCCGGCATGCCGCTGTACCAGCTGCTCGGCGGCGCGAGCCGCGCAGGCCTGCTCGCGTACGGGCACGCGTCAGGCCGTGACGTGCCCGCGCTGCTCGACTCGGTGCGCCGCCACCTCGACGAGGGGTTCCGCGCGATCCGCGTGCAGACGTCCGTGCCGGGCGTGCGCACGGTCTACGGCGTCGCGAGCCAGCCCACCACCACCGGCACGCGCTACGACTACGAACCCGCGCAGCGCGCGGTCGTGCCCGCCGAGGAGGACTGGGACACACGCGCCTACCTGCGCCACATCCCGGGCGTGTTCGAGGCGGTGCGCGGCGAGTTCGGCCCCGCCCTGCCGCTGCTGCACGACGGGCACCACCGCATGCGCCCCGTCGAGGCGGCTCGGCTCGGCAAGGCCCTCGAGCCCTACGACCTGTTCTGGCTCGAGGACTGCACGCCCGCCGAGAACCAGGAGGCGCTGCGCCTGGTGCGGCAGCACACCACCACGCCGCTCGCGATCGGCGAGGTGTTCAACACCGCGTGGGACTACCAGACGCTCCTGCGCGAGCAGCTCATCGACTACGTGCGCGGGTCCGTGACGCACACAGGCGGCGTCACCGCGCTGCGCAAGGTCGCCGACCAGGCCGCGACGTACCAGGTCCGCACGGGCTTCCACGGGCCCACGGACATCTCCCCCGTCGGCATGGCCGCGGCCCTGCACCTCGGCCTGGCGATCCACAACTTCGGCATCCAGGAGCTCATGCCGCACTCCCCGCGCACGCGCGAGGTGTTCCGCACGTCGTACACGTTCACGGGTGGCTACCTGCACCCGGGCGACGAGCCGGGCCTCGGGGTCGGGTACGACGACGAGGCGGCCGCGGCGCACCCGTACGAGCCCGCCTACCTGCCGTTCACGCGCCTGCACGACGGCACCATCCACGACTGGTGAGGCCGGTGACGACACGTCCGACGAGCCCGACGGGCCGGCCCTGGCACGCGGCCTGGCTGCCCGACGAGGCGCTCCGCCCGGCCGGGCGACGGCGCGTGCGGCTGCTGGCCGACGGTGACGACCCGGTCCTGACCACCCTGCGCGACGAGCTCGCGCGGGCCACCGGGCTCCACGGCGGCGCCGTGGTGCACGACGAGCGCGCCCACCTGACCCTCGCGCTCGCGTCCGACGCGCGCGTCCTGCCCGCGCTGAGCGGCGCGGCAGGACGCGCGCTGGACCTCGCGCGACGGCCGGGCGTCGACGGCGAGCTCGGCCGCCAGGGCTTCGTCGTCGGACGGGACGGCGAGACCCTCGTCGTCGTCGCCGCGACCCCGGTCGGGCTGCTGGCCGGGTGGCACCACGTCCTGCGCACCGGCGAGCCGCTGTTCGACGGGCCGCTGTTCGACGAGCAGGTGCTCGACGAGGTTTCCGGGCTCGTCGACCACCTGCCCGCCGTCGCGATCCGCAAGCTCGACCACTGGGACAACATCGCCGCGGACTCCCCCATGGGCCCGGTCGAGCGCGGGTACGCCGGCGCGTCGCTGTGGTTCGCCGACGGTCGGCTGCGTGACGACCTCACGCGAGTGCACGACTACGCGCGCCTGCTCGCGCACGTCGGCGTCAACGCGGTGTGCGTCAACAACGTCAACGTGCACGAGCGCGAGTCGGCGCTGCTGACGTCCGGGCTGGACCAGGTGGCACGGCTGGCCGAGGTGTTCCGCGCGCAGGGCATCCGCACGTACCTCGCGGTGGACTTCGCCGCGCCGATCACCTCGGGTGCGCTCACGACGAGCGACCCGCTGGACGACGACGTGCGCGCCTGGTGGGCGGACGCCGCGGCCGGGGTGCACGCGGCGGTCCCGGACTTCGGCGGGTTCGTCGTCAAGGCGGACTCCGAGGGTCGCCCCGGGCCGTTCGCGTACGGCCGCTCGCACGCCGACGGCGCGAACCTGCTGGCGCGCGCGCTGGCCCCGTACGGCGGCACGGTGTTCTGGCGCGCGTTCGTGTACGACCACCGCCAGGACTGGCGGGACCGGAGCACCGACCGTGCCCGCGCCGCGTACGACCACTTCACCCCGCTCGACGGGCAGTTCGACGAGAACGTCGTCGTGCAGGTCAAGCTCGGGCCGGTCGACTTCCAGGTGCGCGAGCCCCTGTCCCCGCTCATCGCCGCGATGCCGCGCACCCGCCTGGCGATGGAGCTGCAGGTCACCCAGGAGTACACCGGCCAGCAGCGGCACGCGTGCTACCTCGCCCCGCTGTGGCGCGAGGCGCTCGACTTCCGGCCGTGGGGTCCGCTCGACCCCGCGCGGCCGGGCCGGACCGTCGCCGACGTCGTGCGCGGGGACGGGACGCTCGCCGGCGCGCTCGTCGCGGTGGCCAACGTCGGCGACGACCCGTTCTGGACCGGGCACCCCCTCGCGCAGGCCAACCTCTACGCGTACGGCCGGCTCGCGTGGGACCCGACCCTCGCCCCGTCGGCGCTGCTCGACGAGTGGCTCGCGCTGACGTTCCCCGGCTGCGACGAGCGCGTGCGCGCGACCGTGCACGCGGTCCTCGACGACTCGTGGCGCGTCTACGAGAGCTACACCGCGCCGCTCGGAGTCGGCTTCATGGTCAAGCCGAACGGCCACTACGGTCCCGACGTCGACGGCTACGAGTACTCCCCGTGGGGCACGTACCACTTCGCCGACCGTGACGGCATCGGCGTCGACCGCACGCGGGCCACCGGCACCGGCTTCACCGGCCAGTACCCGGCGCCCTGGTGCGACGTCTACGAGTCGCTCGACACGTGCCCCGACGAGCTCCTGCTGTTCTTCCACCACGTGCCCTACACGCACGTGCTGCACTCGGGCTCGACGGTGGTCCAGCACGTCTACGACACCCACGTCGCGGGGGCGCAGGCCACCGAGCGCATGCGCGAGACGTGGCGCGAGGTGCGGGGGCTGGTCCCCGACGCCGTGCACGCCCGCGTCGCGGAGCGGCTCGACGAGCAGGTCCGCTCCGCCGCCGAGTGGCGCGACCAGGTCAACACCTACTTCTGGCGCAAGTCCGGCATCCCCGACCCCGCCGGCCGCGTCATCCCCTGACCCGTCCCCGCCCCGGCCCGGTCCGCAGTCGGCGGAGGGGCGGGCTCAGTCGGTCGGGGACGTGAAGCGGGCGGTGACGTCGGCGACGACCGGCGTGGCGGTGCGGACCAGGGACGCCACGGCGAGGGTCGCGAGCGCCAGGACGAGGCGGTCCGTGGTGACCGTCGCCAGCGTCGCGCCCAGGACGACGAGCGTCAGGTTGCCGAGCGCGGCGACGGGGCGCGCCGCGAGGTAGTACGCCGCCAGCCGCACCACGTCCCGGGTCCGGAACGCGAACAGCGACGACAGCACGAGCGCGTTGCCCGCCCACACGAGCAGCGCGACGGCCACCACCAGCGACGCGACCGCCCAGCCCTGCCCGACGACGGCACCGGCGTGCAGGACGTCGACCGCCAGCAGCGCGAGCACGACGAGCATGGGCACCCACCACGCGAGCACGTCCCGCCACGACAGGCGGTAGCCGCGCCAGAACCACGACGCGGGCGTGAGGTCACGCTGGTCGGGGGGCGAGACGAGGTAGGCGCGCCAGGCGTACGTCGCGGCGCCGAGCGCGGGTCCGAGCGGTACGAGGCACAGCGCGACGAGCGGCGCGTTGGACACCGAGCGGTCGAGCAGGACCAGGGCCAGCAGCCCGGGCAGCGCCGTGAGCAGGATCAGCAGCTCGATCACCAGCGCCCAGTACACCGCCGCCGACCAGCGCGACAGCGGTCCACGGCCGATCTCGGAGGCCGGGGTGCTGCGGTCCGTCACGGTCACGGTCCCTCCTCCTGACGCGCGGTGGCGGCCGGTGGCGGCCCGGGCACGCACCCGGACCGCCACCGGAGGCCGTCAGCCCTGCGCGCGCTCGAGCGCGGTGTTGAACGTGGCGACGTACTGGTCCATGTTCAGCGCCTTGAGCTCGCCGACGAACGCGTCCCACTCGGACAGGGGCCGCTTGCCGAGGATGAACGCGGCCGTGCCCTGCGTGACCGCGTCGTTGAGCGACGTCTGCCACAGGTTGACCTGCTCCTGCTCCATCTCCTCGAGCGGCGCGGCGGGTGCGAGCGGCAGCTCGGTCTTCGTCGACATCTCCTCGACGAACTCCTTGACCTCGTCGGAGGACGTGGACGCGACGAGCTCGTCGGACGACCCGTTGGCCAGCATGAACACACCGTTGCTGAAGCCGAAGTCGGCGTTGAGCAGCTTCGGCGCACCCGGGTTCAGGCCGTTCCAGTCGACGTCGTCGGCGAGCGTGCGGGTGTCGCCGTCCTTGGTGTACGTGGTGCCCTCGACCCCCCACTTGGCGAACTCGATGCCCTCGTCGGAGTAGTACAGCCAGTCGACGAACTGCAGCAGCGCGAGGAAGTTCGGGTTCTCGGCCGCCTTGGCCGACAGCATGAAGCCCGGACCGGTGCGGCTGCCCGCCGAGACGTTGTCGCCCGCGGGGCCGGACGGCACGCGCAGCAGCCGCAGCGTCGCGTCCGTGCCGGCGTCCGTGAAGGACGTGCGGTACGTGGTGATCTCCTGCGTGTTCCCGGAGATGGTGAGCGACTCGCCGGACGTGAACTTCTGGATCGCGGTGTCGTCGTCCTGCGTGATCGACTCGGGGTCGAGCAGACCGTCCGCGACGAGGCCCGCGAAGTACTCGACGAGCTGCTTGTAGCCCTCGGTCGCGGGCGCGTACTGGTACTCGCCCGACTCCTCGTCGTACCAGAGCCCGTTGCCGAAGCCCCACCCGGCGACCGTGCCGAAGTTCGGCGAGGCGATCTGCAGCGTCGCGCCGAGCGGGACGTTGTTGGTGGTCGACCAGCGGTCGGACATGGGCCACGCGTCGGGGTTCTTCTGCTTGAGGGTCGCGAGGTCGGCCTTGAAGTCGTCCCAGGTCTCGGGCGCCTCGGTGATGCCCGCGGCGTCCCACTGGTCCTGGCGCGTGACGATCGAGTACTGCGGCTGCGGCGACTCGAACAGGCCCGGGAGCATGTAGTACTTGCCGTCCACCTGGCGCAGGTTGTCGATCGCCTGCTCCAGGCCCCAGTCGGCGACCTTCTGCTGGAAGTTCGGCATGTACTGCACGTAGTCGCTGATGGGCAGGAGCGCACCGCCCGCGACGAACTGCGTCTCCTGGCCCGGGTAGGTCACCGGGATCAGGTCCGGCGCGTCGCCGGCCGAGATGATGAGCGACTTCTTCGCGTCCCAGTCGGACAGCGGGGCGCTCGTGATGTCGAACGACACCTTGGTGTTGGCCTTGAGCTCCGAGAAGAAGAGCCAGTCCTTCTTGAGCGGGTAGTTCGGGTGGTCCCGGTACAGCAGCGAGAACGTCACGGGCTCGGTCGCGACGAACGGCGTGCCGGCGGCGAAGTCGGCCATCGCGCCGACGCTGTGCTCCTCGTCGATCGTGACGCCGCTCGCGGTCGCGTCGCCTCCCGTCGCCTGTGGCTCCGGGTCGTCCGACGAGCACGCCGCGGTGAGCGTCAGCACGAGCGCGGCCGCGGAACCGAACGCGACTACGCTCTTCTTCGTCGATCTCATGACCTTCTCCTTCTCCGGTGGAACTTCGTCGTCCTGCTCGGTGCTGGGAATGCGAACGGGGTCGAAAGGGCGCACGCCGGGTTCACGGCCCGGCGTGCGCCCGCTCGTCATTGCTTGACCGCGCCGAGCATCACGCCCGACACGAAGTACCTCTGGATGAACGGGTAGAGGCACACGATCGGCAGGACCGTGAGCAGCATCGTCACGGACTGCACGTTGGAGGCGATCTGGGTCGTGTTGTCGAGGCTCCCGCCGGCGACGGTGGTCCCCGACGTCACGCCCGCCATGAGGTTGCGCAGGTACACCGTCACCGGGTAGTTGTGCGGGTCCGTCATGTACAGGTAGGCGGAGAACCAGCTGTTCCAGAACGCCACGGCGTAGAACAGCACCATCGTGGCGAGCACGGCCTTCGACAGCGGGATCACGATCCGGAAGAAGATGCCGTACGTCGACATGCCGTCGATCGCGGCGGCCTCCTCGAGCTCGTCGGGGAAGTTCTCGAAGAACGACTTCATGACGAGCAGGTTGAACACGCTGATCGCGTTCGGCAGCACGATCGCCCAGATGGTGTCCTTGAACCCGAGCGTGTTGATGAGCACGTAGTTCGGCACCAGGCCGCCGTTGAAGAACATCGTGAGCACCGCGACGCCGATGAAGAACGTGCGGCCCTTGAGGTGCTTTTTCGACAACGCGTACGCGTACGTGGTGGTGAGGGCCATCGCGATCGCGGTGCCGACCACCGTGTACACGACCGTGTTCTTGTAGTTGACCCAGAACATGTCGTCCGACATCACGACCTGGAACGTCGTGAGGTTGAACCCGCGCGGCACCAGGTTGACCTGGCCCGAGTTGATGTAGCCCTCGGAGCTGAACGCCTGCGCCACGATGTTGACGAACGGGTACAGCACGAGCGCGCACATCACGAGCAGCAGCGCCGCGTTCGCGACGCGGAACGCGGTGTAGCCCGCCCCGTCGCGCGGGCGCACCCCGCGCGGCACCCGCGCGCGCGGCCGGCCGAGGTCGACCTTCCTCGTCGTCACGTCGCTCACCACAGCGAGGCCCCCACGGTGCGCTTGGAGATCGCGTTGGCCGACAGGATCAGCGTCAGGCCGATCAGCGCCTCGAACAGCCCGATCGCGGTCGCGTAGGAGACGCTGTTCGAGACGATGCCGACGCGGTACAGGTAGGTCGAGATGACGTCGGCCGTCGAGTAGATCACCGGGTTCTGCAGGAGCAGGACCTTCTCGAAGCCGACCGCCATGAACGAGCCGATGTTGAGGATGAGCAGCACGATCATCGTCGGCCGGATGCCGGGCAGCGTGATGTGCCACGTCTGGCGCCACCGGTTGGCGCCGTCGATCCGCGCGGCCTCGTAGAGCTGCTCGTCGATCGTCGTGAGCGCCGCGAGGTAGAGGATCGTCCCCCACCCGACGGTCTGCCACACCTCGGAGGTCAGGTAGATGGGGCGGAACCAGTCGGGATCCTGGAAGAACGCGACAGCGGTCCCGCCGAGCGACGTGACGACCTGGTTGACCGTGCCCTTGGCGGCCGTGAGCTGGAAGACCATGCCGGCCACGATGACGACCGACATGAAGTGCGGGAGGTAGCTGATCGTCTGCACGGCGCGCTTGAACCGCCGCGAGCGCAGCTCGTTGAGCATGAGCGCGAGGACGACCGGCAGCGGGAAGACCACGACGAGCGTGAGGCCGCCGAGGACCACCGTGTTCCAGAACGCGGACCAGAACGCGGGGTCCTGGATGAACATCCGCACGTAGTACAGGCCGACCCACTCGTCGCCGAAGATGCTCGAGCCGGGCCGGAAGCGGCGGAACGCCACGACGTTGCCGAGGATCGGCAGGTACCGGAACACCGCGAAGAAGACCAGCGGGAGCACGAGGAACGAGTACAGCCGCCAGTCGCGGGCGAGCGCCTGGCGCCACGTGCGACGCGGTGGTCGGTCGAGGCGCGGGGGCCGCGAGCGTGCGCCCGGCCACCTCTGCGGCGCGCGCGGCTCCACGACGCTCGTCGCGCCTGCGGTGTCGCTGACCATGGGGCGAAGCTCCTCTCACCTCGTCGTGAGCCGGCAGGTCCTGATGCCGCCGTCCGGTGTGCCGCCGATGTCCCGTGACCGCGCGGGGCAAATCGGATGGCTAACGGTTGCCACGCATGTTGCCACAGGGGGTGCGGCGTGTACACCCTGCGAACCGCGTCAGATGGGTCGCTGGTACGACGCGAGCGGCAACCGGTACGCGAGGTCGACCGCCGTCTCGTGCGCCTCGTCCAGGTCCAGCCGGTGCTCCGCGACGAGCCGCGCGAGGAACCCCGCGTCCACCCGGCGCGCCAGGTCGTGCCGCGCCGGGATCGAGCAGAACGCGCGCGTGTCGTCCACGAAGCCCGTCGTGTTGTAGAAGCCCGCGGTGTCCGTCACGGCCTCGCGGAACCGCCGCATCGAGTCGGGGGTGTCGAGGAACCACCACGGCGCTCCCAGCCGCATCGCCGGGTACACGCCCGCGAGCGGTGCGAGCTCACGCGAGTAGGCGTCCTCGTCGACCGTGAACACGACCAGCCGGAACCGGGGATGGTGCCCGAACGCCTCGAGCAGCGGGCGCAGCCCGTGCACGAAGTCGGTCGCCACCGGGATGTCGTAGCCCACGTCCGGTCCGCGCAGCGCGTCGACCTGCGTGTCGTACCCCCGCAGGACCCCGGGATGCAGCTGCATGACGAGGCCGTCCTCGCACGACGTCCGCGCCATCTCGAACAGCAGGTGCCCCGCGAGCGCGCCGGCCTGCGGCTCGTCGAGCGCGCGCCCGGCCTCGGCGGCACGCAGCGCGGCGACGACGAGCGCGTCGGCCTCGTGGTCGTCGAGGCGCTCCGCCCGCAGCGTCCGCATGCCGTGGTCGGTCGCGAGCGCACCGCGCTCGACGAAGTGGCCCCGGCGGACCGCCAGCGCCTCGACGAGCGTGCGCGCGTCGCGCACGCGCACCCCGGTGAGCTCGTCGAGCCGCGCGACGCGCTGCCCCCACCCGGGCGCCGCGGCGTCGAGCAGCGCGTCCGGCCGGAACGTCGGCACGACCCGGCCCGGCAGCCCCGCGTTCTCGAGCGCGGCGTGCGCGTCGAGCGGGGCGGTCGCGTCGTCGGTCGTGGCGAGCAGCTCGAGCTGGAACCGTTCGAACAGGGCACGCGGCCGCGTCTGCGGCTTGGCCAGCGCCTCGGCCATCTGGTCGTAGGTCTCGTCGGCGGTCTGCGCCGACGGGCGCACCGTCACGCCGAGCACGTCCACGAGCTCGTGCTCGAGCCAGAACCGCGTCGGCGTGCCGCGCAGCACGTGCCAGCGCGAGGCGACCTGCCGCCAGATCTCGCGCGGGTCACGCTCGACGGCGCCGCCGTCACGGCGCGGGACACCCAGCGCGTCGAGGCTCACGCCCTGCGAGACGAGCAGCCGCAGCAGGTAGTGGTCGGGTACGACGAGGAGCGCGGCGGGGTCACGGAACGGCTCGTCGGCCAGGAGCAGGTCCACGTCGACGTGGCCGTGCATCGAGACGAGCGGCAGGTCCTGGGTGCCGGCGAGCAGCTCGCGCGCGATGGCCCGGACGGTGGGCTCGGCCGGCAGCGCCCGGTCGGGGTCGAGGGTCAGGGCGGGGCGCGTCACCGCGGTTCCTTCCGGTCGCGGCCGGACCTCGTCGTCCGACTCTCTGCTGCAAACGTTTGCCATGCGAGTTTGTCACTTTCGCCGACATCGGCGCAACCAGGCACGTCACGCGACGGACGCACGCTCGGACGGCGCGCTCAGACCGCCCGCTCGCACGCGTCGAGCATGCGCAGCGCGGCGTCCCGCACCCGCGCGGCCTCGTCGACGTCGATCCCCAGCCGGTCGAGCATCGCGGCGGGCACGCCGACGGCCTGCGCGCGCATCGCGGCACCCGCGTCGGTGAGCTCGATGAGCAGCGCGCGCTCGTCCCGCTCGTCCGTCCGGCGCGCGACGAGCCCACGGTCCTCGAGCCGGCGCACGAGCGGCGACGCGGTGGCCGGCTCGAGGTGCAGACGCCCGGCGAGCCCCGCGAGCGACATCGGCCCGTGCTGCCACAGCGCGAGCATCGCGAGGTACTGCGGGTGCGTCAGGCCGAGCGGCTCGAGCAGCGTGCGGTAGGTCCCGACGAGCGCACGGGCGGCGGCGGACAGCGCGAGGCACACCTGCGCCTCGAGCGCGAGAGGGTCGTCGGTCACGCGCGTCATCCTAGGTCGATCGTGAGGGCACTTATAGTGAGGGCACTTATCACCGTCGCCAGGAGGCACCGCATGTCCCGCTCGCCGCGCACCGGTCGCGCGTTGACCGACTGGCTCGCGCGTCACCTCCTCGGCCCCGCGCAGGTCGGCGACAGCCGCGAGCCCGCACGCCCGACGACCGAGCAGGAGCACGCCCGCGAGCAGGAGCTGCGCAGCACCCTCGTGCGGGTGCAGGACGCCAACGGACGCACCTACCTCGTCGAGCGGTCCGCCACCCAGCCCGACGAGCGCGACGTCTGACGCTCGCCGCGCGCCCCCCGCGGCGAGCGGTTACGTTCGAGACAACCACGAGGGAAGGACGACGCGATGGGTCTCGACGACAAGATCAAGCACCAGGGCGAAGAGCTCGCGGGCAAGGCCAAGGAAGGCCTCGGCAAGGCCACGGGCGACGAGGACACCGAGCGTGAGGGCCGCGCCGAGCAGGCCGAGGCCGGCGTCAAGCAGGCCGGTGACCACGTGAAGGACGCCGCGAAGGACGTCAAGGACGCCTTCTGACGGCAGCCGAGCAGACCTGGGCGCTCCCAGCGGGCGACCAGGACGCGACGAGGGCGGGACCACGCGGTCCCGCCCTCGTCGCGTCTCAGGCGAGCGCGGCAGCCCCGCTCGTCATCGCGCGTGCGCGCTCGGCGCGCGTCACCCGTGGGCGAGCTCGGCGCGCAGGAGCGCTGCGGTGGCCTCGGCGGCGATCTCGTGCCCCGCACCGCCCGGGACCTCGACGTACCGGGCGGCCGCCAGCTCGCCCGCGAGCGCCGCGCCCGCCGCCCGCAGCGTCGGCCACGTCTGCGCACCGCACACCACGAGGGTCGGGACCGCGAGCGCACACATCGCGGGGGTCGGCACGTTCGGGGCGGCCGTGATCGTCGCGTCGTACACGCACGTCTGCGCCAGCTCCTCGAGCGCGTGCCAGCCCGGTGACCGTCGCGCCTGCTCGACCATCGCCGCCGGCAGGCCGATGACCTCGCGCTGCATGGTGGCGACGGCGTCGCCCAGGTGTCCCTCGGCGACGAGACCGGCGAGCCGGCGCGGCACGTCCGGCGCCGCGGCGGGCAGGCCCGCGAGCGAGAACGGCGCCTCGTACAGCACGAGGGCCGTGACGGGCAGGCCGGCCGCCGCCGCGTGCAGCGCGAGGTTCGCGCCCGACGAGAAGCCCAGCACCGCAGCGCGGCCGCCCTCGGCCGCGACCACCGCCTCGAGGTCCTCCACCTCGCGGTCGACGGTGTAGGAGAACGCCTCGTGCGGGACGATCGCGTCGCCGCTGTCCCCCCGCCCCCGCCGGTCCACGAGCACGGTCGTGAACACGTCCCCGAGGAGCTCGGCCAGCGGGCGGAACACCTCACGCGTGGTGAACGCGCCCCCGACCATCACGAGCGGCGGGCCGACGCCCGAACGCTCGTACGCGATCGTCGTCCCGTCGCCCGACCGAGCCGTGCAGAGCTCACCCGCGGTCATGAGCCTTCCCTCCGCCCCCGGGACGCCGATGTCCCGGTCCCTGCGTCCACCGTAGGACGCACGCGACGGGACGACGAGGTTCCTGCACCCGGTTGTGGACGACGAGGCGTCAGCTCCGACCCGGCACCGGATCGGCGCCGGGTCAGTCCTGCGCGGCGTCGAGCCCGAGCAGTCGCCGCCACGCGCGGTGGTGCTCCACGCACACGCAGCCCGGCGCGTCGAACGCCGACGCCACGAGCGCCGCCTCGCGCTCGAGCACCGCCGCACCCTCGTCGACGAACGTGAACTGCGCTCCCCCGGCGACCTCGGGCGTGTCCGTCTCCACCCCCACGCTCCACGCGACGCCCGCCGCCTGTGCCGCGGCGACGGCCGGCCGCGCGAGCGCGACGATCCCGTCGGCGCCGGCCGCGTGGTCCGCGAACGCGACGACCACCACGCGCTCGACCCGCCGCAGGACCGCGTCGAGCAGCGTGCCCGGCTCGTCCGGGGCGGGCACGGTCGTGAGCCACCACGGCGCGTCCGCCCCGAGCGGGACGTCCACGGCCGCGCGCGTCGCGTCGAGCACCGCGAGCCACGCGCGCGCGCCCGGGGCCGGGTCCGTCTGCCACGCGGGCAGGGTCCACGGCTCGACGTCGAGCTGCACCGCGTCGAGCGCGCCGCCCGCCGAGCGCAGCGCGGCGTCGGCCCACGTCGCGGCGAGCGCGGGCTGGTCGAGCCAGCCCGGGTCGCCGCCGAGCGCACCCACGGCGACGCCCGCAGCGCGCAGCGCGCGCGCCGCGTCGCCGAACCACTCCCCGACGGGCCCCTCGTCGGCCGCCCACGGGGCCGCGAGGTGCACGCGGCCCAGCCCGCGCGTGGCCGCGAACGCCGCGAGCGGGGCAGGTGCGGCCGGCGCGTACCCCCGCCCACGCGCGTCGTCCTGCTGCGACACCGGGTTGTCCCACGCCCACATCGACCCCACCGCGCTCGTCATGGCGCCACCGTGGCACGCGGCGCGACGTCGCGCGCGGCGGGCGCACGCCGCGCGCGGCGGGTGCATGTGGCGCGCGGCGTCGCCGCTCGACGTGCCGACCCGGACGGGGCGTGCCTAGCCTGACCTGACCGACCACGAGGAGGACCCATGTCGCTCGACGACCGCACCGTCGCCTTCCTGCTCACCGACGGCTTCGAGGACAGCGAGCTCACCCACCCGTGGGCGGCCCTGACGGACGCCGGAGCGCGCGCGTCGCTCGTGTCCCCCACGGACGTCACGGTCGTCGGGAAGAACGGGTACGAGCAGAACGTCGACCTCCCGGTCGCCACCGCCGACGCCGCCGACTTCGACGCGCTCGTGCTGCCGGGCGGCGTGGTCAACGCGGACGACCTGCGGATGTCGCAGGACGCCGTCCGGTTCGTGCGCGAGTTCGTCGACGCGGGCAAGCCCGTGGGCGTGATCTGCCACGGCGCGTGGGTCCTCGTCGAGGCGGACGCGGTCCGCGGGCGGCGCATGACGAGCTACCCGTCGCTGCGCACCGACCTGACGAACGCGGGCGCGCAGTGGGTGGACGAGCAGGTCGTCGTCGACGGGCCGCTCGTGTCCAGCCGGACGCCCGACGACCTGCCCGCGTTCGGCGAGGCGCTCGTCGAGGCGGTCGGCGCGGGAGGCACGTCCCGGGGCTGACGCCGTCCGGCACGGCTGCGCCACGTAGACTCGGGCGACCCCCGGGAGGTGCACGTGATCGGTCAGCGCACGACGCGCCAGCGACGCGCGATCGGCCAGCTCATGGACGAGCTCGCGGACTTCCGCAGCGCGCAGCAGATCCACCAGCTCCTCGCGCAGCGGGGCGAGGACATCGGCCTGGCGACGGTGTACCGCACGCTCGGGGCGATGGCCGCGAGCGGCGAGTTCGACGTGCTGCGCACCGCGACCGGCGAGACGCTGTACCGCCGGTGCGAGCGGCAGGGGCACCACCACCACCTCGTGTGCCGCAGCTGCGGGCGCACCGTCGAGGTGCAGGCCGCCGCGTTCGAGACGCTCGTCGCCTCGCTGTCCGACGAGACGGGCTTCGTGGACGTGTCGCACACGCTCGAGCTGTTCGGCACGTGCGCGACGTGCGCCGAGGAGCTCGCGACCTCCTGACGGGGCCGACGAGGGACGCGGCCGTTCAGGCCGCGACGGCCTGCGTCCTGCGCGCCCAGCCGCGCCGCGTGCGCGCGCGTCCGACGAGCCGGCACACGACGTAGATGACGAACGAGATCGTCGTGACGTACGGGCTGATCGGCACCGAGCCGCCGAGCGCGAGCAGGATCCCGCCGACCGCGCTGGTCATCGCGAACCCCACCGACAGCAGGGGCACCACCACGGGCGACGCCGACACGCGCGTCGCGGCCGCGGCGGGCGTGATCAGCAGGGACAGCACGAGCAGCGCGCCGACCACCTGCACCGCGAGCGCGACCGCCAGCCCGAGCAGGAGCATGAACGCCAGACCCAGGGCGCGCGTCGGCACACCGCGCGCGGCCGCCACGTCCGGGTCCACGCTGGCGAACGTCAGCGGGCGCCACATCGCGAGCAGGCCCGCGACGACGAGCGCGGCGACCACCAGGAACACCGACAGCCGGGTCGAGTCCACCGCCACGACCTGCCCCGTGAGCAGCCCGAACTTGTTCGCCGCACGGCCCGGGTAGAGCGCGAGGAAGAGCACGCCGAGGCCCAGCCCGAACGGCATGAGCACGCCGATGATCGAGTTCCGGTCGCGCGCACGCGTGCCCAGCAGACCGATCACGACCGCCGCGACGACCGAGCCGAGCACCGCGCCGAGCATGACGTCGACCGACAGCAGCAGCGCCGCGGCCGCGCCCGCGAACGACAGCTCGCTGATCCCGTGCACCGCGAACGCGAGGTCGCGCTGCATGACGAACACCCCGACGAGACCGCCGACGAGCCCGAGCACCGCGGCCGCGATCAGCGAGTTGTGCACCAGGCCGAGCAGCGCGCCGTAGTCGCTGAAGTCGAACACCCGCCGCCACCAGTCGTCGGCGACCTCCGCCCGCACCCCGGCGGCCGCAGCGCTCGTCAGGCTGCTCGTCAGGGCGCTCGTCAGGACGCTCGTCGCGAGCACGCTCATGCCTCGGCCTCCTCGACGTGGTGGTGCTCGTCGTCGC
The DNA here is from genome assembly GCF_052378485.1 of Cellulomonas sp. CW35. Lineage (NCBI taxonomy): Bacteria > Bacillati > Actinomycetota > Actinomycetes > Micrococcales > Cellulomonadaceae > Cellulomonas > Cellulomonas sp. CW35. The sequence goes on along the minus strand of NZ_CP199000.1, from coordinate 1,031,346 downwards.
CGCCGACGATGACGACGCGCCCGTGCGAGCGCAGGACGTCGACGGGCGTGCCGTAGAGCGCCGTGAGCCGGCTCGAGGTGAGCACCTCGTCGGGCGCGCCGATCGCGTGCCCGGCGGGTCCCAGGTACAGGACGCGGTCCGTGTACGGGAGCACGGGGTTGATCTCGTGGGTCACGAACACCACGGCCGTGCCCCGCTCGCGGCGCATGGCGTCGATCAGCGCGGTGACCTCGTGCTGGTGGCGCAGGTCCAGCGACAAGAGCGGCTCGTCGCACAGCAGCAGCCCGGGCTCGGTGCCGAGCGCCTGCGCGATGCGCACGCGTTGCTGCTCACCGCCCGAGAGCATGCCGAGCGGGACGTCCGCGTACGACGTCGCCCCGACCGCCGCGAGCAGCTCGTCCACCCGCGCACGCGTGCGGCGACCGCCGACACCCCACCGGTCGCCGTCGAGGCCGAGCCGCACCAGGTCACGCGCACGCACGGGCGTCGCCGGGTCGATCAGCCGCTGCTGCGGGATGTACCCGACCGCGCGGCTGCCGCGGCGCGGCGGGCGGCCCAGGATGCTCAGGCGCCCACCGTCGAGCGGCGCGAGCCCCAGGATCGCGCGCAGCAGGCTCGTCTTGCCCGACCCGTTGGGGCCCAGCACGGTGAGGAACTCCCCCGGTCGCACGACGAGGTCGAGGTCCGACCACACGACGCGCGGCCCGTAGGCCAGCCGCGCCCCCGCGAGCTCGAGCGGCGCCGCCGGTGCGCTCACGCGAGCGCCTGGGCGAACGCGTCCAGGTTCCCCGCCATCCACGACACGTAGTCCTCGCCCTCCGGCAGCGTCTCGGTCACGTCCACGACGGGGAGCCGCCCGGCCTGCGCCGCCTCGAGCACCTGGTCCGTCTGCGGACCCGTCGTCTGCTCGTTGTACACGAGGAACGCCACCTGGGGCGACGACACGAGGTCGAGCATCTCGCTCATCGCGGCCGGCGGGACGTCGGTCTCCTCCTCGACCGCCGCCGAGAACTGCGGGGGCGTGCGGTCCACGAGCCCCGCCGCCTCGACGAGGAACAGCGGGACCGGCTCGGTCGCGAGCACCTCGGCACCGCCGTGCTCCTCGGCGAGCCGCGCGGCCCGCTGCTCGAGCTCGGCGAGCCGCCCGACGAAGGCGTCCGCGTTGGCCCGCAGCTGCGCCGCGTGCTCGGGTGCGAGCGCCGCTAGCTCGTCCGCGACGTCCAGGGCGACCGCCTCGACCGTCGGCAGGTCGTACCAGACGTGCTCGTTGCCCTCGCCGTGCGCGTGGCCGTCCTCGGCGTGCGTCTCCTCGGCGTGCGTCTCCTCGGCGTGCGTGTCCTCGGCGTGCGTGTCCTCAGCGGGTGTCGCCTCGGGCGACTCGTCGGCGTGCGCGTCGTCGGCCGCGTGGGAGTCGACCGCGACGACGACCGGCGGCGCCTGGTCGAGCGCGTCCAGCAGCTGCGACGCGAAGTCGTCGTAGCCCCCGCCGTTGACGACGACGAGGTCGGCGCGCGACATCGCGAGCTCGACGCGCGCGTTCGCCTCGAACGAGTGCGGGTCGACGGACGGGTCGTCGACGACCGACGTGACCTCGACGAGGTCGCCGCCGACCTGACGCACGACGTCGCCCCAGACGTTGGTCGACGCGACGACCGACAGCGTGGCGTCGTCGGACGCGCCGTCGGGCCCGTCGTCCGACGAGCAGGCGGCGAGAGCGAGGGCAAGGACGAGGGCGCCCGCCCCGGAGCGGGCGAGCGAGGTGGCGGCGCGGGCACGCATCGAGGACCCCTTTCACGGTGCCGCACCGTGCGGCCAGCGATAACGATAGCAGTTCCCAATAAGGATCTGGACCGTGCGACCCCGGTTCCTCGGAGACCGACGAGGGGGCCCGCGCCCACCCGGGCACGGACCCCCTCGTTCGTCGGGTCGGTCGTCAGCTGCCGGCCGTGGCCGTCGGCGCCGGCGCCGCCGCCTGCGTCGGCGTCACCGCGGTGCCGCCCTCGAGCCTCGCCTCGGCGTCGAGCGCGTCCGCGATCGCCTGGTCGAGCGCGTCCTGCGACTCGCCGTACGCCGCGAAGTCGCCCTCGGCGAGAGCCGCCTGACCCTCCTGGATCGCGACCCGCGCCCGCTCGAGCGCGTCCGCCAGGTCCGCGCGCGCCTCGGCGTCGGCGTCGCCGGGCTCCTGCGGCGTGGTCGGCTCCTCGGGCGTCTCACCACCCGTCCCCGGGTCCTCGCCGGCCGGCGGGGCGCCGGGGTCGGTCTCGACCCCCGAGTCCCCGTCGAACACGTCGTTGAGCGCGCCGTCGAGCGTCTCGGAGATCGCCACCTCGTCGCCGAACGCGACGATCACGCGCTGCAGCAGCGGGAACGTCGTCCCCTTCTCGGCCTGGAGGTACACCGGCTGGACGTAGAGCATCCCGTCGCCCACCGGGAGCGCGAGCAGGTTGGCGCGCACGATGTTCGCGCCGCCACGACCCAGCAGCGTGAACTCCTCGGCGACCTTCGAGTCGGTCGTCATGTTGTTGTTCACCTGGCCGGGGCCCGGCACCGAGCCGTCCCGCGGCAGCTCCAGCAGCCGGATCTTGCCGTACCCGGGCGCCTTCGTGCCGTCCTGCGACCCCGCGTCCGCGTCGACCGCGATGTACCCGCGCATCACGTTGCGGGCCTGCTGACCGAACGGGATGAACGTGGACGTGAGCGAGAAGCTCGCGCTCTTCTGCTCGGGCATCCGCAGCGTCATGTAGTACGGCGGCTGCGCGACGTTGCCCGCGGTGTTCGGGTCGTCCGGGACGGCCCAGAAGTCCGTGCCGGTGAAGAACTGCTTCGGGTCGCTCACGTGGTAGCGGGCGAGCAGCTCACGTTGCACCTTGAACAGGTCCTCGGGGTAGCGCAGGTGCGCCATGAGCTCGCCCTCGATCTCGCTGAGCGGCTGCAGCGAGGTCGGGAAGATCTCCTGCCACGCCCGCAGGATCGGGTCCTCGTCGTCCCACGCGTACAGCGTCACCGTGCCGTCGTACGCGTCGACCGTCGCCTTGACCGAGTTGCGGATGTAGTTCGCGGTCTTCGGCTGCAGCGCCTGGACGGTCTGCGACGACTGCGTGAGCGAGTCGACCGTCGCGTCGTCGAGCGTGACCTGCGCGGCGTACGGGTACTGGCTGCTCGTCGTGTAGCCGTCGACGATCCACACCACACGCCCGTCGACCACGGCCGGGTACACGCGCCCGTCGAGCGTCAGGTACGGCGCGACCTTCTCGACCCGGTCACGCGGGCTGCGGTCGTACAGGATCTGCGACTGCTCGTTCACGCGGTCCGAGAACAGGATCTGCTCCGAGCCGAACTTCACGGCGTACAGCAGCTTGTTCCACGCGTTGCCGACGCTCGGCCCCGCCGAGACGTCCTGCGTCGGGAAGCGCGTGTTGACCGAGCCGCCGCCGTCGTTCGTCGGACGGTCGAGCTCCCAGTCCGAACCCTCGGGGCCGCCGACGATCGAGTACTGCGGCGAGCCCGGGCTGAAGTAGATGCGCGGCTCGTACTCGCCCAGCACGCCCTTCGACGGGATGCCGCTCTCGAGGAACGACGGGGCGCCGCGTGCCGCGGTCCGGTTGCCCGCCGCGGCGACCACGCCGTAGCCGTGCGTGTAGACCGTGACGTCGTTGGTCCAGTTGCGCTGCGACGCCTCGAGACCGCTGAGGTTGAGCTCGCGCGCGGCGATCACGGTGTCCTGGCTCTCGCCGTCGATCTCGTACCGGTCGACCGAGAGCGTGTCGGGGAAGCTGTAGAACGTCGTGACCTGCTGCAGCTGCTTGAACGACGGGCTGACGACCTGCGGGTCGAGCAGACGGATCGACGCCGCGGTCTCCGCGTCGTCGCGCAGCGCCTGCGGCTCCGCCGTGACCTTGGCGTCGTACTCCTTCACGTCGACGTCCTCGATGCCGTACGCGTCGCGCGTCGCCTCGATGTTGCGCTTGATGTACTCCGCCTCGGCGTCCTGCTGGTTCGGCTGCACCTGGAAGCGCTGCACGACGGCCGGGTAGATGCCGCCGACGGCGATCGCCGCGACCACCATCAGCCCCACGCCGATCAGCGGCATGCGCCAGTTGCCGCGCACCGCCGTCACGACGAACGTGACCGCGACGAACACCGCGATGCCCGCGAGGATCGCCTTGGACGGGATCACCGCGTGCACGTCCGTGTACGCGGCGCCGTCGAACTTCTCCGCGGTCTTGGTGAGGATCGAGTAGCGGTCCAGCCAGTAGTTGGCGGCGACGAGCAGCATGAGCACCGCGGCGATCACCGACAGCTGGATGCGCGCGGCCCGCGTGGTGCGCGGCATGTCGTTGCTGCCGCCGATGCGTAGGCCGCCGTACAGGTACTGGGTCGCGAGCGCCGCGACGCCCGAGAGCACCGTGACCGCGATGAGGAACGACACGACGAACCGGATGCCGGGCAGCACGAACAGGTAGAAGCCCAGGTCGATGCCGTACTGGGGGTCGGCCGTCCCGACGTGCTGCGCGTGCATCCAGAGCTGGACCGTGTCCCAGCGCTGCGACACGGCGGCACCGGCGAACAGTCCGAGCAGCGCGGGGGCCACGATCATGACGAGCCGGCGCAGCGGCTCGATGGCCTCGCGGTACTGGTCGAGGCTCGCCTGCTCGGGCGTGGACGGCGCGTACACGGGCCGGGAGCGGTACGCGTACCGCATCGTCAGCCCCACCGCGACGGCCATCGCCAGGAAGCCGACGACGAACAGCACGGCGCGCGTGCCCCACTCGGTGCGCAGCACCTCGATGAACCCGAGCTGGTCGAACCACAGCCACTCGGTCCACACCTGGGCGAGGATCAGGACGAGCACGACGATCGCGCCGAGCACGATCAGCGTCGGGACGAGCGCACCGCGCCGCCTCTCGCTCGGACGGCCGGCTGGTCGGCCGGCGCTCGGGTTGCGGGGTGTGCTGGCGAAGCTCACGTCGGTGCGGTCCTCGTCGTCTCGGTGTCGTGTACTCGTCCAGCCCAACGCGGGCGGACGGGCCCAGGTTCCCACACGCCCGGTCCGAGGTGTCAGGTCCCGCCGCGGCGGCGCACGGTGCGACGATGGCCCGGTGAACCCCAGCACGACGCCGCCCGCCGCCACGCCCGCCCCCGACGCCGCGACGCGCGCGCTCGCCGACGCCGTGCGCGAGATCGAGCACCACGTCGCCGCCGCCGGCTGGGACGCCCCCGTGCGGGTGTTCGCCCTGGTCCGCACGCAGGCGGCGCTCGCCGCGGAGCCCTCGCTCGCCGCACAGCTCACGCCGCAGACGCTCGCCGCCGCGCAGGCCGAGCCGTGGCACCTGACGTCGATCGAGCAGGAGGGCCTGCCCGACGCACCGGACCTCGAGACGCTCCTCGCGGGGCTGTCGTGGCCGCAGACGGTCGACGGCGTCGCCGTGACCGCCGAGCGCGTCGTGCTGCCGCCCGCCGCCGAGGCGCAGATGCCCGCCGACCCCGACGAGGCGCTCGCGTGGCTGCTCGCCCACCCCGACCGCGAGGACGTGCGCCTCGCCGTGGGTGTGCTGCGCGAGGGCCCGACGTGGTGCGCCGTGCGGCAGCGTGCGCACGACAGCGACGACCAGGTGGGCCAGGGTGCCGACGTGGTCCCGGGTCTGCTGGAGGCGCTGCGCGCGACGCTCGCCTGAGCCTCGCCCCGCCGCCGGTCCCGCGTCCGCCCCGTCAGGACCCCGCGGGCTCCCCCGTGCACGTGGGCAGCGCGTCACCCTCGCCCTTGCCGATCGCGACGAGGTCCGTGTACGCCTCGTGCAGCGTCGCGACGCGCACCACGCGCAGCCCGTCGGGCACGTGCCCGACGACCTCTGCGCAGTTCGCCTCGGGCGCGAGGAACCACCGGGCACCGTCACGGTGCGCACCCGCGAGCTTCTGGCGGATGCCGCCGATCGCGCCGACCCGACCGACCACGTCGATCGTCCCCGTGCCCGCGACCACCTGGCCGTTCGCCTCGTCCTGCGGCGTGAGCAGGTCGATGATCCCGAGCGCGAACATGGTCCCCGCGCTCGGGCCGCCGATCCGGCCGGCGTCGATGGTCACGTCGACCGGCATGTCGAAGTCCGGGTCGATGTACACGCCCAACTGCGCGCGACCGTCGTCGCCCGCGGTGGTCTCGACCGTGAGGTCGACCTCCTCGCCCTGGCGGCGCACCGTGACCGTGACGTCCGCACCCGGCTTCACCGCGGCCATCGTCGTGACGAGGCTCTGGTAGTCCGGCAGCGGCGTGCCGTCGATCGCGGTGATGATGTCGCCGTCCTCGAACACGCCGTCCGCACCGGTGTCCTCGACGGTGTCCGCGACGACGAGCGTCGCGGGCACCGGGCGGCCGAGCTCGGAGAGCGCCGCCACGGCCGCGTTCTCCTGCGAGGACACCATCTGCGCGGTGTTCTCGCGGTCGATGTCCTCCTGCGACTCGTCCGCGTCGGGGAACAGGATCTCGCGCGGCTGCACGACCGACCACGGCGAGAACCACCCGCGCAGCACGCGCAGCGTGCTCGACGGGTACCCGGGCCCTCCGGTCGCGGACACCGTCGTGAGGCGCAGCTCGCCCGTCGAGTCGTACGTCGGCGCGCCGTCGATCGTGATCAGCGGCTTGTCGTCGACCTTGGCCAGCACGTCCTCGGTCGGGCCCGGGCTGGTCACCGAGTACGGCGCGGGCAGCACGGCGACCGCCGCGAGCAGCACCGCGGTGGCGAGCATCGACACCGACAGCGTGATCGCGCGGCGGCTGGGCCGCTCGGCGACGACGGGCGCGGGTGCGCCGAGCGCGTCGACGGCGGACGCGGGTGCGGGCGGGGTGACGTTCTCGTCGGGCACGTCGGCATCATGCCGCACGCGCGTGTGTGCGACACGCGGGCGGTCAGCCGCGACGCCGCGCCTGCCGCCAGATGGCCGCGGTGCCCAGCAGCGCGACCGCGGCGCCCGCCGCGCCGAGCGCGGCCGCGTCGCGCCGCTCGACCCGGCGCCCGCCGAGCGCGAGGCGCCCGCGCACGCCCTCGAGCAGCACGTCGAGGGCCTCGGCGCTCGAGTACCGCGGCGTGAACCCCGCGGCCGTGAGCCGGTCCGCCGCCACCGTCCACGGGTAGACCACGTACGCGAGCTCGGCCGCCGGCGCCGGCAGGACGCCGACGCGGTGCAGCCGCTCGGCCGTGCCGAACGCCGTCGCGGGCGCGAGCGCGACCGTCCGCATCCCGGCCACGGCGCTGACCTGCTCGGGCGTCAGCGTGTCCGGCGGCCCGACGGTCAGCGCGTGCTCGACCGCGAACACCGTCGCGGCGCCCACGTCGTCGACGTGCACGAGCTGCCACGGCCGCTCCACGCCCCGCACGACGAGCAGGCGCGGCGCCTCGAAGTGCCGCGTCACGAACGTGTCGGTGCCGCGTCCGACCATCGCGGCGGGCCGCAGCACCGTCACGCGCGGTGAGCGGCGGCGGGCCGCGCGCGCGACGACCGCCTCGACCGCGAGCAGGTGACCGACCAGCCCGTCCGGGACGGCGCGCGCACCGGTGAGCACGGGCTCGTCGTCGTGCAGGACCGGCCGGTCGGGGTGGGCGCCGTGCACGAGCGCCGACGTCACGACGACCACGTGCTCGGCCCGCACCTCGCGCGCCGCCGCGAACGTGCGCTGCGCGTGCGCGACCGCGGGGGCGTGCCCCTGCGGCCCCCGGCGCCCGGCCACGGACGCGAGGTCGCCCGGGTGCGCGACGAGCACGACGACACGCGCGCCCGTGAGTGCCGACGCGGGCGCGGCCGTCGGCACCTCGTCGACCGCGCGGGCCCGCGCTCCCCACGCGGCGAGCACGCCCGCCGCGACGGGTCCCGTGCCCACGACGACGACGTCCGGCGCGCTGCGCCCTGAGCGAACCTCTCGACCCGCCATCGACGAACTCCTCGGTCACGTGGTTACCGTGGGGCCAGCCCGGCCAGACCGCGACCGAATCGTCCCGACCCGGCCCGCCCGACCCCGCCGTCCCGGTGCCCGTCGGCGGTGTCCCCGCAGTCATCCTCCCAGGAGGCGCACGTGAGCCCGGACCACAGCGACCCGACGCCCGAACCGACGCCCGAATCGACGCAGCCGCCGTGGGAGCAGATGCTGCGCGCGCTCCTGGGCGACCGGGCCGACGAGGCGATCGCCGAGATGCGGGCGCGCGGGATCGACCCGGAGGCGCTCGGCGCGGCGGGCACGCTGCCCACCGACCCCGCCGCGATGCAGCAGGTCCTCGCGCAGGTGCAGAGCCTGTTCGCGAGCGGCGGCGACGAGCCGGTCAACTGGCAGATGGCGCACGACCTGGCCCGGCAGCAGGCGTCCGTGGGCGGTGACCCGTCGCTCACGCCCGCTCGCACGCGTCAGGTGCTCGACGCGCTGACGGTCGCCGAGCTGTGGCTCGACGCCGCGACCGACCTGCCCCCCGCGACCACACCCGGCCGTGCCTGGAGCCGCGCCGAGTGGGTCGAGGCGACGCTCCCCACGTGGCGCACGCTCACCGAGCCCGTCGCGTCGTCGCTGTCGACCGCGCTCGTCGACGCTCTCGGCGGGGAGCTGCCCGAGCTCGGGGCGGGCGACGACCTCGACGAGCAGATGCGCGCGCTCGGGCTGCCCGGCGGTGCGCTGCCCGGCGGCCTCGCGCCCAGTCAGCTCCTGCGGCGGCTCGGCTCCGCGGTGTTCGGGCTGCAGGTCGGCCAGGCCGCCGGCACGCTCGCACGCGACGTGTTCGGCACGACCGACATCGGCCTCCCACTGCTCGAGGTGCCCGCACCGGTGCTGGTGGCGTCCAACGTCGACGCGTTCGCCGAGGGCCTCGATGCGCCCGTCGACGAGGTGCGGCTGTTCCTGGCGCTCCGCGAGGCCGCCGCGACGCGGCTGTTCACGCACGTGCCGTGGCTGCGCGCGCACCTGCTCGCGCTCGTCGAGACGTACGCGCGCGAGATCACGATCGACGTCGAGCAGCTCGAGCAGGCGGTCGGCTCGATCGACCCGACCGACGCCGAGGCCCTGCAGAGCGCGCTGTCGAGCGGCGTGTTCGCGCCGCAGACGACCCCCGCGCAGCGGGCCGCGCTCGAGCGGCTGGAGACCGCGCTCGCGCTCGTCGAGGGCTGGGTCGACGAGGTGAGCGCGGCCGCCGCGCTCGCCCACCTGCCGCACTCGGTCGCGCTGCGCGAGATGATCCGCCGTCGCCGCGCCGCGGGCGGACCCGCCGAGCAGACGTTCGCCACGCTCGTCGGGCTCGAGCTGCGGCCCCGACGGCTGCGCGAGGCCGCGGCCCTGTGGGCGCACATCGAGCGCACCGAGGGCGGCCCCGCGGCGCGCGACGCGGTGTGGGACCACCCGGACCTCATGCCGACCGCCGAGGACCTCGACGACCCCGCCGGCTACGCCCGCCGCCGCAGCGCCGCGGCCGACGAGTCCGCCGACCTCGACAAGGCGCTGGCCGAGATCCTCGGCGAGGAGCCCCCGCAGGACCCCACGACCCCCTGACCCGGTCAGTCCGTACCGTCTCGGTCCGTGCCGTCGGCCGCGGGCGGGCGGTCCGCAGCCGCGCCCTCGAGCGCGCCCACGTGCGCCTCGACCCGCTCGGCGTCCTCGGTGTCCTCGGTGTCCTCGGTGTCCTCGGTGTCCTCGGTGTCCTCGACATCGTCGTCGTCGGGCGCCGGGTCCTGCGGGCCGCGCTCCTCGCGGTAGGAGTAGCCCTCGAGGAAGCCCCGCGCACGCTGGGTGCGGGGATAGGCGTCGAGCTCGGCCCAGAACTCCGGCCCGTGCCCCGGGTGCAGCAGGTGCGTCAGCTCGTGCAGCAGCACGTAGTCGAGCACCCAGCGGGGCATGCCGCGCACCCGGTCGGAGATCCGGATCGAGCCGTCCGACGGCGTGCAGGACCCCCAACGGCGCCCCTGGTTCGACGACCACCGCACGCTCGTCGGCACCGCCCTGCCCTGCAGGTACCGTGCGGACAGCTCCGCGGCGCGCGAGACGAGCTCGTCGTCCGACGGCCGGCGGCGTCGCTCCTGCGTCGCGAGGCGCAGGAGCATCCGACGCACCCACTCCGCCTCCTGGGCGCGCGTGAACCGCGCGGGGATGGCCACGACCGTCCGGCCGTCCTCACGCCAGGCCGTCACGGTCCGCACGCGCCTGCGCGAGCGACGGACCTCGACCTCGTGGTCGACCCCGCCGATCGTCGACAGGTCGTACGTCGGGTGCACAGCCGCACGCTAGCGTGCCACGCCCACACGGACAGCCCCCGCGCGCCGCGGTGCCGCACGCGGCCACCGAACGGCCCCGGCGGGCCGCCCGCCGTCACCCGCTCGGAGGAACCGGGACGTGCGAGATCGCCGACACCGGCCCGCGACACGCGCACATCGGCGGGACGACGCGGATCGGCCACTACTGTGGAAGGCGCTCGGGCAGGTCACCGCTCTGCCCGGCCATCGCCGCGGGACGTCGGCGGTGCACCGGACACCGCGAGGAGGACCAATGGCCGAGACCTATGCAGGCGAGTTCTACTGTGTGAAGTGCAAGGAGAAGCGCGAGGCCGAGGGTGACGTCGTCGTCTCCGAGTCGGGTCGCAAGATGGCCAAGGCCGTCTGCCCCGTCTGCGGCACCAAGCTGAACCGCATCCTCGGCAAGGCCTGAGCACCGCTCGACCGCCGAGAAGCTGCGAGGGGCGTCGTCCGACGGACGGCGCCCCTTGTCGTACCCGCCCCCTGTGGATGACCGGTCCGCGGCCGAGCCCTCCGGTGGCAGCCTGGCGCCATGCTGCGGACCGGGTTGCGCGTCGTGCGTCGGGCGCCGGGTGAGGTGCAGGTCGGCACGGACCCCCGGTGGGCGGTACGGGTCGACGACCTGACCCCCGACGAGGAGCGCGCGCTCGTCGCGCTCGGCCAGGGACTCCCGCTCGCGCTGGCCGCCGCCGAGCTCGATCCGCAGCGCCTCGCCGACCTCACGGACCAGCTCCGTCAGGCGGGGCTGACCGCGCCCGGCGGGGCGCGAGCGCTGCCGGGGGCCGCGGGCGACGACGCGCGCGTGCTCTCGCTGCTCGACCCCGACTCCGCGGGCGCCGCCCGGGTGCTGCGCCGGGCGCACCGCACCGTCGGCGTCGTGGGGCTCGGCGCGACCGGCCTGGGCATCGCGGTCACGCTCGCCGCGGCGGGCGTCGGCCGGGTGCTGCTCGACGACGACCGCCCGGTGCGCTCGGGCGACGTCGGGCCGGGCGGCTACCGGTTCCAGGACGTCGGGCACGGGCGGGTCGCCGCCGCGGTCGGTGTCCTCGCGGCGGTCGCACCCGCGACGACCGCCGTGGCGACCGCTGCGGGCGTGGCACCCGGCGAGGAGTCGGGAGGACCGTCCGCCGGTGCCGACCTGGTGGTCGTCGTGAGCGACGACGTCGTCGCTCCCAGCCTCGGTGCGCTGCTGCTGAACCGCGCGACGCCGCACCTCAGCGTCGTGCTGCGCGAGGCGGACACCGTCGTGGGCCCGCTCGTCGCTCCCGGCACCGGCCCGTGCCTGCGCTGCCTCGACCTGCACCGGACCGACGCCGACCCCGCCTGGCCGGTCGTCGCGGACGCGCTCGGCACGCACGCCCGGGGCGTCGCGACGGGTCACGGTCCGGGTCTCGCTGCTGGTCTCGCTGCGGGTCTCGCTGCTGGTCTCACGGCCGGTCGTGCGGCGGGTCCCGCGACGAGCGCGGCCGCGACCGGTCGACCCGGGACGCGACCGTCCCCGCCCGAGCCCCCGGCGGTCGTGGGCGTCGCGGTCGGGATCGCCGCCGCCGCGGTCCTCGCGTTCCTCGACACGGGCACCTGCGCACTGGGCGGCACGACCGTCGAGATCGGCCTGCCCGACGCGCTGCCCCGCAGACGCCGATGGGCGGTGCACCCGGCCTGCGGGTGCACCGCCCATCGGGGCGTCACGGTCACCGACGACGCGCCGGGGACCGCCCGGCCGGAGCACGACGTCGACCTGTCGGTCGACACCCCGGAGGGCGGCCCCGCGGACGCCGACGTCAGGCCGCGGGGTTCTTGCGCGGACGGCCTCGCCCACGCTTCGTCGGGACGACCACGCCGCCGATGAACACCTCGCCACCCCACACGCCCCAGGGCTCCTCGCGCTCGAGCGCCCCGGCGAGGCAGCCCGCCATGATCGGGCACTCGCGGCAGAGCGCCTTCGCCTGCTCCACGCGAGCGGTCTGCTCCGCGAACCAGAGCTCGGGGTCGTTGTTGCGGCACGGGATGAGCCCTCGGACCAGCTGGTCGAAGGTGGTGTCGTCGGTGGTCGCGGTGCTGCTGGTGGGCCAGGGGCCTGATCCGCTGGTGTCGAGCAGCGTCGTGAGCCGCACGATGTCCTCCTGGTGTCCTGCGGGTGAGCGGTGGTGGTTCGGCGTCCACGTCCCGACTCGCCCGCCGGGATCACCGGGGGAAAGACGAAGGCCGCGGAGCCTGTCGGACTCCGCGGCCTTGATGACCAACCTGGTCTAGACCGACGAAGCCCTGAGAGGGTCGAGTGCCGTCCCGTCGACGGTCACGCCGTGACGCGCGATGAGCGCGTCATCGGACGCACGCCACGCAGCGGGCACAGCACGCCCCTGGAAGCCGCCGAAGGTGGGCGCGATCAGGAGCGTCGGGAGCTGCATGCTCGACCGGACGACCGGGGTGAACTGGATCTTCTTCACCGCTGCCCACCTCCTCTCTCGGATCTTCCCGCGCTGTCACGACGCAGGTCTGCTACCAGGACGGGCTCCACCCTAGGCGCGCTCGCGCGGGGCGGACAACAGAATTAACGAAAGAAGTTCGACGAGTTCTCGAGACCGTCCGAAATGCCGTGACGAGGTGCCCCGCAGCGGTGCCGTGGCGTCGCCGGTCCCGGCGCTCGCGCCCGCGAGGGCTCAGGCGCGGACCGACCGCGCGAGCACCGCGAGCACGTCGTCACCGACCGTCGCGAGGGTCTGCGCACCGATGCCCGGCACGAGCGCGAGCTCCTCGCGCGACGCGGGCCGCCGCGCCGCGAGCGTGTGCAGCGCATGGGTCGCGAGCACCCGTCCGGGGCTGACCCCGAGGTCCCGCGCCCGCTCGTCGCGCCACCGCGTGAGCGCGGCGAGCACGGCGGACGCCCGCGGGTCCTCGTCCGCGGCGGGCGGACCGCCGGAGCCGGCCCGGGGCCTGGCGGCCGACGACCCGGGCCACAGCGCCTCGAGGAACCGGGACGGCCGCCGCGAGGCACGGCCACCCGGCAGACGCGAGCGGGCGTACGACAGCTGCAGGTGCTCGCGGGCGCGCGTCACGCCGACGTACAGCAACCGACGCTCCTCCTCGACCGCCTCGGGCGTCTCCGCAAGCGACGTCGGCAGGAGCCCTTCGCTCAGGCCCGCGAGGAACACCGCGTCCCACTCGAGGCCCTTCGCGGCGTGCAGCGACGCGAGCGTCACGCCCTCGACCGTGGGGGCGTGCTGCGCGGCCGCACGCTCGTCGAGCTCCGCGACGAGGTCCGCGACGCTCGCGCGCCGACCCTCGCTCGTCGCGCGCGCCTCGACCTCGTCCGCGAGCCGCGCGAGCGCGTCCAGCGCCTCCCACCGGTCCCGCGCCGCACCGCGGGTGGTCGGCGCCTGCTCCGTCCAGCCCGCGTTGCGCAGCAGGTCCCGGGCCGCCTCGCCGAGAGCGACCTGCGGGTCGGCCGCGCGCGCACCGCCCCGCAGGAACACCAGCGCCTCGCGCACGTCCCGCCGCGCGAAGAACCGCTCCCCGCCGCGCACCTGGTACGCGACGCCCGCGGTCCCGAGCGCCTCCTCGAACGCCTCGGCCTGCGCGTTCGTCCGGTACAGCACCGCGATCTGCGACGCGGGGACACCGTCCGCGACGAGCCGCGCCGCGGCCGCCGCGATGCCCGCCGCCTCCGCCTCGTCGTCGGCGTACGCCGCCCACCGCACCGCCGGGCCGTCCGGCCGCTGCGCCCGCAGCTCCAGCGGGGCGGGCGTCGACGCGCCCGTGCCCCGGCCCGCGTGCGCGATGACCCGGTTCGCGAGCTCGACCACCTGGGGCGTCGAGCGGTAGTCCCGCACCAGCCGGACGACCTGCGCGCCCGGGTGCGTGCGCGCGAACGTCAGCAGGTGGTGCGGTGTCGCACCCGCGAACGAGTAGATGGTCTGCGACGGGTCGCCCACCACGCACAGCTCCTCACGACCGCCGAGCCACTGGTCGAGCAGGTACTGCTGCAGCGGGCTGACGTCCTGGTACTCGTCGACGACGAAGTGCCGGTACTGGCCGCGCACCTCACGCCCCACGTCGGGCCGCTCCGCCAGCATCGCCGCGAGCAGCAACAGCACGTCCTCGAAGTCGATGACCCCTCGCTCGTCCTTCACCTGCTCGTACGCCGTCATCAGCCGCGCGACCGCCGCGGCGTCGTGCCCGCCCGGCACCACGCGGTCGACCGCGGCGACCGCGACCGCGTACTCGTCGGGCACCACCAGGCTGACCTTCGCCCACTCGACCTCGGCCGCGAGGTCGCGCACACCCGTACGGTCCGCGGGCAGCCCGACCCGGCGCGCGGCCTCCGCGACGAGCTGCGCCTTCGCCTCGGCGATGCGCGGCGGCGCGCCCCCGACGACCTTCGGCCAGAAGTACGTGAGCTGACGCAGCGCCGCCGCGTGGAACGTGCGCGCCTGCACACCGGCCGCGCCGAGCTCACGCAGCCGCGTGCGCATCTCCCCCGCCGCGCGTGCCGTGAACGTCACCGCGAGCACGTGGTCCGCACGGAAGACGCCCGTGCGGATGCCGTACGCGATGCGGTGGGTGATCGCGCGCGTCTTGCCGGTCCCCGCGCCCGCGAGCACGCACACCGGGCCGCGCAGCGCGGTCGCGACGGCGCGCTGCTCGGGGTCGAGCGCGGCCAGCAGGTCGTCGGGGGACATCGCCGGACAGTCTCTCAGGCACCGCGGACACCGCGGGGCGGGCATGCACAGGCACGCCCCGCGGACCGGGCGGAATCACCCGGGGCTCGTCGTGGTTGGCTCTCGCTGCAGGCACCCACGAGAACGCGAGGACCGATGAGCACGCAGCCCCTCCCCGAGCCCGGCACCATCACGATGTACTCCACCACGTGGTGCGGGTACTGCCGCCGCCTCAAGACGCAGCTGGACTCGGTCGGGATCGGCTACACCGAGGTCGACATCGAGGACCACCCGGACGCCGCCGCGCTCGTCGCGTCGCTCAACGGGGGCAACCAGACGGTCCCGACGGTCGTCTTCCCCGACGGCTCCGCGGCGACCAACCCGTCGCTCGTCGAGGTGCGCGCGCGCCTGTCCTGAGCGTCCGCGGCGGCGCACCGGCAGGATCGTGCTGACCACGACGAGATCGGCGGAGGCACCGTGAAGCTGCTCCTGACGTCCGGCGGCGTGACGAACGCCCGCATCCGCGCCGCGCTCGAGCAGCTGCTCGGCAGACCCGTCGCCGAGAGCTCCGCGCTCGTCGTGCCCACCGCGCAGTGGGGCCATCCCCTGTGCGGGCCCGCGTCGGTGCAGCGCCTGGCGGCCGGCGCGGACGGGTCCCCGCACCTCAGCGGCCTGGGCTGGGCCTCGCTCGGCGTGCTCGAGCTCACCGCGCTGCCGACGATCGGCGCCGAGCGGTGGGTGCCGTGGGTCCGGGACGCCGACGCGCTGCTCGTCGACGGTGGCGACGCCACCTACCTGTGCCACTGGCTGCGCGCGTCCGGTCTCGCGGACCTGCTGCCGTCGCTGCCGGACACGGTCTGGGTCGGGGTGAGCGCCGGGAGCATGGTGCTGACCCCGCGCATCGGGACCTCGTTCGTCGAGTGGGCCGGCGCGCCCGACGACCGCACGCTGGGCGTTGTCGACTTCTCGGTCTTCCCGCACCTGGACGCCTTCCCGACGAACACCGCCGAGCACGCACGGGCCTGGGCGGCCGAGATCGACGGCCCCGCCTACGCGATCGACGAGCAGACCGCGCTCGTCGTGGCCGACGGCCGTCTCGAGGTGGTCTCCGAGGGTCGCTGGACCCGGTTCGACGGGTAGGCAGCGCAGGACCGCGCAGCACGGCGCAGGGCCGCAGGCGTCGGCAGGTCAGCCGGCGGCGGGCTCCGGGAGCGGACCGCCGAACCAGTCCTCGACGAGCGCGCGCGCGATCGACGAGCGCGACGGCGGCACCACCGTGCCCGCGACGACCGCGCTCGCGAGCTCGTCGCGCGTGAACCACGCCGCGTGCTCCACCTCGACCCCGTCGACCCGGACGTCCGTGGCCACCGCCCGGGCCACGAACGCGACCATGAGCGACGCCGGGAACGGCCACGGCTGGCTGCCCGCGTAGGTGACCTCACCGACGACGACGCGCGTCTCCTCGGCGACCTCGCGCCGCACCGCGTGCTCGAGCGACTCCCCCGGCTCGACGAAGCCCGCGAGCGTCGAGTACCGGCCCGGCGCCCACGCGACCGCGTGCGCCAGCAGCAGCCGGTCCGCGTCGTCGACGACCGCCATGATCACCGCCGGGTCGGTGCGCGGGTAGTGCTCCGAGCCGTCGACCGTGCACGCGCGCACCCAGCCGGCCTGCGTGACGCGCGTCGCCGCACCGCAGCGCGGGCAGCGCGGGTGCCGCTCGTGCCACGCGTCGAGCGCGACCGCGGTGGCGACGAGGCCCGCGTCGCGCGCGTCGAGGTGCGACCCGACCTCACGCAGCGACGCCCAGCGGACCGCGTCACCGTGCGCCACGGCGCGCGGCGCGGGCGGGTCGGCGGGCGGCGAGGCCGGGGCGTGCACGTCCCGGTCGGACGGTGCGCCGCGCCGCGGGAGGTCGGCGACGTCGTCGGCGTCGCCGGGTGCGCGGCGCGCGACGTACGCGCGCTCGTCGTCGGCCCCGAGCAGGAGCCACGGGTGCTCGCCGTCGGCGCGGTCACCGGCGGCCGCCGCCCGCTGCGCCTGCGCGACCGTCGTCAGGACCAGACCGCCGCGCGCGTCGACCGGCACCCGGCCGTCGCGCAGCAGCACGACGCGCGTCGCGGGGTCCGCCAGGGCACGCTCCTGCGCGGCATCGGTGCGCAGGAGCGCGGCACGGTCGACGACCGCGCGGGACAGGGGCAGCTCGTCGGACCTCACGGGCGTCACCGTACGCGGCGCCGACGAGGTCCCCCACCGGTCCGGCGCGCGCGGCCGCAGGCTCGCCGGGCACGGGCCCGACCAGGCCGGACGGGACGAATGGGACGGACACGCCGCGGCGGCTGGCGGCCGCCGGGCGCGTGCGCGCCTACTCTGGGCCCGTGCCCCGCTCCCCGCTCGCCCTCGCCGCACTGGCCACCGTGGCCGTGCCGGGTCTGGACGCCTACGACGTGCGGCGGCCCGCGCACCCCGGCACCGACTACGACATCGCGGTCGTCGTGGACGCCGCCCGCCGACGCTGGGTCGTGCGCGCACCCGTGCACGCCGCCGCCGGCGCAGCCCTCGAGGCCGAGGTCGAGCTGCTCGCCGGGCTCGACGCGTTCGCGACCGACGGCACCCTGCCGTTCGCCGTCCCCGCCCCGGTCGGGTTCGCGCACCTGCCCGAGGGCGGTCGCGCCGCGGTGCACGAGGAGATCCCCGGCCGCGCCCTCGACGTCGCCGAGCTCGAGCCCGGACCGGGGCTGTGCGCGTCGCTCGGACGCGCCATCGCCGCGGTCCACGAGCTGCCGACGAGCGTCGTCGAGAACGCCGGGCTGCCCGTCTACGACGCGGGTGCGTACCGGGCCCGCCGCCAGGCCGAGGTCGACGAGGCCGCCGCCACCGGCAAGGTGCCGCCCACGCTCCTGCGGCGCTGGGAGGAGCGGCTCGAGGACGTCGCGCTGTGGCGGTTCGTGCCGACCGTCGTGCACGGCGACCTGACGAACGAACGCGTCCTCGTCGGCGACGGCACCGTGAGCGGGATCCTGCACTGGGGCGACGCGAGCGTCGCCGACCCGGCCGACGACCTGTCGTGGCTGCTCGTCGCGGCGCCGCCGGACGCGGCCGACTCGATCATGGAGGCGTACCAGCTGCGCCGCACCGAGCTGATCGACCCGCACCTGACCGACCGGGCGCTGCTCGCGGGCGAGCTCGCGCTCGCGCGCTGGCTCCTGTACGGCGTGCGGTCCGGCAACGAGGACGTCGTGGCCGACGCGGTCGCGATGCTCGAGGACCTCGACGAGCACACCCGGACGTCGCCGTCCGGCGTCGCGTGGGGCTCCGACGCACCCACCGCCCCCGTCGCCGCGGTCTCCTCGTACGCCTGAGCCGACCGGCCGAGCGGCGCGCCCGTCGCCGTCACCTGCGCCGCGACCCCGGCACGTCGGCGTCCGTACGTGACCCCCGCACGCCGACCGGCTCGTCGTCGGTGACGCGCTCCAGCAGCGCGGCGATCTCGTCCTCGCCGAGCAGCCGCTGCGGCCACACGGTCTGACCACCCGCGACGTAGTGGAACGCCGCGGCCACGCGCTTGAGCGGCACCCCCGAGTACCGCGACCACGCCAGTCGGTACACCGCGAGCTGGATCTCCCGCGCCTCGCGCGTCGCCGCGTCCCGCGGGGCGGAGCCCGTCTTCCAGTCGACGACGACCACCCCCTCACCCACCGGGACGGGGTCGCCCGGCGCGGCCGGGAACACCGCGTCGATCCGGGAGCGCAGCACGTACCCGGCGACGTGCGTCTCGACGTCCGCCTCGACCTGGAGCGGCCGACGGTCCGCCCACCCGGACGCGAGGAACGCCGCGCGCAGCCGGGCCTCGTCGACGTCCACCTGGTCCGGCCCGGTGAGGTCCTCGTCCTCGGCGCCGGGCAGCGCGTCGAGGTCGACGAGCGTCGCGGCGCCGTAGTAGCCCTCGACCCACGCGTGGAACCGCGTGCCGAGCCGCGCCCGCCCCGACGGCTCCGCGGGGACCGGCCGGCGCAGGCCACGCGCGAACTGCGCGGCGTCCGCGCCGACGCGCACGAGCGCGGACGCCGACAGGTGCGACGGCAGGTCGACCGCCCCTGTCGACGCGCGCGCGGCGTGCTGCTCCTCCAGCAGCGTGCGCGCGAGCACCTCCCAGCGGCTCTCGCCCGCGCGGGGACGCCCCGCCGCCGCTCGTACCCACGCCGCGGCCTGCTCGACCGCGGGCCGCCGCCCCGGGCCGTCCTCGACCGCGAACGGGTCCGCGGGCCACACCGCCGTCGCGGCCTCGCCCGTGGCCGGGTTCGCGTCGTCGGGCGCCGGCTCGTCCGCCCACCCGCGCACGTCGACGAGGCCGGCCTCCGCGAGCTCCAGCAGGAACGTCGACGGCGGGCGCGGCTTCTTGCCGTCCCCCCACCACGAGCCCGTGAGCAGCAGGCGGTGCCGGGCGCGCGTGAGCGCCACGTACGCGAGCCGGCGCTCCTCGGCGACCTCGTGCTCGCCCGCGTCGAGCCGCAGCGCGTGCACGCGGTCACGCAGCTCCTTGGGGTCCTGCGCCCCCGCGTACTCGAGCCGGGGCAGGTCGTCCGCGTCGCCGCGCAGCGGGTACGGCAGCTCGCCGAGCCCGGTGAGCCACGCCGAGTCCTTGGGCCCGTCCTTGCCCTGCGTCGCGGTCGTCGGGAACACGCCGTCGACCAGCCCGGCCACCGCGACGACGTCCCACTCGAGGCCCTTGGCCGCGTGCACGGTGATGAGCTGGACCGCGTCCGGGTCCGGGTCCGTGACGGGCAGCTCGAGACCGTTCTCCCGCGCGTCGGCGGCCTCGAGCCACGACAGGAACCCGCCGAGCGTCGGGGTGTCGACCGACCGCGCGAAGTCCACCGCGACGTCACGGAACGCGTCGAGCTGTGCCCGCGCGCGGCCCGCGCCGACGCCCGCACGCGCGGCGACCTCGATGTCGAGGCCGAGCAGCCGCTCCGCCTCCGCGACCAGGTCCGGGACCGAGAGGTAGGAGTGCGCACGCAACGTGCGCAGCAGCCCCGCCAGGTCGGCGAGCCGCGCGCGGCCCTCGTCGCTGAGCGCGCGCCCGCCCGGGCTGCGCCACCCCGGCCGCGGCAGCTCGTCGAGCGCGTCGACGATGCTGCGCTCGTCGATGACGTCCAGCTCGACGCCCGCGTCGCGTCCCGTACGCTGCCCGACGAGCTCGCCCGCCCACGCGGCGAGCGCGTGCAGGTCCGCCGCGCCCAACCGGGTGCGGGCACCCGTCATGAGCCGCACGAGCGCGTCGCCGCGCAGCGGGTCGTACGCCGCCTGCAACGCGGCGACGACGTCGACGACCTCGGGCGTCGAGAGCAGACCGCCGAGCCCGACGACCTCCACCGGCAGCCCTCGCGCGCGCAGCGCGCGGCGCAGCGCCGCGAACTGCGACCGCTTGCGGCACAGCACCGCGGCGCTCACACGACCGCCGTCCGGCCCCTGGCCCGCCGGCCGCCAGTGCGCCGCGACGAGCTCGGCGACGGCGTCCGCCTCCTCGACCACCGTCGCCGCCATGAGCGCCTCGACCCGGCCCGGACCCGCGACGGGGCTCGCGGCGAGCTGCGGGACCGGCACGCGCGCCGTGCGCGCACGCAGCGGGGCCGCGACGTGGTTCGCCGCGTCGAGCACCGCGACGTCGTTGCGCCACGACGTGGTCAGTGCGAGCACCTCGGCCGGTCCCCCGCCTTCGGCGGCCGAGCGGCGGAACGTCGTCGGGAACCGCTCGAGGCCGCCGGCGCTCGCGCCGCGCCACCCGTAGATCGACTGGTGCGGGTCGCCCACCGCGATCACCGGGTGACCGTCCCCGAACAGTGCCGCGAGCAACGTGAGCTGCGCGAACGACGTGTCCTGGTACTCGTCGAGCAGGACCACCGCGAACCGCTCGCGCTCGCCCGCACCGACCTCGGGCACCTCCCGCGCGAGCCGCGCCGCGAGCGCGACCTGGTCCCCGAAGTCGATCGCGTCGCTCGCCCGCTTCCGGGCCCGGTACGCCGCGACGACGTCGAGCAGCCGCTCGCGCTCGCGCAGCGACCGCAGCAGGGCGACCACCTCCGCGTAGTGCGCGCGCGTGGGCGTGGGGGTCGCCTCGATGTCCGCGCAGATGGCCTCGACCGCGGACCGCGCCGCGGCCGGGTCCAGCAGGTGCTCGTCGAGCGCCCCGGACAGCGACAGGACCGCCTCGACGACGGTCGACACCGCCGCGTCGACGCCCAGGTCCTCCTGCCACGCCTCGACGACCTCGCTCGCGAGCTGCCACTGCGCCGCCTCGCCGAGCAGGCGTGCGCTCGGGTCGATGCCCAGGCGCAGCGCGTGGTCGCGCACGAGGGACGCGGCGTACGAGTTGTACGTCGCGATGGTCGGGCGGCCGCCGAGCACGTCGTCCTCGAGGTGTGCGCGGCCGGGCAGCGCCACACCCTGCTCGGCCGCGGCCCGGGCGAGGCGGCGCAGCCGTAGGCGCACGCGCTCGGCGAGCTCACCCGCCGCCTTGCGCGTGAACGTGAGGCCGAGCACCTGCTGCGGCTCGACGAGCCCGTTCGCGACGAGCCACACGACCCGGCCCGCCATCGTCTCGGTCTTGCCCGAGCCCGCACCGGCGACGACGAGCGCGGGGCCCAGCGGCGCCTCGATGATCCGGCGCTGCTCCCGGGTCGGCAGGTCGCGCCCCAGCAGCCGCGCGATGTCCTCCGCGCTCACGGGCTCGACGACGCCGCCCGGCCGGGCCCCGTCCGCGGACCGACCCTGCGAGGGCACCTCGGTCGTCGTGCTCACCGGCCCGCCGCCGGGCGCCACCGTGCGCTCGCTCATGCGACCACCTGCCCGCCCTCGGGTCGCACGGGGCACGAGCGACGCACGGGGCAGCGGTCGCAGAGGTCGTTCGCCGACGCCGTGAACGCGGACGCCGCCATCTTCTGCGCCACCTCGTCGACGAGCACGCGCGCCCAGGACGGCCCGTCGTCCTCGGGACCGAGGGCGGGCTGGTCGCGCACCGTCCCCGCCCTGCCGGTGCCGAGGTACACGAGCTGCGCGCCGGCGCTCGTCGCACCCTCGGGCAGCGGGAACGCGCCCGCGTCGACCGCGAGCTGGTACGCGCCGAGCTGGGGGTTGACCAGTGCCTCGTCCCGCGCGGGCGGACGCGCGCCGGTCTTGAGGTCGACGACGCGCACCTGCTCGGGATGCTCGAGGTCACGCTCGATGCGGTCGGCCGAGCCGCGCAGGAGCGCACGGTCGGTGCGCACCGCGAAGTCGGCCTCGACGAGCAGCGCCTCACCGGCGCCCGCGAGGTACGCCGCGAGTCGCTCGACCATCGCGTCGGCCTTGGCGCGCATCGCGCGCGCGGGCCAGCCCGTGCCCAGCCCGAGCGAGTCCCAGCGCTCGTCGAGCGCGGCCGTGAGCTCGGCCCGCGTGCCGTGCGGGTGCTCCTGCGCGACCGCGTGCACGAGCGTGCCGAGCGACTGCCCGCTGCTCGTGGCGGCGGTCCCGCCCGCGGCCTCGAGCGCCCAGCGCAGCGCGCACCGGTGCGCGGTCTCGAGCTTCGACGGCGAGACACGCACGAGCTCGTCGGGCCCGTACAGCGGCGCGTCGGTGCTCGGTGCCGCGAGCCCGTGCCACTCCCGCGGGTCGGCGCCGGGCACGCCGCGCGCGGCGAGGTCCGCGAGCGCGGCCACCGCACCCGGGTCGGCGGGCTCGCCCGCGGCCGCCGCGGCCTCGAGCGTCGCGCGCAGCTGCGCGACGAGCCCGCGCAGGTCCAGCGCGGGCTCGACCTGCGTGCGCCGGTGGTCCCGCTCCCCCTCGGCCGGCTCGACGAGGTCGACGAACGGCGAGGGCTGGTGGTCGGCGTCCGCGACCGCCGTCACCACGAGCACCCGCCGCGCGCGTGAGACGGCGACGGCGAACGAGCGCAGCTCGTCGGCGAGCACCGCGGCGCGCGCGTCCTGCGCCGCCGCGGCGGCGTCCTGCGCGGCCGTCGTGCGCCCCGAGACCACGTCGGCGAGCGCCTGGGCGCCCAGCAGCGAGTCGCGCAGCCGCAGGTCGGGCCACACCCCCTCCTGCACGCCGGTGACCGCGACGACGTCCCACTCCCCGCCGGCCGCGCCCGCCGGCGTCAGCACGGGCACCGCGGCCCGCCGGGCGCGCGGCGCGAGCGAGTCGGACGGCAGGTCCTGGGCTCGCAGCCAGTCGACGAACGCCGCGGGCGGTGTGCGCGGCATGCGCTCGACGAACGTCTCCGCCGCGCGGAACAGCGCGACCACCGCGTCGAGGTCGCGGTCCGCACGCTCGCCCGCGGCGCCGCCCGCGAGCGCGGCGCGCCGCCACGGCTCGGCGAGCCCCGCGGCGTCCCACAGCGCCCACAGCACGCCCTGCGCGTCGGCACCGGGCGCGGCGGCCGCCGCTCGGCCCGCGTCCACGACGCGGGCGAGCCGCTCGACCGGGGCCGCGACCGTGGGCGGCAGCGTCCCGGCCCGGCCCGGCGCGTCCAGCACCTCGACCAGGAGCGCGTCGCTCGACCGTCCGCCGCCGCCCGCGAGCTCCTCGGCCCGCAGCGCGCGGCGCACGCGGCGCAGCCCCACCGGGTCGAGCCCGCCGAGGGGGGAGCACGCGAGGCGCGCCGCGAGGACCGCGTCGAGCTCGGCGGTGCCGCACGCGACCGCCATCGCGTCCAGCAGCGGCCGTACCGCGGGCTCGTCGCGCAGCGGCACGTCGCTGCCCAGCACGGCGACCGGCACCGACGCCCCCGCGAGCGCGCGCCGCAGCGCGGTGACCTGCGAACCGGCGCGCGCCACCACGGCCATCCGCTCCCACGGGACACCGTCCTCGAGGTGCGCGCGGCGCAGCTCGCGCGCGACGAACGCGGCCTCCTGCGCCCCGCTCGGCAGGATCGCGACGCGCGCGCTCGCCGCAGGGGCCTGTGCCGCGGACGCCGCCCGCCGGTGCACCGCGACACCGAGCGTGCCGACCCGCTGCGTGACCCGCTCGACGACGTCGCGCACGTGCGTCCCGTGGCGCCACACCCTCGGCAGCACGACGCGCGCCGCGCCGAGCGCGCCCGCCGCGTCGTCCGCCCGACCGCCCGCGGCGCGCGGCGCGCTCGCGCGCGCGACCAGCGCCGGCTCGGCACCGCGGAACGTCTGGACGGCCGCGTCCGGGTCCGCCGTGAGGAGGACGCGCGCGCCCCGGGCCGCGACCACGCCCAGCAGCGACGCGGTCGCGGACGTGCTCTCCTGGTGGTCGTCGACGACCACCAGGCGCCACGCGGGCGGCCGCGCCCCGGGCGCCTCGCGCTCCCACGACGCGAGCACCCGCGACGCCTCGGCGACGACGACGGCCGGGTCGAGCCGGAGCCCCGCGTCGGGCGTCGCCGCGCGCAGGTCGAGGACGTCGAGGTACTCGCTGTACACGCGGGCGGCCGCGCACCACTCGGGGCGTGCGTGCGCACGACCGAGCGCGTCGAGGTCCGCCGGACCCAGGCCGCGCTCCGCGGCGCGCATGAGCACGTCGCGGAGCTCGTCGCGGAATGCGCGGACGCCGAGCGCCTCACCCCGCACGCGCTCGGGCCAGTCGACCGCTCGGCCTTCGCCCGCGGCGTGCCCCGCGAGCAGCTCCGCGAGCACCAGGTCCTGCTCGGGGCCCGACACGAGCGTCGGCGGCACCTCGCCCCGCGCGACGGCGTGCGCGCGCAGCACGGCGAACGCCGCCGCCGCGGGGGTCTGGACCAGGGGGCGGCTCGAGGTGACGGGCAGCCGCGCGGCGAGCCGGTCGCGCAGGTCGGCCGCGCCGCGTCGCGTCGCCGACAGCACGAGCAGGTGCTCGGGGGCGAGCCCGGCACGCACGGCCGCGACCGCCGCCTCGAGCGCGACCGTCGTCTTGCCGGTCCCGGGGGCACCCAGGACGAGCAGCGCGCGCTCGTCGGACCCCGCATCCACGGCCCACGCGACGGCCGCCGCCTGCGCGTCGTCGAGCGTCACCGGCGACCCCGGTCCCCGCACGGGTGCGTCGGCGAGAGCGGGCCGGCGCAGCACGGGGGCGGGGGTCGTCACGGCGTGCATCCCATCACGGCCCACCGACATCCGGGCCGACATCGGGGCCGACATCCGGGCACCGTGCGCCGGGCCGGCGCGGTCAGTCCCGCGGGAACGGCCAGGCGTTCGGCAGGCACGGCTTGACCGCGTACGACTGCTGCTGCATCACGTCGGCGACCGCCCCCGCGGCGGTGCAGGGCCGGTGCGGCCGGCCCAGGAGGTGGCCGACCTCGTGGTTGACCAGGTACTGCCGGTACGAGGTGCGGTCGTCGCCGTAGTCCTGGACGGCCTCGACCCAGCGCCGGAAGTTCAGCGCCGCGTGCCCGTTGCGACCGCACGAGACCTGACCCGCCGTGCGCAGCGGCGCGCACATCTCGTCGACGAGGTCCGGCGACGCGAGCACGACGCGCACGTCCGGCTCCGCGTCCGTGACCTCGAAGGCCACCGACCCGTCACCGCCCCAGCCGCGACCGTCGGTGAGCGTGGTCATGACGAAGTCGGCGAACACCGCCGGGTCGACCGGCAGGCCCTTCTCGACCTCGACGCGGACGCGCAGCACCCGGTCGGTGCCGCCGGCCGCGTCCGCACGCGCGCGCTGCGCGGCCGGGACGACGACGAGCTCGCCCGACGCGTGCTCCGGCACGTCCGCCGCGAGCAGACCCGCCGCGACGTCCTCCGCCGTCAGCCCCGGCGGCAGGGTGGGGTCCGGGCTCGCGGCCGGGGTATTCGCGGTGCTCGGGACGCCCGGGGAGGTGGGGCCCGGCCCGGCGGGACGCGACGGGCCGACGAGCGGTCGGTCACCCGCCGCGCCGCGAGCGGCGGCACCGCCCCCGCGCACGGCGACGTCGAGCGCGTCGAGCGTCGCGGCGGGCGGCCGGGCGACCGGCTCGGCCGCGCTCGTCGTCGGCGGTCCGGCGACCACCCACCCGGTCCCCGCGCCCGCGAGCAGGGCCCCCACGACGACGGTCGCGGCGCGTGCCCGAGCGCGGCGCACGACCGCCCCCCGGACGCCCGCGGACGTGCGTCCGGGCGCGCTCGGGTCACTCGTCCGGTGCACTCGCGGCGGCCTCACCCCGACATCGTCGCATCCCGGAAACGTTCGGTGGCTAGCATTCGCGGCATGGCCGAGCCCCCGAGCGAGCTGACGCCGCGACCCCGCACCGTCCGGATGTCGGGGGGCGAGCGGCGCGCGCAGGTGCTCGAGATCGCCCAGGAGCTCTTCGCGAGCGAGGGCTTCCACCACGTCTCGATGGACGACATCGCGGACCGGGCGATGGTGAGCAAGCCCGTGCTGTACCGCCACTTCCCGTCGAAGCTCGACCTGTACCTGGCGGTCGTGGACCGCTGCGGGGCGGACCTCATCGCGGCGGTCGAGCAGGCCGTGGCACCCATCGAGCAGGGGCCTGTGCGCCGCGGCGACGGGCAGGCCGTGATCGCGGCGATCGTCCGCGCGTACATGACGTTCGTCGAGGTCGCGGGCGAGTCGTCGGGCCTGCTGTTCGAGTCGGACGTGACGCGCGACGCCGACGTGCGCAAGCGCGTCGAGCACGCGTCGTCGGTCGCGGCCCAGCGGTGCGCGGCCGTGCTCGAGCCCGTCACCGGCCTGCCGCCCGCGGACTGCGACGTGATCGCGGTGTCCCTGATCTCGCTCGCCCAGGGCGCCGCGACGCACCGGCTGCGGGGCGCGGAGGTCGCCGACCCGCGCGCGTCCGAGCACGCGGCCGACCTCGTGACGCGGCTGGCGTGGGCGGGCGTCCAGGGTCTCGTGCGCGCGGACTTCTCGTACGACGAGTAGTGCCCCGGGTCCGGTGCGGGACGGCCGCGCGGACGCCACGGAGTCCAGGGTTTCGCTGGTCGCGGACACGGCGTGACCGTGCGCGGCAGCCGCCTAGGATCGTCGCGAGACCAGCAGGCCGGGTCCGGGCGACCGGGTCACGGCGACGTGTCGCGCACGTGGTGGCGACGGAGGGAGACGGGCGTGGAGATCACGATCGGCGTGCAGAACGCGGCGCGGGAGATCGTCCTGGAGAGCGACCAGACCTCCGACGAGGTGTCGGCCGCCGTCGCGGCGGCGCTCGCCGGCAAGCCCGCGCTCGAGCTCACGGACAGCAAGGGCCGCCGGGTGATCGTGCCCACGGCGTCGCTCGCGTACGTCGAGGTCGGCGTCGAGGCCAAGCCGCGCGTGGGCTTCGGCTCGATCTGACAGGCCCGCGCTCGGACTGACGCGACCGCCAGGCATCCGGCGCCGCCAGGCATCGGGCGCCGCGCGGCATCGGCCCGGCGGCGTCGTCGGGACCGTCAGGCCGTCAGGCCCAGGCGACTCATGCGCCGCGTGTGCTGCGCGGTGAGCTCGCCGAACACCTTGGCGGGTGCGTTGGGCGTCGTCGTGCCGGCGGCCGACGCGTTGCCGCCGTCGCTCGGGGCGCCGTCGGGCTCGGCGGCCGCGGCCGCCACGAGCCGCTCCAGGGCCGGGCGCTGCGTGATGAGCCGCTGGACGGTCCCGAGCGCCTCACCGACGAGCCGGCGGCCCCACAGGGCGAGCCGCGACGACAGCACGCCGTCGCCCGATCCCGCGGCGTCGAGCTCCGCGACCGCGAGCTCGGCGTGCGACGCGTCGTCGAGCACCTCGAGCACGACCGCGCGCGAGCGCTCGTCGAGCCCCTGGGCGGCGATGCGGCAGAAGTCGTCCGCGACGCCGTAGCCGACGTACGCCTTGAGCAGCCGCTCCCACCAGGAGCTCGGCTGCGTGCGCTCGTCGAACTCGGTGAGCACGTCGTCGAACTGGCGCATGCTGGCCGCCGGGTCGGCCCCGAGCTCCGCGACGCGCGCGAGGACGCGGTCGCGCCGCTCCACCGCCGCCGCCGCGAACCGCGACAACGCGAGCCGCTGCTCGACGTCGGGGGCGAGCGCGCAGTCCCCCGCGAGCCGGACGAACGCGGTGTGCTCGAGCTGGGCGACCAGGCCCAGGAGCTCCACGGCGTCCGCCGTGGCGGCCGGCGCCGAGGACCTGGCCGAGGACGAGGACGGACCTGCGGGCGGGGTCGGCGCGGCGTTGCTCATCCGAGGATCGTAGAACGCCGGGGCGCCCCGCGGCTGAGACGCTGGTCACGCGACCGGGCGACGCCCGCCCGGTGGGGGGTGCTCGTCGGCTACCCTGGACGGGTACATCGGTTGCCCGGTCGACCACGACCCACTCGCACGCCCTGTCGCCCCGCGACGAGGCGGAGACCGCGAGCTCGACAATCCGCGATCGGCTGCCGGCCACCCGTGGCGCCCCGCTGCGCCCGGCGCGCGCGACCCGTCCCCACGGCGCGCCCGACCGGACGGCGCGCGGCCGCCACCCGCACCGAAGAGCACACGTGACCCAGACGCAGACGAACCTGCCCGCCGACGACCTCGGCGCCCCCGACGAGACCACCAGCGAGCACGCCTCGGCCCTCGCCGCCCCCTCGACCCGCCCCCTGGTGAGCACGGCCTCGTCCGTGCAGGCCGTGGACGCCTCGTTCGCCGACTTCGACGTCCGGCCCGAGATCGTCCGGGCGCTCGCCGACGCGGGCATCACCCGCCCCTTCCCCATCCAGGCGATGACGCTGCCGGTCGCGCTGTCCGGCCACGACATCATCGGCCAGGCCAAGACCGGCACGGGCAAGACGCTGGGCTTCGGCGTCCCGCTGCTGCACCGCATCGTCGCGCCGGGCGAGGAGGGCTACGACGCGCTGCGCGCGCCGGGCAAGCCCCAGGCGCTCGTCGTCGTCCCGACGCGTGAGCTCGCCGTCCAGGTCGCGGGCGACCTCGCGACCGCGTCCGCACGCCGGGACGTGCGCGTCGTGCAGGTCTACGGCGGGCGCGCGTACGAGCCGCAGATCGACGCGCTGAACAAGGGCGTCGACGTGGTCGTCGGCACGCCCGGCCGCATGATCGACATGCTCAAGCAGCGCCACCTCGACCTGTCCCACGTGCGCACCGTCGTGCTCGACGAGGCCGACGAGATGCTCGACCTGGGCTTCCTGCCGGACGTCGAGACGCTGCTCGCGGCCACGCCCGCGACGCGCCACACGATGCTGTTCTCGGCGACCATGCCCGGCCCTGTCGTCGCGATGGCCCGCCGCTACATGTCGCAGCCGACGCACATCCGCGCGCAGGACCCCGACGACGACGGCAGCCAGACCGTCAAGAACATCAAGCAGGTCGCGTACCGCGCCCACGCGCTGGACAAGGTCGAGCTGCTCGCCCGCATCCTGCAGGCGCGCGGTCGCGGTCTGACGATCGTGTTCGCGCGCACCAAGCGCACGGCCGCGAAGGTCGCCGACGAGCTCGTCGAGCGCGGGTTCGCCGCGGGCGCGCTGCACGGCGACCTGGGCCAGGGCGCGCGTGAGCAGGCGCTGCGCGCGTTCCGTCACGGCAAGGTGGACGTGCTCGTCGCGACCGACGTCGCGGCGCGCGGCATCGACGTCGAGGACGTCACGCACGTCATCAACTACCAGTGCCCCGAGGACGAGAAGACGTACCTGCACCGCACGGGCCGCACGGGCCGCGCGGGCAACAAGGGCACGGCCGTCACGTTCGTCGACTGGGACGACATGCCGCGCTGGGGCCTGATCGACAAGGCGCTCGGCCTCGGCAAGCCCGAGCCCGTCGAGACGTACTCGAGCTCGCCGCACGTGTACACCGACCTCGACATCCCCGAGGGCGTCAAGGGGCGCCTGCCGAAGGACAAGCAGACGCGCGAGGGTCTCGCCGCCGAGGCGATCGAGGACCTGGGCGAGACCGGCAAGCGCACGCGCCAGGGCGCGTCCGGTGGGCGCGACGCGCGCGGCGGGCAGGACGGCTCGCGCGGCCGGTCCGACGCGCGTCCGGCCCGCGACACCGCCGGCGAGGGTGACGGCGCCCGCCGTCGTCGTCGCGGCGGCCGCGGCCGGGGCGCCGGCGAGGCCGGCGCGAACGAGAACCGTGCGGGCGACCGTGCGGGCGAGGCCGGTGGCACCGCTGCCGCACCCGCCGGCACCCCGCGGTCCGACGAGGGCGGCGAGCCGCGCGCACGTCGCTCGCGCAACCGTCGTCGTACGCGCGGCGGCCGCCCCGCGGGCGAGTCGGGCGCGGACGCCGGCGCGAGCGGCGCAGGCGAGCCCGCGGGCGCCTGACCGCGCACCGCCGGCCGACCGGCCGCGCAGACGACGAAGGCCCCCGCGCTCCACGGCGCGGGGGCCTTCGCGCGTCGTCAGGCGGTGTGCGGCGGGCCGGGACGGGTCAGGACGCGTCCTGCACGAACGCGACCACCGCGTCGGCGATGAGCTGGACCGCGATCGCGGCGAGCAGCAGACCCGCGATGCGGGTGACGAGGATGGTGCCCGAGTCCTTGAGCACGCGGTGGATCACGTTGGCGAACCGCATCGCGAGGTAGAGGGACACGTGCACCGCGACGACCGCGAGCGCGATCGCCGTCCAGTCCCCCACGGTGCCGTCGGCCTGCTTGACGAAGACCATCGTCGCGACGATCGCGCCGGGACCCGCGAGCAGCGGTGTGCCGAGCGGCACGAGCGCGACGTTGACCTTGGCGTTCGGTGACGCCTGCTGCTCCTCCATCTTGCCGGTGAGCAGCTCCATCGCGATGAGCAGGAGCAGGAGCCCGCCGGACGCCTGCAGCGCCGCGAGGGAGATGTGCATGTACGACAGGATCGACTGGCCGAAGATCGCGAACGACACGATCACGCCGAGCGCGACGGCGACGGCCTGCCACGCGGCCCTGTTGCGCTGCTTACGCGTCATGGCGCCCGTGAGGCCGAGGAAGATCGGCACGGTCCCGGGCGGGTCCATGATGACGAACAGCGTGATGAAGACCGACGCGAACAGGCGCGGGTCGAAGACCTCGGTCACGGGCGCACCCCGCTCACGCCGTCGCTGGTGCGCGCGTGCGCGCGTGCGCTCATGTCGGCCGCCGGGCCGCTCGTACCGGTCGCTGCGCCGGGGTCACCGGACCACCTCACTCGTGCCTCGTTCCTCGATCACGGCCAGGATCTCCGGCCGGGTGAGATTCTCCCCCAGCTCGTTGACCTTCCCCGCACCGTGGTAGTCGCTGCCGCCGGTGACGAGCAGACCGAGCCGGTCGGCGATCGCGCGCAGCCGCTCGCGCTGCGCGGGAGAGTGGTCGCGGTGGTCGACCTCGAGGCCGGCGAGGCCGGCGGCAGCCAGCTCGTCGAACGTCTCGTCCGGCACGATGCGGCCGCGCGCGTCTGCGCCCGGGTGCGCGAAGACCGCGACGCCACCGGCGGCGACGATCGCGCGGACCGCGTCCGCGGCGGCGGGCGCGTAGTGGGGCACGTGGTACGGCCCGTCGGCGCGCAGCAGGTGGGCGAACGCCGTGTCCCGGTCCGGGACGACCCCGTTGGCGACGAGCGCGTCCGCCACGTGCGGGCGCCCGACGGTCACGGCGTCACCGGCCTGCGCGAGCACGTCCGCCCAGGTGATCGGCACGTCCACCGCGAGGAGCTCGACCATGCGCTCGGCGCGTGTGACGCGCGCGTGCCGCGTGGCCTCGAGCTCGGCGACGAGCGCGGGGTGGTCCGGGTCCTGCAGGTAGGACAGCAGGTGGACGCTCACGCCGCGCCACCGGGCGGACACCTCGGTGCCGCGCACGAGCGCGATGCCGTGCTCGCGCGCGGCGCGCGCGGCGGGTGCCCAGCCGACGGTCGTGTCGTGGTCGGTGAGCGCGAGCACGTCGAGCCCGGCGCGCGCGGCCGCGGCGACGAGCTCGGCCGGGCTCTGCGTGCCGTCGGACGCCGACGAGTGGGCGTGCAGGTCGATGCGCACCCCGGAACCGTATCGAGCCCGGTCGGCGCCTCGCGCGCCGGGCGCCGGACGGGTCCCGGGCACGCGGTGGGAAGATGGTCGGATGAGCGACGACACAGCCACCGACGCGACGACGACGGCTCCCGCGGGCGCCGGTCCGGGCGACCCGGGCTGGCAGGAGGGCCAGCCGGTCGAGGAGCGCGGCGCGAACCGTTCGCAGCGGCCGGGGTCGGCGGCGTTCCTGGAGTTCGTGACGTCCGGCTGGGCTCCGCGCCCCGCGTCCGAGGTGACCCGCGGCCCCGCGGCGGACTTCACGTCCGCGCGGCGCAGCGCGCTGTCCGGCAAGTTCCCGGGCCGCCGGCTCGTCGTGCCCGCCGGCACGTTCAAGGTGCGGTCGAACGACACGGACTACCGGTTCCGCCCGCACTCCGCGTTCGCGCACCTCACCGGGCTCGGTGTCGAGCAGGAGCCCGACGCGGTGCTCGTCCTGCACCCCGTGACCGACGGCACGGGCGACGACGGCAGCGGTCACCACGCGGTGCTGTACCTGCGCCCGCTCGCGGGCCGGGACACCACCGAGTTCTTCTCGGACTCGCGCTACGGCGAGTTCTGGGTGGGCGCGCGTCCCACGCTCGAGGACGTGGAGACGCTCACGGGCATCAGCACCCGGCACCTCGACGACCTGCGCGACGCGCTCGCCAAGGACGTCGGGTCCGGTGGCGTGCAGCTGCTCGTCGTCCCCGAGGTGGACCCGGCCGTCGAGGCGGTCGTCGAGGAGATCCGTCGGCAGGAGGCCGAGCGGGTGGCCGAGCAGGAGGACCGCGACGAGCACCTGGTCGAGGCGCTGTCCGAGCTGCGGCTCGTCAAGGACGCCCACGAGGTCGAGCAGATGCGCCTCGCGGTCGCGACCACGATCGAGGGGTTCGAGAAGGTCGTGCGCGCGCTGCCCGCGGCGCAGGCCCACGCGCGCGGCGAGCGCGTGGTGGAGGGCACGTTCGTCGGGCACGCGCGCCAGGAGGGCAACGCGGTCGGCTACGAGACGATCGCCGCCGCCGGCGAGCACGCGACCACGCTGCACTGGATCGACAACGACGGGCAGGTCCGCGCGGGCGAGCTGCTGCTGCTCGACGCGGGCGTCGAGGTCGACTCGCTCTACACCGCGGACCTCACGCGCACGCTCCCGGTCGACGGCGTGTTCACCGAGGTCCAGCGCCGCGTCTACCAGGCGGTCCTCGACGCGGCCGACGCCGCGTTCGCCGCGGCCGTGCCGGGAGCCCGGTTCCGCGACGTGCACGCGGCGGCGATGGAGGTCATCGCCGCACGTCTCGACGAGTGGGGCCTGCTGCCGGTGCCCGCCGCGCAGTCGCTGCACCCCGACAACCAGCACCACCGCCGCTGGATGGTGCACGGCACCAGCCACCACCTGGGCCTCGACGTGCACGACTGCGCCCAGGCACGCGCCGAGCTCTACCTCGACGGGGTGCTCGAGCCGGGCATGGTGTTCACGATCGAGCCGGGCCTGTACTTCAAGTCCGACGACCTGCTGATCCCGGAGGAGTACCGGGGCATCGGCGTGCGCATCGAGGACGACGTGCTGATCACCGCGGACGGCAACGAGAACCTCTCGGCGGCGCTGCCGCGCGACCCCGACGCGGTCGAGGCGTGGATGGCGGGGCTGCTCGGGCGCTGACGCGCTACGCGGCGGGGCCGGTCGTCGTCGGACCGGCCTCGCCGGACGCGGCGGGCGGCTGCTCGGCGGGCGCCGGCCGGTCGACGGGCGCGGGCTGGTCGGCCGGCACGGGCTGGTCCACCTGCGCGGGCTGGACCGGGCGCGGGGGCCAACCGGACACGACGCCGCCCACCTCGCCGAGGAGCTGACGCGCCTGGTTCGCCTTCTCCGCGTGGCACAGCACCGCGTAGGACGCGGCGACGATCTGGCTCGCGGACGTGAAGTCGCGCCGCCCGCGCGTGAGCGAGTAGGTCAGCACGGAGAACATCAGGCCGAACGCCCCGCCGATGAGGATCGCGGGCAGGAACGGGCTCGTGCCGCCGGGCTCGGAGAACAGCGACAGCAGGATGCCCACGAACAGGCCGAACCACGCCCCGGAGACGAAACCGCCGGACGCGGCACGCGGGTAGGACAGCCGCCCGGTGACGCGCTCGACCATCTGCAGGTCGGCGCCGACGATCGTGACCATCTGCACGGGGAACGCCTTGTCGGCGAGCAGGTCGACGGCCTTCTGGGCCTGCGCGTACGTGTCGTACCGCGCGACGGTCTCGCCCTGCGGGGGGGTCGGGGTGCGCGGGATGCGGGACTGACCGGTGAACGCCATGGCCCGATCCTCCCCCGCCGACCTGGCAGTGCGCCAGGCGCGCCCGTCGGCCCGGCACGCGACGCGCGAGCGCGTGCGTGCCGGGCCGCGGGAGCGCCGGGGCCGGTCCCGAGCGCTCAGGGGTACTGCGCGACGAACGCGGGCGTCCCGGTGTTCGTGGCGTCCACCTGCGCGCCGGTGTCGTTGACGACGTGCCGCACGGTGCCGGCGCTGAGGTTGACGGTCATCACGTGGTGCAGGCGTACGCCCGGGCGGCGCGGCACCTCGAACCCACGCTCGGTGACGACCGACGGGTTGTTCTGGTTGAACACGTACACGCCCGCACCCCACACCTCGTGCGTGCGCACCCGGTCGCCGACCTTGTAGCCCGCCCAGCCGGGCGTGCCGTCGGGCTTCGTCCAGTCGGCCTGCGTCGGCGGGTCGTAGGGCAGCTCGTTCTGGAACATCACGACGCGCCCGCGCTCGCCGTTCCAGACGAGGTTGTGGCGCTGGAAGTGCTCGACGAACAGGCCGGTGGCGGTGACGTCGTCGCCGTTCACGACGACGCCCGTGCGGCCGATGTTGGTGCGCCAACGGTCGGTGTCGCCGTTGACGCCCTCGGTGAACCCCTCGACGCCGTGGTCGGCCCGCCAGACCCAGGTGTGGTCGACGAGCACGTGGTCGGCGTCGACCTGCAGCGCGACGTCCGTGCTGCCGCGGTGCGGCCCGCCGACGCGGAAGTACACGTCGGACAGGGTGATCGGGTCGCGCCGGCTCGCGGCGGCGGCGTGCGGGCCGTGGTGCGTGCCGGCGACCCGCAGCAGGGCAGGCGACCTCGTCGGACCGGCGTCGACGGTCAGACCCGCGACGACCACGCCCGGCACGTCGGCGACCACCAGCGGGACGGCGCCGCGCACCGAGGTGATCGTCGCGTGCCCGAGGCCGAGCACGACCGTGCCGGGGCGTCGCACGGTGATCGTGCGCGCGACGTCGTAGAGCCCGGGGGTGAGCAGCAGGTGCTTGCCGCGCGCGAGCTCGCGGTCGAGACGGGCGGCGTCGTCGCCGGGACGGGCGACGTAGAAGTCGCGCAGCGGGACCGACCGGCCGGGTGTCGTCCCGTCGGCCCACGTGACGCCGCGGCTGCCGCGCGCCACCGACGGCACGCGGACCTGCCACGCGCCGCGCGCGTCGACGTACAGGTAGGGCTTCTCGCGGCTCACCGGCGTGGTGTCGAGGGTCGTGTACGGCGGGTCGGGGAACGTCGCGTCGTCGGGTGCGCCCTCGACGCCCGCGAAGACCTGGTTCCACACCGCGTTGGACCACGAGCGCACCTCGCTGTCGCGTGTGAGCCACTGCTGCTGGGAGCCGTTGACGACGTCGCCGAACCGCGAGTCGGCGATGAACCCGCCGCTCGCGTACTGGGGACCGGCGGTGCAGTAGTCCATGAGCGAGAACGCGGGGTCGCCGGGGTCGGCGCGCACGTCCAGGCGGCGCACGGACACGGCCTGCGAGACGGCCCAGAAGTTCGCCGTCGAGCGGCAGCCGTCCTGGCCCGTGACGTCGATGTCGAGCGTGAGGTTGGACAGCGTGCGCCAGAAGTTCACGAGCGCGAGGCAGTTCGGGTTCGCGGGGTCGTCGGACAGGCAGCGGTTGTACGTCTCGATCGTGCCGTGCACGACGACGTCCCCCGGCGACGCCCCGAGGCCCGCGACCTCGGTGTAGTAGCCGACGCGGACGTGCAGCGGCTGCTCGGCGGTCCCGTACTCGCCGGGCAGGAGCAGCAGGCTGGCGCGGCCCGTGCCCATCTCGGCGTCGACCTGGCGGGCGTGGACCTCGTCGAACGCGGCCTGGACCTGGGCGACCGGCATGCTCGGGTCGAGCACGACGACGTTCGCGCCGAGGTCGGGACGCGAGGGGTCGGGACGCGTGGGACCGGGTGGGCCGGGACGGGCGCCCGCGGCGGCGGGGGCCGCGACGAGCGCGGCGACGACGAGGCTGACACCCGCGGCGAGCGCCGCGCGTCGGCGGACGCGTCCTGCTGGTGCGGTGGCGTGGTGGTGCACGGTGATCCTCTCCGTTGAGCTCGACCGGACACACCGGAGCAAACCACACCTGCTGACCGATCGGTAAGTGATGTGGTGAAACGTGTCCACGACCCCGCCCGGTGCCCCGGCGTCTAGGCTGACCGCGTGAGCAGCGTGGGCACCCGGGTCTTCGTCGCGCGCCTGGCCGGTACCACGGTCTTCGACCCCCTCGGTGACCAGGTCGGGCGCGTGCGCGACGTCGTCGTGCTCGTGCGCCCCAAGGGCGCACCGCGCGCGGTCGGGCTGGTCGTCGAGGTTCCCGGCAAGCGCCGCGTGTTCCTGCCCCTGACGCGCGTCACCGCGATGGACCCGGGCCAGGTCATCTCGACCGGCCTGGTGAACATGCGGCGCTTCGAGCAGCGCGCGTTCGAGACCCTCGTGGTGAGCGAGCTGCTCGACCGCACGGTCGACCTGGCGGACGGCAGCGGGTCGGCGACGATCGAGGACGTCGCGATCGAGCTGCAGCGCAACAACGACTGGGTGGTCACCAAGCTCTTCGTGCGGCGGGTCGTCCCCGGCCACCGCGGCCTGCTGCGCCGCCGCGGCGAGACGCAGCTCGTCGCGATGGGCGAGGTCACCGGCCTCGCCCGCGCCGCCGGGCAGCAGGGCGCCGAGCTGCTGCTCGCGCAGTACGAGGACCTCAAGCCCGCGGACCTGGCGGACGTGCTGCACGACCTGGGCACCACGCGCCGGCTCGAGGTCGCCTCGGCCCTCGACAACGACCGGCTCGCGGACGTGCTCGAGGAGCTGCCCGAGGACGACCAGGTCGCGATCCTCCAGGGCCTGGAGATGGGCCGCGCCGCCGACGTCCTCGAGGCCATGGAGCCCGACGACGCGGCGGACCTGCTGGGCGAGCTGCCCGACGAGCAGGCGGCCGAGCTCCTCGAGCTCATGGAGCCCGAGGAGGCCCGCGACGTCCGGCGCCTGCTCGCGTACGAGGACAACACCGCGGGCGGCCTCATGACCACCGAGCCGGTGATCCTGGGCCCCGAGACCCCGATCGCCGCGGCGCTCGCGCACGTGCGCCGCCAGGACCTGACGCCCGCGCTCGCGTCGATGGTGTTCGTCGCGCGCCCGCCGCTCGAGACGCCCACCGGGCGCTACATCGGCGTCGTGCACCTGCAGCGCATGCTCCGCGAACCCCCGCACGAGGCGATCGGGTCGATCGTCGACACCGACATCGAGCCAGTCGAGGCCGGCAAGCCACTCATCGCCGTGACCCGCCAGCTCGCGACGTACAACCTGCTCGCGCTCCCCGTGGTCGACGCCGACAAGCGCCTGCTCGGCGCGGTGTCGGTCGACGACGTGCTCGACCACCTGCTGCCCGAGGACTGGCGCGAGCAGGACGACGAGGAGCACGCCCTGCGCACCACCCCCGCCCGCCCGGCCCGACCGGTGGTCGGTCGTGGCTGAGCGCCTCGACCAGCCGCGCGAGTCGCGGCGACGCCTGTCGCTGCCGCGCCCGAACGCGGACCAGGACGCCGCCGGGCGCGCGTCGGAGAGCATCGCGCGGTTCCTCGGCACGCCGTCGTTCATCTTCTGGCTGACGATCTTCTGCGCCGCGTGGCTCACCTGGAACGCCGACTGGGGCCCGGACCGCCCGCGGTTCGACAGCTCAGCGAACGGCTTCACCGTCCTGACGCTCATGCTGTCGCTCCAGGCGTCCTACGCCGCACCGCTCATCCTGCTCGCGCAGAACCGGCAGACGGACCGCGACCGCGTGCAGGCCGAGCAGGACCGGCAGCGCGCCGAGCGCAACCTCGCGGACACCGAGTTCCTCGCGCGCGAGGTCGCCGCGCTGCGCATCGCGCTGGGTGACGTCGCGACGCGCGACTTCGTGCGCTCCGAGCTGCGCAACCTCCTCGAGGAGCTCCTGGCCCAGCCGGAGGAGGACGACGCCGAGGACGCCGAGCCGGGCGGGGCCCGGGCCGGACGGCCCGGACGGGGCGCGCCGCGGCCGACCTAGCATGGTCGCCGTGCCCCCGACTCCCGCCACCGACGCCGCGCTCCTCGACGCCGTGCGCTCCGCGCTCGCCACGGTCCAGGACCCCGAGATCCGCCGCCCGATCACCGAGCTCGGCATGGTCCGCTCGGTCGACCTCGGCTCACCCACCGCGACGGGCGGCGCGCGCGTCGTCGTCGGCATCGACCTGACGACCCCCGGCTGTCCGCTCAAGGAGACCCTGACGCGGGACGTCACCGCCGCGGTCGCGCGGGTCGACGGGGTCGACGAGGTGGCCGTCGAGCTGGGCGTCATGACCGCCGAGCAGCGCGCGGACCTGCGTCGCCTGCTGCGCGGCACGGACGCGGAGCCGACGATCCCGTTCGCGCAGGCGACGTCGCTCACGAAGGTGTTCGCGATCGCGTCCGGCAAGGGCGGCGTGGGCAAGTCGTCCGTGACGGCGAACCTCGCGGTCGCGATGGCGGCGGACGGCCTGCGGGTCGGCGTGGTCGACGCCGACATCTACGGCTTCTCGATCCCGCGCATGCTGGGCGTGGACCGGCCGCCGACGAAGGTCGACGACATGCTCCTGCCGCCGGTGGCGCACGACGTCAAGGTCGTCTCGATCGGGATGTTCGTGCCGCCGGGCCAGCCCGTGGTGTGGCGCGGGCCGATGCTGCACCGTGCGCTGCAGCAGTTCCTCGCGGACGTGTTCTGGGGCGACCTGGACGTGCTGCTGCTGGACCTCCCGCCGGGGACGGGTGACATCGCGATCTCGGTCGCCCAGCTGCTGCCGGGCTCGCAGATCGTCGTCGTGACGACGCCGCAGGCGGCGGCCGCGGAGGTCGCCGAGCGCGCGGGTTCGGTCGCGGTGCAGACCCGCCAGCAGGTCGTGGGCGTGGTGGAGAACATGTCCTGGCTCGAGCAGCCGGACGGCTCGCGGCTCGAGCTGTTCGGCTCGGGCGGCGGCGAGCACGTCGCGGCGCGCCTCACGCAGCTCACGGGCGCCGCCGTGCCCGTGCTGGGTCAGGTGCCGATCGACGTGACGCTGCGCGAGGGCGGTGACGTGGGCGAGCCGGTGGTGCTGAGCCACCCGGACTCGCCCGCGGCGGTCGCGCTGCGGCAGGTCGCCCGCACGCTGGGCACCCGTCAGCGCGGGCTCGCGGGGCGCTCGCTCGGCCTCTCCCCCGCGGGACGCTGACGGACCCACCCGTCCGGGTGTTTGTTTCTGTTGGGTCATGTGCGACGATGTTCGAGTGCTGGCGACCCAACGACAAGAACTGATCCTCGCGGCCGTGCGCGCGCACGGTGCCGCCCGCGTGTCCGACCTCGTGGACGACCTCGGCGTCTCGGACATGACGATCCGGCGGGACATCGCCGAGCTCGCACGCGCCGGCCTCGTGCGCCGCGTGCACGGCGGGGCCGTGGCGCCGGAGGGCACGCGGGCGTCCGACGAGCCCGGCTTCGAGGTCAAGGTCGAGCACGCCGGCCCGCAGAAGACCGCGATCGCGCGCGCCGCGCACGCGGACCTCGAGCCCGGCCAGACCGTCGCGCTGTCCGCCGGCTCGACCACCTACCGGCTCGCCGAGCTCGTCGCGCAGGACGCCGCGCTGCGCCCGTTCACGGTCGTCACCAACGGCCTGCGCATCGCCGACGTCCTGCACCGGGCCGTCGCACCGGGTGACCTCGAGGTCGTCCTCACGGGGGGCGTGCGCACCCCGTCCGACGCGCTCGTCGGACGCGTCGCCGACGCCTCGCTCGCGCTCCTGCGCGTCGACCGCGCGTTCCTCGGGGTGCACGGGCTCGACGAGTCCGGCCTCACCACGCCGAACCTCGCCGAGGCCGCGACCGACCGCGCGCTCATGGGCTGCGCGGCCGCGACCACCGTGCTGGCGGACCACACGAAGTGGGGCACGGTCGGTCTCGCGAAGATCGCCGACCTCGAGGAGGTCGACCTCGTCGTGATGGACGACGAGGCCCCCGCCGCGGCCCGCCGCCTGCTCACCGACCGCCTGCAGACGGTCGTCGTCAGCGACGATCCCGCTGCACCCCCCGCGGGCGCCCCCGGCACCCTTCCTCCGCACGTGGGAGACGACGCATGACCACCCGGACGAGCACGACCACGGCCGATCCAGCAGGCACCCCCACCGCGAGCGCCGGCGTGCGCGTCACGAGCACCACGCTCGCCGACGGCCGCGAGCTGCTCTACTTCGACGACTCCGAGCCCTACGTCTCGGGCGCGGCGACACGCCGGCTGGACGACCCGCGCCCGCTGCCGGACCGGTTCGCGCCCGACGCGGACGGCGTCGTGCCCACCGGCCCCGAGCTGAGGCGCGACCCGCTCACGGGCGAGTGGGTCGCGATGGCGGCGCACCGCATGAACCGCACGTTCCTGCCGCCCGCGGACGCGAACCCCCTCGCACCCGCCCGGCCCGGCGCCGCGTACCAGGACGGCGAGATCCCCGCGGAGGACTACGACGTCGTCGTGTTCGAGAACCGCTTCCCGTCGCTGCTGCGCGTGCCCGGCGTGCTCGACGAGGTGACGCTGCGCGACGACGAGCCGCTGTGGCAGACGCGCCCCGCGGTGGGCCGCTGCGAGGTCGTGTGCTTCTCGGCGGACCCGACCGCGTCGCTGCGGACCGTCGGCCCGCGCCGGATGCGCACGGTCATCGAGGCGTGGGCGCACCGCACCGCGGCGCTCAACGCGACCGAGGGCGTCGAGCAGGTCTTCGCGTTCGAGAACCGCGGCAAGGAGATCGGCGTCACGCTGCACCATCCGCACGGGCAGATCTACGCGCTGCCCTACCTCGCGCCCCGCACCGCGACCATGCTCGCGGCCGCGAGCGAGCACCGCGCGCGCACCGGTCGCCTGCTGGGCCGCGACGTGCTGGACGCGGAGCTGCGGCACGCCACGCGCGTCGTCCTCGAGTCCGAGCACTGGGTCGCGTACGTGCCGTTCGCGGCGCGCTGGCCCGTCGAGGTGCACCTGGTCCCCCGCCGGGACGTCCCCGACCTGCCGGCGCTCGACGACGCCGAGCGCGCCGACCTGGCGACCACCTACCTCGAGCTGCTGCGGCGCCTCGACCTGTTCTTCGTCGACGACGACACCGCGGTCCCGCTGCCGTACATCTCGGGCTGGCACCAGGCGCCCGCGCGGCAGGGACGCGACGACTGGCGCCTGTCGCTGCAGGTGTTCTCGGTGCTGCGCGCGCCCGGCAAGCTCAAGTACCTCGCGGGCGTCGAGTCCGGCGTCGCGGCCTGGGTCAGCGACACGACGCCCGAGCGCATCGCGGCGCGGCTGCAGGAGCTCGCATGACCACGTGGGTGCCCGCGTGGGACGCGGGGACGGGCGAGGAGCGCGCCCGTGCGCTGTTCGACACCGCGTTCGGTGTCGCGCCTGACGGCGTGTGGTCGGCACCCGGACGCGTCAACCTCATCGGCGAGCACACCGACTACAACGGCGGCCTGTGCCTGCCGGTCGCGCTCGCGCACCGCACGTTCGCGGCCGTGCGCCGCCGCGGCGACGGCACGGCGCGCATGGCCTCCGCGTGGGACGCGAGCGTCGTGACCGCGCTCGAGCTCGCGTCGGTCGCCCCCGGTGCCGTCGCCGGCTGGACCGCGTACGTCGCGGGCGTCGCGTGGGCGCTGCGCGAGCGCGGGCTGCCGGTGGCGGGCTTCGACGTCGCGATCGACTCGTGCGTGCCCGTCGGCTCCGGGCTCTCGTCCTCCGCCGCGCTGTCCTGCTCCGTCGCGCTCGCGCTCGACGCGGTGAACGCGCTCGCGCAGGACCGTGCCGCGCTCGCCGCGGACTGCGTACGCGCCGAGAACGAGATCGCCGGTGCACCCACGGGCGGCATGGACCAGGCCGCGGCGCTGCGTGCCGAGCCGGGCCACGCGCTGCTGCTCGACTGCCGCGACCAGTCGGTCCGGCACGTGCCGTTCGACCCGGCCGCCGAGGGCCTCGCCCTCCTCGTGATCGACACGCGCGCCGAGCACGCGCTCGTCGACGGGCAGTACGCGGCGCGTCGGGCGACGTGCGACGAGGCCGCGCGGCTGCTCGGCGTGGCCACGCTGCGCGAGCTCACCGACGCCCCGGGGGATGCCGAGCACGCGATCGCGGCGCTCGACGACGGGACGCCCGACGGCGAGCTCCGTGCGCGCCGGGTACGGCACGTGCTGACCGAGATCGCGCGCGTCCGCGAGTTCGTCGCCCTCCTCGACGCGGACCGTCTGCGTGACACCGGTCCCCTCCTCGACGCGTCGCACGCCTCGCTGCGCGACGACTACGAGGTGTCGTGCCGCGAGCTCGACGTCGCGGTGGAGGCGGCACGGGCGGCGGGCGCGGTCGGTGCGCGCATGACGGGCGGCGGGTTCGGCGGCTCCGCCATCGCGCTCGTCGAGGCGGACGCGCTCGCCACCGTCGCGGACGCGGTCGCCGCGGCGTTCGCGCGCGAGGGCCTGCGAGCCCCGGCCTTCGTCGCCTGAGCCCTTCCCCTGCTCGTCGGACATCCACGGATGCTCGCCGCCGCCGAAGAGCTCACCCCGTGATCCTCGCCGAACGCCCGAGGAGCCCCTGGGCCGCGATGCTCGGAGCGACGAGGACGATCACGTTCGGGCGAGCGGCGTCGCGCGGTCTGTCGCGCGACGACGCGCGACGACGATGGCGGCTCCTGGCCCGAGGAAGGGCAGGAAGATCGCCGCGAACGCCAAGACGACCTTCGTCGCGGCGCGCAGCCTGGCGCTCGAGGACAGCTGCCGGAGAGCGAACACGATCAAGCCGATGTTCAGTAGCGCGAGCGCTGTCCACGACGCGTCGTACCAGGTTCCGTAGAGATCGTCCATCATCAGCTCGAATCGTGCCGGTGTCGCGGGCCGGGCGCCAGTCCCACCTCTCGTGCGGCGTCCGGGACCTCACGTCTGCGAGGGCTCGAGCGGCGGGCAGTGCTCACGCGGACGGGCTGCCGCCGCCGTCGTCTCGGTGGCGAGCGTGTTCTTCGACGTCGCGCACCAGAGCTACGTGCCCGGGCTGGTCGGCCTCGACCACGTGGTCGAGGGCAACTCCAAGCTCCAGGCCACGCAGTCCGTCGCGCAGGTCGCCGCACCCGCGGTCGGCGGCGCGCTGCTGCGCGTCGTCAGCGCACCCGGGCTCGTCGCCGTCACGGTCGTCACGTACGCGCTGTCCGCGCTCGGCGTCGGGCGGATCGCCGCGCGGGAGGACCTGCCCCCGCGCGAGGACCGGCGTCCGCTGCGCACCGAGATCGCCGAGGGCCTGCGGTTCGTCCTGCACCAGCCGCTGCTGCGCCGCATCGTCGCGACCACGTCGATCTCCAACTTCGGCAGCGCGGCCACCGCTGCGGTGCTCGCCATCTACGCGCTGCGCGTCCTGGGCCTCGACACCGCGACGTTCGGGGTGGTCGTGTCCGCGTCCGCCGTCGGCGGCCTGGCCGGCGCGTTCGCGGCCGACCGGCTCGCGCGGCTCGTCGGCGGGTCCCGGGTCATCCCGCTGTCCGCGCTGCTGTTCGGCGTCGCCGGTCTGGCGACACCGCTCGCCGGCGTGCTGCCGCGACACGCCGCGCCCGTGCTCGTCGCGGGGATGGCGATCATGTTCGTCGGGATCGTCGTCTACAACGTCACGCAGGTGAGCTTCCGGCAACGGCTGTGCCCGCCCGCGCTGCTCGGACGCATGAACGCGTCCGTGCGGTTCCTCGTGTGGGGCTCGATGCCGCTCGGCAGCCTCCTCGGCGGGTGGCTCGGGCACACGACGAGCGTCGTGACGACGCTGTGGGTCGCCGCCGGCATCGGCCTCGTCGCGACGCTGCCCGTCGTCGCCTCCCCGCTGCTGCGTTCCCGCGACCTGCCGCCGGCGCCCGTGCACGGCACGCCGCGCGGCTGACCCGCCTACAGGTCGTACTCGACGACGAGCGGCGCGTGGTCGGAGAACCGCGCGTCGTACGTCGCGGCACGGTCGACCGTCGCGGCGACCGCGCGGTCCGCGAGCGCGGGCGTCGCGAGCTGGTAGTCGATCCGCCAGCCCGCGTCGTTGTCGAACGCCTTGCCGCGCCACGACCACCACGTGAACGGCCCCGGGCCCTCGCCGCCGAGCTCGCGGCCCAGGTCGCGCCAGCCCAGGTCGTCGAGCCAGCGGTCCAGGTAGGCGCGCTCCTGCGGCAGGAACCCGGCCGACTTGAGGTTGCCCTTCCAGTTCTTGATGTCG
Organism: Cellulomonas sp. CW35; assembly: GCF_052378485.1. Classification (NCBI taxonomy): domain Bacteria; kingdom Bacillati; phylum Actinomycetota; class Actinomycetes; order Micrococcales; family Cellulomonadaceae; genus Cellulomonas; species Cellulomonas sp. CW35. The sequence continues at coordinate 987,050 of NZ_CP199000.1, read as the reverse complement.
GCCTCGCGGTGCGCGATGTTCACGTCCCCCGCCACCACCACCATCCGGCCCGCCTGCGCGAGCTCCGCGAGGCGCGCGGTCACCACCTCGAGGAACGCGTACTTCTCGTCCATCGACGGTGTGCCGAGCGTGCCGGAGTGGATGTACGCCGAGACGACCGTGAGCGTGCGCGGCCCCTGCCCGTCGTGCGCGTCGACCTCGAGGTCGGCCTCGACCCACCGACCGCAGTCCCCGGGGACACCCGTGCCGAGCCCGACGCGCACCGCCGTCATCGGCAGGCGCGTCGCGATCGCGACGCCCGAGCGCCCCTTCGTCACCGACGCCTCGTGCGCGAGGTGCCACTCGCCGGGAGACAGGTGGTCGGCGAGGATCTCGTCGGTGGCGCGCACCTCCTGCAGCAGCAGCACGTCCGGCTTGCGCGTGTCGAGCCACTCGCCCATCCCGCGGCGGAACGCCGCCCGGATGCCGTTGACGTTGACGGTCGCGATCGTGAGCACAGCAGTCCTTCCTCGGCGCGCGGGCCTCCCGCGGTCGTCCGGGACGATCCTGCCTCACCGGCGGGACGACCTCGTCGGCGTATCAGGACGGACCCCGCACGGCACCTTGTCCCACGTACGCTGCCGCGAGCCCCGACCCGCGACGCCCCACGACTGGTCCCGCGCCCAGCGGTCAGGAGGCGACATGGTCACGATGAACGGGTGGTCCGACGCCCGCGAGTCGAGCGTCACGCGCATCGTCGTCGGCGACGACGCGAACGGCGCCACCGTGCGCGACGGCGACGTCGCCCGCGCGTTCGTCTGGCTCCTGGAGCAGCTGCACGAGCGGGTCGAGAAGGTCGCCGTGGTCAACGGCTGGCGCTCGAGGGCGTTCAACACGCAGGTGGGCGGCGCCGCGGGCTCCAACCACATCTCCGGGACCGCCGTGGACGTCAACGGGGCGAGGCACCCGTTCGAGCTCCACCAGCCGCGGGGCACCCCGTACGTGTCCGGCTTCTCGGCCGCGCAGGAGCGCGCGGTGCGGGACGTCCTGCGCGACGCCGGCGGGCTGTTCGTCTGGGGGCTGGACTTCCCCCGCGGGCGGCGCGACGCGATGCACTTCGAGCTCGCCAGGGGCACCACCCTGGCGGACGTCCGCGCGTTCGTCGGACGCGTCACCGAACAGAAGTCGGGCCCGGTCCCCGAGGAGGACGACATGCCGACCGTCGACGAGATCGCCCGTGCGGTCTGGGGGTACAAGAACAGGGAGCTCGAGCGCGTCGACACCTACGCGCTGCTGCGCCGCACCAACGCGAACGCGCAGGCCGCGGCCAAGGGCGTCGTCGACGTCAAGCTGCTGGCCGAGGCGATCGCGCGCGCCCTGCCCGCCGGGGCGATGACGAAGGCGCAGGTCAACCGCGTCGCGCGGGTGGCCGCCAAGGACGTCCTGCGACAGGCGTGAGCGAGCCGGTGACCGGGTCGTCAGTCGTCGCGCCCCGCCTCGTCCGCGAGCCGGTTCTTCCAGCGCTCCTCGACGTCGCGTGCGGCCTCGGCGTACGAGCGCTCCGCCCGCTCCTGGTCACGCTCGACCTGGGCCGCGGCCTCCTGCGCGGCGAGCGCCGCGATGTCGACGTTCGTCGCGAGCTGCCAGACGCCCGCGAGCGTGACCACCAGCCCGATCAGCGCCGCGACGATGCCGAGCACGACGAGCGCGCTGGTCCCGTCGGTGTCGACGTACCCGCGCGAGGCCTGCGCGATCTGTGACAGCCAGCCCCACACGCTCGCCAGGGCACCGAGGACGAGCGTCGCCACGCCCCACACGAGGACCTTCGCCGAGGGTCCGAAACTGCGCGCCATCGCACGTCCCTTCGTCGCGCCCACGGACGCGGGCGACCTGGTCGCAGCGTAGGGCCGCGGCGGCCGTGCGCGTGGGCGTTCCGCAGGGCTCGTCGCCCGGACGTGCGTGGGCCCCGACCGGCGACCGGTCGGGGCCCACGCGCGCGTGGTCAGCCGGCGAGCCGCTCGGCGGTCTCGACGACGTTGCTCAGCAGCATCGCCCGCGTCATGGGGCCGACCCCGCCCGGGTTCGGCGAGACCCAGGCGGCGATCTCCTGGACGCCCGGGTGGACGTCGCCCACGACCCGCGACCTGCCGGTCTCCGGGTCGGTCGCCCGCGAGACGCCCACGTCGACCACGACCGCGCCCGGCTTGACGATGTCCGGCGTGATGATCCCGGGCACGCCCGCCGCGGCGACGACCACGTCGGCGTTGCGCGTGTGCTCCGCGAGGTCGTCGGTGCCCGTGTGGGTCAGCGTGACGGTCGCGTTGACGGCCCGGCGCGTCAGGAGCAGACCGATCGACCGGCCGACCGTGACACCGCGTCCGACGACGACGACGTCCGCCCCGTGCAGCGAGATCCCGTGCCGCTCGACCAGCTCGACGATGCCGCGCGGCGTGCACGGCAGCGGGCTCGTGATCGGCTCGTTGACCCGCAGGACCAGGCGACCGAGGTTCGTCGGGTGCAGGCCGTCGGCGTCCTTCTCCGGGTCGACGAGCTCGAGCACGCGGTGCGTGTCGATGCCCTTCGGCAGCGGCAGCTGGACGATGAAGCCGGTGCACGCCGGGTTCTCGTTGAGCCGGCGCACCGCCGCCTCGATGTCCTCCTGCGTCGCGTCGCCCGGCAGCTCCTCCTGGATGGAGGCGATGCCGACCTCGGCGCAGTCCCGGTGCTTGCCCGCGACGTACCACCGGCTGCCCGGGTCGTCGCCGACGAGCAGCGTGCCGAGGCCGGGGGTCACGCCACGCGCGGCGAGCGCCGCGACGCGCTGCGCGAGCTCCGCCTTGATGGCCGCCGCGGTGGCGGTCCCGTCGAGGATCTGGGCCGTCATGCTCAGTACTGCTTGAGCGTCGGGTACAGCGGGAACTCGGCGGTGAGCTTGGCGACGCGCGCCTGCAGCGCCGCCAGGTCCGCCTGCTCGCCGCCGACCAGCGCGGTCGCGATGATGTCCGCGACCTCGGTGAACTCGACGTCGCCGAAGCCGCGCGTCGCGAGCGCGGGCGTGCCGATGCGCAGGCCCGAGGTGACCATCGGCGGGCGCGGGTCGTTCGGGACGGCGTTGCGGTTCACCGTGATGCCGGCCTCGTGCAGGAGGTCCTCCGCCTGCTTGCCGTCGATCGCCGCGTCGCGCAGGTCGACGAGCACGAGGTGCACGTCGGTGCCGCCCGAGCGGACGGTGATGCCGGCGGCCGCGACGTCGGCCTGCGTGAGCCGCTCGGCGATGATCGCGGCGCCGCGGACCGTGCGCTCCTGGCGGTCACGGAACTCGGGCGAGCCGGCGACCTTGAACGCCACGGCCTTGGCCGCGATGACGTGCATGAGCGGACCGCCCTGCTGGCCCGGGAACACCGCGGAGTTGATCTTCTTCGCGAGGTCCGGGTCGTTGGTCAGGATGAAGCCCGAGCGAGGGCCGCCGATCGTCTTGTGCACGGTCGAGGACACCACGTGCGCGTGCGGCACCGGGGAGGGGTGCACGCCCGCCGCGACGAGGCCCGCGAAGTGCGCCATGTCGACCCACAGGTACGCGCCGACCTCGTCGGCGATCGCGCGGAACGCCGCGAAGTCGAGCTGGCGCGGGTACGCGGACCAGCCCGCGATGATGACCTTGGGCTTGTGCTCGACGGCGAGGCGGCGGACCTCGTCCATGTCGACCAGCGAGGTCGTCTCGTCGACGCCGTACGCGACGACGTCGTACAGCCGGCCCGAGAAGTTGATCTTCATGCCGTGCGTGAGGTGGCCGCCCTGGTCGAGGGCGAGGCCGAGGATCGTGTCGCCGGGGCGGGCGATCGCGTGCAGCACGGCGGCGTTCGCGGTCGCGCCCGAGTGCGGCTGGACGTTCGCGAACTGCGCGCCGAACAGCGCCTTCGCGCGCTCGATCGCGATGTTCTCGGCGATGTCGACCTGCTCGCAGCCGCCGTAGTAGCGGCGGCCCGGGTAGCCCTCGGCGTACTTGTTCGTCAGCACGGAGCCCTGCGCCTGCAGGACGGCGAGCGGGACGAAGTTCTCGCTCGCGATCATCTCGAGCGTGCCCTGCTGGCGCGCGAGCTCACCGTCGAGGACGGCGGCGATCTCGGGGTCGAGGTCGGCGATGTTCTGGTCGAGCACGTTGTCGCTCATGCGGCTGCTCCTGTCGCAGTCAGGTGCGGGCGCGCTCGGCGCCACGCACACGGACGGTCCGGTGATGAGGCGACCGAGGGCCCAGGCGTCCGACCCCGTGGTCCAGCTGCTGCGTCGCTCCCCGGTGGTGACCCACCCGTTGCGCCAGTCACGACGCGCCCAGGGTACCAACCCCGGCGCGCCCGCCCACCGCCTTTCCCACGCGCTGCACGCGCTGCACGCGCTCGTCGGTCCCTGCTGCGACGCGCGGTCAGGGGGTGGGTGGGGGCTCCAGGTGGGTGAGCCAGGTGCGCAGGATGCGGGCCAGCGTGGCGGCGTCGCGGGGGTCGAGGGCCGCGAGCAGGCGGTGCTCGTTCGCCATGTGGTCGGTGAACGCGGCGTCGATCAGCTCGCGGCCGGCGGGGGTGAGCGCGACGAGGCGGGCACGCGCGTCGTCGTCGGACACGCGACGCGAGACGAGCCCGGCGCGCTCGAGCCGGTCGATGCGCTTGGTCATGCCGCCGGAGGTGACGAGCGTGTTGGCGGCCAGGTCGCCCGCGGTCCGCTCGAACGGCTCGCCCGCGCGGCGGAGCGTCGCGAGCACGTCGAAGTCACCTTCCGAGAGCCCGTGCTGCCGGTACACGGCGACGAGCTCGTCGGTCAGGTGCCCGGCGACGCGGTGCAGGCGACCGATGACGCCCTGCGGCGACGGGTCCAGGTCGGGGCGCTCGCGCCGCCAGGCGGCCTGGATCAGGTCGAGCCGGTCGGGTGGAGGTGTGGTGGACACCGCACCACACTATCTTCCGGGCAAGATATATTGTCTTCCATGGAAGGCAATCTGCGGCTCATGGCGCTCACCGCCTACGCGCCGCTCACCTGGGGCGCGAGCTACTACGTCACCCGGCACCTGCTGCCCGCGGACTCGCCGCTGTGGGGCTCCGCGCTGCGCGCGCTGCCCGCCGGCCTCGTGCTCCTGCTCGTCGCACGCCGCCTGCCCCGCGGTGCGTGGTGGTGGCGCTCGCTCGTGCTCGGGACCCTCACCATGGGCGCGTTCTTCGTCCTCGTGTACGTCGCCGCCCAGCTGCTCCCGACGAGCGTCGCGGCGACCGTCATGGCGACCTCGCCCCTGGTGATGATGCTGGTGGCGTGGGCCCTGGTCGCGCAGCGGCCGGCCCTGCCGGCGGTCGCGGGAGGCGTGCTGGGGCTCGTCGGGGTGGGTGCCATGGTGCTCACGGGCGGCACGTCGCTCGACGCGCGCGGGCTGGTCGCGTCGGTGTCCGCGATGCTCATGTCGAGCGTCGGGTTCGTGCTCGCGCAGCGGTGGCGCGACGACGACGTGGACGTGGTCTCGTCGACCGCGTGGCAGCTCGTCGCCGGCGGGTCCACGCTGCTGGTGGCCGCGCTCGTCGTCGAGGGCGCTCCCCCGCACCTCGACGCACCCGCGTGGGCCGGGCTGGCGTTCCTCTCGGTCGCGGCGACCGCGCTCGCCTACCTCGCGTGGTTCGCGGGCCTGCGTCGCCTCCCGGCCGGCACCGTGGGCCTCGTCGGCCTGCTCAACCCGGTGGCCGGCCTGGCGCTGGGCCTGTTCGTCGCGCACGAGCGGCTCGCCCTCCAGCAGGCCGCCGGCGCGCTCGTCGTGCTCGCGGGCGTCGCCCTGGGCCACCCGTCCCTCTCCCGCCGCACCCGCAGCCGGAGCACCCCGGCAGCACCCGCCGACGTGCCTGTCGACGCGCGCGTCGAGCCGCGCACCGGGTCGGGGGACCCCCGCCGACCCGTCACGACCGGCGCCGGAGTCTCGTGACCTGGGCACCACCCGACCACTAGCGTCGGTCGCCATGATCCTGTGGCTCAACGGAGCGTTCGGCGTGGGCAAGACGACCTGCGCGACGCAGCTCGCCGCGCGGCGGCCGCACACCCGGACGCACGACCCCGAGGCGCTCGGCTGGTGGCTGAGCCGCACCGTGGGCCGCGTCACCGGCGTGAGCGACTACCAGGACCTGCGCGCGTGGCGCCGCGGGACCGTGCGGGCGACGTCCCGACGAGCCGACGGCACGGAACTCGTCGTCGTCCCGATGTCGCTGCTCGACGCGGCGCACGCCGACGAGGTGCTCGGCGGCCTGGCAGCGCGCGGGCACGAGGTCCGGCACGTCACGCTGCACGCGTCGCCCGACGAGCTGCTCCGCCGCATCGACGCCGACACCGCCGACCCCGGCGCACGCGCATGGCGGCGTTCCCAGGTCGCGCGGTACTCGGCCGTGGCGGATCGCCTCGCCGCACGCGGCCCGGTCGTCGCGACCGACGCCCTCACCCCCGACGAGGTGGTACGGGCCGTCCAGGCCCACCTGCCCTGACGGTCGTGAGTGGCCCGGGAGGTCGGGACTCGCTCGGAAGGTCGTGAGTCGCTCGGTGAGTCGCGCGGGCTCGCCATCCAGACGTTCGAGTTCCTCGGGTTCCCCGATGTCGTGTCGGTCGAGACGCTGCGCTTCGTCGACCTGGGCGACGGCCGCACGCGGCTCGAGGTCCACTCCGTCCACCCGAGCCTCGAGGCGCGCGACGGCATGGTCGCCAGCGGCATGGAGCGCGGTCTCACCGAGGGTTACGCGCGCCTCGACGCCATCGTCGCGGCCTGACCGGCCGCCAGCACCCACCCGACCGCACCCACCCGCCAGCGCGCACACACGCACGCACCATGAACGGAGCACGGCCATGGGCATCGTCCGCCCGCACCTCTGGTACTCCGACAACGCGCTCGAGGCCGCCGAGTTCTACGTCTCGGTGTTCCCGAACTCCCGCATCCTCGACGTCGTGCACGCGCCCGCGGACATGCCCGGCGTCACCAAGGGCGCGCCGTTCGTCGTCACGTTCGAGCTCGACGGCCAGCGGGTCGACGCGATCTCGGCCGGGCCGTCGTTGCAGCTCGACGCCGCGTTCTCGTTCGTCGTCGACTGCGCCGACCAGGCCGAGATCGACCACTACTGGGACGCGCTGCTCGCGGGCGGAGGGCAGGAGGTCGCGTGCGGCTGGCTCACCGACCGGTTCGGCCTGTCCTGGCAGGTGGTGCCCACGCGCCTCATGGAGCTCACGCTGTCCCCCGACGCCGACCCCGAGGGCGCCGCCCGCGCCACGCAGGTGATGCTCACGCAGAAGAAGCTCGACATCGCCGCGCTCGAGGCGGCCTACCGCGGCGAGTGACGCCGGTTCACAGGTAGAGGCCGGTGGCCACCGGCTCGACGACATCGTCCTGGCGCGGCACCCCGCGCAGGAGCAGCGCGGACCGCCCCGAAGCGGTCCACGTCGCGAGCCACCGGGCCCCGGAGAGCTCGCACAGCAACACCGTGCCGGGCCGGTCGAGCCCCGCGTCCGGGTACCCGGCGGGGCGCAGGTGCCCCTCGGCGTACGCGGCGGCGGCGACACCGACGAGCGACTGGGTGGACCAGCAGCGGCACGTCGCGAGCACGCGACGCGTCACGGCGAGGTCGACCTCGAGGCCCGCGAGGAGCCCGCGTCGGTCACGCGCGCGGTGCACCGCCTCCCCGCCGAGGGCGCCCGCGGCGAGCCCTCCGAGGACGCCGGTCGTCCACACGACGACCGCGAGGGCCGTCGAGGCGCCCGTCTCGGTGCTCAGCGGCACCGCACCCGCCACACCCGCCGCGAGCCCGGTCCCGACCGCCGCACCGAGCACCGCGCCGAGCACGTCCAGCGGGCGCAGCGTGGACGTCCGCGGACGACCGCGCGCGACGTCGTAGGACTGCGCGCGGATGCCGAACCACAGCCGCTCGTCCTCGAACGACCACGACGGGATCCGCCGCCAGGCCCGCTGCAGCATCCCGCCCAGGTACCAGCCCGCGACCAGCCCGAGGGCCCCGAAGGCGAGCATGGGGAGCGCGACGAGCCACGGGGCGAGCGACGCCCACCGGTTGCGCCGGGGCCGCAGCCGCCGCACGACCTCCTCGAGCGGAGCGCCCGGCGGGCACACCTGGCGCACGGCGCACGCGAGCAGCGTGGCACCGGCCGGGTCACCCGAGTCCTGCAGCACGGTCGCGGCGTGCTCGAGAGCGGCCGGGTCACGCCACGGCGACGGCGAGCCGCCGCGCAGGAGGAGCGCGGCCGCGTACACCTCGTCGGCGGCGCGGTCCGCGTCCGTCCGGTCCCGGCGCGCGACCATGCCCGCCGCGGCGCGGCCCAGCACCAGAGGGGTGTCCGTGCCCTGGTCCGCGAGCGCGCACCACGCGTCGGTCGCCAGGTCCGCCCGGCCGGAGTACTCGGCGGCGAGCGCCAGCAGGTACAGGTGGGCCGCACGGGTCGTCCCCGGGACCTGCCCCGCACGCACCAGCAGGGGCAGCGCGCGCCGGTCGCCGAGCGTCGCCAGCGCGACGAGCGCGGTGACGTCGTCGGGCTCGCGCGGCACCGCGAGCTCGGTCTCGTCGACGCGACGCCCGAGCAGCTCGAGGGCCCGCACCGGCTCCCCGCGGAGCACGGCGGTGCGAGCGCGCCAGGACGTGACGGGCTGCGCCGTGCCGCCCGACGCGTCGACGAGCAGGTCGCACAGGACGAGCTCGTCGTGCGCGTCTGCCGCGACGGCCCACGACAGCAGCAGCTCGCGCCGGTCGTCCTCGGCGAGACGCGGCGGCGCGGCGAGGTCCTCGGTCACGCCGCTTCATCGGCACGGGCCCGTCACCGGATGAGCCCCCGCCGTCGCCTACCAGGCCGAGACGCGCGGGCTGCCCCACAGTGCGCGGTAGTACGCGGTGCGCTCGGGGTCGGGCGCGACGCCGTACGCGTCGAGCAGCGCGTCCTCGTAGCCCGGGCCGTAGTTCCACACGGTGCTCCAGGTCGCGATCGCCAGGTCCGCCCAACGGTCGGCCACCCCGAGCCGGCCGAGGTCGACGTGCGCGAGCCACGCGCCGTCGTCGGACAGCAGTGTGTTGGGCACGCACGCGTCGCCGTGGCACACCACGAGCCGGTCGACCGGGGGCGCCTCGGCGAGCGCGGCGGCACGGTCCCGGTCGTCGAGCCGGCCGAGCCGGTCCTCGACCGACCACGAGAACGGGCAGCCGACGACCGGCAGCGCGTCGTGCAGCGCGCGCAGGCCCGCCCCGACGGCCCGCACCGCGTCGAGCGGTCGCGCCAGCCACACCGGGTCCACCGCGCTGCGGCCCGGGACCGGCGAGAGTATAGTACACGGAGCCATAGTAGAGGAGAAGAGGAGTGGTAGTAATAGGGGTATACGGCTGAACAGAAACGCCATTAAATAAGGGAGGAAGAGAAGAGTGTGAGTGGAGGTGGGGGGAAAGAGGGAGAAATATGGGATAGTTGCTAGAAGGGATAAGGAGTGGGGGGTTGGGAGGGGGGAAGAAGTAATGGGGGAGGATATAAGGGGGGATAAGGAGGGGGAAGGAGTAGGTTAGGAGAGGAAAGAAGTAATGAAGGGGGTAAGACATAGGGGTAGTAGTAGGGAAAGGTGAGGGTGGAGATAGGGGCGGGTATGTAAGAAGGGGGAGAGTAATGGGGTATGGAGATGGTTAGAGTTGGGATGGGGAGAAAGAGGGAGGAGGAGGGATGGGGAGAGTTGAAGGAGGAGAGGGGTATGGAGGGAGTGGGGAGGATAAGTGAGGAGGGAAAAGGGTTATAAATATAAGGAAGGTTGAAGGGAAGGATGGGTAGGATGGTGAGAGTGATGATGAGGGGTAGAAGTTAAAGGGAATGATGGTAGGAGAGTAGAGTTAAGGAAGTGAGGGGAATGATGGGAAATAGTTTGAAATGAGGTTAGTAAAGTAAGAAGGTGAAAGTAAATGAAAAAGTAGTAATAGAGTAGATAAGATAGATTGCAGGTCCTCGACGAGCTCCTCGACCGTCTGCGTGAGCGGCGGGATGTGCGGGTCGCCGTACTGCTGCGCCTCGGTGACGAACGCGGCGCGGCGCAGCGTGAGCAGCTCGCCGGCGTCGTCGGTGGTCACCTTGCGGATGTCGAGGTCGGCCGTCATACGGCCATCGTGTCAGCCGCGCGGCGCGGCGCACTACTCTCGGGACTCGTGTCCCACACTGCGAGCCCGACGACCCCAGGAGAGACCCACTGGGTCCTGACCCTCTCGTGCCCGGACCGCCCCGGGATCGTGCACGCCGTCGCGGGGCTGCTCGCGGACCACGGCGGGAACATCACGGAGTCGCAGCAGTTCGGGGACGCGCTCACCGGTCTGTTCTTCATGCGCGTCCAGGTCACGTCCGCGGTCACGTACGACGAGCTCGCGGGGGCGCTCGAGCGCATCTGCGCGGCCTTCGACATGACGTGGTCGCTCGACGTCGCCGGCCGGCCGGTCCGCACGCTCGTCATGGGCTCCACGGCCGCGCACTGCCTCAACGACCTCGCGTTCCGCCAGCGCTCGGAGAAGCTGCCGGTCGACCTGGTCGCCGTCGTGTCGAACCACACCGTGCTCGAGCCGCTCGCGCAGTTCTACGGCATCCCGTTCCACCACGTGCCCGTGACCGCGGCCACCAAGGCCGACGCGGAGGCCCGCCTGCTGGAGCTCGTCGAGGAGCTGGACGTCGAGCTCGTCGTGCTCGCCCGGTACATGCAGATCCTGTCCGACGAGCTGTGCCGCAGGCTGGCCGGGCGCGTCATCAACATCCACCACTCGTTCCTGCCGTCCTTCAAGGGCGCGCGCCCGTACGCGCAGGCCCACGACCGGGGCGTGAAGCTCATCGGCGCGACCGCGCACTACGTCACGGGCGACCTCGACGAGGGGCCGATCATCGAGCAGGACGTGGAGCGCGTGGACCACACGCGGTCGGTCGACGACCTGGTCGCGCTCGGGCAGGACGTCGAGCGCCGGGCGCTGGCCCGCGCGGTGCGCTGGCACGCCGAGCACCGCGTCCTGCTGGACGGCCACCGGACCATCGTCTTCCGCTGACGCCGGGTCATTCCTCGTGAGGTCGCGCGATTCTCGCGAGGTCGTGCAGTCGTCTGCGCGATTTCCCGAGAGACGCGCGACCTCGCGCGGGCCGGGGTGGGTGTCAGGCGTTCAGGAGTGCCGTGAGGCGGGCCGGGGCGTCGGCGAGCGCGTCGTCGTCGACGTCGACGACCTTGTCGCGGCTCGTCGTGCCCGTCACCAGCGTGACGTGGCGGCGGCGCACGCCGAAGGCGTCCGCGACCGCCGCGAGCGCGGCCTCGGTCGCGGCGCCGTCGACGGCCCGGGCGGACACGGCGACGACGAGCGCGCCGGCGTGCGACCCGCCGACGCGCGTCCGTGACGCCCCCGGCCTGACCCGGATCGCGACCCGCACGGCCCGGTCAGACGAGGCCGAGCGCGCGCACCGCCTCGCGCTCCTCGACGAGCTCGGCCACCGACGCGTCGAGCCGCGCGCGCGAGTCCGCGTCGAGCTCCAGGTCGGGCACGATCGACCACGACGTGCCGTCGGAGGTCACGGGGAACGACGAGATCAGCCCCTCGGGCACGCCGTACGAGCCGTCGGAGAGGACGCCCGCCGACGTCCAGTCGTCGGCGGGGGTGCCGTCGACCCACGTGCGGACGTGGTCGACCGCGGCGTTCGCCGCCGAGGCCGCGGACGACGCGCCGCGCGCCTCGATGATGGCGGCACCGCGCTTCGCGACGGTGGGGATGAACGTGTCGGCCACCCACGCGGCGTCGACGAGGTCCGTCGCGGGCGTGCCGGCCACCGTGGCGCGCGTGAGGTCGGGGAACTGCGTCGCGGAGTGGTTGCCCCAGATGGTCAGGTGGCGGATCTCGTCGACCCGCCGTCCGGTCCGCGCGGCGAGCTGCGCGAGCGCGCGGTTGTGGTCGAGCCGGGTCATCGCGGTGAACCGCTCGGCGGGCACGTCGGGCGCGTGCGAGGCGGCGATGAACGCGTTGGTGTTCGCGGGGTTGCCGACGACGAGCACCTTGACGTCGTCCGCCGCGCCGGCGTTGATCGCGGCTCCCTGCGGCGCGAAGATCCCCCCGTTGGCGGACAGCAGGTCGCCACGCTCCATCCCGGCGGTCCGCGGACGCGCGCCGACGAGCAGTGCGACGTTCGTGCCGTCGAACGCGGCACGCACGTCGTCGGTGATGTCGATGCCCGCGAGCAGCGGGAACGCGCAGTCGTCGAGCTCCATGGCGGTGCCCTCCGCGGCGCGCACGGCCTGCGGGACCTCGAGGAGACGCATCCGCACCGGGGTGTGGGGCCCGAGGAGCTGGCCCGACGCGATGCGGAACAGCAGGGCGTACCCGATCTGCCCGGCCGCACCCGTCACGGTGACGACGGCGGGGGTCTTCTCGGCGTTCTGTGCGGACACGGGCGGGCTCCTTCGATCGACCGGACGTGCGGGTCGTCGGCGCCTCGTGGGCGGCCCGACTCCCTGCGCCGAACCTATCGCGCGCGGTCGTCCGGCGCGGCGACGAGCGCGCGACGCGCGTCGGCCCGGTCCCGCCCCGGCCGGGCCGTGCGTCCCGGGCCCATCGGGTGTCGAGGCGAAACGGTTCATCGCCCGACGCCGCGTTGTCGCTCGTCGAGCGGCGGGACGACGCTTTCCGGGCGGACGCGCGCACGCGGGTCCGCCCGACGGAAGGGTCATCGATGACGACGTCCTTGTCCCGGCGCCTGCGCGCCCTGGCCGGCACCGCGCTGGCCGCCCTCAGCCTCGCGACGGTGGGAGCCCTGGTCTCCACCACCACCACCGCGCCACCCGCCCAGGCCGCCTCGCTCGTGCGGGTCTCGAGCTTCGGCCAGAACCCCGGCGGGCTCGGCATGTACCTGTACGTCCCCGACTCGGTGAAGCCGAACGCGCCGGTCCTGGTCGTCGTGCACTACTGCACGGGCAGCGCCCAGGCGATGTTCTCGGGCACGCAGTTCGACGAGCTCGCGAACCGGTACGGCTACATCGTCGTGTACCCGCAGGCCGACCGGCCGGGCGCGTGCTTCGACGTGTCGTCCGCGCAGGCGCTGCGCCACGACGGCGGGAGCGACCCGACGAGCATCGCGAACATGGTCCGCTACGTGCAGCGCACCTACTCGACCGACGCGTCGCGCGTGTTCGTCACGGGCACCTCGTCGGGCGCCATGACGACGCAGGTGATGCTCGCGACGTACCCCGACATCTTCGCGGCGGGGGCCGCGTTCGCGGGCGTGCCGGCGACGTGCTTCTCGACGTCCTCTCCCCCGCCCGGCTCGACGAGCCAGGCGCCGTGGAACAGCGACTGCGCGCAGGGGCGCATCAACCGCACCGGCCAGCAGTGGGGCGACCTGGCGCGCGCGGCGTACCCCGGCTACACGGGCGCCCGCCCGCGCGTGCAGCTGTGGCACGGCACGCAGGACACGACGCTCGCGTACGCCAACTTCGGCGAGGCCGTCGAGCAGTGGACGAACGTGCTCGGCGTCTCCGCGACGCCGTCGTCGACCAGCGTCAACGGCGTCGTCACGCGCACGCGGTACGGCGGCACGGGTGACCAGGCACCCGTCGAGGCGAACTCGCTGGCGAACACGACGCACAACCTGCCGGTCGACGCCGCCGCCGCGATCCACTTCTTCGGCCTCGACGGCCCCGCGCCCACGCAGTCGCCGACGAGCAGCCCGCACCCGACGGACAGCACGTCCCCGACACCGACGCCCACCCCCACGCCCACGCCCACGCCCACCCCGACGTCGTCGCCGTCGGTGACCCCGACGGGCACCGCGACGACGACCGTGCCCTCCGGGTGCCGCGTGAGCTACCAGGTCAACGCGTGGAACACGGGCTACACGGCCAACGTGACCATCGGCAACTGGGGCGCCACCGCGGTCGACGGCTGGACGCTGCGGTTCACGCTGCCCGCCGGTCAGCGGGTCGAGCAGGCGTGGAGCTCGCAGGTCACCCAGTCCGGTCAGGTGGTGACGGTCACCAACGCGCCGTGGAACGCGACGATCCCGGCCGGCGGGAACGTCCAGCTCGGCTTCAACGCGAGCCACAGCGGCTCGGCCGCCGCACCCACGTCGTTCACCCTGAACGGCATGCTCTGCGGCTGACGCGCACCACGACGAGGAGGGGCCCGGTCGGTGCGACCGGGCCCCTCCTCGTGCGCGGGCCCGCGGGCCCGTCAGCTCTCGCGGCGCCGCCGTACGACGAGCACGAGCACCAGGCCGGCGACGAGCGCGGCGGCCGCGAGCGCGACGAGCCCGGCGTCGAACCCGGTGGCCCCGAGCTCCGCGTCGGCCGCGACGACCCGCACCGCCGCGGACCCGCTGAGCCCGGAGGTCAGGCCGCGGACCTCGAGGGTGTGCTCACCCAGCGCGGCGTCCACCGGGATCGTCACGGTCAGGTCGACCGTTCCGTCCGCCGAGGCCGACCCGCCGAGCAGCAGCACCGGCGTCGAGTGCAGCCACACCTGGACCCGCTCCCCCGCGGTGAGACCCGACGCCTGCACCTCGACGGTGCTCCCGCGCCGGACGACGCCCGCCGAGAGCTCGACCCGCGGCCGCGGCCTCGGGGCGGCCGTGCGCGTCGGCTCGGGTCGCGGCTTCGCCGTGCGCGTCGGCTCGGGCCGCGGCTTCGCCGTGCGCGTCGGGTGCGGGTGGGGCGTGCGCGTCGGGTGCGGCTTCGGCGTGGCCGTCGGGCTCGTCGTGGGCGTGGGACCGGCCGTCGGCGTCGGGCCGGCCGTCGGTGTCGCCGTGGGCGTCGGGGTCGGCCCGCCGTCCTCCTGGGCCTCCACGAGCACCGCGACCGTGCGGGCCGGGACCGTCACCGTGCCGGTCGCGGTGTCCCACGTGGTCGCCCTGACGACGTCGTCGGACCCCGCGGCCTGCACCGGGGACAGCGCGTACTCGCGCCCGGCGAGCTCGGGGACGACCTGGGTGGTCGCCTCCGTGCCGGCGTTGAGCACGACGAGCACGCCTTCGAGCGCGGGGTCGGCGTCCGCACCGAGCGTGTCGTCGACGCTCATGACGATCACGCCGGGTGTCGCGTCGGGGCCGCTGGTGGGGAACGTCAGCTTGGTCTCGATCGCGTCCGCCGAGCCGAGGCGCAGCAGGCGGGTCGAGGCGCGCAGCCGCAGCAGGTCGAGCGCCGCGTCGGACGCCGTGGCGACGTCGTCGGCGGACGGCTTGAGCGCCGGGTCGGCCAGCAGCGGCGCCATGTACGGCCACTTCGCCTCGTTGTCCGGCCGCGGCGGCAGCCCCTTGCCGAACCCGTTGTCCTGCCCCGTCCAGTCGATCGCGTCGAACCAGTCGCCCGAGTTGTAGCTGTTGCGGTCGAGCGACTTGCTGCGCAGCAGGTCGGCGCCCGCGTGCCAGAACGACGGCGTCTGGGCCAGGGCGGTGGTGGCGAGCGACAGCGTGTTCATCCGGATGCGGTCGTCCATCGAGGTGGCCTGCGGGAGCTTCATGGTGAGCGAGTCCCACAGCGTCTCGTTGTCGTGCGCGTCGACGTACGTGACGACCTCGTCGGGCTCGGTCGCGTACCCAGCGGGCTGGCCGTTGTAGTCGACCTGCGCGCCCGTACGCACCGTCCCGTCGCTCGCGAGGAACGAGAAGTCGGCGAGGTTGCCCGCCATCCCGAGCCGCACCAGGTCGGTCTGGTGCGCGAGCGTGGCGGCCTGCGCCGCGGCGTCGCCGTTGACCGCGGCGCCGTTCGGGTCGGTGAGCTGGCCCGAGCCGAAGCCCTGGACGCGCGGGTCCTCGTCGAACGGGCCGCCGCCGCGCACCGCGTCGCGCAGCCGGTCGGAGAACGTGCCGATGCCCGTGCCGCCGAGGTTGCCCTGGCGGGCCTGCTCGAACAGCGCGTCGTCGGCGACCTCGCCGAAGTTCCAGCCCTCGCCGTACAGGTAGATGCGCGAGCCGTCGACCCCGTCGTCGGCGAGCGTCAGCTCGTCGAGCGCGTCCCGCACGGCCTGCATGTTCGCCACCGAGTGGTGACCCATGAGGTCGAACCGGAACCCGTCGACCTTGTACTCGCGCGCCCACAGCACGACCGAGTCGACCATGAGCTTGCCCGCGAGCGCGTGCTCGGTCGCGATGTTCGAGCAGCACGTGCTCGTCTGCACGGCACCCGTCGCGTCGAGGCGGTGGTAGTACCCCGGCACGACCTTGTCGAGCACGGAGGTGTCCGCCTGGCCGGCCGCCGACGTGTGGTTGTACACCTCGTCGAGCACGACCTCGAGGCCTGTGGCGTGCAGGGCCCCGACCATCGTGCGGAACTCGCCGACCCGCGCGTCGGGGTCGACCGCGTACGAGCCCTCGGGCACCTGGTAGTGGAACGGGTCGTAGCCCCAGTTGAAGCCGTCGGCGTCGGCCACCGCGGTGACGCACGCCTGCTGCTCGGTGGAGTCCGGCGCGTACGACGCCAGGTCGCACGCGGGGCTCTCCTGCTCCCCGCGGTCCTCCTCGATGGTCGCGATGTCGAACGTCGGCAGCAGGTGCACCGTCGTCAGGCCCGCACCGGCGAGCTCGGCGAGGTGCCGCGTGCCCGCGCTGTCGCGGGCGAACGCGAGGTACGTCCCGCGCTCGGCCGCGGGCACGGTCTCGTCGGCGATCGAGAAGTCCCGCACGTGCAGCTCGTAGATCGCACGGTCCACGGCCTGCTCGACCGTCGGGGACGGCGTGTCCGTCCAGATCGCCGGCCGCGTGGCCGGGTCGGCCAGGTCGACGACGACCGAGTGGGTCGAGTTCTGCGTGAGCGCGACCGAGTACGGGTCCGTCACGTCGTTCACGACGACACGCCGCAGGCTCGGGGCGTACACCGTCACGGCGTAGCGGTAGGCCGCACCGGTCCAGCCGGCCTCGCCCGCGACGCGCCACACACCGTCGTCGCCGCGCTCGGCGGGCACGCGCGTGGGCTCGCCGGACACCTCGCCCGGCCACACCAGCAGGTCGACGTCCTGGGCGGTCGGCGCCCACAGCGCGAACGACGGCGTGCCGTCGTCCCACGTCAGGCCCAGGTCCGCGGTGGCCGCCGCGTCGGCGTACAGGTCGTCGAGCACGCCCGGGACCTGCACGCCCGTGAAGGCGACCGGGGAGTCGCCCGCCGCGAGCACCCGCAGCTCGCCCTCGAGCAGCTGCGGCGCACGCGCCGCGTCGGACGCGGACAGGTGCAGCGCGGCGTAGCCCGCGAGCGCCGGGAACGCGGCCGTGACGTCCCCGGGCAGTCCCGCCGGGTCGTACGTGAGCGCGACCGGCTCGCCGCCCTCGACCGCACCGTCGGCGAGCTCGAGCCCGCCCGTCGGCGACGCGTGCAGCGACCACGTCAGGTCCGCCGCGTCGGCGTCGCCGAGCAGGTCCTGCGGGAACGCGAGCGTGTCGGCCGTGACCCAGTGCGCGCGCGCCTGGCCGGTGCCGGGCAGCGGCGGGTCCTGGACCGTCACGGTGAGCACCTTCGTCTCGGAGTCGAACGAGAACAGCACCTGCTTGCCCGTCGTCGCGGAGAAGGTGATGTTCGCACCCCCGGGCACGCCGTCGGCACCCCAGTTGAGGTCCCAGGACCGGTCCTGCGTGACCTTCACCTGGTACGACCCGGTCGGCAGGCTCGTCGTCGTGAACGTGGACGTCCCGTCGCGGTCACCGTCCTGCAGGAGCGCGGCGAGGCAGTCGGGCTGCCAGTCGCCCGGGCAGCCGAGCTCGGACTGGAAGTCGCCCGCGAGCGTGAACAGCGGCCCCTCGGCGGTCGACGTGAACTGGTGCGTCACCGGGTCGTAGACGAACGTCACGGCACGCTCGGCGTCCAGCGTGTACGCGACGTTCGCGCCGTCCCGCACGCCGCCCGCGCCGTAGTTCTCGCTCCACGAGCCACCGATCGCCACCTTGTACTCGTACGAGCCCGCGGGGATCGTGAACGTGCCCGCGTACACCCCGCCCGGCTGGAGCTCGAGGCGCGCGTCGGCGCAGTCGGGCGCCCAGTCACCCGGGCAGCCCATCTCGCTGTTGTGGCTGCCCGGCACGCTCACGACGAGGTCGCCCGGCCCGGGCTCCTGCGGCGTGCCCGCGTCGATCGTCAGCACGCCCGTCGCGGTGTCGAGCCGGAACGTGACCGTCGGGGTCTCCGCGGTCACCGCGAACGCCACATCGCCGCCACCGGCCGTGCCGTAGCTCGTCGACCAGTCGAAGCCGCGCACGGCCTTGGCCTGGTACGTGCCCGCGGGGATCGCGGACGTCGTGTACGTCCACTCGCCGTCCCGGTCCGGGTCGGCCAGGACGCCGGTCAGGCACGTGGCGCTCCAGTCCCCCGCGCAGCCGAGCTCGGTCTGGAAGTCACCCGCGACCGTGTACACCGCGCCCGCGGCGTCGTTCACCACGCGGTGCGTCGCGGGGTCGTACCAGAACGTCACGGGACGATCGGGGTCCGTCACGGTGTACGTGATGTTGCCCGACGGCGAGTTCTTCACGCCGTCCTCGCCGTAGTTCTCGTGCCAGCCGCCGTTCTCGGCGCCCTGCGCCTCGTAGTACGCGGCGCCGACGGCGACCTTGTACTCGTAGGTCCCCGCGGGCAACGCGAACGTGCCCGACCAGCGACCGTCGGGCTGCTGCGTCAGCTGCGCGGCGGCGCACGTGGGCTGCCAGTCGGCCGCGCAGCCCATCTCCGAGCCGTGGCTGCCGGGCAGCGTCACGACGCTCTCGGCGTCGGCCACCACGGGCGTGCCGGGCCCGTAGCCCTCGCCCACGGTCGCGAACGTCGTCGCGACGGACTCGTTGCCGCTCGCGTCGCGCACCACCGCGCGGTACTCGACGAGCGCACCCGGCGCGAGGCCCGCGGTCGTGTGGAACACGCGCGGGCGGCCGGTGTCGCTCGTCCCGAGCGTCGTCCACGCGTCGTCGCCCGCGACCCGCCAGGAGAACGTCGTCTCCGCGTACGCCTCCTCGTCGAGCGTGACCGCGAGGTCCTCGAGCGCGGTGACCGGCAGACCGGGCGCGCCGACGAACTGCGCGTCGACGGCGGCCGTGCGCGCGGGCAGCGGGCTCGTCGCGCGGTAGACCACCGCGGACAGCGCCGGCACCTCGAGCGTCACCTCGTCGTCCGCCGTGACGGAGCCGGTCGCGCCGTACAGCGCGTCGAACGTGGCGTCCGGCGTGAGCGGCGTGAACGTCGCGGTGCGTGCCGCAGTCGCGTTGTTGACCGCGACGAGGTACTCGACGCGCTCGTCGCGGTCGACGCGGCTGAACGCGTACACGCCCGTGCCGTCGGCGACGAGCTGCTCGACCTGGGCGCCCTGGGACAGCGCGTCGTGCTCGCCGCGCAGCGCGCCGAGCTCGGCGATCGCCTCGTACAGCGGGGAGCCCGTGTCGAAGTGGTCGTCGGTGCCCATCGGCGTGCCGTCGACGAGCGGCTGGTCCGCGTACGAGTCCACCTGGGTGCCGAACATCGACTGCCGCGCGTCCTTGTCGCCACCGGTGCCCGCGAAGCCCTGCTCGTCGCCGTAGTAGACGACCGGCTGGCCGCGCGTGAGGAACATCAGCTGGTGCGCGAGGACGTCCCGGTCCAGCGCCGCGTCCTTGCCCGCGAGGAAGTACCCGATGCGCCCCATGTCATGGTTGCCGAGGAACGTGGGCAGCGCGTACGCGCTCGAGTCCGGTGTCGTGTACAGGTCGTCCGAGGCGTACAGCCCCGCGAGGCTCCTGGCGGACCCGCCGCCGGCGTACCCCGACGCCGCGGACTGGAACGCGAAGTCCAGCACCGCGCTCATGTCGGTCTGCCGCACGTACGGGCTCGTCTTCGCCGCGTCCGCGTCGTACACCTCGCCGAACATGAAGAAGTCGTCCTTGCCCGTGGCGCGCGCGTGGTCCATGACCTGCGCCGTCCAGGACCTCCAGAACTCCATGTCGACGTGCTTGACCGTGTCGATCCGGAAGCCGTCGATGCCGCGGTCGACCCAGTCGGAGAAGATGTCGGCCATCCCGTCGACGACCACCGGGTTCTCGGTCATGAGGTCGTCGAGCGCGCCGAAGTCACCGAGCGTCGAGGACTCCCCCGCGTAGGTCGAGCTGCCGCGGTTGTGGTACAGCGTCGGGTCGTTGAGCCACGCCGGGACCTTGACGTCCCGCTCGGCCTCGGGCACCACCGGCGTGTACGGGAACGAGGTCGCCGGGTCCAGCTCGGGGAACGGGCGTCCGACGACGTCCGCGAGCAGGAACGCGTCGCCGTCCGCGTCCGTGTACGGGCGGTCCGCCTGCGAGACGTACGGGTACGGGGTGTCGCCCGGCTGCGGGTCCTCCTCGTACTGGATCACGTCGGCCGTGTGGTTCGCGATGACGTCGAAGTAGACCTTCATGCCGCGGTCGTGCGCGGCGTCCAGCAGCGCGTCCAGCTCGGCCATCGTGCCGTAGTGCGGGTCGAGCGTCGTGAAGTCCGTGACCCAGTAGCCGTGGTAGCCCGCCGAGACGTCGTCGGTGCCGGCACCCTGCACGTACTTGTTGGTGAACGACGGCGTGAGCCAGATCGCGGTGGTGCCCAGGCCCTGCACGTAGTCGAGCCGGTCGATCAGGCCCGCGAGGTCGCCGCCCTGGTAGAACCCCTTGTCCGTCGGGTCGAAGCCCGTGACCAGGCGGTCGCCCGTGAGGCCGCCGCGGTCGTTCGACGGGTCGCCGTCGGCGAACCGGTCGGTCATGACGAAGTAGAGCTGCTGACCCGAGCCGGGCTGGCGGACGGGCGCGAGCGCGACCGCGTCCTGCTCGGCCTCGTCCTGCAGGTCGAGCGGCGTCAGGGACGTGCGTCCGGTCGCGACGTCGAAGTCGACGAGGAGCCGCGTGGGGCCCGCCAGGACGAGCGGCACGTCGGGTGCACCCGCGTCGCTCGACCCGCCGAACCCGTACGCGGTGTCCCACGCGTGGTCGGCGACGACCTTGAAGCCGTAGCTGCCCGCGGGCAGCGTGACCGTCGCCGCGTGGTGCCCCTCGCGGCCGGCGACGGGGGCGAGGTCGCCGTCGGTGCACGTGGGCGACCAGTCGTCCGCGCAGCCGAGCTCGGTCTGCAGCGAGCCGACGAGCGTGTACGTGGGGTCGGCGGCCGTGGCCGCCCCCTGCGTGACCACCGCGCCGCCGACCAGCGCGAGCGCCGCGGCGGTCAGGAGCGACAGGGGGCGACGGGCGCGCGCGAGGACGCTGGACATGCGGCGACTCCTTCGTCTCCGCGCCGGTCGGCGCGGGCATGCGGGCTGGCACGCCCCGCGGCGGCGTCTGCGGTCACCGCTGCGGGCGTCCGACGACGGCGGCGTCGACGGCTGGCGGCACCGTACCGGCTTGCCGCAACTTGCAGCAAGAGCTTGCTGCCGCCGTTGCCGACCCGTGACCAAGCACCACGAACCACCCGCCACGCGACCGCCGGAGAACGAGGGAGGACGACGGACGGCGGAGGACGACGGAGGACGACGAACGGCGCCCACCCCGGAGGGTGGACGCCGTTCGAGGGACGCGCGGGCTCAGCCCAGGCGCGCCGCCAGGTTCTCGTCGAGAGCCGCGAGGAACTCCTCCGTCGTCAGCCACGGCTGGTCCGGGCCGATGAGCAGCGCGAGGTCCTTCGTCATCTTGCCGCTCTCGACCGTCGTGATGACGACGTCCTCGAGCGTCTCCGCGAACGTCGTGACCTCGGGCGTGCCGTCCAGCTTGCCGCGGTGCTTCAGACCGCCCGTCCACGCGAAGATCGACGCGATCGGGTTCGTCGACGTCGGCTTGCCCTGCTGGTGCTGGCGGTAGTGACGCGTCACCGTGCCGTGCGCCGCCTCGGCCTCGACGGTCTTGCCGTCCGGCGTCATGAGGACCGACGTCATCAGGCCCAGCGAGCCGAAGCCCTGCGCGACCGTGTCGGACTGCACGTCACCGTCGTAGTTCTTGCACGCCCAGACGTAGCCGCCCTCCCACTTCATCGCGGCGGCGACCATGTCGTCGATCAGGCGGTGCTCGTACGTCAGGCCCGCGGCGTCGAACTGCTCCTTGAACTCGGTGTCGAACACCTCCTGGAAGATGTCCTTGAACGCACCGTCGTACGCCTTGAGGATCGTGTTCTTCGTCGAGAGGTACACCGGGTAGCCGCGCTGCAGCCCGTACGCGAACGAGGCGCGCGCGAAGTCGCGGATCGACTCGTTGAAGTTGTACATGCCCATCGCCACGCCGCCCGCCTCCGGGTAGGTGACGACCGTCTGCTTGATCTCCTCGGAGCCGTCGGCCGGCGTGAAGGTCAGCGTGAGGGTGCCGGCGCCGGGGACCTTGAAGTTCGTCGCCTTGTACTGGTCGCCGTGGGCGTGGCGACCGATGATGATCGGCTTGTTCCAGCCCGGGACCAGCCGCGGGATGTTGCTGATGATGATCGGCTCGCGGAACACGACGCCGCCCAGGATGTTGCGGATCGTGCCGTTCGGGGACAGCCACATCTTCTTGAGGCCGAACTCCTCGACGCGCGCCTCGTCCGGCGTGATCGTCGCGCACTTGACGCCGACGCCGTGCTCCTTGATCGCGTGGGCCGCGTCGACCGTCACCTGGTCGTCGGTCGCGTCGCGGTTCTCGATCGACAGGTCGTAGTACCGCAGGTCGATGTCGAGGTACGGGTGGATCAGGCGGTCCTTGATGAACTGCCAGATGATGCGCGTCATCTCGTCGCCGTCGAGCTCGACGACCGGGCCGACGACCTTGATCTTCGCCATGCGGGACTCCTTGCTGGGAACTGGGCCGACCCAAGATTACTCGACATCGAGAGATCTCGGCCGGGCCGCCGACGCGAGCCTGGTCACGTCCGACGACGCCGCGCACCCACCTGCGCACCCACCTGCGCACCCCCCGCGCGCCACACCCGCGCCGAACCACGCGCAGCACCGATTTTGGTGCTCGCCACCAGCCGCGGTGCACGGCCAGGACTGGCATATTGGCCCGCGAACCACTCGAACCTACCGAACGGACCGCCATGTCCCAGGACCCCACCGCCGGCGCGCCCGAGCCGAAGGGCACCCAGCCCTCCGAGCCGACGCCCGCCGAGCCGACCGCGGCCACCTCCGAGCCCGTCGTCGAGCCGGTCGCCGAGCCCGTCGTCGAGCCGGTCGTCGAGCCCACCCCGGAGCCCACGCCCGAGCCCACGCCCGGTCATGAGGCCGACACCACCGAGTACGACGCGTACGTCGTGCCCGCCGGCACCGTGATCGTCGACGGCCCGAGCCTGACCGCGCGGCTCGGGGCCGAGGTGCTCGGCACGTTCCTGCTCGTGCTCGCCGGCCTCGGGGTCGCGCTGTTCTCGTCGTCGAACTTCGCCATCTTCGGCGGTGGGTCCGGTGCGCTCGGCGTCGCCCTCGCGTTCGGCCTCGCGCTCGCCGCCGGTGCCGCCGCGTTCGGCCACGTCTCGGGTGGCCACTTCAACCCGGCCGTGACGCTCGGCGCCGCGCTCGGCGGCCGCACGTCCTGGAAGGACGTGCTCCCCTACTGGCTCGCGCAGCTCGTCGGCGGCGCGCTCGGCGCCGCGGTCGCGTTCATCGCGATCCCGTCCGGCCTGCCGAACCTCGTGCAGTCCGAGTCGGCGCGCGCGTTCTTCTCCGGTGTCGCCAACGGCTACGGCGAGCACACCGCGCTGAGCACCGCCTCGGGCGGCCAGGCGGAGACGACGCTGTTCACCGCGCTCGTCATCGAGCTCGTCGTCACGGGCATCTTCGTCGCCGTGATCCTCGGCTCGACCGACCGCCGCGCCAACACGCGCGTCGCGCCGTTCGCGATCGGCCTCACGCTCGCCGTCGGCCTGCTCATCACCATCCCGCTCACCAACGGTGCGCTGAACCCCGCGCGTGCCACGGCCGCCGCGATCTTCTCCGAGTCGTGGGCGTGGAAGCAGCTGTGGGTCTTCTGGGTCGCGCCGCTCGTCGGCGCCGCGCTCGCGGGCATCGTGTACCGCGCGTTCGCCGCGGAGCCCCCGCTCGAGGACAACCTCCTCGAGGAGGACGACGTGTACGTGACCGGCGAGGACGTCGTCGTCGTGGAGGAGCAGCAGCGCTGATCCGACATCGAAGGGCCCGGGCGCACCGCGCCCGGGCCCTTCGATGTCGAGGCCGGCACCCGCCCACGGCGCGAGATCGCGCCCCAACTTCCGCGACGACGGCCATGTGACGCACATCACGCGGCCATTTCGGGCAGACTGTGCCGAATTCCTCCCATCTCGAGCCCGCGGTATGCTCCACTTGCCTCCTCGCCGCGCGCAACGCGCGACTATGAGCAGGGGGTAGATACGAATGCGGTCCGATGTCATGCGCTTGTCGGGGTGGCCCTGACCGCCATCTTGCTGATCGGCGCATCCGCGCCCGTGGAGCCGGACCCGCGCCCCACCACTGAAGAGCAGGTTGACGCGCTTGCGGTCTTGGTCAGCGTAGAACCATCGACCGAGCTGGACGGACCAGTACTCGTCGCAGGAGAGGTGATTGGCGCCCACGCCGGCGTCCCGGTGATCGCGAAGGCCTGGCCTGACCAGGAGACACTCGACCGACACCAGCCGGGAGACGCCGTCGAACTCGTCACGATCGCCGCAGCCTTGACGAATACAGACGGCAGCTTCGAACTGGTCGCCGACCCAGAAGCCGTGGCGGAGGCCACCGACGGTGACGAACGAATCGTGAACTTTGACGTGACCGCCGCCAACGCGGGCGCCAAGGTAGCCATGGTCTCGACCTCAGCCGTTCTTTCGCCTGAGATCGCCGTCGACGACTCCATCAGCGGCGCTCTGACCGATGAACTCATGATTGACGCTGACGAGCCGTTGACAGTGGACGAGATCTCCGACACGTCTGAGGTGGACGGGATCCCGCCGGTGGCGGCGGAAGACTCGGCGCCAGCGGGGATGGAGTGCGGCACGAAACTGGTGCAGCGACTCGACAGGCGGCCGACAATCATCGGCTCGACGTACTCGACGGCACCCAGAGTGACCACCCAGTTCATCTACACGAAGGGCGCCGAGTCCACGTTCGGGATTGGCTTCAGCCAGACCGGAGCCAATGCTTCATGGACGGCATCCAGCACAGCAAAGATCAGTAACGGCGACGTGGACGAATTCGACAAGAAGGCCGGCAGTCACGCAAAGATCTACAAGAAGTACCTTAACTACGGCAAGTACAAGAGCGTCATCTGCGATGGCGACTTTGGCCAGATCGTGTCCTACACCGTCCGGCCGATCGGTCGACCGTTCGGATCGTACGAAGCGGGCTCGACGGTGCCCGCCACGCCGTCCGCCTACTGCGTGCGATACAGCTCGACGCATCACTTCAGCAAGGGGAAGGCGCAGTACTGGTCGAGCGGTGTGGCGCTTCCCGCAGCCATGGGCTTCAACGCCTCCGCACAGACCGCCTACAGCTACGAGTCGAAGATCATCATGACTCGCCCTGATGGCACGTCGTACGCCGTGTGCGGGACAGGCAATGTTCCCGAGCAGGTGAACACCGGGCGACTGGTCGCCAGGCCGTGACCCTCGGTCGACGCACCCTTGCGCTTGCCCTTCTGACCTTTGGCCTCGCGGGCGCGAGCTCGGCCTGCTCTGATGACTCAGGCCTGCCAGGTGGCTCTTTGAGCATCGGCCCGGGCGGGCAAGAGCTGAACTGTGCCGACGCCGGCGTGCGCAGCACACGCGCCTTGAGCGCGGTGTGGGTCAAGAACACCGGGACGTCCCCGATCAGGATCGTCAGCGTCCAGGCGGTTGGCGCGGTCGACCTGGAGATCGACGCTCCCTTCCTGGTCCAGGAAGGTGGACGGTGGTACACCGTTGCCGGCGACATTCCTCCAGCACCGGGAGACGAGTGGTCGGCACAGGCGTGGTCACATCGGGTCGACCTCGACGAAGGCGTGATCGGGCCCGGCGAGCTGTGGCAGATCGTCCAGCCGATGCGGACGCTGAGCGACGACGCGCACTTCGAGGCGACTCGCGTCGAGTACGACGAGGACGGGACTCGCAGAGCCGGGCAGGACAGGACCGCGATGTCGATCACGGGTCATTCGCCCGAGTGTTCTTGATCGCCCTCAGCGCCGGGTGCTCGGTCGTGTCAGCTCTCGGGTGTCGGGAGGATCGCGGCGAGCACCGCGATCGAGACCGCGAGGAAGCACAGGACCGTGACGTCCAGCGCGCGCGAGCGCACGGCCCACGCGACCGGGCCGGGCTCGGGGCGCACCGCACGGACCCCGGCACCGGCCGCGAGCAGCGCGGACAGCGTCCACGCCCCCGCGGGGGTCCCGGCCACGAGTGCGACGAGGCACGCGAGCGCCACGCCCGCCGCCGTCCACCACAACGACGCGTTGCGCGACGCCTCGAGCGAGGCGCGCGCGATGGCGCGGGGGTCGAGCGGGCGCTCGGCGGGCGGCACGTCCTCGGGGACGCCCCCGGGTGTGCTCGAAAGAGTGCTCGCGGGAGTGCTCGCGGGAGCGCTCGCGGGCGCAGGCCGCTTCGCGGGCCCGGCCGCGGGCACGGGGGACGCCGCCGACGACCTCGCCGACGCGGGTCGCGCGTGCTGCGGAGGCGGCGCGGGCTCGTGCCCGCCCGCCCGCGCCTCGGGTGCCGGGGTCGCCGGACCCGCCGACCACCCGGCCGGTGCGCCCGGCAGCGGGGTGCCGTGCGTCGTCGTCCGTGCCGACTGACCGTGCACGCGCTCGTGAACCATCCCGCCTCCCGACGGGTGAGACTACCGTTGCCGGGTGAGCCTGACGCCCGAGCGACCGCGCACACGCACGACGAGTGACGCGGGTGGCCCGCCGCAAGGGCCCACGCGCAGGCCCGCGTCCGTGCTCGTCGTGGGCGCGGGGCTGGCCGCGACGCAGACCGTCGCCGCACTGCGCGAGGTCGGCTACTCCGGTCACGTCACGGTGCTCGGGGCCGAGGGCGTCGCCCCGTACGACCGACCTCCCTTGTCCAAGCACCTCCTGGACCACGTGAGCCCCGCGTGGCTCGCGGACGAGGTCGGCACCGACATCACGTCGCAGGCCGACGCGGTCCACCTCGCACGGCCGGCCCGCGGGCTCGTCGTGACGCCCGACGCGGTCACGGTGCACACCGACGCGGGCGACCTCACCTCCGACGCGCTCGTCGTCGCGACCGGTGCCCACGCGGTCCTGCCGGGCGCGTGGGTGGGCGCCCGCACGCTGCACACCTGGGCGGACGCGCAGGAGCTGCGCACGGCGCTGCGGCCCGGGGACCGGCTCGTCGTCGTGGGTGCCGGCTGGATCGGGGCCGAGGTCGCGGGCGTCGCGGCGCGCGCGGGGGTGGACGTCACGGTCGTGGAGGCGGCGGCCGCGCCTCTCGCGGGTGCACTCGGGGCGCGCGTAGGCGCGCTGACCGTGCCCTGGTACGGCGAGCACGGCGTGCGGCTGCTGACCGGCCGGACGATCGCGCAGGTGGACGCCCGCGGGGTGCGGCTGTCCGACGGCACGCACCTGCCCGCGGACGTGGTGCTCGCCGCCGTGGGCGCCCGCCCCGCGACGGCCTGGCTCGGCGACGCGCTCCCACGCGAGGCGGACGGGGCGCTGCGCGTCGACGAGGGGTTCGCGGTGCTGGGTGCGCCGGGCCGCCACGTGCGCGCGGTCGGTGACGTCACGCTGCGCCGCTCGCGGCGGCACGGCTGGGTGCCCGGCGGCCACTGGGACGGTGCGCTGCGCGACCCGGCCGAGCTCGTCGCGGACCTGCTCGAGGGCGACGCGGCCGCGGCGGGACGCGGCGACCGCGCGCCGTACGTGTTCTCGACGCAGCTCGGGCACGACCTCACGCTGTTCGGCCAGCCGTCCGCCGAGGACGACGTGGTGCTGCGCGGCGACCCCGCCGCGGACGGCGGGTGGACCGCGCTCTGGTACCGGCCGGGCGGCGACACGATCAGCGGGGTGCTGACGGTCGACCGGCCGCGCGACGTCGGTGCCGCACGCCGGCTGTTCACCTCGGCGACGCTCCCCGAGCTCGCACGACCGCTCGCTGCCGACCCCGACCGCCCGCTGCGCCCCTGACCGACGGCAGGAACACGAACGCGGACGGCCCCCGCGCGCCGAGGCGCCGAGGGCCGTCCGAGGCCGGCGGGTCAGTGCGCGAAGTGCCGCGTCCCCGTGAGGTAGAGCGTGACGCCCGCGGCCTGCGCCGCCGCGACGACCTCCTCGTCCCGCACCGAGCCACCCGGCTGGACGACCGCGCGCACACCCGCGTCGAGCAGCACCTGCAGCCCGTCCGCGAACGGGAAGAACGCGTCGGAGGCCGCGACGGCCCCCCGGGCGCGCGGGGTGTCGCCCGTGTTCGCGCGCTCGACCGCGAGGCGGCACGAGTCGACGCGGTTGACCTGGCCCATGCCGACGCCGACCGACGCGCCGTCCTGCGCGAGCAGGATCGCGTTCGACTTCACCGCGCGCACCGCACGCCACGCGAACGCCAGGTCGGCGAGCGTGGCCTCGTCGGCCGCGTCCCCGGCCGCGAGCGTCCACGACGCCGGGTCGTCGCCCGCCGCGTCGATGCGGTCCACGTGCTGCAGCAGCAGCCCGCCCGAGACCGCGCGCAGCTCGACGACGGACGACGGCGGGCCGTCCACCACGAGCAGGCGGATGTTCTTCTTCTGCGTGAGCAGCGCGAGCGCGTCGTCGTCGAACCCGGGGGCGACGACGACCTCGGTGAACACCGGCGCGATCTGCTCGGCCGCCGCGAGCGTGACCCGCTGGTTCGTCGCGATCACGCCGCCGAACGCCGAGACCGGGTCGCACGCGTGGGCCTTCGCGTGCGCGTCCGCCACGTCGGTGCCGACCGCGATGCCGCACGGGTTGGCGTGCTTGATGATCGCGACCGTCGGCGCGTCGCCGTGGTCGTGCGCCGCGCGCCACGCGGCGTCCGCGTCGACGTAGTTGTTGTAGCTCATGGCCTTGCCGTGCAGCTGCGTGGCGCCCGCCAGGCCGTGCCCCGCGCGCCCCTCGTCGGACAGGTACAGCGCCGCCGACTGGTGCGGGTTCTCGCCGTAGCGCAGCACCTCCCCACGCGTCCACTGCGCCCCGACGACCGCGCCGAAGCCCGACTCGTCGGCGGTCTCGTCGGGTGCGTAGGCGTTCGCGAACCAGCCCGCGACCGCCGTGTCGTACGCGGCGGTGTGCGCGAACGCCTGCGCGGCGAGCGCGCGGCGCTGCGCGAGTGTGAAGCCACCGGCGGCGAGGGCGGCGCCGACCTCGTCGTACCGGGCCGGGTCGACGACGACCGCGACGCTCGGATGGTTCTTGGCGGCCGCGCGGACCATCGACGGCCCGCCGATGTCGATCTGCTCGACGCACTCGTCCGGCGCCGCACCCGACGCGACCGTCTGCGTGAACGGGTAGAGGTTGACGACGACGAGCTCGAACGCCGCGACGCCCAGCTCGTCGAGCTGCGCCAGGTGCTCGGGCCGGCGCGTGTCCGCGAGGATCCCGGCGTGTACGCGCGGGTGCAGCGTCTTGACGCGCCCGTCGAGGCACTCGGGGAACCCGGTGAGCTCCTCGACGCGCGTCACGGGCACACCCGCGCCGGCGATGGTCGACGCGGTCGAACCCGTCGAGACCAGCTCGACGCCCGCGGCGTGCAGCGCCGTGGCGAGCTCGACGAGGCCCGTCTTGTCGTAGACGGAGACCAGGGCACGGCGGACCGGGCGGCGCGTGACGTCGGACGCCGGGTCGGCGGTGGTGGCGGGGACGGGCGGGACGGCGCTCATGGGGCACACTCCTGGGTCGGCTTCGCAGGGGACCCAGGCACCCAGGCGGGCGGTGCGCTGCAAGGGACGTTCGGCCGCTCCCCGGTGGTCGCTCCCACCCTCGCCAGTCACGGCCGGGGTCAGTCTAGCCCGCCACCTGCTCCGGTCGAACAGGTCACGGTCCGGCCCCACCTCGCGTCCCGCGCGGTCACGGGTGGGTGCCGTGGGTGAGAATGCCGGGGTGAGCAACCCCTACGCGCCGCCCGACGACCGCCCCGGTGCGGACGCTCCGGAGCGCCGCACGCCGCCGCGCGAGCACCGGCGTGGCCCCGAGCCGGGTTGGGGCGTGCCGCCCGCGCAGCAGCCCGTCGCGCCGCCGCCGCGGCAGACCCCGCCCCCGGACCCCGCGGTCGTGGTGGACGTCGCCCGGCGGACACGCACGTTCGCCGTGCTCATGCTCGCGACGCTGCTCACGGGCACGTTCCCCGTCCCGTGGCAGGGCGCGAGCCTCGTGTTCGGTGCGATCGCGCTCGTCGTCGGTATCCGTGCGCTCGTGCGTGCCGTGCGGGGGCACGTGCGCGGCGCGATGATCGGGCTGCTCGCGGGTGGCACGGGACTGACGGCGTTCTGGCTGGTCGTGTCGGCCGGGATGACGCTCATGTGGCCGCTCTACCTCGACCGGCAGGAGTGCCTCGCGGGTGCGTTGACCGTGAGCGCGCGGCACGAGTGCGAGGCGACGTTCGAGCGGTCCGTCCAGGAGTGGCTCGAGGAGCGCACGGGCCGCTGACGGACCCGCCGCACACGTGGCGTGGTGCAGCGCGCTGGTGTGGTTCAGCGGGTGGTTCAGCGCGGGTGGTTCAGCGCGGGTGGATCAGCGTGTGGCCGCGCAGCCGCGCCCACGCGCCGACGAGCCCCGCCGCGCACGCCCGGCGCAGCCGCTCGTCGGAGGGCAGCGCGACGAGCACCGCACCGAACAGCACCTCGAGCGCGACCGCACCGCCCACGGTCACGGCCGACGCGCCGACCTGCGCCATGCGACCCGGGCCGACCCCGCCCGACCCCGCCAGCACCAGCAGCCCGGCGACGAGGCCCGCACCCGCCGCGCACACCACGCACGCCACGCCCGTGCTCCAGGCCCGCAGGCCGTCGCGCGCGCGCAGCCCCCGGTGCAGGTACCAGCCCGCGAGCGCCCCGCAGCCGACCAGCAGCGCCGGTGCGAGCAGCGAGGGCCCGCCGACGACGTCCGCCCCCGGCAGGGCCCCGAGCATCGGCACCGCCGGCAGCGTGCCGCCCGTCACCGCGTCGGTCGCGAAGTGCGTCCCCTCGCCCACCCAGAAGCCCGGCCCGGCGGCCCACGCCACGGCCCACACGACGAGCACCGGCGCGAACGCGAGCTCGGCGAGCGCGAGCACCGCTCCCCCGAGCGTGTCCAGGTCGAGACCCTCCGCGATCGCGACGACCGTCGTCCGGCCCGCGAGCACCCAGCTCGTCGCGACGACCGCGCCGACCACGACGACGGCTGCGGCCGCGACCGTCGCGGCCTCGACGCCGGCCGCGACCACGACGGGCAGCCGCCCGTGCCAGGGCCGGGTGACCTCACGCCACGTCGGCGCCTCGGGGCGCGCCAGCAGCCCCGCGGCGACCCCGGCCCCACCCACGAGCGCCCCACCCGCGAGGCCGCGGAGCGCCGCCACCGGGCCGGCCGTCGCCAACGCCAGCACCGCCACGAGCCCGGCGTACGCGAGCGTGCCACCCAGCAGTGCGGTCCGGTCCGCGACGCCCGAGCGCCGCGCGGACGCCCAGCCGGTGAACAGCGCCAGCAGCGTGACCCCCAGGGGCACCAGGGTGATCGGCACGCCACCGACGTCCGCCGGGACGCCGTGCCCCGCGAGCCAGATGCTCGCGCCGACCGTGACCGAGCGGAACCACTCGACGCCCTCGTTCGCCGGGTCGGCCGACGTGGCGACGTACGCCGCGACCGCGGGCAGCACGACGACGAGGAACGACAGCAGCGCGCCCTGCAGCGCGGCGAGCGCACCCGCCAGCCAGTGCGGCGACCCGTCGAGGGCGCTCACGAAGAACGCCGACGAGCGGCCGTTGCCCGTCCCGAGCCGGCCGGGCGCCACGGGCGGGCGTCGCTCGTCGGGCCGCGTCGACGCCCCGGGGGCGGGTCTCGTGCGGCGGCGCGATCCGGTCGGGACACTCACCGCCCCATCGTCACCGCCCGGCGCCGGGGATCCGTGCACGCCGCCCGGCGAGTCCCCGCATCCGGTCCGACTGCCCCGGGAACGGCGGCGCCCCGCACGGATGGTGCCGTGCGGGGCGTCGTCCTGCGCCGAGGGATCAGGTTCAGCGCGAGAGCAGCTCCCTGGCGAGCGCGGCGGTCTCGGACGGCGTCTTGCCGACCTTCACGCCCGCGGCCTCCAGGGCCTCCTTC
This sequence comes from Cellulomonas sp. CW35, assembly GCF_052378485.1. Lineage (NCBI taxonomy): Bacteria > Bacillati > Actinomycetota > Actinomycetes > Micrococcales > Cellulomonadaceae > Cellulomonas > Cellulomonas sp. CW35. The sequence continues at coordinate 954,914 of NZ_CP199000.1, read as the reverse complement.
TTGGCCTGTGCGGTGCCCGACGAGCCCGAGACGATCGCGCCGGCGTGGCCCATCGTCTTGCCCTCGGGTGCGGTGAAGCCCGCGACGTAGCCGACGACCGGCTTGGTGACGTGCTCCTGGATGAACGCCGCGGCGCGCTCCTCGGCGTCGCCGCCGATCTCACCGATCATCACGATGACGTCCGTGTCCGGGTCGGCCTCGAACGCCGCGAGCGCGTCGATGTGCGTGGTGCCGATGATCGGGTCGCCGCCGATGCCCACGGCCGACGAGAAGCCGAGGTCCCGCAGCTCGTACATCATCTGGTACGTCAGCGTGCCCGACTTCGACACCAGGCCGATGCGCCCGGGGCCCGTGATGTCGGCCGGGATGATCCCGACGTTCGACTTCCCGGGGCTGATGAGGCCGGGGCAGTTCGGGCCGATCAGCCGCACGCCCTTGTCCTGCGCGTACGCGAAGAACTCCGCGGTGTCCGCGACCGGCACGCCCTCGGTGATGATGACGACGAGCGGGACGCCCGCGTCGACGGCCTCGACCACGGCGCCCTTGGTGTGGGCCGGCGGGACGAAGATCACGGAGACGTCGGCGCCCGTGGCCGCGACGGCCTCGGCGACGGACCCGAAGACGGGCACGTCGACCGTGCCGTCGCCCTGCGGGAAGGACACGCTCGTGCCGGCCTTGCGCGGGTTCACGCCGCCGACGACGGTCGTGCCCGAGGCGAGCATGCGCGTCGTGTGCTTGGTGCCCTCGGAGCCGGTCATGCCCTGGACGATGACCTTGGAGGCCTCGGTGAGGAAGATCGCCATGTCAGTTGTTCTCTCTCGTCGTCTCAGGCGTTCGCGAGCTCGGCGGCCTTGTCGGCCCCGCCGTCCATGGTGTCGGCGAGCGTGACCAGCGGGTGGTTCGCCTCCGCGAGGATGCGGCGGCCCTCCTCGACGTTGTTGCCGTCGAGGCGCACGACCAGCGGCTTGCTCGCCTCGTCGCCCAGGATCTCCAGCGCGGCGACGATGCCGTTCGCGACCGCGTCGCACGCGGTGATGCCGCCGAAGACGTTGACGAACACCGACTTGACCTGCGGGTCGGTGAGGATGATGTCGAGCCCCGCGGCCATGACCTCGGCCGAGGCGCCACCGCCGATGTCGAGGAAGTTCGCGGGCTTCACCGCGCCGTGCTTCTCACCGGCGTACGCGACGACGTCGAGCGTGCTCATGACGAGCCCCGCGCCGTTGCCGATGATGCCGACCTCGCCGTCGAGCTTGACGTAGTTGAGGTCCTTGGCCTTGGCGCGAGCCTCGAGCGGGTCCGCCGCGGCCTTGTCCTCGAGCTCCGCGTGGTCCGCGTGCCGGAAGTCCGCGTTCGCGTCGAGCGAGACCTTCCCGTCGAGCGCGACGACCTCGCCGTCCTCGGTGAGGACCAGCGGGTTGACCTCGACCAGCGTGGCGTCCTCGTCGCGGTAGACGAGCCACAGCTTCTGCAGGACGTCGGCGACCTTGCCGGCGATGCTCGCGTCGAAGCCGGCCGCGGCGACGATCTCGTCGGCCTTCGCCGCGTCGATGCCGACGCGCGGGTCGACCGCGACCTTCGCCAGCGCCTCCGGACGCTCGACCGCGAGCTGCTCGATCTCCATGCCGCCCTCGACCGAGCACATCGCCAGGTAGCGACGCTCGGCACGGTCCAGCAGCAGCGAGAAGTAGAACTCCTGCGCGATCCGTGCTCCTGCCGCGATCATCACGCGGTGGACCGTGTGCCCCTTGATGTCCATGCCGAGGATCTCGCCGGCCCGCTCCGCGGCCTCGTCGGCCGAGCGCGCGAGCTTGACGCCGCCGGCCTTGCCGCGACCGCCCGTCTTGACCTGCGCCTTGACCACGACCACGCCCGGCTGGCCGCCGAGCAGCGTCGTCGCCGCAGCGCGGGCCTCGTCCGGCGTGGTGGCGACGATGCCGCCGAGCACCGGTACGCCGTGCTTCTCGAAGATGTCCCGTGCCTGGTACTCGAACAGGTCCACTGTGGTCCAGTTCCTCTCGTCGACCGCGCGACGGCGGCCTCGGTGCGGCCGTGTGCGCCGGGTCGATGCTAGACCGTCGCGCCCAGATCTCTTCATGTCGAGAGATGTGGACCTCTTCACATCGAGACACCGGACCCGCCGCGGTCGCGCGTGCGGCGCGGTGTCGCCCGCACGTCCACAACCCCGGCCGAACACCTGCGCGATGTCCGTATCGCCCTCTAGTGTCCGTTCCTGACGCGCCGCCGGCGAGCCGCGGACGTCACGACCAGCACCTGCACGTGCACGACCCGTGCGCACGCCAGCCCGCGCGCACGACGACGGCGAGGAGAGCACCGATGCCCCACCAGAGCACCCACCGGGACCATCCCCACGCACCCGGCGCGTGGGCACCGGCGGGCGACGAGGCGGAGCCGGGTCACGAGGCGGAGCCGGGCCGCGAGACGTCGTCGGGCCGTGAGACGACCACCGCGTGGGACGGCCGTCGGCTCGCCCGGGTCACCCTCGACGCGCACGGCTCCCCCGCGGCCGTCCAGGTCGTCGACGGCTGGGAGCGCCACGCCGCCGCCGACGACCTCGCCGCCGCGGTGCTCGACGCGGCCCGCACGGCCGCCCGGACGCTCGACGAGCGGGCGTGGGCCTCCCTGACCGACGACGCCGACCGGCGCCGGCGCGCGCCGAGCGCGCCCGTGGTGAGCGCGCCCGTGGCGAGCCCCGCCCCCGCGGGCACTCCACGCCCGCTCGACGAGCTCGCGGAGATCGCGATCGCGTCGCTGTCGGCGGCGTCGCAGGCCCATGACGCGGCGGTGGTCGGCACCGGCAGCGCGCTCGACCACGAGATCGAGGTCCGCGTGGTGCGCGGCGGGATCGTCGGCGTCACGCTGCGCGGGCCACGCGTGGCGCGCACGAGCGGCACCCAGCTGTCCCGGCTGCTCACCGGAGCGGTGCGCGCCGCCGTCACGGACCTGCAGCATCGGCTCGCCGCGCAGGCGCCCGCCGTGAGCGACGCGCTGCTCGCCGAGGTGCTCGCGCACCTGCGGGCGCTGACCGCGGACCCGGCGTCGGCCGGCGACCGCACGTGAGCGCCGACGTGGACGTCGTCCTGGCGGCCCTGCGTCGCGAGGCCGTCACCTGGGACGAGCAGGCGGCCGGGATCCGCCAGGTCGCGCAGGCCGCCGGGCGGCTGCGCCTGTCGACCCTGGAGAGCGGGGTGTTCGCGCTCATGCGCGATGCGCACGCCGACGCGGTCGACCACGTCGTCGGGCGCTGCACGGAAGGCGCCGCGGCCATGAGCGACGTCGCTGCCGCCCTGCGGACCGTCGCCGAGGCGTACGAGCGCCGGGACGCGGCCGTGGCCGACCGCGTGACCGGGACGTTCTGAGCCCCGGGGCCCGCCGCCCACCCGCACCCCTGATCGACACCGCACCACGCTCGACCACGCCCCGCACCGCCGCTCTGCCGCCAGCACCGCCCTGCCGCCAGCACCGCTCTGCCGCCAGCACCGCTCTGCCGCCAGCACCGCCGACACCGCGAGGACACCGCCATGACCCCAGCCAGCGTCACCACTGCCGGGCACGCCGACTTCAGCCCCGCCACCTACGAGGCGACCGTCGAGAGCCTGCGCGCCGGCGTGCGCACGCTGTCCGGACAGCTCACGGAGCTCCCTCGCGCGGCGTCGCGGGCCGTGGGCCACGCATGGGTGCCGGGGTGGCTGGCCGACGCGGTGCGCTCGTGCACGGACCGGCTCGTGACCCTCGGCCGCGACCTCGCCGCGCGCGTCGGCGAGCTGCTCACGGGCGCCGCCGCACCGGTGCTGTTCTTCGTGCGCGCGCACGACTGGGTCACGCACGTCGGCGCGCCGGCCTCGCGCGTGGCCGGTGAGCTCCAGCCGTCCGCGCTGCACGCGACGCGCGCGTGGGAGGGCGCGGCGGCGACCGCGTACCGCGCGGCGGTCGCGGGGCAGGCTCCGGCCGCGGCTCAGGTGCACGCCGTCGCGACGGCCGTGGCCACGTCCTTGACCACGTGCGCCGCCGCGGGGCTGGCGTTCTACGTCGCGCTCGGGGTGATCGTCGCGAAGGTCGTGACCGCCCTCGCGGTCGCGATCGCCGCGTTCGGCTCGGCGGTGTTCTCGTGGGCGGGGGTGCTGCTCGTCGTCGAGGAGGCCGCGGTGACGAGCGGCATGGTCGTCGCGGCGGTCGCCGGGCTCATGGCCGTCCAGGGTGCCGCGGCGACGGCGACGGTCCACGTCACCAACGCGACGGGTCAGTCGTCGGCGTTCCCGCACGGTCACTGGCCGTCGGCGACGGCGTGACCCGTCCTCTCGCGGCGCCGGGCACGTCGTCGGCCTCGTCGTCGAGGTCGTCGGGCACGTCGGCGAGGGCGTCGGGCACGTCGGCCGGGACCTCGTCGGGGGCGCGGTCGGCGCGGCGCGACGGGTGGTCTGCCGGCGGCTCGTGGGGCTCGCTCGCGAGCACCCGGGAGGTCGCGAGCTGCTGCGCGGCCAGCTCGGCGTACAGCCCGCCCGCGGCGACGAGCTCGGGGTGGGTCCCGGACTCGACGATGCGGCCGGCGTCGACCACGTGGATGACGTCGGCGTCGAGCACCGTCGACAGCCGGTGCGCGATGGTCAGGGTGGTCCGCCCGTGCGCCGCGGCGTCGAGCGCCTCCTGCACGACCCGCTCCGAGACGGTGTCGAGGGCGGAGGTCGCCTCGTCGAGCAGGAGGACGGGCGGGTCCTTGAGCAGCACGCGGGCGATCGCGATGCGCTGCTTCTCGCCGCCGGACAGCCGGTAGCCGCGTTCGCCGACGACGGTGTCGTAGCCCTTCTCGAACCCCGCGATGACGTGGTGGACGTTCGCGGCGCGGCAGGCGGCCTCGATCTCCTCGTCGCTCGCGCCAGGCTTCGCGTACGCGAGGTTCTCGCGGATGGTCGCGTGGAACAGGTACGTCTCCTGCGAGACGATGCCGACCGACGCGATGATCGAGCGCTGCGTGAGCTCACGCACGTCCTGCCCGGCGAACAGCACGGCACCCTCCGACGCCTCGTAGAGGCGAGGCGCGAGGTACAGCACGGTCGTCTTGCCCGCGCCGGACGGACCGACGAACGCGACGTGCTGCCCCGGCTCGGCGACGAAGCTCACGCCCTGGAGCGTGGCGCGCGAGCCGGGTGCGGAGTCGGGGTAGCGGAACACGACGTCGCGGAACTCGACCCGGCCGAGGGGTCCGGGCGCCTGCTCGACGTCGATCGCGCCGGGCTCGTCGCGGATGACGGGCCGCAGGTCGAGGTACTCGAAGATCCGGGCGAACAGCGCGCCGGAGGTCTGCACGTCGAGCGCGACGCGCATGAGGCCGAGCAGCGGCCCGAGCAGTCGCGCCTGGACGGTCGTGAACGCGACGACGGTGCCGGCGGTGATGGTCGGGCCGGCCGGGTCGCGCATCAGCAGGCCGGACACCAGGTAGACCACCGCGGGGACGCTCGCCATGAGCACCTGCACGACCGCGAAGAATCCCTGCCCGCTCATGGCGCGCCGTACCTGCAGGCGCACCTGGTTGTCGTTCTCCGCCCGGTACCGCGCGGACTCGGACTGCTGGCGGTTGAACGACTTGGACAGCAGCACGCCGCTCACGCTGAGCGTCTCCTGCGTGATCGACGTGAGCTCCGACAGCGACTCCTGGGTCTCGCCGGCGATGCGTGCCCGCACCTGGCCGACGCGCCGTTGCACGACGACGAGGCCGGGCATGAGGACCACCGCGACGAGCGTGAGACGCCAGTCGATGAGCACCATCGCGACGAGCGAGGCGACCACGGTGACCGCGTTGCCGAGGATCGTGGTGACGGTGTTGGTCAGGACGCCCGCGACGCCGCCGACGTCGTTCTGCAACCGGGACTGGATGACGCCGGTCTTGGTGCGGGTGAAGAAGCCGAGCTCCATCGACTGCAGGTGCTCGAAGAGGCGCACGCGCAGGTCGCCCGTCACGCGGTTGCCGACGGTCGAGGTGAGCCAGGTCTGCGCGACGGTGAGCGCGGCGGACGCGAGGAACAGCGTGACCATGAGGACGACGAGGCGTACCAGGAGCGGCAGGTCGGGCGGCCCGCCGTCGAGCGGGAAGAGGGCGTCGTCGAAGATCCGCTGCACGACGAGCGGCGGGACGACGGCGATCCCCGCGGCGACCACGACGATGACGCCCGTCACGGCGATGCGTCCGCGGTAGGGCCGGAACAGCGCGACCACGCGGCGGCGCAGCTGCGGCACGCGAGGCGCCTGCGCGTTGAGGCGGCGCTGCGCCGCCTCGTCGAGCGGTCGACCCGCTCCTCGTCCTCGGCCGCCCGGCCCGCCCATGCTCACCGGGACACGGTAGGGCGATGCGGACCGCCGCGCCGCGTGTCAACCGATGTTGACATCCAGATGGCCGTCAACCTATGTTGACACCATGACCGGGAACGACTCGTTGCTCACCGCGGCAGGCGCCGCCGAGCCCGCCGAGGGCCTGCGGGCCGTGCGCTCGCTGCGCACCCTCGCGGACCGGCTCGAGGCCCTCCAGGTCGAGCGTGCCCGCCGCCGGGGCTGGTCCTGGCAGCAGATCGCCGACTGCCTGGGCGTGACGCGCCAGGCCGTCCACAAGAAGTACGGGAAGGTGGTGCCCTGATGTTCGAGAGGTTCACCCGCGACGCCCGCGCCGCGGTCACCCTGGCCCAGGACGAGGCCGGCGCGCTCGGGGCAGAGCGCATCGACTCCGACCACGTCCTGCTCGCGGCCGTGCGGACCGACGGCGCCGCGCGGCGCGCGCTCGCGTCGCTCGGCATCCAGCCCGACGACGTCGCCGCCGCGGTCCGCGCGCGCGAAGGGCTCGACGACGAGGCGCTCGCGTCGATCGGCGTCGACCTGGCCGCGATCCGCGAGCAGGTCGAGTCGACCTTCGGTCCCGGCGCTCTCGACGCCGGTACGCCGACCTCCCCGAGGACCTTCACCCCGGACGCCAAGAAGCTCCTCGAGGTCGCCCTGCGCGAGGCCGTGCGCAGCCGGCGCCGGAGCATCGACACCGGCCACCTGCTCCTGGCGGCGGTCCGGCTCGACGAGACGGGCGCGCACGCCGCGCTCGGCGCCCTCGGCCTGACCGACGACGCGGTCCGCGACGCGGTCACCGCGGCGTGGGCGGCGGCTGCCTGACTGCCCGGGGGGGTCAGGAGTCGAGCTTCTCGAGCGCCTCGCGCAGCAGGTCCGCGAACGCGACGATGCCCTCCATGTTCGGGTGCGTCTTGTCCGAGTGCAGCAGCCCCGGGTGCTTCGCGACGTACGCGTGCCAGTCCACCACGTGCACGTTCGGCCGGCTGTTCGCGATCTCGACGAGCTCCGCGTTCGCGTCGTCGACCCAGTAGCTGATCCCGACGACGGTGAGCACGAGCACCTGGCGCTCCGGCCCGATGATGTCGAGCGTCTCCTCGAACGCCTCGCGCGAGCCGTCGAACTTGAAGCCGCCGTTGGTCCCGAAGTTGAGGACCACGACCGGGCGCAGACCGCCAGCGTCCTTGGCGTCACGCACGATGGCCGGGGCGTCGAGCCACTTGCGGATCGGCTTGGCGTCGATCGCGATCTTCGGGAACGCGTCGAACAGCGCGGGCGCCGCGCCCGACAGCACCGAGTCGCCGAACCCGACGACGCCCGACCCGTCGATCGCGCCCTGCGCGTCACGGCCGGGGCCGGCGGCCTCGTCGTCGCCGCCCTGCTCCCCGTCGGGGTCCGTCGCGTCCGGGTCCTTCGCGTCCGGGTCCTGCCCGTCGGCGCCCTTCGGGTCCGTGCCCTTCGGGTCCGTGTCCTTCGGATCCGTGCTCTTCGGGTCCGTGCTCTTCGGGTCCGTGCCCGTCGAGTCCGTGCCCTTCTCGTCCCCGCCCGTCGTGCCGTCACCGGCCTGCTCCTGGGCGCGCCGGTCGATCTCGCGCTGGGCCGCCTCGATCGCCCGCTGCGTCGAGGTCACGGCCGGAGCGGTCGCGACCGAGACGACCGCGCCGAGCACGAGCACGGTGGCGAGCACGCCGGCGAGCCGCGCGCCCGGCCGTGGACCCCGCAGCGCGGCCGCCGCACGAGCCGCGACAGCCCGGAAGCCGTCGCGCCGCACCGGCATCTCGACGAACCGGTGGCTCAGGTGCGCGAGCCCGAACGACAGCGCGAGCGCGACGACCGGGACGCGCCACCACAGCGGGGAGCCCGGCGCGTCCCCGAAGGCCGCGCCCACGACGAGGATCACGGGCCAGTGCCACAGGTACAGCCCGTACGAGCGGTCCCCCACCCACACGACGGGCCGCAGCTCGAGCACCTTCAGCAGCGCACCGGGCTGCTCGGACGCGCAGCCCGCGACGAGCGCGAGCGCGGCGAGCGACCCGAGCACGATGCCGCCCCGGTACGTGAACGAGGAGTCGTCGCGCAGCAGCGCGACCAGCGCCGCGAGGACGAGCAGCCCGACGACGGGCAGCGCGCGGGTCAGCGCCTGGAGGTCGCTCCGCGACGCGCCGGCGGGCGCGGCTGCGGGCCGCCCGGTCACCGCGATCGCGAGCGCTGCCCCGGCGAGGAGGCCGAAGGCGTGCGTCGGGGTGCCGTAGTAGACGCGCGTCGGGTCGTCCCCCGGCGTGTACATCACGGCCATGAGGACGCCGGAGACCACGGCGGCACCGCCGACCGCGATCGCGATGCTGCGCCCGCCGTGCCGGTGCAGGGCGCCGGCGGCCAGCACGAGGCCGGCGAGCACGAGCGGCCACAGGACGTAGAACTGCTCCTCGATGGCGAGCGACCAGAACGGCTGGAACAGCTCGGGCTGCGTCGCGTCGAAGTAGCTCGACCCCGCCGCGATCTCGAGCCAGTTGGTGGAGAACGTCCACGCGCCGAGCCACTGGCGTCGCACACCCACGAGCAGGTCCGGCTCGACGAGGCGCGCGGCGAGCGTCCCGACCACCAGGACGAGGGCGAGCGCGGGCAGCAGGCGCCGGGCCCGGCGCACCCAGAAGTCCCGCAGCGCGAGCCCCCCGCCGCCGCCCATGCGCCGCAGCAGCAGCGTGGTGATGAGGAACCCGCTGACCACGAAGAAGACGTCGACGCCGAGGAACCCGCCGGGCACCGCCGCGGGCCACAGGTGGTAGGCGATCACGGCGAGCACGGCGATCGCCCGCAGCCCGTCCAGGCCCCGGATGTGCCCGGCCGTGCGGCGGCGCGTGGTCGGGTCGGGAGCGGTCTGCTCGCCGGACTCCGGACGCGACGTCGTGGTGGTCACCAGCACCTCGTTTGCTCGCTGCTGAAGGCCACGGTAGGTGCCTCCAGGTGGACGCCGGACGCGGACACTCCGGTCCGCGACGAACCCACCGGTCGGCGGTTCACCCCCAGACTGTCGCCCGACCCCGGGATCGTGGCAAAGCCGCAGGTCACAACTTCGTCACGGGTGAGAACCGGAGCAGCAGACGCTTGGTCCCCTCGGTCCCGAAGTCGACCTTCACGACCGCGTTGTGCCCGGCCCCCTCGAGCGCCACGACCGTCCCCAGGCCGTACGCGTCGTGCGTCACGCGGTCGCCGATCTCGAGCGACGGGATCGCCCCGGCGGGGCGCGGGGTCGCGGAGCCGAACGTCGCGCCGGTGGACGGCAGCGTTGGGCGCTCGTCGCGCTTGGCGGGGTACCCGCCGGACCCGGCACGGCCGGAGCCGTACCCCGGGCCCGAGCCGTAGCCGGACCCGCCCGAGCGCCCGCCCGCGCCGAAGCCCGAGCCCCACCCGCCGCGCAATGCCGAGGTGGACGACTCGCGGCGACGCCAGTCGATGAGCTCCTCGGGCAGGTCGGCCAGGAACCGGCTGGGCGGGAACTCGTTCGGCACGCCCCACGCCGTACGGATCGCCGCACGCGAGATGTACAACCGCTCGCGCGCGCGGGTCAGGCCCACGTACGCGAGCCGCCGCTCCTCGGCGAGCTGGTCCGGGTCGGACAGCGAGCGCAGGTGCGGGAACGTGCCGTCCTCCATGCCCGTGAGGAACACGACCGGGAACTCGAGGCCCTTGGCGGTGTGCAGCGTCATGAGCGTCACGACGCCGGGCTCGGGCTGGTCGTCCGCGACCTCGTCGCCGCCGTCGGGCGAGGGGATCTGGTCGGAGTCCGCGACGAGCGACACGCGCTCGAGGAAGTCGGCCAGGTCACCGTCGGGGTCGCTCTGCTCGAACTCCGTCGCCACCGCGTGCAGCTCGGCCAGGTTCTCGACGCGCGACGCGTCCTGCGGGTCCTCGCTGCCGCGCAGCTCGGCCAGGTAGCCCGAGCGGTCGAGCACCGCGCCGAGCACCTCGGCCGGGCCGGCGCTCGCCGCGAGCGCGCGCAGTCCCGCCATGAGCTCGACGAACGCGCGCAGGCCCGTGACCGCGCGCGTGCCCAGCCCGGGGACCTCGTCGAGGCGCTCGAGCGCGGCCCCGAACGAGACGCGCTCGCGCTCGGCGAAGGACGCGACCATCGCCTCCGAGCGCTCCCCCAGCCCGCGCTTGGGCACGTTGAGGATCCGCCGCAGGTTCACGTCGTCGTCGGGGTTCGCGACCGCGCGCAGGTACGCGATGGCGTCCTTGATCTCGCGCCGTTCGTAGAACCGCGTCCCGCCGACGAGCTTGTACGGCAGCCCCACGCGCACGAGCGCGTCCTCGATCACCCGGGACTGCGCGTTCGCGCGGTAGAAGATCGCGACGTCGCCGGGACGCACACCGGCGGTGTCCCCGAGCCGGTCGATCTCCTCGACGACGAACCGGGCCTCCTCGCGCTCGTCGTCCGCCACGTACGCGACGATCTGCGCACCCGCGCCCGAGTCGGTCCACAGCCGCTTGGGCTTGCGGCCCGGGTTCTTGCTGATGACCGCGTTCGCCGCGGACAGGATGGTCTGCGTCGAGCGGTAGTTCTGCTCGAGCAGGATCGTGCGCGCGTCGGGGTAGTCGGCCTCGAACTCCAGGATGTTGCGGATGTTGGCGCCGCGGAACGCGTAGATCGACTGGTCCGCGTCGCCGACGACGGTGAGCTCGCCGCGCTCGAGGCCGTCCTCGGCCCCCGTGCCGACGAGCTCGCGCACCAGCACGTACTGCGCGTGGTTGGTGTCCTGGTACTCGTCGACGAGCACGTGCCGGAACCGGCGGCGGTAGTGCTCGGCCACCGCGGGGAACGCCTGCAGCAGGTGCACGGTCGTCATGATCAGGTCGTCGAAGTCGAGCGCGTGCGCCTGGCGCAACCGCGCCTGGTAGCGCGTGTAGACCTGCGCGAGCGCGGTGTCGAAGTCGTTCGCCGCGCCTCCGCCCGAGGTCGCCGCGAACGTCTCGGGGTCCACGAGCTCGTCCTTGAGCGACGAGATCTTGGACGCGAGCGCCTTGGCCGGGTACCTCTTGGGGTCCAGGTCGAGCTCGCGCGCCACGAGCGTGAGCAGCCGCTGCGAGTCGGCCGAGTCGTAGATCGAGAAGCTCGAGCGCAGCCCGAGCGTGGTCGCCTCGCGGCGCAGGATCCGCACGCACGCGGAGTGGAACGTGGAGACCCACATGCGCCCCGCGGCGGGGCCGATGAGCCCGCCCACGCGCTCACGCATCTCGGCCGCGGCCTTGTTGGTGAACGTGATCGCGAGGACCTCGCCCGCGCGCGCCCGGCGCGTGGCCAGCAGGTACGCGATGCGGTGCGTGAGGACGCGCGTCTTGCCCGAGCCGGCGCCCGCGACGATCAGCAGCGGCCCGCCGTGGTGGGTGACCGCCTCCTTCTGCTGGGGGTTGAGCCCCTCGAGCAGGGCCAGCGCGCGCTCCGCGCGGGCTTCGTCGTCGCGCGCACGCCGGTCCTCGGCGGCGGACTCGTGGGGGCCGGTTGCCGACCCGTCGGACGCGCCGTCCGGGGAGTCGCCGCGCGGCGGCACGACGAGCGGTAGCCCGGACGACTCACCCGCGTGCGAGCGCGCGGCGGCCGCCGCGACGGCTGACCGGAAGGAGCTGCCGAGCGAGTCGGGGAGGTGTTCGAAGAGCGACGTCATGGCCCGACCAGCCTAGGCGCCGCCACCGACAGCCGGGGACGGCGCACGCGACGCCTCCGGTCCCGGGACGCGGGTCACGAGGTCGCGAGGCCGACGAGCCACGCCAGCGTGACGAGCATCGCGCCGGCGAGCTCGACCAGGATGGTCAGCCCGGTCGCCTGCATCGCGGCGAGCGTCGCGCGCCAGGCGGGCTGCGCCCGGCGCACACGCACCCACTCCGCGAGGTACACCGCGCCGACGAAGCCGACGACGAGCCCGACCACGGGGATGACGAAGAACAGCACGGCGCCGGCCACGCCGCCCCAGACCAGCGTGCTGCCGGGCACGCCGGCACGCTTGAGGTGCCGTCCGGCGAGGAGGTACTTGCCGACCATGGCGGCGGCCGTGACCAGCACGGAGACCACCGCGACCGTCCAGCCGACGACGCCACCCGTGACGACGCCCCAGACGACGACAGCGCCCGCGACGAGCAGCGCACCGGGCAGCACCTGCACGACGACCCCGAACAGCCCGACGAGGACGACGACCCCGACGACGACCTCTCCCCAGCCCGGCACGAGGCCCGAGGATACCGGGCGCGGACCCTGCCCGCGGCGCGAGGCCACGGGCAGGGTGGACGAGTCAGTGCCAGAGCACCGCGATCGCGACGTTCAGCACGGTGAGGCCGGCGATCGCACCGAGGAAGCCGGTGGTCACCTTCTCGGGCCGACGCCCGCCGACGACGACGAGCGCGGTGACGACGAGCGCGATGACGAGCTTGACCGTGATCTTGACCATGTTCGGGTCGGCCAGGTCGTCGCTCATCTCCTTCACCCCCACCATGAGGATGCCCGTGACGAGGGCGGTGAGGGCACCGTGCAGGGCGCCGGTCGGGATCTTCGGGTCGCGCATGCTGACGAGCACGCCGCCGAGCACGACAGCCCAGCCCAGCAGGTGCAGGACGAGCAGCAGGTTCTTCAGGAGCTCCATGCCGCAAGGATACGACGAGCCGCGTGACGTTCTGACACCGTGTCAGGATCTGCCTGTCGGGCGTCGCCGCCCCGCGCACCCCAGACCTCCGCGCGCTACAGCAGGCGCCGCGCCGCGGCCCACCGCGTGAGCTCGTTCCGGTTCGACAGCTGCAACTTGCGCAGCACCGCGGACACGTGGGTCTCGACCGTCTTGATCGAGATGAACAGCTCGCCCGCGACCTCGCGGTAGGTGTAGCCGCGCGCGATCAGCCGCATGACCTCACGCTCACGCGCGGACAGCCGGTCGAGCTCGTCGTCGCCCGTCGCGACGTCCCCCGCCGCCGCGCCGAACGCGTCGAGGACGAACCCCGCGAGCCGCGGCGAGAAGACCGCGTCCCCGTCCGCGACGCGACGCACGGCGTCGCTCAGCGCGTTCCCGTCGATCGCCTTGGTGACGTACCCGCGCGCACCCGCCCGGATCACCGCCACCACGTCCTCCGCCGCGTCCGAGACCGACAGCGCGAGGAACCGCGTCCCCGGGACGTCGGCGCACGCGCGGATCACCTCCGCGCCCCCTCCCCCGTCGCCGCCCGGCAGATGCACGTCGAGCAGGACGACGGGCGGGCGCAGCTCGTGCACGACGCGCACCGCCTCGTCGACGCCCGCCGCCTCACCGACGACGCGCACCCGCTCGTCGAGCGACGCACGCACACCCGTGCGGAACAGGTGGTGGTCGTCCACCAGGACGACGTCGACCGCGCCCGGCCCGGCCGAGCCGGCGATCCGGTCGGGCAGCTGCGGGACGTCCTGCGTCATGACTCCTCCTCGGTCGGTGCCTGCGCACCCGCGGACAGGGGGACGCCGGTGCCGGGCCCGGTCGGCGTCACGCTAGACGGGTCGGCCGGCGCGCTCGCCGCGAACGGCATCGCCAGGTGCACCTCCGTGCCCTGGCCGGGCCGGCTCGTCACCGTCGCGGTGCCGCCGCGGCGGCGCACACGGCCCAGGATCGACTCACGCACGCCGAACCGGTCGGGTGAGACTGCCTCCGGGTCGAACCCGTCGCCGCGGTCCTTGACGAAGACCTCGACCTCGGCCGCGCCGACCTCGAGGTAGAGCGAGACGGGCGGGCGGCCGTGCACGACCGCGTTGACGAGCGCCTCGCGCGTCGCCTGCAGCAGGGCCGCCGTCGCCTCGTCGGGCACGCGGTCGCCGACGACGACCGTGTCGACCGCCACCGGCTCGCCACCCGGTCCGGAGCGCGAGTCCTCGACCTCGGCGACGACGTCCCGCAGCGCCGCCGCGAGCGACGTACCGGGCGCCGGGCGGTCGTCGTACAGCCACTCGCGCAGCTCGCGCTCCTGGGCGCGGGCCATGCGCGCGACCTCCGCCGGGTCGTCGGCCCGGGCGCGGATGAGCGCGAGCGTCTGCAGGACCGAGTCGTGCAGGTGCGCGGCGATGTCGGCGCGCTCCGACTCGCGCGCCCGCGCCGCCCGCTCGTCGGCCAGCGCCCGCCACAGCCGCAGCCACCACGGCGCGACGACGAGCGCGACCCCCGCGAGCACCGCGAGCGACGCGACCACCGACTGCACGAACGTCGCGGCGTCCACCCCGGGGCCCGTCGCGCGCCCCACGAGCAGCAGCACACCGACGCCCGCGATCACCACACCACCCAGGAGCCGCACCACCGACACGGGCGTGCGGCCGCCCGCGCGGCTGCGCCAGCGACCCCGCGCGACCTCGTCGAGCTGGCTCCACGCGAGCGCGGCACCCGCCAGGACGACGAGCAGCGGCAGCACCCAGCCCGCGTCGAGCCGGTCGGTGCGCACCGCGACGAGCACCCCGGCCACCACGACGAGCAGGACGCCCACCGCGATGTCGGTCACGGGCCACCGGCGGCCCCGCGGGTGCTCGTCGTCGCCGCCCGGCCGGCCGGCGAGCCGCGCGAGGTTGGACGGCCGCGACGCCGCCGCGACCTCCCACGGGTCGCCCGGCGGGACGGTGAGCCACCAGAACACGTACAGCACCACGCCGACCCCGCCGACGAGCGTCGCGACGACGAACGCCACGCGCACCCCGCCCAGCGGGAGGCCCAGGTGCGCCGCGACTCCGGAGGCGACACCACCGACCCAGCGCCCGCGCTCGGGGCGCCGCAGCGCGCCGCGCGGCACGCGGGGGCGCGGCACGGCGGTCGGTCCGGCGGTCAGGTCCACCACCGCATCGTCACACGTCACGACGCCGACCGGGGCCGCCAACCACCGCTGCGGGCACGGATCAGGGCAGGGATCAGGGCGTGGCTCAGGGCCCGGACCCGGGGTGCGGACCCCGGGTTCAGGGTCCGGTCAGGGGAGCACCCGATGTCGCGCGCGGGCCGCGGCCGCCACGATCGTCGTATGAGCTCGACCACGCCCGGCACACCACCGCCTGCCGCCTCCCCCCAGCCCACCGACGGACCCGCACCCGACGGGGCGCCCCGCCCCGACGGCGGCGGCTTCTTCGGCGCCGTCCGCCGGCTCGGCGTCCAGCGCTCCGACGACCGCTGGGTCGGCGGCGTGTGCGCCGGCGTCGCCGACCGGCTCGGCATCGACCCGCTCGTCGTGCGCGGCCTGCTCGTCGTGACGTTCCTGCTGTCCGGGGTCGGCGCGGTCGCCTACGCGATCGCGTGGGCCCTGCTGCCCGAGCGCCGCGACGGCCGCATCCACGCCGAGGAGCTCGTCGCCGGACGGTTCGACACCGCGGTGCTCGGCGCGGCCGCGCTCCTCGTGATCGGCCTGGGCCGCGGCGACAACGGCTGGTGGAACGCCGGCCCGCGCTGGGCGCACGGGGTGTTCGGCGTGCTGTCCGGCCTGCTGTGGCTCGGCTTCGTCGTCGCCGTCGCCGTGACGGTGCTGGTCCTGGTGACCCGCAGCCGTCCGCCGCGCGGCCCGGTGCCACCGTGGGCCGGTCAGCCGCCGCGCCCGCCGTACGGCCCCTACGGCCCGACCCCGGGGCAGCCGTCCGCCCCGGTCCCGTCTGCGCCGACCTCTGCGTCTTCCTCTGCACCGACCTCTGCGCCGCCGTACGGGACCCCGCCCCACACGGGCACGGCCGGGCACGCCCCGTACGGTCCCTACGGCGCCCCGAGCGGGCCGCCCGCGACCGCCTCCTACGCGACCGCCCCCTACGTCTCCCGGCCGCACGCGTCCACACCCCACGTGCCCGCGCCCACCAAGCCGCGCCGCCGTGGGCCCGGCGCGACGAGCGTGGGCGTCGTGGTCGCGCTGGCGCTGCTCACCTTCGCCGGCCTGCTCGCCGCCGAGCGCGCGGACCGCTACGACGGTCCCGTCCTGCTCACGACGCTCGGGGTCACCGCGGTGCTCGCGGGTGCGGGCGTCGTCGTCGCCGGGCTGCGGGGCCGCTCGAGCGGGTCGCTCGGCTTCCTCGCGATCGTCGCGCTGCTCGTGTCGCTCCCCGCGGGTGCCGTCGAGCACCGCAGCTGGACCTGGGACGAGGCCGGCGTGCACCGTCCAGGCGCCCCGGTCGTGGTGACCAGCCGCGCGGCCGCGCAGGACGGGCTGCGGTTCGGTGCCGGCGAGGCCACGCTCGACCTCACGGACGTCCCGCTGACCGACGATCTCCTCGTCGTGCCGATCTCTGTGGGCGCCGGTCGGCTCGACGTCGTCGTCCCCGCGGACGCGGCCGTCGAGGCGACGGCACGGATCGGCCTCGGCAGCGCCACGTGGGACGTGGACGGGCAGTACGAAAGCACGTCCGGGATCGGCATCGGCGGGACGACGTTCCGCGACGACGCGAGCCGTGCGGGCTCGCCACAGCTGTCCCTCGACGTGTCCGTGGGCGCGGGCGAGGTCACCATCACCCGGGAGGACTCATGAGCACGCAGGACCCGCGCGGCCTCGAGCCGGACGCGACGACGTCGCCCGACCCGGCGGTCGACGAGACCGACCCGACGACGGGCGCCACGCAGGTGCTCGAGCCCGACGAGACGTCGGCGCAGCCGGCCCCCGAGACGCCGCCCGTGCGCCCGGAGCGCGACGTGCGCGCACCGCGCGTCGGGACCGTCGTGTGGGGTCTGGTGCTCGCCGTGCTCGGCGTGGGGGTCCTGGCCTGGGCGGCGGGCCGGCAGATCGACGTGGACGTCGCCGCGATCGTGCTGGTCGCGGGCGCGGGCGTGGCGCTCCTCGTCGGGTCCGTCGTCTCCGGCGTGCGACGCCGGGGCTGACGCCCGTATCGACGAGGGGCCCCGACCGGCGGTCGGGGCCCCTCGTCGTGTGCCGGGTGCGCCGGGGTCAGGCGATCGCCGGCGAGGCCGGCGCCACGCCCGCGGGCGCGCGCTCGGCCACCGCGGCCGGCTCGACCTGCGCGACCGGCGCGAGCTTGCGGATCGCCAGCCCCGTGAGCAGCAGCCCCAGCCCCACCCCCATCACGAGCAGCGAGATGCCGAACGCGATCACGGAGGTGAGCAGCGACGTGCGCAGGAACGACGCCGTCTCGAGCGTCGCGCGCACCGGGTCGTCGCGGTCGAGCTGCGCGAACGTCTGACCCCCGGACGCGTCGAGCGCGTGCTTCTTGATCTGCTCGGTCTGCGCCCACGCCTCCCAGGGCGTGTCGAGCCGGTTGCCGCCGAACGCCGGTGCGTCGTCGGAGACCGTGATCCGCTCGGAGCCGAGGCTGACGCTCACGCCCACCCAGGAGCCGACGCCGGCCACGATGAAGGTGATCCCGAGGATCGTGACCCAGAGACCCAGGCTCCGGGCTGCGCGGCTGCGTGCTGTCGTCGTCACGTCTTCCCCTCTCTCGACGTCCCGCGCCGTCACCAGGTCCGTCGGCGTCCGTCGGGTGTCCGTCGGATGGTGGGTCGGGTGCCTGACCGCGGGTCGGCGCCGGCCGTGGCGCCATGCGGGACGGAACCAGAACGGGTGACGTCATTTCGAGAGGTATAACCGTTTAGTCCGCAACTATCGGACTCAGGGGCCGCGAATTGAAACGGTCCGGGCACGGCCGAGGCCCGCGTCCGGGCGGGACGCGGGCCTCGGCGGCGGGGGTCAGGCGCGGTCGTCGCGCTCGACCGTCGGGTCGGGCGGGGCGGCGTGCGTGTGCCCCTCGACCGCGGGCGGCGCCGCGGTCGTGGGCGCCGCGGTCGTGGGTGCCGCGGTCGCCGGGGCGACCGGGGCGGGCGGCGCGGTGACAGGCGGCGCCGGGGCAGCCGGTGCGGCGACCACCGGGGACGCGCTCGCCGGAGCGACCGCCGGTGCGACGCGCGTGTGCGCGGACGTGTCGTCGTCGACGACCACGGGGCTCAGCCGACGCAGCGCGATCCCGACGAGCAGGAGCGTGACACCGACGCCGACGACGAGCAGCGCGACCCCGAACGCGACCACCGACGTGAACAGCGACGACCGCAGGAAGGACGCGGTCATCATCGTCTCGCGGACCGGGTCGTCGCGGTCGAGCTCGGCGTAGGTCTTGCCGCCCGAGGAGTCGAGCGCGTGGTGGTTGATGATGTCGGCCTGGACCCAGGCCTCCCACGGGGTGTCGACGAGCTGGCCCTGGAAGGCGCTCGCGTCATCGGACACGGTGATGTTCTCGGCGGCGAGGTTGGTGCTGACCGCACCCCAGGTGACCGCCCCGGCCACGATGAAGATGATCCCGAAGACGATGACCCAGAGGCCCAGACCTCTCGCCCCTGGCTGCTTACCGGTGGTCGCCATGTGCTTCCCCTCTCTGGAGAGCCGGTCCCCGCCGCGTCGCGAACGGGGCCGTGCGCGGGCCGCTCGTCGCGTCCCTGCACGTCAAGCCTAGCGAGGGGCGCACGGGACGCACCCGCGGCGTGCCGGGCGGGCACGTCCGGACCGTGCCCGGAGGGTCAGCCCTCGACGGGGCCCGGCGCGGCGGGCGAGCGGGGTGCCGCGGCGTCGATGCGCGCGAGCGCCTGGGCGTGCACGCGGCGCTCGAGCACGAACGACATGACGGGCACGACGCCCGCGAGCGCCATCGTCACGAGCCTGCCGAAGCCCCAGCGCATCGTGGCCCACAGGTCGAAGACGGTGACGAGGTACACGACGTAGATCCAGCCGTGCGCGTACGGGATCCACGCGAACGCGTCCGCCACCGGCGAGTGGACCACGTACTTGAGCACCATCTCCACGCAGAGCAGCAGCAGCAGCATCACCCCGGTGACCCACGCGAGGACGCGGTAGCGCGTCAGCGAGCCGCGCGCCTTCGTCGCCCACGCGCCCGCCGTACCCGAGGCGCCCGCAGTACCGTGGGCGCCCGAGGTGCCCGCGGTGCCCGTCGCACCCGTCGTCGTCCCGTCCTGCGTCACGTCCTGCTCCCTGTCCACCGGCTCGCCGTCACTCCCACTCGATGGTGCCCGGCGGCTTGCTCGTCACGTCGAGGACCACGCGGTTGACCTCGGGGACCTCGTTCGTGATGCGCGTCGAGATCGTCGCGAGCACGTCGTACGGCATCCGCGTCCAGTCGGCCGTCATGGCGTCCTCGGACGACACGGGCCGCAGCACGACCGGGTGGCCGTAGGTCCGGCCGTCGCCCTGGACGCCGACCGAGCGCACGTCGGCGAGCAGCACCACCGGGCACTGCCAGATCTCGCGGTCGAGCCCGGCCCTCGTCAGCTCCTCGCGCGCGATCGCGTCGGCCGCGCGCAGCACGTCGAGCCGCTCGGCCGTGACCTCGCCGATGATCCGGATGCCCAGACCCGGGCCCGGGAACGGCTGACGCCACACGATCGCCTCGGGGACGCCGAGCTCGAGGCCGACCGCGCGGACCTCGTCCTTGAACAGCGTGCGTAGCGGCTCGACGAGCTCGAACTGCAGGTCGTCGGGCAGCCCGCCCACGTTGTGGTGCGACTTGATGTTCGCCGCGCCCTCTCCGCCGCCCGACTCGACGACGTCGGGGTACAGCGTGCCCTGGACCAGGAACTTGACCTCCTGGCCGTGGTCGCCCGCCTCGGCGACGACCTCACGCGCCGCGTCCTCGAACACGCGGATGAACTCGCGGCCGATGATCTTGCGCTTGGTCTCGGGGTCGGTGTGGCCCGCGAGCGCCGTGAGGAAGCGCGCCCGCGCGTCGACGACCTTGAGCCGCACGCCGGTCGACGCGACGAAGTCCTGCTCGACCTGCTCGGCCTCGCCGTCCCGCAGGAGGCCGTGGTCGACGAACACGCACGTGAGCTGGTCGCCCACCGCGCGCTGCACGAGCGCCGCGGCCACCGAGGAGTCGACGCCGCCGGACAGCCCGCAGATCACGCGCGCGTCGCCCACCTGGGCGCGGATCCGCTCGACCTGCTCGGCGATGACGTTGCCGGGGTTCCAGTCCGGCGCGAGGCCCGCACCCTCGTACAGGAAGTTCTCGAGCGCCTTCTGGCCCAGCGGCGAGTGCCGCACCTCGGGGTGCCACTGCACGCCGAACAGGCGCCGCTCGCGGTCCTCGAACGCGGCGACGGGCGAGCCCTCGCTCGTCGCGAGCACCTCGAAGCCCTCCGGCGCGGCGTGCACCGCGTCGCCGTGGCTCATCCACACCGTCTGCTGCTCGGGGCTGCCCGAAAGGACGGTGCCCGCCCGCGTCACCTCGACCGCGGTGCCGCCGTACTCCCGCAGACCGGTCTGCGCGACCGTGCCCCCGAGCGCCTGCGCCATGGCCTGGAAGCCGTAGCAGATGCCGAGCACGGGGACGCCCGCCTCGAACAGGGCGGGGTCGACGAACGGAGCGCCGTCGGCGTACACCGACGAGGGGCCGCCCGACAGGATGATCGCGGCCGGGTCCTTGGCCAGCAGGTCCTCGACACGTGCCGTGTGCGGCACGATCTCGGAGTACACGTTGGCCTCGCGCACGCGGCGCGCGATGAGCTGCGCGTACTGGGCGCCGAAGTCGACGACGAGGACCGGGCGATGAGCGGTGGGCTCAGGCGTCTGGGTCACGCCCTCAGGGTAGTCGCCGCGCCGGCCTGCTCCGGCCTGCCGTCCACGTCCGGGAACCCGACGACGTCCTGGCCGGGCACGGAAAAGCCTTCCGGGTCTGTCGGTACCCGCACGTAACGTGGAGCGGGTGCGATCCCTCCCCCTCATCGACCCGGGAACCCCGCCTCTGACGGGGCCCGTGGCGTACCTGGCGTGGCAGGCGCGCCGCCAGTGGGGCATCCTCACCGTCGGCGCGCTGCTCGGCGTCCTCATGTTCTCGTGCCAGGCGGCGCTGCCCTACGTCACCGGCCACGCGATCGACTCGGGCCTCGCGCACGGCTTCGGCGCGGACCTGTGGCGGTCGGCGGCGATGCTGCTCGGGCTGGGTGTGGTCTCGGCCACCGCGGGTGCGGTCGGCCACCGGTACGACGTCGAGAACTGGCTGCGCGCGTCGTTCGCCGCCTCCCAGCTCGTCGGCCGCCGCGTGTCCCACTCGGGGCACACCATCACGGCCGAGCTGCCGACCGGCGAGGTCGTGTCCGCGGTCGCGAACGACGCGCTGCGGATCGGCGAGATCTACCACACGTCGGCCCGGTTCATCGGCTCGGTCGTGGCCTACGGCATCGCCGCGTTCGTCATGCTGCGCACGTCGGTGTCGCTCGGCCTCATCGTGCTGCTCGGCCTGCCGACCGTCGCCGTGTGCATCGCCGCGCTCGTCAAGCCGCTGCAACGGCGGCAGGCCGCGCAGCGTGAGGCGTCCGGACGGCTGACGACGCTCGGCTCCGACACGGTCTCGGGCCTGCGGATCCTGCGCGGCATCGGCGGCGAGGGCGTGTTCACCGCACGCTACCGCGAGCAGTCGCAGCTCGTGCGACGCAAGGGCGAGGACGTCGCGGTCACGCAGTCCTGGCTCGACGCGCTCCAGGTGCTGCTGCCCGGCGCGTTCGTCGTCGTGCTCATCTGGTACGGCGCGCACCTCGCGGTCGCGGGCGAGATCACGCCCGGCCAGCTGGTGCAGGCGTACGGGTTCGCGGCGTTCCTGTCGTGGCCGGTGCAGCAGATGACGTACACGGTGCAGTCGGCGACACGCGCGCACGTGGGTGCGAGCAAGGTGCTGAACGTGCTGCGCGTGGTGCCCGCGACGGGTGCCCGGCCGGGCACCCGCCCGATGCCGCCCGCGCACGTCCCGCTCGTGGACGAGGTCTCCGGCACGGTCGTCACCCCGGGCCGGGTCTCGGCGCTCGTGTGCGTCGACCCGGACGCCTCCGCGGCCGTCGCGACGCGCATGGCGCGGTTCGACGACGCGGCCGAGGCGGACACCCCGGTGCGGCTGGGCGGCGAGCTGCTCGCCGAGCTCGACAAGCTCGCGGTGCGCGAGCGTGTCGTCCTCGCCGAGGCCACGCCGCAGCTGTTCTCCGGGACGCTCGCGTCCGAGCTCGACGTGCACGGCACGCGGGACGCGGAACGGCTGCTGCACGCGATCACGCTGGCCGACGCGCACGACGTGCTCGACTCCGTGCCCGACGGCCTCGACGGCGAGCTGCCCGAGAAGGGCCGGTCGCTGTCGGGCGGCCAGCGGCAACGCGTCGCGCTCGCGCGTGCGCTGCTGCTGGACCCCGAGATCCTGCTGCTCGTCGAGCCGACCTCGGCCGTCGACGCGCACACCGAGGCCCGGATCGCGGCGCGGCTCGCCGAGGCCCGGCGCGGGCGGGCCACCTTGGTCGTCACCGCCTCGCCGCTCGTCCTCGACCACGTCGACGAGGTGCAGCTGCTGGTCGACGGGCGCGTGGTCGCGACGGGCACGCACGCCGGGCTGCTCGCGCGGACCGACGCGCACGGCGCGGCGTACCGCCGCGTCGTCGGGCGCGACCTCGACGAGATGACACCACCGCACGGCGTCGCACAGGTGGGCGACGACGACCCGATCGCCGACGAGGCGTTCGACGAGCTGCTGCAGGACGAGCCCGCCGGGGCCCGGGACAGGACAGGAGGACGGCCGTGAAGCTCCCCATCGCGGACTCCGCGACCGTGCGCGCCTACGCGGCGTACCTGCTGCGCGCGCACCGCCGCCCGCTGAGCGGGATCGCGGTGCTGCACACCTGCGCGGCGCTCCTGGGCCTGGCGGGCCCGTGGCTGCTCGGGCGGCTGGTCGACGCGGTCGCCGACGGCACGACGACGGGCTACGTCAACGCCCTCGTGGCGGTCGGCGCGGGCGCCGTGCTCGGGCAGACCGTGCTCACGCGGTTCGCCCAGCGGTCCTCGATGCGGTTCGGCGAGATGGTGTTCGCCGACCTGCGCGAGGAGTTCATCGAGACCGTGACGTCGCTGCCGCTGTCGACCGTCGAGCGCGCCGGCACGGGCGACCTGGTCGCGCGCACGACGAACGACGTCAACAAGCTGCAGAACGCGGTGCGGTTCGGCGTGCCGCGCGTGATCGTCGCGGTCGTGACGATCACGCTCACGGTCGTCGCGTGCCTGGTGCTCTCGCCGCTGGTCGCCGTCGCGATGTTCGTCGGCGTGCCGGTGATGCTCGTGATCGTGCGCTGGTACCTGCGCCGCGCGACGCCCGCGTACCTGCGCGAGTCGGCCTCCTACGCCACGTTGAACGGCACCATCACCGAGTCGGTCGAGGGTGCGCGCACGATCGACGCGCTGCGCATGGGCGCGCGTCGGCAGGCGCGCGTCGAGGCGGACCTGCGCGAGGCGTTCGAGGCGGAGACCGCGACGCTGAACCTGCGCACGGTCCTGTTCCCGGGCGTCGACTTCGCGTTCATCACCGCGCCCGTCGCGGTCCTGCTGTGGGGCGGCTGGCTCGTCTCGCAGGGGCACGTGACGATCGGTGTGGTCGCGACGATCGTGCTGTACACCTACCAGGTGTCCGGCCCGGTCTGGGACCTCATCTTCTGGCTGGACGAGATCCAGGTCGCCGCGACGTCGCTCGCGCGCATCGTCGGGGTGCGGCTCGTCGAGCCGGACCGCGAGGTGCGCGAGGGGACCCCGGTCGACGAGGACCTGCGCGCGCGGGGTCTGCGGTACGCGTACCGCGAGGGTCACGACGTGCTGCACGGCGTGGACCTCGACCTGCGCGCGGGCGAGCGCCTCGCGGTCGTCGGGCCGTCGGGCGCGGGCAAGTCGACGCTCGGCCGCATGCTCGCGGGCATCCACCCGCCCACGGGCGGCACGGTGACCGTGGGCGGCGTGCCGCTCGTCGACCTGCCGCTGGACGAGCTGCGCGGGCACGTCGCGCTCGTGACCCAGGAGCACCACGTGTTCGTGGGCACGGTCGCGGACAACCTGCGTCTCGCGGCCCCGGGCGCCTCGCAGGAGGAGCTGCGCCGTGCGCTCGAGGCGGTCGACGCGTGGGGCTGGGTGTGCGCGTTGCCCGAGGCGCTCGAGACCGAGATCGGCTCGGGCGGTGCCCCGCTCACGCCGGCCCAGGCGCAGCAGGTCGCGCTCGCGCGGCTCGTGCTGCTCGACCCGCACACGCTGGTCCTCGACGAGGCGACCTCGTTGCTCGACCCGCGGGCGGCCCGGCACCTCGAGCGCTCGCTCAACGGCGTGCTGGAGGGCCGCACGGTGGTCGCGATCGCGCACCGGTTGCACACCGCGCACGACGCCGACCGCGTGGCGGTCGTCGACGGCGGCCGGATCACCGAGATCGGCCCGCACGACGAGCTCGTGGCGGCCGGCGGCGACTACGCGGCGCTGTGGCGGTCCTGGCAGCACGAGTCGGCCTGACGCCCGCCGCGGAGCCGGTCCGACGCCCCTGTTCGCCCACAGCGAACAGGGGCGTCGGCGTCGGTCCAGGTCGGCGTCAGTCCAGGTAGCGCGCCTCGAGCTCGTCGAAGAACGCCCGCGACAGGCGCACGAAGTCCTCGTACCGCACCACGATGTCGTCCCCCGGCCGCAGGCCCAGCACGCTGCGCGCCGGGTCCAGCGTGATCGCGGGGTCCTCCAGCAGCCGCCCGCCGTTCGTCATGAGCGACCGGGCCAGCAGCCGCACCTCGTTGAGCGCGTTGCCGTCCGTGCCCTCCCGGCCGCGCTTGCGGTGCACGAACCGCATCTCGAGCGCGAGCACGAGCGCGGCGAAGTAGCTGAGCTCGAGGTCGTCGAGCGCGTGGTCGTCGCTGTCGGCGTCCGCCCGCGCGTTGTCGAACGCCGCGATGTCGGCCTCGACCTGGCCCCGGCTGTCCGCGATGTAGTCGGCGTCGTAGGTGCCCTGCGCGAGCATGCTCGTCTCCTGTCGTCCGCGACCGTCCCGGCGCACCCCCGCGCCCGGGTGCATCGTCGCACCTGGCGGCGCGTGCGTCTCGGGTCGGTGCGGCGTGCCGGACGACCCCACGGCACGAGCAGGCCCACGAGCGCCGGACCCGGCCACGAGGTCGGACGGGGTCAGGTCGCCGTGGTCTGCGGCGCGGTGGGCTCGTCGGCGGGCCGCCCGCGGGCCTCGTCGCGCACCATGCGCAGCCAGAGCAGCACGGCGAACGCCCCGAAGATCCACCACTGCGCCGCGTACGCGAGATTCTGCAGGTTGAGCTCCGAGCCGGGCGTGGTGGGCGGGTCGAGCAGCGCGAGCGCACCCGACTGGCCGGGCTCGGACGCCACGAGCACCAGGTACCCGGTGTAGATGGGGCCGCCCCACGCGCCGACGAGCTCGGCGGAGGAGATCGCGACGACCTCGCCGTCCTCGACACCGTCGCCGGACTCCTCGGAGGCCTGCAGGTACCCGACGACGTCGACCGGGCCGACGGGCGGGACGTCGGCGTCCTGCGGGGTGGCGACCCACCCGCGCACGACGGGGAGCACGGCGCCCGCGGCATCCGGCCCGGACGTGCCGCCCGCGTCACTCACCCGCAGCGGCGTGAGCACCAGGTAGCCGGACGTGCCGTCGTGCACGCGCTGGCGTACGAGCACCTGCCCGGACGCCTCGTACGTGCCGGTGACGGTGACCTTGCGCGCCACCAGCTCGCCGCGGAACGTGGTCTGCGGCGCGAGCTCGTCGCCCAGCGGCACGGGGTCCGCCGCGACGATCGCCGCCTCGTGCTCGGCCTGCGCACGCGACCCACGGATCTCCGCGCGGTCGAGCTGCCAGGCGCCGAGCATCCCGCATACTGCGGCCGCGGCGAGCAGCACGACGAGCAGCCCGAGCATCCGGGGTCGCACGGCGGCGCGCAGCATGCTCGTCGGCTCGTCGGCGCGGCGCACCGCCCACGCGCCGTCCGCCGCGGGGGTCTCGGCCGGTGCGGGCGCGAGGGGTCGTTCGGGCACGCTCCACGGTAACCCGCGGGCTGTGCGCGCCTCGGCTGCGTCACCAACGTCACACCGCCGCCTGCGCCCGGGGTCGCGCGGCGCGCCGGGCCCCGCCCGCGCACCCGCAAACTGCCCGTGACCTGCGACGATCTGGTCCTGCGGCACTGCTCGGAATGCGGTTGTATGGCAGATGGCGTGCTGACGCCCGTGGGTCGGACGTCCCACGGGCGTCAGAGCGTGCGGTAGAGGCTGGATCCGGCTCGAAGACCTGCGGCGCACGCCGTGGGACGACACGGGGAGCGATACATGAGCACGACGACGGCGGCGACGACCGCATGGCAGACCGGACAGGGTTCGCAGGTCTCCGAGGAGACCCTGGGGCGCATCGACAAGTGGTGGCGCGCCGCCAACTACCTGTCGGTCGGCCAGATCTACCTGCTCGACAACCCGCTGCTGCGTGAACCCCTGACCCGGGACCACGTCAAGCCGCGCCTGCTGGGCCACTGGGGCACCACCCCCGGCCTCAACTTCCTGTACGCGCACCTCAACCGGGCGATCGCGGAGCGGAGCCAGTCGACGATCTACGTCACGGGCCCGGGCCACGGCGGTCCCGGACTCGTGGCGAGCGCGTACCTCGACGGCACGTACTCCGAGGTCTACTCGGACATCACGGAGGACGAGGAGGGCATGCGCCGGCTGTTCCGGCAGTTCTCCTTCCCGGGTGGCATCCCGAGCCACGTGGCCCCCGAGACCCCCGGCTCGATCCACGAGGGCGGCGAGCTCGGCTACGCGCTGTCCCACGCGTACGGCGCGGCGTTCGACAACCCCGACCTGCTGGTCGCGGCCGTCGTCGGCGACGGCGAGGCGGAGACGGGCCCGCTCGCGACGAGCTGGCACTCGAACAAGTTCGTCAACCCCGCGCAGGACGGCGTGGTGCTGCCGATCCTGCACCTCAACGGCTACAAGATCGCCAACCCGACGGTGCTGGACCGCATCGGCGACGACGAGCTGCGCGCGCTCATGGTCGGCTACGGCCACAAGCCCTACGTCTTCGAGGGCGGCTACGACACGGACGAGCCGATGGTCGAGGTGCACCGCCGGTTCGCGGCGCTGCTCGACGAGGTGCTCGACGAGATCGCCGCGATCAAGGCGCGTGCGGCGGCGGGCGACCTCACGCGGCCGGCCTGGCCGATGATCGTGTTCCGCACGCCGAAGGGCTGGACGGGCCCGGACGTCATCGACGGCAAGAAGACGACGGGCTCGTGGCGCGCGCACCAGGTGCCGCTCGCGAACGCACGGGACACCGCGGAGCACCTGCAGGTGCTCGAGCAGTGGCTCGAGTCGTACGGCGCGGCGGACCTGTTCGACGCGACCGGCCGGCTCGACCCGGACATCCGCGCGCTCGCGCCGTCGGGTGACCTGCGCATGAGCGCGAACCCGCAGGCGAACGGCGGCATCCTCCTCAAGGACCTGCGTCTGCCGGACTTCCGTGACTTCGCGGTGGACGTGCCCAAGCCGGGCGGCTCGATCTCGGAGGCGCCGCGCGTCCTGGGCGAGTACCTCACGGAGGTCATCCGCCGGAACCCGGACAACTTCCGGATCTTCGGTCCCGACGAGACCGCGTCGAACCGCCTGCAGGCGGTGTACGGCGTGACGGACAAACAGTGGAACGCCGAGCTGCTGGGTCCCGAGGTCGACGAGCACCTGGCTCGCGCGGGTCGCGTGATGGAGATGCTCTCGGAGCACCAGTGCCAGGGGTGGCTCGAGGGCTACCTGCTCACCGGGCGGCACGGCCTGTTCACGAGCTACGAGGCGTTCATCCACATCGTCGACTCGATGTTCAACCAGCACGCGAAGTGGCTCAAGGTCACGAACGACATCCCGTGGCGCCGGCCCATCGCGAGCCTGAACTACCTGCTGTCGAGCCACGTCTGGCGTCAGGACCACAACGGCTTCAGCCACCAGGACCCGGGCTTCATCGACCACGTGGTCAACAAGAAGGCCGAGGTCGTGCGGGTGTACCTGCCGCCGGACGCGAACACGCTCCTGAGCACGTACGACCACTGCCTGCGCAGCCGTCAGTACGTGAACGTCGTCGTGTCGGGCAAGCAGCCCGCGCCGAACTTCCTCACCATGGAGCAGGCGGTCGCGCACTGCACGCGCGGCCTCGGCATCTGGGAGTGGGCGGGCTCGGAGGCGCCCGACGAGGAGCCGGACGTCGTGCTCGCGGCGGCGGGTGACGTGCCGACGCTGGAGGTGCTCGCCGCGGTCGACATCCTGCGCCGTGAGCTGCCGCAGCTCAAGGTCCGCGTGGTCAACGTCGTGGACCTCATGCGCCTGCAGGACGCACGGGAGCACCCGCACGGCCTGACGGACGCGGAGTTCGACACGATCTTCACCGCCGACCGCCCGATCGTGTTCGCCTACCACGGCTACCCGTGGCTCATCCACCGCCTCACGTACCGCCGCAACGGGCACGCGAACCTGCACGTGCGCGGGTACAAGGAGGAGGGCACGACGACGACGCCGTTCGACATGGTCATGCTCAACGACCTCGACCGGTACCACCTGGTGATCGACGTCATCGACCACGTGCACTGGCTGCGCGCGTCGCAGGCCGGCCTGCGCCAGCGCATGGTCGACGCCCGCCTCCGGGCCCGCGAGTACACGCGGGCGCACGGCGAGGACCTTCCCGAGGTCCGCGACTGGGTGTGGCCCGACGCGCAGGACCTGTCCGACTCCGGCCAGGTGGCCGCGACCGTCGCGACGGGCGGTGACAACGAGTAGACGACACGCGGGGGCGGGCCCGGTCAGGCCCGCCCCCGCCGTCACCTCACGCACCTGCACCACCAGCACGACCCGCACCACCGGCACGACCCGCTAGAAGCACGACCCCTCCCCGCAGGACTGGAGCACGCCCACCGTGGCCCGCAGCATCTACGTCGCCTCTCCAGAGGGCGACACCGGCAAGTCGACCGTCGCCCTCGGTCTCGTCGACCTCCTCGCCCGCACCGTCCAGCGCGTCGGGGTGTTCCGCCCCGTGGCGCGCTCGACGCAGGCGCGTGACTACGTGCTCGAGCTGCTGCTCGAGCACGACGGCGTGGGCCTGTCGTACGACGAGTGCATCGGCACGACGTACGAGCAGGTGCACGACGACCCCGAGGAGGCGCTGTCGCAGATCGTCGCGCGCTTCCACGCGGTCGAGCGCCGCTGCGACGCGGTCGTGATCGTCGGCACCGACTACACCGACGTCACCTCCCCCACCGAGCTCGCGTTCAACGCGCGGATCGCGGCCAACCTGGGCGCGCCCGTCGTGCTGGTCATCAACGGCGCCCGCCGTCGGCCCGACGAGATCGAGCAGGTCGCGGAGGTCGCGGTCAACGAGCTCGCGCTGAACCACGCGCACGTCGCGGCGATCGTGCCGAACCGCTGCGCGCAGCCCGCGCTCGACGTGGTCCGCCGCCTGCTCCAGACGTCGCTGAACCGGCCGACCTGGGCGCTCCCGGAGAGCCCGCTGCTGTCCGCGCCGACCATGCGCCAGCTCATGGAGGCGGTGGACGGCACGCTCATCTCGGGCGACCCGGAGCTGCTGGGCCGCGAGGTGCTCGACATGCTCGTCGGCGCGATGGAGATCGAGCACCTGCTCGGTCGGCTGTCGGACGGCG
The DNA here is from genome assembly GCF_052378485.1 of Cellulomonas sp. CW35. Taxonomy (NCBI): domain Bacteria; kingdom Bacillati; phylum Actinomycetota; class Actinomycetes; order Micrococcales; family Cellulomonadaceae; genus Cellulomonas; species Cellulomonas sp. CW35. Next base: position 925,134 of record NZ_CP199000.1, on the reverse strand, counting down.
CGGTCATCATGACGCCGGGCGATCGGTCCGACATCCTGCTCGGTCTGCTGCTCGCGCACCAGGCGGACGGCTTCCCGACGCTCGCGGGCATCATCCTCAACGGCGGGTTCCGCCCGTCGAAGACGATCTCGCGGCTGGTCGAGGGTCTGGGCAGCCGGCTGCCGCTGATCGCGACCGACCTGGGCACGTTCCGCACCGCGAGCACGGTCGCCTCGACGCGCGGGCGGCTGTCGGCCGACTCGCAGCGCAAGGTCGACACCGCGCTGTCCCTGTTCGAGCGGCACGTCGACGGCCCGGGTCTGCTCGCGGCGCTGGACGTCGCGAAGCCGGACGTGGTGACGCCGCTGATGTTCGAGTACACGCTGCTGGACCGCGCCCGCGCGGACCGCAAGCGCATCGTCCTGCCCGAGGGCAACGACGACCGGATCCTGCGGGCGGCCTCGACGCTGCTCGAGCGCGGCGTCGCGGACCTCACGATCCTCGGCGACGAGTCCGCGATCCGGGCGCGCGCCTCGGAGCTGGGCCTCGCGCTGGACGCGGCAGACGTCATCGACCCGCACGACCCGCAGTACGTGGACCGGTTCGCGGGCGAGTACGCCAAGATCCGCGCGCACAAGGGCATGACGGTCGAGCGGGCCCGGGAGATCGTCCCGTCGGTGTCGTACTTCGGCACGATGATGGTCCACCTCGGTCTGGCGGACGGCATGGTCTCGGGTGCGCTGCACACCACCGCGCACACCATCAAGCCGAGCTTCGAGATCATCAAGACCGCGCCGGGCGTCTCGAACGTCTCGTCGGCGTTCCTCATGTGCCTCGAGGACCGCGTGCTCGTCTACGCGGACTGCGCGGTGATCCCGGACCCGAGCGCCGAGCAACTCGCGGACATCGCGATCTCGTCGGCGGAGACGGCCATCCAGTTCGGCATCGAGCCGCGCATCGCGATGCTCTCGTACTCGACCGGCGAGTCCGGCTCGGGCGCGGACGTCGACAAGGTGCGGGCGGCCACCGCGCTCGTGCGCGAGCGCCGTCCCGACCTCTCGGTCGAGGGGCCGATCCAGTACGACGCGGCGGTCGACGCGTCGGTCGCGAAGACCAAGCTCCCGGACTCCGCCGTCGCGGGCCGGGCGACCGTGTTCGTCTTCCCGGACCTGAACACGGGCAACAACACCTACAAGGCCGTGCAGCGCTCCGCGGGAGCGGTCGCGATCGGCCCGGTCCTGCAGGGCCTGCGCAAGCCGGTCAACGACCTGTCGCGCGGCGCGCTCGTGCAGGACATCGTCAACACGGTCGCGATCACCGCGATCCAGGCGCAGGCCCAGCAGGCCGGCGAGGAGGCTCAGGCATGACCACCCAGACAGTCCTGGTCGTCAACTCGGGGTCGTCCTCGATCAAGTACCAGCTGGTCGAGCTCGGCACCGGAGCGGCGGTCGCGTCGGGCGTCGTCGAGCGCATCGGCGAGCCCACGGGCTCCCTGCGGCACGTGCACGGCGGGACGACGACCGAGCGTGAGCTGCACATCCCGGACCACGGCGAGGGCCTGCGGCGCGTGCTGAGCCTGTTCGAGGTCGCGGGTCCGGACCTCGCGGAGGCGAACGTCGTCGCGGTGGGTCACCGTGTGGTGCAGGGCGGCATGGCGTTCGACGGCCCGGTGCTGGTCGACGCGGAGGTCGAGCGCAAGATCGACGAGCTGTCCGCGCTCGCCCCGCTGCACAACCCGGCGAACCTCACGGGTATCCGGGTGGGGCGCGCGCTGCTGCCGGACGTGCCGCACGTCGCGGTGTTCGACACGGCGTTCTTCCACCACCTGCCCGCGGCGGCCGCGACGTACGCGATCGACCGCGAGGTGGCGGCGACGTACAAGGTGCGCCGCTACGGCGCGCACGGCACGTCGCACCAGTTCGTCTCGCACGGCGTCGCGGAGTTCCTCGGCCGCGACCTCGCGGCGACCCGGACGATCGTGCTGCACCTGGGCAACGGGGCGTCCGTCTCGGCCGTCGACGGCGGTCACGCGGTGGACACGTCGATGGGCCTGACGCCGCTCGAGGGCCTCGTGATGGGGACGCGCACGGGCGACATCGACCCGGCCGTGGTGTTCCACCTGTCGCGCAACGCGGGCATGAGCATCGACGAGATCGACGACCTGCTCAACCGCCGCTCGGGCCTCAAGGGACTGACGGGCCACAACGACCTGCGCGAGGTCCACGACCTCGTCGAGTCGGGTGACGAGGACGCGCGGCTCGCGGTCGACGTCTACACGCGTCGCATCAAGAAGTACATCGGCTCGTACGCCGCGGTCATGGGCGGGGTGGACGTCATCGCGTTCACCGCGGGCGTGGGCGAGAACGACGACATCGTCCGGGCGCGGTCCCTCGATGGGCTGCAGGGCTTCGGCATCGAGATCGACCTGGAGCGCAACGCGGGCCGCAAGAAGGAGCCGACGGTCATCTCGACGGACGCGTCGGCGACGACCGTGGTCGTCTACCCGACGAACGAGGAGCTGGCGATCGCCCGCCAGGCGCTGGACGTGGTCCGCGACCGCTGACCGGGCGCACCGTCCGCGACACCGTCCCCGGCACCATCCCCGGCACCATCCCCGACACCACGACGACGGCAGGTCGGTCCGCGAGAGCGGGCCACCTGCCGTCGTCGTGCCGGGTCAGGGCAGCCGGGCGGCCTTCATGACACGCAGGAGCTCGGTGTAGACCTGCGGCCACACGTCGGTCCCGAGCTCGAAGAGGCGTCGCAGCCCGAACGGCGGCAGCCCGAGCGCGCCGTGCGCGCCGTGCTGCACCGCGACGCTCTGCAGGCGCGTCGTCTCCCAGAGCCCCTCGCGCCCGTGCCGCACGCCGATGCCCGACGCGCCCCAGCCGCCCTGCGGCGCGCCGACCGAGCCCCACGTGGCCACGTAGCCCTCGTTGACGTTGACGGTGCCCGCGTGCACGCGCCGCGCGAGCGCGGCCCCGCGACGCGCGTCGCGCGTCCAGATGCTCGCGTTGAGCCCGAACTCGGTGTCGTTCATCGCGGCGACGGCCTCGTCGTCGGACGCGACGGGGTAGACCGCGACGACGGGACCGAACGTCTCCTCGCGGAACAGCCGCGCGTGCGGCGAGACGTCGACGAGCACGGTCGGCTCGTAGAACCAGGGGCCGAGGTCGGAGCGGTGCACCCCGCCCGCGAGCACGCGTGCGCCCAGCCCGATGGCGTCCTCCACGTGCTCGACGACCGTCGCGAGCTGCGCGGCGGACGTGAGCGAGCCGACGTCGCTGCGGTAGTCGAGCCCGGCACCGAGCCGCAGGTCCCGCGTGCGCCGCGCGAACGCCTCGAGGAAGTCGTCCCGGACGTCGCGGTGCACGTAGATGCGCTCGATGCTCACGCACACCTGACCGGCGCCGACGAAGGCCGCGCGCACCGCGCCCTCGGCGGCGGTCTCGACGTCCACGTCGTCGGCGACGTACATCGCGTTCTTGCCGCCGAGCTCCAGCGTCGCGGGCACGAGCTTGTCCCCCGCGCTCGCCGCGACCGCGCGGCCCGTGCGGGTCGAGCCCGTGAAGCTCACGTGGTCGACGTGCTCGACGACGGCGGCGCCGACGGTGGGGCCGTCGCCGACGACGACCTGGAGGACACCCGGCGGGAGCCCGGCGTCCTCGAGCAGCTCCGCGGCCCACAGCGCGGTGAGCGCGGTCTGCGGGTCGGGGCGCAGCAGCACGGCGTTGCCGGCGACGAGCGCGGGCAGGACGTCCCCGAGCGTGAGCGTGAGCGGGAAGTTCCAGGGCGCGATGATGCCGACCACGCCGACGGGGTGGCGCAGCACGCGCACGTCGGTGAGCCCGGGCACGGTGCCGAGCACCCTCCGCGGCGCGAGGTAGCGCCGGGCGCGCGCGGCGTAGTGCCGTGCGACGAGCGCGATGTCCGCGACCTCCTCGAACGCGGAGACGCGCGCCTTGCCCGTCTCGAGCTGGAGGAGGTCGAGCACGTCCGACTGCCGCGCGAGCACCAGGTCGTGCACGCGTGAGAGGACCGCGGCGCGCTCCCGCACGGACCGGGCGGACCACAGCCGTTGCGCGGCGCGCGCGGAGCGGGCCGCGCGCGCGACGTCGTCGGGCGTCGAGAGCGGGACGGCGGCGATGGGCGCGCCCGTGAACGGCGCGTGGGAGGTGTGCGTCTGCGCACCTGGCGAGGCGACGACGCGGCGCAGCAGCGTCGCGACGTCCTCGGGCTCGAGGACGTACGTGGCGAGCGGGTCGGTCTCCGGGTCGTACAGCTCCGCCGAGCCGCGCTGCCCGCCGTCGTGACCGGGGCGCTGCCCCTCGTGATCCTGCGACATCCCGTCAGCGTACGCGCGGCCACCCACGCACCCGCGGACGGCCGTGCGCGGCGCCCGGGTGTCGTTTCTGACGCCGTGCTGTGATCACGGCGACCTTGGAGCACGCGCGTGGGCGGACTAAGGTGAGGCTCGCCTAATCGACCCACGTCAGAGGCCTGCGCCTCCTTCCCCCACCGTGAGGACCCCCCATGCGCCCCGCACTCCTGCGCGCCCCGCGCCCGATCCGGCTCGCCGCCGTCGCGGCGGCCGCCGCGCTCGCGCTCACCGCCTGCTCGTCGGGCTCCGACGACGGCGCGGCACCCACCGGCGCCGCGACGACGGCCGCCTCGTCGGACGCGTTCCCGGTGACGATCACGAGCACGTTCGGCGACACCACGATCGAGTCGCAGCCGCAGCGGGTCGCCACGGTCAACTGGGGCAACCACGACGTGCCGATCGCGCTCGGCGTCGTGCCCGTCGGCATCCAGAAGTCGACGTACGGGGACGACGACACCGACGGCGTCCTGCCCTGGACGTACGCGGCGCTCGAGGAGCTCGGCGCCACGGGCGACCAGCTCCCCGTCCTGTTCGACGAGACCGACGGCATCCCGTTCGAGTCGGTCAACAACACCGAGCCGGACGTCATCCTCGCGGCCTACTCGGGCCTGACGAAGGAGCAGTTCGACACGCTCAGCGGCATCGCCCCGACCGTCTCCTACCCGCAGTACGCGTGGGGCACGAGCTGGCAGGACATGGCGCTGATCGACGGCCGCGCGCTCGGCCTGGGGACGCAGGCGCAGGAGCTCGTCGACGACGTGGAGGGACAGATCGCCGACGCGCTCGCCGCGCGCCCCGACGTCGCGGGCAAGACGTTCGCGTACGGCTGGATCGACCCGTCGGCCGCGACCACCGTGAGCCTGTACTCGCCGCTCGACGCGCGCGTGCAGCTCGTCGAGGACCTCGGCCTGACGGTCGCGCCGTCGGTCACCGCGCTCGCCGGCGAGACCGACGAGTTCTACATCACCCTGTCCGCCGAGCGCGTCGACGAGCTCGCGGACGTCGACATCCTGGTCACCTACGGCGACGAGAGCACGCTCGCCACGCTCCAGGCCGACCCGCTCTACGGCAAGATCCCGGCGGTGCAGCGCGGCTCGGTCGTCGTCATGCCCAACGACGGCCCGCTCTCGGCCGCCACGTCCGGCCCGACGGTCCTGTCGATCCCGTGGGTCCTCGACGACTACCTCGACAAGTTCGAGGCGGCGGCGAAGAAGGTCGGGTGACCCTGCGCACCACCGCGACGCCGGCCGACCTCGCCCCGAGGCGGCCGGCGTCGGCGCGCCCGCGACGCGCGACCGGGCTCGCGGTGTGCGTGCTCGCGGTGGTCGTCGCCGTCGTGTGCTCGCTCGCGTTCGGCTCACGCGTCGTCGGCTGGTCCGACGTCGTGGCCGGTGTGCTGCACCCCGACGACACGATCGCCCAGGCCGCGGTGGCGTCCCGCGTGCCGCGCACGCTGCTGGGCCTGCTCGTCGGCGCCGCGCTGGGCCTCGCGGGCTCCGTCATGCAGGGGCTCACGCGCAACCCGCTCGCCGACCCCGCGCTCCTCGGCGTCAGCTCGGGCGCGTCGCTGTTCGTCGTGCTCGGCATGGCCTGGGTCGGCCTCGCGACGCTCACCCAGTACGTCTGGGCCGCGTTCCTCGGCGCGGCCCTCGCGTCGCTGCTCGTCTACGCGATCGGCTCGATGGGCCGCGAGGGCGCCACCCCGCTCAAGCTCGCGCTCGCGGGTGCCGCGACGTCCGCCGCGCTGCTCTCCGCCGTGTCCATGGTGCTGCTCACGCGCACCGACGTGCTCGACACGTTCCGGTTCTGGCAGGTCGGGTCGATCGGCCGCGCGTCGTACGCCGAGATCGGGCAGATCGTGCCGTTCCTCGTGGTCGGCACGGTGCTCGCGGTCGGCTGCGCGCGCGGCATGGACGCGATCGCGCTCGGCGACGAGGTCGCCACCGGGCTCGGTCAGCGCGTCGGCCTCGTGCGCGGGGTGGGCGCGCTCGCGACGGTGCTGCTGTGCGGCGCGTCGGTCGCGATCGCGGGCCCCATCGGGTTCGTCGGGCTCGTCGTCCCGCACCTCGCGCGCGCGTTCACCGGCCCCAGCCACCGGTGGCTGCTGCCGTACGCGGCGGCGCTCGGCTCCGCCCTGCTGCTCGCCGCGGACGTCGTCGGGCGCGTCGTCGCGCGGCCGCAGGAGGTCGAGGTCGGCATCGTGACCGCCGTGCTGGGCGCGCCCGTGTTCATCGCGATCATCCGCCGGCAGAAGGTGCGCGAGCTGTGACGGCCGTCCTGCCTCCCGCGGCTCGGCCCGCCCCAGGAGGCATCAGCACGGTCAGCGCCGGACGTCGCGCACGCGCGCGCCGCCGCCGCACCGTCGTGGGCGTGCTCGTCGGGATCCTGCTCGTCGTCGCCGTCGTGACGCTGTGCGTCGGCGAGCGGACCTACTCACCGGCCCAGGTCCTGCAGGTCCTGCTCGGTGAGCGCGTGCCGGGGGCCACGTTCAACGTCGAGACGATCCGACTGCCGAGGATGCTCACCGGTCTGCTCGTCGGCCTCGGGTTCGGCATGGGCGGCGTGGTGTTCCAGACGATGCTGCGCAACCCGCTGGCCAGCCCCGACATCATCGGCGTGAGCGCCGGGTCGAGCGCTGCCGCGGTGGTCGCGATCACGATGTTCGGGCTCAGCGGCACGGCGCTGTCGCTCGTCGCCGTGGTCTGCGGCATCGCCGTGGCGGCGGCGATCTACGGGCTGTCGTGGCGCGGCGGTGTGCACGGCGCGCGTCTGGTGCTCATCGGCATCGCGGTCGGCGCGATGCTCGACTCGGTCATCGCGTACGCGATGACGCGCGCGGGCGTGTACGACGCGAACGAGGCGCTGCGCTGGCTCACCGGCAGCCTCAACTCGGCGTTCTGGCCGGGCGTCGGTCCGCTCGCGGTCGCCATGGCGGTGCTGCTGCCCGTGCTGCTGGCGCTCTCGCGGCGCCTGTCGGCGCTGCAGCTCGGTGACGACACCGCGTCGGCGCTGGGCGTGCGCCCCGACCGCACGCGGCTCGCCCTGATCGTCGTCGCGGTGGCCGTCGTGTCGGTCGCGACCGCGACGACCGGGCCCGTCGCGTTCGTCGCGTTCCTGTCCGGCCCCATCGCGCACCGGCTCGTGCGCGGCACCGGGTCGCTGCTCGTGCCCGCCGCGCTCGTCGGCGCGCTGCTCGTGCTCGTGGGCGACCTCGTCGGCCAGCACCTGCTCGTCGCGCGCTTCCCCGTGGGCGTCGTCACCGGCGTGCTGGGCGCGCCCTACCTGCTCTGGCTCCTGGCCAGGACCAACCGCTCCGGAGGAAGCCTGTGAGCACCCACACCCTCGCGGTCGAGGCCGCGACGATCGGCTACGACGAGCGCGTCGTCGTGCACGACATGACGCTCGAGGTCCCGGCGGGCCGGATCACGACGATCGTCGGCGCCAACGCCTGCGGGAAGTCCACGCTGCTGCGCGCGATGGCGCGCCTCCTGAAGGTCCGGACCGGCCGCGTGCTGCTCGACGGCCGCCCGATCGACACGATCCCGCCGCGCGAGGTCGCCACCGTGCTCGGCCTGCTGCCGCAGACGCCCGTCAGCCCCGAGGGCATCGCGGTCGCGGACCTCGTCGGACGCGGCCGGTACCCGCACCAGGGCTGGTTCCGCCGGTGGACCGCGCAGGACGACGCGGCCGTCGAGGAGGCGCTGCGCGCGACCGACATCCTCGACCTCGCGGACCGGTCCGTCGACGAGCTGTCCGGCGGCCAGCGCCAGCGCGTGTGGATCGCCATGGCGCTCGCGCAGCAGACCGACGTGCTGCTGCTCGACGAGCCGACGACGTTCCTCGACGTCGCGCACCAGGTCGAGGTGCTCGACCTGCTCACCGACCTCAACCGCGCACGCGGGACGACGATCGTCATGGTGCTGCACGACCTCAACCTCGCCGCGCGCTACACGGACCACCTGGTCGCGCTGCGCGAGGGCCGGCTCGTCGCGCAGGGCGCCCCGTCCGACGTGGTGACGCCCGCGCTCGTCGAGGAGGTGTTCGGCATGACGGCTCGCGTGATCGCCGACCCGGTGTCCGGCACGCCGCTCGTCGTGCCCGTCGGACGCCACCACACGCCGACGAACCCGCAGGTCACGCCGCAGGAGCTGACCGGCTGACGGAGTTCCGCGGGGGGCGCGCGGCGTGGGATGCTTCCGCCGACGACGCCGCCGCCGGCCGGGCGGCCGGGACCGAGGAGGAGCCGTGGGCTACCCGAACGACGTGCTGACCGACGACGAGGTCGTCGTCGTCCACCAGCACCCGCACGTCAAGGCGCTGCTCGCCCCGGGCCTGGCGCTCGTCGTCGCCACCGCCCTCGGCGGCTGGGGGCTGGCGTGGTCGACCGGCGACTCGGTGTCCGACGGTGTCGCGACGACCGTCGCCGTCGCCGTCGCCGTCGTGTGGCTCGCGGCGCTCGTGTGGTTCGTCGCGAAGCTCGTGTCGTGGCGCACCACGCACTTCGTCATCACCGACCGCCGCGTGATGTTCCGCCAGGGCATCCTCACGCGCTCCGGCATCGACATCCCCGTGCTGCGCATCAACTCCGTGCAGTTCCGGCACGGGCTGGTGGACCGGATCCTGCGCACGGGGACGCTCATCATCGAGTCCGCGTCGGACGACCCGCTGGAGTTCGAGGACATCCCGCGCGTCGAGAAGGTGCACGCGCTGCTGTACGCACGCCTCGACGACCGCCTGGACGACGAGCCCGACCGCTTCCCGAACGCCTGACCCGGCCCCCGCGGGGCCGGCGTCCGTCAGGGCTGGCGTCCGTCAGGGGCCGGCGTCCGTCAGGGGCCGGTGTCCGTCAGTGGCCGGCGCTCGTCGGGAACGGCGTCAGCGCGGCTGGTACGGCGACAGGACGACCTCGACGCGCTGGAACTCCTTGAGGTCCGAGTAGCCGGTCGTCGCCATCGCCCGGCGCAGCGCGCCGATGAGGTTCAGCGTGCCGTCAGCCGTGCGGCCGGGGCCGAACAGGATCTGCTCGAGCGTGCCGGACGTGCCCACCTCGACGCGCTCGCCGCGCGGCAGGTGCGGGTGGTGCGCCTCGGGCCCCCAGTGGAAGCCGCGTCCGGGCGCCTCGGTCGCGCGCGCGAGCGCCGCACCGAGCATGACCGCGTCGGCGCCGCACGCGACGGCCTTGACCAGGTCACCCGAGCGGCCCACGCCGCCGTCGGCGATGACGTGCACGTACCGGCCGCCCGACTCGTCGAGGTAGTCGCGGCGCGCGGCCGCGACGTCCGCCACCGCGGTCGCCATGGGGGCGTGGATGCCCAGCGAGACGCGCGTCGTGTGGGCGGCGCCGCCGCCGAACCCGACCAGCACGCCCGCGGCGCCCGTGCGCATGAGGTGCAGCGCCGCGGTGTAGGTGGACGCGCCGCCGACGATCACCGGGACGTCGAGCTCGTAGATGAAGCGCTTGAGGTTGAGCGGCTCGGCGCTGCCGGAGACGTGCTCGGCCGAGACGGTGGTGCCGCGGATCACGAACAGGTCGACGCCCGCGTCGACGACCGTGCGCCAGTGCTCCTGCGTGCGCTGCGGCGACAGCGCGCCCGCGACGGTGACGCCCGCGGCACGGATCTCCTTGAGCCGCGCGGTGATCAGCTCGGGCTGGATGGGCGCCGCGTAGATCTCCTGCATGCGGGCGGTGGCCTGCTGCGGGTCGAGCGCCGCGACCTCCGTGAGGTACGGGGTCGGGTCGTCATACCGGGTCCACAGACCCTCGAGGTCGAGCACGCCGAGACCACCGAGGCGACCGAGCGCGACCGCGGTCGCCGGGCTCATCACGGAGTCCATCGGGGCCGCGACCACCGGCAGGTCGAAGTGGTAGGCGTCGATCTGCCACCCGACCGACACGTCCTGCGGGTCACGCGTGCGCCGCGAGGGCACCACCGCGATGTCGTCGAAGGAGTAGGCCCGCCGTCCGCGCTTGCCGCGGCCGATCTCGATCTCGTTGCTCACCCGACGAGCCTACCGGGGCGATCTCGCGCGCCGTGTCGCTGCCTCGGCGGTGTCGGTGCGCGGTGCGATGCTGCGCGGGTGAACGCCGCGAGCTGGAACCACGTGCCTCTGCTGGGTTTCGACACCGAGACCACGGGTGTCGACGTGCGCTCCGACCGCGTGGTGAGCGCCGCGCTCGTGCGCCGGGACGCCACCGGGACGCACGTGCGCACGTGGCTCGTCGACCCGGGTGTCGAGATCCCGCAGGCGGCCGGCGCGGTGCACGGGCTGACGACGGAGCACGTGCGCGAGCACGGCACCGCACCCGGCCCCGCGCTGGACGCGGTGGCCGACGAGATCGCGGCGGCGCTGCGCGGCGGCAGCGCGCTCGTCGCGTACAACGCGGACTTCGACCTCGCGGTGCTCGACGCGGAGCTGGTCCGGCACGGCCTGCCGACGCTCCCCGAGCGCCTCGGCGGGCCGGTCCGCCCGGTCCTGGACCCCATGGTGCTCGACCGGATGGCCGACCCGGCGCGTGCCGGCGGCCGCCGGCTCGTCGACCTGTGCGAGCACCACGGCGTGACCACGGGGCTGCTGCACACCGCGGACGCCGACGCGCTCGCGACGCTCGACGTCCTGGAGCGGGTGCTCGCGTCGTCCCCCGCGCTGCTGGCCGCGACGCCCGAGGACCTGCACGACCGGCAGCGCGTGGCGGTCGCCGCGTGGCGCGCGGCGTACCACGCGCGCAAGGCCGCCGAGGCGGCCCAGGCGGTGCTCGACGCCCTCATGACCGTCCCGTCGCCCGCGGCGGTCGGCTGACCTGCGGCCCGGACGGGTCGTCGTCCGCGCTGACCCGGACGCGGACGACGACCCTCGCGGTGCGCGACGTCAGCCGTCGCCGCTCACCGTGCCGCGCACGCCACCGAGGGCGTGCTCGGCGAGCCCGTGCCGATGAAGCCGAACGTCGTCGACGCCCCGGGTGCGAGCCTCCCGTTCCACGGCGCGTTCGCGACGCTCGCGCGACCGCCGCTCACGGACGAGGTGCCGCCCCAGACCTGCGTGACGCCCTGCCCCGAGGCGAGGGCCCAGCTCGCGGTCCAGCCGCCGAGGGCGGCGGAGCCCGCCGTGACGGTGACCTCGCCCTGGAACCCGCCGGGCCACGAGTTGACCGTCGTGTACCGCGCGGTGCAGGCGCCGGTGACCGGCGGCGGCGTCGTCTCGGTCGGCGGCGGGGTCGTCCCGGTCGGCGGCGGGGTCGTCTCGGTCGGCGGCGGCGTCGTCTGGGTAGGCGGCGTGGTCGTCGTCGACGTCAGCGACGTGAAGAACTGCCACACCTCGCCCGGCACCCAGGACTGGCCCTGGTTGCGGTCGCGCGCGGCCCACGCGTGCCCGCCGTCGAACGCGAGCCAGACCACCGGGTAGCCGGCACGGCAGCTGTACGCGGTGCGCGTGTGCGTGCCGCTGCCCGGCGCGGGCTCGGGCGCGTTCTGGGCCGTGCACCCGTTGTTCCGCAGCGCGCGGTCGCGCAGCGAGCGCCCCATGGAGATGTTGAGGACGTCGTCGCTGACGCCGTGCGAGCCGAGGAAGGCGATCGGCTGCGTGCCGCCGGCGCACCCGCTGAGCTCGGCGCCGTTGAGGATCGCGACAGCGCGGAACACGTCGGCACGGGCGCACGCGAGCGCGTTGCTCATGCCGCCGCCGTAGCTGAAGCCCAGCGCGAAGCGCTGCGTGGTGTCGACGCACAGGTCGGACTCGACGCGCCGCAGGACGTCGTCGATGAACGTGACGTCACGGCCGCCCGAGTTGGGCCAGGCGTTGTCGATGCCCTGCGGCGCGACGAAGATCGTGCTCGTCCCGGACAGCGGCTTGAGGCCGTAGTAGTTCTCGTTCACCACGTCGTTGGACGTGCCGTGCCACCAGTGCAGGCCGACGACGAGCCGGTACGGCTTGTTGCGGTCGTAGCCCGCGGGGACGTCGAGCCGGAACGTGCGGGACACGCCGCCGCTGGTGATGGTGTGCTGTCCCGTGGACAGCGTCGGGGCCTTCCCGCAGCCCGCGGTCGTCGCCGCGGTCGAGGGCGAGGCGGCGACGGTGAGGCACGCGAGGACGACGGCGAGCGCCGCGAGCAGCGCCACCCCCGCCCGTCGTGCGGTCGCAGCTCCAGCGGGCATCGTGTGTTCCTTCCGTCGCGCACGCGCCGCACGGCGTCGTGCGAGTGGTACCGCGCCCGGAACGGCCGGTTGAGCGCTCACATACGAGCGCCGCCGACCCCACGGCATGAGGTGGGAAGACGGTATCCACGCCGCACCGTCCGGCCCATGGGTGAAACGTTGAGTCTCGCGGGGTTGCCCCGGACGACGAACGGCGGCCACCCCCGCAGGGGCGGCCGCCGTTCGGGAGGGGTCAGCGGTGCGACGAGTAGTTCGGCGCCTCGACCGTCATCTGGATGTCGTGCGGGTGGGACTCCTTGAGCCCCGCCGCCGTGATGCGCACGAACTTCCCGCGCTGCTGGAGCTGCGGGATGGTGTGCGCGCCGACGTAGAACATCGACTGGTGCAGACCGCCGATGAGCTGGTGCGCGACGGCCGCGAGCGGCCCGCGGTACGGCACCTGCCCCTCGATGCCCTCGGGGACGATCTTCTCGTCCGACGCGACGTCGGCCTGGAAGTAGCGGTCCTTGGAGTACGAGATGCGCCCGCGCGAGGCCATCGCACCGAGCGAGCCCATGCCGCGGTAGTGCTTGTACTGCTTGCCGTTGACGAACACGAGCTCGCCCGGCGACTCGTCGCAGCCCGCGAGCAGCGATCCGAGCATCACCGTGTCGGCGCCCGCGACGAGCGCCTTGGCGATGTCGCCCGAGTACTGCAGACCGCCGTCGCCGATCACCGGGACGCCCGCGGGCTTGCAGGCGAGCGACGCGTCGTGGATCGCGGTCACCTGCGGCACCCCGACGCCGGCGACGACGCGCGTCGTGCAGATCGAGCCCGGTCCCACGCCCACCTTGACGGCGTCGACGCCCGCGTCGACGAGCGCCTGCGCGCCCTCGCGGGTGGCGACGTTGCCGCCGATCACCTGCACGCCGCGCGTGGCCGGGTCGGACTTCAGGCGGCGGACCATGTCGAGCATGAGCCGCGCGTGGCCGTTCGCGGTGTCGACCACGAGCACGTCGACCCCCGCCTCGACGAGCGCCGTGGCGCGCTCCCACGCGTCGCCGAAGAAGCCGATCGCGGCACCGACGACGAGCCGGCCCTCGGCGTCCTTGGTCGACAGCGGGTACTGCTCGGACTTCACGAAGTCCTTGACGGTGATGAGGCCGCGCAGCACGCCCGCGTCGTCGACCAGCGGGAGCTTCTCGATCTTGTGCTTGGCGAGCAGCGCCGCCGCGTCGTCGCGGTCGATGCCGACGGGCGCCGTGACGAGCGGCATCGCGGTCATGACCTCGCGCACGCGGCGCGTCGCGAACTCGCCGACCGGCACGAACCGCAGGTCGCGGTTGGTGATGATGCCGAGCAGGCGGCGCTCGTCGTCGACGACCGGCAGGCCGGAGACGCGGTACTGGCCGCACAGCTCGTCGAGCTCGGCGAGCGTCGCGTCCGGGGACACGGTCACGGGGTCGGAGACCATGCCGGACTCCGAGCGCTTGACCCGGTCGACCTGGTGCGCCTGGTCGGCGATCGACAGGTTGCGGTGCAGGATGCCGATGCCGCCCTGGCGCGCCATGGCGACGGCCATGCGCGACTCGGTCACGGTGTCCATCGCGGCCGAGAGCAGCGGGACGCGGACGTGGATCTCACGCGTGAGCCGCGAGGTCGTGTCGACCTCGCTGGGGATCACGTCGGTCTCTCCCGGGAGCAGGAGGACGTCGTCGTAGGTCAGGCCGATGCGAGCGAAGGGGTCGGCCGGCGAGTCGGGTCCCGTCATCCGCTCAGGATACGTCGCCCGCCGCCCCCTACGGCCGCCCGTCCACGACTGCGGCTCAGCGGATCAGACCACCGCGCAGGCCGATCGCCACGGCCTGGGCCCGGTCGTTGGCGCCGAGCTTGCGGAACAGCCGCCGCGCGTGCGTCTTGACCGTGTCCTCCGAGAGGAACAGCTCGGCCCCGATCTGCGCGTTCGACCGCCCGTTGCTCATGCCGACGAGGACCTCGATCTCCCGCTTCGTGAGCGTCACGGCCGGCTTGACCGGCTCCTGCGCGACACCCGCGCCGCCCTCGGCGTCCGCCGCGGGCACCGCCGGACGCGGCACGTCCACAACGGGCCGCTGCCCGCCGGGCAGCACCGGGCTCGCGAGCACGTGCGCCGCGACCGCCGAGAGCTCCGCACGGCCGACGTCCGGCGCGAGGAACCCCCGCGCACCGAGCGCGAGCGCCCGGTCGAGGGCCGCCGAGTCGTCGGGCTGCGCGAGCAGCACCACGGCGACGCCGGGCGCGACGGCGCGCAACCGACGGATCGCCTCACCGGCGCCGGGCGCCGGGATGTGCGCATCGAGCAGCACGACCGTCGGCGGGACGCGACGTGCGTGCGCGAGCAGCTCGTCGACGGTGGCGGCGGCTCGCACCGGGCTCAGCGTCGGCACGCCGATCGACGTCACGACCAGTCGTTCACGAACGGCGGTCGAGGCATGGCAGACGACCACACCCGCCATCGCGTCCTCCTTCTTCCAGGTGTTCCCCATCGGGACCTGCGTGTGCTATCGGCCCTTCGGGTACGTGACGTTAGCGAGCCCGTCCAGCGCGGCGGGTGGGGGTCCCGCGTACCGGATGGGTGCTTGATGGCCGCATGTGCTGCTATCGGACGGTATGGCCCCGTCCGACACCGGCACATTCCCCCCGCAGCCCGCGGCGCGGCCCACCGGGGACTTCACCCGTTCGGAGTACGACCCGCGACTGCGAGCACCTCGTGCAGCAGTCCGCGGAACGTGCGGGATCGGGTCACCGACGCACCCGAGGGCACGTCGGACGTCGTGTCGGGAATCATGACGAACTGGGCGAGCCCGGGATGAGCATGCGCGAGCTGGGCGACATGCGCCAGGTCCACGTCGGCGCGTCGCGAGACCGTGACGACCGCGCCGGGCCGGGTCATGACCACGAGCTCGAGCACGTGGTGCACGCTCGTCGGCCCGCCCACGGCCCGCGCGTCGACGTCGGCGGCGACGAGCGCGGCGGTCAGCGCGTGCACGAGCAGCGGGCGCTCCTGGCCCTCCGGGACGAGCACGAGGACGACTCCCCCGCCGCGCGGCGCGGCCGGCAGCCACGCGCGCAGGGCCTCGACCGCCGCGGCCCGCACGGTGAGCGGCGCGTCCTGCCCGGGCCGGTCGACCACGGTGCGACGCGCGAGCTCGGTGAGCGCCGGCTCGAGCAGCCCGGTCCACCAGTGCTCGAGCTCGGCGACACCTGCCGTGCGCGGCAGCGCGACGAGCGCGCGGCACGTGGCGGCGTCGCCCGTGAGGGCGGCGTCGACGAGCGCGGTGGGGGTGCCCGCACCGAACGGCACGCCCGGGCGAGCGCCGACGCCGCCCTGCAGGGCGGTCTCGACGTTCGTCGGGCCGGGCTGCGCGTGCCCTTCGACCTCGGTCACGCTCGCGATGCGCGCGGCGTCACCGGGTGCGACGCCGTCGAGCGTGAGGCGCCGCATGACGAGGAGCCGCTCGACGTCGCTCGCGGAGTAGCGCCGGTGCGACCCGGCGGAGCGCTCGGACGGGCCGAGCCCGTACCGGCGGTCCCACGTGCGCAGCGTCGCGGGCGCGACGCCCAGGCGCGCGGCGACGGCCGCGACCGTCAGCGGCGCGGCGTGGCGTCGGGGGGGTGCGGTCGCCACGGTGTCGTCCGACGGGTCGCGCTCGGGCGCGGCAGAGCCGTCGTCGGGCGACAAGGTCATGGCGCGATTCTGCCAGTCGCCTCGCGGGCTGCGCGCACCGGCGCGGTCCCGAGCCGTCCCCCGTTCGGGGAAAACCGGGACACACGCGACTCGAACCGCGTCACGACTGCCTCGCGAACGGGTCTTGACCGGATTCTGACTCGGTTGTAGCGTTCCGGTCACGACAGCGGCTCGGCCTGGGACTTCGGACCCTGGTCACCGCCCACCAGCACCGCACCACCGCCAGACACCAGATCGCC
Source organism: Cellulomonas sp. CW35 (assembly GCF_052378485.1). NCBI lineage: Bacteria > Bacillati > Actinomycetota > Actinomycetes > Micrococcales > Cellulomonadaceae > Cellulomonas > Cellulomonas sp. CW35. Next base: position 908,679 of record NZ_CP199000.1, on the reverse strand, counting down.
CGGATCCGCAGCCGGACGATTGCACGAGGAGGACGCATGGCCGAGATCTCGAGGTTGCCCGGACCGGTGATGGACCTGTGGGAGTGGCAGTTCGAAGGCGCCTGCCGCCAGGCCGACCCCGACCTGTTCTTCCACCCCGAGGGCGAGCGTGGTTCAGCCCGCCGTCGCCGCGCCGAGGCCGCCAAGGCCGTGTGCGCCACGTGCCCCGTGCTCGAGCAGTGCCGTGAGCAGTCGCTCGCGGTCCGTGAGCCGTACGGCGTCTGGGGCGGGCTCTCCGAGGACGAGCGCGCAGCGCTGCTCGCCCAGCGTGCCCGCACGGTCGTCGCCCGCACCAGCGCCTGACTCCCGCTGCTGCCACCGCCCGGACCGCCGCGAGGCGCCTCGGGCACCGAGAGACCACCGGGACCCACCGGGAACGACGAGGGCCCCCGTCCACGGCGGGTTCTAGCGATCCCCGCAACGCCCTGTTTTCAGGGAGTTGCGGGGATCGTGCTTTCACCAGAGCTCAAGATGAGGTTCTTCGAGGTCTTCGACCGTGTCGGGAGTGCGACGCTCGCCGCTCGGGAGGTCGGCCTGAGCCGGCACACGGCGGCGGGGTGGGTGCGCCAGGCCGGTCTGCGTTCCGTGGGCGTTGGGGGGTGGGGGCCGCATCCGGGCAAGGGTGAGTACCAGCGGCTGCGGCGTGCGGGTGTATCCCGGCGTCGCGCTGCTGAGCAGGTCGGGGTCAACGAGCGCACCGCACGCGACTGGGACGGCGGCGTTCGTAAGACCCGCGGGGCTCGGATCTACCCCGACGGGCGCCGGGTGGACTATAAGACGGGCGTGACCACCCTTGTCCGAGCGCACGAGATGGTGTCGCTCGCGGCACTGGAGGCCGAGCTGGATCGGCGGTTCTTGACGTTGGCCGAGCGGGAGACGATCGCCGACCTACGCCGGCAGAATGCCTCGCTGCGTGAGATCGGTCGCCAACTGGGTCGGCCGGCGTCGACGATCAAACGAGAGCTGGACCGGCGGTCCGTCGACGGCGTCTACCGCCCGTATGCCGCCCAGCGGGCGTGGGCCAAGAGCCGCGCCCGTCCCAAGGCGGCCAAGCTCGCCGCCGACGGTCCGCTGCGTGAGTTCGTCGCCGCGAAGCTCGCGCAGCGGTGGTCACCCGAGCAGGTCTGCCACGCTCTGGTCGAGGACTTCCCCCACGACGAGAGCATGCGGGTGAGCACCGAGACGATCTACCAGGCGATCTACGTCCAGGCCCGCGGTGGGCTGCGCCGTGAGGTCGCCGACGCGCTGCGCACCGGGCGGACCCGCCGCAAACCCCACACGAGCCCGGACCAGCGCACGTCCCGGTTCGTTGACGAGATGGTGATGATCTGTGAACGCCCCGCCGAGGTCGAGGACCGAGCGGTGCCCGGGCACTGGGAGGGCGACCTGATCGTCGGCACCGGGTCGGCCTCCGCGATCGTGACCCTGGTCGAACGCTCGACCCGCTACGTGATGCTCGGGCACCTGCCCGGCGGGCACAGCGCCGAGGAGGTCCGCGACGTCCTGGTCCCGCTGATCACAACCCTGCCAGACCACCTGCGCGGATCGCTGACCTGGGACCAGGGCTGCGAGATGGCTGCCCACAAGCAGTTCACGATCGCGACCGGGGTGCCGGTCTACTTCTGCGACCCGCACTCGCCCTGGCAGCGCGGCTCGAACGAGAACACCAACGGGCTGCTGCGCCAGTACTTCCCCAAGGGCACAGACCTGTCGATCCACTCCCCGGCCGACCTCGAACACGTCGCCCAACAACTCAACGGCCGACCACGCAAGACGCTCGGCTGGAGAACCCCAGCCGAGCGTCTGCGTGATCTACTGACAACCACATAAGCCATCAGGTGTTGCGAGGACCCCGAGAATCCGCCCACCAGGACGGGGGCCCTCGTCGTCGCCGACCGCGGTCACCGTCACACGGACGGCGGCGCGAGCCGGCGGGCGATCACTTGGCGACGACCGCCAGCACGTCGCGCGCCGAGAGGATCAGGAACTCCTCGCCGGCGTACTTGACCTCGGTGCCGCCGTACTTCGAGTAGATGACCTTGTCACCCACGGCGACGTCGAGCGGGACACGGTTGCCCTTGTCGTCGATCCGGCCCGGACCGATCGCGAGGACCTCGCCCTCCTGGGGCTTCTCCTTGGCGGAGTCCGGGATGACCAGGCCCGAGGCCGTCGTCGTCTCCGCCTCCAGCGGCTTCACGACGATCCGGTCCTCGAGCGGCTTGATGGAGACCGACACAGCGGACCTCCCCTTCGCGTGTTGAGTGGTTCAGCGGGTCGCGCCCAGCCACCGTCGTCGCGGGTGCCGGAAGGCCTGGCGCATTGGCACACTCACACCGAGAGTGCCAGTTCCCTCACTCTAGGAACGCCTTGGCACTCGGTCAAGGCGAGTGCTAACCGTGTCCACCCGCCGCCCGGTGCGGTGCACCGCGGCGCGCGACAGGTGGAAGGATCGCCGCCATGGATGCCGACGGGCTCAGCCGGCTGCTCGCCCCCGAGGGGTGGGCGCTGCTGTCCGCCCTGCCGCCGTACGACGAGCGGCTGGCGATGCCGCTGGGCGAGCGGCTGCGCGCCGAGGGGCTGCACCCCTCGCTCGTCGCGGCCGCGCTCACCCAGTCCCGGCTGCGCGCCAAGGCCCACGCCAAGCTCGGCGACTTCGCCGACGGCATGCTGTTCACGTCCGCCGGGCTCGAGCAGGCGACCCGGCTCGAGGTCGCCGCGCACCACGCGCGCCGGTACCGCGACGCGGGCCTGACGCACGTCGCGGACCTCACGTGCGGGATCGGGGCGGACGCGCTCGCGTTCGCGGGCGTCGGGCTGCGCGTCACCGCGGCCGAGCTCGACGAGATGACCGCTGCGATCGCCACGGTCAACCTGCGCCACTTCCCCGAGGTCGAGGTCCGGCACACCGACGGCCTCGCGCTCGACCTCGCGGACGTCGACGGCGTCTACGCCGACCCCGCCCGCCGCACGGGCGGCGGCTCGCGCGTCCACGACCCGGCCGCGTACGCACCGCCGCTCGACGCGGTGCTCGCCGTACGCGAGCGCGTCCCCGCCCTCGGCCTCAAGCTCGGCCCGGGCGTCGCGCACCGCGACCTGCCCGCGGACGCGCGCGCGCAGTGGGTCTCGGTCGACGGTGACGTCGTCGAGCTGGGTCTGTGGTTCGGGCCCCTCGCACCCGAGGGCCCCGGGCGGTCCGCGCTCGTCCTCGCGGGCGGCACCGCGCACGTCCTCGCACCCGACGAGCCCGCGGCCGCGCACGTCGGCGAGCTCGGGGGCTACCTGTACGAGCCCGACGGGGCGGTGATCCGTGCCGGCCTCGTCGGGGACGTCGCGCTCGACGTGCGCGGACGCCTCGTCGACCCGACGATCGCGTACGTGACGTCCGACGAGCGCAGCGCGACCCCGTTCGCGACGGGCTACCGCGTCCTCGACCGCATGCCGTTCGGTCTCAAGCGCCTGCGCACCTACCTGCGCGAGCGCGGCGTCGGGCGGCTCACGATCAAGAAGCGCGGCACCGCCGTGGTGCCCGAGCAGCTGCGCCGCCAGCTCGACCTGCGGGGCGAGGCGACGGGCACGATCGTCCTGACGCGCATCGCCGGGCAGCAGAGCGTGCTCGTCGTCGAGCCGCTCGAGACCCGCACCAGCACCCCGGGGGACGCGTGATGGCCGCACCCGTGCACCTGCCGTTCGCCCGCAGCGAGCGCTCGACGGTCGGCCTCGAGTGGGAGGTCGCCCTCGTCGACGCCGACTCGGGCGACCTGCGCCAGGCGGCCGACGCGATCTTCGACACCGTCGGGCACGACCACCCCAACATCACGCAGGAGCTCCTGCGGAACACGGTCGAGATCTCCTCGGGCAAGTGCCGCACGGTCGCCGAGGCGGGGCGGGACCTGCAGCGCGCGCTCGACGAGGTCGCCGCGGCCGCCGCTCCCCTGCGCATCGACCTGATGGGCGGCGGCACGCACCCGTTCGCGAACTGGGCGACGCAGAAGGTCAGCGACAAGCAGCGCTACGCGACGCTGATCGACCGCACGCAGTGGTGGGGCCGGCAGATGCTGATCTACGGCGTGCACGTGCACGTCGGCGTCGAGGACCGGGCCAAGGTGCTGCCGATCTCGCGCGCGATGCTGACGGTGTTCGCGCAGCTCCAGTCGCTGTCGGCGTCGTCGCCGTTCTGGAACGGCAAGGACACCGGCTACGCGTCGAACCGCGCGCTGCTGTTCCAGCAGCTGCCCACGGCGGGCCTGCCGTACCAGTTCGAGGAGTGGTCGCAGCTCGAGCAGTACGTCGGTGACATGATGCACACGGGCGTGATCGACCAGTTCGACGAGGTGCGCTGGGACATCCGCCCGTCGCCCCGGTTCGGGACGCTCGAGATGCGCATCGCCGACGGCGCGACGAACCTGCTCGAGGTCACCGCGATCTCAGCGCTGACGCACTGCCTCGTCGAGCACTTCTCGACGCTCCTCGACGCGGGCGAGCCGCTGCCGAGCATGCCGACCTGGTTCGTGCAGGAGAACAAGTGGCGCTCGGCGCGCTACGGGATGGACGCGATCGTCATCACCGACGCGGCCGGCGACGAGGAGCTGGTCACGGACTCGGTGTCCCGCTGGCTCGAGGTGCTCGCGCCCGTGGCCGAGCGGCTCGGCTGCGCCGACGAGCTCGACCAGGTGCGCGTGGTGCTGCGCCGGGGCGCGTCCTACCAGCGCCAGCGCGCGGTCGCGCGGCGCAACGCGGGCGAGCTCGACGCGGTGGTCGCGTCCCTCGTCGCCGAGCTCCGGGCGGGCAAGCCGCTCTGAGCCGGCCGGGACTCGCGCCTCGAGCCCGCCCGCGTGGTCAGCGCTGCGCGTACGTCCGCTCGATCGACGGGAAGTACGAGGCGGGGCCGCTCACCGTCCCCTCAGGCATCGGCCAGCACCGCGTCGATCTGGCCCATGGCGGCCGTCATGCCGTCGGCCATCCCCATCGCGACGAGCTTCTCGAGGTCCTCGAGGGTGTCGAACCGCGACGTCACGGTCATCCGGGTGCCGCCCTCGAGCGGCTCGAACGTCACGCGCCCGTGGATGGTCGGCATCTCGTCGGACGGCTGTCCTGCGTCGTCGGCGAACCCGTCCTCGAACTCGATGGACCTGTGCTCGTCGATCGCCAGGAACGTCCACCAGCCGTGCGCCTTCTCGCCGTCCGGGCCCGTCATGAAGTACGAGACGTGGCCGCCGACGCGCAAGTCGTGGTCCGGGAACGTCGCGGGCCACTCGGGCGGGCCCCACCAGCGCTCGAGCTTGCGCGGGTCGGCCCAGATCTGCCACACCTTCTCGGGCGGTGCGGCGAGCTCCGCGACGATCACGAGGCTGAGCGCCTGCGTGTCCTTGGTCGTGCTGACGACTGTCATGACGGGTCCCTCTCGTCCTGGGTGGGCGGGTGCTGCTGGTGGTCGTCGTCCTGCGCGAGGAGGTCCGCGATCCGGTCCACCCGGCCGCGCCAGACCGCCTCGTACGCGTCGAGCAGCCGGGCTGCCGCCCGGACCGTCTCGACGTCGCCGCTCACGATCTGCTCACGTCCCTGCCGACGCTTGTGCACGAGCGCCGCCCGTTCGAGCACCGCGACGTGCTTCTGGACCGCCGCGAAGCTCATCGAGTACCGCCGGGCGAGCGCCGAGACCGACTGCTCGTCCCGCAGCACGCGCACGACGATGTCGCGCCGGGTCGCGTCGGCGAGCGCGCCGAAGATCCGGTCGACCTCGTCCTGGTCGAGCTGGGCGACGCCTGTTCCTACAACCATGTGGTTGTACGTTACGCGCGGACCGGCTCCGCCACAACCCCCGGGACCTCAGTCCGTGCGCATCGCCTCGGCGACGGCCCGGGCACCCGCCGCCGCCTCGCCGCGCAGCCCGGCGACGACGCCCGCACGGTCGGCCGCGGACCGGTTCTGGCTCAGCTTCGCCTTGCCCTCCACGCGCTCCACCACGAGCTCGACCCCGACGACCGCGCGCAGCTGCTTGGTCACGAACACCTCGGGCGCGTCGGTCACGCGCCACGGCTGCGACCGGTGCGCCTCGTGCGCGTCCGTGAGCCGCGTGACCGCGTCCCGCACCCACCGCGGGTCGTCGTGCACCGTGACGCGGCCCGTGAGGTGCACCGCGGAGTAGTTCCACGTCGGCACCACGCGCCCGTGCTCGGCCTTCGACGCGTACCAGGACGGCGACACGTACGCCTGGTCTCCCGCCACGATGGCGAGCGCCGGCGAGCCTGGCTCGATCCCCCGCCACTGCCCGTTGCCCCGCGCCATGTGCGCGATCAGCCGGTCCTCGTCCCACAGCACGGGCAGCAGCGTCGCGACCGGGAACCCGTCCGGACCCACGGTCACGAGCTCGGCGGACCCGACGGCACGCACGAGCGCACGCGCGTCGTCGTCGTCGATGGCGTTGAACACCGGGACGTACATGCGCGTGAGGCTATCGACCGCCGTCCAGCGCATTCTGCGGCGGCCACGGCCCGGCGTCGGCCGGCACGAGCGGCAGCTCGGTCGCCGCGAAGAACGCGACGTCACCCGGGTCGTGGGTCACGAGCACGACGGTGCGCCCCTCGAGCCGCTCGCGCGTCCACGCGAGGACCGCGTCCCGCCCGGCGGCGTCGAGCCCGGTGAACGGCTCGTCGAGCACGACGAGGTCCGCGTCGCCCGCGAGCGCGCGCACGAGCGCGACGCGGCGGCGCTGACCGCCGGACAGCGTGCGCACGGGGACGTGCCACGCGCGCCCGTCGAGACCGACGCAATCCAGCGCGTCGGTGACGGCCACCGCGCGCACCGACCGCGGCAGCACCAGCCGGACGTTCGCGACCGCCGACAGGTGCTCGCACAGCCGCAGGTCCTGGAACGCCGCCGCGCGGCGCAGCCCGTCGAGCCCGGTCACGCGGCCCGACGACGGCGGCACGAGCCCGAGCAGCACCCGGCCGAGCGTCGTCTTGCCCGCACCGTTCGGCCCGGTCACCGCGGTCACACCGGCCCCGGGCAGCACGGCCGACAGGCCGGCGAGCGCGGTGCGTCCGCCGTACCGGACCGTGACGTCGTGCAGCGCGATCACGCGACGCCCCCCGCCTCGAGGCCCGACGGGCGGCGACGGACCGGCTCGCCGCCCCGACCGCCAGCACGGTCGAGGGCCGCGACCACGACGCGCTCGGTGAGCGCCGCGAGCACGACGACGACGACCGTCCACGCGAGCACGTCCGCCGTCGCCAGGAACAGCCTCGCCTGGTAGAGCTGCTCACCGATCGTCCCGGCGGGCAGGCCGATGACCTCGGCCGCGATGCCCGCCTTCCACGCCAGACCGACACCCGTGCGGCACCCCGCGACGAGGAACGGCAGCACCTGCGGGACGTCGACCGCGGTGACCCGCCGCGGCCACGGGACCGCGAACACGCGCGCCATCTCCAGCAGCCGCACGTCACGCGCCCGGATGCCCTCGAGCACGGTCGCGTGCAGGACCGGGAGCGCCATGAGGAACGCGACCACGAGCGCGAGGCGGGACGCGTCGGTCCACACGAGCACCAGGATGATGAAGCTGACCACCGGCGTGGCGCGCACCGTCACGACGACGGGCGCGACGACCGCGTCCGCCCACCGCGACGCGGCGCACGCCGCCGCGAGCGCGACACCGACGACGACCGCGAGGACGAAGCCCGCGGCGATGCTCACGAGCGTGCGGGTCACCGCCGCCCAGAACGCGCTCGTCGGCACCAGCTCGGTGAGCCGCACCGCCACGTCCCACGGTCCGACGAGCAGGACGTGCTGGTCGACCGCCGCGGCGGCGAGCTGCCACACGACGAGCCAGCCGACGACCGCCACGGCCGCCCGCGCCCGCTGCGTCGTCGCCCGTCGGCGGCCCCTCACCTGGCGGCCCGTCATCCTGCGCCGCCTACGTCGCACCCAGGTAGAAGTCGTCCCCCGGCAGCGCCCCGCCGACCGACCGCGGCTCGGCGGCGTGCAGCACCGCCAGGTAGCCCTCGAGCGCGGCACGCATCTCGTCGCCCGTGAGCAGCACCAGGTGGCACGCGGGGATCGCGGCCTGCGCGACGGGCGCGGACCGCACGAGCCCCGCCTCGACGACGAGCGGTGCGGCGTCCTGCGGCGAGCTGGTCACGAACGCGACGGAGCGCGCGTCGTCGGCGAGGAAGTCGGCGAGCGCGCCGGGGTGCTCGCGCGCGAACGCGGTCCGCACGACCGTGACTCCCGTGACGAGCTGCGACGAGGGCTCGACGTCCACCCACGCCTGCGTGAGGTCGACCGCGACGCGCACGTCCGGCTCCTGCACGGTGACCGCGGTCGCGTACGGCTGCGGCAGGACACCCACCGTGCCGGGCGTGGCGGCGAGGGCCGCGGCGACCTGCGTGGGCTCGGGCACGTACTCGACGGTGACGTCCGTGCCGGGCGTCAGGCCCGCGCGCCGCAGGAGGTGCTCGAGCACGTACTGCGGGCTCGCACCCTTGCCGGTGGAGAGCACCGTGCGGCCGCGCAGGTCGGCGAGCGAGCGGACGTCGGTCCCGTGCTCGAGCACCGAGAGCACGCCGAGCGTGTTGACGGCCAGCGCCTGCACGGCCGGGCCCGCGTCCGTGCGGGTCTGCCGGTGCACGACCGCGGCGAGGTTCGCCGGGAGCAGCGCGATGTCGACGTCGCCGCGCACGAGCTGCGGGACCACCTCGTCGGGCGTGCCGTACGTGGTGACCCGGTAGTCCTGGCGCGCGGTGCCCGCGGCCGCGTCCCGCATCAGGCCGAGCAGACCGATCGTCGTCGGGCCCGCGAGCGCGGCGACCCGTACGGTGACGCGCTCGGCGGACGGCGAGGGGCGGGGCCCGGGCGTGGTGGTGGTGACGGCGGCCGGGTCCGTGGGGGGCGTGCTCGGGCCGCACGCGGCGAGCAGCGCGAGCACGCACGCGCCGAGCAGGGCGACGGTCCGCCTCATCGCGGCCTCCTTCCCGGTCGTCGTCACGCGCGGAACGGCGCGTACGTCGTGTGCAGCAGCTCGTGCGCGAGCGGCGAGGCCGGTGCGCCGTAGAACTCGTCGTAGAGCCGCAGGACGTCCGGGTTCTCCTGGGACTTGCGGATCGGCGAGAGCTGGTCGATGTCGACGAGCACCTGCTGGCGGCCGGGCGTCTCGGCGGCGCACGTCGGCACGGGGTGACCCGCGCCGCTCACGCACCCGCCCGGGCACGCCATGATCTCGACGAGGTCGTACCCGACGTCCTCGCCCGCGATCACCCGGCGGATGAGCGGTTCGGCGTTGCCCAGCCCCGAGACCACGGCGACCCGCACGTCGACGCCCCCGGCGGTGACGTGCGCCTCCTTGAACCCGTCGGTCCCCCGCAGCTCGGTGAAGTCGAGGTTGTCGACGAGCGGCTCACCGGTGAGCTGCTCGACAGCCATGCGCAGCGTGGCCTCGGCCACACCGCCCGACGCGCCGAACAGGACACCCGCGCCGGACACGCGCGCGTACGGCTCGTCGAACTCGCCCGGCTCGACGTCCGCGGCCTCGAGCCGCAGCATCTGCACCATCTCGAGGAGCTCGGTCGTGGTCAGGACCGCGTCGACGTCCCGGACCCCGTCGGTCGTGTGCTCGGGCCGCGCGGCCTCGTCCTTCTTGGCGATGCAGGGCACGACGGACACGACGTACAGGTCGTCGAGCGCGATGCCGGCCTGCGCGGCGAAGTGGTGCTTCACGGTCGTGCCCATCATCTGCTGCGGGCTCTTGCAGCTCGACAGGTGGTCGATCAGCTCGGGGTAGCGCCGCTCGACGAGGTTCACCCAGCCGGGGCAGCACGACGTGAACTGCGGCAGCACGCCCCCGGTCGCGACCCGCTCGAGGAACTCGGTGGTCTCCTCGAGGATCGTCAGGTCCGCGGCGAACGAGAAGTCGAACACCTTGTCGAACCCGACCTGGCGCATGAGCCCGGCGATGAACGGGCTCGCCGCGGCCGGCTCGATGCCGTACTCCGCGGCGATCACCGACCGCACGGCGGGCGCGACGAACCCGACGACGACCGTGCGCGGGTCGTTGATCGCGGTGAACACGTCCCCGCGCTCGCGCACGTAGTCGAGCGCACCGCACGGGCACGCGCGCACGCACTGGCCGCACGAGACGCAGTCGGTCTGCGACAGCGGGAGCCCGTTGTGCGTGCCGACGACGAGCCGGCCCTCGTGGTACTGGAACGCCAGCACCCCGGGCCCCTCGATCTCGGCGCACGCGGTGACGCATCGCCCGCACGCGATGCACTTGTTGTTGTCGCGCACGATGAACGGGTGGTCCGCGACCACGGGCTCGTACGGCCGCACGTGCAGCGGCAGCTCGAACACGACCCCGTGCGCGGTCGCCTCGTCGCGCAGCTGGCAGCAGTCCTGCTTGGCGCACCCGCAGGACAGGCAGCGCGCGGCCTCGGTGCGTGCCTGCTGCTCGGTCAGCCCGGTCTCGACCTCGGCGAACCCCGCGAGGCGCTCCTCGACGGGCAGCGACGGCATCGTCGCGCGTGGGACGCGCACGACGTCCTCGAGCTCGTGCCGCGGCAGGTCCTCGAGCGTGCCGCGCGAGCAGGAGTAGTCCTCGTGGCTCGGCCGGACGTAGCCGCGCAGGACGAAGTCCGACATCGCGGCCGCCGCACGGCGTCCGGCGGCGACCGCCTGGATCACGGTCGCGGGACCGGTGACGCAGTCGCCGCCCGCGAAGATCTTGTCCTCCGACGACTGCATGGTCCGGCCGTCGACCTCGACGTCGCCCCACTGGTTGAGCCGCACGGGCAGGTCCGCGTACGCGGCCTCCTCGGCGCCGTGCGCGGGACGACCGCGCACCCACGAGCTGATGTGCACGGGCATCTCGTAGTAGAGGAACGCCGTGTCGGTGCTCTGGCCGATGGCCCCGATGATCGTGTCGGCCTCGATCTCGAGCTCGCTGCCCTCGACGGGCACGGGGCGACGCCGCCCGGTGCGGTCCGCCTCGCCCAGCTCCATGCGCAGGCAGACGAGGCGCTTGGTGCCGTCGGCACCGACCGTGATCCGCGCGGGCGCCGTCAGGTAGAGCATCTCGACGCCCTCCGCGACGGCCTCCTCGACCTCGAACGGCTCCGCGGGCATCTCCTGGCGCGTGCGCCGGTACACGAGCTGCACGCGCGACGCCCCGGAGCGCAGCGCCGTACGCGCGCAGTCGATCGCGGTGTTGCCGCCGCCGACGACGACCGTGCGGCCCAGCGGGATCTCGTCGCCCTTCGCCACGCGCTCGAGGTACTGGATGCCCAGCCACACGCCGTCGAGGTTCTCCCCGTCGATGCGCAGCGGTGTCGCCCGCCACGAGCCGATCGCGAGGTACACGGCGTCGAAGTCGCGGCGCAGGTCCTCCAGGCTCAGGTGCGTGCCGAGCGCCTTGCCGGTCACGACGCGCACGCCCAGCGCGCGGATGATGTCGATCTCGTGCTCGAGCGTGGACTTGGGCAGGCGGTACTCGGGGATGCCGTAGCGCATCATGCCGCCCGCGTGGTCCTGCTTCTCGAACACCGTGACCGCGTGGCCGGCGAGCGCGCTGTAGTACGCCGCGGACAGCCCGACGGCCCGGCGCCGACGACGGCGATCCGCTTGCCCGTCGCGGGCGCGGTCCGCGGGACCCACGGTGTTTCGCGCGCCATGTCCCAGTCGGTCGCGAACCGCTTGACGTAGTTGATCGCCACGGGCTCGTCGACGAGGTTGCGCCGGCACGCCGACTCGCACAGGTGCGGGCACACCCGCCCGCAGACCGACGGGAACGGGTTGCGGTCCTTGATCACCCGCACCGCGGCCTCGTAGTTGCCGTCCGCGACGTGCTGCAGGTAGGTCTGCACGTCGACGCCCGCGGGGCAGGTCTGGACGCACGGCGCGACGCAGTCGGCGTTGTGGTCCGTGAGCAGCTGCTCGAGGCGCACCTTGCGGTAGGCCTCCAGGCGCGGCGACCGCGTCGTGACGACCATGCCCGCGGTCAGCGGCGTCAGGCACGCCTTGACGTCACGCGGCGCGCCCTCGCCGACCTCCACCACGCACAGCCCGCAGCTCGCGTTGGAGCGCTCGAGGCGCACGTCGTGGCACAGCGACGGGATCGCGATCCCCTCGGCGGCCAGCGCCCGCAGGATCGTCGTACCCGCGTCGACCTCCACCTCGCGGCCGTCGACCGTCACGGTCACGCGCTCGTCGTGCACGCTCACGCGGCGCCCTCCTCGCAGGGCTCACGCGCCGGGCCTCGTCGCCCGCACGCTGCGCGGCGTGCCCACGCCGCGTCACGTCCACGCTAGGGACGCCACCCCGGCGCGCGCGCGTGACTTCCGACCCAGATGCGCAGGCCGGGGCCCTAGACGAGGACCTGCGTGAGGGGCATCGAGGAGTCGACGGGGATGTCGAGCGACGAGGGCCGCATGCCGCGGCGGACGACCGCCGAGCCGAGCGCGGCGATCATCGCGCCGTTGTCGGTGCAGTAGCGGATGGGCGGGATGCGCAGCTCGATGCCGGCCTCGGCGCACCGCTGGGCGGCCAGGTCCCGCAGCTGGGAGTTGGCGGAGAACCCGCCGCCGACGACGAGCGTCGACACCCCGTGCGCGCGGCACGCCGCGATCGTCTTGGCGGTCAGCACGTCCGCGACCGCGGCGGCGAACGACGCGGACACGTCCGCGAGCGGCAGCTCCTCGCCCGCGTCCTGGCGCGCCTCGACCCAGCGCGCCACCGCCGTCTTCAGCCCGGAGAACGAGAAGTCCGTCGCGTGCTTCGCCTGGTCCTTGGCGGCGGTCAGACCCCGCGGGAAGCGGATCGCCTCGGGGTTGCCCTCACGCGCGAGGCGGTCGATGTGCGGGCCGCCCGGGTAGGGCAGGCCGAGGAGGCGGCCGACCTTGTCGAACGCCTCCCCTGCGGCGTCGTCGAGCGTCGAGCCGAGCTCGGTGACGTGCACGGTGTCGTCGAGCATGAGGAGCGAGGAGTGCCCGCCGGAGACGACGAGCGCCATGACGCGCTCCGGGAACGGGCCGTCGACGAGCTCGTCGACGACGGCGTGGCCGATGACGTGGTTGACGCCGTACAGCGGCTTGTCGAGACCGATCGCGAGGGCCTTCGCCGCGGCGGCGCCGACGGTGAGCGGCCCGACCAGGCCCGGTCCCGCGGTCACGGCGATCGCGTCGACCTGGTCGAGCGTGACGTCGGCGGTGGCGAGCGCACGCTCGATCGTCGGGACCATCGCCTCCAGGTGGGCGCGCGACGCGATCTCGGGGATGATCCCGCCGAACCGCGCGTGCTCGTCGACCGAGGACGCCACCGCGTCGACGAGCAGGTCGTACCCGCGCACGAGCGCGACGCCGGTCTCGTCGCACGACGTCTCGATCCCGAGGACGAGGGGCTCGCTGTTCGGCATGGCGACAACCTTAGGCCGCTCGCGCGCCGGGCTCGCACCGGCCGCGTCGCCGGGTGGGCCCCCGTGCGAGGCGAGCGCGAGACGTGCCCGACGCACTGTGACGACGGTCACACGCCGCCGGGGGAAGCGTCGAGGTTGGTTGAGACTTCAAGTGAACTATGACGACCGAGACCTCGACGATCGACTCCCTCGACTTCCCGACGCCCACGTACGCGATCGGCGACGACGCCGCCGACCTGCTGTTCCGCGGCGCCCGGACCGTCGGCGCGTTCACGGACCAGCCCGTGACCGACGCCGACCTGCAGGCCGCGTACGACCTGCTCAAGTGGGGCCCGACCGCGATGAACATCACGCCGCTGCGCCTGCTCGTCGTGCGTTCCGACGAGGCGAAGGCCCGGCTCGCCGCGCTCGCCGCCGAGGGCAACCGCGAGCGCGTCCTGGCCGCCCCCGTCACGCTCGTCGTCGCCGCCGACCCGGCGTTCCACCACCACCTGCCGGTGCTCGCCCCGCACCGCGCCGCGATGGTCGACGCGCTCGACGCCCAGCCCGAGACGCGCGCGGGCATGGCGCGCACCAACACGCTCATCCAGACCGGATACCTGCTCACCGCGCTGCGCGCCACCGGCCTCGACGTGGGCCCGATCGGCGGGTTCGACGCCGCGGGCGTCGACGAGCAGCTGCTCGCCGGGACGGGCTGGCAGTCGCAGCTGATCGTCCTCGTCGGCCACCGTGACGGCGTGGGCACCGCGCACCCCCGGGCCGCGCGGCTCACCTGGGACCAGGTCTCCACGACCGTCTGAGGCGTCGGTCAGGACCCGGTCGCGACCGGGCGGTCCGGGTCCGACGACCACTGCGACCACGAACCCGGGTACAGCGCCGCCTCCACCCCGATGCTCGCGAGCGCCGCGACCTGGTGCGCCGCCGTGACCCCCGAGCCGCAGTACACCGCGACCGGCGCACCCGCCGCGGCCCGCAGCGCGCGGAACCGCTCCGTCAGCGCGTCCGCGGGCAGGAACGTGCCGTCGTCCGCGAGGTTCTGCGCGGTCGGCGCGCTCACCGCGCCCGGGATGTGGCCCGCACGCGGGTCCACCGGCTCGACCTCGCCCGCGTAGCGCTCCGCCGCGCGAGCGTCGAGCAGCGTGCCCTCGTGCGGCCACGCGGCCGCGTCGTCGGCGTCGATCGTCGGCAGCGCGCCGGGCGTGAGCACCACGTCGCCCGGCTCGGGCGTCACCTCGCCCGGCTCGAGCGACAGGCCGGCCGCCGACCAGGCCGCGAGCCCACCGTCGAGCAGCCGCACGTCCGCGACGCCCGCCCAGCGCAGCAGCCACCACGCGCGCGCCGCGGAGGTGCCGCCGCTCGCGTCGTACGCCACGACCGGCGCCCCCTCCCGCACGCCCCAGCGCCGCGCGGCGGCCTCGAGCGCCGCGACGTCCGGCAGCGGGTGCCGACCGGCGGCGACGCTCGGCGGCGCCGCGAGCTCGGAGTCGAGGTCCACGTACACGGCGCCGGGCAGGTGCCCCGCGAGGTACTGCTCGTGGCCGTCGGAGCGGCCCAGCGCCCAGCGCACGTCCAGCAGGACGGGCGGCTCGTCGCCCGCCAGCTCCGCCGCGAGCGCCACCGCGTCCACCAGCACCGCGGCGCGCGTCGTGTCCGTCGTCCCGTTCGTCATGCCCGCTCCCCCGTCTCGTCGGCACCGGACCCCGCGGTCGCGCGGGACCCTCCACCCGGAGCCTGCGCCAGGTCGAGGCGCATCGTCCAGGCGTCCTTGTTCTCCGGCTGGTAGTACCCGCGGCGCAGGCCGAGCTTCTCGAACCCGGCCCGCTGGTACAGCCGCAGCGCGGGCTCGTTGTCGACCCGCACCTCGAGGAACACCGACGGTGCGCCGACCTCGCGCGCACGCGCGACGAGCGCGTCGAGCAGCACCCGGCCGATGCCGCGGCCCTGGTGCCCCACCGCCGTGCCGATCGTCATCACCTGCGCGTCATAGCCGTCGAACCACAGCCCGGCGTACCCGACGAGCGGTCCGTTGCCGTACTGCGCGCCGACGTACCAGCGCCCCGGGCCGACGACCTCGTCGGCGAGGCTCGCGGGCGACCAGGCGGCGGCGCCGAACAGCGTGCGCTCCAGGACGTCCAGCGCCGGGACGTCGTCGGGCGTCAGCGGCCGCAGCCGCAGCGGCGTGCGGTCGGGGCTCATCCGCCCAGGACGCGCTTGCTGCCCGCCGACGGCACCGCGTCGGGGCGGCGCAGGTACAGCGGGTCGGTGCCGAGCGCCTCGCCCGCCGCGCGACGCGCGAGCGCGAGCGGCACGAGCTCGGCCGCGTCGAGGTCGTCGGCGCCCGCCACGTGCGTCAGGCCCGCGAACGCGTCGGGGTACAGGTGCGTGCCGGCGCCGACGACGAAGCCGCCCGCCACCGCGGGCTCGTCGGCCACCTCGTGCGCCGGCCCGACGCGCGGCTCGACGAGCGTGCCCAGGACACCCTGCTCGTCACGCCGGTACGCGGCCCAGTAGACCTCGCGGCGGCGCGCGTCGGTCGCGACGACGAGCGGCGCGCCCGTCGGGACCGCACGGGTCGCGGCCGCGGCGAGCGCGTCGAGGCTCGGCACGCCGAGCGCGGGCACGCCGAGTGCGAGCGCGAGGGTCCGCGCGGTCACCAGGCCGACGCGCAGGCCGGTGAACGGCGCCGGACCGGTGCCGACGACGACCGCGGACAGGTCGCGGCGGTCGACGCCGGCATCCGCGAGCGCCTGCGCGACGAGCGGGGCGAGCAGCTCCGCGTGATGACGGGGCAGGTCCGCGCGGTGGCGGACGAGGGCGCTACCGGCGTCGTCCGTGACGGCGACGGAGACGGACGAGGACGTGTCGAGGGCGAGCAGGGGCACGACGCTCAGCCTGCCACGTCGTCCGCGCCGACCGCGCGGTCGGCGGCGTCGTCCGCCGCGCGCGCGAGCGCCGCCAGGTCGACCCCGGCCCATCGCTCGCCGACCGCGCGCAGCGTCACGACACGCTCCCCCGCACCCCCGTCGTCGTCGGCGACCTCCGCGGCGTCCGCCGCCGTCGCCGCACCGCGCGGTCGCGTCAGGGCGATCTCCAGCCGGTCGGTGGCGATCGCCTCCACCCAGCCCCGACCCCACTCGACGACCGTGACCGCGTCCTCGAGGCTCGAGTCGAGGTCGAGGGCCTCGACCTCGTCGAGCGAGGACAGCCGGTACGCGTCGACGTGCACGAGGTCGGGGCCCTGCGTGCCGTCCTCGCGCACGAGCCCGGGGTGCACCCGGGCGATGATGAACGTCGGCGAGGCGACCTGTCCGCGCACGCCGAGGCCCGCGCCGATGCCCTGCGTGAGCGTGGTCTTGCCGGCGCCGAGGTCACCGGTGAGGACCAGGAGGTCACCCGCGCGCAGCACGCCCGCGAGCGCACGGCCGAACGCGCGGGTGGCCTGCGCGTCGGGCAGCCGGACGACGACGTCGCTCATCGCGCACCTCCCGTGACCGCGGCCGCACCGGTCGCCGCCGCGGTCTCGCCGGCGGAGCTCCCGAGCACCTCGACGCCGACGTACTCGCGCGGCACCGAGCCGGACAGCCGCGTGACGATCTCGTACGAGATGGTCCCGGCGGCGACGGCCCAGTCCTGCGCGGTCGGCCCGCCGTCCGCACCCGTGCCGAACAGCTCGACGCGGTCGCCGGCCTGCTCGGTCGCGTCCGGGCCGAGGTCGACGACGACCTGGTCCATGCAGACCCGCCCCGCGACGCCGAGCGTGCGGTCCCCCACGCGGATCGGCCCGCCGGACCGTTCGCGCGAGCCCGAGGCGTGCCGCGGTATGCCGTCGGCGTACCCGAGCGGCACCACCCCGAGCCGCGTCTCGTGCGGCGTGACGTACTGGTGCGCGTAGGACACCCCGTGGCCCGCGGGCACGCGCTTGACGGTCGCGAGCTCGGCCTCGAGCGTCATCGCGGGCACGAGACCGTAGTCGCCCGGGCCACCGAGCTGCGGCACGGGCGACAGCCCGTAGACCGCGATACCGGGCCGCACCAGGTCGTAGTGCACCTGCGGCGACGTGAGGGTCGCGGCGGAGTTCGCGATGTGCCGGACCTCGATCGCCGCGCCGGCGGCCTCCGCGAGCCGGACGGCGTCGGCGAACACGTCGTGCTGCGCGCGCACGGTCGCGTGGTCGGGCTCGTCGGCGAACGCGAGGTGGGACCAGATCCCGACGAGGGCGACCGCGCCCTCCGCCTGGGCCCGCAGCGCGGCGGGGAGCAGGTCCGCGAGGCCGTCGGGGGTCAGGCCGTTGCGGCCGAGGCCCGTGTCGACCTTGAGGTGCACGCGCGCGGTCCGGCCGACGAGCCGCGCGGCCGCGACGACCTCGTCGAGCGCGGGGGCGGACGAGACGGAGACGTCGACGTCCGCCTCGATCGCGCGGGCGATCGGCGCGCCCGGCGCGTACAGCCACGTGAGCACGCGCGGCGCGGTGACGCCCGCGTCGCGCAGCGCGATCGCCTCGTCCATCTGCGCGGTGCCCAGCCACGTCGCACCGCCCGCGACCGCCGCGCGCGCCGACGGCACGAGCCCGTGCCCGTACGCGTCGGCCTTCACCACGGCCATGAGCTGCGCGGTGGGCGCGTGGGCGCGCAGGGAGCGGACGTTGGACGCGATGACGGACAGGTCGACGACGGCTCGGGCGGGGAAGCTCACCGGCCCATCCTCCCACCGCGACCCGGCCCGTCCGCCGACCTCGTCGTCGGCCCTGTCGTCGCGCGGGCCGTCGAGCCGGCGGTCCAGCCGACCGTCGGCCGGGACGCGTCCGCGCCGAGCAGCGCGGCCACCGTCTCGGGCAGCGCGAGCGCGACCGCGCGCGCCGTGACCGGACCGCCGGGGTTCGCGGTGCGCGCCGCACGGCCGTGCACGAGCGCGGCGGCCGCCGCGAGCGCGGCCGCGAGCGACGGGTCGTCGGCGACGTCCGCCGCGCGTCCCGCGAGCATCGCCCCCAGCAGGCCCGCGAGCACGTCGCCGGCCCCCGCGGTGGCGAGCCACGCGGGCGCGTCGGACTGCGCGTACGCGGCGCCGTCCGGCCCGACGACGAGCGTGACGTGCCCCTTGACCAGCACGGTCGCGCCCGTGAGCTCGTGCGCGAGGCACGCGTGCCGCAACGGGTGCGCCTCCACGTGCTCGCGGTCGACGCGGTGCCCGCGCGCCGTCAGCAGCCGCGCGAGCTCGCCCGCGTGCGGCGTGAGCACGACGTGCGCGGGCACGCGCGGCGGCAGCAGCTCGAGCGCACCCGCGTCGACGACCGCGGGCTCGGCGCGGTTCAGCACACCCTCGAAGGCGTGCTCGATGCGCCGCCGCTGCGCGGCGTCCTCGGGCGAGACCCCCGGCCCGAACACCCACGCCTGCACGTGCCCCGGCCCGGCCACCACCTCGGGCCGTCGCGCGACGACGAGGTCCGCCACGTCACCCAGGTACCGGACCATCCCCACGCCCGCGAGCACGGCGGCCGACGTCGCGAGCACCGCCGCGCCGGGGTAGCGCCGCGCGCCCGCGACCACCCCGACGACCCCGCGCGAGTACTTGTGCGCCGCCGGCCCGGGGACGGGCCACAGCGCGGCGGCGTCGTGGCCCTCGAGCCGCGCGATCGCGGGCCGCCCCGGCAGGTCGAGACCGATGTCGACGACCTCGAGCTCACCCGCGAGCCGGGCCGCCGGCGGCAGCAGCAGCCCCGGCTTGGCGGCACCGAACGTCACGGTCCGGTCGGCGCGCAGCACCGTCCCGGTCGCCGAGCCGTCATCGACCCCGATGCCCGACGGCGTGTCGACCGCGACGACCACGGGGCCGCGCTCGTCGTCGCGCGCCGACAGCCGTGCCACGAGCGCGCCCGCGACGCCCGTCAGCCCCCCGGGCCGGGCCCCGATCCCCAGGATCCCGTCGAGCACGACGTCCGCACCGGCCGCACGCGCCGCGGCGGCCGCGACGCCGTCCTCGTCGACCACGACCACGCGACCGCCCGCCGCCTCGAGCGCCGCGCGGCCCTCGTCGTGCACGCGCGGTGCGACCGCGAGCGCCACCACGTCCGCACCCCGTGCCCGCAGGTACGCGCCCGCGTGCAGGGCGTCACCGCCGTTGTTCCCCGGCCCGACCAGCAGCACGACGGACCCGCCGACGACGCGACCACGTCGCTCACGCAGCACGCGCGCGACCGCGCCCGCGAGCGCGAACGACGCGCGCTGCATGAGCGGGACACCGTCGGCGAGGAGCGGGGCCTCCGCGGCGCGGACCTGCGCGGACGTCCAGGACAGCAGCACGTGCCCATCCTCGCGCCGGATCCGCGACGAGGCCAACGAGAGCGGTTTGCTACGTTTCCCGCCGGTCCAGTCGTCCCGCCCCGTCGCGTCATCCAGGAGGAACCGTGCACGCCACCGCGAGCGACCCGTCCCCCGCCGCGGTGCTGTGGCTCGTGTGCGCGGTGTGCGCTCTGCTCACCGCCGTCCTGGCGACCCTCGGCGGGCGCTGGCTGGCCGCCGCACGGCGCGTGCACCGCGTGCAGGTGCCGGCACGCGCCCTGTCGTCCACGTACGTCGGGCCGGGGACGTTCGTCGACGTCGAGTACCCCGGGCCCGACGGCCGCCCGCTGCGGGCTCAGCTGTTCGTCTGGCTCGTGCGCGCGCCCGGCGTGGCGTACACGTTCGACGGCACGGTCTGGGTCGACCCGCACCACCCCGCCGACGTGACCCCGCGCCGCCAGGGACGCACCACGCGTGCGACGCTCACCCTGATCCTCGCCGCGGTCACGCTCGCCGGCACCGTCGGGACGGGCTTCGCCGCGCTCGTCGTCCGGTTCGGTGAGACGTTCCCCGCCTGACCCTGCCGTCCCGCGCCCGCGGGGGTAGCGTGCGCCGCATGCGCTTCGGACTCTTCATCCCCCAGGGCTGGCGGCAGGACCTCACGGGCATCGACGCCTCGCAGCACTGGGCGGTGATGAGCGGGCTCGCGCGGTACGCCGACGAGGGCGACGCGTTCGAGTCGATCTGGGTCTACGACCACTTCCACGCGGTGCCGGAGCCGAACGGCGAGGCGACGCACGAGGCGTGGAGCCTCATCAACGCGTTCGCGGCGAGCACGTCGCGCGTGCGGCTCGGGCAGATGTGCACGTGCATGGCGTACCGGAACCCCGCCTACCTGGCGAAGGTCGCGACGACGGCCGACGTGATCTCGGGCGGACGCGTCGAGATGGGCATCGGTGCGGGCTGGTACGAGCACGAGTGGCGCGCGTACGGGTACGGGTTCCCCAGCGCCGGCGAGCGGATCGCGATGCTCGACGAGGGCGTGCAGATCTTCAAGCAGATGTGGACCAACGGCGTCGCGACGTTCGCCGGCCGGCACTACCAGGTGGACGGCGCCCAGCTGTCGCCGCTGCCGCTGCAGGTCGACGGTCCCCCGCTGTGGATCGCGGGCGGCGGCGAGCGCAAGACGCTGCGGATCGCCGCCGAGCACGCGCAGTACACCAACTTCGACGGCAGCCCCGAGGGCTTCGCGCACAAGTCGCAGGTCCTCGCGGAGCACTGCGCCGCGATCGGCCGCGACCCAGCCGAGATCACGCGCTCGGCCAACTACAACGTCGTCATCGGCGAGACCGAGGCGGACGTCGACGACAAGGTCGCGTGGCTCGAGGAGCACTACGCGCTGACCGTGCCGGGCAAGGCGCCCGGGCTCGCCGAGGACCTCCGCAAGGGGCCGCTGGTCGGCACGCCGGAGCAGGTCGTCGAGAAGCTGACGGCGCTGCGCGAGCTGGGCCTCGGGTACGCGATCACCTACTTCGCCGACGCGGCGTACGACCGCTCGAGCATCGAGCTGTTCGCCGACCAGGTGGTCCCCGCGCTGCGCTGACGTACCCGACCCGGCGCTGCCCGGGGCGGCCGGCGGCCCGTCACCCGCCGTACCGCGCGCACACGGGTGGCGGTCGGGACGTCCGGGCTCGCTCGACCGGGCTACCAGTGGCTGCGTGACGGCAAGGCGATCTCGGGCGCGACGAAGAACACTTACGTGCTCACGTCGTCCGACGCGGGCAAGAAGCTCTCGGTCAAGGTCACGGCCAAGCGTCCCGGCCACCTGGCCGGCACGGCGACGTCGAAGCAGACCGCCGCGATCGCGCGCTGACCGCACGCACCACGCCGGGGCCCGTCACCGCTGTCGCGGTGGCGGGCCTCGGCCGTCCCGACGGCCCCGGCCGGTTCGTCAGTCGCGCTCCGCGACGACCATCGCCGACGCGATGCCCGCGTCGTGCGAGATCGACAGGTGCCACCGCGTGACCCCGAGCTCGGCCGCGCGCGCGAGCACCGTGCCGGTCAGCTCGACCACCGGCTGCGCGCCGACCACCCGCCGCACGGTCGCGTCCTGCCAGGACATCCCCGGCGGCGCCCCCAGGGCCTTCGCGATGGCCTCCTTCGCGGCGAACCGCGCCGCGAGCGACGTCTCGGGCATCACACGCTCGTCGGGCGTGAACAGCCGCTCGCGCAGCGCCGGGACGCGGTGCAGCGTCGCGACGAACCGCGCGACGTCGACGACGTCGATGCCGACCCCGACGATCACGGCTGCGGCTCCAGGTCCTGCTCCTCGACCAGGTGCTTCCACCGCAGCCACTTGCGCTCGACCGCGTCGTCGAGGTCCACGCCGAGGCGGTGCGCGACGATCATGAGCATCCCCAGGACGTCCGCGACCTCGTCGCGGACCGCCGCCGCGAGCTCGGCCGGGTCGCCCTGGTGCCGCGAGCGCCCGGTGGCCGCCAGGTAGGCGCGCGTCAGCTCGCCGACCTCCTCGCCCAGCTTGAGCACCGCCCAGTCGTCGGTGCGCTCGATGCCGTGCAGCCGCGCGTAGACGCGGCTGATCGTCTCGACCTCACGCTGCGCGTCGGCGAGCTCCACCGCTCACTCGACCGTGACGGACTTGGCGAGGTTGCGCGGCTGGTCGACGTCGAGGCCCTTGGCGGTCGCGAGCTCGCACGCGAAGATCTGCAGCGGCACCACCGCGAGCAGCGGCGCGAGGAGCGTGGGCGACTGCGGGACGTAGAACACCTCGTCCGCGAACGGGCGGACCGCCTCGTCGCCGTCCTCGGCGATCACGAGCGTGCGCGCACCGCGCGCCCGGATCTCCTGGATGTTCGAGACGACCTTCGAGTGCAGCGAGTGCCGGCCACGCGGCGAGGGCACCACGACGAACACGGGCTGGCCGGGCTCGATCAGCGCGATCGGGCCGTGCTTGAGCTCGCCCGCCGCGAAGCCCTCCGCGTGGATGTACGCGAGCTCCTTGAGCTTGAGCGCACCCTCCATCGCGACCGGGAAGCCCACGTGCCGGCCGAGGAACAGCACCGACTGCGTGTCCGCCATCCACCGTGCGATCTCCCGCACGCGGCCCGCCCGGTCGAGGACCTGCTGGATCTTGTCCGGGATGGCGCGCAGCTCGTCGAGGATGCGCGCGACCTCGTCGGCGTACATGTTGCCGCGCAGCTGCGCGAGGTACAGGCCCAGCAGGTACGCCGCGGTGATCTGCGACAGGAACGCCTTCGTCGAGGCGACCGCGATCTCCGGGCCGGCGTGCGTGTAGAGGACCGCGTCGGACTCGCGCGGGATCGTCGAGCCGTGGGTGTTGACGATCGCGAGCACCTTCGCGCCCTGCTCGCGCGCGTGCCGCACGGCCATCAGCGTGTCCATGGTCTCGCCGGACTGCGAGACGGCGACGACGAGCGTGCGCTCGTCCACCACGGGGTCGCGGTAGCGGAACTCGTGCGCGAGCTCGACCTCGACCGGGATCCGGCACCAGTGCTCGATCGCGTACTTGGCGACGTGCCCCGCGTACGCCGCCGTACCGCACGCGACGACGACGATCTTGTCGACCGCGCGCAGCACCGACTCCTCGATGCGCACCTCGTCGAGCACCAGGCGCCCGCTCACGTCGGTGCGGCCCAGGAGCGTGTCCGCGACCGCGTGCGGCTGGTCGTGGATCTCCTTGTCCATGAAGGAGCGGAAGCCGCCCTTCTCCGCTGCCGCCGCGTCCCAGTCGACCGTGTAGCGCCGCGCCTGCGCGGGCACGCCGTCGAAGTCGGTCACCCGCACCTCGTCGGGCGCGATCGTCACGACCTGGTCCTGGCCCAGCTCGAGCGCCTCGCGCGTGTGCGCGATGAACGCCGCGACGTCCGAGCCGAGGAAGTTCTCCCCCGTACCCAGCCCGACGACGAGCGGCGAGTCGTGCCGGGCGCCGACCACGGTGTCCGGCACGGCGGCGTGCACGGCCAGCAGCGTGAACGTGCCCTCGAGCGCGCGGGCCACGCGGCCCATCGCGGTCGTCAGGTCGCCCGTCTCGGTGTACGCCCGGGCGAGCAGGTGCGCGACGACCTCGGTGTCGGTCTCCGAGGCGAACTCGACACCGTCCGCCACGAGCTGCGCCTTGAGAACCGCGAAGTTCTCGACGATGCCGTTGTGGATGACCGCGAGGTCCCCCGCGACGTGCGGGTGCGCGTTGACGTCCGTCGGCCCGCCGTGCGTGGCCCAGCGGGTGTGGCCGATCGCGGCGGTCGCGTCCGGCAGTGGGTGCGCGTCGATCTCCTCGACCATGTTCGCGAGCTTGCCGGCCTTCTTGGCGGTGGCGAGGACTCCCGACGGGCCGACCAGCGCGACGCCCGCGGAGTCGTACCCGCGGTACTCGAGCCGCCGCAGGCCTTCGATGACGACCTCGAGGGGGCGGGCGCTGGCGACCGGGCTACCGACGTAGCCGACGATTCCACACATGAGGGCGAGTCTATCCGGCGCCTCGTGCGGGGCTCGCGGCGTGGCAGGTCGCCCCCGTCACGTGGCCACCCGCCGCGTCCGGCACAATCGGGGGGTGCTCCCGTCGTCGTCGACGCCGTCCCTGGCCCCCGCCACCCCGTACGTCGACCTCGACCGGGAGGCGTGGCGGCGGCTGTCGGCGTCCACCCCCCTGCCGCTCACCGACGCGGACGTCGAACGTCTCGCGGGCATCGGGGACCCGATCGACCTCGCCGAGGTCGACGCGATCTACCGGCCCATCTCGCGCCTGCTCGACCTGTACATCGAGGCCACCCGCGGTCTGCACGCCGCGTCGTCGACGTTCCTGCGCGAGGACATCACGCCCACGCCGTTCGTCATCGGGGTCGCCGGGTCCGTCGCGGTCGGCAAGTCGACCACCGCCCGCCTGCTGCGCGAGCTCCTGGCCCGCTGGCCCGCGACGCCGCGCGTCCAGCTGATCACGACCGACGGCTTCCTGTACCCGAACGCCGAGCTCGAGCGCCGCGGGCTGATGCAGCGCAAGGGGTTCCCCGAGTCGTACGACCGCCGCGCGCTGCTGCGGTTCGTGTCCAAGGTCAAGGCGGGCAAGCCCGAGGTCACGGCACCGGTGTACTCGCACCTGACGTACGACATCGTCCCCGGCGAGCACATCGTCGTGCGGCGGCCCGACGTGCTGATCGTCGAGGGGCTCAACGTGCTCCAGCCCGCGCGCCCCTCGGCCGAGGGCAGCTCCAGCCTCGCGGTCAGCGACTTCTTCGACTTCTCGATCTACGTCGACGCCAAGCCGCGCGACGTGCGGCAGTGGTACGTCGACCGGTTCCTCAGCCTGCGGCAGACCGCGTTCGCCGACCCGGCCTCGTACTTCCACCGGTACGCGTCGTTGACGGACGACGAGGCGGTCGCGCGCGCCGAGTCGATCTGGGACTCCATCAACTCCCCGAACCTCGAGCAGAACATCCTGCCGACGCGCAGCCGCGCGACCCTCGTCCTCACCAAGGGCTCCGACCACAGCGTCCAGCGCGTGCGCCTGCGCAAGCTCTAGGACCGCCCGCCCCTGCGGGTCACCGCGTGTGCGGGCCGTGGTGCTGCGGTGTGCGGACCTCGTCCGCGGGCGCCTGCGGCGGGTCGGTGGGGGCGGGCGACTCGTCCGCCTCGAGGATCGCGGCACCGTCCGGGTCCGCGCGCGACAGCCAGCGGCGCAGTGCCCAGTCGACGACGACGCCGATGACGACGCCCCCGACCACCCCGACGACGACGCCCCACAGCGGCGAGTGGTCACGGAACGCGGCACCCGCGCTCACGCCGATCACCGTCGAGTAGCACGCCCACGTCACGGCGGCGATCGCCGCGAGGAACGTGAACCGCCGGCGCGGGAACCCGACGGCACCCGCGGTCATGTTGACCGCCACGCGGCCCACCGGGATGTACCGCGCGGCGATGATGAACGACGCGCCGCGGCGCTCCAGCGCCCGCTCGGCCCACGCCAGCGCGGCCTGCCCACGGCCCGAGCGGAAGAGCCGCAACCGGTGCACGGGCACGCGGCGGCCGATGCTGAAGGCGATCTGGTCACCCGTGAACGCGCCGAGCGCGGCGACCGGGACGACGACCCACAGGTTCGGCTCGCCCCCGGGGCCCACCGCGAGCGCGGCGAGCGCGATCACGACGGACTCGCTCGGGATCGGGGGGAAGAAGCCGTCGATCGCCGCGAACAGGTACATGACCAGGTAGATCCACGGCGACGCCGCGAGATCGAGCGCCCACTGCTCCAAGCCCATCTCGCTCCGTCCCTCCGCCGGTCCCCCTGCGGTCCGCTGACCACGGACCTTGGTCCACCGTACGGGCCCGTGGCTGGTCCTGGTATCCGTGACCGCCCCGGCTCACCCCTGACGGGCAGCGGCCGGCCTGCTCGCGTACCGGTCCTTCCTGCCCAACGCGTGGCGCCGCCCCGGGGTTCCGGCGCCGCGCCACGTCCCCGCTGGTCAGCTCGGCAGCGGGAAGCCCAGCGCTGCCGACGCGGCCTCCGGCCGCGGCTCGCTCGCCCAGCGCAGACCCAGCTCGTCGGCCGCCGCGAGCGAGCGCAGCTCCGCGCGGTCCAGGTAGAGCGTCCCGCGCAGGTGGTCGGTCTCGTGCTGCACGATGCGCGCGGGCCAGCCGGTCAGCACCTCGTCGAGCGCGGCGCCCGTCTCGTCCTGGCCCGTGAGCCGGACCCTGCGGTGCCGTGCGACGACGGCCTGGTAGCCGGGCACCGACAGGCAGCCCTCGTAGAACGCGGCGCGCTCGTCGTCGGCCGCCTCGTACGCGGGGTTCACGAGCACCCGCGCCTCGACTCGGACCCGCTCACGCACCTCCGCGACGCGCTCGTCGCTCACGCCCGGGTCCTCGACCACGGCGATCGCGAGCGGCAGGCCGATCTGCGGCGCCGCGAGCCCGACCCCGGGTGCGTGGCGCATGGTGCGGTGCATGACCGCGACGAGCGCCGCGAGCTCGTCGTCCGCGAGCTGGCCGTCGTACGCCTGCGCGGTCGCCCGCAGCGCCGGGTGACCCGCGCGGACGATCGGCGCGACGCCCTCGGCGGCCGCCTCGACGACCCGCAGGGTGAGGTCGCGCAGCCGGGCCGCGGGCGACGTCACAGCGCGAGCCGCTCGCGCACCACGTCCGCGAGCCCGGCCGCGACGTCGTCCGCCTCGTCCTGCGTCGCCGCCTCGACCATGACGCGCACGAGCGGCTCGGTGCCGCTGGGGCGCAGGAGCACCCGGCCCGTGCGGCCCAGCCGGACCTCCGCCGCCGCGACCGCGTCGAGCAGCGCCTCGTCGTGCGTGCGGTTCTTGTCGACGCCCGGCACGTTGACCAGCGTCTGCGGCAGCCGCCCGACGAGCGCCGCCAGCTCGTGCAGCGGCGTGCCGGTCGCCGCGACGCGCGACGCGAGGTGCAGCGCCGTCAGCACGCCGTCACCCGTGGTCGCGTGCTTCGACATGATGATGTGGCCCGACTGCTCGCCGCCGAGCGTGTACCCGCCCGCGCGCATCGCCTCGAGCACGTACCGGTCGCCCACCGCGGTGTCGAGCACCCGGATCCCGACCGACTCCATCGCGAGCTTGAGGCCCAGGTTGCTCATGACGGTCGCGACGAGCGTGTCCTGCGCGAGCTCGCCCGCGTCCCGCAGCGCGACCGCGAGAACGCCCATGATCTGGTCGCCGTCGACGAGCGTGCCTGAGCTGTCGACCGCGAGGCAGCGGTCCGCGTCACCGTCGAACGCGACGCCCAGGTCGGCGCCGGACGCCACGACGAACGCCTGGAGCTGCTCGGGGTGCGTCGAGCCGCACTTCTCGTTGATGTTGCGCCCGTCCGGCGAGGCGTTGATGACGACGACGTCGGCGCCGGCCTCGCGCAGCGCGGCGGGGCCGACCTCGCTTGCGGCGCCGTTCGCGCAGTCCACCGCGATGCGCAGACCGGTCAGCGGCGTGCCGATGCTGGCGACGAGGTGCTGCACGTACGCGTCCCCCGCACCGCCGGTGTCCACCCGGATGCGGCCGACCGCACCACCCGTAGGGCGCTGCCAGTCCTCGCCGATGCGCGCCTCGATCTGCGCCTCGAGGTCGTCGTCGAGCTTGTGCCCGCCCCGTGCGAGGAACTTGATGCCGTTGTCCGGCATGGGGTTGTGCGACGCGGACAGCACGACGCCGATGTCGACGCCCGTCGTCGCGGTCAGGTACGCCACCGCGGGTGTGGGCAGGACGCCCACGTTGTGCACGTCGACGCCCGCCGACGCGAGGCCGGCCGCGATCGCCGCGGTGAGGAACTCGCCCGACGCGCGCGAGTCGCGCCCGACGACCGCTCGGGGCCGGTGGCCCTCGAACTCCCCGCGCGTGCCGAGCACGTGCGCCGCCGCGACCGCGAGGTCGAGCGCGAGCTCCGCCGTGACGTCCCGGTTCGCGAGCCCGCGCACCCCGTCGGTACCGAACAGCTGGCCCATGTCAGACCCCTTCGTCGTCGCGCTGCAACGTTACTGGTCCCGCGGGCAGGCCGCGGGCGGGCGTGCGCGTCCGGCGTGGACGCGGCCCGGACATGCCGATGGCCCCGACGGTCGAGCGACCGCGGGGCCATCGGGCCGCGCTGAGGATCAGCGCTTCGAGTACTGCGGCGCCTTGCGGGCCTTCTTGAGACCGGCCTTCTTGCGCTCGACCACACGCGCGTCACGCGTGAGGAAGCCGGCCTTCTTGAGGGCCGGGCGGTTCGACTCCGCGTCGATCGCGTTGAGCGCACGCGCGATGCCGAGTCGGACGGCGCCGGCCTGGCCGGACACGCCACCTCCGGTCACGCGGACGATGACGTCGAAGCGACCCTCGACGTCCACGACCTTGAGCGGGGAGTTGACGAGCTGCTGGTGCACCTTGTTCGGGAAGTAGTCCTCGAGGGTGCGGCCGTTGATCTTCCACTCACCGGTGCCGGGGACGAGGCGCACACGCGCGATCGCCTCCTTGCGGCGGCCGAGCGCCTGGCCCGGCGCGGTGATGCTCTGGCCACGGCCGGTCGGGGCCGAGGTCTCGCTGGTGTAGCTGCTGGGCGCGTCGCCCTCGAGGTCGTAGTCGACCGTCGTCTCTGCCACGGGGATGTCCTGTCGTCTCTACTGTCGCGCCGGCCGTCAGGCCTGCTGCGCGACCTGGGTGATCTCGAACGGCTTCGGCTGCTGCGCCTGGTGCGGGTGCTCGGCACCCGCGTAGACCTTGAGCTTGCCGAGCTGCTGACGGCCGAGCGAGCTCTTGGGGAGCATGCCCCGCACAGCCTTCTCGATCGCACGCTCGGGGTGCTTGGCCAGGAGCTCCGAGTACGGGGTGGCACGCAGGCCGCCCGGGTAGCCGGAGTGGCGGTACGCGAGCTTGGCCTCGCGCTTGTTGCCGGTCAGGGCGACCTTGTCCGCGTTGATGACGATGACGAAGTCACCGCCGTCGACGTGCGGGGCGAAGGTGGCCTTGTGCTTGCCGCGCAGCAGCGTGGCCACGTGGGTGGCCAGACGGCCGAGGACGACGTCGGTCGCGTCGATGACGTACCAGTTCCGCTCGATCTCGCCCGGCTTCGGGGTGTACGTACGCACGGTCGTTGCCTTTGTCTCGTGTTGCGTCGTGTGGCGACCGTCCATCCGCGCGCGGGCGCGGCGGGGCGGTCGATGCTGTCGGTGGCGCATCCGCGACCGGCGAGTGGGAACGCACCGACCTACCATCGCCTCCGCGTGGTGAGAAGCCACGGGCGCACGACAGGGACGCACAACGACTCAACAGACTACCCGTGCCCCAGAACACGGGTCAAAACCACGTCCGTCACACCCTCCCCCGACGCCCCGCCCCCTCGCCCCCACACCCACCGACCCCGCCATCGCTCCGGCTCTCCGAGCCGAGACCCGGAGCAACCACGGGGTCGACCGCCATCCCTCCCGACGAGACCGCCATCACTCCGAGAACGGACGACGAGAGCCGGAACAACCACCGGGTCGACGCACCACCACCGCCACACCGCCATCGCTCCGGCTGTCAGGGCGGAGACCCGGAGCAACCACGGGGTCGACCGCCATCCCCCCGACGAGACCGTCGTTGCTCCGGGAAGGGAGGACCAGAACCGGAACAACCACGGGGTCGACGGTCGGTGCTCGACGGGAGCTGGGGGCGGCGGTGAGGGCGACGGGTGGTCGGTGGGTGGTCGGTGGGTGGTCGGTGGGTGGTCGGTGGGTGGTCGGTGGGGTCAGCGCAGGGACGTGGACGCGGCGCGGACGACCCGGGCCGTGAGGTCGTCGAGGGTGGGGGTGCGCAGGGACCAGTGCTGCCAGTACAGCGGGACGTCGAGCCACCGGCCGGGAGCGACGTCCACGAGCGCGCCGGTCGCGAGAGCGTCGGCGGCCGCCGCCTCGGACGCCATCCCCCAGCCGAGCCCCGCGGCCAGCAGCTCGAGGAACGCGGTGTTCGACGGCACGTGGTGCACGGGCGGCGCGACGTCCCGCCCGACGAGCGCGGCGGCGAACCTGTGCTGCAGCGTGTCCGCGCGGTTGAACGCGAGCACCGGTGCGCGCTCGAGCGCCGCGGCCGTCACACCGTCGGGGAACCAGCGGTCGCGCACCGCGGGTGCGACGAGCCCGAGGTACCGCATGGCCCCGAGCGGCCGGACGCGGCAGCCCTGGACCGCGTGCGCCTGGGCGGTGACGGCCGCGGTGACCGTCCCGTCGCGCAGCAGCTCGGCCGTGCGGTCCTGGTCCTCGCGCCGCAGGTCGACGACGACACCCTCCGGCATGCCGACCAGCGCGGCGGGGAACCAGCTCGACAGCGAGTCGGCGTTCACCGCGACGGCGAGGCGCGCGGGCGCACCGGCGGCCTCGTCGTGGCCCGCCCCCGCGAGCTCGGCCGCCGCGTCCCGCTCGAGGAGTGCGACCTGGCCGGCGAGGCGCGCGAGCACGGCGCCGGGCTCGGTCGCACGGCAGGGCCGCGAGCGCACGACGAGCACCTGCCCGACCCGCTGCTCGAGCGCACGCACGCGCTGGCTCACGGCCGACGGGGTCACGTGCAGCCGGGCGGCGGCGGCCTCGAACGTGCCCTCCTCGAGCACGGCGGCGAGTGCTCGGAGTTGCTCGGCGTCGAGGTTCATGAAGCCAGGCTAATGCTCCCTCAGAAACCTGAGATGGACTCCCCGTCAGCGGGTCTCCTAGCGTCCTCGTCGTGCCTCCTGCCCTCGGTGCCCTCGCGGCCGGCTTCCTCGCGTGCCTCGGCCTGATCGTCGCGATCGGGGCGCAGAACGCGTTCGTGCTGCGCCAGGGCATCCGGCGTGAGCACGTGGCGGTCGTCGTCGCGCTGTGCACCGCGGGGGACCTCGTCCTCACCGCGGCGGGCATCGCGGGGCTGGGACCGCTGGTCGCGGCGCATCCCGCCGCGCTCACGGGCGTGCGGTGGTTCGGCGCCGCGTTCCTGGCCTGGCTCGCCGTCGCGGCGGTCCGCCGCGCGCGCCACCCCGAGCGTCTCGACCCCGCCGCGGCCGGGCCCGCCTCGAGGCGCAGCGTCGTGACGACGTGCCTGGCCCTGACGTTCCTCAACCCGCACGTCTACCTGGACACGGTGGTGCTGCTCGGCTCGCTCGCGCACACCCGGCCGCACCCGTGGGGGTTCGGCGTGGGCGTGGTGCTCGCGAGCGCGAGCTGGTTCAGCGCGCTGGGCTTCGGGGCCACGCGGCTCGCGCCGCTGTTCGCCCGCCCGCGCGCGTGGCAGGTGCTCGACCTCGTCGTCGCCGCCGTCATGGCGACGCTCGCGGTCACGCTCGTCGTCGCGTGAGGGACGCCCACGACCGCGGGCTCAGCGCACCCGGTCGACGCGCCCCTCGTCCCACACGGCGGTCGGCGTCTCGCGCACGCGGCCGTCCGCGCCGAACACCAGGTAGCGGTCGAACGTGCGGGTGAACCAGCGGTCGTGGGTCACCGCGAGGACCGTGCCGTCGAACGCGGCGAGCCCGTCCTCGAGCGCCTCGGCCGAGTGCAGGTCGAGGTTGTCGGTCGGCTCGTCGAGCAGCAGGAGCGTCGCGCCGCCGAGCTCGAGGAGCAGGATCTGGAACCGCGCCTGCTGACCGCCGGACAGCGTCTCGTAGCGCTGCTCGGCCTGCGCGACGAGCTCGTAGCGGTCGAGCGCACGGCTCGCCTGCTCGCGGCCGAGCCCGGCGCGTCGGCCGTCGCCGCGGTGCAGGATGTCGAGCAGCGTGCGCCCCTCGAGGTCGAGGTGCGTGCGGTTCTGCGCGAACCAGCCGGGCCGCACGCGCGAGCCGAGCACCACGGTCCCGGTGTGCGCGACGGGTTCGACCACGGCGTCGTCGGCCGGCTCGTGCTCGGGCCCGGGGTCGGAGCCGCCGCGCGCGAGCAGACGCAGGAAGTGGGACTTGCCCGAGCCGTTGGAGCCGAGCACCGCGACCCGCTCGCCGTAGAACACCTCGAGGTCGAACGGCTCCATCAGCCCCGTGAGCTCGAGGTTCCGCGCGACGACGGCGCGCTTGGCGGTGCGCCCGCCGCGCAACCGCATCGTCACCGACTGCTCACGCACGCGCACAGCCGGCGGCCCGGCCTCCTCGAACTTGCGCAGGCGCGTCTGCGCGGCCTGGTAGCGCGACGACATGCCGTCGTTGTAAGCGGCCTTCTGCTTGAGCGTCGTGACGAGCGTGCGGAGCTTGGCGTGCTCCTCCTCCCAGCGCCGCAGCAGCTCGTCGGCCCGGCTCATGCGCTCCTCACGCGCCTCGTGGTAGGTCGTGAAGCTCCCGCCGTGCACCCAGACCGAGGCGCCCGCGGGCGAGGGCTCGAGCGTCGCGACATGGGTCGCCACGCGCGAGAGCAGCTCGCGGTCGTGGCTGACGAGCAGCACGGTCTTGCCCGCGGCGACGAGGCGCTCCTCGAGCCAGCGCTTGGTGGGCACGTCGAGCGCGTTGTCGGGCTCGTCGAGCAGCAGCACCTCGTCGGGACCGCGCAGCAGCGCCTCGAGGACGAGCCGCTTCTGCTCGCCGCCGGACAGCGTGCGGACCTCGCGGTACTGCGCGCGCTCGAACGGCACGGACAGCACCGCGTCGGTCACCTGGTCCCAGCCGGCCTCCGCCTCGTAGCCGCCGACGTCCGCCCAGTCGACGAGCGCCTGCGCGTACCGCAGCTGGGCGGGCTCGTCGTCGACCTGCATCATCGCGAGCTCGGCGGCGGCGAGCTCGGCGGCCGCGTCCCGCACCGCGGCGGTGGCCAACGACGCGAGCAGGTCACGGACGCTGCGGTCGTCGTCGATGCGCCCCACGTCCTGACGCATGACGCCCAGCCCGCCGGAGCGCGCGACCGAGCCCGCGTGCGGCTGCTCGTCGCCCGTGACGATCCGCAGGAGCGTGGACTTGCCGACGCCGTTGGGGCCGACGAGCGCGACGCGCGCGCCGTCGCCCACCCGGAACGTCACGTCGTCCAGCAGCGGCCGCCCGTCGGGCAGCACGTACCCGACACCCATGACGTCGAGGTGTCCCATGCCCGCCAGTGTGCGGTGCGACCCGCCCGCCGGCCAAAGCCATTGCCGGTGGCGGGCGCCCGGCAGCGGTGCGAAGGTCGACTCATGAGCGAGACACCTGCCAGCAGCACGGACCCCGCCCTCGGCTCGGAGGGTGACACCGACCAGCTCCCTCGCGAGGACACCCTGATCGACCGCGGTGTCGACGACCTGCTCGACGAGGGCTACTCCCCGCCCGAGCGGGACAACCGCTCGCACTACGGCGAGACGGCGTGGGAGGAGAAGCACCGCGAGACGATCGACCAGCGCGTCACGCAGGAGGAGCCCGAGATCTGGGAGCAGGCGCCGCGGGTCACCGGTGACCGTGAGGAGAACCGCGCGGGTCGCCTCGTGGAGGACGACGACGCGGTCGCGGCCGGGGGCACGGACGCGTTCGCGGTCGACTCGGGCGTCGCGGGAGGCGCCGCGAGCGCCGAGGAGGCCGCGGTGCACGTGGTCGAGGAGGTCTACGTCGACGAGGCGTACCGCGACGAGGACTGAGCGCTCGATCGGGCGTACCGCGCCGCCGACCCTCCCCGGCCAGGTCACGATCCGATAACGTCCGGTTCGTGCCGGTTCCCCCGCCCTCCCCCGGACGTCGCGCCACGGGTCCCGACCCCGCCGTGCGACGCGACCCGCGTCGCCGTGACTTGCGCCGACGGACCGCCCGGCGGCGGGCACGGCGGCAGCGTCGGCGCCGCCTGACGCACGCCGCGCTGACGCTCGTCGTGCTCGGGGCGCTCGCGCTCGTCGTCCCGGCGGTGCTCGCCCCGGGCGCGCGCGAGGCGGCGGGCCCGGTCGTCGAGGTCCCCGCCGGGCCGACGACCCCGCCCGCCGACCCGCGCGACGGCGTGCGCGAACCCGCGAGCCGTTCGGCGCAGCGGAGCGCCTCGGCCGCACCCACCACGACGCCCCCGCCCACGACGCCGACGACGACGCGGGCCGGGCAGGACGAGCGCACGGCTCCGTCCCCCTCCGGGCGCCCCTCGTCCCCGCGCGCGACGAGCGCCCCCTCCTCGGCGGCTCCCTCGTCCGCTCCGCCGGACGTCGCACCCACGCCCGCCGACGAGATCGTCGCCCTCACCAACGAGGCGCGGCGCGACGCCGGGCTGGACCCCCTCGAGGTGTCGACGTGCGCGACGGACCAGGCGGCCGACCGCGCCGCCGTGCTCGCCGCGGAGGACCGCTTCGAGCACGACCCGCTCGAGCCCGTGCTCCAGGCGTGCGACGCGCGTTCCGTCGGCGAGAACCTCGCGCTCGGCTACCCCACGGCGCGCGCGACCGTCGACGGCTGGCTCGACTCACCCGGGCACCGCGCCAACCTGCTGGGCGATTTCACGTCGATCGGCGTCGGGTGCGCGGACACCGACCGCGGACCGCTGTGCGCGCAGGTGTTCCTGGCCTGAGCGTCAGTCCCGCAGCGTCCGGCGCGTCAGCGCCTTGGCCACCTCGATCACGAGGAACACCACCACGGCGCCGAGCGCGGTGATGCCCCACTCGCGCGCGCCGATCGCGGTCGAGCCGAACCAGTCGTGCATGAACGGCGCGTACGTGAACACGAGCTGCAGCAGCAGCAGGGCGCCGGCCGCGAGCCACACGAGCCGGTTCCCGACGAGCACGCGCCACGTGAGGCTCGTCGAGCCCAGGAACCGGCAGTTGAGCAGGTAGGCGAGCTGGCCCAGCGCGAGCATGAGGACCGCGGAGGTCTGGGCGTACTCGTCGGACACCCCCAGCTGGTCCTTCTCGACGAGGAACACCGCGAGCGTGGCCGCACCGATCACGGCGGACGCCACGAGGATCAGGGTGAGCGAGCGCGCGGTGATGACGTGCGCGTCGGGCGAGCGCGGCGGGCGGGTCATGATGTCCGGCTCGGCGGGCTCACCCGCGAGCGCGAGCGACAGCGTCACCGCGGTGATGAGGTTGACCCACAGGATCTGCACGGGCGTGAGCGGCAGCGCGAGGCCGGCGAGCACCGCGACGAGGATGACGAGCGACTGCGCGCCGTTCGTCGGCAGCAGGAACGCCACGGACTTGCGGATGTTGTCGTAGATCCGCCGCCCCTCCTCGACCGCACGCTCGATGGTCGCGAAGTTGTCGTCGGCGAGGACGATGTCCGCGGCCTCCTTGGTGGCCTCGGTGCCCTTGATGCCCATCGCGATGCCCACGTCAGCCCGCGTGAGCGCGGGGGCGTCGTTGACGCCGTCACCCGTCATCGCGACGACCTCGCGGTGCGACTGCAGCGCACGCACGATGCGGATCTTGTGCTCGGGCGACGTGCGCGCGAACACGTCGACGCCGCGCACGCGCCGGCGCAGCTGCTCGTTGGACATGGCCTCGAGCTCGGCGCCCGTGATGACCTCGGCGTCGTCGTTCGGCTCAGCCTCGCCTGCCACGTGGCCGCCGACGATGCCGAGCTCACGCGCGATCGCGAGCGCGGTGCCCGCGTGGTCGCCCGTGATCATCTTGACCCGGATGCCCGCGCGGTGGCAGTCGGCGATCGCCGCGACCGCCTCGGGCCGCGGCGGGTCCACGATCCCGAACAGCCCCAGCAGCTGGAGCTCGGTGCCGACGTCGTCGCCGGTCAGCGCGGTCTCGTCCGTCGCGTCGCGCCGCGCGGCGGCGAGTACGCGCAGCCCCTGCGCGCCGAGCTCGTCGATCTGCCGTTCCCAGTACGCGGTGTCCAGCGGTGCGGAGCCGTAGTCGTCGCGCTGCGTCGTGCACCGGTCCAGCAGACGGTCGGGCGCACCGAGGAGGTGCACGACGCGCGTGCCGTCGCCCAGGTCGTCGAGCGTCGCGGCGAACTTCGTCGACGACTCGAACGGCACCTGCGCGAGCCGCTGCCCCGTGGCTGCGTAGCCGAGCTTGTCGCCCAGCACGACGACCGCGCCCTCGGTGGGCTGCCCGACGATCCCCCAGCGCCCGTCGGTCTGCACGGCGCGCGCGTCGTTGCACCGGACCCCGGCGCCGACGAGCGCGGCGAGGTCCGCCCGGGCGTCGAGCTCGACCAGGTCACCTGGCCCGTCGTCGTCGTGCAGGCGCACCGCACCCACGGGCTCGTACCCGAGGCCCTCGACGTCGTACGTCGCCTCGGGCGTGACGACGGTGCGCACCGTCATCTCGTTGCGCGTGAGCGTGCCGGTCTTGTCGGAGCAGATCGTCGTGACGGACCCGAGGCCCTCCACGGACGTGAGCTTGCGGGTGATCGCGTGGCGCCTCGCCATCTGCTGCACACCCAGCGCGAGCGTCACGGTGACGAGCGCCGGCAGCCCCTCGGGGACGGCGGCGACCGCGAACCCGATCGCCGCGGACACGAGCTC
Organism: Cellulomonas sp. CW35; assembly: GCF_052378485.1. Lineage (NCBI taxonomy): Bacteria > Bacillati > Actinomycetota > Actinomycetes > Micrococcales > Cellulomonadaceae > Cellulomonas > Cellulomonas sp. CW35. The sequence goes on along the minus strand of NZ_CP199000.1, from coordinate 872,111 downwards.
GTCGAGCGCGAAGTCGTGGATCACGCGGCCGATGACGAGCATCGCGGCGGCCATGAGCAGGATCAGCAGGCTGAGCTGCTTCCCGAGCCGCGCGAGCTGGCGCGTGAGCGGGGTGTCGAGGTGGTCGACCTCCGCGACGAGCTGCTGGATCCGTCCGATCTCCGTGGCACCCGCGGTCGCGGTGACGACCGCGACCCCGCGCCCGGCCGTGACGATCGTGCCGGAGAACAGCATCGAGGACCGGTCCCCCACGCCCGCATCCGCGCCGACCGGCTCCACGTCCTTGCTCGCGGGCACCGACTCGCCCGTGAGCGCGGCCTCGTCGACCTGCAAGGTCGTCGCCTCGACGAGCCGCGCGTCCGCGGGCACGCGGTCGCCGGACCGCACCCGCACCACGTCACCCGGCACCAGGTCGTCGGCCGCGACCGTGCGCCACTGCCCGTCGCGCCGCACGTCCGCCTCGAGCGACAGCATCGTCGCGATGCCCGCGAGCGCCTTATCCGCGCGCCCTTCCTGCACGAACCCGACGACCGCGTTGGCGACCGCGACCGCGAGGATCACCGCGAAGTCGACCCAGTCGCCGAGGATCGCCTTGAGCACCGCGGCGGCGAGCAGGATGTAGATGAGCACGTCGTCGAAGTGCTCGAGGAACCGCAGCACGACGTTCTTGCGCGGCGGGTCGGGCAGCCGGTTCGGGCCGACCTCGGCGAGCCTACGTGCGGCCTCGGACTCAGTGAGGCCGTCCGGCGTGCTGGCGAGGGTCGCGAGCACCGCATCGGGTGTCTCGGCGTGGGCGACGAGCTCCGGCGCGACCGTCATGGCGAGGCCTCTCGACGTGCGGGCAGCGGTCCGCCCCCAGGCTCTCGCGACCCTCGCCGCCCGACGTGGGACGACCGGCTCAGCTGCGCCCGAAGGCGACGCATGCCTCATCTTGGCCGGGTCCGCCGCCGCGCGCACCCGCCGCGCGTTCAGCAGCAGTCGACCGCCGGGCGCACCTCGTGCTCGCCGCGCCGCGCGCGCGTCTGCTCCGCGCGTGCCTCCAGCTCCTCGTCCGCCGGGTACTCCACGGCCTCCAGCGTCAACCCGTGCGCGGCGACCACGTGCGCGGCCGCGTCCCGCCGCCGCGCGGCGAGGACCTCCCCCGGCCACGACACCGCGCGCCGCCCCTCGCCCACGGCCAGGCTCGCGCCGACGAGCGAGCGCACCATCGAGTGGCAGAACGCGTCGGCCTGCACAGTCGCGACGACGAGCCCGGCATCGGCACCCTCCGTCGGTCGGGTCCACTCGAAGCGCTCGAGCGTGCGGATGGTCGTCGCGTCCGGTCGCGGCTTGCAGTACGCCGCGAAGTCGTGCAGCCCGACGAGCGCCGCGGCGGCCTCGTGCATCGCCGCCACGTCCAGCGCCCGCGCGTGCCACAGCACGTGGCTGCGCGTGAGCGGGTCGCGCGCCGCCGCGTCGTCGCACACCCGGTAGGAGTACCGGCGGCGCAGCGCCGAGAACCGCGCGTCGAACCCCGGCGGCGCGAGCGTCACACGGTGCACGACGAGGTCCGGCGGCAGCACCCCTGCCAGCCGCGTGACCACCGCGTCGAGCGGGTCACGCTCGCTACGCCCCTGTGCCGCCGCGAGCGCCTCGTCGTCCACGTCCACGTGCGCGACCTGCCCACGTGCGTGCACCCCGGCGTCGGTACGCCCTGCGACGACGAGCCGCGGCGCGGGCACCCCGCGCGGACCCGTGCGCAGGATCGTCGCGAGCCCGTCCTCGAGCGTCCCCTGCACGGTCCGCAGCGCGGGCTGACGCGCCCACCCGGCGAAGTCGCTCCCGTCGTACGCGAGATCCAGACGCAGGCGCACGGCATTCACGCCGCCACGCTACCGGCCCAGCCGACCTGCTCCGCCCCGGACCGGCGGCGACCCACGCGCACGGTTGTCCACAGCCCGACGTGACGCCCTGTCGTGGGGCCCGACGCGCGCGCGGGCTCGGGGCGTCGACGATCAGCGCCACCCTCAAGGTCGGTGAGGGCCTGGCGGCCGGGGTGGTCTTCGACCTCGTGTACCTGGCCGTCTTCGGGGCCGCGTTGACCGAGGCGTTCACGCTCTCGGACGGTCGGCAGCGACGTACGCACTCGTCCTCGGCGCTGTCGTGTCGGCGCTCGTCGCGTGGATCGCTCACCGGGGCAGCCGATGGACCACGCCGACCTCTGGCGCGCTCCGGTGGGTGCTCGACACGACGCGCCCGCTACGCCGAGTGGTGGACCGCGAACGTCGGCCGCGTCGTCCCCGCGTTCAGCCGAATCCCTACTGCGTGGGACGCGGCGGCGCCGAACCTCGGGAGGCGGTTCGTGCGCATCGAGACTGCCTCCGGCAAGTTCGTCGGCGGCTGGTTCGGCGAGAACAGCTTCGTGAGCACCTACCCGGAGCCGCACGACCTCTACGTCGAGCAGCAGTGGCGGATGTCAGAGACGGGCGAGTTCCTTCTCCCGCGACGAGGAAGTGTCCCTCGCACGGACCGGCGACGACGCACGCGTCTCGAGGGATCACTGCGCCCACCTCGCAAAGCCCAGAGGAACGTTGACTCCTGTGACGTTTGTGCCTGGGCCGATCTTCCCTATGCCGGGAGACGGTGGTTAAGGCGGTTATCGCGGTGCCCTGGAAGAGTCACTTTGTGAACTCCTGGCTGAGCAATCGTCCCGTCACCGGGTCGAGGCGGACGCGGTACCCGGTCCACGTCGCTGCCAGGAGGACTCCTCCGATGCCGACGTCCACCCCGACGAATGCATCCGCCGATCCGACCTCGGGAAGTTCACCCCGCCATGCGACCTCACCAGAGGACGTGACTCGCACGAGATTCCGAACTCGGCCTCCACCAGTTGGCGGGTCTAGCAGTGCAATCGCCGAACGACCATCCGGAGCTACGTGCAAGTCTCGGACCGGCATACCGTCCGGCATGCCGGTCCACAACTCGCGCGCGCCTTCCGATGCGATCGTGAGGACCCCGCCACTCACCGAGAAGAAGAGCCGGCTACTCACGGGAGGATCTCTCCCTTTCCGAAACTGGAGAGCGGTATGCGCTCCAGCAGTTGTGCTTGTGCCCATCCGCCAGGCTGACCGAAGGCCGGTGCCGCGGTCCCCACCTGCATGCGCACGCCCGGCGGGAGGGTCACCCGCGAGACGTAGGTTGCCGCGTTCTCAGCCGGGCGTGCAAGACCCTCCCGCGCCGCAACCGACGAGACCGGCCTGATCGGGGTCAACCACGAACCGGCCTGGTCCGCGCCACGGAGCCTGACCCGCTTCCGTGGACACCTTCGCTGAGGTGATGATCGCCTCGGAGAGGAGTCCTGGATGCCTGCAGCCAAGCCGCCGGAGTTCCGCCGGCGAGCCACCACCGGCACCCGCCGACCACTAACCTGACACCACACCCGGGTGAGGACTTTCAACGAGCACCCCTGGGGAGATTCAGCGAGCGCCATCATCGTCACCTCAAAGATCCCAGAACTCGGCAGGCCAGCTCCATCCAGGCTTCGGACGAGCTGTTCCATGGCCCCGGCCTCGCTCCCATAGGTCTCGACGAGAGGCCCGAAGTTGCGCTTCGGGTCGAACACGTGAGACAGCTTGTCCGGACGCAGAGCATCAGTCAGTGTCCTCGCTTCGACCTGCGACAGGGGACGCGCCACGTCAGCCGCGGTGTTTGCGACAACACCGGTAGCCACCACCGGAACCAGCCCCGCGGGCTCGTACCCTAGCCGCTGGCCTGCACAAACGTGTTGCGCACGCCACGAGACCCCGGCCGCAATGGACGAGGCCCGCACGCGGGTTCGGCAGAGGCCGAGCAGCCGACGCTGACGGCGGGGCGGAACGTGGTCATTCGAGTTCCAAATCGACGTCATACAGACGCTTCGCGTCCTCGACTAGTTGCTCGCCCCCAAATGGGGGCAGATGCGACTGCCACCAGAAAGCGGCCTGCGGTCGAATAATGGGCCCGCCTCGGATCAGCCTCCGGAACCGATCGTCGGTCGCAGCCATCGCGGCCTTGAAGTCCTCGAGCCCAACGGGTGGGTTGTCGAACGGCCAAGTGACAAGGCGTTCCATGACATCACGGACGCTGCGTTCGTCCTCGTACTCATAGATTCCCGAGGAATAGCTCAGCTCACACTCCTCGACGAACTGCGACCACGCCTCAAGGAACGCGGCCGGGGACCACGACGACCGGCGTCCTTCTCCGCGTAAGATCTGAGCGAACTGCTCCGCCAAACTGGTGCTCATGCTCACTGATTCCAAAAGTAGGCGACGGGGTCTCCATCGGGCCGGAAGAACGTTTGAACGGTTCCATCGGAACTTCGCACACCGAAGTAGCCGGTGCTCGGATCGACTCGCAGCAGATCTGTGCCCCGAGCTCGCTCAAGGACGCCCGATGGCAGGCCGCCTCCCATAAAGCTTCGTGCGGCATCGCGATACGCCTGGAACGAGCCGAACTCCGGCATGTCCGCGCCACCTGGTTTCGCAACCGTCCGACCATTCTTTCCAAGCTGGACTCCGAGGACGTGCTTCGAATAATGCTCAAATGCAAGTTTCTGGCTCGCGAAGTCACCAACCCGAACGAGCGAGGTGCCGGCGCTTGCGGCAACACGGCCGGGCGCTCGGAGTGAAGCGAGTCGCGCTGCCGCCGTCGAGGTGAACTCTCGGACGGAAGTGCTGAGGACGGTCCGAAGACGTTCCGCGCCGGCGGCCACGCGGGGGGACTTCGCACCGACGAGCCCGCGCCCAGCACCCCCGTCATCGACAGCAGGCCTGCGAGAGTGGCTGACACAACCCGGCGCATAGAGTCCCCCTGCGACGTCCGCGGAGTCACCTGCAGCCGGTTGGCATTGCGGTCCAGCGACCCTGCCGGTCGGGGCCGACGCTAGTGGCCTGGCCGCGCGGTTCCCGCGGAGGCGGGCATCCGAACCCCCGCGAGAGGCCAGAATCGCCCGAATGGCCTAGACCGGCGCGACACGTGTCGGTCAGGTCGGGATCAGAACTCCCAGTCGTCGTCCTCGGTGTTGACGGCCTTGCCGATGACGTAGGACGAGCCCGAGCCGAAGAAGAAGTCGTGGTTCTCGTCGGCGTTCGGGGGCAGCGCGGACAGGATCGCGGGGTTGACGTCGGTCTCGTCGCGCGGGAACAGCGCCTCGTAGCCCAGGTCCATCAGGGCCTTGTTAGCGTTGTAGCGCAGGAACTTCTTGACATCCTCGGTGAGGCCGAGCTCGTCGTACAGGTCCCGCGTGTACTCGACCTCGTTGTCGTACAGCTCGAAGAGCGGCGGCGTGCTGCGTCTCCCTGAGCACGGGGCGTCCTCTAGCGTGGCGGTGTGCCTGAGGTGGAGCCGTACACGCTCGCCGTGGACTGCGGCGGGGGTGGCATCAAGGCGTCGGTGCTCGACGCGGCCGGGACGTTGCACGCGCCCGCGGTGCGGGTCCCCACGCCGTACCCGTTGCCGCCGCAGCGGTTGGTGGAGACGATCGCGGGTATCGCGGCGGACCTGCCGCGCGCGGACCGGCTGACGGTCGGGATGCCGGGGATGATCCGGCACGGCGTGGTCGTCGCGACCCCGCACTACGTGACGAAGCACGGGCCGCGGACGGCGGTCGACCCGGACCTCGTCGTGGCGTGGGCGGGGTGCGACATCCGCGCGGCGCTCGAGGCCGGGCTGGGGCTGGCGACGATCGTGCTGAACGACGCCGAGGTGCACGGGGCGGGCGTGGTCTCGGGGACGGGGCTGGAGCTGGTGCTGACGCTCGGCACGGGGCTCGGGTCGGCGCTGTTCGACGGCGGGGCGATCGCGCCGCACCTGGAGCTGTCGCACGCGCCGGTGCGCCGCGCGGTGACGTACGACGAGTACATCGGGCAGCCGGAGCGGCGTCGGCTGGGCAACGCGCTGTGGTCGCGGCGCGTACAGCGCGTGGTCGAGGGGTTCCGGCCGGTGTTCCACTGGGACCGCCTCTACCTGGGCGGGGGCAACGCGCGGCACGTGACACCGACGGTCCTGGAGCGGCTCGGTGACGACGTCGTCGTCGTGCCGAACCAGGCCGGGATCGTCGGCGGCGTGCGGGCATGGACGTTGACGCGCGCGCGCTGATGCCGTGTCGGCTCGCCGGCGCCGTTACCGTGTCCCGCCATGGGCTGGTTCTCCCGACGACCTGACGACGACCCGACGACGGCCGCTGCGACCGGTGGGGCCGCCTTCGCCGACGACGGGCTCGCGCCGCTCGGCCGCGCGGACGCGGACTGGCTGCGGTCCGCCGCGCTCGCGGGGTTCACGCGCATCGGAGTCCCGGGGGTCGAGGCACGCGCCGACCACCTGGTCGACGCGGCGGGCAAGCAGTACGGGCTGACGAACCTCGCAGCGCTGCTCGCGCAGCAGGACCGCGCGCAGTGGCAGGGGGTCGTGGACACGCACGTGAGCTCGCTCGCGCTCGCGCTGCGGCGGGCGGAGTCGGCGTACGACGAGGTCGCGCACCTCCTGGTCGCGCGCGTCATGGTCGAGGCGGACCTGCCGGTGCTGCCGCCGGACGCCGGTCCGTCGCTCGGCGGCGGGCTGTGCGTGCGCGCGGCGATCGACTACCCCGAGTCGGTGTCGGTGCTGTACGACGACCGGCTGGGCGGCTGGGAGGTCACCGGGGACGCGGCGCTCGCGGGTCTGCGCCGCCTGCCGGCGCCCGCGCACGAGACGTTCGAGCACGACGTGCACCTGTTCGAGGCGGCGGACTTCTTCGGTGCGTCGCGCGTGCTGGTGCACGACGAACTGCTCGACTCGGTCGGTCTCACCGACCGGCCGTACGGCACGCTCGTCGTGCTGCCCGCGCGCGCGCTGCTCGGCGTGCACGTGCTGCGCGACGCCACCGTGGTCCACGCGCTGCACCTCATGGCGCAGCTCGCGCGCGCCGGGCAGTCGCAGCCGGGCGCCATGAGCCCGCACGTGTACTTCCGCACGCCCGACGGCACGCTGCAGCAGGTCACGCGGTACTCGGACGAGAAGATCGACGTCCTCGTGGAGGGTGCGTTCGCGGACGCGATGCGGGCCGCGCGGCTCGTCGACTGACCCGCGCCGGGCGCTCGGTACAGTCGGGGCACCATGTCGAGCGAGACCCCGAGCCCCGAGCAGCCGCAGACCCCCGTCGTCGTCCCCCTGCCGGACGGCTCGTCCGCGACGCTGCGCGTGGGCGAGGCTCCCACGGTCGACGAGACGGTGCTGGCGGCACTGCGCGCCCTGCCCGCACCTGAGCACCAGGTCGCGTCGTTCGCGGTGCACGCGTTCTCGGGGGACTCGCTCACGGCCGGCCGCGTGCTCGTCGTCGAAGACCTGCTGGTGACGGTCGACGACGAGCCCGCACCGCACGGCCTGCTGGTCGCGGTGCCCGACGCGCGCTCGTTGCTGGTGCACGCGGTGCGCGACGAGCACGTGCTGCGCGCCGCGCACCTCATGGCGACCATCGCGCGGCTGCGGCAGGGCGAGGCGGACGCGATCGACGCCGACGTGTTCTACCGCGCCCCGGACGGGACGCCGCAGCGCATCACGGCGCACGCCGACGCCGAGGTCGAGGTGCACGTCGAGGGCGCGTTCGCCGACACGCTCGCGGCGATGGGCCTGATCGACCGCAGCCGCCGGGCGCGCCGCGCGGCGAAGCGCGCGAAGCGCTGACGAGATCCGCCCTGACGGGGTTCGCGCTGCCGCGGGCGGCCGCCGCGGGCACGATGGCTCGATGACGAGCGAGCCGACCCTGTGGACCGTCGGGCACTCGACGCGCCCGTTCGACGAGCTGCGCGCGATGCTCGACGACGCGGGGGTGACGTGCCTGGTGGACGTGCGCCGGTTCGCCGGCTCGCGCCGCAACCCGCAGTACTCCCCGGACGCGCTGCGCGAGCAGCTCGGTGACGCGTACCTCCCGCTGCCCGCCCTGGGTGGTCGTCGGACGCCCGCACCGGACTCCCCGAACGACGCGTGGCGCGTCGCGGCGTTCCGCGGCTACGCCGACCACCTCGCGTCCGACGAGTACACCGGCGCCCGCGCGCTGCTCATGGCCCGCGCGCACGCCGAGCGGTGCGCCGTGATGTGCGCCGAGGCCGTGTGGTGGCGGTGCCACCGGCGGCTGATCGCCGACGACCTCACGGCACGCGGCTGGCTCGTCCGGCACCTCATGGGCCCGGGCACGACGGTGACGCACCCGCTCAACCCCGCGGCACGGCTCGTCGACGGGACGCTGCGCTACCCCGCGGAGGGGACGGGCTGACGACGCCGCGGGTCCCCCGTGACCTCGTCGTACGCCTCCAGCACGGCACGCGTGAACCGGACGGGCGCCACGACGCTCACGAGGTGCGTGGCACCGGGCACGACCACGAGCCGGCCGTCGTGGCACGCGGCGAGGAACGCGCGCTCGTCGGCCCGGAAGTGGTCGTAGCGCCCGTTGACGAGCCAGACCGGCGCGGTCACCCGCGCCAGGTCCGCGATCGGGTCGAGCCCGCCGACCTCACGCAGCACGTCGGCCATCACGTCGAGCGCGAACCCGCCCGCACCCAGGTCCGCGCCGGCGTCCGGCGGGAGCATGAGCCGCACGAAGCCGTCGTTGAGCCCTGCCCCACGGTCGGGCAGCCGGGCGATCAGCGCCGCGAGCGCGGCCCACCCGCCGACCAGCACGCGACGCGGGCGTGTGCAGCACCCGGCGGCGAGCAGCCCGGCGACCTGCTCGGGGTGCCGAGCGGCGTGCGCGACCGCCACGTACGCGCCCAGCGAGAGCCCGACGACGAGGGCGCGGCCGCCGAGCCCGTCCACCGCGTCCGCGATCGTCGTGATCGCGCCGTCGGCCGTGAACCGCTCCGCGGCGCGCGTACCGTGCCCGGGCAGGTCGACCGCGGTCGTCGGGATCCCGGCGCGCGCCAGCGCGTCCGTCTGCGGGCGCCACATGGTGCGCGACGTGCGCACGCCGTGCACCAGCACGATCCCGGTGTCCCCCACGAGGTGACCGTACCTCGGACACCCTCCGCTCCGGTCACCCGATCGGACCCCGTACGAACCAAGGCGTTCCGGTCGCGCCGCCGCCGGGGCCACCCGCCACGTGCCGGTGTTCCCTACGGTCGTGCGGACCGTCTCCAGCCGGGCCACCGATCATCGAGGACACATGCGCCTGACCGCCCCCTTGCGTCGCGCCACCGCCGCGCTCGCCACCGCCTCTCTCGCGCTCGCCGCCCTCGCCACGGGTCTCGTCGCCCCGGCGGCCGCCGCGGGCGTCGGGTTCGTCGTCGACGACTTCGCCGGCACCTCGATGGGCCCGCGCGAGCTGCTCACGCCGGGCGAGTTCGAGTGCGGGCCGACGCGCAACACGACCCTCACCCCGGGCGCAGGGACCCTCAAGGTCGACGTGCGGGTGCCCGATTCGCTGGGCTGCACGTACGGCGACGCTCGGATCCGGTGGACCGCCGCGGGGACGGTGGACCTGCAGGCGGGCGGCGCGGACCGCATCGAGATGCGCTACCGCGACGTGCTGCCCGACCAGCCGTCGGCCGTGACGTTCGGTCTCCAGGCGGTCGACGTCAACGGCAAGGTCGCGTCGGTGGGCGGCCTGTCCCGCAACGGCGGCGCGGCGTCCGACTGGCTGACGGTCCGCTACACGCCCGCGTACGTGGGCGACGTCGCCGTCCTGTCGTTCCCGTCCGGGTTCGACCGCGCGCGGGTCAAGTCGATCGTGCTGCTCGTCTCGGCGACCACGTCGTACCAGAACGTCTCCGTGACGCTCGAGGGGATCGGCGCCGGCAACGGCGAACCGACCTACCAGGCGCCGTCGTTCGGCGCGACGACCCCGCTGGTCTTCCCACCGTCGACGAGCACGTCGCGCACGCTCACCGTGACCGGCAACCCTGCGCCCGACGTGAGCGTGACGTCCGGCAAGCCGGCGTGGATGCCTGACACGACGACGAGGGGCGGGCGCCACGACGGTGCCCGCCCCTCGTCGCGTCCGGGCCCGGCGTAGCGTGGGCGCACGCCCGGCACCCGAGGAGGACGCATGGACCGTCCCGCGCTCCGGCTCACGTCCGTGACCATCGGCACCGACGAGCCCGCACGCCTCGCCGTGTTCTACGCGCGCCTCCTCGGCGGCCAGGTCACGGCCGCCGACCCGCCCTCCCCCGACGACCCCGGCTGGGCGCAGGTCCGGGTCCCGGACGGGCCGACGCTCAACCTCGAGGGCGAGGTCCGGTTCCGCCGCCCGGTGTGGCCCGCCGTGCCGGGCGGTCAGAACGCCACCCAGCACCTCGACATCCAGGTCCAGGACCTCGCGACCGCCACCGCGTGGGCGCTGGAGGCCGGCGCGACCCTCGCCGCGGTCCAGCCCCAGAGCGACGTGCGGGTGCTCCTCGACCCGTCGGGGCACCCGTTCTGCCTGTTCCTGTGACGTCGGCCGTCCCGGTCCCACGCGCCGGACGCCCCGCACGCACGAGGGCCCGGACACCGTCTGGCGGTGTCCGGGCCCTCGTCAGTGCTGCGGAGCTCAGGCCTTGTCGTCGGCCCTGTCCTCGGCGGGAGCCTCGTCGGCGACGGGCGCGTCCTCGACGACGTCCTCGGCCACGGTCTCCTCGACCTTCGCGTCCTCGACCTTCTCGGCCTTCGGCGCGGCCTTCGCGGTGGCCTTGGTGGCCTCCTTGACGACCGCCTGCTTCGGCGAGAGCGGCTCACGCACGATCTCGATCACGGCGAGGGGCGCGTTGTCACCCTTGCGCGGACCGATCTTCGTGATGCGCGTGTAGCCACCGTTGCGCTCGGCGAGAGCCGGGGCGATCTCGGTGAACAGCGTGTGCACGACGCTCTTGTCCTTGACGACCGTCAGGACGCGACGACGCGCGTGCAGGTCACCGCGCTTGGCGAACGTGATGAGGCGCTCGGCGAGGGGGCGCAGGCGCTTGGCCTTGGCCTCCGTCGTCGTGATGCGGCCGTGCTCGAACAGCGACGTCGCGAGGTTCGCGAGGATCAGCCGCTCGTGCGCCGGTCCGCCACCGAGCCGGGGACCCTTGGTGGGCGTAGGCATGGTCAAATCTCCTTGAAGTTCTTCGTCAAGTACCGAGTCAGTGGTCCCGAGTCAGTACTGCCAACCGGTGCTGAGGTCAGTACTGCTCGTCCTCGACGAAGTCGCCCTCGTCGTCGCCGTAGTACGCCGACGCGGACGGGTCGAAGTCGAGCGGGCTGTCCTTGAGGGACAGGCCGAGCTCGGCGAGCTTCTCCTTGACCTCCGTGATCGACTTCGCGCCGAAGTTGCGGATGTCCAGGAGGTCGGCCTCCGAACGGGCGACGAGCTCGCCGACCGTGTGGATGCCCTCACGCTTGAGGCAGTTGTACGAGCGGATCGTCAGCTGCAGGTCCTCGATCGGCAGCGCCAGGTCCGCGGCCAGGGCCGCGTCCGTCGGCGACGGGCCGATCTCGATGCCCTCGGCCTCGATGTTGAGCTCGCGCGCCAGGCCGAACAGCTCGACGAGCGTCTTGCCGGCCGACGCGAGCGCGTCGCGCGGGCTGATCGCCGCCTTCGTCTCGACGTCGACGATGAGCTTGTCGAAGTCCGTGCGCTGCTCGACACGCGTCGCCTCGACCTTGTAGGTCACCTTGAGGACCGGCGAGTAGATCGAGTCGACCGGGATACGGCCGATCTCGGCGTCGAACGTCTTGTTCTGCGCGGCCGACACGTAGCCACGACCACGCTCGACGGTGAGCTCGATCTCGAGCTTGCCCTTGTCGTTGAGGGTCGCGAGGTGCAGGTCGGGGTTGTGCACCTCGACGCCCGCCGGCGGCACGATGTCCGCGGCGGTGACCTCACCCGGGCCCTGCTTGCGCAGGTACATCACGACGGGCTCGTCGTTCTCCGACGAGACCACGAGGTTCTTGATGTTGAGGATGACCTCGGTGACGTCCTCCTTGACCCCCGGCACGGTCGAGAACTCGTGCAGCACGCCGTCGATACGGATCGACGTGACGGCGGCACCGGGGATGGAGGACAGCAGCGTCCGGCGGAGCGAGTTGCCGAGCGTGTAGCCGAAGCCCGGCTCGAGCGGCTCGATGGAGAACCGCGAACGGTTCTCCGAGATGACCTCTTCGGCCAGGGTGGGGCGCTGTGCGATCAGCACGGTGTGATTCCTCTCAGCGGACGTCCGCCATATGACGCCACGCAGGTGTTGCTATCCCGGTCATGCCTCGGTCCGCATCCCGGGGGACGGCTTGACGACCTACGCTCGCGCCGGGCCGAGCAGGGGCACGGCCCGGCGCGAGCGAGGGGTCAGACGCGGCGGCGCTTCGGCGGACGGCAGCCGTTGTGCGCCTGCGGCGTCACGTCCTGGATCGAACCGACCTCGAGGCCGGCGGCCTGCAGCGACCGGATCGCGGTCTCGCGGCCCGAACCCGGGCCCTTGACGAAGACGTCGACCTTGCGCATGCCGTGCTCCTGCGCACGACGGGCAGCGGCCTCGGCGGCGAGCTGCGCGGCGAACGGCGTCGACTTGCGCGAACCCTTGAAGCCGACCTGGCCGGACGACGCCGACGAGATCACGGCGCCCGAGGGGTCGGTGATCGAGATGATCGTGTTGTTGAACGTGCTCTTGATGTGCGCCTGGCCGTGGGAGACGTTCTTCTTCTCCTTGCGGCGCGGCTTGCGCACGGCGGTACGGGACTTGGGAGGCATCTGCTCTTCTTCTCTCTACGGATCGGGCTGCCGGAAGCGGCGGGCGGTTACTTGCGCCCGGCCTTCTTCTTGCCGGCGACGGTGCGCTTCGGGCCCTTGCGGGTGCGCGCGTTGGTCTTCGTGCGCTGGCCGCGCACCGGAAGGCCGCGGCGGTGACGCAGGCCCTCGTAGCAGCCGATCTCGACCTTGCGGCGGATGTCCGCGGCGACCTCACGGCGGAGGTCACCCTCGAGCTTGTAGCTGCCCTCGAGGTAGTCACGGAGCGCGACGAGCTCGTTGTCGCCGAGCTCCTTCACGCGCAGGTCGCCGGAGATGCCGGTGGCCGCGAGGGTCTCCTTGGCGCGCGTGCGGCCGACCCCGTAGATGTAGGTGAGCGCGATCTCCAGCCGCTTCTCGCGGGGGAGGTCGACGCCGATGAGACGTGCCATGTGCCTGGTGGCTCCTGTTACTGCTCGGAGGTCTTCCGCACCGCCCTCCCGCTGTCCTGCGGGCCCCGGCCTCCGAGCCGAGGGTTCAACGGTCCCGGCTGAGCCGGACCCGAGGTGGTGGTGCGCTGGGTGCCCCGAGGGGCAGGTGATGCGTGGGCGTCAGCCCTGACGCTGCTTGTGGCGCAGGTTCTCGCAGATCACCTGGACGCGACCGTGCCGGCGGATCACCTTGCACTTGTCGCAGATCTTCTTGACGCTGGGCTTGACCTTCATCGCGTGTTTCCTCCGCCGCCGCGTGCCCGCTCAGGGACCGGCGGCGATGTCGTGGTGATTACTTGTAGCGGTAGACGATGCGACCGCGGGACAGGTCGTACGGGCTCAGCTCGACGACCACCCGGTCCTCGGGGAGGATCCGGATGTAGTGCTGCCGCATCTTGCCCGAGATGTGAGCGAGCACCTTGTGGCCGTTGGTGAGCTCCACGCGGAACATCGCGTTCGGCAGCGCCTCGACGACACTGCCCTCGATCTCGATGACGCCGTCCTTCTTCGCCATGTCCTCCGCTAACTGTCGGTCGTGTCGAGCACCACGAGTTCCACGCGAACCGGCATGGCGCCGGGACGTCGTCGAGTTCGTGGAAGGGAGCGGGTGCTGCCCCGGTGCCGTCCGGCCGGTCTCCCGGTCGTCGCGACGAACAGAGCGCACACACCCAACGGGCTACTTTACGCCATGCCACCCATTCGACGAAACCGCTCCGGTGACCCGAGACGTGACGTCCGACTCCCCCGCCGCGTGCTCAGGGGCGTCGGAGCCCGTGCCGGGCCGCGGCACCCGCGGTGGCCGTCCCGCGGCGGCGCAGCACCAGGAGCACCGCACCGGTGAGCGCGAGAGTCAGCGCGACGCCGAGCGTCGTCCACGCGTCGGCGCCCGTCCTCGCGAGCACGCCGCCCTCGTCGCGGGAGCCGTCACCCGCGCCGGGCGCGCTCGAGTCGCCACCGCCGTCGTCCTCACCGCGCGGGGCCGTCCCGTCGTCGCCACCGTCGTCGTCGCCACCGCCGTCGCCACCGCCGTCGTCGCCACCGCCACCGCCGTCCCCGCCGCCCGGGCCACCACCGGTGCCGGGGCCGGTCGGGTCGTCGGCGTCGAACGTGTTGGTCAGCGTCACGCGCGTGAGCTGACCGTCGGCGGTGATCTCGACCGTCGCCGGCGCGAACGTCGCGGCCACCCAGTCGCCACCTGCCACGGGCGCGGGCGTCAACTCGGCGAACGTCACGACCGTGCCCAGCGGGAGATTCTGCGGACCGGCGACGACCACGCCGTCAGCGGTCACCGTCAGCGTCCCGGCCTTGGTCGTCGACCCGTTCAGGAAGTAGTCCACCTCGAACTCGGTGTCCCCACCGTCCGGCAGATCCACCGGGTCGATCCCGTCGAGCGCCTTGGCCAGCGAGAAGCCGCCCACGGCATCGCGGTAGGAGTTGGTCACCGTCACCGACGTGTTCTGCCCGTCAGCCGTGACCGTCACCGAACTCGGCGCGAAGGCCGCGCCGGTCCAGACGGTCCCGCTCGGCGCGACCGCCGTCGGCTCGGCGAACGTCACGACCGTGCCCAGCGGGAGATTCTGCGGACCGCCGACGACCGCGCCGTCAGCGGTCACCGTCAGGGAGCCGGCCTTCGTCGTCGACCCGTTCAGGAAGTAGTCCACCTCGAACTCGGTGTCCCCACCGTCCGGCAGATCCACCGGGTCGATCCCGTCGAGCGCCTTGGCCAGCGAGAAGCCGCCCACGGCATCGCGGTAGGAGTTGGTCACCGTCACCGACGTGTTCTGCCCGTCAGCCGTGACCGTCACCGAACTCGGCGCGAAGGCCGCGCCGGTCCAGACGGTCCCGCTCGGCGCGACCGCCGTCGGCTCGGCGAACGTCACGACCGTGCCCAGCGGGAGATTCTGCGGACCGGCGACGACCACGCCGTCAGCGGTCACCGTCAGCGTCCCGGCCTTGGTCGTCGACCCGTTCAGGAAGTAGTCCACCTCGAACTCGGTGTCCCCACCGTCCGGCAGATCCACCGGGTCGATCCCGTCGAGCGCCTTGGCCAGCGAGAAGCCGCCCACGGCATCGCGGTAGGAGTTGGTCACCGTCACCGACGTGTTCTGCCCGTCAGCCGTGACCGTCACCGAACTCGGCGCGAAGGCCGCGCCGGTCCAGACGGTCCCGCTCGGCGCGACCGCCGTCGGCTCGGCGAACGTCACGACCGTGCCCAGCGGGAGATTCTGCGGACCGGCGACGACCACGCCGTCGGCGGTCACCGTCAGCGTCCCGGCCTTGGTCGTCGACCCGTTCAGGAAGTAGTCCACCTCGAACTCGGTGTCCCCACCGTCCGGCAGATCCACCGGGTCGATCCCGTCGAGCGCCTTGGCCAGCGAGAAGCCGCCCACGGCATCGCGGTAGGAGTTGGTCACCGTCACCGACGTGTTCTGCCCGTCAGCCGTGACCGTCACCGAACTCGGCGCGAAGGCCGCGCCGGTCCAGACGGTCCCGCTCGGCGCGACCGCCGTCGGCTCGGCGAACGTCACGACCGTGCCCAGCGGGAGATTCTGCGGACCGGCGACGACCACGCCGTCAGCGGTCACCGTCAGCGTCCCGGCCTTGGTCGTCGACCCGTTCAGGAAGTAGTCCACCTCGAACTCGGTCGCGCCACCGTCCGGCAGATCCACCGCATCGACCCCGTCGAGCGCCTTGGCCAGCGAGAAGCCGCCCACGGCATCGCGGTAGGAGTTGGTCACCGTCACCGACGTGTTCTGCCCGTCAGCCGTGACCGTCACCGAACTCGGCGCGAAGGCCGCGCCGGTCCAGACGGTCCCGCTCGGCGCGACCGCCGTCGGCTCGGCGAACGTCACGACCGTGCCCAGCGGGAGATTCTGCGGACCGGCGACGACCACGCCGTCAGCGGTCACCGTCAGCGTCCCGGCCTTGGTCGTCGACCCGTTCAGGAAGTAGTCCACCTCGAACTCGGTGTCCCCACCGTCCGGCAGATCCACCGGGTCGATCCCGTCGAGCGCCTTGGCCAGCGAGAAGCCGCCCACGGCATCGCGGTAGGAGTTGGTCACCGTCACCGACGTGTTCTGCCCGTCAGCCGTGACCGTCACCGAACTCGGCGCGAAGGCCGCGCCGGTCCAGACGGTCCCGCTCGGCGCGACCGCCGTCGGCTCGGCGAACGTCACGACCGTGCCCAGCGGGAGATTCTGCGGACCGGCGACGACCACGCCGTCGGCGGTCACCGTCAGCGTCCCGGCCTTGGTCGTCGACCCGTTCAGGAAGTAGTCCACCTCGAACTCGGTGTCCCCACCGTCCGGCAGATCCACCGGGTCGATCCCGTCGAGCGCCTTGGCCAGCGAGAAGCCGCCCACGGCATCGCGGTAGGAGTTGGTCACCGTCACCGACGTGTTCTGCCCGTCAGCCGTGACCGTCACCGAACTCGGCGCGAAGGCCGCGCCGGTCCAGACGGTCCCGCTCGGCGCGACCGCCGTCGGCTCGGCGAACGTCACGACCGTGCCCAGCGGGAGATTCTGCGGACCGGCGACGACCACGCCGTCAGCGGTCACCGTCAGCGTCCCGGCCTTGGTCGTCGACCCGTTCAGGAAGTAGTCCACCTCGAACTCGGTCGCGCCACCGTCCGGCAGATCCACCGCATCGACCCCGTCGAGCGCCTTGGCCAGCGAGAAGCCGCCCACGGCATCGCGGTAGGAGTTCGTGACCGTCACGAGGGTGCTCTGGCCGTCCGCCGTGATCGTCACCGACGACGGCGAGATGGTCGCACCGGTCCACACCTGGCCGGTGGGCGCGACCGCGCTGGGCTCGCCGAACGTCACGACGGTGCCGAGGGGCAGGCTCGTCGGGCCGGCGACGGGCGTCCCGTCGGCGGTGACGACGAGCGTGCCGGCCTTCGTCGTCGACCCGTCGAGGAAGTAGTCGACCGCGAACTCGGTGTCGTCTCCGTCGGGCAGATCGGCCGCGGTCAGGCCGGACAGGGCCTTGGCGACGCGGAAACCGCCGACCGCCGCGCGGTAGGAGTTGGTGACCGTGACCTCGACGTCGTCGCCGTCGGCGATCTCGACCGTGCTGGGCGAGAACGTCACGCCCGTCCACACGGTGCCGGTCGGCGCGCTCGGGGTGGCCTCGCGGAACGTGACCTCGGTGCCGACGGGCAGGTCCTGCGGGCCCGCGACGAGCGTGCCGTCCGCGGTGAGCGTCAGCGTGCCGGCCTTCGTCGTCGCCCCGTCGAGGAAGTAGTCGACCGAGAACTGCGTGCTCGCCCCGTCCGGCAGGTCGCCGGCCGCGATGCCGGACAGCGCCTTGCGCAGCGAGAAACCGCCCTCGCCGCCGCCGATCTCGAGCGAGGCGGCGTAGCCGTAGTGGTGCACCTCGCCGGAGTTCCGCAGCAGGAGCGAGGCCGCGACGATCTGGCCCTCGATGAGGGTCTTGTCTGCGCTGGTGTCGCTCGGTCCGGACAGGCCGGTGATGACGGTGCTGGACGGCGCGAGCAGCGACCCGGGGACGATGCCGTTCCCGCTGAGGTAGACGGTGCTGCCCGGCGCCTGGTCGATGTTCCAGAGCATGTACCGCGCGAAGTTGTTGTCGCTCGAGCCACCCGGGGCGTCGTAGGCACCGATGGTCTCCATGGGCAGGAGCACCGACGCACCGTCGGCCGCGATCACGTCGATGACCAGCGGGGTGGTCGCCGACGGCTTCACGGTCGGGAACCGCAGCTTCCAGTCAGTGCTCGGGAAGTCCGCCGCGGCGACGCGCAGCACGTTGACCTTGCCCGCGACGAGCGTCACGTCGACGCCGTTCATCGGCTGCGCCGTGCTGCCCAGCGTGACGGCCTCGGCGCCGACGAGGCGGCCCTCGGCGATGCCGTGCGACCACTGCGCCATCGTGTCGCGCGCAGCGGTGGGCACGAGCGTGTCGAACGCCGTCGGCTGCACCGTCCACGCGACGGTCTGCGGGGCGGCCGACTGCTCGATGACCGCGCCGCTGCAGTCGGTGGTCGTGGGCGCCTGGACGCAGACGCCGGCCCCGCGACCGGCGATGCCCACGCCAGTCGTCGAGCCGATCGTCATGCGGCCGAGCTGCGTCGCGGCGTCGGTGTAGCCGCCCGAGGCGACGCGGACCGACTGCGTGGACGACGCACGGTCGAACCCGCCGACGACGAGGCGCACCGGCGTGCCGCCGAGCGTCGGCAGTACGTAGTCACCGTTGCCCGCCGCCTTGTGGATGAGGTTGTACGGCCCCTGCCCGGTGCGGACCGAGACGTTCCCCCCGACCGCGACCGACCCCTCGATCTCGTGGTTCGACAGCTCGGCGTCCCCGTAGGAGACGACCGTGAACCCGGCCGCGCCCGCCAGCGGGTTGCCGCTGAGCGACGCGGCCGTCGCGGGGGCGCTCGTCGTGGCGACGGCCCCGGCGGTGGCGACGAGGATCGCGACGGCGCCGGCGAGGCGGGCGCGCCATCGGCGGGCGCGGGCAGGCGGGAGCGTGCGGGGGCAGGACACGGTGGAGGACTCCTGATGTCTGACGTGCTGAACGCTTGTCCGGCACACATGTCTAGGGCATCAGGGAGCAAGGTCCCCGGGGCATACGGGTGGTTCCGGGCGCGACGCCGGTCACATGTTCAGCCGTCCGGGCGTCGGTTCACCCGAACGGCCGACCGCAGACCGCCCGTAACCGGCGGTTCGCGTCGCGCGCCCGACGTGCGCTGCGCTGGCGCCGCCCGATCCGGTCAGCTGAGGGGCGTCGGCGTCACACCGTGCGGCGCGAGACCCGCCAGGCCGCCGTCGCGCGCCGTGAGCACCCAGATCCCGCCGTCGAGGATCGCGACCGTGTGCTCCCAGTGGGCCGCGCGCGAGCCGTCCTCCGTGACGACCGTCCAGTCGTCGGCCAGCACCCTCGTCGCCTGCTCACCGCGCACGAGCATCGGCTCGACCGCGACGCACAGGCCCGGGCGGACCTTCGCCCCGCGGTCCCGCGTGCGGTAGTTCAGCACGTCCGGCGGCTGGTGCATCGCCGACCCGATGCCGTGACCGACGTAGTCCTCCACCACGCCGAGCCGCACGCCACCGTTGCGCCCGGCCGTGTGCGCGTCGTCCACGACGTCCTCGATCGCGTCACCGACGGCACCGAGGCGGTCGGCACCGGCGAGCGCGGCGATGCCGGCCCACATGGCCTCCTCGCCGGTCGCGACGAGCTCGCGGTCCTCGACCGTGCCGTCGCCCAGGACGAACGACAGCGCGCTGTCGCCGTGCCACCCGTCGACGACCGCACCGCAGTCGATCGACACGACGTCGCCCTCCGCGAGCACCCGCCCGTCGGGGATGCCGTGCACCACCTCGTCGTTCACCGACACGCAGACCGTCGCGGGGTACCCGTGGTAGCCCAGGAACGACGGCGTCGCACCCGCCTGCACGATCACGCGTGCCGCGGCCGCGTCGACGTCCGCCGTCGTCGCGCCGGGCACCGCAGCCGCACGGGCCGCGTCGAGCGCGTCGGCGACGACGAGCCCGGCACGCCGCATGACGCGCACCTGGTCGGCGCTCTTGTACTCGATCCGCTCGCGGCCGAACACGTGGACCACCGTCCTCCGCCCGCTCAGCGGGCGGTCGAGCCGATCGCCACGAGCAGGCGCTCCGTGACCTCGTCGACCTCGCCGATGCCGTCGACGCGCGCCAGCAGGCCGCGCTGCGAGTAGACGTCCGAGATCGGGGCGGTCTGCTCGGCGTAGACGTCGAGCCGGTGGCGGATGACGTCCTCGGTGTCGTCCTCGCGACCCTCGATCTCGGCGCGCTTGAGCAGGCGCTCCGCGACGACCTCGGGGTCCGCGGTGATCTCGACCGCGAGGTCGAGGGACAGACCGGCGTCCGCGAGGATCGCGTCGAGCTCGGCGACCTGGGCGACGTTGCGGGGGTAGCCGTCGAGCAGGAACCCACCCGCGGTGTCGTCCTGCGCGAGTCGGTCACGGACCATCGCGTTCGTGATCTCGTCGGGCACCAAGGCGCCCCGCGACGAGTACTCCTGCGCCTTGCGGCCGAGCTCCGTGCCGCCCTTGATGTTGGCGCGGAAGATGTCGCCCGTCGAGATCGCGGGGACCGCGAGACGCTCGGCGAGCCGTGCCGCCTGCGTGCCCTTGCCCGCTCCGGGCGGGCCGAGCAGGACCAGACGCGTGCTCATCGGAGGAACCCTTCGTAGTGCCGCTGCTGCAGCTGCGACTCGATCTGCTTGACGGTCTCGAGGCCGACGCCGACGACGATCAGGATCGACGAGCCGCCGAACGGGATGTTCTGGCCGACGTCGAGCATGATGAACGCGATCGTCGGGATCAGCGCGACGACCGCCAGGTACAGCGAGCCAGGCGCGGTGATGCGCGAGATCACGTAGCTCAGGTAGTCGGCGGTCGGGCGACCGGCGCGGATACCGGGGATGAAGCCGCCGTACTTCTTCATGTTGTCCGCGACCTCGTCCGGGTTGAACGTGATCGCCGTGTAGAAGTAGCAGAAGAAGATGATCAGCACGACGTACAGCGCGAGGTGCAGCGGCGCGTCCTGAGCGGCGACGTTCACCGAGACCCAGCGGACCCACTCGGTGGTCTGATCGCCGAACTGCGCGATGATCCCCGGGATCGCCAGCAGCGACGACGCGAAGATGATCGGGATGACGCCGGCCATGTTGATCTTGATCGGGATGTAGGTGCTCGACCCGCCGTACATGCGGCGGCCCACCATGCGCTTGGCGTACTGCACCGGGATGCGGCGCTGGCTCTGCTCGACGAACACGACGAGCGCGACGACCACGACGATGATCGCCAGGACCACGACGAACTTCGTGAGGCCGTTGTTGCCACCCGCGATCGACCACATGGCCGTCGGGAAGCTGGCCGCGATCGACGTGAAGATCAGCAGCGACATGCCGTTGCCGACGCCACGCTCGGTGATGAGCTCGCCGAGCCACATGATCAGGCCGGTGCCCGCGGTCATCGTGATGACCATGATCACGAGAGTCGTCCACGCCGAGTCCGGGATGACGTCGACGGTGCAGCCGGCGAAGAGCTGGCCGCTGCGCGCGATGGTGATGACCGTCGTCGACTGCAGGACCGCGAGCGCGATGGTCAGGTAGCGGGTGTACTGCGTGAGCTTCGCGGTACCCGACTGCCCTTCCTTGTGCAGCTCCTCGAACCGCGGGATCACCACGCGCAGCAGCTGCACGATGATGCTCGCGGTGATGTACGGCATGATCCCGAGCGCGAACACCGACAGCTGGAGCAGCGCTCCACCGCTGAAGAGGTTCACCAGCCCCAGCAGGTCGTTGCCGCTGCCCATCTCGTCGATGCACTGCTGCACGTTGGGGTAGGACACCCCGGGCGTGGGCAGGAAGGATCCGATGCGGAACACCACCATGATCCCGATGGTGAAGAGCAGCTTCCGCCGCAGGTCGGGCGTCCGGAACGCCCGCACGAATGCGCCTAGCACCTGTCCTCCTGGGTAGCCGCTCGTGCGGCAGTCGTCAGCCACCCGGCGATGGCCGCAGGCAAGACTACCTGCAACCTCACCGAGCTCGGTTCTTCGCGGGTGAGCGCCTTCGCTACACGCGTGCCCGCCGCCGCCGACGCGCGACGAGCAGGAGCAGTATGCCCCCTGTGGCGCACGCCACGGCCCACGTGCCCAGGAACAGGACGTCCGCCCCCGTCCGGGCGAGCGGCGGCGTCCGCCCCGGTCCCGGCGTGGCCGCGGGTGACGGCGCCGGCGTCGGGGCGATCCCGTCCTGGCTCGGGCCGGGCCCGGGCGTGGGCTCGACCGTGGGGTCCGGCGTGGGTGCGACCGCGACGTCCGCGAGGTGCAGCAGCACGTCGAAGGACGCCTCGAGGCGTCCCTCGTGCGTGCCGTTCCCCGAGGTCGCGGCGACGTCGAAGACGTACCCGACCGTCAGCCGGGTCGACTCGCCCGGCGCCAGGACGCGGCTCGCGATGCGGGTGCGGCCCGCATCCGCGAGCGCCTGCAGCGAGCGCTCGCCGCCGTCCCACCGCAGGCGCACGTCGTCGAAGAAGGTCGTGGTGCTCCCCGCGGGCGCGTCGAGGTCGACGTCGACCAGCCACGCCGTCAGCCGGCCCGCGCTCGGCCCGTCGTTGCGCACGACGAGGGTGCGGCGCGCCTGGTCACCGGGCACGGAGACGGGCACCCCGACGAAGCTCGTCGTCGCGGTGCTCTGCGTCGTGCCGTCCCACGCGAGCGAGACCGTCGGGCCCGCCCAGCCGACGCCCAGCTCGTCGTCGGCCACCGCGGCGGCGGCCGGGGCCGTCACCGCCAGCGTGAGACCGGCGGCGACCGCGGCGAGCACCCTCGTCGCGCGCCTCACGGCGTGGTCCGGAAGGTCGTGAACGTGAACGTGACGGTGTGCACGGGCTCCGCCGCGACGACGAACGTGCGGGCGGCCGTCGACGTCCACGCGGACGACGCCCCGGACACCGTCCCGGCGGGGCCCGTCGCGGTCACCTGCGCGGTGTCGGTGTGCGTCCAGCGGGTCGGCCCGTAGCGCGCGACGAGGCACCAGTACTCGTCGCTGGGCGTCGTCGACGCGGTGTACGCCGAGGTCCAGGGGGTCGAGGCGAGCGTCGCACCCGCGCCCGTCAGGCTCGTCGTGCAGGCCGCCGCCGACGCGACGCGGTACGTGCTGACCTGCGACGCGCCGAACACGCCGCCCGCGGTGTCGACCGTCAGCGTGTACGCCAGGCCGCGATGCCCCTGCGCGAGGCTGCGGACCTGCAGCGGGATCGCGACCGCTCCCCCGCTGAGGCTGTTGTTGTTGTAGAGCGTCGTCGTCGCGGCCGCCGGGATCGTGTACGTCACCGAGCCGCGGTTGCGCGACGCGTCGAGGGGCGTGCTCGTCGTCGCGAAGACCGGGCTGCCGGGCGCGCCCGCGCCGAACACCGTCACCCCCACGGGCATGCGCTGCGTCCCGGTCACGGACACGCGCCACAGCGCGAGCGTCCCGCCCGTCCCGACGCCGACGAGCGCCGCGACGAGCACGACGACCGCGACGACCGCGACGTCCCGCCGCCGCACCGCGCGGCGCACGCGCCCCACGACCGCGGCCGTCGTCGCGCGCGTCACGGCGAGAACCCGTCGCCGTCGCGTACCTGCTCCCACGTCACGACGACCGTGCCGAGCCCGGTCGTCGGCGCCGAGGCGATCGCGGTGTCCGCGACCATCACGTCCGCGCCCGAGTACGTGAGCGTCACCGTCACCGCCCACGTCGCGGTCCCCCACGCCGCCACCTCGGCAGCCGTGAGGTTGTCCGGTGCGCCCGGCAGCAGGGTCGGCGTGCCGACCGGCACCGCGGCGGACGTGACGCCGTCCGGACGGCTGACGGTGTACGTCGCCGTCACGCCGCCCGCGGGCAGCAGCGCGGGTGCGGAGTCCCAGCTGACGCGCAGGCGCGCCGCGAGGTTGTCGCCCTGGAGCACCGGGCGGAAGCGCTGCACGACACGGAACGAGTCGCCGGGGGTCGCGAGGTGGTCGGCGGTAATCCCGTCCGGCCTCGTCGCCACCGCGTGCGCCGGGCTCACGTCCGGGCTCGTCTCGGTCCAGGTGGGCGTCCCGACGAGCGCCAGGTCCAGGGTGCCGCTGCGCACCACGGAGGCGGCGACGGTCACGCCGGCGCCCCACAGCGCATAGGTCAGCCCCGCCGCGGCACCCGCGACGAGGAGGGCCGCGGCGGCGAGGGAGACGGGGCGCCGGGTCCTCATCGGGCGCCCTCCACCTCGCCCGTGGGGGCGCGCTCGTCGTCAGCGGGCGTGTCGGCGGTGGGCTCGTCGTCGCGCGTGCGCCGCTCGGGGCGCAGGATCATCACCGCGGCGTACCCGAGCAGCGCAGCCGCGACGAGCGCGACGGCCAGGCCCTTGCGCTCGCCGAGCCACAGCGACACGTGGCCCACCCACGGCACCGAGTACACCGCGACCGCCTGGATCTGCGCGGGCTCGATCGGGTCGTCGTCCGCCCCGTTCGCGTCGCCGCGCGTGACGAACGTCGTCCCTGCGGCGCTGATGCGCTTGGCGACCACCCGGTGCGTGACGAGCGTCGGGTCGCCCGAGACCGGCTGGAACGTCACGACGTCCCCCACGTGGACCTCGGTGGCCGGGTCGGGCACGGTCCGCACCGCGACGACGTCGCCCGGCGCGAACGTCGGCTCCATCGAGCCGGTGAGCACGGTGAGGGTGGTGCCGCCGAGCGCCTTGGGCACCACGACGAGCACCGCGACCGCCGCCACGACGACCAGCAGCACCGCCCACATGAGGACGGAGAGCACACCGGACAGCGCGCTGTCGTGTCGTCGTGCGGTCATCGGGGCTCCTCGTGCTCGTCAGGGCGGGAGGTGGGCGGGAGGTGGGCGGGACGCGAACGCCCCGCCCACCTGCGCGGTCAGCTGAAGTCGGCGCCGCTGCGGTCCTGCTGCAGCGAGACGGCCAGGTTCTTCAGCGCCGTCGCCGCGTTCATCGTCGAGTCGTCGGTCGTGTCGCTCGCCTCGGCGGACCAGTCCGCGGTGACGACCACGAACAGGTCGGCGGCGGTCGTGCCGTCGACGACGACCGTGCCGGTGTTCACCGGGGCGCCCGCGGCCTGGCCGGTGCGCGGCGCGGCGAACCGCAGCGTCGTCGAGGTGCCGTCGAGCACGCCGGCGGTCACGTCGGTGCCGTCCGCGTCGAACACCTGGTAGGAGACGACCAAGCCCTCGGGCAGGGGCGTCGTGCCGCCCGAGCTCGTGACGTCGAGGTTCGCGACGAGGTTGTCGCCGACGAGCGTGACGTCCAGGCCGTACGTGCCCTCGGCGACGTCACCCGGGACCATGCGCCACGTCTGCAGGTCGACCGTGTGGCCGGCCAGCTCGGTCACGGGCGTCGCGGCGACCGTGACGTCCGTGCGGTCCGGGGACACGTCGAACCAGCCGACGCTCGTGGCCGACACGCCGAGCTCACCGTTGGTGATCGTGCCGCCCGGGATCGAGTCCGAGTCGGACCACAGGGCGAACGTCGTGCCGCCGGACAGGAGCGCGAGACCGGCGAGCCCGGCGATGACGCCCTTCGTCTTGTTCTTCATGGTCGTGCCTTTCTGTGGAGGGTTCGCCCCGCGAGGGGCCGCAGTCCGTCCGGGCTCGGGCGGTCTGGATCCGGTCAGAGCACGCCGACCGGCGCGGTGGCGGTGCACACCCGGCTGGCGCCGGCCGCGAGGGAGGAGATCGTCACGCTCGTGCCTGGCGTGACCGTGGGAGTCCCCGGGCAGGAGATGACCGGGGAGGTCGTGGCGGACGTCGTGCCGCCGGCATCGGTGCGGGTGTCCGTCGCCGTGTCGGTGAGCACCACGTCCGTGAGCGGCGCCGAGCCGGTGTTCTGCACCGTGTAGCGCCAGTAGACGGTCGTCCCCGGCGCGAGCGACGCGCCGGACGTGATCGGCGTCGTGAACGCCGCGCTCGTGAACGCCTCCTTGGTCACGCGGACCTCGGAGCGGTACAGGACGTGGCGCGCGCAGAGCTGCGCGGCCTCGTCGGACGACCCCGCGGCGCACGTCACCGAACCCGCCGCGAGCACCGTGTGGGACACGCGCGCGACGTTGGTCATCACACGGTCCCCCGGGGTCGCGAGCACGGTGACCGGGATCGTCAGCGTCACCGACGCGCCGGGGTCCAGCGCACCGGACCACGAGACGAGCTGGCCCGACACGGTCACGCCCGTCGGGCTCGACGTCACGGTGCCGCGCGTCGCGTCGTCCGTGACGGCCGTCAGGTCGTCGTAGACGCGCGCCGGCGTCGCAGCCGTGTAGGAGCCGTTGCCGACATTCGTCGCGACGACCGTGTACGTGACCACCCCGCCCGCGGCCGGCATGACCGTCGCGTTCGCCGTCTTGGTGACCTGGAGGCGCGGGACCCGCAGGCGCACCGGCCAGTCCTCGACCTCGCCGCGCGCCGTGAACCCGGTGGGTGCGAGCTGCGCCTGGACGCTCGAGGCCATCAGACGCAGGAACGTCCGGTCGCCCCCGGCTGCCTGCCCCTCGGGCACGGTGCTCGGTACGGCGAAGCTCAGCGTGACGTTGGTCGAGGTCGTCGACGTGCAGGTGGCGTCCGCGCTGGACGCCTCGCCCGCGTCGAACTGGCCGTTGCGGTTCCAGTCCAGCCACCCGCGCACGTACGTGGTCGCGCCGTCGGCGGCGCACCGGATGTTCGCGACGGCGTACGTCGTCGTCACGCCGCGCACGTAGGTGATGTCCGCCAACGCCGCCGCGAGCGCGTCCTCGTCGGGCGTGTCACCCGAGGCGTCGGCCGACGACGCGGGCAGCAGCTCGGGGACGGCGTTCGGTCCGAGGCGGGTCGCCGGCGGTCCGAGCACGGCACGGGTGAAGGACACCGACCCGTTGCTCGCGAGCGTGGTCCACGTGTTGAAGATGCTGTTGACCGGCGGGCTGCCGCCCGACCACGTCGGCTGCACGACTCCGCCCCCGAGGCCGTATGAGGCCGGGGCGTCGCCGTAGTCGACCCCCAACACGACGCCGAACGCCGCGGCGGCGAGTCCCGAGCCCTCGAGGCTCACCGCGAGCGTCGTCGCACCGTCGGCGAACGCCACGGCGGTCGCCGAACGTCCAGGCGCTGAGCACTCCGCAGACGAGCCGAGCGTCAGCCGGTTCGCGTTGTCGCGCTGCACCCGGTAGGTCGCCGAGCACGTCCCCGGGTAGACGTCGAGGATCCGCCAGGTCGCCGTGCTCGGCGTCGGCGTCGCGCGCGTGAACTCGCCGCCGTTCGTCGACTCGGCGTCGGCGAACACGAGGCCCGACAGCGTGACCGCTGCGGTGGACGTCGGCGCCCCCGTGAAGGCCGACGACGCGTACGTCGCGAGCCGGGCCGTCCCGCAGCCCACGTTGAACGTGGCGGCGACACCCTGGTTCACCGTGCCGATGCCGTTCACCAGGTCGTTGGCGGGCGTGTTGTAGAGCACCTGCAGACCGTCCGCGCCCCACTGGCCCGAGCGGTACGCCTGGAGGGAGTCCCCGCTGCGGCCGCTGAGCGTGCACTGCACTTCGAGACGCGTGAGGTCGCCCACCTGGAGGTACGTCCACACCGTGGTGCTCGTCGCGTTGAGCGACGCGCCCTGGGCTCCCCAGTTGACCCACAGGATGCGGTCCCGGTACAGCCCGCTGCCCGTGGTCGCCCGGACGGGCGCGCCCGACCCGCTGGACGAGCTCGCGTCGCCGACCGCCGACCGGGCCGGTGCGGCCGGCTGCACCGCGACGCCGGCGGCGGCGACGACGAGCACGGCCACCACCGTCCACGCCGCACGCATCAGCCGCGAGCTCATCGACAACCCTCCTCCGGGCACGGACCCGGGCGGGCCCGCACCGGTGATCGGGAGTTGGACGAGCGACCTGAAGGTACGAAGGTGGGACCGGGACTGCCCCTGGGTGGCAGCACCTCACCCTTTCTCCGGGCACCGCAGGACGAACCCGGATGCACACGGCACCGCGGTGATGACGCAGGTCAGCCGACTGCCACGCCCACGCCGCGCACGCGGCCCGCGGCGAGGGGCCCCGGGCACGACGAAGCGGGCGGCCCCGGGATCTCTCCCAGGACCGCCCGCTGCAGCGATCTCGTCGCGAGGTCAGTCCTCCTGGACCGACCCGCCGGCCGCCACGATCTTCTCCTTGGCGGACGCCGAGAGGGCGTCGACAGCCACGGAGACCTTGACCGTGATGTCGCCGGTGCCGAGCACCTTGACCGGCTGGCCCTTGCGGACCGCGCCC
This sequence comes from Cellulomonas sp. CW35, assembly GCF_052378485.1. Classification (NCBI taxonomy): domain Bacteria; kingdom Bacillati; phylum Actinomycetota; class Actinomycetes; order Micrococcales; family Cellulomonadaceae; genus Cellulomonas; species Cellulomonas sp. CW35. The sequence goes on along the minus strand of NZ_CP199000.1, from coordinate 844,173 downwards.
TTGGCGACCAGGTCGGCGACCGTCACGTCGCCACCGTCCGGGTACAGCGCCGAGAGCTTGTCCAGGTTGACGACCTGGTACTCGACACGGAACGGGTTCTTGAAGCCGCGAAGCTTCGGCAGGCGCATGTGGAGCGGCATCTGGCCACCCTCGAAGCGCTGCGGGACCTGGTAGCGGGCCTTGGTGCCCTTGGTGCCACGGCCCGCGGTCTTGCCCTTCGACGCCTCACCACGGCCCACACGGGTCTTCGCGGTCTTGGCGCCCGGGGCCGGACGCAGGTGGTGCACCTTGAGCGTGCCACCGGCACCCGGCTTCGCCGCGTCCTCCGCCGCCTTCTTGGCAGCGGCGGACTTGGCGGCCGGGGCCTTCTTCGCGGCGGCGGCCGGGGCGGCAGCAGCCGCCTCGTCCTTCGCCGCAGCCTTCGAGGACGCCTTCTTCGCGGGCGCCTTCTCGGCGGCGGCAGCCGTCGCCTTCTTGGCCGGGGCCTTCTTGGTGGCCTTCGGCGCGTCCTGCGCCTCGGTCACCTCGTTCGTCTCGTCAGCCATGGTCACTCGACCTCCTCGACCACCACGAGGTGCTGCACGGTCTTCACCATGCCGCGGATCTCGGGACGGTCCTCCTTGACGACGACGTCGCCGATGCGCTTGAGACCAAGCGTGCGGAGCGTGTCGCGCTGGTTCTGCTTGCCACCGATGCCGGAGCGCTTCTGCGTCACCTTGAGGCGGGCCATCACGCACCCACCTTCTCGGCGGCCTTGGCGGCCTGGCCGGCGGCCTGCGCCCGCAGCAGCGGGGCGGGCACGACGTGCTCGAGCGGCAGGCCACGGCGCGCGGCCACGGCCTGAGGCTCCTCGAGACCACGCAGCGCCGCCACGGTCGCCCGGACGATGTTGATCGCGTTCGACGAGCCGAGCGACTTGCTCAGGACGTCGTGGATGCCGGCGCACTCGAGCACCGCACGCACCGGACCACCGGCGATCACACCGGTACCGGGCGCCGCGGGGCGCAGGTGGACGATGCCGGCAGCCGACTCGGCCGTGATGGGGTGCGGGATCGTGCCCTGGATGCGGGGGACGCGGAAGAAGTTCTTCTTCGCCTCCTCGACACCCTTGGCGATCGCCGCGGGCACCTCCTTGGCCTTGCCGTAGCCGACACCGACCGTGCCGTCACCGTCGCCCACCACGACGAGCGCGGTGAAGCTGAAGCGGCGACCACCCTTGACGACCTTGGCCACACGGTTGATCGTCACGACGCGCTCGAGGAACGCGCTCTTCTCCGCCGCGTCGCCGCGACGGCCTCCGTCACGACGACCGCCGTCGCGGCGCTCGCCGCCGGTGCCCTGAGCACCGGTGTTGCTGCGTGCAGGAGCAGCCATCAGTGAGTCCTCTTCTTCCGGTTCGTCGTCGTCACAGGGCCAGGCCGCCCTCGCGGGCACCGTCGGCGACCGCGGCCACACGACCGTGGTACTTGTTGCCGCCGCGGTCGAACACGACCGCCTCGACGCCCTTGGCCTTGGCGCGCTCGGCGACGAGCTCGCCGACCTTCTTCGCCTTGGCCGTCTTGTCGCCGTCCGTCGCGCGCAGGTCCGCCTCGAGCGTGGAGGCCGACGCGACGGTCTGGCCGATCGCGTCGTCGACGACCTGAGCGGTGATGTGGCGCGCGGAGCGCGTCACGACGAGACGCGGACGGGCCGCGGTGCCGGTGACCTTCTTGCGCAGACGCAGGTGACGACGCTTGCGCGAGATCGCCTTGCCCTTGCCCTTGATGCTGATCGCCATGGCTTACTTACCAGCCTTTCCGACCTTGCGGCGCACGTTCTCGCCCGCGTAGCGCACGCCCTTGCCCTTGTACGGCTCGGGCTTGCGGATCTTGCGGATGTTCGCGGCGACCTCGCCGACCTGCTGCTTGTCGATGCCCTGCACCGAGAAGCGCGTCGGCGCCTCGACGACGAAGGAGATGCCCTCCGGCGGCGTGACGACGACGGGGTGGCTGAAGCCCAGCGCGAACTCGAGGTCCGAGCCCTTGGCGGTCACGCGGTAACCGGTGCCGACGATCTCGAGCTTCTTGGTGTAGCCCTCCGTCACACCCGTGACCAGGTTGGCCAGGAGCGTGCGGGTGAGGCCGTGCAGCGAGCGCGAGTTGCGCTCGTCGTCGGGACGCGTCACGACGAGCGTCGCGTCCTCCTGCTTGACCTCGATGGGCGCGGCGACCGTGTGCGTGAGGGTCCCCTTGGGGCCCTTCACGGTCACGACGGCGCCGTCGATGGTGACGTCCACCCCGGCCGGGACCGGGACGGGAATCCGTCCGATGCGGGACATGGATTCTGCTCCTTTCCTGGTCTCAGCTCACCAGACGTAGGCGAGGACTTCCCCACCCACGCCCTTCTTGGCGGCCTGCTTGTCGGTGAGGAGGCCCGAGGACGTGGACAGGATCGCCACGCCGAGGCCGCCGAGCACCTTCGGCAGGTTGGTGGACTTGGCGTACACGCGCAGGCCCGGCTTGGACACGCGCTTGACGCCGGCGAGCGCACGCTCGCGGTTCGGGCCGTACTTGAGCTCGACGACGAGGTTCTTGCCCACGGGGGCGTCCTCGACCTTCCAGCCCTGGATGAAACCCTCGGCCTGCAGGATCTCCGCGATGTGCGACTTGAGCTTCGAGAACGGGATCGTCACCGAGTCGTGGTGCGCCGAGTTCGCGTTGCGCAGACGCGTCAGGAAGTCTGCGATCGGGTCGGTCATGGTCATGGCTTGTCAGCCTTTCTGCCGGGGTATCCCGGGCCGCTGGGCGGCACGGGACCTACCGACTGGGGGTGTCGCGAACGGATTACCAGCTGCTCTTGGTGACGCCGGGGAGCTCGCCGCGGTGGGCCATCTCCCGCACGCAGATCCGGCACAGGCCGAACTTGCGGTACACCGAGTGCGGACGGCCGCAGCGCTGGCAGCGCGTGTACCCACGCACCGCGAACTTCGGCTTGGCGTTCGCCTTGTTGATCAGAGCGGTCTTCGCCATGGGGTCAGTCCTCCTTGAACGGGAAGCCGAGGAGCTTGAGGAACGCGCGTCCCTCGTCGTCGGTGCCCGCCGTCGTGACGACCGTGATGTCCATGCCGCGGACGCGGTCGATCTTGTCCTGGTCGATCTCGTGGAACACGGACTGCTCCACGAGGCCGAACGTGTAGTTGCCGTTGCCGTCGAACTGCTTGGGCGACAGGCCGCGGAAGTCGCGGATGCGCGGCAGCGCCGTCGACAGCAGGCGGTCGAGGAACTCCCAGGCCCGGTCGCCGCGCAGCGTGACGTGCGCGCCGATCGGCATGCCCTCACGCAGCTTGAACTGCGCGATGGACTTGCGGGCCTTGGTGACCTGCGGCTTCTGACCCGTGATCTGGGTCAGGTCGCGGATCGCACCCTCGATGAGCTTGGAGTCCTTGGCGGCCTCGCCCACACCCATGTTCACGACGACCTTCACCAGGCGCGCGACCTGGTTGATGTTCTCGTGGCCGAACTGCTCACGCAGCGCGGCACGGATCTCGTCGTTGTACTTGGTCTTGAGGCGGGGCAGCGCCGGAGCCTGGATCGTCGTCTCGGTCATGTCAGACGTCCTTCCCGGAGCGCTTGGCGACGCGGACACGGACGTTCCGCGTGCGGCCGTCGCGCTCGACCTGCTCGGTGCGGTAGCCGACCCGGGTGCCCTTCTTGGTCTCCGGGTCCACGAGCATCACGTTGCTGATGTGGATGGGCGCCTCGACCGTCTCGATGCCACCCGTGCGGGTGCCACGAGCCGTCTGGCCGGCCTTGACGTGCTTCTGCACGCGCTGGACGCCCTCGACGACGACGCGCTGGGTCTGCGTGAGGACCTCGAGCACACGGCCCTGCTTGCCCTTGTCACGGCCCGAGATGACGACCACCAGGTCGCCCTTCTTGATCTTCGCCATGGTCAGAGCACCTCCGGAGCCAGCGAGATGATCTTCATGAACTTCTTGTCGCGCAGCTCGCGGCCCACGGGGCCGAAGATGCGGGTGCCGCGGGGCTCCCCGTCGTTCTTGAGGATCACGGCCGCGTTCTCGTCGAACTTGATGTACGAGCCGTCCGGGCGGCGGCGCTCCTTGCGGGTGCGCACGACGACCGCCTTGACGACGTCGCCCTTCTTGACGTTGCCGCCGGGGATGGCGTCCTTGACGGTGGCGACGATGACGTCGCCGATCCCGGCGTAGCGGCGGCCGGAACCGCCGAGCACACGGATGCAGAGGATCTCCTTGGCACCCGTGTTGTCGGCGACGCGAAGCCGCGTCTCCTGCTGGATCATCTACCTACTCCTGTCGTCTGGCGGGTTCTCGGTCACGCCGCGTTCCCACGTCGCGCCGAGCCTGGCCGAACGGATAGTTGCCGTGATGCACACGTCGCGGCGGGGAGCCGGCCCGAGCTCTCGAACCGGACTTCCCCGCCGCCCGTGGGCAACTGTGATGACCGCCGGACGGCGGTCGTTCCACGCAGCCGAAGCCGCGTGATCTTACTTGGCCTTCTCCAGGATCTCCACCAGGCGCCAGCGCTTGGTCGCGCTGAGCGGGCGGGTCTCCATGATGAGGACCAGGTCGCCGATGCCGGCGGTGTTCTGCTCGTCGTGCGCCTTCACCTTGGAGGTGCGGCGGATGACCTTGCCGTAGAGCGGGTGCTTGACCCGGTCCTCGACCTCGACCACGACGGTCTTGTCCATCTTGTCGCTCACGACGTAGCCCCGGCGCGTCTTGCGGTACGCGCGGTGCTCGGCCGTGGCGGTGGTGTGCTTCTCGGTCATGTCCAGCCTCACTCGCTCGCGGTCGGCGCGGTACGGATGCCGAGCTCACGCTCGCGCAGGATGGTGTAGATCCGCGCGATGTCGCGGCGCACGGCCTTCAGACGCCCGTGGCTCTCGAGCTGGCCGGTCGCGGACTGGAAGCGGAGGTTGAACAGCTCCTCCTTGGCCTTCTTCAGCTCGCTCACCAGCTTCTCGTCGTCGAAGGCGTCCAGCTCGCTGGGAGCCAGGTCCTTGGTTCCGATAGCCATCAGTTACCACCCTCGCGAACCACGAAACGGGTCTTCATCGGGAGCTTGTGCTGCGCGCGGCGCATGGCCTCGCGCGCCAGGGGCTCCGGGACGCCGGCGAGCTCGAACATCACTCGGCCGGGCTTGACGTTGGCGATCCACCACTCGGGCGAACCCTTGCCGGACCCCATGCGGGTCTCGGCGGGCTTCTTCGTGAGCGGGCGGTCCGGGTAGATGTTGATCCAGACCTTTCCGCCACGCTTGATGTGGCGGGTCATCGCGATACGAGCAGCCTCGATCTGGCGGTTCGTGACGTAGGCGGGCTCGAGAGCCTGGATGCCGTACTCGCCGAACGAGATCGTGGTGCCACCCGTGGCCGCGCCGGAGCGCTTCGGGTGGTGCTGCTTGCGGTGCTTCAGCCTGCGCGGGATCAGCACGGCTCAGGCCTCCGTTCCGGTCTCAGGGGTCGCCTCGGGGTTGACCTCGACAGCAGCCTCGGCGGCGGCCGGAGCCTGCGCCTCGCGCTCACGACGACCGCCACCACGCGGGCCACGGTCACCGCGGTCGCCGCGGTCGCCACGAGGGCCACGCGACGGACGCGGAGCGGCGCTCGCCTGCTCGCGGGCGTACTCCTTCTCGGTCATGTCGCCCTTGTAGACCCACACCTTGACGCCGATGCGACCGAACGTCGTGCGGGCCTCGAAGAACCCGTAGTCGATGTTCGCGCGGAGCGTGTGCAGCGGCACACGACCCTCGCGGTAGAACTCCGTGCGGCTCATCTCCGCGCCGCCGAGACGGCCGGAGACCTGCACGCGGATGCCCTTGGCGCCGGCGCGCTGCGCGGACTGGATGCCCTTGCGCATCGCACGGCGGAAGGACACGCGGCTCGCGAGCTGCTCGGCGATGCCCTGGGCGACCAGCTGAGCCTCGAGCTCGGCGTTCTTGACCTCGAGGATGTTGAGCTGGACCTGCTTGCCCGTGAGCTTCTCGAGCTCGCCGCGGATGCGGTCGGCCTCCGCGCCACGACGCCCGATGACGATGCCCGGGCGGGCGGTGTGGATGTCGACGCGGACGCGGTCACGCGTGCGCTCGATCTCGACCTTCGCGATGCCCGCGCGCTCCAGACCCGTGCTCATGAGCTTGCGGATCTGGACGTCCTCACGGACGTAGTCGCGGTAGCGCTGACCCGGCTTGGTCGAGTCGGCGAACCACCGCGAGCGGTGATCGGTGGTGATGCCCAGGCGGTACCCGAGCGGGTTGACCTTCTGCCCCACTGTCAGGACCGTCCCTTCGTCTCACGCTCCGCGACGACCACGGTGATGTGGCTCGTGCGCTTGAGGATCTGGCTGGCGCGACCCTGCGCACGCGGACGGAACCGCTTCAGGGTCGGGCCCTCGTCGACGAAGACCTCCGAGATGTAGAGGTTGGCCTCGTCGAGACGCTGGCTGTTGCGCTTGGCGCCCTCGACCGCGTTCGCGATCGCCGACTGCACCGTCTTGAGGACGGGCTCCGCGGCCGCCTGCGGCGCGAACTTCAGCACCGCCACGGCCTCCCCGGCCTGCTTGCCACGGATGAGGTCGACGACGCGTCGGGCCTTCTGGGGCGTGACGCGGACGAACCGCGCCTTCGCCTTGGCTTCCATCGTGTCTGCTCCTGTCTCTGCCGTCAGGGCGTCACCTGCTGACCCGGGGGTCAGCGGCGACGACCCTTCCGGTCGTCCTTCTCGTGGCCGCGGAACGTGCGCGTCGGGGCGAACTCGCCGAGCTTGTGCCCGACCATCGCCTCCGTCACGAACACCGGGGTGTGCTTACGGCCGTCGTGGACGGCGAAGGTGTGGCCGAGGAAGTCCGGCGTGATGACCGAACGACGCGACCACGTCTTGATGACGTTCTTCGTGCCGGCCTCGTTCTGGACGTCGACCTTCTTCTGGAGGTGGCCGTCGACGAACGGGCCCTTCTTGAGGCTGCGAGGCATTCTCTCGGGCTCCTATCAGCGCTTCTTGCCGGTGCGCCGACGGCGCACGATGAGCTTGTCGCTCGGCTTGTTCGGACGGCGGGTACGGCCCTCGGCCTGACCCCACGGGCTCACCGGGTGGCGGCCACCGGAGGTCTTGCCCTCACCACCACCGTGCGGGTGGTCGATCGGGTTCATGGCGACACCGCGGACGGTCGGGCGCTTGCCCTTCCAGCGCATGCGGCCGGCCTTGCCCCAGTTGATGTTCGACTGCTCGGCGTTGCCGACCTCGCCGATCGTGGCGCGGCAGCGCAGGTCGACGTTGCGGATCTCGCCGGACGGCATGCGCAGCTGCGCGTACGGGCCGTCCTTCGCGACGAGCTGCACCGAGGTCCCGGCCGAGCGGGCGATCTTCGCACCGCCGCCGGGCCGCAGTTCGATGGCGTGGATGACCGTACCGGTCGGGATGTTGCGCAGCGGCAGGTTGTTGCCGGGCTTGATGTCGGCGCCGGCACCGGCCTCGACGACGTCACCCTGCGACAGCTTGTTCGGCGCGATGATGTAGCGCTTCTCGCCGTCCGCGTAGTGCAGCAGCGCGATGCGCGCGGTGCGGTTGGGGTCGTACTCGATGTGCGCGACCTTGGCCGGCACGCCGTCCTTGTCGTGACGACGGAAGTCGATCACGCGGTAGGCGCGCTTGTGCCCGCCACCGTGGTGACGCGTCGTCACACGACCCGTGTTGTTGCGGCCGCCCGACTTGGTCAGCGGCTTGACGAGCGACTTCTCCGGCGTGGAGCGCGTGATCTCGACGAAGTCGGCCACGCTCGAGCCACGGCGACCCGGCGTCGTCGGCTTGTACTTACGGATACCCATGAGTCCTCAGTCCTTCTCAGCCGACCGGACCACCGAAGATGTCGATCGTTCCCTCGCGGAGGGTGACGATCGCACGCTTCGTGTCCTTGCGGCGGCCGATGCCGAAACGGGTCCGGCGGGCCTTGCCCTGACGGTTGGCGGTGTTGACCGAGTCGACCTTCACGCCGAACACCTGCTCGACGGCGATCTTGATCTCGGTCTTGTTCGCCCGCGGGTCGACGAGGAACGTGTACTTGCCCTCGTCGAGCAGGCCGTAGCTCTTCTCGGAGACCACCGGCGCGATCAGGATGTCGCGGGGGTCCTTGCCGACGTTGGTCACTTGGACTCCTCCTCGGCCTCGGTCGAGGTCGCCGTCGCCTTCGCACCCTTGACCGGGCCCGCGAGGAACGCGTCGAGCGCGCCCTGCGTGAAGACGACGTCGTCCGAGACGAGGACGTCGTAGGTGTTGAGCTGGTCCGCGACGAGCAGGTGCACGCGCTCGACGTTGCGCAGCGACTTCCACGTGATCTCGTCCGAGCGCTCCACGACCACGAGGACGTGGCGACGCACGGTGAGGTTGTCGAGCACCGCGAGAGCGGCCTTCGTCGACGGGGCCTCACCCGGCGCGAAGCCGGAGACGACGTGCACGCGACCGGCGCGGGCGCGGTCCGAGAGAGCACCGCGGAGCGCCGCGGCCTTCATCTTCTTGGGGGTGCGCTGCGAGTAGTCACGCGGCTGCGGGCCGTGGACGGTGCCACCGCCGGCGAACTGCGGAGCACGCGTCGAGCCCTGACGGGCGCGACCGGTGCCCTTCTGCTTGTACGGCTTCTTGCCGCCACCACGGACCTCACCACGCGTCTTGGTGTCGTGAGTGCCCTGGCGAGCCGCCGCGAGCTGCGCGACGACCACCTGGTGGATCAGCGGGACGTTGGTCGGGGCGTCGAAGACCTCACCGGGCAGGTCGGCCGTACCGGCCTTCTTGCCCTTCGGGTCCAGGACGTCGACGGTCAGCGTGTCGCTCATCGAGGTCACGCACCCTTCACAGCGGTACGCACGACGACGACGCCGTTCTTGGGGCCGGGGACGGCACCCTTGACGAGCAGGAGGCCCCGCTCGGCGTCGACCGCGTGCACGGTCAGGTTCTGGGTGGTCTGACGGGCGACGCCCATCCGACCGGCCATACGCAGGCCCTTGAACACGCGCGACGGCGTCGACGCGCCACCGATCGAGCCCGGCTTGCGGTGGTTGCGGTGCGCACCGTGGGACGCGCTCACGCCGGAGAAGCCGTGACGCTTCATGACACCGGCGGTGCCCTTGCCCTTGGTGGTACCGATGACGTCGACGAGCTGGCCTGCCTCGAAGACGGTCGCGTCGAGCTCCTGGCCGAGCGTGAACTCGGCCGCGTTCGACGTGCGGATCTCAGCCACGTGCCGACGGGGGGTGACCCCCGCCTTCTCGAAGTGGCCCTTGAGCGGCTTGGTGACCTTGCGCGGGTCGATCTGGCCGAAGGCCAGCTGGACAGCCGCGTAGCCGTCAGCCTCAGCGGAGCGGACCTGCGTCACCACGTTCGTGCCGATCTCGACGACCGTGACGGGCACGAGGCGACCGGCCTCGTCCCACAGCTGGGTCATGCCGAGCTTGCGGCCGAGCAGCGCCGTGACGGGGCGCGCGTTCTGCTGGGTAGCCATGAGGATCAGTTCCTTCCCAGCGATCAGAGCTTGATCTCGATGTTCACGTCCGCGGGCAGGTCGAGACGCATGAGCGAGTCGACGGCCTTCGGCGTGGGGTCGATGATGTCGATCAGCCGCTTGTGCGTACGCATCTCGAAGTGCTCGCGGCTGTCCTTGTACTTGTGGGGCGACCGGATGACGCAGAAGACGTTCTTCTCCGTCGGCAGCGGCACCGGACCCACGACCGACGCACCAGCGCGAGTCACCGTGTCGACGATCTTGCGCGCCGAGCTGTCGATGACCTCGTGGTCGTAGGACTTGAGCCGGATGCGGATCTTCTGTCCCGCCATGGCGTCCTCTACTTCTCTCTCTTCGAACCAGTCCTGTCCGACCCCCGCGCTCGGGCGTGTCGCGTTGAGCGACGCACCAGGGCGCTGCGTACCGTGCGGTACAGGATCGGTGGTTGTCGTCGAACCGCCACCACCGGGTGGACCCCGGGGCTGACGCGGTTCGCCACGTCTGTCTGCCCTGCCTCAGGCGCACACGAAGGCACACCCGTAGCGGGCAACCTGAACAGTGTGCCAGACGAGGCCGTCGAACTCCAACCGGGCCCGGTCGTGACCTCGGACTCACTCCACGGCAGCGCGCGGGCGGCCCCGCACCACCTCGAGCGACGCCACGTCGCCGAACGTCGTGACGGTGCACCCGTCGTCGGACAGTCCCCCGACCCCGAGCCGCGCGTCACCGACGGCGAGCTGCGCCCCCTGCGCGACCGTCCGCACCGTCCCACCGGTGGGCGCCTCGGCGGTGCGGGAGCAGGCGCGCGGCGCATCGTCGCCGTCGAGCACGGTCACGGCGACCACCGCTGCGAGCGCGACGACGAGCACCCCGAGCCCCACCGGCACCGTGCGGCGGGTGCGGGGTTCCCGTCGCCGGGCATGCGCAGGAGCCGCCCACGCCCCGGGGGTGGTGGACGGCTCCTGCGACCTGCGCGGGGTGCGCTCGGCCGGCTCGTGCTCAGCAGGCTCGTGCGCGGTCGGCTCGTGCCCAGCGGGCGCGTGCTCAGCCGTGGTGCACCGTGAGCGTCCCGACGCCGCTCGGCACCTCGACGACGTAGTGCGGGTCCGCCTCGACGAAGCCCTCGGTGGTGAACGTCGAGCCCGACGTGACCGAGTTCTCGGTCACGTCGTCGATCATGACCTGGCCGGCGCCGCCCTGGACGACGACCTTGACCCCGACCCCGTCGGGCACGGTGAGCAGGAACGATCCGAGGCCGGCCTCGAGGTTGATCACGGACGTGCCCGTCGGCTCACCCAGGTGCACGTCGACCGACCGGGTGCCCGCGACGACCCGCAGCTCGGCGACCTCCGCCGCCGAGAGGTCACCGGAGACGGTGTCGGTCTGCACGTCGAGGACGACCGACCACTGGGCGTCCGGGGCGACCTGCACGGTCGACGACTCGCCGGAGAGCGTCGCCACCGCCGGGCTGCCCTCGGTGGCCTGCGCGGCGGCGTCGGCGCCGGTGGCACCCAGCGTGAGCAGCTTGTCGGCCGGCGCGTCCGCGCTCAGCTGCACCGTGCCGACCGAGCCCTCGATGCGCAGCTGCGCGGAGGTCGCGTCGCCGCGTGCGATCGAGGCGCTCGTGGCGGCGTCGGCGTCGTCGCCGGCCGCGTCGTCGTCGGAGCCACCGCCCAGCACGGCGTAGGCGCCGATGCCCAGGACGACGGCGATGGCGATGCCGACCACCCAGCCGACGACCTTGCCGCGCCCGGCGGGTGCGGGGCCCGACGCCGAGGAGGCGACGACCGAGTCGAAGGACGGGGAGGAGGGGGGCGTGTCGACGGCGGTCGCGGCGTCGCGACGGCCGGCCGCGTCACGCGGCGGAGGGAGCTCAGCGGACATGCGCAGGACGCTAATCGCGCGCGCCGCGCGCACGCGAGGGATCCGGACGAAACACCCGTGGGGTGAAACGTTTTGGACGGCCCTGACCGGCACCTCTTCTCCGCCCCGCGGGGCAGGGCGGAGACGGGGCCGGGACGCGCGCAGGGCCCGGGAGCCGAAGCTCCCGGGCCCTGCGTGGTGCGATCAGCCCCGAAGGGCTCGGATCACTTGAGGATCTTCGTGACGCGGCCCGAGCCGACGGTGCGGCCACCCTCGCGGATGGCGAAGCCGAGGCCCTCCTCCATCGCGATGGGCTGGATGAGGTTCACGTGGATCTCGGTGTTGTCACCGGGCATGACCATCTCGGTGCCCTCGGGCAGCGTGATGACGCCGGTGACGTCCGTCGTGCGGAAGTAGAACTGCGGGCGGTAGTTCCCGTAGAACGGGTTGTGACGGCCACCCTCGTCCTTGGCCAGGATGTAGACCTGGCCCTCGAACTCCGTGTGCGGCGTGATCGAGCCGGGCTTGACGACGACCTGGCCGCGCTCGACCTCCTCGCGCTTCGTGCCGCGCAGGAGCAGACCGACGTTCTCGCCGGCCTCGGCGTAGTCGAGCAGCTTGCGGAACATCTCGACGCCGGTGACCGTGGTCTTGATCGCCTTCTCCTTGATGCCGACGATCTCCACCTCCTCGTTCACCTTGAGCTGACCGCGCTCGACGCGGCCCGTCACGACGGTGCCACGACCGGTGATCGTGAAGACGTCCTCGATCGGCATGAGGAACGGCTTGTCGATGTCACGCACCGGGTCCGGCACGTTCTCGTCGACGGCGTCGAGCAGGTCCTCGACCGACTTGACCCAGGTGGGGTCGCCCTCGAGCGCCTTGAGGCCCGAGACGCGGATCACCGGGACGTCGTCGCCGGGGAAGCCCTGCGACGTGAGGAGCTCGCGCACCTCCATCTCGACGAGGTCCAGGATCTCCTCGTCGTCGACCATGTCGGTCTTGTTCAGCGCCACGAGCAGGTAGGGCACGCCGACCTGACGGGCGAGCAGGACGTGCTCACGCGTCTGGGCCATCGGGCCGTCCGTCGCCGCGACCACGAGGATGGCGCCGTCCATCTGCGCCGCACCCGTGATCATGTTCTTGATGTAGTCGGCGTGACCGGGGGCGTCGACGTGCGCGTAGTGACGCTTCTCGGTCTGGTACTCGACGTGCGCGATGTTGATCGTGATACCGCGCTGCTTCTCCTCCGGCGCCTTGTCGATCTCGTCGAACGGCGTGAAGGGGTTCAGGTCGGGGTACTTGTCGTGCAGCACCTTCGAGATCGCGGCGGTCAGCGTCGTCTTGCCGTGGTCGACGTGACCGATGGTCCCGATGTTGACGTGCGGCTTCGTCCGCTCGAACTTCGCCTTGCCCACTAGGTGTCCTCCTCAGGACTTGGTAGAGACTGCCCGGCTGCAGGTACCGGAAGGTACCGGCAGGACGTGCGGCCCCACGGGTCGGTTTGTGTGATGGAACTACAGGTTTCGACCTGTGGGACTTACTCGCCCCGGGTCTTCTTGATGATCTCTTCGGCCACGTTACGAGGAACCTCGGCGTAGCTGTCGAACTGCATCGAGTACACCGCACGACCCTGGGTCTTCGACCGCAGGTCACCGACGTACCCGAACATCTCGGAGAGCGGCACCTGGGCGCGGATCACCTTCACGCCCGTCGCGTCCTCCATGGACTGGATCATGCCGCGGCGCGAGTTCAGGTCGCCGATGACATCACCCATGTAGTCCTCGGGGGTGCGGACCTCGACGGCCATGACCGGCTCGAGAAGAACCGGGTCGGCCTTGCGGACCGCCTCCTTGAGGACCATCGAGCCGGCGATCTTGAACGCCATCTCCGAGGAGTCGACGTCGTGCGCCGCACCGTCGATGAGCGTCGCCTTGATGCCCACGAGCGGGTAGCCCGCGAGCACGCCGAGCTGCATCGCGCTCTGGATACCGGCGTCGACCGACGGGATGTACTCGCGCGGGACGCGGCCACCGGTGACCGCGTTCTCGAACTGGTACAGCTCGCCCTCGTCGGACTCCAGCGGCTCGAAGGTCACCTGGACCTTCGCGTACTGGCCCGAACCACCGGTCTGCTTCTTGTGCGTGTAGTCGAGCTTCTCGACCTTGCGACGGATCGTCTCGCGGTACGCGACCTGCGGCTTGCCGACGTTGGCCTCGACCTTGAACTCGCGACGCATGCGGTCGACGAGGATGTCGAGGTGGAGCTCGCCCATGCCGCCGATGACCGTCTGGCCGGTCTCCTCGTCGAGCTTGACCCGGAACGTCGGGTCCTCCTCGGCGAGCTTCTGGATCGCGATGGAGAGCTTCTCCTGGTCGCCCTTGGTCTTCGGCTCGATCGCGACGTCGATGACGGGCTCGGGGAACGTCATCGACTCGAGCACGACGGGCGCGCTCGGGTCGGTGAGCGTGTCACCGGTCGTGACGTCCTTGAGGCCGATGAAGGCGTAGATGTGCCCCGCCTGCGCCTCGCCGACCGGGTTCTCCTTGTTGGAGTGCATCTGGAACAGCTTGCCGATGCGCTCCTTCTTGCCCTTGGTCGCGTTGAGGACCTGGGCGCCCTGCTCGACCTTGCCCGAGTACACGCGGACGTAGGTGAGCTTGCCGAAGAACGGGTGCGCGGCGACCTTGAACGCGAGCGCCGCGAACGGCTCGGACGCGTCGGGGTGGCGCTCGATGACGACCTCGGGGTCCTTGACGTCGTGGCCCTCGACGGCCGGCACGTCCAGCGGCGTCGGCAGGTAGTCGATCACGGCGTCGAGCATGGGCTGGACGCCCTTGTTCTTGAACGCCGAGCCGCACAGCACCGGGTAGGCCTCGGACGCGACCGTGAGCTTGCGGATGCCCGCCTTGATCTCGGCGACCGTGAGCTCCTCGCCACCGAGGTACTTCTCGAGCAGCGCCTCGTCGGTCTCGGCGACGGCCTCGATGAGCTCGGCGCGGTACTGCTCCGCCTTCTCCACCAGGTCGGCCGGGATGTCCTCGACCTCGTACTTCTCGCCGAGCGCGGTCTCACCGCGCCAGACGAGCGCACGCTGCTCGACCAGGTCCACGACGCCGATGAAGTCGCTCTCGGAGCCGATGGGCAGCTGGAGGACCAGCGGCTTGGCCTTGAGGCGGTCCACGATCGTCTTCACCGTGAAGTAGAAGTCCGCACCCAGCTTGTCCATCTTGTTGACGAAGCAGATGCGCGGGACGTCGTACTTGTCGGCCTGGCGCCACACGGTCTCCGACTGGGGCTCCACGCCCTCCTTGCCGTCGAACACGGCGACGGCGCCGTCGAGGACGCGCAGCGAGCGCTCGACCTCGACGGTGAAGTCCACGTGACCGGGCGTGTCGATGATGTTGATCTGGTTGTTCTTCCAGTAGCAGGTCGTCGCGGCGGACGTGATCGTGATGCCGCGCTCCTGCTCCTGCTCCATCCAGTCCATCGTCGACGCACCGTCGTGCGTCTCACCGATCTTGTAGTTGACCCCGGTGTAGAACAGGATCCGCTCGGTGGTCGTCGTCTTGCCGGCATCGATGTGCGCCATGATGCCGATGTTGCGGACCTTCGTGAGGTCCGTCAGCACGTCAAGTGCCACGTTGGTCTGCCCCTTGTCGGTTGGCTCGGTGTGCGGCCGGCACACGCTGTCGCGCGCCGGCCGCACCGGCTGGAATCACCAGCGGTAGTGCGCGAAGGCCCGGTTGGACTCGGCCATCTTGTGCATGTCCTCGCGGCGCTTCACAGCGGCACCGAGGCCGTTGGACGCGTCGAGGATCTCGTTCATGAGGCGCTCGGTCATCGTCTTCTCGCGACGAGCGCGCGAGTAGTCGGTGAGCCAGCGCAGCGCGAGCGTCGTGGAACGCACGGGGCGCACCTCGATCGGCACCTGGTAGGTGGCGCCACCGACACGACGCGACTTGACCTCGAGCGACGGACGCACGTTGTCGAGCGCGCGCTTGAGCACGACGACCGGGTCCTGCTGGGTCTTCTCGCGCACGCCCTCGAGCGCGCCGTAGACGATCGACTCGGCGACGGTCTTCTTGCCGTCGAGGAGGATCTTGTTGATGAGCTGCGTGACGACCGGCGACCCGTAGACGGGGTCGACGATCAGCGGCCGCTTCGGGGCGGGACCCTTACGAGGCATCGGTTCAGCCCTTCTTCGCGCCGTAGCGGCTGCGCGCCTGCTTGCGGTTCTTCACGCCCTGCGTGTCGAGCGCGCCGCGCACGATCTTGTAGCGGACACCGGGGAGGTCCTTCACACGACCGCCGCGGACGAGCACGATCGAGTGCTCCTGGAGGTTGTGGCCCACGCCGGGGATGTACGCCGTGACCTCGACACCCGACGACAGGCGCACACGGGCGACCTTGCGCAGGGCGGAGTTCGGCTTCTTGGGGGTCGTGGTGTACACGCGCGTGCACACACCGCGACGCTGGGGGCTGCCCTTGAGGGCAGGCGTCTTCGACTTGTTCGTCTTCGCCTGCCGGCCCTTGCGGACCAGCTGCTGGATCGTAGGCACTACGTCTCCGTCTGGTAGATGAGCTCTGGTCGACCGGACCCCGTCACCCAGGACGGCCGGCAAGTGCGCGAGTCGCCGCCCGTCGCGCGGCTATCGCCTGGTCTTTCCTCCCGCACCGACCCCCGCGCTCGGGCGTGTCGCCCCGGTCCTCTGCGGCGCCGAGGCCCAGCAGAGCTGGGCGGCGGGAGCCGCGCGAGTGGCGGGGGATCGCTTGCCGCACTCGTCGTGACGTCCGTCCGGCGAACCGGACCGCGTCCGTGCGAGTGCACGCGCGAGGGCCCGACGGCGCGGGCACAGAGTCCAACGTTACCTGGCCGCCATAGCACCGTCAAAGGACCACGACTGTGACGCTCCCCGACCACATGCCCGCTCCCCCGGCGCAGCCCCGCCACCTGCGTCGGCGCCGCCGCGGTCAGGAGCAGGACGCCGCCGCACCCGGCCAGCGGCCCTCCTCGGGTGCACCCGCAGCGCCTCGACCAACGCCCACCGCGCGGACGCGGGCCACCCGTCGGGGACCGCGTCCGACCCCTCGGCGCGCGGGGCCGGGACGCCCGAGGGGGCCCACCGTCATGCGGTGGACCCCCTCGGGTCGGGTCAGGAGACCGACGTCAGCGCAGGTCGCCGAAGTCGATGTCCTCGAGCGGGATCGCCTCACCCGAGCCGAAGCCCAGGGCGGGGAAGTCGATCTCGTCGTAGCCGAACGTCGGGTACAGCTCGGCCTTGGCCTCCTCGGTCGGCTCCACGGCGATGTCGCGGTAACGCGGCAGGCCGGTACCGGCGGGGATGAGCTTGCCGAGGATGACGTTCTCCTTGAGGCCGAGCAGCGGGTCGGACCGACCCGACATCGCGGCCTCGGTGAGCACGCGGGTCGTCTCCTGGAAGGAGGCCGCCGACAGCCACGAGTCCGTCGCGAGCGACGCCTTCGTGATGCCCATGAGCTCCGGACGACCCGAGGCCGGCTGACCGCCCTCGGCGACCGTCCTGCGGTTCGCGTCCTCGAACTTCCCGCGCTCGGCGAGCTCGCCGGGCAGCAGGTCGGTCGTGCCGGAGTCGAGCACCGTCACGCGACGCAGCATCTGCCGCACGATGACCTCGATGTGCTTGTCGTGGATGTCCACACCCTGCGAGCGGTAGACCTCCTGCACCTCGTCGACCAGGTGCTCCTGCGTCTTGCGCGGGCCCAGGATGCGCAGGACCTTCTTCGGGTCCACGGCACCCTGCACCAGCTGCGTGCCGACCGCGACGTGGTCGCCGTCGTTCACGAGCAGACGCGAGCGCTTGGTGATCGGGTACGCGATCTCCTCCGAGCCGTCGTCCGGCGTCAGGACGATGCGCCGCGAGCGGTCACCCTCCTCGATCGCCACCCGGCCCGAGAACTCCGCGATCGGCGCCTCACCCTTGGGGGTGCGGGCCTCGAAGAGCTCCTGGACACGCGGCAGACCCTGCGTGATGTCCTCCGCGGAGGCGACACCACCGGTGTGGAAGGTACGCATCGTCAGCTGCGTGCCGGGCTCACCGATCGACTGCGCCGCGATGATGCCGACGGCCTCACCGATGTCGACGAGCTTGCCGGTGGCCAGCGAGCGGCCGTAGCACTTCGCGCACGTGCCGACACGCGACTCGCACGTGAGCACCGACCGCACCTTGAGGGTGTCGACGCCCGTCTCGAGCAGGCGGTCCAGCAGGACGTCGCCCACGTCGTCGCCCGCGCGGCCGATGACCTCGCCCTCCACCTCGATGTCGGTGGCCAGCGTGCGCGAGAAGACGCTCGTCTCCACCTTGTCGTGGCGGCGCAGCTTGCCGTCCGCACCCGGGACACCGATCGGCATGGTCAGACCGCGCTCGGTGCCGCAGTCGTCCTCGCGCACGATGACGTCCTGCGAGACGTCCACCAGACGACGCGTGAGGTAACCCGAGTCGGCGGTCCGCAGAGCGGTGTCCGCCAGACCCTTGCGGGCACCGTGCGTCGCGATGAAGTACTCGAGGACGGACAGGCCCTCGCGGTAGTTGGACTTGATCGGGCGCGGGATGATCTCGCCCTTCGGGTTCGCCACGAGACCGCGCATACCGGCGATCTGACGGACCTGCATCCAGTTACCACGTGCGCCCGAGCCGACCATCCGGAACACCGTGTTGCGCGCAGGGAAGTTCTCCTGCATCGACTTGGCGACCTTGTCGGTGGCCTGCGTCCAGATCTCGATGAGCTCCTGACGACGCTCGTCGTCGGTGATGAGGCCCTTCTCGTACTGACCCTGCACCTTCGCCGCGCGCGCCTCGTGCTCCTCGAGGATCGCCGCCTTCGCCGCCGGCGTGGCGACGTCGGAAATCGCGATCGTCACGCCGGAGCGGGTGGCCCAGCGGAAGCCGGCCTCCTTCAGGGCGTCGAGCGACGCCGCGACGGCTACCTTGGGGTAGCGCTCCGCGAGGTCGTTCACGATCACGGACAGCCGCTTCTTGTCGACGACGCCGTTCTCGTACGGGTAGTCGACCGGGAGCAGCTCGTTGAACAGCGCGCGGCCCAGCGTCGTCTCGAACAGCAGGGTCTGGCCGTACTCGTAGCCCTCGGGCGCGTCCTCCTCGGGCAGCACCAGGTCGTCGAACCGGATCTTCACGACCGCGTTGAGGTCGAGCGTGCCCTGGTCGAACGCCATGACGGCCTCGGCGACCGAGCTGAACGCACGGCCCTCGCCCTCGGCACCCGGCTTGTCGGACGTCAGGTGGTACAGGCCGATGATCATGTCCTGCGAGGGCATGGTCACCGGACGACCGTCCGACGGCTTGAGGATGTTGTTGCTCGAGAGCATGAGGATGCGGGCCTCGGCCTGCGCCTCCGCGCTCAGGGGCAGGTGGACGGCCATCTGGTCACCGTCGAAGTCCGCGTTGAACGCGGCGCAGACGAGCGGGTGCAGGTGGATCGCCTTGCCCTCGACCAGCTGCGGCTCGAACGCCTGGATGCCCAGACGGTGCAGCGTGGGCGCACGGTTCAGCAGCACCGGGTGCTCGGTGATGACCTCCTCGAGCACGTCCCACACGACCGGGCGGGCGCGCTCGACCATGCGCTTGGCGGACTTGATGTTCTGCGCGTGGTTGAGGTCCACCAGGCGCTTCATGACGAACGGCTTGAACAGCTCGAGCGCCATCTGCTTCGGCAGGCCGCACTGGTGCAGCTTGAGCTGCGGGCCGACGACGATGACCGAACGGCCCGAGTAGTCGACGCGCTTGCCGAGCAGGTTCTGGCGGAACCGGCCCTGCTTGCCCTTGAGCATGTCGGAGATCGACTTCAGCGGACGGTTGCCGGGGCCCGTGACCGGGCGGCCGCGGCGGCCGTTGTCGAACAGCGAGTCCACGGCCTCCTGGAGCATCCGCTTCTCGTTGTTGACGATGATCTCCGGCGCGCCCAGGTCCAGGAGCCGCTTGAGGCGGTTGTTCCGGTTGATGACGCGGCGGTACAGGTCGTTCAGGTCCGAGGTGGCGAACCGGCCACCGTCGAGCTGGACCATCGGGCGCAGGTCCGGCGGGATGACCGGGACCGCATCGAGGACCATGCCCGTCGGCGAGTTGTTCGTCGTGAGGAACGCGTTGACGACCTTCAGACGCTTGAGGGCACGCGTCTTGCGCTGGCCCTTGCCGGTCTTGATGATCTCGCGCAGGTTCTCCGACTCCGCCTCCAGGTCGAACGCCTCGAGGCGCTTCTGGATCGCCGCGGCGCCCATCGAGCCCTCGAAGTAGTTGCCGTAGCGGTCCTGGAGCTGGCGGTAGAGCATCTCGTCGCCCTCGAGGTCCGCGACCTTGAGGTTCTTGAACCGGTCCCAGACCTGCTCGAGGCGCTCGATCTCCGCGTCCGCACGCTTGCGGATCTGCGCCATCTCCCGCTCGGCCGAGTCGCGCACCTTGCGCCGCGCGTCGGCCTTGGCACCCTCCGCCTCGAGCTCGGCCAGGTCGGCCTCGAGCTTGGCGGCACGGTTGTTGATGTCGTTGTCGCGGCGGTCCGCGATCTCCTTGCGCTCCAGGTCGATCTCGTTCTGGAGGTTCGGGAGGTCCTCGTGACGGCCCTCCTCGTCGACCCACGTGATCATGTAGGCCGCGAAGTAGATGACCTTCTCGAGGTCCTTGGGCGCCAGGTCGAGCAGGTAGCCCAGACGCGACGGCACACCCTTGAAGAACCAGATGTGCGTGACGGGGGCGGCCAGCTCGATGTGGCCCATGCGCTCACGGCGCACCTTGGAACGCGTCACCTCGACGCCGCAGCGCTCGCAGATGATGCCCTTGAAGCGCACGCGCTTGTACTTGCCGCAGTTGCACTCCCAGTCCCGGGTGGGACCGAAGATCTTCTCGCAGAACAGACCGTCCTTCTCCGGCTTCAGGGTCCGGTAGTTGATGGTCTCGGGCTTCTTGACCTCGCCGTGCGACCAGGCACGGATGTCGTCGGCCGTGGCCAGGCCGATACGCAGCTCGTCGAAGACGTTGACGTCGAGCAAGGGGGTCCTACTTCCTTCGCTAGCCGGGCCCGGGACGGGCCTGCGGCGGACGGAATGGTGCAAGGGGTGGTGCGGGCGGCTCGTCGTGCGCTCTCACCCGAGGGTGGGCGGCACGACGAGCCGCTCGACGTCAGATCTCCTCGACGCTGCTCGCGTTGGGGCGACGCGACAGGTCGATGCCGAGCTCCTCCGCAGCGCGGTAGACCTCGTCGTCGTTCTGCTTCATGTCGATCGACACGCCGTCGGACGACAGCACCTCGACGTTCAGGCAGAGCGACTGCATCTCCTTGAGCAGAACCTTGAACGACTCCGGGATGCCCGAGTCGGGGATGTTCTCGCCCTTGACGATCGCCTCGTACACCTTGACGCGGCCGGGCACGTCGTCGGACTTGATGGTCAGGAGCTCCTGCAGCGTGTAGGCGGCGCCGTACGCCTCGAGGGCCCACACCTCCATCTCGCCGAACCGCTGCCCACCGAACTGCGCCTTACCACCCAGCGGCTGCTGCGTGATCATCGAGTACGGACCCGTCGAGCGCGCGTGGATCTTGTCGTCGACGAGGTGGTGCAGCTTCAGGATGTACATGTAACCGGTCGACACCGGCTCCGGGAACGGCTCGCCGGAACGCCCGTCGAACAGGCGCGCCTTGCCGTCGGGGCCGACCATGCGCTCGCCGTCGCGGTTCGGCAGCGTGCTGGAGAGCAGGCCCGTGAGGGCGTCCTCCTGCAGACCGTCGAACACCGGCGTCGCCACCGGGGTGCGGGGGTCGCTGCTCGCGGCGTTCGCGGGGACGTTGTCCTTCCAGGACACGTCGCCCTCGGCTGCCAGCGAGATGTCCCACCCCTGCGCGGCGATCCACCCGAGGTGGACCTCGAGCACCTGGCCGACGTTCATACGACCCGGGACACCCATCGGGTTGAGGATGATGTCGACCGGCGTGCCGTCCTCGAGGAACGGCATGTCCTCCTCGGGCAGGATCGTCGAGATGACGCCCTTGTTCCCGTGGCGGCCGGCGAGCTTGTCACCCGCGGTGATCTTGCGGCGCTGGGCGATGTAGACGCGCACCAGCTCGTTGACGCCCGCGGGCAGCTCGTCGCCGTCCTCGCGCGAGAACGTGCGCACCTCGATGACCGTGCCGGACTCACCGTGCGGGACCTTGAGCGACGTGTCACGCACCTCGCGCGCCTTCTCGCCGAAGATCGCACGCAGCAGGCGCTCCTCCGGGGTCAGCTCGGTCTCACCCTTGGGGGTCACCTTGCCGACGAGGATGTCGCCGGCGCCGACCTCGGCACCGATGCGGATGATGCCGCGCTCGTCCAGGTCCGCGAGGACCTCCTCGGAGACGTTCGGGATGTCCCGCGTGATCTCCTCGGGGCCGAGCTTGGTGTCGCGCGCGTCGACCTCGTGCTCCTCGATGTGGATCGAGGACAGCACGTCGTCCTGCACGAGGCGCTGCGACAGGATGATCGCGTCCTCGTAGTTGTGGCCCTCCCACGACATGAACGCCACCAACAGGTTGCGGCCGAGCGCGAGCTCGCCCTCGTCCGTCGCCGGGCCGTCCGCCAGGACCGAGCCGACCTCGACGCGCTGGCCGCTGTCGACGAGCACACGCTGGTTGTACGACGTGCCCTGGTTGGAGCGGCGGAACTTCGCGACCCGGTACGTCGACGTCGTCGCGTCGTCGTTCGCCACCGTGATGAGGTCCGCGGAGACCTCCGTGACGACACCCGGCTTCGTCGCGACGATCACGTCACCGGCGTCGACGGCCGCACGACGCTCCATGCCGGTGCCGACGAGCGGCGCCTCGGAGCGGACCAGCGGCACGGCCTGGCGCTGCATGTTGGCGCCCATGAGCGCGCGGTTCGCGTCGTCGTGCTCGAGGAACGGGATCAGGGCCGTCGCGACCGACACCATCTGGCGCGGCGAGACGTCCATGTAGTCGATGAGCTCGCCGGGGATGTAGTCGATCTCCCCGCCCTTGGTGCGGACGAGGACACGGTCCTCCTCGAACTCGCCGTTCTCCTTGAGCGGCGCGTTCGCCTGCGCGATGACGTGGCGGTCCTCGTCGTCGGCCGTGAGGTAGTGCACCTCGTCCGTGACCTTGCCCGCGACGACCCGGCGGTACGGCGTCTCGACGAAGCCGAACGGGTTGATGCGACCGAACGACGCGAGCGAGCCGATCAGACCGATGTTCGGACCCTCGGGGGTCTCGATCGGGCACATGCGGCCGTAGTGCGACGGGTGGACGTCACGGACCTCCATGCCGGCGCGGTCACGGGACAGACCACCCGGGCCCAGGGCCGACAGACGCCGCTTGTGCGTCAGGCCCGCGAGCGGGTTGTTCTGGTCCATGAACTGCGAGAGCTGCGAGGTGCCGAAGAACTCCTTGATCGACGCCACGACCGGGCGGATGTTGATCAGGGTCTGCGGCGTGATCGCCTCGACGTCCTGCGTCGTCATGCGCTCGCGCACGACGCGCTCCATCCTGGACAGGCCCGTGCGGACCTGGTTCTGGATGAGCTCGCCGACCGCGCGGATGCGACGGTTGCCGAAGTGGTCGATGTCGTCCGTCTCGACGCGGACCTCGATCGCCTCACCGCCCCGCGTGCCGGGCAGCGTGGTGGCGTCGATGTGGAGCGCCGCGAGGTACTTGATCGTCGCGACGACGTCCTCGAGCGTGAGCACCGAGTCCGTGAGCGCGGCGTCGCGGCCGAGCTTCTTGTTGACCTTGTAGCGGCCGACCTTCGCGAGGTCGTAGCGCTTCGGGTTGAAGTAGAAGTTCTCCAGCAGGGCGCGGCCGGCCTCGACCGTCGGCGGCTCGCCCGGGCGGATCTTGCGGTAGAGGTCGAGCAGCGCCTCGTCCTGCGTCTGGACGTGGTCCTTCTCGAGCGTGTCGATGACCGCCGGGTACGCCGCGAACTCCTCGCGGATCTCGCCCTCGGTCATGCCGAGCGCCTTGAGCAGCACCGTGGCGTTCTGCTTGCGCTTGCGGTCGACGCGCACACCGACGTTGTCGCGCTTGTCGATCTCGAACTCGAGCCACGCCCCACGGCTCGGGATGACCTTGGCCGTGAGGATGTCCTTGTCGGACGTCTTGTCCGCCGTGCGCTCGAAGTAGACGCCGGGCGAGCGCACGAGCTGCGAGACGACGACGCGCTCGGTGCCGTTGATGATGAACGTGCCACGCTCGGTCATGAGCGGGAAGTCACCCATGAAGACCGTCTGCGACTTGATCTCACCGGTCGTGTAGTTGACGAACTCGGCGGTGACGAACAGCGGCGCGGCGAAGGTGAAGTCCTTCTCCTTGCACTCCTCGGCCGTGTACTTCGGCGGCTCGAAACGGTGCTCGCGGAAGGAGAGCGACATGGTCCCGCCGAAGTCCTCGATCGGGGAGATCTCCTCGAAGATCTCCTCGAGGCCGGCGGTCTGCGGGACGTCGTTGCGCCCCGCCTCGACCGCGGCCGCCACGCGCGCCTGCCAGCGCTCGTTGCCCAGGAGCCAGTCCATGCTCTCGGTCTGCAGACCGAGCAGGTCGGGGACCTCGAGGGGCTCGTGGATCTTGGCGAAGGAGATGCGGCGAGAGGCGGTGCGGTTCGCGATGGCGTCGGCGGACGGTGCAGAAGGGGTGCGCGAGGCAGCCAAGAGGGGTCCTTCCCTGCGGTCGAGAGCACGCTGCGCTGCCTGGCAAGGCGCGATCCCCGGCCGCGACGGCAGTGTTCGACGCGCACGTACGTCGAGCTCCGGGTCGGGATATCTGAGATCGCGGGCACAGGCCAGCGCAAAGCGCTAGCATACTCGGCCCTGGCGCGAAAGTCCACCGGCTTCCGGCGAGCCCGGCGCGCTCTCGTCGCACCGGCTCCAGCCGGACCCTGCGGTCCGCGGCCGCGCCCGGCCCCTCGGCCGGACGGGCGACCTCGTCGTCGCCGCGGCCATGGTGGCACACCAGCCGCGTCGGGGGGAAGCCGACCGCGCCCGCACGGCCGTCCGCACCGCGGCGTGGCACGACGAAGGCCCGCCGCCCCACGCGGGGGTGACGGGCCTTCGTGCGTGAGCGCCTCCGCTCCGGGGGAACGCCCCGGGCGGAGTCAGATCACTTGAGCTCGACGCTCGCGCCGGCGCCCTCGAGCTGCGCCTTCGCCTTCTCGGCCGTCTCCTTGTTGACGCCCTCGAGAACCGGCTTCGGCGCCTCGTCGACGAGGTCCTTGGCCTCCTTGAGGCCGAGCGACGTGAGCGCACGCACCTCCTTGATGACCTGGATCTTCTTGTCACCGGCGGCGGTCAGGACGACGTCGAACGAGTCCTTCTCCTCCTCGGCCGGGGCGTCGGCGCCCGCACCACCGGCGGCCGGCGCGGCGGCGACGGCGACGGGGGCAGCGGCGGTGACCTCGAAGACCTCCTCGAAGGCCTTCACGAACTCGGACAGCTCGATCAGGGTCAGGCCCTTGAACTGCTCGATGAGCTCCTCGGTGCTGAGCTTCGCCATGAGAGGCGTTCCTTTCTTCGGTGCTCCGCGACGCGACGTGCGTCGGAAGCGGGATGTGGGGTGATGCGCGGAGCGCTGACCAGGCCGGGGCCTGGGTCAGGCGGCCGCACCTTCCGACTCCTGCTTCTGACGCAGGGCATCGATGACACGAGCGGCCTGGGCGGTGTTCGCGGTGAAGACGTAGGCAGCCTGGTAGAGCTTGGCCTTCATCGCGCCGGCCGCCTTGGCCAGCAGGACCTCACGGGACTCGAGGTCCGCGAGCTTGGTGACCTCCGCGGCGGTCAGGGTGCGTCCGTCGAGGACACCACCCTTGATGACCAGCGCGGGGTTCGCCTTGGCGAAGTCACGCAGACCCTTGGCGGCCTCGACCGGGTCGCCGGAGACGAAGGCGATCGCCGACGGGCCCGCGAGCGCGTCGTCGAGGCCCGTCAGGCCGGCTTCCTTGGCCGCGATCGCGGTCAGCGTGTTCTTCACCACGGCGTAGGTTGCGTTGCCGCCGAGCGCGCGACGCAGCGTCTTGAGCTGCGCCACGGTGAGCCCGCGGTACTCGGTCAGCACGGCCGCGTTGGACGCACGGAACTTGTCCGCGATCTCCGCGACGGCGGCTGCCTTGTCCGGCCTCGCCATGGCAATCCTTCCGATGGTGGTGCCGGTCGGTCCCCCAGAACGACGAAGAGCCCCGCGCAGGCGCGGGGCTCGACAGGGCGGGGCGGACGAACCGCACCATCATGTGGAACTCTCACCTGCGCTGGCCTCCGCGAGCTGCGGGACTTCGGTCGCCCCGCGAACGGAGACGACGACCGGCGGTCTTGGGCCCCACGAGACTACGACAGCGACGCCCGTCGACCAAATCCGGCCGCCCTCGCCCCCAGCACGTCGACGACGCACGTCGACGAGGGCCTCGTCACACCGGCGCTCCCAGGCACACGAGCGGCACCAGGCCGCCACCACCGCGGTCGTGGTCCGCGCACGCCTGCGCCACCGCCGCCGCCACGGGCATCCCCGCGCGCATGCGCTCGTGCACGCCCGACATCACGTGCATCGCCGTCTCGTCGGGCAGCGGGGCGATCGCCGCGACCACGCACGGGACGCCCGTGCGCAGCAGCACGCTCGCGAGCCCCAGCGCCTCTCCCCCCGCGCGGATCGTCGCGCGGCCGACCTCGCACGACGACAGCAGGACCAGGTCCGGCACCTGGCCACCCGCGTCCAGCTCGTGCGCGAACAGCGGGCCGTCGGCGAGCCGCAGCGACGAGAACAACGGGTTGTCCGGCTCGTGACGCCCGTGCGCCGCGAGGTGCACCACACCCGGCGACGCGAGCGCCTCGGCCACGTTCGCGACGCTCGCGTCGTCGTCGACCAGCACGCGCGCCCCCGGCCAGAGCGTCGCGACGTGCCGCGCCTCGTCCGCCGCGTGCACCAGGCCCGGCCCCGCCGCCGCGGTCAGCGGCGCCTCCGGCAGACCCGCGCCCGCGTAGCGCATCCAGTGGTGCACCGAGGGCGCGACGACCGTCGGGGCGCCGCGCCGCGACGGCAGCATCGACCACGGCAGCACCCCCAGCCACCCACCCGCGACGACGACGAGCTCGTCAGCACGGTCGAGCACAGGCCGCACGACCGCGTCGAGCCGCTCGAGCGCACCGCGCAGCGAGCGGTCCGCGACCGCCCGCAGCTCCGCGGGCACCAGCGGGTTCGCGACGACCTCCAGGTCCGCGTGCACGCGCCGGACGAGCTCCGCGGCGGGCGCGGCCTCGCCCAGGTCCGCCAGCTCGGCACCCTCGACGCCCATGCTCACCGCGAGCAGGCGGCCCTCGTGGTCGATCACGTCGAGCAGGAGCGTCTGCGGGCGCCGCGCCAGCACCGCACGCACCTCGTGCGCGCGGCCCTCCCGCTCGTCGCGGGCGCTGCGGCCCGGCTCGTGCCACGACCGCGCGAGGATCTCGAGCTTGAGCCGCTGCGCGTCGGCGATCAGCTTGCGGCGCTCCGGGTCCGCGGCGGGCCGACCCGTGACCGGGCGGCTGCCCTCCACGAGCCGGCGCAGCTGCGCCAGCAGCTCGGCCGTGCGCGGGTCGCTCGGCGGGTTGACCCGCGGCGCACCGCCCATCACCGCCCGGACCCGCTCCGCGGACTCGAGCACCCGCTCGGGGTGCCCGGTCGCGAGCGCGAGCCGCATGTCCAGCTCCGCGAGCGCCGTGCCGTGCACCGCGCCGGCCGTGCGCAGGTCCAGCGAGCCGAACCTGCTGCGGTGCATCGCGAGGTCCCGCTGCCCCGCGCGCACGTGGTGCGTGGCCCGGTCCGGGCGGCCCGCCGCCGCCGCGAGCAGCGCCCGGATCCGCCGGCCGTGCAGACGCAAGGTGAGCGGCTCGTCGGCGCGCACCGTCCCCAGACCGTCGAGCACGCGCTCCGGGTCGGGCCCCACGCCGCGGGCCAGGTCCGCCTCGATGCGCAGGTAGGACGCGGCGCGCTGCCACGCGGGCCGGCCCGTCGTCCGGCACAGCTCCTCGACCTCGGCGGCACGGCGCGCCACCCCCGCCCAGCCGCTGCGGGACGCGCGACCGTCCGGCCGACGCGCGAGCACGCCCGCGTCCGCCTGCAGCTCGAGCAGCGACGAGCGCACCACCCACGCCTCGTCGCCCCGCCGCGCGAACCGCCGCCGCGCGCTCGACGCCCACCGCCGCGCCGCGACCGGGTCGCCACGCAGCAGCGCGCACTCCGCGCGGCCCAGCTCGCACTCCGCGACCTCGCGCGGCAGCCGCTCGTCCGCGAACATCTGCGCGGCCTGCGCGAGCGTCGCGTCCGCGACCCCGACCAGGCCGGCCTCCAGCAGCACCTCGCTGCGGTCCCGCAGCGCCGTGGGCCGGACCGGACCCGGCAGGCTGCGCGCCGCCGCCTCCATCGTCGCGAGCGCCTCCGGCAGGCGCCCCTCACGGAAGTGCACGTACCCGAGGTTGTGCTCGGCCTTGAACACGAGGAGGTCGAACCCCGCCGCGCGGGCGCGCACCGCGCACTGCGAGTAGTCCGCGCGCGCGGCCGCGGTGTCCCGGCGCTCGCTGTGCAACGTGCCCCGGTTGAGCAGCGCGCGGCAGCCGTCGACCGGGTCCGCGACGTCGAGCTGCTCGATCGCCGCGTCCAGCGCGACGAGCGCCTCGTCCTGCCGCCCCCCGCGCAGCGCGAGCAGACCGCGCACCCCGGCCGCCGCCGGGACGATCCCCGGCCACGCGTCCGCAGCCCCCGCCGCGACCAGCCCGTCGAGCTGCGCGAGCGCGGCCTGCGGCCCGCCGCGCGTCTCGAACTCGCACTTCGCGAGCTCCATCAGCGCGCGCGCCCGCACCCGCACGCGCACCGGGTCGGTCAGCTCGTCGTCGCCCGCGAGCCGGTCGAGGCGCCCGAGCGCCGCGACCAGCCGGCGCCGCGCCTGGTTCGGGTGGCCCTCGGCGTTGTCCGCCTCGGCCAGGGCGACGTCCACCGCCACCCGCTCGAGCGCGGCGCGGCGGGCGTCGCCGTCCGGCAGCGGCCCGGCGGCAGCCGGACCGGAGCGTTCGGTCATGGTTCCCGCTAGAGCTCGATCTGCGGGGTCACGACCGGCATGGTCGGGTCCGACGGCCGCCGCAGCACGAGTCGCGCCGGGCCGCGGTGCAGGTCGACGAACGCGAACCGGCCGTCCTCGTCCGAGGTCGTCGTCGTGACCCGGCCCGACTGGTGCAGCTCGACGGCGAGCACCCCCGCGGGAGCGGCCCAACCGTCCACGCGGACCAGGTCGCTCTCGTGGTGCACCGAGATCATCACGGTCAGCACGTCCGTCGTGAACGTGATCGTGCCGGCTTCGATGCTCGTCTCGTCGGTCCGCACCGCGAGCGCCGGCTCACCCACGAGGTGCAGCTCCGCGAGCTCCGCGTGCAGCACCTCCATCGTGAGGGCGAGGCCGATGCTGTCGACCAGACCCTCGGGGACCGGGTCGGCAGCCTCCACGAGCGCGGCCAGGCGGCCGAGGATCTCGGTGTCGAGGTCGTCGACGGCGCCCCCGGCGAGCAGGGCGACGGTGACGTCGTCGGGCGTCATGACACGCTCCAGGAAGGGTCGGCGGCGAGGGCGGCGCGCAGCTTGGCGAGGCAGCGTCCCCGCGTGGGTCCGATGCTCCCCACCGGCATCCCCAGCGCCTGGGAGACGACGGCGTAGTCGGGTCGGTCGACCATCGCGACCAGGCCGAGGAGTCGGCGGCACCGCTCGGGCAGGGACCGGACGTTGTCCCACAGGACACGGTCACGCTCGTCGCGCACCGCGCGGGCGTCCGGCAGCTCGTCGGCAGGCGCCGTGAGCCACTCGGTCGCGGCCTCGTCGGAGTCCGTACGCGCCGCCTCCTCACGGGACCGGCGCACGGCCCGCCACGCCGCGCGCTTCGCGGTCACGAGCGTCCACTGCAACGTCGCCCGGGGGTCGCGGATCGTGTCGATCTCGCGCACCAGCGCGAGCCACACGTTCTGCACGATGTCCTGGGCCTGCTCGGTGCCGGCGCCCTGCGCCCGCACCGTGTGCCAGAGCAGCGGCGTCATCACCTGCACGAGCGCCGCGAGCGGCGCAGGGTCTCCGTCGCGGTACGCCAGCACAGCCCGGGCCGCCTGGTCGGCGAGCCCCTCCCCCTGGCCGCGGAGCGCGGTGTCCACCGGCTCCACCAGGTCGTCACTCATCATTGGCCCCTCACTCGACCGGTCCCGTCGGGCGGCCGTCCCACGACACTAGGACGGCCTGGACAAACCCGACAAGCACGTCCGCACGCGGGAAAGCCGGGTCGTCCTCGAGGAGCCCCTCACGCCGCGCCTGATACGCGCGGCCGGGGAGCGGGTGAAGTTCACCCGCCCGGGTGACGGGCGGACTAGCGTTCCTCCCGGGGGGCGCCCGCGCCGGGGAGTGCCGGCGCACGCGACGACGAGGTCCGTGCAGATCAGCACGCGATCGGGCACGCGCGGGACGTATCTGGCCCGCCCCCGCGCGCTCCTGACCGGCGGCCCTCGCAGCCGTGGCCACCGTCACCCGTCATGAGGAGTGTCGCCCCGATGACCGAGCAGGACCCCCGCACCGACTCGACGCCCGAGCCCGGCACCACCGCGGCCCCGCCGTCGAGACCGCTCGACGAGCGCGCCCGGATCCGCCCCACGAAGCGCGGCGTCGAGGACGTCCTGCTCGCCCGCGCCGGCGTGGTCGGCGTCGACATCGCCGAGAAGTGGTCCCAGGGCCGCCCCACCGGGCAGCAGGCGATCGTCGTGCACGTGGAGCGCAAGCGGCCGCTCGACGAGCTGTCCGACGACGAGCGCATCCCCGCGGACGTCGACGGCGTCCCGACCGACGTCGTCTCCGGGCGGGTCTCGCCGCTGTCCGCCACGACCGGCACGGTCGGCACGGGCAGCGCGAGCAGCGGCGCCGCCGCCCACACCCGGCGCGTGCGACCCCTCGCCGGCGGACTGAGCATCGGCCCCGCCGACGCCGTGACCATCCCCGTCGACGGTCGCGCGCAGCTGCGCAGCGTCAACGGCACGCTCGGGGTCGTCGTGCGCGAGCGCCACACGGGCCGCGCGTTCGCCCTCACCAACTGGCACGTCGCCGCGGGCGACGGGCGCGAGGACGTCGGCTCCGCGTGGCTGCAGCCCGCGGTCGCCGACGGCGGACGCGACGGCGCGGACCGGTTCGGCGCGCTCGTGCGGGGCGCCGTCACCGACCGCATGGACGCCGCCGTCGTCGCGCTCGCACCCGGCGCACCGTGGGTCCCGGGCGTCGTCGGGATCGGCGCCGTCACCGGGGCCGGCACCGCCGACGTCGGCTCCACCGTGCGCAAGTCCGGGCGCACCACGGGCCTGACCCTCGGCACCGTGGTGTCCACCGACTACACCACTGCCGTCGACTTCGGCCCCGGCGTCGGCCTGCGCACGCTGCGCGACCAGATCCGCGTCGAGCCCGCCGAGGGCACCGAGCGGTTCTCCGCCGGGGGCGACTCCGGGTCCGTGCTGGTCGACGAGGACGGAGCCGTCGTCGGGCTGCTGTGGGCCGGCGAGGACGACGGGAGCTTCTCCGTGGCCAGCCCGATCGACGTCGTGCTCGACACGCTCGGGGTGTCCGTGGCCGCGGCGGCCCCCACGTGGCGCGACCGGCTGCGGTCCGGGGGCGACGGGCGTGCGGCTGCCCGGACCACCCCGGGTGCCGGCGGCTCCACCGCCGACGACTCCGACGACCGGGACGCGCAGGGGGCGTCCCGGCTCGCCGGGTCGTCGACGCAGCCGTTCACCGAGCCGTTCACCGAGCCGTTCACCGAGCCGTTCACGGAGCCGTTCACGGAGCCCTTCACGGAACCGTTCACCGAGCCGTTCACGGAACCGTTCACCGAGGCACTCGGGACCAACCCGTTCACCGAACCGTTCACCGAACCCTTCACCGAGCCCTTCACGGAGCCCTTCACGGAGCCGTTCACCGAGGCACTCGGCACCAACCCGTTCACCGAACCCTTCACGGAGCCGTTCACCGAACCGTTCACCGAACCCTTCACGGAACCGTTCACCGAGGCACTCGGCACCAACCCGTTCACGGAGCCGTTCACCGAGCCGTTCACCGAGCCGTTCACCGAAGCACTCGGGACCAACCCGTTCACCGAACCCTTCACGGAACCGTTCACCGAGCCCTTCACAGAGCCCTTCACAGAGCCCTTCACCGAGCCGTTCACCGAGGGCTCCGCGGGCACGCGGCAGTCGCGAGCGGCCTACGCGGCAGGGCGCCGGCTCGGGGCGGCACAGGCGCGCGCGGCCTACGCGGCGGGCGTCGGGGCCGGCCGTCGTGCGGCGGCCGCGTCGAGCGGGGCGACGACGAGGCGCGTGGCGCACCAGGCGTACCGCGCCGGGTACGCAGCGGCGTACCGCGCCGCGGCCGCCGCGGCGCTGGCCCGCAAGGCGTACGCCGCAGCACGGCGCAGCGTGGCCCGGTCCGCGTACGTGGCGGGCTTCCGCGCCGGTGTCCGCGCGGCGGAGGGGCCGGGGCGCGGGTCGCGGGGCTGACGGGACGCGACACCCGCCGCGACGACGAAGGGTCCGGCCCCCGCGGGGGCCGGACCCTTCGTGCTGGTGGACCGTCTCGGTCCAGAAGTCTTACCGCGGACTCAGTCCTCGTCCTCGGCGGTCAGGTTCCGGGTCTTGTTCTGGTCGAGCAGGATCCCGGGGCCGTTCGTGGTCGAGATGGTCGCCTTGGTGATGTAGCGGCCCTTCGACGCGGCGGGCTTGAGACGCAGGATCTCGTCGAGCGCCGCGGCGTAGTTCTCGACCAGCGAGACGTCGGAGAACGACGTCTTGCCGATGATGAAGTGCAGGTTGGCGTGACGGTCCACGCGGAACTCGATCTTGCCGCCCTTGATGTCCGCGACGGCCTTGGCCACGTCCATCGTCACGGTGCCGGTCTTCGGGTTCGGCATGAGACCACGCGGGCCCAGGACCTTGCCGAGTCGACCGACCTTGCCCATGAGGTCCGGGGTCGCGACCGCGGCGTCGAAGTCGGTCCAACCGCCGGCGACCTTCTCGATGAGCTCGTCGCCGCCGACCTCGTCCGCACCGGCGGCGCGGGCCTGCTCGGCACGCTCGCCGTTCGCGAACACGATCACGCGGGCGGTCTTACCGGTGCCGTGGGGCAGGTTGACCGTGCCGCGGACCATCTGGTCCGCCTTGCGCGGGTCGACACCGAGACGGAAGACGACCTCGACGGTCGCGTCGAACTTGGAGACGGAGGTCTCCTGCGCCAGACGGACGGCGGCGAGAGGGCTGTAGACCTTGCCTGCCTCGATCTTCTCGACGGCGGCGCGGTACGCCTTGCTGTGCTTGGGCATCTGCTTCTCCTTGGTGAGCAGTCGTGGTCGCACGGGCCGCACAGGGCCCTGCCACTGGGGTGGGGACGAGGGGTCAGCCCTCGACCTTGATACCCATCGACCGGGCGGTGCCGGCGATGATCTTCTCGGCCGCGTCGATGTCGTTCGCGTTGAGGTCCTCGAGCTTGGTGGACGCGATCTCGCGCACCTGCTCGCGGGTCAGCGTGGCGACCTTGACGGTGTGCGGCGTGGGCGAGCCCTTCGCGACACCCGCGGCCTTCTTGATGAGCTCGGCGGCCGGCGGCGTCTTCGTGATGAAGGTGAACGAGCGGTCCTCGTACACCGTGATCTCGACGGGGATGACGTTGCCGCGCTGCGACTCGGTCGCCGCGTTGTACGCCTTGCAGAACTCCATGATGTTCACGCCGTGCTGACCGAGCGCGGGGCCGATCGGCGGGGCGGGCGTAGCCGCACCGGCGTTGATCTGGAGCTTGATGAGGCCGGTGACCTTCTTCTTGGGGGGCATGACGCCACCTCTTTCGTGCTTGTGGGCCGACGCCGTGGGCGATGACCCGGTTGCAGGGCGTACCCGCGGCGCGGGCACGCGACGCCCCGAGGGGCGGTCCGGTCAGATCTTGGCGACCTGGCTGAACGACAGCTCGACCGGGGTCTCCCGGCCGAAGATGGAGACGAGCACCTTGAGCTTCTGCGCCTCGGCGTTGATCTCGGAGATCGTGGCGGGCAGCGTGTCGAAGGGGCCGTCGGTGACCGTGACGGACTCGCCGACCGTGAAGTCGACCTGGATCGCCGCGGCGGCCTTGGCAGCGGCGGCCGGAGCCGTCGGGGCCTTCGTCTCGAGCGTCGGCGCGAGCATCGAGAACACCTCGTCCAGCGTGAGCGGGACGGGCTGGTGCGTGTGGCCGACGAAGCCCGTGACGCCCGGCGTGTGACGCACGGCGCCCCACGACTCGTCGGTCAGGTCCATGCGGACGAGGACGTAGCCGGGGATCCGGACGCGGCGCACGACCTTGCGCTGCGCGTTCTTGATCTCCACGACCTCCTCCA
The DNA here is from genome assembly GCF_052378485.1 of Cellulomonas sp. CW35. Classification (NCBI taxonomy): domain Bacteria; kingdom Bacillati; phylum Actinomycetota; class Actinomycetes; order Micrococcales; family Cellulomonadaceae; genus Cellulomonas; species Cellulomonas sp. CW35. The sequence continues at coordinate 810,388 of NZ_CP199000.1, read as the reverse complement.
TGGGGACCTCCACCTGGTAGATGAAGTCCTCCATGTTGAGGCTCTGCGTGCGGTTCTCGAGGTTCGCCTTCACGCGGTTCTCGTAACCCGCGTAGGAGTGGATGACGAACCAGTCACCGGGCAGGCTGCGCAGGCGCGCCTTGAACGCGGCGACCGGGTCCTCGTCGGGGTCGACCTCGTCGGACGCAGCCTCGTCGGACGCGACCTCGCCGGACGCGACCTCGTCGGACGTGACCTCGTCCGAGACGGCCTCGTCGCTCGGGACCTCGTCCGCGGCCGACGCCTCGACGGCCTCGACCGACTCCACGGCGTCCGAGAGCTCGACGTCGGCCGGGGTGGGCTCAGACGACTCGTGGGACACGTACGAACCTGCTTTCTTCCAGTGCGGAGGTGCGGCTCGACCGAGCCTGGCGGGCCACGTGGGCCGCGGGGGTCAGCCCCCGAAGACCCAGAACGTGACCTTGCCGATGCCCAGGTCGACCACGGTGACGAACGCCATGACGACGGCGACGAACACCAGCACGACCGACGTGTAGGTGATGAGGTCCTGCCGCGTGGGGCGGACCACCTTCTTGAGCTCGGCGACGACCTGGCGCACGAAAAGCGCGATGCGCGCGAACAAGCCGCGGCGCTCGCCGGACGGGGCCTGCGGCGCGGACTTGCGCGCCGAGCCCTCGGCGCCGGACGCCGCGGAGGCTGCGGTTTCGCTCACGTGTCGGCCTCTGCTGTCTCGTCGATGCTCGGACTGTCCCGCTGCACGAGGGTGCAGACAGGAGATTGCGCAGGGCAGACAGGACTCGAACCTGCAACCTGCGGTTTTGGAGACCGCTGCGCTACCAATTGCGCCACTGCCCTACGACGGCCTCGGTCCAGGACGACGAGGGCCTCACGCGCTCGGGAGCGAGCTCCCGGGTGCCGTGCGGGCACAGGTCATCTTGGCGAACGTCAACCGCCGGTGGACAACCATACGGGACGGAGCGCCCCGGGTCGAACCGCCCTCTCCACCGACGCCCGCGGGACCGATCCGCGCACCGGGACACCCACGCGCCGGGCACGTGACCTCTGCCACTATGACCCGGTGAGCCAGCAGACGTCGCAGCCCCGTTCCCGTGTCTCGAAGCGCCTCGCCGCGATCGCGCCGTCGGCGACGCTCGCGGTCGACGCCAAGGCGAAGGCCCTCAAGGCCGCCGGCCGGCCCGTCATCGGGTTCGGTGCGGGCGAGCCGGACTTCCCGACGCCGAGCGCGATCGTCGACGCCGCGGTGGCCGCGGTGCGCGACCCCGCGAACCACCGGTACACGCCCGCCGCCGGCCTGCCCGCGCTGCGCGAGGCGATCGCCGCGAAGACGCTGCGCGACTCCGGGTACGACGTGGACCCGGCCGCCGTGCTGGTGACCAACGGCGGCAAGCAGGCCGTGTTCCAGGCGTTCGCGTCGGTCGTCGACCCGGGCGACGAGGTGCTGCTGCCCGCGCCGTACTGGACGACCTACCCCGAGGCGATCCGGCTCGCGGGCGGCGTGCCCGTCGAGGTGTTCGCCGGTGCCGACCAGGGCTACCTCGTGACGGTCGAGCAGCTCGAGGCCGCGCGGACCGAGCGCACCAAGGTGCTGCTGTTCTGCTCGCCGTCCAACCCGACGGGTGCGGTGTACTCCCCCGAGCAGACCGCCGAGATCGGCCGCTGGGCGCTCGAGCACGGGATCTGGGTTGTCACCGACGAGATCTACGAGCACCTGACCTACGACCACGCCGTGTTCACGCCGATCCAGCGCGTCGTGCCGGAGCTCGCCGACACGTGCATCGTGCTCAACGGCGTCGCCAAGACGTACGCGATGACGGGCTGGCGCGTCGGCTGGATGATCGGCCCGTCCGACGTGATCAAGGCGGCGACGAACTTCCAGAGCCACCTCACGTCGAACGTCGCGAACGTCTCGCAGCGGGCCGCGATCGCGGCGCTCACCGGTGACCTCACGGCGGTCGAGGCGATGCGCGCGGCGTTCGACCGCCGGCGACGGACCATGGTCGAGATGCTCTCGGCGATCGACGGCGTCGTCGTCCCGGTGCCGCAGGGTGCGTTCTACGCGTACCCCTCGGTCGAGGGCGTGCTGGGGCGCTCGATCCGCGGTGTGACCCCGACGACCTCCGCCGAGCTCGCGGCGCTCATCCTCGAGCAGGTCGAGGTCGCGGTCGTGCCCGGTGAGGCGTTCGGCCCGTCGGGCTACCTGCGCCTGTCGTACGCGCTGGGCGACGACGACCTGGTCGAGGGCGTCTCGCGCATCCAGTCCCTGCTGGCCGAGGCGCGCTGACCTCGCCGGACGAGGGATGACCCCGGGGTCCACCGATCGGTGGACCCCGGGTCCCGTCCGACGGTGCTGTCGCGCGCATGCACGACGGGGCCAGTCTGGGGGCATGACATCAGCACCAGCGGTCGAGGTCAGCGCGCTGCGCAAGGCCTACGGCGAGAAGCAGGCGGTCGACGGGCTGGACCTCGTCGTCGCCCGGGGTGAGATCGTCGCGGTGCTCGGGCCCAACGGCGCGGGCAAGACGACCACCGTGGAGATCCTCGAGGGGTTCCGCGAGCGCGACGGCGGGGACGTGCGCGTGCTCGGCGAGGATCCGGCCCGGGCGGGCCGCGCGTGGCGCTCCCGCCTCGGTGTCGTGCTGCAGAGCACCGACGACCTCGCGGAGGCGACCGTCGGCGAGCTCGTGCGCCACTTCGCCCGCTTCTACCCGCAGGCGCGGGATGCCGACGAGGTCATCGACGCGGTCGGGCTGCGCGAGAAGGTCCGCACGCGGGCCCGGCAGCTGTCCGGCGGGCAGCGCCGACGCCTCGACGTCGCGCTCGGCATCGTCGGGCGGCCCGAGCTGGTGTTCCTCGACGAGCCGACCACGGGGTTCGACCCGCAGGCCCGCCGCGACTTCTGGGACCTCGTCGCGGGGCTGCGCGAGGACGGCACGACGATCCTGCTCACGACGCACTACCTCGAGGAGGCCGAGCACCTGGCGGACCGCGTGGTCGTCGTGAACGCCGGCCGGGTGGTCGCGCAGGGTGCGCCCGCCGACCTGGGCGGGCGCACCGCACGCCAGGCGCTCGTGCGCTGGACCACGCCGGACGGCCCGCGCGAGGAGCGGACGGACACGCCGACCGCGCTCGTGCGCGACCTCGCCGGACGGTACGGCGAGGTGCCCGGGCTGCAGGTGCTGCGGCCCACGCTCGAGGACGTCTACCTGTCCCTGATCGGCGACGCGTCCGCGACGACGCCCGCCGCCCCCGTCGAGCCCGTGGAGGTGGCGCGATGAGCACGACCCACGCCGGGAGCACCCCGCGCACCCGCGCCGCGGTGCCGGGCACGCTCGCGCTCGGCCTGGCCCGCACGGGCTACGAGCTGCGCAGCTTCTTCCGCGAGCGCGACGCGGTCATCTTCATCTTCGCCTACCCCGTGATCATGCTCGCGATCTTCGCGACGGTGTTCGGGCAGGACGACGCCAGCATCGAGCTGCCCAGCGGGCAGGTGCCGTTCGCGCAGTACTTCCTGCCCGGGATGGTCGCCACGGGCGTCATGCTCACGAGCTTCCAGAACCTCGCGATCTCGATCGCGGTCGAGCGCGACGAGGGCGGGCTCAAGCGTCTGCGCGCCACTCCCCTGCCCGCCACGGCGTACTTCCTGGGCAAGATCGGGCAGGTCCTGGTCAACTGCACGCTGCAGATCGCCGTGCTGCTCGCCGTGGCCGCGGTGGTGTTCGACGTCCCCATGCCGCAGGACGCGGCCCACTGGGCCACGTTCGTGTGGGTCCTGCTGCTCGGCACCGCCAGCGGCGCGATCTGCGGCGTCGCGTTCTCCTCGCTGCCGCGCAGCGGCCGGTCCGCGAGCGCCGTGGTCACCCCCGTGGTGCTGGTCCTGCAGTTCATCTCCGGGGTGTTCTTCCAGTTCGACCAGCTCCCGTCGTGGATGCAGCAGGTCGCCTCCGTGTTCCCCCTGAAGTGGATGGCCCAGGGCATGCGCTCGGTGTTCCTGCCCGACGAGGCGGCGCAGCTCGAGGTGTCCGGGTCGTGGCAGCACGGGGCGATCGCGGCGGTCCTGCTGGCGTGGCTCGTCGTCGGGCTCGTCGTCGGCGTGCGCACGTTCCGGTGGCGCCGCCGGGACGACGGCTGACGCCGGGCGCATGGGTGCGCACCACGCGCGGACGGGCGGTGCCGGCGACGCGCCGGACCGCCCGTCGGCGCCCCGCCCCGCCGACCTGGCAGGCTTGCGCGACGTGGACGACCGCCGGGTGAGCCACCGCGACGAGTTCTGGCGCCGCTCGATGCGGGCGTGGGACGTCGCGTTCTGGATCATGGTCACGATCAGCGCGGCGTTCGCCGTGCCCGGCGCCCCGAGCGTCGCACGGGCGCTCGGCACGCTCGCCGGCTTCGTCGTCATGGCGCTCGCGTACTACGGGCTCGGCCGACGCGGGGCGCGCCGCGGCGACGCGCGGCTGACGCAGGCGTACCTCGTCGTGGTCGTCCTGGTCATGACGTACGAGACCTGGGCCGCCGAGCTCGGCATCGTGCTGCTGTTCGTCGCGTACTCCCACATCTGGTTCTTCGCGCTGTCGCGCCTGCAGGGCGTGGCGTGGACCGTGCTGCTCACCACGGGCGTCGTGGTCGCCACCGCGCTGCGGGTGCGCGCCGATCCGGTGGACCTGCCGTCCATCGCCGGTCAGGCGACGCTCGGCATGGTGTTCTCGATCGGCCTGGGCCTGTGGGTCACGTACGTCGCCGAGCAGAGCGAGGAGCGCGGCGCGCTGCTCGACGACCTGCGCGCCACGCAGGCCGCGCTCGCCGCGAGCCACCACGAGCAGGGCGTGCACGCGGAGCGCGCTCGCCTCGCGCAGGAGATCCACGACACGCTCGCGCAGGGGTTCACGAGCGTCGTGATGCTCGCGCAGACCGCGTCGGCCGAGCTCGACGCGGTCGCCGACGCGGGACCCGGCGCGGGCGGTGCCGAGCGCGTGCGCGAGCGGCTCACGCAGATCGAGTCGGTCGCGGGCGACAACCTGGCCGAGGCCCGCGCGCTCGTCGCGGCGTTCGCACCGCCCGCGCTCGACGACGGCCTCGCGGCCGCGCTGCACCGGCTGGGCGACCAGCTGCACGCGCAGACGGGCCTGGACGTGCGCGTCGAGACGCAGGACGTCGGCGAGCTGACGCAAGAGACCGCCGTGACGCTGCTGCGCGCCGCGCAGGAGTCGCTGGCGAACGTGCGTCGGCACGCGGACGCCGCCGGCGTGACGGTCCGGCTGCGACGCTCGGGCGAGCTCGTGGAGCTGGAGGTCGCCGACGACGGCCGCGGCGTGCGCGACGACGACCGCGAGGGCAACGGGGTGCGCGGCATGCGCGAGCGCGCGCGCTCCGCCGGCGGCGACCTCCGGCTGACCGGGACGCCCGGTGCGGGCACGCGCGTCGTGCTGCGCCTGCCGTCGGCACCGGACGTGCGCACGGAGGCGATCGCATGAGCACGACGTCCGACGAGGCCGCGGGAACGGTCCTCCGGGTCCTCGTCGCGGACGACCACCCGGTGGTGCGCTCGGGCATCGCGGGGCTGCTGGGGGTCGAGCCCGACATCGACGTCGTCGGCGAGGCGGCCGACGGCGAGGAGGCGCTCGCGCTCGCGCACGCGCTGCACCCGGACCTGGTGCTCATGGACCTGCGGATGCCGCGGCTCGACGGTGCGGGCGCGACCGCGCGGGTCGTCGCCGAGCTCCCGGGCACGCACGTGCTCGTGCTGACGACCTACGAGACCGACGCCGACATCCTGCGTGCCGTCGAGGCCGGCGCCACCGGGTACCTGCTCAAGGACACCCCGCGCGCCGAGCTGGTCGCGGGCGTGCGGGCCGCCGCGCGGGGCGAGGCGGCGCTCTCGCCGTCGGTCGCGCGGCGGCTCGTGCAGCAGGTGCGCGGCACGGGCGAGCGCCTCACGGCACGCGAGACGCAGGTGCTCGCCGCCGTCGCGCGCGGGCTGTCGAACGCCGCCGTCGGAGCCGAGCTGTTCATCTCCGAGGCGACCGTCAAGACGCACCTGCTGCGGGTGTTCGCCAAGCTCGGCGTCGACGACCGCACGCACGCCGTCACGGTCGCGATGTCCCGCGGCATCCTGCCGTCCGCCTGACCGAGGTCACGCGGACGGCAGGCACCGCAGTCGCAGGCACCGGACGTCAGCCGCAGGCGCCCTCGACCGCACCGCCCTGCGGGGTGTACGACCACTGCGCACCACCGTCGAGCTCGAGCCCCACGCAGAAGTCCGTGCCGTCGTTCGAGCCCGGGTCGAACGTCACGCGCTCGGCGCCCGAGGTCACCTCCGAGACGTCCTTCGAGCCGTCGCCCGTCGTCAGGACGTACCGGCCACCCTCGATGGACAGCGCGTTCGGCGTGAGCGGGCTCGCCGACGGGTCGACGTAGTACACCGAGACCTCGATGCCGAGCGAGTAGAGGTCGCTCTGCGCGGCCCAGGACGCCTCGTCCCAGTCCCAGGTCTCCTCGCCGTCGCCGGAGCCGGGGTCGGTGCCGTCGCCGGAGCCGCCGCCCACGTCGATGTCGCCGTCCTCCTCCTCGTACGTCCACTCGTCGTCGAGCGAGCCGCCCAGGTCGTCGAGGCCCTCGAGCTCGGGCACCGTGGCCAGACCGCCGAGCCCTCCGAGCGCCCCCATGCCGAGGCTCGAGGACAGGTCCCCGAAGTTCTCCTCGAGCCACTGCTGGTCCTCGAGCTTGCCGTCCTTCTGCAGGCGCACCAGGTTCTCGAGCATCGTGCCGTAGGCGTGCGCGAACGTCGCGAGGACGGACACGCGGTACCCGCCGTCCTCCTCGACCGCGACGAGGCCGAGGTCCTCCAGGCCCAGCTCGACGAGTCCCTGGTTGTCGGCGATGCAGCGCTTCTCGCCGTCGGCGTCGCCCCCGGTCGTCGTGGCGCACGTGCCCTCGACGACGACGGTCTCACCGTCGCCCGAGAGCGCGACCCGCCGGGGCTGCAGGAGCTGGCGACCCGAGCCGAGGTCGCGCGAGTCGAACGACGCCTCGTCGACCGTCACCACGGTGTCGGACGCCGACAGCTCACCGACCCACTGGGAGACGTACACGTCCATGAACCGGCGCTCGCCCTCCGCGAGCGTGCCGGACAGCGTGTCCATGTCGCCCGAGCTGATCCCGGCGAGCGCCTCGGTGAACGCGACACCCGCGTCCTTGGCCGAGGTCGGCGCGGCAGCGTCGTCGGACGGCATCGCGCCGCGCGTGCCGCCCTGCGCGACCGTGACGTACTCGCCGATCGTCATGAGCGGGCTGACGTACCAGTCACCGCCCTCCTCGACCGCCATCAGGAACGGCAGCTGCTCCTCGCCCTGGGCGTCCCACGTCAGCTCGGCGGCGTCGAGCGACCACGGCAGCGCGTCGTCGATCTGCTGCACCGCCTCGTCGCGCTCGCCGCCCGTCGGCACCGGCTGGCCGTACGCCTCGAGCACCGGCGTGAGCGCCTCGATCGCGAGGTCCGTGAGCTCCGCCGCGTCGGCGTCGACCGTGAGCGTGCCGCCCGCGATCGAGACCTTCGCGAGGCCCTCGTCGACCTCCTCGACCTGGAGGTCCAGGCCCTCGATGTCGATCGCGAGCGCGTCCAGCGCGGCGCGCAGCTTCTCCGGGTCGACCGACCTGCCGTCGCCGGCCAGGTCGTCGAGCCCGTCGACGCCGTCGAACGCGTCGCGGAACGAGCCGACCTCCGACGGCGAGAGGACGCCGTACACGGCGACGCCGTCCTTGTCCGCGACGCCCTCGACGAGCTGCGTCACGGCTGCCTCGGGCGACGCGGCGCCGCCCAGCTTGCTCAGCACCGTCGCCCAGGCGGCGTAGCCACCGGCGCCGACGACCGCGACCGCCGCGACGGCCACCCCGACCCACAGGCCCGTGCGGCGTCGGCGCGGCTGTGCGCCGACCGGGGCGAACTCCGCGCCGGGCGCGTCGACGCCGTCCTGCGGGACGACGGGGGCGACCGGACCGGTGGGGCTCGGGAAGGCGTCCGGCGTGGTCGGCTGCACGGCCGGCTGCACGGTGGGCTGCACGGTGGGCTGGGCGGCCTGCTGCGGAGCGGCCTGCTGCGGGGCCGCGCCGCGCGCCGCGACCGCGGCGGCGACCGCCGGGTCGCCCTGCGCCGCGAGCCAGCCGAGCAGCTCGGGGTAGGCGGCGGGGTGCGCGGCGATCCGCGCGCGCAGGTCGGGTCGCTCGGCTGCGAGCCGCGCGAGCTCGGCGGGCGACGTCGACGGGTCGTCGAGAGCGGCGGCTGTCGGGTCGTGGGTCATGGCTCCCCCTGTCGGGCTCATGCGCCGCCGGCGGGCGACGAACAGGCAACTGTAGGGGGGACGAACCGGGCGCCGGGAGCGCTTTGACCCGCTCGCGCCGGAATTCACCTGGCAGGGTGGCAGACTGACCGCCGTGCGCGACCTGGCCCGGCTCCCCAAGGCGCACCTGCACCTGCACTTCACGGGCTCGATGCGGGTGAGCACGCTCGGCGAGCTCGCCGAGCAGCACGGCATCCGCCTGCCGGGCGCGCTGCTCGACTCCGACCCGCTGCACGTGCCGGCGACCGAGCGCGGCTGGTTCCGGTTCCAGCGCCTGTACGACGCGGCGCGCGCGTGCGTGCGCGGCGAGGCCGACATGCGGCGCGTGATCGCGGAGGCGGTCGCCGACGACGCTGCCGAGGGGTCGGGGCGACTCGAGATCCAGGTCGACCCGACGTCGTACGCGCCGTTCGTCGGCGGCATCACCCCCGCGCTCGAGATCGTGCTCGACGAGGCGCGCGCCGCGAGCGTGCGGCACGCCGTGTCCGTCGGCGTCGTCGTCGCCGCGTCCCGCATGCGGCACCCGCTCGAGGCCCGCACGCTCGCCCGGCTCGCCGCGCGGTACGCGGGCGACGGCTCGGGTGACGTGATCGGGTTCGGCCTGTCGAACGACGAGCGTCGCGGCGACACCGCCGAGTTCGCCGCGGCGTTCGCGATCGCGCGCCGCGCCGGGCTGGCCGCCGTGCCGCACGGCGGCGAGCTGCTGGGCCCCGCGCACGTGCACGACGTGGTGACGCACCTGCACCCGGACCGGCTGGGGCACGGGGTGCGCACGGGCGAGGACCCGCGCCTCCTGCACGACGTCGTCGAGCGCGGCATCGCGCTCGAGGTCTGTCCCGCGTCGAACGTGTCGCTCGGCGTCTACCCCGACGCGGGTGCGGTGCCGTTGGGCGCGCTCGTCGACGCGGGCGCGCAGGTGGCGCTCGGGGCGGACGACCCGCTGCTGTTCCGGTCGCGTCTCGTCGCGCAGTACGAGGTCGCGCGGGACGTGCACGGGTTCGACGACGACGCCCTCGCGGACCTGGCGCGCGCGTCGATCCGCGCGAGCCGCGCCGAGGACGCCACCCGGGTGCGCCTGCTCGCGGGCGTGGACGCGTGGCTCGCCGCGCCCGCACCCGACCCGGTCCTGACGGCCCCGGGCGGCGCGGACCGGACCCCCTGACCGTCCCGCTGCACCGCCCCGCCCGAGCCCGCGGCCGGTCCACCACCGCCCGCATCGTCCCCGAGAGGTCCTCATGTCACTCGTCCTGGTCACCGGCTCCACCGACGGCATCGGTCTCGAGACCGCCCGCCGCCTCCTCGACGCGGGCCACCAGGTCGTCGCGCACGCCCGCGACGCGCAGCGTGCCGCGCACGTGCGTGCCGTCCTCCCGGCCCTGCGCGACGTCGTCGTCGGCGACCTCACCTCGCTCGCGCAGACACGGGCTCTCGCGGACGCCGCGACGTCCGCCGCCGGGGGCGCGTACGACGCGGTGATCCACAACGCCGGTGTGGGCGGCGGTGCGCCGCGGACCCCGACCGCCGACGGCCTCGAGCGGATCGTCCAGGTGAACACGGTCGCGCCGTACGTCCTGACCGCGCTCATGCCCCGCCCGGGCCGCCTCGTGTACCTGACGTCCGGGCTCGAGTCGGACGGCCGCGCCGTGCTCGACGACCTGCTGTGGGAGTCGCGCCCGTGGGACGGCATGCAGGCGTACTCGGACTCGAAGCTCTACGACGTGATGCTCGCGTTCGCCGTCGCGCGCCTGTGGCCGGACGTCCTGTCGACCGCGGTGGACCCGGGCTGGATCAAGACCGAGCTGGGCGGCCCGGACGCGTGGGACGAGGTCGGGGACGGCGCCGCGACCCAGGTGTGGCTCGCGACCGCCGACGACGACGCCGCGCGCGTCACGGGCCGCTACCTCAAGCGGTTCGCCGTGCTCGACGCGAACCCGCAGGCCTCCGACGTCACGCTGCAGGACGAGCTGCTCGACCGGCTCGCCGCGCTCACCGGCGTCGTGCTCCCGCGCTGACGCCTCAGAGCGTCACCCCGACGAGCACGGGCTCCGGCTCGAGGGTCACGCCGAACGCGGCGCGCACCCCGTCGCGGACCTGCCGCGCGAGCGCGACGACGTCCGCGGCGCCCGCGCCCCCGCGGTTGGTGAGCGCGAGCGTGTGCTTGGTCGACAGCGCCGCCGGGCCGGGCATGCCGAACCCGCGCGCGAACCCGGCGTGCTCGATCAGCCATGCCGCGCTCGTCTTCACCACGCCGTCGCCCGCCGGGTAGCGGGGCGCCTCGGCGGGCAGCCGTGCGGCCGTGGCCTCGTCGAGGAGCGGGTTCGTGAAGAACGAGCCCGCGCTGCGGGTGTCCGCGTCCGCCGCGTCGAGCACCATGCCCTTGCGGCCGCGCAGCTCGAGCACCGCGGCGCGCACGTCGAGCAGCGGCGCACGCTCGCCGACCTCGACGCCGAGCGTGCGCGCGAGCTCGGCGTACGCGATCGGCGCGGAGAGCGTGCCCTGGCGGAGCTGGAACGTCACGTCGAGCACCACGTAGCGCGGCGTCGGGCCCCAGGGCGCGCGCTCGTCGACCGGGTCGCGGGGGTCGCGCCGCGGGTCGTCGGCAGCGAGCAGGGAGCGCTTGAGCAGCGACGTGCGGTAGCCGAACCGCAGGTCGACGAGGGGCAGGGTCCGCACCCGCAGGCGCTCGCGGTCCCACACCCGCACGGTCGCGATGGTCTGCGCGACCTCCTGCCCGTACGCACCGACGTTCTGCACGGGCGTCGCGCCCGTCGAGCCCGGGATCCCCGACAGCGCCTCGATGCCGTACAGGCGGTGCGAGGTCGCCTCGGCGACCACGTCGTCCCAGGGCGTGCCCGCGGGCACCGTGTACGTCACGCCCGCGCACGCCGAGTGGTCGGGCACGTCGATGCCCGTGCGCGTGTCCCGCACGACGAGGCCGTCGAACCCCTCGTCGGACACCAGGAGGTTCGAGCCGCCCCCGAGCACCAGGACGGGCTCGCCCGCCTCGTCGGCGGTGCGGACAGCGTCGATCAGCTCGGCCTCGCTCGTCGTCGCGACGAACCGGGCGACCGGCCCGCCGACGCCGAGGGTCGTCAGGTCAGCGAGACGGGGTGCGGTGCCGACGGTCATGCCTCCAGGCTACGGGCGGGTGCGGGACTCGTCGTCCGCGTCCGTCGTGACGTCGTCGGTGGCGGCACGCAGGGGTGCGGCGGCACCCGCGACGAGGATGCCGAGCGCGACGGGCACGAGGATCACCAGCAGCGCGTGCCGGTAGCCGACGTGCTGCGCGAGCAGGCCGAGCAGCGGCGGCCCGGCGAGGAACGCCGAGTAGCCGATCGTCGACACGACGCTCACGCGCGCGGCGGCACGCAGCGGGTCGTCGGCCGCCGCGCTCATGCCCACCGGGAAGCCGAGCGCGGCACCCGCACCCCACGCGACGATCCCGATGAGCGCGAGCCACATGGTCGGCGCGAGCCCGAACAGGGCCAGGCCGACGAGCGCGAGGACCGCGCACAGCCGCAGCACGAACACGCGCCCGTACCGGTCGAGCAGCGCGGTGCCGAACCAGCGCATGCCCGTCATCGACGCGAGGAACAGGCCCAGCGCGACCGCGCCGAGCGCGTGCGGGGTCTCGAACCCGTCGACCACCGCGAGGCTCACCCAGTCGTTCGCGGAACCCTCGGTGAGCGCGGCCGCCAGGACCACGAGGCCGATGAGCAGCGTGCGCGGCTCCAGCCACGCGGCGAACGCTCGTCGGGCCCGGCCGGACCCGGCCCGCGCGGCCTCGTGGTGCTCGACGACGACCTGCGCCTCGTGGTCCACCAGGAACAGCCGCACCGACCACACCACCGCGACCATCGACAGCGCCAGGACCACGGGAAGGTGCACGACGACCGGCACGTGCAGCCACGCCGCGACCGCGGCGATCCCCGCGGCCGCCACCGTGCCGAGCGAGAAGCCCGCGTGGTAGCGCGGCATGACGGTGCGCCCGAGCCGCTGCTCGACGACCGCGCCCTCGACGTTCATGGCCGCGTCCCACACGCCCGTGCCCACGCCGTAGACCACGAGCCCGACCGCGGCGAGGACCACCGAACCGGCCGCGACGCCCACCGCGGCGAGCGCGAGACCGCTCGCGTTGAGGAGCGCGGAGTACAGGACGGTCCGGCGCGCACCGAGGTGCTCGATGATCGTCCCGGACAGCGGGAGCGCGACGAGCGACCCCACGGACCCGACGAGCAGCAGCAGCCCCATGCGGCCCGCGGACAGCTCGAGGCCGTCGCGCACCGCGGGCAGGCGCGAGGCCCAGCTGGCGAAGTTGAAGCCGGACAGGAAGAACACGGCGAACACCGCGAACGACGCGGCACGCACCGGGTCGCGTCGGAACCCTGCGGTCACTGACCTGTCCTCCACCTCGTCGTGGCTTCGCGTGCTGCTCACGGTACGCGTACCTCCTGGTGCGTCGGGTCGTGCTGGTACAGGTCGTGCGGGTAGGGGTCGTGCGGGTTCGGGTCGTGCGAGTACAGGTCGTGCGGGTACGGGTCGTGCGGGGCGGACGTCGCGGCAGCGACGAGCACGGGTGCGGTGACGTCGTCGGACGGCGCGCGCGGCGCGGGGACGACGAGCGTGCGGGTGGCCGCGTCGTCGTCCGAGGCGCGGGTCGGTGTGTCGTCGTGCGTGGGCGGCGCGACCTGGTGCGCGAGGCACACGCTCGCGACCATCGCGACCGCGATGAGCGCGAGGGCCTGGCGCGCACCGATCGACTCCGCCGCGAGTCCCAGCAGCGGCGGCGCCGCGATCGAGGCGACCGACGAGAACGACGACACGACGGCGACGCGCCCGGCTGCGCGCAGCGGGTCGTCGGAGGCGGCCGCGATGCCGATGGGCACCGCGAGCGCGGCCCCGAACCCCCACAGCACGACGCCGACGGAGGCGAGCGCGAAGGACGGCGCGAACCCGAACAGCAGCAGGCCGACGATCGACACGACCCCGGACGCGCGCAGCACCGCGACTCGGCCGTGCCGGTCGATGAGCCGGGTGCCCGCGAGGCGGACGAGCGTCATCGCGGCGACGTACAGCGCGAGGACGACGCCACCGACGGCCTCGGTGCGGTCGAAGCCGTCGACGACGGCGATGGACAGCCAGTCGTTGGCGGCGCCCTCGGAGAGCGCGGCGGCCATGATGACGACCCCCACGAGGAGCGTGCGGGGCTCGCGCCACGCGTCCAGCGCCGTGCCGAGCCGGCGACGACCGCCGGGCGGGGAAGCCGGCGCGGGGGTGACCGTGCGCGGCTGATCACCCGTGCCGGGGGGGAGGACGACGCTGCGCAGCGAGGCGAGCCGCCACACGACGGCGACCGCGGCGACGGTGGTGAACTGCACCGGCAGCGGGACGCCCTGGCGCGAGGCGAGCGCACCGAGGCCCGAGCCGGCCACCGCGCCGATCGAGAACGCGGCGTGGAACTGCGGGATGACGGTCCGGCCCATCGCGCGCTCGACGCGCGCGGACTCGACGTTGACGGGGACGTTGCCGAGCGCGATCGACATGCCGTTGAGGAACACCCCGACCGACAGCAGCAGCACCGACCCGGCGCCCGGCCCGACGCCCATGAGCACGTACGCGACGGCGAGCAGCACGGTCGAGGCGAGGATCGCGGCCCGGCTCCCCCACCGCTGCACGACGATGCCGGCGAACGTGACCGTGACGAGCGCGCCGACGGAGCCGACGAGCAGCACCCCGCCGAGCGCGGAGGTCGACAGGTCGAGCTCCGCGCGGACGGTGGGCAGGCGGGCGAGCCAGCTCGAGAACACGATCCCGAGCAGCGCGAACAGCCCGAGCAGGTGCAGGCGGGCGCGCGCGACGACGGGAGCGACGGGGGCGGCGCTCGAGGCGGCGGGCCGCGTGGGCGCGCTCAGGGTCACGGTCTGCTCCGGGCGGGGACGGAAGGATGAGGTCGAATCGATTCGAGAGGAGCGCGGGAGCACAGGTCGAATCGATTTGATGGGTGACGGCCATTCTGCGGGTACGCTGGCCGCTGCGTCAAACGAACCGTCAAGGTCACACGAACCGTCCAGGTCACACCCGTCCAGGTCGACCACTCGACGTCCCGCTCGTCACCGAGCCGCCCGCCGGAGGTGCCCGCTGTCGTCCCAGCGCCCGACGCTCGCCGACGTCGCCTCCGCGGCCGGGGTCTCCGTCTCCACCGCCTCGCTCGCCTTCTCCGGCGCGGGCCCCATCGCCTCGACCACGCGTGAGCGCGTGCTGTCCGCGGCCGCCGACCTCGGCTACCTGGGCCCCAACCCCCTCGGCCGCCAGCTGCGCAGCGGACGCTCCGGCATCGTCGGCGTGGTCGTCGGCGACGCGCTGCGCCGCTCGTTCCGCGACCCCGTCTCGATCCAGGTGCTCGACGGCCTCGTCGGCACCCTCGGCGAGATGAGCCTGGGCGTCCTGCTCATCCCCGGCCCCAGCGACCCCGCCGAGGCACCCGTCGACCCGCTCGTGCTGTCCGCCGCGATGGACGTCGCCGTCCTCCTGTGGGGCAGCGGCACCCAGGACCCCGTGCTCGACGCGCTGCGCCGCCGCGGCGTGCCCACCGTCGTCGTCGAGGGCGTCCCCGAGCCCGACGTCGCGACCGTCGGTATCGACGACCGCCGCGGCATGGCGGATGTCGTGCGCCACCTGCAGGACCTCGGGCACGAGCGGTTCGCGTGCGTGACCCTCGCGTTCGACCGGCAGCGCGGCGAGGGGTTCGTCGAGCCCGCCCGGTGGGACGAGGTCGTGTGGCAGGTGACCCGGCGTCGCCTCGACGGCGTGCGGGACGCCGGCGTCACCCCCGAGTCGGTCTACGAGACGCCCGCGTCGCTCGTCGAGCACGGCAAGGCCGCGGGCTTCGCGATCCTGTCCCGCGAGGACCGGCCCACCGCCGTGGTGTGCCAGTCGGACCTGCTGGCCTCGGGCGTCGTGCTCGCGGCGCGCGAGCTGGGGCTCGCAGTGCCCGGCGACGTGTCGGTCGCCGGGTTCGACGGGCTGGACCTGCCCTGGCTCGCGCCCGACGTGCTCACGTCCGTCGTGCAGCCGCTGGCCGAGAAGGGCGTCGTCGTCGGCCGCGCGGTCGCGTCGCTGCTCGCCGGCCAGATGCCCGAGCCCACCGTGCTGCCCGTGGCGCTGCGTCCCGGGACGACGACGGGCCCCGCCCCGCGCTGAGCGCGGAGGGGGCCCGTTCGACGAGGAGCGCTGACCGGCGGGTCAGGACAGGCGGACGACCGCCTGCGCCTTGCCGAGCACCCGCTGCCCGTCGACCGTCACCGTGAGGTCGATGCGCGCGGTGCCCGCGTCCCGGTCGATCGCACCGACGGCCCCGACCACCTCCACGGTCGCGTGCCCGGGGTCCGGCACCGGAACCGGGCGCGTGAACCGCACCTGGTAGTCGACGACCCGTCCGGGGTCCCCCACCCAGTCCACGACCGGACCGACCGCGGCGCCCATGGTCCACATCCCGTGCGCGATCACGCCGGGCAGACCCACCGACGACGCGACACGGTCGTTCCAGTGGATCGGGTTGAAGTCGCCCGACGCCGCCGCGTACCGCACGAGCCGCGCGCGGTCGACGACGACCTCGCTGCGCGCGACCTCCTGGCCGACCTCGAGGTCCTGCAGACGCGGGGACATCAGGACTCCTCGGGACGCACGGCGAGCGTGGACACGACGGTCGCGACGGCCTCGCCGTCCTCCGCCGCGATCTCGGCGCGCGTGGTGATCATCGCCAGACCGGCGCGCTCGACGATCGAGTCGACGTGCAGCACCGTGACCAGCCGGTCGCCCGCGTGCACGGGCCGGTGGTGCGTGAACCGCTCGTCGGCGTGCACGACCCTGCTGAAGTCGATGCCCGCGGCGGGGTCCTCGAACAGCTGGGCCTCGGCGCGCTGTGCGACCACGACCGCGAAGGTCGGGGGCGCGACCACGTCGGGGTACCCCAACGCACGCGCCGCCTCGACGTCCGTGTGGGCCGGGTGCTGCGCACCCACCGCGGCCGCGAACGACCGCAGGTGCTCGCGCCCGACCTCGTAGACCGCGTTCGGCGGGTAGACCCGCCCGGCATACCCGGTGTCGACCGGCATCGCCAGGGTCAGCGGGTCTCGCGGTGCAGCGTGTGGCGGTTGTCGCGCGGGCAGTACTTCTTCATCTCGAGACGGTCGGGGTCGTTCCGACGGTTCTTCTTCGTGATGTAGTTGCGCTCCTTGCACTCCGTGCATGCGAGCGTGATCTTCGGACGGACGTCCGAGCTCTTGCTGGCCATGGTCTTGCCACCTCTCGCGCCACCACGGCGCTTGCGTTCGAACAGCGGGCACCGGCGGCACCCTCGGGGTCAACGGTGGTCGTGTCGCGCCCACGGGCGACTGCGCTCCCGAGCGGCACGCCCCGGGGCCGGCCCGGGCGGCCGTCGATGCACACGCACACAGACCGCCGTCAAGAATAGCGCACGGGACACCGCCGCCAGAACCCGGGGCCGGCCCGCACGCGGCGACGTCCGTCACCCCGGATCACCGGCCGGCCCTGCCCGCACGACTCGCGTCGGCGCTGTGCGTCGGCGCGGTGCGTCGGTGCCGTGCGTCGGCGCGGTGCGTCGGCGCGGTGCGCGGGCGCCGGGTACGCCGAAGGCCCGTCGGCGGACCGGCGGGCCTTCGATGTCTGTAGCGGGAGCGGGACTCGAACCCGCGACCTCACGATTATGAGTCGTGCGCTCTCACCAACTGAGCTACCCCGCCTCGGGTGCGGGCCGGGAGCGCGGACCGAGCCGCGCTCCCGAACACACCACAGAGCCCCGAAAGGGAATCGAACCCTTGACCTTCTCCTTACCATGGAGACGCTCTGCCGACTGAGCTATCGGGGCAGCGCGGAACAGGCTACACGGCCATCCGCCCGGCGCGAAATCCACTCCCAGCCCCCCGCGGCCACCCCACCTCCACCCCCGCTCGACCCCGCTCGACCCCGCTCGACCTCGTCCCCACCCCCACCCCACCTCTCGCCGAGCGCGGACGTCCCGGCTCGGGTGCGCACGCACGACCGCAGCAGTCAGACGCGAACGTCAGCAGTCGAGCGGGGGCCGGTGGGGTGGGTGCGCGCCCGGGGGCGGACGCCTGCGCGATGGAGCGTGTCCGCCATGGGGCCGCCGCGCATCGCGTCCTGCCAGGTCCAGCGGGCCACGGCGCGGACGGGCGCCGGCAGACCGTGCTCGTGCATCCGCGCCCGGCTCAGTGACTCGCCGGGTGACTCGCACGCGCCGTCGGCCAGCCGCGCCAGGGTCCGTGCCGCGAGCGCGCCCCGGCCCGACCCGACCGCCGCGACCTCACGCGCGATCTCGTCCGACGAGGTCATGCCCGCCCGCAGCGCAGCGTCGGCCGCGACGAGACCCGAGGCCAGGCCGCCGACGCGGGCCAGGCCGCCGACGCGGGCCAGGTCGACGACCGTGCGCGCGACGCCCGTCACCCGCAGCCCGCCCGCGCGGTCCTCGCTGCGCGCACCGGCGCGGGTGTGCCGCACCACCCCACGCGCGGAACGCCCGCCCGGGGCGGCGGGCACCGTGAGGTGGACACGCTCGTCGGGCCGGCCGACCGTCGGCAGCCCCCAAACCGCCGCGGCCGACCAGTGCGACACGAGCGGCCGGCCCACGGCCACCGCAGCCGTCGCCTGCACGACGAGGAGATAGCGCTCGTCGTCGCCGAGCGCGTCCCAGTGCTCGCGTCCCACGTACGCGCCGCGACGCACCCGCACGAGCCCCGGGTCCCGCGCCGCGGCCGCGCCACCACCGACCACGAGCCCGCTCGTCGCGCCCACCGCACCCTCCGACCACCCGCCCGCCCGCACCGTCGCCGCACCCTGGCACATGCGCCGCCACCCCGTAGGCGGCCGTCCCCAGCCCACGCCCCCACCCGACCCCAACCCCCGCCCCGCCGACTGCGCACGTTCCACTCCGAGTGCGCACGCCGTGCGTGCGCACTCGCACACGGACGTGCGCACTCGGGCAGAGGGAGGCCGACGCGCGCGTTCCGCCGCGGGTGGGTGCGTGGGTGTCCGGACCCGCGCACCGACGTGCGCAGTCGACGACGGCGTGGCGAGTGCGCACGTCCTGTCTCGAGTGCGTGCGCTCGAGAGGCGCACTCGCGCACGTGCGTGCGCAGTCGGCGGAGGGGTCGGGAAGGAGACGGGGACGGGGACCGGCCCGGTCGTGGCGGGCGGGGCGCGCAGACGGGGCGGGGCGCGGGGGCCGGCGGGGCGCGGAGGCCGGCGGCGCGGGGGGAATGGCGAAGGGGCGTCCCGTGGGACGCCCCTTCGGCTGGTGGCGGGTGAGGGATTCGAACCCCCGTAGGCGTTGCCAGCTGATTTACAGTCAGCCCCCTTTGGCCACTCGGGTAACCCGCCAGGGTGCGTGCCGACGATCGTCGGACCGTTCCCGCGGCCCGCCCCGAGGGGACGGCCGTGGTCGCAGTCGTCGCTCGCGCGGCGTGCCGTGGAAGGATAGCAACACCCGGGCCCCACCGAGAAAACGGCGGCCCGCAGGAGGACGAGCGACGGCCGGCAAGCGGCGGTCGCGACAGCACGGGAGGGCTATCCATGGCGAGCGAGTCGTCGTTCGACGTCGTCAGCAAGGTCGACCGGCAGGAGGTCGACAACGCGCTCAACCAGGCGGCGAAGGAGATCGCCCAGCGGTACGACTTCAAGGGCGTCGGGGCGTCGATCGCGTGGTCCGGCGAGTCGGTCCTCATGATCGCGAACTCCCCCGACCGCGTGCTGGCGATCCTCGACGTGTTCGAGTCGAAGCTCATCAAGCGCGGGATCTCGCTCAAGGCGCTCGACCTGGGCGACAAGGAGCCGAAGCCGTCGGGCAAGGAGTACCGCCTGGCCGCCGGGATCAAGGAGGGCCTGTCGTCGGAGGTCGCCAAGAAGCTCGCGAAGATCGTGCGCGACGAGGGCCCCAAGGGCGTCAAGACGCAGATCCAGGGCGACGAGCTGCGCGTCTCGGCCAAGAGCCGCGACGACCTGCAGGCCGTGATCGCGCTGCTCAAGGGCTCCGACGTCGACGCGGCCCTGCAGTTCACCAACTACCGCTGACGCGGACGAGCGCCGCACAGCCGCGCCCTCAGGGGCGACGGTGTGCGGCGCTCGTGCGTCCGAGGGCCGGGCTCAGTAGCGCGTGAGCCCGCCCTGCGCACCGGCCTGCGCCTCGAGCCGGGCGATGCGCTCCGCCATGGGTGGGTGCGTGGCGAACAGCCGCGCGACGCCGGCGCCCTTGAACGGGTTGGCGATCATGAGGTGGGAGACGTTCTCGAGCCGCTGGTCCTGCGGGAGCGGGCGGGCCGCGGTGCCGGCCTCGAGCTTGCGCAGCGCGGACGCGAGCGCGAGCGGGTCACCGGTGAGCGACGCGCCGTCCTCGTCGGCGTCGTACTCCCGCGTGCGGCTGATCGCCATCTGGATCATCATCGCGGCGAGCGGCGCGAGGAACACCATGAGCAGCCCGGCGATCGGGTTGGCGCCCTCGCGCCGGTCCCCGCCCCCGAAGAACATGGCGAACTGCGCGACCGACGTGATGACCCCCGCGACGGCGGCCGCGACGGACGACGTGAGGATGTCGCGGTTGTAGACGTGCTGGAGCTCGTGCCCGAGCACGCCGCGCAGCTCACGCTCGTCGAGGATCTGCAGGATCCCGGACGTACAGCACACCGCCGCGTTGCGCGGGTTGCGGCCGGTCGCGAACGCGTTGGGCGCCATGGTCGGCGAGACGTACAGGCGCGGCATGGGCTGGCCCGCGCGCGTCGAGAGCTCGCGCACGATGCGGTACATCGCGGGCTGCTCGACCTCGGTCACGGGGACCGCCTGCATGGTGCGGATCGCGATCTTGTCGGAGTTCCAGTAGCTCACCGCCGTCATCACGACGCCGATCGCCGCGAACAGCAGCACGAACTTCGGCGTGCCGCGTCCCAGGATCCAGCCCAACCCCAGCAGCACCGCCCACATGACGCCGAACAGGGCCGCCGTCTTGAGGCCGTTGAAGTGGTGCCGAGTCCCCATGCTTTCCCTCCGCTGGTCGTCGCACCTGGAAGAACGCATCAGGATCCTGTCGCGTTCCCCGGTGCGGCGCCCGCGGACGACGAGCGGCGCGGGCCGCTCGGTGGTGCGGAGGGGT
The DNA here is from genome assembly GCF_052378485.1 of Cellulomonas sp. CW35. Taxonomy (NCBI): domain Bacteria; kingdom Bacillati; phylum Actinomycetota; class Actinomycetes; order Micrococcales; family Cellulomonadaceae; genus Cellulomonas; species Cellulomonas sp. CW35. Next base: position 789,859 of record NZ_CP199000.1, on the reverse strand, counting down.
CAGCCCTTCGCCGTGCGACCGAGCGAGATGTCGACCATCTCCTCGCGCGGGACGACCTTGACGCGCTCACGCCCGTGGGGCTCGCCGAGCGAACGCTCGTACGCGTCGAGCAGCTGCCACCCGGACCACTCGATGACGTCGACGCCGCGCGCGGCGAGGAACTCGGTGACCGCGGCGGGGTCCCGCTCCGCGGCGGTGTAGAACGCCTCGCCACCGGCCTCGACGTCCTCGGTCAGGTGGCGGATCGTCTCCGACGCGTCGGACTTGGTGTGGCCGATGAGGCCGACCGGTCCCCGCTTGATCCAGCCGGTCGCGTACACGCCGCGCAGGTGCTCGCCGTCGACGTCCACGACGCGGCCCTCGCGGTTCGGGATGACGCCCGCGACGTCGTCGAACGGGATGTCGACGAGCGGCGAGCCGAAGTACCCGACCGCGCGGTAGACCGCCTCGACCGGCCAGTCGTGCAGCACGCCCGTGCCGGTGACGTTGCCGTCGCCGTTGAGCGCCGTGCGCTCGGTCCGCAGCGCGACGACCTTGCCGTCCTCGCCGAGCACCTCGACCGGCTTGTGCAGGAAGTGCAGGTGGATGCGGCGCGACGCGGTGAGCTCCTCGGGCTCCTTGAGCGTCCAGTCCGTGAGGGTCTTGACGACCTGCTTGGTCTGGTTCGAGGAGTGGATCGCAGCCATCGAGCCCTCGTCGAACTCGAAGTCCTCGGGGTAGACGACGACGTCGACGTCCGGGACGTGGCCGAGCTCGCGCAGCTCGAGCGGGGAGAACTTCACCTGCGCGGGCCCGCGGCGTGCGAACACGTGCACGTCGCTGATCGGGTTCGTCTTGAGGATGTCGTAGACGTTGCCCGGGACCTCGGTGGGCAGCAGGTCGTCCGCGTGCTTGGCGAGGATGCGCGCGACGTCGAGCGCGACGTTGCCCGCGCCGATGACGGCGACGGTCCGGTGCTCGAGCGGCCACGTGCGCGGCACGTCCGGGTGCCCGTCGTACCAGGACACGAAGTCGGCGGCGCCGTAGGAGTTCTCCAGCTCGATGCCCGGGATCGGCAGCGCGGCGTCGCGGATCGACCCGGTGGAGAAGATCACCGCGTCGTAGAACTGGCGCAGGTCGTCGAGCTTGAGGTCCGTGCCGTAGTCCACGTTCGCGAGCAGGCGGATGTCGCCGCGCTCGAGCACCTTGTGCAGCGCGACGATGATCTGCTTGATCCGCGGGTGGTCGGGGGCCACGCCGTAACGCACGAGGCCGAACGGCGCCGGGAGGCGCTCGAACAGGTCGATGCTGACGTCGAGGTCGGTCTTGGACAGGATGTCCGAGGCGTAGATGCCGGCGGGGCCGGCGCCGACGACGGCGACGCGCAGGGTCGGGGTGCTCACGGGCGGACCTTCCGATCGGGGGACCAGACGCCCCGCTTGTCCTCGTGGAACCAGCCCTCGGACGGCCTTCCGAGGTGCGCCCGGGACGGCCCTCAGGTGCGGTCACGGCAGGCAGGGCGGGTTGCTGCGCGCCATCTTAGGCCGACCTCAGCCACCTGCTGGACACCCGCGCCAGCATGCGGACAATCGCCCACGATGCGGGCCGCGCCCCTCCGGACGCGGCGACGGGGTGGTGCGGGCACCTCCACGCGCCCCACCACCCCGCCCGCGGTCCGCGCACTCCGGTCCGGGGCGCGCGGCCGTCACTCAGCGCCGGGTCACCAGCGCCAGCTCTCGGTCAGCGTGAGCGTCCCGCCGGACGGCACCGTCACGCTGCGGTTCGCCCCGCTCTCCCAGGTCACCGCGCCGTTCGCCTCCTTGCGCAGGTACTTGTACGCCACGGTGCTGCCCGGCGTGAGCGCCACGGACGCACGCCACACGGGGTACGACGCCGACGACAGGGGCACCGCCTTCGCCGGGTCCCAGCCGCCGAGAGCGGCGACGTCACCCACGACGAAGATGTTCTGCCCCCAGGTCGTCGTCGCGTTCACGCCGAACGACACGGCCGCGCTCGTCGGCGCCGTGGGTGAGGGTGTCGCGGTGGCGGTGGGTCCGGTGCCGGGACGGGCCCCGACGTGCAGCGCCACGGCTCCGTTCGCGGGCACGGTGAACGTCGCGGCGCCCGAGGACGCGACGGTCACGCTCGTCCCCGAGCACGTGGGACCCGCGCCGCCGGAGATCACGTCGCAGTAGGTGCCCGCCGGCAGGCTCGTCGTGAACGTGCGGGTCAACGGGGCGCCCGAGCGGTTGATGGCGACGTAGCCCTTGTCGCCGCGGCCGAACGCGATCTGGTCGTAGCCGTTGTCCCACCACCCGACGACGCCCGCGGTGCCGACCGCGTTCCGGAAGCCCACCATGTGCGCGGTCTCGTTCCACCGGTGCGCGCACGTGAACGTGCCCTGCCCGCACACCGCGTCCAGCACCTCGCCCGAGCCGGTCTGCGGCGCACCGGCGTCGTTGTTCGAGAACGCGTAGCCCGAGTACACGGTGGGCCAGCCGTACGGGTACGCGAGCATGAACACGTTCGCGAGCCGGTACGACGAGCCGTTCTTGTAGCTGAGCGTCTCGCCGTTGCGCTCGGTGTCGTGGTTGTCGACGAACACGCCGGCCTTCCCCGACGGCAGGAGCCACGACGCGCTGGTCAGACCCTGCAGGGACGTGAGGCTGCCGCCGGCGAACGCGCTCTTGAGGTGCCGCGCGTAGGTGAACTCGTGCGAGTCGCCGATGCCCAGGTACTCGCTCGGCTGGACGGGCTCGCCGGCCGCGCCGATGACCTCTTGCACGATGTAGACGCTCTGGTCGGAGAGCAACGACTTGATCGCGGCGAGGTCGGCCGCGGCGATGTGCTTGGCGGCGTCGACGCGGAACCCGCGCACGCCGAGCGAGATGAGGTCGTTCAGGTAGTCCGCGATCTCCTGGCGCACGTACGACGAGCCGGTGTCGAGGTCCTGCAGCCCGACGAGCCGGCAGTTCTGCACCTGGTACCGGTCGGTGTAGCTCGAGATGTTCGACCGGCACGCGTGGAAGTCCTGCGGCCCGTAGCCGCCGGCGGGGCCGGGGTAGCGCTCCTCGGTGAACGACGTCCCGGCCCAGCCGGTGCCGCTCGTCTGCCCCGTCATGTGGTTGACGACGACGTCCGCGACGACCTGCACGCCCGCGGCCCGGCAGGTGTCGACCATGGCCCGGTACTCGGCGCGCGTGCCGAGCTTGGACTCGATCCGGTAGCTCACGGGCTGGTAGGAGGTCCACCACTGCCCGCCGAGCACCGGGTGCTCGTTGGGCGGGGAGGTCTGCACCCAGGCGTAGCCGTCGGGACCGAGGTGGGTGGTGCACTCGTCGGCGATCGCGTCCCAGGTCCACTGGAACAGGTTGACGCCGACGTTGCGCGTGCCGGGCGGCGCGGCGCTCGCGGGCGAGGCGCCCAGCGACGACGCGGCGACGAGCGTGCCCCCGAGTGCGAGCGCGGCGCCGACGAGGGCGGCGAGCGCGCGACGCGCGAGGGGGCGGGTTCGTGTGGTGGTACGCACGGCAGCTCCTCCTGCTCGGGCCGGCGTCGTCGCCGGCCGGATCGGGTCACCGCGCCGTCGCGGCGACCGTGCGCCGGCCGTGGCCGGCTCGGGGCGCCACGTCCGCGGACGGACGAGGAGGAGGTGACCGGACGACGAACGTCCGGGGCGCGCCCCGCACTCAGCACCACCCTGCAACGAGGTCGCAAGGATGGTGAAACTTGCTGCAAGCGGACAGTAGAGGCAGCGCGGAGCCCCGTCAACCGGACGCCCGGGTGTCGCGCGCAGCCCGGCGGCGCGCGTCGTCCTAGGGTCACGCCATGCGCGCGGACCCCTCCCCCGGCCCCGCCCGCCCGCAGGCACCGGCCGGCGGACCCGCGGACCGGCGCGGCCTCGCGAGCGGCGTCGCCGCGTACGCGCTGTGGGGCCTGCTGCCCCTGTACTTCACCGTGCTCGCACCGGCGGGACCCGACGAGATCGTCGCGCACCGCGCGCTGTGGTCCCTGCTCGTGTGCGCCGCGCTGCTCACCGCGACCCGCACGTGGCGCGCGTTCGTCGTCGTGCTGCGCGACCGGCGCACGCTCGGCCTGCTCACGCTCGCCGCGGTCCTGCTCGCCACGAACTGGCTCGTGTTCGTCCTCGCCGTCGCGACCGACCGCGTCGTCGACGCCTCCCTCGGCTACTTCGTCAACCCGCTGGTCACCGTCGCCCTCGCCGTCACCGTCCTGCACGAGCGCCTGCGGACCGTGCAGTGGGTCGCGCTCGGCTGCGGCGCCGCAGCCGTCGCCGTGCTCACGCTCGCCTACGGGCGCGTCCCGTGGATCGCCCTCACGCTCGCCGTCTCGTTCGGGCTCTACGGGCTCATCAAGAGCCGGGTCGGCAGGCACGTCGCCGCGGTCCCCGGGTTCGCGGCCGAGACGCTCGTGCTCGCGCCCCTCGCGGCGGGGTGGCTGCTCTGGCTGCACGTCCAGGGCGCCGGCACGTTCGTCGGGAACGGCATCGGGCACGCCGCGCTGCTCGCGCTCTCCGGCGTCGCGACGACCGTCCCCCTCGTGCTGTTCAACAGCGCCGCCGCCCGGCTGCCGCTGTCCGTCGTGGGGCTGCTGCAGTACCTCACCCCCCTGCTGCACCTGGTCATCGGGGTCGTCGTCCTGCACGAGCCCATGCCACCCGCACGGTGGTGGGGGTTCGCGCTCGTGTGGCTCGCGCTCGTCGTGCTCACCGTCGACGCCGTGCGCACGTCACGCGCCGCGACGCTCGCCCGCCGCACGGGACCGCGCGTCAGCGCGGCAGGACCGCCGGGGCGTCGACCACCACGACCGTGACGTTGTCCGCCGCACCCGCCGCCACCGCGGTCGCGACCAGCCGGTCCGCCGCCGCCTGAGGATCCGCCTCCGCCTTGAGGTCCGCCTCGATGCGCTGGTCCGGCAGGGCGTCCGTCAGGCCGTCCGAGCACACCAGCATCCGGTCCCCGGGGCTCACCGCGAGCACGTCCACGTCCGGCTCCACGCTCGGCGCACCGCCGCCCAGGGCCCGCGTCACGACGTGCCGCCACGGGTGGTGCGCGGCCTCGTCCGGCCGCACCACCCCGTCCGCGACGAGCTCGGCGACCTCCGAGTGGTCGCGTGTGACCTGCTCGAGCACCGCACCGGCCATCCGGTACGTGCGCGAGTCGCCGACGTTCAGCACGACCCAGCAGACCGTCGCCTCGTGGACCGTCAGCGCGACGCCCGTCGCCGTCGTCCCCGGGCGCCGCGTGCCCTCGCTCGCGAGCGCACGCACCCGCTCGTGCGCCTCGACCAGGGCCGCGCGCACCTCGTCGGGACCCGGCGCCCGCCCGACGAGCGCACGGAGCACCTCGACCGCGGTCGCGCTCGCGACCTCACCCGCGTCGTGCCCGCCCATGCCGTCCGCGACGACGAACACGTCGGTGTCCGCGAGCAGCGCGTCCTCGTTGTGCGACCGGCCGCCCTGCGACGTCGCCGCCCCCCAGCGCACCGCGAACGGCAGCGCGCTCATCGCGACCTCCGCGGGCCGACGAGCCGCCACGCCAACGCCACGAGCGTGACGACCGTCGTCGCCGCCAGCACCCACCACACGGCCGTCGCACGCACCGGCTCGAGCGGGTCGACGCTCGCCGGCACGGCGACCGGCGTCACCGCGGCGACCGGCGGCCCGTCCGTGCTCGTCGGGTTCGGCGGACCGACCGCGGTGCCGTCGTCCACGTGCTGCAACGCCTGGTCGGGACGCACCACGCCCCACCCCGTCTCGCGCGTGCGCTCGTGCGCGACCGCCCGCGCCGCCGTGACCTCGAGCCGGTACGCCCACTGCGCCGGGGTCTCGTCGGGGAACCGCTGCGCGACGAGCGCCGCAGCCGCCGACACGTACGCCGTGGACCAGCTCGGCGCCGGGGCGTCGACCGCGAACCAGCAGTCCCCCGCGCCCCGGTACACCCCGAGCACGTCCTGGCCCGGTGCGGCGACGTCGACGTGGTCGCCGTGGATCGAGGCGTCCGTCGCGTTCAGGTCACGGTCCACCGCGGCGACCGCGAGCACGTCGGGGTAGGCCGCGGGGAACCGGGGGCCGTCCGCGTCGTCGTCCGCCGTGTTGCGGTTGCCCGCGCTCGCGACGACGAGCGACCCGTTGCTCGTCGCGTGCTCCACCGCGGCGCGCAGCGCGGGGTCGTCGGCGTCGCTCGACATCGACACGTTGACCACCTGCGCGCCGTGGTCGACCGCCCAGCGGATGCCCTCGGCGATCCGGCCCGGGTCCGGGTCGGTGCCGTCCCGCTCGGCCTGCGAGTCCTCGCCGTAGTAGACCCGCACCGGCAGGATGCGGGCGTCCGGCGCCAGACCCCGCACGCCCGAGCCGTCCACCGGGCGCGCCGCGATGATGCCCGCGACCGTCGTCCCGTGCCCCCACGTGTCCTTGCGGCCCGCGTCGGCCGTGCCGGGCCGGACCACGTCGGTCCCCGCGAGCACCGCACCCGCCAGGTGGGGGTTGCTGTCGTCGACACCCGAGTCCACGACCGCGACCGTCACGCCGTCGCCCGTCGCGAGCTGCCCCGCACGCTGCGCCCCGAGCTGCGCGAGCGCCGGCGGCTCCTCGTCGAGGTACCGCGGCGCCTCGCCGCCGCAGCCCTGCTCCGGCGCCGCGTTGGCCACGGGCGCTGCGACGACGAGCGCACCCGAGAGCAGCCCGGCGCCCGCGCAGCCGAGCAGCACCGCCGCGACGCCCCGTCGCGCCCGTCGCGGAGCGTGCGGGGCTCGCGTCACGACGTCACCGGCGTGCGCGCCGCGTCGACCGTGAGGTCCGGGCCCGTCTCGAACAGGTCGACCCAGGCGGGCGGCACGACCGTGACGTCCTGCGCGGAGTAGCCCAGCCGCGTGAGCACGTCGTCGTCACCCGCGTCCACGGACGACAGCCCGAACCGGCGGCCGGTCTCGTCGATCAGCGCGTGCACGCCCTTGCCGCCACCCGTCCGCGACAGGACCAGCGCGCCGCCACCCGGGGCCACGTGCACGCCGGGGCGCAGCTCCTGCGTCGTCGAGACGAGCTCGACCCCGCCCTCGTCCCCGGGCGACAGGACGACGCACGGCGCGGCGTCCGACGCGATCGCGCCGACCTGCTGCTCCGGCCAGTCCGCGGGGGCCAGCGCCGTGGTCGTCTGCGCCGCACCCACGTCCGCGAGCGTGAGCGTCACCGCCTCCGTGCGGGACTGGTAGAGGCCCACCGCGAACGGCGTCAGCGGCGCGACCTGGCCCTCGTCGTCGACGACGTACCAGCGGTCCGCGGTGCCCGTGCCCGCGACCCGCACGAGCGTGCCGACCGTCAGGTCCCCGAGCGGCGAGCCGGCGGGCAGCGGGTCGCCCGCGCCATCCACGGTCAGCAGGCGCAGGTCGGAGCCCTCGGGCACGAGGTTGAGCCACGACGCGGGCACGTCCACCGGTGCCACGGTGTCGAGCCCGACCGCCCGCAGCACCGCGGACTCGTCGGCCGGGACGCGGTGCCGCAGGCCTCCCGCCACGACGAACGTCTCCCCCGCCGACCGCGCGACGAGCGCGCCGCCCGCCTCGGTGGGCAGCTCGACGCCGACCGACGCGGACAGCGCGTCACCCGCGACGCACGCGGTCCACCCGTCCGCGACCAGCGACGACGCCGCGGGGGGCGTGTCGGGCGCCCCGACGATGCCGATCGTCTCGCCGCGCTGCGTGTCCGCGATGACGTCGGGCGCGAGCTCGACCACCTTGAACTGGCCCGACTCCACCGCGAGGCGCGCGCTCGTCGTGTTGACCACGGGGTGCAGCACGCCCGCGAGCGACACGTACCGCGTCCCCTCGCCCTTGACGACGACGAGCCGGTTGGCCTCCCAGCCCGCCGGGTCGCTGCGGATCGCGCCCCACGCCAGCGAGCCGATGACCACGAGGACCGCGAGCGAGACGCCCGCGACGACGCCGCGCATGGGTTTGGTCGGCTCGAGCTCCTGGCCGCCCGGCGCGCCGCTGACGAACGCGGTCAGCAGCCGACGACGGCTGAAGGACTGCGCCTCGACGAGGTCCCGCTTGGCTGCCACGCCCGCTCCCGGGTCAGACCATGCCCGCGGCGGCGACGCCGAGCGGCAGCAGGACGGCCAGGCAGGTCATCTCGACCGTGTCGCCGACGCGCGCGAGCGCGACCCGCCGACGCGGGGCCACGAGCCCGAGCGCCACGAGCGCCGCGACGGCCGCTGCCGCCGCGCAGACGAGCGCCGTGCGCCAGCCGGGGTGCACGAGCGCCGCGACGACGAGCGTCAGCGCGAGCCCCGTGATCCCGAGGCACACGACGACGAGCACGTCGGCCCGCGCGTACGACTGCCGCGTCGACAGCAGCAGGCCGACCCAGCCCACGACGAGCAGCGTGGTGCCGAGCAGGCCGGAGGGCACGAGCGTCGGGGTCGCGACGAGCGCGAGCACGCCGACCGCGACGCGCAGCGCGAGCTGGATGCGGTACCCGGCGTCCAGCTGGCGGCGGACGGCGTCCGGGTCGACGGGCGCGGGGTCGAGCAGGATCTCCGCGTCGCTGCGCGGCGAGACGACGCGCAACGGGGTGCTCGCCAGCGCGAGCCACGGCACGCCGATGCTCGCGGTGAGCACGACCGCGACCACCACCGCGAGCACGTCCGCGGCGGCCGCACCGGTGAGCTCGACCGTGGCGCCCACGACGCCGAGCGCGAGGCCCAGCCCGATGGGCGCGATCGCGGTCTCCCGGCCCGCGGGCAGCGCCGCGACCGCGAGCAGACCGGCGACGACGAGGCCCGCACCGGCCAGCGCGACCGGCCACCCCCACGTCGGCGAGCCGGTCCCGGCGGTGAGCCCCGCGACCGCGGCGGGCAGACCGGCCGCGAGCACCAGGACGCGCCCCGCGGACGCGTCGCGGCCCGTGCGCGCGACCACGGTGCCCGCGGCGACCGCGAGCAGCGCGGCGAGCGCCGCGACCACGGGCGCGAGCTGCGACGACCGGTCGGCGGTGAGCAGCAGCAGCGAGGTCGCGGCGACGATCGCGGACGCGCCCCAGGCCGCGCCCAGCGCGCTGTCGTGCGGCGTCCACGGGCGGAACCGCGCCTCGACCGCGTCCGCGACGGCCTCGACGACGTCGTCGTACACCCGGGGCTCGGGCTGCTCGGCGCCGGACTCGAGCGCCAGGACGGCGCCGTCCTCGACGCCGGACGCGATGAGGCTGCGCGCCGGGTCGATCGTCGCGCCCTCGGCCGTCACCAGGCGGTACCCGCCGTAGACCGACGCGGCGTCCAGGACCCCGAGGGCGCGCGCGAGGCCCGGCACGATCTCCACGACGGCCACGTTCCCCGGTGCCCCGAGGTCGATGCGGCGGTCGCCCGCCGTCACCGAGATCCGCAGCAAGGTGCCGACGGGGGCCGTCGGGGTGCTCGGATCGGTCATCGGCGTCCTCGTGGTCGTCGGCAGGTCGCCGGTCAGCATAGCCACGCGCGAGCGTCCCCGAGGTGCGCTCGTGACCTGCGGCTCCTGCCTCGGCTCCGGACGCGCGTCCGGACGTGGCCCGCGCGGTGCGGTCGGGTGACGCCCGGGCGCCGGTTGTCCACAGGGCGTCACCCGTCCTCGGCGCGACGGTGCCCGGTTCGGTTACGTTGCCACCGGTTCGCGAGGAGCTCGCGGACTCACGTGGCTCGTCCGGGTCGCGTGCCGGCGTCGGCCCTCAGGGGTCGGGCATGGGGGAGGTGTCATGGCCGCTGAGGTCTCCGCAGCAGATGGTGCGATCAAGCAGGGCGCGGACGTGGTCGCGCGTACGCGCAGCGAGCTGCGCTCGGAGCTGTCCGCGCTCGAGGGCAAGCTGTCCGGGATCGGGTCGCACTGGCAGGGCCAGGGCGCGGTCGCGTTCAACCAGCTGATGGTCCGCTGGCGCGACGACGCGTCGAAGATCGTCGCCGCACTCGACGAGTTCGAGCAGAACCTGCTCACGTCGCAGTCCACGTACTCCGCGTCGGACGAGACGCAGCAGTCGACGTTCTCGCGCCTGTCCGGGCGCCTGGGCTGAACGAGGGGATCATCATGAGCGACCTGAAGGTGAACTTCGGTGGCCTGTCCACCGCCGCCGCCGACATCCAGTCCGGCGCCTCGCACATCGAGTCCCGTCTGAACGACATGGACTCCTCGCTGCAGCCGCTGCGGGCGAACTGGTCCGGCGAGGCCGCCGGCTCGTACGAGGCCGCGCGTGCCAAGTGGACCGCCGCGATCACGGACATGAAGGCGCTGCTGGCCGAGATCGGCCGCGCCGTGGCCACGTCGAACGACGACTACCAGGCCACCGAGCGGGCCAACGCCGCCCGCTGGTGACCCTGCGTCGGACCTGACCAGCGTCGGGCGGGTGACCGGGACACCGGCACCCGCCCGACGCACGCACCGTGGCGCGGCGCGCACCGGGCGGACCAGCCGGTCGGACCAGCCGGTCGGACCAGCCGGCCGGGTCAACCGATCGGGCGAACAGTGCCCACCAGGTGGCTGACCGATCCGCAGGGTCCGGCGCCTACGGATAAGGTGGGGCCGGTTTCGCGACCATTCGTCCGGAACCGACGTGGCTCGTCCGGGTCGCGTGCCGGCGTCGGCCCTCAGGGGTCGGGCATGGGGGAGGTGTCATGGCCGCTGAGGTCTCCGCAGCAGATGGTGCGATCAAGCAGGGCGCGGACGTGGTCGCGCGTACGCGCAGCGAGCTGCGCTCGGAGCTGTCCGCGCTCGAGGGCAAGCTGTCCGGGATCGGGTCGCACTGGCAGGGCCAGGGCGCGGTCGCGTTCAACCAGCTGATGGTCCGCTGGCGCGACGACGCGTCGAAGATCGTCGCCGCACTCGACGAGTTCGAGCAGAACCTGCTCACGTCGCAGTCCACGTACTCCGCGTCGGACGAGACGCAGCAGTCGACGTTCTCGCGCCTGTCCGGGCGCCTGGGCTGAACGAGGGGATCATCATGAGCGACCTGAAGGTGAACTTCGGTGGCCTGTCCACCGCCGCCGCCGACATCCAGTCCGGCGCCTCGCACATCGAGTCCCGTCTGAACGACATGGACTCCTCGCTGCAGCCGCTGCGGGCGAACTGGTCCGGCGAGGCCGCCGGCTCGTACGAGGCCGCGCGTGCCAAGTGGACCGCCGCGATCACGGACATGAAGGCGCTGCTGGCCGAGATCGGCCGCGCCGTGGCCACGTCGAACGACGACTACCAGGCCACCGAGCGGGCCAACGCCGCCCGCTGGTGACCCTGCGTCGGACCTGACCTGCGTCGGGCGGGTGACCGGGACACCGGCACCCGCCCGACGCACGCACCGCATCACCTGAGCACCCTGGGGGGATCCGTGTCGAAGAACGACGTCGGCGTCGACATCGAGCTGCTCGAGCAGCAGGTCAGCACCCTGCTACGACTGTTCGACCGCATCGACGTCGTGATCACCCAGGCGAGTGACGTGCGCTCGAGCCAAGACTCCTCCACGTGGTCGACGATGCCGTCAGCCCAGACGTTCGCCGAGGGGTACCGCACGGAGATCGCACGACTCGAGGCCACGTTCGCGACCCTGCGCGAGCGCGTCGAGCTGATCCGCGACAACCTCCGCCTCAGCGCGAGCGCGCAGTCGCGCACCGACGAGGACGTCCAGGGTCAGCTGGAGCGGTTCGACCCGAAGCCGTCGACGACCCCGTACTTCCCGCCCGGCTACCCCGGGCCGGTCGCGCCCGGCACCGACCCGCTGGGCCCGCAGGGCCCCGTGAGGTCGGGCGACGACCTGCGATGAGGGCCGCGCGCACCTACGCCGCGGTCGCGTCGGGCCTGCTCCTGGCCATCGTCGCCGCAGCCCCCGCCGCGGCCCTCGATGACGACGACGGCATGTGGTACTACACGGCCACAGGCATGTCCAAGCTGCATGAGCGCACCACCGGCAAGGGCGTGCAGATCGCCGTGGTCGACACGGCGATCTGGCCCGAAGCCGGTGACCTCGCGGGCGCGTCCGTCCGCGTGCACGAACCGTCGTTCTGCGCCGAGAAGTCGCTCGGTGATCCGCTGCCCGCCGCGCAGCGCACGGTCAGCGCAGCGCACGGGACCAACATGACCGCGCTCCTGGTCGGCACCGGGAGCGGCCAGAACGGGCACCCCGGGATCCTCGGGGTCGCCCCCGACGCGGACGTCTGGTTCTACTCGACACTTGTCGGGCCGGACGGCGAACAGGTGTGCCACTCACCCTCCGTCGAGGCTGGACGCTTCGTGTTCGGCGAGGCGATCGACCAGGCCGTTGCCGACGGTGCGGACATCATCTCGATCTCGCTGAGCAGCACTGTCTTGATGGACTACTGGGCCGTCACGCGGGCGCTGCACGAAGGCGTCGTCGTCGTCGTGGCGCTGTCGGACAACCCCGACCAGCCCTACCCGGGCTCGTTCAACGGGGTCGTCACGGTCGAGTCGCTCGGGCCGGACGTGCAGGTGCGTCCCGGGTCGCGGCCCGGCGCGGACGTCGTCGCACCCGGCGAGGCGATCCGCCACCTTGACGACGACCTGAGCTCGTACCGCCTGAGGAACGGCTCGTCGGCCGCGACCGCGTTCACCGCGGGGGCGCTCGCACTGGTCTGGTCCGCTTACCCCGAGGCGACCGGCAACCAGATCATCCAGACCCTCATCCGCAACACCGACGGCGAGGACCACGAGCTCTACCACGACCCGCTCACCGGGTACGGCGTCGTCAACGTCCGGCACATGCTCGAGCACGACCCGACCACCTACCCGGACGAGAACCCTCTGCTCGACCACGACCCCGACAGCATCCCCACCTATGAACAGGTGCAGGACCTCTCGCTCCTGGACGACCCGACGCTGCGTGACTCCCCGCGGCGTGAGACACCCAGCGCGGGCGCAACCACCCCGCTGCCGTCGCCCACCGCAGACGCGACCGCGACACCTGCACCCGCCACGCCAGTCGCCCACGACGCGGGTTCGACCGCACCCGCGCTCCTCGCGGCCGGTGGCGGACTCCTGGCCGTGGGCGTCGCCGCTGTCGCGGTGCTCGTCTTCCGCCGGCGTGGCGCGACCGCGACCGACGTCAGCCGGCCGGGCACCGGAGGTGCCACTCAGGCGTACGGCTCGGACCCAACTGAAGGGGGCAAGTGACGATGGCCGAGAAGTCTTCCGCCGAGCTCCAGAGGGCGCTCGACGCGAACCCGGACGCGGCGATCGCCGACGCCGAGAGGCTCGAGGCGCTCGGTGAGCCGCTGCAGGAGATCAGCACCGAGCTGCGCCGTCTGGCGAGCGACCTCGGGCTCGACGGCATGTCCGGGGACGCCGCGCAGGCGAGCATCGCCGAGACCGCCAGGTCGATGCTCGCGAAGGTCGACGCGTTGGCGGCGATCGCGACCGTCGTCAAAGAGGCGGCGAGCACGGTCGAGACCGCACAGCGCGAGTACTGGGCCCTGCCGCTCGGGCGGCTCACCTACGCCGAGCGCCGCGAGCTCGAGGCGAACGGTGCCTCGACCGGCATCCCGTACATCGAGAACGCCCGCGCCCTGGAGCGCGAGCGCGAGGCAGAGGCCGCTCTGGCAACGGTGAACTCACGCCTCCACGACCTCACGGACCAGGTCCGGGGCCTCGCGGACCAGGACCGCGAGGACCCGACGAGCCCCGGGCCCACGGACCCCGGGGGCCCGAGGACGCCACGGACGCCGTACGACCCGCCGTCGTCGAGCCCCGGCCCGGCCCCCGAGCGCCCGCCGCGGTTCGGGGTCGTCGGGCCCGTGCCCGGCGACCCCGGCGAGCAGCCCCCGGTCCTGCCGCCCGTGCCGCCGTACGAGCCCCCGTACGAGCCGCCTCAGACGGAGTGGCCGCCCCGGCAGCCCCCGCCCCCTGTCGACCCCGGCCCGGTCACGCCCGGCCCCGTCATCGGCGACCCCGGCGACACGCACGGCGACGACCTGCCCGGCACCGGGACGCCCTCCCGGCCTGGCGTCGGGTCGCCCGTCCTCGGTGGCGGGTTCGCCGGCGGCGACGGCTCGACCACCGGCCCTGGAGCGGGCGGCGGGTCGATCGGCGGTCCGGGCTCCGGCGGTCTGGCCGGCGGTGCCCTCGCCGGTGGCGCCGTGGTCGGCGGGACCGCGCTCGGCGCGATGGGTGCGGCGCGGCTCGGCGGTGGCGCACTCCCCGGTGCCCTGGGTGGTGCGCTCGGCGGTGCGCCGGGCGGAGCCGGCGGAGCGGCCGTCCTGGGCGGTGGCCCTGCCGGAGCGGGCGCCGCGGGCCGCGGCGCGCTCGGCGCCGCAGGCGCGGGCGGTCGCGGCGGGTCGGCGGGCGGCATGGTCGGCGCAGCGGGTGGCGGCGGAGCCGCCGGGAGCTCGAAGCGCAAGCGTCGCGCGGGCTCGCTGGGCTACCTGGCACCCGAGCTCGACGAGGACGAGCCGACGACGACCGCGCGCGCCGCGGGACTCGCGCGCGGCTCGCGCGAGGACGCACCGAACGTGACCGTCGACGCCCCCGCGGACGACGAGACCTGGTGACGAACCGCTGACGGACGGCCCCTGCACCACCGGTGCGGGGGCCGTCGTCGTCGGTCAGCCCGGGAGCTGCTCCACCAGCACGGTCCGGTCGCCGATGCGCACCGTGGAGCCGCTCGGGACGGGGGTCGGCCGCTCCGGTGCGACGACCACCGACTGCCCGGAGGGCAGCACGACGACGGTGCCGTTGCCGGACCCTGCGTCCGCGACCCAGAACCCCCGCGCGTCGATGCCGAACCGCGCGTGCGTGCGCGACAGGGACCGCTGCGGGTCGTCGACCGTGACCACGTGGTCGCACCGCTCGCCGTCCCGCGGGCGCGGCGCGCGGCCGATGACGCCCGGGCCGCTCACGCTCATCGCCTCGCCCGTGTCGAGCGTCAGCACGAACGTGCGCGGCCGCACGGGCGCCGTCGGGGGTGCCGACGGGTGGGGCACCACGGGGTGCGCGCCAGCGTGGGTCGCACGCGGACCGGCGGCGGGCACCGGGCCGGGCGCCGAGGCGGTCGGCGGCACACCGGCCGGCGCGCCAGCCGGCGCACCGGACCGCGCACCGGTCGGCACGGCTGTCGGCGCACCGGGTGCCGGGCGGGAGACGGGCGCTGCCGAGCCGACGGTGACGAGGCCGGGCGTGGCGGGTGCCCCGACCCCCGCGCCGCCGGCGCGCGGCCCGCGGACGTCGACGACCACCGCGCGGCCCGCGCGGTCGTGCCAGCCCTGCCGCAGCGCGGAGCGGTCCCCCGCGACGGACCCGACGACGACCCACTGCCCGACCCCGCCGACGAGGTGCCCGGCCCCGACGACGAGGGCCCGGCGCACCGCACGGCCGAGGCCGGGCGCGTACGGCGTCTCGACGCGCGCCGCGCGCAGGCCGAGCACGAGGTTCCCCACGGTCCGCCCGGTCCGGGCCTCCCAGACGACGAGCCCGACGGCGAGCTCGAGCGCGACGAGAGCCGCGAGCACGGGCCGCTGCGTCGCGCCGAGCACGGCGCCCGCGACGCCGAGGACCACGAGCGTGTCGATCGCGAACGCGCCGAGACGCGCCCCGACGCCGACGGTCCGGACACCGTCGAACGCGGCCCCGAGGCCGTCCGCGAGGGCGGGGGCGCCGACGACGCGGGGACCGGCCGCGGCCGGCGTCGCCACGGGCGGGTGTGACGTGCGCGCCGCCCCCCGCGCGCGGCCCGACGAGCGTCGCCGCGTCACCGGCGGCTGCGCCTCGACGACGATCATGGGTGCCGCGGGCGCGCCGCACCCCGTGCAGAACCGGGCGCCCTCCCGCAACGCGCGTCCGCACGACGCGCAGGTCTGCTCGCTCATGAGCCCACCGTCCTCCGCAGCACCTCGACGAGCCCGGACGCGACGACCGCCGCCGGCAGCGCCACGGCCACCGCGAGCCCCTCCATCATGTCCGCCAGCCGCGACGCGACCACGGACCGCCAGCCGCGCGCGAGCGCGGTCCCGACCACCGCCACGACCGCACAGAGCGCGAGCGCGCCCACGGCGACGGGGATCCGCCACGCGAGCGGCACCGCGAGCGCGGTCTCGACGAGCAGCGCCCCGGCGGCGAGCCGGGGCAGCCACCGCCCGGCCGTGTCGCGCGAGCTGCGCGGGACGAGCACGAACGCGAGCAGGACGCACGCGACGAGCGTGTACGCACCCCAGCGCTGCACGGCCGCGAGACCGTCCGCACGCTGCGCGGCCGCGACGACGCCGGGCAGCAGCGCGACGGCGACGACGCACGCGAGGGCGGTCGCGGTGATGACGCGCCGCTCGGCCCCCTCGACGGTGCGGGCGACGAGCCGCTGGCTCACGCGGCCGAGCGCGCGCGGCCGCGGGGCACGCACGGACTCGGCGGTGCGCGCGACCTGCGAGACGTCGACGAGCTGCTCGTCGGGGATCGCGAGCGCGAGGCGCGGCGCGATGCGCAGCACGAGCGGTGCGAGGCCGACCAGCAGCGCGGCCCCGGCCTGCACCGGCAGGTCGAGCAGGAGGGTCGCGGACTGGGCAGCGGCGGCGACGGTCAGCCCGCCGAGCACGACGACCGCGACGTCCTCGCCGTCGCGCAGGCGCCGGGTGACGACGGTGCGGACGCCGCCCGCGGTGGTCGCGCACGCCAGCGCGACCACGACGGCGAGCCGTCGCGCGGGTGCGTCGTCGGGCAGGACGGTCCACGCCCCGGCGGCGGCGGCGAGCGTGGGTGCGGCGAGGGTCGCGGCGACGGACGCCACGGGCGCGGTCCCCCGTCCGGTGCGCCCCGCCGCGGCGACGGCCAGCGCGACGAGCGCCAGCGCGAGGGCGACGCCGGTCGAGGCCGACGCGGGCAGGTCCGGGGCGGGGCCGAGCATCGCGGTGAGCAGCAGGACCGCACCGATCGCGCCCGCGAGCGCGAGCAGACCCGCCTGCGGGCGGGGGCGGCGGGCGAGCAGCTCCGGGTCGACCGGCCGGTGGCGACGCGGCCGGGGCGCGGGGCGCACGACGTGCAGCGCGCCACCGTCGGCGACCTGCCGGCCGACCGCGGCGCGCACGTCGAGCCGCTGCCCGGCGGAGTCGAGGACGAGGGTCGCGGGGTCGTCGATCGGGACGAGCGCGGCGCGCAGCGCGTCACCGAGCACGACGTCACGGCGCAGCGCGACATGGCGCTGCTCGGCGCCCACGGCGACGACGAGCCGCACGTGCGACTGCGGGCGGGCGTCGGTGGCCGAGCCGGGTGCCGCCACGACCACCTCCTCGTCCGTGTCCGTCCTGCGCGTGCGGGCCCGCCACCTGCGACGGCGGTCGGGTGGCCGCCCACATGCTACGGGTCCGGATCGCCCCGGTGCGGGTACCGTTGCGTGGTCCCGTGCATGCTCGACCCCGGCGCACGCTCCGGGCAGCGAGGAGAGCGATGTCGATCACCGCCGACCGTGGCGTCCAGGCCGGCCCACCGCCCGTCCCCACGGGTCAGGTCGTCATGCAGCCGCCGCCGGAGATCCAGCCGTCCGACGGCGTCAGCGGCGTGCTCTCGAACCTCGTGCCGATGCTCGGCTCGGTGGGCTCGATCGTCTTCATCTCGATGTCGCAGCCGGGCGGCAAGGGCATGATCGCGGGCGGCATGTTCCTGGTCGCGTCGCTGGGCTTCGTCGCGGTCAACGGGTGGCGCCAGCGCGCGCAGCACCAGGCGCAGGTCGTCGGTGCGCGGCGCGAGTACCTCGCGTACCTGGCGGACCTGCGCCGCACCGTGCGCCAGGCGGCCCGGGCGCAGCGGCGCGCGGCGCAGTGGTTCGCACCCGAGCCCGGCGCGCTGCCGGCGATCGCCGAGGAGCGCTCGCGGGCGTGGGAGCGCACACCCGACCACCCGGAGTTCCTGCGCGCGCGGCTCGGGACGGGCGCGCAGCAGCTCGCGCTGCAGCTCGAGGCGCCGCAGACGCCCCCGCTCGCGCAGCTCGACCCCGTGGCGGCCTCGGCCGCGCACCGGTTCCTGGTCACGCACCGCGTGCAGCAGGACATCCCGCTGTCGGTCGACGTGCGCAGCGCGGCACGCATCGAGGTCGCCGGGGCCGAGGACGAGGCCCGCGGGCTCGCCCGCGCCGTCGTCGCGCAGCTCGCGACGTTCCACTCCCCCGACCAGCTGCAGATCGCCGTCCTCGCGGGCGAGCGCGCGCTGCCCGCGTGGGACTGGGTGAAGTGGCTGCCGCACGCCCACTCGACGCGCGAGCGCGACGCCGTCGGAGCGGCCCGGATGATCGGCACGACGCTCGCCGAGATCGAGGGGCTGCTGCCCGAGGGGCTCGCGGACCGGCCGCGGTTCGGCCGCGCACCGGTCGGCTCGACGCCCGTGCCCCACCTGCTCGTCGTCGTCGACGGCGGTCACGTCCCCGTGGGCAACGGCATCGTCACGCCCGACGGCGTGCTCGGCGTCACGGTGCTCGAGCTGCCCGAGCACTGGGAGGAGCTCGAGGACGCGAACACGCTGCGGTTCCTGCTCGGCGCGGCGCTGCCCGACGGTGGCGTGCCCGTCGAGGTGCTGCGCCTGGGGATGGAGCCCACGCGGCTCAAGGGCGACCGGCTCTCGCTGCCGGAGGCGGAGGCCACGGCGCGCCGCCTGCTCCCCCTGTACGTGGACGCCGGGCCGCAGCGCGACGAGGGCCAGGTCTCCGCCGAGCTCGTCGACCTGCTCGGCCTGGGCGACGTGCGCGACCTCGACCTGTCGCGCGCGTGGCGCCCGCGGCTCGCGCGTGACCGGCTGCGCGTCCCGATCGGCCTGACCCCGCAGGGACAGCCCGTCGCGCTCGACATCAAGGAGTCCGCGCAGCAGGGCATGGGCCCGCACGGGCTCATCATCGGCGCGACCGGCTCCGGCAAGTCGGAGGTGCTGCGCACGCTCGTGCTCGCGCTCGCGCTCACGCACTCCTCCGAGGACCTCAACTTCGTCCTCGTCGACTTCAAGGGCGGCGCGACGTTCGCCGGCATGGCGGACATGCCGCACGTCTCGGCGATCATCACGAACCTCGGCGAGGAGCTCACGCTCGTCGACCGCATGCAGGACGCGCTGCAGGGCGAGATGGTGCGCCGTCAGGAGCTGCTGCGCGCCGCGGGCAACTTCGCGAACGTCGCGGACTACGAGAAGGCGCGTCGTACCGACCGGCCGGACCTGCAGCCGCTGCCCGCGCTGCTGATCGTGGCCGACGAGTTCTCCGAGCTGCTCGCCGCCAAGCCCGAGTTCGTCGACCTGTTCGTCGCGATCGGGCGCCTCGGCCGCTCGCTGCAGATGCACCTGCTGCTGTCCAGCCAGCGCCTCGAGGAGGGTCGCCTGCGCGGCCTCGAGTCCCACCTGTCGTACCGGATCGGCCTGCGCACGTTCTCCGCGTCCGAGTCGCGCGCCGTCCTCGGCGTGCCCGACGCGTACGAGCTGCCGCCCGTGCCCGGCGTCGGCTACCTCAAGCCCGACCCGACGACGATGATCCAGTTCCGCGCGTCCTACGTCTCGGGTCCGCCGAAGGCGCGGCGCCGTACGGCCGCCGGGACGGGCCCCGTCGCCACGGGCCGTGCGCGCCTCGAGTCGTTCACCGCCGCGCCGGTGCTGACCGCCGCCGCGGGTCGCGACGAGCCCGACGAGCCGGACCTCGACGACGACGACGAGAAGCGCGCCACGTTCGACATCGCGGTCTCGCTCATGCGCGGCCAGGGCCCCGCCGCGCACCAGGTGTGGCTCCCGCCGCTCGTCGTGCCCGAGACGTTCGACCGGCTCATGCCGGACCTCGCGGTCGACCCGCAGCTCGGGCTCGTCTCGCGCGGCTGGCGCGAGGCCGGCGCGCTGACGTTCCCGCTCGGCATCGTCGACCGCCCGCTCGAGCAGCGGCGCGAGAACCTCACGCTGTCGCTCGCGGGCGCGGGCGGGCACCTCGCCGTCGTCGGCGGCCCGCGGTCCGGCAAGAGCACGGTCCTGCGGTCCGTCCTGACCGGTCTCGCGCTCACCCGCACGCCGCTGGAAGTGCAGCTGTACGTGCTCGACTTCGGCGGCGGCACGTTCACGCCGCTCGTCGGGCTCCCGCACGTCGCTGGCGTCGCCACGCGCGCCGAGCCCGACGTCGTGCGGCGGATCGTCGCCGAGGTCGAGGGGATCGTCGACGCGCGCGAGCGGTACTTCCGGGCGCACGGCGTCGACTCCGTCGAGACGTACCGCCAGCGACGCGCCGCGGGCCAGGTCGACGACGGGTACGGGGACGTCTTCGTCGTCGTCGACGGCTGGTCCACGATCCGCCAGGAGTTCGACGAGCTCGAGCCGCGCCTCCAGGCGCTCGCCGGGCGCGGGCTCACGTTCGGCATCCACGTGCTCGCGTCCGCGAGCCGCTGGATGGACTTCCGCACCCAGATCAAGGACCTGTTCGGCACGAGGCTCGAGCTGCGCCTCGGCGACCCGACGGACTCCGAGCTCGACCGCAAGGTCGCCGCGTCCGTCCCGCGCGAGCGCCCCGGCCGCGGCCTCGTCGCGTCCAAGCACCACGTGCTCACCGCGCTGCCCCGCATCGACGGCGACGGGTCGCCCGACACGCTCGGCGCCGGCGTGCAGCACCTCGTGCAGACCGTCACGCAGTCGTGGCGCGGCGCTCCCCCGCCCAAGCTGCGCCTGCTGCCCGAGCAGGTCACGCTCGACGAGCTGCGCGCCCGCGCACCTCAGGCGCCCGGCATCCTGCTCGGCATCGACGAGGCAGCGCTCGCCCCCGTCGTCGTCGACGTGCGCGACGAGCACCACCTGTACGCGTTCGGCGACTCGGGTGCCGGCAAGTCCGCGTTCCTGCGCGCCGTCGCGAGCGAGGTCCAGCGCCTGCACACGCCGCAGCAGGCACAGATCATCGCGGTGGACTTCCGCCGCGCGCTGCTGGGCGAGATCCCCGACACGTACCTCACGAGCTACCTGACCACGCACGAGCAGGCGACCGCCGAGCTCACGGACCTCGCCGCGTACCTGCGCGGGCGGCTGCCGGGCCCCGACGTCACACCCGACCAGCTGCGAGCCCGCTCCTGGTGGACCGGTGCCGAGGTGTACGTCCTCGTCGACGACTACGACCTCGTCGCCACCTCGTCCGGGAACCCGCTCACGTCGCTCGTCCCGCTGCTCGCACAGGCCGGCGACGTCGGGCTGCACCTGGTGCTCACCCGACGCACCGGTGGCGCGTCACGCTCGCTGTACGACCCCGTACTGCAGGCCGTGCGCGACCTCGCGGCGCCCGGGATCGTCATGTCGGGCAGCCCCGACGAGGGTGCGCTCGTCGGCGCCGCACGGCCCGTGCCGTCGGTGCCCGGACGCGCGCAGCTCGTCACGCGCGAGGCGGGCCTGCAGGTGGTCCAGCTCGCCTGGACGCCGTCGACGACCTGAGTCAGCGCGCCTCGACGCGCACCGTGCGCTCGCCCAGACGCAGCGACCAGCCCGGGCCGACGCTCGCGCGCGTGCCCGCCGGCAGCGTCGCCGCCGTCCCGTCGGGGCGCACCACGAGCGTGCCGTTGGTCGAGCCGCGGTCCACGACCCACAGCGTCCCGGGCTCGGCGGGGCCGAACGCGAGGTGCGTCTTCGACAGCGACCGCGCCGGGTCGTCGATCGCCACGACGTGCTCGACGTCGCCCTGGGGCGCGCGTCCCACGACGCCCTCACCCAGCACGTCGACGCGCTCGCCCGTGTCGAACACCAGGCGCAGGCCGGGCGGCACGGGCGGCTGACCGGTCACGGGCGTGCGCAGGCGCGTGAGCTCGATGTCGTCGAGCTCCTCCGTCCAGCGCGGGTGGTCCGCCGCCGCCCGCGCGATCGGCTGCGCGGCGGTCGACGTGTCCTCGACGCGCGCGCCCGCGGGCTCGACCCGGTCATGGCCCGCCGGCGGGGTGTCGCCCGGCGTGCGCCGCGCCTCACCGGCGAGCGTGTCGGACCAGCCCGACGTGGGCGCGGGCGGGGCCGGCTCGGCGGACGCGGGCTGCGGGCGGGCGGGCGGGCCCGTGATGAGGCCGTCGGCCGGCGGGCGCTCGGTGGGCCGGCCCGTCCCGACGCCCGGCGGGAGCGGCACGAGACCGATCGTGGCGGCGGGCTCCGGCTCCGCCGCCGCGGCGTCGGCCGCCGGCTCCGCCGGGGGCGCAGCCGCGACGGGCGGCGCGGTGACGGGCGGCGCGGTCACGGGCGCAGCGGTCACGGGCGCAGCGGTCACGGGCGCGGCGGTCACGGGCGCGGGGGTCACGGGTGCGGGGGCGACCGGCGCGGGGGCGACCGGCGCGGGGGCAGGCGCGGGCGCAGACGACGGCGGCGGCGGGGGCACGGGCCCGACCGCGCGCGCCACGGCCCGGTCCCACGCCTGCGCGGGGTCCTCGGACCGAGCGACGCCCGTCGCGTTCGCGAGCAGGACGATCGTGCCCGCGGCCTTGTCGTGCCAGCCCCGCTGCGCGGGCGTCTTGTCGAACACGCCCGACGCCACGACGAGCCACTCCCCGACGAGGCACGCGACGTAGCCGAGTCCCACGACGAGCTGCCGGACGAAGATGCGCAGCAGACCCGCGGGACGGCCGGTCTCGGCCGACACCGTCCGGATCCCGAGCAGCGCACCGCCGACGGTTGCGCCGGTGACCGACTCGGAGATCCACAGCGCGAGCCCGCCGAGCCCGCCCAGCAGGGACGGCAGGAACGACGCCGCGCTCGGGCGCGCTCCCGCCTCGGGGGTGCCCGCGACGGCCAGCGAGATCACCACGCCCAGCCCGGCGAGCAGCGAGAGCGCGGCGAGGTCGATCGCGTACGCGGCGACGCGGCGCCCGACGGGCGCCACGCTCCCCGGCACGACCGGGAACGTCCCGGCCGCACGCGCGTCGCGACGCCCACCGACGCTCGGCGGTGCGGCGACCGAGGCGGCGGTGACCGGCTCCGAGCCCCACGCGGTCGCGGCCGTCGTCGGCGCAGGAGCCGGCGCGGTGGTCGCGGCGGGCGCGCTCGGGGGCACGTCGCGCGACGTCCGGACGGGGTCGTCGGCAGCGGGCGCGGCAGCGGGTACGGGGGCGGGTACGGGTCCGGGCGCCGACGGCGCGGGCGCTGCCTGGACGCGCGCGCCACACTCGGCGCAGAACATCGCCCCCGCCTCGAGCTCAGCCCCGCACGTCCCGCACAGCTTGCCGCTCACGCTCGCCACCCTCCTCGTCGCGGTGGCCGGTCCGCTCGCGCGCTCCCCGGCCTGCCGCGAGCATCGTGCCAGATGCGCCCGATGCGTTCGCCCGGTCCGTGCACAGCACCGCCCGTGCAGGTCGTACCGCGAGACGCGCGGGGCCCGAGGTGTCCCCCGCACGGGTGGTGCGCGGGGTGCGACGGCCCGTCGTCAGGAGGCGCGGTCGACGAGTGCGTCGGCGAAGGAGACGAGCGCGTCCTTGACCGGCCCGGCCGGCAGCGGCTCGAGCACGCGCACGGCGTCGTGCGCGAGCGCGACCGCCTGGTCCCGGGTCTCGTCGACGACGGCGTGGGCCCGCAGCAGCGCGACGGCCTCGTCGAGCGCGGCGTCGTCGGACAGGTCCCCGTCGAGGCGCGCGAGCAGCGCCCGGTCCTCGTCGGTCGCGGCGGGACCCGCGCAGCGGGCCCGCAGCAGGAGCACGGGCATCGTCGGGACACGCTCGCGCAGGTCCGTCCCGGGGGTCTTGCCGGTCAGCGCACCGTCGGAGGTGAGGTCGATGACGTCGTCGGCGAGCTGGAAGGCGACACCGATGCGCTCGCCGAACTCCATGACGATGGAGACGACCTCGGGCGTGCAGCCGGCGAACATCGCGCCGAGCCGCGCGGACGTCGCGAGCAGCGACGCGGTCTTGTCGGCGAGCACCTGCAGGTAGTGCGCGACCGGGTCGTCACCCTCGCGCGGGCCGACCGTCTCGTGGAGCTGGCCGAGGCACAGCCGCTCGAACGTGCGCGCCTGGATGCGCACCGCCTCGGGGCCGAGGCCTGCGACGGTCGTGGAGGCCCGGGCGAACAGGAGGTCGCCCGTGAGGATCGCGACGGAGTTGCCCCAGACCTCGTGCGCGGACGGCGCACCGCGGCGCAGCGGTGCGGAGTCCATGACGTCGTCGTGGTAGAGCGTCGCGAGGTGCGTGAGCTCGACGACGACGGCCGCGTCGATGACCTCCCGGCGCGCCCCGTCACCCAGCTCGGCGACGAGCAGGGTCAGGAGCGGACGCAGGCGCTTCCCGCCGGCGTTGACCAGGTGGCGCGAGGCCGAGTCCGCGAGGGCGTCGGCGTTGCCGACCGCGTCACGCAGCGCCTCCTCGACGAGGGCGAGGCGCGCGGTGAGCCGGTCGGCGAGGGCCTGGTCGGCCAGCGGGATGGCCGCGGTCGAAGTCACGAGACGAACCTATCCCGGCCACGAGGGTGCGCCGGCACGCCCGACCGGGCGTAACGGACGAACCGGACGGTGATCTCGGGAGCCGGACCGGGCCTGGTCAGGGCAGGAACCGCGCGACGTCGGAGATGAGGTCGAGCACGGGCGTCGGGAACACGCCGAGCACCACCGTGAGGACGGCGGCGACCGCGATCGCGACCGCGGCGAGCCCTTCGGACGGCACGACCGTCGTCGTGGTCGTCGCGGTCGGCGCGGCCACGAGCGTCGCGACGGCGGACGACCCGTCGGCCCCGACGAGCGTGACGTCCTCGCCCGGTGCGGCGTTCTCGTCGGACGCGCGGCCCTCGACGACCGGTGCGGCGTCCTCGTCGGACGGCTCCACGGCGGCCTCGTCGCGGCCGGGCGCGGGCGTGAAGTACATCAGCACGATGATCCGCACATAGAAGAACGCGGCCGCGGCCGAGCTCAGCACGCCGACGAGCGCGAGCGGCCAGGCGCCGCCGTCGACCGCGGCGGAGAACACGGCGAACTTCCCGATGAACCCCGCGGTGAGCGGGATGCCCGCGAAGGACAGCAGGAACAGCGCGAACGCGCCCGCGAGCGCGGGGTGCGTGCGCCCGAGCCCGGCCCACTGCGACAGGTGCGTGGCCTCGCCGAGCACGCTGGTGCGCAGGTCCTCGTCCCCGGCCTCCGCGAGCTCGTCGGCCGCCACGTCGGTCGACGCCTGCGGGACGGTGCGCTCACGCACGAGCCACACCACGCCGAACGCCCCGACCGTCGCGACGCCGTACACCAGCAGGTAGAACAGCACCGCGCTGATGCCCGCCTCGTCGAGCGCGACGACGCCCGTGAGGATGAACCCCGCGTGGGCGATCGACGAGTACGCGAGCAGGCGCTTGATGTCAGTCTGGACCAGCGCCACGACCGTGCCGACGACCATGGTGGCGATCGCGACGGTCCACAGGAACACGTCGAGGTCCCACTGCAGGCCGGGGAAGATCGTGTAGTACACGCGCAGCAGCGCACCGAACGCGGCGACCTTGGTGCACGCGGCCATGAAGCCGGTGATCGGGGTCGGGGCGCCCTGGTAGGCGTCCGGCGTCCACGAGTGGAACGGCACCGCGCCGACCTTGAACAGCAGGCCGACGAGCAGCAGCACGGCGCCGACGAGCAGCAGCGGGTCGAGCGCCGAGGGCGTGCCCGTGGCGGCGGCGATCTCCGAGTAGCGCAGCGTGCCCGAGTAGCCGTAGACGAGCGCGACGCCGAAGATCAGCAGCGCGGACGCGAACGCACCGAGCAGGAAGTACTTGAGCGCGGCCTCCTGCGAGAGCAGGCGGCGGCGGCGCGCCATGCCGGTCAGGAGGTACAGCGGCAGCGAGAGCACCTCGAGCGCGACGAACAGCGTGAGCAGGTCGCCGGTCGCGGGCAGGATCATCATGCCGCCGGTCGCGAGGAGCAGCAGCGGGTAGACCTCTGTCTGCGTGAGCCCCTTGCGCCGTGCGAGCTCCTCGTAGTCCGAGCCGGGGATCGACGCCGCGGTGGGCGCGAACGCGTCCTCGCCGGTGGCCGTGCGGTCGGCGACGACGAGCAGCGCGAGCAGGGTGAGGACCGCGATGACGCCCTGGATGACGAGCGTCGGGCCGTCGACGAGCAGCGAGCCGTCGAGCACGTCCGTCCCGCCGGACGACGAGACGCCGTCCCACAGCGCCGCGACCGCGACGATCGCGCCGACGGGCGCGCCGAACGCGAGCACGAGCTGTGCGGCCCGCCGCGCGCGGTCGGGCACGAACGCCTCGACGAGCACGCCGACGATGCCCGCGACGAGCACGATCACGACGGGGCTGAGCGCGCCCCAGGCGATCTCCGGTGCGGTGAAGCTCACTGGTCGCTCCCTTCGAGAGCAGCGGCCGGGACGTCCTGCAGGCCGACGACGTCGAGCGTCACGGACGCGGGCGGACGCACGAGGTCGAGCGCGGGGCCGGGGACGAAGCCGAGCACGAGCATCGCGGCGACGAGCGGCGCGACGGCCCACCGCTCGGTCGCGGTGACGTCGCGGAAGCCCGCGACCTCCTCGCGCGGCGGCCCGGTGAAGATGCGCTGGTAGGTCCACAGCACGTAGATCGCGGCGAGCACGACGCCGAGCGTCGCGACGACCGCGGCGGCCGGGTGCCGGGCGAACGTGCCGACGATGACCATGAACTCGGACACGAACGTCGACAGACCCGGCAGCGACAGGGCGGACAGGCCGGCGACGAGGAACAGGCCCGCCAGGACGGGCACGACCTTCTGCAGGCCGCCGAAGGCGTCGATCTGCTGCGAGCCGCGGCGCGCGACGAGGAAGCCGGCGATCAGGAACAGCGCACCGGTCGAGAGCCCGTGGTTGACCATGTAGAACGACGAGCCCGCGACCGACGTCGACGTGAACGCGAAGATGCCGAGCACGATGAACCCGAAGTGCGACACGGACGTGTACGCGATGAGCCGCATGAGGTCCTTCTGGCCGATCGCGAGCAGCGCGCCGTAGAGGATCGACACGACGGCGAGCACGATGACGACGGGCGCGGCCCACCGCGACGCCTGCGGGAACAGCGGCAGGCAGAGCGTGAGCATGCCGAACGTGCCGACCTTGTCGAGCACGCCGACCAGCAGGGTCGACGTGCCGGCGGGCGCCTGCTCGGCGGCGTCGGGCAGCCACGTGTGCACGGGGAACATGGGCGCCTTGATCGCGAACGCGATGAAGAACGCGACGAACAGCCACCGCTCGGTGCCGGTCGACAGGTCGAGCCCGGTAAGCTTCTCGGTGAGGAAGCCGTCCTCGCCGCGCGGGCCCTGCAGGTACAGCGCGATGACGCCGACGAGCATGATCAGGCCGCCCGCGAGCGAGTAGAGCAGGAACTTCACGGCCGCGTACCGGCGCTCGGCTCCCCCGTACCCGCCGATCATGAAGTACACGGGGATGAGCATGGCCTCGAACAGCACGTAGAACAGGAAGACGTCACGTGCGGCGAACACCGCGACGATGAACGCCTCGAGCACGAGCGCGAGCGCGAGGTAGTTGCGCAGCGCGTCGCTCGTGGTGGTGCGCGAACCCTGCTCGCGCCACGCCGCGAGGACGACGAGCGGGACGAGCAGCACGGACATCGCGATGAGCGCGAGGCCCACGCCGTCGACCCCGACCGCGTACGACGCGCCGATCGCGGGGATCCACCGGTGCGTCTCGGTGAGCTGGACGGTGCCGGCGTCGGCAGTGTCGAACGCGGTGAGCGCGAGGCCGAGCAGGACGAGCTCGACGAGCGCGACACCGAGCGCCACGACGCGCGCCCGGGGGCGCAGCGCCCTCGGCGCGAACCACAGCACCAGCGCACCGAGGACCGGCCACGCGATCAGCGTGGTCAGCCAGGGGAAGTCGGGCGACATCGCTCTCCTCAGCTCTGGACGGCCAGCACGACGACGAGGAGGACCACGAGGCCTCCGAGCATCGTCGCGGCGTACGTGCGGACGTATCCGGTCTGCAGGCGGCGCAGCAGCGCGCCCAGACCGACGGTCGCGTGCGTGACCCCCTTGACCCCGCCGTCGACGACCGCGTGGTCGGCGTAGACCAGCGAGCGCGTCAGGTGCTGCCCGGGCTCGACCAGCACGGCGTCGTTGACGGCGTCCTGGTAGAGGTCGACGCGCGCGGCGCGCGTGAGCGCGGTGCCGAGCGGCGGGACGACGGGCACGGTCGCGGTCGCGTACCGGCGCCACGCCAGCACGAGGCCGGCGACGACCACGGTGAGCGTGAGGGCGATGAGCACACCGGCGGGCAGGACGGGCTCCTCGTGCTCGACGTGCCCCGTGACGGGCTCGAGCCAGCCGGTGAACCGGTTGCCGAGCGCGAGGAACAGGCCGAGGCCGACCGAGCCGACCGCGAGGACGATCATCGGCCACGTCATGAGGGCCGGGGACTCGTGCGGGTGCTGCTCGGAGCCGTCCTTGCGGGTGGTCCAGCGGCGCTCGCCCTCGAACGTCATGAAGAACAGGCGCGACATGTAGAACGCCGTGATGCCGGCGCCGACGAGCGCCACGGTCCCGAACACCCACGCGCGCCACGGCGCGCCGTCGGTGGGGATGAACGCGGCCTCGATGATCTTGTCCTTGGAGAAGAAGCCGGAGAACGGCGGGATCCCGAGGATCGCGAGCCAGCCCATCATGAACGTGATCCAGGTGACCTTCATGTAGCGGGCCAGGCCGCCGAAGCGGCGCATGTCCACCTGGTCGTCCATGCCGTGCATGACGGACCCGGCACCGAGGAACATCCCGGCCTTGAAGAACCCGTGCGTCACCAGGTGGAAGATCGCGAACGCGTAGCCGACGGGGCCGAGGCCGGCCGCGAGCACCATGTAGCCGATCTGCGACATCGTCGACGCCGCGAGGGCCTTCTTGATGTCGTCCTTGGCGCAGCCGACGATCGCCCCGAACAGCAGCGTGATCGCGCCGACGACCACGACGACGAGCTGCGCGCTCGGCGCGGCCTCGAAGATCGCACCCGAGCGCACGATCAGGTACACGCCCGCGGTGACCATCGTCGCGGCGTGGATGAGCGCCGAGACGGGGGTCGGGCCGGCCATCGCGTCACCCAGCCAGGACTGCAGCGGGAACTGCGCCGACTTGCCGCACGCCGCGAGCAGCAGCATGAGGCCGATCGCGGTGAGCGTCCCCTCGCTCGCGTGCGCCGCCGGGTCGGCGAGGACGGTCCCGAAGTCGAGCGCGCCGAAGTGCGCGAACATCAGGCCCATCGCGACGAGCAGGCCCACGTCACCGACACGGTTCGCGACGAACGCCTTCTTGGCGGCCACCGCGTACGGCGTGTTGTGGTTCCAGAACCCGATGAGCAGGTAGGAGGCCAGACCGACGCCCTCCCAGCCGACGAACAGCAGCACGAACGAGTCGGCGAGCACGAGCAGGAGCATCGCGGCGACGAACAGGTTCAGGTACGCGAAGAACCGGCGACGGTCGGTGTCGTGCTCCATGTACGCCACGGAGTAGACGTGGATGAGCGTGCCGACGAACGTCACGAGCAGCACGAACGTGAGCGACAGCGGGTCGAACCGCAGCCCCGCGTCGAGGTGCAGCGCACCCGCGTCGATCCACGTCCCGAGCCGCAGGTCCCACACCCGCGAGGACGCGTCCTGCCCGAGGACCTCGAGCATCGCGAGCAGGCCGACGACGAACGCGCCGGTGGAGGCGAGCACGCCGAGCCAGTGCCCCCACCGGTCGGCACGCCGGCCGAGGAGCAGCAGCACGGCCGCGGAGGCGAGCGGCAGGGCGACCACCAGCCAGGCGAACGACCAGACACCGCCGGAGGCGGTCGCCCCGGCCGGGTTCACCACCGGGGACACCGCGGGCAGGGTCGCCGCGAGGGCAAGAGAGTGCACAGCCGTCCCCTCAGCTCTTCAGCAGGTTGACGTCGTCGATCGAGGCCGACCGACGGGTACGGAAGATCGCCACGATGATCGCGAGCCCGACGACGACCTCGGCGGCGGCCACGACCATCACGAAGAACGCGAGCACCTGGCCCGTGAGCTCGCCGTGCATACGCGAGAACGTCACGAGGCAGAGGTTGGTGGCGTTGAGCATGAGCTCGACGCCCATGAACGCGATGATCGCGTTGCGGCGCAGCAGCACGGCCGCCGCACCGATCGAGAACAGGATCCCCGACAGCACGAGGTAGTGGGTGAGCGTCACTTGCCCTCCTCCGAGTCCGGTGCGCCGGCGTCCACGCCCGCGACCGCGTCCGCGATGCGCGGCTCGCCGATCGGCGCCGACTGCGGCTCGGCGTGCGGCGGCGGGGTGGTGCCCTGCTCGTCGGACGCGCTCGTGCCGCGGTCGACCGCCGCCTTGCCCGCGAGCACGCGGTCGATCCGCGCGGCGTACTCCGCGGCGTCGGCCTCCTGGCCGCGCACGCGCAGCACGCGCGGCACCGAGCTCTCGATCGGCTGCCCGTACGGGTCGAGCGCGGGCACGTCCATGGCGTTGTGCTTGGCGTACACGCCCGGCGCGGGCAGCGGCGCGAGGTGCTGCCCGTCGCGCACGCGCGCCTCGGCGCGCTCGCGCTGGCCGAGGCGCGGGGTGAGCCGGCGGCGGTGCGTGTAGACGAGGGCGCCGAGCGCGGCGGTCACGAGCAGTGCGCCGACCACCTCCATCGCGAACACGTACCTGCCGAAGATCAGGTGCGCGATGCCCACGGGGTTGGACGCCTCGTTGGCGCTGCCCAGCCCGGTGGGCTCGGGGTACGCGGCGGTGCCGATCACGCCCGCGAGCACGACCAGCAGCCCGAGCCCCGCCACCCAGCCGATCCAGCGCTGCCCGCGGATGGTCTCGACGAGCGAGTCCGCGGTGCTCACGCCGACGAGCATGAGGACGAACAGGAACAGCATCATGATCGCGCCGGTGTAGACGACCACCTGGACGACGCCGAGGAAGACCGCACCCTGCGTGACGTACATGAACGCGAGGCAGATCATCACGAGGATGACCGACAGTGCGGCGTGCACGGCCTTGCGCGCGAAGAGCAGCCCGAGCGACGCGAGGACCATGACGGGCGCGAGCACCCAGAACAGGACGGCCTCGGCGGTGGACGGGTCCCCGGCCGAGTCGACCGCGCGGGGCAGCGCCCCGACGGCGGGCAGGCTCGAGGTGAGGTCGGCGGCCAGCGCGGCCGCCGAGAGCGCTGCGCTCATCGGGCACCGCCCTGGCGGTGCGCGGCGGCGACGTTCGCGGCCATGGCCGCTGCGGTCGGCCCGACCTGCTCGGCCGGGGTGAGCCCCGGTCCCTCGGGCAGCGTCGGGTCGTCGGGCCGCTGCTCGCGGACCCAGTCCTGCTGCTCCTGCGTGGCCCCGGTGACCTCACCGCGGTAGTAGTCGGTGTCGGTCGTGCCCTCGGCCATGGGGTGCGGCGCCGCGAGCATGCCGTCACGCAGCGGCGCGAGGAGGTCCTGCTTCTCGTAGATCATCCCGGCGCGCGTCGGCCCCGCGAGCTCGTAGTCGTTCGTCATCGTCAGCGCGCGCGTGGGGCACGCCTCGATGCACAGCCCGCAGAAGATGCAGCGCAGGTAGTTGATCTGGTAGACGCGGCCGTAGCGCTCCCCGGGCGAGTACTGCTCGTCGGGGGTGTTGTCCCCGGCCTCGACGTAGATCGCGTCCGCGGGGCACGCCCACGCGCACAGCTCGCAGCCGATGCACTTCTCGAGGCCGTCGGCGTAGCGGTTGAGCTGGTGACGGCCGTGGTAGCGCGGCTTCGTCGGGACCGTCTCGCGCGGGTACTGCTCGGTGACGGTCTTGCGGAACATGTTCGACAGCGTCACGCCGAACCCGCCGACGGGGGCGAGCAGCGCGCGCAGGCCCGACGACTGCGGGATGAGCGACTCGTACTGCGGTGCCGCGGGCGCTCCCACCTCCGAGGCGGGCTTGCGGGCGACGGCCTTGCCCCCGGCGGGCGCACCGGCCTGCTGCGGGCGCGGGGCGGGCGGCTTCTTGCGCGGCTCAGCCACCGTGCACCTCCTTCGTGTCGGTCTGCGCATCGGGCTCGTCGGGCTCGCCCGGGGCACCCGCGGGCACGCGCGCCCGGCGCGGCGACGGCGGGAGCACCTGACCGGGCAGGGGCGGGACGGGGTAGCCGTCGGCGAACGCGTCGAGGACGCGCGGCGGCGTCGCCGGCTCCGGGCGCTTCTTCTCGGGGACGAACAGCGAGATCACCACGCCGACCGCCACGATGCCCGCGATGACGAACAGGATGGTCCGCAGCTCGAGGTCCGCGAACTCGGGGAACTGGCGCAGCCCCTGCACGACGGCGACCAGGACGAGCCACGCGAGCGCGGCGGGGATGAGCACCTTCCAGCCGAGCTTCATGAACTGGTCGTACCGGAACCGCAGCACCGAGCCGCGCACCCAGACGAAGAAGAACATGAGCGCCCACAGCTTCGCCAGGAACCACAGCACGGGCCACCAGCCCTGCTGCAGGAAGTGGTCGGCCGGGATGAACGGCGCGCGCCAGCCGCCGAGGAACAGCGTCGTCGCGACCGCGGAGACGTTGAGCATGTTGATGTACTCCGCGAGGAAGAACCACGCGAACTTCATCGACGAGTACTCGGTCATGTAGCCGGAGACCAGCTCACCCTCGGCCTCGGGGAGGTCGAACGGCAGACGGTTGGTCTCGCCGACCATCGAGATCACGTAGATCACGAACGCGGGCAGCAGCGGCAGGAACCACCACAGCTGCGTCTGCGAGGACACGATCTGCGACGTCGACATCGACCCGGCGAGCACGAACACGCTGACCAGCGACAGGCCCATCGCGAGCTCGTAGGAGATCACCTGGGCGGTGGAGCGCACACCACCGAGCAGCGGGTACGTCGAGTTCGACGACCAGCCGCCGAGGACGATGCCGTACACGCCGACCGACGCGCACGCGAGGATGTACAGCACGGCGACCGGGAAGTCGGTGAGCTGCAGCGGCGTCTCGACGCCGAACATGCTCACGGTCGGGCCGAGCGGGATCACCGCGAACGTCAGCAGCGAGCAGAACACCGCGATGAGCGGCGCGACGATGTAGACGACCTTGTCCGCCGCCTTGACCGTCATGTCCTCCTTGAACAGGAGCTTCATGGCGTCGGCGAGCGACTGCAGCAGGCCGAACGGGCCGTGCACGTTGGGGCCGGGGCGCACCTGCATGCGCGCGACGACCTTGCGCTCGAACCAGATCGCGAACAGCACGCTCGTGAGCAGGAACACGAGGATCGCGACGGCCTTGATGAGCCAGATCCACCACGTGTCGTTCGAGAAGTCGGCCGTGACCGGCGCGACCGGCTCGGCGAGCAGGATCGTGTGCACGTCAGACCTCCTCGTCCTGCGTGACGGCGGTGCCGGGCGCGAGCCGCACCAGGTCACCGCCGACGGCGTGCAGCGTGTCGCGCACGGCCGAGCCGGGCGCGTTCGTCGGCAGCCAGACGACGAAGTCCGGCACGTCGCTGACCTGCGCCGGCAGCGTCACGGTCCCGGCGTCGGTGCTCACCGCGAGCGGCGCGCCGTCGGCCACGCCGACCGACGCCGCGGTCGCTGCCGAGACGCGCGCGACGGGTCGCTTGGCCGTGCCGGCCAGGTGCGGCTCGCCGTCCTGCAGCCGGCCCGCGTCGAGCAGCTGGTGCCACGTCGCGAGGACCGCGTGGCCCGCGGGCACGGCGGGCGGCTCGCCGGGCCGGACGTCGGGCGCGTCGAGCCGCGTCCCGTCCCACCCGCCGAGCTGGTCGAGCTCCGCGTGCACGTCGCTGACCGAGCCGAGCCCGAGGTCGACCCCGAGCTCCGCGGCGAGCCCGTGCAGGACGCGGTGGTCGCTCAGCGCGTGGGACACGAGCGCCTGCGGGAACGGCCGCGGTCGGCCCTCCCACGTGACGAACGTGCCCGGCTTCTCGACCGGAGGCGCGACGGGCAGCACCACGTCCGCGCGCTCCGTGACGGCCGACGGGCGCACCTCGAGCGAGAGCACGAAGCGGGCCTTCTCGAGCGCGTCGCGCGCGAGCGCCGGGTCCGGCAGGTCCGCCGGGTCCACGCCGCCGACGACGAGCCCGGCGAGCGAGCCGTCGCGCGCGGCGGCGACGATCTGCGTGACGCTGCGGCCGGGAGCCTCGGGGAGGTGCTCGGCGCCCCACACCGCGGCGATGTCGACGCGCGCGGCCGCGTCCGCGACCGGGCGACCGCCCGGCAGCAGCGTCGGCAGCGTGCCTGCCTCGACCGCACCGCGCTCACCGGCGCGACGCGGCACCCACGCCACGCGCGCCCCCGTGCGGGCCGCGAGCCGCAGCACCGCGGAGAGCGCACCGGTCGACGAGGCCGCGCGCTCACCGACGAGCACCACGGCACCGGGTGCGGCGAGCGCCTCGGCGGCGCGCGCGAGCACCGGCTCGTCGGAGCCGGCGTCGATGCCCTCGATCACCTCGGCCTCGGTGCCGGGCGCGGCCGGCACGAGCGTGCCGGACAGGCGCTCCAGCCCGCGGCTCGCGAGCGCGGCCACCGAGAGCACGGCCGTGCCGCGCTTGACGACGGCGTCGCGCAGCCGCAGGAACAGGATGCCGCCCTCCTCCTCGGCCTCGAGGCCGACGAGCAGCACGGTCGGCGCGGACGTCACGTCCGCGAACGTCACGTCCAGCGTGCGGCCCGCGACGTGGTGGCCGAGGAACGCGGCCTCCTCGTCGGAGTGCGGGCGCGCCCGGTGGTCGACGTCGTTGGTGCCGAGCACGACGCGCGCGAACTTGGCGTACGCGTACGCGTCCTCGAGCGTGACCCGGCCGCCGGGCAGCACGCCCACGCCGCCCGCGGCGAGCGCGTCGCGCAGGCCCGCGGCCGCGGCCCCGTAGGCCTCGACCCAGCTCGCGGGGCGCAGCTCGCCGCGCGTGCCGTCGGGGTTGCGGTCGCGCACCAGCGGGGTGGTGATGCGGTCCGGCGAGGACTGCCAGCGGAACGCGAAGCGGTCCTTGTCGGTGATCCACTCCTGGTTGACCGCCGGGTCCTCGCCCGCGAGGCGACGCATGACGACGCCGCGGCGGTGGTCGACGCGGATCGCGGAGCCCTGCGAGTCGTGCTCGGACACCCCGGGCGTGGAGACGAGGTCGAACGGGCGTGCGCGGAACCGGTAGGCGGCCGACGTGAGGGCGCCCACGGGGCAGATCTGCACGGTGTTGCCCGAGAAGTACGACGCGAACGGCTGCCCGCTCGTGTCGAGCGTCGACGCGCCGACGGGCACGTCGCCCGCGAAGCCGAGGACCTCGACGTCGAACGTGCCGATCTGCTGCTGCGCACCGCGCTTCTGCAGGTCGATCCAGACGTCGCCGGCGATCTCCTCGGAGAACCGCGTGCAGCGCTGGCACAGGATGCACCGCTCGCGGTCGAGCAGCACCTGCGTCGAGATCGCGATGGGCTTGGGGAACGTGCGCTTGACGTCGACGAACCGCGACGTGGCGCGGCCGTTGCTCATCGCCTGGTTCTGCAGCGGGCACTCGCCGCCCTTGTCGCACACCGGGCAGTCGAGCGGGTGGTTGATGAGCAGCAGCTCCATGACGCCGTGCTGCGCCTTGTCCGCCTCGGGCGATGTGTGCTGCGTCTTGACCTGCATGCCCGGCGTGGCCTCGAGCGTGCACGAGGCCTGCGGCTTGGGCATCTTGGCGAGGTTGCCGTCGCGGCCGGGTGCCCAGACCTCGACGAGGCACTGGCGGCACGCACCGGCGGGTGCGAGCAGCGGGTGGTCGCAGAACCGCGGGATCTGCACGCCGAGCTGCTCGGCGGCCCGGATGACGAGCGTGCCCTTGGGCACGGTCGTCTCGACGCCGTCGATGCTGAACGTGACCGTGTCCGCCGGCACGGGCGTGGCGACGGGCGGGGCGGCCGGGACGAGCGGCGACCCCGTCTGCGAGCGGTCCGAGGTGATCGTCATGCGTGCACCCCCGCGAGTGCCGCGCCGCGACGGCGAGGCGTGTAGTCGAACAGCGCGCTGCGCTCGGGCGGGAACAGGACGTCCGCGGGCGTGTGGCACCCGGCCTCGAACTCGTCCCGGAAGTACTGGATGGCGCTCGTCACGGGGCTCGTCGCACCGTCGCCGAGCGCGCAGAACGCGCGACCCAGGATGTTGTCGCACAGGTCGAGCAGCAGCTCGATGTCGGCGGGCGTGCCCTGACCGCGCTCGAGGCGCTGCATGACCTGCGCGAGCCAGAACGTGCCCTCGCGGCACGGCGTGCACTTGCCGCACGACTCGTGCTTGTAGAACTCGGTCCACCGCGTGACCGCACGCACCACGGACGTCGTCTCGTCGAAGATCTGCAGCGCGCGCGTCCCGAGCATCGAGCCCGCGGCGCCCACCGACTCGTAGTCGAGCGGGACGTCGAGGTGCTCGGCCGTGAAGATCGGGGTGGACGAGCCGCCCGGGGTCCAGAACTTCAGCTCATGGCCCTCGCGGACGCCGCCCGCCATCTCGAGCAGCTCACGCAGCGTGATGCCCAGCGGTGCCTCGTACTGGCCGGGCCGCGTGACGTGGCCCGACAGCGAGAACAGGCCGTGGCCGGTCGACCGCTCGGTGCCCATCTGCTTGAACCAGTCGGCACCGCCGACCAGGATCCCGGGCACCGACGCGATCGACTCGACGTTGTTGACCACCGTCGGGCGCGCGTACAGGCCCGCGACCGCGGGGAACGGGGGCTTGAGGCGCGGCTGGCCGCGCAGGCCCTCGAGCGAGTCGAGCAGCGCGGTCTCCTCACCGCAGATGTACGCGCCGGCGCCGGCGTGCACCGTGACCTCGAGGTCGAAGCCCGAGCCCAGGACGTTCTTCCCGAGGTAGCCCTTCGCGTACGCCTCCTCGACCGCGCGCAGCAGGCGGCGGTACACGTGCACGACCTCACCGCGCACGTAGATGAACGCGTGGTGGCAGCCGATCGCGTAGGACGTGATGGCCACGCCCTCGATGAGGTGCTGCGGGCTCGCCATCATGAGCGGGATGTCCTTGCAGGTCCCCGGCTCGGACTCGTCCGCGTTCACGACGAGGTAGCGCGGCCCGCCGTCGGGCGCGGGCAGGAATCCCCACTTCATGCCCGTCGGGAAGCCCGCGCCACCGCGGCCGCGCAGGCCCGAGTCCTTGACCGCGGTGACCACGTCAGCCGCCGGCATGCCCAGCGCGCGCCGCAGACCGCGGTAGCCGCCGTTGGCCTCGTACGTCGCCAGGCTCCAGGAGCGCTCGGCGTCCCAGTGGTCGGTGAGCACCGGTGCGAGGGTCGTCGCCATCGCTCAGTCCTCCTTCGCGTCGGACGAGGCCTGCTTGGTCTCCTGCTGCTGCGACGACGTGTCGCGCTCGCCCGTCACCGGGCGCTCCGCGCTCGACTGCTCGTCGCCCGTGCGGGGCTCGGACGCGGCGGCGCGGGCGGTCCCCGTCCGGGCGCGCGTCGTCGTCCGCGTGCTCGTGCGACGAGGCTCGTCCTGGCCGGGCAGCGGCGGGGCGGTCCAACCCTGCTCGTGCGCGAGCACGGTGCCGCGCAGCGTCGCCTCACCGGCCCCGACACCCTCGTCGGCGCGGCCGTCGGGGAAGCCCGCGAGCACGCGCGACATCTCCTTGAACGTGACGACCTGGTCCGCGCCGCGCGTCGGCGCGACCGGCTCCCCCGCGCGCAGCGCGTCGACCACCGCTGCCGCCGACTCGGGGGTCTGGTTGTCGAAGAACTCCCAGTTCACCATCACGACCGGCGCGTAGTCGCACGCGGCGTTGCACTCGACGCGCTCGAGCGTGACCTTGCCGTCCTCGGTGGTCTCGTCGTGCCCGATGCCGAGGTGGTCGCACAGGTGCTCGTAGATCGCGTCGCCGCCCATGACGGCGCACAGCGTGTTGGTGCACACGCCCACGGTGTAGTCGCCGTTGGGGTGGCGCTTGTACTGCGTGTAGAACGTCGCGACCGCGGACACCTCGGCCGTGGTCAGCCCGAGCGTCTGCGCGCAGAACGCGATGCCCCGCGGGCTGACGTAGCCGTCCTGCGACTGCACGAGGTGCAGCAGCGGCAGCAGCGCCGAGCGCTCCTGCGGGTAGCGCGCCTTGATCACGGTGGCGTCGGCCTCGAGCCGGGCGAGCGTCACGTCGTCGTACGACGCGGCGTGCACCCGGCCGGGCTCGCGCGGGACCAGCTCCTCGACGGACATCAGCGGTCCACCCCTCCGAGCACCGGGTCGATCGACGCGACGGCGACGACGACGTCGGCCACCTGGCCGCCCTCGCACACGATCGACGTCGCCTGCAGGTTGTTGAAGCTCGGGTCGCGGAAGTGCGCGCGGTACGGGCGCGTCCCGCCGTCCGAGACGAGGTGCACGCCGAGCTCGCCGCGCGGGTGCTCGACCGTCTGCCACACCTGGCCGGCCGGCACGCGGAAGCCCTCGGTCACCAGCTTGAAGTGGTGGATCAGGGCCTCCATCGAGGTGCCCATGATCTCCTTGATGTGCGCGAGCGAGTTGCCCATGCCGTCCGAGCCGATCGCGAGCTGTGCGGGCCACGCGATCTTCTTGTCCGCGACCATCACCGGCCCGGGGTTCTTCTCGAGCCGGTCGAGGGCCTGCCGCGCGATCTTGATCGACTGGTAGATCTCCTCGAGGCGGACCTCGACGCGACCCCAGGCGTCCTCGCTCGTCACGGTCGGGACGTCGAACTCGTACGTCTCGTACCCGCTGTACGGCGCGGCCTTGCGCACGTCGTACGGCAGGCCGGCCGAGCGCAGCATGGGGCCCGTGATCCCGAGGGCCATGCAGCCCGCGAGGTTGAGGACGCCGACGTCCTTGAGCCGCAGGTGCAGGATCGGGTTGGCCAGCATGAGGTCCTCGAGCTGGCGCAGGTAGTGCTCGACGTTCTTCAGCGCCTCGCGCGTCGCCTCGACGCCGCCCGCCGGCACGTCCTGCGCGACGCCGCCGGGGCGGATGTACGCGTGGTTCATGCGCAGGCCGGAGATCAGCTCGAAGATCTTGAGGAGCTCCTCGCGCGCGGTGAAGCCGACCGTCATGATCGTCGTCGCGCCGAGCTCGTTGCCGCCGGTCGCGAGGCACACGAGGTGGCTCGTGATGCGGTTGAGCTCCATCATCAGCACGCGGATGACGCTCGCGCGCTCCGGCACGTCGTCCGTGACGCCCAGCAGCTTCTCCACCGCGAGGCAGTACGCGGCCTCCTGGAACAGGGGTGCCACGTAGTCCATGCGCGTGCAGAACGTCACGCCCTGGGTCCAGGTGCGGAACTCCATGTTCTTCTCGATACCTGTGTGCAGGTATCCGATGCCGGCGCGCGCCTCGGTGACGGTCTCGCCGTCGATCTCGAGCATGAGCCGCAGCACGCCGTGCGTGGACGGGTGCTGCGGGCCCATGTTGACGACGATGCGCTCCTCGCCGAGGCGGGCGGCCTCCTCGGCGATGTCCGACCAGTCGCCGCCGGACGCCTCGAACGAGGGGATGCCGGTGGTCTCGTCGTCGACGATGCCCGACGTGGCGCGCGGGGCGTGGGGGGCGGGGCGTGTGGTGCTCATCAGCTGTAGGACCTCCGCTGGTCCGCGGGCGGGACGGTCGCGCCCTTGTACTCGACCGGGATGCCGCCCAGCGGGTAGTCCTTGCGCTGGGGGTGGCCCGGCCAGTCGTCGGGCATCTCGATGCGGGCGAGGCCCGGGTGGCCGTCGAAGATGATCCCGAAGAAGTCGAACGTCTCGCGCTCGTGCCAGTCGTGGCCCGGGTAGACGCCCGTCGTCGACGGCATGTGGGGGTCGGCGTCGCTCACCGCGACCTCGAGGCGCAGGCGGCGCGAGTGCGTGACCGACGTGAGGTGGACGACGGCGTGCAGCTCGCGGCCCGTGTCGTGCGGGTAGTGCACGCCCGAGACGCCCAGGCCGAGCTCGAAGCGCAGGTCCTGGTCGTCGCGCAGGTGCCGGCACACCTCGACGAGGTGGTCGCGCGCCACGTTGATCGTCAGCTCGCCGCGGTCCACGACGACCGACTCGACCGCGTTCGCGAAGCCGGTCCCCGACGCGTCGAGCAGCTCGGCGAGGATGTCGACCACCTCGTCGAACCACCCGCCGTACGGACGCTCGCTCGGCCCCGGCAGGAGCACGGTCGTCACGAGCCCGCCGAAGCCCGAGGTGTCCCCCGACCCGTGCGCGCCGAACAGCCCGTGGCGCACGTCGACGACGTCGAGCGGCGTGCGCGCCGCGCCGGACGTCGCGGGCACGTGCTGCGAGCCCGACTCGAGCGCCGCCTCGGACGTGCGCTGCGCGTCGGTCGTGCCGTCGCCGGGCTTGACCGCCTCGGCCGCGTCCTTCTTCAGCTCGTCCTTCTTCGGCTCGTCGCTCATCGCAGCAGCCCCGTCATGTGCGAGGTGGGCGTGGCCGCCAGCGCCGCCGCCTCGGCCGCCGCGGCGGCCTCCTCGCGGTTCACGCCCAGCGGCTCGTTCTGGATCTGGTCGTGCAGCGTGAGGATCGCGTTGATGAGCATCTCCGGGCGCGGCGGGCAGCCCGGCAGGTAGATGTCCACGGGCACGACGTGGTCGACGCCCTGCACGATCGCGTAGTTGTTGAACATGCCGCCCGACGAGGCGCACACGCCCATCGACAGGACCCACTTCGGCTCGGACATCTGGTCGTAGACCTGCCGCACGACCGGCGCCATCTTCTGGCTCACCCGGCCCGCGACGATCATGAGGTCCGCCTGGCGCGGCGACGCCCGGAACACCTCCATGCCGAACCGCGACAGGTCGTAGCGCGGGGCACCCGCGGCCATCATCTCGATCGCGCAGCAGGCGAGACCGAACGTGACGGGCCACAGCGACCCCTTGCGGAAGTAGCCGACGAGGTCCTCGATCGTCGTCAGCAGGAACCCGGAAGGTGCCTCCTCGATCCCCATGTCAGGACCTCCTCGTCGTCGTGCTCGTCGTGATCGTCGCCGCCCCTGACCGGGCGGCCCGTGACCTTCGTCCTACGTCCAGCCGGTTCAGTCCCACTCGAAGCCCCCGCGCCGCCACTCGTAGACGAACGGCACCGTGATGAGCACCAGGAACGCGAGCATCGCGACGAGCCCGTACAGCGCGAGCTCCACGAAGCTCACGGCCCACGGGTAGAGGAACACGACCTCGACGTCGAACACGATGAACGTCATCGCGACCAGGTAGTACTTGATCGGGAAGCGGCCGCCGCCCACGGCGTGCGGCGTGGGCTGGATGCCGCACTCGTACGCCTCGAGCTTGGCGCGGTTGTACCGCTTGGGGCCGATGATCGCGCTGGCGCCGACCCCGCCCAGGGCGAGGACGGCGGCGATGCCCATGAGCCACAGGAGCGGCACGTACGGGTTGGTCATCAGGCGTCCTTCCTCGGCGCTGAGGTGCTGCTGGTCATGTCGGTCAGGCCGCCGGGGCGATCCGGGCCAGGGCGGCGATCGTCCGGTCCACCACGTCACCGCCGTGCGGCTCGTAGCAGTCGGACAGGAGCTTGAGCACGAACTTCATGAGCAGGGGCCGCGGCAGGCCGTAGCGCGTGCAGATGCGCATGACCTCGGGGTGCTCGATGAGGCGCACGAAGACCCGCCCGAGCGTGTAGTACCCGCCCAGGTCGTCCTTCATGCGGCGCTGGTAGGTGGCCAGGGCGCGCTCGCGGCCCGCGACGGTGCCGCGCGCGAGGCCCTGCGCGATCGCGTCGGCCGCGACCCGTCCCGCCTGCAGGCCGTACGCGATGCCCTCGCCGTTGAACGGGCTGACCATGCCGGCCGCGTCCCCCGCGAGCAGCAGACCGTCCGCGTACAGCGGCCCCCGGTTGAAGCCCATCGGGAGCGCCGCGCCGCGCACGGGCGCGAGCTGGTTCTCGGGCGTGAACTCCCACTCGGCGGGTGCGTTGGCCATCCACGCCGCGAACAGGGACTTGTAGTCGACCTTGGTCGCCGCGGCCGTCGAGCTCACCGAGCCCAGGCCGACGTTCGCGGTGCCGTCGCCGAGGGCGAAGATCCAGCCGTAGCCCGGCATGAGGTTCGAGCGGCCCGGCTCGCCGTCCCACAGCTCGAGGTGGGACTCCATCCAGGCGTCGTCGTGGCGGGGGGTGCGGAAGTAGGTGCGCACGGCCACGCCCATCGGGCGGTCGTCACGCTTGGTGCGGCCCACGCCGGTCGCGAGCCGCGCGCTGACGCCGTCGGCCGCGACGACCACGCGGGCGCGGTACGTGACCTCGTCACCGGCCCGCCTGCCGTCGGCGTCCACCGGCCGTGCGGTCACGCCGACGACCCGGCCCGTGCGCTCGTCGCGCACCGCGCCCGTGACGTTGGTGAGCTCGTGCAGCTTGGCGCCCGCGGCACGCGCGTGCTCGGCCAGGATCTGGTCCAGGCTCGTGCGGGCCCGCGCCAGGCCGAAGGACGGGTAGGACGAGATCTCGGGCCACGCCAGCTCGAGCCGGTGCCCGCCGCCGATGACGCGCAGGCCCTTGTTGCGGATCCAGCCGTCCTGCTCGCGGATCGGCACGGCCATGCGGACCAGCTCGGCGACCGCACGCGGCGTCAGGCCGTCGCCGCACACCTTGTCCCGCGGGAAGGACGCCTTCTCGAGCAGCAGGACGTCGAGCCCCGCGAGGGCGCAGTGGTACGCGGTCGCGGCCCCGGCAGGACCCGCGCCCACGACGATGACGTCCGCGTCATCGGTTGCGACCACCACGAGCGACCTCACTTGTGACGATGTTCACGTGCGACTCGGGGGAGTCTAGTCACGCGTCCGGGAGGGTGTCTGCGAAGGCTTACCTCACCTCGCACGGGTGCCGGGTGACCGGGTGAAGAACGCCCCGCCAACAGCCGGTTCGCGCACCCGTCGCCGCTCGTCGGACGCGGGCGCGACGGCGCGGCGTCCGCCTGACGGACGACGCGTGACCGCCAGTCGGTCGCCCGGGCCGACCGTCCACGGACCAGGTCCTCCGCGGCACGGGTCAGGCGGGCCGGGTCCCGCGGTGCAGCGCGACGATGCCGCCGGACAGGTTCCGGAACGCCACCTGGTCCCACCCCGCGCGCTTGACCGTGCGCCCGAGCTCGCGCTGGTCCGGCCAGTCGCGGATCGACTCCGCGAGGTACGTGTACGCCTCCGAGTCGCGCGTGACGGCCTGCGCGACGCGCGGCAGCGCGCGCGTGAGGTAGCCCGTGTAGACCGCGCGGAACGGCGCGAACGTCGGCGTCGAGAACTCGCACACCACGAGCCGTCCGCCCGGGCGCGTGACGCGCAGCATCTCCGCGAGCGCGGCCGGTACGTCGGGCACGTTGCGCAGGCCGAACGAGATCGTCACGGCGTCGAACGACGCGTCAGCGAACGGCAGGTGCAGCGCGTCCCCCGCGACGAACGGCAGGTCCGGGCGGCGGCGCTTGCCGACGCCGAGCATCCCCTCGGACAGGTCGCACGGGACGACGAGCACGCCCGCGTCCGCGAGCGGCTCCGACGACGTGCCCGTGCCCGCCGCGAGGTCGAGCACCCGCTCCCCCGGCTGCGCCGCGAGCGCGGTGAGCGTCGCGCGCCGCCACTGGCGGTCCTGCCCCATCGACAGGACGTCGTTCGTGAGGTCGTAGCGCTGCGCCACGGAGTCGAACATCGCCGCGACCTCGTCGGGCTTCTTGTCCAGGTTCGCTCGCGCCATGCCCCCATCGTGCCAGCCCGCGGGCCCCGGCACCGACCACGGTGTGACGAACGGACCAGGCCACGGGCCGGGGGCCACGACGAGCGCGGCGCGGGCGCGGGCATACCCTGGGACGCGATGAGCACGACTGCCTCCGCACCCGCGGAGCGACTCCCGCACCCCCTCGTCGTCCGCACCGTCCCCCTGGACGCGCTCGCGCCCGGCGCGGTCGCCGACCCGTCGGGTGAGCACCTGCCGGACCCCGCGGACCTGCTGGACCTGCTCCCGGCGCCCGGCGCGCAGCGCGCGCAGGGCGCACCGCCGCTCGCGTGGGTGCGCCGCGGTGACGGGCTGGTCGCCTGGGGCGAGGTGCTGCGCTTCGAGGTCGCCGGGGCGGACCGGTTCGCCGACGCGGAGCGCGCGTGGCACGACGTGCTCGCGCACGCCGTCGTGCGCGACGAGGTGCGCCTGCCCGGCTCGGGTCCCGTCGCGTTCGGCTCGTTCGCGTTCGACGACGAGTCCGCGGCCGGCGGCGTCGTCGTCGTGCCCCGCGTGGTCGTCGGGCGGCGCGGCGGCCGCACGTGGCTCACCACCATGTCCACCGGCCCCGCACTGGGGCCCGTGCCGGACCTCGACGAGCTCGCGGGCGACCGCGTCCCGCCCGCCTCCCCCGGCCGCGTCACGTACGCCGACGGCGCCGTGACCGCCCACGGCTGGCGCGACGTCGTCGCCGCGGGCATCGCCGCCGTGCACGCCGACGAGGTCGACAAGGTCGTCCTCGCGCGCGACGTCGTCGCCCGCACGCAGCGCCCGCTCGACGTGCGGTGGGCGCTGGGCCGACTCGCGGACCGGTACCCGTCCTGCTGGACGTTCAGCGTCGACGGCATGATCGGTGCGACCCCGGAGCTGCTGGTGCGCTCCGAGAAGGGCCTGGTGACGTCGCGCGTGCTCGCGGGCACCATCCGGCGCACGGGCGACGACGCCGCGGACCTCGCACGCGCCGCGATCCTCGCGCACTCCTCCAAGGACCTCGAGGAGCACGAGTACGCGGTGCGCTCCGTCGCGCACGCGCTCGAGCCGTTCTG
Source organism: Cellulomonas sp. CW35 (assembly GCF_052378485.1). NCBI lineage: Bacteria > Bacillati > Actinomycetota > Actinomycetes > Micrococcales > Cellulomonadaceae > Cellulomonas > Cellulomonas sp. CW35. The sequence continues at coordinate 745,293 of NZ_CP199000.1, read as the reverse complement.
CTCGTCGACGAACGTGCCCGACGTGCCGTTCGTCCTGCACCTGCCCAACGTGCTGCACCTGGCCTCGGACGTCACCGGCGTCCTGACCGACGCGTCCGAGGGCGTCGTGGGCACACCGGCCCACCCCTCGTCGCTCGCGCTCGCCGCCGCGCTGCACCCGACCGCGGCCGTGTGCGGCACGCCGACGCGCGCCGCGGCGGCGCTCATCCGCCGCATCGAGGGCATGGACCGCGCCCGGTACGCCGGGCCGGTCGGCTGGTTCGGCGCCGACGGCGACGGCGAGTGGGGCATCGCGCTGCGCTCCGCGCAGACGTCGACCGACGACCCGACGCGCGTGCGGCTGTTCGCGGGGTGCGGGATCGTCGCCGCGTCCGACCCGGCGGCCGAGCTCGCCGAGTCCGAGGCGAAGCTCGTCCCGATGCGGACGGCGCTCGCGTCCGACTGACGCGCGGCCGGGCTCGCGGACCGCGGGATGCGCCGAACCCCGGACGTGCGCAAGCCCGGACGTGCGGAAGCCCGGCCGGACCAGGGGTCGTCCGACCGGGCGTCCGCAGGGGGGTCAGCGGCCCTGACCCACCCCGTTCTCCTGGAGCCACTGCCACAGCTCGTCAGGGGTCATGTTCTGCAGGTCGGGCAGCTGCGAGCCGTCCTGGCCGCCGAAGCCCGGCCTGCCCTGCTGGTCACCCTGCTGGTCGCCACCCTCCTGGCCGCCCTGCTCGTCACCGCCCTGCTGGCCGCCACCCTGCTGGCCGCCGGCCGTGGTGTCCTCGCGCGTCGCCAGCGTGACGTCGACGTCGCTCGCCTTGCCGTCCCGCACGACCGTCAGCGTCACCGACGAGCCCGACGCGTACGAGCGCACGTACGCGGTCAGCGACTCCGCGCCGCCCACGGCCTTGCCGTCGATGCCGACGACCACGTCGCCGACCTGCAGGCCTGCCTTCGCGGCGGGCGAGCCCTCGTTGACCTGCTTGACGACGGCACCGGCGCGCGTCACGCCGTCGACCGTCGCGGTGCCGTCGTCCAGCCCCACGCCGAGGAACGCGTGCCGGGCCGTACCCGACTCGACGAGCTGACCGGCGATGGTCTTGACGAGGTTGACCGGGATCGCGAAGCCCAGACCGATCGACCCGGACTGCTGCGACGTGGTCGCGATCGACGAGTTGATGCCGATGACGCGGCCCTGCGCGTCGAACAGCGGGCCCCCGGAGTTGCCGGGGTTGACCGACGCGTCGACCTGGATCGCGTTGGTGACGGTGGCCTGCGAGCCGTCCTCGCTCTGCGTGGAGACGGGCCGGTCGACCGCGGAGACGATGCCGGTGGTCACGGTGTTCTGCAGGCCGAGGGGGTTGCCGACCGCCATGACGGCCGCGCCCACGCGCACCTGCGACGAGTCGCCGAGCGCGGCGGGCTCCAGGTCGCTCGGCGGGTCGACGAGCTTGACGACGGCGAGGTCCGTCGTCGGGTCGGTGCCGACGACCTTGGCGGTGAAGATGCGCCCGTCGGTGAGCGTCACCTGCACCTCGCCGCCCTGCGCGCCCGCCACCACGTGGTTGTTGGTGACGATGTGGCCCTCGTCGTCGATGACGACACCCGAGCCGAGCGCGGTGCCACCCGAGGTCGTCGTCTCGATCGCGATGACCGACGGCTGCACGGCCGCCGCGACGGCGGCCCAGTCCGGGGCGTCGTCGGACGAGCCGGCGACCGGGACGGTGTCGGTGGACGAGTGGCCGAGCTCGGCGAACGAGCTGGTGCCGTTCGACGCGGCCGGGGTTGCCGTGTCGTCGAGCGCGCCCGTGACGCCCAGCGTCGCGACGGCCGCGACGAGCGCGGCGGCGGCGGCGGACGTGACGGGGATCCAGACGCGGCCCCGGCGCTCGCGGCGCGCGGGGTCCGCGGGCGGCTGCTCGGCCGGCGTCCACGGCCCGGCGGCGGCCGGCTGACCGGCGTCCGGCTGACCGGCGTCCGGCGCGGCCGGCGCGTACGGCTGGCCCGCCTGCGGTCCGACGGGCGCGGCCGGCTGCTGCGGGGCCGGCGCCTGCGGGGCCGAAGCCTGCGGCAGCTGCGCCGTCGGGGCCGTCGGCGGGGTCGACGGCGGGGTCGTCGGCGGGGTCGTCGGTGGGGCCGGCACCGGCGGCAGGGGCTGGGTCGGCTCCGCCTGCGGGTGGTTCTCAGGGGTGGGGGTGGTCATGGTGTGAGCTCCTCCTCGGGTCGGACTCCATGACACGCCCTCGTGCTGGGCGCAGCCTTCGTCGGACCTGAGAGTTCCCTGGGAGTTCGTCAGGTGCGCAGGACGCGCGCGGCGGCCGCGGCGACCTCCTGCGCGAGCAGCGCCGACTGCGCGCGCCGCCCGGCGCGGTCGACGCGCACCTCGACGACGCTCACGCCGCGCCCGGGCGCGGCGAGCGCGGGCAGCAGCCCGTCGACCTCGACGACGCGCGAGTGCCGCACGCCGTACCCGGCGCACAGCGCGGCGAGGTCGGCGCCGTGCGGCGTGCCGAACACGCGCTCGAACACCGCGGCACGGTGCGGCTCGCCGTGCTCGAGGGTCGCGAAGATCGAACCGCCGTCGTCGTTCGCGACGACGACCTGCAGGTCCACGGCCGGCTCGGCGGGGCCGCGCAGCAGCCCACCGACGTCGTGCAGGAACGTGAGGTCCCCGACGAGCGCGCGCACGCGCCGCCGCGGGAGCGCGAGCGCGACGCCCGTCGCGGTCGCGACCGTGCCGTCGATGCCGGCGAGCCCACGGTTGGCGAGCACGAGCGGCGGGTCGTCCCAGCGCGCGACGAGGTCGAGGTCACGCACCGGGTTCGACGACCCGGCGACGAGGACGTCCTGCGGCGTGCTCGCGGCGGCGACCGCGCGCGCGAGCACCGGGCCGGTGATGCGGGCGCCGGTGCGCGAGCGGCGGCCCCGCACGGCCTCGGGCCCGTCGTCGAGCACGGCGTCGACCGCGGTGCGCGCGGCGGTGTCGGCCACGAGCCACGCCTCGAGCCAGCCCGCGGGCCCGGGCATGCGCCCCTGCCGCATGCGCGCGGACGTCTCGAGCAGCACCTGGTCGGCGGCGCGCGGGGCGTCGTACCAGTCGGCGCCGCGGGGGGCGAGCACGACGACCTCGACGTCGTCGCGCGCGAGGAGCCGGAGCACCGGCCGCGACAGCGTGGGCCGGCCGAGCACGACGACGCGGCGGACGCGGCCGCCGAGCTCGGGCTGCGCGAGCAGCAGGCGGTAGGCGCTCACGGCGCACGGGCCGCCGCGCGCCCCCGACGACGGCTCGGCGAGCAGGGGCCACGCGTTGGCCTCGGCGATGCGCCGCGCCGCGGGTCCCGCACCGTCGCCCGCGACGACGACCGTGGGCACGCCGCCGAGTCGGCCGGGTGCTCGTCGTGCGGGGCGGTCGTCGTCGGCGACGCGCTGCGCGGCCGCGACGACCGCGGGGACGGCGCCGGTCGCGGTCGGGACGCTCGGGCCGGGGCGGGACTGCACGTGCGTGAGGCCCGCCGTGCCGGGCGCGGGCCACGGCTCGTCGCCCGGGACGAGCGGCTCGCGGAACGCGAGGTTGAGGTGCACGGGGCCGGGGTCTGCGGTGCGCGCGCCGGTCGCGGCCGCCACGGCGCGCGCCGCGGTGTGCCGCACGTCGCGCGCCTCGTGCGGCAGGCCGACGGGTGCGGGCACGTCGACGAGCAGGCGGACCGCGCTGCCGAAGATGCCCGGCTGGTCGGTGGTCTGGTTGGCGCCGGTCCCCCGCAGCTCGTGCGGGCGGTCCGCCGTGAGCACGACGAGCGGGATGCCACTGTGGTGCGCCTCGAGGACCGCGGGGTGCAGGTTCGCCACCGCCGTGCCGGACGTGGTGACGACCGCGACCGGGCGGGCCGCGCCGGAGCCGTCCGTGTGCGCGGACGCCTTCGCCAGCCCGAGCGCGAGGAAGCCCGCGTCGCGCTCGTCGATGCGCACGTGCAGCCGCAGGGCCGGCGCGTGCTCGGGGCGCTCGTCGTCGCCCAGCGCGGCGTCCGCGAGCGCGTACGCGAGCGGCGCGCTGCGGGACCCCGGGGCAAGCACGACGTCCTCGACGCCCAGCCGCGCGAGCGCCTGCACCAGCACGCGCGCGGACACCACGGCGGGGGCACCGGCGCCGGGACCCGTCGCGGCGCCGGTCGCGTGGCCTGCGGGGTCCGGGACAGCCGTCGTCACGCCGGACATCATGCCCGGTCCGCGCGGGCGGCGGCGGCGCGGACCGCGGCCGTGCGCGTGCGCCAGCGCGCGGTCAGGGCCTCGTCGGCGGACGCGGCGGCGACGAGCGCGGGGTCGGGCTGCGTGCGGCGGACGGGCAGCGCACCGTCCACGGGCAGCAGCGGCTGCGCGACGAGGTCCGCGGTGAGCAGCTGTGCGGTCGCGAGCCCGCACGCGTACGGCAGCTCGGGCAGCGCGGCCGCGAGCGCCACCCCGGCAGCGAGCCCCACGGACGACTCGAGCGCCGAGGAGACCACCACGGGCAGCCCGATGCGCTCCGCGAGCTCGAGGCACGCGCGCACCCCGCCGAGCGGCTGCACCTTCAGCACCACCACGTCCGCCGCGTGCGCACGCGCGACCGCGTACGGGTCGGCGGCACGGCGGATCGACTCGTCCGCGGCGATCGGCACGTGCGTGCGCCGTCGCAGCGCGGCGAGGTCCGCGACGCCGGGCACGGGCTGCTCGGCGTACTCGAGCCCGCCGGCGGCGCGGTCGAGCACGGCCAGGCGCGCCACGGCCTCGTCGACGTCCCAGCCCGCGTTCGCGTCGACCCGGATCGCCCCGCCCGGGCCGATCGCGTCCCGGACGGCCTCGAGGCGCGCGATCTCGTCGGACACGTCCTGCCCCCGCTCGGCCACCTTGACCTTCGCGGTGCGGCAGCCGCCGGAGCCGGTCACGATCCGGTGCGCCGTCGCGGCGTCCACCGCGGGCACCGTCACGTTGACCGGCACACGGTCGCGCACGGGCGCGGGCCAGCCGAGCTCGGCCGCTTCGTGCGCCGCGCGCCACCAGCCCGCGGACTCCTCGTCGTCGTAGTCCCAGAACGGCGAGAACTCCGCCCACCCCGCGTCGCCCCGCACGAGCACGCCGTCCCGGGACGTCAGACCGCGGAAGCGCGTGCGCATCGGCAGCGACCACACGACGACGTCCGGGGCGAGCACCGGACCAGCGTACGTGCGCTGCCCTGCGGCCCCGCCCGCGCGCGAGGCTCGTAGGGTGAGGCCGTGACTGCGCACGACGAGCTGCCCGCCCGCGTCTCCGACACGTTCGACCCCGCGCGCTGGCGCACGGTCGACGGGTTCGAGCACGGCACCGCCCTCACCGACCTCACGTACCACCGCGGCGTCGAGCGCGCGGCCGACGGCACGGTCGTGCGGGACCTGCCCGTCGTGCGCGTCGCGTTCCACCGACCCGAGGTGCGCAACGCGTTCCGCCCGCACACCGTCGACGAGCTGTACCGCGTGCTCGACCACGCGCGCATGACCTCCGACGTGGGGACGGTCCTGCTCACCGGCAACGGCCCGAGCCCGAAGGACGGCGTGTGGTCGTTCTGCTCCGGCGGCGACCAGCGGATCCGCGGGCGGGACGGCTACCGCTACGCCGAGGGTGAGACCGCCGAGGCGATCGACCCCGCGCGCGCCGGACGGCTGCACATCCTCGAGGTGCAGCGGCTCATGCGGACCATGCCCAAGGTCGTCGTCGCCCTCGTCAACGGCTGGGCCGCGGGCGGCGGGCACTCGCTGCACGTCGTCGCGGACCTGACGATCGCGTCCCGCGAGCACGCGCGGTTCATGCAGACCGACGCGAACGTCGGCTCGTTCGACGGCGGGTACGGCTCGGCGCTGCTCGCGCGGCAGGTCGGGCAGAAGCGCGCGCGGGAGATCTTCTTCCTGGCCCGCGAGTACTCGGCCGAGCAGGCGTGCGCGTGGGGCGCGGTCAACGACGTCGTGCCGCACGACGAGCTCGAGGACGCGGGCCTGGAGTACGCGCGGATCGTCGCGACCAAGTCGCCGCAGGCGATCCGGATGCTGAAGTTCGCGTTCAACCTGGCCGACGACGGCCTCGCGGGCCAGCAGGTGTTCGCGGGCGAGGCGACACGCCTGGCGTACATGACCGACGAGGCGGTCGAGGGCCGGGACGCGTTCCTGCAGCGCCGCGACCCCGACTGGTCGGGCTTCCCGTACGCGTACTGAGCGCGCCGCGGCCGGTGCGCTCGGTCCCGGTGCGCTCGGTCCCGGTGCGCTCGGTCCCGGTGCGTCGTCAGTCGACGGCGAACCAGGACACGAGGTCGACGAGCTGCGCGACGACGAACGCGGCGCCGACGACCAACGCGAGCAGGACGACCCCCGCGGTGACGACGGCACCCACGGCCGCGATGTCGTGCTCGACGGGCTCGGTGAGAGGTTCTGTGGTCATGCGACCAGCCTCGTCGGCGCCGGCCGGTGCGGGCATCGGCCGCCGGGCTCGTCCTGCCCGCGGCGCGGACCGTCCCGGGGCGGGTGCACGACGGCCGGGCCTCCACCCGCAGGTGGACGGCCCGGCCGCCGCAGGGTGGACGTTCAGCTCGTCGTGAGCGACCCCGAGCCCAGCGGGACGAGCTCGACCCAGGTGTTCCCGGGGGCGAGCAGGGCGTCCGAGCCGTCGGCGAGGAACAGCCGCAGGGGCGCGTCCTGCGCCTCCTTCTTCCACGTCACCGCGACGGTCTTGCCGCCCGTGGCCAGGGTGCCCTCGCCCTGGCCGACCAGGTCGTAGGTGGGCACACGCGCGCCGCCCTGGGCCGGGAAGGCCGTGTTCGGGTGGTTCGCGACGACCGACACGACGTTCACCGCGGACAGCCGCGTGCCGCTGCGCGCCGTGGCGGGCGACGAGCCCTCCGAGCGCAGCCAGGTGCCCGTCGCGTCGTCCCACGCCCACGACGGGTTCGACGCGCTCGACAGCCGGAACGACAGCGTCGAGGCGGGCGTACCGCCCGTGACGGCCGCGGCCTCGTCGGCGGTCCGGGCGAACAGGAACTGCTCGCCCGGGGACGCCGAGTGGGACGCGTCCGCCTGACCCCACAGGGTCTTCATGTCGCCGTACACGTTGTGCGGGGCGGCGCGGTCGCTCGAGCGGTACATGCCGTCGACGCCCTCGTCGTTCGACAGGATCTGCAGCCCGGACTGCCGGGCGAGCGAGACGATGCCGCCCTGCCCGCCGGAGAACGCGAGCAGGCCCTTCGTCGGCGCGAGGACCAGCGGGTCCATGGGACGCACCGAGCGGATCGGGCCGACCGTCTCGGGGACCTGCGAGTGGTACACGGCGATGAACCGCGAGACCTGGAACTCGACGATCGTCTCCCACACCACGTCGGCCTGCTCGAGGCCGGACTGCGGGCGCGCCGCGGACGTGTTCTCGACCTTGACGGCCAGGGACGGGCGCTCGACCAGGTCGCCACCGGCCGGCAGGCCCGTCAGCGGCCACGTCGCGGGCAGCGAGGGCGTCGGCACGGGCTGCTTGTCCGGGGTGATCACGGGGGCCGCCGTCACCGGTTCGGGCGTCTCGGGCGTCGTCGAGCTGCACGCCGCCGTGAGCGTGAGCGCGAACGCGCCGAGCAGGCCGAGCACCCGGGTGCGCGCGCGACGGTGGGACGTGGACGTCATGTGGTCTCTCCCCTGGGGTCGTAGCGGGTCCAGGGTGCCACGGACCGCGCGCGCGGCGTGCATCCGCGCGCGCGTGGCGACCTACTCTGGGACCGTGAGCCGGCCGCTGCGTGACGTCCCGCCGCGCGCCGAGGACCTGCTCGACGCGCTGGGTCCCGCGCTCGACGGCGCGGGACCCGCCGTGCGCGTGGCGACCGCGACCGGGTGGGACCACCTCGCGACCGTCGCGGTCGACGACGACGTGGCGCTCGCCGTGGCGACGTCCGGCTCGACCGGTGAGCCGCGCACCGCGCTCCTGACGGCCTCGGCCCTGCGCGCCTCGGGCCGCGCGACCGAGCGGCGCCTCGCCGGTCCGGGTCGGTGGCTGCTGGTGCTGCCCGTCGAGCACGTCGCGGGGCTGCAGGTGCTCGTGCGCTCGGTGCTCGCCGGCACGCGGCCCGTCGTCGCGCTCGGCACGCCGTTCACCGCCACGCGGTTCGCGGCCGCGGTCGCCGACCTGCGCACCGGCACCCCCGCCGGCACGCCGACGTACACCTCGCTCGTCCCCACGCAGCTCGTCCGGGTCCTCGACGACGAGGCGGCGACCGACGCCGCGCGCACGTTCGACGCGGTCCTGCTCGGCGGCGCCGCAGCGCCGGCCCCCCTGCTGGAGCGCGCCCGCGCCGCGGGGGTGCGCGTCGTCACCACGTACGGCATGACCGAGACGTGCGGCGGCTGCGTCTACGACGGCGTACCGCTCGACGGGGTGCGCGTCCGGCTCGACGCCTCCGGGCGGGTCCTGCTGGGCGGGGACGTGCTCACCGCGGGCTACCTCGGCCGCCCCGACCTGGACCCGTTCGTGACGCTCGACGGCACGCGCTGGCTGCGCACGAACGACCTGGGCCGGCTCGACGACGGCGTGCTGAGCGTCCTGGGCCGGGCCGACGACGTCGTCGTCACGGGTGGCGTGAACGTCGCGCCCGCGGCGGTCGAGGCGGCGCTCGCCGCGGCACCGGGGGTCGCCGAGGCGCTCGTCGTCGGCGTGCCCGACGAGACGTGGGGGCAGGCCGTCGGCGCGCTCGTCGTCCCCACGGACCCGACCGCACCACCGACCCTCGCCGACCTGCGCGCGCACGTCACCGCCGCGCTCGGGCCCGCGCACGCCCCGCAGCACCTCGTCGTGGTCGGCGCGCTGCCGCTGCGCGGCCCGGGCAAGCCCGACCGCCGGGCCGCCGCCGCGCTCGTCGTCGACCACGTCTCCTCGCCCGCACCGCACGCGGGACCGACCACCACCTCAGGGAGCACCGCGTGACCACACCGCAGGAATGGGTCGCCGGCGCGCGGCCCCGCACGCTGCCCGCCGCCGCGGCCCCCGTGCTGGTCGGCACCGGTGCGGCCGCGCAGCTCGACGCGTCGCACCTGGGGCGCGCCGCGCTCGCGCTCGGCGTCGCGCTCGCGCTGCAGGTGGGCGTGAACTACGCCAACGACTACTCCGACGGCGTGCGCGGCACCGACCTCGAGCGCGTGGGACCCATGCGGCTCACCGCGTCCGGCGCGGCGCGGCCCTCGGCCGTGCGCAACGCGGCGTTCACGGCGTTCGGCGTCGCCGCGGCCCTCGGCCTGTGGCTCGCCGTCGCGGCCGGCGCCTGGTGGCTGGTCGGCGTCGGTGCCGTGTCGATCCTCGCCGCGTGGGGCTACACCGGCGGGCGCAACCCGTACGGGTACCGCGGGCTCGGCGAGGTCGGCGTGTTCGTGTTCTTCGGCCTGGTCGCCGTGCTCGGCACCACCTACACGCAGGCCGGGCGGCTGTCCTGGGTGGCGTGGGTCGGCGCGGTGGCCGTCGGGCTGCTCGCGTGCGCGCTGCTCATGGTCAACAACGTCCGCGACATCCCGACGGACGCGGTCTCCGGCAAGCGCACGCTCGCCGTGCGGCTCGGTGACCGCCGCGCGCGCCGGGCGTACGCCGCGCTCGTCGTCGTGCCCGTGCTGCTCGGCATCGTGTGCGCGTTCGCCTCGCCGTGGGCGCTGATCGTCTCGATCCTGCTGTTCCCCGCCGGTCTGCTCGCGGGCGTCGTGCTCCTCGGCGCGCGCGGCCGCGCGCTCGTGCCCGTGCTCGCCGGCACGGGCATGCTCGAGCTCGCGTTCGGCGTGCTGCTGGGCGTGGGGCTCGCCGTCTGACGAGCGGGGGCGTCAGGCCTCGTCGGCCGGGCGGTCCGCCCGCGCGGCCTCGTCGGCCGGGGTGGCCCGCGCGGCCTCGTCGGCCGCGTCCTCCAGCCGCGCGTCCTCGTCGGCCGCCGTGGGCCGCCGCTCCCCCCGCTGCGCGGCACGCCGCTCGACCCACTCCGCGGCCGCGCGGCCCTGCTTCGCCAGCAGCACGTACGACAACCCCCACGCGACCAGCAGCCCCGCGAGCGGCGCGAGCCACGAGCGCATGCCGACCGCCCACAGCAGGACGGTCACGAGGGCGAACAGGACCAGGCGCAGGAGCGTGTAGACGAGGACGGGCACGGTCCCAGCGTAGGCGGCGTGGGGTCCCCGCCCACCCTCGGGGTCGCGCCCGCACCTGTGGCACGCGCCACCGACTAGCCTGGGGGCGTGCGCTACCTCGGGACGCTGCTGCTCATCGGATTCGTCGTCTACTGCGTGATCGACATCGTGCGCAGCGACGAGGACGAGCGCCTGGGCGTGCACCCCGCGCTGTGGGTGCTCGTGGTGCTGTTCCCGGTGATCGGCGGCGTGGTCTGGCTCGCGGTCAGCCGCACGAAGCGCGGCCAGCGCACCCCCTACCGCACGCAGACGGCCCAGGCTCCCGGAGCGCCCGTCGCCCCGGACGACGACCCGGAGTTCCTGTGGCGCCTGGAGCAGGAGCGCCGCCGCCGCGAGGCCCGCAAGCCCGACGACGAGCCCCACGACCAGCCCGGCCCCACCGTCTGATCCCACCACCTGGCCCCACCACCGGACCCCACCGCCGGACCGCCCGGCTGAGGGGAGTCCAAGGGCGTGGGTCCGACGTGAGGTCGCGCGTCTGTCGCCAGGTCGCGCGGACGACTGCACGACCTGGCGACGAACCCGCGACCGGGGGCGCGGATGCGCGCTCTCCGGTCAGAAGGCGTACGAGTGCAGGCCCTTGATCGCCAGGTTGACCACCGTGAAGTTGGCGATCACGCACGCGTAGCCGGCGAAGACGAAGTAGGCCGCCTTGCGGCCGCTCCAGCCGCGCGTCGTGCGCGCGTGCAGGTAGGCGGCGTACACGACCCACGCGATGAAGGTGCCGACCTCCTTGGGGTCCCAGTTCCAGTACCGGCCCCACGCGTCCTCGGCCCACACCGCGCCGCCGATGAGCGTCAGGGTCCACAGCACGAACGCGATGGCGTTGAGACGGAAGGACAGGGCCTCGAGGCGCCGCGAGTCGGGGACCTGGTCGAGCCAGCGGAAGCGCGGTCCGGTGACGGCGAGGCCGGAGAACGCCTGACGCATGCCGTCGGCGCGCGACCACCGGTGGCCCAGGTGCGTGCGGTCGGTCTCGCGGCCGTAGCGCATGACCTGGAGGACGGCGGCGGCGAACGCCACGGTGAAGATGCCGGTCGCGATGATCGCGACGCCGACGTGCAGCACCAGCCAGTAGTTCTGCAGCGCGGGGCGCACCGCGTCGGCGCGCACGAAGAAGCTCTCGATCGCGACGACGAGCGCGGTCACCGCGATGCCCATGACGACGACGCCGAGGAACGCGATGACGCGACGGCGCTGCACGACCGCGAGCACCGTGGTCGCGACGAAGACGCCGACGAGCGTGAACTCGTACATGTTGGCCGTGGGCCAGCGGCCCGCGGCGACGCCGCGCAGGACGATCGCGGCGAACATCAGCGCGATGCCGAGGTAGGTGGTCGAGCGCGCGATGCCCTCGGCGCGCGGAGAACGTCCCGGCGCCGCGTCCACCGTGGCGCCCGCGATCGCGGAGTCCGGCCCGCGCGAGAGGACCGTGGTGCCGCCGCGCGCGCCCGCGAGCGCCTCGACGCGCGCCTCGGCCTTCGCCCCCTCGGGCACGTCGAGGCGCTGCGCGTTGTCCGCGAGGCGCGCGAGGTCGACGGTGTAGGCGACGAGCGCGATCAGGAACGCGGTTGCCGCGGCCCACACCAGAAGCGTGCTCAGGTCACCGACCTGCATGGTCTCTCCCGTCCCTCGGCGCGTCCGGGGCGTCCGGCTGCGTCTGGTCCGCCGAGGTCGTCGGCGGGACCCTTGTGTCCGCTGTCGTCGTGTGCACCGTCGCCGTGCCCGGTGCCGTCGTGTGCTCGACCGTGACCGGGTCGAACGTGGTCAGCGCGTCCGCGAGCACGCGATCGAGCTCGGGCTGGAGGCCGACGTCGTCGCCGCGCGCGAGGCCCGCGGCGCTCACCACTGTAGATCCCGGCTGCGTGCCGGGCACCGCGCGCACCCAGAGCCTGCGCCGCGGCGCGAACAGCGAGGCCGCGAGGCCCACGAACGCGGCGAGCGCGAACACGAGCACCCACGTCAGCGCGGGGTCGTGGCGCAGGTCGAGCGCGACGTACCGGGTCAGCGAGTCGAACGAGACGCTCCCGAGCCCGTCGGGCAGCTCGACGCTCTCGCCGGGACGCAGGTAGATCGTCACGGCCTTGCCGTCGGCGTCGACGGCCTGCTCCATGCGCGACTCGTCGAGCTGGTACACGTTCTGCGGCACGCCGGTGTCGAGGCCCAGGTTGCCGGACCACACCGAGAGCACGAGCAGCGGCGCGTCGGGCTGCGGGTCGACCGACTGGTAGAGCCCGTCGGTGATCTCCACCGCGGTGGGCAGCAGGTAGCCGACGAGGCCGACCTGCGCCTGGTCGCCGGAGACGTCCGGCACCTTCACGACGCCGCGCGAGGTGTAGACCTCGTCCTGCGGCAGGAACGGCACCGCGCCGGAGAACGCGACCTCGCCGGCCGCGTCCCGCACGGTGAGCTCGGGTGCGTAGCCGTTGCCCTGCAGGTAGATCTTGGCGCCGTCCCGCTCGAGCGGGTGGTTGACCTTGATGGTCTCGGCGCTCGGGGTCCCGTCGGGGTCGGTCACCGTGACGTACGCGGCGAAGTCGCGCGGCTCGAGCGTCTCGTCGTCGAACCGCGCGGTGAAGTCGTCGAGGCGCAACGTGAACGGTTCGAGGCTGTCCTCGCTGAACGCCGTGCCCTTCTCGAACGTGTCGTACTCCTTGACGGAGTTCGCCATGCCGCGGCCCTGCACGACGATCGCCTGACCGCGGTAGTGCAGCATCTGACCGGCCGCGACGGACACGAGCAGCCCGACGAGCGCGAGGTGGAAGACGAGGTTGCCGGTCTCGCGCAGGTACCCGCGCTCCCCCGCGGCGGACCAGGCGCCGCCGCCCTCGTCGTGCACGTCGACGCGGTAGGACCGCGCGAACGGCGCCCACCGGGGGCCGCGGCGCATCGCGCTCGCCGCGCGGCGTGCGACGTCCTGCGGCGTGCCCGCGACCTCGGCGCCCGCCTGCGCGGGGAACCGGGTGAGGCGCCGTGGCGTGCGCGGCGGGCGGCCGCGCAGCGCGCCCAGGTGGGCGCGGGTGCGCGGCAGGATGCACCCGACGAGCGAGATGAACAGCATGAGGTAGATCGCGGAGAACCAGACGGAGGAGTACACGTCGAAGAACCCGAACCGGTCGAGCCACGGCCCGGTGGACGGGTGGTCGTCGATGTACTGCGCGACCTCGGAGACGTCCTGCGCGCGCTGCGGGAAGATCGTGCCGGGGACGGCGGCCACGGCCAGCAGCATGAGCAGCAGCAGCGCGACGCGCATGCTCGTGAGCTGCCGCCAGGCCCAGCGGGCCCACCCGGTGGGGCCCAGGCGCGGGAGCCGGGGCGGGGCGGCGGGTGCGTCCGACGAGCCGTCGGCGCCCGGTGCGGCGGCGCTCGTCGCGAACGTGTCCTCGAGGCCCTCGGGGCGGTAGGTCGCCACGTCACACCACCGGCACGAAGTCGTCGGTGAACACGCCCTGCAGCCACTGCGCCCACGTGTCCCACACGCCCGTGACGAGCGCGAGACCGAGCACGACGAGCAGGCCGCCGCCGACCCGCATGATCGCGAGGCGGTGCCGGCGCAGGAAGGTCAGCGCACGCGCGGAGCGCTCGACGCCGAGCGCGACCAGCAGGAACGGCAGCCCGAGGCCCACGCAGAACGCGACCGCGAGCAGCGCACCGCGCCCGGCGGACGCCTGGTCGAGCGACAGGCTGTAGATCGCGGCGAGCGTCGGGCCGATGCACGGCGTCCACCCGAGCCCGAACGTCACGCCCAGCAGCGGCGCGCCCCACAGCCCGGCGCGCGGCGCGAGGTGCAGGCGCTTCTCGTACTGCAGGAACGGCACGAGGCCGCAGAACGCCAGGCCCATGAGCACGACGACGACGCCGAGCACGCGCGAGAGCACGTCGGACCACTGCACGAGCGCCGAGCCGAGCGTCCCGGCGAGCACGCCGAACACGACGAACACGAGCGAGAACCCGGCGACGAACAGCCCGACCCCGGCGAGCACGCGCGCGCGGGCCGGGTGGCGCCGCGGCGCGTCCTGGTCGGCACCGACGACCGGCTGCCCGGGCGCGACCCCGCGCACGACGCCACCGGCCACGGCTGACCCGGCCGGCCCGGTCGGCGCACCGGCGCCGAGCCGCGTGCTCGTCGCGCCCGTCATGCCGCCCAGGTAGGCGAGGTAGCCGGGCACGAGCGGGAGCACGCACGGCGACGCGAACGCGACGACGCCTGCGACGACCGCCACGGGCACGGCCAGCAGCAGCGACCCGCTCGCGGCGGTCTGCCCGAACGACCCGCCGGCGGCGAGCACCTGCGTCGACCCCGCGAGCGTGGACAGCGCGCCCGGCGTCACGACGGCACCGGCTCGGCGAGGAGGTCGTCGACGACGGTGCGCAGCGTCGAGGCGTCGAGCAGCCCGACGACGCGCGCGGCGACCTTGCCCTCGCGGTCCAGCACGACGGTCGTCGGGACGGCGTTGAGCGGCACGACGCCCTGCAGCGCGAGCACGCCCTGCCCGCTGGTGTCCTCGAGGCTCGGGTACGGCACGTCGAACGTGCGCTGGAACGCCTGCGCGGCACCGGCCTCGTCGGTCGAGTTCAGCCCCAGGACGCGCACGCCCTGCTCGGCGTACTCGTTCGCGAACGCGACGAGGTCGGGTGCCTCGGCGCGGCACGGCGGGCAGGCGGCGTACCAGGTGTTGAGCACGACGACGTCGCCGCGCCAGGAGGCGACGTCCTGCGCGGTGCCCTCGTAGTCCGTGCCCGCGAGCTCGACGGGGCCCTGGCGGTCGCCCGGGGCCCATGTCTTCGTCGAGCCGTCGCCCGAGACGTAGCCGTCGTCGGTGGTGTCGGTGGACTGCTCCTGCGCGGGGCCGCACGCGGCGAGCACCCCGACGAGCCCCGCGACCAGCACAGTGAGCGCGGCGGCGACCAGCGCGCGCGGGGCGCGGCGGGCCGCCCGGGCCCCGGCGAGCGGCGTCACGTCACGCACCTGCCACGGTCGCGGCGCCGGGCAGCAGCGCGGCGGCGGGCTCGGTGTAGGTGAGGGCCACGAGCGTGTCGTCCTCGAACGTCAGGCTCGTGAGCGACGCGAGAGAGCACTGGCGGCGGCGCGGGTCGTGCCACAGCCGGCGCTTCTCGAGCGCGAGCCGCGTGACCCACACGGGGAGCTGGTGCGAGACGAGCACGACCTCGTGCCCGCGGGCGAGCTCGCGTGCGGAGTCGACGGCCGCGAGCATGCGGTCGACCTGCTCGCGGTACGGCTCGCCCCAGGACGGCCGGAACGGGTTGCGCAGGTACGGCCAGTGCTCGGGGTGCCGCAGCGAGCCGTCGCCCACGCCGAACGTCCTGCCCTGGAAGTGGTTGTCGGCCTCGATGAGCCGGGGGTCGGTGCCGACCTCGACGCCGAACGCGGCCGCGATGGGCGCGGCGGTCTCCTGCGCGCGCTCGAGCGGCGAGGCGATCACGGCGACGACGTCCCGGCGCGTCCCGGCCAGGGGCGCGGCGCCCGCGGCCTGCGCGAGGGCGCTGCTCGCCACCACGGCGTCGGCGGCGGCGTCCTCGTGCCCCAGCTCGCTGAGCCACTCGCCCTCGTACCGGCGGCCGGACAGGTGCGCGGCGACGAGGCGCGCCATCGCGCGCCCGCGTTCGGACAGGCGGTACCCGGGCAGACGTCCGTAGAGCACGCCGTCGGGGTTGTGCACCTCACCGTGGCGCATCAGGTGGACGGTGGTCGCGACCATGGGAGCCAGTGTCCCTCACGCAGCCGTGTGCTCGGGGCCGGGCCGGGGGTCAGCCGGGGTGAGACGCGCCACCGGACAGGTGCTCGGCGACGGCGTCCATCGCCTCGCCCAGCGCGCGGAACTGCTCGGGGGTGAGCACGTCGACGAGGTGCGCGCGCACCGACCGCACGTGGCTGGGTGCGGCGGCGACGAGGCGCTGCCACCCCTGCTCGGTCATCGTGCAGTTCACACCGCGCGCGTCGTGCAGGCACTGGTGCCGCTCGACGAGGCCCTGCTCCTCCATGCGCCGGATGGTGTGCGTGAGGCGGCTGCGCGAGTGCGCGAGGCCGGTCGCGATCTCGGACATGCGCATGGTGCGCTCGGGGGCCTCGGACAGGCGCACGAGCACCTCGTACTCGTGGATCGACAGGCCGGTCTCGGCCTCGAGCTCGTGCGCGAGGGTGTCGTTGAGCATCGCGACGCCGTTGCGGTACGCGCGCCAGCTCAGCTGCTCCTCGGCGGTCAGCCACCGCACCTCGTCGGCGGTGGGGGCCGCGGGTGCGGACGTCGTCGGTGTGGTGGTGGCCACGTGTCTCACCTCTCGTGCGGCGCCGTGCTCGGCGGTGTGCGTGCGTGCGTCGTGCGTGCGTCAGGGGCTGCGTCGTCGGGTGCCCGGCGGCTCGCCGGACGAGTGTCCCAGCCGACCGGGTGCACGACGAGTCCCCGGCTGGGTCTTGCGCTCGGCCTCCCACTGTAGTACAACTTTGAACTAGCAGCAGTTGATAGTTCAACAACTCGACCGACTGCCCGGACCATCCGGCACCACCGACCTCTCAGGGAGAACCACCATGAGCGCCACGACCACCACCGCCCTCCCCGCCGGCCTCACCACGGGCACCTGGGCCATCGACTCCTCGCACACCGAGGCGGCGTTCACCGTCCGCCACGCGGGCATCTCCAAGGTCCGCGGCACGGTCGCCGTCACCGGCGGCGCCATCACGGTCGGCGAGGACCTCGCCTCGACCTCCGTCACCGCGACGCTCGACCCGTCGACCGTCTCCACGGGCGACGCGAACCGCGACGGCCACCTCAAGAGCGGCGACTTCTTCGACGTGGAGACGTTCGGCGAGTGGTCGTTCACCTCGACCGCCATCCGTGCCGAGGGCGACGCGTACGTCATCGCCGGCGACCTGACGATCCACGGCGAGACCCGCCCGGTCGAGCTCGCCACCGAGTTCAACGGTGTCGCGGTCGACCCGTTCGGCAACACGCGCGCCGGGTTCGAGTCGTCGGTGACGATCTCCCGCAAGGAGTTCGGCCTGACCTGGAACGCCGCGCTCGAGGCCGGCGGCGTGCTCGTCTCCGACAAGGTCACCATCACGCTCGACGTCTCGGCCATCAAGCAGGCCTGAGCCCGGGCGCCCCAGCGGCGCCCGACCACCGCGGCAGCGCACCCCCTGACGCCGCCGCGTGACCCGCGGGCGGGTCCGGCACCACGCCGGGCCCGCCCGCGGCGTCTGCCCCCGGACGTGCGGCAGCGCGTGCGGTGTCAGCGCGTGCGGTGTCAGCGCGTGCGACGACGCGCGTCGTGGAACGCGAGGATCTGCAGCTCGCTCGCGACGTCCACCTGCCGCACGGTCACGTGCTCGGGCACGTGCAGCGCGCGCGGCGCGAACGTCAGCAGCGCCGTCACCCCCGCGCCGACGAGCGCGTCGCACACGGGCTGCGCGTGCGGCGCCGGGACGGCGATCACCCCGACCGACGCCGACGTACGCCCCACCACGCGGCCGATCGCGTCGGCGGGCTCGACGACGAGCCCCGCGACGGTCGTCCCGACGACCTGCGGATCGGCGTCGACGAGCGCCGCCACCTCGAACCCGCGCTCGGCGAACCCGCCGTAGCTGGCCAGCGCGTGCCCCAGGTATCCGATCCCGACGATGACCACGGCGCGCCGTGTCTGCACGCCCAGCACCTCGCCGAGCTGGCGCTCGAGGTGCGCGACGTCGTACCCCACGCCCCGGCGCCCGTACGAGCCGAGGAACGACAGGTCCTTGCGCAGCTGCGCGGGCGAGACACCCGCGGCCGCCGCGAGCTCCTCGGACGTCACGACCCGCGAGCCGCGCACGGACTCCAGCGCGTGCAGGTACCCGGGCAGGCGGGCGACGGTCGCGTCCGGCGGCTCCGCGCGGTCCGGCGTCGTGCGCACGCCCGTGCCCTCAGCGGGCGGCCAGCGCGCGCCGCAGCCGCGCCGGCTCGATGCGCCAGTACCCCTGCCGCACGCCGTCGACCTCGACCACGGGCACCAGGTCGCCGTACTGCGACAGGTCACGGCCCGGCTCGTCGTCGCGGTCCACGTCGACCTCGCGCCACGCGGTGCCCGCGAGGGACGCCTCGGCGGCGACGACCGCGCGCGCGTCGTCGCACAGGTGGCACCCCGCGCGGGAGAACAGGACCACGCGTGCGGTGGTCGTCGGCTCGTCGTCGTGCACGAGCCCGACCCTAGTGCGCGCGGGACCCGCGTGCGGGCGCCTCGGACCGCCGACCCGGCGCGGGCCGCTCGGGGCTGGCTACAGTGACCGGATGCCGGAGCCGACGCACGACCGTGCCGCGGTGGGTGCCGGGCGCACGGCCGCGTTCTTCGACGTCGACAACACCGTGGTGCGCGGCGCGAGCGCGTTCCACCTGGCCGTCGGGCTGTACCGACGAGGGTTCTTCCGGCCGTGGGACCTGCTGCGGTTCACGGGTCACCAGCTGCGCTACCGGCTCGTCGGTGAGGACCGCCGGCAGATCGACCGGCTGCGCGGCGAGGCGCTCGCGATCATGCGCGGGCACTCCGTCGCGGAGGTCACCGCGATCGCGGAGGACGTGTACGACCAGGTGCTGCACCTGCGCCTGTACCCCGGCACGCGCGCGCTGATCGACGCGCACGTCGCGGCCGGCGACGAGGTCTGGTTCGTCACCGCGTCGCCGATGGAGATCGCGGGCCTGCTCGCGCGCCGGCTGGGGACGACGGGTGCGCTCGGGACGGTCGCCGAGGAGGTCGACGGCTTCTACACGGGCCGGCTCGTCGGCGACCTGCTGCACGGCGAGGCGAAGGCGCGCGCGGTGCGGGCGCTCGCGGAGCGCACCGGGATCGACCTGGCGCGCTGCGCCGCGTACGGGGACTCGACGAACGACCTGCCGCTGCTGTCCGCGGTCGGGCGCCCGTGCGCGATCAACCCGGACCGTCGCCTGCGGCGGCACGCGGCACGCCAGGGATGGCCCGTGCGCGACTTCCGGCCCGCACGGCGCTCGCTCACGCGCGGGGTCCGCGCCGCCACCGTGGCGGGCGCGGTGTGGGCGACCGCCGTCTCGGCGCGGGCCGCCCGGCGCGGGCTGACGCGACACGCCGGAGGCTGAGGAGCCGTTCCGCGCGGTCCCGCCGGGGCGGAGGTCGGACGAACACGCGCCGGACGTCACGACACGTGGCCCGGCCTGGGTGCCAGCGCCTGTCCCGGGCCCCGGAGGCCCCCCGCGAGCGTCCTAGGGTTCCTCCGTGACAACCGTTCGCCGCGCGCGGCTCGACGACCTCGCCGCTCTCGCCGACCTGGCAGCCGTGACGTTCCCGCTCGCCTGCCCCCCGGGGTCGACGCCCGAGGACCAGCGGGCGTTCGTCGAGACCGTGCTGTCGCGCACCGCGTTCGAGGGCTACCTCGCGGACGGCAGGCGCACGGTGCTCGTCGCGCACGACGAGGCGGGCACGCTCGAGGGGTACACGATGCTGGTCGCCGGCATGCCCGCGGACTCCGACGTGCGCTCCGCGCTGTCGCTGTGGCCGACCGCCGAGCTGTCCAAGTGCTACGTGCACCCCGACCGCCACGGGCGGGGCGTGGCCGACGCGCTGATGACCGCGACCCTCGCCGACGCGCGCGGCCGCCACGCGCTCGGGTGCTGGCTGGGCGTGAACCAGCTCAACGCGCGCGCGCAGCGGTTCTACGAGCGCCACGGCTTCCTGCGGGTCGGCACCAAGCACTTCCGCGTGGGGTCCCGCATCGAGGACGACTTCGTCCTCGAGCGCGCGCTCTGAGACATCCCGCTCGGGCGTCCGAGGCGCCGGGACAGACAGCGAGGGCCCGGCCGGACGGCCGAGCCCTCGCTCACGCGCTGCCGGAGCAGCGGGTGGTCACTTCTTGTTGCGACGCTGGTGACGCGTCTTGCGCAGCAGCTTGCGGTGCTTCTTCTTGGCCATCCGCTTGCGGCGCTTCTTGATGACGGAGCCCATGGGTCCACTCTCGCTTCCGGTGGGGCCCGCGGCAGCGGACCTGTGCTGGTCGTTCGACGCGCGGTCGCCCGGTCAGGGCTCACGGCCGTGCTCGCGCACGGCCGCCCGCACAAGGAAAGTCCGAGGGCCTACCTTACGCGATGACGGCCGGTGCCCGCGACGTGCGTCGGACAGGACGTCAGGAGGAGCGGCGCTCGGTGTCCTGCTCGGGGGTCACGCTCGACATCGACGAGCGCAGGTAGGCGTCGAGCGCGTCCTGCGGGACGCGGAACGAGCGGCCCACGCGCACGCCCGGCAGCTCGCCGGAGTGGAGCAGGCGGTAGACCGTCATCTTGGAGACGCGCATGACGTCCGCGACCTCCACGACGGTCAGGTAGCGCACGCGGCCCGGCTGGTCGCTCATCGGTGCGGATCGTCCTCCTGGGGCGCCCTGCGGCACCCGTCCCCCGGTGCTCACGCGCCGGCCCTGTGACCCGTCGTCGACGGGCTGGCCCAACCTTAGTGGCGCCTGGGACAGGAGTGAAAGGGGTGACGGGTGTGACGACCGGTCTGCCCGGATCCCTCCCACCCGGGCGTCTGACCAGCACGAGCGCCGCGACGCGCGCGGCAGGCCGGTCACTCGTGGTGGACGTCCAGACCCAGCAGGGGGAACACCTCGGCCCGGGTCGCCCGGATCGCCCGGTCGACCTCGTCGGCCGGGTCGAAGCCCGACTCCCAGGTGCGGAACGCCGGCACCGCGCCGTCGGACATCGACACCGGCCCCTCGCGCCCGAAGTCCCGCGCGACCCGGTCGCGCCACGCCTGCGGGACCACCCGGTCCGGGTCGACCGGCCGGTGCGCCGCGACGGCGAGCAGGTGCGCCCACGCGCGCGGCACGACGTCCACCACGGCGTACCCGCCGCCGCCCAGCGCGACCCACCGGCCGTGCGCCACCTCGTGCGCGAGGTCGTGCAGCCGCTGCGCCACGAGCCGCTGCGCGTCCACCGTCACCCGCAGGTTGCTCAGCGGGTCCATGCGGTGCGTGTCGCACCCGTGCTGCGTGACCAGCACGTCGGGGCCGAACGCGTGCAGGACCGGGGGGACGACCGCGTCGATCGCGCGCAGCCAGCCCGCGTCCGACGTGCCCGCCGGCAGCGGCAGGTTCACCACCGAGCCCTCGGCGTGCCGCCCGCCCGTCTCGTACGCGTGGCCCGAGCCCGGGAACAGCGTCCGCCCCGACTCGTGCACCGAGACCGTCAGGACGCGCGGGTCGTCCCAGAACACCGCCTGCACGCCGTCGCCGTGGTGCGCGTCGACGTCGACGTACGCCACTCGCTCCGCGCCCGCGTCGAGCAGCGCACGGATCGCGACCGCCGCGTCGTTGTAGACGCAGAACCCCGAGGCGGCGCCCGGCATCGCGTGGTGCAGGCCGCCCGCGATGTTCACCGCGTGGTCGGTCTCGCCGCGCCACACCGCGAGCGCCCCGTCGAGGGTGCCCTGCACCGCGCGCGCGGACGCCTCGTGCATGCCCGGGAAGATCGGGTCGTCGCGCGTGCCCAGGCCGCGGGCCTCGTCGCGCACACCCTCGTCGGCCGCGCGCCGCACCGCCGCGACGTACGCGGCCTCGTGCACCGTGGTCAGCAGCTCGTCGGGCGCGAGCTGCGCGGCGACGACGTCGACGTGCTCGAGCAGGCCGAGCTCGCCCGCCAGGTCGATCGTCAGGGCGAGCCGTGCGGGCGACATCGGGTGCCCCGTGCCGAAGTCGTAGCGGAGCATCTCGGGCGCCCACTCCACGCGCGGCCGCGGCGTCATGACCACACCCAAACACCGAACCGGCGCGGTGTCGAACCCCCGTGGCGCGTCCCGCGGCGGCGCGTGGCGGCGGGCCGGACGAGCGCGGGCGCGTCGCGGACCGCGCGCGGCCCAGGTGCGCGCGACGTGCCAGAGTGTGCGATGCACGCTGGTCGGGACGAGCTCGGGAGGTGGGATGGCGCGCAGCGGCCCCGGCGTCGCGTGGCGCGCGCGTGAGCTCGTCGACCGGTCCGCGCGCCAGTCGCCCGCCCGCCTCGCGCTCGGCGTGTTCGCCGCGGTGATCGCGCTCGTCACGGTGCTGCTGTCCGCACCGTGGGCGACCGCGTCCGGGCATCGCGCCCCGTTCGTCGACGCCCTGTTCACCGCGACGTCCGCGAGCACCGTCACCGGTCTCGTCGTGGTCCCCACCGGCGAGTACTGGTCGACATGGGGGCTCGTCGTCATCCTCGTCGCGATCAAGATCGGCGGCCTGGGCGTGATGACGCTCGCGTCGCTGCTGGGCATGGCGGTCTCGCGGCGCATCGGCCTCACGCAGCGCCTGCTGGTCTCGTCGGAGACCAAGTTCACGCGGCTCGGCGAGGTCGGCTCGCTCGTGCGCACCGTCATCGTGACCTCGACGACCCTCGAGGTCGCGATCTCGCTCGTCCTGCTCCCCCGCTTCCACATGTACGACGAGTCGTGGGGCACGGCCGCGTGGCACGCGATCTTCTACGGCGTCTCGTCGTTCAACAACGCCGGGTTCGTGCCGACGCCCGAGGGGCTCGCGCCGTTCATCTCCGACTGGTGGGTGCTGCTGCCGATCATCGTCGGCGTGTTCATCGGGTCGCTCGGCTTCCCCGTGATCCTCAACGTCGCCAGGAACCTGCGCGAGCCGCGGCGGTGGAGCCTGCACGCCAAGCTGACGATCACGACGAGCCTCGCGCTCGTCGTCGCGGGCTCCGTGCTCGTCGCCGCGTTCGAGTGGACGAACCCGAGCACGTTCGCACCCATCGACGCGTCGGGTACCGCGCTCGCGTCCCTGTTCGCGGGCGTCATGCCCCGCTCGGCGGGCTTCTCCACGGTCGACGTGGGCCAGATGCACGAGTCGACCTGGCTGCTCATGGACGCGCTCATGTTCGTCGGCGGCGGCTCGGCCTCGACCGCCGGCGGTATCAAGGTGACGACGCTCGCGGTCATGCTGCTCGCGATCGTCGCGGAGGCCCGCGGCGACCGGGACGTCGAGGCGTACGGCCGGCGCATCCCGCGCGACGCGCTCCAGGTCGCGATCGCGGTCTCGCTCATCTCCGCGACGTTCGTGCTCATCGCCTCGCTGCTGCTGCTCGCGATGACGGGGCTGCGCCTCGACGTCGTGCTGTTCGAGGTCATCTCCGCGTTCGCGACGTGCGGGCTGTCGACCGGCATCACGCCGGACCTGCCCGACGCCGCCAAGTACGTGCTCACCGTCCTGATGTTCATCGGCCGGACCGGCACCATGACGCTTGCGGCCGCGCTCGCGCTGCGCAACCGTCGTCGGGTCATCCGGCTGCCGGAAGAGAGGCCGATCATTGGCTGAGACCATGCGCGACGCACGCGCAGGCACGCAGGGCGCCCCGCGCACGCCCAAGAAGGACTCGGGTGTGCTCGTCATCGGGCTGGGCCGGTTCGGGTCCGCGATCGCGGCGACGCTGGACCGGCTCGGGCAGGACGTGCTCGCGGTCGAGCGCAGCCCCGAGCTCGTGGCCCAGTGGGCGGGGCGCATCGCGCTCGTCGAGGCCGACGCGGCCAACCCCGAGGCGCTCGAGCAGCTCGGCGCGCGGGACTTCCCCGTCGCGGTCGTCGGCGTCGGGTCCTACCTCGAGGCGTCGGTGCTCATCACGGGCAACCTCGTCGACATCGGCATCCCCCAGATCTGGGCGAAGGCGGTCTCCAACGAGCACGCGCGCATCCTGCAGCGCATCGGCGCGCACCACGTGGTGCTGCCCGAGGCGGACGCGGGCTCGCGCGTCGCGCACCTCGTCTCCGGCAAGCTGCTCGACTACATCGAGGTCGAGGACGGCTTCACGGTCGTCAAGATGCGCCCGCCGAAGGAGACGCAGGGCTTCACGCTCGCGCAGTCGAAGATCCGCGAGCGGTACGGGGTCACGGTGGTCGGCGTGAAGTCGCCCGGCACCGAGTTCGTCTACGCGACCCCCGAGACCCGCATCTCGCAGAACGACATCATCATCGTCTCGGGTCACGCCGACCTCCTCGAGCGGTTCGCCGCCCGCCCCTGACGAGGTCTCGCGCGGCACGCCGTGCGCCGATAGCATCCGAGCGCGGGGCACGCCCCGCGTCCCATCGCTCGCCGACGAGAGAGGCGGTCCCCGTGGCCAAGCGGCCGTCGGACGACGAGGTGCGCGAGCGCCTCGACCACGTGGCCGAGGCCCTGCGCGCCGTCCCGGGGCGGTCCGTCACGCAGCTCGACCCCGCCTCCACGCCCGGGTACACCCGCGGCAAGGAGGAGGGCCGCTCGACCCTCGAGGCCATCGGCGGGCGGATGTCCGACCTGCAGGAGCGGCTGTTCGCGGAGGGCCGCACCGGGGGCACGCGCTCCGTGCTCGTCGTCCTCCAGGGGCTCGACACGGCCGGCAAGGGCGGCATCGCGCGGCACGTGCTCGGCCTGGTCGACCCGCAGGGCGTCGCGCTGCGCGGCTTCGGCCGCCCGACGCCCGAGGAGCTCGAGCACCACTTCCTGTGGCGCATCCGCAACGCGCTCCCGCCCGCCGGGCGCATCGGCCTGTTCGACCGTTCGCACTACGAGGACATCCTCGTCCCGCACGCGTCGGGCACGGCGGACGCCGCCGAGCTCGACCGGCGGTTCGCCGACATCGAGGCGTTCGAGCGTGACCTCGTCGCGAACGGCACGACGGTCGTCAAGGCCGTCCTGTGGGTCTCGCGCGACGAGCAGTACACGCGCCTGCACGAGCGGCTCGAGCGCCCCGACAAGCACTGGAAGTACTCGCCGCACGACGTGGACGTGCGCCTGCAGCGCCCCGCGTACGAGGCCGCGTACGACGAGGTGCTCGCACGCTCGTCGTACGACGTGGCGCCCTGGTACCTGGTGCCCGCGGACCACAAGTGGTACGCCCGCCTGGCCGTGAGCGCGCTGCTGCTGCGTGCGCTGCTCGACCTCGACCTGACGTGGCCGCAGCCGTCGTTCGACGTGGCCACCGAGCTCGCGCGTCTGGAAGCCACCCGCTGACGCGCGCACGGATGTCAGCTGGCCGGCACAACGGGGTGTCGACCAGCTGACTGCCCCGCCCCCGCGACGCGCGTGGTGGTGAGCAGGACCGCGTGGTCGACCTCGACCGCGGGCGCCGCGACGCCGACCGTCGCGAGCACGTGGCCCGTCAGCCGGACAGGTGCCGACCACCAGGCCGGGCGGTCCCACGTGCTGTGCGGCGCGTACGGGCCGTGCGGCGCGACCTCGTACAGCGCGTCCGGGTCGAGGCCCGGCAGCCGGACGCGCCCGGGCGGCCACGTCGCGGGCCGTTCGCGCTGGACGAGCGCGTACAACGCCCGCGCACGGTCGGGGGCGACCACGCCGTGCACCCACAGCCCGGCGGACGGCGCCTCGTCCCGCACGACGACCCCCGTGTGCAGCAGGGCGCGCTCGGACCGGTACAGCGCGACCCATTCGGCGAGCTCCGCGCGCTCGTCGTCGGACGCGGCCGCGAGGTCCCACTCGATGCCGAACGAGCCGAGCAGCGCGGTGGACGCGCGGAACGACAGGTCGAGCACCCGACCGGTGGTGTGCGCCCGGGCCGCACCGACGTGCGACCCGACGAGCTCGGGGGGCAGGAGCTGCGCGGTCCACCGCTGGATCTCGTGCCGCTCGCGCGCGTCGATGCAGTCCGACGCCCACACGCGGTCGGTGCGCTCGAGGATCCCCAGGTCGACGCGTGCGCCGCCCGACGAGCACGACTCGATCTCGAGCCCCGGGCAGTCGGCGCGGATCGCGTCGAGCAGCGCGTACACCGCGGCGGTCTGGGCGTGCACGCCCGCGGCGCCGCTCGCCCCGCCCGCCTCGACGAGGTCACGGTTGTGGTCCCACTTCACGTAGTCGAGACCGAGCTCGCGCACCAGGCTCACGACGCGCTCGCGCAGGTACGCCGCGACCTGCGGCCGTGCGACGTCGAGCACCTGCTGGTGGCGCACGAGCGGCGGGGTACGGCCCGGCACCTGCAGGACCCACTCGGGGTGCGCCCGCGCGAGGTCGGAGTCGGGGTTGACCATCTCCGGCTCGAACCACAGCCCGAGCTGCATGCCGAGGCCGTGCACGTGCTCCGCGAGCGCCCGCAGGCCGTCGGGCCACACGTCCTCGTCGACGTACCAGTCCCCCAGGCCCGCCGTGTCGTCCCGACGGCCGCGGAACCAGCCGTCGTCCACGACGAACCGCTCGACGCCGACCGACGCCGCCAGGTCCGCGAGCTCGCGCAGCCGCGGCAGCGAGTGGTCGAAGTACACGGCCTCCCACACGTTGAGGGTCACGGGTCGCGGCGTGCGCGGGTGGTGCGGGCGGGCCCGCAGCAGCGCGTGGAACCGGCCCGCGAGCGCGTCGAGCCCGTCGCCGTACGTGCCGTACAGCCACGGGGAGGTGTAGGCCTGCCCGGGCGCGAGCCGCACCTCGCCCGGCAGGAGCAGCTCGCCGCCGCCGAGCAGGCGCGTGCCGTCGGGCATCAGCTCGGCCTGCGTGCGGTGGTTGCCGGACCACGCGACGTGCACGCCCCACGCCTCGCCGCGCCGGAAGTCCGTGCCGGGCTCGGCCGCGACGAGCACGAGCGTCGCGTCCGCTCCCGTGCGCCCGCGCCGGCCCTCGCGCACGTGCGTGCCGACCGTGAACGTGTGCCGCTGGGGCGTGCGCTCCTTGCCCCACCGGCCCGCGAGGTCGACGATCTCGGCGGCGTGCGCGGGGACCGGCAGCGCGGGCTGCAGCGCGTCGAGCGTGTACGTGCCCGCGCCCGCGTTGGTGAGCGTCGCGCGCGTGCGCACCACGCCCTGCGGCGTGAGCTCGACGACGAGCTCGAGGTCCAGCCCCGCGTCCTCGTCGGCCGCCTGCACCCGGACGGTCCCCCCGGCCTGCGCCACGTCGAGGGACGACGAGCGCACGACGAACGACGGCGACCATGCGAGCCCGTCCCGGTGCCCCGCGACGCCGGGCGTCCCGAGCCACGCCTCGGCCTGGCCCGGCAGCACCGGCACCGGCACCGGCTCGTCGACCTGCGCGCCCGCACGCGGCGGCGCCCACGCACGCACGAGCTCGGCCGCGGCGTCGGCGTCCAGGCCGTCGCCCAGGTCCCGCCCCCAGTGCAGGACGTGCGGCAGGCGGTCGTCGGTCGCGGTCAGCAGCAGGCTCACGCCCGCCGCGCGCAGGTGCACGAGCATGCGCCCATCCAACCAACCCGACCCCGTGCCCGCGTCGCGCCGCGCCGGTACACCGACGGGCCGCGTCCGCCCCTGTGCGGAGGGGTGGACACGGCCCGTCGGGCGGGTCAGCGCGGGTTCACGACGAGCGTCGTGCCTCCGGTCGACCCGGTGATGGTCGTCGACCCGCCGTAGGTCGCCGACACCGCGTAGGTGCCCCTGGCGAGCTTCGGCAGGGTCACCGTGACGACGCCGCTGCGCAGCGTGCCGGTGACCTTCGCGACGACCGTGGTCCCCTTCCTGACGGTCACGGTCGCCTTGCCGGTGACCGTGACGTTCGAGATGACGGTGACCGTGGCACGCGGCGCCGTGCCCACCGTCACGGACGGCGTCGAGACCTTGGTGCGCGACGTGGTCCGCATGACCTTGACCGTCACGGTGGCCTGCGACGTCGCATGGGTGGCGTTGCCGTCGTACACGACCGTGAGCGTCTGCGTGCCCACCGCGAGCCCGCGCAGCCGGAACGACGCGGCGCCACCCGAGAGGGTCGTCGTCCCGAGGTTCCTCGAGCCCTCGAGGACGCGCACCTTGCCGGTCGGGGTGCCCTTGGTGGACGTGACCCTCACGGTCACGGCGACGGGGCGGCCGTACTTCACGGGCGTCGTCGCGAGCGCGACCGTGCGCGTCGCGACGGGCACCGAGCCCGCGACCGGGACCGTGACCCGGTTGACGACCTCGACGTTGCCGGCGACGTCGAGCGCGCGGTACTCGACGACGGTCGCCGCCGGGCCGACCGTGAGCGGAGACGTCCACGCCGTCCACGCGCCGGTGCCGATCCGGTACTCGGTGCGCGCCACGCCCGACGTCTCGTCCGCCGCGCGCACGGCTGCGCCGTGCGCTCAGCCGTACCGTGCGGGGTGGACGCGACGGGCGCGGGACCACGTCGTCCCGCGCCCGTCGTGTCCCCTAGTTCCGTCTCGCGACGAGGACGCGCTGCAGCAGCACGAAGCCGAGCAGGATCGCGCCGATGAGGATGCGGTTCCACCAGGGCTCGAGGCCCTCGCGGTTGCAGACCACCAGGATCAGGCCGTACAGCGTCACGCCCGCGAACGTGCCGAGCACGTAGCCGACGCCACCGGTGAGCAGCGCGCCACCGATGACGACCGACGCGATCGCGTCGAGCTCCATGCCGACGCCCGACAGGTTGTAGCCGGACTTCGTGTAGAAGGCGAACAGGATGCCGCCGATGCCGGCGCACGTGCCCGACACGACGTAGACCCACATCTTCGTCGCGCCCGGCCGCAGACCCATCAGGCCCGCCGCCTGCCCGCCGTCGCCCGCGCCCAGCCCGTACACCGTGCGGCCGAACCGCGTGTAGTGCAGCAGGTACACCGCGGCCAGCAGCACCACGGCCGCGATGATCATCGACAGGTTGATGTACCAGATGTCGGGACGCTCACCGAACTTGATCTTCCAGGACGCCAGCTTCTCGAAGCCCGGGTCCTTGATGCCGATCGACGTGGTCCCGATCATGTTCGCCAGCCCGCGGGCCAGGAACAGACCCGCGAGCGACGCGATGAACGGTTGGATGCGGAAGTACTGGACCATCACGCCGATCAGCGAGCCGATCGCCGTCCCGACGAGCACGCCCACCACGAGCACCACCGGCAGCGGTACGCCGTTGAGCAGCAGCTTCGCCACCACCAGGCCGACGAGCGCGACCACGCCACCCACCGACAGGTCGATGCCGCCGGAGATGATGACGAACGTCATGCCGATCGCCAGCACCAGCAGGTACGAGTTGTCGATGAACAGGTTGGAGAACAGCCGCATGCTGATGAAGCTGCGGTCGTCGGTGCTGTAGCGCAGCTGGCCCACCACGAGGAGCAGCAGCAGCGTCGCCACCGTGCCCGCCGTCGGCAGGTACCGGCGGTCCAGCAGCCGCTTCCAGCGCGCGTCCGGCGCGCCGGCCGGCCGCTTCCTCGTCGGCAGCTTCTCCGACACCGTCTGCGCGGTCACGCCGCCACCTCCACCTTCTTGGCCGCCGTCGGGCCACCCGGAAGACGCGGCACACGCCGCAGGCCCGACAGCTCACGCAGACGCTCGGAGCCGGCGATGCAGATCGCGATGACCACGATCGCCTTGAACAGGTCCTTCGACTCCGACGGCAGGTGGAAGATGATCACCGCGCGGTCGAGCGTGGTCAGGATGAGCGCACCGACGATCGTGCCCGCGAGGGAGAACTTGCCGCCGTCGAGCTTGGTGCCGCCGATGACGACCGCCATGATCGCGTTGAGCTCCATGAGCTGGCCGATGTTGTTCGCGTCGGCCGCCATCGTCGGCGCGCCGTAGACCAGGCCCGCGAGGCCGGCCAGGACGCCGCAGATCACGTACACGAGCCACGTGATGTTGCGCGACCGCACGCCCGCCATGTGGCTCGCGGTGCGGTTGATGCCGACCGACTCCAGCAGCATGCCGAGCGCCGTGCGCCGCACGACGACCGCGACGACCGCGAACACGACCGCCCCGATCACCACGGGCGTCGGGATGCCCAGCACGAAGCCGGACCCGATCGACTTGAACGGAGCCGAGTGCGTCGTCGTGATCTGCCCGCTCGTGAACGCGAGCGCGATACCGCGGCCCGCGACGAGGATGATCATCGTCGCGATGAACGGTTGGATGCCCAACCCTGCGACGAGGAACCCGTTGAACGCCCCGACGACCGCCGCGACCGCGAGCGCGATCGCGATCGCCGACAGCGCGACCGTCGCGTTCTCGCCGTTGCCCGAGCCGTCGATGTACGTCAGGGCCACCGACAGCGAGATCGCCATCACCGCGCCGACCGACAGGTCGATGCCACCGGTCGCGATCACGAGGCACATGCCCAAGGCGAGCAGCAGGAACGTCACCGAGTTGCGCGTGATGTCGACGAGCTGGCCGAACAGGTGCCCGTCGACGACCTTGATGTCGAGGAAGCCGGGGCTCACGATCCCGCACGCGACCCACAGCGCGACGAGCGCGAGCACGGGCCAGAACAGGTGGTGCCGCGTGACCCGCGTGAGCCACGCGAGCCCCGAGGTCTGGACGGTTCCGGTCATCATGCTGCGTCACTCCCGCTCGCTGCGATGGTCTCGAGGACCGTGGACGAGGTCACGTCGGGGCCGTTGACGAGCTCACCGACCTTCTCGCGGTCGCGCAGCACGACGAGGCGGTGCGACAGGCGCAGCACCTCCTCCAGCTCGGAGGAGATGAACACGACGCCCATGCCCTGCGACGCGAGCTCGACGACGAGGCGCTGGATCTCGGCCTTCGCGCCGATGTCGATGCCGCGCGTCGGCTCGTCGAGGATGATCAGCTTCGGCGACGTCGCGAGCCAGCGCGCCAGCAGCACCTTCTGCTGGTTGCCGCCCGACAGGTTCTTGATGAGCATGTTCGGGTTCGGCGGCTGGATGTTCAGGGCCGTCATGTAGTGGTCGACGACGTCGTCGAGCTCCTTGGCGGGGATCCGCCGCCAGATCCCGCGGTTCGCCTGGATCGCGAGGGCGATGTTCTCGCGGACCGTGAGGTCCCCGATGATCCCCTCCTTCTTGCGGTCCTCGGTCGAGTACGCCACACCGTTCTTGAGCGAGGACAGCGGCGCGGCCGAGCGCACCTGCTCGCCGAACACCGTCAGCTCGCCCGCGTCGGGCTTGTCCGCGCCGTACAGCAGGCGCGCGAGCTCGGTGCGGCCCGAGCCCAGCAGACCCGCGAAGCCGACGATCTCGCCCTCGTAGACCTCGAGGTCCACGGGCTCGACCGAACCCGAGCGGCCCAGCCGCACCGCGCTCAGCAGGGGCGTGCCGCGCTCGTCGTCGTGCGCGACGCGCTGCGCGCCCGCCTCGATCGCCGCGAGCTCGTCGCTCGCACGGCCCAGCATCTTCGAGATGAGCTCGATGCGCGGCAGCTCCGCGGTGAGGTACTCCCCCACGAACCGCCCGTTGCGCAGGATCGTCATCCGGTCGCTGATCTCGTAGATCTGCTCGAGGAAGTGCGAGACGAACAAGATGGCCACGCCGCTGTCCCGCAGCTGGCGCACGATCGTGAACAGCTCCGCGACCTCCGCCTTGTCGAGGCTCGAGGTCGGCTCGTCGAGGATCAGCACCTTCGCGTCGACGACCATCGCACGTGCGATCGAGCACAGCTGCTGCACCGCGATCGAGTGCGAGCTCAGCTGCGACAGCGGGTCGATGTCGAGGTTGAGGCGCGCGAGGTACTCCTTGGCCTTGCGCCGCGTCGCGGACCAGTTGATGAACGGTCCGACGCGGACCTCGTGCCCGAGCATCACGTTCTCGGCGACCGAGAGGTTCCCGCAGAGGTTGACCTCCTGGTACACCGTGCTGATGCCGGCGGCCTGCGCCTCGGCGGTCGAGTGGAAGCGGTGCGGCTCGCCCGCGACGCGGATCTCGCCGGAGTCGACCTGGTAGACGCCCGTGAGCGCCTTGATCATGGTCGACTTGCCCGCACCGTTCTCACCCATGAGTGCGTGGACCTCACCCGGCCGGAGCGTGAGGTCGACACCGTCGAGGGCCCGCACACCGGGGAACTCGATGGTGATCCCACGCATCTGCACGACGGGGGCGGAGTCGGACGTGAGGGACATCGTTGGTCATCCGTCCTGCTGAGGGGCCGCCGAGGGCGGCTACGTGGTGCCGTGCACCGTGCCGAGCGGCCGGGCCGCGGGGCGGTGCACTCCTTGCGACGACGCGCCGTGCGGCGGGGCGGGGGGCCCCGCCGCACGGCTGTGGTGGTGTCACCGGCACGCGGCCCGCGTCAGCGGTCCGGGCCCGTGCCTCGAGCCGGCGTCGGCGGCTCGGTCGTGCTGCTCGCCTCAGTACAGGCGCGCGTCGACCTCGTCCTGCGTGATGCTCTGGTCGAACGTCTTGTCGACGACGATGGTCTCCTTCGGGACGTCGTCACCGGCGTGGACCTTCTTGATCGCGTCGACGATCTGGTCGCCGAACACCGGGTTGCACTCGACGACGAAGTTGAACTTCTTGTCGACGAGCGCCTGCAGGCCGTCGCGCACACCGTCGACCGTGACGATGACGATGTCCTTGCCCGGGACCTTGCCGGCGTTCTCGATCGCCTCGATCGCACCCAGGCCCATGTCGTCGTTGTGCGCGAAGAGCAGGTTCATGTCGGGGTACGCCTGCAGCGCGGCCTCCATCGCGGCCTTGCCCTCGGCGCGCGTGAAGTTGCCCGACGCCTTGCCGATGATCTTGTCCGCGCCGACCGTCTCGTCGAAGCCGGCCTCACGGTCGACCTGCGCACCCGAGCCGAGCGTGCCCTGCAGCTCGAAGATCTTGGCGTCGGGGTAGTTCTCCTTGACCCACTCGCCGGCCTTCACGCCCTCCGAGTGGAAGTCCGCGCCGATCCAGGTGACGTACGGGTCCTCGACCGTGGTGTCGACCGTGCGGTCCACGAGCACGACCGGGATCTCGGCGTCCTTGATCTCCTGCAGCACCTCGTCCCAGCCGGTCTCGACGACCGGCGAGAACGCGATGACGTCGACGCCCTGGTCGATGAAGTCGCGCAGGGCCTTGATCTGGTTCTCCTGCTTCTGCTGCGCGTCGGAGAACGTCAGGTCGATCCCGTTCTCCTTGGTGAGCGAGGCCTTGACCGACTCCGTGTTGGCCGTCCGCCAGCCCGACTCGGCGCCCAGCTGCGAGAAGCCGACCTTGATCAGGTCGCCGTCGCCGCCCTTCGCACCCGTGTCGCCGTCACCGTCGCCGTCGCCGCCGCTGCTGCAGGCAGCCAGACCGAGCGAGAGAACGGCCACGGTCGCGGCGATGCCGCGTGCCCGGAACTTCTTGCTGACCATGCTTTCTCCTCCTCGAGAAACCAGTCGTGCCCAGCACGTCTGTGTGGCCTCACCGGCCGGTCGCACCATCGCGATCCGTCCCGATGTGAGCGTTCACTTGGCGATGTTAACGCTCACACGTCCGGTGGGCCAGCCTTCGAACGATCTGTTACCGAGCTGTGACCGACCCGCGCCACGCCCGCTCCTCCACGCCGCACCACCGCGACCGCGACCGCCATGACCACCTGCGCCGCCGCCGCCACGCCGACGGTACGCCCTCCCACCCCCACACCCCGCACTCCACACCCGGCACTCCACACCCGGCACCCGCCACCCGCGCCCCGCACCGCCCGCTCCCCCTCCGCCGAGTGCGCACGCTCCGGCTCGAGTGCGGACGCCCGGCGTGCGCACTCGAGCACCGACGACCGCACTCGACCGCGGGGGGTGGGGCGGGTGGGTGGGGTGGGTGGGTGGGGTGGGTGGGGTGGGGCGCGTGGGTGGCGTGGGGCGCTTGGGCGGGGTGGCGGGTGGGGGGAGACAGCGAGGCCCCGACCGTGGTGGTCGGGGCCTCGTCGGTACGCCCGGGACGACCCCCGGGCGAGGTGGTGGGGTCAGAAACCCTGGGCCAGGCGGTGGTACGCCTGGTTCCAGCGCACCTGGTCGCGGAAGCCGCGCCGGGTGGTGCTCTCGTCGATGACGAGCAGCTCCGCCGACGACAGGTCCGCGAAGATCTCGAACGCCTCGACACCGACCGCTGTCGACAGCACGGTGTGGTGGGCGCCGCCGGCCGTCAACCAGGCCTCGGTGCTCGTCGTGAAGTCCGGACGGGGCTTCCACACGGCGCGCGCGACGGGCAGGTGCGGCAGCGACGCGCGCGGCGGGACCACGTCGACGACGTTCGCGGTGAGACGGAACCGCTCGCGCATGTCGGACAGCGCGACGACGACGCCGACGCCCGGGTCCGCGTCGAACACCATGCGGACCGGGTCCTCCTTGCCCCCGATGCCCAGCGGGTGGATCTCGACGCGCGGGGTGGCGGTGGTGAGGGACGGGCAGATCTCGAGCATGTGCGCGCCGAGGATCAGCTCGTCGCCCGGCGTGAGGTCGTAGGTGTAGTCCTCCATGAGCGACGCACCGCCGGGCAGCCCGGCACCCATGACCTTGGCGGCGCGCACGAGCACGGCGGTCTTCCAGTCGCCCTCGGCCCCGAACCCGTAGCCCTTGCCCATGAGGCGCTGGACCGCGAGGCCCGGGAGCTGACGCAGGTCGCCGAGGTCCTCGAAGTTCGTCGTGAAGGCCTTGGCGCCCAGCGACGACAGGAGCTGCTCGAGCGCGACCTCCTGACGCGCGGCGTAGCGCAGCGACTCGTGGCGCTCGCCGCCCGCCCGCAGCTCGGGCGCCACGTCGTACAGCTCCTCGTACTCCTTGACGAGCACGTCCACGTCGGAGTCGGCGACCTGCGCGACCGCGGCGACCAGGTCGTTGACGCCCCAGGTGTTCACCGAGACGCCGAACCGCACCTCGGCCTCGGTCTTGTCGCCCTCGGTGACGGCGACGTTGCGCATGTTGTCGCCGAACCGCGCGAGGCGCAGCGACTGCGTGGCGGCGCGGCCCGCGGCGGCGCGCACCCACGTGCCGACGCGGCGCGCGACCGCGGGGTTGCTCACGTGCCCGGACACCGTGGTCCGGGTGACGCCCATGCGGGCCGCGATGTACGCGTACTCGCGGTCGCCGTGCGCGGCCTGGTTGAGGTTCATGAAGTCGAAGTCGATGGAGTCCCACGGCAGCTCGACGTTCGCCTGGGTGTGCAGGTGCAGCAGCGGCTTGTCGAGCACGGACAGGCCGTGGATCCACATCTTGGCCGGGCTGAACGTGTGCATCCAGGTGATGACACCGAGGACGCGGTCGTCGCTGTTCGCGTCGAGCATCGCCCGGCGGATCGAGTCGGAGTCCTTGAGGACGGGCTTCCAGACGATCGTCACGGGCACGTCAGGGCTGGCGTCGAGCGTGCGCGCGACCTCCTGCGACTGCTGGGCCACCTGGCGCAGGGTCTCCTCGCCGTACAGGTCCTGGCTCCCGGTGAAGAACCAGACCTCGCGGTCGGCGTACGGCTTGCTCACGCGTGCTCCTCCTTGGTGGCCGTGGCGGCGTTGCCCTGGCCGTAGACGTTCTGGTACCTCGCGTACAGCGAGTCGACATGGTGCTGCTCGATGGGCAGGGGCTCGCCGAGCTGGCGTGAGACGTGCACGGTGCGCGCGACCTCCTCGACCATGACGGCGGCCTTGACGGCGGCCTTCGCGTCGCGGCCGATCGTGAACGGGCCGTGGTTGCGCATGAGCACCGCGGGGCTGCGCGAGCCGCGCAGGGTCTCGACGATGCCGCGGCCGATCGAGTCGTCGCCGATGAGCGCGAACGGGCCGATCGGGATCTCGCCGCCGAACTCGTCGGCCATCATCGTCAGCACGCACGGCACGGGCTCGGCGCGCGCGGCCCACGCGGTCGCGTACGTCGAGTGGGTGTGCACGACGCCGCCGACCTCGGGCATGTGGGTGTAGACGTAGGCGTGGGCGGCGGTGTCCGACGAGGGCGCACGGTCGCCGTCGACGAGCTCGCCGTCGAGCGTGCACACGACCATCGCCTCGGGGGTCAGCTCGTCGTACGTGACGCCCGAGGGCTTGATGACGAGCAGGTCACGCTCGCTCGGTCCCGCCGGGTCGACGACGACGCGCTGCGAGACGTTGCCCGCGGTCCACACGACGAGGCCCCACCGCGGGAGCTCGGCGTGCAGGCGGGCGACGACCTCGCGGGTGCGCGCGACGTCCTCCTGGACGGACGCGGGGTGGTCGGCGAGGGTCCTCGTCATCGGGGTGCGCTCCTGCGTGGTGCTGGTGGTCATGGTGGCTCGTGGGTCAGATCGCGTCGGTGGCGGCGCGCTCGACGGCGAGGCCGGCCTCGTACCGCTCGAGGTACGCGGCGAACCCGCGCACGTCGTCGGGGTCGGGCTCGACGACGTCGATCTGCGCGTCGCCGAACACGTCCTGCGCGAGGTACGT
Organism: Cellulomonas sp. CW35; assembly: GCF_052378485.1. Lineage (NCBI taxonomy): Bacteria > Bacillati > Actinomycetota > Actinomycetes > Micrococcales > Cellulomonadaceae > Cellulomonas > Cellulomonas sp. CW35. Next base: position 709,096 of record NZ_CP199000.1, on the reverse strand, counting down.
GCCCAGGTCACGGTCGGCGGCGTGCTGCAGGTACGCGGCGAGCACCGCGATCCCCCAGGCACCACCTTCCCCTGCGGCGCTGCCGACCGCGACGGGAGCGCCGACGGCGGCCGCGAGGAGCCGCTGCGCCACGCCGGCGGTGCGGAACAGGCCGCCGTGCGCGTACATCGCGTCGAGCTCGACGCCCTCGGCGGCGAGGACGCGCATGCCCAGGCTGAGCGTGCCGAACGCGCCGTAGACCTGCGCGCGCATGAAGTTCGCGAGCGTGAGCCGGCTGTCGGGGGTGCGCACGAACAGCGGGCGGCCCTCGGTCAGGCCCGTGACGGGCTCGCCGGACAGGTAGTTGTAGGCGAGCAGGCCACCGCCGTCGGCGTCACCGTCGAGCGCCTCGCGCAGCAGGGCGCCGAACACGTCGTCGGGCGACGAGGGGTGGCCCAGCACCTGCGCGAACCGGCCGAACACCTGCGCCCACTCGCCGAGCTCGCTCGCGCCGTTGTTGCAGTGCACCATCGCGACGAGGTCGCCGGACGGCGTGGTGACGAGGTCGAGCTCGTCGTGCACCTGCGACAGCGGCTTCTCGAGCACGACCATCGCGAAGATCGACGTGCCGACCGAGATGTTCGCGGTGCGCGGCGCCACCGAGCTCGTCGCGACCATGCCGGTGCCCGCGTCGCCCTCGGGCGGGCACAGCGGCGCGCCGGCGACGAGCGTGCCGGTCGGGTCGAGCAACGCGGCGCCCGCGGCGGTGAGCCGGCCCGCGTCCTGGCCCGCGACGCGGACGGCGGGCAGCAGGTCGACGAGGCGGGTGCCCGGGCGACGGTCGGCGACGAGCGTGTCGAAGGACGCGAGCATCGCGGCGTCGTAGTCGCGCGTCGCCGTGTCGATCGGGAACATGCCCGACGCGTCGCCGATGCCCAGCACCTTCTCGCCCGTGAGGCGCCAGTGCACGTAGCCGGCGAGGGTCGTGACGAACGCGACGTGCGGCACGTGCGGCTCGTCGTCGAGGACCGCCTGGTAGAGGTGCGCGACCGACCAGCGCAGCGGGATGTTGTGGCCGAACAGGGCCGACAGCTCGGCTGCGGCGGGTCCGGTGCTGGTGTTGCGCCACGTCCGGAACGGGACGAGCAGCTCGTCGGAGGCGTCGAACGCGAGGTAGCCGTGCATCATCGCCGAGACGCCGATCCCGCCGAACGTCGTCGGGCGCACGCCGTAGCGCTGCTCGACGTCCGCGACGAGCGACGCGTACGCGTCCTGCAGCCCGGCCCACACGTCCTCGAGCGCGTACGTCCAGCGGCGGTCGACGAGCTGGTTCTCCCACTCGTGCGCGCCGGTGGCGACGGGCGCGCAGTCGGGCCCGACGAGGCACGCCTTGATGCGCGTCGAGCCGAGCTCGATCCCGAGCGCCGTGCGGCCGGCGACGATGTCGTCCCGGATCCGCGCGGCTCGTGCCTCCTGGTCGACGCCCTGCGGCGTCACGTTCTCGGTCATCGCGCCCCTTCGCACGTCCCTGTCCACATCCCCCCGCAGGGCGACCCCTAGATGTTAACGCTCACACCGGTGGACGTACACCATGTGACCCGCCCGGCGTCCAGGAACGCGTACGGACGGGCCCGAACCGGCAGCGGACTGCGGGCCCCGGGCCGGGCTGGTGCCGGAGCTACACGCCCGAGCTGCGCCGCACGACGATCTCCGGCGGCACCAACCGCGGCGCACCGCGCCGCTCGCTGCTGCCCAGCGCACCCCGCAGCACCTCGATCGCGAGCGTACCGAGCCGCACGAAGTCCTGCCGCACGGTCGTCAGCGGCGGCAGGTAGTGCGCCGAGCCGACCTCGTCGTCGAACCCGACCAGCGCGACGTCCTGCCCCACGCGGATCCCCGCGTCCCAGAACGCGTGCTCGAGACCCAGCGCGAGCTGGTCGTTCGCGGCGAAGATCGACTCCGGGACCCGCCCGCGCGCGGCGAGCTCACGGCCCACGTCGTACCCCGCGTCCGCGGACCAGCCCGCGACGATCGGCTCGCGCACCACGACGCCCGCCGCCGCGCACTCCTCACGCCAGCCCGCGAGCCGGTCCTGCGCGTCGAACCAGTCCTGCGGGCCGGCCACGTGCAGCACCTCCGTGTGCCCGCGCGCGAGCAGGTGCCGCGTCGCGAGCCGCGCGCCCAGCCGCTGGTCGACGCCGACGGACAGCACACCCGCGGTCTCGCGCAGCTCGAGCGCGGAGCAGATGAGCACGACCGGCACGGGCACGTCGAGGCCCGAGACGGCCGCCGCGACCTCACGCGTGGGGGCGATCACGACCAGCGCGTCGACGCCGTGGTCGAGGAAGTGCTCCACCGCACCGCGCATGGACTCCGCGGTGAACCGGCGCATCGTCGCGACCGAGACGTACCAGCCGGCCTCACGCGCCGCCTGCTCGAACGCGACGAGCGTGCTCGTCGGCCCGTACAGCGCCGAGGCCGGCGTCACCACCCCGAGCGTGTCCGAGCGACGCGTCACGAGCGCACGCGCCGCGCTGTTGCGCCGGTAACCCAGCGACGCGATCGCGGCCTGGACGCGGTCCCGCGTCTCCGGGCGCACGCTCGGGTGCCCGTTGAGGACCCGTGACACCGTCTGGTGCGAGACACCCGCGGCCAGCGCCACGTCGCTCATGGCAGGCGGCCGGCTCCCCGAGTCCGTCGACATCCGTGTGCTCCCTCGTGCGACGCCGCGCGCCGCGATCGGCGGGTACCCCAGGTACCGCGCATCGCCCCCTACGTACCGTAGGGCCACCGGCCCCTCCACGGTGACGTGACCGGAGGGTGACACGCGGGTGGTGCCGCCCGACGAGGTGGCGGTGACGTGGTCAGGCGCGGCCGAGCTCGCGCGAGCGCTCGTACGCGGCGCGCGCCGCCGCGACCACACCGGCACGCACCGCGTGCGCGTCGAGCTCCGCGACCGCCGCGACGGTCGTCCCGCCCGGCGACGACACCCGCTCGCGCAGCACCGCAGGGTGCTCGCCACCGGCCGCGAGCGCGCCCGCGCCCTCGACCGTCGCGACCGCCAGACGCGTCGCCAGGTCACGCGTGAGGCCGAGCAGCACGCCGGCCTCCGCCATCGCGTCGATCAGGTAGAACGCGTAGGCCGGACCCGAGCCGGAGATCGCCGTGACCGCGTCGAGGTCCTTCTCCGCGACGCGCACGACCAGCCCGGTCGCCGCGAGCACCCGCTCCACGAGCGCGAGGTGCTCGTCGGAGGCGTGCGTCCCGGCGGCGATCGCGCTCGCCCCCTTGCCGACGACCGCGGGCGTGTTCGGCATCACCCGCACCACCGGCGTCCCGGCGGGCAGCCGCTCCTCGTACGCCGCGATCGGCACCCCGGCGGCCACGCTCACGACGAGCGCACCCGCGGTCAGGTGCGCGGCGACCTCGTCGAGCACGGCGGGGACGACGGCGGGCTTCACCGCGAGCAGGACGACGTCCGCGCGCGCGGCGGCCTCGGCGTTGGTCCCGTCCGTCCGCACCCCGTGCCGCTGCGCCAGCTCGTCGCCGCGCTGACGCGACTGCTCGGTCACCTCGACCCGGTCGGCGGGCCACCCGCCCGCCAGCAGCGCGGCCACCAGGGCCTCGCCCATGACGCCCCCGCCCAGCACCGCCACCGCGGGGGTGCTCCCGCCGCGCTCCTGCTCGGTCATGGTGACGCCACCTTCCTCGTCGCTGCCTGGTCCGCTGCCTGGTCCGCTGCCTGGTCCGCTGCCTGGTCCGCTGCCTGGTCCGTCCGCGCTCCGTCGTCGGCCGCCGGGGCCGCCGCGAGGACCGCGGTGAGCCTACCGAGCCCCGCCCCCACCCCCCAGCCCGCCGAGCCCGCGCTTCCTCCGGCTCAGGAGCCCGCGAGCCGGAGCAACCGCGGGGTCGTCGGGCGGGCGCACGGCCGTCGGGGAGGATGGGGGCGTGGACGTCCCCCAGACCGAGCCGCGGCTCGTCGACGCGCTGAGAGCCGACCTCGAGGACGCCGGGTACGACGTCGAGCACGTCGAGGAGATGCTCGGACCGGTCGCGACCGCGGCGCTGCACCGCGAGGAGACCGTCCCCGCGCTGCGTGCCACGGCCGCGGCGACCGGAGCCGACGCTCGCGTCGCGGCGCTCGTGCGCCTGTTCGTGCTCGGCACGGCGGTACCGGCCGCGCTCGTCGCACGCGCCCTCCCCCGCCTCGGGGTGGACGGCGCCCAGCGGCTCGGCCTCGTCACGGCGGCGGGAGCGGGCGCCGACGACGAGGTGCGCGCGCTCGTCGACCTGCGCCCCTACGCGGCCACCGACGGACGCGGCGACGCCACGTGGTGGCTCGCGTCCGACCTCGGCGAGCTCGCGACCGGCGGCGCGCTGCGCACCGACCACGTGCTGGGGGTGGGCGGAGCGTCGACGACGCTCGCGCAGGTCACCGTGCGCGACGAGCGCGCCCGTGCGCTCGACCTCGGCACGGGGTGCGGGGTCCAGGCCCTGCACGCCGCCCGGCACGTGCGGCACGTCACAGCGACCGACATCTCGGCCCGGGCGCTCGGGTTCGCGCGGTTCAACGCGACGCTCGCGGGCGTCCGGCCGGACCGGGTCACGCTGCGCGAGGGGTCGATGCTCGAGCCCGTCGCCGGGCAGGCGTTCGACCTCGTCGTGAGCAACCCGCCGTTCGTCATCACCCCCCGCCGCGCCGACGTCCCCGCGTACGAGTACCGCGACGGCGGACGCGCGGGCGACGACCTCGTGCGCGACCTCGTCACCGGGGTCGGCGCCGTGCTCGCGCCGGGCGGCGTCGCCCAGCTCCTCGGCAACTGGGAGGTGCGCGCCGGCCAGACGTGGCACGAGCGCGTCGGGGCGTGGGTCGACGAGTCCGGGCTCGACGGGTGGGTCGTGCAGCGCGAGCTCCTCGACCCCGCGCAGTACGCCGAGACCTGGATCCGCGACGGCGGCACGACCCCCGAGCGTGACCCGGCCGGCTGGGCCGCGCGCTACGACGCGTGGCTCGACGACTTCGCGAGCCGCGACGTCGAAGCCGTCGGGTTCGGGGTCGTCACCCTGCGGCGCCCCGCCGACGACGACCGGCCACGCCTGCGCCGCCTCGAGGAGGTCACCGGCACGGTCCGCCAGCCGCTCGGGCCCGCGGTCGCCGCGGCACTGGCCGCGCACGACTGGCTCGCCGCGCGCGACGACGACGCGCTCGCCCGCGAGCGGCTCGTCGTCGCCGCGGACGTGACCGAGGAGCGCTACCTCGCGCCCGGCGACGTGGACCCGCGCATCGTCCTGCTCCGGCAGGGCGGCGGGTTCGGCCGCACGGTGCAGGTCGGGACCGCCGCGGCGGGGTTCGTCGGCGCGTGCGACGGCGAGCTCACGGTCGGGCAGCTCGTCGGCGCGCTCGGAGCGCTGCTCGACGTGGGCGCGGACGCGGTCGCGGCGGACGTCCTGCCGACCGTGCGGGGTCTCGTCGAGGACGGCCTCCTCCTGCCCGCCTCGACCTGAGCGCCGACCGACCGGTCCTCGACCCACCTGCCCCGCCCGCACCTCGACGACCCCACCCTTCCTCCGGGTCTCGGGCGCCCGAGCCGGAGCAACCGCGGGGTCGGTGGTGCGGGGCGCGGGTCCCGGCCGCTCGACGTCCGACGCAGCCGGTGGGCGCGTGGCGGTCGTCGTGGTTGGGTGGGGGCGTGGGACGAGTTCTGGTGCTCGTGGGAGCCGGTCGGTACGCGGACCCGTGGCACGACCACGCCGCCCAGGGCGACGAGGTCGCACAGGTCGCGCGGGCGCTCGGGCACGAGGTGCGGGTGCGCAGCACCCGGCCGTCGACGTTCGACGACCTCGCGCAGCAGCCCGGTCCGGACGGCGAGGCGTGGCTGCCGGACGTGCTCGTCGTCGCCGCGAGCGGTGACCCCGGCCAGCAGCCCGACGAGGACTCGCCTGCCTGGCAGCCGTTCCACGACGCCCGTCACGCGCTCGTCGAGCGCGGCACCGCCGTGCTCGCGCTGCACGCGTCCGCGTGCGTCTTCGCGGACGACCCGCGGTGGGCGGCGACGATCGGCGGGCGCTGGGTCCCCGGCCGGTCCTGGCACCCCGCCCAAGGGCCGACGACGTTCCGCGTCGTCGACGACGAGCACCCGGTCACCTGGAGCCTGCGCACCGTCACCGCCGACGACGAGCGGTACGCCGACCTCGCCGTCGACCCCGGCGTCCACGTGCTCGTCGTCGCGGACGTGACAGCCGACGAGGCGGGGACGCACGGGACCGCAGGCGAGCACCCGGTGGTGTGGACCGTGCCGGGCGCGGGCCGGGTGCTGTACGACGCGCTCGGGCACGACGCCCGCTCCATGGCGTCCCCCTCGCGCCGCGCGCTGCTCGCCTCCGAGCTCGCCTGGCTCCTGCACCCCTGACGGTCCCGCACCCGCCGACGGCCCCGCCGTCCACCCCGGGACGTGGGACGAGCGCGGCACCCGGGGGTGCCGCGCTCGTCGAGGAACGGTTCGGTGAGCCGGTGGGTCAGGAGGCCGTGACGACGTCCGGCTCCTCGAGGGCATGCGCGAGCGCACCCTCGCGGTCCACGCGCGCGGCCCGCAGGCGGCTCGCGATGACCGCACCGAACGCGATGAGCGCCGCGACCACCGCGATCGACAGACGCAGCGCCGTGTTGGCGTCCTCGCCGAACGAGACCACGACGATCGCGGGTGCGATGAGCACCGACACGAGGTTCATGACCTTGATGAGCGGGTTGATCGCGGGGCCGGCGGTGTCCTTGAACGGGTCGCCGACGGTGTCACCGATGACGGCCGCCGCGTGCGCCGGGGAGTTCTTGCCGCCGTGGCGGCCGTCCTCGACGATCTTCTTCGCGTTGTCCCACGCACCGCCCGAGTTCGCGAGGAACACGGCCATGAGCACGCCGCTGCCGATCGCACCCGCGAGGAAGCCCGCCAGCGGGCCGATGCCGAGGCCGAACCCGACCGCGATGGGCGCGAACGCCGCGAGCAGCCCGGGCGTGGCGAGCTCGCGCAGCGAGTCGCGCGTGCAGATGTCGACGACCTTGCCGTACTCGGGCCGGACCTCGCCGGTCATGATGCCCGGGAAGTCGCGGAACTGGCGGCGCACCTCGAACACGATCGCGCCCGCGGCGCGCGTGACGGCGTCGATCGCGAGACCCGAGAACAGGAACACCGTCGCACCACCGAGGATGACGCCGACGAGCGTCACCGGGCTGATGATGTCGTAGTCCATCATCGCGGCGACCAGGTCGTCGGCCGGCGCGTTCCCGATCTCGGAGATCTTGCTGGCGACGGCGTCGGCGTACGAGCCGAACAGGGCGGTCGCGGCGAGCACCGCGGTGGCGATCGCGATGCCCTTGGTGACGGCCTTGGTGGTGTTGCCGACCGCGTCGAGGTCGGTGAGGATCTGCGCGCCCTCCTCGGAGACGTCGCCCGACATCTCGGCGATGCCCTGCGCGTTGTCCGAGACCGGCCCGAACGTGTCCATCGCGACGATCACGCCGACGGTCGTGAGCAGGCCGCACCCGGCGAGCGCGATGAGGAACAGCGACAGCGCGACGTTGCCGCCCGCGATGAGGAACACGCCGCAGATCGCCGCGCAGATGATGCCCGCGGTGTAGACGGCGGACTCGAACCCGACGCCGATGCCGGACAGCACGACCGTGGCCGCACCCGTGCGGGTCGTCTCGGCGACGTGCAGCGTGGGCTTGCTCGTCGTACCCGTGAAGTAGCCCGTGACCCACAGGATGACGCCGGCCAGGACGACGCCGATGGCCACCGCCGCGGTCGCGATCAGCCGCGGGTCGCCGCCGTGGTCGGTGAGTCCCGCGGTGCCGTCGGTGAACTCCGCGAACGTGGACGGCAGGTACACGAACGCGGCGAGCGCGGCGAGCAGCACGCCCACGACGGCGGACACGTAGAACCCGCGGTTGATGGCGGTGAGCCCGCTCTCGGCGCCGCGCACGCGCGTGATCGCGACGCCCAGCGCCGCGACGAGCGCCCCGACCGCGGTGACGATGAGCGGGAAGACCAGGCCCTGCTCGCCGAACGCGGCGCGGCCGAGGATGAGCGCGGCGACGAGCGTCACGGCGTACGACTCGAACAGGTCGGCCGCCATGCCCGCGCAGTCGCCGACGTTGTCGCCCACGTTGTCCGCGATGGTCGCGGCGTTGCGCGGGTCGTCCTCGGGGATGCCCTGCTCGACCTTCCCGACGAGGTCCGCGCCGACGTCCGCGGCCTTGGTGAAGATGCCGCCGCCGACGCGCATGAACATCGCGAGCAGCGCGGCCCCGAACCCGAAGCCCTCGAGCACGGCGGGTGCGTCACCCTTGTAGATCAGCACGACGGTCGCGGCGCCGAGCAGGCCGAGGCCCACCACGGACATGCCGACGACGCCGCCCGTGCGGAACGCGATGCGCGCACCCTCGGCCCGGCCTCCGGGCAGCGACGCGGCCGCCGCGACGCGCAGGTTCGCGCGCGTGGCCAGCCACATGCCCAGGAAGCCGATGGACGCCGAGAACGCGGCGCCCACCAGGAAGAACAGCGACCGGCCGAGCTTGACGCCCCCGTCGCCCGGAAGCAGGAACAGCAACGCGCACACGACGACCGCGAACAGCGCCAGCGTGCGGAACTGCCGGTTGAGGTACGCGGACGCACCCTCCTGCACCGCCTTGGCGATCTGCTGCATCGACGCCGTGCCCTCGCCGGCCGCCAGGACCTGCCGCCGCAGCACCGCCGCGACGACGAGCGAGGCGACTGCGAGCCCCGCGATGACCCCGACGATCGTCAGGCTCGTGGAACCGAGCTCGACCATGCACCCTCCTCGGACCTCGGGCGCACCCCCTGCACGCCCGCGCGCGCCCGGCCCCGTTGCCGTGCGACCCGCGCAGTCTAGCCACGGGCTCATACCGCTCAGTAACGGACGGATGACCAGGAGTCGACAGACCTTCGTCCCCGGCGTCGGGCCGCGGTACGACGAGTCGGCCCCGCGAGGGTGCACGCTCCGGTACAACGGTTCGCACGGGTTCGTCGTCCTGGCTGATGAGGACGGCGACCGCCGGACTCGTGACCGGACGGACGGACGAGGACACGTGGGCGACGAGGACCTGCTGGCCGTGCTGGCCCGCGAGCGCGGGCGGGCGCTGTTCGGCTACGCCCACCTGCTGACGGGTGACCGGCACGCCGCCGAGGACCTGGTGCAGGAGGCCCTGGTGCGCACGTTCGCGCGGCGGCGCTCGGGCTTCTCGCCCGACGACGCCGAGGCGTACGTGCGCCGCGCGATCCTGTCCGTCTTCCTCGACGACGCGCGTCGTCGGACGCGGTGGGCGGCGGTGCGGCACCTGCTGGGGCGGCACGACGAGCCCGCGCGCGACCCGGCGACCGCCGTGGGTGCGGGCCTGGACGTGCGTTCCGCGCTCGCTACCCTCGCGCCGCAGGAGCGCGCGGCAGCGGTGCTGCGCTGGTGCGAGGACCTCACGGTCCCGCAGGTCGCGGCCCGGATGGGCCTGGCCGACGGCACCGTGAAGCGGTACCTGTCGACCGCCGGTCACAAGCTCGAGGCGCTGCTCGGCCCGCTCCCGGACGGGACGGACGAGACGGTGCCGCTGACCCCTGGGAGGGCCCGGCCATGACCGAGCACGAGAACCGCAACCCCCTGGCCGACGCGCTGCCGCACGCGGAGCGCTCCCCCGAGGCACTGGCGTACGAGGTGCCCGTGGAGCTGGTCCGCACGCGGGCGCGGCGCCGACGGCGGGCGCGCACGGCGGGTGCGGCGGGTGCCGTCGCGCTCGTCGTCGGCGGCGTCGCGCTCGCCGTGCCGCCGCTGCTGCGCGGCGAGGGGACGACACCCGCGCCGGTCGCCGCGCACGCGTCGGTCGCGGCGCACGCGCCGGCCGAGTGCCGCCGGACCCTCGCCGGTCTGCGTGCGGGTGACGGCATCCGTCCGGGGAGCGGGAACGCGGCGACGGACGACGGGGACTTCTGGCGCGTGACCACGAGCCTCGAGGCCGACGCCGTGCTCAGGCCGAGCGGCGCGTGGCGGGGCCTCGTGCGCGTGGACGTGGACGCACCGACGGCGTCGCTGGTCAGCGAGCCGAAGGGGTGGACGATCGCGGGCACGCTCGTGCTGGTGCAGGACGGCGCAGTGGTCGCGGTGCTCGACGGGTGGCAGGACATGTCGCTGCAGCAGGCCACGCAGGTCGCGGTCGACGTCCAGCCCCAGCCGTTCCCGCTCGACACCGAGATCGACTCGACGTTCGTCTCGTGCGCCACCGGCGAGCCCGCCGAGCTCGCACCGGGTGACTACGAGCTCGTCGCGACCCGCACGCTGGGCTGGTCGCAGGGGGACTCCACGACCGAGTGGGTCGCCCGCGCGACGAGCGAGCCGCTCGCGGTCACGGTGGCCGACGACGACGCTCCTCCCGCACCGACCGGCCCGGCGACGTGCGGGGCGAGCGACGACGAGCTGCGGGACCTCGCGGACCCGCGGACCAACCCCGCACCGTCCCGCCTGTCGGCACCCGGTGCCCCGACGACCGCGCGTGCCGGTGAGCGGCTCGTCGTGCAGGTCAAGCTCACGAACGACGGGCCCGAGCGTCTCGACGCGACCGCGAGCACACCGACGCTCGTCGTGGTGCAGGACGGCCGCGTCGTGGGCGGGCTCGACGCGGTCGAGTCCGTGGGGCACGCGATGTCGCTCGACCCCGGGGGGTCCCTGTGGCTCGAGGCGGGCGCGCGGCTGCTCGCCTGCTCGGCTGACGGCAGCGCCGGGCCCGCGCTCGACCCCGGCGAGTACGAGGTGTGGGCGGTCACGGACGTCATCCCGGACCGCGCCGGGGGCGGTCCGGACCCGGCCTCGGCGTGGGACGTCGCGGGGGGCCCGTGGCGGGTCGTCGTCCGCTGACCGGTCCGCAGGCCGTGCGGCAGGACCTGCACCGTCACGGTCCGCCGCACGCGTGAGGGCGACGGGCACGTCCACCCAGAGGGCTCACCCGGCCGAGGCGGCCGGGTGAGCCCCCGTCGCGAGCAGCACGTCGCCCGTGAAGCCCGCGCACGAGGCGGGCAGCGTGCCGCCCTCGGCACGCACCCGCGCGGCCGGCACGCGCATCCCCTCGACGCGCACCGCGTCCCCGAGGCGCAGCGGCTCGCTCTGCGCGCTCGGCACCCAGGTCAGCGCACCGGTCGCACCGTCCCAGAGCCACCCGTGGTCCACGCCGAGGAGCACGTCCGGGGCCACGGCGAGGCAGCCGTCGACCACCATGAGCCGCCCCTCGACCGCGGGACCGGCCGGCAGCCCGTCGACGGGCTCGACGCGGAGCCCGCTCGTGTCGAGCGCCGCGACCGGCAGCGTGCCCGAGCCGTCGACGATCGCGGGGCCCGCCTGCGGGTCGCTCGGGGACCACAGTCCGCCGTCGAAGTCCGCGCACGACGCGGGCACGTCGCGCTGCGCCGCGCGGGACTGCGCCGCGGGCGCCTCACCGCCGCCGAGCAGGAACGTGTCGCCCAGCTCGAACGTGCGGCCCGTGCCGCGGTGCAGCAGCACGCCGTCCTGCCACAGCCAGCTGCTCGGGTCGACGACGAGCAGGGTGCGCGGGCCCACCGCGAGGCAGCCGTCGACGACCTGCAGGTGCGCGACCCGGAGCGCCTCCATGCCACCGTCGGTGTGCATGGTCCACGCGCCGACCGTCCACGTCGGCTCGGGCTCCGGCGCGGCCGGCTGAGGGCGGACGTCGCCCGACCGGCCGACGAGCACCGCCGCCGCCCCCGCGACGACGAGCGCGGCCGCAGCCGCGAGCGCGACCACCCGCCACGGACCGGTGAGCCCCGGGAGGCCGGGCGCGCCGGGCGCCGAGCGGCGCACACGCACGGGGCGCACAGGCACGGGGCCCACGGGCAGGGGGCGCACGGGCACCGGGCCCGCGAGGTCCGCCGCAGGGGCGGCGCCCGCCGGGTCCGGCTCGGGCACCGGGAGCGTGAGCGGCCCGGGGTGTGCGCTCAGCAGCGCGTCCGCCTCGTCGTCGACGCGCGCGCGGAACACGACCGCGAGCTCGTGCTCGGTGATGCTCATCGTGGCTCCCTCGGTCCCGGTCGGTCCTGCCGGTCGCGGCGTGCGGTCTCGGTCACCGAGAGCCGGCGCAGCGCGTGGTGCGCGGTCACGCGCACGGTGGACCGCGTGATGCCGAGCACCTCGGCGATCGCGCGGTCGTCGAGGTCCTCGACGTACCTCAGGGTGAGCACCGCGCGGGCCCGGGGCGGCAGGCCGGCGATCATCGACACGGCGGCGTCCACCGACTCGAGGTGCGCGATCTCGTCGGGCGCGACGGGCTCACGCCGCCGGGCCCCCACGACCTCGACCTCGGTGCCGCGCACCTGGTCGAGGTAGAGCCGCACCAGCATGGTCCGCGCGTACGCGAACGGGCTGCGCGCGGCGCGCACCTTGTCCCAGTGCCGCAGGAGCCGCACCGCGGTGTCCTGCACGAGGTCCTCGGCACCCGCGGGCTCGCGCGTCAGGCCGAGCGCGACGCGCACGAGGGCCCGCCGGTGCTCGGCGAGGAACCGGGCGACCTCGTCGTGCACGGGCGCGACCGGTGGTCGCGTGAGCGCGTCGCTGTCCATACCCAGGAGACTGCCGCAGGACGCCGCGCTGTTGAGCCGATCCGCGACCCGACCCCAACCGACCCGACCTCCCGTCCGTCCTGTGGGGTGAGAGGGTCGGACGACGAGAGGTGACGGGGCCGTGGCATGGCAGAGCGTGCTGGACGAGCTGGTCCGCGACCGCGGGCCCGCGCTGCTCGGGCACGCGTACCTGCTGACCGGTGACGTGCGGGACGCCGAGGACCTGGTGCAGGACGCGCTGGTCAAGGTGTTCTCGGGACGTCGGCGCGCGGACGAGGTCGGCTCCGCCGAGGCGTACGTCCGACGAGCGATGCACACGATCTTCGTCGACGGGTTCCGCCGGCGGCGGCACTGGGCGACCATCCGGCACCTGACCGCGGCACGCGAGACGAGCCCGCCGGACGGCCCGCACGCACCACCCGAGCTGGTGGTCGGCAACCGCCTCGCGCTGGCGCAGGCGCTCGCGACCCTCACCCCGCGCGAGCGGGCGTGCGTCGTCCTGCACCACGTGGAGGACCTGCCCGTCGGCGAGATCGCCGAGGTCCTGGGCCTGTCGACCGGGACCGTCAAGCGCTACCTGTCCGACGGCCGCGCCGCGCTGCGCACCCATCTGGAACCCACGTCGGACGCGTCGCCCGCGTCCGACGCCCCACCCGAGCCGCCGATCCTCGAACGGATCGCCGTCCACGCCAGGAGGACCCGATGAGCCGCACCCACCACACCCCCGCGCACGCACCCGGCGACCCGCTGGGCGAGCTGCTCACCGACCTGGCGGACGCCGCGGGATCGGCCCGCGGCCCGCTCGACGGCGCGCTCGTCGGACGCGTCACGTCCCGCGTGCGCCGCCGCCGGGCGGCACGCCGCGCCGGCACGACGATCGCGGCCGCGGGTGCGGTCGGCGCGGTCACGTTCGGCGCGTCGCACGTGGGCGGGCTCGGGGGCGCGCGCGCGACGCCCGGTGCGAGCGGACCGGACGCGACGCGCGCCACGGCCCAGCCGAGCACCGCGTTCGTCGGCACCGCGGAGCCCGGCGCCGGCACCTCGCCGTCCGACCGGCCTGCCCCGTGGGCAGGCGTGTTCGACTGCGGGCTGCCCGTGCGGCTCGGCACCCCGCCCGAGGCCCGGGGCCTCACGCTCGAGGCCGCGCCCGCCAGCACCGTGTCCGTCGGGGTGCGGGACGGGCAGCGGGTCACCGCGCAGGTCCCGCGGACCGTGACGTACGCGCTCGTCGAGCACGGCGTCGTCGTCGGCTACCTGTGGCCGGACGAGGACGGGACGGTCCGGCTCGAGGGGACGAGCGACATGTGGGTCCAGCTCGACGAGGCCGTGCACCTCGTCGCGTGCGACGCCGACGAGCCCACGGGCCTGGTCGAGGCGTGGCCGGTCGTCGCGGCGGACGTGAGCGAGACGACCGCCGGCGCACCCGGGCAGGCCGTGCTCGTCGGCGAGCCCCGTCAGGTCAGCGTGCCCTGACACGCGCGAGCGCGGCGCGGTACTCGCTCGTCGTCCCGTCCGGGCGCACCTCCTGCAGGACGTGGTCCCGCACCCCCAGGGCGTGCAGCGTCGCGGTCAGGCCGCGCACGTCGTCGTCGGACAGCACGGTCGGGTCCACGGTGGTGCGGACCTGCACGTCGACGCCCGAGTCCAGCACCAGGCGCAGGCTCGCGAACGCCTGGTCCGCCGCGGTGGTCTCACCGCCCGCGCGGACGACCGCGCGGTACAGGTCCCGCGGCGCCTTCACGTCGAAGCCCACCCAGTCGACCAGCGGCAGCAGTGCCTCGAGCCGGCGCGGGTAGGCGCCGCCGGTGTGCAGGCCGACGCCGAAGCCCGCGGCGCGGACCTCGCGCATCGCGTCCGCGAGCGCGGGCTGCCGGGTGGGCTCGCCGCCTGAGAACACGACGCCGTCGAGCAGGCCGGCACGGCGGGCGAGCAGGTCACGCACGTCGCGCCACGGCACCTGGCCGGGCGCGCGCGGGTCGAGGATCGCGTGGTTGTGGCAGTACGTGCACTGCCACGGGCAGCCCTGCAGGAACACCGTCGCGACGAGCCGCCCGGGCCAGTCGCACGACGACATCGGGGTGAGACCCGCGATGACCAGGTCCCCCGCGCACGTCGCGCGGCGCTCCCGCGAGGGGACCGGGACGGCGGACGCCGCCCCCACGCCCGGCAGCCCGAGCGTGAGGGGCGGCTGCCCGCTGGTCGAGAGGGTCACGCCAGCGCCGCCACGGACTCGCGGAAGTGCGTGCGCTCGGCGTGCTCGCCCTTCTTGCCCACGTTGAACGACGAGACCGGCCGGTGGTAGCCCATGACGCGCGTCCACACCTCGCACTCCTGCATGCGTCCGGCGTCCGCGCACTTCGGGCACTCGAGGTGCTCGCCCGCGAGGTACCCGTGGTTCGGGCAGATCGAGAACGTGGGCGTCACCGTCAGGTACGGCAGCCGGAACCGGGACAGCGAGCGGCGGACCAGCTCGCGTGCGGCGTCCGGCGTCGACAGACGCTCCGACATGTACAGGTGCAGCACCGTGCCGCCCGTGTACTTCGTCTGCAGCTCGTCCTGCCGCGAGAGCGCCTCGAACGGGTCGTCCGTGAAGCCCACCGGGAGCTGCGAGGAGTTGGTGTAGTACGGGTTGGCGTCCGTCCCCGCCTGCAGGATCCCGGGGAAGCGCGCCCGGTCCTCCTTGGCGAAGCGGTACGTCGTGCCCTCGGCCGGCGTCGCCTCGAGGTTGTACAGGTGGCCCGTCTCCTCCTGGAACTGGACCATCCGGCGCCGCACGTGGTCCAGCAGCCACACGGCCATCTGGTGACCGCGCGGGTCGGTGATGTCGTACTCGTCGCCCGAGAAGTTGCGGATCATCTCGTTGAGGCCGTTGACGCCGATCGTCGAGAAGTGGTTGTCGAGGTTCGCCAGGTAGCGCTTGGTGTACGGGAACAGGCCCTGCTCGATGAGCCGGCCGATCACGTCGCGCTTGAGCTCGAGGCTCGTGCGGGCCAGGTCCAGCAGCTCGTCGAGCCGGACCAGCAGCCCCGCCTCGTCGCCCGGGTACACGTACCCCAGGCGCGCGCAGTTCACCGTGACCACACCGATCGAGCCCGTCTGCTCGGCCGAGCCGAACAGCCCGTTGCCGCGCTTGAGCAGCTCACGCAGGTCCAGCTGCAGGCGGCAGCACATCGACCGCACGTCCCCGGGCTTCATCTCCGAGTTGATGAAGTTCTGGAAGTACGGCAGGCCGTACTTCGCGGTCATCGTGAACAGCGCGTCCGCGTTGGCGCTGTGCCAGTCGAAGTCCTGCGTGATGTTGTACGTCGGGATCGGGAACGTGAACACGCGGCCCGTGGCGTCGCCCTCCGTCATGATCTCGATGTACGCGCGGTTGATGACGTCCATCTCCGGCTGCAGGTCGCCGTACGTGAAGTCGCACGGCTCGTCGCCGACCATCGGCACCTGGTCCTTGAGGTCGTCCGGGCACACCCAGTCGAACGTCAGGTTGGTGAACGGCGTCTGCGTGCCCCAGCGGCTGGGCACGTTGAGGTTGTAGACGAGCTCCTGGATGCCCTGCTTGACCTGCTCGTACGTCAGCTCGTCGGTGCGCACGTACGGCGCCATGTACGTGTCGAAGCTCGAGAACGCCTGCGCGCCCGCCCACTCGTTCTGCATCGTGCCGAGGAAGTTGACGATCTGGCCGATCGCCGCCGAGAAGTGCTTCGCGGGACGCGCGTCGACCTTGCCCGGGATGCCGCCCAGGCCCTCCTGCAGGAGCGTGCGCAGGCTCCAGCCGGCGCAGTAGCCGGACAGCATGTCGAGGTCGTGGATGTGCAGGTCGCCCTCGCGGTGCGCCTGCCCGACCTGCGCCGGGTAGACCTCCGAGAGCCAGTAGTTCGCGACGACCTTGCCCGCGGTGTTCAGGATCAGGCCGCCGAGGCTGTAGCCCTGGTTGGCGTTGGCGTTGACGCGCCAGTCGCTGCGGTCCAGGTACTCGTCGATCGAGGACGCGACGTCGACGGTGACGGGCGTGGCGGCGGGCTCGGGCATGGTGTGCGCTCCTTGGGGTTCAGGTTCCAGCATCTCGCCGCGATCACCAGATGTAGTGGTTCGTTGGTCCGCGGCTCACAAGATGTGGGCATTTCTATGACCGCCGACCCGTCGCGACTGGGACGTTGGTCCCGCCCCGCGGCGACGCGGCCGGTGGTGCGCGCGCACCCGCCGCCAACTCGCGGCGTGTCGCTGCGGACATTCATCCGAACGCCCTCGGCGTGTCGCCGCCGGCCCCGCGCGTCGAGCCGTCCGGGTCAGAGCGCGAGACGCAGCACGAGCTGGACCGCGTCGCCCGGCCGCACCTGCGCGAGCACGTCCACGTCCCCCGCGTGCAGCACCGCGACCACCGGGTACCCGCCCGTCACCGGGTGGTCCACCCCGAACACCACCGGACGCCCGTCGGGTGGGACCTGCACCGCACCCGGCACCAGACCGACCGGGGCGAGCTCACGTCCGACGAAGCCGCGCGCACGGGCCAGCGGCGGCCCGTCCAGCCGCACCGCGACACGGTCGGACTCCGGCAGCACGCCGTAACCCTCCGGCGCGCACAGGACCCCCGGCCAGCGCGGGTCGAACCAGTGCGCGTGCGGGCCGGGCTCGACCCGGAGCACCACCGGGCCCTCGTCGGGCCGCACGTGCGGGCGCGCGCCCGGCGTGCCCGTGCCGGCTGTGGCCATGCCGCCCGTGCCCGTGCCGTCGGTGCTCAGCGCGCCCGCGGGGGCGCCCACGGGCAGCAGGTCGCCCGCGGCGAGCGGGGCCGGCCCGAGGCCGCCCAGCCGGTCGCTCGCGCGCGAGCCCAGCACGGGGTCCACCGCCACGCCGCCGCCCACCGCCACGTACGTCCGCAGACCCCGCTCGGGCCGGCCGAGCAGGAGCTCCGCACCGTCCCGCAGCAGCAGGTCCGGGCCCACGGGGCGCCCGTCGACCCGCAGGTCCACGACCGCGCCGCCGACCGAGACGAGCACGTCACCGACCGCACGGACGCGCAGACCGCCCAGCAGCACCTCGAGCCCCGCCGCGTCGTCGTCGTTGCCGACCCGGCGGTTCGCGGCGCGCAGCGCACCCGCGTCCGCCGCGCCCGACCGGCCCACCCCCACGTGCGCCCAGCCCGGACGCCCACGGTCCTGCACGAGCGTCAGCAGCCCGGGGTCGAGGACCTCGAGCGCGGCACGGCGCCCACCGGCGGGACTCATCGCGCCTCGAACCGCACCGACGTGCCCGGGGTGAGCAGCGCCGGCTCGTCGCGGTGCACGTCGAACAGCACCGTCGCGCACGTGCCCAGCAGCCGCCACCCGCCCGGCGTCGCCGCCGGGTACACCGCGGCGAACCGGTCCGCCACCGCGACCGCCCCCGCGGGCACGCGCTCGCGCGGCGTCGCGCGGCGCGGCACGTGCAGCACCGGGTCGAGCCCGACGAGGTACGCGAAGCCCGGCATGAAACCGCCGAACGCGACCGTGTACGTCACCGCCGTATGGCGCGCGACGACCTCCTCGACCGTGCGTCCCGTCAGCTCCGCGAGCTCCGCCAGGTCGGGCCCGTCGTACGTCACCGGCAGCACGACGAGCGCGCCGGGCGGAGCGACGCCCGCAGACGCCGGACCGTCGCTCGCGGCCGAGCCGGGCACCCGGCCCTCGTCGGGCGCGTCGTCCGCCCGGGACGCGTCGGCCAGCACCGCGCGCACCCGCGCGGCGACCGCGCGCAGGTCCGTGCCGGGCCGGACGCGGACCAGGACGGACTCGGCGGCCGGCACCTGGTCCTCGACGAGCGCGAGCAGCTCGTCGTGCCGGCGCGCGGCGCGCAGCGCGGCGTCGGCGCGGCGTACGTTGGCCAGGTCCGCCAGCTCGACGAGCAGCGCGGCCGCCCCGAACCGCACGACGCGCGTCGGACCCGGGCCGGGCGCGCCCTCGCTCACCTGCTCGCTCACGTGAAGGACCGCACCGCGACACCCGCGGCGGTCAGCGCCGCACGGACCTGGTGCGCGAGCGCGAGCGCACCCGGCGTGTCCGAGTGCACGCACACCGTCTCGACGTCGAGCGCGACGTCGACGCCCTCGACCGCGCGCACCACGCCCCGGGTGGCGATCCGCACGACCCGCTCGGCGACCTGTGCCGCGTCCGTGACGAGCGCACCCTCCTGCCCACGCGGCACGAGCGTGCCGTCCGCGCGGTACCCGCGGTCGGCGAACGCCTCCGTGACCGTCCGCACCCCACGCCGACGCGCCGCCTCGAGCACCGCCGCGCCGGGCAGCCCCACCACCGGGAGGTCGCGCGTCGCGTCGAGCACCGCCACGGCCTGCGCCTCGTGGTGCACCAGCGCGTTGTACAACGCCCCGTGCGGCTTGACGTACGCGACCCGCGCGCCCTGCGCCGCAGCCACCCCGACGACGAGCGCCAGCTGCGCCGCCACCTGGGCACGGAGCTCGTCGGGCGGGACGTCGACGAACCGCCGGCCGAACGACGCGCGGTCCGCGTACGAGACGTGCGCGCCGAGCACCACCCCGCGCGACGCCGCGACACGCGCGACGGCCGCGACCGTGCGCTCGTCACCCGCGTGCCCGCCGCACGCCAGGTTCGCGCTCGTGACGACGCCCAGCAGCGCCTCGTCGACGCCCACGACGCCGGGCTCCCACGCGTCGTAGCCTTCGCCCAGGTCGCAGTTGAGGTCCACGGCACCACCCTGCCACCGCGCCGTGCCCGACGACCGCCGCCGTCCCCCTGTCCGGCCGAGGGAGCACGATGACCGCGCACGACCCCGCCACCCCGAACTCCGCCGCCACGGACCCCGCCGCCAGGGGCCCCGCCCAGCGCGACGAGGTCGCGGTCCGCGCCGCGCGCGACGCCGACGTCGCGGGAGTCTGCGCGTTCGGCGAGGCGCACGTGCGGCCGCACTACGCGCCGCTGATCGGCGCGGCGGCCGCCGACGAGCAGGTACGACGCTGGTGGAACCCGCCGTACGTGCAGGCGGCGGTCGCCGCCGGCGACGTCGTCGTCGCCGAGCAGGGCGGTCGCGTCGTGGGCGTGGCGCAGCACGGCCGGGCCGGGCCCGACCACGTGGTCTACAAGCTCTACGTCGCACCGGACCTGCGCGGGAGCCGGCTCGGCCCCCGGCTCATCGCCGCGCTCGTCGACCGGCTCCCGGCGGACGTCGACCGGCTGCTCGTCGAGCACGTCGCCGCCAACCGCCGCGCCGCCGCATTCTACGAGCGCGAGGGGTTCGTGCTGGACCACGTCGACCCGCACCCGAGCGGTGACCCCGCGCTCGCCACCGTGTGGCGCATGCGGAGCCTGCGCGGGTGAGCCTCGGCGTACCCACGTGCCGCCGTCCACCCCGTCCGGAGCACACCTGCGCGGGTGCGAGCATGGTCGCGTGGAGTCCGACGAGCTGCTCGACGTGCTGCTCGCCGGCGGACGACGAGCCGACCGCGCGACCCACGTGCGCCACCTGCCGGCCCGCGCAGGCGAACGCGGGTCGTGGCCCACGTGGGCGGACCCGGACCTCGTGCGCGGCTACCGCGCGCTCGGCGTCGAGGCGCCGTGGCGGCACCAGGTGCAGGCGGCCGAGGCCGCGTGGGCCGGTCGGCACACCGTCCTGGCGACCTCGACCGGGTCCGGCAAGTCCCTGGCCTACTGGCTGCCCGCACTCAGCGCGGTGCGCGGCCGCGCCGCGGAGGCGTCGCTGGACCCGGGCCGCATCGAGTCCGCCCGGCGCCGCGCGGGCGTGCTGTACCTGTGCCCGACGAAGGCGCTCGCGGCCGACCAGCTCGCGGCCGTCGAGCGGCTCCTGGCGGCCGCGCAGGTGCGTGACGTGCGCGTGGCGACCTGCGACGGTGACACCTCGCCCGACGAGCGGCGCTGGGTCCGCGACCATGCCGACGTCGTCCTGACCAACCCCGACTTCCTGCACTTCTCGTTCCTGCCGCAGCACGAGCGCTGGTCCCGCCTGCTCGCGTCGCTGCGCTACGTGGTGCTCGACGAGTGCCACGCGTTCCGCGGGGTGTTCGGCGCGCACGTCGCGCTGGTCCTGCGACGCCTGCGCCGGCTCGCCGCCGCGTACGGCGCCACGCCGACGTTCGTCCTCGCGTCCGCGACGACCGCCGACCCCGAGCAGAGCGCCGCGCGGCTCCTGGGCGTCCCGCCCGCCGAGGTCGAGGCCGTCACCGTCGACGCGTCGCCCGCCGGACGCAAGACCGTCGTGCTGTGGCAGCCCCCCGAGCTGCCCGGTCACGGGCCCGACGCGCACACGCCGTGGGCGTCGCTGCTGCCCGACGAGGACCCCTGGGCGACCCCGGGCGAGCCCGAGGACCGCCCCCGGCGCACGGCGACGGCCGAGGTCGCGGACCTGCTCGCGGACCTCGTCGCGCACGGCGGGCGCACGCTCGCGTTCACGCGCTCGCGCCGTGCCGCGGAGTCGGTCGCCACCACGACGCGCGAGCACGTGGGGGCCGTCGACCCCGCGCTGCGCGGCACGGTCCAGGCGTACCGCGGCGGCTACCTGCCCGAGGAGCGACGTGCGCTCGAGCAGGCCATCCGCACCGGGTCGCTGCGCGCGCTCGCGACCACCAACGCGCTCGAGCTGGGCGTGGACATCTCCGGCCTGGACGCCGTGCTCATCGCGGGCTGGCCCGGCACGCGGGTGTCGTTCTGGCAGCAGGCGGGCCGCGCCGGACGGGCGGGGGCCGACGGGGTCGTCGTCCTGGTCGCGCGCGAGGACCCGCTCGACACCTACCTGGTGCACCACCCCGAGGCCGCACTCGACGCCCCCGTCGAGGCCACCGCGTTCGACCCGACCAACCCGTACGTGCTCGCGCCGCACCTGTGCGCCGCCGCGGCCGAGCGCCCGGTGCGCACCGACGAGCTCGACCTGTTCGGCGCGCGCGCCGCGGCCGTGCTCGACGACCTCGTCGCGCACGGCGTGCTGCGTCGCCGCCCGTCCGGGTGGTACTGGACGCACGCCGAGCCCGCGTCGCGCCTGACCGACCTGCGCGGCTCGGGCGGCAACCCGGTGCGCGTGGTCGAGTCGGAGACCGGCCGCGTGCTCGGCACGGTCGACGCCGCGTCCGCCGACGCGACGCTGCATCCCGGCGCGGTCTACGTGCACCAGGGCGCGACGTTCGTCGTGGACGACCTGCACCACGCCGACGACGTCGCGCTCGTCACCCGGCGGGACGTCGACTACGGGACCTGGGCGCGCTGGCTCACCACCACCGCGGTGGTCGACGTCGTCGACGAGCGCCGGTGGGGCCCGGTCACCTGGCACCTCGGGACCGTCGACGTCACGTCGCAGGTGCTCGGGTTCCAGCGCAAGCACCTGCCGGACCTGGCCGTGCTCGGCTACGAGGACCTCGAGCTGCCCGCCCGCACGCTGCGCACCTCGTCCGTCTGGTGGACCGTGCCCGCGTCCGTGCTGGAGGAGGCGGTCGTGACGCTCGAGGCGCTGCCCGGCGCCCTGCACGCCGCCGAGCACGCCTCCATCGGGCTGCTCCCCCTGCTCGCCACGTGCGACCGCTGGGACCTGGGCGGCCTGTCGACCGCCCTGCACCCGGACACGGGCGAGGCGACGGTCTTCGTCCACGACGCCCACCCCGGCGGCGCGGGGTTCGCCGAGCGCGGCTTCCACCTGGGCGCCACGTGGCTGCGCGCGACGCGCGACGCCATCTCCTCCTGCCCGTGCGCCACCGGTTGTCCCGCGTGCGTGCAGTCCCCCAAGTGCGGCAACGGGAACCACCCCCTCGACAAGGCCGCCGCCCTGCGCCTGCTCGACGCGGTCCTCGCCCACGCCGCCGGCTGACCGAGACTGCGTGCGCGCCGCTCGCGGTCCGGCGCGCGCGTGCGCACGGACCGACGAGCCGACGGCCCGCGCCTGCACGTCCACCGTCACGATCCCGCCGGCGCCGAGCGCGCACGCCACCAGCTCGACCCCGTTGCGCACGGCGGCCTGCTCGGCGTGCGCGCACGCGCTCGCGGCGTCCGCACCATGCTGGGCCCGGGTCGCGGCTGCGAGGGCCGCGAGGTCCGCCCCCGCCTGCGCCCGCCCGCGGGCCGCGTGCGCGGCCACCACCGTGGCGACCGCGCCGCAGCCGAGCAGCGCCGCGAGCGCGACCGCGAGCATCAGGGCGGTTCCCGCACCGCGCTCGTCGCGCCAACCGATGCGCGCGTGCCGCCCGCGGTCCCCGGACCGTTCGAGACTCACGGCTCCTCCCAGGCGGTCGCCGCGCCGCGGACGGTCAGGGCCTCACCCAGCCCGGCGACGGGGAACGCCGACGCCACCGACACGGTGACCCAGCCGTCGTCGCGCGCGAGGTCGACGCGGGCGGCGTCTCCCGCGACGTGACGCGCACCCGCGACGGCGGCCGCGTCGTCCTCCCCGAGCGCCGCGAGCCGGGCCGCCGTGCGGGCCGCCTCCGCGCAGCGCTGCTGCACCACGCCCGCCGCGCTCACGCCCAGCACCACGAGCAGCAGGACGGCCACCGCGGGCAGGCCGACCGCGAGCTCCGCCGTCACCGCCCCGCGGTCGGCCTGCCCGCGCCTCACAGGGACAACGCCTGCTTGACGATCCCGCTGAGCAGCCCGCGCACCTCGTTGCTCTTGAGGATCACGACGAGCAGCCCCGCGAAGCCGACCGCGGCGAGCGTCGCGATCGCGTACTCCGCGGTCGCCATGCCCGCGTCCCGGGTCCCGGTCGCGAGCCTGCGCGCGACGCGCTGCGGGACCCAGCCCGGCGCGGGTCGCGCCCCGTCGCCGCGGTCGTCGCGCGCACCCTCGTCGGGCGTGGTGTGCGGGCGCTGCGCGAGTGCCGTGCCGTCCATCGAGCACCTCCTGTCTGCCGGCTCGCGCCGGCGTCTGTCGTCCGCCGGCCCGACGGGCACGGTCGGTGGGCGGTGGTCGCCCGGCCGGTCGGACCCGGCCGCGGCCAGCGTCGTGCGCCCGCCGCGCGGGTGCCGGCGTGCTCGGCGCATCTGGGGACGGGCCGCCCCGGTCGGCGGGCTGTGGTCGGGTGGAGGGCAGGCGTCACGGGAGCACTCCGTCGAGCAGCCCGGCGCCGAGTCCCATGACGAGCGGCACCAGGCCGAGCAGGGCGAACGCGGGCAGGAAGCACAACCCGAGGGGCAACACCAGGTGCACCCCGAGCGAGGCGCCCGCCGTCCGGGCACGACGACGACGGTCGCGCCGCACCGCAGCCGCCCGGGCGCGCGCCGCCGGCCCCGGCGCGGCACCGTTCGCCCACGCCTGCTCGAGGCAGTCGCGCACGTCGTGGACCTCCGGCGGCGCGTCCGCCCACGCCGCGGCCCAGGACGCCCCGAGCACGAGCGCGGCACCGGCGGCGTCGACCGCACGGCCCGCACCCCCGCCCGCCGCGGCACCCACCGCCCGCAGCGCGCGCGGCAGCGACGCACCCGACGCCACCGCCGCGTCGACGAGCTCGAGCAGCAGCACCGGGTCGACGGGTGGCGCGGCCCGCTCGACCGCGACGCGCGCGGCACCTCCCGGCACACCCGGGCTCCGGCGCGCCACGACCCACGGGGTCACCACGAGCAGGGCGCCCACGGCCGCGAGCACGACGTCAGCCCCCGCCACGCGCAGCCCGGGCGACGAGACGCCGCGTCCATCCCCGCCCGACGAGCAGGAGCACCACCCCCGCGACGCCCGCCACGCTCCCCAGGCCACCGCCCAGCAGCACCGCGAGCGGGTCGGCACCCAGCAGCGCACCGAGACCCACACCCAGCACCGGCAACCACCCCAGGACCCGCGCCGTCGCGCGCGGACCGGCGAGCGCCGCCTCGACGTCGTCGCGCTCGGCCGCGTCGGCCGCGAGCGAGTCGCTCACGTGCAGCAGCATCGCGGCCAGCGGCGCACCGAGCTCGTGCGCGGTGCGTGCGGCCGCGACCACGGCCGCAGCCCGCTCAACGAGCCGCTCGTCGTCGCGCCCGCCCAGCCGACCGCGGCGCCCGCACGCGGCGACCAGCGCGGCGAGCTCAGGCACGTCGCCGTCGACGGGGCGGCCGAGCGCCGACGCCCACGCGGCACCGGGCGGACGACCCGCACGCAGCTGCGCACCGACCGCCACCAGCACGTCCTCGAGGTCCCGGTCCGAGCCGGGGGCGTCACCGCGTGGCGACGGGTCAGGCGCGGACGTCCGCAGGAGCGCCCGGCGCGGCCCGACTCCCGCGACCACCAGGACCGCGGCCGCGCTCGCCATCCCCACGACCACGCTCACGGGGCGCGCCCGGCCGGCGCGAGCGCGACGGGCCGCGCGAGCGCAGCGGGCGGCGCGAGCGCGACGGGCGGCCCGCCGCGGTCACCGGCGTCCGCGTCGTCGGCCGGCCCGATGCGCGCGCCGAGCCCGATGCGCGCCGCGAGCCGTGGCCAGCCGGGACCGCGGCGCACACCACCGGCCTCGTCCACCTCGACCGCCGTGCGCACGTCCAGCCCGTCGGACGAGCGTCCGACGACGGCCACCTCCGCGAGCATCCGCCGCGTCCGCCCCGGCCCGGTCCGGCGCAGGTGCAGCACCGCGTCGAACGCCGCCGACGCCTGCGTGGCGGTCGCCTCGCGGCCGAGCCCCGCGAGCGCGGCCAGTGCCTCGAGCCGGGCCGGCACGTCGGCAGCCGCGTTGGCGTGCACGGTCGCGCAACCGCCGTCGTGGCCGGTGTTGAGGGCGGCCATCACCTCGCGCACCTCGGCGCCGCGGCATTCGCCCAGCACGATCCGGTCGGGCCGCATGCGCAGCGACTGGCGCACGAGCTCGGCGAGGTCCACCCGGCCGACGCCTTCGACGTTCGCCCGGCGCGCGAGCAGCCGCACGACGTGCGGGTGCTGCGGCGCGAGCTCGCCGGACTCCTCGATCACGACGATCCGCTCGTCGTGCCCCGCCCAGGCGAGCAGCGCGGCCAGCAACGTCGTCTTCCCGGCGCCCGTGGCTCCGGAGACGAGGAGGTTGGCGCGCGACTCGACCAGGGCGTGCAGCACGCCGACGAGACCGGGCGCGACCGTCCCGGCGCGCACGAGCTCGGGCATGGACAGCGTGCGCTGCCGCACCACGCGCAGGCTCAGCAGCGTGCACCCGCCCGCGACCGGGGGCAGCACCGCGTGCAGGCGCGTGCCGTCGGGCAGGCGTGCGTCGACCGTGGGCGCCCCGTCGTCGAGCCGTTGCCCGCCGGCGGCGGCGAGCCGCACCGCGAGCGCGCGCACGTCGTCGTGCGACCCGAGGTCGACGTCGGTGCGGGTGAGGCGCCCGTCGAGCTCGACCCACACGTCCCGCGGGCCGTTGACGAGCACGTCGCTGACCCTCGGGTCGTCGAGGAACGGCTGCAGCGGCCCGGCACCGAGGATCGCGGCGCGCACGGCCTGCACCGCCGCGGGCAGCGCTGCCGAGCCGAGCACCGTCCCGCGTTCACGCGCGACCTGCTCGACGGCGCGGGCGAGCTCGTGGTCGCCCGGCGTGGTGCCACGCAGCCGCTCGCGCACGGCGTCGACCAGCTCGCCGGCGAGCACCGGGGACCCGGCCGGCGGGAGCCCACCGACCCCGGGTCCACCGCCCGCGCGCCCACCGACCCGGCGCGCATCGGTCGTGAGCGCACCGGTCGTGAGCGCACCGGCCGCCAGCGCACCGGCCGCCGGGGCACTGGTCGCGCGCACACCGCCGCTCACCAGGGCCCTCGCACGACGGCCGCGGGCTCGTCGCGCACCGCGACCGGGCTGCCGGGCGACGGCGCGTCCCGCACGACCGCGCGGGCGACGCGCGCGGCGGCCCGCGCCACGGCGCCGGTGAGCGGCACACCACCTCGCTCGGTCGCCGCGGCGGTCCGCCGGTCGACCCCGAGGCGGGCCAGGACCGGCAGGTCGACGGCGTGCGCGAGCTCGTCGGACCCCAGCCCTCCGGGCGACGGCCCGGTCGTCACCAACCCGACGAGCGCACCGTGCGCGACGAGCGTCCCGCGCAGCGCGAGGAGCCCGGCGGCGGACCGCAGATCGCGCGGCGCGACGACGACGACCGCGTCGCAGACGGGCGCGAACGAGTCGCCGGTGACGACGCCGACCCGTTCGAGGTCGAGCACGACGACCCCGCACACGCCGCCGAGCGCGTGCAGCACGTCGGCCAGCACGCCGGCGTCCGGCAGCCCCGGCCGGTGCCGGTCCGCGGAGAGCACGGCGCACGGACCCCAGCGCGGCAGCAGGGCGAGCACCTGGGCACCGTCGACGTCGCCGCGCGCCGAGGTCAGGTCGGGCCAGCGCACACCGTCGCTGTCCTCGAGCGCGAGCAGCACGTCGACCCCCGCCGAGCAGCGGTCGAGGTCGACGAGCGCGGTGGCGGTCCGCCGCGCGAAGCGCGCCGCGAGCGCGGCCGCGAACGTCGACGCCCCGGCTCCCCCACGCGCCCCCACGACGCCGACGACGAGCGCGCGGCCACGCTCCGTGCGCGCCCCGACCGGGGTGGGCCAGGCGGGCGGTGCGGCGAGCGCGGGCGTCGTGGGACGCGGCGACGGCGCGCCCCACGCCGCCGCCGCGCCGTCCGGACCACGAGGCGGGACGGCGACCGGCGCGTCGAGCACCGGGCGGGGGGTGCCGCCGTCCCGACCTCGCCATGTCGCTCCAGGGAGCTGCGTCACCGTCCACCTCCGTCACGTCCCGGACGACGCCGACGCTGCCGCACGCCGCGCACGGCCGAAGCACGCAGGGCGCCGGCTGTGGACGGACGGTGCGCGTCGGGGGGCTGGGGTCGGGTGGCGGACCGGAGCCGAACGCGGGTGCGGTGTGGGCGGCCATCGCTACGCTCGCGGGGTCCGGCTCGATCGACGAGCGCCTCCGGCGGGCGCATCCGACGAGCGCATCCGACGCGGCAGCCCGACGAGACCGGCCGACGAGACAGCCCGACGAGAGGAGTGCGGATGTCCGACGACGCCCCCGCGCACCGCTGCGCGCCCGGCGCGCACCGGGGGTCGCACCCGCGCTCCGCCGCGTTCTTCGACCTCGACAAGACGATCATCGCGACGTCGTCGGCCACCGCGTTCTCGCGCGGCTTCCTCGCCGAGGGGCTGCTCACCCGCCGGAACGTGCTGCGCACGGCGGTCGCGCAGCTCCTCTACCTCATGGGTGGCGCGGACGCCGCCCAGACCGAGCGCCTGCGCGCGAGCCTGTCGCGCACGGTCACCGGCTGGCCCACCGAGCAGGTCTCGCAGATCGTCGCCGAGACGCTGCACGAGGCGATCGACCCGACGGTCTACGCCGAGGCGGTGGACCTCATCGCGGAGCACCACGCGGCCGGCCGTGACGTCGTGATCGTCTCGGCGTCAGGCAGCGAGATCGTCGAGCCGATCGCGGCGGTGCTGGGCGCGGACCACGTCGTCGCGACGCGCATGCAGGTGGTCGACGGCCGGTACACCGGCGAGATCGACTTCTACGCGTACGGCGAGAACAAGGCCCGGGCGATCCGCGATCTCGCGGGCACGCACGGCTACGACCTGGCGGAGTGCTACGCGTACTCGGACTCGATCACGGACGCACCGATGCTGGGGACGGTCGGGCACGGGTTCGCCGTGAACCCGGACCGGGCGCTGCGCCGGCTCGCGGCGGAGTCCGGGTGGGGCGTGCTGACGTTCCGCCGGCCCGTGCCGCTGTTCGCGTTCGACCGCGAGGCCCGTGTCGCGAGCGCGGTCGTCGTCGGGGCGGCGGTCGCGGGCGTGGTGGCCTGGTGGTGGTGGCGCCGCACGCGTCCGAGATGACCGGTTCGCGCGGATCAAGGTCCGTATGCCGGACGTGAGTCTTGCCATCCGGCGACTGGCTCGTCGCTGACCTGCGGCGACGCGCGTCCCACTACCGCCGCGGCGGGAACCGGCGTATCACAGTGAGCACAACTGCAGAGCCGCGAAGGCACCCACGCGCAGGTGTTGCCCACCTTCGGGCAGGTCGACCGGGCTGGTCCCGTTGCGAACCATTCGAGTGCACGCATGATCACCCTCGCGGCAGCAGCTCCGACGACGGCGTCCTCCGGGACGCCGTCGTCTTGCGTCCACACGACGAGAGCGCTGACGTCAGAGCGGTGACGTCAGCGCGGTGATGTCACTGCGGTGGGGTCAGGCGGCCCACGAGGACGGCGTCCGCCACCTGGCGCGCCTGCGCAGCACCCGCGACCACGGCGTCGGCGTACGTGCCGAACCAGGCAGCGACGCGCTGCGGCTCACCGGTCGCATAGCCGGCGACCGCGGCGACGTACTGCTGCGGCGCCGCGGCCCAGACGACCTCGGGCAGCACGGAACCGGTCGGGTCGAGCCCGCCGGTCGTGGCGAGCGCGCGCGCGACGACCCGCGCGACCAGCCCGTTGCCCGCGACGAACGGCCGGACCGCGAGCACCTCGGCGTGCACGAGCGCGGCGACGACGAGCGCGGGGGCCTGCGTGGTCGCGATCGTGCGCGCCAGCAGGTCGACCCGGGCGGCGACCTCGCGGCCGGTGGGTGCGGGGCCGAGGCCGCGCTGGTCGAGGGCGGGCTCGTCGGTGCGCAGCCGCCCGAGCTGCTCGACGGGCAGCCAGCCCGCACCGACGAGCGTGTGCGCGCGCGCCAGGAGCTGCGGCAGCGGTGGCAGCGCGGCGGCCTGCTGCGCGCCCAGGTCGGGCACGAGCGCGTCGACGAACGAGGCTCCGCGCAGGGCCCCGACGAGCACGGCCTCGGCGCCCGCCTCGCGCGCCGGCCCGCCGGTGCCCCCGCGCGCCGAGGCGTCGGTGTCCGAGCGCGCCGAGGCGTCGGTGTGCCCGAGCGCCGTGCCGCCCGTCGCGAGGGAGCGCACCAGCTCGAGCGGCAGCCGGGCGCCCTCGAGCGCCGCACTGGCGTGCGCGGCACGCAGCCCGGCCTCGGCGCGCACCTCGCGCCACCGCCGCCGGTACGCCTCGTGCCATCGCAGCTCGGCGCACGCGGAGCGTGCTCGTCCGACGGCGTCGGCCGTCACGTCGACCCACCCGGCCAGCGCATCCTGCGTCACCGCTCGAACCTACCGGCCCCCCACCACCCTCGGACCCACACCGCCCCCGCCCCGGTCCGCGAGGTCGCGAGTCTGCCGGTACGTCGCGCGGATGACCGCGCGACTGACCGAGAGACGCACGACCCCGCGAGGGATCCGCGACTTCACGGCAAGGGGGGTGGGTGCGGGCGGCGGGGTGGGGGCGCTCGGCGCGACGGGGGGCGTGGGCGGCGACAGACTGGCGCCATGGTCGGGCCGAGCGTGTCGTCGTCCATCACCGCGCGCCTGCACGTCGCCGCGCGGCCCACCGCGGTCAGCGAGCTGACGACGGCGATCGAGCAGGCGGGCGGCATCGTCACGGCGCTGGACGTGACCGCCTCGGGGCACGAGCAGATGCAGGTGGACGTCACGTGCGCGACCCTCGGCGAGGAGCACGCGCAGCAGATCGTCGCCGCGCTCGGCGCGCTCACCGGGGTGGCGGTCGACCGGGTCTCGGACCGCACGTTCCTGCTGCACCTGGGCGGCAAGCTCGAGATCACGTCCAAGGTGCCGCTGCGCAACCGCGACGACCTGTCGATGGCGTACACGCCGGGCGTCGCGCGCGTGTGCGAGGCGATCGCGGCCCGCCCGGAGGACGCGCGCCGCCTCACGATCAAGCGCAACACCATCGCGGTCGTCACGGACGGCACGGCGGTGCTCGGGCTCGGGGACATCGGCCCGCTGGCGGCGCTGCCGGTGATGGAGGGCAAGGCGGTGCTGTTCAAGCGGTTCGCGGACATCGACGCGTTCCCGATCGCGCTCGACACCACGGACGTGGACCAGATCGTCGAGGCGGTGTGCGCGATCGCGCCGGTGTTCGCGGGCATCAACCTGGAGGACATCAGCGCGCCGCGCTGCTTCGAGGTCGAGCGCCGGCTGCGGGAGCGGCTGGACATCCCGGTGTTCCACGACGACCAGCACGGCACGGCGATCGTCGTGGTCGCGGCGCTGACGAACGCGCTCCAGGTGGTGGGCAAGCGGATCGAGGACGTGCGGATCGTGCTCTCGGGTGCGGGTGCGGCCGGCACCGCGGTGCTCAAGCTGCTGCTCGCGGCGGGGGCCGACGACGTCGTGGTGGCGGACGTGGACGGCGTCGTGCACCCCGACCGGCCGGGCCTGACGCCGCAGCTGCGGTGGACGGCGGCGGCGACGAACCCGCGCGGCGTCTCCGGGACGATCGGGGACGCGCTCGTCGGCGCGGACGTGTTCATCGGGGTGTCGGCGCCGGACGTGATCACGGGCTACGAGGTGTCCCGCATGGCGGGCGACGCGATCGTGTTCGCGCTCGCCAACCCGCGCCCGGAGGTCGACCCGGACGACGCCGCGCAGTACGCCGCGGTCGTCGGCACGGGCCGCTCGGACTTCGCGAACCAGATCAACAACGTGCTCGCGTTCCCGGGCGTGTTCCGCGGTCTGCTCGACGCGCAGGGCCACCGCATCACGGACGCGATGCTGCTCGCGGCCGCGGGCGCGCTCGCCGCGGTGGTCCGGCCGGACGAGCTGAACCCGACCTACATCGTCCCGAGCGTCTTCAACCCGGAGGTGACGACGCGCGTGGCGGCCGCGGTCGCGGCGGCGGCCCGGGGCGACTGACCGAAGGGCGAGCCCGACGGCCGGCCGGCCGGACCGGTCAGCGGAAGGCGCCGCGCGCGTACTGCGGCTGGTAGCCCGTCGAGCCGACCGCCTCGAGCGGCACGCTGCCGCCCGCGTCGTCACCCGCGGGCAGGGCGTCGAGCCGCTCGCCGAGCTCGTACGCGGCGCGCAGCGGCCACGACGGGTCGCGCAGCGCGACGCGCCCGAGCAGCACGGCGTCCGCGTCGCCCGCCGCGAGGACCTTCTCCGCGAGGCGCGGCTCGTCGAGCAGCCCGACGGCGGCGACGGGCAGACCGCCCACCTCCCGCACGCGCCGCGCCAGGGGCACCTGGTAGCCGGGCTCGACCGGGATCGAGGCGGGCGCGTTACCGCCCGACGAGACGTCGACCAGGTCCACGCCGTGGCCGGCGAGCCCGCGCACCACCTCGGCGACGTCGTCGACCGTGAGCCCGCCGGGGGTCCAGTCGGTCGCCGAGACCCGCACGAGCAGCGGCCGGTCGTCGGGCCACACGGCCCGCACGGCGTCGACGGTCTCGACGAGCAGCCGCGCACGGTTCTCGGGCGACCCGCCCCACTCGTCGTCGCGGGTGTTGGACAGCGGCGAGAGGAACTGGTGCAGCAGGTACCCGTGCGCGGCGTGCACCTCGACGACGTCGAACCCGGCGGTCACGGCACGGCGCGCGGCGGCGGCGAACGCCGCGGGCACGGCGGCGACCTCGTCGGGCGTCATCGCGGCGGGCGTCGCGAGGTCGGGGAACGCGAGCGCGGACGGCGCGACGGTGGCCCAGCCGCCCTCGGCGGGCGGCACCGAGCCGGACCCGTGCCCGAACGGGCGGTGCACCGAGGCCTTGCGCCCGGCGTGCGCGAGCTGCACGCCGATGCGCGTGCCCCGCGCGTGCACGAAGTCGGTGACGCGGCGCCACGCCACCGCGTGCTCGTCGGACCAGAGCCCGGCGTCCTGCGGCGAGATGCGACCCTCGGGGACCACGGCGCTCGCCTCGGTGAGCAGCAGCCCGAAGCCGCCCGCGGCGCGCGCACCCAGGTGGACCAGGTGCCAGTCGTCGGGGAAGCCGTCGCTCGAGGAGTACTGGCACATCGGGGCGAGCCAGGCGCGGTTGGTGAACGTGGTGCCGCGCAGCGTGAGCGGGCTGAACAGGTGGGTCACGCGGACGAACATACGACGCGCGGGCACGCGGGCGTCCGGGCGGCCCTTTCGTCCCACGAGCCGGACGCCCGGCCTTGCGACCCTGGTCGGGTGCTGAGCATCGAGGAGGCCGTCGAGACGCAGGTCGAGGCCGCGCACCACAAGGTCCACCTGCTCTCGACCCCGTGGCTGTTCGCCGTGCGGACCATGCTCGCGGGCGCGTACATCGGCATCGGCGTGGTGATCATGGTCGAGGCCGGCGGCCCGCTCGTCGCGGCCGGCAACCCGTTCGCCCCGCTCGTGCAGGGCATGGTGTTCGGCGTCGCGCTGACGATCGTCGTCGTGGCGGGGGGCGAGCTCGCGACCTCCGCGATGATGATGCTCACGCAGGGCGCGATGCGCCGCCGCATCACCTGGGGCATGGGCGGGCTCACGCTGCTCGCGGTGCTCGCGGGCAACCTGCTGGGGTCGATCCTGTTCGCCGCGCTCGTGCACGTCTCCGGCGTGACCGCGCCCGACACCGCCGCGGGCCAGCAGATCGCCCGCATGGTGGAGCACAAGGCGCACGAGACGAACGCGCAGCTGCTCGTGCGCGGCATCCTGTGCAACCTGCTGGTCTGCCTCGCCGTGTGGTGCGCGACGCGCCTGCGCAGCGAGGCCGCGAAGATCGCCGCGATCTTCGCGTGCGTCATGGTGTTCATCACCTCGGGCTTCGAGCACGTGGTGGCGAACATGACGACGATGTCGCTGGGACTCATGGGCGGCCTGCCGGGCGCGACGGTCGCCGAGTTCGCGCGCAACGTGCTGTTCGTCGGCGTCGGCAACACCATCGGCGGTGCGCTGCTCGTCGGCGCGGCCTACGCGTACCGGGCGACGCCGCGCGTGGCCGAGCCGGGGTTCGTCGCGACGACGAGCGCGTCCGACGACGGCCCGACCGCACCGCTGACGGCGGCCGCGCCCGTCGACGAGCCCCTCGACGGGTCCGTCGACACGCCGGGGGTCGCACCCGTCCGGGCTGCGCAGGCGCAGGAGCCCGCCCTACGGTGATCGCGGTGGCGGTGCAGCACGGCACCGCCTCGACCCGGGAGAGCCGTGATGAGCACCTCTGACGACGAGCGTCGCCCCGACCGCACCGGTCCCGACGAGCGGCCGGCACGGGACGCCGCCTCCTCCCCCGCACCCGAGCCGGGGCTCGACACGGGCCGCCACGCCGCGGTCCGACCCGCGCCCGTCGACCCGCCGCCGGCCCGCACGAGCGCGCGCCCGAGCCCGGCCGCACCCGCGGCGTCGGCCGCACCGGCCGCACCCGCAGCACCGGCCGGCCCGGCCGAGCCGGCCGACCCGACGGTCGTCACCGGGCCCGCGGGCACGCCCGCCGACGGCACCCGCGTCCTGCCCGCGACCGACGCACCGACGCGCGAGCCCGCAGCGCAGAAGCCGGACCTGTTCCCGGACGCCCACGCCCCGGCGCGCGCGTCCGTGGGCACGCACGTGCTGGGCGCGCTCGTCGGGCTCGTGCTCGCCCCGCTCGCCGCGGGCGTGCTGCTGCTCGGGCAGTCGCGCATCCTCGCGGCGCAGGTCGTCGGGTGGGATGCGACGCTCGACTGGTCGGGCGTCGTGCTCGTCGCGCTCGGGCTGCTCGCGCTCGGCTGGGTCGCGCTCCTCGCGGCCTGGACGCCCGCCGCGCCCTACACGGGCGGGGCGATCCTCAGCGTGCTGGGTTGTGTGGCGCTGGTGTCGCCCGACGTGGTGCGCACGCAGGTGCTGAACGTCGTCGAGGGGAGCGAGTGGCGTTCCACCGCGGTCGAGGTGACGGTCGCGGGCACGTCCGGGACGCTGCTCGTCGCGGGCTTCCTGGTGCTGCTCGCGGGGGTCGTGGGGACCGCCGCGCACCGGCAGGGCGTGCGGCTGGGCACGTTCCGCGAACGGCACCGCTGAGGCACGGCGCCGCGCTCGTCCGCACCACCCGGCGGACCAGGAACACGGGTGTTCCGGGCACTTCGGTCCGCGACGTGACTAGAGTTCCCCAGCGGAGGGACTTTGGTCCCCGACTCCGACACCCGCACCGATGTCGCTGCACCTGGAGGCCCGCGTGTCCGACCCGACCGCCGGCGGCCTGGAGAACCTGCTCTCCGAGGACCGCCGCTTCCCGCCGTCCGCCGAGTTCGCCGCCCAGGCGAACGCGAGCGCCGACCTGTACTCGTGGGCGAACGCCGACCGGCCCGCGTTCTGGGGTGAGCAGGCGCGTGAGCTGCTGACGTGGAGCACGCCCTTCGAGCAGACGCTCGACTGGTCGGACGCGCCGGTCGCGCGCTGGTTCGCCGACGGTCGGCTGAACGCCGCGTACAACGCGGTGGACCGGCACGTGGAGGCGGGCCGCGGGGACAAGGTCGCGCTGCACTTCGAGGGTGAGGGCGGCGACACGCGCACGCTCACGTACGCGGACCTCCAGCGCGAGGTCTCGCGGGCCGCGAACGCGCTGACGTCGCTGGGCGTCACCACCGGCGACCGGGTCGCGGTGTACCTGCCGATGATCCCGGAGGCGGTCGTCACGATGCTCGCGTGCGCGCGGATCGGCGCGCCGCACTCCGTGGTGTTCGGCGGCTTCTCCGCCGAGGCGCTGCACAGCCGGATCCTCGACGCCGAGGCGAAGCTCGTCGTCACGGCGGACGGCGGCTTCCGGCGCGGTGCGGCCTCGGCGCTCAAGCCGGCCGTCGACGAGGCGCTCGCGAAGGGCGCCCCGAGCGTCGAGCACGTGCTCGTCGTCAAGCGCACCGGCCAGCCGGTGGAGTGGACCGAGGGTCGCGACGTGTGGTGGTCGGACGTCGTCGACACGGCGTCCGACGAGCACACCCCGGTCGACGTCGAGGCCGAGCACCCGCTGTTCATCCTCTACACCTCGGGCACCACGGGGAAGCCGAAGGGCATCTTCCACACCACGGGCGGCTACCTGGCGCAGGCGGCGTACACGCACCTCAACGTCTTCGACCTCAAGGCCGAGACGGACGTGTACTGGTGCACGGCCGACGTCGGCTGGATCACCGGGCACACGTACGTCGTGTACGGCCCGCTGGTGAACGGCGCGACGCAGGTGATCTACGAGGGCACGCCGGACACGCCGCACCGCGGCCGCTGGTGGGAGATCGTGCAGAAGTACGGGGTGACGATCCTCTACACGGCGCCCACGGCGATCCGCACGTGCATGAAGTGGGGCGAGGAGATCCCCGCGCAGTTCGACCTGTCGTCGCTGCGCGTGCTCGGGTCGGTGGGCGAGCCCATCAATCCCGAGGCGTGGATGTGGTACCGCCGGGTCGTCGGCGGGGACCGGGCACCGATCGTCGACACGTGGTGGCAGACCGAGACGGGCGCGATCATGATCAGCCCCCTGCCCGGCGTCACGGAGACCAAGCCGGGCTCCGCGCAGGTCCCGCTGCCGGGCATCGCCGCGGACGTCGTGGACGACGAGGCGCACTCGGTGCCGGACGGCTCCGGGGGCTACCTGGTGCTCACCGAGCCGTGGCCGGCGATGCTGCGCGGCATCTGGGGTGACCGCCAGCGTTACGTCGACACGTACTGGTCCCGCTTCCGGGGTCTGTACTTCGCGGGTGACGGCGCGAAGAAGGACGAGGACGGCGACATCTGGCTCCTCGGCCGCGTCGACGACGTCATGAACGTCTCCGGGCACCGGCTGTCGACCACGGAGATCGAGTCCGCGCTGGTCTCGCACCCGTGGGTCGCGGAGGCCGCGGTCGTCGGCGCGGCCGACGAGACGACCGGCCAGGCCGTCGTCGCGTTCGTGATCCTGCGCGGCGACTCCGAGGCGGGGGACCTGCCCGCGCAGGACGTGCAGACGACGCTGCGCAACCACGTCGCCAAGGAGATCGGCCCGATCGCCAAGCCGCGCCAGGTGCTCGTCGTCGCCGAGCTGCCCAAGACGCGCTCGGGCAAGATCATGCGTCGCCTGCTGCGGGACGTCGCCGAGAACCGGCAGGTCGGCGACGCGACGACCCTCGCGGACTCGTCCGTGATGGACCTCATCGCCCAGGGGCTCTCCACCCCGGCGGCCGCGTCGCAGGACTGAGCACGCACGCCCTCGGGCCCGGGTCGTCGTCGAGACGGCCCGGGCCCGACGTACGCGTGCCCGCGTCCGTCCGTGGCAGGTGCGGACGGAATCGATTAGCGGGTCCTCGTCGGACCGTGCGGGTGGTTGGGTGTCGCCCGTGCGCGCCTCGGCGGGCACTCAGCCAACCCATCGGTCACGACGTCGTGACCACGAACACCAGTGGATCTTCGGCGGACCCCACAGCCCAGTCGCCGAGGCTCTCAGGAAAGAGGATTTCCATGAGGTCTCGTCCCCTGCTCGCCGGCGCCGCCGCGGCCGCCCTGGTCGCCGCGCTCGGCGCGACGGCCCTGGCCACCTCGGCGCACGCCGCCACCCCGCCCGGGCTGCACGTCTCCGGCACGGCGCTCGTGGAGAAGGACGGCACGCCGTTCGTCGCACGCGGCGTGAGCCACGCGCACACCTGGTACACCTCGCAGACCCCGACCGCGATCCCCGCGATCCGGGCCGCGGGCGCGAACGCGCTGCGCGTCGTCCTGTCGGGCGGCGACCGGTGGACCAAGAACGACGCGGCGGACGTCGCGAACGTCATCAGCCTGTGCAAGGCGAACAAGCTCATCTGCATGCTCGAGAACCACGACACCACCGGGTACGGCGAGCAGAGCGGCGCCGTCACGCTCGACACCGCCGCGAGCTACTGGGTGAGCATCAGGTCGGCGCTGATCGGCCAGGAGGACTACGTCCAGATCAACATCGGCAACGAGCCGTACGGCAACAACGCCACCGCGAACGCGACGTGGACCGCCGACACCGTCGCGGCGATCAAGAAGCTGCGCGCCGCGGGCCTGCATCACAACATCGTGGTCGACGCCCCGTCGTGGGGCCAGGACTGGGCCGGGATCATGCGCGACAACGCCCAGACGGTCGCGGCGGGCGACCCCGACGGCAACGTGCTGTTCTCGGTCCACATGTACGGCGTGTACAACAACGCGTCGACGATCCGGACGTACCTCGACGCGTTCAAGGCCAAGGGCCTGCCGCTCGTGATCGGCGAGTTCGGCAACATGCACTCCGACGGCGACCCCGACGAGGACACGATCATGTCCGAGGCCGCGGCGCGCGGGATCGGCTACTACGGCTGGTCCTGGTCGGGCAACGGCGGCGGGGTCGAGTACCTCGACATGGTGACCGGGTTCGACCCGGCCCGGAAGTCGACGTGGGGCACGCGCATCTTCGACGGCGCGAACGGCATCAAGGCGACCGCCGTGACGGCGAAGATCTACGGCGGCGGGACCGACCCGACCCAGGAGCCGACGAACGAGCCCACCGTCGAGCCCACCGTCGAGCCCACCGTCGACCCGACCGACGAGCCCACCCAGGAGCCGACGGACGAGCCCACGACGACGCCGGGCGGCACCTGCACGGCGACGTTCACG
Organism: Cellulomonas sp. CW35; assembly: GCF_052378485.1. Lineage (NCBI taxonomy): Bacteria > Bacillati > Actinomycetota > Actinomycetes > Micrococcales > Cellulomonadaceae > Cellulomonas > Cellulomonas sp. CW35. Next base: position 671,234 of record NZ_CP199000.1, on the reverse strand, counting down.
GTCGTCGGGCGCTGGCCGGGCGGGTTCCAGGGCTCGGTGAAGGTCACTGCGGGCGCCAGGCCGATCGCGGCGTGGTCGACGTCGTTCACGCTGTCCGGCGCGACGGTCGCGCAGGGCTGGGGCGGCACGTTCTCCGGCACGAGCGCGGTGACGGTCGCGAACGCGGCGTGGAACGGCTCGCTCGCGCCGGGGCAGAGCGCCGAGTACGGGTTCATCGGCTCGGGCACCGCGCCGACGGGCGCCGTCCCGGTCGTCTGCTCCTGACGGACGCACACCCCGTACCGGGGGCCCGGACCGTGTGCCCGGGCCCCCGGCACGTGCGGGTGCAGGCGCGTCAGCGCAGGGCGAGGTGGCCCAGGAGCTCGCGCACCGCGTCGCGCCCGGCGCGGTTGGCGCCGACGGTCGACGCGGACGGCCCGTACCCGACGAGGTGCAGGCGTGGGTCGGCGGCGACGCGCGTGCCGTCCATGACGATCCCGCCGCGCGGGCCGCGCAGCCGCAGCGGCGCCAGGTGGTCCAGCGCGGGGCGGTAGCCGGTCGCCCACACGAGGGTCCCCGCGGCGACGTGCGCGTCCCCGCCGACCCACGCACCGAGCCCCGGCACGACACCGTCGAACGGCTCCGCGGCGGGCACGGGCGGCGGCACCGGGTCGTCCCACACGACGCCGTCGGGGACGATCCGGCTGAACGCGGGCCGGGCGCGCAGCACGCCCGCGTCGATGCCGGCGCGGTACGCATCGGTGAGCGGGAGGCCGGTGACCGAGACGATCGAGCCCGGCGGCAGCCCGGCACGGGTGCGCTCGTCGACGAGCGCGACGGCGGCCCGCCCGAGCTCGGGCGTGAGCTGTCCGTCGCGCCAGGCCGGCGGGCGGCGGGTGACCCAGGTGGTCGTCGTGACGTCCGCGAGCGCGAGCAGCAGCTGCGCGGCCGAGGTCCCGCCGCCGACCACGACGACGTGCCCGTCGGCGAGCGCGCCGGGGTCGAGCACGTCACGCGAGTGGAGCTGGCGGCCGCGGAACGCGGCCCGCCCGGGGTAGGTGGGCCAGAACGGCTTGCGCCATGTCCCCGACGCGTTGACCAGGCCACGCGCGCGCCAGAGCACCTCCTCGCCCGGCGAGTCGACGAGGTGCGACGTCACGACGAGGCGTCGTCCGCCTGCGGGCGCCTCGTCGGCGTCCTCGTCCTCGACGCGCGTCACGGCCACGGGCCGCTGCACGTGCAGGCCGAACGCCTCCTCGTACTGCGCGAAGTAGTACGGCACCGCGTGTGCGGCGCTCTCGGCGGGGTCGGGCACGAGCAGGGGCATGCCCGGCAGGTCGTGCACGCCGTGCGCGTCGGACACGCGCATGCCGGGCGGGCGGTGCTGCCACGCGCCGCCGGGCGCCGGGGCGTCGTCGAGCACGACGAACGTCGCCTCCGCGTCCTGCCAGCCGCGGTCGCCCACGGGCACGAGCCCGGCCTTGTGGAGGTGGTACGCCGCGGACAGGCCGGCCTGGCCGGCGCCGATCACGACGACGTCGACGTCGACGACGGGACGCGTGGGTGCCTCGGACACGGCGGCCCGGCGCGAGCGGCGGGTCGAGCGCGAGGGCTGCGGCACGTCCGGCGTCGCACGCCGGCCCGGGGCGCCGGTGGCCGGGGCGGCCTGCTCGAGGTCCGCCCGCGCCGGCTCGGCAGCCGCGTCCGCCGCCTCGCGCAGGCTGCGGCGGGTCACGCGCCGGGTGCCCGACGGGTTCGTCGGCGCACCGGCGTCCGGCCGATGGTCCAGCGGGTCGGCGGTCGTCGGCAGCGGGGGCACTGTCCTGCTCGGCGAGGCGTCCTCCCTGGTCGGCGCGCCCGTGGGGGCGGTTGCTGCGGGCACCGGGTCACGGTCCCGTCCGCTCACGCGCGAGAGGTCGGGGCTGAGGTCCATGATCGGACCAACGTACGTCACCGTGGGGTCGTGCCACAGGGGGTTCGGCGACCGCCTGCGGGTGGCGTGACGCGACCGGCGTCGAGCCGCAGCCCACGTGTCGCTCGCACGGGTGACCTGGTGCCCCCGACCCGTCTCGCGTGGTGGGATGGGTGGATGGTGGAGCCGACGAAGGCGCGCATCGCGGTGGCCGCACGCCCCGCACCCCTCGCACCCGTGACCGCCGACGCCGTGCGGGCCCTGGCCGCTGCCGCGGCCGTGCACGACGAGGTCGCCCCGCTGTCGGAGCAGCCGCTGCTGTCGCTCGAGTCCGACGAGGCGCGCGTCGTGCACCTCGTCGCGACCACCGGCGACGACGCCGACGCGCACGTCGTCGGCTACGCGCAGGTCGACGTCGGCAGCGGGACGACCGCGCGCGCGGAGCTCGTCGTGCACCCGGACCACCGCCGCGCGGGGATGGGCCGCGCGCTGCTGGACGCCGCCCGCGCGACGGCCGACGAGTCGCCGCGCCGGGCGCTGCACGTGTGGGCGCACGGCGACCTGCCCGCGGCGCGGGCCCTCGCGCGCTCCGCCGGCATGGCGGTGGTGCGCGAGCTGTGGCAGATGCGCCTGGAGCTCGCGCGCCGCCCGCAGGCGCCCGACCGCACCCTGCCGACGGGCGTGCGCGTCCGCCGGTTCGTCCCCGGGCAGGACGAGGAGGCGTGGCGTCGCGTCAACTCGCGCGCGTTCGCGCACCACCCCGAGCAGGGCCGGATGACCAGCGCGGACCTGCGGGCGCGCGAGGCCGAGCCGTGGTTCGACCCGGCGGGGTTCCTGCTCGCGGAGCGCGACGGCATGCTGCTCGGCTCGGTGTGGACCAAGGTGCACGCCGCGGGCGAGCACGGCCCCGAGCCCGTCGGCGAGATCTACGTCGTCGGCGTGGACCCGGACGCACAGGGCCTCGGCCTCGGCGGCGCGCTGACGGACCTCGGGCTGACGCACCTGACCCTGGCCGGGCTGCGTGAGGTGATCCTCTACACGGAGGCCTCGAACGAGGTCGCGATCCGCACCTACCGCCGCGCGGGGTTCGAGCGGTCCGCGGTCGACGTGATGTTCGGCGACGACACGCCGCGTTCACCCGGGGATGCCACGATGGGCGCATGACCGACGCGACCGCCCTCGACTCCGAGCTCGAGGCCCGCATCGCCGAGCACCTCGCGCTGGCCGAGGAGGCGCACCGGGACGCCGAGAGCACCCCCCTGCCCGACGACCGCTTCCTCGACCGCGAGCTGTCGTGGCTCGCGTTCAACCAGCGGGTCCTGGAGCTCGCGGAGGACGCGGACCTGCCGCTGCTCGAGCGAGTGCGGTTCCTGGCGATCTTCGCGTCGAACCTCGACGAGTTCTTCATGGTCCGCGTCGCGGGCCTCAAGCGGCGCATCGCGACGGGCATCGCGATGACCGCGGCGTCCGGCCTGAGCCCGCGCCAGGTGCTCGAGGCGATCAGCGAGAAGGCGCACGAGCTGATGGACCGGCACGCGCGCGTGTTCGCGGACCAGGTGCAGCCGGCGCTCGCCGCCGAGGGCATCACGCTCGTGCGCTGGCAGGACCTCGGGGACTCCGAGCAGGACCGGCTGCGCAAGTTCTTCCGCCGGCAGATCTTCCCGGTGCTGACGCCGCTCGCGGTGGACCCGGCGCACCCGTTCCCGTACATCTCCGGGCTCTCGCTCAACCTCGCGGTCGTCGTCGTGAACCCCACGACCGGCAAGGAGCACTTCGCGCGCGTCAAGGTGCCGCCGCTGCTGCCGCGGTTCATCGTGGTGGACGCCTCGGGCCGGCCGAGCGCGCCCGACGAGAAGTCGGCGACGGTCGAGAACGGCCCGACGAGCTTCGTGCCCGTCGAGGACGTCATCTCCGAGCACCTCGAGCACCTGTTCCCGGGCATGGAGGTGCGCGAGCACCACACGTTCCGCGTGACGCGCAACGAGGACGTGGAGGTCGAGGAGGACGACGCCGAGAACCTGCTCAAGGCCATGGAGAAGGAGCTCCTGCGCCGGCGGTTCGGCCCGCCCGTGCGCCTCGAGCTCGCGGAGGGGATCAGCCCGCGCATCCGCACACTCCTGGTCCGCGAGCTCGGCATGGCCGAGGACGAGGTGTACGAGCTGCCCGCGCCGCTGGACCAGACGGGCCTGAACGTCATCGCGGACCTCGACCGCGCGGAGCTGCAGTTCCCGCGGTTCGTCCCGACGACGCACCGCCAGCTCGCCGAGGTGGAGTCGGCCACGCCGACGGACGTGTTCGCCAAGATCCGCGAGCGCGACATCCTGCTGCACCACCCGTACGACTCGTTCTCGACGAGCGTGCAGACGTTCCTCGAGCAGGCGGCGGCCGACCCGAACGTCCTCGCGATCAAGCAGACGCTGTACCGCACGTCGGGCGACTCCCCGATCGTCGACGCCCTGATCGACGCGGCCGAGGCCGGCAAGCAGGTGCTCGCGCTCGTCGAGATCAAGGCGCGGTTCGACGAGCAGAACAACATCTCCTGGGCACGCAAGCTCGAGCAGGCGGGCGTGCACGTGGTGTACGGCATCGTCGGGCTCAAGACGCACTGCAAGCTCTCGCTCGTCGTCCGCCAGGAGGCCGACGGCCTGCGCCGCTACAGCCACGTCGGCACCGGCAACTACCACCCGAAGACCGCGCGCCTGTACACCGACCTGGGCCTGCTGACCGCGGACCCCGAGGTCGGCCAGGACCTGACGCGGCTGTTCAACCAGCTCTCGGGCTACGCCCCCAAGAGCCGGTTCCACCGCCTGCTCGTCGCGCCGCGCTCGGTCCGCAGCGGGCTGGTGGAGCGCATCGACCGCGAGGCGCGGGCCGCGCGGGCCGGGCAGCCCGCGTGGATCAAGATCAAGGTCAACTCGATGGTCGACGAGACCACGATCGACGCGCTGTACCGCGCGAGCCAGGCGGGCGTGCCCGTCGACCTGGTGGTGCGCGGCATCTGCGCGCTGCGGCCCGGCGTGCCGGGCCTGAGCGAGACGATCCGGGTGCGCTCGATCCTCGGGCGGTTCCTCGAGCACTCGCGCATCTTCGCGTTCGCGCACGCGACACCCGCCGACGACGACGGCTTCACGGGCCCCGAGGTGCTGATCGGCTCGGCGGACCTCATGCACCGCAACCTGGACCGCCGAGTCGAGGCGCTCGTGCGTGTCGCGGACCCCGACCAGGTCGCCGAGCTGGTCGACCTGGTCGACGAGTCCGTCGCGGACACCACGTCCTCGTGGCACCTCGGCCCGGACGGCGCCTGGCGGCGCCACGCGCACGCCGAGGACGGCACCCCGCTGGTCGACCTGCAGTCCGTCCTCATCACGCGCCAGCGGCGGCGCCCGGGCTCGGGCCGGTGACCGTACCGGCACGCGGGGCCGTCGTGGAGGCGGCCGGTGCCCTCGTCTGGCGCGTGCGCACGGGCCGGCTGCAGGTCGCGCTCGTGCACCGGCCCCGGTACCGGGACTGGTCGTGGCCCAAGGGCAAGATCGACCCGGGCGAGACGGTCGTCGAGGCCGCGTGGCGCGAGGTCGCCGAGGAGACCACCCACGACGTGGTGCTGGGCGTCCCGCTGCCCCCGCTCGAGTACCGGCTGTCCGACGGCCGGCTCAAGCGCGTGCACTACTGGGCGGCGCAGGTCGCCGGGCGCCAGGACGCGGCCGCGCTGCGGGCCCGCCCGCCGATCCCGCGGGCGTCGCGCGACGAGATCGACCAGGTGCGCTGGTACGACGTCGAGGCCGCCGCGGCGCGGCTCACCCGCCCGGCGGACCGGGTGCCGCTCGTCGCGCTCGTCGAGGAGCACGCCCGCGGCCGTCTGGACACGCGCGCGCTCGTCGTCGCCCGGCACGGCAGCGCGCGCTCCCGCGCCGCGTGGCCCGACGACGAGGCCTCCCGGCCGCTCACGCCCGACGGGCGCCACCAGGCGGCGGGGCTGGTGCCGGTCGTGTCGGCGTTCGGCGCCGCGCGCGTCGTGACCAGCCCGTGGCGGCGCTGCGTCGAGACCACGCAGCCGTACGCGTCGCACGCGCAGGTGCCGATCGAGCACGTCCCCGCGCTGTCCGAGCACGGGCACGCGGTCGACCCGGGCGCGGTGGTCGAGGTCGTCACGGACCTGCTGCACCGCACGCAGGACGCCCTGCTGTGCACGCACCGGCCCGTGCTCCCCACGGTGCTCGAGACGCTCGCGGCACACGCGCGCCGCGGCGCCCGCGAGGCGCTCCCGGCTGCAGACCCCTACCTGCGTCCCGGCCAGGTGCTCGTCGCGCACGTCGCGCAGCGCGCCGCGGGACCGCGCGTGGTGGCCGTCGAGGTGCACCGGCCGCTGTGACGTGCGGCACCGGGGCCTGGACCTGGACCGTGCCCACGCCCGCGGCGTCGATCGCACCGCCGCGGGGTCTTACGATGGTCGGGCGACGTCGGGCCGCGGTAGCCCCGGGCTCCATCTTCAGCCGCTTCGAGCGGCCGCGCGCCGAGAGGCGCTCCCGGTCCGACGTCGCACCCACGACCACCCGGCCGTGGGACCGGATGCCCCCCCGCGTCCGGAACCCCCGACCCAGGTCCTGACCAGGAGAGCCCCGGACAGTGGCAGACTTCGGCTGTCACCCCGGGTCCATACCCGCGACACTCGCGTTTCACGTGAGCGTCGTCGTGCAACTAGCCTGATCCCGACCTGCCGCCCCTCCTCCGGAGCCTGAAGTGCGCCTGCGCCTGACACCGCGCGACACCACGTTCTTCGACCTGTTCGCCGCCTCGGCGCAGCACCTCGTCACAGGGTCGAACCTGCTCGGCGAGATGCTCGGTGCGTCCAGCGCCGCCCGCAAGGAGCTCAACAAGCGGATGTCGGAGGCCGAGCACCTGGCCGACGAGGCGACGCACCAGATCATGCGTCGGCTCAACCAGACGTTCGTGACCCCGTTCGACCGCGACGACATCTACATGCTCGCGTCCGCGCTCGACGACTGCATGGACTTCATGGACGAGGCCGCGGACCTCATGGTCCTGTACAAGATCGGCGAGCTGCCGCCGCGCGTCGCCGACCAGGTCCAGGTGCTCCAGCGCGCCGCCGAGCTCACGGCCGAGGCCATGCCCCGCCTGCGTTCGATGGACTCGCTCGCCGAGTACTGGGTCGAGGTCAACCGCCTCGAGAACCAGGCCGACAAGTCCTACCGCAAGCTCCTCGCGCAGCTGTTCGACGAGATCAGCGACCCGATCCTCCTGCTCAAGCTCAAGGAGATCGTCGAGAAGCTCGAGGAGGCCGCGGACGCCTTCGAGAAGGTCGCGAACGCGGTCGAGACGATCGCCCTCAAGGAGTCCTGAGCGTCGTGGAGGTCGCGCTCGCCATCCTCGTCGTCGCGCTCGCTCTCGGGTTCGACTACACCAACGGGTTCCACGACGCCGCGAACGCCATCGCCACGTCGGTGTCGACGCGGGCCCTGACGCCGCGCATCGCGCTGCTCATGGCCGCGGTGATGAACTTCGCCGGCGCCCTGCTCGGTACCGAGGTCGCCGAGACGATCGCGAAGTCGATCGTCGACCTCGGCGACGCGCCCGCGCACACCCAGCTCGTCGTGGTGCTGTGCGCGCTGGTCGGTGCGATCACCTGGAACATGATCACGTGGTGGTTCGGGCTGCCGTCGTCGTCGACGCACGCGCTCATCGGCGGGCTCGTCGGCGCGGGGGTCGCCGGCGGTCTCGGCGTGTACGGCTCCGCGATCGTCGACAAGGTCGTCCTGCCGATGATCTTCTCGCCGCTCGTGGGCTTCGGGCTCGCGTTCCTCATCATGGTCGCGCTGCTGTGGGTCGTGAAGAACGCCAACCCGTCGCGCGCGACGCGCCGGTTCCGCCTCGCGCAGACCGTCTCCGCCGCCGCGATGGCGCTCGGGCACGGCCTGCAGGACGCGCAGAAGACCATGGGCGTCATCGTCATGGCGCTCGCCGCGGTCGGCTGGGCCGAGCCGGGCGAGATCCCGCTGTGGGTCAAGCTCGCCGCGGCCGCCGCGATCTCCGCGGGCACGTACTCCGGTGGCTGGCGCATCATGCGCACGCTCGGTCGCAAGATCATCGAGCTCGACCCGGCGCGCGGGTTCGTCGCCGAGTCGGTGTCCGCCACGGTGCTCTACGTCAACGCGTTCGTGCTGCACGCGCCGGTCTCGACGACGCACACGATCACCTCGGCCATCATGGGCGTGGGCGCGACCAAGCGTCTGTCCGCCGTGCGCTGGGGCGTGGCCAAGAACATCGCGATCGCGTGGATCCTGACGATCCCCGCGGCCGCGCTCGTCGCCGCGGTGTTCACGCTGCTCGTCCACCCCTTCCTCGGCTGACCCGCGCCACGCTGCGGGCCACCCGCACCGCGACGCGGCCCCGGCCCTACTCGAGCCGGCCGGCGCGCCACAGCTGTGCGGCGTGCTCGAGCTCCTCGGCCGTGCGCAGCAGCGCGGACGCGCCGAACGTCTGACGCGTCGCCCCGCGCGGGTCGACCGCGTCCAGGTGGTCGGCGTCGATCGCGGCCCCCGCGGCCAGCACGCGGCAGAACGCGCCCGCCCGCTCGAGCGCGACGTCGAGGTCGCCCGTGTAGACGCCCGAGAGCACGGCGTCGGCCACCGCCCGCACGTCGGCGGGCCCCGGTGCCTGTGCGACGCCCGCGACCACGTCGTGCACCGGGACCGCGGCGGTGCCCTGCCGGTACCGGTCGGCGATGGTCTCCGGGTCGCGGCGCACCCACTCGCGCAGCACGTACAGCCGCCACAGCGCGCCGGGCAGCGTCGCGGGCGCGCTGTCGGACCACAGCCCGGCGACCACGTCCAGCCCCTCGGTCTCGACGAGCGCGACCAGCCGGGCCACCACCTGCGGGTCCTGGTTGGCGCGGCCCTGGTGGACGAGCGCGGCCGCGGTCGTGTGCGCGACCTCGGCACGCAGCGCGGGGTCGAGCTCGCCGGGCAGCTCGTCCGCCGCCTGGGGGTCGAGCATCGCGGGACGCCGGGGCCGGCGCGGTTCGTCGGACATCGTCACCTCCGCGCCCAGTCTCCCCCGAGCGGGCCGCCCGGGCATCGGCCGACGTCGCAGCCGTCGTCGCAGATAGCAACGCGGACGGCACCGTGGGCGCTCGACGTGCCACCTCTCGACGTGCAGCGCACGGGCGTCGGCGTCAGGGTGGACCTCGGGGCGGCGCGACGGGGCCGCGACGTGACGAGAGGGGCGCACACCATGTCCACAGGTCCGGAGGCGTCCACAGGTCCGGAGACGGTCCGCAGCGGCGGGCCGGGGGGTGCCGGGGGTCCCGCGGACGCCCGGCGCAGCCCGCACCACGGGAAGGCCGTCGCGCTCGCCGTGGCGGCGGCGGTCGGCGGGTTCCTGTTCGGCTTCGACTCGTCGGTCATCAACGGCGCGGTCAAGGCGTTCACCGACGAGTTCGGCCTCAGCGACGCGCTGTCGGGCTTCGCGGTCGCGGTCGCGCTGCTGGGCTGCGCGCTCGGTGCCTGGCTGGGCGGTCGGCTCGCGGACCGGTACGGCCGCACGCGCGTCATGTTCATCGGCGCGGTGCTGTTCTTCGTCTCGTCGATCCTGTCCGGTATCGCGTTCGGCGTGTGGGACCTGATCCTGTGGCGGTTCCTCGCGGGGGTCGGCATCGGCATCGCGTCCGTGATCGCACCCGCCTACATCGCGGAGATCGCGCCCGCGGTGATCCGCGGGCGGCTCGGCTCGCTGCAGCAGCTCGCGATCGTCATCGGCATCTTCGCCGCGCTGCTGTCCGACCAGCTGCTCGCGCTGGCGACGCCGGGCGAGGGCGCGGACGCGGCGGGCGAGCTGTGGCTCGGGCTCGAGGCGTGGCGGTGGATGTTCATCGTCGCGGTGGTGCCCGCCACGGTGTACGGGATCCTCGCGCTGCGCATCCCCGAGTCGCCGCGCTACCTGGTGAGCAAGGGCCGCCAGGACGAGGCGCTGGCGGTGCTGACGGACGTGCTCGGCACGCGCGAGGAGGCCGCCGACCGGGTCGCCGAGATCGAGAACACGATCCGCAGCGACGAGCACGCGCCCAAGGCGAGCCTGCGCGGGCCGCGGTTCGGGCTCCTGCCGGTGGTGTGGGTCGGGATCCTGCTGTCGGTGTTCCAGCAGTTCGTCGGGATCAACGTGATCTTCTACTACTCGAACACGCTGTGGCAGGCCGTCGGGTTCGACGAGAGCGACTCGTTCACGATCTCGACGATCACGGCGGTCACCAACGTCGTCGTCACGTTCATCGCGATCGCGCTCGTCGACAAGGTGGGCCGCCGTCCGCTGCTGCTGATCGGCTCCGCGGGGATGGCGGTGTGCCTGGCGGTCATGGCGATCGCGTTCCTCAACTCCTATGAGGTGCCCGACCCGGAGAACGCGGGCGAGGTGCTGACGCAGCTGCCCGACGGCTGGGGCACGACCGCGCTGATCGCCGCGAACGCGTTCGTCGTGTTCTTCGGCGCGACGTGGGGCCCGCTGGTGTGGGTGCTGCTGGGCGAGATGTTCCCCAACCGCATCCGGGCCGCTGCCCTCGGCGTCGCCGCGGCCGCGCAGTGGATCGCGAACTTCCTCATCACGATCTCGTTCCCGCCGCTGCTGGGAGCGTTCGGCGCGTCGGTGCCGTACTTCATGTACGCGCTGTTCGCGGCGCTGTCGTTCGTGTTCACGCTCTGGCGCGTGCCGGAGACGAAGGGCGTCGAGCTCGAGGACATGGAGGGCGTGCGGGTCCAGCGCCGCGGGCAGACCGCCTGACGCGCCCCGCCGGGCCGTCCGTCGCGAGCGCCGCTCCCTGCCGGGGGCGGCGCTCGGCGTGTGAGCCACGAGACGCCCGGTTTCGTTGCATACTGCACACATCGGCGCGTACAGTTGCATGCAGCAACCACCAGTGAGGACCCCGTGACCGCCCACCAGCAGAACCCCGAGCTCGCGATGCTCCGTGCCGCCGAGACGTTCTGGCGCACGCTGCGCGACGCGAGCGCACCCCTCGTCCGCGGCATCGACTGCAGCCGGGCCACCGCCGCGCTCATCCGCACCCTCGCGACACGCGCCCGCGAGGGGAACCCCACCCAGGTCGGCGACGTCGCACACCTCATGCGGGTCGACGTGTCCGTCGCCAGCCGCCAGGTCAGCCAGCTCGTCGACGACGGCCTCGTCGAGCGCATCGTCGACACCGACGACCGCCGGGCCCGCACGCTGCACCTGACCCCCGCGGGCGTCGCGCGCGCCGAGGAGATCGAGGCGGCCCTCGCAGAGCGCACCGCCGACCTGTTCGCCGACTGGGACGACCGCGACCTCGCGGCGGCCACCGAGGTGCTCGTCCGGCTCAGCGCGACGTTCGACCGCGCGAGCGTCCTGCCCGACCGCGCACCCGCCTGACGCCGCCTCGCGCTCCCCCTCGCACCAGCCGCACAGCACCCCGCCGACGACGCCGGGCCCCGACCGCACGAAGAGAACCAGGAACACCGTGTCCCAGCACCCCACCCCGCCCGGCGCACCCGGCACCACCGCGCCCGGCACCACCGCGCCCGGCACCACCGCGCCCGCCATGACCCGCCGCGAGGTCCTCGAGGCGCTCTCCGGCATCCTGCTCGGGATGTTCGTCTCGATGCTCGCCACGAGCGTCGTGTCGTCCTCGCTGCCCCGCATCATCACCGACCTCGGCGGGAGCCAGTCGGCGTTCACCTGGGTCGTCACCGCGACCCTGCTGACCACCACGATCTCCACGCCGATCTGGGGCAAGCTCGCCGACCTCGTGAGCCGCAAGCTGCTCGTGCAGCTCGCGCTGGCCGTGACCGTCGTGTCGTCCGCGCTGGCCGGCCTCGCGCACAACACCGACATGCTCATCGCGATGCGCGCCCTGCAGGGCGTCGGCGCGGGCGGCATGACGGCGCTCGGCACCGTGCTGATCGCGGACATCATCAGCCCCCGCGAGCGCGGCCGGTACATGGGCCTCATGGGCGCGATCATGGGCATCTCGATGGTCGGCGGCCCGCTGCTCGGCGGGGTCATCACCGACTCCTCGCTCACGTGGCGCGCCAACTTCTTCGTCGGGCTGCCGTTCGCGATCTTCGCGATCGTCGTCCTCCAGCGCACGCTGCACCTGCCCACGGTCGCGCGCCGCGTGGTGCGGATCGACTACTGGGGCGCCACGCTGATCTCGGTCGGCATCGCGCTGCTCCTGCTGTGGATCACGTTCGCCGGCAGCTCGTTCGACTGGGCCTCGTGGCAGACCGCCGCGATGGTCGGCGGTGCCGTCGTCACGCTCGCGGCCGCGCTGTGGGTCGAGTCCCGCGCGGCGGAGCCGATCATCCCGCTGCACCTGTTCCGCAACCGCACGCTCGTGCTGTCCGTCATCGCCAGCATCGCGGTGGGCATCGCGATGTTCGGCACCTCGGTGTTCCTCAGCCAGTACATGCAGCTCGCCCGCGGCAAGACCCCGACCGAGTCGGGCCTCATGACGATCCCGATGATCGCGGGCGTGCTCGTCTCGTCGACCGTGTCCGGCCAGATCATCTCCAAGACGGGCCGCTACAAGGCGTTCATGATCTGGGGCGCCGCGGTGCTCACCGCCGGCATCGGCCTCATGGGCACGATCCACTACGACACGAGCTTCGTGCTCGTCAGCGCGTACATGGTGATCCTCGGTGCGGGCGTCGGCATGCTCATGCAGAACCTGGTGCTCGCCGTGCAGAACACGCTGCACGTCTCCGAGGTCGGCTCCGGCACCTCGACCGTCGCGTTCTTCCGCACGCTCGGTGGCGCGATCGGCGTCTCGGTGCTCGGCGCGGTCCTGTCGAACCGCTCGACGGACTACATCGTCACCGGCCTGAGCAAGCTGGGCATCGACCCGCGCGCGATGGGCGGCGACGGCACGCTGCCCGACCTGTCGACGCTCCCCGGCCCGGTGCGCACGGTCGTCGAGCAGTCGTTCGGTGACGCGATCGCCGACCTGTTCCTGTTCGCGGCGCCCGTCGCGCTCATCTCGCTGGTGGCGGTGCTGTTCCTCAAGGAGGTGCCGCTCGGCCGGCGCTCGGGCGTCGAGCAGCTCCTCGACGAGCAGGCCACCGACGAGCAGGTGCGCGACGAGCTCGCGGACGGCGCGCGACGCCGCTGACGTCCCACCCCGACGACGACGGGGGCTCGCCCCGCGCCCGTCCCCGTCGTCGTCGGTCCGACCGTCCGCTCAGGTGCACCCCAGCGTGGTCGTCGTCCGCAGGTCGAGCCACGGCGTGAAGCCGTCGAGGTCAGCCCACCGCCGACGCGGCCGGCGTCGCGGGCTGCGTCGCCCACGCCGAGGACAGGTCGCGGTTGAGCCGGCCCAGCTGCGCGGTGAGCTGGGAGATCTGCTCCGGCGCCCAGTCCTCGAGCGCGCGGGCCAGGAAGTCGGTCCGCGCCTGCTGCGCGGAGGCGAGCCGGCACGACCCCTCGGGCGTCAGCGCGAGGAGCTGGCCGCGGAAGTCGTCCGGGTCGGGCGAGCGCGTCAGGAGCCCCAGCGCGCCGAGCCGCGCGAGCTGGCGGGACATCGTCCCGCGTCCCACCCCGATGTACGCGGCCAGGTCGCTCGCGCGCACCCCGGGCGTCCGCTCGATGAGCGCGAGCAGCTCGTACGCCGAGGGCTCGAGCTCCGGGTGCACCCGCCGCGCCATCGCGGTCGAGGACGCGGTCGCTCGGCGCAGGAACAAGCCGAGCTCGCGCTCGAGCTGTTGCAGGTCGTCGTCCATCACGCGCACATCTTGGCGCGTGAGGTGCCCCTGTGGGAACGGTTCGCCCGGGCCGACGTCGAGCCCGAAGGGGTGAACGTTCTGCGCCGGTCCGTGCCCGATGGCCCGGATCGGGCGCATCCAGGTGCTATCGCGTCCAGGTGACGCGCTGCCGGGCGACGTGCGCGACGGCCGCGACACGGTCCGGCTCGAGCACGGGTGGGAGCCCGCGGATCGCGCGCGGCAGCTCGCCACGCGTCACGACGACGGCCTCCCCGGGCGCGGGCGGGGCCTCGACCTGCAGCTCCCCGCGGACGACGACGAGCGCCCGGACCGTGATGTCGGCGCACCCCGCGCGCAGCAGCAGCCCCTGCACCCGCGCGGCCTCCATGCGGGCCGCGTGCAGGTGGCCGACGGCCGTCCCGCCGATCGTCATGAGCCGGCCACGCACGACCACGCGCTCGCCGGGCGTGCCGCGCTCCGCGACGGTCAGGATGCCGCCGGGGCCGACGAGCAGGTGCTCCACGACCGTCCCCTGCCGGCCGAGCGGCACGTCGTGCACCACGTGCCAGCCCTCGGCGTACAGGCGCTCGAGGCGCGTGCGCAGCGGTGCGCCGCGCTCCGCGCGCGGCTCGTCCGTGGGGCCGAGCCACGCGTGCAGCGCGGTGCGCTCGGGCTCGCCGAACGGCTGGCGGGGCAGCGGGAGCGTGATCTCGTTGCCGTCGCCGCGCAGGAACTCCTGCGCCGCCCGGCGCAGGCCCTCCTCGAGCTCCGGCTCCTCGACGACCACCTCACCCGACTGCAGGTCGATCGACCCGACCCGCGCACCGGTCTCGTGGGTCACGTAGAGCCGGTCGGCGCCGTACCGCCGCCACCGTCGCACCGTGAGCACCTCGTCCACGCGGTCATTATCGGCGCGTACGGGCCCCGGCTTCAGCCCGTCTCGCAGGTTCGCCCGGCGTGTCGACCGAACGGATCAGGCGTGTCCCGCCGACGAGGCCCGGACGGGTGCTCCCGGCACCCGGGCGGCGGGTCGGGAGCCCTCGTCCGGCTGACGGTCCGGTCCTCAGCCCTGGGCGTCCACCGGCTCGAACGTCAGGCTCACCGAGTTCATGCAGAACCGGTCGCCGGTCGGCGTCTGGGGCGCGTCGTCGAACACGTGGCCCAGGTGCGAGCCGCACCGGGCGCACCGCACCTCCGTGCGGACCATCCCGTGCGACCGGTCCTCGACCAGCTCGACCGCGTCGCCCGCGAGCGGCGTGAAGAAGCTCGGCCACCCGCAGTGCGAGTCGAACTTCGCGTCCGACGAGAACAGCTCGCCACCGCACGCGCGACACCGGTACACGCCGCGGCGCTTCTCGTCGAGCAGCGCGCCCGTGAACGCGCGCTCGGTGCCCGCGCGCCGCAGGACCGCGAACTCCTGCGGCTCGAGCTCGAGCGCCCACTGCTCGTCGGTCTTCGTGACCTCGTACGTCACGTGCCCACCTCCTCGCCCGCGACGCGCGTCGTGCGCGCCGTCCATCGCCCTCAACACGACCACGTGCGCGGTCGTTCCCGCGCGTCGAGGACGGGTGGTGCTCGCCGCGGGGGCCGCCACCGCCTAACCTCCGGTAGGGACCGGGCGGACCGGAGGGAGGCCCCGTGGCGCGAGCCGCCGCACGGCGACGCTGGTCGCTCACGCGCTACTTCGGCGTCGTGAGCTTCCTCGCCATGGCCGCCCTCGGCGTCGCGCTCGTGTGGATGACCGGGCGGGTCATGCACGAGCAGTCGGTGCGCGACGGCACGCAGTCGGCGGCCTCGGTCATGGCGTACGCCGCCGCACCGCTGCCGCCCGAGGCGTTCGACATCGCGGTGCTCGGCGATGCGCAGCGTGAGTCCGTGCGCAGCGCGACCTCGCTGTTCTCGTCGCGCCTCGTCGAGCTGCGGCTGTGGAGCACCGCGGGCGCGCTGATGTACAGCTCGACCGACGCCACCGTGGGCTTCCCGGACACCGAGCGGCTCGCGCAGGTGCTCGCCGACGGTGAGGCCGACGCGCAGGTGCTCGACGACGTCAACCAGGTGGACTCGATCGGCACGGGTGCGACCGTCACCGAGGTGCTCGACGTGTACGTGCCCGTGCGGGCGTCGGACGCGCGGGACCTGGCGGGCGCGGTGATCGGCACACCGCTGCCCTCCGCCGCACCGGGTGCGGGCAGCTCCGATCCGGTGATCGGCGCGGCCGAGATCGTGCTCGACCACACCGAGGCGGTCGCCACGCTCGCGCAGGCCCGCGGCACCGTCACGCTCGTCGTCGGCGGCGGGCTGGTCGCCCTGTGGCTCCTGCTGTTCCGCACCGTGCACGCGACGTCCAAGCGCCTGCAGGCGTCGGCGATGGAGAACGCGCGGCTCGCGCTGCTCGACTCGCTGACCGGCCTGCCGAACCGTCGCCTGCTCGCGGACCGCATGCGTCGCGACGTCGCCGAGGCGCTGCGGTCCGGCGGTCGGGTCGGCCTGGTGCTGCTCGACATCGACCGGTTCAAGGACATCAACGACTCGCTCGGGCACGACCACGGCGACGAGCTGCTCGAGCAGGTCGCGGAGCGGCTGCGCGGCGCGCTGCGCGACGAGGACGTCGTCGCGCGGCTCGGCGGCGACGAGTTCGCGGTGCTCCTGCCCGACGTGCGGTCGGTCGCGAACGCCGAGCGGCTGGCCCGCCGCGTGCGCCAGCTGTTCATCCCGCCGTTCCAGCTCGGGGAGATGTCCCTGCACGTGGAGACGTCCGTGGGGGTCGCGTGCATCCCGGACCACGCGAGCGACGCCTCGTCGCTCATGCGCACCGCGGACGTCGCGATGTACTCCGCCAAGCACCACCGCACGGGCGTCGCGGTGTACGACCCCGACGAGGACCACTCCTCGCCGCAGCGCCTCGTCCTGCTGGGCGACCTGCACCACGCGATCGAGGCGCCCGTCGGCGAGTCCGAGCTCGTCATGCACTACCAGCCGAAGGTGTCCCTCGAGACGGGCCGCCCCGTCGGGTACGAGGCCCTGATGCGCTGGGACCACCCGACGCGCGGGCTGCTGCTGCCGGGCGCGTTCATCCCGCTGGCGGAGCAGTCGGGCCTCATCCACGAGCTCACCCGGTTCGCGCTGACCAGCGCGATCACCCAGCTCGCACGGTGGCGCGAGGCGGGCACGCCGCTGCCGGTCGCGGTCAACCTGTCCGCGCACGACGTCACGACGACCGCGGTGGTCGACGCGATCGAGGGGCTGCTGGTCGAGCACGACGTGCCCGCGGCACTGCTCGAGGTCGAGATCACCGAGACCGCGCTCGTCGCGGACCCCTCGCGCATCGTGCCCGTGCTGGAGCGACTCGGCGCACTGGGCGTGCACGTCGCGATCGACGACTTCGGCATCGGCAACACGTCCATCTCGCAGCTGCGCGACCTGCCGGTCGGCGAGCTCAAGATCGACCGGCTGTTCGTCGCCGACCTGCGCGACGGCGACGGCGAGCGGTCCGAGGTCGTCGTGCAGGCCATGGTCGACCTGGCGCACTCGTTCGGGCTGCGCGTCGTCGCCGAGGGCGTCGAGGACGAGCAGACCGCGGCGACGCTGCGCCGGCTCGGGGTCGACCGCGCCCAGGGGTTCTGGTACTCCCCCGCCGTGCCGCCCGAGGAGGTCCCCGCAGCGCAGCGCCCCGCGCGCGCGCCACGCGTGCGCGGCGCCCGGGGCGCGTGAGATCATCCGGAGAAAGTCGGGCCAACCGCTCAAGTCACGGGGCCGTCGCGTCGATGAGCCGAGTACCCGTGGTGTCAGCCGAGACCCGCCCGAGGGGGGAACCGCACGATGATGGACGACCTGATCGAGGAGATGGTCAACCCTGCCCCGGCGCAGGCCGACAAGGCCCGCCGGCGCCGCCTGTGGGCGACCGTCACGATCGTCGGCCTGGCGGCCCTGGGCGTCACCTCGCTGACCACGTCGGCGCTGTTCACCGACCAGGAGAAGGCGAACGACGCGATCACCACCGGCCGCGTGAACCTCGAGCTCGGCCAGCTCGAGTTCTCGGTGCCGGTCGACAACATGCTCCCCGGGGCGTCCGTCGTCGCGCCGGTCACGGTCAGCAACAACGGCTCGCTGCGCTACCAGTACGCGATCAGCTACCGCGCGGACGACCGCTCGGGCGACACGGCGGACCTGTCGAGCGCGCTGCGCGTCAGCATCTACGACACGTCGACGTGCACGCTCGCGGGGACGTCGACGGCGACCAACCGCATCGGCCAGAGCGGCGCTCCCGGCACGTTCGGGCTCGCGACGAGCGACACCCCGATCGTCGGGACGCCCGGCGTCGACGAGGCGACCGGCAACCGGTTCCTCAACGCGACCGCGTCCGAGGACCTGTGCGTCCGCATCGACTTCGACGAGACCGCCGACAACTCCTTCCAGGACACGTCGACCACGCTCGAGCTGACCTTCGACGCGCGCCAGATCACGTTCGACCCGGCCGACCCCGACGAGTCCGACGCCTGAGCCCTGCGCGATGCCTCGTCCGCCGCGGCAACCGATCCGGCTCGAGGGCGAGCGGCGCGCACAGCGCCGCCCGGCCCGCCCCGAGCCGGCTCGGCGTCGTCCCCGGTGGCGTCTGCTGACGTCCGTGGCGCTGTGGACGGTCGTCGCGGTCGGGACGCTCGCGTTCACCGCGTCGCTCGCCGTCCCGCTGTGGTTCCAGTCGCGCGACCAGCGCCTGCTCATCGTGACGTCGGGGTCGATGGCGCCCGTGTTCGACGCGGGTGACGCGGTCGTCATGCGCAAGGTCGACGACCCGTCCCAGCTCAAGGTCGGCCAGATCATCTCGTTCTGGCCGCTGGGCTCCCGGCAGATGGTGACCCACCGCATCGTCGACCTGGTCAGCCTGCCGAAGCTCGAGCAGGACGCCACGGGGACGATGGTCGAGGTGCGCGACGCCGCCGGCGACGTGATCACGAGCCCGTACATCGTGACGAAGGGCGACGCGAACGCGGAGAACGACCCGAACGCGACGCCGTACACGCGCGTGCGCGGCATCGTGCTCGACGTGCACCCCGGGTGGGGATGGGTGCTGCAGTGGGCGAGCTCCGCGGTCGGGCGGGCCGTGATGCTCGTGCCACCGCTGCTCGCCCTGGGCGTCCTCGAGCTGCTCGCGGTGCGTGAGGCGCGCGCCCGCCGTCCCCGCACGCCGCCACCGGACGAGAGGTACCTCGATGCGGTCCTCCACGGCTGAGCACGGCGCTGAGGACCGGCGTGCGCGCCGGGAGTTCCTCGCGGTCGACCGCGGGTCGCTGGTCCGGCTCGTCGTGACGGTGCTGCTCGGCCTCGCCGCGCTCGTCGGACCCCGGCTGACGCCCACGTCCGCGCAGTTCACCGACTCGGTCGAGGTCCCGGCGACGGTGGGCACGGCGGTCGACTTCGCACCCGCGCCGCTCGACGCGCCGGCGCCGAGCGCGACCCCCTGACGGCCCGCGGGGCGCCCGTCAGCCGCGCGGGTCCTCCGGCTGCGCCGGCAGGCGCACGGTCATCGTCGTGCCCTCCCCCAGGGTGCTCGCGACGTCCAGCGTCCCACCGTGCGCGTCGACCACCGCCTTGGCGATCGACAGCCCGAGCCCGACGCCCGGGACGGCGCCGCGCTGCGCGGACGCCGCGCGGAAGAACCGCTGGGTGAGCCGTGCGATCTCGTCGGGCGCGATGCCGACGCCGGAGTCGCTGACCTCCAGGACGGCACCCGTCCGCCCCGACTCGTCGGGCGGGCCGGGCGCGACCGACACCACGACCGTGCCCCCGGGCCGCGTGAACTTGATCGCGTTGGTCAGCAGGTTGTCGACGACCTGCGCGAGCCGGGTCGCGTCGGCCACCACGGGGGTCGGTGCGACGTCCTGCGTGAGCGTGACGTTCGCGTTCTGCGCGGCGTACGCGGCGGAGGCCACCGAGGACCGCACCACGTCGGCGAGGTCGATCCGCGTGGGGGAGACCTGGAACGTGCCCGCGTCCACCTGCGCGGTCAGCAGCAGGTCGCTGACGAGCCGCAGCTGGCGGCGCGCGTTGCGCTCGATGATCGTCACGTACTCGCGCTGCTCGTCGGACAGCGGGTCCGGCCCGTCTTGCAGGAGCTCGAGGTAGCCGAGCACCGCGGTCAGGGGCGTGCGCAGCTCGTGGCTGACGAGGCTGACGAACTGGTCCTTGAACGCCGCCGCCTCGCGCTCGGCGGTGACGTCGGAGGCGACGACGACGAAGCCGCTGCTCGCCCCGTCGCCCTCGACGCGACGCGTGACCGCGAGCCGCACGGTCCGGCGCTCGCCGTCGCGCCGCACCCACGTCCAGTCGCGCACGTTCGAGCCGTCGCCCCGCGCGGGGGACACGACCACGTCGAGCAGACGCCGGTCGGCCTGCTCGCCCTCGCCGCGCACGTCGTGGCCGGTCGCGCTGCGGTACCGCTCGCGCAGCTCGTCCGGGTCGTGCAGCGCGGTGAGCCGCAGGCGGCCGACCACGGAGCCCTGCGCGTGACCGAGCAGGCGCTCGGCTCCCGCGTTGAACACCTGGATCACGCCGTCGGCGTCGGTCGCGATGATCGCCTGCTCGGTCGCGGAGTCGATCACCGCGACCATCTGCTCGAGCGCGGACTCGCGGGCCGCGGCGACGCGCGCGATCACCTCCGCGTCGGTGCGCACCAGGTCGAGCAGCTCGTCCTGGTCCACGCGCAACCGGTCGAGCGCGGCGTTGCGCACCCGCAGGCGCTCGGTGGTCTCGTGCGAGACGAGCGCGAGGACGAACGCGACGAGCGCGACGACGACGGCGCGCGCGACGGTGAGCGAGGTGAACGTGCTCGGGTCGATGACGGCGGGCGTGAACACGACGAGCACGACGCACACCGTCGCGAGCGTCACGCCCCGTCGCCCGCGCTGGGACGCGAGCGTGAGCACCGGGATGAACAGCAGCGCCGCGAGCACCGAGCCGGGCCCTCCCGTGCCGGCCCGCAGCAGCGCGACCGCGCCGAGCGAGACCACGGGCAGCACGTCCGCCGCCCAGGCCGGCCACCGGCGCCACGGCAGCGTGACCGCGAGCACCAGCACGGCGACGGTCACGATCGCGGACGCGAGCACGAGCGTCGGGTCGACGACCACGTCGACGACCGCGAGGACGACCATGCCGACGGAGAAGGCGAGCACGAACGGCAGCTGCCGCTCGACGACGCCCGCCTCGGGGCCGGTGTACCGCGAGACGAACCGCAGGAACCCCGAGCCCCGCCTGCGGCGGTCCACTCCCGGTGGCGTGCTCATCGCAGCGTCGAGAGCAGCGCGAGGGCGGCGATGGTCACGACGGCCGCGACGAGCCCGACGGCGAGCACCCGGCGCTCGGCGCGCGCGTCGGCGCGGATCTCGCGCTCCAGCGCGCGCTGGTCCAGCCGCACGGGCGGCCGCCCGCTCGTCGGACCCGCCAGGCCACGACCCGTCATCCCACGACCCGTCCCGTCTTCTCGGTCTTGTCCCACTGCGCGGAGGCCCCGCGCCACTGCTTGACGTACGCGTCCAGCGTGATGGCGCACAGCACGGGGCCGTAGCCGATCACGTAGAGCAGCGGCGTGGCGAGCACCTTGACGCCGCGCACGCCGTCGACGCCCCGCACGACGGGCGCGACGAGCATCGCGACGAGCGGCCACGCGTACAGCGCGAGCTGCCACGCGTCGCGCCCCTGGTCGGTCATCCGCAGGCCGAACAGCGCCGGCACGCGCTCCTCCCACAGGCCGGGCACCCACGCCGCGGTCATGACGACGAGCGCCAGCAGGCCCGGGAACGTGAACGCCTGGAACCACGCCCGGCCCGCGGTCTCGCGGTCGAGCAGGAGCGTCGTGATGGTGATGTACACGTACGCGACGACCCCGAGCCACCACAGGGCACGGAACGCGGTCAGCGCGACCGCCGAGTCGAGCAGGTGCAGCCCGACGAGGCCGGCGGTCGCCAGGACGATCGCGACGGGCAGCATGTAGACGGAGAACCAGATGAGCCCGAACGTCCAGGACCCGAGCCGCTGCCCGCCGCGGCGCAGCGGCCACGGGCGGCGGAACCACACGTCGGAGAACCGCCGCGTGATCTGGACGTTGCCGCGCGCCCAGCGCACGCGCTGCTTCCACAGCGCGCGCACGGAGTCCGGCTCCTCGGCCGCCACGACCGCCGCGGGCTCGAACACCACCTCGCGGCCGTCGAGCTGGGTGAGGAACGTGGTGAACGTGTCCTCGGCGAGGGTCGTGGTGTCGACGCGCCCGCCGATCGACTCGAGGTTCGTGCGCGAGTGCAGCTGCGCGCCGCCCGCGAGGCACGCCATCGCGCCGAGCACGTTCTGCGCGCGCCGTGCCGCGGCCTGCGCCGTCACGTACTCGTAGCCGATGAACCGCGCGACCGAGCCGGGCCGCGCGCTGCCCTCGCGGATGTAGGCGGTGACCGCGCCGACGCGCTCGTCGGCGAGGTGCCGCGTCATCTTGCGCAGCGCGTCGGGGCGGTAGATGACGTCGGCGTCCATGATGAGCAGCGCCTGCATCCAGTCGTCCGCGAGCGCCCGCTCGATGCCGTGGTTGAGCGTGTGCGCCTTGCCCTGACCGCCCTGTACGCGGCGCAGGTGCACGATCCGGCCCGGGTGCTCGGCGGCCTTGGCCTGGACGACCTGCGGGGTGTCGTCGGTCGAGGCGTCGTCGACGACGAACACCCTGAGCCGGTCGGGCGGGTACTCCAGGCGCATGAGCCGCTCGAGCGAGGGCGCGAGCACGGCCCCCTCGTTCCACGCGGGCACGATCACGACGACGCGCGGTAGGTACGGCGAGGCGTCGCGCAGGTGGTTGCGCACCGCGTGGACGGGGACCAGCAGGTACTGCACGAGCCCGACGAGTACGGGGACCGCCCCGACCACGACGAGCGCGACGAGCAGCACGACGAGCGCGTCGTGCGCCATCACGGCTC
This sequence comes from Cellulomonas sp. CW35, assembly GCF_052378485.1. Lineage (NCBI taxonomy): Bacteria > Bacillati > Actinomycetota > Actinomycetes > Micrococcales > Cellulomonadaceae > Cellulomonas > Cellulomonas sp. CW35. Next base: position 648,654 of record NZ_CP199000.1, on the reverse strand, counting down.
CCCCGCCCCGGCGGACCGCCGGAGCCAGTCGTAGCGGCCGACGTCACGCGCGTCGTGCGCGTCGGTCGAGGCGACGAGCGGCACGCCCGCGGCGCGCCACCGGGCGACCGCGCGCGGTCCCGGGCACCGCCACTTCTCGTTGACCTCGACGAGCGCGCCGGCCGCGAGCGCGGCGGCGGCGATCGCGTCGAGGTGCTCGTCGCTCACGTCGTCCTCCGTCAGGCCGAGCTTGGGGACGAGCGACAGCGGGTGCGCGAGCTGCGCGGCGGGGGTGCGCCGCAGGGCGGCGACGGTCCCGTCGACGAGCATCGCGAGCACGTCGGCTGCCGTCACGTCGCCCGCGGCCATCGCCTCGTGCGTGCGGCGGGGGCTCCACGGCCCGTCCGGGCCGGGCAGCTGGTGGTCGGCGAGCAGCACGCGGTCGACACCGCCGGGGCCGCCCGCGGCGCGCAGCACGTCCGCCGGGGCGTCGACCCCGCCCGCGACGTCGAGGATCTTCGCCTCGACGCCGGTCTCGACGCGCAGACCCGCGGCGCGTGGCAGCCGCGCGAGCGCGTCGAGCCGCTGCGGCACGTCCGCCGTCGTCGCCCGGACGTGGTCGACCATCCGCACGACGCGCAGCCCACGCTCGAGCGCCGCCACGAGGTTCTCCTGCGGGGTGCTGACGGCGTCGTCGGAGAACGTCGAGTGGACGTGGTGGTCCTCGGCGGGCGACGGTGGCGGGGACGGCGCCATCAGCCCTCCGGCGCGGGCGGTGGCTCGATCGGGGGCAGGACGTCGCCGACCGGCAGGAACACGTCCTCGAGGTAGCGCACGTTGGCGACCTCGACGAACTCCACGTGGCGCGGCACCGGCAGGCCCAGGACCGCGTCGAGCACGAGCGACGGCATGTCGACGCCCGCGGCGATGGTCAGCGGCATGGCACCCGGGAACCGGGGGTTGACCTCGAGCAGCCCGGGTGTGCCGTCGGCCGTGAGCTTGAGCTGCACGTTGGCGACCGTCGTCAGCCCGATCGCCTCCGCGATGGCGGTGGCCGCCGCGACGAGCCGCTCGTCCTGCACCGTGACCCCCGCGACCGCCACGCCCGAGTCGACCCGCAGCCGGGACCGCGGCACCGCGGCGACCACGTGGCCGTCGAGGTCAGCGAACACGTCGACCGAGAACTCCTCGCCCGGCAGCAGCTCCTGCACCAGCAGGTCCTCGTCGTCGTGCACCGCGTCGAGCTCGGCCGCCGTGGCGACCACGCGGACACCGCGCGACCCGGCCCCGCGGCGCGGCTTGACGATCACGGGGAACTGCCAGCCGCTGATCGCCTGCGGCGTGCCGACCAGCTCGGTGCGCGGGACGTACGCGACGTGCGCGCACGCGCGCGCGAGCGTCAGCTTGTCGAGCGCGGTCTCGAGCGTGCGCAGCTCGGGTGACGCCACGCGCGTGCCGACCTGCGTGAACCGCTCGCGCTGCGCGGCGATGCGGGGGAGCTCGACGTCGACCGTCGGGTAGAGCACCTCGATGCCGTCCGCGGCGCACAGCTCGACCACGGTGTCGACGAAGTGCGGGGCGAGCCCCGCGGGGACGAGCCGGCGACGCTCGGGCGGCACCAGGTAGATGCCGCTCGCCCAGCGGTCCATGTCCGCGGCGTAGACCTCGACGTCGCCGCGCCGCAGCAGCGAGCGGACCACCGCCACCCCGGCGGGTCCTCCGGCCCCGGTCACGAGCACCCGCGTCATGCGTTCACCGATCCGTCCTGCGTGTCGCGGCCGGCGCCGCCGCCGGCCCTGCCTCGGGCCTTGTCGTCGGCGCGCTCGTCGGCGGCCACGCGCGCGCCCGACGACGGCACGCCGCCCGCGGCGCGCACCATCTCGAGCGGCTCGACGTAGGTCCCCGTGCCGAACCTCGCCCAGTACCGCGCCGCGGACCGCACCGCGTCGGGGTCCATGTAAGCGCGGTGGGACTGCGAGCTGAACGACGCGAGCATCTCGAGCTTCCGATCGAGGTACCCGTCGACCGTCACGAACCGCGTGGGCCGGTAGTCGATGGTCGAGGACGGGCTCTGGAAGCAGCCGAGCGTGGGCACCTCGCGGGACGCGACCTGCACGGCGCGGTGCACCGCCCGGTGGTCCTGGTGCCGGTCGTGCACCGAGTGCGTGTAGACGACCGTGGGCCTGACCTCGGCGACGGTCCGCTCGACCGCGGGGATGAGGTCCGGTGCGGACTCGAGCTGCGTGTCGACGAAGTCGAGCAGGAACAGGCGCGCGCCGACGACGCCCGCGGCCGCGAGCGCCTCGTGCCGCCGGTCCGCGGCGGCGCCGCCGACCGCCCCGCAGGACATCGTGAGCACGACGACCGTGTCGCCCGCGTCGCGGTGGGACGCGAGCGTCGCGCCGATCCCGATCTCGACGTCGTCGGGGTGCGCGCCGACGGCGAGCACGACCGCACCGCGGTCCGCCTCGCGCCGCGCGCGCCCGCGTTCGGCGATCTGCGTGGCGCGCTCGGTGAGGTCCGCCGCGGACACGGGCTTGACCAGGAAGTCGTCGGCCTGCTCGTGCAGCGCGTCGACGGCGTAGTCGACGCTCGCGAACGCGGTCATGACGATGACGGGGAGGCCGGGCACGGCGCGCCGCAGCTCGCGCAGCAGCTCGAGCCCGGACATGCCGGGGAGCTGGATGTCGGTGATGACGAGGTCGACGGGCCTGGTCGTCGCGTGCGCGAGCGCCCCGAGCGCGTCGGTGAGGACGGTCACGGACATCCCGGCGCGGCGCTCGAGCACCGTCCGGACGAACAGCCCCGTGTCGGCGTCGTCCTCGACGACGAGGACCTTGATCTGGCCGTCCACCAACGACGCCCCCCTTGTCTCCGTGCGGTCATCTCATCACCGGACGGGCCACCCGACAAACGGTCGGAGGGCGAAGCGGCGCGTCTCACGCGAGCACCTGGGACGAACCGGGACGACCGGGGCGTCGAGACGCGGGTCGTCAGCGCGGCGGGCAGGGAGGATGGGTCCGTGGCGGGGGCGGGGAATAGGGCTTTCCGCCGTAGGGTTGTCGCCAGCAGTACATGCAAACGCATGAATCTGACGGTCGACGAGACCGCCCAGGACCAGCGAAACGAGGCGAGCCGCGATGCAGTTCGGCATCTTCTCCGTCGGTGACGTGACGACCGACCCGACCACCGGCCGCACGCCCGACGACACCGAGCGCGTGCGCGCGATGCTCACGATCGCGAAGCACGCCGACGAGGCGGGCCTCGACGTCTTCGCGACCGGCGAGCACCACAACCCGCCGTTCGTCCCGTCCTCCCCCACCACGATGCTCGGCTACCTCGCGGGCGTCACGAAGCAGATCACGCTGTCCACCGCGACGACGCTCATCACGACGAACGACCCGGTCCGGCTGGCCGAGGAGTACGCGATGCTCCAGGTCATCTCCGACGGCCGGATGGACCTCATGATGGGCCGCGGCAACACCGGCCCGGTCTACCCGTGGTTCGGCCAGGACATCCGTCAGGGCATCCCGCTCGCGATCGAGAACTACGCGCTGCTGCGCCGCCTGTGGACCGAGGACGTCGTCGACTGGTCCGGCACGTTCCGCACGCCGCTGCAGGGCTTCACCTCGACCCCGCGCCCGCTCGACGGCGTCGCGCCGTTCGTGTGGCACGGCTCCATCCGCTCGCCCGAGATCGCCGAGCAGGCCGCGTACTACGGCGACGGGTTCCTGCACAACGCGATCTTCTGGCCCATGGAGCACACCGCGCAGATGGTGAACTTCTACCGCCGGCGCTACGAGCACCACGGCCACGGCAGCGCCGACCAGGCGATCGTCGGGCTCGGCGGCCAGGTCTTCATGCGCAAGGACTCGCAGAAGGCGTGGGACGAGTTCCGCCCGTACTTCGACAACGCCCCCGTCTACGGCCACGGCCCGTCGATGGAGGACTTCACGCGCGAGACCCCGCTGACCGTCGGCTCGCCGCAGCAGGTCATCGACCGGTACGGCGCGTTCTGGGAGCAGGTCGGGCACTACCAGCGCCAGCTGTTCCTCATGGACCACGCGGGCCTGCCCCTCAAGACCGTCCTCGAGCAGATCGACCTGCTCGCCGGCGAGGTCGTCCCCGTGCTCCGCCAGGAGGCCGAGGCTCGTCGTCCCGCGCACGTCCCGGCGAACCCCCCGAGCCACACCGAGCGCGTCGCCGCTGCCCGCGCGGCCGGTGAGGTGCACGCCCAGCCCGTCGCCGCCGCCGACCACTGGACCGGCCGGACCGCCGAGGACGACGTCGCGGCCGCGGACGCGGTGGCACGATGAGCACGCCCCCGATCGGAGGACCCATGGGCCAGGAGCGTTCGCTCGTCGTGATCTCGGCCGGCGTCAGCCAGCCGTCGTCGACCCGCCTGCTCGCGGACCGGCTCGCCGTCGCGACGTCCGACGAGCTCGCCGCACGCGGCCTGCGCGCGAGCGTCACGACGATCGAGCTGCGCGACCTCGCGCACGAGGTGGTCAACATGACGCTCACCGGCTTCGCGTCCGGTGCGCTGGCCGACGCGCTCGCCAAGCTCGCCGCCGCCGACGGCGTGATCGCCGTGACCCCGGTGTTCACGGCGTCCTACGCGGGGCTGTTCAAGTCGTTCGTCGACGTGCTGGACAAGGACGCGCTGGCCGGGATGCCGGTGCTGCTCGGCGCGACCGGCGGCACGGGCCGGCACTCGCTCGTGCTCGAGTACGCGCTGCGGCCGCTGTTCGGTTACCTGCACGCGGACGTCGTCGGGACCGGCGTGTTCGCCGCGACCGACGACTGGGCCGACGGGGGCGGCGACGACGTCAAGCCGCTGCCGGAGCGCATCCGGCGCGCGGGCCGCGAGCTCGCCGAGATCGTCGCCGAGCGTGAGCCCGCCAAGCCCGTCGGCCTGTACGACGCGGTGCCGAGCTTCGAGGACCTGCTGGGTCACTGAGCGCTGCGGCCGCGTCCCCGTCAGCGGTTCGTCGTCGAGAAGTGCTGGTGGTCCACCGGCCGGGTCCAGTACCCGCCCCAGGACCAGCCCTGCGCGGCGAAGGCCCGCACCACCTCGTCGTCGGCCAGGATCACCCCCGGGCCCGCGACCCGGTCGAGGAACGCCCGTCCCGCGGGCGGCGCGACGTACGTGCCGCTCACGTACGGGTTCTCGACCGGGTTCACGTCGATCGCGCGGCCGTACGAGTGCTCCGACCAGGCGGTGCCACCCGTGACCCCTCGGCAGTTGAAGGCCGACGTGTTGTCGGCGGCCATCGACGCGTCGTCGTCCGCGCCGAAGTCGTCGACGAGCCGCAGCGAGCGCAGGGGGAACTCGAGGTCGTACAGCCGCTCGAAGACCCGTACGACGCCGGTCGCGACGTCCGCGTGCACGACCAGCTCGCCGTCCCGGACCCGCCCCTCGAAGTCCACGTACCGCAGCCGCAGGTGGCGCAGGTCCGCCAACGGCACCGGGCAGCCCGGTCGCCACGAGGCGTGCATGCGCGCCGCCAACGCCGCGTCGACGCGCGAGACGCTCGCGCGGAACGGCGGACGTCGGTCGTCGGGCGGGGTCGGTGACGGGCGGGGAGGCCGCGTGCTCCAGGCGGCGGTCGGGCGGGCCGCCGGGCTGGTCCCGGGCGTGCCCGTGACGGACTGCGAGGCCCCCGTCGTGCCGCCCGTCGCGTCCCCCGTCACGCCCCCCGTCGTCACGCCCCCCGTCACGGTGGCGGTCGGCCCGGAGCACGCGCCGACCGCCAGGACCGCGACGAGCACCGGCCCGAGCGCGCAGACGACGACCGCCCCGGTGCGGTCCTGCCAGGACCTCCGGGGCGGTCGCCGTGTCATGTCAGGCGGTCGGCGCCGTGCTCAGCGCATCACTGCGCGCTGAGCGTGAACGCCGGGCCGGTGCCCGACGCCTCGACGTCGAGCCGGGAGGCCGCGAGGGTCTCGGCCGTGCGCTCGTCGACGTACACGCGGGCCGTGCCCGCCTCCACGACCTCGTCACCGGGGGTCGGTCCCGCGACCAGCGCGAGGTCGAACGCCCCCGACTCCTGCTCCTCGATGCGCAACCCACCGGACTCGGCGGGCAGGCCCGATCGGGCGGTGAGGGTCTCGACGGCGGTGCGGGCGTTGTCGGTCAGGGTGAGCACGGGGCTCTCCTCTCGTCGCCTGGGGACGAGCGCCACCCACACGCGGGTCCTGCGCGGTGGTGCCGCTCGCCTTCGGTCGACACCACCGTGCCCAGGTCGTCGCCGTCCGGGCAACCGGAGGGTCCGCTGGGCGAGACGGCCCGGCTCAGCGCAGCGCCACCACGTCGTACTCCCCGTCGCCCTCCCGCACGCCCCAGAACATCCCCTCGAACGACGTGGTCCACCGCAGACCGGAGGGCAGCTCGACCCGTCCCGCCGGCTCCCCGTCGAGCGTGAGGGCGCGCAACGACATGACGGTGTCCGAGCCCTCCTCGAACTGCGGCGACACGAGCAGCCGCCGACCGTCGGTGAGCACCTCGGCCACCGAGGACCCCGGCGGCGCGTCGGTCCACAGGAGCCGACCGTCGGACCCCGCGAACGCCCGGATCACGGCGTCGTCCCAGACGTAGACCACGCCGCGCAGCACCATCGAGCCCGAGGCCGTCCGCCGGTAGGAGTCGGAGCCGTCGTCGTCGCCCTCCGGCACGACCCACCGCCGCTCACCCGTCGCCACGTCCCACAGCGTGAGGCCCTCGCCGTCCGTCAGGAGCACGTCCCCCAGGCTCCCGTCGTCGACGGTGCTGGACACGGGATCGCCCTCGACGGTCGCGACGACGGCCGCGTCCCGGACCACGCGCGTCTGCGTCGCGGACCCGCGGGACGTGGTGAGGAGCAGCGACCGCTCGTCGGAGGACCACCGGTTCCCCACCGCCCTCGCCAGGACCTCGCCCTCGCGTGTCACCAGCCCGAGCGGCGATCCCGACGAGCCGTCGACCCACACGCCGCCGCCCGCGATCGAGAGGCTGATCGGGCCGGCGCCAGCGGCGCCCGCGCCGCCGTCGGCCAGCCGCTTGCGCCACCGCACCGTCCCGTCCACGTCGCTCGCGACGAGCACCACCTGGCCCGCGCCCTCCCTCGCCGTGACCAGCAGGTCGTCGAGCAGCACGACGTCACGGACGTCCGGCGCCAGGTCGCGGCGCACGTGCTCCGTCCCGTCCGCGAGCCCGAGGACGAGCAGGCGCGCGTAGGTCGCCTCGTCCCGCTCGAGCTCGCCCGTGTCGCCCCACCGGACGCTGCCGTCGGTGTCGAGGCACAGCACCACGTCGCCCCAGTCGCTCGACGTCCCGGTGGCGCACGGCGGCCGCGCGAGCACGGCGTCGTCCGACGTCCGCGCGGTACCGATGGGCGCCGACCACAGCTCACGCCCGTCCTGCGCCGAGTGCACCGCGACCCGCTGCCGGCCGTCCGGCTCGGCCGCGACCGTCATCAGCAGGTCGTCGACCGCCTCGAACGCGAGCGGGTCGGCGATCGAGAAGGCCGCGGTCATCCGGTCGCCGACGGGCGGCACCACCCCGTCGACGTCCTGGAGCGCGGCGACGGCCCGACGCTCGCGCGCGTCGAGCACGGCCTGCGCGCCGACGAGGCTCCCGACGACGAGCAGGGCACCCGCGCCGAGGAGGACCGCGCCACGGCGTGACCGGCGCGGCCGGCGCACCGTGTCGGCGAGCTCGTCGTCGGGTCCGGCGGGCGCGGCGAGGTCGGACCGGTCCTCGTCCTCGTCGAGCTCGACGCGCTGCATGTCCACGGGCGCAACCTAGCCCCGGCGCGCCACGATGTCGGCCACCCGGTCGAGGAATCCCTCCTGCGCCGCGACGACGAGGCCGCGCGCGTCGTCGAGGCCCGCCCAGGCGACCCGGTCGACCTCGGGCACCTCGAGCGTGCGGCCGGAGCGCGGCGGCCACTCGACCCGGACGAGGTTGCTGGTCACCCGCGTCCCGCCGGCGGTGCCGTCCGCCCCGGGCCCGCCGACGAGCGTGGCGACCGGCAGGTCCCCCTCGCGGGCCCACGCGTGCACACGCTTGCCGCCGGACTGGCGGACCTCCCCGAGCGGCTCGTCGTCGCGCAGCGGTGGCGGCGGCGCGAACCCGAGCTCCTCGGCGAACTCGCGCAGCGCGGCGGCGTGCGGGTCCTCGTCGGGCTCGACGAGGCCCTTGGGGACGGACCAGGCGCGTTCGCGGCGGGCCCAGAACGGGCCGCCCATGTGCGCGAGGAGCACCTCGACGTCGCCGGGCGGGCCGGCGGCGGTCGCACCGGCAGCTGCCCCCGGCCCGGAACCGGTCCCGGGCTCGGGACCCGCAGCGCGCGCGACCAGGCGGTAGACGAGCAGTCCGGCGCTGACGGGAGCCATCCCTCGATCCTGCCCCCGCTGCGACCTGCGCGTCGCCGTGGTCACGCTCCCACGTGAATCGATTTGGGTGGTTTACGGCCCGAAGGGCCACTGGGGATGGTGATCGCGTCCCGCCGTGTCTCGCAGGTGGTCGGCATCGTCGCCCGCCCCAGTCGATGCACGCAGGGGTTCGTGCACCTCCGTCACCGCACCCGTTCCAGCCGACGGGTGCGAGGGCGACCTCGCGCACGGCTGCGCCCGGCTCGCCCACCAGCCAGAAAGGTACGGACGATGTCCTCTTCGACCCGACGGCGACACGCCTGGGTGGCTCTCGCCGCCCTGAGCGTGTCGTCACTCCTGGCGGCCGGGATCACTCCCGCTGCTGCCGCGACCGGCGGGGGCGCACTGCCCTCGACGGTCTCCGTCCCCGCGGCGTCGCCACTGCGCGCCGCCGTCGACGGGGAGTACGCGCAGCGCTTCCTGGAGCAGTACGACAAGATCAAGGACCCGGCCAACGGGTACTTCTCCCCGCAGGGCATCCCGTACCACTCCGTCGAGACCCTCATCGTCGAGGCCCCGGACTACGGGCACGAGACGACGTCCGAGGCCTACTCCTACTGGATCTGGCTCGAGGCGCTGTACGGCCAGGTCACGGGCGACTGGGCGCCGCTGAACCACGCGTGGGACACGATGGAGAAGTACATGATCCCCGCCGCGGTGGATCAGCCCACGAACTCCTTCTACAACCCCTCGTCTCCGGGCACCTATGCCTCGGAGTACAGCCACCCGAGCAAGTACCCGTCCCAGCTCAACAGCGGCGTCAGCGTGGGCACCGACCCGCTCGCCAACGAGCTGAAGTCGACGTACGGCAACCCGGACATCTACCAGATGCACTGGCTCGCGGACGTCGACAACGTCTACGGCTACGGCGTGACGCCGGGTGCGGGCTGCGAGCTCGGCCCGACCGCGACCGGCACGTCCTTCATCAACACGTTCCAGCGCGGCCCGCAGGAGTCGGTCTGGGAGACCGTCCCGCAGCCGAGCTGCGACGAGTTCAAGTACGGCGGCAAGAACGGCTACCTCGACCTGTTCACGGGTGACGCCCAATACGCCAAGCAGTGGAAGTACACCTCGGCGTCCGACGCCGACGCGCGTGCCATCGAGGCCGTCTACTGGGCCAACAAGTGGGCGACCGAGCAGGGCAAGCAGGCGCAGATCGCCGCGACGGTCGCGAAGGCCGCGAAGATGGGCGACTACCTGCGGTACACGCTGTTCGACAAGTACTTCAAGACCATCGGCTGCACGTCGCCGTCCTGCCCGGCGGGCAGCGGCCGCAGCAGCGCGCACTACCTGCTCTCGTGGTACATGGCCTGGGGTGGTGCGACCGACGCGAGCGCCGGCTGGGCCTGGCGCATCGGCTCGTCGCACGCGCACTTCGGCTACCAGAACCCGCTCGCGGCCTACGCGCTGTCGACCGACCCGGCCCTGACGCCGAAGTCGCCGACCGCCAAGGACGACTGGTCGAAGTCGCTCGAGCGCCAGCTCGAGTTCTACACCTGGCTGCAGGCCTCCAACGGCGGCATCGCCGGTGGCGCCACCAACAGCTGGGACGGCGCGTACGCCACGCCGCCGGCCGGCACGCCCACGTTCTACGGCATGGGCTACACCGAGGCGCCCGTCTACTCCGACCCGCCGTCGAACCAGTGGTTCGGCATGCAGGCCTGGGGTGTGCAGCGCGTCGCCGAGCTCTACTACGCGTCGGGCAACGCCAAGGCCAAGGCGATCCTCGACAAGTGGGTCCCCTGGGTGATCGACAACATCTCGACGGACGGCGCGGACTGGAAGGTCCCGAGCACGCTCGTCTGGAACGGCAAGCCCGACACCTGGAACCCGACGAGCCCCACGGGCAACCCGGGCCTGACCGTCACGGTCAAGGACTACGGCCAGGACGTCGGCGTCGCCGGCGACACCGCCCGTGCCCTCCTCTTCTACGCCGCGAAGTCCGGCGACACCGAGGCGCGTGACACCGCCAAGGCGCTGCTCGACGCGATGTGGGAGAACAACCAGGACGCGATCGGCGTGGCGACCGAGGAGACGCGCGGGGACTACCTGCGCTTCGACGACAAGTACGTCGCGGGCGGCGACGGCGTCTACATCCCGTCGGGCTGGACGGGCACCATGCCCAACGGTGACGCGATCAAGCCGGGCGTGTCGTTCCTCGACATCCGCTCGTTCTACAAGAACGACCCGGCGTGGTCGAAGATCGAGACGGCGCTGAGCACCGGCGTGGCCCCGAAGTTCACCTACCACCGGTTCTGGTCGCAGACTGCGATCGCGGCGGCCCTGGCCGACTACGACCGCCTGTTCGGCGACGGCACGACGCCGGGCGACACGCAGGCGCCGTCGGTGCCCACGGGTCTGAAGACGACCGCGGTGACCAGCACCTCGGCCACGATCTCGTGGACCGCCTCGACCGACGACGTCGGTGTGACGGGCTACGACATCTACCGCGGCACGACCAAGGTCGGCTCGTCGACCACCACGTCGTTCGCCGACACGGGCCTGACGCCCGCCACGGCGTACTCGTACACCGTGCGGGCCAAGGACGCCGCGGGCAACGTGTCCGCAGCCTCGTCGGCGCTCGCCGTCACCACCGAGGCCGGCACCGGCACCGACACGCAGGCGCCCACCGCGCCGACGGGTCTGACGGCCGGCACGGTCACGGAGACGTCGGTCGCGCTGTCCTGGACGGCGTCCACCGACAACGTCGGTGTCGTCGGCTACGACGTCTACCGCGGCACGACGAAGGTCGGCTCCTCCACCACGACGACGTACACGGACACGGGCCTGACCGCCGCGACCGCGTACTCGTACACCGTCCGGGCGAAGGACGCCGCGGGCAACGTCTCCAGCGCGTCGTCGGCCCTCGCGGTCACGACGAAGACCGGCACGGTCGTCGACACGCAGGCGCCGACGGCGCCCACGGGCCTGACGGCGGGCACGGTCACGGAGACCTCGGTGGTGCTGTCCTGGACCGCCTCGACCGACAACGTCGGCGTGACGGGCTACGACATCTACCGCGGTGACACCAAGGTCGGCTCCTCGACCGGCACGACGTACTCGGACACCGGCCTGACCGCCGCGACCGCGTACTCGTACACCGTGCGGGCCAAGGACGCGGCGGGCAACGTCTCGCAGCCGTCCTCCGCGCTGTCGGTCACCACGAAGTCGACCACCACGACCGGCTCGTGCAAGGTCGTGTACAACGCGTCGAGCTGGAACACCGGCTTCACCGCGTCGATCCGGGTCACCAACACCGGCACCACCGCGCTGAACGGCTGGACGCTGACGTTCCAGTACGCCAACGGCCAGACGCTGCAGCAGGGCTGGAGCGCCGACTGGAGCCAGTCCGGCTCGACCGTGACCGCCAAGAACGCCGCGTGGAACGGCTCGCTGGCCCCCGGCCAGACCGCCGACATCGGCTTCAACGGTGCGCACAACGGCACGAACAACGCTCCGACGGGCTTCACGCTCAACGGCGCCTCGTGCAGCTGACCACCACCTAGCAGGACGACACGGGAGAGCCCCGGGGACCGACGGTCCTCGGGGCTCTCCCGTGCCCGCCCTCACCGGGCGGGTCTCACCACGCCGGTGTCAGCGGCGGCCACGCATGTTCGCGGCGATCGAGACACCGATCACCGCGAGAACGATCTGGATGATGAGCTCGATCCAGTCGATGCCGTCGGTGTCCTTGACGCCCAGCAGCCCGGCGATGAGGGAGCCGATCAGCGCGGCGACGATCCCGACGACGATCGTGAGCCAGATCGGGATGTCCTGCTTGCCCCGCGCGAACAGTCGCCCGAGCGCCCCGATGATCAGGCCGATGATGATCGCGGAGATGATCCCGGAAATGGTCATGTCAACCTCCAGATGAGCGAAGACCTCTCGGTCCGACACCCGGAATCTAGGTCCCCCGGTCGAAGCGCGCCCGTCGAGAGCTCACCGCCCCCCGTGCGGGTGACGCGCCCCGGCACACGCCAGGGCGACTGTTCTCCACCGTCCTCGTCCCGGCCGACAGCACCCCCACGACCGCCTGACCCACTCTCACGCGCGGCGGGCCGCCACCCGCTCCACCAGGCGGTACCGGCTGCTCTCGTGCTCCACCAGGTCGAGCCCGGCCTCCGCGAGCCGCAGCAACGGCCGACGGCGATGATGCTCGCCGTGCCGCCGCCCGACGACATCCAACCCGCGCTGCAGGACGCGGCCCAGCACCGCCGACGACTCCACGTGGTCCGCGACCAGCACCAGCCCGTCGGGCCGCACCACACGCCGCATCTCGGCGAGCACCGCGACCTCGTCGGGCACGCAGCACAGCGCGAACGTGCACACCACCGAGTCGAAGTGCGCATCCGGCCACGGCAGGCGTGCCGCGTCGGCCTGCACCACCGTCACCTCCACGCGCTCCGCCGCAGCCCGGTCCCGGGCCGCGACGAGCATCGGCACGCTCTGGTCGCTCACGACGAGCTCGTCGGCGCGTCCGCGCAGGTGCGGCAGGTTCGCGCCCGTACCGGCCGCGACGTCGAGCGTGCGTCCCCGCACACGCTCCGCGACCCACCGCCGCGCGGGCGCCAGCAGGCGCGGCTCGAGCCACGCCGTCGCACGGTCGTACGTCGCCGCCTGCCCGTCCCAGTAGTCCCGCCCGTCCACCCGGCCTCCCGTCGCCGCCCCCAGCACATCACGACGACGCCCGGGTCGCGGTCGCGTCTGGGAACCGGCACAGGTCGACTCCCAGGAGTGGAAGGCGCAGGAGTACGAGGGCGGGCGCGCGGTCCTCGCACGCGCGAACCTCACGTTCGCGCTCCCGGTCGACATCGCCCCGCCCGTCACGCTGCACCTCGGCGCCCTGAGCGGCGACGTCGGGGCCGTCCCGCTCGACGAGTCCGCCCCAGCCCCGGGCACGCCGTGAGCACCGGGCACATGACGAACACCGCGCGGTCCGACGACCGCGTGCGGGGCGACCTCGTCCTGCACCCCGTCGCCCTCACGGGCCTCGTCGTGCTGCTGCTCAACGACCACGTCCTGAAGGCCGCCGCGCCCGGGTTCGTGACGGGCAAGCTCTCGGACCTCGCGGGGATGGCGTTCTTCCCGTTCCTCCTGCTCGCCGCTCGCGACGTCCTGCTGCGACGTCCGCCGACTGCCCGGTCGGCCTGGGTCGCCGCGGTCGTCACGGCGTCCACGTTCACCGCGGTCAAGCTCTCGGACCCTGCGCGCGACGTGTACGCCACCGTCGTCGGCCGGCTCCGCTACCCGGCCGACGCCCTCCTCACCGGCACCGGCTCCCCCGTCCCCGTCGTCATCCAGCCCGACCCGGGCGACGTGGTGACGGTCGTGGCCTGCGCCGCCGTCGTGCTCGTCGTGACCCGCACGCGATCGCGTCGATCCCTGTCACCCGCACGCCCGTCGCCCGCACGCCCGTCACCCGCACGCTCGTGCGACAGTCCGGCTCCCCGCACGACCCCGTTACGCTCGGCCTGAACGACGGGCTCGGGCGCCGGCACGGCGGCCCCACGGAAGGATCGGTCACGGCATGACCGGGTATCTCACCCATCGCGGGCCGGGCACCGGCGCGCGGCGCCCCGCTCGCTCCTGGCTGCACACCGACGCCCCGACCCTCTCCCTGAACGGCGACTGGCGCTTCCGGCTGCTGCCCGGCGCACCGGGTCAGCCGGGTGCGCACGGCGTCCTCCCTCCGGACGAGGGCGTCGAGGACGTCGCCCTCGAGGCGTTCGACGACAGCGCCTGGGGCACCATCCCCGTGCCGTCGCACTGGGTGCTGCCCGCGGGCGGGCCGCACGGCGCGCCGATCTACACGAACGTGCAGTACCCGTTCCCGCTCGACCCGCCGCACGTGCCCGACGAGAACCCGACTGGTGACTACCGCCGCAGCTTCGAAGTGCCGGGCGAGTGGTCCGACGCCGAGGCGGTGGTGCTGCGCTTCGAGGGCGTCGAGTCCCGGTACAAGGTGTGGGTCAACGGCACCGAGGTCGGCGTCGGGTCCGGCAGCCGTCTCGCCCAGGAGTTCGACGTGACCGACGTCGTGCGGCCCGGTGCCAACGTCCTCGTCGTGCGCGTGCACCAGTGGTCCGCCGCGAGCTACCTCGAGGACCAGGACCAGTGGTGGCTGCCCGGGATCTTCCGTGACGTCACGCTGCAGGCGCGCCCTGTCGGCGGCATCGAGGACGTGTGGCTGCGCGCGGGTGTCGAGCCGGACGGCTCGGGTCTCGTGACGGCGGACCTGACCGCCGGCGATGGGTCGTACCCGATCACCCTGCGGGTCCCCGAGCTCGGGGTCGACGTCGAGTGGTCGTCGCCCGCGGACGTCGCGCCGGTGCGCGTGGACACCGTCGAACCGTGGTCGGCCGAGGTCCCCCGGCTGTACGCCGCGACCGTGTCGAGCGCCGCCGAGACTCTCTCGTTGCGTCTCGGTTTCCGCACCGTGCGCATCGACGGCGACCGGTTCCTCGTGAACGGCGAGCGGGTCGTGTTCCACGGGGTCAACCGGCACGAGACCCACCCCGACCGCGGCCGCGTCTTCGACGAGGAGTGGGCGCGCGAGGACCTCGCGCTGATGAAGCGGTTCAACGTGAACGCGATCCGCACCAGCCACGCCCCGCCCCACCCGCGACTGCTCGACCTCGCCGACGAGCTCGGCTTCTGGGTGATCCTCGAGTGCGACCTCGAGACGCACGGCTTCGAGCGCGTCGGCTGGGCGGGCAACCCGAGCGACGACCCGGCGTGGCGAGACGCGTACCTCGACCGGATCGAACGCACCGTCGAGCGGGACAAGAACCACCCGTCGGTGGTGATCTGGTCGCTCGGCAACGAGTCCGGCACGGGCCAGAACCTGGCCGCGATGGCCTCCTGGGTGCACGCCCGCGACCCCGAGCGCCCGGTGCACTACGAGGGCGACCACACCGGCGCCTACACCGACGTTTACTCGCGCATGTACTCCTCGGTGCCGGAGACCGCCGCGATCGGCACCGACGGCTCGCGCTCGCTGCTGCTCGGGTGCACCGCAGCGGAGTCGGCCCGCCAGCGCACCAAGCCGTTCCTGCTGTGCGAGTACGTGCACGCGATGGGCAACGGTCCCGGGGGCATCGACCAGTACGAGGACCTCGTCTGGCGGCACCCGCGGCTGCACGGCGGGTTCGTCTGGGAGTGGCGTGAGCACGGCGTGCGCACGCGCGCCGCCGACGGCACGGAGTTCTTCGGCTACGGCGGGGACTTCGGCGAGGTCGTGCACGACGGCAACTTCGTGATGGACGGCATGGTCCTGCCCGACTCGACCCCGACGCCCGGCCTGTTCGAGTACAAGCAGGTGGTGGCGCCCGTGCGTCTGGCCGTGATCGGCCGTTCCGACGACGCGAGCGGCCTGGCGCTGACTGTGACGAACCGCCGGCACGCCGCCGACACGAGCGACCTGGTCCTGCGCTGGCGGGTCGAGGCCGACGGCGTCCCGACCGCGACCGGCGTGCTCGACGCCGTCGTCGCCGCCGGTGCGACCGCGACCGTCCCGCTCCCCGAGCTCGCCGTGCCGACCACCGGCGAGGTCTGGCTGACCGTCGAGGCCGAGCTGCGCGAGGCGACCCCCTGGGCGCCCGCGGGGCACGGCATCGTATTCACGCAGCACGCCCTCACCCCCCGGCGTGCAGGCCTCACCGCGCCACGGCTCGTGATGCCCGCGCAGGTGGCGGCCGCACCCGCCGAGCTCCTCACCCTCGGGCCCGCCGAGTTCGCGCACGGTCGCCTGGTACGCCTCGCGGGCCAGCCGGTGTCCGGGCCGCGGCTCGAGCTGTGGCGAGGCCCGACCGACAACGACCGCGGCCAGGGCGGCGGCTCGTACGACCTGGCCGACCCCTGGGAGAACAACGGCAACGGCGTGCCCGCGCCCCCCTACGACCAGATCTGGCGCGCGGCGGGCCTCGACCGCCTCACCGCCCGGGTCGAGCTCGTCCGCACCACGCGCGAGACGGCGCACCTCCGGCGCCGCTGGTCCGCTGCGGACCAGGCAGCCACGGTCGTCACCGACGAGCGATGGCACCTGGTGGACGACGAACTGTGGCTGCGCGCCGAGATCGAGCCCAGCCGGGGCTGGGACATGGTCTGGCCCCGGATCGGCCTGCGCCTGGACCTGCCGGGCGACGTCGACGGCGCGTCCTGGTTCGGCACCGGGCCGCGCGAGTCCTACCCGGACAGCCGCCACGCCGCCCGGGTCGGCCGGTTCGCGGCGGCGATCGACGACCTCACGGAGCGCTACTCCAGACCTCAGGAGAGCGGCCACCGCAGCGACCTGCGCACACTCACGCTCACGCGTGGCGGAGCCGCGTGGCTCCAGGTGGACGCCGCGGCCGACACCAGCGGCCGCAGGCCCGGTTTCACGCTCACCCGGCACACCGCGCAGCAGCTCGACGCGGCGCGTCACCCGCACGAGCTGCCCGACACCGGCCGCACGTACCTCTACCTCGACGCCGCCCAGAACGGGCTCGGCTCCCGGGCCTGCGGTCCCGACGTGTGGCCCGACCACCTTCTGCGGCCGCAGACCCGCACGCTCACCCTGCGCTTGCGCCACGCCTGACGTCGCCAGCGGGCGGTGCGCTCACCCTCCCGGGCGGTTCCACCCGCAGCGGTCATCGATCGCGGTGAGAGCGACTCTGAGTCGTGACTCGAAACAAAGGACAGGAAAAACCCGAGGTCAGGTGGACCTCCGTAGAGAGTTCGAGAACCCTTGCTCGGCCTTGAAAACGGTGGCTTCTCGGAGGTCGCGGGGAGTCTACCGACGGGATCGGAGGCCGCTGGAGCCGTCCGTGGTGGATTTGCGAGGGCGGCTGGTGCGCGCAGTTGGGATGACTCAAACCCTTCTGAACCCGACGCAGGTGGACGAGCTGGCGGCCCTCTACGAGGCGGGCGCGACACTGGTGGAACTGGGTGAACGGTTCGGCGTGCACCGTCGCACGGCGGCCGCCCACCTTGTCCGCCGGTCAGTCCCGATCCGCACGCGAGGCCTGGATGAACGGCACCTCGCCGAAGCGGGCGAGTTGTACTCCGAAGGCTTGACGCTCATGGAGGTGGGGTTGCGCTTTGGTGTCAGCCAGCAGACGGTGCGCCGTGCGCTTGCGGCCGAGGGGGTCGCGATCCGCCCGAGTGGTCGTCGTGTTCAAGCGGCGACCTGATGTGCGCCAGGCCTTCTCCTGCATGAGCGCTTGACGCGTGCGTGAAGGCGCCCTGGGGGCCTCGGCCTCAGGTCGGAGGGGCGCCCGGCAGACCGGGTCCGCACCGCGGAGACACTTCACGAGCCGACGTCACTGCTATGATAAAACATCTCTAGAGGCGTCTGGATATGTTTTAAGGAGGTCTGTGATGGCGAAGCGCACTGTCCCGTTGCGACCGCACGTGCAGGACGCCCTCAGCGTGTGGGGACAGCTCATCAGGCGCGGTCGGCTCGACCGCGCCTGGACGGCCAAGGATCTCGCGGCCCGCGCGAACGTCTCGGAGCAGACCGTCCTCTCCGCAGAGGCCGGCCACCGTGGCACCGCCGTCGGCACGATGATGGATCTGGCCGACCTCGTCGGCATCCCCCTCTTCGGTATCGAAGACCGCTCCGAGATCGCAATCCGTCGTCGACGCGGCGAGGAGATGCTCGCTCTGCTCCCAAGCCGTGTTCGCCGGTCGAAGGCAGGAACCATCGATGACGACTTCTGAGGATCTCTATGTCTGGACGTGGCTGCCAGGCCAGACCGAGCCCGTCCTGGCCGGGAGGGTGGACCAGGCTGGGCCGCTCTTCACTTTCATCTACGCGCTGAGGTACCGATCGAGGCCGGATGCCATCAGTCTGTTCGCGCCGGAGCTTCCGCTGCGCCCCGGCATCCAGGAGCCGGCAGATGGATTGACCATAGCGGGCGTCCTCAGGGACGGGAGTCCCGACAGGTGGGGGCGGGGTGTCATCGAACGCCGACGAGGTGCCACACCGAACTCCCTCAGCGAAATCGACTACATGCTGAGTTCCAGCTCGAATCGCTTCGGAGCACTGGACTTCCAAGCCAGTCGCGAGACCTACGTTCCGCGGGATGACTCGGCGACCCTCGATGAGCTGCACAAGGCAGCCATCATCCTCGACGAGGGCGGCGAACTATCGGCGGGCCTCGACGCCGCGCTGATACATGGCACAAGCCTGGGAGGCGCACGGCCGAAGGCGACCCTCACCAGTGACGATGGGAGCCAGTGGCTCGCGAAGTTCGCGTCATCAGACGATCGCGTGTTCTCAGTGGTGAACGCCGAAGGCGCGATGCTTGAGCTTGCGCGCAGGGCGGGTATCAACGTTCCTGAGAGCAAGGTCGTGTCGTCTCTTGGTAAAGAGGTTCTTCTTGTCCGGCGGTTCGACCGAGATGCCACAGGAGGACGGCGCCACGTGGTATCCGGTCTGACGATGGCGCAGACCGACGAGATGTACGCGCGGTACGTGTCCTACCCGCAGATCCTCGATGTGCTTCGTCTGTACGCGAAGGATGCGGCTCAGCCCGGGCCTGAGCTTTTCCGGCGCATCGCGATGAACATCGCCATCAGCAACAACGATGACCACGCCCGGAATCACGCCGCATTCTGGGACGGGAGGCACCTGGAGCTGACCCCTGCCTACGACCTCGCGCCCGGGCAAAGGTCCGGAGACACATTCGAGCAGGCGATGGCTTTCGGGCGAGGCGACCACGGCGCGAAGGTGTCCAACTTTGCGGCCCTGGTACGCGAGTCGGAGACCTACGGGCTCAGCGCGGCACAAGCTCGGGACATCATCGACCATCTCGTGTCTGCCATCAGCGACAACTGGAACGACGCTGCAGAGGTCGCGCGCTTGAGCGCCGCAGACAAGAAGAGCCTTCGCGAGAGGCAGATTCTGCCGAGGGCAGCCTTCTTCGACTATGAAGATGCACCGCTCTGACGAGCCAACCGTCGCCATACGGCCAACGCGTCATGCTGCACGGATAGGTGACACCTGATCTGGCTTGCCTTGCGGCGGCCGGGGAGGATGTTGCCGTGCCCAAGCCCTACCCTCGCGAGTTCCGTGACGACGTGGTTCGTGTGGCCCGCAACCGTGAGCCCGGTGTCAGCGTGGAGCAGATCGCCAAGGACTTCGGGGTCCACCCGATGACCTTGTTCAAGTGGATGCGACAGGCCGACGTCGACGACGGCGCGCGGCCCGGAACCAGCCGGGTCGAGGGCGTTGAGCTGCGCGAGGCGCGCAAGCGGATCCGGCTGCTGGAGCAGGAGAACGAGGTCCTGCGCCGCGCGGCGGCCTACCTGTCCCAGGCGAACCTGCCGGGAAAAGGCTCTACCCGCTCGCGAGTGAGCTCGCCGGCGACGGGATCCCCGTCGCGGTGACGTGCCGGGTCCTCAAGCTCGCCAGACAGCCCTACTACCGGTGGCTGGCCAACCCCGTCACCCCCGCCGAACTGACGCAGGCGTACCGGGCGAACGCGCTGTTCGACGCTCACCGCGACGACCCGGAGTTCGGCTACCGATACCTGGCCGAGGAGGCCCACGACGCCGGCCAGGTCATGTCCACCCGGACCGCGTGGCGGATCTGCGCGGACAACCAGTGGTGGAGCGTGTTCGGCAAGAAGAAGGCCCGCGGCAAGGGCACGAAGGTCGGTCCACCGGTCCATGACGACCTGGTCGGGCGGGTCTTCACCGCGACCGCGGCGAACCGGCTGTGGCTGACCGACCTGACCGAGCACCGGACCGCTGAGGGCAAGCTGTACCTCTGTGCGATCAAGGACGTGTTCTCTGGCCGCATCGTGGGGTACTCGATCGACTCGCGGATGAAGTCCCGGATCGCCGTCACCGCACTGGAGAACGCCATCGCCCGGCGCGGTGACGTGGCCGGGTGCGTGGTGCATTCGGACCGCGGCAGCCAATTTCGATCAAGGAAGTTCGTCCGCGCTCTGCACCGCCACGACCTGGTCGGATCGATGGGCCGGGTCGGCGCCGCCGGGGACAACGCCGCCATGGAGAGCTTCTTCTCGCTGTTGCAGAAGAACGTCCTGGACCGCCGCTCCTGGACCACGCGCGAGGAACTCCGCATCGCGATCGTCACCTGGATCGAGCGCACCTACCACCGCAGGCGCCGGCAGGACCGCCTGGGCCGGTTGACCCCCATCGAGTACGAGATCATCATGACCGCACCGGCCGCCCAGGCCGCGTGACTACCCGCTGTCACCTATCCGTGCAGCAGACCCCCCCGTCGACCCGACCGGGCTCCTCGATCGTGCGCTTGTCATCCAAAGCCGCCTGCGATGTCGGGCTGCGATGCGATCATGACGAGGAGCGACGCCTGAGTGAGCGGGGGATGCGGTGACCGACCCGATGGAGCTGATGCTGGCCGACCTTCGGGAGAAGTACGAGGCCCTGCCGACTGCGCGGAGCTTTGCCCGCTTGTACGACGACCCCGAGTGGGGCCACATGTTCGCAGTACTCCACAAGCGGCTGAACGACCACTTCACTGCTATCAATGGCCGCGCGAAGTCCACGCATCACTACTGGGCAGACAACAGCCGGGACTTGCTGACGCTCATAGACGACATCGAGGCCGAACTTCACCTTCTGAGGTCAAGCCCCTGGAAGTGGTGTAGCGCTTCGGCGTGATCTTCGTGCTGGTCAGGCGGTCAGAGCCAAGTGCTGCTCGGTCACCTCCGGGATGTCGTCGATGAGCGTGAGGCGGGAGCGGGTCAGGACGTCGAGGGCGAAGTAGCGGCGGCCTTCGGCCCATTCGTCGTGCTGCTCGGCCAGGACGGCGCCGACCAGGCGGGTCACCGAGTCGCGGTCGGGGAAGATCCCCACGACGTCGGTGCGGCGGCGGATCTCCTTGTTCAGCCGCTCGTTCGGGTTGTTCGACCAGACCTGGCGCCAGATCGCCTTGGGGAACGCGGTGAACGCGAGCAGGTCCGCGCGGGCGCCGTCCAGGTGCTCGTGCACCTCGGGCAGTTTGTCGGCGACGAGGTCGAGCAGCTTGTCGTACTGGGCGTGCACGTCCTTGGCCGTGGGCTGGTCGTAGACCGAGTGCAGGGCGGCCTTCACCGCCGGCCAGGAGCTCTTCGGCGTCACGGACATCAGGTTCGCGGCGTAGTGGGTGCGGCACCGCTGCCACGTCGCGCCGGGTAGGTTCGCCGCGGTGGCCTCGACCAGGCCGCGGTGGGCGTCGGAGGTCACCAGACGCACCCCGGCCAGGCCGCGGGCGACCAGGTCGGCAAAGAACACGTTCCACGCCTCCTTGGTCTCGGAGGTGGTGACCTTGCAGCCCAGGACCTCGCGGTGTCCGTCGGCGTTGACGCCGGTGGCCACGAGCACGACGGCGTTGATCACACGGCCGGCCTCGCGGACCTTCATCGTCAACGCGTCCGCGGCCACGAAGGTGAAGGGTCCGGCGTCGGCCAACGACCGGGTGCGGAACGCGGCGACCTGCGCATCCAGGCCGGCGGCCATGCGCGAGACCTGCGACTTCGACAACGACGTGATCCCGAGGGACGCGGCGAGCTTGTCCATCCGCCGGGTCGAGACCCCGAGCAGGTAGCACGTCGCCACGACCGAGATGAGCGCGGCCTCGGCGCGCTTGCGCCGCTCAAGCAGCCACTCCGGGAAGTACGTCCCCTGGCGCAGCTTGGGGATCGCGACGTCGATCGTGCCGACCCGGGTGTCCAGGTCGCGGTGCCGGTACCCGTTGCGCTGGGCGACCCGGTCGGGCGAGGCCTGTCCCCACTCGGCGCCGCAGACCGCGTCTGCCTCCGCCGAGAGCAGCGAGTTGATCACCGTGCCGAGCAGGTGACGCATCAGATCGGGCGAGGCGTCGGCCAGGGCCTGGCCCAGGACGGCGCCGGGGTCGACAATGCGTGGTGCGGTCATCGTGATGCTCCGTTCGAGAGTGCTGTGGAAGGTTCACTCGAAGGATCACGCGGTGACCGCGCCGTCGTCTACGACAACGTCGCCACCAGCGCTACACCACTATCAGGGACGCAACTCCTTCTGAATCGTTCTGGCCGTGAGGTCGAGTTGATCGGCCCGTATGAAGACGCGCTGGAACGGTGCCGGCCCTGGCTATCGCCGAGCGGCGGAAGTCACGTGCCGGACGACTTCGATCCAATTCGAGTCGTCACCTACGACCCGGTCTTCGTTTACGCAGCGTCCAACATCAGGCTTGAGAAGCAGCCGAAGCCGGTGCCACTCAAGATGGTGGGGAGCGGTTCCTATGCCCACGTGTACTCATACCTTGATCCCGACTACGGCATCCAGTTCGCGGTGAAGCGAGCGAAGAGGGGTCTTGGTGGGCGGGACCTTGAGCGGTTCAAGCAGGAGTATGAGGTCCTTAAGGGCTTGAGCTACCCGTACGTGGTGGAGGTCTACAGGTACGACGCGACGCTCAATGAGTACCGGATGGAGTACTGCGACACGACGCTGCGTGAGTACGTCAGCCGGAAAAACTCGACTCTGTCCTTCGCCGCTCGGAAGCGCATCGCCCTGCAGTTCCTGTACGGCATCAACTTCCTACATCACCAGGGCCTCCTGCACCGCGACATCAGCCTTCAGAACGTGCTTGTGAAGGTGTTCGACGCTGGCGCCGTGCTGGTTAAGCTCTCGGACTTCGGCCTCGTCAAGGATCAGTCGAAAGAGTTCACGCGGACGCAGACCGAGATGAAGGGTACGCTCGTCGACCCGATGCTGGAGTCCTTCAAGGACTACGCGGTCGTTAACGAGGTGTACACGATTGCCTGGGTCCTTGCGTACATCTTCAAGGGCCGAGAGTCTCTGCCGCCGGCCAGCGATGACGTGGGAAGGATTATCCACAAGTGCGCGATCAACGACCTGGGGCTTCGTTATCAGACCGTCGCTGAAGTAATTGCAGATGTGGAGCGGCTGGAAGCGCCGTCGGTGCAGCCAACGGCCTAGGACTCGCAGACCGCGCGACGCCGTTCGCCATCCAGTCGGTCGATGGGCCGCTGTTGGCTGCTCAGCAGTCTGCCCGCAGGGCACCGCCGACCCCTGCCGCACCTCGGGAGGCTCGCCGTATCGTCGTTGCATGGAGCAGACCGTCACCCCCACCGAGCTGGCGCGCGAGCTCGGCGTCAGTGCGCGGCGCATCCGCCACTGGCCGAGGGAGCAGGGGTGGCAGAGCATCCCCTACGCGCGCTGGCAGCTCTCGGCAGACCAGGCGGCTCAGGTCCGGAGTCGCTTCGGGTCCGAGCCGCTGAGGAAGGCGAGCCGCGCAGCCTCGGCGCGACGTCCAGGGGTCGGGCAACGCTGGGCTGGCTAGTCCGTCCAGACCGTGTGGGTCCACAGCGCCGCATCGAGCAGCCTCAGGGGTGACTCGTCGATCACGACGGCGCGCTCGCCCGCGGCCGCCAGCACCCGGGCGGGCAGGAGTGCGAGTTCCTGCGCGACATCAGGACTCCGCACGAGTTCGCGGAACACGAGCCAGTCCAGCCGGAAGTCCTTCAGCCCCAAGACCCCCAAGAAGGCGCACACGTTCCGATCCCGAACTGGGAACAGATGCGGGCGCTTGCGCGCACACACCTTGCTTGCCGTGATCCACGGATTCGGGTCCTTGGCGGCCGGCGAGGAGAGCGCGCCCTTCACCCAGCGATAGAACTCCTCCATCGAGATGAGAACCTCCGCGCCGGCGTCGGCGAGGTTGATCTCGGGCAGGTTGCCCAGCACCGCGACCGCGCGATCTCGATCGGGCGACGGGTTCAGCAGTCGTCTTGTCGCTCCCGGTCCCACGTCGACACTGAGCAGCGACGTGGCGTGCAGGTCGGTGGCAGTGATGGCGCTCGGCCGGACCGGCGGGAGGGTCGCGAAGCTGGCGCCCGCGTAGTTGCCGTCCACCGCATAGTAGGAGACGAGCCTCTGAACCGCCCCGGCCCGCGACTCCCCCGAGAGTGCCTCGAGTGCCTGGGCGATCGCTTGGTACCGGACGGCGGCGTCGAGCGCCGGCCAGTCATCGGGCACGTCGTGGCGCTGGGGCGAGGCGGGCGCGTTCATGGCGCAAGCGTCCCCGCGGCCGGGGTGAGGCGGTGCCGCTGATCGGGTGAACTGTCGGCGGGCGGTGGGACGGTCATCGCTGTGACGTCCCTCCACTTCGACGGCCCCATGGTCGCGGGTGGCTTGTCGTACAGCGTCGACGAACTGCTCGTGTCCCCGGGTCCACCCTCGCTGTCGACGGGCGTCGAGTGGATCGACCAGGTGACCGGCGGGGTTGCACCCGGTTCCGTCTGGACGGTCCTGGGTGCGACGGGCGTCGGGGTGACGACTCTCGCCACGAGGCTCGCGACCGCAGCTGGAGCGAGCGGCACTGTGATCCTCGCCAACGGCCACGTCCCGAGCCGCTCCCTGGCGCGACAGGCGCAGCAGATCGCAGGCCGCGTCGGCCAGACCGAACCTCAGGCCTCGCTGGCAATGCCTCGTCTGGCTTCGTGGCTTCCGCTCCCGAACCTCGGCGACAACTCCTGGGACGGTGACTGCGAGCGCGCCGACGTGGTTGTACTCGACACGTGGGACGAGATGTGGCGCCCCGAGCACTGGAGCCACACCCGAGAGCAGCGGCTGGCCGGCGTCCGGTGGCTACGTGAGGTGGCACGCAACAACCACACAGCGCTCGTGCTCACGTGCCGACTGCCACACGGCTCCTCGGGTGCACCGCGCCCGGACGTGCACTGGGCCGTCGAACCGTTCGACGACGTCGCTGACGTGAGCATGTGGCTGGACTGGTCGGACGACAGGTCTCCGTGGCGCGAGTTGACCGTGCGGGTGCGGGGAGGGCGCTCCGCACGGAACCGTCTCCTAAGCGGGTGAAGCACCGACCTCGCGAAGGCGAGCCCCCTTCTGGTGCCGCCGACTCCCAGCGTCCGGCCATGCGCGGACGGCCGTTGCGATCCAAGTGCGGACTAGATGCGGACTAGCAGCCCAGATGGTCGCCCAGCGGGACCTCCTACCGAGCCCCCAATAGCGGCCCTGACCTGCGCAGACACCTCAGTGGGCCCCGTGGGGATCGAACCCACAACCCGCGGATTAAAAGTCCGCTGCTCTGCCAGTTGAGCTAGAGGCCCCGGTCGACGACTCGGAGTACGGACAGCACCTTGTCGATGCCCGACGGCTGGCACCGCCCCACCGCGTCTGCGCCCCGACGATACGGCACGCGCCGACCACGCTGGCGGAGGAGATGGGGGCTCGCGATGCCGCCCGACCCTATGGGCGTTGTTCGTGCTCGACCGCCCGTCGCAGGGCCTCGAGCTCGGCGGTGATCGCGGCGAGCTGCTCCATGATCTGCGCTGTCGGGGCGTCGGTGACGCCGGCCTCCAGGCGCTCGTGACGGGCGCGCTCGACGAAGCTGGACGTGATCGCGGCGGTGACGATCGCGATGAACGCGATGGCCTCGAGCATGAAGATCGCGCCGAGCACCTTGCCGATGCCGTTCGAGGGGATCACGTCCCCGTAACCGACGGTGGTCACCGTCTGCAGCGCCCACCACATCGCGGTGCCGAGGTCGTCGAAGTCCTCGGGCGCGAGGACACGGACCAGGACGCCGCCGAGGATGACGCTCGCGGCGGTCGCGGTGACGATGACCGCCATGGCGCTGCGTATGGACAGCGGGGTGCGGTGGAAGGTGGCGAAGCGGCGTTCGAGCAAGTGCATCCGCGGCATGTCGGCACTCTTCGCCGGTCGTCGAGGGCCCGCAACGCCCGCCGCGGGTACCTCGGCCGACGCGGGGCGGTGCCGCGCGGCGGTCGCGGAAGACCGCACGCCGGGCCCACAACGGCGGATACGGTCTGACCCGTGAACGGAGAGCTGGCGAACGTGATCGCCCTGGCGCTGCACGGATCGGCCTGGCTCGCGGACCCGTCGGGTCCGCCGCCGGAGCTGGAGCGGACGAGCTCGACGTTCCAGTTCGTCGGCGCGTTCCAGGTCGAGCCGCCGCCGCGGCGGTGGAAGCGCGACGCGACGATGGACGGGGCGACGTGGTTCCGCTGGTTGCGGGAGCAGGGGGTCGAGCGGCTGTGGCTGGCGACCCCCGACCGGGTGCGCGGGCCACTCGCACCGCACGTCGGTGCGGCGTTCGCCAACGGCGGCCAGTGGGCTGTGCTGGCGACGGGCCGCCGCTCCAGCGTGTGGGTGCCGCGCTGGGAGGTGGGGGACGCCCACCGGGCGGACCGCCGGATCTGGGACGTGCGGCTGGTCGGCTCGTGGGCGGAGGGGGTGGCACCCCCGCAGCGGGCCCCGGTCGGCACCGCTCTTGCGGGCCTGACGACCGTCCTGGAGGCGGCGGAGGCGCTGGCGCGTGAGCAGGACCTCGACTCGTGGGCCACGTGGTTCGCGGGAGCTCTCGAGCAGGCCCGGTCGGGTCACGCCGAGATCCCCTACCACGCGGACATGGCGCCGTGCCCGCCGGTCACGCCCGAGGCCCGACACCTCCTCGGCGTGGCCGCGCGGTCGTGGGTGTTCGGTGGCATGGGCTCGTGGAACGACGTCTGGATGCAGGACGACGAGGCGCAGGCCCGGTACGACGCCGTGACGGGTGCTCTGTATCGCGCGGTGGTCGACGCCTGCGTCGTCGCGACGAACGCCGACCTCGACCGGTCCGCAGCGGCGCGCTGAGCCGGAGACGCGCGGAGGCAGGTCCGGTCGTGTCAGGGGCCGACGAGCGCTTCGTCGGCCCGCGCGCTCGTCGGGACGTCGGCACTGCCGCGCGGACGCCGCCGCTGGTCGCGCCGGGCGACGAGGAGCGCGGCGACACCGGCGGTGAACAGGACACCGGAGGCGGCGAGCGCGACGGGCCCGTCGGCCGCGCGCAGCACGGCCGCGCCGATGGCGGCACCCACGCCCATGGACAGGACCGCGAGCGACCGGTCACGCCACTGGCCCGGGGTCTGCCGCCCGCCGCCGAGGCGGCTCTCGCGGGAGACGTTGGCGAGCGTGCTGGTGACGACGACGGTCGTGATGTCGGTGTTCCCGACGGGCTTCACGGCGGCGACCTGCGCGCCCATGAGCGCGGCGAGGACCGCGGTGAGCACGGCCTGACCGGTCGGCGTCAGGTCGCCCACCACGAGCCACACGACGACGAGCACGGCGATCAGCGCGGCGCCACCCCCGAGCAGCCACGCGCTGCGGACGGGCAGCCCGACGGGGTGCCCGCGGCGCATGAGACGTCCGCCGAGGATCGAGCCGACGACGAACCCGACGAGCGCGAGCGCGTTGTTGAGCAGCGGCATGCCGGGCACGCCGACGAGCGCGAACGCGAGGAACAGCACGTTGCCGGTCATGTTGCCGGTGAACACGCCGTCGAGCGCGAGGTAGCTGACGGCGTCGATGGCGCCGGTCGCGGCGGTGAGCAGGAGCAGGCCGGTGGTGAACAGACCGGCGGTGGTGGCGCGCCGCATCAGGTCTCCTTGAGCAGCGTGTGGATGTCGGTGAGGTGCTCGCGCATCGCGGCGGTGGCGGCCTCGGCGTCGTGCGCGGCGACGGCGGCGTAGATCGCGCGGTGCCCGGCGAGCGAGTGCGCGCGGCCGGCCTTGGTGGCGTGGGAGCGGCGGCGCACGGGCAGCGTCCACTCGGTCATGAGGCCGTGCAGCGTGACGAGCAGGGGGTTGCGGGCGGCCTGCGCGAGCAGCAGGTGGAACTCGAGGTCGACCTCGACGGAGCGCGCGGCGGTCAGGGGCGGCTCGGACGCTGCGAGCACGTCCTGGAGCTGGAGCAGGTTCGCGGGCGTGGCGCGGCGAGCGGCGAGCCCGGCGACGGAGGGTTCCACGACGAGGCGCAGCTCGGCGGCGTCGGCGTTCTCGGCGCCGCCCAGAGCGGCGGCGGTGAGCTCCTGCAGGTCGCGCTGCTCGGCGGAGGGTTCGACGACGACGGTGCCCCTCCCGGGGCGGCGCTCGATGAGGTGCTTCGACTCGAGCTCGAACATCGCCTCGCGCAGCGTGGCGCGGGAGACGGCGAGCTGCTCGGCGAGCTCGCGCTCGCCGGGGAGGCGCTGGCCGGGGGCGAGCTCGCCGGTGGCGATGAGCCGCTCGAGGTGGGCGGCCAGAGTCACGGAGATGGTCGGCGACCTGCGGGCGAGCGGGGGGACGGGCGTCGGCACGGGTGCTCCTGAAGGGTGTGCGTCGTGCGTCGCAGCGGATCTGCGTGGGCGGCACGGTAGCAGCATCTCGGTCAGATGGTCTGACCAATGTTTCGCTCTGGGTCGGTCGCGTAAACAGTGCGTTACCGCGTCCGAACTGTCTGGATCGTGCCGACGACCTGGGGCTACGTTCCTGCTCCATCGGTCAGACCATCCGACCGACGACACCAACGGCGGCGTCGCATCCCGCCGTCCGTGGAGGGTCCGCGCCGCCCCG
Organism: Cellulomonas sp. CW35; assembly: GCF_052378485.1. Taxonomy (NCBI): domain Bacteria; kingdom Bacillati; phylum Actinomycetota; class Actinomycetes; order Micrococcales; family Cellulomonadaceae; genus Cellulomonas; species Cellulomonas sp. CW35. The sequence goes on along the minus strand of NZ_CP199000.1, from coordinate 619,894 downwards.
CTCAGCGACCGGAAGGCATGCGCGATGCTCCCCTCGAAGTCCCTCCGCACGGCAGGTCTGGCCAGCGGCGCCCTCGCCGCGCTCCTCGCCCTGTCCGCCTGCTCCAGCTCCAGCTCCGCGACTGACGACGCCACGACCGCCGCCCCCGCGGCCGGCGCCTACCAGTCCCTCGCGGACTCGTCGGCATGCGTCGACCTCCGCGAGACGAACCCCGACCTCGTCGGGACCACCAAGACCAACGCGCTCAACCCCCACACCCCGGGCTACGAGGTCATCGACCCCGAGAACCCGGACCAGTACATCGGGTTCGACATCGACCTGGGCGAGGCGATCGGCGCGTGCCTCGGCTTCGAGGTCGACTACATCCCCGTCGGCTTCGCCGAGCTCATCCCGACCGTCGCGAGCGGCCAGGCCGACTGGATCGTCTCGAACCTGTACGCCACGGAGGAGCGCGCGCAGGGAGGCGTCGACTTCATCAGCTACTCCAAGGTGTTCGACGGCATCCTCGTCACCACCGGCAACCCCAAGGGCATCACCGGCATCGACACCTCGGTGTGCGGCACCACGGTCGCCCTGAACAAGGGCTACGTCGAGGTCCCGCTCGTCGAGGCCATGGGCCCCGAGTGCGAGAAGGCCGGTCTGCCGGCCCCCACGGTCAGCCTCTTCGACTCCAGCGCCGACTGCGTGCAGGCGATCCTCGCCGGCCGCGCCGACGCGTACATGAACGACATCAACACCGTGAAGGGGTACATCGCCGAGCACCCGGACGAGCTCGACTCCGCCGAGACCGTGATGCTCGACTACGAGATCGGCATCGGCGTGCTGCAGGGCGACCACGCCTTCCGCGACGCCGTCCAGGCCGCGCTCACCGAGATCCAGGACTCCGGGCTGCAGGCCGAGCTCGCCACCAAGTGGAAGCTCGACGAGAACGCCGTGGCCGAGCCCTCGATCCTCAGCGTCGGCTGACCCTCCGCCAGGCCACCGAGAACGACGACTGGAGGGCGCGCCGATCATGAGCGAGTTCCTGCACTACCTGACCCTTCCCTACCTGCTGGAGGGCATCAGCTTCACGCTGCGGCTCACGGGGATGGGCTTCGCCGGAGGCATGGTCCTCGGACTGTTCCTCGCGGCGATGCAGCTCACGCGCTTCAAGGCGCTGACCTGGGTCGCCCGGGCGTACGTGACCCTGTACCGGGGAACGCCGCTGATCCTCCAGCTCGTCTTCGTCTTCTCGGTCCTGCCACGGGCGGGGATCACCCTGACCCCGCTCGTGGCAGGTGGCCTTGCGCTGGCCCTCAACGAGGCCGTGTTCTTCGCCGAGATCTTCCGGTCCGGCATCAAGGGCGTCGACCCGGGCCAGGTCGCCGCGGGCCGCGCGCTGGGCATGCGCCCGGCGATGCTCATGGCGCGCGTCGTCGGCCCGCAGGCGTTCCGGTCGATCGTGCCGTCGCTGGGCAGCGAGGCGATCTCGACGATGAAGAACTCGGCGCTCGCGTCGATCATCGCGGTCCCCGAGCTGACGCTGCGCACGCAGCAGCTCGCGTCGGCGACGTTCGACTACTTCGAGATCTACTTCGCGACCGCCGCGATGTACCTGGTCCTGACCGGTGCGCTCACGCTGGTCCAGCTCGCGGTCGAGCGCGCGCTGGACCTGGACCGCCCCGCGCAGGCGTCGCTGCGGACGTGGTTCGCCCGCCTCAGCCGCCCGGCGACCGCGGTCCCGACGAGCGTGGACGCGGACCCCCGCCGCGCTCCCGACCGCACGGACACCGGCATCGGCACCCCCGCGCCCCTGACCCACGCGGACCCGCCGCCGCGCAGCTTCGGCGACGCGCTCATCGAGGCGTTCGCCCTGCGCAAGTCCTACGGCGAGAACGAGGTGCTGCGCGGCATCGACCTGAACATCCGCCAGGGCGAGGTCGTCGCCCTGCTCGGCCCGTCGGGCTCGGGCAAGAGCACGCTGCTGCGCTGCATCAACCACCTCGAGGGCCTCGACGGTGGCTCGGTGCTCGTCGGCGGCACCGCGATCGGCTACGGCGAGCGCGGCGACGAGCTCGTCGAACGGCACGTCGCCCGCCAGCGCGTCGATGCGGGCGTCGGGATGGTCTTCCAGCAGTTCAACCTGTTCCACCACCTGTCCGCCCGGGAGAACGTCGCCGCTCCCCTGCGCTGGGTGCACGGCTGGTCCCGCGAGGACGCCGACGCCCGCGCCGACGAGCTGCTCGCGCAGGTCGGCATGGCGCACCGCGCCGACGCCCTCCCCCGCCACATGTCCGGCGGCCAGCAGCAGCGCGTCGGCATCGCCCGGGCGCTCGCCTCGAACCCCAAGGTCCTCCTGCTCGACGAGCCGACGAGCGCGCTCGACCCCGAGCTCGTCGCCGAGGTCCTCGGGGTCATCCAGAACCTCGCCCGCCAGGGCGGTCTCACGATGATCATCGCCACCCACCAGCTGCGGTTCGCGCGCGAGGTGGCCGACCGGGTCGTGTTCATGGCCGGCGGGGTCGTCGTCGAGCAGGGCACGGCGGACCAGGTGATCGGCAACCCGCAGGTCGAGGCGACGCGTCGCTTCGTCAACGCGATGGACTCGGCGGAGGTCTGAGCACGATGAGCACCACAACCACGACGAGCGCGACGAGCCCGACCAGCACGCAGCGCACGCACCACGTCTTCCCCGCGTCGGCCGGTGTGCCGCCGCAGGTCGGCCCGTTCAGCCACGCCGTGCGCTTCGGCGACCTGCTGTTCGTGACGGGTCAGATGCCGACGGACCCCGCGACGGGCGAGCTCGTCGCCGGCGGGCTCGTCGAGCAGACCCGTCAGGTCATGTCGAACCTGCAGGCCGTGGTCCGCGCAGCCGGCGCCGAGCTGAGCGACACGCTCATGGTCCGCGCCTACCTGACGGACTTCGACGACTACGACGCGTTCAACGCGGAGTACCGGACCTGGTTCGACGACCCCCTGCCCAGCCGCACGTGCGTGGGCGTCACCGGGCTCGCCGTCGGCGCGCTCGTCGAGATCGACCTCGTGGTCGGGATTGCTGGAGGTGCGGCATGAGCACGACGACCCTGACGGGCTTCCCCACGCTGCAGCCGGGCCAGGGGCCCGTGCTCGGTGAGCACTACCTGCCGTCGCGGGCCGACGAGGTCCGCTGGGGCTGGCTCCCGAACGCGGAGTCCTCCCCCGTGCTCGGCGTGGCCGACGGCGCCACGGTCACCATCGACACCCTCTCCCACGAGGGTCTGCTCGGCGACCAGGGCCGGGACCCCGCCCGCTACATCCGCCAGTTCGGCGACGTGGACGTGCTCGACGACGCGATCGAGATCGCCGCGAGCGGTCTGGTGAACACCGCCGAGGACGGCCCGCACGTCGTGACCGGCCCGATCGCGGTCGCCGGCGCGCGGCCCGGCGACGTGCTGCGCGTCGACGTCCTCGACCTCACCTACCGCGTGCCCTACGGGTTCGTGTCCAACCGGCACGGGTTCGGCGCGCTCGCCGGCGAGTTCCCGGAGGACCAGGACTCGACGCCCACGCGGCACGTCGACGCGATGGTCAGCGACGGCACGGTCAGCCACTTCTCGTGGGTCGAGGCGCGCGACGGGTACGACGTCGGGCTCATCGACGCGGGTTCCGGGCGCACCGTGCAGTTCGCGCTCGACCCGTTCCTCGGCCTCATGGGCACGGCCTCCGCGACGAGCAACCCCGTCCCGTCCGTCCCGCCGGGTGAGCACGGCGGCAACATCGACATCAAGCACGCCGGGGTGGGCGCCACGCTCTTCCTCCCGGTGTCGGTCGACGGTGCCCTGTTCTACGCGGGTGACCCGCACTTCGCTCAGGGCAACGGCGAGGTCGCGCTGACCGCGCTCGAGGCGTCGCTGCGCGCGACGGTCCGCCTCAGCGTGATCCCTGCGGCGCAGCTGCCCGGGGTCCTCGGCGGCGTGCGCACACCCGTCGTCGAGACCGCGACCCACTGGATCCCGACCGGCATGGACCCCGATCTCGACGAGGCGATGCGCCAGGCCGTGCGCAACGCGGTGGCGTTCCTGCACGGCCGGTTCGGTGTCCCGCGCTCCGTGGCGCTGGCGTACCTGTCCGCGGCGGGCGACTTCGAGGTCAGCCAGGTCGTCGACGCCGTCAAGGGCGTGCACTGCCTGATCCGCAAGTCCGACTGGACCACCTGGGTCTGACTCACCCGAGCCTCCGGGGCGCGCACGTGCACCGCGCGCCCCGGAGGCCTTCCCCTGTCCCGACGACGACCGCGCAAACCCCTTGCCGCGCCTGCGCGCGCACCCGGAGACTGCGTCGGTGCCCGACACCCTGCTCGTCCGCGCCGCGCGGCCCGACGACGCCGACCACGTCTGGCCCCTCGCCCGCGACTTCGCGACGTCGTTCACCCCGCGCCGGGAGTCGTTCGACACGACCTGGCAGCACCTGCGCGACGTCCCCGACGCGCTCGTCGTGGTCGCCGAGTCCGAGGGCCAGGTCGTCGGGTACCTGCTCGCCCACCGCCATCTGACGTTCCTCGCCAACGGCCCGGTCGCCTGGGTCGAGGAGGTCATGGTCGTCGAGCCCCACCGCAGGTCGGGCGTCGGGCGCGAGCTCATGCGCCACGCCGAGCACTGGGCGCACCGGTCCGGCGCCGCCTACCTCGCCCTCGCGAGCCGCCGTGCAGGGGACTTCTACACCGCCCTCGGCTACGAGGACTCCGCCGTCTTCTTCAAGAAGCCCCTCTGACCCGGGCACCGGCACTCCCGACCTGGGCCACATCCCACCCCACCCGCGCGAGCGCGGACGTTCCGACGCGACTGCTCACGTCGAGCGTGCGCGGTCGAGTCGGGACGTGCGCAGTCGGCGGTGGGGGCCGGGCGCATTCCGGGCGCCGGCGCCGCCGCGTCACGGGACATGCCATAGTCACGCGCGTGAATCACCACAAACTGGGCACCGCCGGTCTCGTCGCACTGGTCCTGGCGACCGCGGCGTGCACCGCGTCGCCGGAACCGTCCGCACCCGCCACCTCGCAGACGACGGCGCGCACGACGCCGACGCCCGCCCCGATCACGCTGCGCACGTTCGACTCGCCGACCCGCTTCGAGGGCGACCCCGTGCCCGTCACGCTCCCCGCACTCGAGGCGAACGTCGCGGGCGACTTCACCAGCGGCTTCCTGCTGTCCGGCCCGACGGCGTTCGGCGTCACCGCGACCAGCGTCGGCGCGGTCGACCTCGCCACCGGCGGCACGGCGTGGGAGACACGCTTCCCGCACGCGCCCGACGACGCTCCCGCCGACGTGTTCTACAGCGACCGCCGGCCGGGAGCCCCGGTGCCGAGCGACGACGGCGCGACGCTCTACGCCGTCCTGCCCGTGCACGTCCCCGGCTCGGGCACGACCGCCGCTCGGGACGCGTTCGAGGTCCTCGCCGTCACCGCCGCGAGCGGGGAACCGGTGTGGGACGCCCAGGTCGACGACGAGGACACCGTGCTCGCCGAGTCCGGGCCGGTCCGGGTGGAGGCGGTCGACGACGAGCGCGTGGTCGTGAGCGCGGCGGGCCAGGCCGCGGCGCTGTCCGCCGTGGACGGAACCGTGCTGTGGTCCCGCCCGGGCACGGTGCAGGCGGTGACGGCCGACGCGGTGCTCGTCGTCGCGGAGGTCCCCGAGGGCGGCGACGGTCCGGGATACCCGCAGCTCCTCGGTCTCGACCCGACGACCGGCGACGTCCTGTGGAGCGGCGGCGACGAGGTGGCGACGGCGGTCTCGTCGGCCGCGGCGCTGGCGACCGACGAGGGCCTCGTCGTGACCGCCGGCCCGTACACGGGCGCGGACCCGTGGACCGCCGTGATCGACCCCCGCACGGGAGAGGTCGTGCGGGACCTGGACGTCACGCTCGAGCGGCCGGTGCGGGACGGCGACCTGCTGTACGACGTCGGCGGCGGGCTGCGCGCGCTCGACCCCCGCACGCTCGAGCCGCTGTGGACCCTGCCGACCGACGGACGCGTCGCGGTCGAGCGCCCCGTGGTCTTCGGCGGTCACGTGTACGGGCGCGTGCCCGGCGCGAGCGTCGTGCTCGACGGGCGCACCGGCGAGGACGTGACCGTCGACGTGCCGGGCTCGTTCGTCGCCGTGAACGAGTACGGGGCCCTCATGTACCGCGACAAGGCGGTTGTCTTCGTCCCGGCGACCGCCTGACCGGTCCCCCGACGGGCGGACCGCCCCGCACCGCGTCGACCAGGGAAGAGGTCGTGGCCGAGCGGTACGGGGCGGTCCAGGTGGGGCGCCGGTGAGGCGTCCGGTGCAGCGCCAGGTGGTCAGCGCTGGAGCGTGAGCAGGCCCGGGCGGTACGGCAGCAAGCCGTAGTCGCCGCCCGAGCTCGGGCTGCGGCCCTGGTAGAGCAGCCGCAGGTTGCACGGGTCGACGGTCATGGTCTGGTCCGCGCTGGTGCGCAGCAGCTCACCGTGGCTGATGTCGTTCGTCCACGTGGCACCGCTGTTCGCCTTGCCCGCGAACGGGTTCGACTCGGACGCCGCCTGCGGGGTCCAGGACCCGCCCAGGTCGGTCGCCGTAAAGGACCGGAAGTAGCGCCCCTGGCTGCCGATGGCCTCGACGATCATGAGGTACCGCTGCTGGCCCTGGAGCTTGTACACCTGGACGGCCTCGAACAGGTTGTTCGTCGAGTCGGTCATGATCGTCGTGTAGTTCGACCCGAAGCTGCCGGGGAAGTTCCCGATCGGCATCGACGCCCGGTAGATCCGGCCGTTGTCACCGGCGAAGAACAGGTACATGTTCCGGTCGTCGCCGATCAGCGCATGGTCGATCGGGCCCGTCCCGGAGTTGGAGATGCTGCCCGAGAACAGCGTCTGCGCCGACGACCAGCTGTTGACGTTCGCCGGGTTCGACGACGTCCGGTAGGAGAACGCGGGACCGCCCCACTGGTAGGCCAGGACCCAGGTGTTCTTGGGCGCGAAGTAGAACAGCGACGGCGCGACCGCGCTGAACGGCATCGGGTTCTGGCTGGCCGAGGCCATCTGCGAGTACTCGGTGAACAGCCCGAAGTTCATCGAGCCCCACGAGCTGCCGAAGTCGTGCGTCGTGGCGTAGACGAGCTGCTGGCCGTTGTACGGCGCGACCGTGAAGTCCTTCAGCGACGCCCACCCCGAACGCGGCTGCGCCAACGCGCCCGTGGACGACCAGCGGTACGACGACGGCAGCTGGCACGTGGTGGGGGGCGGGGTCTGCGACGGGGTGGGTGTCGGGGTCGGCGTGGGGGTCTGCGTGGGCGTCTGCGTCGGGGTCTGCGTCGGGGTCTGCGTCGGGACGGTGCCGGTGCACGCGACGCCGTTGACGGCGAAGCTCGTCGGCGCGGGGTTCGACGAGCCGGCGCTGCCGAGGAAGCCGAACGAGGCGCTGGCGCCGGTGCCGAGCGCGCCGTTCCAGCTGACGCTGGAGGCGGACACCTGCGAGCCCGACGAGGTGACGTCGGCGTTCCATACCTGCTGGATCTTCTGGTCGGAGGACGGCCACGTCCACGTGACCTTCCACGACGAGATCGCCGAACCGAGGTTGGTGACCTTGACGTCACCCTGGAACCCGCCGGGCCACTGGTTCTGGACGGTGTAGTCGACGCGGCAACCCTCGGCCGCGGTCGCGGAGCTCGCCGCGACGGTGAGGCCGCCGATCACGAGCGTGGCGGCGGACAGCAGCGCGGCTGCCGCCCGGGTGGACCTGGTACGGGTGGTCATTGGACGCTCCTCGGTCTGATGGACACGGGCCGTCCCGGTGGTCGGGAGACGGCCACGGTGCCGTCCCACCACCGGTCGAACCACGGATGTGAGCCTTCACATTGCACCGGCGAGGAGCGCCCCCCGAAGGGGGTGGACGCCGCCGAATCGATTCGCCGCCCGAGACCGGCCCGAGCGTCGGCGCGCACCGAGCGTGCGGCAGGAACGCCGAGGCGCCCGCCTCGCGCCGGCTCGGCAGAGCCGGGAGCGGTGGCGCGAGGCGGGCGCCTCAGGGCGGGTCCAGCCAGGCCCGCCCGGAGGGACTACCGCTGGAGGGTCAGCAGGCCCGGGCGGTACGGCAGCTGGCCGTAGTCGCCGCCGGAGCTCGGGCTGCGGCCCTGGTAGAGCAGCTGCAGGTTGCACGGGTCGACCGTGTTGGTCTGGTCCGCACTGGTGCGCAGCAGCTCACCGTGGCTGATGTCGTTCGTCCACGTGGCACCGCTGTTCGCCTTGCCCGCGAACGGGTTGGACTCGCTGGTCGCCTGCGGCGTCCAGGAGCCGCCCAGGTTCGTCGTCGTGAAGGACCGGAAGTACCGGCCCTGCGAGCCGATGGCCTCGACGATCATGAGCCACTTGTTCTGGCCCTGGAGCTTGTAGACCTGCACGGCCTCGAACAGGTTGTTCGTCGTGTCGCTCATGACGACGGTCGACGACGAGCCGAACGACCCGGGGAAGTTCCCGATCGGCATCGAGGCGCGGTAGATCTTGCCGTTGTCACCGGCGAAGAACAGGTACATGTTCTGGCTGTCGCCGATCACGGCCTGGTCGATCGGGCCGGTGCCCGAGCCGGAGATGCTGCCCGAGAACAGCGTCTGGGCGGACGACCAGCTGTTCACGTTGGCCGGGTTGGTCGACGTGCGGTACGAGAACGCCGCGCCGCCCCACTGGTACGCGAGCACCCAGATGTTCTTGGGCGCGAAGTAGAACAGCGAGGGGGCGACCGCCGAGAACGGCATCTGGTTCTGGCTCACGGAGCCCATCTGCGAGTAGCTCGAGAACAGCCCGAAGTTCATCGAGCCCCACGAGCTGCCGAAGTCGTGCGTCGTGGCGTAGACGAGCTGCTGGCCGTTGTACGGCGCGACCGTGAAGTCCTTCAGCGACGCCCACCCCGAACGCGGCTGCGCCAGCGCACCCGTGGACGACCAGCGGTACGACGACGGCAGGTCGCACGTGCCCGGGTTCTGGGTCGGGTTCGTCGTCGGCGACGAGCCCACGCGCACCAGCTGCCACTGCTGGTTGTTCCCGCCCCAGTTCGCGTACTGGACGACGTTCGCGCCGTCGGCGGTGGAAGCGCCCTGCACCTCGACGGCCTTGCCGGAGTGCCGGCTGATCAGCGAGACGTAGCCGTTCGACGTGTCCTGCAGACGGAACTGCTGGTTGGTCTGGTTGTAGTCGGCGTACTGGACGATCGCGCCGCCGTCGGCCGTCGACCAGTTGTAGACGTCGAGCACCTTGCCCGACAGCTTCGACTTCAGCCGGTAGTAGCCGTTGCCGGAGTCGACGAACTGCCACTGCTGCTGCGCGCCGTCGTTGCGCGTCCACTGCGCGATGCGGGCACCGTCGGCCATCGACAGGTTGTAGACGTCGAGGGCCTTGCCGCTGCCGCGGTTGACCAGGACGTAGGACGCGTTGGTGTCCACCGTCGCGGCCGTGGCGGCGGGTGCGACGACGAGCGCGAGGACGCCCGCCGACGCTGTGGTGACGCCGGCGACGACCGTCGACACCCAACGCAGACGCCGGCGCCCCCGCTCGGACCGCCTGGCCCGGTGGGCCGGTCCCTGGACGCGTGATCTCATGCTGCTCTCCTTCGAGTCAGGTGCGAGGTCGACCGCGCCCCGGATGCGGCCCGGTCGCGGTGTCGCGCAGACCCGGTCTCCGCGCGATGTGAGCCTTAACATCGCGTGCGCTCGGTCCTCAGGGAAGCCTCATCTCCACCGATGAAACGGTTCGGACCGCCCGGACCCGTTCCCATCGGGCAAGCGCTACCCCGCCGAGCGCGCACGGTGGCACGCGACCGCGCACGAACGGCGTCCGCACTCGCGCCGGAGCGTGCGCGCTCGGCGGGTTGGTGCGGGGGCGGTGCGCGGTGTGCGGTGGGGGGGCGGTGTCGGCGGACGGTGTCGTCAGGCCGGGGGGCGGGGGGTCAGGTGGGTCGCCAGGTGCGAGGCGATCGCGTCGACCGCTCCCGGCACGAGCGCGTAGTACGCCCACACCCCGCGCTTCTCCCGCGTCACGAGGCCCGCCTCGGTGAGCACCTTGAGGTGGTGGGAGACCGTCGGCTGCGTGAGCCCGACGGGCTCGGTCAGGTCGCACACGCACGCCCCGCCCTCGTCGTGCGCCGCGAGGATCGACAGCAGCCGGAGGCGGGCGGGGTCCGCGAGCGCCTTGAGGGTGCGCGCGACGCCCTCCGCGTCCTGGGCGCTGAGGACCGGTCCGCGCGCCGGCGTGCAGCACGCGGCCGACGGTGCGGCGGTCACGGGGAGCAGCTCGAGAGGCACGCCCCCATCATGCCTCACGCATCGACAACGGTCGATATTGACACTGGTCGATATCTGCGCGACGCTCCTGCCATCGACACCCATCAATGTCTGGAGGAGTCATCATGCAGGACATCCGCGAGCAGGTCCGGGCCCGCTACGCACAGGCCGCCGTCCACAGCGCCCCGTCCGCGACCGCAGACGCCGGCTGCTGCGGCGGCGGGTGCGGCACGGACGCGCTCGTCGACGAGCGGTTCGGGGCCGGCCTCTACGGCGCGGACGACGCCGCGAGCATCCCCGCCGAGGCGCTGGCCGCCTCGCTCGGCTGCGGCAACCCGCTGCTCGTCGCCGAGCTGCGCGAGGGCGAGCGCGTGCTCGACCTGGGCTCGGGCGGCGGCATCGACGTGCTGCTCTCGGCCCGCCGCGTCGGCCCCACGGGCTTCGCCTACGGCGTCGACATGACCGACGAGATGCTCGACCTGGCCCGCGCCAACGCGGCCAAGGCGGGTGCGACGAACGTCGAGTTCCGCAAGGGCGTCATCGAGGACCTGCCGCTCGACGACGCCAGCGTCGACGTGGTCATCTCCAACTGCGTGGTCAACCTGTCCCCGGACAAGCCCGCGGTGCTCGCCGAGGCGTTCCGCGTGCTCGCACCCGGCGGCCGGCTGGGCATCTCCGACGTCGTCGCCGAGGACCACCTGTCGCCCGACGACCGGGCCGAGCGGGGCTCGTACGTCGGCTGCATCGCCGGTGCGCTCTCGCGCGCCGAGTACCTCGAGGGGCTCGCGGCCGCGGGCTTCCACGACGCCGAGGTCCGCTTCACCCACGCCGTCGCCGACGGCATGCACAGCGCGGTCGTCCGCGCCACCAAGCCGCACGCGCGGTGACGGACCCCGCCCTCTCCCGGCGCACCGCGTCCCGCGCCTCGGGGCGCACGCGCCCGCACCGCGTGACCTGAGCCGTCCGCCGGGACGACCCGGGGCGTCCGCCTGGTGGACGCCCCGGGGTGCCGGGCGCAACCTCACCCTCGGTCGCGGCGGTCGGTCCGTCCCGGCTCGCCCCGGTTCGTCCGGCACGTCGCGGACGTCCTGCCCGCGCGGCCCTTCGAACGGTCCCGGCCCGGGGTTAGCCTCGCCGAGCGGCACGCACCGGTCCGACGAGCGCGCCGGACCGGGACGACGAGGAGACGCGATGCCCGCCACCACCGAGATGCACCGCCCGCCGCGCACCCGGCCGAGCACCACCGGCCGCCGCCTGCTCACGGTAGGGACGCTCGTCGCCGCGCTCGTCGGGACGCTCGTCGCGCTCCCCGCGACGACCGCGACCGCGGCGACGTCCGACCCGTACTACGGCGTGCGCTCGAAGGTCGTCGCGAAGGCCACCTCCGGCGCCCGCACGATGTACGTCGCCACCAACGGTTCCGACACGTACACGTACGCCACGTCGTGGGGCACCAAGACCGTCGACCGGCACGTGTGCCTGCGCAAGAACTCCCGCGACCAGGCGACGTGCCCGGCCGCGACGAGGTCACGCCCGCTGCGCACGATCACCGCGGCGATCCGCGCGGGCCGCCCGGGCGACGTGATCGTCGTGCGCGGCGGGACGTACCGCGAGGCGGCGGGCTACGGCGCCGCCGTGGGCACCGCGACCAAGCCCATCGAGCTGCAGAGCCAGCCGGGCGAGCGCGTCGAGCTCAACGGCACGCTCCAGCTCAAGAACGCGAGCCACTGGACGGTCCGCGGGATCCACTTCACGTACAACCGCACCATCCAGGGCCGCGGTCAGGCGGTCGTGCACATCCAGGGCGGGACGGGCTGGGTGTTCACGAACAACGAGGTCAGCGGCTCGCGCGAGACGGCCAACCTCATGGTGACGCCCGGCGCGCGGGGCGCGTCACCCTCGACGCAGCGCGCCGCCGGACCGAACGACTACACCATCGCCTACAACTGCATCCGCACGAACAACGGGACGCACGCGCACGGCATGGACCACAACATCTACCTGATGGCCGGCATCTACTCGAGCGGCGGCATGATCGAGCGCAACCTGCTCGCGGCCGCCCCGAACGGCGCGCAGATCAAGGCCTCGGCGTCGACGTGGGACACCTGGCAGGACAGCCCGCGCCACGTGACGATCCGGTACAACACGATGCTCGGCGGCGCGGCCGGCGTGACGGTCGGGGTCGCCGCGCAGGACGTCTCGCTGTGGCGCAACCTCATCGCCAACCAGCCCGCGACCCGCACGTCGTACGACGCCGCGGTCAAGACGTGGGAGCTCGAGCGCCACGACCTCGTCTCGGTCAAGCGCAACCTGTTCGCGGGCTACTCGAAGTCCTACCACGAGGCCCCGGGCGAGTCGCTGGTCAAGCAGCGCAACGCCACCACGGGCCGCATCGGCTACACCGGGTCGGTCACCGGCTGCACCGCGAAGGCCGCCACCAGCGCGTACCTGACGGGGTACGGCCAGTACGCACGGTGAGCGCCCGGGTGACCGGGCCGGCCGCGCGGCGCGGCCTGCGGCACGGGCGTCACCCGAGCCCGGCGCCGACCGACGTGCGCGGCACCCAGCCCGTGGTGCCCTTGATGATCACCTTGCGCCACCCGCCGGAGGCCTCCTTGATGCTCACCGGCGTGCCCTTCTTGCCCAGGAACAGCGCCTTGGCCTGCGCGTTCGCGGCGGCGCGCACGGTCGCGTCGACCGTGAGGTGGTAGGTCTTCACCTGCGAGATGTAGTCGGTGTGCACCCAGCCGCGCACGCGCGCACCGTCGAGCGCGACCGTCACCGGGATGAAGCCGTTGCGCTTGATGCCCGGCGTGTTGAGCATGCGCGTGTTCGGCTTGAGCGTCGCGAGGAGCGTGTTGCCGACCGACGGACCGGCGCGCAGGTTGAGCCTCGTCGTCGGGTAGTAGTAGCAGCGCGTCGGCGCCGGCTGCGTGTTGTCCGCGGTCGCGCGGTCCACCACCGGCAGCTTGAAGCCGGACAGCCACGTCTTCGGGTCGACCGACGTGCCCGAGCCGTAGAACGCGTTCTGCCACACCTCGAGGTGCAGGTGCGGCCCGGTCGCGGGGCCGGACGCGCCGACCTCGGCGATGCGGTTGCCGACCTTCACCTTGGTACCGACCTTGACGTACTTGCCGGGGTCCCACGGGTGCACGTACGCGATCCACGTCGGCACGCCCTCGATCTCGGACTTCACCGTCAGGTAGCCCGCGGCACCGTTCGTCGGCGGCACGACGTGGGTGACGACGCCGCTCGCGACCGCGTAGATCGGCTTCTTGTCGCCCGTGCCCATGTCCAGCCCGTAGTGGAACGTGGACGCACCCTTGACGGGGATGCACCGAGCACCCCACGCGGAGGTCAGCGCGTACGACTCGTCGACGAGCGGGAGTGCGAGCACGCGTCCGCTCGCGGTGCGCCGCGTCGTGAGGTCGTCCGGCACGGCCGCGGCCGCGTCGAGGCGCTTCTCGCTCGCGGCGTCGCTCGTGGCCGCCGCACGTTCCGCCGCGCGCGTGAGCGACGGCGGGGGCGGGTCGATGGTCGAGGCGGTCGCGGGTGCGGCACCGATCACGGCGGCCGCGACGACCGCGGCGGTGCCGAGCGCACCGAGGCTCGACGTACGCGTCCGGAAGCGCATGGGAGGGTCTCCTCGCGAGTGGGTTCACGTCGTTGTTCGGCACACGCGCGCACGATCTGGAGGGTTTGTCGTCACCCGACCGTGTGACGACCACCATGACCCGTCACCGCTCGATCCGCAGCCCCAACCACTCCCCGAGGTCCCTGAGCTGCGCGTGCACCGCGCCGCGCACCTCGCTGTCCCACGGTTCCCCGTCCACCGGGTCCTCGTGCAGGGCGTGCACGACGAGCCGCCCGCGCCGCGGGTCGGCGGTCGCGTCGAGCTTCCCGACGAGCCGGTCGCCGTGCAGCACGGGCAGCGCGTAGTAGCCCCAGCGCCGCTGCCTCGCCGGTTTGTACATCTCGAGGGCGTACTCGAACTCGAACACCTCCGCGAGGCGCCGGCGGTCGGTCACCAGCCGGTCGAACGGCGAGAGCAACGCCGTGCGCGGCTCGAACGGTGCGCCGACCGCGTCGAGCAGCGCGGGGTCGACGCGCCAGCGACCGCGCACGCCCTCGACCTGGACCACCTCGCCGACGAGCTCGTCCGGGTACCCCTCGAGCGCACGGTCGCGCACGAGCCCGAGCGACGCGAGCCGCCGCTCGTCCCGCACCCGCCGCGCCTGCGCCGCGGGCACCGGCTCGTGGGGCGGGTAGACCCGCTCGGCGAGGTCCCACAGCTTCTCGCGCCCGCGCCGCCCGGCGACCGCGACGTCCCCGGTCTGCACGAGCAGGCCGAGCAGCATGGTCACGTCGCGGTGGTCGTTCCAGCCCGACGAGCGCCACGGCCGCACGCACGTGTCGGGCAGCTCGCCCGCGGTGAGCGGGCCGTCCATGCGCAGCGCGTCGAGCACGTCGCCGCGCGCGCCGCGGTTGTCGTCGAGCCACTGCGCGTTGCCGAGCCGCCACGCGGGTGCGTCCGGGCCGGGCCAGGCCGCCATGTCGGCGGTGAACAGCCGCACGTCGCGCGCGTCGCGCAGCATGCCGTCGAGCTCGACGACGCGCTGCTGCGCCACCAGGTCCGCCAGCTCGTCGGGGTCGTACGACGAGCCGAGCCGGCTGAACAGGACGAGGTCGACGCTCGGCGCGACGGCCGCGATGGGGTCGTGCTGCAGGGCGTCCAGCCGCCGGACGGTGTCCAGCACGCCGTCGGGCCGCCGCGCGGTGAGCGCCTGCGCCCGCACGGCGATCCGCCGCGCGTCGCGCCGGGACAGCTGCTCCACCACCGGGCCGACCTCAGCCCCGCGGTGCGGCGGGCACGGCCGACGAGGCGGCCGCCGCCGGCTCGGGCGCGTGACGCCGGCCGCCGAACAGCGGCGACGGGAAGGTGGGCGACACGGTGCCGCCCGCGAGCCACGCGGTGAGGCGCTCGACCTCGTCGGCGATCGCGGCGCGGGCGGGCGTGGGCACGTCCTCGAGCAGCGCCACCTCGACCGTCCCGCTGCTCGCGGACCACGCCCCGACGACGCGCCCGTCGACCCACACGGTCGGCCCGGCGTTGCCGACCGCGTCGACCACCTGCCTCGCGTGCGGTCCCAGGTACCAGTCGCGTGCGGCCCAGCCCATCGTGGTCGGGTCCAGCGCCGGCAGGAGCGCGGCCCACGGCCCGGCGGGCTCGACCGGCTCGAGGTCGTCCGGCAGCAGCCACCCCACGTCCTGGCTCCCCTCGAGCCCGACCGGGACCGCGCCCACGTCCGCGAGCGAGCGGCGCACCGCGGTCAGGGTCGAGCCGAGCCACCACTGCAGGTCCCGCTCGGTCCCGGGCCCGAACGCCCGCAGCCAGCGCGCCACGACCGCGGTGTGCGCGGCGGCCGCGTCGGGCAGCACGAGCGGGCCGCCCAGCCATCGCTCGGCGAGCGCCCACGAGGGCCGGGACACGGTCCACCCGCCGCGGTTCTCGGCGCGGACGACGAGCCCGCTCGCGCCGAGGATCGTCAGCAGCCGCGGCATGACCGCCAGCTCCTGCGCCCACCGGGTGCCGCCGGCGGCCCGGAACACACCACCGGCCTCGGGGACCTCGTCGCGCAGCTCCGCCGCGGTCCGCGAGCGGCCGTCCGCGAGCGCCGCGAGCACGCCGGCCTCGGCGCGCGTCAGCGTCCCCTGCGGGTCGGGGTAGCGGCCGTCCTGCGCGAGCTCCTTGAGCAGCCGGCGCCGCTCGGCGCCGGCGACCCGCGCCCCCGGCGACGCGACGAGCGCGGGCAGCAGGTCGGTGCCGGCCACCCAGAGCGTGCGGCGCATGGCGAGCTGCCGGACGACCGTGCGGTCGCGGTACAGGGCGTCGTCGAGGTCGCTCGTCGCGAACCCCGGCACCCGGGCCCACGCGGCCAGGTACGGGCCGGACGCGTCGGTGCCGTGCAGCACGACGAGCGCCCGGACGGCGGCGTGCAGGTCGGGCAGCGGCTCGACGAGCCCGTGCCGACGCGCGAGGCGCGCGCGTCGTTGCGCGGTGTCGACGACACCGACGACGGCCGGACGCTCGCGGGGCATGCCCCGATCATCGCGACCGCCACCGACATCCGCGCCACCGGCGGTCCACGCAGCGCGCCCTCCTGCCGTCCGGTTCGTCACACGCGCCGCTTCTCGGCGTTCTCGCCGGGGCGCGTTCGATCAGATCCGAACACCGCAGGTTCACCCATCCGTGGCATCCTGCGCGAGCCGACCGCGCGATTCTGTCGGATGATGTTCGTTTCTGATCGCCTTGTGTCGCTTCTCTCGTCCCGGACGGCTACCCTCGGACCCATGACGTGGTTGGTGACCGGCGGGGCGGGGTACATCGGTGCGCACGTGGTGCGCGCCTTCACGAAGGTCGGGCTCGAGCCCGTCGTGCTGGACGACCTGTCCAGCGGCCACGAGGAGTTCGTCCCGGCGGGCGTCCCCTTCGTGCGCGGCTCGGTCGACGACGCGGACGTCGTCGCCGACACGCTCGCGCGGCACGGCGTCGAGGGCGTCGTGCACCTCGCGGGCTTCAAGTACGCGGGCGTCTCGGTGGACCGCCCCCTGCACACCTACCGCCAGAACGTCGCGGGCACGCTCACGCTCCTCGAGGTCATGGCCGAGCAGGGGGTCGCCGCGATCGTGTACTCCTCGTCGGCCGCGGTGTTCGGCACGCCCGACGTCGAGCTCGTCACCGAGGACACGCCGACGACGCCCGAGTCGCCCTACGGCGAGTCCAAGCTCGTGGGCGAATGGCTCCTGCGCGACCAGGGCCGTGCCACCGGCCTCAAGCACACGAGCCTGCGGTACTTCAACGTCGTCGGCTCCGGGACCCCGGACGTCTACGACACGAGCCCGCACAACCTGTTCCCGCTGGTGTTCGAGGCCCTGCTCGCCGGCCGCACGCCCCAGATCCGCGGCGACGACTACCCCACCCCCGACGGCACGTGCGTGCGCGACTACATCCACGTCGCGGACCTCGCGGACGCGCACGTCGCGGCCGCGCGCACGCTCGCCGAGGGCGGCACGCTCGAGCGCGTCTACAACCTGGGCTCGGGTGACGGGCTGTCGGTGCGCCAGATCATGACCGCCGTCGCCGCGGCCACCGGCATCGAGTTCACGCCCGAGGTGACCGAGCGGCGCGCGGGCGACCCGGCACGCATCGTCGCGTCGGGCGAGCTCGCAGCGCGCGACCTCGGCTGGCGCATGACGCACACGATCGACGACATGGTGCGCAGCGCCTGGGAGGCCCGCACCGCGCACTGACGCGTCAGCGCAGCGTCGCCGCGAGCTCCTCGAGCGCACGCTCCGACCCGGCGTAGATGCCGTGCGCGCGCGGCCAGTGCACCACGACGTCCGTGAAGCCGAGTGCCGCCGCGCGCTCGACCCCCTCGGCCGCGAGCTGTGCGGACGTCAACGAGTAGACGGGGGCGCCGTCGAGGCTCAGGTACCGCCGCAGCGGCACGTCGCCGGGCCGGTGCGCGCGCTCGATCTCGTCGAACTGCGCGACCTGCTGCTCGAGCGCCGCCCACCAGCGCTCCTGCGCACGCGCGGGCTGGTCCTCGACGTCCTCGGTGGCGTACGCCGCACCGTAGGTGACCCACCCCTGCCCGTACCGCGCCGCGAGCGTCATGGTGCGCGGACCGGCGGCCGCGACGACGAACGGCGTGCGCGGCCGCGCGAGGGTCCCGGGCACCATGCGGGCGTCGTGCGCCGTGTAGAACTCCCCCGCGTGCTCGGTAACGGGCTGCGTGAGCAGCGTGTCCAGCAGCCCGACGAACTCCTCGAACCGGCGCGTTCGCCCGCCGCGGCTCGGCGCCGGACCCGTCACCGACGCGTCGAACCCCTCACCGCCGGCGCCGACCCCGAGCAGGAACCGCCCGCCCGAGACGTCGTCGAGACCCATCACGTCCTTGGCGAACGGCACCGGGTGCCGGAAGTTCGGGGACGCGACGAACGTGCCGAGCCCGATCCGGTCGGTCGCCTCGGCCGCGGCCGCGAGCAGCGGCACGGTCGCGAACCACGGCTCGTCGGCCAGGCTGCGCCACGCCAGGTGGTCGTAGGTCCACGCGTGCGCGAACCCCATCTCCTGCGCGCGGCGCCACTTCTCGCGCTGCGTGGCCCACCGTTCCTGCGGCAGGATCACCACCCCGACCTGCACCGACCTCATGCGCCGACCCTAGGGCCGACCGGTGCGCCGGGCCATCTACGCCCAGCCGAGCTCGTGCAGCCGGTCGTCGTCGATGCCGAAGTGGTGCGCGACCTCGTGCACCACCGTGATGGCGACCTCCTCCACGACGTCCTCGCGCGTCTCGCAGATCTCGAGCGTCGGGTTGCGGAAGACCGTGATGCGGTCCGGCAGGGACCCGGCGGCCCACTGGTGCGTGCGCTCGGTGAGCGGCACACCCTCGTACAGGCCCAGCAGGTCCTCGTCCCCGGGCGGCGGGTCGTCCTCGACGAGCACGACGACGTTGTCCATCACCTCGGCGAGCTCCGGCGGGATCTCGTCGAGCGCGTCCCGGACGGCGTCCTCGAACTCCTCGCGCGACATCTCGACCACGACCCCATCCTGCCCCCTGACCGGTGTGACCAAGCCCGCCCACGAACCGGTTTGGGGATCCGGCCCGTGACCCCGTATGCTCATCCACGGTCAACCGACGCCTCGACGTCAGGGGCGACGCCCTCATCGTCTAGCGGCCTAGGACCCCGCCCTTTCACGGCGGTAGCACGGGTTCGAATCCCGTTGGGGGTACGAGCAAGTGCAGGTGAAAACGCAGTACAGGTCTCACCACGAGGCCCCGTAGCGCAGTTGGTTAGCGCGCCGCCCTGTCACGGCGGAGGTCGCGGGTTCAAGTCCCGTCGGGGTCGCTCGACATGCCGGTCACTCGTGGCCGGCATCGTCGTTCGAGGGCACGCCCTCACGGCTCTGTAGCTCAGTTGGTAGAGCGTTCGACTGAAAATCGAAAGGTCACCGGATCGACGCCGGTCGGAGCCACCGTACGAAGCCCGCCAGGGAGCAGCCTGGCGGGCTTCGTCGTCTCCGCAGCGGCGCGGCCACCCCGACGCGACCTGCGACGACGCGCGCGTGATCCGGGCCCACGAGCCCTCCTCCTGACTAGGCTGGCGACACACCGTGCCCCGCGAGGAGGAGCCCGTGACCAGCGAGACAGGCCCCGAACGCCGCCGACTGCTCGACCGGCTCACCGAGCCGATCGCCGAGCGCGCCCGCGAGAAGATCGGCCAGGCCGAGGACCGCGTGCGCGCGTCGATCCAGGCCGAGATCGACGCCGTCAGCGCGAGCGTCCGCACGCGGGCCGTCGAGGTCCGCCCGTCCGCGATCGCGTTCGCGGCGGCCGCGGTTCTCACGTTCCTCGGGCTCGCGCTGTTCGTCACGGCCGCCGTCATCGGACTGGCGCACGTCGTCGAGCCGTGGCTCTCGGCGCTGCTCGTCGGCCTCGCGCTCGTGCTCCTGGCCGCCGGCTTCGCGGCCTGGGGCCGCAGCCACCTGCCGCGGACCCCCATGGTCGACCTCACCCAGATCCGCGAGCCCACGCACCCCGCGGGCGAGCAGGTCCACCCCTGGGCCGACTGACGCGTCGGCACGGCGGGTCGTCGCGGGACGGAGGCTCGTCGCGGCACGGCGGGTCGTCTCGCCTCGCGGCACGACGAGGCCGCCACCAGACTGGAGAGCCTGACGACAAGGCCCCGAACGCACCGCGTGCGGGACGGGCGCGCACGACGAGGAGAGGCACACCATGACGACGCACGCGGATCCCCCGGGGCAGCGTTCGCTCGGTCAGCTCGTGAGCGACCTGAGCGAGCAGACCTCGCGGCTGGTGCGCGCCGAGATCCAGCTGGCCAAGACCGAGATCGCCGAGCGCGCGAAGCTGCTGGGCGCGGGTGCGGGGCTTCTCGCGGCCGCCGGCGTGCTCGCGCTCTACCTGCTCGCGGCGGTCCTGATGACGCTCGTGATCGTGCTGGACCTCTGGATGCCCCTGTGGGTCGCCGCGCTCGTCGTGACGCTCCTGCTGCTCGTCGTGGTGGTGGTGCTCGCGCTCGTCGGGCTCAAGGCCGTCAAGAAGGGCTCCCCGCCCAGCCCGCAGGCCGCCATCGCGAGCGTGCAGGCGGACGTCGACGCCCTCAAGGGCGCCGCGTCGTGAGCGCGCCGCGCCCCTGGACCGTGCACCTGGAAGGAGACGCCCGATGAGCGACGACAAGAGCGCACCGGAGCGGTTCACGACGCCCGCGATGCTCGCGGTCGAGGCGGACATCGCCGCGACGCGGCACCAGCTCGCCACGACCGTCGACGAGCTCACCGCGCGCCTGGCACCCCGCGCGCAGGCGGACGCGGCGATCGCCACCGCGCGTCGGCTCGCGTCCGACGCGACCAGCCCGGAGGCCGACCCGGCCGACCGGGCGCACGCCCGCAAGGTGCTGGCCGGCGTGGGGGTGGGCGTGGCGTTCGTGACCGCGATCGTGGTGCTGCGGCTCGCCCGCCGCTGAGCACCAGCACGACAGGCACCCGCACGACGAGCGCACGCGCACGACCGCGCGTCACGCCCGACGACGCACGAGGACCCCGGACGCGGGCACGCGTCCGGGGTCCTGGTCGCTGCGGCGGGTGCGGACCCGCCGGCGGTGTCAGGAGACCCGCTGCTGCGGGATCCCCTCGAGCAGGGCCTGCACCTCGGACTCGAGGTAGCGGCGGTGCCCGCCGAGGGTGCGGATCGACGACAGCTTGCCGGCCTTGGCCCAGCGGGTCACGGTCTTCGGGTCGACACGGAACAGGGTCGCGACCTCGGACGGGGTGAGCAGGTTCTCGGACGTTGCGGGCTTGGCGGTCATGCGGATGCCTCCTGGCGGACGGGCGGCCGGGTGGGACTCCCCTCCCACCGGGGCCACCGGTGTGGTGGCTGGTGTGTCAGCACGGACCTGGATGCCGTTCGGACGACGTCCGCGCGGCCCGCACCATTAGCATGTGCGAACCCGGCATGCAGCGCATTCCGGGCTACGATTTCGTTACGAAATAGTACATCTCGGCCCTGGGATCCGACGACTCGGCAGGCCAGCGCCCGCATCACCCACACTAAACCGGGCGATTCGCCCATGCGAGACGAGGCGGTCTCGACCCCGGAAGGCCGCGCCGCCGCGCGCCCCCGGGCCCGGTGTCGCGCGCGGGCGCATGACGCCGCCCCGGACGCTCCGCCCGACACGGTGTCGGACCGGTGCGCCCTGAGTGAACGTGATGCGAGTCGCCCTCCCGTGAGTGGCCGGAACAACTGAGTTCCATGTAGCGTTACGGCACGAACAGACGATTCAGCACCCCGGGGCCGCACGTGTGAGCACGGTGCCGCCCCGCTTCCACGTTAGAGGGGGTCGATGCCATGGGGCGCGGCCGTCAGAAGGCTAAGCAGACGAAGGTGGCCCGGGAGCTGAAGTACTTCAGCCCGGAGACCAACTACCGAGCCCTCGAGCAGGAGCTGGCGTCTCGCAACCACGATCCCGTGGACCGTCGCGGTGTGGCCGCGCTGGACACCGAGGACGAGCCTCCCGAGGACTACCGCCGCTGGCTCGACGACGAGCGGTGACCCCCGCGGTGCCGGGGCGCTGAGCGCGCACCTGCCACGCTCGTCGTCCTCCGACTCCCGCTGACGTCTGTCTCGTCGACGACTCTCGTCGTCGACCTTCGCTGACGTCTCACGTCGGTGCGTCTCGTCGTCGACTCTCATTCGCGAGTAGTGCTGACGAGTCGTGCTCACGAGTCGTGCTGACGGCGCTGCGGGTGAGCCCCGCAGCGCCGTTCACGCGTCAGCGGGTGCGGTACTCCCCGGTCAGGCTCACGGCGCCGCCCTCGACGCCCTTGGTCCCGGAGACGAACCCGGGCGCACCGACGACGTCGCGCTCACCGGCCGCGCGCACGGCCCCGAGCTCCCACGCGGGCAGACCGAGCTCGCCGGCGTGCGCGAGCACCCCGTCGACCGCGTCGGCCGCGACGACCGCGACCATGCCGACGCCCAGGTTGAGCGTGCCCTCGAGGTCCGTCCACGGCACCTGACCCAGGCTCTGCACCATCGAGAACACCGGCGGCACGACCCAGCCGCCACGGTCGACGTCCGCGACCAGCCCGGCCGGCAGGATGCGCGCGACGTTCGCCGCGAGCCCGCCGCCCGTGACGTGGCTGAACGCGTGCACCCCCGCCGTGCCCGCACGGCGGGCGATCGCCAGGCAGTCGGACGCGTACACGCGCGTCGGCTCGAGCAGCTCCTCGCCGAGCGTGCGGCCCAGCTCGTCGACGTGCCGCTCGAGGCCCCAGCCCGCCTGGCGCACGACCGCGCGCACGAGCGAGTAGCCGTTGGAGTGCAGGCCGGACGACGCGAACGCCACCAGCACGTCGCCCGCGCGCACCCGCTCCGAGCCGAGCAGCTCGTCGGCCTCGACGACGCCCGTCGCGGCGCCCGCCACGTCGTACTCGTCGGGTGCCAGCAGGCCGGGGTGCTCCGCGGTCTCGCCACCGACGAGCGCGGTGCCCGCGACCCGGCACGCGTCCGCGATGCCGCGCACGACGTCCGCGATCCGCTCCGGCACCACGCGGCCCGTGGCGATGTAGTCGGTCATGAACAGCGGCTCGGCGCCGACCACCACGATGTCGTCGACGACCATGCCCACCAGGTCGAATCCGATGGTGTGGTGCACGTCGAGCGCCTGCGCGATCGCGACCTTGGTGCCCACGCCGTCGGTCGACGTCGCGAGCAGCGGCTTGCGGTAGCGCGTGAGGAAGCTCGCGTCGTACAGACCCGCGAAGCCGCCGACCCCGCCGAGGACACGCGGGCCGTGCGTCGCGCGCACGGCGTCCTTCATGAGCTCGACGGCCTTGTCGCCCGCCTCCGTGTCGACGCCCGCCGCGGCGTACGTCAGCGGGGCGTTCTCGTCGGGCTGGGTCACGGGCGCTCCAAGGGGTGGTCGGGTCGGCCGCGGACGCGCGGGGCGCGGCGCGACGGCCGGGGTTCGGCGGGTCAGGGGTGGTCGAGCGCCGTGGCGCCGCCCGCTCCCGGGATGATCGCGACGAGGCCGTCCTCGGGGGCACCGAGGGGCAGCTCGTTCTGCTCGAGCAGGTGCTTGCCGAGCTGGTCGGCCGACGGGAGCTCGATGGGGTACCGGCCCGAGAAGCACGCGGTGCACAGCTGGCTCGCGGGCTGCTCGGTCGCCTCGATGAGGGACCTCTCGGAGATGTAGCCGAGGGAGTCCGCTCCGAGCGACGCGCCGATCTCGTCGGGCGTGAGGCCGTTGGCGATGAGCTCGGCACGGCTGGCGAAGTCGATCCCGTAGAAGCAGGGCCACTTCACGGGCGGCGACGAGATCCGCACGTGCACCTCGGCCGCACCCGCCTCCCGCAGCATGCGGATGAGCGCGCGCTGGGTGTTGCCGCGCACGATCGAGTCGTCGACGACGACGAGCCGCTTGCCGCGGATGATCTCGCGCAGCGGGTTGAGCTTGAGCCGGATGCCGAGCTGGCGCAGGGTCTGCGACGGCTGGATGAACGTGCGGCCCACGTACGCGTTCTTGGTCAGGCCCTGCCCGAACGGGATGCCCGACTGCTGCGCGTAGCCGACCGCGGCGGGCGTGCCCGACTCGGGGACCGGGATGACGAGGTCCGCCTCGACCGGGTGCTCGACGGCGAGGCGACGCCCCATCTCGACGCGCGCGGCGTGCACCGAGCGGCCCGAGATCGTGGTGTCCGGCCGCGCGAGGTACACGTACTCGAAGATGCAGCCCGCCCGCTCGGGCGTCGCGAACTTCGTCGACCGCAGGCCGTCGGAGTCGATCGCGATGAACTCGCCCGGCTCGACCTCGCGCACGAAGCTCGCGCCGACGATGTCGAGCGCCGGCGTCTCCGACGCCACGACCCACCCGCGCTCCAGACGGCCCAGGACCAGCGGGCGCACGCCCTGCGGGTCACGCGCCGCGTACAGCGTGCGCTCGTCCATGAAGACGAGCGAGAACGCGCCGCGCAGGCGCGGCAGGACCTCGAGCGCGGTGGCCTCGAGCGTGTGGTCCGGGTCCCCCGCGAGCAGCGCGGTGATGAGCGCCGTGTCGGTGGTGTTGCCGCGGGCGAGCTCGCCGCGCCGCTGGCTGCCGTACCGCTCCGCGACGAGCTCGACGAGCTCCGCGGTGTTCGTCAGGTTGCCGTTGTGGCCGAGCGCGACGGTGCCGGCGGCCGTGGGGCCGAGCGTCGGCTGGGCGTTCTCCCAGTTGCTCGCGCCGGTGGTGGAGTACCGCGCGTGCCCGATGGCGATGTGCCCCTGCAGGGCGTTGAGGGCCGTCTCGTCGAACACCTGCGAGACCAGGCCCATGTCCTTGTAGACCAGGAGCTGGCTGCCGTTGCTCGTCGCGATGCCCGCGGACTCCTGGCCGCGGTGCTGCAGCGCGTAGAGGCCGAAGTAGGTGAGCTTGGCGACCTCCTCGCCCGGTGCCCAGACACCGAAGACGCCGCAGGCGTCCTGGGGGCCTTTCTCGTCCGGGAGGAGGTCGTGGTTCAGTCGTCCGTCAGCGCGGGGGGCCACGCGTCCATGGTCGCACACCGACCGCGGACGCATGGCCCCCCGTTCACCTGTCGTCAGGTGGTCACCACTTGGCGTTGCGCGCGAGCTCCAGGGCCATGTCCTGCCACCACTGGCCGGCGGCCGGGCCGCCGTTGCACGTGCCGTCCGACTCACCCGGCAGCTTGACCCACAGCAGGGCGTCGAGGCCCGTCGAGTCGTTCACCAGGCGCGGCTTGTCGCCGAGCGCGCGACCGCGCGGGTTGCACCACTCGCCGTTCGAGCCGTTGCCGTTGCGCGAGGTGTCGATGACGTAGCCCTTGCCGCCGAGGCGCTGCGAGATCTGCTCGCCGTACTGCTGCGACGCGGACGTCGTCTGGTAGTTCGACGTGTTGAGCGCGAAGCCCACCGCGTACTGGAAGCCGATCTGGTTCAGACGGTTCACGGCGGTGTCCACCGACAGCCAGCCGGAGTGGCCCGCGTCGATGTAGACGCGGCCGCCGGCCTGCGTGAGCGACTTCGCCGCGTACCGCAGGAAGCCGACGCGGTCACCCTGACCGCTGCAGTCACCGAGCTGGGCGAGCGCGTCCGGCTCGAGGATCACGATCGGCTTGCCGACGATGCCGCTCGCGACCGTGTCGATCCACTGCGCGTACTCGCTCTCGGCGACGCCGCCGCCCGAGTACGAGCCGCAGTCGCGGCCCGGGATCGCGTAGATGACGACCGAGACCGTCTTGCCGGCGGCCGAGGCGCGGCTCGTGGCGTCACGCATCTGCTGCTGCGACACCGACGGGCTGCTCCAGTTGCCGATCCACACCGACTGGGGGGTCAGCGCGATCTTGGCCAGGAGGTCCTTGGTGCTGCCGGAGGCAGCCTGCCAGGCGGCGTACGACTGGTTCTCGGTGTCGACGTACAGGTCACCCGACGGCTGCGGGTTCTGCGTGGGGCCCTGGGTCGGTCCCTGCGTCGGGCCCTGCGTGGGGCCCTGGGTCGGACCCTGGGTCGGTCCCTGCGTGGGGCCCTGGGTCGGACCCTGCGTGGGGCCCTGCGTCGGGGTGACGGTGCCCGTGCACGCCACGCCGTTGACCGTGAACGACGTCGGCACCGGGTTCGAGTCGGTGAACGAGCCGATGAAGCCGAACTGGGTCGACGCACCCGTGCCGAGCGAGCCGTTCCAGCCGATGCTCGACGCGGAGACGCGCGAGCCGCTCGTCGTGACGTTCGCGTTCCACGACTGCGAGACGCGCTGCCCCGAGGACGGGAACGTCCACGCGACGGTCCACGACGAGAGCGGGGACCCCAGGTTGGTGATCTTGACGTCGCCCTGGAACCCGGAGTTCCACTGGCTCTGGACGGTGTAGTCGACGCGGCAGCCGTCGGCTGCGCTCGCGGTGCTCGCGACGGCCGTGAGGCCTGTGACGGACAACGCTGCGGCGGTCAGCAGCGCGGACGCGGTTCTGCGGGCGGACATGGATGCTCCTCGGGCTGGCGGACACGGGCACCGGACCCAGGGCGCGTCCGGCGGACACGCTGCGGCACGTGCGCTGCCGCTGCGCGTCGACGTCGACGTCGATGCGCGAGCACGCCCCTGGGCCGGTAGCGACCAGGCAACCCGACGTCCACCCGCCCCGGCCACACCGGGCGGTCGCCCACATCGTTTAAGTGCAGGTCAGCCGCGCCGCGTCCCGCCGCAGCACGGACGCGCGGCACGGGACCGGTCCCGGGTCAGCCCAGCGGGTCGCGGCTGCGCCGGTCCGCGCGGACCGCCAACGCCCCGCCGACGAACCCGCCGACGACCGCACCCGCGGTCCCCATCACCAGCCGGATCGAGCCCTGCCCGTCGAGGAACGAGATGAAGCCCGTCCCCGACGCCACGTCGGACGAGCCCGTGCCGTCCGAGCCCGCACCCAGGAACAGCGTGAGCAGCAGCCCGACGACGACGCCGACGAGCGCACCCGCGACGATGAACACCCCGTACTTGGGCGCCCGCCGCACCCGCGCGGGCACCGCGAGGCGCGCGAGCTCGTCCTCCGAGGGGGCCGGCTCACCGCCCTGGGGCGACGCGGGCTCGTCGGGGCGCTGCGGGTCCTGCGGGTCGTGCGACACCCCGCGATCCTAGGTCAGCCCGCCGCGGGTCCCGGCTCGCGCCGGGCCGGTCAGCGGCCGGGGCGCTCGCGCGCCGCCTGGAGCGGCAGCCAGTCCGCGAGGTCCGCGCGCTCGCCCGACGCGCGCACCCGGGCGTCGCGCACCGCGTCGTCCCACGTCAGCGCGCCGGTCGCGAGCTCGAGCCACGTCTGCGGGTCCATCTCGACGACGTTCGGCGGCGTCCCGCGCGTGTGCCGCGGCCCGGCGACGGCCTGCACCGCACCGTCCGGTGGCACCCGCACCTCGACGGTGTGCCCGGGCGCGACGTCCGCGAGCTCCTCGAGCGTGAACCGCACGGCCGTGCGCCGGGCCGGGACCGACGAGGGGTCCGCTCGCCACGCGGCGAGCGCCGCACGTCCCGCCACAGGATCGGTTCGACGACGAGGAGGCACCCCGCGATTCTCCCCCACCGCCGGGTGCCGCGGCCCGGTGGCCCGGCTCAGGTCGCGTTGCGCACGAGCTCGAGCGCGATCTCCTGCCACCACGCGCCGGCCGCCGGCCCGCCGTTGCCGGTGCCGTCCGACTCGCCCGGGGGCTTGACCCACAGCAGCGCGTCGCACGCCGTGCCGTCGTCGACCAGCCGCGGCAGGTCACCGACCGCGCGACCGCGCGCGTTGCACCACTCCCCGTCGCTCCCGCGGCCGTTGCGGGAGGTGTCGACGACGAACCGCAGGTCCAGCTCGGCGCAGATCGCCTCGCCGTACCCGCGCTCGTCGGCCGTCCACTGGTAGTTCGAGGTGTTCAGGGCGATGCCCGTCAGGTGCTGCGTGCCCACCAGCTCGACGCGCCGCACCACCTCCCGCGGCGTCAGCCACGCCGAGTGCCCCGCGTCGAGGTAGACGCGCGCACCGGCGGCGTGCAGCACCTGCGCGGCGTCCGCGAGGTACGCGACGCGGTCGCCCTGGTGGTCCCCGGCCCCGAGCTGCGGCAGCGCGTCCGGCTCGAGCACGACGATCGGCGCACCGCAGATGCCGGCGGCCACGTCCCGCACCCACTGCCCGTACCGCTCCGCCGGGGCACCGCCCGCTGAGTAGTGCCCGCAGTCGCGGCCGGGGATCGCGTACACCGCCAGGACCGCCGTGCTGCCCTCGTCGTGCGCGGCACGGGTGAGCTCGCGGACCTGTTCGCGCGTCGCGTCCGGGTCGGACGGGTCGTCGAGCCACGTGGCCTGCGGGGTCGTCGCGAGCAGCTCGAGCGCGGCTCGGTCCGCGCCGTGCGACGCCTGCCAGGCCGCGTACGCCTTCGTCCGGGTGCTGAGGTAGAGGCCGGTCACCGCTCGTCCTGTCGTCGCGCCATCTCGGTCCGGGTCGGGGCGGTCCGCGCGCCGGCTCCGCCGGTGTGGGAGCGCTCCGACACGAGCAGCAGCCTGGTCGACCGCGGGGCTCCTGCCCGTAGGCCCAAGGTCCGTCGCCCGTTCGCCAGCCCGCACCGGCCCGGGCGGGAGGCGCCGCCGCTAGGCGCGCGGCACCGGGCGGTGGCCGCGGCTGTGCTCCGCCGTGAGCTTCTTCCAGCGGGCGCGCTCGGCCGCCGCGAGCCGCGCGTCCACGCGCCGCTCCTGGTACGCCGCCTCACGCTCGAGCCGGCGCCAGCTGTCGAACCGGCGCTCGTCGAGCTCGCCCGAGTCGAGCGCGGCCCGCACCGCGCACCCCGGCTCGGACCGGTGCGCGCAGTCCGAGAACCGGCACCGGGCGGCCAGCGCGGCGACGTCCGCGAACGTGTGCTCGAGCGCCTCGGCGTCCGCCACCAGACCCACCGCACGCAGCCCCGGGGTGTCGATCAGCACCGCGCCGCCCGCGAGCGGCACCAGCTCCCGGTGCGTCGTCGTGTGCCGGCCGCGGCCGTCCGCGCGGCGCTCACCCGTCGGCATCGCCGCACGGCCCGCGAGCGCGTTGACCAGCGTCGACTTGCCGGCTCCCGAGGGTCCGACGACGACGAGGGTCGTGCCCGGCGTGAGCACCGCGCGCAGCGGCCCCAGCCCCTCGTCGGCGGTCGCCGTGACCGCGTGCACGTCGACCCCGAGCGCGACGCGCTGCACGTCAGCGGCCATCCCCCACGGGTCGGGGACCAGGTCCGCCTTGGTCAGCACCACCACCGGCGTCGCGCCCGAGCGCCACGCGAGGGTCAGCAGCCGCTCGACGCGCCCGAGGTCCGGGTCGGGGTCCAGGTGCTCCACGACGAGCACGACGTCCACGTTCGCCGCGAGCACCTGCGTCAGCGACGTGCGGCCCGCGGTGTCCCGCACGAGCGCCGACGAGCGCGGCAGCACCCGCGCGACGCAGCCCGCGTCGTCGAGCAGGACGTAGTCGCCGACCGCGGGGACGACACGCCCCTCGTCGTGCTCCGCGAGCCCGTCGCGCGCGAGCGCCGCGCGCACGGGCTCTGCCGGGGCGGGCTGTGCCGGGGCGGGCTGTGCCGGGGCGACCCCCGCGAGGGCGGGTCCGGGGACGCCGAGGTCGGGCACGACGAGCACCGCACCCTTGTCGGCGCGCACCACACGCCATCGCTGCGAGGAGGACATGCCGCCGACGGTAGGCCGACGCACCCGCGCCCGTCCGCTCCATTTCCGACCCCCGGCAAGGGGCCGAGCACCGACGTCAGGACGCGTTGCGCGCCAGCTCGAGGGCGATCTCCTGCCACCACTGCCCGGCGGCGGGCCCGCCGTTGCACGTGCCGTCGGACTCGCCGGGAGACTTGACCCACAGCAGCGCGTCGAGCGCCGTGCCGTCGTCGACGAGCCGCGGCGCCTCGCCGAGCGCGCGGCCGCGCGCGTTGCACCACTCGCCGTTCGAGCCGTTCCCGTTGCGCGAGGTGTCGACCACGAAGCCCAGGCCGTCGAGCTGCGCCGCGACCTGCTCGCCGTACGCGCGCTCGTCGGCGGTGGTCTGGTAGTTCGACGTGTTGAGCGCGAAGCCCGCGAGGTGCGCGGTGCCGACCGCGCGGATGCGCGCGACCGCCTCGCCGACGGGCAGCCACCCGCTGTGGCCGGCGTCGAGGTAGACGCGTGCGCCCGCCTCGTCGAGGGTGCGCGCGGCCGCGGCGAGGAGCGCGACCCGGTCGCCCTGGCCGTCGCAGTCGCCGAGCTGGGCGAGCGCGTCGGGTTCCAGTACGACGACGGGGTGCCCGACGATCCCGCCGGCCACCGCCTCGACCCACGCCGCGTACGCGTCGGCGGCGACGCCGCCCGCGGAGTGCAGCCCGCAGTCGCGGCCCGGGATCGCGTACACCACGAGCACAGCGGTGGTGCCCGAGTCGGCGGCGGCCGACGTGAGCCGGGCGACCTGATCACGGGCCACGCCGGCGTCGACCCAGTCGCCCACCCAGGCGGCCTGCGGGGTCTGGGCGATCGTCGCGAGGAGTCGCTTCTCCTCTCCCGTGGCCGCGCTCCAGGCGGTGACCGCCTGCGACTCGGTGCGCACCAGCAGGCCGCCGGCTGCGTCCGCTCCGGCGGCGGTGCTGGGTGCCGGCGTCTGCGGCGCCGCCGACGGGGGTGCGGCGGTGGGCGCGTCGGCCGTGCCCGGAGCGGCCGACGAGGCGGCCGGGGTGGTCGTGGCCGGACCCGCGGTGGCGTCGCACGCGGCGAGGAGCCCCATGAGAATCATGGCGAGGAGCACGGCGAGGACGCCTGCCCGCACGGGCGCGCCGGCCACGAGCCCGGCTCCGGAGGTGGGCTGCGCAGCGCGTCGGTCACCCATGAGGTCGTCCACCCATGAGCACGTCAGCGGCCGCACGGGGCGCGCACTGCAGCCCGGACGTCCGGGTTCACCCGTTCGCGACAGGCCGCGGCCCCGGTCGCCTCGCGTGAGGCGACCGGGGCCGCACGGCCGTCAGACCAGGCCGAGCGCGAGCATCGCGTCCGCGACGCGCACGAAGCCCGAGATGTTGGCACCGGCGACGTACGAGCCGGGCACGCCGTACTCGTCGGCCGTCGTCAGGCACCGGTCGTGGATGTCACGCATGATCGCCGCGAGGCGCTCCTCGGTGTGCTCGAACGTCCACGAGTCCCGCGACGCGTTCTGCTGCATCTCGAGCGCGGAGGTCGCGACACCGCCTGCGTTCGCGGCCTTGCCGGGCGCGTACAGCACGCCCGACTCGGTCAGCAGCGTGATCGCCTTGGGCGTCGTGGGCATGTTCGCGCCCTCGGCGACGACCTTGACGCCGGAGCCGACGAGCGCGCGCGCGTCGTCCTCGTCGAGCTCGTTCTGCGTGGCGCACGGCAGCGCGACCTGCGCACCGACCTCCCAGACGCGGCGGCCCGGGACGTACACGGCGCCGCGACGCTCGGCGTACACCGAGACGCGCCCGCGCTCGACCTCGCGCACCTGCCGCAGCAGGTCCAGGTCGATGCCCTTCTCGTCGAGCACGTAGCCCGACGAGTCCGAGCACCCGACCACGTGCGCGCCCAGCTGCTGGGCCTTCTCGATCGCGTACAGCGCGACGTTGCCCGCACCGGAGACGACCACGCGCTGCCCGTCGAAGGACTCGCCGATCGTCCGGAGCATGCTCTCCGCGAAGAGCACCGTGCCGTAGCCGGTCGCCTCCTTGCGGACGAGCGAGCCGCCCCAGGTGAGGCCCTTGCCCGTGAGCACCCCCGACTCGTAGCGGTTGGTGATGCGCTTGTACTGCCCGAACAGGTAGCCGATCTCACGGCCGCCGACGCCGATGTCACCGGCCGGCACGTCCGTGTACTCGCCGATGTGGCGGTACAGCTCCGTCATGAACGACTGGCAGAAGCGCATGACCTCGCCGTCGGACTTGCCGCGCGGGTCGAAGTCCGAGCCGCCCTTGCCGCCGCCGATCGGCATGCCCGTCAGCGCGTTCTTGAAGACCTGCTCGAAGCCCAGGAACTTCACGATCCCGAGGTACACCGAGGGGTGGAACCGCAGGCCGCCCTTGTACGGGCCGAGTGCGGAGTTGAACTCGACGCGGAAGCCCCGGTTGATCTGCACGGTCCCCGAGTCGTCGACCCAGGGGACACGGAAGATGATCTGCCGTTCGGGCTCGCACAGCCGCTCGAGGACGGCGGCGTCGACGTACTCGGGGTGGCGGTCGAGCACCGGCCCGAGGCTGTCGAACACCTCGTGGAGGGCCTGGTGAAACTCGTGCTCCCCGGCGTTGCGCGCGAGCACCTGCTCGAGGGCACGCTCCAGCTGCACCTGCATGTCTTTCGGCTCCGCTCTGCTCCGCGTGGCCTGGATGTGAGGACGCCCCAGGCTAGACGCCGTCCGGCAGTCGGGCGCAGGACTCCCGACCCGTGGACATCCGCGGGTCGCTGGGCGGCGCGGCGCTCGTCGCCCCGCGGTCGGCGTGCCGCTGGGGCGCGGGGCCCCGCGACGTCCACCAGACGAGATTTCCGACCAATCTGGTATCCCTTTTCGCACCCGCTGCTATACCCCTCCCGAGGTCACGAGAACCAGCGCCAAGCCCCGGCTCGCTGGTCGGCAACCCCGGTCACGCGCGGGGTGCTCCGGGGGACGACCTGGCCGGCCCACGGGCCGGCAAACGTGACGGAACGATTGCGAGGGACCATGAGCACGCACGCACCTGACACCCACCCCGAGCCCACCGTCGTGGTGGTCGCGGGCAACCCGCGCGAGGGATCGCGCACCCTGGCGGCCGCCCGGGCCGCGGCGCTTGCCGTCGCCGCCCACGTCGGCGGGACGGTCACCACCACGGTCGACCTGGTGACCGTCGCCGGCGAGCTCTTCGCCGGGCAGCGACCCCAGGTCGACGCCGCGCTCGGCGCGCTGGCGGACTCCGATGTCGCGGTGATCGCGACCCCGGTCTACAAGGCCTCCTACACGGGCCTGCTGAAGGCGTTCCTCGACCTGTACGGCCCCGACGGGCTCGCGGGCGTCGTCGTCGTGCCCCTCGTCGTGTCCGGCAACCCGGCGCACGCGCTCGTCGGCGAGGTCCACCTGCGGCCCGTGCTCGTCGAGCTCGGCGCGGTCGTCCCGACCCGCGCCCTCACGGTCACCGAGGCCGACCTCGCCGACCCGACCGGCCTCGACCGCGCCGTGGACGCCTGGCTCGCGCGCGGCGGCGACGCGCTGCGCCGCGCCGTCGGTCAGCCGGCCGCGGACCTCGACCTCGCGGAGGCAGCCCGATGACCGCCGAGCCGGTCGCCCGCCCGCACACCGACGCGCCGCACGAGTCGCGCCTGTCACCCGACGAGTACAAGGCCGTGTTCCGCGGCCACCCCGCGGGCGTCGTCGTCGTGACGCTGCGCGACGCGGACGGCCGACCCGTCGGGTTCACCGCGACGTCCGTCATCTCGGTCTCCACCGAGCCGCCGCTGCTCGCGTTCTCGCTCGCGTCCTCGTCGTCCTCGTGGCCCGCGGTCTCGCGTGCGACGACCCTCGCCCTCAGCTTCCTCGCCGACCACCAGGACGACGTCTCGGCCAGGTTCGCGACGAGCGGCATCGACCGGTTCGCGGCCGGCGGCTGGACCGCGCTGCCGGCCGGGGAGCCGGTGTCAACGACCACTCATCCCGATCCCACGATCTGGACCATCTCGTTCCCCGTGTGAGCCCCCGCTGCCCCACCTCGCCCACGCCCCCGCCCGCCGACCCCGCGGTTCCTCCGGGTCCGAAGGAGCTGAGCCGGAGCAAGCGCGGTCTCGACCGAGGCCCCCGCCGCTGACCCCGTCGTTGCTCCGGCTCTGGAGGGGCCGAGCCGGAGGAAGCGCGAGGTCGGCGGGGTGGGGCGGTCAGGTATCGGGTGTCGGGTGCGGGGGCTGGGTGTCGGGGACGACGAAGCCCCCGCGCCGGGTGGGTGCGGGGGCTCCGGGGTGGTGCGGGGTCAGCCGAAGTGGCGCGGGAGGGTGGCCTCGAACACGTCGCGGGCCTCGGCCAGCGGGATCGCGAACAGGCCCTCGACCTCGACGGCCGGACCGGCCTCCTCGTCGTCGGACGCGACGTCCGCGGTCTGACCGAGCTTGAGCGCCGGGACGCCGCGCGCGACGCACAGGTCCGCGAAGCGCACCTCCTCCGAGCGCGGCACCGCGACGAGCGCACGTGCCGTGGACTCGGAGAACAGCGCCTCGAACGGCGTGAGGCCGTCCCGCTCGCACAGCGCGTCGAGGGACACGCGCACACCCACGCCGAACCGCAGCGACGACTCGAGGAGCGCCTGGACCATGCCGCCCTCGGACAGGTCGTGCGCCGCGTCGACGAGGCCGTCGCGCGCGGCGTTCTGCAGCACCGCGGCCAGCGCACGCTCGGCGGCCAGGTCGACCCGCGGCGGCACGCCGCCCAGGTGACCGTGCTCGACGTCCGCCCACGCGGACCCGTCGAGCTCGGCACGCGTGGTGCCGAGCAGGTAGACCGACACGCCCGGCGCGGTCCAGCCGGACGGCACCGCGGACGCGACGTCGTCGAGCACGCCCAGCACACCGACGACGGGCGTCGGGTGGATGGCCGAGTCGATCTTCCCGGGCTCGCCCGTGCCGTTGTAGAGCGAGACGTTGCCGCCCGTGACGGGGACCTCGAGCGTCTGGCACGCGTCGGCCAGGCCGCGGATCGCCTCGACGAGCTGCCACATCGAGTCGGGGTGCTCGGGGCTGCCGAAGTTGAGGCAGTCGGTCACCGCGAGCGGGCGCGCGCCCGTCGTCGCGACGTTGCGGTACGCCTCCGCGAGCGCGAGCTGCGCACCCGTGTACGGGTCGAGCTTGCCGTAGCGGCCGTTCGCGTCGGTCGCGAGCGCGACACCCAGGCCGCTCTCCTCGTCGACCCGGACCACGCCCGAGTCGTCGGGCTGCGCGAGGGCGGTGTTGCCCTGCACGAAGCGGTCGTACTGCTTGGTGACCCACTCCTTGGACGCGAGGTTCGGCGAGCCGAGCAGGCGCAGCGCGGTCGCGCGCAGCTCGTCGGGGCTCGTCGGACGCGCGAGCGACGCGGACGTGTCGGCGTTCAGCCCGTCCTGCCACGCGGGACGCGCGTACGGGCGGTCGTAGACCGGGCCGTCGTGCGCGACCGTCTTGGGGTCGACGTCGACGATGCGGTGCCCGTGGTGGTCGATCGTGAGCCGGCCCGAGCCGGTGACCTCGCCGATGATCGCGGTCTCGACGTCCCACTTGCGCGTGATCGCGAGGAACTCCTCGAGCTTGGCGGGGGTGACGACCGCCATCATGCGCTCCTGCGACTCCGACATCAGGATCTCGCCGGCCGTCAGGGTGGGGTCGCGCAGCAGGACGTTCTCGAGGTCGACGTGCATGCCGCCGTCACCGTTCGAGGCGAGCTCGCTCGTCGCGCACGAGATGCCCGCCGCGCCCAGGTCCTGGATGCCCTCGACGACGCGTGCGGCGTACAGCTCGAGGCAGCACTCGATGAGCACCTTCTCCATGAACGGGTCGCCGACCTGCACCGACGGCCGCTTGGACGGCTTGGTGTCGTCGAACGTCTCCGACGCGAGGATCGACGCCCCGCCGATGCCGTCGCCGCCCGTGCGCGCGCCGAACAGCACGACCTTGTTGCCCGCACCCGACGCGTTCGCGAGGTGGATGTCCTCGTGCCGCAGCACGCCCAGGCACAGGGCGTTGACGAGCGGGTTGCCCTGGTACGAGGCGTCGAACACGAGCTCGCCGCCGATGTTCGGCAGACCGAGCGAGTTGCCGTAGCCACCGACGCCCGCGACCACGCCGTGCACGACGCGGGCCGTGTCCGGGTGGTCGACCGCACCGAACCGCAGCTGGTCCATCACGGCGACGGGGCGGGCACCCATGGAGATGATGTCGCGCACGATGCCACCGACGCCCGTGGCCGCGCCCTGGTACGGCTCGACGTACGACGGGTGGTTGTGGGACTCGACCTTGAACGTCACGGCCCAGCCGTCGCCGATGTCGACGACGCCCGCGTTCTCACCGATGCCGACGAGCAGGTGCTCCTTCATCGCCGGTGTGGTCTTGTCGCCGAACTGGCGCAGGTGCGTCTTGGAGGACTTGTACGAGCAGTGCTCGGACCACATGACGGAGTACATCGCGAGCTCGGCGGCGGTGGGCCGGCGGCCGAGGATGCCGCGGATGCGCTGGTACTCGTCGGGCTTGAGACCGAGCTCGGCGTAGGGCTGGGCGAGGTCGGGAGTCGCCGCGGCGTCCTCGACGGTGTCGTAGTGCTGGTCGCTGCGCGCGGGTGCGGAGGTCATCGGTTCCCTTGGGCGAGTTCCGGGCCGTGCCGGCCGGCCCGCGGGGACACGGCCGTCGTCGGCGGACGGCGACAGGATACCGACGCCCACGGGGCCGTCCGACGCGCGTCCACTCCCCGGCGCGGAGCCCTCCCGGCCCCGCGCGGCGCAGGCTCGTCGGACGCGCGTCCAGGTGACGCTCGCCCGGACGGGCGAGCCCGGCGTGCGCTCAACGGGTGACACGTGCGCACGCCCCGGCGCGCCGCGCGCGACACGCCGATGGGGGAATTGTGCGTTATGCCTGATCGCCCTACTGTCTCGGCTTGGTCGGATGTCCGATTCGACCGTTTTCGACGCACTCTCCCGAGCCGAGGTCCGATGCTCCCCCGTGCCGCTGCCGCCACAGCCCTCCCGATCGTCACCGGTCTGCTCCTCGTCGCGTCGTCATCGGGCGCGTGGGCGGGCACGTCGGACGGCCCCGTGCCCTACGCCGTGACCGCCGAGGGCCTGACGCTGGCACCGGGCGACACGTTCGCGAACCACGACCACGTGAACGTGCAGTACACGCACCACGGACGCACCGGCTCGGCCAACCTGCACATCGAGGGCACGCGCTCGACCGGCGGCCTGATCGGCAAGAGCGCGGTGCGCTGGGACACGGTCGGCATCCCCGCGAACTCCTGCATCACCTGGGTCCAGGTGAGCAAGTACGAGGAGCACTTCGGTGAGGGCGGCCAGAAGCCGGTCTGCTCGACGACGTGCCGCCCCACCCCGCAGCCGAGCTCCCCGCCGCAGCCGTCCCCCTCGCCCCAGCCGACGTCGTACCCGACCTACCCGCCGCGCCCGACCCCGACGCCGAAGCCGACCGTGACGCCGACGCCGCCGGTCGAGGAGCCGACGCCGGGCCCGACCGTCCCGCCGCTCCCGCCCGTCGAGGAGCCGCTGCCCAGCCCGGAGCCGTCGGTCGAGGCGCCGACGCCGACGCCCACCGCTGACGAGACGACGCCGGCCCCCACGCCCGGCGAGTCGACCCCGCCGTCGGACGACGTCACCCCGACCCCGGTCCCCTCGCTGTCGAGCCCCGTCGCGCCGGGTGACGACGAGGAGGTCGTCGTCGCCGGGCCGAGCCCGACGCCGAGCTACCCGTCCGCGGTGCTGGCCGACGAGAACCCCGACGACACCCCGCCGCTCGCGAGCACGGGTTCCGACTCGCTCGTCCCCGGCCTCGCCGCCGGGCTCGGCGCACTCGCCGCCGGTGCGGGACTCCTCGCCGTCCGCGCCCGCAAGGGGTACCGCCCCGCGCACCGTCGCTGACGCGACCGACGGGCCGGTGACCGCGCCTCCGGGTGCGGGCCCCGGCCCGTCGGCGCCGACGTCCGGCCGCACCCCCTCCCCCTGAGCGGCCGGGCGCGGGCCCGGCGGGCACGAGCCGCACACTCGGCCCGCCGGGCTCCGGCACGCGCGCGCTAGGTTCGACGCGTGCCCACCGCAGCGACCCGACGCACGAGCGCCGTCACGCTCGCGGCGCTGGTCCTCGCCCTGGTCGGCGCCTGTGGGCCATGGGCGTCGGACGACGTCGCGCCGACGACGAGCGCACCCTCGCCGACGGTCGGACCGACCGCGACGCCCGCTCCCACGCGCACACCCGGTGACACGAGCACGGTCGGCCCCACGAGCACGGCGGACCCCCTGAGCACAGCCGGTACGTCGGCGGCGGACGCCGCGCTCCTCGCCCGCGCGCTCCGCGACGGTGTGACCGTCCGCTCGTCCGGTCCGTCGACCGGCCCGGTCGCGCTGCGCGTGCTCGCCGACGCCCCGGCCCGCCTGCTCGACGACGGCTCGGTGCGGGTCCCGCTCGCGGCGGGCACGGGCGCCGTCGTCGTCGCACCCGCACCCTGGCGGCTGGACGTGCTCCCGGACGGGACCGCGCTCGTCCTGCGCGGCGAGGTGCCCGTCGCGGGCGTCCGCGCGCAGCCGGACGGGCGGCTGCGCACGCTCGCCCGCACCGAGGCGGGCGGCGCTCGCAGCGACGTCGCGGTGCTGCGCGCGGGGGACGAGCCGACCAGCGTGTGGTTCACGGCGCGCGCGGTGCTCGACGTGGCGTGGGGCGAACGGGAGGGCGGGCGGTCACTCGCGGTGACGCCCGCGGACTGGGCGCGCGGCGGCGGGCTCGCGGCCGACGCGCTGGTGCCCGCGCAGGTCGTCGCGGCCGCGCCCGAGGCGGGGGCGCCGACGATGCTGGACCAGCTCGCGTGCCACCAGCGCGGGGCGCGGCACAAGGACGTGTGGAACATCGAGCCGTGGCGTCCGCGGGTCTCGGCGCTCGAGCTGGTGGCGACGCGCTGCAACCCCACCTGACCGGCGCCGGGCGCCGGGTCAGCCGCCGCGCAGGTCCTCGACGCGCACCAGCCCGGCGATGACGGGCCCGACCACGACGAGGTGGATCAGCCCCAGGAACAGCGCCGTGAGCAGCGTGAACCACACCATCCCCGCGAGCCCGCCGGGCCGCCGCACGTGCGCGACGACCTTGCGCACGAGCGAGGACGGGTGCCGCACGTCCCACGAGTTGAGGCGCACGTCGCGCCCCAGGTGGATGCCGAGCGCGACGAGCAGCAGGATCACGACGCACAGGACGACGGACGACCTGTCGGCGAGCACGCTCGCGTCGTCGCCCGACGTGACCAGCAGACCGCGGCCGCCCCCGCCTACCCCCGGGTGAGGTGGGACGAGGGCGGCCGAGGTCGCAGGGGTCAGCGCACGTGCTTCTCGGGCACGGCGAGCCGCCCCGCGGCGCGCTCGGTCCGGAAGTACGCGCGCGCCTCGTCCTGCCGCTCCTTCTCGGCACCCGAGGCGATGGGGGCGCGCAGCTGCTCGGGCGCGAAGCCGAACCCGTCGACGAGGTCCTGCGCGTAGGGCCGCAGGCGCACGAGCAGCCGGTCGATGTAGGACGAGACGGTGCGGGCCCGGCCGGCGGACAGGCGACCGTTGACGAGGTACCACGCGAGGTGGCGCTCGACGAGCGTGAGGCCGAACAGGTCGCGCAGCCACGTGAGCACCTGCCGGGTGCCCGGGTCGGTGGCGGCGTGCACGCCGCGCGTGAACGCCTCCCACTGCACGCGCTCGGCGTGGGCGCGCGCGGCCTCGATGAGCTCGTGCTGGTGGGAGTTGACGAGCGCGGCGGCCTCGGCGGGCGGCAGCTTCGTCGCGGGGCGCAGCGCGGTGGCGAGCTCGGCCACCATGACCTCGACGCGCTCGGTGAGCAGCTCGCGCTGCGTCTCCTCGTCGCGCAGCTGACCGGCGGAGCGACGCGCGTCGCCCACGTCGGCGATGGTCTGCGCGGCGCGCACGAGCAGCGTGCGGTGCACGGCCTTGTCGGCGACGAGCCGCGCGACGTCACCCGCGCCGCCCGCCTTGAGCGCCTTCGCGAAGTCGCCGAGGAGCCGCTTGCCGACGAGCTGCGACAGGACGGTGTTGTCGCCCTCGAACGTCACGTACACGTCCAGGTCCTGGTGCAGGCCGACGAGCCGGTTCTCCGCGAGGTAGCCGGCGCCGCCGCACGCCTCGCGACACTCCTGCACGGTGCGCATCGCGAGCCACGTGGACGTCGACTTGAGGGCCGCCGCGAGGGTCTCGAGGTCCTCCCGGGTCTCCGGCGTGTCGTTGCGGCCCGAGAACACCTCGTCGAACGCGGCGAGCAGCTCCTCGTGCGCGAACGTCGAGGCGTACGTCTCGGCGAGCAGCGGCAGCAGGCGGCGCTGGTGGCGCTGGTAGTCGAGCAGGACGACCTCGTCCTCGCCCGCACCGGCGAACTGGCGACGCTCGTTCGCGTACCGCACCGCGATGGCGAGCGCGATCTTCGACGCGTTCACCGCGGCGCCGTCGAGCGACACGCGGCCCTGCACGAGGGTGCCGAGCATCGTGAAGAACCGGCGGCCGGGGCTGGAGATCGGTGAGGTGTACGTGCCGTCCTCGGCGACGTCGCCGTACCGGTTGAGCAGGTGGGTGCGCGGCACGCGGACGTGGTCGAAGTGCAGGCGGCCGTTGTCGATGCCGTTCAGGCCGCCCTTGAACCCGTCGTCCTCGCCGCCGACGCCCGGCAGGAACGCGCCGTCCTCGTCGCGGATCGGCACGTAGAACGCGTGCACGCCGTGGTTGACGCGCGGCTTGCCCTCGGGCGCGGTGACGAGCTGCGCGAACACGACCGCGGCGCGGCCGTGCAGAGCGGCGTTGCCCAGGTAGTCCTTCCACGCCGCGCGGAACGGGGTGTGGATGACGAACTCCTGCGTCTCGCGGTCGTACTCGGCCGTGGTGCCGATCGACGCGACGTCGGACCCGTGGCCCGTCTCGGTCATCGCGAACGCGCCCGGCATGTCGACCGACATCGCGGCCGGGAGGAACGTGTCGTGGTGGTGCTCGGTGCCCAGGTGCAGGATCGCGGACGCGAAGAGCCCCCACTGCACACCGGCCTTGATCTGCAGCGACGGGTCGCCGGCGACGAGCTCCTCGAACCGGGCGAGGCTGCCGCCGTGGTCGTCGGCGCCACCGAGCCGAGCGGGGAAGGCGCGCAGCACGTCGTGGTGCGCCGCGAGCTCGCGCAGCTGGTGCAGCACGCGCTCGCGGTGCTCCGCCATCGGCAGGCCCTCGATCTTCTGGAACTCGGGCCTGCCGGTGAGGGCACGGGCCTCGCGGCGCAGCGTCGCGTACCGCCCGAGGAGCTGCTCCGTCAGCGCGGCGACGTCGACGCGCGGCTCGGCGGTGGACGCGAGGCTGGTGCCGCGCTGCGGGGACGGGGTGGTGGGACCGGAGGGTGCGGTCGTCGTGGCGGTCATCGGGTCTCCCGGGTCATCGGATCTCCCATGGGCGGGTGGAGGTGTGCGGGAAGCGCTCGCGGGCGAGCAGGCCGACGGGGCCGGCCCACAGCCACGCGGCGACCTGGGCGGTGAGGGTCTCGCGGTCGGGCACGCCCGGCTCGCCGCGGTGGGCCATCCACCACTCGCCGGCGCCGCGCACGAAGCCGACGGCGCCGGCGGCCCAGACCTCGGCGAGCGAGTCGCGGGCCGCGGTGGCGGCGTCCGGCGCGGTGCCCGGCGCGGGGTCCGGCGTGGCGTCCTCGCCGCGCTGGTCGTGGTGGTCGGACAGCTCGCGCGCGAACGGCAGCGCGACGAGGTGCGTCACGGAGTCGAGGAAGTGCCCGAGCGGGCCCCCGGACTCGACCGAGCCGTCGCGCGTGACGAACGCGTACACGTGCGGCGAGGACTCGATCATCTCGAGGTACACCGCGACCATCGCGCGCAACCCGTCACGCGGCGTCGGTGCGACGCGCAGCACGCCCTCGAGCGCGCCCTGGATCTGCAGGACGACGGCCTCGGCGACCGCGATCTGCAGCCCGGTCTTGTCGGAGAAGTACCGGTAGACGATCGACTTCGACGTGCCCGCGGCGTTCGCGATCTCCTCCATGGAGACGTCCGGCCCCTTGTGATGGACCGTGCGGCGCGCGATGCGGACGAGCTCGGCGCGGCGCGCCTCGCGGTGGTCGGCCCAGCGGGCGGAGCGGCCGTCGACGACGAACGGGTCGTCGCGCCGCACGTCGCGCACGGAGGGGACGGGGGGTGTGGCGGACGTGGAGGACCCTGCCGCACTGCCCCCTGGGGTGCCGG
The DNA here is from genome assembly GCF_052378485.1 of Cellulomonas sp. CW35. Classification (NCBI taxonomy): domain Bacteria; kingdom Bacillati; phylum Actinomycetota; class Actinomycetes; order Micrococcales; family Cellulomonadaceae; genus Cellulomonas; species Cellulomonas sp. CW35. The sequence continues at coordinate 578,151 of NZ_CP199000.1, read as the reverse complement.
CCGGTGCGCTGGGGGCCGTCGTCGTCGACGGGCCCGGTGTGATCGGACTCACGAAACCGACGGTATCAGGTACTGTGGGTTGCGGACACCACTTCGGGACGAACGTCCCTGGACCTGCGGGTCCGACGCTGATCGCGACGACGCGAGAGGAGCGCCACGCAGATGGCACTCAAGAACACAGCCACCCCGAGCGCGCCCCGCCGCGCCCTGGTCCTCGGCGGCAACCGGATCCCGTTCGCCCGCTCCGGCGGCGCCTACGCCCACGCCTCGAACCAGGACATGCTCACCGCCGCGCTCGAGGGGCTCGTCGCCCGCTACGGGCTCCAGGGCGAACGCATCGGCGAGGTCGCCGCGGGCGCCGTGCTCAAGCACAGCCGCGACTTCAACCTCACGCGGGAGGCCGTGCTGGGCTCGTCGCTCGCGGCGACGACGCCCGCGTACGACGTCCAGCAGGCGTGCGCGACCGGGCTCGAGACGCTCGTCGGGCTGTCGAACAAGATCCGGCTCGGCCAGCTCGAGTCCGCGATCGCGGGCGGCGTGGACTCCACCTCGGACGCGCCGATCGTCGTGACCGACCGCCTGCGCCGCGCGCTGCTGGACCTCTCGCGCGCCCGGACCGCCGGCCAGAAGCTCGCCGCGCTCGGCCGCATCCGCCCCAAGGACCTCGCTCCCGTCGCCCCGTCCACCGGCGAGCCGCGCACGCACCTGTCCATGGGCGAGCACCAGGCGCTGACGACCGCGCAGTGGGGCATCACACGCGAGGCGCAGGACGAGCTCGCGCTCGCCTCGCACCAGCGGCTCGCCGCCGCGTGGGACGCCGGGTTCTTCGACGACCTCGTCACCCCGTACCGCGGGCAGACGGTCGACGGGAACCTGCGCAAGGACACCTCGCTCGAGAAGCTCGCGGGGCTCAAGCCCACGTTCGGCACGCGTCTCGACGCGCCCGCGACCATGACCGCCGGCAACTCCACGCCGCTCACCGACGGCGCGTCGACCGTGCTGCTCGGCTCCGAGGAGTGGGCCGCCACCCGCGGGCTCACTCCGCTCGCCGCGGTCGTCGACGCGGAGGCCGGGGCGGTCGACTTCGTGCACGGCGAGGACGGCCTGCTCATGGCACCCGTGTTCGCGGTGCCGCGGCTCCTGGCGCGCAACGGGCTCACGCTCGCGGACCTGGAGTACGTCGAGATCCACGAGGCGTTCGCCTCGACCGTGCTCGCCACGCTCGCCGCGTGGGAGTCCGACGAGTTCGGCCGCACCCGCCTGGGCCTCGACGGCGCGTTCGGGACCGTCGACCGCGCGCGGCTCAACGTGCACGGGTCGTCCCTCGCGGCCGGCCACCCGTTCGCCGCGACCGGCGGCCGCATCGTCGCGACCATCGCCAAGGAGCTCCACCTGCGCAAGCAGCGCGACGGCGGCACGCCGCGTGCGCTCGTGTCCATCTGTGCGGCCGGCGGGCTCGGCCTCACCGCGATCCTCGAGGCGGCCTGACATGGCGAACCCGATCACGACGACCCTGTCGGCCAAGCTGTCGGGCCTGCTGGGGTTCTCCCCCGCGGTCCCGCTGCGCCGCTGGTCGGCCGGTCAGCCGCTCGTCGACGGCAAGGTCCTCGTGCTCGGCTCGGGCACCGGGCCCGACGCCGACGCGGACGCCGTCGCGGCACTCCTGTCGGGTTCGCCCGCGCAGCCGTCCGCGACGCCCGACTCCGCGGGCACCGAGGTGCTCGACGGCTGGGGCCTCGACGTGTACCGCCACCCCGTGCCCGACGAGCGGTACGCCGCCGTCGTCCTCGTCCTCACCGGCGTCGAGCACCCCGACGCGCTGCACGAGCCGCTGCTCGCGGCCGCCTCGACCCTCAAGAAGCTCGCGCGCGGCGGCCGGGTCGTGACCATCTCGCGCGCCGCGAGCGCGTCCGACGCGCCCGCGGTCGCCGCGGCCCGCCAGGGCGTCGACGCCGTCGTGCGGACCATCGCCAAGGAGTCGCGCGGCGGCGCGACCGCCAACGGCATCGTGCTCGGCGACGGCGTCCCGGTCACCGCCGCGTCCGCGGTCGGCGCGCTGCGGTTCCTGCTGTCCACCCGCTCCGCCTTCGTGCACGGCCAGCTCCTCGCGGTCGACTCCACCGCGGGCGCCCTGCCCGCCGACTGGGACGCCCCGCTCGCCGGCCGCGTCGCGGTCGTCACGGGCGCCGCACGCGGCATCGGCGCGGCGATCGCGCGCACGCTCGCCCGGGACGGCGCGACCGTCGTCGCGGTCGACGTGCCCGCCGCGGGCGAGCAGCTCGCCGCGGTCGCCAACGAGGTCCGCGGCACCGCGCTCCAGCTCGACATCACCGCCCCCGACGCGGGCGCCACGATCCTCGAGCACGCGCTCGCACGGCACGGGCACCTCGACGTCGTCGTGCACAACGCCGGCATCACGCGCGACAAGCTGTTCGCCAACATGACCGAGGCGCAGTGGGACTCGGTGATCGCCGTGAACATCGCCGCGCAGCTCGCGATCAACGAGGCGCTGCTCACGTCCGGCGACTTCACCGACGCGCCGCGCATCGTCTCGATCTCGTCGACCACCGGCCTCGCGGGCAACCGCGGCCAGGCCAACTACGCGGCCACCAAGGGCGGCGTGATCGGCATGGTCCGCGCGACCGCGCCGCTGCTCGAGCCGTTCGGCGGCACCGCGAACGCCGTCGCGCCCGGCTTCATCGAGACCGAGATGACCGCGCGGATGCCCGCCGTGACACGGCAGGTCGCGCGGCAGCTGAACTCGCTGCAGCAGGGTGGCCTCCCGGTCGACGTCGCCGAGGCGGTGTCGTTCCTCGCGTCGCCGCAGGCCGGCGGGGTGGTCGGGCGCACGCTGCGGGTGTGCGGGCAGAACGTGGTGGGCGCGTGACGCTCGTCGACCTGCCCGCCGTCCCCGGGCTGGGTGGGCTGTACGCGCGCGGCGCGGCGTCCACCGGCCGCCTCGCGCTCGCCCGGCGCACCGGCTCGGCGCCCCTCGAGCTGCCCGCCACCGCCTACCGGGTCCGGGGCGTGCGCGCCTCGCTCGATCACCTGGCGGCCTACCAGCGGCTCGTCGGCGAGGAGGCGAGCGACACCCTGCCGCCCGGCCTCGTGCACGTGCTCGGGTTCCCCCTCGCCATCGCGCTCATGGCGCGCACCGACTTCCCGCTGCCGATGCTCGGGATGGTGCACCTCGCGAACCTCGTCGAGCAGCGTCGCGCCATCGGCTACGACGAGACGCTGGACGTCTCCGCGTCCGCGGACCGGCTGCGGCCCCACCGCACGGGCACGCAGGTCGACCTGGCGGTCGAGGCTGCCGTCGACGACGAGGTCGTCTGGCGCGGCGTCTCGACGTACCTCGCCAAGGGCGTGCACCTGCCGTCCGACGAGCGCGCGTCCGACGACGAGCGCGCACCGTTCGAACCCCCGCTCCCCACCGGTCAGTGGCGGCTCGCGGCCGACACGGGCCGCCGGTACGCCGCCGTCTCGGGCGACCGCAACCCGATCCACCTCAGCCCGCTCACGGCCAAGGCGTTCGGCTTCCCGCGGACCATCGCGCACGGGATGTACACCGCCGCGCGTCTGCTCGCCGACGCGGGCCGGGGACGGGGCGACGCGTTCGTCTGGTCGGTGGACTTCGTCAAGCCGGTGCTGCTGCCCGCGACCGTCGCGACCTCGGTGCGCCACCGCCCGGGCGGCGGGTTCGACCTCGCGGCGTGGCACCCGCGCTCGGGCAAGCCCCACGCCCTCGCCTCGGTCGCCCCCCTCCCCTGACCCCACCCAACCGCAGGCCGGACCGACCATCCGCCGCGTGGTCGACCCCCCCTCCACCCGCGACCCCGCCGTTACTCCGGCTATCCGCGACAAGAACCGGAGCAACCCCGGGCTCGTCGACCATCCAGCCGCGGAGTCGGTCGACGATCCGCCGCGCGGGTCGACCGACCATCCAGCCGCGACCCCGCCGTTGCTCCGGCTATCCGTGACGAGACCCCGGAGCAACCCCGGCCTCGTCACCCACCCAACCGCAGGCCCGAACGGCCCTCCCCCGCGCGGGTCGACCGGCCATCCAACCGCGACCCCGCCGTTGCTCCGGCTATGCGCGACGTGACCCGGAGCAACCCCGGCCTCGTCACCCACCCAACCGCAGGCCCGAACGGCCCTCCCCCGCGCGGGTCGACCGGCCATCCAACCGCGACCCCGCCGTTGCTCCGGGTATGCGCGACGAGAGCCGGAGCAACCCCGGGCTCGTCACCCACCCAGCCGCGGGGTCCGTCGACCATCCAGCCGAGGGCTCGACCGGCCATCCAACCGCGACCCCGCCGTTGCTCCGGGTATGCGCGACGAAACCCGGAGCAACCCCGGCCTCGTCGACCATCCAGCCGCGGGCTCGATCGACCATCCAGCCGGGGTCGACCGGCCATCCGGCCACGGGTCGACAGGCCATCCAGCCGCGAGACCGTCGTTGCTCCGGGTATTCGCTACCGGAGCCGGAGGAAGCGCGGGGTCGCGGAGCTCGGCGCGCACGACGGGGTGCGGACGGGCTGTGCGGCGCGGCGCTCGGGGGTCTGAGGGGTCGGGTGGGTCAGGTGGGGGTGGCCAGGTGGGGGGGTCAGGTGGGGAGCCAGCCTGCGAGGGCGGCGATGCCGCGGGCCACCTCGTCGGGAGTGCGGCCCGCGGTGCCGACACGGTGCACCGACGGGGGGCAGCCACGCTCGAGCGCGCGGGCCGCCGCGTCGCTGCGCGCCACGTGCGCGGCGAGCTCGGCGCCGTGCTCGCGCTGCGCGAGCCGCTCGCGTGCGGTCTCGTCGTCGGCCGTGAGCAGCACGGCGGTGACGCGCGGGGAGTCGCCCATCGCGGCGGCCAGGTCGTCGGCGTACTGCGGGCTCACGGTGTTCGTGTAGACCAGGCGGCGGTGGCCGAGGTCGCGGTAGGCGGACCACACCGCGCGCAGGTTGCGCTCGGCCAGGCGGTCGGCGTGCGGTGCGGGGTGCGCGAGGTCCAGGTAGTCGCCCTCGATCACGGCGTGCGGGACGTCGGCGTCGCGGAGCAGCGCGTGCAGCGCGTGGGCCACGCTGGTCTTGCCGACCCCGGACCGGCCGCCGATCAGCACGACGTGCGACCGCTCGCCGGGGCCGCCGTCGCCGGGCCGCGCGCGCTCGTCGTCCCGGGCGGCTCCCGCACGCTCGTCGGACGCTGCGTGCTCGTCGGACGCGTGCTCGTCGGACGCTAGGTGCTCGTCGGAGCCCGGCAGTCCCAGCCGTGTGCGCAGCCGCGCACGCGCGGCGGGCCACTCGTCGGCCAGGACCGAGAAGTACACGGAGTCCCCGCGTGAGCCGTCGGGCGCGAGCCGGTGACCGCGCAGCCGCCCCTCCTCGACCGCGCCGAGCCGCGCGATGGCCGCGAGCGAGCGCGCGTTGCGCGCGTCCACGCGCAGCGCCACGCGGTGCACGCCCCACGTCTCGAACGCGTGCGTCAGCAGGGCGAGCTTGCACGCGGGGTTGACGTGCGTGCCCCACACCGCGGGGTCGTAGAACGTGTGCCCGACCTCGAGCCGGCCCATGCGCAGGTCGACGTCGTAGAACGAGGTCGACCCGAGCACCGCGCCGGACTCGGCGTCGAGCACCGCGAACGCGTACCGCCCGGGCGTCGCGAGCGCGCGCTCGACGTCCTCGAGCATGTCGTCGGGCGTGCGGGGAACGGGCGTCGTCATGCCGCGCCAGACCCGGTCGTCGACGAACACGACGAGCGCCGCCGCGTGCTCCGGACCGAGCGGGACGAGGTTGACCCCGGGGGCGTCGAGCGTCAGGTCGTGCTGCACGGGCCGCATCGTGCCATCCGGCGCACGTGCGGTTCGAGCCCTTTGCGCCCCGTGGACGGCCGGGGACGGCCGCGGGTGGCAAGGTGGGCCCATGCTGCTGGACGCCGGAGGCGACTACGACGGGCTGACGTTCACCGACGAGCGGTTGTCCGGGCAGGACGGTCGCGAGGCGCGCTTCCTCGACTGCACGTTCGTCGGCTGCGTGCTCGACGACGCGGAGCTGGCGCACGCGCGGTTCGTCGACACCACGTGGACGGGCGTGCGGGCGAGTGCGCTCGACCTGTCGAGCACCGCGTGGCAGGACGGTGGGTGGACGGACTGCCGGCTCGGGGCGGTGCAGGCGTACGGGTCGCGGTGGACGCGCGTGCACGTGTCCGGCGGCAAGCTCGACTACCTCAACCTGCGCGACGCGACGCTGGAGGAGGTGCGGCTGACGGGGGTCGTGGTGGACGAGCTCGACCTGGCGCGGGTGCGCGCACGGCGGCTCGTGCTCGAGGACTGCCGCGTGCGGCGACTCGACGTCACCGGCGCGACCCTGACCGACGCGGACCTGCGTGGCGTGCGCGACCTGCAGCACCTGGACGGCGTCGCGGGGCTCGCGGGTGCGACGATCACGTCCGAGCAGCTCGTCGAGCTCGCGCCGGCGCTGGCCGAGCACATGGGTCTGCGCGTCCGGTGACGGACCGCGCGCGGGCGCGTCAGGCGAGCGTCATGGCCAGCGCGGTCGCGGTGAGTGCGGCGGGGTCGTCGGGGCGCACGCCCACGGCCGCGAGCTGGCCGAGCCCGACGACGGCCGCGAGCGCGACGGACGAGCGGCGGCGGGCCTCGTCGGGGTCCTGCCCGAGCTCGACGAGCAGGTCGGCGAGGTAGTCGACGCGCCGCTGGGACACCCGTGCGACGACGTCTGAGACGCCCTCGGCGGCGGCCTCGACGTACAGGCGCGCGCAGTCGCGGCGCCGGCTCGCGACGGCCGTGAACAGGGCCTCGACGCGGTCCCGGGCGTCGCCGCGGCCGTCGCCGTCGACTCCCGCGCGGGCCTCGTCGCGGTCACGACGAACGTGCGCCTGCACAACCGGCGCGGCCGCCTCTACCTGCTGCCCGTGCGTGCGCTGCACCCGCACGTCGTGCGGAGCATGCTCGCGCGCGCCGCGCGCGTCCTGACTCCCTGACCTCTGCGGCGCCGCTCGGCTCAGTCGAGCGCAGGACCGCACGCCGCCGCGGCGGTCGCGGCCAGGTGGTCCAGGCCGTGCACCGCGAGCAGCGGACGCGTGTCGTCGACGACCGCCCAGCAGCCGTCCTCGACCGCGTACCGCGAGCGCGGCCCGTCCGTCACGTACGCGTGCAGCGCCGCGACCAGACGGTCGACGGCCTCGCTCGGCGTCCCGACCCCCACCGACGCGCGGATCGCACCGCCGCTCGCACCCAGGCGGGACAGCAGCGGGTGCGCGCAGAACCGGCCGTCACGCACACCGATGCCGTGCTCGGCCGCGAGGTACGCGGCGACCAGGCCGGGGTCGTGGTCCTCCACCGTGAACGTCACGACCCCCACGGGCTCCGCCGAGTCGGGCCAGATGCTCGCGACGCGCACACCCGGGACCCGCTCGAGCCCCGCGACGAGCCGGCCCCGCAACGCCCGCTCGTGCTCGACGAGCGCCCCGGCCGGCAGCGCCGCGAGCGCGTCGCACGCCTCCGCCAACGCGATCGCACCGATGACGTTCGGCGACCCGGCCTCGTGGCGCGCCGGGGCCGGCTGCCACACGGTCCGGTCGGCCCGCACGTCGCGCACCGCACCTCCCCCTGCGAGGTACGGCATGCCCGTGTCGAGCCAGTCGCGACGGCCGACGAGCGCGCCCGCGCCGAACGGCGCGTACGTCTTGTGGCCCGAGAACGCGACGTAGTCGGCGCCCGTGCGCGCGAGCGAGAAGCCGCGGTGCGGCACGAGCTGCGCACCGTCGACCGCGACCCGCGCACCCGCGGCGTGCGCGATCTCGACGACCCGCTCGACCGGCAGCGCCTCACCCGTGACGTTGGACGCGCCCGACACCGTGACCAGGGCGTACGCGCGCGCGGTGAGCTCCGCGCGCAGCGACTCGAGGGTCGCGGCGACGGTCTCGGCGATCGGCAGGATCGTCGTGCGACGGCCGTGCGGGTCGCTCGAGCGCAGCCACGGGAGCAGGTTCGCGTGGTGCTCCAGGTCGAGCACCAGCACCCGCTCACCGGTCGGGACGACCCCGGCGAGCAGGTTGAGCGAGTCGGTGGTGTTGCGGGTGATGATCGCGACGTCGTCCTCGCGCGCGTCGACGAACCGCGCGACCGCCTGCCGCGCGGACTCGTACAGCGCGGTCGACACCTGCGAGAGGTACCCCGCGCCGCGGTGCACCGACGCGTACAGCGGCAGCACCTCCGCGACCCGGTCGGCGACGGCCTGGAGCGCCGGTGCGCTGGCGGCGTAGTCGAGGTTCGCGTAGACGCGCTGCGTGCCGTCGACGAGCGGCACCGTGGTGCTGCCCCCGACCACGGGCAGGAGCGGCTGGACGGCGGACACGGTGGTCGCGCCCGTCGTCGTGCCGGTCGTCGTGCCGGACGTCGGGGCCGTCGTCGGACAGGACGTCGTCTCGGCCAGTACGGTCACGGGGGTACCTCCGTGGATCCGGGGACCCCGGGTCCGGGCATCCCGCGCTTGCCGGCACCGGTCGGTGCTCGGCCTGGTCGTCACCCGGGGCACCCCACCGCGGAGGAGGGTTGCCGGCCAGCGAGCCGGGGCTTCGCGCTGGCGCTCATGACCTGACCGAAAGGGTGGCGAGCCGAGCGAGCGGCTGTCAACGCGGACACCCGTCCGTCTCGCCACGCGGAACGCGTGTCCACGAGGTGGATGTGGCCGACGAATCGGCGTTACAGTCCTCGCACCATCCAGAGCGGCCGAGAGATCTGGCTCGACGACGCCGCAGCAACCCGCAGGCCCCGCGCCTGGCCGAGGGTGCTACCGCCAGGACCGATGGAGGAGCGACATGGCCGGACCCTACGCAGGCGACCTCACCCCGCAGCAGGCCTGGGACCTCGTGGCGTCCGACGAGCGTGCGCTGCTCGTCGACGTGCGCACCGAGGCCGAGTGGCAGCAGATCGGCGTCCCCGACGCCGCCGACACGGGCGGGCGCGCCGCGTTCGTGCAGTGGCTGACCCCGGTCGGCCCCAACCCCACGTTCCTCGACGAGCTCGCGGCGACCGGGCTCGAGCCCGGCGACGGCCGCCCCGTCGTGTTCCTGTGCCGGTCGGGCGTCCGCTCGGTCGCCGCCGCGCAGGCCGCGACCGCCGCGGGCTACGGCCCGGCCTACAACGTGCTGCGCGGGTTCGAGGGCGACGTCGGGCCCGACGGGCACCGCGGTCACTGGGGCTGGCGCGCCGAGGGCCTGCCCTGGCGGCAGGCGTGAGCCCGTACGCCCCCGGCCCCGGCGACTGGGACGCCCGGCGGGTCGACCGCTCGACGCTGCGCCCGGACACGCTCGCGGTGCGCGGCGGGCACGTCCGCTCGCAGTTCGGCGAGTTCGGCGAGGGGCTGTTCCTCACGCAGGGCTTCACCTACGACTCTGCGGGCCAGGCCGAGGCCGCCTTCGCGGGCGAGGTCGACCGGTTCCTGTACTCCCGCTACAACAACCCGACCGTGTCCACCTTCGAGGAGCGCCTGCGCCTGCTCGACGGCGCGCAGGCCTGCTACGCCACCGCGTCCGGCATGAGCGCGGTGTTCACGGCGCTCGCCGCGCTCGTCGGCTCGGGCTCGCGGATCGTCGCGGCCCGTGCGCTGTTCGGGTCGAGCGTCGTCATCTTCGACGAGATCCTCGCGAAGTGGGGCGTGCGCACCGAGTACGTCGACGGGCACGAGCTCACGCAGTGGGAGGCGGCGCTCGCCACCCCGGCCGACGTCGTGTTCTTCGAGACGCCGTCGAACCCGATGCAGGACCTCGTCGACATCGAGGCGGTCTCGCGCCTCGCGCACGCGGCCGGCGCGGTCGTCGTCGTCGACAACGTGTTCGCGACCCCCGTGTTCTCCCGCCCCCTCGACCTGGGCGCCGACGTGGTCGTGTACTCCGCGACCAAGCACATCGACGGGCAGGGCCGTGTCCTGGGCGGCGCGATCCTCGGCTCGGCGGACTTCGTGGGCGGGCCGGTGCAGACGCTCATCCGCAACACCGGGCCCTCGCTCTCGCCGTTCAACGCGTGGGTCCTGCTCAAGGGCCTCGAGACGCTGTCGATCCGCGTGCGGCACCAGGCCGCGTCCGCGCTGACGCTCGCGCGCTGGCTCGAGGAGCACCCGGCGGTCGAGTCCGTCCGCTACCCGTTCCTCGAGTCGCACCCGCAGCACGACCTCGCGCGGCGGCAGCAGACCGGCGGCGGGACGGTCGTGACGTTCACGCTGCGCACGCCCGAGGGCGCGACGCCGGAGCTCGCGAAGAAGACGACGTTCGGTGTGCTCGACGCCCTGCGCGTGGTCGACATCTCGAACAACCTGGGTGACGCGAAGTCGATCGTCACGCACCCGGCCACGACGACGCACCGCAAGCTCGGCCCCGAGGGGCGCGCCAGGGTCGGCATCGGTGAGGCCACGGTCCGCTTCTCGGTGGGTCTGGAGGACGTCGAAGACCTGCGCGACGACCTCGACCAGGCTCTCAGCACGCTGCGCTGACCCTCCGCCACCACCTCTCCGCTGGGGACCCCACCACCCCACCCGGCCGACGCCGGGGTTGCTCCGGCTCCGACGTCCCGGAACCGGAGCAACCGCGGGGTGGTCAGGTGAGCGTGCGGGCCAGGGCGGCGGCGTGGCGGCGCGAGCCGCCGACGAGCGCGAGCTCGACCCGGTCGACGCCCGCGCGGCGCGCGACGTGCGCCGCCTCGGCGGCGAGCGTGTCGAGCGGCGCGACGAGCATCGTCGCGTCCACGTGCCACGCGAGGTGGCTGAACGCCGCCGCGTAGGCGAGGTGGCCGCGACGACGAGCCGCGTCGTGCGCGTCGTCGGCGACGACCGTCTCGACCTCGAGCACGACGGTGACGTCGCTGCGCGGGCGGCCCAGCGCGGCCATCTCACCGTCGAGCATCGCGACGAGCGCGCGCACCGCCGCGTGCGTCGGCAGACCCGCACCGTGGCGGACGCGGATCACGTCGGCGCGGGCGGCCGCGAGGGCGAGCGTCGTGGGTACGAGCGTCGAGTCGTCGATGACGAACTCGGTGACGTGCCGCGGGGTGGCGGCGGCGAGCGCGACGGCGGCGGGCCGCGCGGGGGACGTCAGGTCAGGGGTGCGCACGTGCGCGAGGGGCTGAGCCACGGGAGGAGGTCCTCGGGTCGGACGGGGTGCGCGACGAGGGCCAGGGGGCCGCGGGCGCGCGCGAGCGTCAGCTCAGCGACAACACACCCGGACCGAGAACATGGCGGACAGGGTAACCACGGCGGCGCGGTTGTGACCACCCCGCGTCCACGATCCGGCAGCCGTCACCCCGGGACGTCACCACCGCCGCGTCGAGCTCAGCGGAGCGCGCGCCCGAACCAGAGGGTCAGGAAGTCGTCGGCGTGGTCGGTGTACGGGGGCACGGGCCGGTAGCCCGCGGACAGGTACAGGGTCACGGCCTCGGGCTGACGGATGCCGGTCGCGAGCACGGTGCTCGTGAACCCGCGGGCGAGCGCGTCGTCGTGCGCGGCGGCGAGCAGCGTCCGCGCCACGCCGGCCCCGCGCGCCGCGTCGCTCACGAACATCTTCTTGAGCTCGGCGCTCCCGTCCGGCTGACCGGGGCGCGGCGCCCGCAGGGACAGGCAGCCCACCGGCACCCCCGCGACCCGCGCCAGCCAGGTGGTGAGCACGCCGACGCCCTGGCGGGCGTCGTCGGACGCGAAGCCGAGGTCGGGCGCGTCGGGGACCAGCTCCGGGTAGCGCTCGACGTTGAACGCCCACATCGCGCGCCGCAACCCCCGCGCCTCGTCGTGGTCCCAGGGCACGGTCTCGAGCGCGACGTCCGCGGCACCGGTGGAGCGCCGCGACGAGGTGCGGGGGCCCGCGGGGACGTCCTTGGCGAAGCAGCGCGAGAGCGGCTCGTCGGCGTACTCGGCGTAGTTCGGGATCGAGCGGTACCCCAGCGAGAGGTACAGGCCGATCGCCTCGGGCTGCAGGACGCCGGTCTCGAGGACCAGCCGCGTGCAGCCGTGCGCGGGTGCGAGCCGCTCGAGCTCGAGCATGACCCGCCGCGCGTGGCCACGCCCGCGTGCCCGCGGCGCGGTGTACAGGCGCTTGACCTCGCCCACGCCCGCGCCGAGGTCTCCGGACGCGTCGCGCAGCGCGACGCACGCGACCGGCTCGTCGCCGTCCCGCAGGACGACCATCGCGACGATCCCGTCACCGGTCATCGTGTGGCCGGTGTCGTCGTCGCCGTACCGGTCGCGCAGCTCGGCCTGCTGGGCGGTGCGCAGCGTGGCGGCGGCCGGGTCGTCCCAGTGGACGAGGTCGAGCGCGACCGTCATGCGTCAGCCGACGAGCGCGTGCAGCACCGAGGTGAAGAACCGCAGGCCGTCCGTGCCGCTGCGCGGCCCCTTCGCGCCGTCCGGCCCGAAGCCCGCCTCGACGGCGTGCTCGGGGTGCGGCATGAGCCCGACGACGTTGCCGCGCGCGTTGCTGATGCCCGCGATGCCGCGCCGCGACCCGTTCGGGTTGTGGTCCTGGTAGCGGAACACCACCCGACCCTCGCCCTCGAGCTCGTCGAGCGTGCGCTCGTCGGCGACGTACTGGCCGTCCTGGTTCTTCAGCGGGATCGTGATCCGCTCGCCGAGCGTGTAGTCGCGGGTCCAGGCGGTGTCGACGTTGTCGACCGACAGCACCTGCTCGCGGCACACGAAGTGCAGGTGGTCGTTCTTGATCATCGACCCGGGCAGCAGGTGCGCCTCGGTGAGGACCTGGAAGCCGTTGCAGATGCCGAGCACCGGCAGCCCGCCGTGCGCCGCGTCGACGATCTCGGTCATGACCGGTGCGAACCGGCTGATCGCACCGGCGCGCAGGTAGTCACCGTACGAGAACCCGCCGGGCAGCACCACGGCGTCCACGCCGTGCAGGTCCGCGTCCGCGTGCCACAGCGCGACGGGCTCGGCACCCGCGAGGCGCACCGCCCGCGCGGCGTCGCGGTCGTCGAGCGTCCCCGGGAAGGTGACGACGCCGATGCGGGTCACGCCGGGACCTGCTCGTCGGCGTAGACCGCGACGACGTCCTCGATCACGGGGTTCGACAGGACCTGCTCGCCGGCCTCACGTGCCGCGGCGAGCACCTCGTCGGTGACGTCGCCGTCGACCTCGAGCTCGAACCGCTTGCCCTGGCGCACGCCCGCGAACTGACCGAACCCGAGCCGGCTCAGCGCGGCGGCGACGGCCTTGCCCTGCGGGTCGAGGATCTCCGGCTTCGGCATGACGTCGACGACAACTCGTCCCACAGGTCTGCTCCTGGTTGCGCGGTGGCGGGGGTTCGCCGCGAGTCTACGACCCGTCCCGCACGGCCGACCGCGCCGACCGCCGGTCGGACACGGCGCCGGGCACGGCGTCGGGCACGGCGTCGGGCACGACCGCCGCACGGGGGGTGTCCGCCGCGGGCACGCGCCCGACGGCGAGCGCGACGACGTCGACGAGCGCGAGCTCCTGCCCGCCCCCGGGCGACGCGGCACCGTCCACCGCACCGTCCACCGCACCGTGCCCCGCATCGTGCAGCGCAGCGAGCGCCGCGGCCGACACCAGGAGCACGACGAGGCCGCACGACGCGACGAGGTAGGACAGGCCGGGCGCCGCGGAGCGCTCGAGCGCGACGAGCCAGACCAGCAGGCCGACGACGAGCAGGGCGGCGAGCCCCGTCGCGCGCCCGGCCGGGACGACGATGCGGTGCGGCTGGTCCGGCAGCGCCCGGCGCCGCCGGCCCCGCAGCCCGGCCACGACGACGACCGCGAGGACGAGGCCGAGGAGCACGGCGCCGACGAGGATCCCCACCCCCAGTGCTCCGGGTCCGCCCGGTGCGACCGCGTCGACCTCGACGCACGCCCGACCGCACGGGGTCACCGCGAGGTGGCCGGGTGCGGTGAGCACCACGCCCAGGGCCGCGGCGGTCGCGACGAGCGCCCCGACGGCGACGCGGCGCAGCGCGGGGCGGGCCGCCACGCGCCGCCGCGGGACCCACGACCAGGCGAGGTCCCACGGCGTGGGCGGCTCACCGGGTTGCGCGACGAGGTGCTTGGCGCGGCGACGCTCACCGTGCAGCTCGCGGCGCAGCAGGACGACGGGGAGCATGAGCGCGGCGACGACCGTGAACGAGAGCTCACGCATCAGGGCGGCGGCGATCGCGAACGGCATCGCCGACCAGACCAGGTCGCCGACCGCACCGGCGACGGAGTGCTGCTCGTCGTGCGCCCACCCGCGATGGCGCGCGGGGATCCGCGCGTCGAGCATCCGGTAGGCGGCGCGGGTCCGCAGCGGAGGGCCGGTGCGCACGCGCGTCGCGAGCCCCGCACGGACGAGGCCGAGCGCCTCGGGGACGCTCACGCGCCCGGGGTCGCCTCCGGCCTGCTCGTCGTCGGCGAGGTCGGCGAGCAGGCCGGCCACCTCGTGCTCGCGCGCGGCACGCCACCGCGGCGGGTACGCCGCGAGGCACCAGCGCAGCGGGACGCCCCGGCGCGCCATCACGCGCCACCGAGCGCGGGACGTGCGGCGAGCACACGCCGTGCGCGGGCCGCGAGCTCACGCAGCCGTTCGGTCTCCGCGGTGACCTGGGCGAGCCCCTCGTCGGTCAGGCGGTAGTAGCGCCGCAGGCGTCCGTCGACGACCACCTCGTCGGACATCTGCGCCCAGCCGCGCTCGACGAGCCGGTCGAGGACGCCGTAGAGCGTGCCCGCGCCGAGCGCGACCCGGCCGCCCGAGAGCGCTTTCACCTCGCGCAGCACGCCGTACCCGTGCCGCGGCTCGTCCGCGAGCGCGAGCATGACGAGGTACGTCTGCTCGCTGATCCCTTTCGCCATGCTCGATATATATCGCTGATCGATACATGGGACAATGGCCGTCAGTCGTGCCCGCGCACCTCGTGCGCCTCACGCGCCACCCGCACGGTGAGCGCACCCGCTCGCACGCGCGCCTCGACCTCGCGATGGTCGCCGACGGGGTCGCCGTCGAGCTGCGTCGCGATCGGCCGGTCCGTGCGCACGCGTACCGCCGCGCCCTGGTGCCGGTCGAGGTGCCCGTGCCCACGCCCCGACGTCACGACCGTCGCGAGCGCGCGCACCCAGCCGACCAGGCCGCGCGGCGCGACGACCGCGACGTCGAGCAGGCCGTCGTCGAGCCGCGCGTCCGGCATGAGCTCGACACCGCCCTGCAACCGCCCGCTGTTGCCGATCACCACGGCCCGCGTCGTGCGTCGCACCGGCGACCCGCCCTGGACCTGCACGCGCGCCGTGAACCCCCGCCCGACCACGGCCCGCAGCCCGCCGAGGATGTACGCCGGCCACCCGACGACGGCCTTGAGGCGCTCGTCGGTGCGCACCATCGTCTCCGCGTCCAGCCCCACCCCGGCCATGACCAGGAAGACGTGCTCCTCGTCGTCGCCGTCGAACCGCAGCGTCCCGACGTCGATGCGCTCGTCGCGCCCGTCGAGCACCACCTGCATCGCGTCCTCGACGTCGTCGGACGTCAGGCTCAGGGCACGTGCGAGCAGGTTGCCCGTCCCACCGGGCAGCAGCCCGAGCGGGACGTCGCCCCCGGCGAGCACCTCGGCGACCGCGCGCACCGTCCCGTCGCCGCCGAACGCGCACACGAGGTCCGCGCCCTGCTCGAGCGCCTTGCGCGTCTGGCCCGACCCGGGGTCCTCGGGGGTCGTCTCGAACCACAGCGGCCGCTCGAGGCCGTGCCGCTCGCACACCGCGTCGAGCCGCGGTCGCGCCTCGACGACCTCCTGCTTGGCGGGGTTCGCCACGATCGCCACGCGCGTCATCGCCGGCCCTCCACGGTCTGCGTCTCCTGAGGCTCCTGCGGCGCCCGCTCGCGGGTCGGCCGGAGCCAGTACCAGCCCAGCAGCGCGCACAGCACGCCGTTGGCGCACCCGACGAGGACGTCGGTCGGGTGGTGCATCCCGCGGTACAGCCGCGAGGTCATGACGAACAGCGGCACGAGGAGCAGCACCACCGTGAGCGAGACGCGCAGCCACGTGCGCTCGATGCGCTGCGCCATGAGCGCGAGCGTCACGTACAGCGCGGTCGAGGCCCCCGAGTGACCGCTCGGGAAGCTCGACGTGGGCGGTGCGTGGTCGAGCTTCGGCACGTCGGGGCGGCTGCGCCCGACGAGGCTCGACGACGCGAGGAACACCATGACCTGCGCGCCGAGCGCCACGCCGGGCACCACGGCGTACCACCACCGGCGCGTGCGCCACCAGACCGCGGCCACGACGACGAGGCACACGGCGATGATCGCGCCGGTGTTCCCGACGTGCGACGCGAACGCGGTGAGCGAGTCCAGCGCCGCGGTGCGCTGGTCGACGAACCAGCGGTTCACCCCGTCCTCGGCGTCGGCGATGCCGCTGAGCGGGCCGCCCAGCAGGAGGCCGAGGCCCACGACGACCGCGCCCCACAGCACGGCGGGCGCGAGCACCCGCAGGGCGAGGTCGCGCGCCGCCTCGCGTGGCGTGGGCCGGGTCACGACGTCGGGGTCCCAACGGTGCGGGTCGAGCATCAGGCGGCACCCTTCTCGTCGTGCGGGCGGGACTGCGGCCGGTACCAGTGCCGGAACGCGAGGTACGACGCGAGGGCGAACCCCACGCCGAGGAGCATCCCCGCGACCACGTCGCTCGGGTAGTGGACGCCGAGCATGACGCGGTCGAGCGCGGTGAGCAGCGTGAGCACCGCGGCGGTGCTCACGGCCCCGACCCGCAGCCCGCGCGAGCGCAGCGCGGGCCACACCAGCAGGACCAGCACGGTCGTCATGAGCGCGGTGTTCGTCGCGTGACCGGACGGGAACGAGTACCCGTGCGCGACCTCGACGGGCTCGTCCAGCACGGGCCGGGCGCGGCGCACGAGCTCCTTGAGGAGGTTGGACAGTGCCCAGCCCACCAGCACCGTGGCGCCGGCCCAGCAGGCGCGCGCCGTGTCCCGCGTGCGCCACCAGTACCAGGCGCACAGCGCGAGCACCGGCACGACGAGGTTGCGCGCCAGGAAGACGGTCTGCCACACGACGAGCGTGCGCAGCAGCCCCGGCTCGGCGGCCGCGAGCCGTGTGCCGGCCTGCACCGCTCCTTCGTCGAGGCGGACGAGCGGCGACCACTGGCCGCGCACGAGCAGGGCGACCGCGACGACGAGGACACCCGTCCCGACGCCGGTCAGGACCGCGAACGCGAGGCCACGGGCACCGTGCGCGGCGCGCGCGGGGTCGACCGGGCGCGGGGTACGCCGGACGCGGTTCAGGAGCTGGCGGGTCACGCGGCACACCGTGCCACACGCCGCGCGAACCGGCCTGTCGAACGGGCTCCCGTCGCGGTCAGAGGGCCAGCGGCACCCCGGTGAGACGCTCGTACGCCTCGAGGTAACGCGCTCGCGTGCGCTCGACGACGTCGTGGGGCAGGGGCGGCGGCGGCGCGTCCGACGCGCGCTCCCACCCGGACGCCGCCGACGTCAGCCAGTCCCGCACGAACTGCTTGTCGAAGCTCGGCTGCGGGTGCCCCGGCTGCCACGCCCCGGCGGGCCAGAACCGCGACGAGTCCGGCGTGAGCACCTCGTCGCCGAGCGTGATCGCACCCGTGGCCGGGTCGGTGCCGAACTCGAGCTTGGTGTCCGCGAGCAGCACGCCGCGCTCGCGCGCGATCGCCTCGGCGCGGCCGTAGACCGCGAGCGTGAGGTCACGCAACGCGGCGGCGGTCTCGTCGCCGACCATGGCCGCGACCACGGAGAACGGGACGTTCTCGTCGTGGTCGCCCAGCTCGGCCTTGGTGGCGGGCGTGAAGATCGGCTCGGGCAGCCGCGAGCCGTCGACGAGCCCCGCGGGCAGCTCGATCCCGGTCACCTCGCCCGACGCGCGGTACTCCGCGAGCCCCGAGCCGGTGAGGTAGCCGCGCACGACGCACTCGACCGGGAACATCTGCAGACGCCGGCAGATCATCGCGCGCCCGGCGACCGCGGCAGGCACGTCGGTCGACACGACGTGGCTGGGCACGAGGTCCGCGAGCTGCTCGAACCACCACAGCGACAGCTGCGTGAGCACCACACCCTTGTCCGGGATGCCCGGCGAGAGCACGTGGTCGTACGCCGAGACCCGGTCGCTCGCGACGACGAGCACCACGTCGCCGTGCTGCTCACGCACGGCGCGGCCCTCGACGCCCTCGTCGGGCACGTACAGGTCCCGCACCTTGCCTGAGTACGTGTGCGTCCAACCGGGGATCGTCGCTGCCGAGGGATCCGTGGCGTCGTGGGTCACGGGGCCCAGTGTGGCGGGCGCGGGCCGCGAGGTCACATCCTGGTCAGCCCGTGGGCTGTCCCCAGCTCGCCGCTCTCGCGCCCGGCGACCCGCGAGATCAGGACGCGGCGGAGGCCTTCGCGGCGATGTCGGCGCGGTGGTGCGAGCCCGCGAGGCCGATGCTCGCGACCGCGACGTACGCACGCTCGCGCGCCTGCGCGAGGTCCGCGCCGGTGGCCGTCACCGACAGCACGCGACCGCCCGCACTGACCACGTGCCCCTCGTCGTCGAGCGCGGTGCCCGCGTGCAGCACGTGCACGCCCTCGACGCTCTCCGCGACGTCCAGACCCGTGATGACGTCGCCCGTGCGCGGCGCGGCGGGGTAGCCCTCGGACGCGACGACCACCGTGACCGCGGCCTCGTCGGACCACTCGAGCGGCGCGAGCGCACCCAGCCCGCCCGTCGCGGCGGCGTGCAGCACGCCCGCGAGCGGGGTGCGCAGCCGCGCGAGCACGACCTGCGTCTCCGGGTCGCCGAACCGCGCGTTGAACTCCACGACGCGCACGCCCTTCGACGTGAGCGCCAGGCCGCAGTACAGGACGCCGACGAACGGCGTGCCGCGGCGGGCCATCTCGGCGACCGTGGGGCGCGCGACGGTCTCGAGGACCTCCTCGACCAGGCCCTCGGGCGCCCACGGCAGCGGCGTGTACGCGCCCATGCCGCCGGTGTTGGGGCCCTTGTCGTCGTCGAGCGCACGCTTGAAGTCCTGCGCGGGGACCAGCGGGACGACGTCCGTGCCGTCCGCGAGCACGAACAGCGAGACCTCCGGACCGTCGAGGTACTCCTCGACGACGACCGCGCCGCCCTCCTTGGCGAGGCACGCACGCGCGTGGTCGACCGCGACCTGCCGGTCCTCGGTGACGACGACGCCCTTGCCCGCCGCGAGCCCGTCCTCCTTGACGACGTGCGGCGCCCCGAGCTCGTCGATCGCGGCGACGGCCTCGTCGACCGTGCGCGCGACGCGCGGCTCGGCCGTCGGCACGCCCGCGGCGGCCATGACCTCCTTGGCGAATGCCTTGGAGCCCTCGAGCCGCGCGGCCTGCGCGGAGGGTCCGAACACCGGGATGCCCGCGGCGCGCACCGCGTCGGCGACGCCCGCGACGAGCGGCGCCTCGGGACCCACGACGACGAGGTCCGCGCCGAGCTCGCGCGCGAGGTCCGCGACCGCGGTGCCGTCGAGCGGGTCGACCGGGTGCAGCGTCGCCACCGCACCGATCCCCGGGTTGCCGGGGGCCGCGTGCAGCCCGGTGACGGACGGGTCGAGCGCGAGGGCTCGGGTGATCGCGTGCTCACGGGCGCCGGTGCCGACGACGAGGATCTTCACGGCGGCGAGAGTACCCGCGACGCCCCGGCCGACGCCCCCGCGTCCCACCCCACCCACCCCGCCCAGCCCGACGAACCTGCCGCCGAGCGCGCACGGTCCGGCTCCAGTGCGCACGCTCGGCGTGAGCGGTCGCGCAGCAGCGTGCGCGGTCGGCGAGTGGGGCGGGGTCAGTCCTGCGGGAGGGGGAAGACGTCGACGTAGACCCGCACGCGGCGGCGGCCCTCGGTCTCACCGGCGTCCTTGCGGGCCTTGGCCGCGTCGGTGTGCCGGTCGACGACCGCGATGAGCTCGCGCGAGAGCGCCGCCGCCTCGTCGAGCGTGAGGTCGCTGGAGGACGTGGTGTGCACGGCCGCGTCGTCCCAGGGCGCCGCGGTGGTGATCGAGTCGAACCACGTCTGCAGGGTCTCGGCGCGCTCGGCGATGACGGCGCGCAGCGCGGTGTCCGCCGCGAGGCGTGCCGCGGGGTCCTCGAGGTGCCGGCTGTCGAGCGTGAAGCCGACCGGCCGCCACCACCGCTCGCGCCCACCGGTGGGTGCCGTCGGGTCGTCCTCGATCAGGCCGTGCCGCTCGAGCTGGCGCAGGTGGTAGCTGGTCTGACCCGTGCTCTCCCCCAGGTGCCGCGCGACCTGGCTCGCGGTGCCGCGGCCGTGCGCCGTCAGGTAGCGGTACATCGCGATGCGCAGCGGGTGCGCGAACGACTTGAGCGCCTCGGCGCCCAGCGCGCGGGGCGCGTCGCGCAGCTCCCCCAGTCCCGACGAGCCTGCTGCCCCCTCCTGCGCCGCGGTGGCCTCGTCCGGCCTGGCGTCGTCGTCGGAAGGCACGTCGTCGGAAGGCACGTCGGCAGACGCGGGGGTCTTGCGTTCGGCCATATGCAGAGATACCTTTGCACTCGTTCCTTTGCAGAGAGTTCTTTGCATCGAGTTCTCTGCACTGCGACGAGCGTACCGGGAGCACCCATGACCACCACGCAGACGGCCCAGGACGTCACCCCCGCGGCGCCTGCGCGCGAGGTCGCCGGCACGCCCGCCGCCGACACCCCGACCCCCGGGCCGCTCGGCTCGCGGTTCACGGCGCTGCTCACCACCACCGGCCTCGCCAACCTCGGCGACGGCATCGTGCAGATGGGCGCGCCCCTCGTCGCCCTCACGCTCACGCGCTCCCCCGGCCAGATCGCGCTGCTGTCGGCGGCCGCCTGGCTGCCCTGGCTCCTGCTCGGCCTCGCGGGCGGCGTCGCGATCGACCGCACCGACCGCCGCGTCGCGCAGGTGGTCGCGCTCACCGCACGCGCCGCGCTGCTCGGCGTGGGCGCGTGGCTCGCCCTGACGGACGCGCTGTCCATGCCCGCGCTCGTCGTGCTCGTCCTGCTCTACGGCGTGACCGAGGTGTTCGCCGACCTCGCGCAGACCTCGCTCGTCCCGGACGTCGTGCCCCGCGACCGTCTGCAGGCCGCCAACGGACGCCTCATCGCCGTCCAGCAGGTGACCAACACGTTCGTCGGCGGACCCGTCGCGGGCGGGCTGCTCGCGCTCGGCACGGGCTGGGTGTTCGGGCTGCCCGCGGCGCTCGCCGTGGTCGCCGTCGCCGTGCTGCTGCGCGGCGTCCCCGGACGCTACAAGCCCGAGCGCACCACCCCGAGCAAGCCCGTCGACGACGTCCGGGAGGGCCTGCGCTACGTCGTGCACCACCCCGTGCTGCGACCGTTCGTCATCGGCGGCGGCATCATGAACATGGCCAGCACGGCCTACTTCGCGGTGTTCGTGCTGTGGGTCGTCGGGCCCGGGTCACGCCTCGAGATGCGACCCGAGCACTTCCCGCTCGTCACCGCGGTGCTCGCCGTGGGCGCGGTCGTCGGCTCGCTGCTCACCGAGCGGCTCGTCGCGCGGCTCCCCGAGCTCGGCGTCATGTACGCCTGCTGGCTCGCGTGCGTGCCGCTCATGCTCGTGCCGGTGCTGTTCCCGAACGTGCCCGCGCTGGCCGCCGCCATGTTCCTCGTCGGCCTGACCAACACGGTCGGCAACACCCTCTCGCAGTCGCTGCGCCAGCGGATCGTGCCGCGCGCGCTGCTCGGCCGCACCACGGGCGCCGGGCGCACCATCGGGTTCGGTCTCATGCCCGTGGGCGCGGTGCTCGGCGGGGTCGTCGCGGAGCACGCCGGGCTGCCCACGGTCTTCGTCGGCGCGACCGCCGTCACCGCGCTCGCGATCGCGTACCCCATGCTCACCGTCCGGCGCGGCACCGTCGAGCGTGCCGAGGCGGCCGCGCGTGCCGCGACGCCGACCGCCGCGGCCTGAGCCCCTCCAGGGACGGCGGGAGCCGGCGACCGGGCGGCGGCCCGCGTCGCCGGCTCCCGGCGTGCGCTCAGTCGAGCAGGTCGTGCTTGATGATCGTGGCCTCACGGCCCGGGCCGACGCCGATCGCGCTGATCCGCGTCCCCGAGACCGACTCGAGGAACTCGAGGTACCGCTGCGCGGCCGCCGGCAGGTCGTCCCACTCCCGCGCGCCCGTGATGTCCTCGTCCCAGCCGTCGAGCAGCTCGTAGACCGGCTTCGCGTGGTGGAAGTCCGACTGGTCCAGCGGCATCTCGTCCACGCGCTCGCCGTCCACCTCGTACGCGACGCACACCGGGATGCGGTCGCGGCCGGTCAGCACGTCGAGCTTCGTCAGGACGATGTCCGTCAGGCCGTTCACGCGCGACGCGTAGCGCGACACCACCGAGTCGTACCAGCCGGTGCGGCGCGGGCGGCCCGTCGTGGTGCCGAACTCGCCGCCGGTCTGCCGCAGCCACTCGCCGTCGTCGTCCAGCAGCTCGGTGGGGAACGGACCCTCGCCGACGCGCGTCGTGTACGCCTTCGCGACGCCGACGACCCGGTCGATGCGGGTCGGGCCCACGCCCGAGCCGGTGCACGCGCCGCCCGCCGTCGCCGACGACGACGTCACGAACGGGTACGTGCCGTGGTCGACGTCGAGCATCGTCGCCTGGCCCGCCTCGAACACGAGCGTCTTGCCGGCGTCGAGCGCGCGGTTCAGCTCGAGCGGGGTGTCCGCGACGTACGGGCGCAGGCGCTCGGCGTGGCGCAGCAGGTCCTCGACCGTCTCCTCGACCGTGATCGCGCGCCGGTTGTAGACCTTCACGAGCAGGTGGTTCTTCTGGTCGAGGGCCCCCTCGACCTTCTGGCTCAGGATCTTCTCGTCGAACAGGTCCTGCACGCGGATGCCGACGCGGTTGATCTTGTCCGCGTACGTCGGCCCGATGCCGCGACCCGTCGTGCCGATGCGACGCTTGCCGAGGAACCGCTCCGTGACCTTGTCGACCGTGCGGTTGTAGGGCGCGATGACGTGCGCGGCCGACGAGACCAGCAGGCGCGAGGTGTCCACGCCGCGCCCCTCGAGCCCGTCGATCTCCTGGAACAGGACCTCGAGGTCGATCACGACGCCGTTGCCGATCACGGGGACGACGCCCGGGGAGAGGATGCCCGACGGCAGCAGGTGCAGCGCGTACTTCTCGCCGCCGACGACGACCGTGTGGCCGGCGTTGTTGCCGCCGTTGAACTTCACGACGTACTCGATGCGCGAGCCGAGCTGGTCGGTCGCCTTGCCCTTGCCCTCGTCGCCCCACTGGACGCCGAGCACCACGACGGCGGGCATCTGATCACCACTCCCACCTGCCTGAGGCTTTCGCCGAGCCGCGTCGTCGGGCGGCGGCGGGCACAGGGCGACAGGACCCGGTACCTCCGAGAGGGTACCCGACGGTCAAGAAACGGTCAGGACCGGTCCACCGGGCGCGCGGGGGTACGGGCGGGCGTACGGGCGTCAGCGCAGCGCCGCGACCTCCTGCGCCGACGTGCCGGAGTCGACGAGGAGCTGCTCGCAGCGCTCCGCCTCCTGCGACTCGCCGATCGCGTCCGCCGCCTCCGCCAGCGCCAGCAGCGCGCGCAGGAAGCCCTGGTTCGGCTCGTGGTCCGCGGGGATCGGGCCGCGCCCGCGCCAGCCCGCGCGGCGCAGCGCGTCCAGACCGCGGTGGTAGCCGGTGCGCGCGTACGCGTACGCCGCGACCGGGTCGCCCGTGTCCTGCAGCGCCTGCTCCGCGAGCAGCGCCCACACCAGTGACGCGGCGGGCGCGAGGCGCACCGCGCCCCGGGCGTCCTCGCCCGCGGCGAGCGCGGCGCGGGCGTCGGCGTCGGCACCGTCGACGGGCAGCAGGGTCGGCTCGGGGCCGCCGAGCAGGTTCTCGTGGGTCATGGCACCAGTCTGGCGCGTCACGCGCCGCGGCACCGCACCCGCGTGGCAGGGCGCGCTCGTCGGCCCCTCGCCCGCCACCCGCGACACGTCCGAGGGGACGACCGGGGCCTCATCGGACAACCGTCCGGCAGACGAGCGGTTCGGCGTGCGGACCGCCGCGGGCGCAACTAGTGTCGTCCCGCCGAGCCACCACACCCCCCGGGGACGGACAGCACACATGATCGAGATCTCCACGTCGCCGACGAGCACGACCCTCGTGATCGCCGGCGACCTCGACCTCGCCGAGCGCGACCAGTTCCCCGAGGTCGCCGCGCGCGTCGTCGGCCTGCGGCGTCAGCTCGTCGTGATCGACATGTGCCGCGTCACGTTCATGGACTCCACGGGTGCGGCTTTCCTGATCTCCCTCGCCGACTCGGCGCGCAAGCGCGGCGGTGCCGCGGCGCTGCGCGGGGCGGACCCGCGCGACCTGTTCGTGCTCGAGGTGTGCGGGGCGCTCGAGCTGTTCCGCATCGACGCGGACCACCGCTGCGAGGACGCGCGGCCCACGTCGGACTTCTCGGCGCCCGCGACCACCTGACGCCTCGTCCCGGCGGTCGGGCGCCCGCCCCGGCGGCGAGGCACTCAGGCGACGCCTGCCGGCGAACGCTGCTGGCGAACCCTGCCGGCGAGCCCTGCCGTGGCGCTCGTCAGCGACCCGTCGGCGGCAGCGCGCCCGGGCGCACCTTGGCCCACACGACCTTGCCGCGGCTCGACTGCCGCCAGCCCCAGTCGGCCAGGCGCTCGACGATCTGCATGCCGAACCCCCCGACACGGCCGGGGTGGCCGTCGGTCGTCACGGGCGGGGCGGGGTTGCCGTCCTCGACCTCGATGCGCAGGCCGTCCCCCGTGTCGTACAGCTGCAGCGAGACGTGCCCGTAACCGTGCAGGACGGCGTTCGCGACGAGCTCGGAGACGACCAGCTCCGCGTTCGACGCGTCGGGCATGTCCCACGCGTGGCACGTGCGCACGACCGCGTGCCGCGCGCGTCCCACGGACGCGGCCTCGCTCGGCAGCGACCAGCGCCGGCGGCGCGGGCTGCGGCCACGCTCCGCGACGTCCCGCGGGTCGGGCACGCGCACGACGACGACGGCGACGTCGTCCTCGGGATGGTCCGCGAGCCGGGACAGCAGCTCCTCGCCGATACCCGCGGAGTCGCGCGCGGTGACACCGGACACGACGCGGGACAGCGCGTCGAGGCCCTCGCGCAGGTCGCGGTCGCGCCGCTCGACGAGCCCGTCCGTGTGGTAGACGAGCACGTCACCGGGTTCGAGCTCGAGCTCGGCCGTGGCCCGCCGGCCGTTGCCGAACCCGACGAGCGGCCCGCCCGCGCCCAGCAGCTGCGAGACCTCACCGCCGCGCACGTGCAGCACGGGCAGGTGCCCCGCACGCGACCAGCGCAGCAGCCAGCGCTCGCCCAGGCGGTGCAGCGTGGACAGCACGAGCCCGGCGGCGCGGGGGATCCGCATACCGGCGACGAGCTGGTCGACGCGCTCCAGCACCGGCCCCGGCAGCGTCACGTCGTACGCGTAGGACCGCACCACGGAGCGCAGCTGACCCATGGCCGCTGCGGCCTCGACGTCGTGCCCGACCACGTCGCCGATCACGACACCGACGACGTCCTGCTCGATCTGCAGGACGTCGTACCAGTCGCCGCCGACCTGCGCGTTCTC
This sequence comes from Cellulomonas sp. CW35, assembly GCF_052378485.1. Lineage (NCBI taxonomy): Bacteria > Bacillati > Actinomycetota > Actinomycetes > Micrococcales > Cellulomonadaceae > Cellulomonas > Cellulomonas sp. CW35. The sequence continues at coordinate 552,571 of NZ_CP199000.1, read as the reverse complement.
GGAGTTGGGGGCGTAGTAGGTCCACACGTCGAGGCCGTCGACCTCGGCCTGCTGCGGGAGCATCGCGCGCTGCAGGGTCTCCGCGAGGCGGTGCTCGCGGTCGTACAGGCGTGCGTTGTCGAGCACGAGCCCGACGCGGCGCGCGATGAGCTCGAGCACGGTCGTCGTCGACTCCTCCAGACGACCGCCCGCCTCGGGCCGCGGCACGACGACGAGCACGCCGATGACCCGGCGCCGGCCGGGCACCGGGACGACGAACGCGGAGTCCGGCCTGTCGACGCCCGACTCGAGCGCGACCCGCTCGACCAACCAGTGCGACGCGCTCGCTCGCGGGTACTCGCGGTCCAGCGCGAGCTCCACGGGCCGGTCCCGGTCACCGTCGAGCAGCTGCTGCACGGCGTCCTGCGGCGCGTGCTCGACGTCGCCGCCGTCCGGGCGGCGGTGCTCGCCGTGCCGGCTCCCGCGGCCGGACGGGGGCCGGACGTCGCTCGTCGCGTCCACGGGCCGCAGGCCGCCGTCGTTGACGTAGAACGCCGCCCACGACACGACCGAGCGGCGCAGGAGCGTCGCGATCTCGTGCAGCGGCGTCGCCCGGTCCGTGACGTCCATCAGCAGGTCCGAGACCTGCACGATGATGCCGACGCTGCGTCGCTCGCGACGCTCCGCCTCGACGAGGGCCGCCTGCTGCTCGTCGTGCGAGACGCGCTCGGACCGGTCCTCGAACGCGACGATCCAGTGCGCGGGCCCCCGCGCCGGGGTGCCGGGCGCGTCGGCGGGCCGGTCGTCGGGCTCGTCGACCGGCGCGAAGTGCACCCGGCACGGGAACAGCGACCCGTCCGCGCGCGGGATGGACAGCTCGGCCGTGGTCGGCTCACCCTGCGCGAGCCGCGCGCGCAGCGCGGCCATCTCGCCGTGCCGTCGGGCACCCTCCGGGATCGGGTGCCGCTGCCGCTCGCGTGCCCCCGAAGCGTCGTAGCCCATCGTCTGCTCGAACGCCGCGTTGGCCCACACGATGCGCAGGTCGCCGGCCTCGCACATCGCGTACGGCACGATCGTCGCCTCGAGCGCACGCGCCAGCAGGGTGGTCGACGGGGGCTCGACGACGTCCGTCACGGGGGCTGTCGACGGGCCCGCCGACGGGCCGATCGGTGGGTCGGTCGGGGCCTCCTCGACAGATCCGGACGTACGGGTCGTGCCCGGGGTGTTGACCACCACCACCTCCGATCGTCTAGCGTGCCGAACGGGTGCGACGTCGTCTGGTCGTCGCCACTCGCGGAAGGAGCACCGTGCGCGACGGTAACAGCACGATGGAGGGCGGGCCCGTCCAGCCGACGGCCGGCCCGACGCGCTCCTCGTCACCAGGTGGCGGGGAGCAGGGGGGCGTCCACGTGATCGTCGGGGCGGACACGACGAGGATCGTCCTGTCCGGGGAGGTCGACGCCGACCTCGGCCCCGAGCTGCACGAGGCCACCACCGAGGCCGAGAACGCGGGTCTGCCGATCGAGGTGGACGCGCACCACGTCACGTTCATGGACTCGTCGGGCGTGGCGTTCCTCGCCCGGCTGTCGATCCGGTCGCAGCACCGCGTGCGGTTGCTGCGCGTCCCGCCGACCGTGCGCTTCCTGCTGGAGGTCACGCGGATCGGCGAGCTCCTGGACGTCGTCGAGGAGTCCGACGAGCGGGAGTTCCAGCCCGTCGCGCCCGACGTGACACCCACCCCGTAGGTCCCGGGTGCACGACGAGCCGCCGCGGTCCGATGAAGGACCGCGGCGGCTCGTGCGTCGCACGCGTGGTGCGCTCGCGTCAGCGGATCTTCTGGCCCGCCGAGCGCAGCTGCTGGCACGCCTCGACGATGCGCGCAGCCATGCCGGCCTCGGCCAGCTTGCCCCACGCACGCGGGTCGTACGCCTTCTTGTTGCCGACCTCGCCGTCGACCTTCAGGACGCCGTCGTAGTTCGTGAAGATGTGCCCGACCACGGGACGCGTGAACGCGTACTGCGTGTCCGTGTCGATGTTCATCTTGATGACGCCGTTGTCGACCGCCTCGGAGATCTCCGCGGCCGTCGAGCCCGAACCGCCGTGGAACACGAGGTCGAACGGGTTCTCCTTGCCGATCTCGGCGCCGACGGCCTTCTGGATGTCCGCGAGGATCGACGGGCGCAGCTTGACCGCACCCGGCTTGTACACGCCGTGCACGTTGCCGAACGTGAGGGCCGTCAGGTAGCGGCCCTTCTCGCCGGCGCCGAGCGCGCGGACCGTGGCGAGGCCGTCCTCGGCCGTCGTGTAGAGCTTCTCGTTGATCTCGGCCTCGTGGCCGTCCTCCTCGCCACCGACGACGCCGACCTCGATCTCGAGGATCGTGCGCGCGGCCTGCGACAGCTCGAGGAGCTCCGCGGCGATGACGAGGTTCTCCTCGAGCGGGATGTCCGAGCCGTCGAACATGTGCGACTGGAACGTGGGGTCCTCGCCGCGCTTGACCTGCTCGGCCTCGAGCGCGAGCAGCGGGCGCACCCAGGAGTCGAGGTTCTTCTTGACGCAGTGGTCGGTGTGCAGCGCGATGGTCACGTCGTAGTTCTTGGCGACCTCACGCGCGTACGCGGCGAGCGCGAGCGAACCGGCGATGCGGTCCTTGATCGTCGAGCCGGACGCGTACTCCGCACCGCCGACGGAGACCTGGATGATGCCGTCCGACTCGGCCTCCGCGAAGCCCTGGATGGCGGCGGTGACGGTCTGGGACGACGTGATGTTGACGGCCGGGTAGGCGAACTTGCCTGCCTTCGCCCGGTCGATCATCTCCGCGTACACCTCGGGGGTGGCGATGGCCATGCGCTCACAACTCCTGTGGCTGGATGGGGGTGGTGTCGGCACCGAGTCTGCCACTACCCGCCGTCTCGGTGGCCGGGACGTCCTTCCCATGGACGTCACCTGCGGCGTCGTACGTCCGGGGCGGCGCTCACGCCTCCGCGGGCGCGGGGAGGTCGGCGTGCTGCTCGACCCACGCGTGCATCGCGATCGCCGCCGCGGCGCCGGCGTTGATCGACCGCGTCGAGCCGAACTGCGCGATGTGCAGCACGTCGACCGCCGCCGCGCGCGCCTCGTCGGACAGGCCCACGGACTCCTGGCCGAACAGCAGCACGCACGCGCGCGGCAGGGGGTAGCCCTCGATCGGCACCGACCCCGGCAGGTTGTCGACCCCGAGCACCGGCAGGTCCTCGTCGTTGGCCCAGTCGATGAGCTCACCGACGCTCGCGTGGTGCTGCACGTGCTGGTACCGGTCCGTCACCATCGCACCCCGCCGGTTCCAGCGGCGCCGTCCGACGATGTGCACGCGCGCCGCGAGGAACGCGTTCGCGGTCCGCACGACGGACCCGATGTTGAGGTCGTGCTGCCAGTTCTCGATCGCCACGTGGAACGTGTGCCGACGCGCGTCGAGGTCGGCGACGATCGCCTCGAGCGTCCAGTAGCGGTACCGGTCCGCGACGTTGCGCCGGTCCCCGTGCGCGAGCAGCTCCGGGTCGTAGTGCGGCGCGTCGGGCCACGCCTGCGGTCCGCCCGGCCACGGGGGGACACCGATCTCGGACTCCTCCACGCGCTCCAAAGTAGCCCCGGACCCGCGTGCGCTCCCGTCGAGGACCGGTGTGTCGGTCAACCGTCGCGCAGACCCGCGACGAGCTCGGCGAACACCGCCCCCGCGTCGTCCCACGTGGCGAGCGCGGCGGACTGCCCGGCCCACAGCGAGAGCAGCCCGGCCTCGTCGCGGCCCGCGGCCGGCGCGCGGAACCGCCCCGTGAGCCAGTTCTGCGCCGGGAACGGGGCGATCGCACCGGACGCCTCGATGGTGCGCACCGCACGGTTCGGCACGCCGCGCGCGAGCCGCCCGCTCATCGCCCGCGTGAGGACCGTGCCGTGCGCGGGGCTCGCCGCGATCGCCGCCCGGTACGCCTCGCTCGCGGCCGACTGACGCGTGCGCAGGAACGCCGTGCCGACGACCACGCCGTGCGCGCCGAGCGCGCGGGCGGCGGCCACACCCCGCCGGTCCGCGACTCCCCCGGCCGCGAGCACGGGCACGCGCACGGCGTCCACGACCTGCGGGACCAGCGCGAACGTCCCGACGAGGGCGTCGGCCGGGTCGTGCAGGAACGACACGCGGTGCCCGGCCGCCTCCGCGCCGGACGCCACCACCGCGTCGACCCCCGCGTCCGCGAGCGCACGCGCCTCGTCGACGGTCGTCGCGGTCCCGACGACGCACGTGCCGCGCTCGTGCGCGCTCTGGACGACCCAGGGCGCGGGGACGCCGTACACCACGCTCAGCACGGCCGGACGCGCGTCGAGGACCGCCGCGAGCTGCTCGTCGACGTCCGGCAGGAAGGCCGCGGGCTCGTCGGGCTGCGCCAGGCCGAGCTCGGCGAAGAACGCGTCCACCGCGGCGCGCGGACCCGTCAGGTCGACCTGGCCGGGGCGCACCTCGTCGCCCGTCGCGAGCCACACGTTGAGCGCGAACGGCCGGTCCGTCGCGGCCCGCAGCTCGGCCGCCGTGCGCGCGACGCGGTCCGGCGCGTAGCCGTACAGCCCGTAGGACCCGAGCCCGCCGAGCCGGCTGACCGTCGCGGTCAGCTCCACCGACGACAGCCCGCCGAACGGCCCGAGCACGACCGGGACGTCGATGCCGAGCAGGGCCTCCAGGCGGCCGGTCATGTCGTGTCCCCCTCACGTCACCCTCACGTCGCCCTCAGGTCACCCTCAGGTCACGGCGCGGCCGTCCGGCCGACCGCGAGCCTAGCGAGCGCGTCGACCGGCGCGCGGGGTCGTCCGGACGTCCGTGTGAACCTCGCAGTCCGGACGCAAGGCCCACACACACCGCCCCGTACGCTGGACCGTATGCTCACGACGACCGCGCTGACGGCCGCGCTCCACGCCGCGGGGCCGGTCCCCGCTCTCGGGCCCGACTTCCTCAACGCCGACCACCTCATCCAGTCGTTCGGCGGTGCGGCGCTCATCGGCATCGTCGTCGTCGTGTTCATCGAGACCGGGCTGCTGTTCCCGTTCCTGCCCGGCGACTCGCTGCTGTTCACCGCGGGCGCGCTCGTCGCGCAGCAGTTCCTCGACTTCCCGCTGTGGCTGCTGTGCCTGCTGATCTTCCTCGCGGCGTTCCTGGGCGACCAGACGGCGTTCCTCATCGGGCGCAAGCTCGGTCCCCGGGTGTTCCGGCGGCCTGACTCGCGGTTCTTCAAGCAGTCGTACATCGACCAGACGTACGCCTACTTCGACAAGTACGGCGGCCGCACCATCATCGTCGCGCGCTTCGTGCCCATCGTGCGCACGTACGCCCCGGTCGCCGCGGGTGTCGGCAAGATGAGCTACCGGCACTTCGTGTCCTACAACGTGATCGGTGCCCTGCTGTGGGGCGTCGGCGTGACCATGCTCGGCTACGCGCTCGGCAACGTCTCGTTCGTCAAGGACAACATCGAGGTGCTGCTCGTCGTCCTCGTCCTGATCTCGGTGCTGCCGATGGTGTGGGAGGTCTGGCGGGCGAGGCGTCGGGCGCGCGACACCCGGTACGACGAGCCGGCCGAGCGGGCCGAGGTCGAGCGGAAGGTGTTCGAGTGACCCGCGAGATCCGTGCCTGGCTGTCCGACATGGACGGCGTGCTCGTGCACGAGGGCATCGCCGTGCCCGGCGCGGCCGAGTTCGTGCGCGCGCTGCGGGACGCCGAACGCCCGTTCCTGGTCCTGACCAACAACTCGATCTTCACGCCGCGCGACCTGCGGGCGCGTCTCGCCACCTCGGGCATCGACCTGCCCGAGGGCGCGATCTGGACCTCCGCCCTCGCGACCGCGCGGTTCCTCGTCGACCAGATGCCCACCGGGTCGGCGTACGTCATCGGCGAGGCCGGCCTGACCACCGCGCTGTACGAGGCGGGCTACACGCTCACCGCCGCCGAGCCCGACTTCGTCGTGCTGGGCGAGACGCGCACCTACTCGTTCGAGGCCATCACCAAGGCGATCCGGCTGATCCAGGGCGGTGCGCGGTTCATCTGCACCAACCCGGACGTCACGGGTCCGTCGATCGAGGGCGACCTGCCCGCGACGGGCGCCGTCGCCGCGATGGTCCAGGCCGCCACCGGGCGTCAGCCGTACTTCGTCGGCAAGCCGAACCCGATCATGATGCGCACGGCCCTCAACCGGCTCGGCGCGCACTCGGAGACGACCGCGATGGTCGGGGACCGCATGGACACCGACGTCGTCGCCGGCATCGAGGCCGGCCTGCGCACCTACCTGGTGCTCACCGGCTCGACCCGGCGCGAGGAGGTCGAGCGCTTCCCGTTCCGGCCGTCCGAGATCGTGGAGTCCGTCGCGGACCTCGTCGAGCGCGTCTGACGGCCCGAGGAGTTCGCCGCGGCCGTCTCGGGGCGGGACGACGCCCACCCGGGACCTTGGTCCCGGGTGGAACCGGGCGCGTGCGGGCGATCCTGCGCGCATGCCCACCTCCCGCGCACCGGCTCGACCGACCACGCCGCGCACCGCCGGTGCACGGCCCGCGTCGCGGCGACGCGGGCCCGGGTGGGTGCCCCGTGAGCACGGCGCGTGGGCGATGCTCGTCGTCCCCGTGCTCGTCGGCGGTGTCCTGACGTCCCCCACCTGGCGCACCGCGCTCCTGCTGGTCACCTGGCTCACCGCGTACCTCGCGTTCCACGCGACCGGGCTGTGGCTGCGCGCGTCCCGACGACCGCGCTACCTGCCCCCGGTGCGCGCCTACGCCACCGCGCTCGTCCTGCTCGGCGGCACGCTGCTCGCGACCGCGCCCGGTCTGCTGCGTTGGGCGCCGGTGTACGGCGTGCTGCTCGCGACGAGCCTCGTGTGCTCGCTGCGGCGCGCGGACCGGTCCTGGCTCAACGACGGTGTGACGGTGGGTGCCGCCGTGCTCATGGCCGTGGTGTCCGCCGGGCTCGGCCGCGACGGCACGCCGCCCGCGACCGCACTCACGGGCACGTGGGTGCCGCCGGGCGCCGACGACCCGGCGGCCTGGGCCGTCACCGCCGTGCTCGCCGGGTACTTCCTCGGGACCGTGCCGTACGTCAAGACGCTGCTGCGCGAGCGCGGGAACCGCGCGGTGCTCGCGGCGTCGGTGGCCTGGCACGCGCTGCTCGTGGTGGCGGCCGTCGCCGTCCTGGCCGTGCAGGTCACGCACGAGCGGGCCGCGGGGAGCATCGCGGTCGCGGTCGCCCTCGTCGTCGTCGCCGCGGGCCTGCTCGCGCGCGCGGTCCTCGTCCCGCGCCGCCGCCCATGGCCGAGCCCGAGGGCGATCGGGTTCGGCGAGATCGCGGCGACGCTCGCGGTGACCGCGGTCGCGCTCGCCGTGCCCGCGCTCGCGGCGCCGTCCCTCGTCGGCTGACCACGCCCCCGCCATCCCCACCCCGGCGCCCTCGCTCCGGCGCCCTCGCCCCGGCGGCACCCCCACCGCCGACTGCGCACGTCCCGGCCCGAGTGCTGACGTCCGCCGCGCGCACTCGCGCAGGAACGTGCGCAGTCGGCGGGTGGGGTGGCAGGGCGGGCGGGATGGCGGGTGGGGTGGCGGGCATGACGAAGGCCGGTCGCTCGGGCGACCGGCCTTCGGCTGCTCAGGTCAGAACTGGACCGTCGGCGCCTGACGGACCTGCGGGTCCTGCACCTCGAAGTACTCGGCGCGCTCGAAGTGGAACATGCCCGCGATGACGTTCGTCGGGAACGTCTCGATCTTGGTGTTGAGGCTGCGGACGTTCGCGTTGTAGAAGCGGCGCGCGGCGGCGATCCGGTCCTCGGTCGTCGACAGCTCGTTCTGCAGCTGCTGGAAGTTCTCGCTCGCGCGCAGCACGGGGTAGTTCTCCGCGACCGCGAAGAGGCGACCGAGCGCCTGCGTCAGCTGGTTCTCCTGCACGGCCTGCTCGGCGACGGACGCACCCGTCCCGGCCGCGGCGGCGCGGGCGCGCGTGACCTCGTCGAACACCGCGCGCTCGTGAGCCGCGTAGCCCTTGACCGTCTCGACGAGGTTCGGGATCAGGTCGTGCCGGCGGTGCAGCTCGACGTCGATCTGACGCCACGACTCCTGCACCAGGTTCCGCAGGCGCACGAGCGCGTTGTACTGCGCGACGGCCCACAGCAGGACGATGACGACCAGCGCGACCACGACGATCGCGACGATGGCTCCAGCAGGCACGAGAGCTCCTTCTCCAGGGGTACCGGTGAGCCTAGCGGGCCAGCGGGTCGTGCCCGTGGTCCAGCCAGACGTGACGAGGGACGGCGTCCGCGATCGCCACGAGCAGCGCGATCCGCGCGTCGAGTCGCTGCAGGTCCGTGCGGCCCGCGGACCAGGTGAGCACCGTGGTGCCCTCGATCCGCCACGCCACGCGGTCCTCGCGCAGCAACCGCTCGACGAGCCGCGGGTGCAGGATCGCGTGCCCCACCGCGAGGTCCGTCGCCCGCACTGCAAAGCGCTTGTTGAACTCGTCGGACTCGACGTCGAGGTCCGTCCTGCCGAACGCGCTCGCGATCCGGGAGCCGATCGACTCCGGCGTGACCTCGAGGTCCGGCAGGAACGCCGGCAGCTCGAGGGTGACGACGTGGAACGTGTGGGTCGTGGTGCTGCGCCGGCCGTCCGAGTCCGTGCTCGACGTCTCGTAGGAGTACGCGAACGACATGAGCCGGCGGCCCTGGAACGTGCCCGCCACGACGTCCGCGACCTTGCGGTTGTCACCGGTGCCGAACGGGGACCCGCGCCATCGGCTCACGAGCGAGCGGTCCGCGGGCCGGCGGCGCCAGCCGCGAGCCGCGACCCACGCGTCGAGGGCCGCCTGGTGCTTGCGGTTCGAGATGGTCGACCACACCACCAGCAGCACCATCAGGGCGCCGCCGACCACCAGCAGCCAGATCGGGTTGAACGCGGGTCCGAGCCCTGCGTCAACGCCCACCATTGCGCACCTCCGTCCCGGCGTCCTGCCGGCGGTCAGGCCAGGCCGAGGTCGGAGAGGTCGAACAGGAAGTGGTACGGGACGCCGAGCGCCTCGACCGCCTCGCGGGCTCCCGTGCCGCGGTCGACGATCACCGCGACCCCCGCGACCTCGCCCCCCGCCTCGCGCACGGCCTCGACCGCGGTGATCGCGGAGCCGCCCGTGGTGGAGGTGTCCTCGAGCACGACGACGCGGCGGCCCGTCACGTCCGGGCCCTCGATGCGGCGCTGCAGGCCGTGGGCCTTGCCGGCCTTGCGGACCACGAACGCGTCGACGTCCTGACCGCGGCTCGCCGCGGCGTGCAGCACGGACGTCGCGACGGGGTCCGCGCCGAGCGTGAGCCCGCCGACCGCGTCGACCTCGGCGGTGCCCAGACCGGACTCCTCCAGCAGGTCGAGCATGAGGTGGCCGATCAGCGGGGCGGCACGGTGGTGCAGCGTGACGCGACGCAGGTCGACGTAGTAGTCGGCCTCGCGGCCCGACGAGAGCGTCACCCTGCCGTGGACGACGGCGAGGTCCTTGATGAGCGTGCGGAGCTGGTCCCGAGGGCTGGCGGCGAGGGTGGCGTCGGTCACGCGGGAAGGTTACCGCCGGGCGGCAGGGCTCAGCGGGCGTCGTCCACGGGCCCCGCGTCACCCGGCAGCTCGAGGGCCTTGCGGTAGCGGCCGACCGCGCGCACCGCACCGCGCGGGGCGAGCCGCGCGGCCGCGGCGACGGAGCGGTACCGCAGGCTCGGCGTGGAGATGACGACCCCGCGCCGGACGTCGGCGAGCGCACGCGCGACGACGTCCTCGGCGTCGAGCCACGCGAAGTCCGGGTACGACGAGACGTCGATCGCACCGCGCTCGTGGAACTCCGTCCGCACGAACCCGGGGCACAGCGCGGTCGCCGTCACGCCCGTGCCCTTGAGCTCGACCGCGAGCCCCTCGGTGAACGAGCGCACCCACGCCTTGTGCGCCGAGTACGTGCCCGACGCGAGCAGCGCCGCGATCGACGCGACGTTGAGGACCGCACCGCGGCCTCGTCGGACCATCGACCCCGCGGCGGCGTGCGACAGGACCATGGGCGTGCGGACCATGAGGTCCAGCGCGCGCTCCTCACGCTCGAGGTCGCCCCCGACGAAGCGCTGGTTGAGCCCCAGGCCCGCGTTGTTCACCAGGAGCCCCACCGGGTGCTCGTCGTCGCGCAGCCGGTCCGCGACGCGCTCGACCTGGCCCCGGTCGGCCAGGTCCGCGACGAGCACCTCCGCGCGCACGCCCGCACCCGCCTCGAGCTGGTGCGCGAGCCGGGTGAGGCGGGCCTCGTCGCGCGCGACGAGGACGAGGTCGTGCCTGGCCGTCGCGAGCTGCCACGCGAACTCCAGGCCCAGTCCGGCGGACGCGCCGGTGACGAGTGCGGTTCCCACGCGCCCACCCTACGGACCGGGGCGCGGCGGGCAACTCCCGCCACGCGCGCGCGTGACCGGTGCGACGGGACCTGTGGACGCGGTCGCGGACGTGTCGGCCGCGGCTCGTAGGGTGGTCGCGTGCACCCCGACGACTCGCCCCTCCTCGACGCGCCCGCCGGCGCCGAGCCCTGGCCGGACGAGCCGCCGTTCGACCCGTTCTACGACGACGCACCGCCGGACCTCGACGCGTGGGCGCACGGCGTCCCGCACGACGCTGCGTCGGGCGAGCTGGCGGCCGCGGTCGCCGCGACGACCCGCGGCACGGCCGGAGGTGCGCGACGGCACGCACGCGCGTCGGACGTCCCTGCACGTGCGGCGGCGGCCGCGTCCGGGACACCGCTGGAGGTGCTGCGCCGGGTCTGGGGGTACGACGAGTTCCGCGGTGACCAGGCCGAGATCATCGACACGGTCGTCGCGGGCGGGGACGCGCTCGTCCTCATGCCGACCGGTGGCGGCAAGTCGCTCTGCTACCAGGTGCCGGCGCTGGTGCGCGAGGGCACGGGCGTCGTCGTCTCACCCCTGATCGCGCTGATGCAGGACCAGGTCGACGCCCTGTCGGCGCTGGGCGTGCGCGCGGGCTTCCTCAACTCGACCCAGCAGGCGTGGCAGCGTCGCGAGGTCGAGGACGCGTACCTCGCGGGCGAGCTCGACCTGCTCTACCTCGCACCCGAGCGGCTGAACGTCCCGGACACGATCGACCTGCTGGACCGCGGGACCGTCGCGCTGTTCGCGATCGACGAGGCGCACTGCGTGTCGCAGTGGGGCCACGACTTCCGCCCCGACTACCTGCGGCTGTCGATGCTGCACGAGCGGTGGCCGGACGTGCCGCGCGTCGCGCTCACCGCGACCGCCACCAAGGTCACGCACGCCGAGATCGCGCAGCGGCTCCAGCTCGAGGACGCGCGGCACTTCGTCGCGAGCTTCGACCGGCCCAACATCCAGTACCGGATCGTCGGCAAGGACAACCCGCGCGCCCAGCTGCTCGACCTGCTGCGCACCGAGCACGCGGGCGACGCCGGGATCGTCTACTGCCTGTCGCGCGCGTCGGTCGAGCAGACCGCCGAGCACCTCGTCGCGAACGGCGTGCCGGCCCTGCCGTACCACGCGGGACTCGACCGGCAGGTCCGCGCGCACAACCAGGCCCGGTTCCTGCGCGAGGACGGCATCGTGATGGTCGCGACCATCGCGTTCGGCATGGGCATCGACAAGCCCGACGTGCGGTTCGTCGCGCACCTCGACCTGCCGAAGTCCGTCGAGGGGTACTACCAGGAGACCGGCCGCGCCGGGCGGGACGGCCTGCCGTCGACCGCGTGGATGGCGTACGGACTGCAGGACGTGGTCCAGCAGCGCCGCCTGATCGACACGTCCGAGGGCGACGCGGCCCACCGCCGCCGCCTCACGCAGCACCTCGACGCGATGCTCGCCCTGTGCGAGACCGCGTCCTGCCGGCGCGTGCAGCTGCTCAACTACTTCGGCCAGCAGGCGCAGCCGTGCGGCAACTGCGACACGTGCCTGACCCCGCCGTCCACGTGGGACGGCACCGTCGCGGCCCAGAAGCTCCTGTCGACGATCGTCCGGATGGCGCAGCGCGGGCAGCGCTACGGGGTCGGCCACGTGGTCGACGTGCTGCGCGGCAAGCGCACCGCACGCGTCACCCAGCTCGGTCACGAGTCGTTGTCGACGTTCGGGATCGGGGCGGACCTGTCCGACACCGAGTGGCGTGGTGTGGTGCGCCAGCTCATCGCGGCGGAGCTCCTGGCCGTGGACACCGAGGGGTACGGGACGCTGCAGCTCGTCGAGGCGTCGGGCGAGGTGCTCAAGGGCGAGCGGCCCGTGCTGGTGCGGCGCGAGCCGGAGCGCGCACGACGACGCCCGTCGGGCTCGGGCGGCTCGGGCGCGGGGTCGGGCTCGACGTCGAAGGCGGCGGCGGACCTCGAGGGCGAGACGCTCGCGCTGTTCGAGCGGCTGCGCGCCTGGCGCGCCGGGGTCGCCAAGGAGCAGGGCGTCCCGGCGTACGTCGTGTTCCACGACGCGACCCTGCGTGACATCGCGCTGCGCCGGCCGACGTCGCCGGACGAGCTGGGGACCGTGGGCGGGGTCGGCGCGACGAAGCTCGAGCGGTACGGCGACGGGGTGCTCGCGACCCTCGCGGACTGACCCCACCCGGGCCGCCGCGGGCGACGACCGCCCAGCCGGAAACGATTCGGCCGGTTGTCGCCCTGGTCGGGGCCTCGCAGCCTGGGAGGACACCGCCCCAGCCGGTGTCCAGACCATGCGGCGACGATGCCGCGCACTCGAATGAGGGTGATCCGACATGACACGGCACCGCACCATCCTCCGGACCGGGCGCGGCCTCGCCGCGGTCGTCGCCGGGGCCATCGCACTGGCCGTCATCCCGAGCGCCGCGCAGGCGCACGGCGGCCTCACCGACCCGCCGACCCGCACGTGGGCCTGCTACCAGGACGGCCTGGCCGGCGGCGCCGCGGCCGGCGAGGCCGGCAACATCAAGCCGCGCAACCCCGCGTGCGTCAACGCCTTCACCAACGAGGGCAACTACTCGTTCTACAACTGGTACGGCAACCTGCTCGGCACCATCGCGGGCCGCCACGAGACGATCCCCGACGGCAAGCTGTGCGGCCCGGACGCAAAGTTCGCCTCCTACAACACGCCGTCCTCCGCGTGGCCGACGACGAGTGTGAAGCCCGGCCAGCAGCTCACCTTCAAGTACGCGGCAGTCGCCCGCCACCCCGGCTACTTCACGACCTGGGTGACGAAGGACGGCTGGAACCCGTCCGAGCCGATCGGCTGGGACGACCTCGAGCCCGCGCCGTTCGACCGCGTGCTCAACCCGCCGCTGCGCGAGGGCGGGGTCGCCGGACCCGAGTACTACTGGGACGTGAAGCTGCCGACGAACAAGACCGGCAAGCACGTGCTGTTCAACATCTGGGAGCGCACGGACAGCCCGGAGTCGTTCTACAACTGCGTCGACGTCGACTTCAGCGGCACGACCTCCACGCCGACGCCTACTCCGACGCCCACCCCGACGCCGACGCCGACCCCCACGCCCACCCTGACCCCGACGCCGGGTCCGACCGGCACGCCGAACACGAGCCCGTCGCCCACCCCGACCCCGACCGTCACGACGCCCGCGCCGACCGACGGCCAGTGCGAGATCGAGGTCGACGTCTCCAACGCGTGGCCGGGCGGGTTCCAGGGCACGGTCACCGCGTTCAACGCGACGATGCAGCCCGTCAACGGCTGGACGGTGACGTGGACGTTCGCCAACGGTGAGACCGTGCAGCAGGCGTGGAACGCGAACGCCACCCAGTCGGGCTCGGTCGTCACCGCCAAGAACGTCGCGTGGAACGCGACGATCGCGCACCACAACGCGGTGTCCTTCGGCTTCATCGGCTCGGGCACGCCCGCCCCGGTCAAGGCGGCGACCCTCAACGGAGCCAGCTGCATCATCCGCTGACCCGCACGCACCACGGCAGCTCGCGAGGTCGTGCGTCTCTCGTCAGGTCGCGCAGTCAACCGCGCGACTCCGCGAGAGACGCACGACTCCGCGAGAGACGCACGACCCGATCGGTCCGGGCCGCAGGGGGCACGGGGAAGGACGACGAGCCCGCTGCCGGCTCGGGTCAGAGGTCGGGCCGGATGCCGAGGATCGGGTCTTCGCTCTCCGCGACCTCGCTGGCGGAGACCCCGAGCACCTTCCAGGCACCGTCGGGCTTCGCGACGTCCAGGTGCGCGTTGACGTACACGTACATCGGGTCGGCCTCGACGACCGCACCCGACGAGTCGAAGCGCGTCCACGGCCCTTGCACGAGGTTCACGACCACGGACGCGGTCGGTCTCGTGTAGTCGTAGTAGTCGAGGAGTGCCTCGTCCATGAGCGCGCCTTGCGAGTTGTCGATCGTCATCTGGTTCCCGCTCTCGTGCTGGCCCCGGTCGAACAGCTCCGTGGCGGCCTCGATCATGCTCGCGCAGTAGTCGCACTCGGGCGCCGCGAGCGCCTCGAGCTCCGACACGTCGCCCGTCGCCCACGCGTAGGGCAGGAGCTGGAAGAAGTACTCGCCGACCTCGGCGGCGGCCTCGGGCGTGAACTCCGCGTCGAGGGCGTCCGGCCGTGCGGGGGCCGACCTCGCGTCGAACGGGGCGACGGACTGCGTCGGGCTCGGGACGGGGGCCGGGAGGGCAGTCGCTGTCGCAGCGGGGGGCGACGTGGGGCCGGCGGTCGGGCGCGGCGTGCTCGTCCTCGTGCCGAGGCTCGCGCCGGCGGACGGCGTGTCCGACGGCGTGCGCAGCGCCGCGCACGCGGACACGCTCACCAGGCACGCCAGCGCGACGACGATCGCGGCTGACCGGGCCAGGAGCTGCCGTTCGTAGGTTCGCACAGCACGCAAACGTAGTCAGATCGGGCAGGAGTCGTCGGCGGCCCTGTGGACAACCTCTGCCGACCCTACGGCGCGTCACCGACACAGCCCGTGCGGCTCCGCGTGGGTCACGAGACCTCGTCGGTGGCCGCCGCTATCGTCGAGCCCGACCAGCGGTAACCGACGGACTTCCCGCCGCGCACGTCGTCCGACGACGAGACCGGGACATGTCCCCCGCCGCACGACCTTCGTGCTGCCCAGGGGACCTTCCGTGCCGACCGCCCGCTACAGCGGTGATGCTCTCGCCCGCGTCACCTCCGACGACGACACCGCCGTGGAACGCCACCTCGCCCAGATGCTGAGCGCCCAGGGAATCCCGCCCGGACCGTCCGAGCGCAGGGCGTGGCGCCACTCGGTGCCGGCGCTCGCCCGTGACCTCGACGACGCAGGGCTCGGCAACGTCGAGGTGCTGCTCGAGCACCGGCTGCCGTTGAGCTCGAGGCGCACGGATGCCGTCCTGGCGGGCGTCCACCCGCGCACGGGCGAGCCCTCGTACGTCGTCGTCGAGCTGAAGCAGTGGACTGAGGCACGCCGCTGGGAGGACTCCGAGACACTCGTCGACGTCCCTGGCGCGCCGTACCGCCCTGTCTTGCACCCCGGCGTGCAGGTGGAGGAGTACGTGCGCTACCTGGCGGACTTCGTCCGGGCGTTGGAGCACGCACCTCACACCATCACGGGGCTCGCCTATCTGCACAACGCGTCCGACGAGCCCGTCGCCGACCTGCTGACGGGACCGGCACCCGCGCCCGTGTTCACCGGCCAGCGACGGGCGCGGCTGCACGAGCACCTGCGCAGCGTGCTCAGCGTCGACGCGCCCGGCAGGGAGTCGGTCCAGGCCGCAGACGCGTTCCTGTCGTCGTCGATCGCGCCGTCGCGACAGCTGCTGAGCGTCGCGGCCGACGAGATCCGCGACCGTGAGCAGTTCGTCCTGCTGGACGAGCAGCGGGTCGCGTTCGACCTGGTGCTCCGCGAGGTCGCCAAGGCTCGCCGTGCCGACTCGAAGTCGGTGGTCCTCGTGACCGGCGGCCCGGGATCCGGCAAGTCCGTCATCGCGCTGTCACTGCTCGGCGAGCTCGCACGCGAGGGCAGGTCGGTGCTGCACGCCACGGGGTCGCGGTCGTTCACGCAGACGTTGCGCAAAGTCGCGGGCCGCGGTTCGCCCCGCACCGCCAAGCTCTTCACGTACTTCAACGCGTTCATGGACGCCGACCGCAACGGCCTCGACGTCCTGGTCCTCGACGAGGCGCACCGCATCCGCGAGAAGTCTGTGCAGCGGTTCACCCCTGCGCGGCTGCGCGAGCGCGCGCGTCCGCAGGTGGACGAGCTGCTCGACGCGGCGCGCGTCCCGGTCTTCCTGCTCGACCAGCACCAGGTCGTGCGGCCGGGCGAGCTCGGCTCCCCTGCGGACATCCGCGCCGCAGCCGCCCGCCGCGGCCTGCCCGTGCACGAGGTCCGGCTCGATGCGCAGTTCCGCGCGGGCGGCTCGCAAGCCTACGTCGAGTGGGTGGAGCGGCTGCTCGGGCTACGAGAGCCCGAGGTCGGTCCCGTTCCGTGGCCCGGCGACGAGGGTTTCGTCCTCGACGTGGTCGACTCGCCCGACGAGCTCGAGGGCCGGCTGGGCGCGTACACCGACGCCGGTTACGGTGCGCGGATCACCGCCGGGTACTGCTGGCCGTGGTCGGACCCGCGGCCCGACGGTTCGCTCGTCCCGGACGTCCGGATCGACGGCTGGTCCCGGCCGTGGAACCTGCGCGGTGACCGATCGGTCGGCGGGGCTCCGCCCGCCGCGCTGTGGGCGAGCGACCCGGCGGGTTTCGGACAGGTCGGCTGCATCTACACCGCGCAGGGTTTCGAGTACGACTGGAACGGTGTCGTGATCGGCCCGGACCTCGTCTGGCGCGCGGATCGCGGAGGCTGGGTCGCGCGCCGTGAGCACAGCCGCGACCCCGACTTCCGCAGCCGGAGGGCCGTTCCCGACGACGAGTTCGCGCGCCTGGTCCGCAACGTCTACAAGGTCCTGCTCACACGCGGGATGGTCGGCACCCTGGTCTACTCGACCGACCCCGACACCCGCACGTACCTGCGCACGCTGGTCCCGAGACGCTGACGCCTGGTCGGCACCCCGGTACCTGCCGGATCACCTGCGCCCGGCACCACGTCAGACATGCGTAGTACATTTGCTTCGTGTCGACCGTCACCAAGCGCGAGCTCAACCAGCACACCGCCCAGGTGCTCGAGCAGGTCACGCCCACCCACGAGGTCGTCGTGACCGAGCGCGGCGAGCCCCGCTGGCGTGTCACCGCCTACACCGAGCCCGCCGCAGGACTGTCCCGGCTCATCCGCGAGGGCCGGTACACGCCGCCGTCGGCGGCACCCGCCCCCTGGCACGACGGTGGCCCCGAGTACACGGACGCGCAGGTGGACGCTCTGCTCGACGAGCTGAAGGGCGAACACTGACGTGTCGCTCGTGTACCTGGACTCCTCGGTCGCGCTGCGGACCATCCTGGGCGTGCCCGAGCGCGCCCGCCTGCGGTCATGGCTCGACACCCCCGGTCACACGTTCGTCTCGTCGCGGTTGCTGCGCACCGAGGTGGTCCGGGTGCTGCGCCGCGAACGTCGCCCGCTCGTCGAGGGCGCTCCGCTGCTCGACCGGGTCGGCATCCTGGAGATGACCGCTCAGACCTTCGTCGTCGCCGAGTCCATCCAGTCGCACATCAAGACCCTCGACGCCCTGCACCTCGCGACCGCGCTGCTGATCGGCGAGCCCGTCACGGTGGCGAGCCACGACGCGACCATGAAGTCCGTCGCGACCGAGCTCGGCCTCAAGGTGACCGACCCGGTCGAGCGGTAGCCGACGACGAGCGGCGTGCAGCCGGGTCACATGCCGTCGGGGCGGCGCTTCTGGGGGTAGACGGTGCGGCCCTCGGCGAGGTCGGCGACGAACCCCGCGATACGCCGGGCCCGGGTCTCGGGCCGCTTGGCCTGGGTGACGCGCAGCAGGACCGCGAAGCGGTTCGCCGAGGTCAGCGCGTCGAACCAGGCGCGCGCGGCGGGCACGGCGTCGAGAGCCGCCGCGAGGTCGTCGGGCACCTCGATGCGGGCCGGGCCGTGGTAGGCGGCGTCCCAGCGGCCGTCCGCCTGCGCGGCCGCGACCTGGGCGCGGCCCGCGTCGCGCATGCGTCCCTCGCGCTCGAGCCGCGCGATGCGCTCGACGTTCACCGCCGACCAGACGCTGCGGGGGCGGCGCGGGGTCATGCGCAGCAGGCTGCTCTGCTCGTCGCGGCTGCGCCGCTGCCCGTCGATCCAGCCGAAGCACAGCGCCTCGTCGACGGCCTGGTCGTACGTCAGCTCGGTGACCGTGCCGCCCTTCTTGTGCGTCACGAGCCAGACGCCGGTCGTCTGCGTGTGGTGCTCGGCGAGCCACGCCCGCCAGGCGTCGGCATCGGGGAGCAGCAGCACAGGGAGTTCGTCAGCCACCCCCCAACCCTCCCGCCCCCCACCCACATCCCCACCGCGAAAGTCGCGCGTCTCTCGCGGAGTAGTGCGTTTCTCGGTAGGTCGTGCAGATGAACGCACGACTGACCGAGAAACGCGCGACCTGGCGAGGAACGCACGACCCGGCGGGGCGGAAGCGGCGGGGTCAGCGGGTGAGCGTGCGGAGGACCTCTTCGGCGCGGTCGTCGCGGCCCGCGGCGCGGAGCACCGAGACGAGGGCCGAGGCCGCCTCGCCGCGAGGAGCGGCCTGGTGCGCGATCGAGAAGCCCTCGACCGCGGACTCCAGGTTCCACACCGCGTCGTCGACCTGGCCCAGGCCGTCGTGCAGGCGGCCCGCGAGCCAGAACGCGTGCGCGGCGTCGGCGACGTGCCCGGCACCGGCGTACGCCTCCGCGGCGCGGGTGGCGCGTGCGGCGGCCTCGGCGGCGCGCTCGGGGCCCGTGGACGCCAGGACCCGGGCCGCGGTGTCGTCGAGGTCGGCGCGCGCCCGGCGCCGGACCGCCTCGCGGCGCTCGGCCAGGCCCGCCCCGGCGACCTCGGCACCGGTGTCCGCGGGCGCGCCCGTGTCGGCGCCGGCCACGTCCGACGCGTCGAGCTCCGCGAGCAGCGCGTCGACGGCCGCGAGGACGGCCTGCGCGCCGCCGGTCGCGGCCGCGACGGGCGCCCACGCGACGACGACGGTCGTGAGCACCTCGACGCCCACTCCCCCGGCACGCATCCGGGCCACCGCTGCGGGGTAGGTGGCCGCGGCGCCCTCGTCGTCGCCCGCCTCCTGCGCGCAGCGCGCGGCCTCGGCCAGCGCGAGCCCGGAGTCGGCCAGACGGCCGGCGGCCTCGGCGGACGCGGACTCCTCGAGCCACACGGCGGCGGCGGCGACGAGGTCGCCCTCGCGGACGAGCCGCTCGGCACGGTCCGGGCCGGACTCGACGGCGGTGACGAGCCCGGAGCCGTCGAGCAGACCGCCGGGCAGCGACGTGGGGTCGGCGCCGAGCGGACCGGCGCCCGCGTCGGTCAGGACCACCTCGGGGGCGGGCCGGACGGGCCGCGCCGCCGCGCCCGTCGGGATGACCGCGAGGTCGAGCGTCACGTCGGCGGGGCGGGTCTCGCGGGCCTCGGCGAGCCGCCGCGCGAACCGGTCGGTGCCGTTGCGCGCGTCGAAGGCCGCCGCGAGCGCGGCCGCCTCCGTGACGCACCACGCGTGCAGCCCGGCGACGTCGGACGCGGCCACGCCCTCGAACGCGACCGGCTCCGCACCGGCCCCGGGCAGCAGGGCCGCGGTGCCGGCCACGACGTCGGTGAGGAAGTCGAACCGGGCGTTCGGGGTGTCCGCCGCGAGCAGCAGGTGCGCGTCCTCGGTCAGGGCACGCAGCGCGCGGCGGGTCTGGCCGCCGCGCGCCAGCAGGACGAACCGTGCGCCGCGGGCGCCGGTCATGTCGGACGGCGAGCCCGCGAGCGCCGCGACGGCGCGCCGGTGCGCGGCGACGGCCTCGTCGGCCCGGCCCGCGTCGAGGTGCACGAGCGCGAGCGTCGAGAGCATGTCGGC
Organism: Cellulomonas sp. CW35; assembly: GCF_052378485.1. Taxonomy (NCBI): domain Bacteria; kingdom Bacillati; phylum Actinomycetota; class Actinomycetes; order Micrococcales; family Cellulomonadaceae; genus Cellulomonas; species Cellulomonas sp. CW35. The sequence continues at coordinate 532,667 of NZ_CP199000.1, read as the reverse complement.
CGGCTCGGTCGCGCACGTGACACCCGAGTCCAGGGTCTGCTGGATGAGCCGCACGGCCTCGTCGTGGTCGCCGCGCGCGACGAGGTACGACGCGCGGTCACCCGGGTCGCACGCGCGGCACTGCGAGTAGTCGTCGCGCGGTGTGCGGACCCACTCCTCGTAGAGCGCGTCGACGTCGTCGGAGCCGCGCAGGCGCGCCCACCCGAAGGCCTCGAACGCGACGGCGTCCCGCCCGAGGCCCGCGAGCGCGTAGCGGCGCTCCATGTCGGCGAGCGTCGCCTCGATCTGCTCCGCGGGGATGTCGGGGAAGTCCGACAGGTGCCCGACCATCCACTTGAACGACCAGAACAACCCGTGGGTGTCCTCGGCGTCGAAGTGCTCCGGGTGCTCGTCGTACCAGCGCACCGCCTTGGTGAACGGCAGGTACGCGCGCTCGACCTCGCCGCCCCAGACGAACGACTCGACGAGCACGTTGAGCGCGTACGCGCGGACCTCGTCAGGCCCCTCGGCCTCGACCAGCCGCACCTGCTGCTCGGCGGCCTGCGTGCGGGCGATGCCGTACGGCATCTTGCGCACGCGGGAGATCTCCCGGTTCGCCTCGTCGGTCGAGCGCGTCACACGTCCTCCTGGGTCTCGTCGGGCAGGGCGGCACCGGGCCGCGTCAGCCCCGCCTCGAGCAGCACGCTCATGGCGTCGTTCATCAGCTCGGCCTCACGCGCGCGCAGCGGCTCGCCCGCGAGCAGCACGGCGGTGACGTACATCGACCGGACGCCCGCGGCGAGCACCGGGTCGGCCGGGTCGGCGGCGAGCAGCCGCCGCACGGTGGGGTTCGCGTCGTTCACGACGAGCCGGCGGGCGGGCTCGTCCTCGCCGCTGACGAACCCCGCGAGGACGCCGCCCCACAGGTCGTCCTGCGCGGCGACGGTGCGACGCACGTCCTGCTGGCGCTCGCCGTCGCGGTCCTGCAGGAGCACCGCCGGGACCTCGGCGGGCTCGAAGCTGCGCAGGACGAGCGCGCAGTCGAGCGGCCGGACCACCGCGGCGGCGGCCTGCACCTGGTCGAGCACCTCGAGCTCGCGGTGCGGCTCGACGGCACCGAGCACCTGCGCGACGTCCTGCGCGCGCAGCTCACGGACCTGCCAGCCGGGGCGCAGCGCGAGCCGGGCGAGCAGCTCGTCGTCGTACACGTAGCCCGCGTTGACGACCGTCATGCCCTGCGCGCGCGCGACGGGGGCGACGCGGCGGAAGTCCTCGACGCGCGTGGTGTGCAGCACCTCGCCGACGTCCGCGCGGACCTGCGCGAGGGTCGTCGCGCCGTCGGTGGTCTCGAACGGCAGGACCTGCGCGACGAGGTCGAGCACCTCGTCGTCCGTGGTCGCGAGCGAGCGCAGCGCGAGGTGGTGGGTGGAGACGATGCGTCGGGTCGTCGCGGGCGGCATGCCCGCGGCGGCGGTGAGGTCGGGGTCCGACGAGCCCGCGAGGCCGGCCGACGACGCCGTCAGCGCCGCGACGGTCCACGCGCGCACCTGGGCGGCGAGCGCCTCCTGGGTCGCGAGCAGCAGCTCGTCGCCGTAGAGCTGCTCGCGTGACGCGGTGGGGCGCAGCACGCTCGTGTCGACCACGCACCGGACGAAGAACGCCCACTCGGGCAGCAGGTCGTCGACGTGCGTGCCCAGCAGCATGCGCTTGAGGTAGACGCGGTGGCGGCTGCCGGCCCCGGGCGGGACCGCGGTGGGCAGCACGAACGCGACGCCGGTGAGCCCGGCCAGGGGCACCGACAGGTCGATGTGCGCGAGCGGCGTGAAGCCCAGTGTCCGCTCGCAGTACGCCGCGAGCGCGGCGGTGCGCGCGGCCTCGTCGGGGTAGGTCGCGAGCCACGGCAGCGACGGCTCGGAGACCCGCCGCCACGCGGTGGCGGGCGCACCGCCCGTGACGTCGGGCAACGGCACCTCGACCGCGACGTCCACGGGCAGCAGGCTGCCGAACTCCTGGGCGAGGGCGACCACCGTGTCGGCCGACAGCCAGTGCTCGGCGTCGCGGCGCGCGCGCAGCCGGACGGTCGACCCGGCGGGCACGTCCGCGTCGCGCGGCAGCACCGTCAGGTCGTAGCGGCCGTCGGCGTACCCCACCCAGCGCACGGGCGGCTCGTCGGTCTCGACCGCGGAGCGGGAGACGAGCTCGATCTCGTCGGCCACCATGAACGCGGACAGCAGGCCGATGCCGAACTGCCCGAGGAACTCCTCGCGGCCCAGCCCGAGGTCGAGGTCACGCTTCGACGAGCGGCCGACGGTCGCCAGCAGCTCGGTCGCCTGCGCGGGCGTGAGCCCGATCCCGGTGTCCGTGACCTCGAGCGTGCCGCCCGGCCCGGGGCGCAGCCGCACCCGGGCCGGGGCGTCCGCGTCGTGCAGGCGCCGGGCCGTGATCGCGTCGACGCCGTTCTGCAGCAGCTCGCGCACGTAGACGCGCGGGCCGGAGTACAGGTGCCGGGCGAGCAGGTCGACCACGCCGCGCAGGTCGACCTGGAAGGCACGACCCGCGGCGGTGAGGTCCTCGCTCACGCGCCGCCCTGCTCCTGCTCGGCCGCCTCCTGCTGGGCCCGCGCGGCCGCGGCCTGCTCGGGGTACTTCTCGTCGAGGTGCTCGAACAGCTGCAGGCTCGTCGAGATCGCGCACGCGAGGTGCAGGTCGACCTGCGCGTCGCTCACGCCGTGCTCGTAGTCGACGGTGTGCTCCGCGTAGACGCCGAGCACGTCGTCCTCGACGCGCACGTACCCCTTGGGCCACAGCCGGTCCGCGTTCCACGCGTTGACGACGCGCGTGACCTCGTCGAGGTGCTCGACGCCGATCACCCGGTTCCAGCGGCCGCGGGTCTGCAGGTACTCGCCCTTCTGGCCCAGGACGAAGAAGTAGAACAGGTGGCCGTCCCAGACGCCGCCGACGTCACCGTCGTCGTCGATGCCGTAGTTCAGCTCGCGCGCGTCGAGGCTCGCGGTGATCCGGTCGCGGCTGAGCGGCGCGAGGCCCTCCTGCGGTCCCGTGACGTCCTTGGTGAAGAAACCCATGATCTCCCCGCTCTGCCGGGCCGCCGCGCCGGGTGCGCTGGTCGTCGAGCCCGGGACGAGCCTAGACAACCCGGGCGGCGTCCGGACGTGGTGGTCCAGGACCCGGCCGCGCACCGCGTCCGGCGACCTCACAGCAGGCCCGTGGGCGCTGTGCGTCCACGTGGGCCGTACGGCCCGATAAGCACGACCCCCGTCGTCGAAAATGGCCGCATGAGGGAGCAGCAGGAGCCCGGGCGCGTGGTCGTCGTCGGGGCCGGGATGGTGGCGCACCGGTTCGCGGAGCAGATGGTCGCGCGCGGCGGGGGGTGGCAGCTGACGGTCGTCGGCGACGAGCCGTACGCGCCGTACGACCGCGTCCACCTGTCCGACGCGATCACGGGCGCGAGCGTCGAGGACCTCACGCTCGACCCGTCGGTGTGGGACGACGAGCGCGTCGAGCTCGTCACGGGCGACGCGGTCGCGACCCTCGACCGCGACGCGCAGACCGTCACGACGCGCTCGGGCCGGGTCGTCGCGTACGACGACCTGGTGCTCGCGACCGGCTCGTGGCCGTGGGTGCCGCGCACCGACGGCGCCGACCTGCCCGGCGTCCTGGCGTACCGCACGCTCGACGACATCAACGCCATCACCGGTTGGGTCGCGCGCCGCCGCGCGGAGCTCGGCCGCCCGGTCCGGGGCGTCGTCGTGGGCGGTGGGGTGCTCGGGCTCGAGGCCGCCGCCGCGCTGCAGAACCTGGGCGCGAGCGCGACGGTCGTCGAGTTCGCGGACCGGCTCATGGCGGTGCAGCTCGACGCGGGCGGCGGCGAGGCGTTGCGTGTCCTGGTCCGGGACACGGGCATCGACGTGCGCACGACGACCGCGGCGTCCCGCGTGCTCGCCGGGCCGGACGGCACGGTCGCCTCGCTCGAGCTGTCGACCGGCGAGGTGCTGGACGCGGACGTCGTGGTGTTCTCCACCGGCATCCGCCCGCGCGACCGCCTCGCGCGCGAGTCGGGGCTGGGCATCGGCGAGCGCGGTGGCGTGCTCGTCGGCCCGACGTGCCGCTCGTCCGACCCGCGCGTGTGGGCGATCGGCGAGTGCGCGTCGCACGACGGCGAGTGCGCGGGCCTCGTCGCGCCGGGCAACACGATGGCGGACGTGGTCGTCGACCAGCTGTTCGGCGGCACGACGACGTACGAGCGGCCCGCGGACGGCACCAAGCTCAAGGGTGTGGGCGTCGAGGCCGCGAGCTTCGGCGACGTGCTCGCCCTGACCCCCGGCGCGCTCGAGGTGACGTTCGCGGACCCCGTCGCGCGCACGTACCGCAAGCTCGTGGTGTCCGACGACGCGCGCACGCTGCTCGGCGGCGTGTTCGTCGGCGACATCGCGCTGTACTCGTCGCTGCGCCCACTGCTGGGCCGCGCGCTCGGCGCCGACCCGTCCGCGTTCCTCGCACCCGAGGGCGGTGCGCCCGCGACGCTCGAGGTGCCCGACGACGTCGTGGTCTGCTCGTGCGCCAACGTCACCGCGGGCACGATCCGCGGCGCGGTCACCGAGCACGGCTGCCGCTCGGTCGGCGAGGTCAAGACGTGCACGCGTGCCGGCACGGTCTGCGGCTCATGCGTGCCGATGGTGACGACGATCGTCAACCGCTCGCTCGAGCAGGCGGGCGTCGCGGTGTCGAACGCGATGTGCGAGCACTTCGCGATGCCGCGCGCCGAGCTGTTCGCGCTGGTGCGCGCGGGCGCGGAGCGGACCTTCAGCGAGATCGTGGCGGCGCACGGCACGGGCCGCGGCTGCGCGATCTGCCGGCCCGTGGTCGCGTCGATCCTGTCGTCGCTCGGCGTGGGGCACGTGCTGCAGCCCGACCAGGCGCCGCTCCAGGACACCAACGACCACCTGCTCGCGAACCTCCAGAAGGACGGCACGTACTCCGTGGTGCCGCGCATGCCGGGCGGTGAGGTCACGCCCGACAAGCTGCTCGCGTTCGCGCAGGTCGCCGCGGACTTCGGGCTGTTCACGCGCGTCACCGGCGCGCAGCGGCTCGGCATGTTCGGCGCGCGCCAGGACCAGCTCCCGGAGATCTGGCGGCGGCTGGTGGAGGCGGGCTTCGAGTCCGGGCAGGCGTACGGCAAGTCGCTGCGAGCGGTCAAGACGTGCGTGGGCTCGACGTGGTGCCGGTTCGGCGTGCAGGACTCGTCGTCCATGGCGGTGCGCCTCGAGCTGCGGTACCGGGGTCTGCGCTCGCCGCACAAGTTCAAGGTGGGGGTGTCGGGCTGCGCGCGCGAGTGCGCCGAGGCGCGCGGCAAGGACGTCGGCGTGATCGCGACCGCCCAGGGCTGGAACGTGTACGTCGGCGGCAACGGCGGGTTCACGCCGCGGCACGCCGAGCTGCTCGCGGAGGACCTGGACGACGACACGCTCGTGCGGGTGGTCGACCGGTTCCTCGCGCTGTACATCCGCTCCGCCGACCGGTTGCAGCGCACCGCGCCGTGGGTCGCGGCCTACCCGGGCGGGATGGAGGCGCTGCGCGCGGTCGTCGTCGACGACCGGGACGGCATCGCGGCCGAGCTCGAGGCCGAGATCGAGCGGCACGTCGCCGGGTACGTCGACGAGTGGCGCGCGACCCTCGACGACCCCGCGAAGGTCGCGCAGTTCACGCCCTACCTCAACGCGCCCGAGCGCACGGACCCCGACCTCGCGTACGTCCCGCGCCGCGGGCAGCGGGTGCCGCTGCCGCTCGAGGTCGTGGCCGCGCCGCCGGAGGGCCGGGCGACGACCGCCGTGGCCGAGCGGGTGTGCACGCTCGACGCCCTCACGCCGGAGCGGGGCGCGGGCGTGCTCCTGGGCGGGTCGGTGCCCGTCGCGGTGTTCCGTCTGGCCGACGACCGCGTGCTCGCGGTGCAGCAGCGTGACCCGTTCAGCGGCGCGAACGTCCTGTCCCGCGGCATCGTCGGGGACCGCGGCGGGCGGCCCACGCTCACCTCGCCCATGCACAAGCAGGTGTGGGACCTCGAGACCGGGCAGTGCCTGGACCCGGTCGGCAAGGACCCGCAGGACCTGCGGGTCTACCGCGTGACCGTCGACGGGGGCGACGTGCTGCTCGGCTCGTGACGCGGGTCGCGGCACCTCGTCGGGCCGGTCAGCGCGCGATGCGCCAGACCAGCTCGCGCCCGAACGGCTCGGCGAACCCCAGGTGCTCGTACATGGCACGCCCGTCCGGTGTGGCCGACAGCCCGACGCGCGTCACCTCGGTCTCGTCGTGGAACCACGTCATGAGCGCCATGACCGTCGCGCGCGCGTAGCCGCGGCGGCGGTACGCGGGCTCGGTCGACACGTTGAACACGTGGCCGCGCCGGCCGGACGGGTTCCACGGCTCGGGCGCGTGGTCCTGGAAGTCGCCGACCGCGCACGCGACGGGTCCGGTCGTGCCGTCGCCCAGGTCACCGTCGACGACGAACGCGACGACCGTCCCGGCCGCGAGACGCTCCGTGAACCACCGCGTGCACGTGGCCTGCCAGTCGTCCTCGTCGGCGCGGGGCACGCCCATCGCCTGGAGCATGCCGCGGCGCAGGCGGGTGAGCGCGGCGGCGTCGCCCGGGCCGGCGCGACGGACGGTCACGGGCTCGAGCGTGCGCGCGGGCTCGTCGTCGGGCCGTGCGGGGTCGGCGGCCGCCACTCAGGCGCCCGTGTGCGTGCCGTCGACGGCGTACGGCTCGATCGCCGCGATCTCCTCGTCGGTCAGCGGCGGCGCGGACAACGCGGCCACGTCGTCCTCGAGCTGCGCGACCGACGACGCGCCGACGAGCGCCGAGGTGACGCGCTCGTCGCGCAGCACCCAGGACAGCGCGAGCTGCGCGAGCGACTGCCCGCGCGCCTCGGCGACCGCCGCGAGCGCGCGTGCCCGCTGCAGGTACGTGGGCGAGATCGCGTCGGGCGTCAGGAAGTGCCCGACGGACGCGCGCGAGCCGGCCGGCACGCCCCCGGACAGGTACCGCCCGGTGAGCAGCCCCTGCTGCAGCGGGGAGAACACGATCATCCCGATGCCGAGGTCCCCCACGGTCTCGAGCAGCGACTCGCTCTGCCCGTCGGCGACCTGCTCGACGTGCCGGTTGAACATCGAGTAGCTGGGCTGGTGGATGAGCAGCGGCGTACCGAGGTCCGCGAGGATCCGCGCGGCCTCGCGCGTCGCGGACGGCGTGTAGTTCGAGATGCCCGCGTACAGCGCGCGGCCCGAGGCGACCGCGGTGTGCAGCGCGCCCATGGTCTCCTCGAGCGGCGTGTCGGGATCCATGCGGTGCGAGTAGAAGATGTCGACGTAGTCCAGGCCCATCCGGGCGAGCGACTGGTCGAGCGACGCGAGCAGGTACTTGCGCGACCCGCCGTCGCCGTACGGGCCGGGCCACATGTCGTAGCCGGCCTTGGTGGAGATGACGAGCTCGTCGCGGTAGGGCCGCAGGTCGGCGGCGAGCACCCGGCCGAAGCTCTCCTCGGCGGAGCCGTACGGCGGGCCGTAGTTGTTCGCGAGGTCGAGGTGCGTGATCCCCAGGTCGAACGCGCGGCGCAGCACGGCGCGCTGCGTCTCGTACGGCGTGCCGTGCCCGAAGTTGTGCCACAGGCCGAGCGACAGCCCCGGCAGCCGCAGCCCGCTGCGCCCGACCCTGCGGTACGTCATCGCGTCGTAGCGCGTCTCGTCGGCACGGTAGGCGGGCTCGGTGGCCATGCGGGCGGTTCCTCTCGTCGGGCGGTGCCTTGCACGCTATCCGACGACGCGCGCAGGTCCGGACCTGCGCGTCCGGGCGTCAGGCCAGGACCGGTGTGGACTCGCGCAGCACGACCTCGGTCGGCACCTCGACGACGCGCGGCGCACCGTTGCCCGCCTCGAGCACGAGCCGCATGGCCTCGGTGCCGACCTCCTCGAGCGGGATCCGCACGGTCGTGAGTCCGGGGACGACGTCGCGCAGCGTCGTGATGTCGCCGAAGCCCGCGAGCGCGAGGTCGTCGGGCACGACGAGACCCGCGGCCCGGGCCGCGGCGAGCGCGCCGAGCGCCATGACGTCGTTGACGGCGAACACGAGCTGCGGGCGGGTGCCGGACGCGAGCAGGCGCGTCATGGCGTCCTCACCGCCCTCGTGGTCGAACCCGCAGGTGAGGACGCGCTCGTCGGGCACGGGAGCACCCAGCGCGGCGAGCTCGGACGTGAACGCGGTGTGCCGCTCGCGCGCGGTGAGGTGGTGCTCGGGGCCCGCGAGCACGGCGACGTCGCGGTAGCCGCGCCCGTGCAGGGCGCGGGCGAGTGCGCGGGCGCCGTCGACGTTCGCCACGTGCACCGCGTCGGTGCCGAGCACGGGCTGGCCGACGACCGCGGCGGCACCGCCCGACGTCCGGTACTCGTCGAGCGCGTCGCGCAGCGCGTTCGCGGTGCCCTCGTCGTCGTACCGCGATCCGGCGATGACGATCGCACGCGCCCGCTGGCGCCGCAGCAGCCCGACGATCTCGACCTCGCGCGACGGGTCCTGCTCGGTGCTCGCGAGAATCACCTGCAGCCCGGCCCGGCCGGCGGCGTGCGCGACGCCGCGCGCGATCGTCGAGAAGTACGGGTCGGCGATGTCGTGCACGACGAGCCCGACGGACGTGGTGCGGCCGCGCGCCATGGCCTGCGCGTTGGCGTCCGGCGAGTAGCGCAGGCGCTCGGCGGCGGCGAGCACCCGCGCGCGCAGCTCCGGCCCGACGGTGCGGGTGGGGCTGCCGTTGATCGCGCGGGAGGCGGTGGCGAGCGAGACGCCTGCCTCGCGGGCGACGTCGCTCAGCGTCACGGGTCCGGCCATGCGCACGAGACTAGGGGACCGCTCGTCGGGAAAGCGGTATCCTCGGGGTGATCCCGCTCGGCACGACTCACCCGCGAGGACGACGATGACGAACCCTTCCGCCGGCGTGCTCGTGCTGCGCGACGACGACCACGTGGGCGTCGCGACGCGCGACCTGCCCGCCGGCACCGCCGTGCCGCTGCCGGGCGGTACGACGCTCGTCGTCCGCCACGGCATCCCCCGCGGGCACAAGGTCGCGCTGCGCGCGGTCCCCACGGGCGGTCCCGTGCACAAGTACGGCCAGTCGATCGGCCGCGCGACGTGCGACATCGCCCCCGGCGACCACGTCCACACGCACAACCTCGGCATGGCCGACGACGAGCGGACGTACGAGGTCGGCACCGCACGGACCACGCTGCCCGCGCCCACGCAGCCCCGCACGTTCGACGGGTACCGCCGCGCCGACGGCCGCTGGGGCACGCGCAACTACGTCGGGATCGTGACCTCGGTCAACTGCTCCGCGTCGACCGCACGTCTCATCGCCGACCAGTTCCGCGGACGCGTGCTCGAGGCGTACCCGCACGTCGACGGGGTCGTCGCGCTCACGCACGACACGGGCTGCGGCCTGGTCCCGACGAGCGAGGGCGCGCAGCTCACGCTGCGCACGCTGCGCGGCTACGCCGACCACCCCAACATCGCCGCGCTCCTGGTGCTCGGCCTCGGCTGCGAGATGCTCCCGCCCGCCGCGGTCCTCGACGGCCTCGACCTGCCCGCCGACAAGCCCGTGCGCGTCCTGTCCATCCAGGAGACCGGCGGCATCCGCCGCACCGTGCGCGCGGGCGTCGCCGCGATCGAGGACATGCTCCCCGAGGTCGACGCGCTGCGCCGCGAGCCCGCCCCCGTCTCCGAGCTCGTCCTCGGCCTCAACTGCGGCGGCTCCGACGGCTACTCCGGCATCACCGCCAACCCCGCGCTCGGCCGCGCGTCCGACCTGCTCGTCGCGCACGGCGGCACGAGCGTCCTCGCCGAGACGCCCGAGGTGTTCGGCGCCGAGCACCTGCTCCTGCGCCGCGCGGTGTCGCGCGACGTCGCGCAGCGCCTGCTCGACCGCATCGACTGGTGGAAGCAGTACACCGCCGCGGGCGGCGGCACCCTCGACAACAACCCCTCCCCCGGCAACAAGGCCGGCGGGCTCACGACGATCCTCGAGAAGTCGCTCGGCGCGGTCGCCAAGGCCGGCACCGCGGACCTCACCGCGGTCTACGAGTACGCCGAGCGCGTCACCACCCGCGGCCTCGCGTTCATGGACACCCCCGGCTACGACCCGGTGTCCGTCACCGGGCTCGTCGCGGGCGGCGCGACGGTCGTCGTGTTCACCACGGGCCGCGGCTCGGTGCTCGGCTGCAAGCCGACCCCGTCCATCAAGGTGGCGACGAACACCGCGACGTACCTGCGCATGACCGAGGACATGGACCTGAACGCGGGACGGATCGTCGACGGGACCGCGACCCTGGAGCAGGTCGGCCAGGAGATCTTCGACCTCGTCGTCGAGGTCGCGTCCGGCCGGCAGACGGTCTCCGAGGAGCTCGACCTCGGCGCCGACGAGTTCGTCCCCTGGCAGCTCGGCGCAGTCACCTGAGCCGAGGCCCTCGACGGCGGCAAGGGTGCGGGCGGGCTCGTCGTGCCAGAGGAGGAAGTGCGACGAGCCCGCCCGCGCGAACCGCGCGCCCGGTCGGCACCGGGCACACGGGGTTCAGCGCGGCGCGTACGACTCGCGCGGCAGGTGCAGGGCCAGGTCGACGGCGGTCTCGACGGCCTCGTCGAGGTCGAGGCGGTGCTCGGCGACGAGCCGGGCGAGGTAGCCGGCGTCGATGCGACGGGCCAGGTCGTGGCGGGCGGGGATGGAGCAGAACGCGCGGGTGTCGTCGACGAAGCCGGTGGTGTTGTAGAAGCCCGCGGTGTCGGTGACGGCCTCGCGGAAGCGGCGCATGCCGTCGGGGGTGTCGAGGAACCACCACGGCGCGCCGAGCCGGACGGCCGGGTAGACGCCCGCGAGCGGCGCGAGCTCGCGGGAGAACGCGTCCTCGTCGACGGTGAACAGGACCATGCGCAGGTTCGGGTGGTGCCCGAACGACTCGAGCACCGGGCGCAGCGCGCGCGTGAACTCGGTGGGGACGGGGATGTCGTAGCCGACGTCGGGGCCGCGCGCGGCGTGCACCGCGGGGTCGTGGTCGCGCAGCACGCCCGCGTGCAGCTGCAGGACGAGGCCGTCCTCACTGGCCATGCGCGCCGTCTCGTGGAGCATGTGGCCGGCGAACGCGGCGGCGGCGGCGGGCTCGACCTGCCCGCGCAGCGCGGCGGTGACGATGCGCTCGGCCTCGGCGTCGGTCAGCGGGGTCGCGTCGGCGCGCAGGTGGCCGTGGTCCGACGAGCGTGCGCCGGCGGCCTTGAACGCGCGGCGCCGCTCCTCGAGCGCCTGGACCAGCAGGCGGTACGACGAGATCTCGTAGCCCACGCGGGCCTCGAGCGCGCGCAGGGCGGCCCGCCAGCCGGGCCGGTCGAGGTGCACGACGGCGTCGGGGCGGAACGTGGGCACGACGCGGTCGCCCCAGCCGTCGGCGGCGAGGCGCGCATGGTCCTCGAGGCCCGAGTCGGCGGGGTCGGTGGTGGACAGGATCTCGAGGTTGAACCGCTCGAACAGCGCGCGCGGCCGGTACTCGGGCTGTGCGAGGCGGTCGACCAGGTGGTCGTAGACGCGGTCGGCCGACGCGGCGGACAGCGGCTCGGTGACACCGAACACCTCGACGAGCTCGTGCTCGAGCCACAGCCGCGTGGGCGTGCCGCGGAACAGGTGCCAGCGCGAGGCGAACGTGCGCCAGATCGCGCGAGGGTCGGTCTCGACCGGCACGCCGTCGCGGCGCGGCACTCCGAGCGCGTCCTGCGGGACGCCCTGCGAGATCAGCATGCGGACCAGGTAGTGGTCGGGGACGACGAGGAGCGCGGCCGGGTCGGGGAACGGCTCGTCGTCCGCGAGCAGCGCGGCGTCGACGTGCCCGTGCATGGAGACGAGCGGCAGGTCGCGCGTCTGCTCGAAGATCTCGCGGGCCAGGGGACGCAGCGTCGGGTCTGCGGGGAGCGCGCGGTCGGGGTGCAGCGTGCGGGTCGTCGTCGTCATGCTCGCGCCTCTCGGGACATCGCGGCTCTGAAACATCCTGAACGCGCATTCACGTGGTCGACCGCGCGTCTCAAGCACGGCAGACGCTACACGGCAAGCGCTTCCCCGGCTAGGGTGTGCCGTGATGAAATCGCGTTCATCGACATCCGGGCCCGACGAGGGCGTCCGGCACCCCTGATCCACCGGTCGACGACGACCGCCCCGAGGAGGTCCACGTGGTCACGACGCTGCGCGACGTCGCGCGAGCCGCCGGGGTCTCCCCCGCGACCGCCTCGCGCGCCCTGACGCACCCCGAGCTCGTCGCTCCCGGACGCCGCGTGCTCGTCGAGCGCGCGGCCGCGGCTCTCGACTACCGGCCGAACCGCGCCGCGCGCGAGCTCGCGAGCGGCCGCACCGGCAACCTCGCGGTCGTCGTCCCCGACATCGCCAACCCGTTCTTCGCGGGCCTCGTCAAGGGCGTGCAGGCCCGCGCGCGCGAGCTCGGGTACGGCGTGTTCGTCGCGGACGCCGACGACGACCCGCGCCTCGAGGCCGAGCTCGTCGCGCAGGTCGGCGCACAGGCGGACGGCACGATCCTCGCCTCACCGCGGATGTCCGACGACGAGGTCGCGCGCCTGCCCGACGACCGGCCGTTCGTGCTGGTCAACCGCCGCCACGACGCGCACGCGTCGGTGGTCGTCGACAACACCGACGGCATGCGCCAGGCCGTGCGGCACCTGCACGCGCTCGGGCACCGGCGCATCGGGTTCGCGGGCGGGCCGGCCGGGTCGTGGTCGGACGCGCGGCGGCGCGACGGGCTCGAGGTCGCGGCGCACGGGCTGCACCGGCTCGAGGTGGTCGACCTCGGCGCCTTCCCGGCGACGACCGGGGGCGGCACCGCCGCGGCGGACGTCGTCGCGGCGGCCGGGGTGACCGCGGTGCTCGCGCACAACGACCTCGTCGCGCTCGCGCTGCTGGACCGGCTGCGCACGCGCGGTGTCCGGATCCCCGAGGACGTATCGGTCGTCGGGCACGACGACACGGTCGCGGTGCTCGGCAGCCCGCGCCTGACGACGGTCGCCGTGCCGCTCGCCCGCCTGGGCCGCGCGGCGGTCGACCGCCTGCTCGACGACGACCCCGGCCCCGACGTCCCGCTGCCCGTCGAGCTCGTCGTGCGCGCGTCGACGGCACCGACCACCGCGCCGACCACCGCGCCGACCACCGCACCCACCCGAGAGGCCCTGTCGTGACCGCACGCCTGTCCCGCGCCACGCTCGCCGACGCGCTCCCACGGCCCGGCGTCAGCGGCCCGCCGCTCGTGCCCGCGCGCACCGGCATCGTCCACCTGGGCCTCGGGGCGTTCCACCGCGCGCACCAGGCCGTGCTCACCGAGGACGCCGCGGCCGCGGCGGACGACGACCGCTGGGGGATCCTCGGGGTCACGCAGCGCTCGGCGCGCGTCGTCGACCAGGTCGCGCCGCAGGACGGGCTGTACGGGGTGCTGACGCTCGACCGCGACCGCGAGGACCTGCGCGTGGTCGCCGCGCTGCGCGAGGCGGCCTTCCCGGGTCCGCCCGGGTCCGGGACGGCGCGCGTGCTCGCGACGGTCGCGTCGCCGGACGTGCACGTCGTGACGCTGACCGTCACGGAGAAGGGCTACCGGCTGGGTGCGGACGGGCGCGCGGACCTGTCCGACGAGGGCGTGCTCGCCGACCTCGCGGCCCTGCGCGGCCGCAGCGACGCCCCGGCCCGCTCGGCCACGGGGCTGCTCGTGCGGGCGCTCGACCGGCGGCGGCGCGCGGACGCCGGGCCGCTGACGGTCGTGTGCTGCGACAACCTCACGGGCAACGGCCGCGTGCTCGCGCGCATGGTCGACGACCTGCTCGCCGCGACCGGCGACGACGACCTGCGCGCGTGGGTCGCGGCGTCGGTGCGCTTCCCGTCGACGATGGTCGACCGGATCGTCCCCGCGACGACCGCGGAGCACCGCGAGCGCGCGCAGCGGCTGCTCGGGCTGCGGGACGAGGCGCTCGTGGTGGGCGAGCCGTTCACGCAGTGGGTGGTCGAGGACGCGTTCGCCGGGCCGCGGCCCGCGTGGGAGAAGGCCGGCGCGACGCTCACCGCGGACGTGGAGCCGTACGAGCGCGCCAAGCTGCGGCTGCTCAACGCGACGCACTCGCTGCTCGCGTACGCGGGTGCGCTGCGCGGGCACGCGACGATCGCGCAGGCCGTCGAGGACGACGAGCTGCGCGCGTGGGCGACCGCGTTCACGGACACCGACGTGCTGCCGACGCTCGAGCCGCCGGACGGCGCGGACCTGGTCGCGTACCGGGACTCGCTGCTGCGCCGGTTCGCCAACCCGGCGACGGGGCACACCACCGTGCAGGTCGCGATGGACGGCTCGGTGAAGCTGCCGCAGCGGCTCCTGGGCACGGTGCGCGACCGGCTGGCCGCCGGCGCTGTGCCCGAGCACGCGGCGCTCGTCGTCGCGGCGTGGATGGCGTACGTGCGCGCGGCCTCGTCGGGCGCGCTCGTCGTCGCCGGACGCGGGGTGACGCTCGACGACCCGCTGGCCGGCGCGCTGGCGGACGCAGCCGAGGGACCCGTCGAGGGCCTGGCCGACCGGCTGCTGCGGGTCGAGGCGGTGTTCGGCGCGGACCTCGCGGAGCACGCGGCGTTCCGGGCGGCCGTGACCTCGGCACTGAGGTCGTTCCCCGTCCGCTGACCCGACGGCACCGGCTGACCCGGCGACCCGGCTGACCGGACGAGACCCGTTGACCGGGCGGGCAGTCGTGCGGAACGATGGAAAGCGCATTCCACGACCGCACCGGAGGACCACGTGACCACCCGCACCCTGCGCATCGCCATGAACGGCATCACCGGCCGGATGGGCTACCGCCAGCACCTCGTCCGCTCGATCCTGCCGATCCGCGAGCAGGGCGGCATCACGCTCCCCGACGGCACGCGCGTGCAGGTCGAGCCCGTCCTCGTCGGCCGCAACGCGGACAAGGTCGGCGAGATCGCGCGCCGTCACGGCGTCGAGCGCTGGAGCACCGACCTCGACGCACTGATCGCCGACCCGGAGATCGACATCGTGTTCGACGCGTCCATGACGAGCCTGCGCGCCGCGACCCTCTCCCACGCCATGAAGGCCGGCAAGCACGTCTACACCGAGAAGCCCACCGCCGAGACGCTCGCCGAGGCCGTCGACCTCGCCCGGCTGCGCGAGGAGACCGGCGTCACCGCGGGCGTCGTGCACGACAAGCTCTACCTGCCCGGCCTGGTCAAGCTGCGCCGGCTCGTCGACGAGGGGTTCTTCGGGCGGATCCTGTCGCTGCGCGGCGAGTTCGGGTACTGGGTGTTCGAGGGCGACCACCAGAGCGCGCAGCGCCCGTCGTGGAACTACCGCGCCGAGGACGGCGGCGGCATGACCACCGACATGTTCTGCCACTGGAACTACGTTCTCGAAGGCATCCTCGGCACGGTCCGCACCGTCACCGCGACCACCGTCACGCACATCCCCACGCGCTGGGACGAGCAGGGCCGCGCGTACGACGCGACCGCCGACGACGCCGCGTACGCGATCTTCGACGTCGTCACGCCCGGCGGGGACCCGGTCGTCGCACAGATCAACTCGTCCTGGGCCGTGCGCGTGCACCGCGACGAGCTCGTCGAGTTCCAGGTCGACGGCACGCACGGCTCCGCCGTCGCGGGGCTGCGCCGGTGCGTCGCGCAGCACCGCGCGCACACGCCCAAGCCCGTGTGGAACCCGGACCTGCCGGTCACCGAGCCGTTCCGCGAGCAGTGGCTCGACGTGCCCGACAACGGCGACCTCGACAACGGGTTCAAGCTGCAGTGGGAGGAGTTCCTCGCCGACGTCGCGACGGGCCGTCCGCACCGGTACGACCTGCTGTCCGCGGCGCGCGGCGTGCAGCTCGCGTCACTCGGCCTGCGGTCGTCGACCGAAGGACGCCGCCTGGACGTCCCGGAGATCACGCTGTGACCCCCGACCTCTCGCGACTGTCGCTCAACACCGCGACGACCACGCGCTGGACGCTCGAGGAGGCCGTCGCCGGTGCCGCGCGCGCCGGGCTCGGGGCCGTCGGGCTGTGGCGCGACCGCGTCGACGAGATCGGCGCGGAGCGCGCCGCGAAGATCGTCGCCGACGCGGGCCTGCGGGTCTCGTCGCTGTGCCGCGGGGGCTTCCTCACGGCCGACGACGAGCGCGGGCGACGCGGGGCGCTCGACGACAACCGCCGCGCCGTCGAGCAGGCCGCGACGCTCGGCACGCGCGAGCTCGTCATGGTCGTCGGCGGCCTGACCGCCGCCCCCGGACCCGAGGCGGCCGCGTCCCCGTACCCCGCGGGGGCCGCCGCCGACCCGGCGCGCGACCTCGTCGCGACCCGCGCGCGCGTCGCCGACCGCATCGCCGAGCTCGCACCGTTCGCCGCCGAGCACGGCGTGCGGCTCGTGCTCGAGCCCCTGCACCCGCTGTTCGCCGCGGACCGCGCGGTCGTCAGCACGCTCGGCCAGGCGCTCGACCTCGCGGCACCGTTCGACCCCGCGGTCGTCGGGGTCGTCGTCGACACCTACCACGTGTGGTGGGACCCGGACCTGGCGCGACAGGTCGCCCGCGCCGGGGCGCAGGGGCGGCTCGCGGGGTACCAGGTGTGCGACTGGGTGCTGCCGCTGTCCCCGACCGCGCTGCGCTCCCGCGGGCACGTGGGCGACGGGTACGTCGACTTCGCCGCGATCACGTCCTGGGTGCGCGACGCCGGGTACACCGGCGACGTCGAGGTCGAGATCTTCGCCGAGACGGTGTGGGACGCACCCGGCGACGAGACCGTCGCGACGCTCGTCGAGCGCTACGTGCGGCACGTGCTCCCCTACGTGTAGCGGACCCGGCCCGTATCTAGCCCCAAGGAGACTCGTAGACCATCTCACCTGCCGACTGAGACTCCGGCGCTCCCACGGCCTACCCCGGCGACCTGCTCAACGTCGCGTGGCAACCCTGAGCAGGTCGGCGACGAGGTCGAGGTCGTCACGACCCACGTCGAACGCTCCCGCGGTACGGATGAGCCGGAGCGTTCGGTCGACCTGTGCGACGAACCACCTCTCGGCGTGCAGAGCGGCATCGGCTGCAATGGTCGGGTCACAGTCCACCAGCTGCGAGAGCGCCGCATCCCTGGCGACAGGGTCCAGCAGGATCGTCACGATGTCATGCAGGTCGGTGCCCTCCTTGGCGGTCGAGCGAAGGAGCACGGACTGCAGCTTCATGGCCACGAGCGGACCTGCCTCCGCCACCCGCGCAACGGAGCTTGAGACGGACCCATCCGAGCCCCACGCGTCGATGCGCACCTCGGTCGCCGTCCGAAAGGCCCAGGCGTGTGCCATCTCGTAGAGCCTGTCGGTCGGGTCTTCGATGTTGGCAGAGTCCGGCACCTCGAGGACGTCGATGACATCTACCCGCACTGGGCCGCTCGGCGTGATCACCGACGCAGCGGCTGGCGCTACCGGCTTGGCACCGGGGGAAGCGCGCAGGAGCTCAAGGATGCTCCGAGTGCCGTGACCGGCCTGACTGTCGTGGTCTGCTGGTCGCTCGACGCGCCTCAGGTCCAGCGCATCAAGGTCGGAGGTCGCGCGGTGCGCTCGCTGTACCCGGCAGAGCACGGCGACGCCACCCACAATGGTCGGCGGCTCGCCGAGCACGCCGGCGACTACCCGATCGCATCGACGAGGCGCCGCGTCTCGTCGCCCACGAGCACGACATGTGGCACGTCACCAGACACGGGTCCACGGTTCCGGGGGTGTCCAGTCATCGAGGATCTCCCGGCCACGCCCGGCGTCCTGAGCGAGGTCCAGCGCGACGAAGACCGGCGCAGCGAGTGCATCAGCCTCGACAGACAGATCCGCAGCATCCACTCGGACGCGGCAGACTTCGGGAACGGGGGCGACGCGCACCGTACATCGCACCTCGGCGGGCGACCTCGCGACGCCGAGGAGACTGCGAGCGCGCCGCAGCGACACCTCGGTCGGCACGAAGAAGTCCGCCGGCCGGTCAGCACGCGCGGCCACGGGCGCGCCGTAAGCGGCGGCGGCGAGCGTGTCAGTGAGAGCCCATCCGGTTGTCGCCGCGACGTCCTCGAACCCCAGCCCGAGCACCTCGTAGGCGGCGCCCATCCCAGGACCGGGGGCGCTGGCAAGGCCGACACGGTTCCCGGGCCACACGTCCACGACGCTCCAGAAGAGCTCAGGGGCCGGCCGGAACGTCGATCCCTCCACCAGCGACGCGTCTCTGAGCGCGCTGAGGAGTTCCGAGACCGTGCTCGGCGAGCGTCCCAAGCGACGCGCGAGGCCGCGAACAGCGTGATCCTCGGCTGGGGAGGACAACAGGGCGCAGGCAATCTCGAGCCCGGCGGGCGCGCCGAGGGGATCGCGCGGCCGCGGTCGGTCTCGCACCGCCGGAACCTCGGCATGGATGAACAAGTCCTGACCTTCGACGTGGAGCATCCCGCGCAGGTCCAGCCATCCCCAGCCCGCTGCCTCGAGCGCTCGACGGGCGTCGACACCGATTCTGTCCGCGACGACGACGCGTACACCCGGCGACGTCGCGCCTGGACGGAAGGCGGGGTTGGTCCGGACCGCGTGCTCCGGAAACACGGACCACCGCTTGACCTGCACCGGGACGCGCGCGCCTCCGACGAGCAGCTCAAGATCGCTCGCCGCGTCGGACCGCCGCGATACACGGACTCCCGTCGTCTCGAAGGCGTCCTGCAACAGTGCCGCGGCTTCGTCCGCACGAGCAGGCATTGCCACAGTCTAGCCAGGTGTTCGGTGTTCGGAAAGACCCGAACACCGAACACCGCAGTCAGTACAGGCGTCCTGGCGGTCCGACGTGATCTCGTCATCGACGGCCCGGACGAGCAAGACCGCCGACGACATCCTCACAAGAGCCACCGTCGGACGACTTCAGAGACGACCCGCTAGACGCCAAGGCTCGCGAGGACTCGCTCCCGGGCTCCACGGCGCGGTCCCGTGTCGCACATCAGCCGGCCTTCGGTGAGCACGACGACGCGGTCCGCCAGCGCGAGGGCCTCGTCGACGTCGTGCGTGACCAGGACCGTCGCGACCGGGCGGGCCGCGCGCACCTCACGCACGAGCGCGTGCGCCTCGCGGCGCGTCAGCGCGTCGAGCGCCGCGAACGGCTCGTCGAGCAGCAGCAGGTCCGGGTCGCGCGCGAGCGCGCGGGCCAGCGCGACGCGCTGCGCCTGACCCCCGCTGAGCGTGCCCGCACGCTGGTCCGCCACGTCCGCGAGACCGACCCGCGCGAGCGCCGCCACCGCACGCGGGCGGTCGGCGCGGCGCACGGGTGCGTCCGCGAGCAGCACCGTGCGCCACGTGCGCTCCCACGGCAGCAGGCGCGCCTCCTGGAACACCATGCCGACCCGCTCGGGGCGCACGAGGACGTCGGCGTGCGCAGCACCGTCCAGCCCGGCGAGCACCCGCAGCAGCGTCGACTTGCCGCACCCGCTGCGCCCGACGACCGCCACGAGCTCGTCGGCGCCGACGTCGAGGTCCAGCCCCGCGAGCACGGGCGGCGCGCCGTCCGCGAACACGCGGTGCAGCCCCCGTACCCGGACCGCCGCAGGCGCCCGCGACACGGCCCGGTCCCGGGTCGGCACGGTCACCCGCGCACGTCGTGCCACGCGCGCGACACGTCGACCGGCTCCGCGAGCAGCCCCTCCTCGACGTACAGCTCGGCGACGCGCGCGAGCTCGGCCGCGAGGTCCTCGTCGGCGTACGCGAGCCGCGGCGTCGCCAGCGCGGTGAGCCCCGCGACGACCGCGTCCGACGCGCCCGCGTCCCGGTAGGCGTCCGCGAGCGGCGCGGGGTCGGCGGCGAGCGCGTCGGCCTCGGCCGCGAGCGCGTCCACGACCGCGCGCACCACGTCCGGGTGCGCGTCGACGAAGTCCCGCCGCGCGACGTGCACGCTCGCGTTGTCGGAGCCCAGGTCCCGCGCGAGCGCGACCGTGCGCGCGCCGTCGACCTGCGCACCCACGAGGTACTGGTCCCACGTCGCCCACGCGTCGACCTTGCCCGCCGCGAACGCCGCCGCCGCGTCCGGCGGGGCCAGGTAGACGGTCTCGACGTCGTCCGGCGTGAGGCCCGCGCGGCGCAGAGCGAGGCGCAGCAGGTACTCCCCCGTGCCGCCCTGGTTGACCGCGACGGAGTGCCCCGCGAGGTCGCCGACGTCCGCGATGCCGCTGGCGGGCGTCGCGACGATGCCCTGCGTGTCGCCGTCGGTGCGCTCCACCGCGACGACGACGAGGTCCGGGTCGCCCGCGAGCGCCGCGACGACGGCCGTGGTCGAGCCCGACGTGACGTCGACCCGGCCCGCGGCCATCGCCTCGGCCGCGGGGGCGAACGCCGCGAACGGCTCGGTGGTCTCGGCCCGCGCGCCGACGCTCGCGACGGCCTCGTCGAGCGTGCGGTCGCCGGCCGCGAGCGTCAGGAGGTTCTGCGTCGTGAGGACGCCCACGCGCACGGGCACGTCGGGCGGCGCGGTCGTCGTGGTGCCGTCCGCGGTCGCGGCGCACCCGGCGAGGGCGGCCGCGAGCGCGAGCGCGGCGAGGGCGCGAGGTCGGACGCGGGTCAGGGGGGATCGGGTCAGGCGTGCTCGGGTCATGGGTGCTGGGCTCCAGGGGTGACGGACGCGAGGGTCGGGGTGGACGTGGTCGGGGTCGTGGGCGTGGCGGACGGATGGCGCCCGACGACGGGCGGCGGCTGCAGGAGGCGTTCGAGCGCGCGGACCAGGGCGTCGGTGACCAGGCCGAGCGCCGCGTAGACGAGCACGCACAGCAGGACGACGTCCGTGCGCGCGTACGTCCGCGCGTCGGTGAGCAGCGCGCCCACGCCCTCGGCGGCGTTGACGCTCTCGGCGACGACGAGCGCGACCCACGCGGTGCCGAGCGCGAGGCGCAGCCCGACGAGCACGGCGGGCAGCGCCGCGGGGAGCAGCACGCGCGTCGCGGTGCGACGCCGGCCCAGGCCGTAGGCCGCGGCGAGCTCGCGCAGCCGCGGGTCGACGCCGCGCACACCGCCGACGGTCGCGAGGTACGTCGGGACGAGCGCGGCGACCGCGACGAGCAGCACCTTGGGCGGCTCACCGAGACCGACCCAGACGACGAGCAGCGGCGTGACCGCCGTGAACGGCACGGCCCGGACGGCCTGCAGGGGCCGGTCGACGACGTCGTGCGCGATCCCCGACAGCCCCGCGAGCAGCCCGAGCAGCAGCCCGACCGCGACACCTGCTCCCGCACCGACGGCCACGCGCGTGCCGCTCACCGCGAGCGCGGCGGGCAGCGAACCGTCCGCGACCAGGTCCCGCGCGGCCCGGAGCACCGCACCCGGCGCTGGCAGGACGTGCGGGTCGAGCCGCCCGCTCGCACCGGCGGCCGCCCAGGCGGCGAGCAGACCGACCGTGCTGAGCCACGGCCGCCACGCGCGCGGGAGCCGCGTCACGAGAGCGCCACGCGCTCGTCGGGCACGCGCTCGTCGACCGCACGCTCGTCGGGCACGCGCTCGTCGGGCACGCGCTCGTCGCCCACGCCGAGGCCGGCGAGGACCGCGCGCGTGACGCGCGCGTCGGGGACGCCGGGCGTGCGCGGGCGCGGGTCGTCGACCGCGATCTCGTGCGCGACGACCGCGGGGCGGCCGGACAGGCGCACCACGCGGTCGCCGAGCGTGACGGCCTCGCCCACGTCGTGCGTGACGAGCAGCCCGGTCCACCCGTGCGCGGCCCACGTCGCGGCGAGCCAGCGCTGCGCGTCGAGACGGGTGAGCGCGTCGAGCGCGCCGAACGGCTCGTCGAGGAGCACGACGTCCCGGCCCTGCAGCACGGTGCGGGCGAGCGCGGCGCGCTGCCGCATCCCGCCGGACAGCTCGTCGGGCCGCGCGTCCGCGAAGGACTCCAACCCGAACTCGGCGAGCACGTCGCGGGCGCGGGCGCGCGCGTCGCGTCGTCGCACGCCCTGCACGCGCAGGCCGAGCGCGACGTTGTCGCACACGGTGTGCCAGGCGAACAGGTGGTCCTGCTGCGGCATGAAGGCGGTGCGCGCGGGCGTGCCGGTCACGTCGAGCCCGCCGACGAGCACGCGGCCCCGGTCGGGTCGCAGCAGTCCCGCGACGACCGACAGCAGCGTGCTCTTGCCGCACCCGCTGGGCCCGACGACGCACACGAGCTCGCCCGGTCGCACGCGCAGGTCGACGCCGCCGAGCACCGGCAGCGGTCCGCGCGCGCCGGGGCGCGCGACGTGCACGTCGCGGACCTCGAGCTCACGCACGGGCCACCGCCCGGGGGTGCGCCCACGGCACGGTCACGCGCTCGAGCAGCCACGTCAGCCCGTACAGGGTGACGCTGACGAGCGCGCACAGCGCGACGGCCGCGAGCACCAGGTCGGTGCGGAACGCCGCGCGCTGCATGTTCATGTACGTGCCGAGCCCCCGCACGGCGCCGACGTACTCGGCGAACACCGCCCCGACGACCGCGTACGTGACCGCGATGCGCAGCGCCGTGAAGAACCGCGGCAGCGCCCCGGGCAGGCGGACCCAGCGCAGCTGCTGCCACCGCGAGGCGCCCATGCTCGTGAGCAGCGCGGTCGCGCCCGGACCCGCCGCGCGCAGGCCCTCGACCAGCCCGACGACGAGCGGGAAGAACGTCACGAGCGTCACAACGAGCACCTTGGGCAGCAGCCCGAACCCGAACCACAGCACCACCAGCGGCGCGAGCGCGACCACGGGGATCGTCTGCGACGCGACGAGCACGGGAACGATCCCGCGCCCGACCGCGGGCACCAGGTCGACCAGCAGCGCGAGACCCCACGCGACCAGGACCGACACCCCGAAGCCCGCGGCGGTCACCCCGAGCGTCGCCGTGGTGTGCTCCGCGAGCACGTCGCGCTGCGCCCACGCCTGCTCGGCCACGCGTCCGGGCGTCGGCAGGAGCCGCGGGTTCGCGACGCTCAGCGCCGCGACCTGCCACGCCACCCCGAGCACCGCCAGGACGAGCAGCACGGGCAGCCCGCGCGCGGTGTGGCGCGTCACGGCTCCCCCAGCAGGCTCGTCGTGAACGTGGCCGACCAGTCCGGACGCTCGGTGAGCGGCTCGCCGTCCGGTCCCGCGAGGATGCCCGCGTCGAACAGGAAGTCCCCGTAGCCGGAGACCTGGTCGAGCGTCATGGTGCCGACCGTGCCGTCGTCGGCGCGCAGCCAGTCGGAGGACAGCATCCGCTGGCTCTGCGTCACCAGGTCCGGGTCGGCGAACGCGTCGGGGTTCTGCTCGACGAGCAGCGCCGCGGCCTCGTCGGGGTGCTCCGCCGCCCACGCGTACCCGCGCTGCAGCGCCCCGACGAACGCGCGCGCCGTCTCGGGCTCGTCGGCGACCCACCGGCGGGATGCGTCCACGACCACGGCGTACGCGTCCGGGAAGCCGTGGTCCGTGTACTCCAGGTAGCGCATGGGCGTGCCCGCACGCTCGGCCTCGATGCCCTCCCACGCGACGTACGGGATGGTGAAGTCCGCCTCGCCGGCGTACAGCGCCTCGTACGCCGACGAGCCGAGCACGACGGTCGTGAACTCGCCCGTCCCGCCGTCCGCGCGGATGACCTCCTGCAGCAGCGGGACCTCACCGGGCGCGCCGAAGCCCGCGTAGATCAGGCCGTCCAGGTCGCGCGGGCTGGTGATGCGCTCGTCGTCGGCGCGCACGCCGATCGCGGTCGCCCAGTGCTGCAGGACCGCGAGCACCGCGACGACGTCCGCGCCGGCGGCCTGCGCGATGAGCGACGAGTCGTGCGTGCTGATCCCCGCCTCGGCGGCGCCCGCGTCGACCAGCTGGTCCGGCGCGGTGTCGCTGTACGGCAGCACCTGCACGTCCAGCCCCGCGTCGGCGAACCAGCCCTGCGCGAGCGCCACGTACAGGCCGGTGTGGTTGGTGTTGGGCGTCCAGTCGAGCGCGAACCGCACGCGGGTGAGCCCGTCGTCGTCGCCCGACGACGGACCGGCGCACCCGGTGGCGAGCGACGCGACGACGAGCAGCGCGGCAACCCGCGCCCGGACGGTGGTGCGAGACATCGAGGACCTCGTTCAGCAGAAGGACCGAGCACGCCGCGGCGGTCGCGCGCACGGCGCAGCAGCCCGCGACGAGCGCGCGCGAAGGCCGCATCCGCAGCCGGATGCGCTGTCGGTGCAGGGACGGGTGCGGCATCCGTCGCCGGGAAGGCGGGGCATGCTGCACTCGTCGCTGCATCCGTCGCCGCGGACGGAGCGGCGGGTGGCGCGGACCGGCGTGGACGTCCGGCTCGCGCGGGCGAGGAGCGCGCGGCGGCTACGCGCGCAGGTGCTCGCGGGGCGGTCTCGGGGAGAGAGGCGTGCGGTGCGGACGCATGCGGGTCATGCGCGACATCCCTTCGCTAGTGCTACCTAGATCAGGTTCGACGGGTGTGATCTCAGCCGCGCTGTGCGGCACCCCGTGTCACGGAACGGGCCCACCGTAGTCCGGTCTGCCCCCTTCGCCCCCACCCCTGTCCACCCCTCGGATGCGCGCCGTCACCGTGCCGGCGGCGGGTCCGTCAGTGGACGTTGCCGTGGTCGCGGAACTCGCGCCAGACGTTCTCGAAGAAGTCGTCGTCCTCGGGCAGCGGGCGGCGCGGCCGCCACCGGAGCACCGGCTCGCCGGCGGGGTCGTCGGGCGCGCGTCGGACGACCCCGCGCCAGCCCTCGCCGGGTTCGGCGGGCGACGACGATCCCGCGGCCGTCGGCGGCCGCCACGCGGCCTCCTGCACCTCGTCGTCGAGCGCGCCCTCGTCGAGACGGAAGCGGAACACCTCGGGCAGGTCGAGCTCGTCGTCGGACCGGGGGCCGTACCCGACGCGCGGCAGCTCGCCCGCCGGGTCGGAGTACAGGACGGACCCGCGCGAGCGTCCCCCGTGCGCGACGTAGTCCGCCATCGCGGACAGGTACACGTACGCGGCGGTGAGGGTGTCGCGGACCAGGAACACGCGGTTGACCGAGCGACGCGACGACGGGTCGGCGCTCACGGTCCGCTCGTACTCGGCGAGCCAGGCGTGCACCTGGTCGAGCGCCTCGTGGATGGACTTCTCGGAGCGCACGGGCCCGGCCTTGGCGCTCATGAGCTCCTGGACGCGGCGCAGCAGGTCGCCCGTGTCCTCGTCCCACCCGTCCGCGGCCCGCCCCGCCGCGGCGGCGACGAGCCCGGTCGCGGCCGCCTGGACCGGCGCGGCAGCCGCGGCGTACCGGTCGAGCGCGACGGGCGGGTCCGTGCGGCGTGCGACGATCATCTGCGCGGCCCGCGTCGCCCCGACCTGCCCGCTGTTCAGCGCCGCGCCGCCGGGGCGGTACACGCCGTGCGCGCCGCCGGCCTCGCCCACGGGGAACAGCCCGCGCACGTTCGACTCCCACCACGCGTCGACCACGAGCCCGCCGTTGTTGTGCTGCGCGCACACGTCGACCTCGAGCAGGTCGGTCTCGAGGTCCACGTACGGGTTCTTGCGCAGGTAGAACTGGTACGCGGGCTCGTTCATGCGCCGCAGCCGCTGCACCGGGGTGCCGAACAGCACGCCCGCGCGCTCCAGGTAGTCGCGGGCCTCGGGGCTGAGCGCCGCGGGGTCGAGCTCGTCGCGCATGGGGTTGCGGCGGAAGTCGAGGAACACGCGCCGCCCGCGCAGCACGGTCTCGCGGTACACGAGCAGGTCGACGAGCGACGAGCCGTCGCGCGCCTTGCGCACGTCGAACGGCCACTGGTAGCCCTTGAGGAACACCAGGGACAGCAGCCGCCCGTAGTCCCCGATCGCCTCGGTGAGGAACTCGCGCTCGTCGCCGCCGTCCGCGTCGGTCGACACGAACCGCGGGATGACCTGCATGTACGTGCCGGACACGTTCCACCGCGGGTGCGTCGAGGCGAGCCCGAACTGCCACTCGGTGAGGTTCTTGCCGTGCACGCCCGCGCGGTACGCCGCGCCGGAGGCGCCCCACTGCCCGTGCGGGAACACGCGCGTCGCGTACATCCCCGCGGGGCCGCCGGTCGCGTAGACCACGTTGGTGCAGCGGAACAGCAGGAACGGCGACTGCTCGCCGTCGTGCCGGACGTCGGTCCGCAGGACGAGCAGCCCGACGACCGCGCGGCCCCCGCCGTCCGCGGGGACCGTCACGAGGTCGACCACGCGGCACTCGTCGAAGACGCGCGTGCCGTTGCGGTGCACCTTCGCCTCGAGCCGCTCCACCATGGTGCGGCTCGTGTACGGACCGACGGACGTGGCTCGTCGGCGCGGGTCGTGGTCGGTCTTGTAGCCGATGAACTCGCCGTACCGGTTCTGCGGGAACGGGACGCCCAGGTCGCACAGCCGCAGGAACCCGCGCGCGGACAGCGCCGCCTCCGCGAGCGCGTTGTCGCCGTCCATCGCGCCGCCCGCGAACAGCGTCTGCGCCATCTCGCGCACGGAGTCGCCGTCGCCGCCGCTGAGTGTGAGCTTGTAGTACGTCTGCTTGTCGGAGCCCGCGTTGCGGGACGCGCCCGCGTTGACCTTGTCCGCGACCATGACGACGTCGTCCTGGCCGAGCTCCCACAGGCGGTCGGCGGCGCAGAACCCGGCCGAGCCGGTCCCGACGACGACGGTGTTCGCCGTGACGACCGGCACGTCGGTCTCACCGATGCGGACGAGCACGGGGTCGTGGCGGTGGGGCATCGTCGGCTCCTGCGGTCGGGTACCTCGCTGGTCATGGGGTCGGTCACAGGACCGGGACGTGCATGCCGCCGTCGACGTGGAAGACCTCGCCCGTCGAGTACGGCGTCGCACCGGACGCGAGCAGCGCGACCGCGCCCGCGACGTCGGCGGGTCGGCCCCAGCGCGCGATGGGCGCGAGGCCGTCGGCGAGCAGCGCGTCGTACTTGCCCGCGACACCCGCGGTCATGTCGGTCGCGATCACGCCCGGCCGCACCTCGTGCACGACGATGCCCTCGGACGCGAGCCGCACGGCCCACAGCTGCGTGGCCATCGCGACGCCCGCCTTGGACACGCAGTAGTCGCCGCGGTCGGTCGAGACGGTCGTCGCGGAGATCGACGAGACGTTGACGATCGTCGCGACCGGCTCCTGCTGCGGCGCGGTGAGCTCGCCCCGCAGCGCGATGACGCGGCGCGCGAACTCCTGCGTGAGGAAGTACGGCCCGCGCAGGTTGATGCCGAGCACGCGGTCGAACGACTCGGTGGTCGCCTCGAGCAGGTCGGCGCGCTGCGCGGGCGCGACGCCCGCGTTGTTGACGAGCACGTCGAGCCGGCCCCACGCGTCGAGCGCGTCCTGCACGTAGCGGACGTGGTCGGCGGGGTCGGCGACCGAGCCGCGGACGTAGCGCACGGCGTCGTCGGACCCGGCGACCTCGCGCAGCTCGGCGAGCACGTCGGTGGGTTCCTCGCGCGTCGCGAGGATCGAGACGGCGTACCCGTCGGTGACGAGTCGTCGGCTGATGCCGAGCCCGATGCCCCGGTTGCCGCCGGTGATGAGTGCGACGCGCGCCACGGGCCGTCCCCTCTGTCGTCGGGCTCGTCGTCGGGCTCGTCGTCGAGCCGTCGGAGAGCGGGACGCGACCGCGCCCCGCGTCCCGATCGTGGCAGAGGGCGCCCGGTTCGGCAAGCGCTTTCCGCTAGCCGAGACCGAGGCCCAGCTCGTCGACCAGCACCGCCTGCCCGGTCGAGAGCGACCGGTTCGCCGCGATCCCCACCGCGACCGCGCGCAGCCCGTCCGTCATCCCCGCGCTGCGCCCCAACGGGTCGTCGGACACGCGCAGGTGCCGGCGGAACACGTCCTTGAGCAGGATCGCGTCCCCGCCCCCGTGCCCGCCGATCCCCGCGGGGATCGGCACCTCGCGCGGCGCCTCCCAGTGCCGCTGCACCACGAGCCGCTCCCCCTCGGGGCGCACCCGCTGCCCGCCGGCGGCCACGGGCGTCGCCGACGGGTCGAGCACCGCGCGCCCCTCGTCGTCCACCGCGATCGCCCCGCGCTCGACCACCTCGAGCTCGGCGCGACCCGCCGTCCCGTTGACCGCGACCCGGTACCCCTCCCACGGGCTGTGCGCGTTGAGCGCGTACGTCATCGACGCCCCGCCGCGGTAGTCGACGACGAGCGAGGCGTTGTCCTCGATCGTGATGCCCGGCCCGAACACGTCACGGTCCCGCAGGTACCCGTCGTGGTGCTCGGCATCCAGGTACAGCGCCTTCAGGCGCGCGTCGCGCGTGAGGTCGAGCGCGAACGGGTCGCCCTGCACTCCCGTCCCGCGCTCGGGCCGCGGGCCGAGCCCGCGCGCGCGGGCGTTCTCGTCGCCGTAGAACCGCAGCCCGCCCGACGCGAACACGCGCGCGGGCACGTCGCCCAGCCACCAGTTGACCAGGTCGAAGTGGTGGCTCGACTTGTGCACCAGCAGCCCGCCGGACCACTCCTTGTCCCGGTGCCAGCGCCGGAAGTAGTCCGCGCCGTGCACGGTGTCGAGCACCCACTCGAAGTGCACCGACGTCACCGTGCCGATCTCGCCCGACGCGACCACCTGGCGCAGCGTCGAGTTCCGCGGCGAGTAGCGGTAGTTGAACGTCATGACGACGTCGTTGCCGCTGCGGTGCACCGCGTCCGCGATCGTGCGGCAGCCCTCGACCGTCGTCGTCAGCGGCTTCTCGACGACGACGTGCGCGCCCGCGTCGAGCGCACGCGCGACGAGGTCCGCGTGCGTGCGGTCGGGCGAGGTCACGACGACGACGTCGACCCGCTCGTCGGCCACCATCCGCTCCAGGCCGTCGGGCGTGTACCGCGGCAGGCCGAGCGGCTCGTCGCGGCCCAGGCGCCGCGCGGCGTGCGCGTCGTAGTGGTCGATCCGCCCCGGGTTGGGGTCGAGCCACGCGACGAGCTGCGCGACGTCCGCGTGCTCGCCCGTGATCGCGTCGACGTACATCCCGGCGCGGTGCCCGGTCCCCGCGACCGCGTACCGCAGCCGCTCGCCCGGCGGTGCGGGCGCGTAGTCGGGCACGACGCCCGCCCCGGGGACGGTCGCGCGGTGCGACGCCGGGCGCGGCGCGGTCGGGTTCTGGTCGCTCGGCTCGTGCACGGTTCCTCCTGACGGCCTGCCGGCCTACGGGCGGGCGAGGGGCGCGGTCACGGCCGCGGGCTCGGCCTGCGCCGCCGCGAGCGCGAACGGCGCGCCCAGCTCGGTGAACGTCGCGGGTTCGAGCGCGGCTCGCTCGCACCACGCGGCGATGCTGCCGACCACGGGGTGCCGGTCCTGCCCGACCCCGCGCCAGCGCAGGTGCGCGGCGGGGACCTGACGCGGGTCGGGCGCGAGCCGCACGGCCTCGAGCACGCGCATGAACGCACCGGTCGACGCGACGTCGCAGCGCAGCCGCGCCGACGGGTCGACGCGCGCGGCGAGCAGGTCGTCGAGCAGGTCGACGCGCGCGAACGTCCGCCGCCAGGACTGCGTGCGGGTGTGCACCTCGAGCTCGTCGTGCTCGTACAGCAGCGTCGCCTCGCCCGCGGTGCCGCGCACGACGACGCGCGCGGGCGTCCGCTCCGCGGCGGCGAGCGTGAGCCCGGCGCCGACCGTGACCCCGCCCGCGGTCCGCACGACGAGCGAGGACGTGTCGTCCGCCTCGATCGGGTGCGCGTGGAACTGGTCGAGGCGCACGTCGAGCACGTCCGCCGCGGTCCGGGCCCCCGCGACGCGCAGCGCGGTCGCGACGGCGTGCGCGAGCGGGTTCGTCACGACGCCGTCGACCACGTCCACGCCGTCCAGCCGGCGCTTCCCCGCCCACCGGGCGCGCGCGTAGTACGCGGCCGTGCGGACCCACGTCCCGACCGCGCCGACGACCCGCACCTCGCCGAGCGCACCCGACGCGACGAGCCGCTCGAGCTCGTCGACCGCGGCCGACCCGAACGACTGGAACCCGACCTGGCAGCGGCGCCCCGTCTCCTCGACGAACGCGACGAGCTCGGCGTGCTCCGCGAGGGACGCGGTCGTCGGCTTCTCGAGCAGCACGTCGCACCCGGCCCGCAGCGCGGCCCGCGCGAGCGGCAGGTGCGTGTGGATGGGCGTCGCGAGGACGACGACGTCGGGCCGGTCCGGCCCGGCGAGCAGGTCGTCGAGCGCCGACACCCACCGCGTGCCGGCCGGGACGTACGTGAGGTCGTCGACGGGCCGCGGGTCGACGACGGCCGCGAGCCGTGCAGCGCCCTTCTCGGCGAGCCGCAGCACGTGGCGCACGTGCGTGTGGCCGTGGCCGTGGACGCCGACGACCGCGACCGCGGGGACGTCCGTCATGACCACGCCCCCGCCGCGAGCGCGTCCGCCTCGTCGGCGTCGACCGCCCGGTCGAGCACCACGGCCGCCATCCGCACGACGAGCTCGTCGCCGTGCGCGACGTGCAGCGGTGTGTCCCACGCGAGCGCCGGTCCGGCGCCCACGTACTCGGCGACGCGCGCGAACCAGGGGCGCACGGTGCCGGGGTCCTGCACGAGCAGCAGCGTGGTGGCCGCGGTGTCGCGACGCTGCACGAACGCGAGCCACGGCGAGTCGCTGCCGTGCACGGACGCCTCGCCGACGAGCCCGCGGCCGAGCGCGAGCGTCGAGTGCGCGCCCGGCAGCCGCCAGAACAGGCCGCCGTACCCGGCGTTCGCGCGCCCGTTGGTGCCGGGGCTCTCGATCAGCAGGTCGCGCTCGCTCGCGCGCAGCACCGACGTCCAGCGCAGCGTCCAGCCACCCGCCGCGGGCGCCGCCTCGAGCGTGCGCGTCTCACGCAGCAGCACGTCGCCGTGCTCGTCGTACCAGGCCACGTCGTCGAGCGCGGACCGCCCGTCGGACGAGACGCGCGCGCCCAGCCCCACCTGCCGGCCGTGGTTCGGCAGCAGCGTCGGACCCTCGTCGCGCACGTACGTGCGTCCGCCCCAGTAGGACGTCCCGTTGACGACCGGCACCGCCATGGACACGCCGTAGTGGTGCCGGTGGTCGACGGGGCTCGTCTCGGTGAGGTCGACGCCCGCGGCGGACCGCACGGGGTGCAGGTACGGGCGCGGCGCGTGCACCTGCGGCACGCGTTCACCCGTCTCGTACCGTGCGAGGGGCAGGCCGTCGCCCTCGCCGGTGCGGCCGTCGAGCCGCAGGACGTCGCCGTCGTTCCGCCAACGCACGTGGGTCACCTCCGAGGTCGTGCGGGCGGGTGCGTGGTCGGTCACCGACGAGCGCACGGCCGGCGGTACGGGTCCCGTGCTCGCGCGCACCGCGAGCCGCGGGCGGATGGGCTCGTCGGGCAGCGGGGAGACGCCCGAGCCGAGGCCGACGAGCGCGCCCAGGCGGGCCCACGCGGCGCGGCCGAGGTCGACCTGCGGGACGGTCGCGGTCGTGAGCGACGGGACCGAGAACCGCGCGAGCTCGATGTCGTCGAACCCGGTGACGGACACGTCCCCGGGCACCGCGACGCCCAGCTCGTTGAGGCGCGCGAGGAGGCCGAACGCGACGAGGTCGTTGTAGGCGACGACGGCGGTCGCACGCGACGCGAGCACGTCGCCCGCGGCGGCGTAGCCGCTCTCGACCGACGAGCCCGCGGCCCGCTCGGACAGCCGGACCTCCGCGCGGCGTGCCGCGGCCACGCGCAGCGCGCCGAGGCGTGCCGCGTGCGACGCGCTCTGCGGCGGTCCCGCGAGGTAGAGCAGGTGGCGGTGCCCGAGCCCGACGAGGTGCTCGACGATCTCCTCGATGCCGCTGGCGTAGTCGATCGCGAGGGTCGGCGTGGTGCCGTCGGGCTCCCGGTTGATCACGACGACGGGCCCGACCTCGGGCAGCACCGCGCGCAGCTCCGCCTCGGGCATGCGCGGCGAGACGAGCACGAGCGCGTCGCAGCGCAGCCGGGCGTCGAGCGCGACCTGGCGCTCGTCGGACGCGGTCTCGGACGTGTCGGCGACGAGCACGCGGTACCCGTCCTCGCCGGCGGCGGCGGACACCCCGCGCAGCACCTGCTGGAACATGGGGTTCGCGAGGTCCGGCACGACGACCGCCACGGTGTTGGTGCGCCCGAGCGACAGGCTCCGCGCGACCGTGCTCGGGCGGTAGTGCAGACGCTCGGCGACCTCGCGGACGCGCTGCGCGAGCTCTTCGTCGACCGTGACCCGGCCGTTCATGACGCGCGAGACGGTCGCGCGCGAGACACCCGCGGCTCGCGCCACCTCGGCGATCGTGGGCGCCGGTCTGGCCCACGCGTTCTGCGTCACTGCAGCCTCCTGGGAAGGGCTCGTCGCGTCGACCTCCGGGAGCGCGTGGGCCGCGGAGCACCCTCGCCCCGGGCCGCCACCGGTGGTCGGCTCGAACCCGAACATACACGACGGGAAACCGGTTCCCAACACTCTGGCACGGTGCTACGGTACCCGCCAAGGAACCGGTTTCCCCGATATGCGCGACTCACGAAGAGGTGATCGACGATGTCCGTGGTGTCCGAGTTGCGACGCGTCTCAGGACCGCGTCGCGGCGGCCCTCCCGGGACGTCCGGCACGTCCGCCGGCGACGGCGCGCCTGGCGCGCGGCCGCGCCGACGAGGCGACGGGAGGATGGCCGCGGTCTTCCTCGCGCCGTGGTTCCTCGGCCTGGTGCTCATCACCATCGGGCCGATGGCCGCCTCGGCGTACCTGTCGTTCACCGACTACAACCTGCTCCAGCCCCCGGAGTGGATCGGCCTGGACAACTACACGCGCATGCTCGACGACCCCCGGCTGCACAAGGCGCTCGTCGTCACGTTCACGTACGTGCTCACCGCGGTGCCGCTGCAGCTCGTCGTCGCCCTCGGGCTCGCGATGCTGCTCGACCGCGGGATGCGCGGGCTCGCGTTCTACCGCTCCGTGTTCTACCTGCCGTCGCTGCTCGGCGGCTCGGTCGCCGTGGCGATCCTGTGGCGCGAGGTGTTCGGCGTCGACGGGCTCGTCAACGCGTTCCTCGCCCTGTTCGGCATCGAGGGACAGGGCTGGGTGTCGTCCCCCGACACCGCGCTCGGCACGCTCGTGATCCTGCACGTGTGGACGTTCGGCGCGCCCATGATCATCTTCCTCGCCGGGCTGCGGCAGATCCCCGAGATGTACTACGAGGCCGCGTCGATCGACGGCGCCGGCAAGGTGCGCCAGTTCTTCTCCATCACGGTGCCGCTCCTCACGCCGATCATCTTCTTCAACCTCGTGCTGCAGGTGATCGGCGCGTTCCAGAGCTTCACGCAGGCGTTCGTCGTCTCCGGCGGCACGGGCGGCCCCGCGGACTCGACCCTCTTCTACACGCTCTACCTGTACCAGAAGGGCTTCGCGTCCCTCGACATGGGCTACGCGTCCGCCATGGCGTGGCTGCTGCTGCTCATCGTCGGCGCCATGACCGCCCTCAACTTCCTCGCCTCCAAGTACTGGGTGTTCTACGGTGACTGACCTCGACATGCGACCCGACCCCGCCGCCGGCGTCCACGCGTCGCGCGCCGACTCCCGCACCTCGACGGCCCCCGCGCCGCGCGTCCGGCGGCACCCCCGCTGGCGCGGCGCGGTGCGCTCGACGCTCAAGCACGCCGGGCTGATCGCGCTCGCGCTCGTCATGCTCTACCCGCTGATCTGGCTGCTCGCGAGCTCGCTCAAGCCGAACGACCTGATCTTCCGCGACCTGTCGGTCATCCCGACCGACGTGGACCTGTCGAACTACACCGACGGCTGGAACGCGCTGACGTACCCGTTCGGGCGCTACCTGCTGAACTCCGCGGTGATCGTGCTCGGCTCGCTGCTCGGCAACCTCGTCGCATGCTCGATGGCCGCGTACGCGTTCGCGCGGCTCGAGTTCCGGGGTCGGCGGCTGTGGTTCGCGATCATGCTCATGTCGATCATGCTGCCGATCCACGTGATCATCGTCCCGCAGTACGTGATGTTCTCCCGGCTCGAGTGGATCAACACGTTCCTGCCGCTGATCGTCCCGAAGCTGCTCGCGACCGACGCGTTCTTCATCTTCCTCATGGTCCAGTTCTTCCGTGGCATCCCGCGCGAGCTGGACGAGGCCGCCCGCCTCGACGGCTGCGGCCACCTGCGGATCTACGCGCGGATCATGCTGCCGCTGTCGATGCCGGCGCTCGCGACCACCGCGATCTTCACGTTCATCTGGACCTGGAACGACTTCTTCAGCCAGCTGATCTTCCTCACCAAACCCTCGATGTACACCGCACCCGTCGCG
Source organism: Cellulomonas sp. CW35 (assembly GCF_052378485.1). Taxonomy (NCBI): domain Bacteria; kingdom Bacillati; phylum Actinomycetota; class Actinomycetes; order Micrococcales; family Cellulomonadaceae; genus Cellulomonas; species Cellulomonas sp. CW35. The sequence continues at coordinate 498,382 of NZ_CP199000.1, read as the reverse complement.
CTGCGCACGTTCCTCGACTCCAGCGGGCAGAGCTCGTGGGGGCCGATGTTCGCGATGTCGATCGTGACGCTCGTACCGGTGTTCCTCGCGTTCCTGTTCGGCCAGAAGTACCTGGTCAAGGGCATCGCCACGACCGGGATCAAGTAGCACTCCGAACTCGCGCCGGGGTCGGCGGCACCCGCACTGCCACCGCCCTCGGCGCGGCACCACCCGAGCCTCGCTCGGGGTGACCAGCACGACGGCGTCTCGTCACGAAGGAGAACCATGCGACACCCACGCCCGACCCTTCTCAAGGTGGCCGCGTTCGCTGCCGCAGGCGCGCTCGCGCTGACCGCCTGCGGGAGCGACGACGGTCCCGGCAGCTCCGCACAGACCGGCGGCTCCACCGACGAGGAGCAGGTCACGATCCGCTTCTCCTGGTGGGGCTCCGACACCCGCCACGAGCTCACCCAGCAGGTCATCGACGCGTTCGAGGCCGAGCACCCGAACATCCACGTCGAGCCCGACTACACCGACTGGGACTCGTACTTCGACAAGCTCAGCACGTCCGTCGCGGGCGGCGACGCACCCGACGTCATCACGCAGGAGGAGCGCTTCCTCACCGACTACGCGTCGCGCGGCGTGCTCGCCGACCTCGGCGAGCTCGACCTCGACACGTCCAAGATCGACGAGTCGATCCTCGGCTCCGGCACGATCGACGGCAAGCTCTACGGCGTCGCGACCGGCGTCAACGCGTACGTCGTCGTCGCGGACCCCACCGCCTTCGAGAAGGCGGGCGTGGAGCTGCCCGACGACGAGACGTGGACGTGGCAGGACTACGTGGACCTCGCCAACGAGATCACCGAGAAGTCCGGCGGCTCCGTGGTCGGGGCGCAGGACTACGGGTTCAACGAGCCCGGGTTCTCGATCTTCGCGCGGCAGCGCGGGCAGTCGCTGTACGCGCCGGACGGCACGCTCGGGTACGACGACGCGACGCTCGCGCAGTGGTGGCAGTACTCGCTCGACATGCAGGCCGCCGGCGGCACCCCCAGCGCGGCCCAGAGCGTCGAGATCGACGCGGGCGGCCCGGAGCAGTCCGTCGTCGCGACCGGCAAGGGCGCGATGGCGTGGTTCTGGACCAACCAGCTCACCGCCATCACGAGCGCCGCGGGACACCCGCTCGAGCTGCTGCGCGTGCCCGGCGAGACCGAGGGCGAGCGCACCGGGATGTACTTCAAGCCCGCGATGTTCTACTCGGTGTCCTCGAAGTCGCAGCACCCGGAGGAGGCCGCGCTGTTCGTCGACTTCCTCGTCAACTCGCAGGCCGCGGGCGAGCTCCTGCTGTCGGACCGCGGACTGCCCGCGAACACCGACGTGCGCGCCGCCGTCGAGCCGCTGTTCAACGAGACCGACAAGCAGGCCGCCGCGTTCCTCGCGGACATCGCGGACGACATCGTCGACGGCCCGCCCGTCCCGCCGAACGGTGCCGGCGAGGTCGCCGCGATCACCAAGCGCATCAACCAGGAGGTGCTGTTCGAGCGGCTCACACCGCAGAAGGCCGCCGAGCAGTTCACGAGCGAGGTGAGCTCCGCCATCGGGCAGTGATTCCCGGCCACTGCCTGCGAAGGAAGGGGCCCCGCCGTCAGGCGGGGCCCCTTCGTCGTGCCCGGCTCGTCGTGCCCGGCTTCGTCGTTCCGGTTCCGTCGCGGTCGGCTCAGCGGTCGACGCGGGCCGAGCCGCCACCCGCGAGCTTGAGCACCTCGGCCTTGGTGACCATCGTCGTGTCGCCGGGCGTGGTCATGGCGAGCGCGCCGTGCGCGGCGCCGTACTCCACCGCGGTCGCGAGCGGCAGCCCCTCGAGCAGCCCGTACACCAGCCCGGACGCGAACGAGTCGCCACCGCCCACGCGGTCGAGGATCTCCAGGCGCTCACGGTGCGTGGCCTGCACGAGCCCCTCGGTGCGGGACCACGCGAGCGCGCCCCAGTCGTTGACGGTCGCCGAGCGCACCGTGCGCAGCGTCGTCGCGATGACCTGGAAGTTCGGGTACGCGCGGGCGACGGAGTCGATCATCGCGGCGAACGCGTCGACCTCGAGGTGCGACAGGGACTCGTCGACGCCCTCGACCTCGAACCCGAGGGCCGCGGTGAAGTCCTCCTCGTTGCCGATCATGACGTCGACGAACGGCGCGACCGCGCGGTTGACCTCCTGCGCACGGGCCTGCCCGCCGATCGCCTTCCACAGCGAGGGCCGGTAGTTGAGGTCGTACGAGACGACGGTGCCGTGCCGCCGCGCGGCCTGGACGGCGGCGAGCACGGTGTCCGCGGAGGTCTCGGAGAGCGCGGCGTAGATGCCGCCGGTGTGCAGCCACCGGACACCGAGCTCGCCGAACAGGTGGTCCCAGTCGACGTCGTCGGCCCGCAGCTGCGACGCGGCGGTGTGCCCGCGGTCGCTCACGCCGACCGCGCCGCGCACGCCGAACCCGCGCTCGGTGAAGTTGAGGCCGTTGCGAACCGCGCGGCCGACGCCGTCGTACGGCACCCACCGGACGAACGCGGTGTCGACCCCGCCCGTCAGGACCAGGTCCTCGACCAGGCGGCCGACCTCGTTGTCGGCGAGCGCCGTGACGACCGCGGCGCGCTGGTCGAACGCGCGGCGCAGCCCGCGCGCGACGTTGTACTCCCCGCCGCCCTCCCACACGCGGAACTGGCGCGCGGTGCGCACGCGCCCCTCGCCGGGGTCGAGCCGCAGCATCACCTCCCCGAGCGCGACGACGTCGTAGCGCACGCTGTCGGCGGGGCGCAGGGTCAGGCGGGTGTGCGTCACTGTCGGTCCTTCGGGTGGTGGGCGGGGTCAGGCGGGGGTGAGCGGGCGCAGAGCGTCGGCGAGCGCGACGGCGTCCGCGGCGAGCGTGCGCAGCGCGTCGTGCGCGTGGGCGGCGACGAGGTCGCGCGGCACCATCCAGGACCCGCCGACGGCCGCGACGCACTCCAGGGCGAGGTAGTCGTGCAGGTTCGTCCGGCCGATCCCGCCGGTGGGGACGAAGCGCACGTCGCGGAACGGGGCCGCGAGCGCGGCGATCGCGGGTGCGCCTCCGCTCGTCCCCGCGGGGAAGAACTTCACGGTCGAGATGCCGAGCTCGAGGGCGGCCTGCACCTCGGTGGCTGTCACGGCACCGGGCAGCGCGAGCACGCCGTGCTCGGCGCACCGCTCGACGACGGCGCGGCTCGTGCCGGGCGAGACGACGTACCGCGCGCCGGCCGCGACGGCGGCGTCGACCTGCGCGGGCGTCAGCACGGTCCCCGCGCCGACGAGCACGTCGCCCCGGTCCGCGAGCGCGCGGATCGCGTCGGGCGCGGCTGCGGTGCGGAACGTGACCTCGGCGACCGGCAGCCCGCCGGCGACGAGCGCGTCGCCGAGCGCGGGGGCGTCGGCGGCGTCGTCGATCACGACGACGGGGACGAGGCGGTGTCGGGCGAGCTCGGCGAGGACGTCCACAAAGGCTCCGTTGCGCTAGGCGAAACACTGGTGTCGCTACGCGCAACATCCTGCCATCTCGCGCGCGCGACGTCACCAGGCCGCGTGGAACCCGGCGGACGCTCCGCCGACGACGCCGGACGTCAGGCGGGCAGGTGCAGCCCGGCCGGCAGGAGCGGGGGCAGCACCGCGCGCATGCGCTCGTGCACCTCGACCACACGCTCGTCGTCCAGCCGCTCCACCGGCGCCGTGACGCTCACCGCCGCGACCGGCACCCCGCCGCGCAGCACCGGCACCGCGACGCACCCGATGCCCGGCTCGTTCTCCTGGTTCTCGACCGCACGGCCCGTCGCCCGCGCACTCTCGAGCGCCGCCCACACGCGCGCCGCATCACCCGGCGTCGAGTACCCCGCGAGCGCCGCCCGGTCCGTGCCACGGAACGCGAGCAGCGCACGCCCGAGCGCGGTGCGCGCCGCGGGGATCGTCCGACCCACCTGCGACCACACGCGCACCGGACGGTCCGGCTCGACCTTGTCGAGGTACACGACCTCGGTGCCCACCAGCACGCCGAGGTGCACGAGCTCCGCGACGTCCTTCGACAGCGCGACGAGCGCCGGGTGCAGCAGCACCGCGAGGTTGTCGCCCGCGAGGTACGTCTCCCCCAGCGCGACCGACGCCCCCCCGAGCGCGTACGCACCGCCGGGGTCCTGCGTCACGAAGTCCCGGTGCCGCAGCGCCGCGAGCGTGCGGTGCACCGTCGTCTTGTGCACCCCCAGACGCGCCGCGAGGTCCGCCAGGACGAGCCCGCGCGGCCCGGCCTCCGCGAGCGTAGTCAGCACCTGCAGCGCGCGGTCCACGCTCTCGATGGGCGAGCCCTGCTCCTGCGGCTGCGTCATCACGCGCCACCCGGGAAGCCGAGCTGGCGCCACGCCTCGTACGTCGCGACCGCCGCCGCGTTCGTGAGGTTCATCGAGCGGCGGCCCGCCAGCATCGGGATGCGCACCTCGTCGTCGACCCGCGGGTGCGCGAGCACCTCGTCGGGCAGACCCGTCGGCTCCGGACCGAACAGCAGCACGTCGTCGTCGCGGTACTCCACGTCCGTGTACCAGCGGGTGGCGCGCGTCGTGAACGCGAGCACGCGGCCCGGCAGCGCGTCCAGCAACGCCTCCAGGTCGGGGTGCACGACGACGTGCGCGAGGTCGTGGTAGTCCAATCCCGCCCGCTTGAGCTTGGCCTCGCTGAGGTCGAAGCCGAGCGGCTCGACCAGGTGCAACGTGGCGCCCGTCCCCGCGGCGAGACGGATGGCGCTGCCGGTGTTGCCCGGGATGCGCGGCTCGAAGTAGGCGAGGTGGAGCACGCGCCCATCCTCGCAGGCCGGGACCCGCGCGACGACGCGTCCGAGTCGTCCCGCGAGCCCGGTACGGCGGCGGGGCGCACGGTGCTAACGTCGCGCTCGAAAGTGTCGGCCCAGCGGAAGGGCAACCCGAGATGACGACCACCGAGCCGGACGAGGCGACGACGCCCACGCCCGGCACCGCTGCCGGCGACGGCGCCGCTGGCGGACGGGGCGGGACGACGATCGCGGCGATCGCCGCCGAGGCCGGCGTCTCCGTGCCCACCGTGTCGAAGGTGCTCAACGGGCGGGCCGACGTGGCCGCGGCGACGCGCGCACGCGTCGAGGAGGTCATCGAGCGCCACGGCTACCGGCGCCGGCGTTCCTCGTCGGGCACCGGCTCCGGCCTCATCGAGCTCGTCTTCCACGAGCTCGACTCGCCGTGGGCGCTGCAGATCATCAAGGGAGTCGAGACCGTCGCCGGGCCCGCGCGCATCGGCGTCGTGCTGTCCGAGCTCGGCGGCGAGCACCGTCCGCCGCAGGAGTGGCTCGACGACGTGCTCGCGCGCCGGCCGCGCGGCGTCATCTTCGTGCAGTCGGAGCTCGACCCCGCGCAGCACGCGCAGCTCAAGTCGCGCTCGATCCCGTTCGTCGTCGTCGACACCGCGGGCGAGCAGCCCCCGGGCGTGCCCGTCGTCGGCTCCGCCAACTGGGCGGGTGGCCTCGCCGCGACGCGCCACCTGCTCGGCCTGGGCCACCGCCGCATCGCCGTGATCTCCGGCCCGCGCGACGTCCTGTGCTCGCGCGCGCGCATCGACGGCTACCGCTCCGCGCTCGACGAGGCCGGTCTGCCGTTCGACCCGGACCTGGTCCGCTACGGCAACTTCTTCGTCGACGGCGGTTACAAGCATGGCCGCGAGCTGCTCAGCCGCGAGGACCGGCCGACCGCGATCTTCGCGGGCGCCGACTTCCAGGCGCTCGGCGTCGTGCGCGCCGCACGAGAGCTCGGGCTGTCCGTGCCGCGGGACCTGTCCGTCGTCGGGTACGACGACCTGCCCGTCACCGAGTGGGTGCAGCCCGGCCTGACGACCGTGTGCCAGCCGCTGCAGGAGATGGCGGCGACCGCCGCACGCATGCTCCTGCAGATCGCGGGCGGGTCCACGCCGGCGAACCTGCGGATCGACCTCGCGACCGAGCTGGTCGTGCGCGAGAGCACGGCACCGCCCGCGCACTGAGCCCGCGGCGTCAGCGGTCGGCGGCGAGCCCCAGCGCGCGCAACGCGTCGTCGACGACCTGCGCGGGCGGCGCACCGATCGGCACGACGACCCCGTCCTCGTCGTCCTCCAGCGGCTCGAGCGTCGCGAGCTGGGACGGCAGCAGCGACGGCGGCATGAAGTGGTCCGTGCGCGCCGCCATGCGCGTCGCGATGACCTCCGGGTCGCCCGCGAGGTGCACGAACCGCACGCGCCCGCCACCGCCGCGCAGCACGTCCCGGTACGCGCGCCGCAGCGCCGAGCACGTGAGGACGGTGGAGACCCCCTCCGCGTCCCGCTGCGACACCCAGTGCGCGATCGATGCCAACCACGGCGCACGGTCCTCGTCGGTGAGCGGCGTGCCCGCCGCCATGAGCGCGACGTTCGCCTCCGGGTGGAAGTCGTCCGCCTCCGCGAACGTCCAGCCGAGCCGCTCCGCGAGCAGGAGCGCGACCGTCGTCTTGCCGGAGCCCGAGACCCCCATCACGACCAGGTGCTGCATGGCCGCCATCCTGTCAGGCGAACCGTCAGGCGTGGTCGGCGAGCACACCGCGCAGGGTCGGCAGGTCCGTCGGCCCGAACGTCGCGGTGACCCGGGGCGTGACCTCGACCAGGTCACCCGTGACCTTGGCCGTCACCGTGAGCACGTGGGTGTCCTCGAGCGCGCGGACCGTCGCGACGTACTCGTCGCGCGTCGTCCACACCGCGTGCGCGACCACGGGCTCGGGCCCGGGCATGCCCGGGTACCGCGGCGGCAGCGCGCCGCCCACGGGCTCGTCATGCCCGAGCTCCAGCGCGACCGGGTCCCCCTCGAGCCGCACCTCGACGCGGTCGGCGGCGTCGCCGAAGCGGACCGTCGCGGACGTGACACCGAGCGGATTCGGGTCGAACCGCACGCGCCGGCCGTCCAGGCGTGCCGCGACGGGCGACGTCGGCCGACCCTGCGGCCAGGTGACGCGCAGTCCGGCGAACGCCTCCGCGAGCGCGGCCCGGCCCGCGTCGTCCGGCGCGAGCGGTGCGTCGCCGCACGCGGGCAGCAGGTGCTCCCACACCAGGTCGAGCGGCGTCTGCATGTCGCCCACCGCGGACGACATCGCGACGACCACGTCCTGCTCCGGCAGCACCAGGCAGAACTGCCCGAACGCGCCGTCGCCGCGGAACCCGTGCCGCGAGCGCCACATCTGGAAGCCGTAGCCCTGCGACCAGTCGCTGCGCTCGTCGCCCGGTGCGGTCCCCGGCGGGACGTGCGCGTGCGACGCGAGCGCGACCCACCCCTCGGGAAGCAGCCGCCGCCCCCGCCACGCTCCGTCGCGCAGCAGCAGCTCGCCGAACGCCGCGACGTCCCGCGGCGCCGCCGACATGCCGAACCCGCCCGTCGCGTGCCCCTCGGGCGAGACCTCCCACGTGGCGTCGGCGAACCCGAGCGGGTCGAGCAGCCGGGGACGCAGGTACGCGAGCAGCCCCTGGCCCGTCGCACGCTCGACGAGCGCCGACAGGACGTACGTCGCCGCGGTGTTGTACAGGAAATGGGTGCCGGGCTCGTGCTGCAGCGGCGCGGCGAGGAACGCGGCGACCCAGCCGCGCTGCTCGAACACGTTCGGCTCCACGTCGTGGCCCGAGCGCATCGTCAGCAGGTCGCGCACCGTCATCCGGCCCAGGCGCGCGCGCTCGTCGTCGGAGAGCCCGCTCGTCGGGACCTCGTCGGGCGCCAGGTCGACGACGAGGTCGTCGAGCCTCAGCAGACCCTCGTCCACCGCGAAACCCGCGGCCGTCGCGGTGAACGTCTTGCTCAGCGAGTACAGCGCGTGCCGGCGGTCGGTCGCGTACGGCGCGCGAGCGCCTTCCGCGACGACGTGCCCGTGCCGCACGACGACGAGCGCGCGCAGCTCCTGCTCGGGCGGGCCGCCCGCGAGCGCGCGCACGAGGGCCGCGAGGCCGCGCGGGTCGACACCCTGCTCCTCGGGTGTGCTGCGCGGCAGGGTCTCGGGCAGGCCGTGCACATCGGCGCGACCGTCGTCATCGGCGGGCGTCATACCGCGATCCTGCCACCGGCCACCGACAACCCACGAGGGCCGTTGGTCCACCCGGGACCCCCGTCAGGACCCCGGCGCGCGGGCTCGAACGTCAGCGTCACCTCGGCCGATCCCGCCGCCGAGTCGAGCGCGAGCGGCCACGACGCCGCGCCACCCAGCGGGGTCAGCAGCGTCGTCCCGTCGACCCGCACGACCTCGACGCGCGGACCGCCCGGCACGGGCTCGAGCCGCAGCGTCACCGACCCCGTGAGCCGACCGCCGCCGCCCGGGTCGCCGACCGTCACGTGCGGGTCGAGGCTCAGCCGCGCGCCGGACGCGACCGCCGCAGCGGCGCAGTCCTCGCGGTGGATACGCGCCAGCACGCCGTTCGGGTCGTCCGGCGTCCCGCGCCACGCACCGGTGCGCCCGTCGTCGTCGACGAGGTCGAGCTCGACGGCGGTCGTACCGCCCGCCGCGGCCGCGGCCCCGTCGCACCGCGGCGCCCCGAGCGCGACCGACAGGTCACGGTCCACCCCGCTGCGCACCGCCCGCCCGCGCGTCGAGATCGCCACCCCCGCCGCACCCGGTGTGGTGAGCCGCGCCTCGACGACCGTGACGTCGACCGCCGAGCCGTTCGCGACCCGCACCTGCACGACCCGCCGCTCCCGGTCGAGCCGCGCCTGCGCGACCGACACGGCGATGCCGCCCAGCACGTCGTCCTCGAGCGGCGCGACCGTGGTGGCCGCTGCGGTCGGCTCGTCGACCGAGGTCCCCGCCGGTGCGCACGCCGCCGCCGCAGCCGTCACGGCGGCGACCCCGACGACGAACCGGACCGCACGGGCATGCACGACGACGATCGTCGTCCAGCCCCGCGCGCAGGTCGAGACCCACCCGGGCGGGCGGCACGCATCCCCGGATGCGGCGAGGGCCGGGACCTGGTGGGGTCCCGGCCCTCGCCGGTGTCGTGCTGTGGTGCGTCAGGCGGGCTGCAGGCCCGATCCGCCGTCACCGGACGCCGCGATCGGCGGCGCTGCGGGCAGGTCGCGGCCCGAGCCGGGTGTGCCGGCCGAGACACCGGCACCCACCGGCTCCTTCCCGACCGCGCCGCGCTCGACGCCCTCGAACGTGAACTCCCCGAGCAGACCCTCGCCGACCGCGTCGACGATGACCTTCTGCCCGGACTTGAGCTCGCCGAACAGGATCTTCTCCGACAGCGCGTCCTCGATGTCGCGCTGGATCGCGCGACGCAGCGGGCGGGCACCCAGGACCGGGTCGTAGCCCTTCTCGGACAGCAGCTTCTTGGCCGCGGGCGTGATCTCGATGCCCATGTCCTTGTCCTTGAGGCGCTTGTCGAGCTTGGCGATCATCAGGTCCACGATCGCGAAGATCTCCGGCTGCGAGAGCTGCGGGAAGACCACCACGTCGTCGACGCGGTTGAGGAACTCCGGACGGAAGTGCGTCTTGAGCTCGTCGTTGACCTTCGCCTTCATGCGCTCGTAGTCCGTCGCGAGCTCGCCACCGGCCTGGAAGCCGGTCATGACGCCCTTCGCGATGTCCCGCGTGCCGAGGTTCGTCGTCATGATGATGACGGTGTTCTTGAAGTCGACCACGCGGCCCTGCGAGTCGGTCAGGCGACCGTCCTCGAGGATCTGCAGCAGCGAGTTGAAGATGTCCGCGTGGGCCTTCTCGACCTCGTCGAACAGCACGACGGAGAACGGCCGGCGGCGCACCTTCTCGGTGAGCTGACCACCCTCGTCGTACCCGACGTACCCGGGGGGCGAGCCGAACAGTCGCGAGACCGTGTGCTTCTCCGAGAACTCGGACATGTCGAGCTGGATCAGCGCGTCCTCGTCACCGAACAGGAACTCCGCGAGCGCCTTGGCGAGCTCGGTCTTCCCGACGCCCGTGGGTCCGGCGAAGATGAACGACCCACCGGGACGCTTCGGGTCCTTGAGGCCCGCACGCGTGCGGCGGATGGCCTGCGAGAGCGCCTTGATGGCGGCGTCCTGGCCGACGACCCGCTTGTGCAGGTTCTCCTCCATGTGGAGCAGCCGGCTGGACTCCTCCTCGGTGAGCTTGAACACCGGGATGCCCGTGGCGTTCGCCAGCACCTCGGCGATGAGCTCCTCGTCGACCTCCGCGACCGCGTCCAGGTCGCCCGACTTCCAGGCCTTCTCCTTCTCCTGGCGCTTGAGGCCGAGCTGCTTCTCCTGGTCGCGCAGGCGCGCGGCCTTCTCGAAGTCCTGCTCGTCGATCGCCGACTCCTTGTCGCGACGCGTCGCGGCGATCTCCTCGTCCAGCTCGCGCAGCTCCGGCGGGGCCGTCATGCGGCGGATGCGCAGGCGCGCGCCCGCCTCGTCGACCAGGTCGATCGCCTTGTCCGGCAGGTACCGGTCGTTGACGTAGCGGTCCGCGAGCGTCGCGGCCGCGACGAGCGCGCCGTCCGTGATCGAGACGCGGTGGTGCGCCTCGTACCGGTCACGCAGACCCTTGAGGATCTCGATCGCGTGCTGCAGGTTCGGCTCGCTGACCTGGATCGGCTGGAAGCGGCGCTCCAGGGCCGGGTCCTTCTCGACGTACTTGCGGTACTCGTCGAGCGTTGTGGCCCCGATCGTCTGCAGCTCACCACGGGCGAGCATCGGCTTGAGGATGGACGCGGCGTCGATCGCACCCTCGGCGGCGCCCGCGCCGACGAGCGTGTGGATCTCGTCGATGAACAGGATGATGTCGCCGCGCGTGCGGATCTCCTTGAGCACCTTCTTCAGGCGCTCCTCGAAGTCACCGCGGTAGCGCGAGCCGGCCACCAGCGCGCCCAGGTCCAGCGTGTACAGCTGCTTGTCCTTGAGCGTCTCGGGCACGTCACCGCGCACGATGTCCTGCGCGAGACCCTCGACGACCGCCGTCTTGCCGACGCCCGGCTCGCCGATCAGGACCGGGTTGTTCTTGGTGCGGCGGGACAGCACCTGCATGACCCGCTCGATCTCCTTCTCGCGCCCGATCACCGGGTCGAGCTTGGTGTCGCGCGCGGCCTGCGTCAGGTTGCGCCCGAACTGGTCGAGCACCGCCGAGCCCGAGGGCTGCCCCTCCTGCGGCCCGCCCGCGGCCACGGGCTCCTTGCCCTGGTAGCCGGAGACGAGCTGGATCACCTGCTGGCGCACGCGGTTGAGGTCCGCGCCCAGCTTGTTGAGCACCTGGGCGGCGACTCCCTCACCCTCGCGGATGAGCCCGAGCAGGATGTGCTCGGTGCCGATGTAGTTGTGGCCGAGCTGCAGCGCCTCGCGCAGCGACAGCTCCAGCACCTTCTTGGCGCGCGGCGTGAAGGGGATGTGGCCCGAGGGCGCCTGCTGGCCCTCGCCGATGATCTCCTGCACCTGCGCGCGCACGGCCTCCAGCGAGATCCCGAGCGACTCGAGCGCCTTGGCCGCGACACCCTCACCCTCGTGGATCAGGCCCAGGAGGATGTGCTCGGTGCCGATGTAGTTGTGGTTGAGCATCCGCGCCTCTTCCTGGGCGAGGACGACCACGCGACGGGCTCGGTCCGTGAATCTCTCGAACATGTGCACTCCTCACGAGCGGCGTGCTCGTCGCCCTGACCCGGCTTCGGTGGGGAGCGCCAGGGGCCGACGACGATGCGGCGTTGTTCGATGCTAACGGCGGCACCCTGGCCGATAGGCCCGTGTTCGCCGCAGGCGTGAAAGCCCACGCCGCCCCGCTGCGTCCCGGGAGGACGACCCCACGAGGACAGTTGTCCACAACCAGGCGGACGATCCCACCCGCCGCATGTCCGAGTTGAGTACTTTGCGGTCATGTCCCGTACGCGCGCCGCGCTGACGATCCTCCTCGCGACCCTCGCTCTCGCCGCCTGCACCTCGACGCCTGCGGAGCCGTCGCCGAGCACGCCTACAGCGAGTGACGCACGCACCTTGGCCCCATCGACCTTGCCCCCAAGTCCGACAAGGCGGCCCGCATCCCCCGCACCCACGGCCGCGACAGGTGCGGACCAGGACATGACCACACCGCCGGTTCGCCCAGCAGGTCTTGACGGACCGGCTACGGAGGACTCCGCCGGGGACGTCGGTCGGTACTTCCTTCAACTCTTTCCATGACGCGCGTGCGTGAGGAGGTGCAGCGCGTCGGGCACCGCCGCGGCACGCTCATCGGCCTCGCCGCGACCGGTGGCGTGATCACGTCGGCCGGGCTGGTGCTCGCGGGCACGTTCGCGACGCTCGGCACGCTCCCCGCGGTCGGGTTCGCGGAGATCGGGTTCGCCGTCGCGTTCGGCGTGCTGCTCGACACGCTCGTCGTCCGCTCGGTGCTCGTCACGGCCCTGAACCTCGACATCGGCCCGCGCATGTGGTGGCCGAGCCGCCTGGCCCGCCGGCCCGAACCGGAGCCCGCGGTGGTCGCGGAGCGGGTGCCCGAACCGGTCGCCTGACCCACCCGAGAACGGTCCCGCCCCCGCCCACGCGACCCGTGGCGCGGGGGCGGGTCCGTCCTCAGTGCGTGTAGTCCGGCCCGACCTCGCGCGCCCAGGGCGTGTCAGGCTGCAGCGACCAGACCTGGGCACGGTCCGGCCCGTCGTACGCCTGCACGCTCACCTCTGCGAGCAGCAGCCGCTCCGGGAGGTGAGCCTGCGCCCAGGCGACCACCGCCGTCACGTCGCGCGCACCCTCGACCACGTACGTGGCCTCGGTGTCGATGTCCGCCAGCTCGCCCTCGACCGGTCCTGTCAGGAACGTCACGAAGTAGGTGGGATGGACATCGGCGACCCGCCCCTCGGGCAGCCGTCCCAGAACAGACGAGAGACTCTCGATCATCCCCGCAAACACCCCGACCTCGTACTCGAGAAGACAACCCCGTCCGGCGCGATACCTGAGGGGACCGTGCTCGTGACCACGTTCCTCCCCTTCCAGGTACCGCACCCCGAGCCGCCCGAGTTCATGAGCGGCACGTACCAGGTGTGCTTCGTGCCATCCGTCTTGATGCTGAATGTTCCATACCTCGTCGCACGCACGACACCGTCCTTGGTCAAGGTCCCGTTCATATGCACCTTGACGACGTTCTCGAGACCGACGCCGTACTTCTTGCACTCACCGCGGACCTTGTAGATGACTCCACCGGCCCCGTTCGAGTAGTGGGGCTTGTCGGACCACAGGTTGCACACGATGAAGCCGATCTTGATGAGCGGCCCACCCGCGTCCGCCTCTCCTCCGATCCGGATGGAGATCACGTCGGAGCCGGTGTCCGCGTCGAGATCGGATGTTGCGGAACTAGGCTCGGCGCCGCCAGCGCCGATTGTCGGCGACTCCTCTGTGCTGCTCGCGGCATCGGCGCTCCAAGCGACTTCGTCGGCGGCCACGCTCGCGCTGGGCAGAGCGAGTCCAACCACCAGCGCAGCACATGCCGTGAGAATCAATCGGGATCTCATTCGACCACCTTTCCCCTGACGTCCGGTTCGCTCCGGTTCGCCCTGAAGGTAGTGACGATACGAAGACGCGGCGATCCGCTGTCCACAGGCCTTGGTGCCCGAGGCGTCAGGCCGTGAGGCGCGGCGCCATCGACTCCATCTGCTCGAGCACGAGACGGATCGCGGCGGGCTGCTTGTCCGGCGGGTAGTCGTGCTTGACGAGGAGCCGCTTGATCGACGAGCGCAGCTTCGCTTTCACGTCGTCGCGGACGGTCCAGTCGGTCTTGACGTCGCGGCGCATGATCGTGACGAGCTCACGGGCGATCTGGGCGAGGACGTCCTCCCCCTGGAGCTCGACGGCCGACTCGTTCGACGCGACCGCGTCGTAGAAGGCCAGCTCGTCCTCGTCGAGCGGCGGCGAGAAGTGCGCGCCGCGGCTCGCTTCGCGCGCGACGTCGCGGGCGAGCTCGATCATCGCGGCGATGACCTCGGCCGACGTGAGCTGCGCGTTGGTGTAGCTGTTCATCAGCTCGGCCAGACGCTCGGAGAACGCACAGCGCCGCACGAGGTTGTGTCGCGTGGCGGTACGGGACTCTGCCTCGATGAGTGCGCGCAACGCCTCGATCGCCAGGTGGGGGCGCTCGGATGCCTGGGCTTGTGCCAGGAACTCCGGCGTCAGGTCGGACAGAGCGGGCCGAGGCATGCCGGCCGCCGTGTAGATGTCGAGAACCTCGGTCGACTGGACGACGCCCGCGAGGAGCTGGTTGAGCAGGCGCTGGACGTCGTCGGGCACGGGCTCTCCGCGAGCCTGTCGGTCCTCGGCGTCGAACTTCCCGATCCAGACGCGCACCTCCTCGAAGAACTGCGCGTCCGGCCGGCGGGCGTGCAAGGCGTCCGCGCGGCCCGCGATCGCCCACGCGCGAGCGAGCCGGCCGGCCTCGCGCCGGTACGCCGCGACGCGCGACTCCTCGCCGTCGCTGCTGGTGACGGGCGGGGTGTCGGGGCGTCGCAGGTAGTCGACGGCGCCGAGCACGGCGGCGACGTAAGCCCGACGATCACCCTGCCGAAGCCGGGCTCTCCAGTCATAGCCGTCCAGGAGGGTGTCGAGTCGGTCGAGCAGCTGGCCGACGAGGTCGACCGCCTCGTCGACCGGACGCCCCACGGGCCTCGTCTCCTGGTCGCTGACCGTGTACTCGGCGAGCGCTGCGTGAAGGTTGTCGGCCAGCGGCGCGTAGGCGACGAGCAGACCATCCTGCTTGCCGCGGAACGTGCGGTTCACACGGGCGAGCGTCTGCATGAGCAACGCACCCTTGAGGGGACGGTCGAGGTAGAGGGTGTGCAGCGGGGGCGAGTCGAACCCGGTGAGCATCATGTCCTTGACGATGACGATCTCGAGCTCGTCGTCCGGGTTCTTCAGCCGCTGCTTGACCACCGCGTTCGCGGAGTCCCGCCGCACGTGCTGGGCGACGGGCATCGTGTCACTCGCCGAGCCCGAGTAGACGACCTTCACGCGTCCCTTCTCGAGCTCGTCGGAGTGCCAGTCCGGTCGGCGTTCGACGAGGGCGCTGTACAGCCGCGCACAGATCTCCCGCGTCGCGCAGACCACCAGGGCCTTGCCGGAGATGAACGGAGTCTCGGGTGTGCCGAGCGCGGCACCCATCGAGGCGCGTCGGTCCTCCCAGTGGGCGACCAGGTCGTCAGCGAGCATCGCGATCCGCGCGGGGGCCCCGTAGACGGCGTTGACGACGGCGACGGACTTCTCGATCCGCTCTCGCTCGGTGTCGTCGAGACCGGAGGTCACCTCGTCCGCGGCGCGGTCGATCGTGTCCTCGTCGACCTCGTCGGCCCACCGCACCTTCACGAGGCGGGACTCGAAGTGCACGGGGACGGTCGCGCCGTCCTCGACCGCCCGTGTGAGGTCGTAGATGTCGATGTAGTCGCCGAACACCTCCCGCGTGTCCCGCTCAGCGAACGCGACGGGCGTACCCGTGAACGCGATGAGCGTCGCGCGGGGCAGCGCGTTGCGCAGGTGCCAGGCGTACCCGTCGAGGTCGTCGTAGTGGCTGCGGTGCGCCTCGTCGACGATGACGACGATGTTGGACCTGTCGGACAGCAGCGGGTGCGCCGCCCCTGCGTCGCGCTCGTCCTTGGTGCGGGAGAACTTCTGCAGCGTCGTGAAATAGATGCCGCCGGACATGCGGCCGCGCAGCTCGGCGCGCAGCTCCTCGCGGCGGACCACCTGTTGGGGCTTCTCGGGGAGCAGCAGGCTGCGCGCGAAGCCTTGGTACAGCTGCCCGTCGAGCTCGGTGCGGTCGGTGACGACGACGATCGTCGGGTTCGCCAGGCGCGGGTGCCGCAGCACCTGGTTGGCGTACAGCTCCATCTCCATCGACTTGCCGGAGCCCTGGGTGTGCCAGACGACACCCGCCTTGCCGTTGCTGCCGACGGCCGCGATCGTCGCCGCTATCGCTTTGTCCACGGCAAAGTACTGATGGGGTTTCGCGATCCGCTTGGTGAGACCGTCGTCTCCGCCGTCGAACGCGACGTACCCGTTCAGCAGTTGAAGGAAGCGGGGCTGGTAGGCGAGCCCGTCGAGCAGCACGTCGAGTGCCGACATCCCGTCCGCGGTGTGCTCCGCACCGACGACCGCACCGACGTCGTCCACGTTCCACGGCGTCCAGTGGTGAAGCGGGGTGAACGGGGTCCCGTACCGCGCGGTGATGCCGTCACTGATCACCGCGAGGACGGCGAACCGGAACACGAGCGGAAGCTCGCGCACGTAGGTCTCGATCTGTGCGTGTGCGCTGGCGAGGCCCGCGTTCGCCGAACCGGCGCGCTTCAGCTCGATCAGGACCACGGGCATGCCGTTGAGGTAGAGAACGACGTCGAAGCGCCGTTCGACGTCGCCGCGGACCACGGTCACCTGGTTGGCGGCGAGCCAGTCGTTGCGGTCCGGGTCGACGTCCACCAGACGGATCGTCGGGGTCTGCTCGCGTCCTTCGTCGTCGATGTACGTCAGGCCCCGGTAGCCCTCCGTGAGGAAGCGATGGATGCGGTAGTTCTCGGTCAGCGCGTCCTGCGACGACGGCGCGAGGATCTCCGCCATCGCCTGTTCGAGGTACCCGACGGGGACGGACGGGTTGAGGTCTCGCAGGGCGCGGCGCAGGCGGGACGGGATGACGAGGTCGTCCCAGCTCTCGCGCTCACCAGAGCCGGGTGCGATCTGCGGGCCGCGCGCAACGCGCCACATGAGGGGCTCCGCGAGCGTCTCGAGCGCGAGCTGCTCCCACGCGTCCTCGGACATGGTCATCGCACGCTCGCTCCCGCCTGCTGGGTCATCGGCCTTCCAATGCTCGGACCCTAGCCGCGGTGCCGGGCAATCGTGTGGGGCCGTGCCGATAAGGGGGCTGTTCGCCGATGGGCGCTGCTCGCCGGTCGTTGCGCCATAGGTTCCCGATGCCGAAACGTATGACGGCGCAACCGAGTCCACCCGGTGCCGCAGGTTCCGCACACGAGCCTGTGCGAGAATCGCACATGTGACGACGGTCAACGCCAAGATGCTGGGCGAGCGCATCCGCGAGGCACGAAAGCGCGCCGATCTCAGCCAGGACGACGTGGCCCACATGGTCGGGATCGACCGCACGGCCGTCAACAAGATCGAGGCGGGAAGCCGGCGGGTGACGGCCCTCGAGCTCGCCGACATCGCCACCGCACTGGGCGTGCGCATGACGTCGTTCTTCACTGAGCCGATCCCCGCGCTCGTCGCACACCGTTCGAGCCAAGGCCTGGACACGAGCGACTCCCAGATCGACGCCCTCCTTGCGCGGATCACTGACGATGTCGAGTTCGTCGCCGGCTTGGACAGCTCCGAGATTGGTCTCGATGCTGGAGCAGCAGCGATTCCCGACGACTTCGCGCAGCCGACCACGAACGCCGAGGCAGACACTCTCGCCGCGCGCGCGCGGCGCCTCCTCGGCCTGACCGCCGACGAACCCGTTCGGGACCTGAGCGCGAGTGTTGCGACCCTGGGTCTGCTGGCCTTCTCCCGAGACATCGGCAAGGACACAGCCGATGCTGGAACGGTCTTGCTACGCCGAGGTGGCGTCAGCTTGGTGAACAGCCACATGAAGGTAGGGCGACGCCGCCTGGCGCTGGCGCACGAGCTCGGGCACTACCTGGTGGGAGACGACTACACGATCGACTGGCGCGTGGCTCGGTCCGACGACGCGGTGCCGACTGAAGCCCGCCTCGACCGCTTCGCCCGCGCGCTCCTCCTGCCCGCTGCGTCTCTGACCACGTGGTCCACCTCGGTGGACGAGCAGGGTCTCCGCGCAGCGGCGATCCACATCGCAAGCAGTTACCGCGTCGACATGGCGACACTGGCAGCACGGCTGAGGGAACTTTCGTTGGCCGATGGCGACGCCATAGCCGCAGTCCGCGAGATCCGCACCACTCGGGCCGACATCGTGGAGATGAACCTCCACGTTCCATTGGAGGAGCTGGCGGGAACCACGGTGCCCGGACCCTACGCCCGCGCCGTGGTGCGTCTTGTCCGCGACGAGCGGATCAGCCGCGAACGCGGTCTCGAGCTGCTCCACGGGACGTTCGACGAGTCGGACCTTCCCCAACCTCGGACCCGCAGGAGCGACGAGATCTGGTCGTTCGTGTCGTGACAGTCCCGGCCGACGCGCTGGTCTTCGACACGGGACCGCTGCGCCATTTCGCAGCCCAGGGCTGGCTGGGCGTGCTGCGGTTCCTCGCGGCCGGGCGAGCCGTCTACATCCCGGAGGCGGTCGAGGACGAGCTGCGCCGCGCTTCGGAGCACAACCCCACGCTCGGCGCCGTCCTCAATGCCGAGTGGATCACGGTCCACCGAGCGACCGACGTCGCCTACCTCGCGACGTTCGCCTCGTACGAGAGCCGGCTCGCGGTCGGACGCACCAACCTGGGTGAGTGCGGAGTTCTCGCGATGGGGGAGGTCTACGGCTGCGAGATCGTCATCGACGACAACACCGCTCGTCAGGTCGCGAAGGAGAAAGGGCTGCGCGTCATCGCGACAGTTCCGTTGCTCTGCGACGCAGTCCGGACGAAGCAGCTGACGCTGGTGATGGTCGAGAAGCTCGCGGACGACCTGCTCGCGAGCGAGTACTTCCTTCCGTTCGAGGCCGGCGGGTTCCGGCGCCACGTGATCGAGAACGGTCTGCTCGACTACGACGACTCGTGAACTCGCCGCCCGTTGACGGCACCGGTCGGTGCGCGATCGTCGCGAGCGGTGCTCTCGACACGGCCGCCGAGACGACGGCCGCCGACCTGAAGGCGTCACTGAGCGCCGCCGAGCGGCGCGCCACCACAGCGGAGAAGAGGGCCGACGCCGCCGAGACCGCGACGAGCGACCTCGCCTCGCGAGCCGCGGAGCTCGACGAACGGGAGACCCAGCTCGACACGCGCGCCACCGAGCTCGACGACCGCGAGGCGGTCATCGGTGCTGCGGAGGAGGCGGTGGCCGCGTCCCAGATCGACATCGGTACCTGGACGGTGGGGGTCGACGTGGAGCCGGGCACCTACAGGACCACCGAGCCCGTCGCGTCGTCCTGCTACTGGGGCATCTACCGCACGGGGACCAACCAGGACGACATCATCCAGAACGACATCGTCAACGGCGGGCACCCCACCGTCACCCTCAGCGCCGGGCAGGACTTCGAGAGTGACTGCGGCACGTGGAGCAAGCAGTGAGCCGCCCGCTCGGCGCGACGGACGTGCTCAAGTACGTCAACGCCGGCAGTCCGGCCCGCAGGACTCGGGTCGTCCGCGACATCGTGGAACGCACCGGTGCCTACGAGCCCGCACTCGACTTCTGGATGCCGATCCGCAGTGCGATCCGGAGCGACCGCGCGACGACTCGCGATGGCGCACGGGTGAGAGGAGCCGCCGCGCGCGCCAACCCGCGACGCCGCCCGTCGTACGAGCGCGTCGCACTGGCATGGGACCGGGTTCACCCTCGGTGGAGAGCCGCTCGCCACGAGTCGACCACACCCGCAGACGCACGACTGGTCGACCTGCTCGTCGAGGTCCGGCCGACCTTCGCCGAGCGGCGCCCAGACGGGATCCTCGAGGTCGTCGGCACCTGGCTCCTGGCCGAAGAGCTCACGCCCGTCGCGTTCGACCTCGGGCTGCGGATGATCGAGCGCGCGTTCCCGGGCGCCGTCGCGGTCGTCTGCGACCTACAGCGCGAGCGCGTCGCCAGCTCCGAGGGGTGGGACCTGAGCGGCGTCGACGACCTCCTCGTCGACGCCGCCACGGCACTCTCCGACGAGGTCGGGTGAGCTCGCCGTACCGTCATCCCATGGGACGTTCCATCGCGACCACCACCGCCGCCACCCGCGACGAGCTGCTCGAGTTCGTGCGGCCGCGGCATCACCTGCTGCTCGTCACCACGCGCGCGGACGGCCGCCCGCAGGTCTCGCCCGTGTCGGGCGGCGTGGACGACGAGGGCCGCATCGTGATCTCCACCTACCCGGGTCGCGCCAAGACGCGCAACGCCGAGCGTGACGCGCGGGTGAGCGTGTGCGTGCTCTCGGACGAGTGGGACGGCCCGTGGGTGCAGGTCGACGGCACCGCGCAGGTGCTGCACATGCCGGAGGCGGAGGACGCGCTGGTCGACTACTTCCGCTGCATCGCGGGCGAGCACCCGGACTGGGACGAGTACCGGGCGGCGATGCGGGTGCAGGGCAAGTCGCTGATCCGGGTCACGCCCGAGCGCTGGGGTCCGATCGCGACGGGCGGGTTCCCCGCGGACGTCGCGGCCCGGCTCGACGCGCAGGGCTGACGTGCCGCACCACCACGACGAGCCAGGCGTCACGGTCCTCACGGGCGCGGGGATCTCCACGTCGTCGGGCATCCCCGACTTCCGGGGACCGCAGGGCGTGTGGACGCAGGACCCGTCGGCCGCCCGGCTCCTGGAGATCTCCGCGTACGTGCGCGACGCCGACGTGCGGGTGCAGGGTTGGCGCGCGTGGGCGTCGCACGCGGTCTGGCACGCCCGTCCGACGGCGGCGCACCGCGCGCTCGCGGACCTCGAGCGGGCGGGCGGGCTGCGCGCGGTCCTCACGCAGAACTTCGACGGCCTGCACCAGGCCGCGGGCTCGTCCGACGAGCACGTGGTCGAGCTGCACGGGTCGCTCGCCACCACGTCGTGCCTGCGGTGCACGACGACGTGGCCGACGAGCGAGGTGCTCGCACGGCTGCCCGACGAGCCGGACCCGCGCTGCGTCGAGTGCGGCGGGGTGCTCAAGCCGGACGTCGTGTACTTCGGCGAGCAGCTCCCCGAGGACGCGCTGAGCCGCGCGGTCGCGGCGGCCACGGACGCGCAGACGTTCGTCGCGATCGGCACCACGCTCACGGTGCATCCGGTCGCGAGCCTCGCGCCGCTCGCGGTCGAGTCCGGGGCGCGGCTGGTGATCGTCAACGCCGAGCCCACGCCGTACGACCACCTGGCCGACGAGGTGATCCGCACCCCGATCGACGAGGCGGTCCCCGCCCTCGTCGCGACCCTGACCCGCTGACCCCGCGAGCCCTATAGCGACGCGCTATGGTCGGTACGTGTCGACCGACCTCGCGGAGCGCCGGCGCCGGCGCGGCCTCACGCAGGCCGAGCTCGCGCACCGCAGCGGCGTGCCGCAGCCCAACATCAGCGCGCACGAGACCGGCCGCCGCCCGCTCGGGCCGGTCCAGCTCGACCGGGTGCTCGCCGCGCTCCGGCCGCTCCCCTCCGAGGCATTGCGCGAGCACCGCGACGAGATCCTGGACATCGTCCGGGCGCACGGCGGACGCACCGTCCGGGTGTTCGGGTCGACGGCTGCCGGCTCCGACACCCAGGACTCCGACCTCGACCTCCTCGTCGACACCGCGCCAGGGACGTCGCTCGTCGACGTCATGCGCATGGAGCTCGACCTCGAGGACCTGCTCGAGGTGCGGGTCGACATCGTGCACGACGACGGGCGTGGCCCGGTCGTCGAGTCGGCCCGGGCGACCGCCCGCCCGCTGTGAGCACACCGGCGGAGCGCGCGACCCGCGCCCTGGCGGACGTCGCCCGGATGCTCGACGTGGCCGACCGGATCGTGGCGCGCGGGTACGACGAGTTCGTGGGCGACGACGAGATCGCGTACCTCGCGACGAAGGCGCTGCTCATCGATCTGCAGACGGCGTGCGGGGCCTTCGACGAGGAGTTCAGGGCCGCGCGCCCGAGGGTGCCGTGGCGCGAGCTGAAGCGCATCCGGGACCGGCTCGCGCACCACGACGTGAGCATCGACAAGGACCTGCTGTGGAACGTCCTGGTGCGCGAGCTGCCCGTGCTGCGAGCCGACCTGCTCGCGCCGGACCGCTGACGGCGCTGACGGTGCCCACCGACCAGGAGTCCCCGATGAGAGACCTCTCATCCACGCCCCGCCGCGTGCGCCGCTCCCGCAACGGGTGGAGAAACGCTCGCATGGCGAGCGTTTCTCCACCCACTCACGGTCCAGCTCCGCTTCGGACCGGCCACCGGTGGCAGGTGGCGCGGCGGCGGTCGGGGGTGGGAGGGGGGTCGTAGGGTGGGCGGGTGAGCATCGAGGCGGAGCAGCTTCCCGCCGCGCCGCCCGACGAGCCGGCGCGGCACGCCCGGCCCGCGCGCAGGCGGTGGCGCCGCCGCCTGCTCGTCGCCGCCGCGCTCGTCGTCGTGCTGCTCGTCCCGCTCGCGTGGGTGCAGGGCACCGGCCAGGCGCGGCTGCGGGCGCTCGACGACGTGCGGGACACGCCGGTCGCGATCGTGCTCGGCGCGGGTCTGCGTCCCGACGGCTCGCCGTCCACCTACCTGCGCCGCCGCCTCGACGCCGCGCGTGCGCTGTACGAGCGCGGCACGGTGCAGGTGATCCTCGTGAGCGGCGACAACGGCTCGGTGGGTCACGACGAGCCGACGGCCATGCACGACTACCTCGTCGCGAACGGCGTCCCGACGTCCGCGGTGGTGCTCGACTACGCCGGGTTCGACACGCACGACTCGTGCGTGCGTGCGCACCGCGTGTTCGGCGTGGACGCCGCGGTCGTGCTCACGCAGGACTACCACGTGCGCCGCGCGGTGTTCTCCTGCACGGCGGCGGGCATCGACACGCAGGGTGTGGGTGTCTCGTCGGCCGGGGTGCGGTCCGCGCAGCTGCGGCGCTGGGAGCTGCGGGAGGTCGCGGCGTCCTACAAGGGCTGGTGGGACGGCCTGACGGGACGCGAGCCGGTGCACCTGGGTCCCGCGGAGCAGGGCGTGCAGGACGCGCTGCGCGACTCCTGAGACGATCGGGTGTGCCCGAGGACCAGCCCGCGAACCACGCCCGCACCGCCGACACCCGGCCCGCCACGCTCCTGGACGACCTGCGCTCGACGCTCGACGCGACGTGCGTGCGCCTGGTCGCGCTCGACATGGACGGCTCGCTGCTCGACTCCGCCAAGCGCCTCCCGGACGGCTTCCGCCCGGTGCTCGACGCGCTGCTCGCGCGGGGCGTCACGGTGTGCCCGGCGAGCGGACGCCAGCACGCGACGCTGCGCGCGCAGCTGGACCGCGGGGACCTGACGTACATCGCGGAGAACGGTGCGCTCGTCGTGCAGCACGACGAGCCGGTGGCGGTCGCGCCCCTCGCGCGCGGGACCGCGCATCGCGGCGTGGACCTGGTGCGCGGCGCGGTCGCGCAGGGCGCGCGGCTCGGCGCGGTGCTGTGCGGTGTCCGCTCGGCGTACGTCGAGCGCACCGACGAGGAGTTCCTCGCCCACGTGCGCCCGTACTACCGCCGCCTCGAGCACGTGGCGGACCTGCAGGCGGTGGACGACGAGGTGCTCAAGCTCGCCGTCTTCGACGTCGACGACGCGCAACACGGCGCAGGGCCGCTGCTCGCGCCGCTCGACGGCCCCGACCGCGTGCTCGTCTCGGGCGAGCACTGGGTCGACGTCATGGGCCCGGACGCCGACAAGGGCCGGGCGCTGCGCGCGTTGCAGGCCCGGCTCGGTGTCCCACCCGAGCAGACGATGGCGTTCGGTGACTACTTCAACGACCTCGGCATGCTGGAGGCCGCGGGGTGGTCGTTCGCGATGGCCAACGCCCACCCGGACGTCCGCGCGGCGGCCCGGTTCGTCGCGCCGTCGAACGACGACGACGGCGTCCTGGCGACCCTGCGCGCGGCGTTCCGCCTGGACGCGTCGCTACCCTGACAGCCATGGCCGACGACCGCGCGTTCGACCCGACGACCGTCGCCGGGGTGGTGCTCACGCCGGGTGCGGGCGCGGACCGTGACCACCGCACGCTCGTCGCGCTCGAGGCCGCGCTCGCCCCGCTGCCGGTGCTGCGGCTCGACTTCGCCAACCGCGAGCGCGGCAGCAGTGGCCCCGAGCGCCCCGAGGCCGCCGTCCCGCACCTGCGGGAACGCGCGGACGCGTGGGCCGACGAGTTGGGCGTGGACCCGGCGCAGCTGGTGCTGGGCGGGCGCTCGTTCGGCGGGCGCATGGCGTCGATGGCCGTGGCGCAGGGCCAGCCCGCCGCGGGTCTGCTCCTGCTGTCGTACCCGCTGCACCCCCCGGGTCGTCCCGAGCAGCTGCGCGTCGGGCACCTGCCGGACGTGCGGGTGCCGGTGCTCGCGGTCAGCGGCGAGCGTGACCCGTTCGGCTCCCCCGACGAGCTGCGCCACCACCTGGCGTCGCTCGCGGGTCCGTGGGAGCTGGTCACGGTGCCGGGCGACCACTCCCCGCAGGACCCGCCGGTGGTCGCGGCCGTGCTCGGCTGGTTCGCACGCCCCGTCGGCTGAGGCGCTCGCCTCAGGCCGCCAGCGCCTCCTGGAACGCGCGCAGTGCGCGCTCGTCGTGCAGCACGAACTGCGCGTGCGAGATCCCGTTGGGCGTGCCGTCGGGCCGGCGGTCCTGCGCGGTGCCCACCTTCCAGGTCCGCACGGCGGCCGTGGCGATGCGCGCGACCTCGTCGACGTCCCACCCGTACGCCCCCGCGCTGACGGCGGGGAACGCGATGGTGCGCGCACCGAGGTCGACGGCGACCTCGAGCGAGCTGAGGAAGCACGACGCGAGCATCGCGGGGTCACGCTCACCCGCGCGCCAGTTGGGCCCGACGGTGTGCACGACCCACCGCGCGGGCAGGTCGAACGCGTCGGTCGCCACGGCGTGCCCGACGGGCAGGCCGTCCGGGTAGCGCGTGGCGCGCAGCTCGCGGCAGGCCTCCAGCAGCCCGGGCCCGGCCGCGGCGTGGATCGCCCCGTCCACGCCCCCGCCGCCCAGGAGCGAGGAGTTCGCCGCGTTCACGACGACGTCCACGGCCAGCTCGGTGATGTCCCCCAGCGAGGCGTCGATCCTCATGCCCCCATCCTCGACCGGGTGCGGGTGGGTCCGCGCGGCCAACGGTCCCGCCGGCGCCGTGAGACGCCTCACGCATGAGAGGGCCCCTCGGACGCTTACTCCGAGGGGCCCTCACCGATCTCCAGGGTACGAGGAGGGCGACCGCCGACCGGGTGAACGACACGCGACTTGTCCACAAATTCTGTCCACAACCCTGTGTTCGGCCGGTGTTCTCGCAGGCCGGCCTGTGCACGACCGTGTGGAGGGACCTGTGGACGAAACTGCCCCTGACCTGCCCCTTGCGGGGTCCTGGACGCAGGACTAGAAATCACTCATCGGCCCCGCCGGATCGAGAACCGACAGGAACCGCCCCCCTCGGGAGGTGCCCCTGACGGGGACAGGGACAGCGGGACCGGGCCGACCGGAGAACGGGCGACCACACCGACGGGGCAACCCGGAGGCTCGCGGACGACGACGCGAGGGCCGCTCGGAGCCGGGAGGTCGATCGCAGTCCCCCCGCCCGCGGCGGACCGGTTCGCCGGACCACCGGGTGCCGGGTGGGAGCCGCACCGTCGAAGCGGCGCCGGTCGCACCGACCCGTCGGTGACGACACGGACGGCCGGGTTCGCCCGACCGGACGGACGGCCTGGGATCACCCGGGAAGGCCCCTCGAACGCTTACTTCGAGGGGCCTTCTCCCGTGCCCGGGCGTCGCCTCAGTCGTCACGCCTCCGGCGTCGACTCCAGCAGGATCGTCACCGGGCCGTCGTTGACGAGCTCCACGGCCATGTCCGCGCCGAACACGCCCGTCGCGACCTCGAGCCCGCGGGCACGCAACGCCTCGACGACCGCGTCGACCAGCGGCTCGGCGACCGGACCGGGTGCGGCCGCGTTCCACGTGGGCCGACGCCCCTTGCGGGTGTCGCCGTACAGCGTGAACTGGCTGACCACGAGGACGGGCGCGCCCACGTCCACCGCGCACCGCTCGTCGCGCAGGATCCGCAGCTCCGCGATCTTGCGCGCCACCAGCTCGACCTGCGCCGGCCCGTCCCCGGGCGTGACGCCGACCAGCGCGACCAGCCCGGGCCTGTCGATCGCCCCGACGACCTCGCCCTCCACCGTCACGGACGCGCGCGTGACCCGCTGCACGACGGCTCGCATGTCCCTGCCTCTCCCGGCCCGGTGCCTCCCGGGCGCGTCCGGCGCCTCGTCGGGCGCGTCAGAACGTGGCCTCGACCGCCCCGACCGGCTCGCCGTGCCCGAGCACGGGCGTGCGGCCCACCTCGTCGACGAGCGCGGGGTCCACCCCCGCGACGCGCAACGCCGCCGCGAGCACCGCGGCCCGCGGCCGCGCCGAGCCGTCGGCGATCTTCAGCGCGACCGCGCCGCCGTCCGCCAGTCCCGCGGCGTAGACGCCGTCGGCCCCGTCCTTCGCGACGAGCCCCGGGACGGCCTGCATGAACCGCGTGGCGTCCCGCCCGGTCCCGGCGACGTGCCACGGGTGCGCGGTGACGGCCGCCGCGACGCGGCCCTCCGGCGTGCCCGCGTGCGCCGGGTCGTGGGGCGCGCGGCCCAGCCGCCCGAACGCGCGGGCCAGGCCCACGAGGCTCGTCGAGAACAGCGCCGCGCCGCACCCGTCGACCGTGGTCGCCTCGACCGGCACGCCCGTGAGCTCGGCCACCGCGTCGTGCAGCGCGCGCTGCAACGGGTGCCCGGGCTCGCGGTAGCCCGCGACGCCCCAGCCCGCGGCCACGCACGTCGCGAGCATCGCCGCGTGCTTGCCCGAGCAGTTCTGCGTGAGCGGCTCGCGGCCGTGCCCCTGCTCGCGCCACGACCACGCCGCCTCGGGGTCGAGCGGCCAGTCGGGCGTGTTGTCCAGGTCCGCCACCGTCAGGCCGTGCGCCGCGAGCAGCGTGCGCACCGTGTCCAGGTGTCCCGCCTCGGCGTTGTGGCTCGCGCACGCGATCGCGAGCTGCTCGTCGTGCAGGTCGAGGCCGTGCCGCAGCATCCCGACGGCCTGCAGCGGCTTGAGCGACGAGCGGGCCCAGATCGTCACGTCCGGGTCGCCCAGCGCGAGGCGGACGTCGCCGTCGGGTGCGAGCACGACGACGTGCCCCGCGTGGACCGACTCGACGAGACCGCCGCGCACCACGCGCGCGAGCGGGACGGCCGACGTCGCGACGTCGGACATCACCAGCCGCCCGTCGACCTCGTCGGACCACCGGGCCTGCGGCGCGAGTAGGGCGCCACGGCGGGCTTGACGTCGACCAGGTAGACGATCGCGGCGACCGCCGAGAGCAGGCCGAGGAACGGCATGAGCTGCAGCGGGGGCATCGCGAGGAACGCGAGGAACGTCGCGACGCCCACGATCACGAGCCAGAAGTTCTTGGTGCGCTTGCCCGCCGCGGGGAACGCGCTCGCGGGGCGGCGCAGGAGGTCGACGAGCGCCCACACGCACAGCACGAAGATCGCGAGCAGGAACAGCAGGTAGAGGATCCACTGGAGGCTTCCGACGATTGCCACGCGCCGAGCCTACGGGCCGCACGCGCCGCGCGCAGTCACCCCGCGCAGTCACCCCGCGCAGTCACCCCGCGCAGTCACCCCGCGCAGTCACCCCGCGCAGTCACCCCGCGCAGTCCCGTGGCCGGCACGCCGTGCGCGGTGCGCGGTGCCCCGCGCACGCTCGTCGGCGACCTCCGCCCCGCCGGTCCACCGCGTCACGGCACGACGCGCAGCCCTTCGGCGCGGGCCGCCGCGGCCACGTGCTCGTCCCACGCGACGACGACGAGCTCGTCGGACCGCAGCGCGAGCGCGGACGCCAGGTGCAACGCGTCCGCGGCACGCAGCGCGTGGTACCCGACGAGCGTCGCGGCGCCCGCGGTGACGGGCTCGTGCAACTCGACGACGTGCAGAGCGGGCCACAGCCGGTCCCACTGCGCGAGCGCGGCGCGCTCGACGCGCGTGTCGATGACGCCGGCCCGCCGCCCCCCGGCGAGCAGCGCGCGCACCTCCGCGTCGGCGAGCCGGGACGTCGCGACGAGGTCCGCGCCCTCCCACAGCGCCGCGGCGAGCTCCGAGCCGGGTTCCGCGACGCACAGCTTCACGAGCGCGCTGGTGTCGAAGTAGCAGACGGCCATCAGCGGCGCAGCCGCCGCACGAGCCCGGACAGCGCACCGTCGCGTGCACCGTCGCGTGCACCGTCCCGCGACCCCTCCCGCGACCCGTCACGCGCACCGTCACGCGCACCGCCGCGGGTCCCGTCCACGGAGACCGGCCGCGCAGGCTCGCGGGCCGCCCGGGCGGGCGCGAGCAGACCGTCGCGCTCGAGCCGCGCGAGCAGGTCGGCGGACTCGATGCCGGTGAGCCGCGCCACCGGGATGCCGCGTTCGGTGATCACGACGTCCTGCCCCGCGCGCGCCGTCTCGATCCACTGCCTGAGCTCTGCGCGCAACGCGCTGACCGCGACCTCCACGGCGGCACGCTACCGGCTCCCCCCTCCCCGGCCCACCCCCCAGCACCCGCGACCCCGCGCTTCCTCCGGCTCACGTCCCCCATTCCCGGAGCAACAACGGTCTCGACGAGAAGCGGTCCGCCGACCCCGCGGTTGCTCCGGCTCACGTCCCCCATTCCCGGAACAACGACGGTCTCGACCAGGGAGGGAGCTGAGTCTCGGCCGGAGAGGAATCGCCGACCCCGCGGTTGCTCCGGCTCACCGCGGCCATTCCCGGAGCAACAGCGGTCTCGACGAGGAGGGTCAGAGGTCCGGGAGGGCGGCGCGGGCACGGGCCGGGTCCTCGCCCGCGGCCTCGAGCAGGTCGACGACGAGCGAGCGGTGCAGCAGCACGAGGCTCTGCACCTGCCAGTCGTCCGGCGCGATGGTGAACGGGTCGAGGGCCGCGGCGGAGCGCAGCAGGGCCTCGCGCACGCGCGCGGCGTCGCGTCCGCTCGCGAACGCCGACGCCAGGTCGTCGGCGGCGGCCGCGGTCGCCTCGAGCCGCTGCCCGGCCGCGACGAGGTCGTGTGCCGTGGGCGCCTCGAGGAGCGCGAGCCCGCGCCGGGTCATGACGCGCGTGTTGCGCATCGCACGGTCGAGCTGCACGGACGCCCCGACGAGCCGCACGAGCTCGCCCCGGTGCCGGCGCGCGGCGGGCGAGAGTCGCGCGAGCTCGCGCGCGTTGGTCGCGGTCTCGCGCCACTCGTCGAGCCGCGGCTGCGACGCGCGGGCTCGCACGAGCGCGTCCTCGGCGTCGGCGGGCGACTGCGTCGCCAGCGCGTGCGCGAGCTCGCCGAGCACGTCCGCGACCTCCTGCGTCGCGCGTGAGGCGAGCTCGCGGGGGGCCCGCCGCGGGTCGGACGGGGTGAGGACGGCGACGGCGAACGCGACGGCACCGCCGACGAGCGCGTCGGTCCACCGGCCGAGCGGCCCGCCCGTCGCGGCGATGTTCGGCAGGCCGACGATGATCATGGCCTGCACGCCGGCCTGCGTGGTGAGCAGCGCACCACGGTCGAGGAGCCGCGCGGCCGTCGCCGCGACGAACAGCACGAGCGCGACCTGCCACAGCCCGGACCCGATGACGTGGACCAGCGCGTCCCCGAGCCCGACCCCGATCGCCACGCCCACCGCGATCTCCGCGACGCGGCGCAGCGACCGGTCGGCGCTGAAGCCGAGCGCGATCCACGCGCACACGGGCGCGAAGAACGGGTACGGGTGGTCGAGCACGTACCGACCGATGCCGAACGCGATGCCTGCGGCCACCGATGCCTGCAGGATCGGGAACCACGCCGCCCGGACGCGGTCGATCCCCTGCCGCCAGCGCGCACGGGCGACGAGCCGCAGCTCGCGCAGGCCCCCGCGCGGGGCGTCGGTCGCGGGCCTCGTCGGCGCGGCCCCCATGGTCAGAGCGAGGGGTGGACGCCGAGCCCGCGGGCGACGGGCCCGCGCGGCGCGGGACGGTCGGTCGAGACGCCCTCACCGGGCACGACGACCTCCTGCCCCGCGGACACCATCGCGCCCTCGCACGCGACGAGCAGCTCGGCGCCGGTGGCGAGCGAGCGCTTGACCACGGCGAGCGCGACGGGCCCGAGCTCGTGGTGGCGGGCCACCGACGTCACACGGCCGACCTCGCGCCCGGGCTCGCCGGGCGTGCCGGTGGTCTCGTGCACCGCGGCCCCCGGCTCGGGCAGCAGGTGCCCGGAGCCGTCGAGGTGCAGGAACACCAGGCGCCGCGGCGGGCGCCCGAGGTTGTGCACGCGCGCGATCGTCTCCTGCCCGCGGTAGCAGCCCTTGTGCAGGTGCACGGCGGTACGCAGCCAGTCGAGCTCGTGCGGGATGGTCCGGTGGTCGACCTCGGACGCGGCGCGCGGGCGCCACGCCTCGACCCGCAGCGCCTCGCTCGCCCACGTGCCGGCGAGCGGCCACCCGGTCGCCTCACGGGCCGCGACCTGCTCGGCCAGCTCGCCGCGCGGGACGAGCACGAGCCGCCACGCACGGTCGGCGCCGGGGTGCTCGTCGGGGGCGGGGCCGTAGCGGGTCCCGCCCGGTGTGACGTGCGGCCACGGGTCGCGCCACGTCACGGGCTCGTCGGGGCCGCCCTCGGCCGCGACGGGCTCGCCGATCGCCGCCCAGTCGTCGCTCACGTCCGCGATCTCGACGCGCAGCATGAACTTCATGCGGTCGAGCCACGCCGCGAGCGCCGCGGGTGTCTGCGTCACGAGCCACGTCGCCTCGCCGTCGTCGACGACCGCGGCCGCGTGCTCGACGTGCCCGTGCGGGCTCAGCACCAGCAGCTCGGTGGAGGTGCGGGGCGGCAGGTCCGCGAGCTGCGCGGTGGTGATCGAGTGCAGCCACGTCAGCCGGTCCGGCCCCGCGACGCGCACGACGCCCAGGTGCGACTGGTCGACGACCGCTCCCCCGCGCGCGAGCGCGCGCTGCTCGGCGGTCGGGTCGCCGTAGTGCCACGCGACGCCCGCGTCCGGTCCGACGCCCTCGACCGCGCCGCGCCGCGCGAGCAGCGGGCTGCGGTGGCGGGGCGCCTCGTAGGACGGGGCCTCGGCGGGGACGGCGGCCTCGGTCATCGCCGGGCCCGTCACCGGTTCACGCGTCCTCGACGCGCGCGAGGCGCGCCGACGCGTAGGACTGCATGGGCCGGCCGAACGCCGCCATGTCGTGCGCCCACATGAGCTCGCCGTCGACCAGGCCGTAGAGCCGCTTCGCGGCGGTCACGTCGGCGCCCGTCGCGGTGCGCGCGATCAGGTCGGACGCGAGGTCGACGCGGCCGTTGCCGACGGCGCCGACGTACACCGCGACGTGCCCGGACGGATCGGCGAGGAGGACCTCGACGGGGAACTGCGCGTCGGGCAGGTCGGCGGGCCGCTCGGGCGGCACCCGCCAGTACCCGGACTCGGTCGACCAGACCGGTCCGTCCTCGACGGGCACGTCGCTCGTCGGACGCGCGGAGGGCGCGCCGTCCCCGGCCCCGCCCTCGTCGGGTGCGGCGTCCGCGAGCGCGGACGCGTCGTCCGGCGCGACGACGAGCCGGATGGTCGACGTGTAGGACAGGTACGGGCCGCCGTCGTGGTCGAACACGACGTCCTGCACGAACGCGGTCTCGTCGATGCCGGGGTACCCGACGACGCCCTGGCCGTGCCAGCGGCCGACCAGCCAGGCGAGCGGGTACACCTCGGGTGCGAGCCCCTCGGGCAGCACGAAGGCCATGGGGTGGTGCCTCCCGGGTCCGGGCGTCAGTTCTGCGACTTGAACAGGCGGAGCACCACGATGCCCGCCGTCCAGGCGATGGCGCCGGTGGCGAGGACCAGCAGACCGATGAAGAGCCCCTCGAGCGCTGTCATGGACCGATCCTAACGACCTCGGCGCGCTGTGCCCCCGTCGATCGCGACGACGCACGTCACATCCACCTCGCGCCGCGCCGCGCGCCGCGTGTCCCGGGTCGTCCCGGGGGCTCGTCAGCCGACGAGCACGCGCCCGACGACGTACACGAGGATCCCGGTCACCGTGACGGGCAGCACGACCGCGGCGATGGACGGCAGGTGGCGCGCGAGCGTGCGCAGGTCGTCGAACAGGACGTGCAGCGACGCGACGAGCACACCCACCGCGGCGCCGAGCACGACACCCGCGACGAGGTCGATGTCCGGCAGGACGAGCGCGGCGAGCGCGCCGGCGCCGGTGGCCGCCAGCGTCGTGACGGTGGCCCCGGCCCAGCCCGCGAACGGCAGCGCGACGACCGCGGACCCGACCGCGAGCGCGAGCGCACCGACGACGACGATCGGCTCACCGCCGGGCGTGCGCCCGATCGCGACCCAGCCGGCCACCGCGACCGCCAGCAGCGTGCCGGTCACGGTGCCCGCGACCGACTCGACGAGCCGGTCCCGCCCGCCGCGCCGCAGCAGCTCGTTGAGGAACGCGAGCAGGATCGTCGTCGCGAACACCACGGGCAGGTACCGCAGGTACGGCTGGTCGAGCACGGCGTGCACCGCGAGCACGGCACCGACCCCGCCGATGCCGATCACGGCCGCCGAGCCGGGCCTGAACGGCAGGCTCGCGAGCGACGGCCAGCCCACCGCGAACGCGATCGCGAGCAGGGCGGCGACCACGGTCACGGGCAGGCCGCCGACGTACCCGGCGACCGCGACGACGGCGGCGAGGGCGGCCGTGACGACCGCACGCGTGGCGAGCTGCACGGTCCGCTACCGCCCGTCCGCCGCTCGGTGCGACGCGGCGCGCACGCCGACGAGCACGCCCGCACGGGGCACGGGGACGATCAGGACCAGGGAGAGCACGGCCGACAGTCTCGCAGATGACCGGGCCGGTGCCCGGTGCGACGGCCCGTGATCACCCGCCCGAGCGGCCCGACGACGCGCCGCCGACGACTCCCGGACGCCCGTCCGCCGGGCGCAGCGCACGCGGTAGCGTGTCCCCACTCGCCGCAGGGAGGTTCCACGGTGGCAGACCTTCTGCTCCTGACCCCGGCGTCCGGTGGATCGGCACAGGTGCTGCCGGCGCTCGGGCTGCTGTCCCATCGCGTGCGCGTGCTGCCGGTCGAGCCCTCGGCGCTGGTCGACGCGCCGGATGCGGACATCGTCGTGCTGGACGCGCGCCGCGACCTGGTCACCGCGCGCACCACCTGTCGGCTGCTGCGCGCCACGGGTCTGGCGGTCCCGCTCGTGCTCGTGCTCACCGAGGGCGGCCTCACGGTCGTCACGGCGGAGTGGGGCGCGGACGACATCGTGCTCGACTCGGCCGGCCCGGCGGAGGTCGAGACGCGGTTCCGGCTCGTCATGGAGCGTGCCGCGGTCTCGGGCTTCGAGGACGCGCCGCAGGAGATCTCCTCGGGCGAGCTGACGATCGACGCGGGCGGGTACACCGCTCGGCTGCGCGGCCGTCCGCTCGACCTCACGTACAAGGAGTTCGAGCTCCTGAAGTACCTGGTGCAGCACCCGGGTCGCGTGTTCACCCGCGCCCAGCTGCTCCAGGAGGTGTGGGGCTACGACTACTACGGGGGTACGCGCACGGTGGACGTGCACGTGCGGCGTCTGCGCGCGAAGCTCGGCCCCGAGCACGAGCAGCTCATCGGGACCGTGCGCAACGTCGGGTACCGCTTCGACCCGCCCAAGGAGCGCCGGGCGTCGGGGGCGTCGGGGGACCGTGACGACGTCACCGAACCCGCCGTCTGACCCCACCCGCCCGCCCGCCCGCCGCGGACCGGACCTCTTCGCCCGGCTCACCCCCGGCGGAGAGCGCAACCTCGCCGACACGCTGCGCGGTGAGCGCGCGGGCGGGGTCCTGCTGCTCGTCGGGACGCTCGTCGCGCTGGTGTGGGCGAACGTCTGGCCGGACGCGTACGCGAGCGTGTCGCACACCGTCGTCGGTCCGCACGCGCTGCACCTCGACCTCACGCTCGCGCAGTGGGCGAC
The DNA here is from genome assembly GCF_052378485.1 of Cellulomonas sp. CW35. Taxonomy (NCBI): domain Bacteria; kingdom Bacillati; phylum Actinomycetota; class Actinomycetes; order Micrococcales; family Cellulomonadaceae; genus Cellulomonas; species Cellulomonas sp. CW35. The sequence goes on along the minus strand of NZ_CP199000.1, from coordinate 464,638 downwards.
CGACGGCCTGCTCGCGGTCTTCTTCTTCGTCGTGGGTCTCGAGCTCGCGCGGGAGCTGACCGTCGGCGAGCTGCGCCACCCCGCGACGGCGGTCGTGCCGATCGTGGCGGCCGTGGGCGGGATGGTCGCACCCGCGCTGCTGTACCTGGCGGTCAACCTGAGCCGGGACGGTGGCGCGCCCGAGGGCTGGGCCGTGCCCACCGCGACCGACATCGCGTTCGCCGTCGCGGTGCTCGCGCTCGTCGGCCGCGGGCTGCCCGTGGCGCTGCGCGCGTTCCTGCTGACGCTCGCGGTGGTCGACGACCTGCTCGCGATCCTCGTGATCGGCACGTTCTACACCGACTCGCTCGCGTGGCTGCCGCTCGTCGGCGCCGTCGGGTGCGTCGTCGTCTTCGCGGTGCTGGTGCGGCGCCGGCGCACCACCGCGTGGCTGCTCGTGCCGCTCGGGGTGCTCGCGTGGGCCCTGCTGCACGCGTCCGGGGTGCACGCCACGCTCGCGGGTGTCGCGCTCGGCCTCGTCGTGCCCGCGAGCCCGGCCGCGACCGCACGCGCGCACGGCCTCGCCGACGACCCCGAGCAGTCGCTCGCCGAACGGTGGGAGCACGTGTGGCGTCCCGTCTCGGCGGGCGTCGCCGTGCCGGTGTTCGCGCTGTTCGCCGCGGGCGTGACCATCTCGTCGGACGTCGTGCGCGGCGCCCTGTCCGACCCCGTCGCGCAGGGGGTCGCGGTCGGCCTCGTCGTCGGCAAGCCGCTCGGCATCGTCGGCGTCACGTGGCTGGTGGCGACGTTCACCCGCGCCCGCCTCGCACCCGGGCTGCGCTGGGGGGACGTGATCGGCGTGGGGCTCGTGGGCGGGATCGGGTTCACCGTGTCGCTGCTGATCGCCGAGCTCGCGTTCGACGAGGGTTCGGGGCACGACGAGCACGCGGTCCTCGCGGTGCTCGCGGCGTCCCTCGTCGCCGCGCTCGTCGGCGGTACCGTGCTCGCAGCGCGTGGCCGGCGGCTGCGCGCGAGCACCGACCCGACCACCCCTCACCCGGCCGACCCTGCGGGCACCGAGGCGCCCGCGTCACCGCCGAACGGATAGGTTCACGACGATGACAGCCGTCGACTCCGCCACGCTCCTGATCGACGGGCCGTGGCAGCACCGGTTCGTCGCCGCCAACGGCGCGCGGTTCCACGCCGCCGTCGCCGGACCCGACGACCGCGACGCCCCGCTCGTCGTGCTGCTGCACGCGGTGCCGCAGTTCTGGTGGGCGTGGCGCCACCAGCTGCCCGCGCTCGCCGAGGCCGGGTACCGCGCCGCCGCGCTCGACCTGCGCGGCACCGGCGGCTCCGACAAGCCGCCGCAGGGCTACGACGTGCCGACCCTCGCCGCCGACGTCGCTGGCGTGGTGCGCTCGCTCGGGGCGAGCTCGGCCGTCGTCGTCGGCGCCGGGACGGGTGGCGCCGTCGCGTGGGCCATGCCCGCGCTGCAGCCCGCCGCGACGCGCGCCGTCGGTGTGCTGTCGTCGCCGCACCCGCTCGACGTGGTGCGGCGGCCCTGGACCACGTTCCGCCCCGCCGCCGCGCGGCGGCTCGCGTACGTGCAGCTGCCGTCCCTGCCCGAGCGGGCGCTGGCGCGCGGCGACCTCGCCCACCGGTTCCTCGTCGAGTGGGGCGGCGGGCAGTGGCTCGACCGCGCGACCGAGCGGACCTACCTCGGGGCGCTGCGCGTGCCGTTCGCGGCGCACTCGCAGCTCGAGCAGCTGCGCTGGCTGGGCCGTTCCGCCCCCCGGCCCGACGGCCGCCGGTTCGCGGCGGGGCTGCGGCGCACGCGTCCGACGCCCGTGCTGCACCTGCACGGCTCGCGCGACGGGCTGTTCGGCTCGCGGGCGGCCGCGCTGACGCGCGAGACCTCGGCGCTCGTCGGCTCGGACTACACGTACGAGCTGCTGCCCGGCGCGGGGCACTTCCTCGCGGAGCAGGAGCCCGAGCACGTCACGCGCACGCTGCTGGCGTGGCTGCGTCGCGTCGCGCCGCTCGAGCCCTGACCCCGGCTCCCCGGGTCGCGTCAGCCCTTGAGCAGGGCCGCGGCCCGCACCGGGTCCGTCTCCCCGATGCCCGCCGACGGGCACAGGCGCACGAGCGGGCACGCGCCGCACGCGGGCCGTCGCGCGTGGCACGTGCGGCGGCCGTGGAAGATCAGCCGGTGGCACGCCATGGTCCAGTCGCGCCGCGGCAGCAGCGCGCCGAGCTCGCGCTCCACGACCAGCGGGTCCTCGCTCGTCGTGTACCCCAGCCGGCGTGACAGCCGCAGCACGTGCGTGTCGGTGGTGATCCCGGGGACGCCGTACGCGTTGCCGAGCACGACGTTGGCCGTCTTGCGGCCCACGCCCGGGAGGGTGACGAGCTGGTCGAGCCGGCGCGGGACCGTCCCGCCGAACTGCTCGACGAGCGCGCGCGACAGCCCGGTCACGGCCTTCGCCTTGGCCCGGAAGAACCCGAGCGGCTTGAGGATCGCCTCGAGCTCGTCGGGGTCCGCCGCCGCGAGCTCCGCCGGGCCGGGGTAGCGCGCGAACAGCTCGGGGGTGGTGGCGTTGACGCGCACGTCCGTCGTCTGTGCCGACAGGACGGTCGCGACCAGCAGCGTGAACGCGTCGGTGAAGTCCAGCTCGCACCGGGCGTCGGGGTAGCGCTGCGCCAGCAGGCGGTCGACGCGCCGCGCGCGGCGGGTCCGGGCGAGGGGGGTCTCGGCAACAGCGGGCTGCGGGGTGGTCCTCGTCACCCTGTCAGCGTAGGTGCGGGTACCCACACCCCCTGACCTGGACGGATGTCCGCATCGGTTCGCGTTGCTCCCCCAGGGTGACGTGCGAAGAACCACAGGCCGAACCGTTCAAGTCGGACGTCCGGTCTGCCGTAGACGTACTGGTCAGCGGGACGAGGAGGACGTACCACGATGACATCTGGGGGCGACCACGGCGTCCGCAGCCTGCGGCTCGACCGACGGGCGCTACGTGCCGAGAGCCAGCGCGTCGGCTGGTGGCGTCGGCTCGTACGCGCACGTCTCGACCTGGCCCTGGCGGCAGCCGCGCGGCCCGCACCGCTCGGTGAGGACGTCGCGTTCCAGCTGCCGCTCGACGTCACGCTCGGCGTGCCGCGCATGGGTGAGCTCGAGCGTCTGCTGCCGGACCTGCAACCGAGCGACATGCCCGCGATCGACCGGCTGCGCGCGCTGGACGAGCAGCTCGCGCTGTACGAGCAGGGCGTCACGGAGGCGCTCGCACGCACCACGGACCGTCTGATCTCGCGTCTCGCCGACCACCCGGCGTCCGCCGGCGACGTCGTGGCGACGCCACCGGTCCGTCGCTGACCCCCGCTCGCGCGGGACAGCGACGCCGGATGCGGCAGACTGGTGGGTGGATCTCGACGTGGCCGGGCCTCGGCGCGCCGGGTGAACCGGAGTGTTCCGGGCTGGATCGAGACGAAGGAGCGTGGCGTGGCCGAGGACGTCGTGCTGTCAGCACCGCTGTTCGCCGGACTGGACGAGGACGCGGCGCTCGCGCTCGTCGCGAGCATGACCCCGCTCGAGATGGTGCGAGGCGACGTGCTGTTCCACGAGGGCGAGCCGGGTGACCGGCTCTACATCGTGCGGGACGGCAAGATCAAGCTCGGTCGGCGCTCGACCGACGGGCGGGAGAACCTGCTCGCGGTGCTCGGCCCGGGCGAGATGTTCGGCGAGCTCTCGATGTTCGACCCGGGTCCCCGCACGGCCACCGCGACCGTCGTCGCCGACGCGGTCCTGCTCGAGCTCGACCACGACGACCTGGTCCGCTGGCTCGCCGACAACCCCGACGTGGCGCGGCACCTGCTGCAGGCGCTCGCGCGCCGGCTGCGCCGTACCAACGAGGCGCTCGCCGACCTCGTGTTCTCCGACGTGCCGGGCCGGGTGGCGAAGGCGCTGCTGGACCTGTCGACGCGGTTCGGCGAGCAGGTGGACGAGGGGGTGCGCGTCGCGCACGACCTCACGCAGGAGGAGCTCGCGCAGCTCGTCGGCGCCTCGCGCGAGACCGTGAACAAGGCCCTGGCCGACTTCGCCGCCCGCGGCTGGGTGCGCCGCGAGGGGCGTGCGGTCGTCCTGCTGGACATCGACCGCCTGGAGCGCCGCGCGCGCTGACACGCCTCGACGACGTCGGAGGCCCGGACCGTCGGTCCGGGCCTCCGTGGCGTCTACGCGGTCTCGACGACGATCTCGACCTCGACCGGGGAGTCGAGCGGCAGCACCGCGACCCCGACCGCGGACCGGGCGTGCACGCCCGCGTCACCGAGCACGTCGTGCAGCAGCAGGCTCGCGCCGTTGACGACCGCGGGCTGGCCGGTGAACGACGGGTCGCTCGCGACGAACCCGACGACCTTGACCACCCGCACGACCCGGTCGAGCGCGTCCGCACCCGCGGGCCCGCCCTCCCGCTCGACGAGCGCGGCCACCGCGGCGAGGGCGTTGAGCGCCGCGGTCCGGGCGAGCACCGTGGCCTCGTCGGGACCGACCTGCGCGCCGACCTTGCCGGTGGTCGGCAGCGCGCCGTCGACGAACGGCAGCTGCCCGGAGGTGTGCACGTGCGCGCCGCTGCGCACCGCCGGGACGTACGCCGCGACGGGCGCGGCCACCGACGGGAGCGTGAGCCCGAGCTCGGCGAGCCGCTGCGCGGCACCCATCAGGAGTCCAGCGGGCGCTTGAGGTAGGCGACGAGGCCGTCACCGGGCCCCGGGACCACCTGCACGAGCTCCCAGCCGTCGGAGCCCCACTGGTCGAGGATCGCCTTGGTCATGTGGATGATGAGGGGGACGGTCGCGTACTCCCACTTGGTCGCCATGCGCCCACCCTAGCCAGCCGCCCGCGCGGCCGTGCGTCCCGGCCACCGCCGCGACGGGTCGCTCAGTTCGGGACCAGCTCGCCGCGCGGGACGAGCTCCGACCACCACGAGCGGACCTCGGGCCGGCGCCGCAGCAGCGCGCGACGCTCCCGCTCGGTCATCCCGCCCCACACCCCGAAGTCCATGCGGTTGTCGAGCGCGTCCGCGAGGCACTCCAGCCGGACGGGGCACTGCTGGCACACCGACCGGGCGTCACGCTGCGCGGAGCCCTCGACGAACAGCGCGTCGGGCGAGACGTTCCCGGACCCGCAGGCCGCAGACGCGGTCCAGTGACCCTCCTTGGTCGCTACCACCGCGCCCCCTTGCTCGAAGTCGGCGAGGCCCCCGTCGCCGGTACCGTTCCCGGACCTCTGAGCGTCATTGGCTTTTACCACAAGGCGTCGTCGTCCGCTGGATGACTGGAAAACTAGCGCGTGATCTGGAATCTTGACGAGACTCCGATCGGGTCATCCCGAGGTGTGGACGCGCTCCCGCACGCGGTGACCGGATCGGGTGAACCGGGCACCCCGGCTCGACCCGACCGGGTGCACCCGACCGCGCGGACCCTCGTCGGGACCGGGGATGAGCGGTCACCCCACGGACGGTGGATGTGCAGGTCCGGTGCAGAGGTCCGGGTCCTCCCCTGGTACGAGGCGGTCGTCCAGGTGGGCCGACTACCCTGACGGGCATGCCGAACCCTGCCCGCACGCCTGCCCGCACGCGCGGCCGCCAGGTCAACGCCGTCCAGGCGCTGGCCCTCCTGCTGTCCTTCGTGCTGGTCGCCGGGATCGGCGGCGTGCTCGCCGCGGGGCTCGCCCTGCCGGGCGTCGCGATCGCGAACGCGGTGACGAACATGTCCGTCACCGCGTTCGACGACCTGCCCACCGAGCTCAAGCAGAGCCCGCTGCCCCAGAAGTCACGCATCCTCGCGTCCGACGGCACCACGCTCGCGACGTTCTACGACCAGGACCGCGTCGTCGTCCCGCTCGACCAGATCGCCGAGATCATGCAGAAGGCCGTGATCGCGACCGAGGACCGCCGGTTCTACCAGCACGCGGGCGTCGACGTCATGGGCATGTTCCGTGCGGCCGCGCGCAACGCGCTGCACGTCTCGCAGGAGGGCGCGTCCACGCTCACGCAGCAGTACGTCAAGAACGTGCTGATCGACGCGGCCCTGAACGAGGACACCGAGGAGGCGAAGCTCGCCGCCATCGAGGAGGCCCGCGCCGACGAGGGCACCGAGGGCCTCGCGCGCAAGCTCCGCGAGGCGAAGCTCGCGATCACGCTCGAGAAGACGATGTCCAAGAACGAGATCCTCGAGAAGTACCTCAACATCGCGGCGTTCGGCACCAACGTCTACGGCGTCGAGGCCGCCTCGCAGCGCTACTTCGGGATGCGCGCGAGCAAGCTCAACTACCTGCAGGCCGCGACGATCGCCGGCATCACCAAGTCGCCGTCGTACTGGGACCCGCTGAAGTACCCGAAGCGGGTGGAGAAGCGCCGCAACACGGTGCTGAGCCTCATGCTCCGCGAGGGCTACATCACGGAGAAGGAGTTCAAGGAGGGCAAGAAGACGCCCATCGAGGACACCCTCAACCCCCAGTCCGCCAAGCTCGGCTGCATGTCGGCCGGCGAGACCGTGCCGGGCTCGGGGTTCTTCTGCGACTACGTCACCAAGGTCATCGCGAACGACCCCGCGTTCGGTGAGACCGCCAAGGAGCGGCGCCACCTGCTGCTCACGGGCGGCCTGACCATCTGGACGACGCTCGACAAGGACATGCAGGCCGACGCCGACAAGGAGGTCAAGGCCGGGATCCCGGTCGACGACTCCTCCGGCATCGGCACCGCGATGGTCGTCGTCGAGCCCGGGACGGGCCAGATCAAGGCCATGGCGCAGAACCGCGTGTACAACAACACGCTCGAGCACGGCGACCGCGAGACCGCGGTGAACTTCACCGCGGACAACGCGTTCGGCAGCGCCTCGGGCTTCCCGCCCGGCTCGACGTTCAAGCCGTTCACGCTGCTGCAGTGGCTCAAGGAGGGGCACTCGCTCTACGAGGTCCTCAACGCGACGAAGATGTCGTACAACCTCTCGGAGTTCAAGGCGTCGTGCACCAACCTGACCGGGACCTGGGACTTCAACAACGCCGAGGGCGGCAAGGGCGTCATGACCGTCCTGCAGGGCACCATGAACTCGGTGAACTCGGCGTACGTCGCCATGGCGAGCAAGGTCGACCTGTGCGGCATCTTCACCGGTGCGGCCGAGCTGGGCGTCGTGAAGGCCGGTGGGCTCGCCGGCGACGGGCAGATCGACCCGCTGCCCGCGAACGTCCTCGGCTCGCAGTCCGTCTCGCCGCTCACGATGGCCTCCGCGTTCGCCACGTTCGCCGCCGACGGCAAGTACTGCAAGCCCATCGCCGTCCTCAAGGTCACCAAGAGCGACGGCAAGGAGCTCGAGGTGCCGAGCGCCGGGTGCAGCCAGAAGATCGACCAGAACATCGCCAAGACGATGAACTACGCGCTCAGCAACGTCTGGAAGGGCACCGCGAAGGGCGTCAAGCAGCCCGGCTTCGCCGCCGCGGGGAAGACCGGCACGACGTCGCAGAACGAGCACACGTGGTTCGTCGGCTACACGCCCAAGCTGTCCGCCGCCGTGTGGGTCGGCCACACCGACGGCATGAAGTCGATGCACGGCCTGACGATCAACGGCAACTACTACGGCGGGTACGGCGGCGGTCCGTGGGGCTCGTCGATCGCCGCGCCCACCTGGGTCCGGTTCATGGAGGACGCGCTCGGCGACCAGGACAACCCGTCCTTCGACGAGCCGCCGGCCAAGTACATCTACGGCGAGAAGATCTCCGTGCCGTGGGTGGTCGGCCAGACCGAGGACGAGGCGCGTCGGACGCTCGCGTCGCACGGGTTCCAGGTCGTCGTCTCCAGCGAGCGCATCGAGTCGGACGTGCCCGAGGGCCGGGTCGCCCGGCAGGACCCGAGCGGGTCCGCGACCGCCGGCTCCGTCATCACGCTCACGCTGTCGAGCGGCAAGAAGGACCGCGACCCGTGCGAGGTGAACCCCGACCACCCGGCCTGCCAGGGCGACCAGCCCGGACCCCCCGGACGCGACCGCGGCGGCCGTGACGACGCCGCTGTGAAGCCGTGACGGGAGCCTCGCTCGCCCGCGCCACGGGGGGCCTCGTCGCGCTCGCCGCGGCGGGGGTGGCGTGGGGCCTGGTCGAGGCCCGCTGGTACACGCTGCGCGAGGTGACGGTCCCCGTGCTGCCGAGCGGGCACGACCCGCTGCGGGTGCTGCACGTCTCCGACCTGCACCTCACGCCGGAGCAGGACCGCAAGGCCGCGTGGGTGCGCGAGCTCGCGCAGCTCGACCCGCACCTCGTCGTCGACACGGGCGACAACTGGGCGCACCTCGAGTCGTTCGGCCTGCTCGCGCACGCGCTCGAGCCGCTGCTGGCCCGCCCGGGCGTGTTCGTCATGGGCTCCAACGACTACGTCGCGCCGCAGCCCAAGAACCCGGCGCGGTACCTGCGCGCCGACGCGCGCTCCACTCCCCCGCAGCCCCCGCAGGAGCTGCCGTGGCGCGAGATGGTGCGCCTGTTCCGCTCCGCGGGCTGGCTGGACCTCGACAACCACCGGGGCGTCCTGGACGTCGCGGGGCGGCGCGTGTCGTTCGTCGGGACCGACGACGCGCACCTCGACCGGGACCGGATGCCCGCCGCGGGCGGTCCCGACGACGCCCGCACCGAGCCCGGCCCGGCCGGGACGCCGGGCGTCGACCTGCACGTCGGCGTGACCCACGCGCCCTACCAGCGCGTCCTCGACGCGTTCCTGGCCGACGACGCCGACCTGGTCCTCGCGGGCCACACGCACGGCGGCCAGCTCGCCGTCCCCGGCTGGGGTGCGCTCGTGACGAACTGCGACCTCGACCCGGGCCGTGCCAAGGGCCTGCACGGCTGGCCCGGGCCCCGTCCCGACGCGCCGGGTGGGGCCGGCTCGACGTGGCTGCACGTGAGCGGCGGCCTGGGCACGTCTCCGTACGCACCCGTGCGGTTCGCGTGCCGCCCGGAGGCGACGCTCCTCACCCTGGTCCCCGCCGAGCACTGACCGGACGCGGGCCGGACCCGAGCCGGACCCGGGCCCGTCTCGGGGCGGGACGGATTCGGAGATCCGGGGGTCGGTCAGGTAGTCTGAGCGGGCTTTCCACGGGGTGTGGCGCAGCTTGGTAGCGCGCTTCGTTCGGGACGAAGAGGTCGTGGGTTCGAATCCCGCCACCCCGACAGCAGATGGGCCCTCACGCCCCGGCGATCATGCCGGGGCGTGAGGGCCCATCGCTTTCGCGCCGTCGCGCCGGACACGGTCCGTCAGGAGCGCGGGGGCAGGTAGCTCACCGAGCCGTTGGACGAGTGGATCGTCACGTGCACGGGGGCCGCGGGGTCCGTGGGGGCCTCGGTGCGCTGCGAGCCGTTCGAGGTGCGGATGTCGAGCGCGACGGGCCGGCCCGTGCCGTGCACGGTCACGCTGCCGTTGCTGGACGTGGCGGTGATGTCGTCGTGGGCCTCGGCGACCTGCACGTCACCGTTGCTGGACTCGGCGACGACGACGCCCTGCACGTCCTCGACCTCGACGCGGCCGTTGCTCGAGCGCGCCTCGACCGAGGCGGCGCCGCGCACGACCACCGAGCCGTTGCTCGACGTGGCGCGCACCGACCCGGTGACGTCACGCACGTCGACGCTGCCGTTGCTCGAGCGCGCCACGAGGTCGCCGCCCATCGCGGAGGCCTCGACGCGGCCGTTGCTGGAGCGCAGGTCCGCGTCACCGAGCACCCCGGTGGCACGGACGTCGCCGTCGGAGGTCCGCACGACGATCGCGGTGCCCGCGGGCAGCGTGACGTCCAGGTCGGTGTCGCAGTCCCACACCCAGCCCCACGAGCACTGGTAGGAGACGACGAGCCGGTCCGAGGACGCGCTCGCCGCGTAGTGCGGGTCGACGAACGCGAACCGCGCCTCGCGCGAGACGTGCACCTCGTCGGACCCGCCGGCGGTGACGGTCACGCGGCCGTCGGCGACGAGCTCGACGGTCGGCGCGACCGCGTACGTGGCGTCACCGGTGGTCTTCTCACGGGCGATGAGGCTCGTGACGTCGAGGGCGGCCCACACGATCGCGAGGGCGCCGATCGTGCCGCCGACCCACAGCAGGGCCTTGGCCCAGCCGGAGGTGCGCGGGTCGCGCACCGGTGCGGGCGGCGTGGGGGTCTGGGTGGCGGTGCTCATGACTCTCCGTTCGGTCGGTGCTCGAGCCAGCGCAGCACGGCCAGGACGCGACGGTGGTCGTCGCTGTCCGGCGGCAGCCCGAGCTTGGTGAGGATCGAGGTGACGTGCTTCTCCACGGCGGGCAGCCCGATGAACAGGCGCTCGGCGATCGCGGAGTTGGAGCGGCCCTCCGCGACGAGCGCCATGACCTCCCGCTCGCGCGGGGTGAGGTCCTCCAGGCCGGTCCGGGTCGCGCGCGCCATGATCTGCGCGACGACCTCCGGGTCGATCACGGTGCCGCCGGCCGCGATCCGGGAGATCGCGTCGAGCAGCTCGTCGACGTCGGTCACGCGGTCCTTGAGCACGTAGCCCAGGCCGCGCACGTCACCCGCGAACAGGTCGCGGGCGTAGCGCTGCTCGACGTACTGCGAGAGCACGAGCACGGGGAGCCGCGGGTGCAGGCTGCGCAGGTGGATCGCGGCGCGCAGACCCTCGTCGGTGTGCGAGGGAGGCATCCGCACGTCGGTCACCAGCACGTCGGGGACCGCCGCGTCGGGGCCGAGCGCCGCGACGAGCTCGTCGGCGGTCTTGTAGCCGGTGACGTCGTGCCCCTCGGCGGTCAGCAGCCGGGTCAGGCCGTCCAGGAGGAGGACCGAGTCCTCCGCGATCACGATGCGCACGGGAGCTCCACGGTGAGGGTCGTGCCGGCCCCGGCGGGGCTGGCGAGGTCGAAGGTGCCGTCCAGGGCGGCGACGCGGCTGCGCAGGCCGTCGAGGCCCGAGCCGGGTGTCGCCTCGGCTCCCCCGCGCCCGTCGTCGGAGACGACGAGCCGCAGCGTGGTGCCGTCGCACGCGACCGCGACCTGCGCGGAGCGCGCCTGGGCGTGCTTGGCGACGTTGGTGAGCGCCTCGGCGACGACGAAGTACGCGGCGGCCCGTGCGGCGGTGCCGCACTGCTCGAGCGTGTCGTCGTCGGGCGTCCGGACGGTCACCGGGATCGGCGAGCGGGACGCGAGCGCGCTGAGCGCGGCGTCGAGGCCGCGGTCGGTGAGGACGGCCGGGTGGATGCCGCGCACCAGGTCGCGCAGCTCGGCGAGGGTCTCCTGGATCTCGCGGTGCGCGTGGTCCAGCGCGGCGGCGGCCACCTCCGGGTCCTGTGCGCCGCGGCGCTTGGCCGCGCCGAGCTCGAGGCCCAGGGCGACGAGGCGCTGCTGCGCGCCGTCGTGCAGGTCCCGCTCGATGCGGCGGCGCTCGTCGTCGGCGGCGCCCACGACGAGGTGACGGGTCTCCTCCACGTGCGCGACGCGTGACTCGGCGCGCTCGCGCGCGGCGTCGGCCACCGCGACCTCGTACGCGGACCGCGGGGCGCCGAGCATCCCGCGGGCCATGCGGACGTGCAGGAGCGTGGTCGCCTGCGCCGCGAGCGCCGCGAGCCACAGCGCGACGAGCCCGGCGAGCACCAGGGCCGCGGTGAGGAGCCACGTGGGCCAGCCGAGCCAGTCCTCGAGCAGCGGGCCGGTGCCGTAGACGGGCGCGAGGATTCCGGCGAGGCCGCCACCACCGAGGCCGACGACGAGCGCGAACGAGAGCGACGACGTGAGGGTCGCCAGCGCCGCGTAGCCGAGGGCGGCCCAGGCGCGCGTGTCGCGCAGCGGGGCGAGGTAGCGCGACCACCAGCCCGGTCCGCCGCGGTGGGCGGGCACGGGGGGCGGGACCAGCGCACCGGTCTGGGCGCCGAGCCGCGCGATCTCGGCGCGGGCGAACCCCCGGGCCGCGCGCAGGACGAGCGGGAGCATGAGCAGGCCGACGCCGAAGACGAGGACGAACGACACCGCGATCGGCACGACGGTCAGCACGACGGTGCCGACCGTGACGAGCCAGAGGAAGCCGATGGTCGTCTGCGCGAGCGCACGCCACGTCTCGGGCGTGACGGGTGCGAGCGCGAACCGCCCCGAGTCGGCCAGCGCGGGCGCCACGGTGGCGAGGTCGCGGGACGTGGGCGGGAAGGCGGCGTCGACCGGGTCGACGGGCTGGTCGACGGGCTGGTCGACGGGCCCGGAGGGGACCGGGCCGCGAGCGAGCTGCGAGGTCATGCCACGAACCTACGGGCCCCCTGGCCTGCGTCGACATCCCGTCGCCCCACCAGGTCACGGTAGGGAGAACCCCCGGTCACGCGCGCCGACCCCGCGGTTGCTCCGGCTCACGTGCGTCGGAGCCGGAGGAACCGCGGGGTCGGCGGGGGTGGGTCGGGGTGGGTCGGGGTGGGTCGGGGTGGGTCGGGGCGGGCGGGGTCAGGCCGTCGCGCGGGCCGTCAGACGCGTCGCCAGCAGCTCGGCGATCTGCACCGCGTTGAGCGCGGCACCCTTGCGCAGGTTGTCGTTCGAGATGAACAGCGCCAGACCGCGGCCCTCGGGCGCGCCCTCGTCGGCCCGGATGCGTCCGACGAGCGAGGGGTCCTGACCGGCGGCCGCGAGCGGCGTCGGGACGTCCTCGAGGCGCACGCCGGGCGCGTCGGCGAGCAGCTCACGCGCCCGCTCCGGGCTGATCGGCCGCTCGAACTCCGCGTTCACCGAGAGCGAGTGGCCCGTGAACACCGGGACCCGCACGCACGTGCCGGAGACCAGCAGGTCCGGCACCGACAGGATCTTGCGCGACTCGTGCCGCAGCTTCTGCTCCTCGTCGGTCTCGTTGCGGCCGTCGTCGACGACCGAGCCCGCGAGCGGGATCACGTCGAACGCGATCGGCGCGACGTACTTCACGGGGTCGGGGAACGACACCGACGAGCCGTCGTGCACCAGGCCGAGGGTGTCCTGCTCGACCGCCGCACGGACCTGGCTGTCGAGCTCCTGCGCACCGGCGAGGCCCGAGCCGGACACCGCCTGGTACGTCGAGACGACGAGGCGGCGCAGGCCGGCCTCCTCGTGCAGCGGGCGCAGCACCGGCATCGCGGCCATCGTCGTGCAGTTCGGGTTCGCGACGATGCCGAGCGGGATCTCGTCGAGCGCGTCCGGGTTCACCTCGGACACGACGAGCGGCACCTGCGGGTGACGCCGCCACGCGGAGGAGTTGTCGACGACGACGGCGCCCGCCGCCGCGAAGCGCGGGGCGTGCTCCTTGGAGGTCGAGCCACCCGCGGAGAACAGCGCGATGTCGATGCCCGACAGGTCGGCCGTCGCGACGTCCTCGACGACGACCTCCTGGTCACGCCACGGCAGGGTGCGCCCCGCGGACCGGGCCGACGCGAAGTAGCGGATGGACGCGACGGGGAAGTCGCGCTCGTCGAGCAGGCGGCGCATGACCGCCCCGACCTGGCCGGTCGCGCCGACGACGGCGATGGTCAGCCCGCTCATCGTCCGGTCCCCCCGTACACCACGGCCTCGTCCTGCTCGGCGTCCAGCTCGAACGCCGTGTGCACCGCGCGCACCGCGTCGTCCAGGTCGTCGGCCCGCGTCACCACCGAGAGCCGGATCTCCGAGGTGGAGATCATCTCGATGTTGATGCCCGCGTCGGCCAGCGCGGCGAACAGCTTCGCCGAGACGCCCGGGTGCGACTTCATGCCCGCGCCGACGAGCGAGAGCTTGCCGATCGAGTCGTCGAACTGCAGCGAGTGGAACCCGATGTCGGGCTGGCGCTCGGTCAGCGCGGTGAGCGCCGCGGTCCCGTCGAGGGCAGGCAGCGTGAACGAGATGTCGGTCAGGCCCGTCGCGGCGACCGACACGTTCTGGACGATCATGTCGATGTTCACGCCGGCGTCGCCGACGACCTGGAAGATCCGTGCGGCCTTGCCCGGGACGTCCGGCACGCCGACGACGGTGATCTTGGCCTCCGAGCGGTCGTGCGCGACGCCCGCGATGATCGGCTGCTCCACGTCTGAGTCCTCGTTCTTCTCGTTGGTGACCAGCGTGCCCGTGTGGTTGGTGAACGACGAGCGCACGTGGATGGGGACGGAGTAGCGGCGGCCGTACTCGACGCACCGCAGCATGAGCACCTTGGCGCCCGACGCGGCGAGCTCGAGCATCTCGTCGTAGGAGACCCGGTCGAGCTTGCGGGCGGTCGAGACGATCCGGGGGTCGGCGGTGAACACGCCGTCGACGTCCGTGTAGATCTCGCAGACGTCGGCGCCCAGGCCCGCCGCGAGCGCGACCGCCGTGGTGTCCGAGCCGCCGCGGCCCAGCGTCGTCACGTCGTTCGTCGACTCCGTGACGCCCTGGAAGCCCGCGACGATCGCGACCTGGCCCTTCTCGACGGTCTCGCGCACGCGCGTCGGGACCACGTCGACGATGCGGGCCTTGCCGTGCACGGCGTCGGTGATGACGCCCGCCTGCTGGCCCGTGAAGGACTTCGCGCGCACCCCGAGGTTGTTGATCGCCATCGCCAGCAGCGACATCGAGATGCGCTCACCCGCCGTGAGGAGGATGTCCATCTCACGCTGCGGCGGCAGGGGCGAGACCTGCTTCGCGAGGTCGAGGAGGTCGTCGGTGGTGTCACCCATGGCCGACACGACGACCACGACGTCGTCCCCGGCGCGCTTCGCCGCGGCGATGCGCTTGGCCACCCTCTTGATGCTCTCGGCGTCCGCTACCGACGAACCGCCGTACTTCTGCACGACAAGTGCCACGTGCTGCTCCATCTGTCGCCGGTCGCCGTCTGTCTCAACGGCCCGCCGGGTCCTCCTGGTCGCAGGGATCGTAAACGCCGCCGGCGCGCGAGGGCCAGCAGTATCAGGATGCGGTCGTCATCAGGATGCGGCCGTCACGGCCGGCGCGCGCGCAGGCGCACGCCCAGCAGGTACAGCTCGCAGCCGAGGCACAGCCCGAACACCGCGTTGAGGAACGCCGCGACCAGCGCGAACGCGGCCGCGAGCGGCACGGCCCACGCCGCGCCGAGCAGCGCGCCCAGCACGCCCAGCGCCGTGATCACCAGGCCGACGAGCTGCGCGAACCGCGGCGGGCGCGGGTCCTCGAGCTCGGCGGGCGGCACGAGGCGGGGGCGCACGACCGCGGCGAACACCCGGCCCTGCCACGTGGCGCCCACGCCACCGACCGCACCGAGCGCGAAGCTCGCGGCGACCAGCGCGAGCAGCACGGTCGCCGCGAGCGAGCCGCCGAGCAGCAGGACGAGGACGAGCAGGACGGCGGTGACGCCGGCCCCGAACCGCGGCCCGCGCGGGTCGACGCCGACCGAGGTGGTGGTCGCAGAGGCAGTGGTCATGACGGCTCCAGGTGGGGGGAGTCCGACGACGCGCGTCGCCGGAGGACGGGCGACGGGCGGTGGTCCCGCGGGGGCGGGAGGGTCAGCGGGCCGGCGCCACGTCCGGACAGGACGCGAGCGCGGCGAGGGCCTGCCGGCGGTCGGTCGCACCGGACATGCGGCCGACCACCGAGCCGTCGTGCGCGAGCACGAACGTGGTGGGGGTGCGCAGCACGTCGAGGCGGCGCACCAGGTCCAGGTGCTGTGCGGCGTCGAGCTCGACGTGCACCACGCCGGGCTCCTGCGCGGCGACCGCGGACAGCACGCGGTGCGTCGAACGGCACGCGCTGCAGACCTCGCTCGAGACCTGCAGGAACGTCGCGCGGGCACCGAGCGGCACCGTCACCTCGTCGGGCGTCAGGACGACGAGGTCGGCGGCCGCGGCGCTCGTCGGCGCGGCGCGGAACCGGCCGTTGCGCGTCCGCCACACGACCCCGAGCACGGAGGCGAGCGCGAGGACCACCGCGACGAGCGCGACTTCCTTCACCATGCCTCCCGGGTCGAGGCGCTCACGATAACCCGACCGAGCCGGTCAAGGTAGGCGGCGGTCGGCACGCGGACGGACGCCACCCGACCGGGTGATGACGCGCGCCACCGGCAGATCCACCCGCAGGACGACTCCGCGGCCGGGCTCCGGCTCCTAGGGTCGCTCGCATGACCGACACTCCCGCTCCCCCCGAGGGGCCGCCGGCGCCCCCGACCCCGGCACCCGGCCCCGGGCCCGCGGCGGCAGCAGCGCCCAGCCCGGCGCCGGGCGTCGTCGTGCGCGACCTGCGCCGCGCGTTCGGCTCCGTGCAGGCGCTCGACGGCGTCTCGTTCACCGCCCGCTCGGGAGCCGTGACCGCGCTCGTCGGGCCCAACGGCTCGGGCAAGACCACGCTCCTGCTCGTGCTCGCGGGACTGCTCGTGCCGGACGCGGGCGAGGTCCGCGTCGCGGGCCACGACCCGGTCACCGACGGCCTCGCCGCGCGCGGCCGCACCGGCTGGATGCCCGACGCGTTCGGCACGTGGGACTCGCTCACCGCGCGCGAGGTGCTGCACACGTTCGGCGCCGCGTACCGGCTCGACCCCGCGACCGCGCGCCGCCGGGCCGCCGAGCTGCTCGCCACCGTGCACCTCACCGAGTACGCCGACCGCCCGGCGTCCGTGCTCTCCCGCGGGCAGAAGCAGCGGCTCGGCCTGGCCCGCGCGCTCGTGCACGACCCGCAGGTGCTGCTGCTCGACGAGCCCGCCTCGGGCCTCGACCCGCGCTCGCGCGTCGACCTGCGCCTGCTGCTGCGCCGCCTCGCCGACGAGGGCCGCACCGTGATCGTCTCCAGCCACATCCTCGCCGAGCTCGAGGAGATGGCCGACGACGTCGTGTTCGTCTCCCGCGGCCGCACCGTCACGTCCGACGAGCTCGGCGCCGGCACGGTGCGCGCGGGGGCAGCGGCGAGCGCGACGTGGCACGTGCGCGCCCTGTCCTACGCGGCGCTCGTCGGCTGGCTCACGGCCGCCGGGGCGTCGTGGCGGCCCGACGACGAGCAGGACCCCCACCAACCGCCACGTGAGGAGCCCGGAGGCGTGCTGCTCACGGTCGACGGCGACGAGGGTGCGGCGCGGCTCGTGCGCGACGCGGTCACCGCCGGCGTCCCGCTGGTCTCGCTCGCGCCCGCGGCGGGCGCGCTCGAGCGCGCGTACCTGGCACTCGAGGAGGAGCGGCGATGACGCAGACGATCGAGGTACCGGCGGCGGCACCCGCCCCGGGCACGCCCCGCATCCGCGGCCGGTGGAGCCTGACCTGGCACGGCGTGCGCACGGTCGCGGCCCTCGAGCTGCGCCAGCGCGTGCGCTCGACCCGGTGGGTCGTCGCGCTCGTCGTGTGGACCGTCGTCATCGGGGCGCTCACCCTCCTGATGCTCGGTGCGCTCGGCACGGTGTTCGGCACCGGCGACGCGGGGATGACGCGCGCCAGCCAGGGGCCCGTGCTGTTCGCCGCCGTGACGTTCCTGGTGCTCGGGCTCGGGCTGCTCGTCACGCCGACGCTGTCCTCCACCTCCGTCAACGGCGACCGCAACGCGGGCACGCTCGCGACGCTCCAGGTCACGCTCCTGACGCCCGCGGAGATCGCCCTCGGCAAGCTGCTCGCCGCGTGGGCCGCCGCGTGCGCGTTCCTCGTCCTGAGCGTGCCGTTCCTCGCGCTCGCGACCGCGTCCGGGCCGACCTCCTGGTGGGCCCTGCTGCGCGTCGTGCTGCTGATCGCCGCGCTGCTCGTCGCCGTCTGCGCGATCGGGCTGGGCATGTCCGCACTCGTGTCCCGCACCGCCGGGTCGACCGTGCTGACGTTCATCGTCGTCGCGGCCGTCACGTTCCTGTCGCCCATGCTGTTCGGGCTGACCTACGGCTCCGTCACATCCACCGACCGCGTCCAGGTCTACTCGATGCCCGACGACTGGGACGGCTCCGCGGACGTGGAGTGCGTCTGGCGCTCGGGCGAGCGGGACGTCGCGCACACCGAGCGCACGTGGTGGCTGCTCGCCGTGAACCCCTTCGTCGTCGTCGCCGACGGCGCGGGACGCACCGCCCTCGACGACGAGTCCGACGTCCTGGGCGGCCTGCGGCACGTCGTCCGGCAGGTGCGCGCCGGGGCCGAGGGCAAGGTCGACGAGTGCTGGATGAACGACGACTTCGAGGGCGCCACGAGCGACGCACCCGTGTGGCCCTGGGGACTCGGCCTCAACCTCGCGCTCGGCGCCGTGGGCTACGTGCTCGCCGTGCGGCGCCTGTCCATCCCGACCCGCACGCTGCCCCGCGGGACCCGCGTGGCCTGACGCAGGCGGGGTCCTCGCCGAGCCCGGTCCGGGGTACTCCCGGGCCGGGCTCGGTCACGCTCAGGGCTGCAGCGCGTCGTACTCCGCCTCGGTCGCGACGTCGTCGTCCACGTCCAGGCGCAGGTGCGCGAGCGTCACCTGCAACGTGCGCAGCGTGCTCGACGCACGCTCCCCCCAGTCGGACAGGTACGAGAACTGCCACCACCACAGCGCCTCGAGCACACCGCCGC
This sequence comes from Cellulomonas sp. CW35, assembly GCF_052378485.1. Classification (NCBI taxonomy): domain Bacteria; kingdom Bacillati; phylum Actinomycetota; class Actinomycetes; order Micrococcales; family Cellulomonadaceae; genus Cellulomonas; species Cellulomonas sp. CW35. The sequence goes on along the minus strand of NZ_CP199000.1, from coordinate 446,193 downwards.
GCTCGTGGTGCCGCAGACCCTGCACCACCGCGCCCGCGATCGCCACCAGGTCGCCCGACACCGTCGCCGCCGCGACCTCCGCACCCAGCAGCGGGTCGACGACCTCGACGTACTCGTCGATGCCCTCGAACGCGTTCGCCAGCCCCGCACGCAGCGGCTCGACGTCCGGGTCCGGGCCGACGTCCGGCTCGAACCGCTCGACGGGCACCACGTCCGTCGTCGCACCCAGGCGCGCCCCCACCGCCAGCAGGTCCGAGACCGCGAGCAGCAGCAGCGGCAGCCCCGCCTCCGGGTTCGCACCCGCGGCGACCTCCGTCACCGTCGTCAGGTACGAGCGGGACTCCGTCGCCATCGCCTCGGCGATGGAGCGCAGGTCGTCGTCGGGCGGGAGGACAGCCGAGGAGCTCATCCGCCCATCCTCCGCGTCGCGGGCGCGCGTGTCATCCGACGCGCAGGCCGTCCCGGCGCGCCCGTCACGCCGAGAGCAGGCGACGACCCTCGAACGCGCGGCCGAGCGTGACCTCGTCGGCGTACTCCAGGTCCCCGCCCACGGGCAGGCCCGACGCCAGACGGCTCACCGTCAGGCCCATCGGCAGGAGCAGCCGCGCGAGGTACGTCGCCGTCGCCTCACCCTCGACGTTCGGGTCCGTCGCCAGGATCACCTCGGTGACCGTGCCGTCCGCGAGGCGACGCATGAGCTGCGCGATGCGCAGGTCGTCCGGTCCCACCCCCGCGATCGGGTTGATGGCGCCGCCGAGCACGTGGTACTTCCCGCGGAACTCCCGCGTGCGCTCGATCGCGACGACGTCCTTCGCCTCCTCGACCACGCACAGGACCGTCGGCGAGCGCCGCGGGTCCTTGCAGATCCGGCACTGCGGCTCCTGCGCCACGTTCCCGCACGTCTCGCAGAACGTCACGCGCTCCTTGGCCTCGATGAGCGCGTCCGCGAGCCGCCGCACGTCCGCCGGGTCCGCCGCCAGCACGTGGAACGCGATGCGCTGGGCGCTCTTGGGGCCGACCCCGGGCAACCGCCCGAGCTCGTCGATCAGGTCCTGGACCGCGCCCTCGTACACGCCCCCAGCGTACGTGCTGCCACCCCCACGACCCGCCTCCCGCGCCCACCCCCGCCGCCGCTGGTGAAGTCGCGCGTCTCTCGCACGGTCGTGCGTCTCTCGCGAGGTCGTGCGTTCGACTGCGCGACTTCCCGAGAGACCCACGACCTCATCGCGGGGGCGGCGGGGGGGCGGGGGTGTCAGGGGCGGGGGTCGTCGAGCTGTTCGTCGATGACGGTGCCGCCGAGGATCTGCGCGACGAGCGGCGCGCCGACCAGGCCCGACGAGGCCATGTCCGGGTCGTCCGGGGACGCGTCGAAGTACGGGTCGCTCGGGACGCTCGGCGCGGGCCGACGAGGCGCGCTCGCCGACCGCTGCGGCGCCGCCGCCGCGAGCCGCTGCGCGCGGGCCACCGCGGACTCGACCGCGCTCATCGCCCGCGGCCCCGGGCCGGCCCCCTCGCGGCCCGAGGGTGCCCTGGCCGCAGTCGATGCGACCGACGACGACGCGGCCGCAGGCCGCCCGACCGAGGACGATGCGGCTGCGGACGGTGCGGCTGCGGACGGTGCGGCTGCGGGCGAGGCGGCTGCGGGCGAGGCGGGCGCCGCCGGGATGGTGGCAGGCAGGCCCCAGGACGCAGCCGCGTCCTCGGGCGAGATCACACCGGGAGCGGTCAGGGTCGCACGAGGTGGGGCGGGCGCCGGGTCGGCTGCGGGCATCGCCGGGTCGGGTGCCGGCGACGACGGGTGCGCCGGGGCGGAGGCGGGCATCGGGGCCGCCGCGCGGACCGGGTCGGGTGTCGTCGGAGTCTCGGCCGGGACGTGCGTCGCCCAGGGGTCGTCGGGCTCCTCCGGGGGCACCCAGTCGTCCTGGGGGGCGTTGCCGTCCTGGGGGGCGCTGCCGTCCTGAGGGGCGCTGCCGTCCTCGAGGCCGGGACGACCCGCGCGCGCTCCCGCCCGAGGCTCTTCGCCCGGCTCGGCGGGGTGGTCGGCCGCTCGTGTGCCGGACGCCCGGTGGCCCTCCGCGTCGGCGTCGCCCGAGTCCGCGACCGCGGTGGCGCTCGCCTCGTCTGCACGCGGTTGGGCGGACCGCGTCGCGCCGGCAGGACGCTGCTCGGCAGCACGCCGCTGAGCGGGACGCTCGTGACCCGGCCGCTCCTGCGCGGAACCCTGCCGGCTCGGGCCCGGCTGCGGGCGTGCGACAGCCGGCTGAGCCGCGCGGGCGTCACCGGTGACCGCCTCGACACGGACCTGGAACCCGAGCGTCTCGTGGACCGCGCGCGAGACGACGTCGGCGTGCGGGCCGCCGCGGAACGCGTGGGCGAGCTCGGGCGTGGTGAAGGCGAGGCGCAGCGTCGTCGCGTCGAGCTCGGCGACCTGTGCGTTGTTCGGGTCGACGAGCGCACCGGTCACCCGACGCAACGAGCGGACCGTGTCGAGCACCTCGGGCCAGCGACGACGCAGCGTCTCCGTCTCGGAGACCGCCTGCACCCGCACGGCCTCGAACGGCGCCTCGTCCTCGGAGGACACCTCACCGTCGGAGGACATCTCGCCGTCGGAGGACGCGTCGCCCTCGGTCGTCGCCTCACCCTCGGCCGGCACGTCCTCCTCGGGGGGCGCTGCCGTCTCGGGTGACGCACCACCCACCGGCGTGGCGACGTCGTCGACGTCGTCCGGCGTCACGACGTGGTCGACCGCCGGCACGGGGACATCGGGCTCGTCGGGCACGCGCCCCGCCCCGGTCTGGACGGGCACGGGCACGGCGGCCACGGGCTCAGGGCTCACGGGCGCGGCGGCCACGGGCTGGACGGACGCGGGGACCGCGGACGGCTGCTCCGCGTCGCCGCGCTGCGCGGCCCGGTGCGCCGCGAGCACGGCACGTGCGGCGTCCGCACCCCGGCCGGCACCACCCAGCCGGACGGGCGGCGCAGGCTCGCTGCCCGCAGGAGCAGCGGAGACGCTCTCGGCGGCGGCTGCCGGTGCCGCGCCCGCGATGGCCGGCAGACCCCGCTCGAGGCGGTCGAGCCGTGCGGCGAGCCCGACGCGCTGGTCGTCGGCGGCCGGGAGCAGCAGGCGGGCCATGAGCAGCTCGAGGTGCAGGCGCGGCGAGGTCGCGCCGGTCATCTCGGTCAGGGCGGCGTTGGTCAGGTCGGCGGACCGCGACAGCTCGGCGGCGCCGAGCCGCGCGGACTGCACGCGCATCGCGGCGAGCTGGTCCTCCGGCAGCCCGCGCAGGGCCGCACCCGCGGCCTCGCCGGCGGCGTCGAGCACGATGAGGTCACGCAGGCGCTCGAGGAGGTCCTCGACGAACCGGCGCGGCTCGTGGCCGGTCGCGATCACGCGCTCGACCACGCGGAACGCGGCACCGCCGTCGCCCGCAGCGATCGCGTCCACCACGTCGTCCAGGAGCGCGCCCTGCGTGTAGCCGAGCAGCGCAGCCGCGCCGTCGTAGTCGATGCCGGACTCGTCGGACCCGGCGATGAGCTGGTCGAGGACCGAGAGCGTGTCGCGCACGGACCCCCCGCCCGCGCGCACCACGAGCGGGAGGACACCCCCGCCGACGGGCACGCCCTCGCGGCCGCACAGCTCCTCGAGGTAGGGCAGCAGGACGTCGGGCGGCACGAGCCGGAACGGGTAGTGGTGCGTCCGGGAGCGGATGGTGCCGATGACCTTGTCGGGCTCGGTCGTCGCGAACACGAACTTCACGTGCGGTGGCGGCTCCTCGACGATCTTCAGCAGGGCGTTGAAGCCCTGCGTGGTGACCATGTGGGCCTCGTCGAGGATGAAGATCTTGAACCGGTCCCGCGCGGGGGCGAACGTCGCGCGCTCGCGCAGCTCACGCGCGTCGTCCACACCACCGTGGCTCGCGGCGTCGATCTCCACCACGTCGAGCGAGCCCGGCCCGCCGCGCGCGAGCTCGACGCACGACTCGCACGTCCCGCAGGGCGTGTCGGTGGGGCTGGCGTCGGTGTTCGCCGCGCAGTTGAGGATGCGCGCGAGGATCCGCGCGCTCGTCGTCTTGCCGCACCCGCGCGGCCCGGAGAACAGGTAGGCGTGGTTGACCTGACCCGAGCGCAGCGCCTGGCGCAGGGGCGCGGTGACGTGGTCCTGGCCGATCACCTCGGCGAACGTCTCCGGCCGGTAGCGGCGGTACAGCGCTGTGGTCACCCCCGAACCCTAGACGCCCCCGCCGACACCGTCCGCCCCCGCCCACAGCCGCCGACGACACGCCGCACGGCGCGCCCCGGCGTGCCGCCGCAGGTCAGCCGACGACCATCCCCGCGGCCAGCACGACGACGAGCGCGGAGCCCAGTGGCGCGGACCACTCGTGCCACCGCGGCCCGAGGCGCCCGCCGGCCCACGCGCCCGCGAGCGCGAGCCCGCTCTGCCACGCGAGGGACGCGACCCCCGCCCCGACGGCGAACGCCACGAGCGTGCCGGTCCCGGCGACCAGCCGGCCCGCGAGCCCGGTGGCGACGGTCGCGAAGATCAGGGCGGTCGCGGGGTTCAGCGCGGTGACGACGACGAACCGCGCCCACACCCGCAGCACACCGCCGCCCACCGCACGAGCCGGCTCGTCCTGCGGCACCGGGACGACCGCGGTGTGCCGCGTGCGCCACCAGCGCAGGACCCCCGCCACCCCGACGACGCCGAGCACCACCGCGCCACCGACGCGCAGCCACTGCTCGTGGCCCGTGAGCAGCCGGCTGACCTGCGTGCCGAGCAGGACCGCGACCAGCGCGTACGCGAGGTCGACGCTCGCCACCCCGCCGGCGGCCGCGAGGCCCGCGCTACGGCCGCGCACGAGCGCCTCGCGCACGATCAGCACCGCGACCGGGCCGACGGGCACCGCGACGGACAGCCCCGCGACCGCGCCGAGCACGGCTGCGGTGGTCACGCTCGACGCGTCGGTCATGACGCGCATCGTCGTCGTCGCGCATCCCGCGCCGCGAGCCCGACCGCGCGATCCGCCGCCGGACCTCGGCAACCGAGCGCCTCGCCCGTCCAGACCTCGCAGATCCGCGGCGAGACGGCGAGAATCGTCGCCATGGACCGCATCGACGAGCGCATCCTGCACGAGCTCACCGCCGACGCCCGCCTGCCCTACCGCGAGCTCGGCGCGCGCGTCGGCCTGTCCGCCAACGCCGCAGCGGCGCGCGTGCGGCGCATGCAGGACGAGGGCGTGATCCGGGGCTTCACGGTCGTGCGGGGGTCGTCCGCGGGCTCGTCGTCGGCCGGTCTGGAGGTCTTCGTGGAGGTGCGGCTCGCGGAGGGGACGACGAACGAGCGGTTCACCGCGGTGCTCGCCGCGGACTTCCCCGGCGTGCTCGACGCGGTGCACGTGACAGGGTCGTACGACTACCTGCTGCACGCCGTGGTCGCCGACCCGGCCGCGCTCGACCAGCTGGTGCGGCGCCTCAAGCGCGAGGCCGGCGCCGCCCAGACGTTCACCCGCCTCGCGCTGCGGGGAGCCTGACGTGCACATCCGGACGACGACGAGCCCCGTCGACCTCACCCGCGTCCACGACGACGTGCTGCGTCCCTCGTTCCCCGACGACGAGCTCGCGGACCTGCCCACGCTGCAGGCGATGCTCGCGGACGGCACGCTGCGGCTCGTCGTCGCCCAGGACGAGCACGGTCTGCGCGGCGCCGCGATCGCCGAGTGGTTCCCCGCCACGGGCGTCCTGCTTCTCGCGTACCTGGCGATCGCACCCGGCGCGCGCGGCGGCGGGGTCGGCAGCAGGCTCCTCGACCACGCGGTCGACGCGTGGCGCACCGACCTGGACCCGTGGCTCGTCGTCGCCGAGGTCGAGGACCCCGCGCAGCACACCGGCTCCGAGGAGCACGGCGACCCGACCGCCCGGCTGCGGTTCTACCGGCGGCACGGCGCACGCGTCCTCCCGCTGCCCTACACGCAGCCCGCCATGCACGCGGGCGGTCGCCGCGTGCCGGGGCTGCTGCTGCTCGCGCTGTGCGCGTCGGGTGACCGGCTGGCGGGCGTCGCGGCGGACGGCACGTGGCTCGTCCCGACCGCGCCGCTGCGCGCGTTCCTGGAGGAGTACTTCACCCTCTCGGAGGGGACGGCCCCCACCGGGCCCGAGTGGGACGCGATCGTCGGCGCACTGACCGGGGACACGATCCGCGCCTGACCTCGCGGGGGAAAGTGAGGACCCCCCGCACACCCGCCAGAGCTCACCTACCCTTGCTGCCTTCCGGCCCTGGGGGAGTTCGGCAAGATGACGCCGCACGAGGGGTCTGGGAGAAAGCCTAACCCAGAGCGTCGGTCCTCCAGCACCCGGCGCTGGTACCGGCCCGGCCCTCGGACGGAGACACTCGGTTCCTCCGCTAGACTCCTACCCGCGGTCGTGCCGGTAGCCCGGTCCGACGGCACCTGGAGGATTCGCCTAGTGGCCTATGGCGCACGCTTGGAAAGCGTGTTGGGTGCAAGCCCTCGGGGGTTCGAATCCCCCATCCTCCGCCGACACGAAACGGCCCCTCACCTGCAAAAACGCGGTGAGGGGCCGTTTCTCGTCTACGCTGCGGGAACACCACGGGGAACACCGACGCCCCAGGAGGACCTCCGATGAGCCCCAAGCCCCTCGCTCGGCAGCGCGCCGACGGCGGCGTGACGTACCAGGTCAAGTGGCGCTTGGGCGGCACCCGCGCGGGGGCGTGGGCGTCCGAGTCCTTCACCAGCGAGCGTGCAGCGCAGCGGTTCTGTCTCGACGTCGAGGATGCTGGGATGCAGTGGCCCGACGGGTGGGTCAAGGGCCAGGGTTACGTCCAGGCCGTCGAGCCCGCGGCGCCCGTCCCGACGTTCGCGGACGTAGCTGCCTAGCCGGCGGACGCGACCTCGCTGGTCGCCTTCAGCACCAGATCGGCGTCATCGTCCGCGGCGGGCCAGACATCGAGGTGGATCGCTTCGGTGCTGGGGTCGAGTGTGTCGTCCCACACGGCGTCACGACCGCGCGCGCTCACACGCACGACGTAACGACCCGGACCGTTCGATGCGAGCGCCGTTGCGTCGCGGCTCTCGTTTCCCCACCCGACGAGATCCCACGAACCCGACGGGCAGTTCGCGACCACCTGCGCGACATCTTCCCACGCGTCCAAGTCCGTTGTGGGCTCGACGTCGTGTGACGCCCACGTGACGTCAACGGCACCGCCGCCGATACCCGTGGAGATCAGCAAACCGGACGTGGTGAACGCCCCAACGAGGTGGCACAAGACGTCCGCCGGGTAGGGGTCGAGCTCGCCCTCGTCGATCACGCAGAACTGGTGGTAGTCGACAGAAACTCGCGCCGTGCCTTCGGCGAGTACCGTCATCTAGATCACCTTCACTGTAAACCACTCGTCAGCGACGACGCGGTTGGTTTGCAGGAAACTCTGGTAGTCCCACCCGCCGGCGCTGTTTTCGTCTCCGACGATGGCACACCGGGAGTGTCCCGCGTCATCGTTCATGGTGCAGAGCCCGGCCATCGGCCGGGCTCTCGTTCGTCGTCGCGCCAGGCGCGCGCACCACGGCCCGCACCCACCGCCACCGCCGAGTGCGCACGTTCGTGCTCGAGCGCGGACGACGAGCGTGCGCGCTCGACTCGGGACGTGCGCGGTCGGCGGGTGGTGCGGGGCGGGTTGGTTTCGCGGGTGGGGGTCCGGGGAGGCAGGGTGGGGGCGTGACCTCACCTGGGACGGCAACGGCCGACGAGCTCGTCGTGCTGCTCGACGACGACGGGACGCCCGTGGGGACCGCGCTCAAGCGCGAGGTCCACCACGCGACGACTCCCCTGCACCTGGCGTTCTCGTCGTACGTGGTCGACCCGGACGGACGCCTGCTCGTGACGCGGCGCGCGTGGGACAAGGCGACGTTCCCGGGCGTGCTGACCAACTCGTGCTGCGGGCACCCGGGACCGGGCGAGGCGTTCGAGGACGCGATCCGGCGGCGGCTGCACGACGAGCTGGGCATCACGGAGGCGGGGCCGGTGGTGCCGCTGCTGCCGGACTTCCGGTACCGCGCTGAGAGCGGCGGGATCGTCGAGAACGAGATCTGCCCGGTGTTCGCGGTGCGCGTGCCGGCGGACGTCGTCGTGACGCCGGACCCGAGCGAGGTCGCCGAGGTGCGGTGGATGCCGTACGCGCAGTTCCACGACCTGGCGCTCACGCACCCGGAGGCGAGCCCGTGGGCGCGTCTGCAGGTGGAGCAGCTCGGCCGCGAGGTCGACTGGTCGGCGCTGCTCGACGGCCCTGCGGCACGTCGCTCCGCACGAGAGGGCTGAGAGCCGTGCGAGGACGTGACGACGAGCTGTGGGTCCTGGCGCGCGACGAGCGGGCGGCGTTCGCGGAGGACCTCGAGCGCCTGAGCCCCGAGCAGTGGCGGCACTCGACGCTGTGCGGGCAGTGGGACGTCGAGGAGGTCGTCGCACACCTGGTGGCTGCGGCTCGCACGGGCCGGTGGGCCTGGCTGCGCAGCATGGTCGGGGCACGGTTCCGTCCGGACGTGCACAACCGGCGCCGCATCGAGGAGCACCGCGGTCGCACGCCCGCGGAGACGCTCGAACGGCTCCGCGCGGTCGTGGGCTCGACGACGGCCGCGTCCGGGCACACCCCCGCGTACCTGGGGGAGGTCGTCGTGCACGCCCAGGACGTCCGCCGGCCGCTGGGCATCGCACGTACCCCGGACGTCGCGGCTCTCACACCCGTCGCGGAGTTCTACGCCGCGCGTGACTTCGCGGTCGAGAGCCGCACGGTCGGCGCGGGGCTGCGGCTGGCGGCCGACGACGGCCCGTTCGCCTCCGGTGACGGGCCGCTGGTGAGCGGCTCCACGCTCGCGCTGGTGATGGCCATGGCCGGACGGGCGGCGTACCTCGACGACCTCACGGGCCCGGGACTGGCCGTCCTGCGCGACCGCCTGACGCCGTCGTAGCCGAGCTCGGGCCCCACCCGGCGCTCGCGCGACCCGCACCTTACGGTGGGACGGACCGACGAGGACGGAGGGGCCATGCACGCGAAGGACGTCCTGGCGGACGGGTTCGGGCGGATCGACGACCTGGTGCGCCGCGCGGTGGAGGGCTCCGACGAGGCGCTGCTCACGCGCCGGATCGACCCGGACGCGAACACGCTCGCGTGGCTCGCGTGGCACATCGCGCGCGAGCAGGACGGGCAGGTCGCCCCGCTCGCGGGCACGGAGCAGGTGTGGACGTCACGCGGCTGGTCGCAGCGGTTCGGGCTGCCGTTCGACGACTCCGCGATCGGGTACGGGCACACGTCCGACGAGGTCGCGCAGGTCGTCGCGACGGCGGACCTGCTGCTCGGCTACCTGGCTGACGCGACCGCGGCGTCGCTCGCGTACGTCGAGCGCCTCGCCGACGAGGACCTGGACGTGGTCGTCGACGAGCGCTGGGACCCGCCCGTGACGCTCGGGGTGCGGCTCGTGAGCATCCTGGGCGACGCGTTCGAGCACGCGGGCCAGGCGGCGTACCTGCGGGGGGTGCTCGACCGCACGGCCTGACCGGCGGGATCGCGCTCAGCAGGTCTCGTGCACGGCGTCCGGGTCCGAGCGCGGCAGCACGTCGCGGTCGCGCAGCACGACCGACAGACCCCGGTCCCGATGCGCCGCGTGCGACCGGGAGTCGCAGGCCTCGTCGAACGCGGCGCGGCTGTACTCCACGTCGAGCACCACCGGGTACGCGGAGGTGTACATCGCGCACTCGTCCCACTCCTGGCACTCCTCGCTGACCGCGAGGTCCGCCCCGAGCGCACGGACCTGCCGGGTGAGCTCGGCGGTGTTCTTCTGCGCGAACGCCAGCCCGCGCGCGTGCGCGCGCTCGACGAGCAGCGCGGCGTACGCGAGGGCGTGCTCCGCGGTGAGCAGGCCGTGCGAGCGCGTGTACGAGTCGAGGTTGTCGACCTCGACCGCGTCGAAGCCCGCGGCCGCGCACGCGTCGACCACCGCCCCGACGCGCTCGGCGACTCGTGCCCGCAGCGCGTCCGTGCGCAGGTCGTAGAGCGCCTCGTCGGGCCAGCCCTCGTCCCGCACGGGCTCGCCGTCGTCGTGCAGGACCAGCTCGGGCGCCGCGCGCAGCAGCTGCTCGGTCTCGTCGGGCTGCGTCTGGAAGCCGTTGACGTAGCAGACGTCGTAGCGACCGCTGGGTGCCTCGGTCGAGTCCCGGACGACGACGCGCGTCGCGTCGAGGGGCTCGTCGGCGCCGCCCAGCTGGTACTCGAACGGCGAGCCCGGATCGGGCAGCGCGACGAGGGGCGCCGGTGGTGACGCCGACGACGAGGGCCGCGGGGCGGTCGTCGTGCACGCCCCGAGGGCGACGAGCAGCGCGCCGACGACGAGCGCGGCGAGCGGTGCACGCGCGGGGCGCCGCCGCGGGCGGGTGGGGCTCGTCGTCACCGCGTCACTGTAGGCGCGGTCGGGTCAGCGCCGCCCGGGTCAGCGCGGCGCGTGCGCGACGCACGTGGTCGCGGTGGGGCGGGCGAGCAGCCGCGCCGGGTCGATGGGCTCCCCGCCGACGACGCACGTGCCGTAGGTGCCCGCGGCGAGCCGGTCCAGCGCGGCGTCGACCTCCGCGAGGCGCCGGCGCACGTCGGCGGCGAGCGCGTCGACCTGCGCGCGCTCGAACGCGATGGTCTGCCCCTCGGGGTCGTGCTCGTCGTCGATGTTGGCGCCCCACGCCGCCTCGACCAGGTCCGACTTCGCGGCGCCGAGCCCGACCGCGCGCTCGAGCGCGTCGGCGCGCAGCGCGAGCAGCCGCGCGCGCACCTCGTCGTCGTCCACGGGCAGCGCCATGCCCGCCACCCTCGCACGCGGACGCGCGGACCTCACCCCCAGACCTCCACGGTGCTGACGACGAGCGCACCCTCCCGGTCCGGGTCCACGCCTGCGACGACGAGCACGCTCCGGTCCCGCAGGAGGTCGAGCTCGAGCGCACGGTGCACGAGCGCCCCGGGCACGCCGTGCACGCGCGCGGTGACCTTCTGGTGGTCCCCGTCGCGCGCGCACACGACCTCGACCTCGGCCTCGAACGCGGTCCCCGCACGCGTGCGGGCCGGCACGACGAGGTGCGCGAGCACGTCGTCGTCGAGCCGGACGTCCACGGTCGCGGCCCGGGCGAGCCGCTGCGTGACCACGCCCCGCACGACCACGCGGAACCGGGTGCCCGCCGCGCGGTACCGACGCGCCCGCACGACGCGGCGCAGCTCGACGTGCGCGCGGGGGTGCCGGGAGTCGACGTCCTCGTCGTCGTAGGACGCGCCGAGCGTGAGCAGCGGCCGGTGCGCGTTCGCCGTCGTCCGCGCGAACGAGCCCTCCTGCCAGCCCCAGCTCGTCAGGTCGGCGGACACCCCCAGCTCGACGAGGTCGCGCTCGTTCGCGTCGTCGCCCTCGCCGAACTGCACGCTCGAGGTGTTGTGCACCTGCGAGTTCACGACCGCGAGCCCGACGCCGTTGCGCCGCAGCCGCAGGAACCGCAGGTTCGCCACCGACATGCCGTTCAGCTGCATGCCCGTGCCGCAGTCCTCGATCGTCAGGTAGTCGACGTGGCCGTTGCAGTTCTCCTTGGCCTTGAGCCCGATGGGGCAGCCCCGGATGACGAGCTGCTCGTCGTAGGAGCGGGCGATGTCGTAGGAGCGGAACACGTGGTGGTGCTCCTGCACGCCGTGCTTGGTGAGGTTCTCGACGATCCCGCCCGCCACCGCGTACGTGCAGTGGTCGAGCACCCCGATCCCGACCTGCCCGACCCCCTGCCCGTCGACGTGGCAGTTGTGCCAGTGCAGCAGGCTGCGGCGGCGCACGTCCACGGCGTGCGCGAACCCGCCGCGGAACGCGAGGTCCTCGAGCCACACGGACACGCCGTCGTAGGCGCGCAGCCCGAACCGGTACCCCGGGTGCGCGGCGTGGTCGATGACGGCGAGCGGCCGGTTCGGGTGCCCGCCGACCCGCGGCCCGACGATCCGCAGGAAGTCGTGCTGCGCGAGCCCTCGCGCGCCCGTCAGGGCGATCCCGCCGGTGTACGTGCCGGGACCGACGTCGATCGTCCAGCCCGCCTCGTACGCCGGGCCTGCCGCACGCCAGCGCGCGGCGGCCGTGGCGACCTGCCGCAGCGCGGTGCGGGGCGTGCGGCCGTCGGCCTCGTCGTCCCCGTCCTCGCGGACGTACAGGGTGGTGCGGCTCGCGCTCACGCCGCGCACCGTAGCAACGGCGCGACCTGCGCAGGGGCCGTTGTGCACAGGCATCCGGGGGATCCCCTGGACGGACGTCCACGCAGGCCTCCCCGGCGGCGTCCGCGGCCGGTACGGTGGGCGCCGTAGTCGCAGTGCATCGCTTGTCACCGTGTGCTTCCGCCGCGGGCCGGACGACGTTTCACCGTGATCACCGGTCCCGGCACCGCCGGGGTCGTCCCGCCGCAAGGAAGTAGAACGGCCACATGGCAACTGGCACCGTGAAGTGGTTCAACGCCGAGAAGGGGTACGGCTTCATCGCCCCCGACGACGGCGGACCCGACGTCTTCGCCCACTACTCGGCCATCCAGTCGAGCGGCTTCCGCTCGCTGGAGGAGAACCAGAAGGTCGAGTTCGAGGTCACCGAGGGCCAGAAGGGCCCGCAGGCCGCGAACATCCAGCCGCTCTGACCTGACGTCGCGCGGGCACGCACCGCGCAGTCGTCGCACGGACGGCGGGTCTGCACGGGCCCGCCGTCCGCCGTCCTGCGGCCGCGGGCCGTCACGCTCGGCTCATGACGCTCGGCTCATGGCGCACGGCTCATGGCGCTCGGCTCATGACGCGCTGCGCGCGTGCCGACAACCCAGGCGACGAGGACGACGAGAGCCGCGCGCACCACGAGGACACGATGACGACGCCGATCCCCGGCTGGTACCCCGATCCCCAGCGCCCCGACCAGGTGCGCTGGTTCGACGGTGCCTCGTGGACCGCGCACGTGCGGCAGGCGCGACGTGCGGCCCCCGGTCCGACGAAGCCGCCGTGGTCGGGCGGGAAGATCGCCCTCGTCTCGGTCGGGAGCGCGGTCGCCGCGGGCGTCGTCGTCGTCGGGGCCGGGCTGCTCGCGGCCCCGCGGGTGGTCGCCATGTGGGACGACGAGCTGTTCGACGAGTCGCTGCGCGGCCAGTCGTGCGAGCAGGTCGCGGTCGACGAGGTCCGCCTCGCCGCCGAGGACGCCGCCCCGGGCGACGTCGCACTCGTCGCGATCGACCAGGTCCGCACGGTCGAGGACCACCTCGCGACCGCCACCCGGCCGGCCGACGGGGCCGAGGCGCACCTGCTGACCTGCGAGGGCATGGCGCGGTGGGCCGACGGCTTCCAGCGCCCGGTGCGCCTCGTCCTGACCATCGACAGCGACAACCAGACCTGGATCGACAACACATGGGACGAGAGCTCGACGGGCAGCGCGTGACCGTCCGCACGCCCGTGCTGGGCGTGGTCCGGTCCGCGCCCGGCGCCGCGCACCCTAGAGTGGCCTCCGTGATCTTCAAGGCCGTGGGCGAGGGCAGGCCCTACCCTGACCACGGGCTCGAGACGACCAAGCAGTGGGCCGAGGTCCCGCCGCGCCAGGTCCGTCTCGACGAGCTCGTCACGACGAAGCGGACGCTGGACCTCGACGCGCTGCTCGCGGAGGACTCCACGTTCTACGGCGACCTGTTCGCGCACGTCGTGCAGTACAAGGGGATCCTGTACCTCGAGGACGGGCTGCACCGCGCGGTGCGCGCGGCCCTGCAGCAGCGTCCCGTGCTGCACGCCCGGGTGCTGGTGATCGAGTGAGCGACGTGGACCGCGCCCGGGCCCTGCGCCGGCGCCACATGCACGAGCGGCAGGCCGTGATCTTCGGCGTGCTGCTCGCGGCCCTCGCGGTCGTCGGACTCGGCTCGGCGGCCGTGTACACGGGGAGCCTGAGCCTGCCGTTCATGGAGCAGGAGTTCGCGGCGGAGCCCACGCCGAGCGCGACCACCCGCAGCTACCCGTGCCCGCCCGACGGCGCGCTGCCCGTCCCGTACGGGGACATCACCGTCAACGTGTACAACTCCACGTCCACGGCCGGGCTCGCGGCGGCGACGCTCAAGGGCTTCACGGACCGCGGGTTCGCGGGTGGTGAGGCCGACAACCAGCCGACGTTCGACGGCACGGTGCGCATCGCGTTCGGCCAGTCGGGCATCGCGGCGGCGTACACCGTCGCGGCGCACGTGCAGAAGCCGCAGTTCGTGCTCGACGGTCGCAAGGGGCCCGAGATCGACGTGGTGCTCGGCACCAAGTTCAAGGCGCTCGTGCCGGCCGACGAGGTCGGCCTCGACCCCGAGAAGCCGCTCGCGGCCCCCAAGGGCTGCACCAAGGTGCCGGTGGCCGGCGCGACCAGCGCAGCCCCCACGAGCTGACACCGCTCTGCTCCTGACCACCTCCCGTCGCACGACGAAGGGGCCGGTCCTCGGCGGGACCGGCCCCTTCGTCGTCCGGGTCAGTGCGCCGCGACCTCGTCGCCGGCCGGGGCCGACGCCGGCGAGGCGGGCTCGAGCGACGTCCCACGCCACCGCGCGACCAGGCGCATCAGGTGGTAGACGCCGATCGCGGACGCCGTGCCCAGCGCGATGCCCGAGAACGTCAGGTCCCCGACGACCCACGTGTAGTCCGCGATGCCGACGATCAGCGCGATCGCCGCCGGCGTGAGGTTCACCGGGTTGGAGAAGTCGACCTTGTTCTGGATCCAGATGCGCGCCCCGAGCAGGCCGATCATGCCGTAGAGCAGCGTCGCGGCCCCGCCGATCACGCCCTGCGGCACGGTCGCGATGGCCGCGCCGAACGTCGGCGACATCGACAGCAGAAGCGCGGTGAACCCCGCCACCCAGTACGCCGCGGTCGAGTACACGCGCGTCGCGGCCATGACGCCGATGTTCTCGGCGTACGTCGTCGTGCCCGACCCTCCGCCGAGGCCGGCGAGGCTGGTCGCGACACCGTCGGCGAGCAGCGCGCGGCCCGTCACCGGGTCGAGGTCGCGGCCCGTCATCGCGGTCACGGACTTCAGGTGGCCGATGTTCTCCGCGATCAGGACCAGCACCACCGGGAGGAACAGTCCCAGGGTGCTGCCGTCGACCCGCGGCGTCACGAACTCGGGCAGGCCGATCAGCGGCGCGTCACGCAGCGCGTCGAAGTCGACCTCGCCCCGCAGCATCGCGAACACGTAGCCGACGACCACGCCGACGAGGATCGACAGCCGGCCGAGGATGCCGCGGAACAGCACCGTGCACAGCACGATCGAGCCGAGCGTCACGAGCGCCGTCACGGGCGCGGACCGGAACCCGGAGTCCTCGCTCTTGCCCCAGGCGGCGCTCGCGAGGTTGAGCCCGATGAGCGCGACGATCGTGCCCGTCACCACGGGCGGCATCGTCACCTCGATCCACCGCGTCCCGACGAGGTGCACGAGCACGCCGACGGCCGCGAGGGTCAGGCCCGTCGCGAGGATGCCGCCGACCGCGACCTGCTTGCCCCCGCTCGCGGTCGCCGCGAGGATCGGCGCGATGAACGCGAAGCTCGAGCCCAGGTAGCTGGGCACGCGGTTGCCCGTGATGACGAGGAACGCGAGCGTCCCGACCGCCGAGAAGAACAGCGTCGTCTGCGGCGAGAAGTCGGTGATCAGCGGCACCAGGAACGTCGCGCCGAACATCGCGACGACGTGCTGCATGCCGATGCCGATGGTCCGCGGCCACGAGAGCCGCTCGTCGGGTGCGACCACCTCACCCGGAGGGATCGAGCGCCCGTCGCCGTGCACCTTCCACCCGCCCAGCCCGAGCGTGCTCCTGACCCTGGCCACCACCGCCACGTCGTCCTCCTGTCGGCCCGACACCCGGGCGTCACCACGAGCGGTCGGGCGACCGCTCGCCCCCGGGAGAAAGGTAGTGGTCGGGCCCGCCGCGCGGGGTGCGGATCCGCATGCCATCTTCGTGGGGTAACGTCCGCATCGACTCGGGAGGCCGAGATGTCCGAGAACGACCCGACCGTCACCCCGCCCACGCCGAGCCACGTCGTCCCCGGGGACGCGCCGGACCCGGTCGTGAGCACCGCTCCGAGCGCGCCGCCCGCACCCGACGAGGGACGGGAGGAGGACGTGGACGAGCTGCTCTCGCAGGAGCGTCCCGTCGTGATCCCGCCCGCGGGACCGCAGACGGGCGTCGCCGTCCCGCCCGTGCACTGACCACCACGCCCCGCCGGTGAGCGGGGCCGACCGAACCGGAGGCCCCGCTGCACCGCCTGCTGCGCTCGTCGCTGCCCGTCTGGACCGCGTTCCTGCTGGTCCACGCCTGGTTGCTGGTCCTGGGGGTGTACCTGCGCCCCACCGAGACGTTCTGGGACCTCGACCTGTACCGCTGGTGGATGTGGCTCGGCCTGCACGAGGGTGTGTGGCCGGTGCTCGACGGGCCGTGGGTCTACCCCGCGGGCGCGGTCGCGCCGATGCTGCTGGCCGCGCTGGGCGGCACCGGGTACGGGCCGGGGTTCTCGCTCGCGTGGAGCCTGCTGGTCACCGCGCTGAACGCGGTGGGGCTGGTGGCGCTGCTGCACGCGCCGCGCGTCGTCGGGCACCGGCGCATCGAGCGCACGACGACGGGCGCGTGGTGGTGGGTCGCGTTCACCGCGCTGCTGGGTCCGGTCGCGATGGGCCGGCTCGACGCGGTCGTCGCGCCCGTGGTGGTCGTGGCGCTCGTGGTCGCGCTGCGGCACCCGCGGCTCGCCGCGGCGCTCCTGACGCTGGGCGCGTGGGTCAAGGCCGCGCCCGGCGCGCTGCTGCTCGCGCTCGTCGTCGTGGTCCGCCGCCCGTGGCGTGAGGTGGTGCTGCCCGCGGCACTCGTGTGCGCGGGCGTCGTCGGTCTCGTGCTCGCCGGCGGGGGCCGCGAGCACCTGCTGTCGTTCCTGTCCGAGCAGGGCGAGCGCGGACTGCAGATCGAGGCGGTCGGCGCGACGCCGTGGATGCTCGCGAGCCTCGTCTCCCCCGACCTGCGCGTCGAGCTCAACGCGGAGCTCGTGACGTGGGAGGTGCACGGGCCCGGCACCCAGGCCGTCTCCGACACCCTCGGCGTCCTGTTCGTGCTCGGCGTCGCCGCCGCGGGCGCGCTCCTGTGGTGGTGCGCGCGGCGCCTCGGCCCGCGGCTGTGGTCCGACGACACCGCGCGCGCCCAGCTGCTGCTGCGCGGGGCGCTGCTGGTGGCGACGCTGCTCATCGTCCTCAACAAGGTCGGCTCGCCGCAGTACGTCGGGTGGATCGCGCCGCCGGTCGCGGTGGCGCTCGCGCTGCGCCTGCCGGGCTGGCGGGTCACCGCGTGGCTCGTCGCGGGCGTCGCGGGTGCCACGCAGCTCGTCTTCCCGTGGCTGTACTCGCAGATCACCGCGGGCGGCGCGGGCGCGACGGCGCTGCTGGCCGCACGCAACGTCGCGCTCGTCGTGCTCGCCGCGACGGTCGTCGTCGCGCTCGTACGGGACGCGCGCGACGAGCCCGCGCCGCCCGACGACGACACGTCGCCCATGCCCGGCGGGCAGCTCCCCGAGACCGCGTCTCAGCCGAGCTGAGGCGCGACCGCGTCCGCGACCAGCTCGAGGTGGTCGAGGTCGGCCAGGTCGAGCATCTGGAGGTAGACGCGGCTCGCACCGAGCCCGCGCAGCCACTGCAGGCGCTCGACGACCTCGCCGGGCGTGCCCGCGAGCCCGTGCTCGCGCAGCTCGGCGGGCTCCCGGCCGATCGCCGCGGCGCGGCGCGCGAACTCCTGCTCGTCCGTGCCGACGCACAGCACGAGCGCCGCGGACAGCACCAGGTCGTCGGCCGGGCGGCCGATCTCCTCGCACGCCTGGCGGGCGCGCGCGAACTTCGCCTCGACCGTGTCGAGCTCCGGGAACGCGAGGTTGAACTCGCTCGCGAACCGGGCCGCGAGCGCGGGGGTGCGCGTGGGGCCGTTGCCGCCGACGATCACCGGCACACCCGGCCGGCCGTGCACCTGCTGCGTCGGCTTCGGCAGCGCCGGGGAGTCCGTGAGCGTGTAGTGCTCGCCGTCGAACGAGTACGTCTCGCCGACCGGGGTGCCCCACAGGCCGGTCACGATCTCGAGCTGCTCCTCGAGCAGGCCGAACCGCTTCGCCGGGAACGGGATGCCGTACGCCGTGTGCTCCTGCTCGAACCAGCCCGTGCCGAGCCCGAGCTCGACGCGACCGCCGGACATCTGGTCGACCTGCGCGACCTGGATCGCCAGGATGCCCGGGTAGCGGTACGTCACCGACGAGACGAGGGTGCCCAGGCGGATCCGGCTCGTCTCGCGCGCGAGGCCGGCGAGCGTGGTCCACGCGTCCGTCGGTCCCGGCAGGCCGGGCGTGCCCATGCCCAGGTAGTGGTCGGAGCGGAAGAAGGCGTCGAAGCCCAGGTCCTCCGTCGCGCGGGCGACGCGGAGCAGGTCGTCGTAGGTGGCACCCTGCTGAGGCTCGGTGAAGACACGAAGTTCCATCCCGCATCATCCCGCACCACGAGTTGCCCGCCCCAACCACCCCACCACCCCGCGCGAGACCGCCGTTCCTCCGGGAAAGGCCCGCCAGAGCCGGAGCAACCACGGGGTCGGCGTCCTCGTCCCGCGCGAGACCGCCGTTCCTCCGGGAAAAACCCGCCAGAGCCGGAGCAACCGCGGGGTCGGCGTCCTCGTCCCGCGCGAGACCGCCGTTCCTCCGGGTAAGACCCGCCAGAGCCGGAGCAACCGCGGGGTCGCGGGTCGGTCGGAGGGTGGGGGCGGGTCGGGCGGGGGGGTGGCCCGGGTGGGTCCGCCGGGGCGGGGGTCAGGGGCGGGTCTGGCAGCGGGGGCAGCGGTAGAGCTTGCGGGCGGCCATGTCCTCGACGACGACGGGCGTGCCGCACACGCGGCACGGCTCACCGGCCCGCCCGTACACCCAGTGCCGCAGCGTGCGGTCGGTCAGGGCGGCACGGCGCTCGTCGGGCGTGAGGTCCTCGCGCGTGAGCATGACGCCCGTCGCGATGCCGTCCGGCAGCAGCCGTGCCCAGTCGTCCCACAGCGCGCGGGCGACCTCGGCCGGCACCTGCCTGCCCGGCGTCCACGGGTCGAGGCGCGCGCGGAACAGCAGCTCCGCGCGGTAGATGTTGCCGATCCCCGCGACGACCGACTGGTCCATGAGCAGCTGGCCGACGGCCACGCCGCGTGCCCGCAGCCGTCGGACCACCTCGGCACCCGCGGCGTCCAGGTCGGTCACGCTCGCCGGGTCGGGCCCGAGCCGGGCGACCACCGCGGCCGCCTCGTCGGGGTCGAGCACCTCGCACGCCGACGGCCCGCGCAGGTCCGCCACGGTCGTGTCCGACGCGAGCCGGACCCGCACCGCACCGACCGGCTCGGGCGGGAACGGGCCGTCGTCGTGCGGCACCCCCGCGACCAGGCCGCCCTCGTCGGCGGGCGACTCGCGCTCGTCCTCCCCCATGCGCACCGCCCGGCGCAGCCGCGGTGCCCCGAGCGACCCCCAGGCGGCCTCGCCCGGCGTGAGCGGCGTCAGCCGGCCGTGGAAGTCCCACGCCCCGTACAGCCCGAGGTGCACGCGCAGCACGTCGCCCGACGAGAACGCGCAGAACAGGTGCTTGCCGACGGCCGAGGCGCTCTCCATGACGTGACCGTCGAGCCGCGCCGCGCCGGCGGCGAACCGCCCCTGCGGGGAGCTCACGGCCAGCGGGCGGCCGACGAGGTCGAGCGTGAGCTGCCGCGCGATCCGGTGAACGGTATGACCCTCGGGCACCCCCGCAGGCTACCGACCCGACGCGTCCGACGAGTCGTCGAGGTACGCCGCGGTCAGGCGGCCGGAGGACGCGTGATGCGGGCGCCCATCGCCGCCGCGAGCACGGGACGGGACGCCCGGACGTCGGCCTGCGTCTGGGCGCGCTCGAGCACGTCGGTGATCTCCGGGCCGATGAGCTCGTGCCGCTCGAGCAGCGCGTCGCGCAGCGCCTCGACCAGGTGCCGGTTGCGGGACAGCAGGCGCCGCACGGTGGAGCGCGCGTCGTCGAGCACGCCCTCGAGCTGCTCGCGCGAGGCGGAGTCGGCCAGCACCGCGGACACGAGGTCGCGGTCGACGGCGAGGAACGAGACGAGCGACCCGGTCATGCCGGCGGCGCCGACCATCTGGGCGGCGGTGCGGGTCGCGGCCGCCAGGTCGCTCGCAGGGCCCGTCGTCGTCTGCCCGAAGAACAGCTCCTCGGCGACCCAGCCGCCCATCGCGATCTGCACGAGCGCCTGCAGGTCGTACTGCGAGTGCGTCCACACCTCCTCGCAGTCCGTGTGCGCGAGCAGTCCGAGCGCCTCACCGCGGCGGATGATCGTCAGCACCTCGAGCGTGCGGTTGGGTGCGACGAGCCACGCGACGGTCGCGTGGCCGGCCTCGTGGGTCGCGATGAGCTCCTGCTCGGCCGTGGTGTACCGAACGGGCTGGCCGATGCCGACCATCTCGGTGATGCGCGCCTGCTCGACGTCCTCGAACGACATGGTGAGCGAGCCACGGCGCAGCGCGTTGACGAGCGCCTCGTCGAGCAGGTGCTCGATCATCACGGGCGTCCAGCCGTTGGTGGCCGCGGCGATGCGGTCGCGCAGCGTCGGCTCGTCGAGCGACACCTCGTGCGAGCGGCGCGCGAGGAAGTGGTCGACGAGCGCGCGGCGGCCGTGCGCGTCGGGGGTGGAGAACGTGAGGTGCCGGTCGAAGCGCCCCGGACGCAGGAGCGCGGGGTCGAGCGAGTCGGCGCGGTTCGTGGCCGCGATGAGCAGGATCGGCGCGCGCCCGGGCCGGCGCTGCTTGAGCTGCTTGTGCGCCGGCAGGAGGAGGTTCACGGCCGCGACCGCCCGGTTGTACAGCTTGTCGCCGCCGGTGGGCTCGTCGAACGACTGCATCTGGACCAGGAGCTCGTTGACCACGCCGCCCGTGCCCTCGGACACCACGGCGTTCGTCGTCGTCCCCCCGACCCCGGGCAGGTGAACGGCGGGCAGGCGCACGGCGGGCGACTGCACGCACGCGCCCGCCGCCGAGAGCCCCGCGGGCAGCCCCGACGAGGACCCTGCCGACGCCCCGAGCATCCCCCCGCGGCGCAGGGCGATCGCGTCGATCTCCTCGATGAAGCCGATGGCACCGCCCTCCCGGCGTGCCGTGCGACGCAGCGCCTTGAAGTACGCGCGGATCTTGCGGGCCGTCGCGCCGTAGTACATCGACTGGAACGAGGTCGCGGACACGAACAGGAAGGGCACGCCCGCCTCGGCGGCCATCGCCTTGGCGGTCATGGTCTTGCCGGTGCCCGGCAGGCCCTCGAACAGCAGGCCGCGCCGCGGGGTGCCGCCCATCTGGTCGGCGAACCGGCGGTGGGTCTGGAACAGGTCGATCGAGCGGCGCACGTCCTCCTTGACGGGGTCGATGCCGATGACGTCGTCGAGCGTGACGTCCACCTGCTCGGGGCGGTAGACGAGGTGCGGCGAGCGCGACGTCCCGACGGTCGTCAGCACGACGATGAGCAGCATCGCGACGAAGAACACGACGATCGTCACGAGGAACGGGTCGACCGGGGGCAGCTGCGGCAGCAGCGGCCAGCCCTGCAGCGAGCCGACGACGACCCACGCCTCCACCGCGAGCACCACGGCCGCGAGCCGGTACACCCGGCGGCGGCGCATCCGCTCACGCTCGATCGCGATGTCGTGCGCACCCTGACGGATCGGTGACAGCAGCTCGTCGGCCACGAGGGACTCCTCTCGGGGGCGCGCACGCCGGGCACGCGGTCAGGGCGGCGCGCGCGGCGCCGCGTGCGCCCATCGTCGAGCGGGTGACGGACCTTCGCAATACGCGACAATTCGGACCACCCGTTCGGCCTAGACCCCGGTTCGAGGTCGACGCGCGCCCCGGCTGGCTGCGCGTCATGGTCGCGGCCCGGGCCGCGTGCCCGTCGCAGGACCCGACGCGCGTCAACCAGCGCACGGCGTGGGTGCGCACCGCCGACACCGCACGGTCCGGCACGGACTGGCGGCTCACGGTCGACACGGCCGCGCGGCCCACACCGCCGGGCCCGCAGTTCGTCGTCGGCACGTTCTGGGCCGAGCCGGGCACGACGACGCGGCGCGTGGTCCTGCTCTCGTCGCAGAGCGAGACGATGGACGCGTACGACACGCTTACGCGCACGTCGGCCACCGCGTTCCACTCCACCACGCTGCGTTCGCGCGGCGAGGTGTCCAACGGCTGCGTCCGGCGGGCCGACGACGTGCTCGACGTGCTGTGGCGCACGGTACCGGCGGGCACGCTCGTCGTCGTGCGCTGACCGGCGCACCCGGGCGGTTCGTCGTGTTCGTCCGATGCTCGTCCGCGCGTCCCCACCCCGTCACCTGCCCGGTGCCCGCACGCCACCCGGCGCCGGTGGACTGCCGTGCGGCCCGCGCACCCCCGCGGCGGGCACACCCAGGTGGAGGAGCCCCTGATGAGGACACGCAAGCTGCGCGCGGCCGCCGTCGCGACAATCGTCGTCGCGCTCACGGCCGGCGCCGCGACGGGCTGGGCCGCGACGAGCGACCTGACCGGGAACGGCGACGCCCGCCGGATCTCCGGCAACCAGACCCAGGAGCTGCGCCGCCAGCTCGACCCGGGCCCGGCCCGCAACGTCATCCTGCTCGTCGGCGACGGCATGGGTGACTCGGAGATCACCGTCGCCCGCAACTACGCGCTCGGTGCCGCCGGACGCTTCGCCGGCATCGACGCGCTGCCGCTCACCGGCCAGTACACGACGTACGCGCTCGAGAAGGACGGCACGCCCGACTACGTGACGGACTCGGCCGCGTCGGGCAGCGCCTGGGCCACGGGCACCAAGACGTACAACGGGGCGGTCTCGGTCGACGTCACCGGCAAGGCCCAGCGCTCGATCCTCGAGCTCGCACGCGCGAACGGTCTGCGCACCGGCAACGTCTCGACCGCCGAGATCCAGGACGCGACCCCAGCGGTGCTCGCGTCGCACGTCACGAGCCGGTCCTGCTACGGCCCGGTCGCGACGAGCAGGACGTGCCCGACGAACGCGCGCGAGAACGGCGGGCGCGGCTCGATCTCCGAGCAGATCCTCGACACGCGGGCGGACGTGACGCTCGGCGGCGGCGCGACGACGTTCGGCGAGAAGGCCGTCGCCGGCCCCTGGGCCGGGCGCACGCTGCTCCAGCAGGCGGCCGACCGCGGCTACCAGGTGGTCACGGACGCCGCGTCGCTCGCCGCCGTGAAGCGCGCCGACCAGAAGACGCCCGTGCTCGGGCTGTTCGCGCCCGGCAACCTGCCCGTGCGTTGGACGGGCCCGCTCGCGACCCGCACCGGCGGCGCCGAGCCGGCCGTGCGCTGCACGCCCAACCCCGCGTACGGGACCGCCCCGACCCTCGCGGAGCTCACCCGGACCGCGATCCGGCTGCTCGACCAGAAGCACGCCCGCACCGGGTTCTTCCTGCAGGTCGAGGGCGCGAGCATCGACAAGCAGGACCACGCCGCCAACCCGTGCGGTCAGATCGGCGAGACGGTCGACCTCGACGAGGCCGTGCGCGCCGCACTCGACTTCGCGAAGAAGGACCGCCACACGCTCGTCGTCGTGACCGCCGACCACGCGCACTCGAGCCAGATCGTCGCCGCGGGCAGCACCACGCCCGGCCTCACGCGCACGCTGCTCACCGCGGACGGCGTCCCCATGACCGTCGCGTACGGCACCGCGGAGGCCGGCGGCTCGCAGCAGCACACGGGCAGCCAGCTGCGGGTCGCGGCGTACGGGCCATGGGCCGCGAACGTCGTCGGGCTCACCGACCAGACGGACCTGTTCTTCACGATGCGTGACGCGCTGCGCCTCGACCCGCGCAGGCCCGCGCGCTGACCGCAGGCCACCCCGACGCGGGCCCGACGCACGTTCGTCGGGCCCGCGTCCGCGTCCGCTCCGGTTCCTCGACCCCGACCACACCACGGCGTGGCGCGCGGGCGCGCGCCGGTGGTCGCTCGCGTCCGAGGTGCTGGTGTGCGGCTCCCTCGGGATCGTCGTGATCGGCCTGAAGTACCTGCTGCACCGACCGCCGGGCACCTGCCCGCGCCCGGCCGTCAATGGGTGGAGAAACGCTCACCTGGCGAGCGTTTCTCCACCCACAGCGCCCGGGCGGGCCGGCGACGCCGTGCCGGAGGGGGGCGGGCGTGGCACGCTCGCGGGGACGGTGGGGCGCGGCGCGGGAGGTCGGCTGGTGATGGGTGAGGGTGCGGACGTGAGCCGCGAGGCGGACCTGCTGGCGCGGGTCCCCGACGGCCTGCTCGTCGGCGGGCGGTGGCGCGCGGCGTCCGACGGCGCGACGTTCCCGGTGCACGACCCGAGCGACGGCTCGGTGGTCAAGCAGGTCGCGTCCGCCACGGTCGAGGACGGCCGCGCGGCGCTCGACGCCGCGGTCGACGCGTTCCCCGCGTGGTCCCGCACACCCGCCCGCGAGCGCGCCGAGGTCCTGCGCCGGGCGTTCGACCTGGTGGTCGAGCACGCCGACGACCTCGCGCTGCTCATGACCGTCGAGATGGGCAAGCCGCTCGCGGAGTCGCGTGCCGAGGTCACGTACGGCGCGGAGTTCCTGCGCTGGTTCGCCGAGGAGGCCGCGCACGTGCAGGGCCGCTACGGCGCGAACCCGCAGGGCACGGGGCGGATGGTCGTCACGCAGCACCCGGTCGGGCCGTGCTACCTGATCACGCCGTGGAACTTCCCGCTCGCGATGGCCACGCGCAAGATCGCGCCCGCGCTCGCGGCGGGCTGCACGGTCGTCGTGAAGCCGGCCTCCCTCACCCCGCTGACCACGTTGCTCGTCGCGCAGCTCCTGCTCGACGCGGGTGTCCCGGCGGGCGTGGTGGACGTGGTCACGACGACGCGCACGGGCCCGGTGTCCGAGGCCGTCATCGGCGACCCGCGGCTGCGCAAGCTGTCCTTCACGGGGTCCACGCCCGTGGGCAGGCAGCTGCTCGCGCAGGCCGCGGGCGGGGTGCT
The DNA here is from genome assembly GCF_052378485.1 of Cellulomonas sp. CW35. Classification (NCBI taxonomy): domain Bacteria; kingdom Bacillati; phylum Actinomycetota; class Actinomycetes; order Micrococcales; family Cellulomonadaceae; genus Cellulomonas; species Cellulomonas sp. CW35. The sequence continues at coordinate 421,120 of NZ_CP199000.1, read as the reverse complement.
GCGCACGTCGATGGAGCTCGGCGGCAACGCGCCGTTCGTCGTGTTCGACGACGCGGACCTCGGCACGGCGGTGGACGGCGCGATCGCGGCCAAGTTCCGCAACATCGGCCAGGCGTGCACGGCGGCGAACCGGTTCCTGGTGCACCGCTCGCTCGCCGACGAGTTCGCTCGGCGGGTCACCGAGCGGGTCGCGGCGTTCCGTACCGGGCGCGGCACGGAGGAGGGCGTGACGATCGGGCCGCTGATCGACGACCGCGCGGTGGCGAAGGTGGAGGAGCTGGTCGACGACGCGGTGTCCCGCGGTGCACGGCTGCTGACCGGTGGCTCCCGGGTCGAGCGGCCCGGCTCGTTCTACGCCGCGACGGTGCTGGCCGACGTGCCGCAAGACGCGGCGCTCCTGCGCGAGGAGATCTTCGGCCCGGTGCTCGCGATCGTCCCGTTCGACGACGAGGACGAGGCCGTGCGCCTCGCGAACGACACCGAGTACGGGCTGGTCTCGTACGTGTTCACCGAGAGCCTCGCGCGCGGGCAGCGCATGGTCGAGCGGCTCGAGACGGGGATGACGGGGCTCAACGTGGGCGTCGTCTCCGACGCGGCGGCCCCGTTCGGCGGGTGGAAGCTCTCCGGCCTGGGCCGCGAGGGCGGCGCGGAGGGCATCCACGAGTACCTCCAGACCAAGTACACGCTCACGGCCGACCCGTTCGCCTGAGCCTTGCCGTCGCCCCGGCGGACGGTCGGTGACCGCTCGGTGAACTCTTGTGCGCGGTGTCCGTTCGGACCGATTCACCGCGCCGGTCGTCGGGCAGCATGCCCGCGTGGCGAACGACGTGGAGATGCTGGTCAGGGCGGCGCGGGCCGCCGGTGGGGTGCACCGGACGGTGGACGACCTGGCGGTCGACCTGCCCGTGGTCGAGCCCGACGTCCCGATGAGCGACGTCGAGGCGTTCTTCCGCTCGCCCCTGGTCTCGTGCCTGGGCGTGCGGGGGCACGACGAGGCCGCGATCGGGCTCCTGACGCGGGCGCGGTTCACGGACGCGCAGACGGGCCGCCTCGGCTTCGGGCGCGCGGTGCTGTCCCGCCGGCCCGTGGGCGAGGTCGCGGACTGGGCGCCGCTCGTCGTCGACGCGGGCACGAGCATCGCCGAGGCGGCGACGCGGGCGATGGAGCGCACGGGTGCCGCGCGGTACGACGACGCGGTGGTGCGCTCCGCGACGTGGGCGTCGGTCGCGACCGGTGACCTGGTGCTGTCGCTCGTCGCGTCCCTGACGACGAGGTCGCTGCACGACCCGTTGACGCGCCTGCCGGGCCGGGAGATGGTGCTGCACACGCTGCGCTCGTGGTCGGCGATGCTCGCGGGCTCGGGGCGCCGGCTGGTGCTGCTCGTCGCGGACGTCGACGGGTTCGGCGCGCTCAACGCGTCGCACGGGCCGGACGCGGCGGACGAGTTCCTGCGCCGCGTCGCGGCCCGCCTGCAGGCGGCGCTGCCGGGCGGGAGCCTCGTGGGCCGGACCGGGTCCGACGAGTTCATGGCGGTGACGATGAGCGGCGCGGGCGACGAGCGGCTCGCGCGCCACGTGTCGCTGGTGCGCGGTGCGGCGATGCGCGCGCTCACCCCGCAGCGCGGCGACGACCGGCCGGTGCGCGTCGTCGTCGCGGCGGGGCCCGAGCGACCCGAGGACCTCGTGGCCGCGGCGCTCGCGCAGATGCAGGCGACCAAGCAGCACCCCGCCGCGGCGGCCCTCGTGGGTGAGCTCGCGCGCTCGTCGTGACCGCGCCGTCCGGCGCCGGTCGCGTGCGCCGGGTGGTCAGGCCGGCGCGGGCGCGGACCAGCGCAGGCCGTCGAGCAGGAGGCGCAGGACGCGCACCGTGCTCTCACGGTCGGCACTCTCGGAGCCCGCGAGGCACACGCCGCTCACCGCGCGCATGAGGTCGCCCGCGTCCACGTCCGCGCGGATCGCGCCCTGCTCCTGGGCGGCGACGACGAGCCGGGAGGCGGCGGCGAGCATGCGCTCGCGCCCCTCGGCGAACACCTGCTGCGCGTCCGGGCCGAGCCCGGCCTTGAGCGCCGAGGCCATGCCGCGCTTGCGGATCACGTAGTCGACGAACGACAGGACCCAGTCGTCGAGGGCCTCCGCCGCGGGGCGCTCGGCGAGCAGCTCGTCGGCGTGCGCGACGAACGCGTCGAGGCTCGAGCGGTAGACGGCGGCGATGAGGTCGAGCCGCGTCGGGAAGTGCCGGTACAGCGTGCCGATGCCGACGCCCGCGGCCTTGGCGACGTCCTCGAGCGAGACCTCGGTGCCGCTCGCGTCGAACGCGGCGCCGGCGGCCTCGAGGATCTTCGAGCGGTTGCGCGCGGCGTCGGCGCGCAGGGGGCGCTGCGTCGTCGTCCGGTCGCTCACCTGGTCACCTGCCTTCGTCGCGCTCGTCGTCGTCCGGCCCGTCGTGGCCGTCCGGACGCCATGCTCCCACGGGGACGGGGAAACACGGTTGCTCAACCGGAGGCATCCTCCGTATAGTCATATCCGGAGGCGGGTTCCGCTTCTGCTCCCACCCTAACCCCGCGGAGGTCCGCATGATCGCGCCCGCGTCCCCTCGTCGCCGTCCGGCCTCGTCCGTCCTCGTCCTCGCGGCGATCCTCACCACCCAGCTCATGCTCGTGCTCGACATGACCATCGTGAACGTCGCGCTCCCCGACCTGCAGTCCTCGCTCGGCTTCACGCCCACCGGCCTGTCCTGGGTGCTCAACGCCTACACGCTCGCGTTCGGCGGGCTCCTGCTGCTCGGGGCCCGCACCGGCGACCTCCTCGGCAGGCGGCGCGTGCTCGTCGCCGGGATCGCGCTGTTCACCGCCGCGTCCCTCGTCGGCGGGATCGCCGCCGGCCCCGGCGTGCTGCTGGCGGCCCGCGCCGCGCAGGGCGTCGGCGCCGCGTTCGCCGCACCGTCCGCGCTCGCGCTGCTCATGGCCCGCTTCCCCGAGGGCGCCGAGCGTGCCCGCGCTCTCGGCTACTTCTCCGCCGTCTCGATCGGCGGCTCCGCGCTCGGCCTCATCGCCGGCGGCATGCTCACGCAGTGGGCGTCCTGGCGGTGGGTCATGTTCGTCAACGTGCCCATCGGTCTCGCCCTCGTCGCGCTCGTGCGGGCCGTGCTGCCCGAGACGCCGCGCCACCCCGGGCGGTTCGACCTCGTCGGCGCCGCGACCTCGACCATCGGCATGACCGCGCTCGTGTACGGGTTCGTCGAGGCGGCCGAGGACGGCTGGGGCGCACCCACGACCCTCGCCTCGTTCACCGTCGGTGCGCTCCTGCTCGCCGCGTTCGTGCTCACCGAGCTGCGCGCACCCGCACCCATCACGCCGCTGCGGCTGTTCGCCGACCGCACGCGCTCCGCCGCGCTCGGCGGACGGCTGCTCCTCATGGCCGCGATGACCGGGCTGTTCTTCTTCCTCACGCAGTTCCTGCAGGACGTCCTCGGGTACTCACCGCTCGCCACGGGCGTCGCGTTCCTGCCCATCACCGTCATGCTGCTCGTGTTCTCCCAGGTCAGCGCGCGGCTCATGCAGCGCGTCGGGAACCGGCCGCTGCTCGTCGTCGGCCTGGCGACCACGACCGTCGCGCTCCTGCTGCTCTCCCGCATCGACGCCGGCACCGGCTACCCGCAGATCCTCGTCGCGCTCGTGCTGTTCGGGATCGGGAACGGGCTCGCGTTCGTGCCGCTCACCGCGGCCGGCCTGCAGGGTGTCGACCCGCGCGACGCGGGTGCGGCCTCCGGGCTCGTCAACGCGTCGCAGCAGATCGGCGGCGCGCTCGGGCTCGCGGTGCTCGTCACGGTCGCGGAGTCGGCCGCGCGTGCCGCCGCACCGGTCGGGGCCACCGCGCTCGAGGTCGCCCGCCACGCGTTCGTCGCGGGCGCGCAGCAGGCGTTCCTCGTCGGCGCCGGGCTGACCGCCGCGACCGTCGTCCTGCTCGCCGCCCTGGTGCGCCGCCCCGCCCCAGCCCCCACCGTCGTCACCCCGCACCGCGAGGCCGCGGCCGACGAGCGCACCCCGGAGCTCGCGCTCGCGGACTGACGCCCACTAGGGGTTCCCCCACCCCCGACTGGGGTGGTCCCCCGATGGTGGCGCCCGGGCCCCACCGACCACGCTGGAGCATGCCGGGATCGATGCAGGTCAGGCCGCTGACACACGGCTCGACCTGCATCGGTCCCCGCATCCGCCGAAGGCCGCCGACGCCGCACGAGGAGCTCCGATGACCGCTCGCACCGCACCCTCCACGACCCTCGTGCCCCGCACCGCGCCGCGCCGGCCGCGGCGCCCCGCGCGGCTGTCGGCGCTCGCCGCGGTGTGCGCCGTCGTCGCGGGGACCGCGATCGCTGTACCGGCCGTCGCCGTGGCCGGGGACCGCGGACCCGCACCCGGCTCGGGCCCCGGCGGGCCGCGCGGCGACGACGCGCAGCGGGCCGTCTCACGGCTCGTCGAGCAGCACGGCGTCCCCGCCGTCCTCGCGGCCGTGACCGAGACCTCGGGCCGCGAGCGCGACCTCGTCGCCGGCGTGCGCAGCCTCGAGCACGGCGGGCGCGTGCCCCTCGACGGCCAGGTGCGCGCGGGGTCCAACACCAAGACCTTCGTCGCCACCGTCGTCCTGCAGCTCGTCGGCGAGGGCACGGTCTCGCTCGACGCGCCCGTCGAGACGTACCTGCCGGGCCTGGTGCGCGGGCCCGTCGACGGGCACGACATCACCGTGCGGGACCTGCTGCAGCACACCAGCGGCATCGGCTCCTACACCGACGGCCCGCCGTTCGTCGTCGACGGCGAGCCCCGGCTCGTCGGGGTCAAGGACCTCTACCTCGAGCCGTACGAGCTCGTGCGGCTCGGCCTCGCGCGGCCCGCCACCCCCGCCGGACGCTGGTCGTACTCCAACACCAACTACGTGCTCGCCGGGCTCGTCGTCCAGAAGGTCACCGGCCGCCCGCTCGGGGAGGCGATCACCGAGCGCATCATCCGGCCCCTGCACCTGACCGGCACCTACGTCCCCGCACGCGGGGAGCGGACCCTGCGCGGACCGCACGCGCTGGGCTACCACGCCGAGCCGGCCGGCAGCGCCCTCGTCGAGCACAGCGCGATCGACCCGTCGACGTCCTGGGGCGCCGGGGACCTGGTCACCACGCCCGGCGACCTCAACACCTTCTTCCGCGCGCTCCTGGGTGGGCGGCTCCTGCGCCCGGCCGAGCTCACGCAGATGACGACGACCGTCGCCATGGACCTGCCGGGCATCCCCACCACCATGCGCTACGGGCTCGGGCTGCAGTCGACCGAGCTCTCGTGCGGGCGCCTCGCGTGGGGCCACGGCGGGATCATCCCCGGCTACCAGACCGAGGGCGGCGTCACCGCCGGCGGCCGCGCCGTCACCATCGCGACGACGGCCATGCACGGCGTCCTGCCCGCGGAGCACGCCGCCGCGGTCACCCAGGAGATCGCGGCCACCATCGACCGTCTCCTGTGCGCCTGACGGGGCGACGACGAAGGGCCCCACCCGGTGCAGCGCGCTGCGGGTGGGGCCCTTCGACTGGCGGTAGCGGTGGGATTTGAACCCACGGTGGACTTTCACCCACACACGCTTTCGAGGCGTGCTCCTTAGGCCGCTCGGACACGCTACCTCGGTGCAGAAGGGTACCCGCTCGGGCCCGATGCTCCGAATCCGGTCCAGATCCACCTCCGGCCAGGGCCCGGGAGTCCCGCGCGGTGCCGACGTACCGTGGTCGGGTGACGCCCGAGACCCGCTCGACCCGCTACGCGGCGCCCGCCCAGCGCACCGACGAGGCGCGCCCGGCCGCGGGGACGTTCGCCGAGGTCGTCGCACTGCTGCGCGGCAAGCGGCTCACGGTGCTGACGGGCGCGGGCGTCTCGACCGACTCCGGGATCCCGGACTACCGCGGCCCGGACTCCCCGCCGCGCACCCCGATGACGTTCCAGCAGTTCGTCGGCGACGAGGCGTTCCGTCGCCACTACTGGGCCCGCAACCACGTGGGCTGGCGGCACGTGCACCGCACCGAGCCGAACGCGGGGCACCGCGCTCTCGCGGCGATGGAGGCGCGGCGCGTCGTCGTCGGGGTCGTCACGCAGAACGTGGACCTGCTGCACGAGGACGCGGGCTCGCGCAACGTGATCGACCTGCACGGCCGCTACGACCGCGTGGTCTGCCTGTCGTGCGGGCACGTGGTGTCCCGCGCGCATCTCGCGCAGCGGCTCGAGGAGCTCAACCCGGGGTTCGTCGAGTCCGTGGGCGCGGTGGGCGACGTCGAGATCGCGCCCGACGCGGACGCGGTGATCGAGACGACGAGCGGGTTCGTCGTCGCGGACTGCGAGGTGTGCGGCGGGATGCTCAAGCCGGACATCGTGTACTTCGGCGAGACGGTGCCGCGGGAGCGGGTCGAGCGCGCGTACGCGATGGTCGACGCCGCCGACGCGCTGCTCGTCGCAGGGTCCTCGTTGACGGTGCAGTCGGGGCTGCGGTTCGTGCGGCACGCCGCGAAGGCGGGCAAGCCCGTCGTCGTCGTCAACCGGGGTGCGACCCGGGGTGACGGCCTGGCGACGATCACGCTGGACGCGGGCACGTCCGAGACGCTCACGGCGCTCAGCGACAGACTCCCCACGCCCAGGACCGGCGACCCCGTCTAGCGTCGGGGCAGAGCCGGGAGGTCAGGGGTCGCGCTGGAGCTCGAAGAAGTGCCGCAGCAGCGCGCCGCACTCCTCGTCCCGCACGCCGCCGACCACCTCGACGCGGTGGTTGAGCCGGCGGTCGCGCACCACGTCCCACTGCGACCCGCACGCCCCGGCCTTCGGGTCCCACGCGCCCAGCACGAGCCGCGGGACGCGTGCGAGCACGATCGCGCCCGCGCACATCACGCACGGCTCGAGCGTCACGACGAGCGTGCAGTCGTCGAGGCGCCACCGGCCCAGCGTCGCGGCCGCCGCGCGCAGCGCCTGGACCTCGGCGTGGCCGGTCGGGTCGGCCTCCGCCTCCCGCACGTTGCGTCCGCGTCCGACGACCGCGCCGTGCGGGTCGACGACGACCGCACCCACCGGCACGTCGCCCGTCGCCACGGCACGCCGTGCCTCGTCGAGCGCGATCCCCATCGCCCACTCGTCCGCGACGTCCACCGGCCGTCCCCTGTCCACGCAGCCATGATGGCGCACCCGCCCGTCACAGGCGGGCGGGTCCCGGCACGGCGACCCCTACCGGCGAGTAGCCTGACGGGCATGCGCCTGCACGTCGCCGACCACCCGCTCGTCGCCCACAAGCTCGCCGTCCTGCGCGACGTGAACACCAAGTCGCCGACGTTCCGGCTGCTCGTCGACGAGCTCGTCACGCTCCTCGCCTACGAGGCCACGCGCGACGTGCGCACCGAGCAGGTGGAGATCACCACCCCGGTCGCGACGACGCTGAGCACCAAGCTCGCCTCCCCGCGCCCCCTCGTCGTGCCGATCCTGCGCGCCGGCCTCGGGATGCTCGACGGGATGACGCGGCTGCTGCCCTCGGCCGAGGTCGGGTTCCTCGGGATGCAGCGCGACGAGGAGACGCTCGAGGCGATCACGTACGCCAACCGTCTGCCCGAGGACCTCTCGGGGCGGCAGTGCTTCCTGCTCGACCCGATGCTCGCGACGGGTGGCACGCTCGTCGCGGCGATCGACTACCTGCTGCAGCGCGGCGCGCGTGACGTGACCGCGGTCTGCCTCATCGCGGCGCCCGAGGGCATCAAGGTCGTCGAGGACTTCGTCGGCGACCGTGCGGACGTGCAGGTCGTCGTGGCCGCCGTCGACGAGCGCCTCAACGAGAAGGCCTACATCGTCCCGGGCCTGGGCGACGCGGGCGACCGCCTGTACGGCGTCGTCTGAGCGACCACCCCGCACCGGCCCACCCGGGCGCCCGACGACCACTCGGACGTGTGACCTGCGGGACCGCGTCCCCGGTCGCCGGACCGGACGTCGTTGCTTACCGTGGCCGCATGCGTGTGGTGGTGGCCGGGGGCCACGGGAAGGTCGCCCGGCACCTGACCCGGGCGCTGGCGGCGCGCGGTGACGTGCCGGTGGCGCTGATCCGCTCCCTCGACCAGGTGGAGGACGTCACCGGCGACGGCGCGGAGGCCGTGGTCCTCGACCTGGAGCGGTGCAACGTCGCCGACGTCACGGGCGCGGTCACCGGTGCGGACGCCGTGGTGTTCGCCGCGGGCGCGGGACCGGGCAGCGGTGCGCAGCGCAAGGACACGGTCGACCGCGCGGCGGCGGCACTGCTCGCCGACGCGGCGCAGGAGGCGGGCGTGCGCCGCTACGTGCTCGTGTCGTCGATGGGCGTCGACCAGCGCCCGCCCGAGGGCACCGACGACGTGTTCGCCGCGTACCTGGAGGCGAAGGCGGCGAGCGAGCAGGACCTGCGCGGCCGGGACCTGGACTGGACGATCCTGCGGCCGGGCCGTCTGACGGACGACGAGCCGACGGACCACGTGACGCTCGAGCGCGCGGTCGGCCGGGGCGACGTCCCCCGGGGGGACGTGGCGGCCGTGCTGGCCGCGCTGCTGCGGGCACCCGCGTCGGCGGGGCTCACGCTCGAGCTCGTGACGGGCGTCGTGCCGGTCGAGGCGGCCGTCGTCGCGGCCACCGAGCGCGCGGACTGACCGCTCAGCCGGCGCCCTCGGCGCGCAGCGTGATCGCGCCGACGAGGTACTGGTCGCCCGACGTGCTGGGCGTGAGCGAGGACACGTCGCACGGGAGCGTGGCCGGGGCGAAGCCCTTGGCGTCGATGCCGAGCGACGAGGCGGTGCGCCAGCCGGCCGCGGTCGAGTCGAACGCGTTCTCGGCGCTGCCGCGCGTCCCGTCGGCGCGCAACGGCGTGAGGTCGGTGGTCGCCGCGGTGCACAGGCCACCCAGGCGCAGCCGGTCGCCGGTGAGGTTCCGGTCGCCCTCCCACCCGACGACGCCGATCCGCGCGGTCGACCCGGCGGGCGCGGCGAACCGGAACGCGGCGGGCTGCGCACCGGTACCGACCCACAGCGACCCGTCGTAGACGGTCACGCGCGCGTCCCCGGGCGCGGAGTGCACGACGACGAGCGACCACCCGCCGTAGTACGTCGGGTCCTTGTCGGTGCGCGTGGTGCTCACCGCCATGTCGGCGAGCGACCACGTCCCACCCCCCTGGGCGCGCACGAGGTCGGTCACGTCGGCGAACGACGAGTAGTACTCGCGGTAGGTGCTGTCGGTGCGCCGGGAGGCCTCACCGGACACCGGCACGTAGGCGCCGCCTGGCCCCCGCAGGAGAACCTCGTCGAGGGGCGCGCTCCACCCGTCGCGGCTGCCCCGCACGGCCGACCAGTAGAGCCCCGCGAACGCGATCTCGCTGCCCCGCGGCACGTCCACCTCGGTGCTCGACGACACGGGCACCTTGGTGCGCTGCCCGTCCGGCCGCGCCTCGTCGAGGGCGAGCATGTCCTGGGAGTTGTTGTCCTGGTCGCCGCGCAGCGCGGCCTGGCACGCCGCCACGTCCGGGTCGCACGAGAGCACCGCCGCACCGGCCTCGGTCACGTCCCACCCGCCGGTGGCGGTGGTGAACCGCTGCGCCAGCCCACCGGACCGGCCCGGCACGGCGGCGCGCCCGGTCACGGGCGCGTCGACCCCGGCGGCGGTCGCGGTGAGCGTGACCGTCCCGGCCGCCGAGTACGTCGAGCGCACCGGGAGCAGGACCTCGCCCGTCGCGCCCGCCGCGAGCACCGGCCAGGTGCACTCGACGGTCCGCCCGGAGCGGTCCACGTGGCACGCGTCGGGCACCGGCAGCCCGGTCCGCTCCTGCACGACGAGGTTGCCGGGCAGTGCCGCGCGCACCACGACCTGCGCGGCGTCCGCCGCGGGGTCGTCGCCGTCGGCGACACGTACCCCGAACGCGAGCTGGCCGAGGTCGTCGTACTGCAGCACCACGTCCGCGGTACGCAGCTCGAGCCCGGGCGCACGCCCCTGGACCTCGACCGTCACGCTCGCGCCGTCGGCGTCGTCGGCCGCCGCCGCGACGACGAGAGCGCCGAGCGCTCCCACGGCGCCGGGCTCCGCGACGAACGGCAGCCCCGCGTTCACGCTCTCCCCCGGCGCGAGCCCGGGTCCGGTGCACCGCACGCGCGGCCCGTCGGCGACGCAGGCCCAGCCGTCGGGCGCACCACCCGCCCATGCGAGCCCGGCGGGGGTCGTCAGGTCGAGCGTCACCGCGGCGGCCGGCAGGTCCCCGGTGTTCCGCACCGCGACGTCCGCGACGCTCGTGCGCCCGCCGGCGACGGTCAGTGCATCCGGCCGGGCCGTCACGACGAGGGTCGCTGGCGACTGCACCGTGACGGGCACCCCCGCGTGGCGCGCGGTGGTGGGCGCCGGGCTCAGCTGCACCTCGACGGGGGCCGCCGCGGCGTCCCGCGCCGTGCGCAGGCCGAGCGTGAGCGGTACCTGACCCCGCCCGGGCAGCTCGTCGCGCGTGCACACGACCGTCGCACCGGCCTCGCAGCGCCAGCCCTGGGCGGGTGGCGCACCGGCCCAGGTGACACCGTCCGGCAGCACGAGCTCGGCGCGCGCCTGCCCGGCGGCCGACCGGCCGGCGTTGCGCAGGTCGAACGTCACGTCCCGCACGCGGCCCGCGACGAGCGCGAGCGGCTCCTGCGTGGACGCGACCGCGAGCCGCGCCGGGCTCGGGGTGACGCGCACGGGCAGCGGTGCGGGGCGGTAGTCGATGTCGCTGCCGGTCACGACGAGCTCGACCTGCGCGTCGTCGGCGTCGAACGCCTCGTCGACCGCGACCCGCACGACGAGCCGCGCCGCCTCACCCGCGGGCAGCGAGGGCAGCTCGCAGCTCGCGTGCCGCGTCTGCGCGCCGCGGCATGTCCAGTCGGTCGCCTGCAGACGGTCGCGCAGCGCCGCGACCGTCGCGCTCCCGCCGGTCGTCGCGGGTGAGGCCGTCCCGGCGGGCGCGACGCCCAGCACACCCTCGACGGAGACACCCTCGGGCAGCCCCAGCTCGGCGCGCAGGTCCGTCGCGGCCCGCCCACCCGCGTTGCGCAGCGTGATCGCGAGGTCCTGCGGGCCGACGCCCGCGGCGAGCACCAGCCCGCCCTCGGGCAGCGCGACGACCACGTCGGGCGCGCGCGGTGGCGGGGTCGGTTCGGTGGTCGGTCCGGCGGTCGGTCCGGCGGTCGGTCCGGCGGTCGGTCCCGGCGACGGCGCGCTCGTCGGCTCGGCGGTGGGTCCCGAGGTCGGCTCTGCGGTCGGCCCACCCGTCGGGTCGGGTGTCGGGCCGAGCGACGGCCCGGCCGTCGGCTCGTCGGCGGGGTCGGGCACGTCGGGGGCGCCCGGGGGGACCGCGGGGTCGGCCGAGGAGGTCGGTCCGGGCGAGGCCGGTCCGGTGGGTGTGCTCGTCGGGCTCGCGGAGGCGCCCGGGGACGTCGTCGGCGTGGGCGTGGTCAGCACCACGGGCGGGTCCGCCTCGATGACCTGCTGGTCGGCACCGAGCCCCAGCACCACCGCCGCCGCGACCGCGGCGACGGCCACGGCACCGGCGACCGTCGCGACGACGGCTGCGGGCACGCTCGCGAGGAACGCCGCGACCCCGCCGGCACCGGCCGCCGCGCCGCCACCGGAGAGCGCTGCGACACCACCGCCCACCGCCCCGGCACCCGCACCGCCCTCGAGCTCCGCAAGGTGACCGGACCCGGCCGCACCCGCGCCCGCGCCGGCCGCACCCGCGGCCCCGACGGCGGCCGCCCCGAGCGGCAACGTGTGCGAGAGCGCACCGAGCCCCGCGAGGCCGAGCACGAGCGGCGCGACGACCGCGCGCAGACCGTGGTTGACGTCGCCCAGTTCGAGCACGAGCGCGCGGCACTCGTCGCAGTCGTCGAGGTGCCGGGCCGCCTTGGTGCTCTCACGCGTGCCCAGGCCACCGCGCACGTACGCGCCGAGCGACCCCGCCACGGCGCGGCACCCCTCGTCGAGCGGGTCGCGCAGGTGCTGCTGCAGGTACGCCTGGCGCAGCCCTTCGCGCGCGCGGTACGCGAGCGCGGCCACGCCGTTGGCGGTCAGCCCGAGCGCGGGTGCGATCTCGGCGGGCGGCAGCCCCTCGACCTCGGTGTGCCACAGCACGGCCTGCCACCGCTCGGGCAGGGAGTGGAACGCGCGCGCGACGACACCGCGTTCGAACCCCTCGAGCGCGGGCTCCTCCGCGGTGCCCGCGAGCGCCGTCCCGGCCTCGAGCGTGGCGAGGTCGTCGGTCGGCTGCACGCGCCGCGCACCCTCGCGCCGCACGCCCGCGGTCCGGCGGACCACCGTGAACAGGTAGGCGCGGAACGCCTCGTCGGGACCGTTGCCGTTGCGCAGCGCCGCGTAGACGGCGGTGAACGCGTCCGCGACGACGTCGTCGGCGTCCGCGGCGCTGTCGGTGTACTGCCGTGCGACGACGGCCGCGGCGGCCGAGTGCCGCTCGTAGAGCGCGGCGAAGCCCGACTCGTCGCCTGCGCGCACTGCGGAGATGAGCTCCGCGTCGCTGCGCACGACAGCCGCCTGCGCCTCCACCTCGACCTCGTCCCGGCTTGCTCGTGGCACGGTTGATCCGCGCGAAATCCGTACCAGGGTGACATATCGGCCGGACCCACAGGAAACAACCGGGTCACGGGCTTGCGGCGGCCTCCGGGTGAAAACACCCAGAAGTGCCGTCACACCTGCACCGAAGCCCTCTCTCATCCCGCGTGACGACCGAGACCGGACCTCTGCTGCCCGCCCAGCCGTCGCGACTGCTCGAGCGCTGGCGCCACGAGAGCGTCGCGTCCGTCTGGCGCCGCCCCTCCGACTGGTACCACCCCGCCGCCGACGACCTCGCGGTCGCGCTGCTCCTCGACGACGACCCCGTGCCGGCCGCCGCCCGCCTGGGTGGCGCCCGGGGCGAGTCCGGGGTGGGGATCGCCGAGACCATCGACGACCTCGCGTGCCTGTACCGCGCGACGTCGCGGTCGCAGCCGCCGCTGGACGTCCTGCGGGCGCTGTGCACGGGCTGGGCGGACGCGCAGGCCGGCGGCGTGACGCTGCCCCTCGGTCTCGACGCGGACTCGGGGCTGCCCTCGGCGGACTACCTGCGTCTGCGGCTCATGGAGTGCTACCCCGACGACGTGCCCACGGGCCGGCTGCTCGTCGTCGACGTCGCGGCGGGCGTGCCCGACGCGCTCAGCCGCCTCGCCCGGTCCGCGGCCGTGGGCGCGGCGCTGCGGGAGGTGTTCGGTGCGGCGCGGGCGATGGCGAGCATCGGCGGCGGCGCGTTCGTCGTGCTGGTCGGTGACGACGAGGACACGGACGAGCCCGTGGCGCGGCTACGGCGGCGCGTGGACGAGCGTGTCCTCGCACTGGGTGTCGAGCGCGTGACGCGGCACCCGCTGCGGTGCTGGGTCGAGCCCCTGCCGCCGACGCACGAGTGCGCGGTGCGGCGCCTCGCGCAGCTGGCGCGTCCCTGACCGCGGCGTGCGCCGGCGCCCCTGCCTCGACGCACGCCGCTTCACCTGTTCGGGCTACTCCTGCCCACCGGGCCGGACGACCGGTCCACGAGCGGGCCTGTCGTCCCGCTGTCACGTGATGCGCCCGGTGTGTCGCACATCGGACGGGTCTCGACGGGTGCAAACCCGCTCCGCGGGGTTAGTTTCGAGGTATGACCCCGTCCGGACTCGCCGCCCCGCACGACCCCGCACCTCAGGGCTCGGAGAGCTCCGACGACCCCACGGCGCCCGCCGGCGCCCCCACGACCCCCCACGGTTCGCTCCCGCAACCGCATGGCCTGCACGTCGGCCCCCGTCCGCCGGTGCGGACCCCGGGCCCGGTCCCGCCCGCCGACGTCCTGACGCTCGACGACCCCGGACCGGTGCTCGCGTCCGGGTCTAGCGCCGACGTGTACGCGCTCGACGAGGACTACGTGGTGCGTCGCTACCGCTGCGGCCGGGACGCGACGCACGAGGCCCGGTTCCTGCAGCACGTGTCCGCGCGAGGCTTCCCGGCACCGGCGGTGTACGTCGCGCAGGGCCCGAACCTGCTCATGGAGCGGCTGCACGGCCCGACCCTCCTGCAGGCCCTCGCGGCGGGCGAGGTGTCCATCGCGGACGGCGCGCGGCTCGTCGTCGAGCTGCACGAGCGGCTGCACGCGATCCCCGCACCGCAGGACGTGCCGCACGACGAGACGCAGTGGCCGCACGTGCCCGCCGGGCCGGTCGTCGCGCACCTCGACCTGCATCCCGGCAACATCGTGCTGACCGAGACGCACGGGCCCTGCGTGGTCGACTGGGCGAACGCGCGCGCCGCGACGGCGGAGCTCGACGTCGCGCTCACCGCCCTGATGGTCGCCGAGGTCGCCGTGGACGCCGGGGGTGACTACTCCCTGGCCGCGCGCGCGTTCCTCGCGGCGTTCCTCGCCGCGAGCCGGGTCTCGCCCGTCCCCGCGCTCGACCAGGCCGCCGCCGCACGGCGCAGCGACCCCGGCCTGCTCACCGGCGAGAAGGAGCTGGTCGGCGGCGCCGTCGAGCTGGTGCAGGAGATGGTGCGCGTCGCGTCCTGAGGGACGCCCGTCAACGCGGGGCGAACGTCAGGCAGTCGGCGACGTCGTGACCGCTGCCCACCCGGATCGAGTCCGCGGTGCACTCCAGGTGGGCGTTGTGGGAGCAGTCCTGGCGCTGGCACGCGCCGACGTGGCTGAGCACCTTGTCCAGACCGCCCTTGACCGTGAGCGGGATGAACGTCGCGCACTGGGCGTCGCCGCCGGTGCCGCCGACCGTGATGGCGGCCGCGTGGCAGTGCGAGTGGTCGTTGTACGAGCAGCCGGCCACCGAGCACTCGGCGATGGCGGGCAGCTCCATGAGGTCGGTCATCTCGCGCCTCCGAAGGTGGGCCGTTGCGAACCTGCGAACTCCGGAGCCGCAGGGGCTCCTTCGTCGACGGTAGACCCGCCCGGGCCCGCGCGCCAGCACGCCAGCCGGATCAACACCGCAGGTCAGACCCGCTTCTTGCGCACAGGCGTGTTGCGGAAATGGCGCTCGGGACGACGAGTGCGAGGTCAGCGCGCCGCGGGCCGGCCGGGCGCGTCGACGGGCGGGCGCCACATCGCGGTGGGCCGCGCGGCGTGCACGCCGCGGATCTCGCCCCGGGACTCGAACCCGTGCCGGACGTAGAGCGCACGGTTGCGCGGCGTCGACGACTCCAGGTACGCCCCGTGGGCGTGGTCGTCCACGTGCCGCAGCCGGTGCGCCAGCAACCGCGAGCCCACGCCCGTGCCGCGCTGCGCGGCCCGCACGCCGATCTCGCCGAGGTACCAGTGCGGCTCGTCGGGCCGGTGCCGGACGAACGCGTTCCACCCGCGCAGCGCGAGCGGGACCCGCAGCGGACCGAGCGCCTGCAGGAAGCCGGGCGCCTCGCGCAGCAGGCGCCGGGCGGTCGCGCCACGCGCGTCGGGACGCTCCCAGACCGCGGCGCCGACGATCAGGCCCGTCTCGTCGCGTGCGACGTCGACCTCGATCCCGTCGGGGTCCTGCGCGCGCAGGAGTGCCGCGTACAGCGCGGTCGCGCGCTCGCAGCGGCCGTCGGCGGCGCCGATCATGCCGACGACGACCGGGTCGTCGGCGAACGCCTCGCCGAGCACGCCTGCCACGGCCGCAAGCTCGGCGCGCGAGGCAGCCCCGACGTCGAACATCCCCCTGCTCTCCTCTCCTGGACGACTGTCCAATCTTTCCTTCCGGCGGTTCGTCCGTCCTGGGCCCTCGGTCCCTGTCTGCCCCGCCTCCTCACCTTCACCCACTCCCACGACGACCCCGCGATCGCTCCGGCTCTCACCCGCCAGACCCAGACCAACGACGGTCTCGTCGGCCGGCACGACGACCCCGCGGTTCCTCCGGCTATCAGCCAGCGAACCCGGAGCAACGACGGTCTCAGCCGCCGCCCGCCCGACGAGCCCGCGGTTCCTCCGGCCATCAGCCCCCAAACCCGGCGCAACCACGGTCTCGGTGGCCGGCACGACGACCCCGCGGTTCCTCCGGCTATCAGCCAGCGAACCCGGAGCAACGACGGTCTCGGTGGCCGGCACGACGACCCCGCGGTTCCTCCGGCTATCAGCCAGCGAACCCGGACCAACGACGGTCTCGGTGGGCTGGCGCTCAACGAGCCTGCGGTTGCTCCGGGTATCGGGGCTGGGAGCCGGAGGAATCGCGGGGTCGGGTGGTGGGGGTCGGGGGGCGGGGGGCCAGGGGGGGAGGGGGAGGGAGACGTAAGGTGGGGGGTTGTGGCTACCTTCTCCGGCGTGACGCGTCAGCACGTCCTCCAGGCGATCGCGGAGTACGACTCCCGCGGTCGCGACGGCTTCCTCGGGGTCTACGGCTACGCGCCGACGCCGGGCTACGCGATCGTGCACGAGGGCTCGAGCTACGACCTGCCGGCGGTCCTCGGGGTGGCGCACCGCTTCGCCACCGGCCGCCTCGCACCGTCCGACGAGGTCGTCGGCAGCATCGGGTCCGCGGCGTCGATCCTGCGCAAGCGCGGGTTCGAGGTCACCGAGCCGGGCGGCGCGTCGGCACCCGCCGCACGCTCGTCCTCGCGCACGGCCACACGCGCCCCTCGCACGACGACGCCGCGCGCGAGCACCCCGCGCCGCACCGCGACGCCCGAGCCCGCACCGGCGATCTGCCCGACGTGCTCGATGACGCTGCCCGCGACGGGTGTGTGCGACTACTGCGCCTGAGCGGCGACCCGCGGGCCTGACCCGCGTCACGGGGCCGGCCCGACGGCCGGCGTCACGAGGGAGAGCATCCGTGCGGTGCTCTCCCTCTTCAACGTATAGAGCACGGGGGGTCTTGCGGCAAGACCCCGGTCGAGGCGGGTGATCGGCGCTCGTCGCGCCCGCCGAGCCGTCCCGGGCGCCGTGACCCCCGGGAGCGAGACCTCGTGACCACCCTTCCCCTGAGCGTCTTCGACGTCGCCCTCGCCGCCAAGGCGGACCCGTCCCTGACTGCCGGCGACGACGCGCACCTGGCCCGGGTCGCGGCGCGGCTGGAGCAGCAGGTCGCCGAGCTCGACGCCCGGCTCACGGAGGCGCGCCGGGCGCCGGGCGGGTCGGGCACCGCGGCGTTGGAGCGCGACCAGGAGGTGCACCGGCTCTCGGCGCGGCTGCGCACGCTGCGCCGCTACGGGCTGGACCTGTGCCTCGGCCGCACGGTCTCCGCCGACGGTGCGGCGGTGTACGTGGGACGGGTGGGCGTCACGGCCTCCGACGGCGAGCGGCTGCTGGTGGACTGGCGCTCGCCCGCGGCGGAGCCGTTCTTCGCCGCGACCCCCGCGCACCCGTCCGGGGTGGTGGCTCGGCGCCGGTACCGGTGGTCGCGCGGGCGGGTGACGGACTACTGGGACGAGGTGCTGGTGCCGGGCGCGGTCGCGCCGGGCGGCGTGGCGCCGGACGAGGGTTCGGCGCTGCTCGCGTCGCTGGGGGCGAGCCGGTCGGCGCGGATGCGGGACGTGCTGACGACGATCCAGGCGGACCAGGACGCGATCGTGCGCGCGGGGTCGGCGGGCCCGCTCGTCGTCGACGGCGGTCCGGGGACGGGCAAGACGGTGGTGGCGCTGCACCGCGCCGCGTACCTGCTGTACGCGGACCCGCGCCTGCGCAGCGGGCACGGCGGGCTGCTGTTCGTCGGCCCGCACGAGCCCTACCTCGACTACGTGTCGGACGCGCTGCCGAGCCTGGGTGAGGACGACGTGCGCACGTGCACGCTGCGGGACCTGGTGACGAGGACCCCGTCGGCTCGTTGACACTTCCCTGAGCCGTCGGGCTTGGGGAGGATGGTCGCTCTGATCGCCCTGAGGAGGGCTGATGAGCGAGAAGCGCAAGTACCGGCAGTTCACGCCGGAGCAGAAGACCGAGGTCGTCCTGGCCGTGATAGCGGCGTGAGTGAGCCCGTTCGAAGGGTCGGCGGTCAGGCGCGGGCGGTGTCCGGGCACGCGTGCAGGCGGTGGACCAGCGACGTGCGGGACGTCCGGGAGACCGGGAACCGCGACGAGCACAGCGCGGACCGGTCGCCACCCGCGGGGAGCACCGGGCGCAGCCGGACAGGTGCCACGGACTGGCGGGCGAGGAACGCCTGTGCGACGCCGACGAGCGCGGCGTGCCGGTGGAAGCCGTCGTCGGACCGCCCGCGGTAGTCGTCGAGCCCGAGCGCACCGCTGGTCCGCTCGGCGCTCGCGGGGGCGTGCTCGAGCCACCGCGCGAGGTGCTGCGCGAGGTCCGGGTCGGCGGGGGCGCCGGCGACGAGCCAGAGCTGCTGCGGCCAGGGGCGGCGCGGGTCGCCGAGGCACACGAGCTCGGCGAGCAGAGGCGGCGCTGAGCGAGCGCCTGCGGCGGCGGTGCGCTCCGGGACCTGGACCGCGATGCGGGAGACGGCGAGACGACCGGGCTCGTCGCCCGTCGCGCTCGTGCGGCGCAGGTCCCGCGTCCACGCGGCGACCTCGTGCGCGGGCGTCCAGACCCCGCGCGGACAGCGCGGGTCGGTGACCTGCACGGCCTGCCCGGGGGCGACCCGCAGCGCCACGGGCGCGCCGGGAACGGCGGCCTCGAGCCCGCGCAGGATCGAGGACACGGAGATCCCGCGGGCGTCGGCGACGAGCGGGACGGTCCCGCGCCCGGCCGCCACCGCGTCCCGGTACGCCTCCACCACGACGGCCTCCGGTGACCGTCCCGGCACGCGACCGGCCGCTCGACCGGGCGCGGCGTCCGTGCGCGGGTCCTCGTGCAGCCACCACGAGAGCGGCAGCGCCGTGCCGTCGGTCGCGGCCCACAGGCCGTAGGTGCGCCGGGGCTGGGGCAGCTCGGCACCGGCGCGGCGGGCCGGCCGGGCGGGGGTGTCCCGGTGCCGCACGACGAACGCCTGGGGGCGGCTCGTCGGCACCACGTGCTGGGCGAGCGCGCGGCGGACCGTGCGCCACGGCCACGTCGACTCGCTGACGAAGTGGTGCAGGCTCTGCTCGTTGACCTCCGCCCCCGCGGCGGCGGCGATGTTGCGCAGCGACTTGCGGCCGCTCGCGCGCAGCAGCCCGGCGACGTACGCGGCTGCCTTGCGCTGCTGGTCGCGGCGCGGCAGCGCACCGAACACGCTGGCGCAGAACTCCTCGAAGTCCGGTCTGCCGATCAGCTGGGCCGAGACGTGCGATGTCGTGGAAGTCATGACTGTCCCCTGCAGCTCGCCGGGCGGGTGCCCGGCACCGTCGTCCCGTCACGTGGGTCTCACGCACGGGTCCTTGCTCACGTCGTGGCGACCGCCAGGCCACGCTCGACGACCTCGTCGTTCAGCTCCCGGAAGTCGAGCGGCGGCAGCTCGGTGATCAGGTCGACGATCGGGTCCCGGTACTTGCCCGCCATGTAGCGGTAGTTCGCGATGGCGCCTTCCTCGCGCTCGGCGTAGCTCTTCGGGTGCGGCAGGTGCAGCGCGGTGGCCGCGCGCGCGAGCGCGAACGTCGCACCGTCCTGGAACAGCCGGTACGCGAGGTCGATGTCCTCACCGCCCCAGGTTCGGAACGCCTCGTCGAACATCCCGACGCGCCGCAGCTGCTCCGTCGACGCGGACACGTTGCACGTCCAGTACAGGACCCACGGCGCCGGCAGGCCCGCGAGCGCGTCGTCGTAGCGGGCGTAGGAGCGCTCCCGCATGTCGGGCCACACGCCCCGGGCGACGAAGTCCGCGAGCGTCGCGTCGAGGTCCGCGAGGTCGGTCTCGGCGCGCAGCCGCTCCGCGTCGTCGTCGTCCTGCTCGAAGCCGTGGACGTACCCGATCACGGCCGCGGGCCCGTCGGTGCGCTCGTGCGCCTCGAGGTGCGCCCGCACGGCCCCGCTGGTCAGCACCACCCCGCAGTCGACGAACACGCAGATGTCACCGGCGGCGGCGGTGATGCCCGCGTTGCGGGCCGCCGCGACGCGGTAGCCGTCGTCCTCCTGGTAGAGGTAGCGCATCCGCAGCCGGGTCGCGAAGTCGGCCACGACGTCCGGCGTGCCGTCGGTCGAGCCGTCGTCGCAGACGACGACCTCGAACCGGTCCGCCGCCAGGTCCTGCGCGACGAGCGACGTGAGGGTCGCCGCGAGCAGGTCGGCGCGGTTGTAGGTCGGGACGACGACGGTGGCCGTCAGCGGGTGGTCGGTGCGCACGGCGGCCTCCGGTGTCAGTGGGTGGTCGAGGTCAGGGCGGGCTCGGCGGTGCGAGGCGCCGGTCCCGAGCCGCGGCGGGCGACCAGCAGCGGCTCGGCCAGCACGACGACGAGCGCCAGCGTCACGAGCCCGGCCCCCATGAGGGGCACGAGGTGCGGGCCGCCCGCGGCCAGGACGCGGCCGCCGAGGAACGCGCCCGCGGCGATGCCGATGTTGAACGCGGTGCTCACCGCGGCCATCGCGATGTCGGTGTTCCCCGGTGCGACCTGCAGGCCGCGGTGCATGAGCGTCGCCGCGAGCGCACCGAAGCACGCGCCGGTGAGCGCGACGCACGCGACGACGACCGCGGGCCGGTGCCCGAACGCCCACAGCCCGGCGTGCGCGACGGCGAGCCCGATGAGCACGACGACCCGGCACGCCCGCGCGTGCGAGTCGAGGAACCGGCCGACGACCGTCGTGCCCACCACCCCGGCACCGCCCGAGACCGCGAGGACCAGGCTCAGCGACTTCTCGGCGAAGCCGGCGTGGTCGAGCACGTACGGCGCGATGTAGGTGAGGACGGCCATGCCGCCCGCGACGGCGAGGCACGTCGTGACGAGCAGCACGACGAACCGCGAGACGCTGGGCGTCAGCCCGCGCGCCGCACCGCCCTCCTCGGGCGCGTAGCGCGGCACGAGGGCGAGCACGGCGACCGCGAGGACGACGCTGACGGCGCCGATCGCCGCGAACGGGACCCGCCAGTCGAGCTGCTGCCCGAGCCACGTCCCGAGCGGGACGCCGAGCACGGGGCCGAGCGCGCTGCCGATCGACAGCCGCGCCACCATGCGCCCACGGACCTCGGGCGGGAACAGCCCGGTCGCGGCCGCGGCGGCGATCGACCAGAACAGGGCGTGGCTGACGCCCGCGAGCACACGGGCCGCGGCGAGCACGCCGAACGACGGGGCGAGCGCCGCGAGCAGGGACGCGGTGGCGAACACGACCAGCGTGACCGTGAGCAGCCCGCGCCGGGGAACGCGGGCGGTCACGCGGGTCAGCGGCAGCGAGAACAGCACGACGACGACCGCGTACACCGTGACGAGCTGGCCGGTCGTCGACTGCTCCACGCCGAGCGAGTCGGAGATCATGGTCAGCAGGCCGCTGGGCAGCGTCTCCGACGTCACGAAGCAGAACGCGCCGGCGGCGAGCACCGTCAGGGCGAGCACCGCGCGTCGCGGTGAGGTCAGGGGCGCCGGCGGCGCGGCGGCACTCGGGGAGGACATGACGGCTCCTTGGTCGGTGGTGGGGTGACGGTCGCGTCAGGCGACCACGGGCGTGCGGCGCGCCTCGCGCAGCGCCGCCGCCCACCACACGAGCTGGTCGAACATCGACTTGGCGGCACCCTCGTAGCGGGCGCCCTCGACGAGCCGGCCCTCGTCGTCGAACCGGTCCCAGACGCCGGAGAACACGACCTGCCTGCGGATCGTGTGGACCTGGAGCTCGGTGAACACCTGCCGCAGCTGCTCGACGCTGCGCGACCCGCCCGCGGACCCGCCGTAGGAGACGAAGCCGAGCGCCTTGCCCGCCCACTCCTCGAGCACGGTGTCGACGACGATCTTCAGGTACCCCGGGTAGCCGTGGTTGTACTCGGGCGTGACGACGACGAACGCGTCGGCCGCGCCGATGCGGGCGCGCAGGGCGTCGGTGTCCCCCGAGCCGTCGAGCGTCACGGGCACGTGCACGTCGACGAGGTCGAGCACGTCGACCTCGAACCCGCCGTGCGCCTCGAGCTGCTCGCGCACCCACCCGGCGACGACCGGGCCGAACCGCTGCTCGCGCACGCTCGCGACGACGAGGGCGACCTTGAGCTGACTGGACATGCGACTTCCCCCTGGTGCTCCTGCTGGTTCGGTACGGCTACCCCTGCGGGGCGGGCCCTGTGCTGGTCCGGACGACGAGATCGGTCGGCAGCGTCACGCGCGCGGCCTCGACGAGCGGGTCGACGAGCATGCGGGCCATGAGGCGGCCCTTGTCCTGCACCGGCTGACGCACGGTCGTGAGGCCGAGCCCGGCCGCGCGCGGCACGTCGTCGAAGCCCGTGACGGAGACGTCCTGACCGGCGACGAGGCCCCGCTCACGCAGCTCATCGAGCACGCCGAGGGCCAGCACGTCGGTGGTCGCGACGATCGCGGTCGGGGCGAGCGGGAGCCCGAGCGCGAGCGTTGCGGCGGCGCGGCCGGCCGCGGGCGTGTTCTGGCCCGCGGAGACCGTGGCGACCTGCGCGCCGGCGCCCAGACCGACCTCGGCGCCGCGCGCCCGCAGCCGCGCGTACGGGAAGATCCGCGGGTCGTCGGGGTCGGCGAGCGCGACGTCGTCGTCGTCCATGCTGTCCGCGACGACGACCACGCGCCGGTGCCCGAGGCCGCGCAGGTGCGCGCCGACGACGACCGCGGCGTCGTGGTCGTCGACGAGCACGCACGGCCCGTCGCCGTCGACGGTCCCGACGACCGGGACGCCGCGCTCGGCGAGGACGCGCAGCACCGGGTGCGTGGGGTCGACGCCGTCGGCGATCACGCCGTCCAGCGCGGCCTGACGCACGGACTGCAGCAGCCGCAGCTCCTCGTCGCGCGAGTAGGTGCGCGACACGACGTGCGGACCGACGGGCATGAGCAGCACGTTGGTCGCCTGCTCGCTCGCGACCTGCGCGATGCCGGTGAGCAGGTCGAGGCAGTACGGGTCGCTGAACGCGTACGTGAGGTCCTGCGCGAACAGCACGCCGACCGACCCGGTGCGGCGGCTGCGCAGCGAGCTCGCGATCGGGTTGGGACCCGGGTAGCCGAGGCGGTCGGCGGCGTCGAGCACGCGCTCGCGCACCGCGGGGGTCATCTGCTCGGGCCGACGGTAGGCGTTCGACACCGTCGACGGCGAGACCCCGGCCGCGGCGGCGACGGTCTTGATGCTGGGACGCTCGCCCACCGTGACCTCCCCTGTCCGCGCTCGGCCGCTCGTCTGCTGGATCGTTCTAGTAGATCGTATTACTGGATCGTTGCACCGGCACCCCGGCAGGGTCAACACCCGTCCGGCACGCGACCTGACAGACGCGTCCGGAGCCCCGCCGTACCGCACGGCGGCGCCGCTACTGTGGCGGCCCGTCCGAACGGCGAGGTCAGGGGGACGACGTGGCGACGTTCGTGTGGGCGTGCTTCGACGGCGGCGGGAACGTGCCGCCGAGCGTGGGGATCGCGCAGGCGCTCACCGCGCGCGGGCACCGGGTCGTGTTCGCCGGTCGGCCCGAGATGGCGCCGCGCGTGACGGCCGCGGGGCTGCCGGCGACGGTCCTCGAGTCGTCCTACGCGCACGCCGAGGCCTACGCGTGGCACCCGCGGGGCCGCCTGTTCAGCTACCTCACCGACCCGGCGGTCGGCGACGAGGTGCTCGCGGTCGGCGCGGACGAGCACGCCGACGTGCTCGTCGTCGACGCGATGTTCGGCGCCGCGCTCGACGCCGCACCCCGAGCCGGGGTCCCGGTGGCCGTCATGCTCCACACGTTCCTGCACCGCACGATCGACGGCTGGGAGACGCTCATGGGCGACCAGGCCGCGGCGCGGCACCGCGCCGGTCTGGGCGCCATGGCCGACGTGCGCACGCTGTGGGGACGCGCCGACGCGCTGCACGTCAACGCGCTCGAGGAGTTCGACTCCCCCGCCCGCTCGCCGTGGCCCAACGCGCGCCACGGCGCGCCCGTGCTCGCACTGGACTCGCGCGCCAAGCCCCTGGGCACCGCGCACGACGACCGCCCGCACGTCGTCGTGAGCTTCAGCACCGCGGTCGCGCAGTCGTCGGTCGGCAAGCTCCAGCGCACGCTGGACGGCCTGGCCGGCCTGCCGGTCCGGGTGACCGCGACCGTCGGCGCCGTCCCGCCCGGGTCGCTCGTCGTGCCGCCCAACGCCACGGCGGTCGCGTTCGCCGACCACGGCCGGCTCATGCAGGACGCCGCTCTCGTCGTCACGCACGGCGGGCACGGGACCGCGATGCGCGCGCTGCGGCACGCGGTGCCCGTCGTCTGCCTGACGGGGCGCGCCGAGGACCAGGAGGGCGTGGCCGCGCTCGACCAGCCGCGCGTCGCCGCGTTCCTCGAGGAGCGGGGCGCCGGGCGCTCGCTGCCGGCCGACGCCCCGGCGCAGGACGTCGCCGCCGCGGCCGCCGCGGTGCTGACCGAGGCGTCCTACGCGGCGGCCGCCCGCCGGCTGGCCGCCGCGCTACAGGCCCGCGACGGAGCCGCGGAGGCCGCCGACCGGCTCGAGGGGCTCCTGACCACCTGATCGTCGGCCCCGCGCATCGGCGTCGCGGTCCCGGCCCCCGTACGCCCATGCCACGGCGTCGCGCAGCAGCCGGCCGCCGTCGAGCGTCAGCACCGACTCGGGGTGGAACTGCAGCGTCGAGAAGAACGGGCCACGCAGCGCGTGCACCTCGGCCCCGCGGCGGGCCACCTCGACGTACCCGACGTCCGGCACGTCGAACGAGTCGACATGGGACTGCGCCACGTAGCTGTTGTAGAACCCGACCGTCTCGCGCGCACCGAACAGGTCGACCTCGCTCTGCAGGCCCTGGCGCGCGCAGTCGTGCGCCACGACCCGCAGCCCGAGCAGCCCCGCCGTGACCTGGTGCCCCAGGCACACCGCGACGAACGGCGAGCGGCGCGCCAGCAGCCGGGAACCCGCGGCACGCAGCGCGCGCACGCGCTCGTCGTCGTCCGCGCGCGGGTCGCCCGGGCCCGGCCCGAGCAGGACGACGTCCGCGTCCGCGAGCGCCGCGTCCAGGTCCCGCCCCGGCCCCGCGACCTGGGCCGCGGGCACGATCCGGGTGTCCCACCCGCCGTCGGTGAGCAGGCAGGCGAGCATGTGCGTGAACGTGTCCTCCGCGTCCAGCACCAGCACCCGCCCGGGCGCACGGCCCGTCCTGCCCGCCGCCGACGAGCGCGCACTCGGACGACGACCGCCGCCGACCGGCCGCCAGAAGTCCGCGATCCGCCGCCCACGGCGGTCGAGGGCGGCGAGCACGTCGGGGTGCGACGCGAGCGGGCCCGCGGCCCCCACGTCGAACCCGCCGAGCACGCCCGCGACCTTGGTGCGGGTCTCCGCGGCCTCCGCGCACGGGTCGGAGTGACGCACGAGCGTCGCACCCACCCCGATCGTCATGCGACCGTCGGCACGCACGTCCGCCGTCCGGATGAGGATGGCCGAGTCGACGCTCGCGTCGCCCGTGGCGTCCCGCCCGACGAGCGCCGCGAAGCCGCTGTAGTAGCCCCGGCCGCGTCGCTCGTGCGCCGCGATCACCCGGCACGCGTTCTCGATCGGGCTGCCCGTGACCGTGGGCGCGAGCATCGTCTCGCGCAGCAGCGTCGGCACGTCCACCTCGGCCGTGCCCTCCACGAGGTACTCGGTGTGCGCGAGGCTCGCCATCTCCCGCAGGTACGGGCCGCGCACGTGCACGTCGCGGCACAGCCGCGACATCATCTTGATCTCCTCGTCGAGCACCATGTTGAGCTCGTCGGTCTCCTTGGTGTCGCCCAGGAAGCCGAGCACGCCCTCCAACGTGGGCCCCGACGAGGGGTAGCGGTACGTGCCGCTGATCGGGTTCATGGTGGCCGTGCCCGCACGCAGCGTCACGTGCCGCTCGGGGCTCGCGCCGACGAACGTGCGCGGGCCCGTGTGGATCACGAACGTCCAGTACGCACCCGCCTCGCGCAGCAGCAGCCGGCGCAGCGCGGCCGCGGCGGCGACCACCGGGGTGCGACCGTCCGCGACGTGGCCCTCCCACGAGCGGTGCACGACGAAGTTCGCGCCGGACCCCGTGTCGATCTCGTCGCGCAGGACCGTCGAGACGAGGTCGGCGTACTGCTCGTCGGTGACGTCGAAGTCCCCGACGACGACCGCGGGTCTGCCCGGCAGCGCGCCCACCACGTCGGCCCAGGCGAGCCGGTGGTGCTCCTGGACCGTCAGACACAGGACCGGCTCGTCGTCGTCGACCGCCGCGAAGCCGCGCTCGGTGACCTGGCGGTACGGGACGACGACGAGCGACTCGAGCGACTCGCCCGGGCCGCGGCGGCTGCACGCCGTGCCGTGCAGCGGGAGGTCGTGCAGCCGCCGCGCCTCGAGGACGTCACCGACGAGCAGGTCGACGACGTCCTCGCCGTGCGCGGGCCGGTGCACGAGCGCGAACGGGCGGGTGCCGTCCGCGAGGAGCGCACCCAGGAGCTCGGCTGCGGTCATCCGACCACGTCCGCGGTGGTCGTCACGACCGCGCACCGGTCCGCCGCCCAGTCCAGGGCGAGCCGGTGGTACGCGAGCGAGAAGTCCGCGATCGCGTCCCCGACGACGAACGGCTGGATGTCGTGCTGGAACGCGTCGGCGGCGGTCATGAGCACACCGACGTGCGCGTACACGCCGCACACCACGAGCTGGTCACGCCGCGCCTCGCGCATCCGGTCGAGCAGCGGTGAGCGCACGAACGCGCTGTAGCGCCACTTCGTGAGCACCCAGTCCTGCGCCCGCGGCGCGAGCGCGTCGACCACCGCGCGGTCGTCCGGCACGGCGCGCATGCCAGGACCCCACACGTCCGCGAGCAGGCCGCGCTCCTGCGGGCTCATCGAGCCCGGCTGCGCGGTGTACGCCACCGGGACACCGCTGCGCCGCGCCCAGGCGAGCAGCGCGGCGACCCGGTCGACGAGCGTGTCGGCCAACGGCTGCGGCAGCCCGCGCACGAAGTACCGCTGCATGTCGTGGACGAGCAGTACCGCGCGCCCCTCCTCGACCCGCCACGGCATCGTCGAGACGGGGAGCTCGCCGCGCGTCGGCAGCGTGTACGGCTCCATCGTCGGCAGTCCCGGCACGTCAGCGCCCTTCCAGGAGGGCGACGAGCTCGCGGCGCCGCACCTTCGTCGTCGACGTCGTCGGCATCTGCTCGCGCGGGAGCTGCACGCGACGCGTCACGGGCAGGTCCTGCGACGCGAGGGACCAGCGCGTCGGGTCGAGCGGTCGGCCGTCGCGCGTGCACAGCACCGCGGTGGGGCCCTCACTGAGCTCGACGACGACGATCTCGGCGACCTCGGGCAGCCGCACCAGCAGCCGGTCCTCGACCTCGAGCGTGCTCGGCACGCCGTCGATCAGGTCGATCTCGCGGTCCTGCAGGTGCAGGTGGCCGCGGGCGTCCTTGTAGCCGACGTCGCCCATGCGCCACCAGCCGTCGTGGACCTGCGCGAGCCAGCGCTCGTGCTCGGCGAGGTACGTCACGATGCGCCCGTCGCTGCGGACCTCGATGTCGCCCGGGTGCTCACGGCTCGGCCGACGGCCGTCCCGCGGCACCACCCGGATCGCGGTGGACAGCGGGAAACCGCGGCCCACGTCGCGCCCCTCGGGCATGCCGCGCCGCCGGTCGTACACCTTCCACGCGATCGGGCCCACCTCGCTCTGCCCGTACATCTGCACGTACACGGGCCGGCGCCGGCGCGAGGCGTGCAGCATCGCCTCGACGGTCCGCGGGTGCGCCGCGTCGAACGTGCTCGAGAACACGCGCACGTCGGCGAGCGGCCGGGCGGGGTGGTCCGCGAGCACCTCCCACGACGTGAACGTGTTCGGGTGCGCCTCGACCAGGCCGGGGCGCACGCGCGCGAGCAGGTCGGCGGCCGCCGCCGGGTCGTCCTCGCGCAGCAGCGCGACGTCGTGCCCGTGCAGCACCGCGATCGGCAGCGCGGTGAAGATCCGCGAGTGCACGAACGACACGTGGATCGCGACCGCCTCGCGGCGCGGCACGAGCCGCGCGAACAGCGACTGCGGGCGGTAGCGCGACTGCATCGTGCGGCGCGTGTGGACCGCGAGCTTCGGCAGCCCGGTCGTGCCCGACGTGTGCGTGACGAACAGCGGCGCGTCGGGCGAGACCTCGACCTCCGGAACGGGCGGCCGGTCCGTCAGGGCCACCAGGTCCACGCCCTCGTGCCACGCCCCGACCGTCAGCAGCGTCGCGACGTGCCCGGCGACGTCGGCCAGCGCCGGCGTCGAGAGCTTGCGCGGGTCGGTCAGCAGGTGCGGGCGACCGAGCCGCTGCACGAGCGCGAACGCCGTCGCCGGCTCGAGCTTGGGCGACAGCAGCACGGGGACGACGCCGATCCGCGCGCACGCGCAGGCCAGGAGCGTCACGTCGACGTTGTCGCTCTTGTAGACGACGATCTGGTCACCCGTGCGCAGGCCCGCGGACCACAGCCGGGCCGAGAAGTCCTCGACGAGGGCCTGCAGGTCCGCCATCGAGAACTCCCGACGGCCGGGTGCCAGGTCCAGGTCGTGGTCCGTGACGACACGGGCGCGCGGGTTCGCGCGGTGACCGCGCGCGAACAGCGTGCCGAGCCGGATCCCCCGGTTCCCGAGGCGCTGGTAGATCACGCGCCCGACCCCGCCCGCGCCGGCTGCGCCTCCAGGACCGCCTTGATGCTCTTCAGGGTGCGGCGCACGTCGTCGACGATCTTGTCGCCCCACTCCCGCACGAACCGCACACGCGCCTCCTCGTCGAGGTCGGCGACGATCTTGTGGATGCCCTCCGTGGCCCGCGTCATCACGTAGTCGTGCGTCAGCACGCACCCCGTCGCCCCCGGCTCCACGCGGAAGCCCCAGATGCTGTCCTGCGTCGTCCCGGCGTGCGTGCGCATCGCCCACGCGAACCGCACCGGACGCTCGGCCTCCACGACCTCCGCCTCGGTGTACCAGGTGCCGCGCACGAGCGGGGCCCAGCCGACGACGTCCTCCGCCCGGTAGTTCTCACCCCGGAACACCGAGCCCACCGCGCCGGGCTCGCCCGTCCAGACGCCGCCCCGGCACTCGGGGCTCCAGTCGCCGCTGCGCGCCAGGTCGGACACCGCGTCGTACACCTCGTCCGGGGACAGGTCGAGCTCGATGGACTCCGCCGCCGTGAAGAGCGGGCTGCTGTCGATGATCGTCATGGCGCCCGATCGTGCGGACGCCACCTGTGCGCGGCAAGACACCCGCACGCCGCATGTCAGGTCGGGTCGTCGTCCCCGGCGCGCCGCCCCGACCTGACACGCGCGCCGCGCCGACCTGACAGACCCGCACCCCGCCGCACCCGCGCGGGCCCCGCCGGTCGGCATGCTCGGCCGCGATGAGAGCCGCAGTCATCGACCGTCACGGTCCGCCGCAGTGCATCACGCTGCGCGAGCTCCCCGTCCCGACCCCGGGTCCCGACGAGGTGCTCGTGCGCGTCGCCTTCGGCTCCGTGAACCACGTCGACACGTTCGTCCGCAGCGGTGCCTGGCGGACCCCTCTGGCGTTCCCGTTCGTCGTCGGCCGCGACGCCGTCGGCACCGTCGTCGAGGCCGGGGACGCCGCCGCGGCGGAGTTCCGGGCGGGCGACGAGGTCTGGACCAGCTCGCTCGGCTACGACGGGCGCGACGGTGCGCTCGCCGAGCTCGTGCGGGTCCCCCGCGCGCGCCTCTACCGGTGCCCCGCCGGCCTGCCCGCGTCCGAGCTGGTCGCGCTCGCGCACCCCGCGAGCACCGCGTGGCTCGCCCTGTTCCGGCACGGCCACCTGCGCGCCGGGATGCGCGTGCTCGTCGTCGGCGGCGGCGGCAACGTCGGCTGGTCCGCCGTGCACCTCGCGGTTGCCGCGGGTGCCGTCGTCGTGACGACCTGCGGCACCGACGACGCGTTCGACCTCGACCGCGCCGGCGCGACGCCCGTCGACCGCGCCGCCCGGCTCGACCGGTCCACGCTCGGCGGCGCCGTGGACCTCGTCGTCGACACCGCGGGACGCAACGACCTCGAGGCCTACCTCGACGTGCTCGCCCCCGGCGGGCGCGTCGTCCTGCTCGCCGGCATGGCGACCCGCGCGTCGTTCCCCGTCGGCGCGCTGTACCTCAACGCCGCCACCGTCACGGGCTTCGCGATCTCGCAGGCGTCCGTCGAGGACCTCGCGCTCGCCGCACGGCACGTCGTCGACGCCGTCGAGCGCACCGGTCTGCGTCCCCGCCGCCTGTCCTCCGTGCCCCTCGAGCTCGTCGCCGACGCGCACGCCCGGCTCGAGCGCGGCGAGGTGCGCGGCAAGGTCGTCGTCGCCGTCGCCGCGCACCACCCGCCCGCACCGCGCACCACCCCGATCGAGGGGGCACGTGCCGTCCCGACCTGACCGGCAGCCGACCCCCGGCACACCCGCCAGCTGCACGGGGCGTCACCGGCGACGCCCCGCCCGTCCCCACGTCCGAGCGCACCACGACCCCACCCGAGAGGCCCCGCGATGCCCGTCATGCCCATCTGCCGTCAGCCGATCATCGACCACCGCGGCGGGACGATCGTCTCGCTGCACGTCACCGCGCTGACCCGCGAGGACGGCACCGGCCTGCGCGCGCCCTGGCCGTACGGCGCGCCCCCCGTCGGCCCCGACGCGCTGCGGCTCACCGGTGCGCTCACCGCGCAGGTCGGCGCCGACGGCACCGCCGAGGTGCGCACGCTCGTCGCGCAGGACCTCGCCCCCGCGATCGTCGAGCGTCCCGCCGGCACGCTCGAGCGCGAGCTGCACCGCGTGTTCGTCCCCGCCGCGACCCAGGGCCCCACCGCCGTGCACGCCGCGCTGCTGCTCGCCGTCGAGGACTGGGACGGCACGACGCGCGACGCCGTCGCGCAGGACGTCCTCGACGAGCTCGCCCCCACGCTCGCCGACGCCGTCGGCGCCACCGTGCGCGCGCGCCTCAAGGACGACGAGCCGCAGGGCCTGACCGGCGGCGCGGTCCTCGGCGGGAGCGTCGCCGGGCTGCGGGACACCCTTGCGTCCTGGCCCCGGGAGGACTTCGCGCTCGTCCAGACGTCCCTGCTCGTGCCCGCCGGCGCCGACGCCGGAGCCCTCGCCCAGGAGCTCGTCGTCACCGGCCCCGCGCAGGACACCTACCGCCTGCGCGTCGAGTGGCGCATCCGCCACCTCCCCGTCGCCGACGACGTCCTGCACCTGCAGGTGCACTACGGCGACTTCGTCGTCGCCGAGGCCGGCGGCCGCCAGACCCTCGTCGCGAACCGCCCCCGGCCCAGCGACTGGGAGACGTTCGGCCTCGTCCGCCTCGGCGGGGACCGCGTCGCGCTCATCGCGCCCAACGGGGACTACGTGTCCGCCGCGGGCGGCGGTGGCCGCGAGGTGCTCGCTGTCGGCGACCGCATCGGCGAGTGGGAGACGTTCCGCGTCGAGGAGGTCATGGTCGACCGGATCGCCCTGCGCGCGTTCAACGGCCACTACGTGTCCGCCTACCACGGTGGCGGCCGCGAGCTCGTCGCGAACCGGCCCGTGCGCGACGAGTACGAGGTCTTCACCCTGCACCGCCCCTGACGCTCCGTCGGCGCGCGGGTCGGCGCCCGCGGGGCCACGCTGGTGACGGCACCGACGGGACGTCCCGTTCCCGCCAGGAGGTGCCGCCGGCACACGCGGGGGAGATCGGCATCATGACGCACGTCAGCATCATCGGCACCGGGAACATGGGCCAGGCGATCGCGGGTCTGGTCACGAAGGGCGGGCACCAGGCCCAGACCATCGGGCACGACGACGACTCCGCCGTCGACGGTGAGCTCGTCGTGCTCGCCGTCCCCTACCCGGCCCTGTCCGCCATCGCGGATGCGCGCCGCGACGAGCTCGCGGGCAAGGTCGTCGTCGACATCACGAACCCGCTCGACTTCCAGACGTTCGACTCGCTCGTCGTGCCGCCCGACGCCTCCGCCGCTGCGGAGCTCGCGGCCGCGCTGCCGCAGTCACGCGTCCTCAAGGCGTTCAACACGAACTTCGCCGCGACGCTCGCGTCGGGCCAGGTCGGAGACCAGACGACGACGGTGCTCGTCGCGGGTGACGACGCCGACGCGAAGGCGCTGCTCCTGCGAGTCGTCACCGACGCGGGCCTGCGCGGCGTCGACGCCGGCTCGTTGCGCCGCGCGCGTGAGCTCGAGGCGCTCGGCTTCGTCCAGCTCACCCTGGCGGCGGGCGAGAAGATCGCCTGGACGGGCGGCTTCACCCTGGCCCCCTGACCTGCGGTCGCGCGCCCGGCCGCCGATGGCCCCGAGGTGCGCGCCCGACGACGACTGTGGGGACCGCGCGGTGTCGTGCGCGGTCCCCACAGTTGTGTGTCGGTCGACAGCCGGGTGTCGGTCAGCAGGAGGTCAGAACTCCCAGTCCTCGTCCTCGGTGTTGACGGCCTTGCCGATGACGTAGGACGAGCCCGAGCCGGAGAAGAAGTCGTGGTTCTCGTCGGCGTTCGGGGACAGCGCGGACAGGATCGCCGGGTTGACGTCGGTCTCGTCGCGCGGGAACAGCGCCTCGTAGCCGAGGTTCATGAGGGCCTTGTTGGCGTTGTAGCGCAGGAACTTCTTGACGTCCTCGGTGAGGCCGAGCTCGTCGTACAGGTCCTGCGTGTACTCGACCTCGTTGTCGTAGAGCTCGAAGAGCAGCTCGAACGTGTAGTCCTTGAGCTCCGCGCGCTCGGCCGGCGAGATGAGCTCGAGGCCCTTCTGGAACTTGTAGCCGATGTAGTACCCGTGCACCGCCTCGTCACGGATGATCAGGCGGATCAGGTCGGCCGTGTTCGTGAGCTTGGCGCGCGACGCCCAGTACATGGGCGCGTAGAAGCCCGAGTAGAACAGGAACGACTCGAGCATGGTCGAGGCGACCTTGCGCTTGAGCGGCTCGTCGCCCCGGTAGTAGTTCAGGACGATCTCGGCCTTGCGCTGCAGGTTCGGGTTCTCCTCCGACCAGCGGAACGCCTCGTCGATCTCCTTGGTGGAGATCAGCGTGGAGAAGATCGAGGAGTACGACTTCGCGTGCACCGACTCCATGAACGCGATGTTCGTGTAGACGGCCTCCTCGTGCGGCGTGAGCGCGTCGGGGATGAGGCTGACCGCGCCGACCGTGCCCTGGATGGTGTCCAGGAGCGTCAGGCCGGTGAAGACGCGGGTCGTCATCGTCTTCTCGGCCTCGGTCAGGGTCGCCCACGACTGGATGTCGTTGGAGACCGGCACCTTCTCCGGCAGCCAGAAGTTGCCGACCAGGCGGTCCCAGACCTCGAGGTCCTTCTCGTCCTGCAGCCGGTTCCAGTTGATCGCCGAGACCCGGTCGACCAGCTTCAGCTTCCCCGTGGGGCTCATGCCTTCTCATCTCCCTGAAGGACGAGCAGCGCGAACTGCCGCTCGACTGTCGAGTCGCAATAGAGGCATCGGGGACTCCAGCCGCCTCCGTTGACGTGGTATCGAGTGTGCGCGCTCCGACGGCTCGACGGCATCGGCCGGCCCCGGCGGGCTGCAGACATCTTCGCGCGGGTCTCGGCGCTCGCCGTCCTGCCGAAGTTGGGGTTCCCCTCTCCGCTCCGGGCCTCCGAGAGCGTCTGACGAGCCGCTTCGCTCATCGTGTGTCCATAGCTCGGGTGCTCAGGGCCGAACTTCCCGTAGTTCGGGTTCGCCTCACCCGCGTTCGTACCGGCGCGCTGCTGCGACCACCGAGCCCGCTGCTCGGCGGAGTGCTTCGCGCCGTAGAACGGGTTCAGCTCCCCCGGCCTGCTCACTCCCTTGCGACCTGTCGACCGCACGCGAGCCGCCTCGCGCTGCTCGTCGGTCCACACCATGCCGAGAGGACCGAGGCCGCCGTCGGTCAGGTTCAGGAGACGATCCCCCGCCGCGCGCCGCGCCGCGATCCACCTGACCTCTGCCTCGCCGAGCTCGATCCGCGTGGTGCGGACGAGCTCGAGCTCGTCGACCACCGCCTCGTCGTCATGCTTGCTCAGCCAGTCGTAGAACGGGGTGCGGCGGCCGGCGCGCGCGTTGGCGCGGTGCCGGGCGAACCGGCGAGCCACCGTGGACTCGGTCAGACCGATGTAGCGGTACTCAGCGCTGTCCGCGAGCCGGACGCCGTAGATGCGTCCTACGACGTCCGGCCCCGATGCGGTGCTCTTCTCCATGGTCACGGCGTCACAACATGCAGGAGACGCAGTTCTCCACTTCCGTCCCCTGGAGGGCCATCTGACGGAGGCGGATGTAGTAGATGGTCTTGATGCCCTTCTTCCAGGCGTAGATCTGCGCCTTGTTCAGGTCACGCGTGGTGGCGGTGTCCTTGAAGAACAGCGTCAGCGACAGGCCCTGGTCCACGTGCTGCGTGGCCTCGGCGTAGGTGTCGATGATCTTCTCGTAGCCGATCTCGTACGCGTCCTGGTAGTACTCCAGGTTGTCGTTCGTCATGAACGGCGCCGGGTAGTAGACGCGGCCGATCTTGCCTTCCTTGCGGATCTCGATCTTCGACGCGATCGGGTGGATCGAGCTCGTCGAGTGGTTGATGTAGGAGATCGAGCCGGTCGGCGGGACCGCCTGCAGGTTCTGGTTGTACAGGCCGTGGACGCGGACGAGCTCGGCGAGCTCGCGCCAGTCGTCCTGCGTCGGGATGTGCACGCCGGCGTCGGCGAAGAGCCGGGCCACGCGCTCGGTGCGCGGCGCCCACTCCTTCTCGAGGTACTTGGTGAAGTACTCGCCCGTCGCGTACTTCGACTTCTCGAACCCGTAGAACGACGAGCCGCGCTCCTGCGCGAGCAGGTTCGACGCACGGATCGCGTGGTACGCGACCGTGTAGAAGTAGATGTTCGTGAAGTCGAGGCCCTCGTCGGAGCCGTAGAAGATCCGCTCGCGCGCCAGGTACCCGTGCAGGTTCATCTGGCCGAGGCCGATGGCGTGACCGCCCCGGTTGGCGCGCTTGACCGACGGGACCGACTCGATGTCCGTCTGGTCGGACACGGCCGTGAGCGCACGGATCGCGGTCTCGACGGTCTTGCCCAGGTCGGGCGAGTCCATCGACAGCGCGATGTTCATCGAGCCGAGGTTGCAGGAGATGTCGCGGCCCACGTGGTCGTACGAGAGGTCCTCGTTGAACGTCGACGGGGTCGAGACCTGCAGGATCTCCGAGCACAGGTTCGAGTGCGTGACCTTGCCCTCGATCGGGTTGGCCCGGTTCACCGTGTCCTCGAACATGATGTACGGGTAGCCCGACTCGAACTGGATCTCGGCGAGCGTCTGGAAGAACTCGCGTGCGTTGATCTTGGTCTTGCGGATCGACGCGTTCTCGACCATCTCGTAGTACTTCTCGGTCACGTCGATGTCCGCGAAGGGCTTGCCGTACACCCGCTCGACGTCGTACGGCGAGAACAGGTACATGGGCTCGTTCTTGCGGGCGAGCTCGAACGTGATGTCCGGGATGACGACGCCGAGCGAGAGCGTCTTGATGCGGATCTTCTCGTCCGCGTTCTCGCGCTTGGTGTCGAGGAAGCGGTAGATGTCCGGGTGGTGCGCGTGCAGGTACACCGCGCCGGCACCCTGGCGCGCACCGAGCTGGTTGGCGTAGGAGAACGAGTCCTCGAGGAGCTTCATCACGGGGATGACGCCCGAGCTCTGGTTCTCGATGTGCTTGATCGGCGCACCGTGCTCACGGATGTTCGACAGCAGCAGGGCCACGCCGCCGCCGCGCTTGGAGAGCTGCAGCGCGGAGTTGATGCCGCGCGCGATCGACTCCATGTTGTCCTCGATGCGCAGCAGGAAGCAGGACACGGGCTCGCCGCGCTGCGCCTTGCCGAGGTTGAGGAACGTGGGGGTCGCGGGCTGGAACCGCCCCGAGATGATCTCGTCGACGAGCGAGGTCGCGAAGTCCTCGTCGCCCTCCGCCAGCGCGAGCGCGACCATGCACACGCGGTCCTCGAACCGCTCCAGGTACCGCTTCCCGTCGAACGTCTTGAGCGTGTACGACGTGTAGTACTTGAACGCGCCGAGGAACGTCTGGAACCGGAACTTCTTGGAGTACGCGTACTGGAACAGCGTCTTGACGAACGCGCGGTCGTACTGCGCGAGCACCGCCGGGTCGTAGTACTTGTTCTCGACCAGGTACTCGAGCTTCTCCTCGAGGTCGTGGAAGAAGACCGTGTTCTGGTTGACGTGCTGCAGGAAGTACGCGCGGGCCGCCTCGCGGTCCTTGTCGAACTGGATCTTCCCGTCCGCGCTGTACAGGTTGAGCATCGCGTTGAGGGCGTGGTAGTCCATCCCCGACGTATCTACGCGGAAATCAGTGACTGTCGCTGCCAAAACCGTTCCAATCCCTCGCGGACGCGCTGCACGTCCTCGTTCGTTCCCATGAGCTCGAAGCCGTACAGGTAGGGGACGCGGCACTTGGCCGCGACGATGTCCCCCGCGATGCAGTACGCCTCGCCGAAGTTGGTGTTGCCCGCTGCGACCACCCCGCGGATCAGGGCGCGGTTGGCCGCGTCGTTGAGGAACCTCACGACCTGGCGCGGGACCGCACCGCCCTCGTTACCGCCCCCGTACGTCGGCACCACCAGCACGTACGGCTCCGTGACGTGCAGGAAGGGCTCGGCGGGGCGCAACGGGATCCGCTGGGCCGGCAGGCCCAGCTTCTCCACGAAGCGGTGCGTGTTGTTGGACGCCGAGGAGAAGTAGACGAGCGCGCTCATCGTTGCCCTCCCCGGGTCCGGAAGCTGACGTGTCCGGTGGCTCGCAGGCCACCGGCGTGGCCACCCTCGAAGGGGGCGGCGGTTCAGGCGACGGTGACGGCCTCGAGACGCTCCGCGAGCGCCTTGATCCGGTCGGGACGGTAACCGGACCAGTGGTCACCGTCCGCGATCACGACCGGCGCCTGCAGGTGCCCGAGCGACATGACGTAGTCGCGGGCGTCCGCGTCCTCGCTGATGTCGACGACCGTGTAGTCCGCACCCAGCTTGTCGAGAGCACGGTAGGTCGCGTTGCACTGCACGCACGCGGGCTTGCTGTAGACCGTGATCGTCATCGTGACTCTCTCCTGGAAGCTCAGAAACTCTGGTGGAACCGTGCCGCGCGGGGCCTTGTCAGGCCCCGGTGACGGCCTCGGGAGCTGCCTTCTCTCGAGCGCTCGTGAAGCCTGTCCGGGGCTCCGACGACCGCTCGGCTCCCCGGCCGACCGCGTGGTGAAGACACTACACCTAGTGTCTGACACCGCAACCAACCACTAGGTGTTGTGTTACACGCGTGTCGTTTTTCACCCCGTGGATGACTTCTCCACAGTACGACGACCCACTGACACGGCCCCTGAACTGCACGTTTGCGGCGCTCGAACGACACGGGTGTGGTTCGACGCACAGGCGGCCCACAGGCCGTCCACACCACGCCCCGTGTCGTCCCCAGGACCGTCCACAGCCGCTATGTCCGGGATGCTCCCGAGATGTCCGTCACGACGGCCGCGACGACTCCTGCCAGGCCGCGCGCAGACCCTCGACGAGCGGGGTGGTCGGCCGCCCGATCAGCGTGCGCAGCGTGTCGGTCGCGTCCGCGAGCGCACCGCCGGCGATGTCCTGGTCCAACGTCACCAGGAAGCCCACGGTGCCCTCGTCGAGACCTGCGGCGAGCAGGGCCGCGCGCTGCTCGTCGGGCGTGACCCGGCGGTACGTCACCGGCCGGCCGAGGATCTCGGCGGCGGCCGCCGCGAGCTCGTCGAACGTCCACGCGTGGTCGCCCGAGAGCTCGTACGTGCGCCCGTCGTGCCCCGACCCGGTGACGACGGCCACGATGCCCGCCGCGAAGTCCGCGCGCGACGCGGACGCGACACGCCCGTCACCGGCCGACGCGACGACCTCGCCCGTCTCCGCCGCCTGCTGCAGGGTCGTCACGTAGTTCTCCGTGTACCAGTTGTTGCGCAGCACGGTCACGACGAGCCCCGACGCGGCGAGCAGCTCCTCCGTCGCGCGGTGCTCGGGCACCAGGACGAGCGTGCTGGTGTCCGCGTGCGGCGCGCTCGTGTAGACGACGCGCCGGACGCCGGCCGCCCGCGCCGCCTCGATCGCCGCGCGGTGCTGCGGGACGCGCTGCCCCACCTCCGAGCCCGAGACGAGCACGAGCGTGTCCGCCCCCGCGAACGCGCCGGCGAGCGTCTCCGGGCGCCCGTAGTCCACCTCCGCGACGCGCACGCCGCGCGCGGCCAGGTCCGCGAGGCGCTCGGTGCGCCGGCCTCCCGCGACGACCTCGTCCGGGGCGACCCCCGCGTCCAGCAGACCTTCGACGACCAGACGGCCCAGGTGACCGGTGGCACCGGTGACGACGACGGACATGAGCTCCTCCTCAGGACGGGGCACCGCGCCGGCGGACCCGACGAGGGAACCCACGAGGGAACCGACGACGGGCTCGGCGGCGGTGGCGGCGCACGGCTGCGCCGCACACGTCAACCATCGCGCGCGCGGCGCATTCCCGCCGGACGCTGCGCGGATCCCCACGCGCCGTGGGGGATGCTGGGCGCGTGCAGGTGACCACGCTCGGACCGCTCGCGCTCGACGGCCGGCCCGTGCGCGGCGAGCGGCTCGCGGCCGTGGTCCGCGAGCTCGTCGCGGCGCGCGGTCACGCGGTGTCCGTGCGCGCGCTGGTCGAGGCCGTGTGGGACGGCGCGCCGCCCGACGACGAGACCGGGGCCGTGCAGGCGCTCGTCTCGCGCGTGCGGCGGCTCGGAATGGCCGTCGAGTCGGTCCCCGGCGGGTACCGGGTGCCGCGCGAGGGGCTCGTGGTGGACGCCGACGAGGTGCGCGCGCTCGTCGTCGCCGCGCGGACCGCGCTCGCCGCCGACGACACCGCGGCCGCGCGTGCGCACGCCACCGCGGCCCGGGCCCTGCTGCCGGCGACCCCGCTGGACACGACGGCCGTGCGCCTGCTCGCGGACACCGCCGACGTCGCGGCCCGCGCCGCGCTGCGTTCCGGTGGGCCGTTCGACGACGACGACCTGCGCCTGCTCGCCACCCGCACACCGCCCGACGAGCCCGCCACGGCCCTGCTGGTGCATGTGCTGGCAGCGCAGGGGCGGGACGCCGAGGCGCTGGAGGTGGTCGAGGCGCTGCGCCGCGACCTGGCCGAGCGCTACGGCACCGACCCCTCCCCGGTGGTGCAGGACGCGCACCTCGCGCTGCTGCGCGGCGAGCTGAGGCGCCCGTCCGCGACCACGACGCCCGCCGTGCCCGACGCGTCGCCGCCGCCGCCGGGCGAGTCGTCGCCGGACGCGTCGCCGGACGAGTCGCAGCGCGGGCCGGTCCGGCTGCCACGCGCGTGGCGACGCCCGGCGACGCCCCTCGTCGGGCGCGAGGCGGACGTCGCCGCCGTGACCGCCGCGCTCGGGGCGGGCCCGGTGGTCACGGTCGTCGCGACGGGCGGGGCCGGCAAGACGCGCCTCGCGGCCGAGGTCGCGCGGCTCGCCGCCGAACGCGGCGAGTCGGTCCACGTAGTCGAGCTCGCGGGTCTGCGGTCGGGTGACGACGTGCTGCCCGCGCTGCTCGGCGAGCTCGGCGGGGCGGAGACCGCCCCGACGCTCCCGGACGTCGCCGAGCGGCGCATGCTGCCCCGGCTCGAGCGGCTGCGCGCGGCCGCGCACGACCTGCGCGGCCTCGTCGTGCTCGACAACTGCGAGCACGTGCTCGCGGACGCCGCCCGCACGGTCGCGGACCTGCTGACGGTCGCACCGCCCGACGTGACGGTGCTCGCGACGTCCCGCGCGCCGCTGGGGCTCGTCGGCGAACGCGTGCACCGCCTGGCTGCCCTGCCCGACGACGACGCGCTCGCGCTGCTGCACGCGCGCGCCCAGGACGCGCGCCCGGGCCTGGTGTGGGACGACGAGCGCGCGCTCGAGCTGTGCCGCCGGCTCGACAACCTGCCGCTCGCGCTCGAGCTCGCCGCCGCCCGGCTGCGGTCGATGCCCGTGGAGGACCTGCTGCACGGGCTCGCGGACCGGTTCGCACTGCTCGACGACGCGCTGCGCGGCCTGCCCGAGCGGCACGCGAGCCTGTGGGCGCTGGTCGACTGGAGCCGTGAGCTGCTGCCCGACGACGAGCGCGACCTGCTCGAGCGTCTCGCCGTGGTCCCCGGCGCGTTCCCCGCGTCGCTCGCCGCGGCCGTCGCGGGGGTCGACGACGTGCGCCGCGGGCTCGCGGACCTCGTCGACCAGTCGCTGCTGGCGCTCGAGGACGCGGGCTCGGGGCCCGCGCGGTACCGGATGCTCGAGACGGTCCGCGAGTACGGCGAGGCGCGCCTCGCCGCCGCCGGCGCACGGGACGACGCGCTGGCGGGGCTCGTCACGTGGGCGGCACGCGAGTGCGCGGACCTCGCACCGCGGTTCGTCGGCGCGGGGCAGCTCGCCGCGCTCGCGCGCTGCGACGACGAGGCGGAGACGTTCGTCGTGGCCCTGCGGCGGGCGGTCGAGACCGCCGACGACACCGCGGCCGTCGACCTCGCCTCGACGCTGTTCCAGTGGTGGTCCGTGCGCGGCATGCACGCCGAGGTCGTCACCTGGGCCGAGCGGCTGCTGCACGCGGACGACCCCGCCGCACGGCGCGCGTGCCCGTTGCTGGTCGGGCGCCCCGGACTCGCAGCCGGCGCGCACCTGCCGGACGGCGACCGCACCGCGACCGTGGTGCTGCAGAGCGCGATGAACGCGGGCGCGGCGGCGTCCTGGCGGGCGACCGCCCTGGCGTCGCGCGTGCTGCGCCGCGTGCTGCGCGAGCAGCCCGACGAGGTGAGCGACCGGATGCGCGCGCTCGGCCAGGTGGTGCCGGCGCTCGCGTCGTCGGCGACCGCCGAGCTCGACGCGGCGGCGCACGCGCTCGTCGCGCACGACGACGACTACGTACGCGCGCTCGGGCTGTTCCTGCGCGGTGCGGTGCGCGAGAACGCCGGCGAGCCGCTCGACTCCGCGCAGGACGCGCGTGCGGCGTTCGCGCTGTTCGAGCAGCTCGGCGACCACTGGGGCATGGGCATGGCCGCGCAGGGCGTCGCGCAGTGGTCCGCCGCGCAGGACGCCGCGCAGGCCGTGCAGTGGCTCGAGCGCGGCGTGCAGCACCTCGAGCTCGTCGGCGCTGCGCAGGACGCGCGGAGCCTGCGCGTGCTGCTCGACGTGCAGCGTGCGCTCGACGGCTCGACCGAGGCGCTCGACGCACTGCACGAGACCGCCGACGCGCCGCGCGCCGACGGCATCGACGTCGAGCACGCCCTGCTGGGGCTCGCGATGGTCGCGCTCGCCGGCGGTGACCGGCCCACGGCCGTGGCGCGCGCGCTGCGGGCCGCGGCGGTGGTCACGCGGCGGCGGGACCCCGTCGCCCAGGCGCGCGTCGTGTTCCTCGTCTCCGCCGCGGTCGTCCTGCTGCAGGCGACGCCCCGGGACAGCACGGACGACGACGAGCGGGCCCGTGTCGAGCGGCACGTCGTCGCGGTGCTGCGCGACGCCGCCGCGGACGCGCGCACGCTCGCCGACATGCCCGTCGTCGGGACGTTCGCGCTCGGGTGCGCCGAGCTCGCGGCGTGGCGCGGGGACGACGAGCACGCGACGACGCTGTGGGCGCTCGGGCGGCGGATGGGGGCCACCGTCGCCAACGCCGCCCTGCCGCTCGGGCAGCCGCACTCGCTCGCGACCCGCGCGGCGGGCGAGGCGGGTGAGCGCCGCCTCGACGAGCTGCGCGCCCGGCCCGCGGCGGAGGTCGACCGGATGGTCGCCGCCACCGCGGACCGGGTGCTCGGCCTGGCTCCCTGACCGGGTCAGACCTTGCGGCGGTACGCGCGCAGCGCCAGCGGCATGAACACCGCCACCAGGCCCACGCACCACGCCAGCGTCCACCACACGTGGTCACCCACCGGCGAACCGAGGAACAGCCCGCGCATGGACTCCACGAGGTGGGTCAACGGGTTGACGTCCACGAAGCCCTGCATCCACGTGGGCAGGTCGTCGGTCCGCACGAAGACGTTCGAGCCGAAGCTGAGCGGCATGACGATCAGGAACATCACGCCCTGCACCGCACCGGACGTGCGCACGAGCATCCCGACCCACACCGACACCCAGCTCAGGCACACCGCGAACAGCACCGCGAGCAGGCAGCCCGCGACGGCCTCGAGGGGGCTCGTCGCGATGCGGAAGCCCATCGCGTAGCCCGTCACGATCGTCACGACCGCGACGATCACGTACCGCACGACGTCCCCCAGCACCGCACCCAGCAGCGGTGCGCTGCGCGGGATCGGCAGCGATTTGAACCGGTCGAAGATGCCCTTGGACAGGTCCGTGTTGAGGTTCACGCCGATCGCGATCGCACCCTGCGCGATGGTCTGGGCGAGGATCCCCGGGAGCAGGAACTGCAGGTAGCTGCCCGTGCTGCCCGCGACCGCGGTGCCGAAGATCGTCACGAAGATCGCGAGGAACACGATCGGCTGCAGCGTCACGTCGATGAGCGCCTCGGGTGTGCGCCACGTCTTGATCAACGAGCGCTTGGTCAGTGCCGCGGAGTGCCGCACCAGCGGGAACGGGCGGGGTCGACGGACCGCCTCGCCGCGCGGTGCGTCGGGTGTGCGCGGGCGGTCCAGCGTCACTGTGCTCGTCGGGGTGCTGGTCGGGGTGCTCATGCCGCCGCCTCCTTCGGGTCGTCGTCGGGCTCGTCGGTGGACGTGGTGCGGCCGGTCAGCGTGAAGAACACCTCGTCGAGGCTCGGCAGGTGCAGGGACAACTCGGTCACGGCGACCCCCGCCGAGCCGAGCCGCGCGACCGTCGCGGTGAGCGCCTCGTCGTCGGCCACGGGCACGGCGAGCACGCCCTTGCGGATCTCGTCGGCCGCCGCACCCGTGCTGACCTCGGACAGGATCTGCGCGGTCTGCGCCAGGCGCGCGGGGTCACTGGGGCGGACCTCGAGCGTCAGCCCGCCGACCACCCGCTTGAGGCCGTCCGGGGTGTCGTGCGCGATCACGCGGCCGTGGTCGACGACCGTGATCTCGTCGGCCAGCGCGTCCGCCTCCTCGAGGTACTGCGTCGTGAGCAGCACGGTCGAGCCGTCCGCGACGAGCGAGCGCACCACGTCCCACATCTGCTCACGCTTGGCCGGGTCGAGGCCCGTCGTCGGCTCGTCGAGGAAGATCACGTCGGGCCGCCCGACGAGCGACGCCGCGAGGTCCAGGCGGCGGCGCATGCCGCCGGAGTACGTCTTCGCGGGCCGGTCGGCGGCGTCCGCGAGGTCGAACCACTCGAGCAGCTCGGCGGCACGGGCACGTGCCCCCGCGCGGCCGAGCTCCAGCAGCGTGCCGAACAGCACGAGGTTCTGCCGGCCCGTGAGGTCCTCGTCGACGGACGCGTACTGCCCCGTCAGGCCGATCATGTGCCGGACCTTCTCGGCGTCGCGGACCACGTCGAGGCCGTTGATGCGGGCCGTGCCCGCGTCGGGGGTGAGCAGGGTGGACAGGATGCGGACGGTCGTCGTCTTGCCGGCGCCGTTGGGGCCGAGCACACCGAGCACGGTGCCCCGGGGGACGACGAGGTCGACGCCCTGCAGCGCGTTCGTCTCGCCGAAGTGCTTCACGAGGCCCTCGGCCTCGATCACCAGGTCTGTTGTCATGCCGCCACCCTGCGCGGGCCGGCTGACACCGCCCCGACACGTCGCCGACACGGGGCCGACAGGGGCCGACGAGGGCACCGACGGGGATGGTCGCCGGATCCGCCGGGCCGCTACGTGAGGTCGCGGCAGAGCAGCAGGAGCGTGACGTCGTCGACCGACGACGGGTCGCTGCACTCGCGGATGACGTCGTCGATGTCGACCGGCCGGGTCGGGTCCTCGCGCGT
This sequence comes from Cellulomonas sp. CW35, assembly GCF_052378485.1. NCBI lineage: Bacteria > Bacillati > Actinomycetota > Actinomycetes > Micrococcales > Cellulomonadaceae > Cellulomonas > Cellulomonas sp. CW35. Next base: position 377,267 of record NZ_CP199000.1, on the reverse strand, counting down.
GAACGCGCCGACCAGCCGCGCCAGACCGGCCCGCAGGTTCGTCGAGCGCGAGTCGACCAGCCCGTCGCTGTACAGCACCACGCCGCCGCCGGGCTCGATCACGAACCGGTGCGTGGGCGGCTCGCCCGAGCCGACGCCGACGGGCCGGTCCACGCTGACCTCGAGCAGCTCGCCCCCGCCGACCGCGTCGAGCACGAGCGGGCGGGGGTGGCCGGCGATCGACACCTCGACCACGCCCGTCGCGCGGTCGACGGCGGCGACGACGACCGTGGCCATGTCGGTGGCCATGGTGCGGCGCGCCACCACGTCGGTCCACCGCAGCGCGTCGGCCGGGCCGTCCCCGCGCAGCAGGAACGCCCGCACCGTGTTGCGCAGCTGGCCCATCGCCGCGGCGGCGGACAGCCCGTGCCCGGCGACGTCCCCGATGACCACCGCGACGCGGCCGTCGGGCAGCTCGAGCGCGTCGTACCAGTCGCCGCCGACCTGCCCGCCGGGGGCGGGCACGTACCGGGCGTGCAGCTGCCACCCCTCGACGCGCGGCAGCTCGCCGGGCAGCAGCGAGCGCTGCACCGTCTCGGCCGCGCCGAGCGCCCAGCGCGTGCGCAGCAGGAGCGTCTCGAGCAGGCGCCGGCGCAGGTCGGTGACCGACCGCAGCTCCTGCCCGGTCCACGGCGCGCTGCGGCCCCGGACGGTCTGGGTCCACTTCTCGAACGACTTGCGCGGGCTCAGCCGGACCTCGTCGCCCTCGCGCCGGGCGATCGCCTTGTTGTGCGGGTCCCCGCCCCAGGACACGTCGTGCACCGCCTCGCGGCGCAGCCAGACCATCGCGCGGTCCTCGGGCAGCCGGACGGCGAGCAGGCCGGCGACACCCGGCAGCGCGTCCGCGAGCGCGGGCTCCTGGGCGCCGAGCTCGGTGCGCGCCGTGACGTCCTCGCCCTGCTGCGCGACCCACGTGCGCAACGCGGACAGGTCCTCGGGCGCCTCGCCCTCGGTGCTCCACCTGCCGTCGCCGAACACCACGGCCCCCTGCGCGGGCACGAGGTCGAGCAGGGACACCCCGGAGTCGGTCCGCCCGACGAGCGCGTCGCCGAGCGTCCTCGCGGCGTCACGGGAGGCGATCAGCAGGTTCACGAGCGTCGACTCCGCGGCGAGCGCGGCCTGCAGCTCGTCCTCCTCGGCGCGCGCGACCAGCCGCAGCGACAACGACGACCCGAGGAACTCGGCCGCGGCCCGCACGCCGTACGGCGGGTGGTGCGGGCCGGAGTAGTGGTGGCACGCGATGAGCCCCCACAGCACGCCGTCGCGCAGCAGCGAGATGGACATCGACGCGGCGACGCCCATGTTGCCGAGGTACTCGAGGTGGATGGGGGACACCGACCGCAGCACCGAGTGCGTCAGGTCGATCGGCGCAGCCGTCGCGGTGTCCAGCCCGGGCACGATCGCGGCCGGCCGGTAGCGCACGTCCGCGATGAGGCGGATCCAGTTCTTCTCGTACAGCGCGCGCGCCTGCGGCGGGATGTCGGACGCGGGGTAGTGCAGGCCGTGGAAGGAGTTGAGGTCCGCGCGCTTCGCCTCGGCGACGACCTCGCCGTTGTAGTCCGCGTCGAACCGGTAGATCATCACGCGGTCGAACCCGGTCAGTGCGCGGACCTCGCGCGCCGCCACGTCGTACAGGTCCGCGAGCGAGTGCGTGCCGTTGAGCCGCTCGACCGCCTCACGCACCGCCTGGTACGTGTTCGGGAAGGAGAACGGGCGAGGCCCCGTGGACGCCTCGAGCTCGACGACGAGCAGGGTGCGGTCACCGACGGCCACGCGGTGCAGCACCGCGTCGACCTCGACCGGGCCCGCGGGTGTCGTGGCGACGACGACGAGCGGGTTGCGCAGGCGCAGGTTGCCGAACGTGCGCAGGTGCTGGCGCAGCTGCTCCGCGGCGTCCGCGCCGAGCAGCGCGCCGAGGTCCGAGCCGAGCGCCTCGTCGGGCGTGCGGCCGAGCAGGTCGGTGACGTTCTGCGACACCTGCTCGACGACGAGGTCCGGCTCGGTCACCGCGAGCAGCACGCCGTGCGGCTGCACGGACCCGGGCACGTGGATGGGCTCGCGGGCGCAGTTGTCGAGGTCGACGGGCTCACCGGGGGGCAGCAGCTCCGTGACGGACCCGGGCTCGGGCATGGGGCTGCACCTCCTCGTCTGCGGCTCCGGGGTGAAAGGTAACCCACCCCGTCCACGTCATCGTCGCCACGGCCGCACCAGCACCGTGCCCACCGCCAGCGCGGCGGCGCTCTCGACGTTCGCGCTCTCGCGGTGGATGCGCGACGTCGCCGTGCTGGCGCTGCCCGGTGCGCGCCCTCGACCGCCTGCACGAGCCGCTGACTGTCGCGGACCTCGCGCGGCACGCCCGCATGTCGCAGCGCACGCTCGCCCGCGCGTTCGCGGCGGAGACCGGCGCCTCACCCCTGCGCTGGCTCACCGCCGCGCGCGTCGACCGCGCGCGCGAGCTGCTCGAGCGCACCGCCTGGGGCACCGACCGGGTCGCCCAGGAGTGCGGGCTCGGGACGGCCGCGAACATGCGCCTGCACTTCCACCGCCTCGTCGGGGTCAGCCCGTCGGACTACCGCCGCACGTTCGCGACGGCCCTCGCCCGCACCTGAGCGACCGCTCCCCCCGGGGTCGGTGCGCGCGGGGCCGCACCCTGCGCGGCGTGGGTGGTTCAGCGGGCTTCAGCGGGGGTGGCTCCGGAAGGGGCGGTGGCGGCGGTGACGAAGGCCGCGAGGCGGCGCGCGACGAGCCGCGGGTCGAGCCGGGTGCCAGCCCCGGCTGCGGGCGCGGCACCGAGCGCGGGGGCGGGGGCGACGAGCCCGGCGCGCTCGGCGGCCAGGAGCGCCGCACCGGCGGCGACCGCCTCCTCGTCGGCGACGACGTCCACCGGCACCGGGGTGCACCAACGCTTGAGCGCCGCCCACGCGGGGTTCGCCGTGACGGGCCGGCCCAGCGCGAGCACTCGCGTCGGCGGGGCGCCCGCGAGCGCGGCCTGCGCGTCGAGCATCCACCGCGCGTGCAGCACCGCGCCGAGCAGCACGCCACGCACCGCCGCGACCGGGTCGTCCGGCACACGCCCGACCGCCCGCAGGGTCGCCGCCGCGTCGGGCGCCGGGGTCTGCCTCCCGTGCACGTAGGGCAGCACGACGAACGACGCGGCCTCGCCGTCCGCGGGAGCCGCGTCCGGTGCCCCGGTCAGCTGCGCGACGAGCGCGTCGTCGAGCGTCGAGGCGCGCTCGAGCAGCCGCGCACGCTCGTCGTCGGGCGCGACCTGCGCGAGCCACGCCGCCACCGCCCCGCCGGCGCTCGACGACCCCGCCACCAGTGCCATGGCGTACCGGCTGGGCGCCCCGGGCGACCTGCCGACGGCGTTCGACACCGAGCTGCTCGCCGAGGTCGGGCTCGCGCCCCGCCACCTGCCGCGCGTGCTGCGGCCGGGCGAGACCGTCCCGCTGCGCACGGGACCCCTCACCGACGCGGGGCTCCTCGCGGGCACGCCCGTGCGGCCTGCGAGCGTGTGGTCGGTGACCAGGTGCCCGGTCAGCCCGAGCACCACGAGGTCCGCGGCGCCGACCCAGCGACCGTCACCGTGCAACGGCCCGGCACCGGGCCCGCCGGCCGCGCCCATCCGCGCGTCTGCCTCGTCGCGCAGCCACGCCCACGTCGCGAGAGGCACCTTCGCCGAGGACCGCACACCCGTGGCGGCGAAGAGCGCGGTGCGCCCGAGCCGGGCCGCGAGCTCGTCGGCCTGCCGGCCCGCGCGGTGCCCGTCCCAGCGCAGCCAGTCGCCGCGCGGCTCGTCGTCGGGACCCACGGGCACGCCCGTCTCCGCCATCGACGCGACCCCCACCGCAGCGGGTGCCGGGGCGTCCGGCGCGGCCCCGAGCACCCGGCGCGTGAGCTCCGCGACGACGCGCAGGAGGTCGCCCGGTGCGGGCGTGGGCGCCGACGCGACCGCGAGCGTGCGCGCCACGTCGACGTCGACGAGCGCGACCTTGGTGTGCGTCGTCCCGACGTCGACCCCCAGCGCGGTGCTCACCCACCCATCCTGCCGCCCCACCCACCCCCTCCCCGGCCGAGCGCGCACGTCCCGGACCGAGTGCGCACGTCTTGCGCGCGCACTCGCGCACGACCGTGCGCGCTCGGCGAGGGGATGGGCCGGGTCGGGCGGTATTGGGGGTCAGCGGGTGGGGCGCCAGAGGACGACCGCGGAGGTCGACGCCGTGATCGCGCGCGGGGGTTGCGCGACGCGCGGGGAGCGGGGTGGGCGCCTCGTCGCGACCACGTCGCCGCGCGGGTCGGCCGTGAAGACGCGACGCCCGGGCTCGACGAAGGAGCGCAGGTAGTCGACCTGCCGCTCGAGCCGCAGCACCTGCGCCTCGAGCTCGAGGATCCGCTTGATGCCGGCCAGGTTGATGCCCTCGTCCTGCGAGAGCCGCTGCACCTCGCGCAGGGTCGCGACGTCGCGCAGCGAGTACCGGCGCCCGCGCCCGGCGGTGCGCCGCGGCGAGACCAGCCCGAGCCGGTCGTACTGCCGCAGCGTCTGGGGGTGCATGCCCGCGAGCTCGGCGGCCCGCGAGATCACGAACATGGGCGTGTCCTCGTTCACCGCCCACCCCCCGTCCGCCGAGTGCGCACGCCCGCGCCCGAGTGCGCACGACCGGCGTGCGCACTCGGGGCGGGACGTGCGCGCTCGGCGGTGTGGGTCATGCGCGCGCCTGCTCCATGAGGGACGCGCGCGGGTTCTCGCCGCTGGTCGCGATGCCGAACGCCTGGACGGCCTCGCGGGCCGCGTCGGACAGGCGCTGGGGCACGACGACCTGCACGGTCACCATGAGGTCACCGTCGGACTTCGCCGAGCCGGACGCGCGCACGCCCTTGCCCTTGACGCGCAGCGTGCGCCCCGACGGCGTCCCGGCGGGCACCTTGACGCGCACGGTGTCGCCGTCGAGCGTCGGCACGTCGATCGTCGCGCCCAGCGCGGCCTCGTCGAACGCCACCGGCACGGTGACCTTGAGGTTGCGCCCGTCGAGCGTGAACACCGGGTGCGGCGCGACGTGCACGGTCACGACGAGGTCGCCTGCGGGCGCCCCGGGCTCACCGGGCCGCCCCTTGCCACGCAGCCGGATCTTCTGCCCGTCGCGCACCCCGGACGGGATGCGGGCGTTGACGGTGCGGCCGCCGACCTGCAACGACACGGTCGAGCCCTCGACGGCCTGCCGGAACGGCAGCTCGACGGCCGCCGCGAGGTCCGCACCCGGCTGCGGTCCGCGCTGGAACCCGCCACCGAACATGCCCCCGAGGATGTCCTCGAAGCCACCCGCACCGCCGCTCGAGTAGCGGACGCGGGTGTTGCCCCCGCCGCCGCCCCCGAACATGCCGCCCAGGATGTCCTCGAACCCACCGCCGCCACCGCGGCCGCCTGCCGTGAAGCGCGCACCGCCGGCCATCGCGCGCAGCTGGTCGTACTGCTGGCGCTGCTCGGGGTCGGACAGCACCGAGTACGCCTCGCCGATGTCCTTGAACTGCGCCTCGGCCTTCGCGTCACCCGGGTTGTGGTCCGGGTGCTTCTCCCGCGCGAGCTTGCGGTACGCCTTCTTGATCGTGGCCGCGTCGGCGTCCTTGGGGACGCCGAGGACCGAGTAGAAGTCCTTCTCGAGCCAGTCCTGCCCGGTCACGGCGCCTCCCTCCTCGTGATGTCGTGCGTGCTCGTCGTCAGGCCTCCGGGTCCACCACCGCGACGCGTGCCGCGCGCAGCACCCGGTCCTTGGTCCGGTAGCCCGGCTGCAGGACCATCTGCACGGTCGACGTCGTCACATCGGCCGAGTGCGAGTGCATGAGCGCCTCGTGCACCGCCGGGTCGAACTCCTCGCCCGCGGCGCCGTACCGCTCGACGCCGAACCGCCCGAGGGTCGCCTCGAGCTTCTCGGCGATCGACGCGAACGGCCCCTCGGCGAGGTCACCGTGCTGGCGGGCCAGCTCGATGTCGTCGAGCACCGGGATGAGCGCCTCGGCGACCGCCGCGATACCGCGCTCGTGCGCGGCGAGCACCTCGGTCTTCGAGCGCTTCACGTACGCGTTGTACTGCTGCTCGAGGTTGTAGTGCGCCGCCTGGGCGCGCTGCAGCTCCTCGAGCCGCTCGTCGGCCAGCCGCTGCGCGTCCGACGCCTCGCCACCGCCGGCCGCGGCGGCCTCGGCCTCCGCGATCACGGCCTCCTCGGGCGTGGGCTCACGCACCTGGCCGGTCTCCGGGTCGATGCGGCGCTTGTCCGTGAACCGGGGCGCCTCGTTCTCGGGGGTGTCCCCCGGGCCCTGCTCGGGCCCGGGGGTCGTCGGCTGGTCCGTCACTTCTTGTCGTCCTCGTCGTCGACGATCTCGGCGTCGACCACGTCGTCGTCGGACGACGAGCCCGCGTCACCCGTCGGGGCGTCGGCCGGGGTCTCCGCCTGGGCCTGCGAGTAGATGGCCTCACCGATCTTCTGCGCGGACGTGGACAGCGCCGTCGTCGCGGACTTCACCGCGTCGGTGTCGGTGCCCTCGAGCGCCTTCTTCAGGTCGTCGACCTTCGACTGGACCTCGGTCTTGACGTCCTCGGACAGCTTGTCGGCGTTGTCGACGAGCAGCTTCTCCGTGGAGTAGACGAGCTGCTCGGCGCTGTTGCGCGCCTCGGCGTCCTCGCGGCGCTTCTTGTCCTCCGCCGCGTGCTCCTCGGCCTCGCGCACCATGCGCTCGATGTCCTCCTTGGGGAGGGCCGAGCCGCCGGTGATCGTCATCGACTGCTCCTTGCCCGTGCCGCGGTCCTTGGCGGACACGTGCACGATGCCGTTCGCGTCGATGTCGAACGTGACCTCGATCTGCGGCAGCCCGCGCGGCGCCGGCGCGATGCCGGTCAGCTCGAACGTGCCCAGCGGCTTGTTGTCCCGCGCGAACTCACGCTCGCCCTGGAACACCTGGATGAGCACCGACGGCTGGTTGTCCTCCGCGGTGGAGAAGATCTCCGAGCGCTTCGTCGGGATGGCCGTGTTGCGCTCGATGAGCTTGGTCATCACGCCCCCCTTGGTCTCGATGCCGAGGCTCAGCGGGGTGACGTCGATCAGCAGGACGTCCTTGCGGTCGCCCTTCATGACACCGGCCTGCAGCGCGGCACCCACGGCGACGACCTCGTCGGGGTTCACGCCCTTGTTCGGCTCGCGGCCGCCCGTGAGCTCCTTGACGACCTCGGTGACCGCGGGCATGCGGGTCGAGCCGCCGACGAGCACGACGTGGTCGATGTCGGACAGCTGGATGCCCGCGTCGCGGATGACCGCGTGGAACGGCGCCTTGGTCCGGTCGATCAGGTCCTGCGTCATCTGCTGGAACTGCGCGCGCGTGAGCTTGGTGTCCAGGTGGATGGGGCCGTTCTCGCTCATCGACAGGTACTGCAGCGAGATGTTGGTGCTGGTGGCCGACGAGAGCTCCTTCTTGGCCTGCTCCGCCGCCTCACGCAGACGCTGCAGCGCGATCTTGTCCTTCGACAGGTCCACGCCGGACGAGTTCTTCACCTCGGTGACCAGGAAGTCGACGATCCGGTTGTCCCAGTCGTCGCCGCCCAGGCGGTTGTCGCCGGACGTCGCGCGGACCTCGATCGTCGAGAAGCCGTCGTCGTCCTTGCCGACCTCCAGGAGGGACACGTCGAACGTGCCACCGCCGAGGTCGAAGACGAGGATGAGCTCGTCCTCCTTGCCCTTCTCCAGGCCGTACGCGAGCGCCGCCGCCGTGGGCTCGTTGATGATGCGCAGGACGTTGAGGCCCGCGATGGCGCCCGCGTCCTTCGTCGCCTGACGCTCGGCGTCGTTGAAGTACGCCGGGACCGTGATGACGGCGTCCGTGACCGGCTCGCCCAGGTACGCCTCGGCGTCCCGCTTGAGCTTGCCGAGCACGCGCGCGGAGATCTCCTGCGGCGTGTACTTCTTGTCGTCGATGTCGACCGTCCAGTCCGTGCCCATGTGACGCTTGACGGACGTGATGGTCCGGTCGACGTTGGTGACGGCCTGGCGCTTGGCGATCTCGCCGACGAGGACCTCGCCGGTCTTGGAGAACGCCACGACCGACGGAGTCGTGCGCGACCCCTCCGCGTTGGCGATGACCGTGGGCTCGCCACCCTCGAGGACGGCGACGACGGAGTTCGTCGTGCCCAGGTCGATGCCGACTGCTCGTGCCATGTGTGATGCCTTCTTTCGGTCGTGATGCAGATGCTCTGGACGCTCTTGAGTCCGCTGCGCTCAACCTTGCACCCGGGCACCCGGGCCCCGCAAGCTCTACACAGCAAACTTGAGTCTGCCTGGCTCAACTTCATCCCGTCACTCCGCATTCCCGACGCCGCGCACGACGACCTCGCGTGTGTCGACAGGCCCCGGTCCCGCGGCAAGACGTCCCGATCCCGCGGCAAGACGTCCCTGTCCCGCGGCACCCGGTGTGGGTTCGCACCGGACCTGTCACTTTCGCGCGAAGCTGTCATCGGCGTGGCGTTCTTCGCAGTGGTTGTCGCGCGTGGGCCGTGGTGCTGTGGACGTGAGGGCGCTGCCACGTGCGGTCATCTCCTGCAAGGGCCGAGAGGTCGAGTGGTCGCTGGACAGGGCGCTTGTCGCGGTCTGGGCGACGAGTGCCTCGCTTTGCGTCGGTGCCCGCGCTGGCCGGGTAGGAACGCTCGTACCTAGTCGTGGTGCGCGTTCTCGTGCGAGCGGTGGCCGACCGGCTCGAGCTGCAGGGTGCAGTGCTCCATCGCGAAGTGCTCACCGAGGCACTCGTCGAGCGCGTCCAGGACCGCACCGGGGCGTCCTTGGTCGATGCACTCGTCGTCGACGACGACGTGTGCGGACAGGGCGGTGACGCCGCTGGTGATGGTCCAGGCGTGCAGGTCGTGCACGTCGACGACGCCGGGTACCTCGCGCATGTGGTCGCGGACCTGCTCGAGGTTCAGGCCCTTGGGTGTGGCCTCGAGCAGGATGTCGATGACGTCGCGCAGCAGGGACCAGGCTCGAGGGATGATGAACACCCCGATCGCGACGGAGGCGATGACGTCGGCGCGGGTGTACCCGGTGGTGGCGATGACGATGCCGGCGATGATGACGGCGATCGAGCCGACCAGGTCGCTGAGGACCTCGAGGTAGGCGCCGCGCACGTTCAGGCTCTCGTGCTTGCCGGCGCGCAGGATCATCAAGCTGGCCAGGTTCGCCAGCGCGCCGACGGCCGCGACGGCCAGCATGAGCCCGGTCGCGACCTCGGGCGGGTCGTTCCAGCGTTGCACCGCCTCGACGATGACCCAGATCGCCAACCCACCCAGCAGCAGTGCGTTGGCCAGGGCGGCGAGGATCTCGGCGCGCTGCAGCCCGTAGGTGCGAGTGTTCGTCGCGGGCCGTGTGGCCAGGGTGCTGGCGACCAGGGCGATCGCGACGCCGGTGGCGTCAGTGAGCATGTGCCCGGCGTCGGCGAGCAGCGCAAGCGAGCCCGAGACCAGTCCGCCGACGATCTGGGCGGCGACGACGCTGAGGGTGATGACCAGCACCAGGACCAGGCGCTTGCGGTGCTGGGCGGTCGCGGTGCCGCCCGCGTGGGCGTGCCCGGCACTCATCGTGCGTTCTCTCCTTCGGTGGCGAGCACCTGCCGCTGCAGCCCGATCCCGGGGACGAACCGCCCGACGCGGGCGGTGTAGAGCGCGTATTGCTGGCCGTGGACCTGGCGCAGGTACGACTCCTCGACGACGCGGACCTGCAGCTCGACGGCGAGCACGAGGCTGACCAGGGCCGCGGCCGTCACCAGGGTGGGGGCGAGCAAAGCCACGCCGGTCAGCGCGGTGATCATGGCGGTGAAGATCGGGTTGCGCACGAGCGCGAACGCGCCGGTGGTCACCAGGCTCGTGCGCTCGCCCGGGTCGACGCCGATGCGCCAGGAGTTGCCCATCGCGGACTGCGCCCCTAGCACCGCGGCGAATCCCAGCACCGCGGCGGCCAGGCCCGCCCAGCGCAGCGCTGCCGGCAGGGCGGCCGGCTGCGGTCCGGTGCCGGCCACGGCGAGTGCCGGTCCGGCGGCGCCGAGCACGACCGCGGCCGCGAACAGCACCCCGCCCCACCACTGCGCCGAACCGGGCGCGCCGGACAGGCCCAGGTAGCCGCTGGTGCCGGTGCGCCGCCGGTGCAGCCAGGTCCGCACGCCGAACGCCGCCACGACCCCGAGCAGGTACAGGCCCAGCGCGAGGCCTGCCGCGGTGTCAGTCGTCATCGTCGCCGTCCTCGACCAGCTCGCCCTCCCAGGCCTCCTTGCCTTCGTGGATGGCGAACGCTGCGATCACGAACGCCGCGACCGGGTCCAGCCACGCGGCGCCGGTCAGGGCGTAGAGCCCGACGCCGGCGAGGGTGGAGATGCTCAGCAGCACGCAGATCCGCGTCTCGGCGGCGTCGGCGAGGATCAGGTTGTCCTTCAGCCGCAGGCCCACGGTGCGCTTCATGGCGGCCAGCACGGGCATGACGATGATCGAGGCGACGAGCAGCCCGATCGCCAGCGGCGAGCTGTCGGGAGCCTCGCCGTCGATCAAGCTGCGGATGCCCTCGATGGTGACGTAGGCGGCCAGGACGAAGAACGTCACGGCCACGGCCTTGAGCGCCAGCCGCTCCTTGCGCTCGTCCGCCTCGCCGTGGCGCAGCCGCGCGGACAGGCGCAGCGCGACCAGGACGCCCGCGATCGACTCGATCGCGGAGTCGACGCCGAACCCGACCACCGACACCAGTCCGGCCAGCAGGCCCGCGGTGATCGCGACGGCACCCTCGACCACGTTGTACGCGACGGTGAACTGCGCCAGGCGCAGCCCGCGGCGGGTCAGGCGTTCGACCTCGACGGCGTCGAGCTCGCCGGTCGCGCTCATGCCGTCACCTGGTCGGTGCCGGCCGCAGCGATACCGAAGGTCGGGCACAGCGTGACCGCGTCGCCAGTCAGGGCCAGCAGCCGCTCGGCGGCCGCGAGCAGGTCCATCAGCGCCTCGGGATGGTTCAGGCTGAACACCGAGGCGCGGCCTTGCGGGCGTGAGCTGACCAGGCCGCAGTCACGCAGGCACGCCAGGTGCTTGGACACCGTGGACTGCGCGAGCCCCAGGTGCTCGGTCAGGTCCACCACGCGGTGCTCCCCCAGGGCCAGGTGGCGCAGGATCGTCAGGCGCGAGGGATCGCTGAAGCCGTGAAACAGGCACGCTGCGGCCTCGAACGCGTGCGACTCGTCAACCGCGACCGCATCGCGCCCTGTCTCTATCATCGTCATACCGCGATGATATAGCCCAGCGGTGTAACTGTGGCAACCTCGCGAGTGTCGGGCGCCCGGGATGCGCCGTGACTGCGCGGTGACATGGCACGCCGCGCAGAGAAGATCTGGACAAGAACATGAGACGAGTCGGGTCTCACCCGCTTGTCCATCCGCAGGTCCGGCGCTTACTGCTCGGACAACAAGCACGAGTTCCTACAAGTGGAGAGTCAGCTCGGGAGCAGGCCGCGTTCGCGTGCCACGGCGACGGCTTCGGTTCGGGACTGGACGCCGAGCTTGTCGTAGGCGTGGGCGAGGTGGGACTTCACGGTCGCGCGGGAGACGACGAGCTCGCGGGCGATGGCGTCGTTGGAGCGGCCGAGCGCGACCATGCGGAGGATCTCGAGCTCGCGCAGCGTGAGCGAGATGCCGGGGCGGCGCATGCGGTCCAGGAGGCGCGCCTGCACGGCCGGCCCGAGAGTCACGGCTCCACCGGCTGCGGCCCTGATCGCGGAGGTGAGCTCGTCTGTCGGGGCGTCCTTGAGCAGGTACCCGGTCGCTCCGGCTTCGACGGCGGTGAGGATGTCGGCGTCCGAGCCGTAGGTCGTCAGGACGAGCACGGGGGGACCGCCGGCCTGGACGATCTGCCGGGTGGCGTCCGCCCCGCCGAGGCGCCCCGGACCGAACTGGAGGTCGAGCAGCAGCACGTCGGCACGTCCGCCCCTGCGGACGTGGGCCAGGAGCTCCTCGGCGGTGCCGAACTCCTCCACGACGTGCATGTCGGGCTCGCTCTCGATCACCGCGCGCAGGCCGGCACGCACGACGGGGTGGTCGTCGGTGAGCACGACGTCGATCACCCGTCCTCCTGGTGCTGCGTCGGACGGGTGGGCGGGGCCTGGTCCGGGACGTCCTCGTCGTGCGCGGGGAGGCGGACCGCGACGGCGGTGCCGTCGTCGGGGCTGGACTCGATCGCCAGCGAGCCGCCGAGCTCACGCGCGCGGGAGCGCATCGCGGTGAGGCCGAACCCGCCGGGCCGGTCGGGTGAGGGCTGGCGGTCCGGGTCGAAGCCGCGTCCGTCGTCGACCACGTCGAGGATGACCTCGTCGGGCAGGAAGCTGAGGGTGAGGGTGGCGTTCCGGGCGGCGGCGTGCTGGACGACGTTGGCCAGGGCCGACTGGGCGATGCGCACGAGCGCGGCCTCGACCTGGAGCGGGAGGGCTCGGGGCTCGCCCGAGGTCTGGACACGCACGACAAGCGACCCGGGTGCCGTGTCCCGAGGTTCGTCGTCCGCGACCGGGGCCGTGACCGCCGCAGCCTGGGTCCGGCCCGCGATGCGGTGCAGCGCGGCGACGAGGGTTGCGCCGTCCAGGTCCGCCGGCGCGAGCGCACGGACGAACCGGCGGGCCTCGGCGAGGTTCCCCTGCGCGGTGCTGCGCGCCTGGTCGATGTAGGCGTGAGCACGGGCGTCGTCGTGCCCCACGTCCCGTGCTGCCGCCCGCAGGAGGAGCTCGATCGCGGAGTAGCCCTGCGCGAGGGTGTCGTGGATCTCGCGCGCGAGGCGTTCCCGCTCGGTGGCGACCGCCGTGTCCCGTTCGGCGGCGGCGACGTCGTCGCGGGCGCGGGCGAGCTCCTCGAGCATCCGCTGCCGCTCCTGCGACTCGCGCACGAGTGCTTCGAGCCCGAGGGTGACGGCCACGGCCACGGCCGCACCGACGGCTGGACCGAGCGCCGGTGCGATGGAGGTGTCCGTGGGGGCGCGCTGCAGCATGCCGTCAACGGCGGCGACGAGGGTCGTCACGACGACGGCGAGCACCCCGGCGCGCGGCCCGAGGACGTGCATCTGCAGCAGCATCAGCGGGAAGGCGAGCCACAACGCGCCGTCGCTGACCTGCAGGAGGATCGTCCAGACGACGATCAGGGCCGCGATCCACGCACCCGCCGGCCACCACCGGCCGCGACCTGCGTCCAGGGGTGACTCGTGGACCCGGATCGTGGCGCGCCCGGCCGCGTACAGGGCCGCGAACGCCGCAGCGGCCACGAGGGTGGCCCACTGCCGGGCGGAGTCGGCGGGGCGCAGCACGGCCACGATCACGAGCCCGGCCACCAGCACGTCGAGCCCGACGAGCAGGCGCCGCGTGACCGTCGGCAGGGTCTGCGCACGCATGCCGCCACGGTAGCCACGCTCCGCCGTCCCGCATCGGCCGAAAGGTGGAGCCCGGCGGCCACCCTTCGTCGGCCGACGTGCGTCCCGGGGCCCGATGGACCGGACCGTCGATCGGCGCAGGCTGGTGGGACCCCGCAGACCAGGAGGTCCCATGTTCGTCGCGCTGCGCGACCTGCGCCACGCCCGTGGCCGATTCGCCCTCATGCTCGTCGTCATCGCGCTGATCGCGTTCCTCGTCGCGTTCCTCTCCTCGCTGACCGCCGGCCTCGCCCGGGAGTCGACGTCGGCGGTCACGGACCTGCCGGTCGGCCACCTCGCGTTCGCGATGGCGGAGGCGGACGACGACCCCGACTTCACCGCGTCCACCGTCACCTCCGCTCAGCGGGACGCCTGGTCCGCGGCGGCCGGTGTCGAGGGCGCCGAGCTTCTCGGCGTGGCCACGACACGCGCGAAGTCCGCGGCGACGACCGCCGCCGTCACCGCCTTCGGGGTCGAGCCGGGATCGACTCTGGTGCCCGCCGACACGCCTGCGCCCATCAGCGGGACGGCGACGGTGTCCCGAGGTGCGGCCGACGACCTGTCGGTCGCCGTCGGCGACACCGTGAGTCTCGGAGGGCACGACCTGCAGGTCGGGACGGTCCTGGACGTCGACGCGTCCTACGCGCACACCCCCGTCGTCTGGGTCGCCCTGGCGGACTGGCAGACGATCGGCGGGCGAGCACCTGCGTCCGACGAGGGGGAGACCGCGACGGTCGTCGCGGTGACCGGCGACGTCGACGACGACACCCTTCGCCGCACGGACGCCGCGGCAGGCACCACCACGCTGGGCGTCGGCGAGGCGAGAGCCGCGATCAGCTCGTTCTCGTCCGAGAACGGCTCGCTGGTGACCATGCAGGCGTTCCTGATCGCGATCTCCGCGCTCGTCGTCGGCGCCTTCTTCACCGTCTGGACCATCAGCCGCTTCGGCGACATCGCCGTCCTCAAGGCGCTCGGCGCGTCCACCCGCTACCTGCTGCGCGACGCCATCGGCCAGGCGTTCCTCGTGCTGGTCATCGGCGTCGGTCTCGGTACCGGGGTGGCTGCCGCCGGCGCGACCCTCCTGGCCGACGCCGTGCCGGTGGTCGTCACCACCACGACGACGCTGCTGCCCGGTGCGGCCCTGGTCGCCCTCGGCCTCGTCGGCGCCGTCCTGGCCGTCGCCCGCATCACCACCATCGACCCCCACGCCGCTCTCGCCGCGCGCTGAGCACCGGAGGAACACCATGGATCTGCACCTGGACGCCATCACCCTCGTCTACCCCGACGGCGACTCGACCCTCACCGCCGTCGAGGACCTCGACCTGTCGATCCCGTCGGGGACGACGACCGCCCTGCTCGGACCGTCCGGTTCCGGCAAGTCGAGCCTGCTCGCCGTGGCCGGCGGCCTCACGCGGCCCACGGCCGGCACCGTCCGGATCGGGCAGGACGTCGTCTTCCACCCGGGAACCACCGTCGCGGCAGCCACCCGAGCACGTCTCGGCCGGATCGGCATCGTCTTCCAGTCGCCCCAGCTGCTGGGATCCCTGACCGCGCTCGAACAGCTCGAGCTGCACGCGCACCTGCGCGGCGACCGGCCCGCCAGCCTGCGAGCGCGGGCCCTGGACCTCCTGGCCGAGGTGGGGATGAGCGACCACGCGCACAAGCGACCCGCTCAGCTGTCCGGCGGGCAACGGCAGCGTGTGGCGATCGCCCGCGCGCTGATCGGCGCCCCGCAGGTCCTCCTCGTCGACGAACCGACGTCGGCGCTCGACCACGCCCGCGGCACCCAGGTCATCGACCTCATCACGCGCCTTGCCCGCGAGCTCGACGCGGCCACACTCGTCGTGTCGCACGACTCCTCGACACTCGACTCGGTCGATCGGACCGTCCGGATGCTCGACGGACGACTGGAAGAAGCATCTCGGTCGGCCGTCGGGACGTGAGTGCACGGATGGCCCCCGGCTCGTTCCGCAGCTCGATCGGCCACCTCCTCGACGCTGAGTCCGCCTCGCTGCGGCCTACGCGGACCAGCGCATCCGTGATGGTCTCGAAGACGACCCTGTGCCCATCCGCCTCGACGTCACGGCTGCGGCACGGCATGCCTTGCGGCGTTCGACAGTTCCGCGACGACGTCGGGGCCGTGACTCGTCGCGGGGACGCTCCGGTCAAGCGGTCACTCGCGCGCCGTGATAGCAGAAGCGCTATCGTCCGGTACATGCCCTCTGGATACGGTGCGGAGCTCCGAGCTCGGCGCCTCCGCCTCGGCCTGACGCAACGTGAGCTCGCTCGCCTGTCCGGCGTCGCGCAGCCGGTCATCGCGGCCACGGAGACCGGCCGACGTAGCGCGAGCGCTGTCACACGGTCCCGGCTCGACGCTGCGCTGAGTGTGCGACCGTCCGTGGTGCTGCAGCGCCACCGAGCAGCCGTCCGTGACGCGGTTGCGCGGCACCGGGGTCACGACGCTTACGTCATCGGGTCCGTAGCACGCGGCGACGACACCCCTGCGTCCGACGTCGACCTCATGATCACCTTCGATGACGGCACCGACCTCGTGGACGTCCTCGACCTCACGGACGAGCTCGAGCAGCTCCTCGGCGCCAAGGTGGATGTGGTCTCGGGGCGTGTCCACGGGGCCGTGAGCACCCACGCTCGGCGCGATGCGGTCCCGCTGTGACCGGTGACGACAAGGTCGCGCGGCTGCTCGACGACCTGGTGACGATGGCGGACGACGCGGCCCACATCGTCGGCCTGGGCGAGGACGCGTACCTGGCCGACGACGCCCATGGGCGACTGCTGCGCAACGCGGGCGAGCGCATCGTCATCAAGGTGTCGACCGTGGTGGAGCGCCTCCCTGAGGACTTCAAGGAGCAGTACCCGGAGATCGAGTGGGTCAAGATCCAGCGGATGCGGAACCTCGTCGCGCACCACTATGACAAGGTCCAGGCCGACTTCGTGTGGGCAACGCTCAAGGGGCGCATCCCTGAGCTCGTGCGTCGCGTGCGGGGTCGCTGAGCACAGCGGACCGCCCGCGCGACGTACTCAGCGTCCTGCCTGCACGTAACGGGTCGTCGTCAACGCACGGTCGCCATGATGTCCGGCGTGGCGATCCCTGCCGCAACGCGTTCGACCTGGTGAGCTCAAGGCCGTGGACACCGCCGTCGAGTCAGCCCTTCGCCTGCAGATCATCGCCTGGCTGCACGAACGAGCCGACCGCAACGGCGGCTTCCTCCACCGCCATGAGCTGCTGAGCTACCGCACAGGCGATCGGGACCTTCCGCTGATCGACTTCTCCCGCGGCATCCGCAATCCCGCAGGCTTCGCCTCGACGCTCGCGATCGTGCAGTCAGCGCACGGCCCGTACGACGACATCGAGGACCCGGACGACGGCCTGCTGCACTATGCCTACCGCTCGGGCGACCCGTTCGGCGGCGACAACCGCAAACTCCGCGCGGCGATCGAGACGGGCGCGCCGCTGATCCTGTTCCGCAAGGAGACGCCCAACTACGACACGCCGATCGCCCCGGTCTACGTCGTCGACGACGTGCCGGAGGAGAACGCGTTCCTCATCGCCCTGGACGAGTCGTTCCGGTACATGGGCGACGTGCGCTCGCTCTCCGAGCCCCAGCGCGCGTACGCCTTGCGGCTGGCCAAGCAGCGCCTGCACCAGCCGGCGTTCCGCACCCGGGTGCTGCTCGCCTACGAGACGCGGTGTGCCGTCTGCACGTTGAGGCACGGGTCTCTCCTCGACGCCGCGCACATCGCGCCCGACTCCTCGGCGCGCGGCATCCCGACGACGCCCAACGGCCTGGCGCTGTGCAAGATCCACCACGCGGCATTCGACCAGAACATGCTCGGGATCTCGCCCGACTACGTCGTGCACATCGACCGGGACCTCATGGAGGAGGTCGACGGGCCGATGGGGTCTGTCAGATGAACGGTGGGCGGGGGTCGGCCTGACATGCCGGGCTGAGGCTTGGCGGGGAAGCAGGCGGTATGACCGACACGATCGAGCCCGTGAAGCTCGACGACGATGAGAGCAAGCAGATCGCCAGGTCGATGGTCGCTCAGGCGCGGGCGTGCGGGGTGGACCTGGTCGGTCCGGATGGGTTGCTCGCGGGGTTGACCAAGCAGGTCCTCGAGCTCGCGCTGGAGGAGGAGCTGACCGACCACCTCGGCTACCCGCCCGGCGAGCGCGAGGCAAAGACAGGCTCGAACGAGCGCAACGGGTCCCGGTCCAAGACGGTGATCACCGAGATCGGCCCGGTGCAGATCGACGTCCCGCGTGACCGCGAGGGCACGTTCGAGCCGCGATCGTCAAGAAGCGTCAGCGGCGACACTCCCCGCCGCGGCGATCAAGATCTGGAACGTGCACTACAACTACCATCGCGCTCATACCGCCGCCGGCGACCGACCCCCGGCCTCACGCCTCCGCGCAGGCGTCACCAACGTCATGACCCAGAACACCTAGCGCGCAGCGCGGTTGCCATTCGGCGTGACGGATGACCGGACCTCCCTCCGCACAGCGGTCCGAGAACTCAGCGCGCGTCTACCAGAAGATCCGCGACTGCCGGGAAGGTCCGCGCCATGGCGTGCACCAGATCCACAGCCACGTCCTCGCTCAACTGGAGGGACTGGCTGATGGTGCCGACATCCTGGCGCGTCGGTGAGCCGTAGGTGTCCAGCTGCATGACGAGCTCGCCGTTGCGGTAGGCGACACGCCAGCTGCACTCCGACTCCGAGTGCGGGCGGCGCTTCTCGGATGGCTCGAGCTCAAACATCCTCGTGATGAACGCCATCACTTCCTCCGATTCATGTGAGCAGAGAGAAAACCTGGTCGGGCCGGTTCCGGAGAGTGCGGACATCCGACCAGCGCACGGACCGACCGCCGGCGCTCAGCTGGCGGTCCACGTCGGCCTGCCGAACGGCGAACGAACCGGCCTCCCGTGACCACAAGGGATGGCCGATCGCCACCGACGTCGATCCAGAGGTCAGGACATGGACATCGTCGACCTCCGACGCAGCAAGGCCCTCGATCGCGCCCTCGAAGCCGATGACGAACTGCCTCACCGCGTCCTGGCCGAGCGAGAGCCAGCGGTCCAGCCTGAGCTCCCGGCCAAGTGCGAGCTCGGCCACGTCGAGCGCGAGCCGCCAATCAAGAGCAGCGTGCAGGTGCCGATTGTCCCAGGACCGCAGGCAGTCGGGACAGGAGGTGTCGCAGACGTCGTGCGGCGCACGTGCCCAACGTTCGCCCACCTCGTCCGTGATCCGGCGGAGCACGGCGTCAAGTCGGCCGTTCGCCAGCTCCAGGGCGTACCCAGCACCGTTCTCGAGCGTGTCGGCCGCGTAGAGCGCGGCCGTCCGGTGGCCGTCGACCGAACGCGGCTGGAGTCCCACGACGAGTTCGCTCGGGTCGATGTCGAGCTCGGCTTGGCACCCGCGACGGAGCGCTTCCGCAAACGACGTCAGAGCGGCGTGGCCGGACGGACAACTCTCCCGACCTGTCGCCACGACGCCCCCATGGAGCGCGACACCGCGTCCGAGCAGGAGCACGGCGTCGGTGACCCGGATCTCACCGATCGCCGCGTCCGGCAGCCTCGGCATCGTGTTCGCGTCGGTCTCCACCGTGGGAACGATCACGGAGTGGTCCGCGTGCTGGTACATGGCGAACAGCGCGCCGTTGTTGTCGTTGATAGTGAGCAGGCGCGCCTGCTCCAGCTCCCACACGTCGAGTGCGCCGACGCGCTGCTGGGCCTCTCCGGGATTCAACCAACCCAAGACGGGCCGGGAGGCACTAGCTCCACCCCTGTCATCGATGCCCTTGTCAGTCCGGTCACGATGGGTACGGAATCCCTCTGGCTGGAACACGGTCATGTGCCTGACGTCGCCAGCGCACACCGGGCAGGACCCCCAGCTGGCCTCGTCGTCCTCGTTGATCGTCGACGCGCCGCAGTCGCGGCATCGAGCGAGACGGACCGAGGACTTCAGCGGGTTCACTGACTGGTGCTTCCCGCCGCCCGTCCTTCGCACGGATGCGAACCCGTTCGCCGTGTAGACCCAGCCGTCCTTGACGACCTGTGCGCCGGGCGCGAAGAGCGACACGGCCTGGCCGAGTGGACGGTCGGACACCGCCTCGGCAGTGAGGCGCCCGTCGGGCCCCACCCTGAACAGCTCACGGACCCGAGTCGGGAAGCCGAACATCGGTAGCACTCCGGCGTTCGCCAGCCGCTCGCTCAGTGCTCGCTGCGTGTGGACGTCAGAGGAAGCGACGTCATCGACCTCGAGGACGAGGGAGTCTCGGGCCCACTGCACGACCTCACGGACATCGGCAACACCCGTGAGCTCGGCCAGCCGGTGGACGACAAGAGGGACATCCGGCGACGTCATCAACCACGCCTCGACCCCTGCACGAAGCTGGGGCCAGTCTGCCGCCTCACCGAAGGAACCATGGACGTGGTCACCGCGCTGCGGGGGCGGGTCAGGAAGCGACAGCAGCGCTCGCCTCAGCAGCTCCGCGGCGACGACCCGCTTGAGGATCGTGGTACGTGATGTGTCGAGGAAGGGCTGCGGCGGCGGGTCACCGGTGATCCGGCTCGGGTTGGCGAAGTAGTAGTCGTCATGCGAGCGGTCGCGGCACATCGTGGCAGCGAACGAGAACGCCTGCCCCTTACGCCCGGCCCGACCGACGCGTTGCTGATAGTTGAACCGCTGCGGGGGCATATTGCCCATGACGGTCGAGCGCAACGAGCCGATGTCGACGCCGACTTCCATCGTCGTCGTGACGGAGAGCACGTCCAGCGGGCTGGTGCGTGCGTTCTCTTGCGGCTGCGGGAGCAAGGCACCCCGGAAGAGTCGCTGCCGCCGTCGTTGCTCCTCGGGGGGGCTCGTCTGACCGGTGAGCTCGGCGACCGCGAGGCGCTGTGGCGGTTGCGCGGCGAGCCACGCGTAGTAGTCGTCGCCGACGAGCGCGGTGGTCGACATCTCCTGGAGGGCGCCGGTGCACTCAGGGCGGACGCACACCCCTGCCGACGCGTGGAGGTGGCGCTGGCCGCACAGTTGGCACACGTGCACTCGGCCGCTCGCGGGGACGACGTCGAGCGCGACGTCCAGCATCTCGAGACGGATGAGGCCACTGACGAGCAGCCCGTCGAGCCGCTCCGAGATCTCCTTCATCACCAGCTCGGCGTCGCGGCCGAGCTGCTGCGCCACCCGGGCCACGTAGTCGACGGTCGCCTTCGGTGTCGCCTGGCTCGGCTCGTCGAGACCCTGCGGCGTCCATCTCTCGGAGGACAGCAGAATCCGGACGAACGATGTCGCGGCCTGGTCCAGCTCATCAGAGAGGCTCTGGTCGCACAGCCGTGGGACGAGCACCGCCACCAGCGTCGACTCGATGTCGCGTCCTTCGCGGCCGGTCAGCGACGCACCGAGCGACTCGACCAGGCGCAGGCGGTACGTCTTCCTGCGCTGCTCTCGGACATCCAAGTCCGCGATGGGCTTCCACTCGCCCGGTGTCGGCGGTTCGAACGCCCTGTTCCAGGGTGTCCCGTCCTCGAGCTTGAGCAGCGAAGCCCTGGGCCCGCCCGGTGGCACGCCGAGCTCGACTAGGCGCTCCAGGACGCTGTCCACGAGCCCGACCCACGACTTCGCCTGGGTCCCCGACTGCATCGCTTCGAACGACGCGATGAGCCGCCTGTCGGCGTCGTCGCCGAAGCCGAGATGCCCCTTCATGTACGCCTTGTGCTCGGTCGGGTACTTCGCGGCGAGCTCAGCGTACCTGCCCAGGGACGCCCCCGAGAGCGCGCCCGCGAGGCCCGCGCGGATGATCTCACCGACGTCCTCGCCGGGCGCCGCCAGCTCGTTCAGGACGAGCTGCCGGGCGAGGTCGGAGTAGTGGTTGAGCGAGAGCCCGACGGCCATCCGCGCGGCGTCGTCGCGCGAGTCGCTGAACACGATGGTGCGGCTCGCGTCGGGGTCTTCGCCCAGCGCGCGGAACATCTCCGAGACCAGCAGCTGAGCACCGACGCTCGCGCCCTGGGTGTGCGCGCGGATAGGCGAACGCACACGCCCCTTGCTGAACTCCGTCTGCCGGTTGGAGTGCCCGCACCTGGGGCACCGTGTCGGCAGCGCGGGCGGAGTCCACTCCTTGTCCGGGCCGCTCCAGGTCATCACGGTGACCTGCGAGTCATCAGAGCCGACTCGCAGGTAGCCCGTCTGCGAGTCATAGCTCGCAGTCGCGAATGCCAGCGTCCATTGCTTGCCGAGCGGACCCGAGTGGGTCCACTTCTGCCCCACAGCCTCGCGTCGAGGCAGGAACCACCTGTACTCACCGGCGTGGCGCTCGAAGACGAGCCGGTGCCGGTCCGACTCCGACTCCGCCGCATCGACGCCGAGGAACACCCCCTCCCCGTCTGGCGAACCAAGGACGTGGCCGCCAAGGCTGGCGTCACCGCAGCTGTTGCAGTAGAGCAGCTCGAGGACCCGGCCGCCGCACGCGCAGACGCGGGCGGGCACGGCGAACAGACGCCCGATCCCGTGAGGCCGTTCCTCGCCCCGGTCAGCGATCTCCGTGCAGTCGGGGTTGCTGCACGCCCACATCCCCCGCATCGTCCGCACGAAGTAGTGCGCACGGAAGGGGATCTGGTCCACCCCGCCCCCACCAGCCAGCACGTCCAGCGCCTGTTCCAGCGGCTCCAGCGCGTCAGATCCAAGAGCGCGACGCGCCACCTCGGTGAGCGACGTCGCACGGATCGCACCGTCTTCGGCGCGACATGCTTCGGTGAGCACGACGTCGAGCGATGCGGGACCGGCACCCGACAGCGCCGCCTCCGCGTCGACTGGCAACTCGGTGCCCACGTCGCGCGGACGCCCGCTGATCTGGACGAATGAGCTCGCCGGCACCCCGAAGAACCGCTCGAGGTAGGCACGCGAGTCGCTGTCCAGCGACGCGCTGGTGCCGATGACCCTGATCTGCCGCGACGTCGGTTCGAGGCCGAGCCGCAGCAGCAGGTTGCGGATGATCAAGGCCACCTCCGCACCCTGCGTGCCTCTGTACAGGTGCAGCTCGTCCACGACGAGGGTGAACACGTGCGCCCGGTCCTCGGCCAACCACTGTCTCGTCGACTCGAAGATCGGTTGCTCGAGCTCGCGCATGAGCATGATGTTGAGCATCGAGTAGTTGGTCACCAGCACGTCGGGCGGCGTCGCGATCATGTCCCAGCGGGTGAGGAGCTCCGCGCTGCGCGGGTCGCACAGATAGTCGGCGACCTCAGGGTTCGCCCGCGCGACGGAGTCGTACTCCTGGACCATTGCTCGGAGGTCGCGAGAAGCCTCGCCCAAGCGCTGGTGGGCGCCCCTCGGGGTCGGCATGCGCGTCCCACCGGGAGCCCCTGACGTGTACCGACCGAACCACAACTGTGGTCCGCCGGCGGACACGAGGCGCCGTACGGTCCGGCGCAAGCGCGCGACCTGGTCTTCCACCAGCGCATTCGTGGGGTACAGCACGAGCGCCCGCACAGCCGCTGCCCGCCCTGTCCGTCGGACCGGCGACCAGCGGGGCGGCGCCGAGTCCCACCAGGGGTGCGTGCGGTCGCCCGAGCTCGGCCATGAGCGCGCCTCTACGAGCAGGCGCGCGAGAACCGGGAGCATGAACGCCTCAGTCTTGCCAGAGCCGGTGCCCGACGTCACGATCGGGTTCGTCCGGCTCCCGTCGCTCATCGCGACCTCGAGCGCCTGAGCCTGGTGTTCGCGCAGCAGCACTCCCTCGCTGGTTCCGAAGACTCCGGAGACGAGTGCCTCCGCCTCCGGCCTCGTCAGCCCAGCGGCCTGGCACGCCACGACCGCATCGACGACCCCGTCGTACGGGAGCACAGGCTCGAGCAGCGGCGGCGGGACGAGTGGACGCTCGTCGGTGAGCAGACGGCGGCGCTCCGCGCGGAGCGCCCCGTCGCGCAGGTAGAACGCGGTGTCGATGTATCGCAGCACCGTGTCCTGGATGCCGGATCCCACAGAGATCGGAGTCGGATTGGTCACCAGACGGCCTCAGTTCTCGAGAAGGTAGGCGAGTCGCCCCGCGACGTAGGGCGACACGTCGCGGTAGACCGTGCGTCCGCGGCGCTTGAGCGGGGCGGTCCCCGACTCGAGGACGGCGGCGCGCTCGTACATGCCAGGAAGGTTCGCTCCAAGCGGCACGACCAGATCGCCGGCGCGCTCGTCGTAGGCCACCAGGGCCCGCGCGGTCAGGAGCGCAGAAGCCGCGTGCTTCGCGACCGCTGCGTCGGCGACCGTCACCTGCCCCGTCGCGAGGTCGCTCGCTGTGCGGACGTAGTACTTCGACCCGTACCGGCCGACCCGGTAGGCACCAGGCGAGTCCATGTCGGCCACAGCCTGCCACGCCGCCGACGTAGGGTCGAACCACTGCGCACCCAGGAGAGACGGAGACGGCTTGCGTGGGAGCGCACCGAGCAAGGTGCTCAAAGTTGGAAGAACCGACACGAGATCGCGTGCGGCGGACTCGGCTACGGGGATGTCGCCGACCTCCGTCCAGGCACCGACCTCGTCGGGCGCTGCCGTCGTCCAGACGCGTGACGGCGCGCTCGCCTGCGCGTCCCACCCCGTCAGACGACCGAGTCGATCGAAGTGCCGTTCCGCCGCCGACACCATGTCCGGCGTCCAGAACCCGGCCCAGACCCGCCGATCGCCGACGTCGATGACCCTGGTGTCGCACACCTCCCAGCTCAGCACTTCGAGCGTCGCGTCAGACCTCCGCACCTCGATGTGCCCAAGCGACTCCAGCGTCCGCACGAACTGGTGGAGGAAGAGGCGGCTCGGGTCCAGCTGCCGCGCGACGCGCTCGAGCAGGCTGATCGGACCGCCTCCGAGGCATCGGATCGCGTCGAGCGCGAGGTCCCAGTCCACGCCCCCGTCCTCCGTGCGTACGGCCGGAACCCGTGACGAAACGACAGCTCGCGGCTGGCTCGCGGCCATTTGCGCTCGCTCGTGCTTACGCCTGTTCGTCCAGTAGCTGGAGGAGTATCGGCGCTGCAGCCCGCAGAACTTGCACGTCCCTGTCGTGTACTTGGTGAGCGGCCGCCCGCGACTGTCCGAGATTGCGGCATCGAGCACCTCGTGGTGGGCGCCCGTATAGAAGCAGGAACCGGGCTCCGGACGGCTGAGTCGTACAGCGCCGGACCGCGCTTCGTCTGCGCCCTGCTTCCACCACGGCACCGACTTGACTAGAGCGACAGGCCCGATGGACGGCACGTCCTCGAGAACGACGCCGTGGACTCCGGGCCCGACGGAGTGCCCTTCTGCTCCCGGGTCCGCGCCGAGGACGGCAAGCGGGTGACCGACGTCGTGGATGATGGGAGCGACTGACTCCCACTGCCGCATGTCGGGGCTGTCCGACGACCTGAGCAGCAGCTCCTTCCGCGCGCGGGGGACATTCCCGTCGCCGACGACCAGCTCGACTGCGTAGTCGCCCTCCGCGAGCTGAGCCTCTCCGAGGTCGACGACGACTGAACCCGTCCCCCCGTCGGACCAGGTGTCGACCAGAAGTTGCTCGTTCGTGCCACTCCCCGGCGCGCCCAGATCGAACAGGCGGACCTCGATCGGCTCGCCTGAGTCGTCGATGGCTCTGACCTCAGGCGGACGCCGGACGTGCCACAGGTTCCGTGCCGCGCTCGGGAGCGAGAGTCCAGCGCCCAGCTTCAGCTGACTCGTGGTCAAGGGGACGAGCGCACTGAGCTCGCTGAGCGTGGGCACGGCCTGCAGCGGGCGAGCGAAGATCTCGACCCCCCGCACGAGGGTCCATCCCTCCGGGAGCCCGGCCATCGAATCGACGACCGTCCAGCCCGGCCTCGCGACCTCGGTCAAGATGCTGCGTGCCTGCGCGAGGACGGGCCCTGACACGAGGACCGTCACGTCATCCCCCATGAGCACCTGACGCGCCTCGAGCCACCGCCCAGACAGCTCGTCCTTCCTGAACACGACAAGACGTCTCGGCTGGCGCACCATCTCTCCCGCCAGCGGGTCGACCACTCGGAGCGTCCCCTCGAGAAGGTCGCTCGTGTCGACTAGCCCACGATCGACGAGAGCGAGCGCCCCGTTCATCCCGGGTTCGAGCTCGGCCGGAACGGGGCCGTCTGGTGTGGCGAGGTCCGCGGTACGGGCAACCCCTGCCTGCGCCGCGAAGAAGAAGGGACTGAGCCGGAGGCGACGGGAAGGGAATGACGTCAGCTCCATCGAGAGCACGACACGGGAACGGGAGCTGTGCCCGTCTGTCGACGCCTCGTCCGCGCCGTCCCACTCGGCCAGCTCTGTGGCAGCCACCTCGGCGATGTGGGCCCTCAGTTGCGGCTTGCTCCACAAGGTCATCAAGTGGTGCGTGGCTGGGCTCGGGTCCTGGCTGAACCACGCATCGAGCAGAGGCTCGAGCTCGACCGGGGGAACGGCCGAGCGAGGAGCGAACTCGAAGTCCACGTAGAACCGCTCGAGGCGACGCCGGTCGGCCTCTCGCACGAGTGCCTGCGAGACAGAGATCCCGACGTACCGCTGGCCGACGGAGAATGCGGTGGGGAGTCCTCGCGCGCCACGCAGGCCGGACAGCCACGAGTTCAGGGCTCCCCACAGCGGCTCTGCGACCGCGCGATAGCTGAAACCCATGTGCTCGCTCTTCGCGTCGAGGATCTCCGCGAGACGCCCGTAGTAGTTCGCGGCGCTCATCCCCGACCCGGCGGCCATCCGCTCGGCCGCCAGGCTGAAGACGCTGAGGACGGGGAAGATCGGCGGGAGGCTCGCGCGCCCACCGTCGAGCCACCTGACGAAGCGAACGTGGTGGGCCTTGAACGCGTGGTTGGAGCCGAGGATCGACGTCCGTGCGACCACCTCGCTCAGTCGGGCCACGACGTCGCTCTTCTGGAGACCGAGTCGAGACCCGATCTTCCCCAGAGCCTCGTCCTCGAGATCGAGATAGACAGGCACGGGCGTGACCAGTTCAGGGAAGAGCACCTCGGCGATGGCATCGTTCCACCGGTCGTACTCGCTCCAGTCCCCGGCGGTCACCATCGACCCTCCTTCAGCAACCCGTCGTGAACGACATCATGCCGCCGGCGACTGACATCCCCGCGCACCAGACATCCGGTGCGGCGCGTCTCGTCGCCGACGGTCAGGTCTGCAGGATGACGCGGTGGCGGACGTCGGCCGGCAGGTGGACGGCGAGCGCCGTCACCTCTCTCCGAGAAGGGCCGACGGCCGTAACCACCCGGTGCACCTGGACCGTGATCGCGTCGGAGGAGCGGAATCCTCTGTCTCCGGGGTACACCGACCCGTCGTCGGGGTCCGGCCCCTGCATGAGGTTTGCGACCTCCAGCGCCTCCGGGTCATCGACCATGTCGAGCTGGTAGCCCACCGCGGCGAGCGCGGCCTCCGACTGCGGATGGAGCCCACGCGTTCGAGGGCGTCCACCGTTCATCTGCACCAGGTCACACTGGATCGTCGTCGGGTCGTGCTCCCGGAGGGCGAGGAGTAGTGCGTAGATGCGGTCCTGCTCGGACGCCGCACCGCGCCAGTCGGCGAGGACCGGGACGAGCCGATCCCAGGTGAGGTGCACGGTCCTGTTGCGGATAGAGAAGTCGGACCGCTTGTCACGCTCATCCAACTCTGTCTCGTCCAGGAGGTCTTGCAGCGCGATCTCAGCGTCTGGGGTCGGCCCGACCGCGTCACCGTACACGTGCGTCTGCGCGAGAACCCATCCCGGACGAAGAGCGTGGCTCCCGTTCTCGAGAGTGATGACCTGGCGCCGTGTGGGGTTGAGCGCCGGGTCCAGGAGGATCGAGCGACGCCACTCTCGCAGCGGCGTCCCCGAGACGTCGAGGTCGCCCAGGTCACGGCGCATCGCGATCTCGTGGTCAACGTATGAGGTGTAGACGGCTAGCGTCTCGGGATTGAGCCACGCCCGGAGAAGATCCAGGTAACGAGCCTTGTAGCCGAAGAAGCGACCTCGTTGCTGCACGGTGTCGGCGTTCCGCATGCCGGGCCCCCGAGGCATGTAGGTGATCGCGAGGTTCTCCACGGTGAAGCCACGGTCCAGCTTGTTGCCGCCGATCACCACCCAACCCGGGTGTCGCCCCCACTCGCCGGGCTTGATTTCGTGCCCGTCCTCGCTGTTCACGACCCTGACCGCGATCTCCGGCAGGTACGCCTCGAGGTCGGTGAGAAGGTCGTCCAGCTCGACGACGGTGCCGTCGACGACGTTTCCTCCGGTCGAGCCGAGGTCGGCGTATGGTCCGACGAACATCTCGGTCCGCAGCTGGTGCCGCAGGACGGGGTCGCCATCGAGCAACGCGGTGTCCACCCGTGAGAGCAGCGCCCTGGTCCAGTCGGCGTAGGAGGCGTGGAGGTCCTTCCCCGACGAAGGGTGGATCAGCATGGACAACGGTCGCGGCGCCCCGCGGCGCTGGGCGACGAGCATCGCGAGGAGGAACGTCGCGAGCGCGCGCTCGAGGGACTCTGGAGGCCGGATGCCTTGGGCATCCAGTGCTCCGTCGTCGTCGATGAGCCTGACGAACTCGCGGCGCCGATCCACGAACAGGTGCTCTCCCCCGACGTAGTCGACGCCGGGACGCAGGACGGTCACGCTGCGTGGCGAGAGTGCGTCCGTGAGCGAGATCAGCAGGGGTGCCTGCGGTGTCGCGGTGTACAGGACGTACGTGTGGTTCGGTGCCGCCTCTCGTACGAGCCGGATCGCCCGGTACGTCGAGCTCTCGTCCCCGCGCCGCGCAGCCAGGTTGAGGCCCGCCTGGTCGGCCTCGTCGTCGACGAAGAGCGTCGGCACCCCACCGGACTTGGCAGCGATCGCTGCGAGGAAGGCCCGGGCTCGTCGGAGACTCGCGTGGTTCTTGAGCACCACGGCGACGGTGGTGACGACGTGCGCCGGGCGAGGTCTTCGCGCCCAGCGGTCGAGGCGGCGCGCCACCTCGTCGGCGTCCGGCAGGTCGGGGCCGTTGATCGGTGACCACGCCGGCAGGCCACCGTCTCCCTGCATGCCGAGGTCGCGCAGCAACCGCTCGTACGTCTGGTCGCGCAGGTTCTTCTTGGTCCCCGCGAGCACGACCACCAGCGGGAACCCATTGTCTCTCGCGGCTGCGATGAGCGCGGTGAACGACATCGTCTTGCCGCTCTGGACAGCGCCGACGACCAGCTCAGCCTCGGCACGCCGAGCGTCCCACTCGGGTCGGCCGCACCGCCCGAGCACGCGGAGGGTCTCAGAGCGGGTGACGGCGACGGCGCCGTCACCCAGCCCCGACCGCCGCAACATCCCCTCCAGAGCCGGGCCTGACGTGGGTGTCCACTCCTGCGACGGCGCAGGACCCGCGGTCACGACTCGTTCCTCTCGGCCAGCGGACCGCCGAGGATCTTGTTCAGCTCCGCGATGAAGAACCGGGGCTCACGCGAACCACTGCGTTCAGCCTTGATCTGGGAGAGCGAGATCGCGACCGCCAGCCGGAAGACGGGTTCGAGGTCCATGCCCGGCAGATCGGCGAACGACTGCGTGAACCGGTGCGCCCGGTTCATCGTGACCACCCAGTCACCGTCGTCCTGCACGACCCGCAGCCAATGCCGGAGGTCCGCGGGGTCGTCGATCACACTGATCCGCAGAGACTCCCCGAGCAGGCTCCACTCGGTGTCACCGAGCGGGACGACCTGCTCGACTGGTGGCGAGGGTGGCGAGGAGACGGTCTCGCCGTCAAGGACAGCCTCGGTCGCAGTCGGCCCAGCGCTGCCGTCCACCGCTTCCCGACCGGCCGTCTCGACGTCGTGACCGCTCTTGGCACTCATCTCGGTCGCGCGGGCGACCGAGTCGACGATGCCGCGGACGGTCGTCTGGACCATGCGACCACGTTCGGTCGTGCGGTAGTTGCGGGCCATCTTCAGGAGCGGGAGCGGTTCCTCGTCGAGAGCGCCCTCGAGCCGGTCGAGGAATGCGGCCTCGTCCTCGTCGTCCCAGACGAGCGAGTCCTTGGTGTGCGTGACATCGATCTGGGACACGTCGAGCTCGCCGACGAGGCGCTGGGACTGGAACGAGTTACCAGAACCGAAGATCTGGTGCGGCTTGTAGCTGTCCGCTGAGTCCCTGGCCATGCCGCCCGCGCCCTGGACGACCTTGCCCCGGTACAACAGCGCGAACCCTGCTCCGGTGGTGTCACCTTTGGCGAAGAGTCCGGCCCAGCCGGTCACCCGGCGCCCTGAAGGCAGGTCGACAGCAACGTCCTTGCGCCACTCGACCACCTCGCCGTCGAGGTCGCTCCATCGCGGCGCCTTCAAGAGTTCGGGTGCCCCATAGCGGAGGCGCACACCGCCGACGACCATCTCGATCCGGTCGTCAGCAAGGAACACCCTGTAGATCGAGCTGAGGTAGTCGCGGATCTTGCCCAAGGTCCGGCCGGTGGGCGCCGGGTGGTTGAGATCAGTCAGCACCAGCCTCGTCCCGTGCGCCTCAGGTCTCTCTGGCACCGTCGTCAGCGGGATCGTCTCGGCACCGGACTCGACGATACGGGGGATGTCGAAGACGACCTGACGCCTGACGCCCTCGCCGAGCGCGGTGGTCGTCACGACGAAGTGGCGTGCGTACCAGGACGCGGCACTCTTCATGCCGATACCGAACTGCGACAGGCCTGTGGCGTCGGCGGGCGGAGCCGCAGGCGTGAAGGCTCGCCCGATGTCCTCCGCGAAGATGCCCGCGGCGTTGTCCGTGACCGTGATGCGACCTGCGGCCCTGTCGATCTCGACCTCGATCCGCAGCCTCGCAACGCCGCCACCCGCCCGAGCGAGGTCTGTCTCATGGGCACGCCACGACTGAATGGCGTTGTCGATAAACTCGCCGATCGCGTACCACTGCTTGTAGTTCATCGACGGGAAGAGCGCGAGCATGCCGACGCCCGGTCGGACGGTCACGCTCTGGACGTCGTTCACGTGTCTCCCCCTGTCACCGCGCATGGGCGGCCGTCAACGATCTATCGGTCGCGATCGGCGTCGACTCGAGCAACGACGCCCGACGTCGTCGACGCTGCCAGCGCCGCCCGGACACGAACGAGCGCGTCGTCCGGGGTCTCGTGCTCCCAGACCCGCAGGACGCGCCAGCCCATCTTGGTGAGCACCCTGTCTGTGTCTCGGTCCCGCGCGGCGTTCGCGGCGAGCTTCTCACGCCACCAGTCGGAGTTCGCTCTCGGTCGGACGCCGTGGTCAGGACAACCGTGCCAGAAGCAGCCGTCGACGAACACGGCCAGCCTCGCGCGGGTGAAGGCGATGTCGATGGTGCGTCGACGCTGGCCAGGAACCGGCCAGGCGACCCGGTACCGGAGCCCGGCGTGGTGGAGGACGGAGCGCAGAGCGATCTCTGGGGCCGTGTCACGTCGGCGCGCGTCGCTCATGCGCCTCGAGACCGCAACCGAGCTCGAGCCGGGGTGAGCAGGCACGGACACCGGGACGGGACCGGCGCCGGCCGTCTCAGGCGACCGCGACCCGCGCTGGCTCATCGATCGCCAGGGCCAGCTGCTCGGGACCAGGGTTCGCCACGCCGTGCAGAGCTCCCCGCGCGCTCCTCGTCCCGTCGACGAGCGCCCGGACGGCGGCGTCGCGAGCCGCTGCCTCGGTCAGTGCCGGCTCGTGGTGGGCGAGAAACTGCGCGAGCGCGAGCCGCACAGCACCTACGTGGACGGCGTTGCCCAGCTGCTTGTACGAGTGCTTGTCGTCCTGCTGCTCGAGAAGATCGATCACCGCGTCTGGGAACCCCTGGAGCCGGGCCGCTTCGCCCGGCGTGATCCGTCGCTTTCCCGGCCCGTAGACGGGCGCCTGGTTGATAGCGACCAACGCTGGTGCGTAGGTCAGCGGCTTCACGCGAATGCCGGACGGGCGCAGCTGGATAAGGCAGTCCCATAGCGAGGCTGCGTCCTTGGCCTGCCACTCCAGCTTCTTGCGGCTCTCGGGGAACTCCTTGATCGCGTCGAGAAGAGGCACGACGGTCTCGTGGTTCTTCAAGAAGAAGTCGCGATTCTTCTCGAGGAACTCGACCTTCCACTCGTAGCCGGCGGACCTCGCGGCAGCCACCTCGACGTCGAACTCGTCATCGGGCATGCCCTGGTGCCTGAACCACAAGGGAAAGCCGGGAAGTCGTCGTACGCCGTCCCCTGGCCGCATCCCGCTCGTCTTCATGTGCTCGACGAGGAACCGCTGGAACGTGTCGAGCAAGGCTCTCTCCGGGCTGTCCGCGCCAATACGGAACCGCGGCGGGACCTTGGCGTTCCGCTCGACAGCGGGCCGCCCGCCGTACAACGCGAGCGGGGTCTGGTCGATCTGCCAACCGGACGGGTCCCACGTGCCGTAGTCGAAGCCTGGGAACTCGGTCGTCTCGACCGAGTCGAGGAGGTCTGACCGGATCGCCAAGATGTAGACCCGGTCGCGGACCTGGGGGGTCCCGCCGTGGTCGGGGTGGATGCGGTGCGGCGAGATGATCGTCGGGTCCTGCGAGACCGTGTAGCCAAACTCGCCGAGCGACCGCACGATCGTCGCGAACGTGGTCTCGCGATGACGGGGACCGACGAGGTTACGCACGTTCTCGAGGAACACGACCTTCGGCTGCTTCGCCCTGATGATCCGCAGCACGTTGTAGAAGAGCGTCCCGCGCACCTCGTCGAGCACGCCGCGCTGGCGCCCCGACTTGCTGAACGCCTGGCACGGAAACCCTGCGGCGAGCACGTCATGGTCGGGCACGTCGACGTCGTCACCAGCGTGGTCGTCTGTCACGCCTTCAGGCAGCAACGGCGCCGCCACGTTCACGTCCTTGGCGAAGGGGAAACGCTGAGCTTCCGGCAAGGGGTCGATCCATGCCTTCGTGTAGATCGCCCGCGCGGCGTCGTCGAGCTCGGCCGCGTACACGCATCGGCCGCCGAGTCCGTGGAGGCCTGCGTGGAACCCGCCGATCCCTGCGAAGAGGTCCACGAAGGTGAACCCCTGGCCGCTCCCGACCTGGCTCATGGCCCTCCTCCTAGGCGCGACCCCACGCGCTTGGGTGCAAGCTTACGGCTTCCCAGCGTTCAGCCCCGGCCGACGCGGCACCCGAGGGCTCATCGGTCCCAGCCCGGAGCACCCGGTCGAGTAGATGGCCCTCAGACCGCGCCCCTTGCCGCATCGCCGGCCGCGCATGCATGGCGCGCTCCAGCCCCGGTGCGCACACTCGGGCTGACGGCGTGCACGGAAGTCGAGCCACGGGCCCTCACGCGAGTTGGCTCGGCTCGACCACCTCGACCTGGCCGAGGGCGTCCACGACGTACACAGTCACACGCAGTGC
Organism: Cellulomonas sp. CW35; assembly: GCF_052378485.1. Classification (NCBI taxonomy): domain Bacteria; kingdom Bacillati; phylum Actinomycetota; class Actinomycetes; order Micrococcales; family Cellulomonadaceae; genus Cellulomonas; species Cellulomonas sp. CW35. The sequence goes on along the minus strand of NZ_CP199000.1, from coordinate 344,445 downwards.
CCGCCGCGTCGCTTCCGGCACCCGCAGCGCCGCAGCACGCGCCTCGACTGGAACGACAACGCCGAAGACGACGCCTTCCGCGCTCACGTCGGCACGCCGCAGCAGCTGACCGTACAGCGTGTCGACGTCGAGGCCGACGGCCGCCGTCCGGCCCTTGGCCTCGGCATAGAGAGTCGTCGTGCCGCGGTGGGCGACGACGTCACAGAAACCGACGTCTCGCTCCACGCTCCAGCCGTCACTCGTGAGCCAAGCCGTGAACGCCTCGATCACCCGTGCCTCGTCGCCGCGCATCGCCTCAGGCTAGTGATGTCGGAGAAGGGAGCGGCGGGGCAAGCAGGTGAGAGTGGGCCCGGACGGCACTCACCTCCGCGCGGGCGCCGTCATGTCGGTTGGCCGGTAGACGTGGTCCCGGTGCCACCCGCGGACTGCACGTCGATGACCGTCGCTGTCCGCGGCAGCGCCGCCCGCTCGCGCAGGTGCGGCGCCGAGGACGCCCTGGCGCGAACCTGTGCCGGCCGACAGGGGCGGTGGCCAACGGGATGCGCCCGGGTTCTCCAGTCGTCGTGGCCGTCGTCCGCGAACGCCCCGAGAGGCTCCTCGAAGGTGGGTTGGAGGATGCTCGGCCCGAACTCGTCCTGCACCAGCAGCCAGACCTCCCCGCCGGCCTGCGTCTCGCCATCTCGTCGGAGCAGGCACCCGGCCTTCGCCAGGCTCCTCGACGGCTACCCCGCCGGCGGCGTGTACGCGTAGGCCGTCGGCTCAAGCTGACCGGCTTCGACGTCCCACGGCAGGACACGGAGGCGGCCGCTGCAAGGGTCGACGTGTCCCTCGAGACCGAGCGACACGTCGGACAGGATGCCGAGAACGCACTCCCCCGGGTGGGCGCGGGCGTGCAGAACCTCACCGCGCGTCACCAGGACGCTGTCGCCCGCCGTCCGGGTGCCCTTCGCCTCCAGGTATCGCGTCTCGTCTCCCCGCGTGGCGACAGCGTCGTACGGCTCGGTCGTGTGGGTGTCGCGCACCGACCAGCCACGGTCCCGGAAGTGCTCCATCAGGCGAGCCTGTGCGGCATCCTCCACCTCCCGGCGGAGAACGGGATTCGCCTCCCATCCCTGCGCCCTGCGGACTGTCGGTGTCCCGGACCCCATGGCGTCAAGGTGCTCCGCCCATAGTTTCTCGAGAGCAGCCAACGGACCGTCGGCTATGCGCGTGCCACTGCTGCGAGGAGTCCATCCGCCCGCGTCGGGGATACGAGCCTGGAGGATGTCGAGCGGCAGGACGTCGTCAGGATCCAGAACCGTGTCCCACTCGACCTGCGCGTAGTTCACGGGTCCCTCGCTCCCCTCCCGGAAGTCCGGTGCCTGGAACACGCCGGACGCGAACCGGCCTGCGGCGACGACGCCCCGTTGGCCCGCCCCCTGCTTGAGGAGGAACGCCCGGTCGCCAGGCGCCACACCCGACGTCCGGCCGCCGGTTGCCCACGAGTCGCGGTAGAGACCACCGCTCCGCGTGACATCGATCGCCGCGGTCAGGTCGTCGGGAGGCCAGACCCAGACTGCGGGGTTGTACGTCAACAGGAAACCCGACGTACTCGCCGCGCTGGACGGCCGGACGGCGCTGCTCGTCTCAGCTGCCGCTTCGACGTCCCCGGTCTCAAGATAGGCAACAGGATTCCGCTGGGCCGGCACGGGCCATCCGAGGAGCGCCCTCGCAACCGGGTGATGGCGCGGCAGGACTTCACCGGTGAGTGCCTTCTTGGCCACGACACCGTCGACATACGGCTCGAGACCCTCGATGCGTGTCACGACCTGGACCACGCCGTCGAAGGAGAGTGTCGCGTATCGCTCGGCCGCGACACTCTTCTCATCCAGCCGCCACACCCCGCGGTTGGCCGCCCAGAGCTCGGCGTCCGTCCGCGTCGGATCCCATCCGTACCATGAGCGAGCCATGGGATCGACCCGAGGGTCTTCCGAGGTTGCCCTTGTGAGAGCGAAGTTGATGGCCACGGCACGCATCCTCGTCGCTCGGCTTCGTAGCCGCCCTCGATTCCTTACGCCATCGTGCAAGTCACCCGCGAAGGTCGGGTGAAGTTCCGCACCGACAGCCAAGGAACGCGGAGTCCAGACGCAAGTCATGCCGGTGACGTCTTGCCGCCTGGCTACGATCCTGGCCAGGCGCGGGGTTCCGCGCTCGAGCACCAAGGGGGTTGGGCGTGGGTCCGGACACTGACCTCGTCGTCGCGCCCGGGTCCGTCGTGGTCGTGCGTGACGAGGAGTGGCTGGTCCACTCCACCGAGGACACCGCTGACGGCACCCTGATCCGGGTGCAGGGTGTGAGCGAGCTGGTCCGGGATCTGCCCGCCGTCTTCTACACGGCACTCGACACGATCGTCCCCAAGGACCCTCGCGACGCCACGGTGGTCGCGGACGCCAGCCCGCGGTATCGCTCTGCGCGGCTGTGGCTGGAGTCGACGATCCGCAAGACGCCCGTGCCGCTGACGGACGCTCGACTCACCGTGTCGACGCAGGCTCTGGCCGATCCGCTGCCGTACCAGCAGACGGCGGTTCGCACGGCCCTCGACCCGGCCAACCTGCGCCCCCGCATCCTGCTGGCGGACGCCGTGGGTCTGGGCAAGACGCTCGAGATCGGCATGATCCTGTCCGAGCTGGTGCGCCGTGGCCGGGGTGAGCGAATCCTCGTGGTGACGCCACGGCACGTGCTCGAGCAGATGCAGCAGGAGCTGTGGAACCGGTTCGCGCTGCCGTTCGTCCGGCTGGACTCCGCGGGCATCCAGCGCGTGCGGCAGAAGCTCCCGGCGACCCGTAACCCGTTCTCGCACTACCGCCGCGTCATCATCTCGATCGACACGCTGAAGTCCGACCGGTACGTGCACAACCTGCGCAAGCAGCGCTGGGACGCCGTGGTCATCGACGAGTCCCACAACCTGACGAACCCCTCGACGCAGAACAACAAGCTGGCGCGGACGCTCGCGCGGACCACGGAGGCGCTGATCCTGGCGTCGGCCACACCGCACAACGGCAGGACCGAGTCGTTCGCGGAGCTGGTGCGCCTGCTCGAGCCGACGGCTGCCGCCCCGGACGGCGACATCCGCCCCGACGAGGTCGCGCGTCTCGTCGTCCGCCGGCACCGGCACAGTCCGGAGGTGGCAGGCGTCGTGGGTGCGGACTGGGCGGAGCGCCAGGAGCCGCACCACGTGCGGGTGGTGGCGAGCGCCGCGGAGGACGCGGTCGCCGACGAGCTGGTCCGCACGTGGCTGCACCCTGCGGGTGGGGCGTCACCGTACTCCGGGCGCAACGAGTCCCTCTTCCCGTGGACGCTGGCCAAGGCGTACCTCTCGTCCCCTGCCGCGCTGGCGGAGTCGATCCGGCAGCGGCTGTCCCGGTTGGCCGCTGCGACGGGCCCGGCGGCAGAGACCGAGCGTGCGGCGTTGCGCCGCCTGGCCGACCTCAACGCGGCGGTGGCCCGGTCGGCGAAGTACGACGCGCTGCTCGCGCACCTGCGGAGCATCGGCGTGGGCAAGGGCTCAGCGACACGCGCTGTCGTGTTCGCGGAGCGGGTCGCCACACTGACGCACCTGCGGGCACAGCTTCCGACGGACCTCGGCCTGCCTGCCGACGCGGTCGAGATCATGCACGGCGGCCTGACCGACGAGGAGCAGCAGGCGGTCGTCGACCGCTTCAAGCAGGCGTCGACACCCGTGCGTGTTCTGGTCACGGGCGACGTCGCGTCCGAGGGCGTGAACCTGCACGCGCAGTGCCACGAGCTGGTGCACTACGACATCCCCTGGAGCCTCATCCGCATCGAGCAGCGCAACGGGCGCATCGACCGGTACGGCCAGAAGCACCCGCCGCGGATCACGACACTGCTGCTCACCCCGTCGGACGAGCGGTTCTCCGGTGACGTCCGCGTGCTCGCGCGTCTCGTGGACAAGGAGCACGAGGCCCACCGGGCCCTCGGGGACGTCGCGAGCCTCATGGGCACGTACGACGTGAAGGGCGAGGAGGAGATCCTCACGCGCGTGCTCGCGGGCCAGAAGGACCTCGACGAGGTGGTCCGCACCCCGCAGCAGGTCGCGGCGGGCGACGACCTCGCCGCCCTGTTTGCGCAGCTCACGGGCGGCATGCCGTCCGCCCCCGCCCCGGCCGCACCGTCCGCACCCGCGACGGCGCCGGCCGCGGACACCGGCCTGTTCACCACCGAGGTCGAGTTCCTCGAGGAGGCGCTGCACGCCGCGTTCGAGGAGGCCGACCCGGCGTCGCCCCCGGCCAAGGGCGGCGTGGCGTGGTCACGTGACGCCGGCTTCGGCACCGCGCGCCTGACCCCGCCGGCGGACCTGCGGCAGCGGCTCGAGGTGCTCCCCCAGTCGTACCTCACCGACCGCCGCGTCACCGAGTCCCTGGTGCTGGCGACCACTGCGGCTCGCGGCAAGGAGCGGCTGAGCGATGCCCTGACGGACGCCGGCGGGTCGTCCTGGCCGGACGCGCACTTCCTCTCCCCGCTGCACCCCGTGCTGGAGTGGGCCGCGGACCGTGCCCTGGCCCGGCTGGGACGCAACGAGGTGTTCGCGGTGCGCGGGCCGGTGGACGGGCCGACCGTGCTGCTGCAGGGCACCTTGACCAACCGCCGTGGGCAGGTGGTGGCGGCATCGTGGCTCACGGTCGAGTTCCCGACCGCGAACGCCGACGGGCTCGCCCTGGTGACCGCGCACGACGCGGCGGCGGAGGCACTCGCAGCGCTGGGGGTCGACGGGCGCCGCGCGAACCCCGGGCCGGTCCCGGACGCGGCGGGTCTGCGGCCGTTCGTGCGCGTCGCCATCGACCGTGCGACGCCGCAGCTGGACCAGCACTTCGAGGTCGCGGCCGAGGACGTCCGGCTGCGGGTCGAGCAGTGGGCGACGCGCCTGGACGAGTGGGATGCCGACGCGCGCGGGTACGTGCAGACCAAGCTGCTCAAGGAGCGCCGCCTGCCGGTGCAGGAGGAGCGGGACCTGGTGGAGTCGATGCTGCCCGACCGTGGCCTGCTGCGGCCGCTGCTCGTGGTGGTCCCGGAGCACGGAGGGGAGGCACGGTGAGCGCGTCGGACGCCTTCGTCGTCGGTGAGAACTGGATCTCGGAGCACTTCTTCACGTCCGATGCGACGTCGCAGTCGTTCCGCACGCTGGTCCTCGCGCGCCGCAAGGAGTGGGACGGACAGTCCGGTGAGACGCCGCGCAGCCGGTTCAGCGCCGCGCGCGGTGAGCTGCAGACGGCTCTGGCGGACCTGTCGCAGCGGGTCGAGACGCTGCGGGAGCAGGCGCGCGACGAGGACGCAGCGCTGGACACCATGGCCCTGGCCGACCTCGCCGACACGGTGGCGGACCGGATGGTGTCCGTCCTGGAGCTCGACCAGCACGGGCTGCGACTGGAGGGCGACGGGCCGCTGCGGCGCGTACGCGCGGCGGGGCTCACGGGTGGGGCGCCGCTCACCCTCGTCAAGGCGCTGCCGGTGACGGCCGTGGAGGACCTGCTCGCCAAGGACGGCCTGACCTTGGCCGTGCCAGTCGCGGTCGACGAGGACTCCGACCCGACCCGGTCGGCAGCCCGGCTGCTGTCGCAGCTCTTCGTGCAGGAGGACGGCCCGGCGTACGCGCTGGTCCTCGCGGGCCGGTGGGTGCTGCTCGCCGAGCGGGCGCGCTGGGCGGAGGGCCGGTACCTGGCGGTGGACCTGCAGCTCGTCGCGGAGCGCAACGACGCCCGCCGCGGCGGCGAGGTCGACACGGCACTCACGTGCCTGGAAGCAGCCTCGGTGGCGCCCGACGCCGAGGGGCGCCTGTGGTGGGACGGAGTGCTCGAGGCGTCGGTCAAGCACACCGTCGGCGTCTCGCAGGACCTGCGCGACGGTGTGCGACTGTCGATCGAGATCATCGCGAACGACGTCGTGGCCCGTCGCGCCCGCGCCGGCCTGGAGCCGCTGCCGCAGGCCGAGGCCCAGGTGCTGGCCAAGCAGTCCCTGCGCTTCCTCTACCGGATCCTGTTCCTGCTGTACGCCGAGGCGTCCCCCGAGCTGGGGGTGCTGCCGACCGGCGCCCCGGAGTACGACGCGGGGTACAGCCTCGACCGCCTCCGCGAGACGGTGCAGGTGCCGCTGACGTCCGATCGCGCGCTGCACGGCACGCACCTGTACGAGTCGCTGGCGGTGCTGTTCCGGCTGGTCGACACGGGGCATGAGCCCGCGGCGCCGCGTGAGGACGGTCTGCGCGGCGAGGGCCTGACCTTCCACGCGCTGCGCGCCGACCTGTTCTCCGCAGCGGCAACGGCGCACATCGACGAGGTGGGCCTGGGCAACGGCGCGCTGCAGCGCGTGCTCGGCCACCTGCTGCTCAGCAAGGAGAAGCGCGGCGCGGACCGCGGCTACATCTCCTATGCCGAGCTGGGCATCAACCAGCTCGGTGCGGTGTACGAGGGGCTCATGTCGTACACCGGGTTCTTCGCGCAGGAGGACCTGTTCGAGGTCGCAAAGGACGGCGACGCGTCCAAGGGCTCCTGGGTGGTGCCGGCGGACCGCATCGAGGGCATCGCCACGAAGGACTTCGTGCGGGCCCCGGACCCCGTGACGAGCGAGCAGCAGCCGGTGCTGCACCGCCGGGGCACGTTCGTGTTCCGGCTCGCGGGGCGCGAGCGGCAGCAGTCGGCGTCGTTCTACACGCCCGAGGTGCTCACGCGCTTCACGGTGGGCCAGGCCCTCGAGGAGCTGCTCGACCAGGACGGCACGACGACGCCCGCCGCGGACGTGCTGCGCATGACGGTCTGCGAGCCGGCCCTCGGATCGGGTGCGTTCGCCCTGGAGGCGGTCCGTCAGCTCGCGGAGCAGTACCTCACCCGCCGGCAGGCCGAGCTGGGTGAGCGCATCGACCCCGACGCGTACCCGCGCGAGTTGCAGCGGACCAAGGCGTACATCGCGCTCCACAACGTGTACGGCGTCGACCTCAACGCCACCGCCGTCGAGCTCGCCGAGATCTCGCTGTGGCTCGACACGATGGTCGCCGGCCTCGACGCCCCGTGGTTCGGCCTGCACCTGCGCCGTGGCAACTCGCTCATCGGCGCCCGTCGCGCCCTGTACCGGCGCGATCAGGTGACGGACAAGTCGTGGCTGTCGGCCGTGCCCGCGGACGCCGCCCTGAGCACGCTCCTCGACGGCCCCGCCACCGGCGTCCACCACTTCCTCCTGCCGGCCGACGGGTGGGGCGCGGCCGCCGACGCCAAGGAGGCGGCCACCCTCGCCCCCGAGGCGACCAAGGCCCTCAAGGCGTGGCGCAGCGCCCTGAAGGCCAAGCCGACGAAGTCGCAGATCGACGCGCTGACGGAGGTCGCGCACCGCGTCGAGGTGCTCTGGCAGATCGCGGCCCGTCGCATGTCGATCGCCGAGCAGGGCATCCGCCGCAGCGTCGAGGTGTGGGGGGCCGACGTCGAGCAGGCGGGCACGGTGACCCGTGAGCAGGTCGAGACATCGCTCGCCGACGCCGACGGCGCGTACCGCCGGCTACGTCGCGTGATGGACGCGTGGTGCGCCCTGTGGTTCTGGCCACTGACCGAGGCGGCCACGACGGTCGAGCGTGCCGGCGCGCGTGTGCGGGCCACACCGCCGCGGCTCGACGAGTGGATCGACGCACTCCAGCGCCTGGTGGGACGGGCACCGGAGCTCACGCGGCGGTCCCTGCCGGGCAACCAGACGCTCACCGACGCCGCCTCCTGGGACGAGCTGCAGGACGTCGAGCAGCAGGTGCTCATGTTCGCCGACGCGAAGCCCGTCGCCGACGTCGTCCGGGACCACCCGTGGATGGAGGTGTGCGAACGGGTCGCCGCCGAGCAGGGGTTCTTCCACTGGGAGCTCGACTTCTCCTCGGTGTTCCTGCGTGCCGGGTTCGACCTGCAGGTGGGCAACCCGCCCTGGGTACGACCCCAGGCGGATTACGTCGCATGGCTCGCAGAAGCCGATCCACGGTGGTCGCTAAGGAAGAACAAGTTCTCACCGAGCACGGCACTTCTGCAGGCATCCGAGGGGGACAATGCGCGAAGGGATTACTTCTCGCGTTGCATTGTGGAGAACTCTGGCACCACCGCATACTGCTCCGCTCGAGCCAACTACCCGCTGACGGAAGGCTTGCAGCCAGATCTCTATCGTTGCTTTATGCAGACCACATGGCGAAACGGCACACCACGTGGCTCAGTGAGCCTCATTCATCCGGAAACTCACTTCACCGATAACCGCGCGAGCCTGCTGCGCAGGAACACCTATCCGCGCCTTCGCAGGTTCTGGCACTTCAAAAATTCGCTACGCCTATTTGATACGGCCTCGCTGGCAAGCGACGCGTTCTTTGGCGTCCACGTCTACGGCTCCAGTCGAAGCCGTGCAGACTTCTTGATGGCTGCCTACATCTACACACCGTCGACCGTGAGCGACTCGCTTCGCCACGACGGCGCTGGCGACCCGCCAGGGGTGAAAGACGCCGCGGGAAAGTGGGACACGCGCCCCCACAGGAGCCGCATCGTCACGGTCAACGAAGAGATGCTCCGCGCCTGGGCCGATTTGCATGGCACCGCATCGCCGCCCGAAACCCCGATGGTATTTATGGTCAGTTCGGGCCTTGCTTCCGCAGCGGAGAAACTGTCGCGCGCACACCGACTCTCCGAGACTGAACTGCATTACTCGGCAGGATGGCACAAGGCGAACAGCGAACGCCGCGGGCTTATAGTCGAGGAATGGGGGCGCCCGGGCTCTCTGGATGACACCATCCTCTTGGGACCGAACCTATGGGTCGGTACAGCATTCTACAAATACCCGAATCCGTCACTAAAGAACAAGCAAGACTGGACCGAGGTCGATCTGGAGTCCTTGGCACCAAGCGAGATCCAGGTAACATCCTTCAAGCGCGCGACAGACTCGTACTCTTTTGACTGCGCCTACTCTGACTGGGGCACTCCGGATTACCCGTTGCCAGCCAGGGACTACTACCGCGTAGCCTGGCGATACATGATGCAACTCGACCGAGAGCGCTCGTTGATCGCAGCAGTCATCCCGCCCGGCGTCTCGCACGTCGATGGCATCCAATCAGCCGGCTTTGCTGAGACCCGCATCCGAGATTTGCTCACAGTTGCCGGTTCGGTCTACTCAATACTCGGAGATTTCTGGATCCGCCTGATCCCAAAGTCCACAATCAGCGCCACCGCAATGAGGCGCATGTTCTCGTGTGCCAATCACCCCCTTGTTTGGGATCTAGTCGAAAGAGTCGCGCGGCTGACGTTCCTGACGGATGCGTACAAGGATGCGGAGTCAGCTCTCATGGATGAGGCAGCTAAGGCGGGCGAACTCACTCGGTTCTTGGATCGACCTATCGGTAATGGGATTCGGATCGCCGCAGATCGGCAACGCGCTCAGGTGGAGATCGACTCACTTGTTGCACTCATGCTTGGCCTATCCATCAATGAGTTGGTCGACATATACCGTTTGCAGTTTCCGATTCTGCGCAAGTATGACGAAATGGAGCGGTTCTATGACGCGCACGGTCGACTCGTGCCGGCTCCCGTGATGAGGATGTGGCGAAAGACAGGCAACTCTCTAGCGACCGCCGAGCGCACCGCCGTCCATCCCGGCAGCGGTATCGCGTACACCTACGAGCTCCCGTTCGTCACCCTCGACCGGGAGGCCGACATGCGCCGCGCGTACGCCGAGTTCGAACGTCGCCTCGCGGAGCGCTCGTGAGCCGGGGCAGGGAACGACGATGAAGGCGTACGCCCGCACACCGGCGGAGATCTTCGGCAACTCGGTGCGGTACGTGGTGCCGCTGTTCCAGCGGCCGTACGTCTGGGAGCGCGACACGCAGTGGCAGCCGCTGTGGGAGGACGTGCGGACGCTCGCCGAGCGTGTGCTCGACGCCCCGTCGGTGGCGTTCGGGCCGGCCCAGGTCTCGCCGCACTTCCTCGGGGCCGTCGTCGTCGACCAGCAGTCCGTGCCTGCCGGGTTCATCGACGTGCGGCACGTCGTCGACGGGCAGCAGCGCCTCACCACGCTGCAGCTCCTGCTCGACGCGGTGCAGGGCGTGGTCGCCGAGCACGGCTCACCGCAAGACGCGGCCGGACTGCACAGCCTCGCGCGTAACAACAGCGCGATCGCCGGCCGTCCCGAGGAGGTCTTCAAGGTCTGGCCGACCGACCGAGACCAGGCGGCGTTCACCGCCGCCATGGAGGGGAACCGCTCGGGCGAGCTGTCCGGGTCGCTGCTCGTCCGCGCGCACCGGTACTTCACCGACGCTGCCCGGGAGTGGGCCCTGGCTGAGCCGAACGGTGTCGGAGAGCGGCTGGCGGCCCTCACGCAGGCACTCGCGCAGCACCTGCGTCTCGTCGTCATCGACCTGGAGCCGGGCGACAACGCCCAGGTGATCTTCGAGACGCTCAACCACCGCGGCAGCCCGCTGCTGGCGGCCGACCTCATCAAGAACCTCGTCTTCCAGGTCGCCCAGAGCCGCCGACTCGACGTGGTGGGGCTCTACCGGCGCCTGTGGCGCCCCTTCGACACCGACGAGTGGCGGCGACCGCAGCGGCAGGGACGCCTCATGCGGCCCCGCCTCGACGTGTTCTTCCACCACTGGCTCACCATGCGACTGGTCCAGGAAGTGCCTGCCGACCAGGTGTTCGCCACGTTCCGCGACCGCGTCCTCGCCGCCGAGGACGTCGACCTGGTGCCGCTCCTCGAGGAGATCGCCCACGACGCGCAGGTCTACGCCGGCATGGACGCCCTGCCGGCCACCAGCGTGCCCGGCCTGTTCCGGTACCGGGTGCTGCAGACCCTCGACGCGACGGTCGTCTGGCCCGTCCTGCTGTGGCTCCTTCGCCAGGCTCCCGCCGACCTCCCCACCGACCAGCGCGACACGGCCCTGCGCGCACTGGAGAGCTGGCTCGTGCGGCGGGCGCTCGTGCGTGGCACCAGCAAGGACCTCAACAACGCGGTGCTGACGATCCTCCGGGTACTGCGGGACGCCGCGCCCGCGACGGCCGGGGACGCCCTCGTCGACCACCTCGAGTCGCAGACGGCGCCGTCCCGCTCCTGGCCCGACGACCTCACGGTCACGACGACCCTGCTGCGCGCGCCCGTCTACCTCACGCTCACGCGCCCGCGTCTGCGGATGGTCCTCGAGGCGCTCGAGGACCACCACCGCGGGCCACTCGGCGAGGGGATCCCCTGCCCGCGCAACCTCACCATCGAGCACGTCATGCCCCAGGCGTGGCGTGAGCACTGGACCGCCTACCTCGACGACGACGCGGACCTCGTCGCCGAGCGTGACGAACGCCTGCACCGCCTGGGCAACCTCACCCTCGTCAGCGGCCGTCTCAACCCGACGCTGTCGAACCGCCCCTGGCGCGACGAGCACGCGACGCGCCGGGGACTGGGCCAGACGGGCAAGCGCACGTATCTGCTCGAGCACGCCCAGCTCAAGCTGAGCGCCGCCATCGCGGCACGGCACGAGTCGGCCTGGACGGACGAGGACATCGACGACCGCACCGCGGTGCTGGTGGACTCCCTTCTGCGCATCTGGCCGGGGCCGGCCGAGCGCCGTGCGGTCGAGCCAGCAGATGACGCCGAGGCCACGCAGCCTGCTGACGAGGACGCCCCCGCGACTGCCCCCGACTCGGATGCCTCCGGCGAGGCTCGTGCAGGTCGCAGCCGCAACGCGGCGGGAACGTACGACTCTCTGAGGGAGTGGCTCGCCGAGCAGCCTATCGACGTCGTCAGCCTCTCGTTCGAGCAGGTCGAGGACGTCGTCGCCGCCCCCCTGCCTGCATCGGCGCGCGCCTTCGAGCAGCACTGGCGCGGCTACCAGGGCTCCGCCCTGTACCGCGCGATCGTCGACGCGGGCTGGCGGACGGCGGTCGTCGATCTCGACGCCGAGAGGGTCGTGCTCCAGCGCGCGCCCGAGGAGGCCGCCGAGGACGGCAGCGCACGCGAGCAGCGCACCCGCACCGTCCACCTCACTCGGGTCGTCGACCTCGTCGAGGCCGGGCTCCTCCCCACGGGTACCCGACTCACCGGGCAGCACCTGGGCACGACCTTCGGCGTCACGGTCCTCGCCGACGGACGCCTGCGGGCCGACGACGGCGAGCTGTTCACGTCCCCGTCGACGGCGGCCGCTGTCGTCAGCGGCCAGGACGCCGTCAACGGCTGGCGCTTCTGGCGCCCCGAACCAGGACGAACCCTGGCCGATCTCAGGGACCTCCTGCCATGAGCGAGCTGCTGCCCACAGTCCAGGCGTCCTCGGTCCGCACGAGCCTCGTCGACTACCTGACGACGACGTTCGCGCTCGCCGACGCCGACGCACGCGCCGCGCTCGACCGGTTCCTCGCCCACCCGGACACCGGCATGTTCAAGGGCCCGTACGTCCGGCTGCGACTGCCGTTCCGCCCTGCCGACCGTGACCCCCGCGAGGTCCTCGAGTGGTACGGCGGGCCGCACCCGTACGGGCACCAGGCAGCGGCGTTCGCACGGCTGGCCTCGGTCCGCGACGGCCTCGACCGCCGGCCGCAGCCCACCCTCGTCACCACCGGTACCGGCTCGGGCAAGACCGAGGCGTTCCTCTTCCCGATCCTCGACCACGTCCTGCGCGCCCGACGCCGCGGTGTGCGCGGCACCAAGGCGCTCCTGCTGTACCCCATGAACGCGCTGGCCAATGACCAGGCGCAGCGTCTCGCCCGCATCATCACCGAGCACGCCGAGCTCTCGGGCGTCACCGCCGCGCTGTACGTCGGGGAGAAGGGCAAGCCACGCTCCACCGTCACCGCAGAGGGGCTCATCACCGACCGCGGTGTCATCCGGGACGACCCGCCGGACATCCTGCTCACCAACTACAAGATGCTCGACCAGCTCCTGCTGCGGCAGGAGGACCAGCACCTGTGGCGGGCCTCGGCGCTGAGCCTGCAGTACCTCGTGCTCGACGAGTTCCACACCTACGACGGCGCCCAGGGCACCGACGTCGCCATGCTGCTGCGCCGGCTCGGCCTCCTGCTGCGCAGCCACTGGCCGGACGACGCGCCGGTCACCGAGGAGGACCGGGCTCGCCCGCTGGGGATCGTCACCCCCGTCGCCACGTCCGCGACGCTCGGCGACCAGGGCGACCTGTCGGTGATGTGCGGGTTCGCCGAGACCGTCTTCGGCGAGCCGTTCGGACCCGACGCCGTCGTCACCGAGACCCGTCTGACGCTCGACGCCTGGGTGGGGGACGCGGCCACGCAGGTCGCCCGCCTCGGACTGACGCCGGCCGTCGTCGACGGTGCGCGGGCCGCGGCGATGCGCCAGGCCGTCGACGACCTCGGCGACGACCCGGCAGGCACGGACCTCGCGCGTGTCGTGCTCACGCACCTCTACGACGGCGACCACGCGGACGTCGACTGGAACGTGGACGCCCTCCTGGCGGCGACGCGCGCCCACCCCCTCGTCGCGGACCTGGCCGCTGCGTCCTTCGAAGCGGTGTCCCTGAGCGAGCTCGCCGCGCACGTCTCCCCCACGGCGGCGCTCGACACCGCGCTGTGGGAGAGCGTCGTGGCCGACGTCGTCGCGATGCTGGGTCACGTCCGTGCCGTCGGTGGACGCGCCGCCCTCTCCACCGAGGTGCACCTGTGGGTGCGCGAGCTCACCCGCATCGACCGCGCCGCGGACTCCCGCACCGAGTTCCGGTGGGGGGACGACGGCCCCGTGGTCGCCGAGTCCGCGACCGACACCCTGCGCCCGTCCTTCCCGGCCGTGTACTGCCGGCACTGCGGACGGTCGGGCTGGATGGTGCTGCTCAACCCCGTGGGGCGCGGGCTGGCCGGCGACGACGAGACGATCCGGCGCGAGCACGCCACCCGCGCCGGCCGCACCCGGGCGCTGCTGCACGCCGCCGGGGAGGCCGACGACGCCGTGCTGCGGGGCCGGCCGGTCGAGGGCCTCCAGTGGTTCCACGTCCGCAACCGCGAGCTGCTCACCTCACCCCCGCCGGACGACGACCCGGACCTGCAGGAGGGCTGGGTACTGCCCGTCCTCACCGTCGGCACGGGCGACCAGGACGCCGACAAGCAGGCCAAGGACGAGGTGTGCCCCTCGTGCGGGCAGGCCGACGGCATCCGGTTCCTCGGCAGCGCCATCGCGACGCTGCTCTCGGTGACGCTGTCGACGATGTTCGGCTCCGCCACCCTCAACCCGCGCGAGAAGCGCGCGCTCGTGTTCACCGACTCGGTGCAGGACGCCGCGCACCGCGCAGGCTTCGTCCAGGCGCGGTCGCACACGGTCACCTTCCGTGCCGCCGTGCGCGCCGCGGTCGCCGACGGCCCGGTCACCCTCGACGAGCTCGTGGTGCGGCTGCTGGAGCAGGCGGGCGACGACCCCTTCGCCCGCCACCGCCTGCTGCCCACGGACCTGGCGGACCGTGACACGTTCCGGCCGTTCTGGCAGGCGCCGCGGCGCAGCGCCGTGCCGGTCAGCGTCCGCAACCGAGTGCGCCGACGCCTCGAGCTCGACACCGCGCTGGAGCTCGGCCTCGCGTCCCGACTCGGACGCACTCTGGAGCTGACCGGCTCCGTCGCGGTCGAGATCCAGGCCGGCTCCCCCGCGTACCTGGCCGGCGCCGCCCGCAGCGTGCTCGACGGCTTCGCCGTCCAGGGAACCCTCGACGGCGACCCCGACGACCCGACGCTCGCCGCCTGGTCCCGAGGGGTGCTCGAGCGGATGCGGACGCAGGGCGCCATCGACCACCCGTGGTTCACGCGCTACCGCCGTGAGGACGGTGCCCGCTGGTCGATCTGGGGCGGTCGGCCCCGGCACGAGGGGATGCCGGCCTTCCGATCCGGTCGTCCCGCTCCGGGCTTTCCTCGCATCGGCGGCAGTGCGCTGGAGCGGGCCACGGGACTCGAGCCTGTTACGCCGGCACAGTCGTGGTTCGCGCGCTGGACCGGTCGCGTGCTCGGCGTCCCGCCGCGCGACGGCGGTGCGCTCGCGAAGCTGCTCATCGAACGACTCGCCCACGACGGCCTGCTCACGTTCGAGACGTCGGGGTCGGGCGCAAGGGTCTACGGCATCCCTCAGGACCGGGTGCTGGTGCAGCCGGCCGACCCGGCGGACCTCGCGGCCAGTCGCCACCTGCTGGTGTGCGACGTGTGTCAGGCAGGCAACCCGGGCAGCACCGCGACCGTCGACCAGCTGGACGGCTGCCCCTGCTTCTCCGTCCGCTGCCCCGGCGTGCTGCGCCGCGAGCCGCTCGAGGCAGGCTTCTACCAGCGGCTCTACGCGTCCCCGGACATGCGGCGGATCGTCGCGCGTGAGCACACCAGCCTGCTCACCGACGAGGACCGCGAGGCGTACGAGACCGCGTTCAAGAGGCCCGAGCAGGAGCCCGGTGACCCGAACGTGCTCGTCGCCACGCCCACCCTCGAGATGGGCATCGACATCGGCGACCTGTCGACCGTCCTGCTCTCCTCCTTGCCACGCACCGTCGCGTCCTACCTGCAGCGCGTCGGCCGCGCCGGTCGCCTCACCGGCAACGCGTTGGACCTTGCGTTCGTCACCGGGCGCGGCGACCAGCTCCCCCGCCTGGGCGACCCGTTGTCGGTCATCAACGGGGAGGTCCGCCCCCCGGCGACGTACCTGCGCGCCGAGGAGATCCTGCGCCGCCAGCTCACGGCGCACCTCGCCGACGGGCTCGCCCGGGACGCCGCGCTCGTCCAGCCCCGGACGGCCACGGCCGCCATCGGGTCGGTCGACCCGGGGACCTACCTGGGCACGCTCGTCGACCTCGGCGAGGGTGACCCCGACGCGCACGTCGACACGTTCGTGGCGACCTTCCCCGCGGACTTCCCCGCCGACGTCACCGCCGGCCTGCGCGCGTGGCTGACTCCGTCCGACGGCCCGCGCACGAGCCCGTTCGCCGCGCACGTCGCCGACGCCTGCGGGCGGTGGCAGCGCACCGTCGAGCTCCTGCGGCACCGGCTCGCAGCGGTCGACGCCCTGCTCCCCACCCTCGAGGCGGCGGCCGCTTCACCGGCTGTCACGGACGACGACAAGCGGGCGCTGCGCTCGGCGCGGGCCGCTCGGGCACTGACCGGCGGGCAGCTCGCCGAGCTCACCGGGGAGTACTGGATCGGCGTCCTCGAGCAGTACGGGATCCTCCCCAACTACACGCTGCTGGACGACGGCGTCACCCTGGACGTCGGGTTCTCCTGGATGGACCCGGACACACAGCAGTTCGAGACGTCGCACGCCGAGTTCCGGCGCGGCGCCGGCCAGGCCATCCGCGAGCTCGCCCCCGGCGCGACCTTCTACGCCAGCGGGTGGGAGATCGCCATCGACGCCGTCGATCTGGGCAACGACGGCGCCGCCGTGCGCCCGTGGCGGTTCTGCCCGGGCTGTGGCTACGCGATCGACGTGGGCGCGGAGGGCGACGAGCGGCAGGTCGCCTCGTGCCCGCGCTGTGGCGGAACCGGCATCGCCGACACCGGTCAGCGGTACGAGGTCGTGGAGCTGCAGCACGTCACCGCCGAGGTGCGCCGCGACGAGGCCGTCATCACCGACCGCAGCGACGACCGCGAGCGCACCCGCTTCCAGATCCCGGTCGCCGCGGACATCGACCTGGCGAACGTGGTGGACCGGTGGTTCGTCGACGGCGTCGGCCTCGGGTGCACGTTGCTGCGGCGCGTGGACCTGCGCTGGATCAACCTCGGCCTGCCGTCGCTGGGCGGCGCACGCCGCATCGCCGGGCACGAGCTGCAGGCCGGGCTCTTCCGGGTCTGCGCCGGCTGCGGCAAGCTCGACTCCGATGCCGGGACCAACAAGCCGCACGAGCACCGCCCGTGGTGCCCGCACCGCACGGCGCGCGACGAGCAGACCCGCACCATCGCGCTGAGCCGGACGCTGCAGACCCAGGGCCTGCTGCTACGGCTGCCCTACAGCGTGACGATCGGCGACACGTTCGCCGTCCCAAGCCTCGCGGCCGCGCTGCTGCTGGGGCTGCGCGAGCACATCGGCGGGCACCCCGACCACCTCGCGGTGCAGGTCGTCAAGGACCCCGATCCGACGGACGGCGGCGACGTCCACGACGCGATCCTGCTGCACGACGTCGTCCCCGGAGGGACCGGCTACCTGGCCGAGCTGGCCGACCCGCAGCACCTGCACCGTCTCCTGACCGTGGCGTGGCAGACCGTTCGCGACTGCGAGTGCCGGTTCGAGAATCGCCTCGCCTGCCACCGCTGCCTCCTGCCGTTCGCGCTGTCCGGTCATGTCCAGACCGTGTCGCGAGCCTCCGCGGAACGGCATCTGCGCCGCTTGCTGACGGTGCAGGAGGACGGGGCAGAGCCGGGGGCCTGGACGATCACACGCGACGCCCCGGCCACCGCCGGCAGCGGGGACTCGGCTCTGGAGCAGGAGCTGTACCGTCGCCTCCTCGAGCGACTCGGGCCGCGCGGTCTCGGCATGAAGGTCACCGAGGTGCCCGGCCCGCGGGGGAACACCGCAAGGTTCACGGGCCGCGGCCGCGAGTGGGTCCTGGCGCCGCAGGTCGACATCCTCGGGACGCGTCCCGACTTCGTGCTGTCGACCGCCGGCGTCCCGCAGACCGCCATCTACGCGGACGGCCGGGCGTACCACGCGAGCGTCGCGCACAACCGGTTGGCCGACGACGCCGAGAAGCGCGCACGCCTGCGCCTCGCCGGGCACCGCGTGATCGCCGTGACGTCCGCGGACCTGGACGACGCCGCACCCGCGACGCCCGACTGGTACAGCGCGGAGATCACGTCCCGTCTCATCGCTGGGGCGTCGACGCAGGCGTCGATGACGGCGTACCAGGACCTCGGCCGGGGCGTGCTGGACCAGCTCGTCGCCTGGGTCGCGGACCCCGCGCCCGACGACCGTCGCCAGGTCACGCGCGGTGTCCCGTTCTACCTGCTGGGTTCGCCCGCGCACCCGGGCGAGTTCGTCGCGGCTGCCGACGGCGTCGACATCGCGCAGGTCGCGGTGGACACCCTCGTCGGTGCACCGGCGACCAGCGAGCCGACGGCACGGTTCGTCTACGTCATGCGCACCGGGCCGCTGGCCTGTGCCGTCGAGCAGGTGGGCACGGTCGCACGGGTGGCCGTCGTGCTCGACGACCGAGCGAGCGTCATGGACGACGAGCACGCCGTGGCGTGGCGTCGGTGGCTCGAGCTGTCCAACGCGCTGGACCTGCGCGACTGGCCCACGACCATCACCACGGTCACGGCGTGGCAGGCGGCCGCGACGAGTGGCACGACCGAGACACCTGTCCCCGCACCGGCCGCGACGGACGACCTGCCCGCGGAGTGGCAGACGGCGCTCGAGCAGGCGACTCCGGTGGAGCGCGAGGTGCTCGTGCAGCTCGCGGACAGGTCCGTCCCGGTGCCGAGCGTCGGCGCCGAGGGGCCGGACGGCATCGTGCTCGACCTGGCATGGCCCGGGCTGCACGTCGCGCTCGCCGTCCACCCGCTCCCGGACGAGGACCGTGCCGACCTGCAGGCGGCCGGTTGGCGGGTCCTGGACGCGCACGACATCGAGAAGGTCGCCGCCGTCGTCGGCGACGCCACCGGAGAGGCTGACATCTGATGCCCACGCTCGTCATGGCCGGCAAGGCCCCGCACAAGATCGCCGACGGCGCGCTGAAGAAGAAGGCCTGGACCTTCCTGGAGAAGCTCCAGGAGGACGACACCACACCCGGCCTGCACATCGAGCCCATCAACGGGTCGCGCGACCCGCGGGTGCGGACAGGGCGTGTCGACGAGTTCTGGCGAGCCGTGCTGTTCAAGCTCACCGGCCAGGGCGACACGCACTACGTGTTCCACGGCATCTGGGCGCACGACGACGCGATCGCCGTCGCCATGAAGGTCACGCTCAAGCAGAACCCGATCAACGGCATGCCGGTGATCGAGGAGATCGCCGTGCCGGAACCGACCCCGGCACCGATCCCCACCCCGGCGGGACCCACCGCAGACACGACGCCCGTGCCCCCTCGTCCCGTCGAGGAGGATTTGGCACAGGACGGCGCGCCGACTCCGACGCTGGTCGCTCTCGGGTACAGCCGTGACGACCTCGTCCAGCGCCTCGGTCTGCCGGAAGCGCTCGCCGACGCCGCGCTCGCCGTGGCGACCGAGGACGACCTGCTGACGCTGGCGGCTGAGCACGACGGCTGGATCGGCCTGGTGCTCGTCGACCTCGGCTCCGGCGAGCCGGTCGAGAGCATCATCGAGCGCCTCGACCTGACGCCCGAACCGACGACCGGCGATGCGGACGAGGACCTGGTGCGGGCGCTGCGGCGACCGGCCGCCCGTACCACCTTCGCGTTCATCGAGGGCCAGGAGGAGCTGCGGAGGGTCATCGAGGCCGACGACTTCGAGGCCTGGCGCGTCTTCCTCCACCCGGAGCAGCGGCGCTACGTCGATCAGCGCACGAACGGACCCTTCCGCGTCTCCGGTGGGGCCGGCACCGGCAAGACGGTCGTGCTCGTCCACCGGGCGCGCGCCCTCGCCGCCCGTGACCCGCACGCCCGGATCGTGCTGACCACGTACACGACGAACCTCGCCGATGCGCTCCGGGACCAGGTCCGACGCCTCGACCCCTCGGTGCCTCTGGTCGAGCTCGGCGCCCCGGGCATCCACGTCACCGGCGTCGACGCCCTCGCGCGCGCCGTCGTCCGGCGCGCGCCGGGGCCAGCGCTCGACGCCGCCCAGACCGCGGTGCTCGGGGAGTCACGATCCCACCCGAACCAGCGCACCCCGCACGCACGGTGGCGGGCCGTCCTCGACCACGTCGCCACTTCCCTGCCGGCGACTGTCGCCAACGAGAGCTTCCTAAAGGACGAGTACGACCTCGTCGTGCTGCCATCGGGCGTCACGACCCTCGAGGAGTACCTCCGCGTGCGTCGCACCGGACGCGGAGTGGCCCTCGACCGCGCCTCACGGACCGAGATGTGGCGACTGCTCCAGGAGTACCGCACCCAGGCTCGTCTCGACGGCTCGCTCGACTTCGCCGAAGCAGGCGTGGTCGCAGCCGCCTACCTCAAGGGCACCCCCGGTCATCCAGGAGCGCAGCTCGCCGACCATGTCCTCGTCGACGAAGGGCAGGACCTCACGCCCGCGCACTGGAAGCTACTGCGCGCCCTCGCCCCGAGCGGTCCGGACGACCTCTTCATCGCCGAGGACTCCCACCAGCGCATCTACGGCCACCGGACTCCGCTCAAGCGGCTGGGCGTCAACATCGTCGGCCGGTCACGCCGCCTCACGCTCAACTACCGCACCACCGCACAGAACCTCAGGTGGGCCCTGGCTCAGCTCGACGGTGTCGAGTGGGTCGACCTCGAGGGCGAGCAGGAGCAGACCGGGTACCGCTCCGCCCGTACCGGCCCCCCGCCCGAGGTGGTCCACACCGCGAGCCTGAGTGAGGAGCTCGCGGTCGTCGTCGACCGCGTCCAGAGCTGGCTCCCCACGACTGAGGATCCGGGCACCGTTGCGGTGCTCGTGCCCGACCGCCAGCAGCGCGACCGAGTCGCGCAGGCACTGGCAGACGCCGGTGTGCCCGCGCACCCTGTCGACCGCGAACGTCCGCCGGCGAAGAAGGTCGCCGTGATGACCCGCCACCGCGCCAAAGGCACGGAGTTCTCCAAGGTCCTGCTGACGGACGTAGGCTGGACGGCTCCGTGGGAGGTGCAGCGTCTGGCTGCCATGGACGCGGCCGAGCGCGAGGACGCGGAGCAGCGCAACCGGTCGGTGCTGTACGTCGCGGCGACGCGTGCCCGGGACGAGTTGGTGGTCGTGACTCGCTGAGAACCGCGACCTGGGTACAACCAGGACCGAGATCTTCCCAGACGCGCAGACTCGGAGTGCGGCCGGAGCGGTGAGCCCGGCGCGGATCGACGCCTGACTGACCGAGCGTCGTTCTCGGGGCGGACGCGTCGGTCGCACTTTCCCATCCTGCCGCCGGAAGGCCTACCCTCCCTCACGCCTCGCGCGGCGTCGTCAACCTCGTGAGCCCACGGTCAGTGGCTCGACTACCCAGCCTCCAACCGACGATGTCCAGTGCCCGCAACGGGGTGATCGTCGGCCCTCCGGGCGGGGTGAGGGCGGCGAGCGCCCTCCAGACGTCCAACTGGGACGCCAGGTCGGCCTGCACGGCGCCGAGCCACAGCGTCGCGAACTCACGCCACGTCCGATTCGCGGCGGGCACGGGTGCGCCGTCTCCGTCCTGGTAGCAGCGGCGGATCTGCTCGTCGTACAAGGGGATGAGCGAGGGCCGCTTGCGGTGGAGCACCTTGGACAGCTTCGTCAGCTTGACGCCCGGGATCGACGGATCGTCGAGAACGCCGATGAGGTCGGCGACGGCCGTGACAGCGACGTTCTCCGCTTCGTCCAGCGCCACACCCGTCGGAACGGCAGCCAGCGCCGCGTTCACCTCGTCGAGAACGCTGAGGAAGGCGTAGTACGAACCTAGGTTCAGGCCGGCGTTGAGGAGTTCCGGTGCGAAGAGGTCCTGGGGTCCGAGCAGGTCAGTCGCCGCCCCGGGGTACTCGTCGTACGCCGGGTACGACCACCGCTCCTCCGGGGCGTTCAGGTACCGACGGACGAACACGAACGCGTCGTCGACCGTCGTCGATCGTGCGCCGACGCGCACCGTGGTCGTGGTCATCGGTCCGGTTCTCCCGCGTCTACCGGTCGGTGCTCTGCCGAGGAGAGGATCGGCAGGGTAGCGCGCGAACTGGGCTGCGAGCACCCCCTGCCGCCCGGTCTCGTGCCGTCATGTCAGCGCGTGCTGGCGCGACGGAGGCATCGCGCTATCCGGCAGTCGTCGCGTGGCCCTGCTCCCCCCACTCCCACGCGTCCCCCAACCGCCTCCTGACGGCCTCCCCACCAATCTCCTCCACGTACCCGAGCGGCCCCACCACCACGAGCAACACACGCGCCCGCGACAACCCCGTGTAGATCATCGACCGAGCCCGCGCCGCGTCCCGGACCCCGTTGACCGCCAGCACCACGACCGTCCGCTCGAGCCCCTTGAACCCCAGCACGTGCCCGTAGAACACGTCCTCACCGGCGAAGAACCCGTCCCAGTACTCCTGGTACCCGGCAAGCCCGACGGTCTCGACCTGCATCGGGTGCCGCCGCCCGGTGGTGAGCAGCGCGATCTGCCCGGGCTCCCAGCCCTCGTCGAGCAGCGCCTCGACGGCGTCGTCCGCGGCACTGACGGCGTCCTCGAACGGCACGTCCACGACACGCACCGGCGCGCCGGGCCACCCGCGCGGGCGGGTGACGCCCTCGTGCAGCGCCCCGCACAGCTGGGCGATCTGCTTGGTGGAGCGCAGGTTCTCGTCGAGCTCGACGACGGTGAGCTCGACCGGTGCGGTGCCCGCGCGTGGGAAGACGCGCTGCCCGTCGTCGGAGAACACCGTCAGTCTCCCGCCGTCGGGGTCGCGCAGGCAGCGCAGCACGGCCGGCCACCACGCGTCGCCGAAGTCCTGCGCCTCGTCGACGACGACCGCGTCGAACAGGTCGGTCTCCGGTCGCTGCGCGGCCAGCTCCCCGAGGTCGCGCGGCAGGCGTTCCTCCCAGTCGGTCGGGTCGGCGTCGTCGCCGGGCGCGGCACCCCAGCGCACCGGCAGCTCGTGGAACAGCCCGACGTACGCCGGTTGCTCCCGGACCGGCCACTGGGCGGTCGTCCGCTCCAGGTACCGGGCCAGACCACGCGAGTAGCACATGAGCGCGACCCGTTCCCCCGCCTTCGCGCGGCGACGGGCGTGCTCGAGGGCCAGCCACGTCTTGCCCGTGCCCGCCCCGCCGACGACGTGCACGCGTCGCACCGCGTCGAGGTAGCGCATGGCCTGCGCCTGATCGCGAGTCAGCCGGTCGAGGTGGTCCTCGTACTGGGCGGCCACCGCGAGCGCCTCGGACTGCGAGGGGAAACCGCCGGTCAGCCACTCGACGAGGGCCTCGGCCGACGGCTCGTCGAGCGGAGCCTGCCCGGCCCCGTGCTCGTCGATCGCCCGACGCACGAGGTGGACGGCCCGCCCGCCGTCCGTGACGTCGCCCCGGTCGAGCAGCATCGTGCGAGGCAGCTCCGGTGCGTCCCGCCCCCCTGGGACGAACGTGTGCGGAAGCGCGACGAGGTGCGCGGCCCGTGCCCGCGCCGCCGCGAGACCGTGCCGATGCAGCAGCGCGAGAAGCGTGTGCTTCGCGTCCTGCACCTGCCCCACCGGGTCGATCGCATGGCGCCCCTCACCGGAGCCCTGCCACCACTGCCCGTCCGCGCGCGCGACGTGCCCACCCTTCACCTCGATCGCGGCGAGCCCAAGGCCCGGCCACACGACGAGCAGGTCGATCTCGCGTTCCTTCGCACCGTCCTGCAACGCGGTGCCCGCGAGCAGGACCGCGTCGTCAGGCAGGTGGTCCCGCAACGCCTGCCAGACGGCCTGCTCGGCGCCGCCGTCCTCGGGGAAGGCGGGATGCTCGGGGTAGGTACGTGCCACTGCCGTGACCTCCAGAGGTTCGTGTCCACTCCCGCTATCGGCATGGGCCGGTCGGTGCCGGAGGACGGAAGGGGCAAGAGCTCGTCCGCCGACCGCGTGACCATCCGCCCGCGCACGCCGAGTGGTGCTGACCGAGGCGTCCTACGCTCGGCCCCGTGACCGAGCCCAGCTGCTCGACTACGCCGCGGCAATGGCCTCCGACCCGCCTGACGTGCTGACCGCGCTCCTCCCCCACCGGCCCGACGACTCCGCGGTCGCACTGCTCCACCGGTACGGGGTGGACTGTGTCTTCCGTGGCGGGGACGGCGCGTACGTCCGGCTACCGGCCCCGCAGGAGGCAAGCACTGCCATTCGGCGCCTCGTCCTGGCGACGGAACCGGCGCATCGCTGAGCCGGCGCGGGCGTCCATCCAGGATCGCTGGCATGTCGGCGGCCTCGCCCCAGTCAGACCCACGGCTTGTCGACCGCGCCCGAGCTCGGCCCGTCAGGGGTTCCGGTTGCCGAGCGGGACCTGGAGCTCGGTGACGCCGGTCGCGGCGTGCTCGGGGTCGTAGTCGACGTAGACCTCGCGGGCCAGGCCGAGCGGGCGGTACCCCTGCTGCTCGATCCACGCGGCCAGCGCACCCATCGTGGGTTCGACCTCGTCCATCGGCCCGTGGTGCACGATCGTCGCGACGCGCTCGAGCGGCGGCAGGTCGACGACCTCGAACGGTGCGTCGTCGTGCTGCGCCAGGGGCGCGTCGACGGGTACGGCCGCGTGCACGACGACTGCCTCGCTGTCCTCGACCGGCTCGTACCAGGCCAGCGGCGCGCCCGTCATGGCGAGCCCCGCGGCGGCGATCCCGTCGAACAGGCGCGGGTACAGGGGCGTGATGACGGGCGTGATGTCGCCGGGCTCGTAGCTCGCGGCGAAGGCGTGGACGTGCGCGACCCGCTGGACCGGCACGGACTTCACGACGACCTCGTAGGTGGACATGCGACCTCCCCTCTCGACGGCTCTCAGGTGGGCCCGTAGCACCGCCAGCCGCGCCGCGTCCTGCACGAGCTGCTCCTCGAGCTGCGCCTCGCGCAGGCGCGAGCATCCCGCGCAGCTGGTCGGCGTCGACCTCGTCGTCGAGCACCCGGCGGACCTGGGCGAGCGTGAGCCCGAGGTCGTTCAGGATGACGATGCGGTTGAGCCGGCGCAGCTGCTCGGCGGCGTAGTGGCGGTACCCGGTCGCCGGGTCGACGGACGCAGGCGGCAACACCCCGACGGCGTCGTAGTGGCGCAGCATGCGGACCGAGACCCGGCCCAGGGCGGCGAACTCCCCGATGGTGAACATGGCACCTCCGACGGTGGGCCCTGACACGGTGTGAAGGTCAAGCGACTGCCTCGGCCCTCCGACGAGGGGCGCTTCCTGCGGCCCGACAGACGCGCGTCGGCACGACCAGAGCATCCCAGCCACGCACCGGCTAACGTGACGCCGCATCGCGTCGGAGTTCACCGCGGAGCTCATCCGCGACCTGGTGCGCGAGCAGCACCCCGACCTCGCGGACCTGCCCCTCGTCGAGGTGGACGGCGGGTGGGGGAATCAGATGTGGCGCCTGGGCACTGATCTGGCGGTGCGGATCCAGCGCATGGACACCAGCCCGGACCACCAGCTCAAGGAACGTCGGTGGCTGCCGGTCCTCGCACCGCTGCTGCCGTTGCCGGTCCCTGTCCCGGTGCGGCACGGCGCGCCCTCCGCGCGCTCGGCCAAGCTCTGGACGGTCGTCGCATGGGTCCCCGGTGAACCGCTGGACCGTGCCACGATCACGCGCGCCGCGCACGCGACCGACGCCCTGGCGGCGTTCCTCCGGGCGCTGCACGTCGAAGCGCCCGCCGACGCACCGGCGGGGGTTGACCGGGGTGCGCACCCGCGGGAGTGCACCGGTGGGTTCACCCACTTCCTCGAGTCCGTCGACCCCGCCGCACTCGGCTGCGCGGCCCGCGACGTCCGTGCCGTGTGGGAGGACGCCGTCGCCGCGCCTGCCTGGCAGGGCCCGCCGGTGTGGGTGCACGGGGAACTGCACCCAGCGAACGTCGTCGTCGCCGACGGGACGCTGGCGGGCGTCGTGGACTTCGGGGACCTGTTCGCGGGGGATCCCGCGTGGGACCTCGCCGCGGCGTGGCTGCTGCTGCCGGCGGGGTCGTCCGCCCGGTTCTTCGACGGCTACTCGCGGGCGGACGACGCGACGATCCGCCGAGCCCGCGGCCTGGCGGCGCTGAAGAGCCTGTTCCTCATCCTCATGGGCCAGAACGGCGAGCGCGGCCTGCCCGGGGGAAGCCGGCGTGGGGTCCGGCGGGACGTGCCGCGCTCGCCCGGGTCCTCAGTGATCGGCCATGAGTCGGCACGTGCGGCCCTCGCGAGACCGACCGTCCTGGCTCAGCGGCCGGGCGCCGGCGTCTCGGACGTCTCCCAGTACGGCAAGCCGGCGCACGCCCGCTCCGCCTCGTCCATGCCGTCCGCGCCGATCTCGTGGTCGAACCCGGGGTCCAGCAGCTGGCGGACGTGCGCGAGGC
Source organism: Cellulomonas sp. CW35 (assembly GCF_052378485.1). NCBI lineage: Bacteria > Bacillati > Actinomycetota > Actinomycetes > Micrococcales > Cellulomonadaceae > Cellulomonas > Cellulomonas sp. CW35. The sequence goes on along the minus strand of NZ_CP199000.1, from coordinate 318,367 downwards.
GGCGCGTCACGCGCCAGCCATCGACGAACCGCGCCAGCTCGCGCCCGTACCAGTCGTCGTCGCGGGCGTGCTCGTCGGAGGCGATCGCGTGCAGCGAGGCCAGGACGAGGTCGATCTCCCGCAACGCGTCGAGCGCATCGGGACGGGGGACGACGAACGGGGGTGCTGAGTCGGTCACGACGCGATGCTAGGGGGTCGGGCCGTGCCCGCCCGACCCCCGGCAGGGGGCACTCCTGTGCCCGCAGGGGCTCCTGGTTGGCACGGGCGCGTCCGAGGGTGCGGCGGTCAGTCGCGGGTGCCGGCGGTGCCGAACCCGGGCCGGCCGGAACGCTCGTCGAGCGACTCGAGCTCCTCGAACACCGTGATCTGGAGCCCGGCCGGCGCGTCCAGGCGGGCGTTCAACGACTGCCACGGCGTGCGGGTGGGCGGCGCAAGCTCGTGTGCACCCGCGTCGGCCAGCGCCCTGGTGGTCGCCACGGCGTCGTCCACCTCGAACGCTACCCGCAGGTGGGGTGCGACCTGCCGCCCTACCTCGACGTCGTCGATCATGCGCTTCTGAGCAGGGTTGGCGATCTCCAGGGTGGCGCGGCCGGCGTCGAGGATGATGACGCGCGCGTCGCCGTCACCTTCGAAGGCCGCCTGCTCGGGCAGGCCGAGCACGTCGCGGTAGAACGTCACGGCCTCGTCGTAGTCGGCAGCCTCCACCACGAGGCGCAGCTGGCGGACCGGGCTGGGCGCGCCGGCGGTTCGTGCGGTGTCGTCCGTCATACCAGGACGATAGGTGTCCCCGGCACGGGCGGAACGTACTCAGCGCTCCCCCGCCAGGCACTGGGCGATCGCCTCAGCCGTGTCCAGGCGCGCGATCCTCGGCAGGATCACCTCCAGGCTGGTGGCGTGCGCCGCGGCCACCAGATCCGTCACCGCGTCCTGCGCGACCACCACCTCGTAGCCCAGCTCACGTGCCGTGCGGGCCGTGGACTCGACGCCGATGCTCGTCGAGATCCCGGCGATCACCACGCAGCGCACGCCCCGGCGACGCAGCCGCGAGTCCAGCTCGGTCCCCGTGAACGCGTCCCACCCCCGCTTGGTGACGACGAGGTCGGCAGGATCGCTCGGCACACGCGCGTCGAGCTCGGCGAAGTCCGCGGCCTGGGTCACCGCGGGCCCGGGAGAGTCGGTACGACCGCGGAGCACGTCGCCGCCGTCGCTCGAGAACGCGGTCCGCACCCGGACCACGGGCAGGCCGGCGCGGTGCGCGGCCTCCGCGAGGAGCGCGGCACGCGCGACGACGAGCGACGCGTCGTGCACGGTCGGCAGCGCGGTGATGCCGTTCTGGAGGTCGACGAGGACCAGGGCGGTGGCGGGATCGAGCGTGTCGACGGGCATGAGGTGCTCCTGACGCAAGAGGCGAAAAGACAGCAAGACTGTCTATCGTGTCGCATGCCGATGTCAAGCAAGACTGCACAGATGCGCTGTCTTGCGGACTAGGGTGGCCGCATGGACGACGCCGAGATCGCCGCCGACCTCCGCCTGCAGGTCGGCCGTCTGGTCCGACGAGGCCGCGCCGAGGACCCGCGGCCCCAGCCGGTCACCGCGGCGCTCGGCCTCCTCGACCGCGAGGGTCCGCTGACCACGAGCGAGCTCGCCGCCGCGCAGCGCGTGCGGCCGCAGTCGATGGCGCGCACGGTCCGCACGCTGGAGGAGGACGGGCTCGTCGAGCGGTCCACGGACCCCACCGACGCCCGCAAGTCGCCGGTGGTGCTGACCGCCCGGGGGCGCGAGGCGCTCGCGCAGGAACGCCGCCGCAGGACGGACTGGCTCACGCTCGCGCTGGCCGACGCGCTCGATCCGGCGGAGCGGGAGACCCTCGCGGCCGCCGTGCCCCTCATGGCGCGCATCGTCGCGTGGGACGAGCGCCGCATGCGCTGACGCCACCGCTCGCCGCGCTCGTCGGCCTCGCCACCGGGGCCACCCCTCGACGACCGCGACGGTGGCCCACGTCAGCTCGGCGTGGGCCACCGTCACAGGCGCCTGGATCCACCGGGCGCTCCGGGCGTCAGAGCGTGATGACGACCGTCGAGATGCTCCGCGCGGGCACGTTGACCGTCACCTGGCTGCCGGTGACGCTCGTGGCCTGGGGCGCGCGGCTGGAGTACTGCGACGTCATGGTCTGGAGCGCAGCCTTGACCGCCTGCGGGGCCTGGATCACCGTCCCGTTCACCGCGCTGGTCGAGCGGTTGAGCATGACGAGCGTGATCTTGCCGTCGCCCTGGTAGGCCGTGACCTCGAGCGGGGAGGCCTTCGAGCTCTTCGTCAGACCGACCCGCTGGTAGCCGGGGCGGACGTACTTGGAGTACTGCGAGAACGCCCAGCCGCGCTTGAGGACCGCGCCGCCGGTGGTGCCGTACGCCGACTCGCCGTCGCCGATGAACGAGTAGTAGCGCCGCCCGTACCACCAGACGTACGCGCTCCAGTTGGCCTGCATCGAGCGGTCCACGGTGTACATGACCTTGTCGAGGGTCTCGTTCCAGGCGGCGGCGTTCGACGGGTCGCCCCAGATGTTCGAGCCGTTGCCGTCGGCCTGGTGGTAGTTCCACTCGGTCATCCACTGGTTCTTGCCGTACTGCGCGGCCAGCGGGTACGGGGAGAGGTTCGGCCCGTTCTCCTGGCCGTAGATGTGCCCGCCGACGTACCCGATGTTGTTGCGGGCTGCGGCGTCGTTCAGCGTCGGGTCGCTGTAGGAGCGGTTGAAGCCGAGCGACTCGGCCACCATGAGCTTGGTGTTCTGGACCTTGGCGCCCTGGTCGCGCACGAAGGTGCGCAGCTGGTCCCCGGTCCAGGCCATGGAGTCGTAGTCGGGGTGCCAGTCGGGCTCGTTCTGCACGGACGTCACGTCGATGGCCACGCCCTGGTTGCGCATGTACTGCACGTAGCTGTTGAGGTGGTTGGCGTAGTCGTCGTAGTAGTCGGTCTTGAGCGACCCGCCGCCGGTGCGGCTGTTGTTCGTCTTCCACGCCGCGGGCGCGGTCCACGGCGAGGCGAGGATCTTGACGTTCGACCCGTACGTCTTCGCCGTCTTCAGGGCGCTGACCTGCGCTCCCCACTCGCTCGACACGGGCGAGATGCCCGTGCGCACGATGGACAGGCCGAGCTGGTTGTCACCCATCCCGACGAGCGTCTGGGTGTCGGCCGTGGACCAGGCACCTCCCCAGATCGACACGGCGGCGCCGAAGCCGTCGATCGTCTGGTACTTGGTGCCGGTGTTCACCGTGAGGTCCGCGGGTGAGCCCGGGCGCGGCGTCTGGCTCACGGAGGGCGACGGGGTGGGCGTCGGCGTCGGGGTGGGGGTCGGCGTCGGGGTGCCGGTGGTCGACCCCGTGCACGTGGTCCCGTTGAGCGCGAACGTGGTGGGCGACGGGTTGGAGGCGCCGGAGGTGCCGTTGAAGCCGATCTCCGCCGAGGCGCCGGTGCCCAGGGAGCCGTTGTACGACGCGTTCCTCGCGGACACCGTGGCGCCGCTCTGCGTGAGGCTGGTGTTCCACGCCTGGGTCACGGTCTGCCCCGCGGGGAAGGTCCAGGTGAGCAGCCAGCTGCTCACGGCGTCACCGAGGTTGGTGACCTTGACGTTCGCCGTGAACCCGCCGTTCCACTGGGACGGGACGACGTAGTCGACGCGGCAGCCGGTCGCGGCGGATGCCGCGGGCGCCACGGCGACCGTCCCCCCGGTGAGCAGCGTGGCCAGCGCCAGAGCCGCCGGCCACGTTCGGCGCCGCCATGGAGTTCCTCGCATGATTCGTCCAATCGCTGTTGGTCGTTCGATGCGCGCCGACGGCCCTCGTCGGCAGTGGGCGGACGGGGACCGGGGGTGCCCGGATGGCGCGACTATCTCGGCCCGGATCGGCCTTGTCCACCGCCCCCTCCCCTAACCGTTTGGGCCGATCGCGAGGCTCGCGAAGTCCGTGCAAAGTGGGCGGATCGCGCTCTGTGAGCGCTCACATCGACAGGCGGACCCGCACGGCGCCGGCCAGGGCTCGCACGACGTGCTCCCCACCGCGACGACGCGGCCCGGGGGCCCGGACGGACGGCGCACAGCCACCCTCAGGAGGCAGACATGCACGGAATCGGCCGACGGCTGCTGCTCGCCGTCACCCTCTGCATCGCACTGGCGGGCGGTGCCACGGCGACGTCCGCGCCCGCCACCGCCGAGAGCAACGGGGGCACCCGCGTGATGCCCCTGGGCGACTCGATCACGGAGGGCTACCCCGGTGGGGGCGGCTACCGCGTCGGGCTGTGGCAGCGCCTCGCGCAGAACGGCTACACCACCGACTTCGTCGGGTCGGCCTTCAACGGCCCGGCCAGCCTGTGGGACCACGACCACGAGGGGCACGGAGGCTGGCGGATCGACCAGATCGACGCCAACGTCGTGAACTGGGTACGCACCTACCAGCCGCGCACCGTGCTGCTGCACATCGGCACCAACGACATCACCCAGAACCGCGACCTGGCGAACGCACCCGCCCGGCTCGCGTCCGTCATCGACAAGATCACGAGCACGTCCCCGCAGACCGACGTCTTCGTCGCGACCCTGATCCCGGTGTCGTTCGCCGACTCGCAGGTCCGGGCCTACAACTCCGCCATCCCCGGCATCGTGTCGAGCAGGGCCGCCGCCGGGAAGAAGGTCCACCTCGTCGACATGTACCGGGCGCTGACCACCGCCGACCTGGGCGACGGCGTGCACCCCAACGCGACGGGCTACGACAAGATGGCCGCCGCCTGGTTCACCGCGCTGCGCGCCGTGCCGGGAAGCATCGGCAACCCGTCCGGCGGCACCGACCCGACCCCGACGCCCACGCCGACCCCTGACCCGGGCAACGGCACCGTGGACACCTCGGCCTGGTACACGCTCGTCAACCGCAACAGCGGCAAGGCCATCGACGTGTACAACTACGCGACCAACGACGGCGCCCGGATCACGCAGTGGTCGCGGCACGGTGGCACCAACCAGCAGTGGCAGTTCGTCAGCTCCGGCAACGGGTACTACCGGCTGAAGTCACGGCTGTCCGGCAAGGTCCTGGACGTCAGCGGGAACTCCACCGCCGACGGCGCGGCGATCCAGCAGTACGGCGACCACGGCGGCGCCAACCAGCAGTTCAGCATCCAGACGATCGACAGCTACATCCAGCTGATCGCGCGCCACAGCGGCAAGGCGGTCGAGGTGCAGGGGGCGTCCACCGCCGACGGCGGCAATGTCGTCCAGTACGCCGACTGGAACGGCACCAACCAGCAGTGGCAGCTCGTCGAGGTGGGCTGACCCCGGCGCGCACGGCGTGACCGACGACGGCCCCGTCCTCGGGAGGGCGGGGCCGTCGCGGCTCGCGCAGCGCAGGGCGCCAGGCCCGTGGGCGACGATGGGTGGGTGATCGAGTCGAGGCGAGGGCTGCGCAACGCGGGCGTGCAGGCGGCGCTGTGGGCCGCGGTCCTGTTCGGGCGAGCGCGCCGGTGGCGAAGCTGCTGCTGGGCGAGGTGAGCCCGTGGCTGCTGGCCGGCCTGCTCTACGTCGGTGCCGGTGTCGGGATGGGGGTGTGGCGCCGGGTGCGCCGCGCCCCACGGGTCCACCTCCCGCGTCGGGACGTCCCGTGGCTCGTCGGAGCGGTGGGGGCCGGGGGCGTGGCGGGGCCCGTGCTGCTGATGGTCGGGCTGTCGTCGATGCCGGCCTCGGGCGCGTCCTTGCTGCTCAACGCCGAGGGCGTGCTGACGGCGGTGGTCGCGTGGGTGGTGTTCCGCGAGCCGGCGGATCGTCGGGTGGTGCTGGGCATGCTGGCGATCGTGGCCGGCGCGGTCGTGATCGCGGTGCCGACGGGGCACGCCGAGGTCACCAGCCTGTGGCCGGCCGCGGCGATCGTCGGGGCGTGCGCGTGCTGGGCCCTGGACAACAACCTGACCCGGAAGGTCTCGCTCACGGACGCGACGTGGCTCGCGATGGTCAAGGGCGCGGTCGCAGGTCCGACGAACCTCGTCGTCGCGCTCGTGCTCGGCGCACAGCTGCCCGGGCTCGCCACCTCGGCCGCGGCGCTGGGTCTGGGCTTCGTCTCGTACGGGCTGAGCCTCGTGCTGTTCATCGTCGGTCTGCGGCACGTCGGGACCGCGCGCGCCGGCGCGTACTTCTCGGTCGCGCCGTTCTTCGGCGCGGTGCTCGCGGTCGCCCTCGGTGACCCGGTCACGTGGGAGCTGCTGGCGGCCGGCGGGCTGATGGCCGTGGGCACGTGGCTGCACCTGAGTGAGGAGCACGCGCACGAGCACCACCACGAGGCCGTGACGCACGAGCACTGGCACACGCACGACGACGGGCACCACGACCACGAGCACGCACCCGGCGAGCTCGTGGCGCCCGGGGTGCGGCATCGCCACGTGCACACGCATGAGGCGCTGACGCACACCCACGAGCACTACCCCGACGCGCACCACCGCCACGACCACTGAGGCCGGACGCCCGCGACGTGGGCGAGCACGGCCTGGACCTGGTCCCGTGCCTGGACACCCGGCGTGACCCGCCCGGTCCCCGCGCCGGGGGCAACGGTCTGATCACGTGCCTCGGCTCGCGCGCCGCCACGCGGCGGGGGACATCCCGTGCGACCGGCGGAACACGCGCGCGAAGTACGCGGGGTCCGGGTACCCGACGCGCGTCCCGACGAGCCCCACGAGCAGGTCGCCGTCCTCGAGCAGCCGGCGGGCCTCGGCCATGCGGTACTCGACGAGCCACTGCTGCACGGTCCGGCCCGTGCGCTGCCGGACGGCCGTCGTGACGTGCCCCGGGGTGAGACCGAGCTCGGCCGCGACGTCCCCGAGGGACAGGTGTTCGGCGAACCGCCGGGCGAGCACCTCGAACGTGGCGGCGAGCAGCGGGTCGTCCCACCCCTCGTGCGCGTCGTCGACGAGGCGCGCGACGTCGACGAGCAGGAGCGTCAGATGGGCGACCGCCGCTTCCGGTGACCCCACCGCGTCGCCCCGCGCCACCTCCGCCTCGAGGTCCGCCAGCCGCTGGGACCAGCGGCTCCGGTCGGCCTCCGGGACGCGCAGTCGACGCACCGTCCTCGTGCCCGGCCCGACGAACGGCAGGAGGAGCGGGTGCCGACGCCACGAGCGCAGCGCACCGGGGCTGCGTCCCTCGACCGCGTCGGGCGGGAAGAACACGGCCCGGACGACGCCGTCGAACGGCCGCGGTCCCACGGGTCCGACGACCTGCCCGGGCGGCACGACGAGCACGTCGCCAGCCGTCACGTCGTACTCCACGTCGCCCGCGCGCAGACGGCTGCCGCCCTGCTCGACGTACGCGAGGACGAGGAAGTCGTGCGCGTGGCGGTGCTCGACGGCCGACGGTCGCGCTCCCGACCCGGGGCCGCCGAACCACATCAGGCTGACCGGCGGCCGGCCCGGCTGCCCGACCCACGCGTACACAGGGACACCGTCCGGCCGGTGGCGGCGCAGGCGTGTGGACGCCGCGTCGAGGAGCGCGTCGTCGTCCATCGGAACATCGTCCTACTCCTCCCTGCCCGCGGTCCTGGTCGACGACGGACGACCCGTCCACGCTGGAGGAATCCACCCGCACCGGGGCGGACCGCCGAAGGGAGAACGTCCATGTCGACCCGAAGCACGGCCACGGAAGGCGAGCGCGAGCACCTGCCACCGATGGGCAAGGTGTGGCTCCTGCCGCTCTACGACCCCTTCTCCCGGCTCGTCGGAGCGGAGCGCCTGCACCGCCGGCTGCTCGGCGAGGCGTGCCTGCAGCCGGGTGACCGGGTGCTCGAGACCGGCTGCGGCACCGGCAACCTGCTGCTGCTCGCCCAACGGCTCGTGCCGGGGGTCGACACCACCGGCCTCGACCCGGACGGCGCGGCGCTCGCCCGCGCGGCACGCAAGGCCCGCCGCCGCGGGTTCGACGTGCGGCTCGACCACGGGTTCGCCGATGCGCTGCCCTACCCCGACCAGAGCGTCGACGTCGTGCTGTCCTCGCTGATGCTCCACCACCTGCCCGACGAGGCGAAGATCCCGGCGTTCCGCGAGGCACGGCGCGTGCTGCGTCCCGGCGGGCGGCTCCACGTCCTCGACTTCCTCGGCGAGAACCACACGCACGGGCTCGCCGTTCGTCGGACCCGACGCGACCCGCAGCCCGACGCGGACCTCGACGCGATCCCCGCGCTCGTGCGCGCCGCCGGGATCGAGGTCGCGAGCGTGACGCCCGTACAGACCCGGCTCGGTTCGTTCGTGCTCGTCGCCGCCCGCACGTGACGTGGCCGACGGCGTCGGACTCCCGCGGGAGTCCGACGCGCGCGCGACCGTCGCCGCCCACTTCCTCACGAGGCTCCTCGTCATCCACAGGGAGTAGCACCGCGCCCACGTGAGCCCTCCCTGGGGCACCATGCCGCCATGCAGATCGACCGGATTGCGGCCTGGGGCGAGGCGGAGTTCAGCGACCCCGCGACGCCGGACGAGATCGAGGCGGCGGAGGCGCAGCTCGGCCATCGACTGCCGGACGGGCTGCGCACCCTGCTCGCCGAGTCCAACGGCATCGTCGCGGAGACCGGCGAGGGCCTGCTCTGGGACGCGGCGCGCATCGGCCGCGAGAACGCGCTCTTCCGCACGCACAAGGTGTTCCCCGAGCTCTACATGCCGTTCGAGGGATTGGTCTTCTTCGGCGACCCGGGGAACGGAGACCAGTTCTTCATGAGCCTCAGCGGGCTCAAGCAGATCTTCCTCTGGGACCACGAGACCGACAGTCGCGTGTACGTCGCCTGGAGCGTGCTCGACTACCTCGAGAAGGCGATGCATGACCGCCTGGAGGTCTAGTCCGGTCCGGCGACGAGCCGAGCTGCTCGTCGCCCGGTGCCGTCGCTCCGCGGCGCGTCGGCACCGCCCTCATCACGGCGAAGGCGACCGCCGACGGCGAGACGCGCTCGACCACGTTCCCGGTCGTCGTGACCGCCGGTGCGCTCGACGCCTCGGGCAGCGCGTTCCCCGACACCCACAGCCCCGCGGCGGACTTCGCCGACCGCAGCGTGCCGCTCCACGCCGCCACGCACGGAGCGGTCCGCCTCTCCGCCCGACTGGTCCCGGCGCTCCCCGGCACGACGTACGGCTACCGGATCGCCCCGATGGACACCAACACGGCGGGGGCCACGGTCACCGCCGCAGGCGTCCTGACCGCGACCCGGCCGGGGCACGTGAGGGTCACGGCCACCGCGACCGCGGGCGGCGTGAGCATCTCGGAGTCGGCGCTGGTGACCGTCACACCGGCGAAGCGGCCCGGGGGCCCGGGACCCGGACCCGGACACCCGCACCAGACCGGCGACTAGGACACGGCTCGCCTTTGCCTGCGCGGCCCGTCGCTGAACAATGGGCGGTATGCCCGGCGACGACGCCACCGACTCGACGTACCAGGCCTCCGACGAGAGCCCGCCGCCCCGCCGTGACGCGGCCGCGCTCGCCGCCACCATGCGCAGCGAGTACGAGCTGCTGGTCAAGGTGGTGTCCGACTTCGACGGCCGCCTGCTCACGATCAAGGGCTGGTCCGTCACGCTCTCCCTCGCCGCTCTCGTCCTCGGGTTCCAGCACGACCACTACGCGCTGTTCGGCCTCGCGGCCGTGAGTGCGCTGGGGTTCTGGACCATCGACGCGCTCACCAAGGTCCACCAGGTGCGCTACTACTCGCGCATGCGCGACCTCGAGGTCGCGTCCTTCCACCTGAACCGCGTCGACCTGCCGACGGGGCTCACGGGCTTCTCCTCGCCGCGGATCGACGTCTCGTGGTCGTACAAGGGCGACGAGCCCGACTGGCGCGGGGACCCTCCGTGGCGGCTCGACCCGGCGACCGTGCGGCGGCTGGTCCGACGGTCGTGGCGCATGCCGCACGTGGTGCTGCCGCACGTCGTCGCCGTCGTCGTCGGCGCGGTCCTGTTCGTCCTCGCCGTCACGGGCGTCGGCCAGCTCGGGGACATGCAGCCCTGAGGGACGAGCGGGTCAGGACACCTTGCCCTTGAGCAGGCGGTGCCAGTAGACCGCCGGTTCGAGGTACCGGTCGAAGGCCAGCAGCGACCGCCGCGGGCGCACCAGGTCAGGGAACCGGAACGTCGGGTCGGGCGTGCCGTCGCGGTCGAACTCACCGAGCAGCAGCCGCCGCCGGTCGGTGGTCACCGGGGCGACCGTGTAGCCCCGGTACCGCCGCATCGGTGCGCCCGTGCGGCGTGCGGCGATGTTGTGCGCGACGACGGGCACCTGCTTGCGCAGCGCGCCGCCCGACGGCGGGGTCTGCACGTCGGCGGCGTCGCCGAGGCCCCAGACCGTGGGGTGCTCGACGTGCTGCAGCGTGTACGGGTCCACCGCGACGAAGCCGTCGCTCGCCGCCGTGGCGAGACCGGACCCGGCGATCCACGCGGGCGCGCGGTGCGGGGGCGCGAGGTAGAACGCGTCGTAGTGCACCTCGTCGGGCCCGTCCGGTCCCCAGACGCGGACCACGCGGCGCTGTGGGTCGACGCTCTCGACCCTGGTCCGCATCCGCACGTCGACGCCGAACCGCCGCGCGGCCGCGCGCAGCTCGCGGTCCGCCCGCTCCTGCCCGACGAGCGCGTCACCCTCGTGGACCAGCCGGATGTCGATCGCGTCGAGCACGCCCGTGCGGCGCCAGTGGTCGGCGAGCGTGAGCAGGGGCTTGAGCGCCACGGGGCTGCACGGCACGTGGCGGTCGCAGACCGCGAAGACCGCGGTCCCGCTCGTGAGCGACGAGAGCATTGTCCAGGTCTTGGCGGCGAGCTCGGGCAGGTAGCTGGTCGCCGCGGCCGGCGTCGCCATGGCCGCCTCGGCGCCCGGCACCGCGTCCCAGTCGACCTGCGACCCCGGGCACACCACGACGTCGGTGCCGTGGAGCACCTGGCCGCTCGCGAGCCGCACGTGCGACGCCTGCGGGTCGACGCCCGTGACCTCGTCGCGGTACCACCGCACGCCGACCGGGACGACGTCGCGCTCGGGTCGGCGCAGGTCGTCGAGCGTCGCCATGCCCGACGCGACGTAGGACAGCAGGGGGCGGTAGTGGTGCGTGTCGCGGGGGTCGACCACCGCGACGTCACGGCACCCGTCGCGCCGCAGCTTGGCCGCGAGCGAGATGCCGGCGTTGCCGCCGCCGATGACCAGCACGTCGTGATGCGTCGGACCGCCCATGGGCCGTGCCCCCTCACCGATCGACGCCCGGACCGGCCACGCTAGGCGACCCGCCCGCCGGACGCGCGGGGAGACGCCCGACCGTCCGCCGTCGAGGTATTGACAACAATGTTTGTCAAGGCGCACGGTGGAGTCATGCAGGACGTCGAGGTCATCGAGGACGCGCGCGCGGCGGCGACCGCGCTGGACCCCGTGCGTGCCCGGCTGCTGGGTGAGCTCCGGGTGCCGGCGTCGGCCGCGGGGCTGGCAGCCCGGGTGGGCATGGCCCGCCAGAAGGTCAACTACCACCTCCGCTCGCTCGAGGCCCACGGCCTCGTGGAGCTCGCCGACGAGCGCCGCCACGGCGGCATCACCGAACGCGTGCTGCAGGCCTCCGCGCAGGCGTACGTCGTCTCGCCGGCGGCCGTCAGCCCGTCCGCGGCCGACCCGGCCGCCACCGCCGACCACCTCTCGGCCACCTACCTGCTCGCGCTCGCCGGCCGCCTGGTCCGCGAGGTCGGGTCGCTCGCGCGGCGGGCCGGCTCGTCGGGCGGCCGGCTCCCGACGATGACGGTCGACACCACGATCGGCTTCCGCTCGGCCGCCGACCGTGCGGCGTTCGCCGAGGACCTCACCGCGGCCGTGCTCGACCTGGCCGCGCGCTACCACCACGACGACGGACGGCCGCACCGCCTCGTCGTCGCCGCCCACCCCGTCCCCGAGGAGGAGACATGAGCCCGAACCCCGACGTCCCGTACCGCCTGGAGTTCAGCGTCGAGGTGCCCGGCACGCCGGACCAGGTGTGGGACGCGATCGCCACCGCCACCGGCATGAGCGCCTGGTTCCTGCCCACCGACCTCGACGAGCACGAGGGCGGGTCGCTGCACTTCGCGATGGGTCCCGACATGGGCTCGGACGGCCGGGTCACCGGCTGGGACCCGCCGCGGCGCCTCGAGTACGAGGAGGACTGGGCCGCCCTCATGGGCAAGGACCCGGCCGAGCTGAGCCCGCTGACCTCGGAGTTCCTCGTCGAGGCACGCTCGGGCGGCACGTGCGTCGTGCGGGTCACCACCAGCGGGTTCGGGGTCGGGGCCGACTGGGAGCAGGAGTGGTGGGACACGCTGGGACCGGGTTGGCTCCCGTCGTTCGACACCCTGCGCGCCTACCTGCGGCACTTCGCGGGGCAGGCCGCCACGCGCATGGACGTCAGCGCGTCGTTCCCGGCCGACGAGGCGGCGCTGTGGACCGTGGTGCGCGACGAGCTGGGCCTGACCGGTGCGGGCGCCGTCGTGGCGGCGAACGGCGCCACGGGCAGCGTCGAGCACGTCGCCGAGCGGCATGCGGTCGTGCTGCTCGACGCGCCCGTCCCCGGCCTGCTGAGCGTCGGGGTGTGGCCGGGCGAGGACGGTGACGCGCTCGCGATCGTGCGGGCCTCGTGGTTCTCCGACGACGCGCCCGAGCACGGGCGTCGCGCCGAGCCCGCCTGGCAGGCGTGGCTCGACGCGCTGCCCGTCGGCTCAGCCCGGCTCGACCGGTAGCCACAGCTCGACCGTGGCGGTGCTGAAGTCGTCAGCGCGGTCGACGACCGCGACGACCTCCGGTCCGGGCCGCAGCCGCCACGGGTTGGAGGGGCCAAGGCATCCACCCTGTGCCCTTATGAACTTGCCGGCGGTCCCGAGGGCAGGGCGGCCGCGAGGCGGACGTCCATGGGTGCTGCTCCTTCGACGGTCAGGCGGAACCTGAGGCGGGGCTGGGTGCGGAAGGGTCCGCCGTCACGCCGGGCCTGACCGGGAGTCAGCCCGTGCACCGACTGGAACGCGCGCCCGAACGCCTCGGCCGACCCGTAGCCGTAGCGCACGGCGAGGGTCAGCAGGTCGTCGGCCCCGGCGACGAGGTCCGCCGCCGCCGCCGTCATCCGCCGGCGAGCTCCCGCGCGTGCGGCCGGGCGCCGCCCCGAGGTCCTGCCGTAACTGTTTCAGGCCGCGCCCAGCGGGTTGCGGACGGGGACGCCGCTGCGACGATGCGAGTGATGTGAGCGCTCTCATGCAGCTCCGACCGGGCGGAGCGCCTGCACCACGACCTCGCGGCAGCCGGCCGCGACCTCACCGCACGAGGGAGTGCCCCATGAGAACGTCTCGTCGTCGCCGCTGGTGCGCCGCGCTGGCCACGGCCGCCCTGACGGTGTCCGGCCTCGCGCTCGGCACGGGCGGCGCGCAGGCCGCCGCGCCACTGGCCCAGGCCGCGCCACTGGCCCAGGCCGCCGCACCCACGGTCGCGGAGCCCGCGCCGCTGCCGCCCCTCGGCTGGAACAGCTGGAACACGTTCTACTGCAACATCAACGAGCAGATGATCCGGCAGACCGCGGACGCGATGGTCAGCTCGGGCATGGCGGCCGCCGGGTACCAGTACGTCGTCGTCGACGACTGCTGGATGCAGGACACGCGCGACGCGAACGGCAACCTGCGGGCGCGCACCGACCGGTTCCCGTCGGGGATGAAGGCGCTCGGCGACTACATCCACGGCAAGGGGCTGAAGTTCGGGATCTACCACGCGCCCCGCGAGAAGACCTGCAACCAGTATTTCGCCAACCTGCCCGGCACGTCGTCGTACGGGCGCGAGCAGCAGGACGCGAACCTGTTCGCGTCCTGGGGCGTCGACTACGTCAAGCACGACTGGTGCGACCCGCGCGGCAACGTGAGCGAGCAGGCCACCGTCTTCAAGCGGTTCGGCGACGCGCTCAAGGCCACCGGCCGCCCGATCGTCTACTCGATCAACCCGAACAGCGCGCACTCCAACACCGCCCCGACCTACTCGGGCTGGGGCGCGTTCGCGGACATGTGGCGCACGTCGGAGGACCTGTCCGCCTCCTGGTCGACCGGCTGCTCGCCGTCCGCCGACTGCTTCGTCGGCATCACCGAGGCCCTCGACATCGTCGAACCCATGCGCGAGTGGACCAAGCCGGGCCAGTACAACGACCCCGACATGCTGATGGTCGGGGTGCGGGGCGCCCTCAGCCCGACCGAGAACCGCGCCCACATGAGCATGTGGGCGATGCTCGGCGCACCGCTCGTCGCGGGCAACGACCTGCGGAACATGAGCTCCGACGTCCGTGCGGTCCTCACCAACCGCGACGTCCTCGCGATCGACCAGGACCCGCTGGTCCGCCAGGCGGACCGGGTGCGCGACGACGGTGACGCCGAGGTGTGGGCGAAGCCGCTCGCGGACGGCTCGGTGGCCGTCGCGCTGCTCAACCGCGGCAACGGCAGCAGGCAGATCTCGACGACGCTCGGCCAGGTCGGGCTGGGCTCCGGCACCTACCAGTACCGCGAGGTCTGGACGGGGGCGACGGGCACGACGACGGGGCAGATCTCCGCGCAGGTCGCCCAGCACGGCGTCGCGCTGTTCCGCGTGAGCACCAGCGACGGCTCGACCCCGCCGCCTCCGCCGCCGCCGACCGGCACGGGCCTGGTCAGCGCCTCGTCGGGACGCTGCCTCGACGTGCCGAACAGCGCGACGACGAACGGCACGGGCCTGGTGATCTGGGACTGCCACTCGGCGGCCAACCAGACGTGGACCGCGGGCACCGACGGCACGCTGCGCTCGCTGGGCAAGTGCCTCGACGCGGCCCCGAGCGCCACCGCCGGCACGCGTGTGCAGCTGTGGGACTGCAACGGCGGCACCAACCAGCAGTGGACGCTCGAGGGCAACGGCACGATCCGCGGGGTCCGGTCCGGGCTGTGCCTCGACGTCGACCACAACCTCACGGCCAACAACACCGCGGTGCTGCTCTGGACGTGCACGGGCTCGGCCAACCAGGTCTGGTCGCGCCGGTAGGGGCGGGCAGGCTCGTCGGGCGAGGGGTCAGGAGATGACGTCGAGGCCGGTCGCCCGCGCGGCGTCGTCGAGACCACCGGCGTTCTGGACGTCGTCGAAGCCGAGGTCCTCCAGGCGGTCGACGGCGACGCCCGCGCGGTTCCCCGTGCGGCAGTACACGACGTAGCTGCCCTCGGGGTCGAGCGTGGCGACCTGGGCGGCGAAGCCGGGGCTCTGGACGTCGTAGTTCACGGCGTCCTCGAGGTGCCCGGCGTCGTACTCGGCGGCCGTGCGCACGTCGATCACGACCGTGTCCGCGTCCATCTCGATGCCCGCCGGCGTGCTCGTGCAGCCCGCCAGCGCGAGGGCGCCGGCCAGGACGACCGCGCCGGGGACCAGCGCGGTCCGTCGGTTCCTCGTCACTCGTCGCTCTCCTTCGTCAGGCCGGGGGGTCAGCGGCCGAAGAGGCGTGCGAGGAAGCCGCCCGACGAGGGCGCGTCGGGGTGCCCGGGGCACCACTGGGACGCGGGGACGGAACGCTTGACGTCGGCGACGTGCTGGCCGCAGCCCTTCCAGGTCGTCTTGCCGCAGGTCTTGCAGGTGGCGGGGTAGCACATGGGGTTCTCCTCGAGGTGGTGGGGGTGCGGGGTCAGACGGCGGCGCGCTCGGCGGCGAGCTGCTCGCGGACCGTGTCCATGTCGACGGCCTTGATCGCGTCGACGAGCTGGTCCAGGTCGTTCGCGCGCAGAGCCCCGGGCTCGGCGAACAGGATCACGCCGTCGCGGAACGCCATGAGCGTCGGGATGGACGTGATGGAGAAGCCTGCGGCGAGCTGGGGCTGCGCCTCGGTGTCGACCTTGCCGAACACGACGTCCGGGTACCGCTCGGACGCGGCCTCGAAGATCGGGCCGAACGACCGGCACGGTCCGCACCACTGCGCCCAGAAGTCCAGGAGGACGATCCCGTTCCCGGCGACGGTCTCCTGGAGGTTCTCGAGGGTGATCTCTCGCGTTGCCATGTCCCGACCATATACCCCCGGGGGTATCACTGTCACGTCGAGGCAGGCACGACGAGCGCGCGTCAGCCCAGCAGGCCGGCGAGCGTCGCCGCCGTGTCCAGCCGCGCGATGCGCGGGAGGATCACCTCCAGGCTGTTCACGTGCGCGGCGGCGACGAGGTCCGTGACGGCGTCGTGCGCGACGACCACCTCGTAGCCGAGCTCGCGCGCGGTCCGCGCGGTGGACTCCACGCCGATGCTCGTCGCGATCCCGGCGACGACCACCGAGCGCACGCCCCGGCGGCGCAGCCGCGAGTCGAGCTCGGTGCCCGTGAACGCGTCCCACCCGCGCTTGGCGACGTGCAGGTCGGACGGCGAGACCGGGACGCGGGGGTCGAGGTCGGAGAAGTCGGCGGGCTGCGCGACAGCGGGACCGGGCGAGTCGGTGCGGCCGCGCAGCAGGTCGCCGCCGTCCGGCGAGAACTCGGTGCGCACGCGGACGACCGGGCGCCCGGCCCGGTGCGCGGCACCGGCGAGCAGGGCGCCGCGGGCGACGACGACCGCCGGGTCGTGGACCGTCGGGAGCGCGGTGATGCCCTTCTGGAGGTCGACGAGGACGAGGGCGGTGGCGGGGTCGAGTGCGTCGACGGGCATGGGGTGGCTCCTGACTCGGGACGAGAAAGACAGCAAGACTGTCTATCGCCGTGGCGCTCGATGTCAAGCAAGACTGCACAGTTCTGCTGTTCGTCTGGGTACGCTGCGAGCATGGACGACGCATTGCTGGCCGCCGAGCTCCGCCTGCAGCTGGGCCGGCTCGTGAGACGAGGACGCGCCGAGGACCCCCGCCCCCAGGCCCTGACCGCGGTCCTCGGGCTGCTCGCACGTGAGGGTGCGCTGACCACCAGCGAGCTCGCCGGCGCCCAGCGCGTCCGCCCCCAGTCGATGGCGCGCACGGTCCGCGCGCTCGAGGACGAGGGCCTCGTCGAGCGCTCCACGGACCCGACGGACGGCCGCAAGTCGCCGCTGGTGCTCACCGCGCACGGCCGCGCCGCGCTCGAGCAGGAGCGGCGGCGCCGGACGGACTGGCTCACGCTCGCGCTGGCCGAGGCGCTCGACCCCCGGGAGAAGCAGACGATCGAGGCCGCCGTCCCGCTGCTCGCCCGCATCGTCGCCTGGGACGAGCACCGTGCGGACGGACGCGACGAGGCATCCGCCCCGTGAACCGGACGGATCGCCTCTACGCGCTCGTGGACGAGCTGCGCGCCGTCTCGCCCCGACGCCGGAGCGCGCGCTGGCTCGCCGCGCGCTTCGAGGTCTCGGTGCGGACCGTCGAGCGGGACCTGTCCGCACTCCAGCAGGCGGGCGTGCCGATCTGGGCCGAGCCGGGACGCACGGGCGGGTACGCGATCGACGCGTCCGCGACGCTCGGACCGATGGCCTTCACGCGCGACGAGGCGCTAGCGGTGCTCGTCGGGCTCGGCACGCTGCGTCGAGGACCGTTCCGGGAGTCGGCGGGGACGGCCCTCACCAAGTTCCTCGCGGTGCTGCCCCGCGAGGACGCCCGCCGGGCCGCCGCGCTCGCGGGCAGGGTCCGCCCCACCCCGCGTGCGCTGCGGCCGCAGGACCTCCGGATCCCGACCGGGGTGCTGCGGCCCGTCGTCGACCACCCCTCCTGACACGTCGGGCACACCCGCGCACAAACACCGACAGGACGCTGTCGCGGACCGGCGGGACGCTGGGACGACCGATCCCCGACCTGGAGGTTCTCCCGTGCCGTTCGCATCGATCCGTCTCGTCACCGACGACGTCGACCGCCTGGTGGCGTTCTACGAGCGCCTCACCGGGCAGGTCGCGGCCCGTCCCGCCCCGGTCTTCGCCCAGCTCGGCGGCCCGGGCGCGGCCCTCGCCATCGCGAGCACGCAGACCGTGGCGATGCTCGGCGGCGCGGTGGAACCCGGGGCCAACCGCTCGGTGATCGTCGAGTTCGAGGTCGCCGACGTCGACGCCGAGCTCGCCCGGCTCCAGCCCGACCCGCAGGACGTCGTCCTGCCGCCGTCGACCATGCCGTGGGGCAACCGGTCCGCCCTGCTCCGGGACCCGGACGGGAATGTCGTGAACCTCTTCAGCCGTCCGCCTGCCTGACCGGCCGCGCGTAATCGATTTGCGCCCCGGGCCGGTGGGACGACCCCGCCGCCCGGGGCCCGCGCGGAGGTGAAGACTCGGGCCGATCGCTGACCACCAGAGGAGCTCGTCATGTCGTCGCCCGGGAAGATCCGTTCGTGGAGCCGACTGCTCGCCGTGCTGCTGGCGGGTGGCGCGCTCGTCGGGGTGCAGGCCCAGGCGCACGCCGTGCCGCCCGGCGGCGAGACCGGCCCGGTGACCGGCAACGCGACGTGGTTCGACAACCTCGGCGCGCCGTACGGGGGCTGCGGGCTGCCGCAGGACCAGCTCGAGACGCAGAGCTGGATCGCGCTCAACGTGTTCAACACCCCCGGCGACTACGCGATGTACCCGCGCCCGATGGCCGCGGACGACCCGAAGCTCGGCCTGTTCGACAACGGCCGCAACTGCGGCCGCTGGGTGCGCGTCTCGATCGACGACTACTGCACCGGGATCAACGACGGCGCCGCCGGGCAGGCGTTCTGCCGCAACGGCTCGTGGGTCGCGGACAAGTACAACGGCGCGACGCTCGACATGCTCGTCGCGGACTCCTGCGGCGACCCCAACGCGTGGTGCCGCGACGACCCGTACCACCTGGACCTCGCGCACGCGGCGATCAACACGTTCGTCAAGAACGGCGCACCGGTCGGTGACCTGGAGCCTGCGCACTGGGGCAACCGGCACGTGACCTGGCAGTTCATCGAGGCGCCGAACTACTCCGGCGACATCGAGATCGGGTTCATCCAGGGCTCGGAGAAGTGGTGGGCCGGGGTGTCGATCAACCACCTGCCCAACGGCATCCACGGCGTGGAGAACTTCACCGGCGGCGCCTGGGTGAGCGCGGCGATGAACGTCGACATGGGCCAGTCGTTCCTGGTGAAGCCGACGACGACCGGCGGCACCGACTACCGGATCCGCGTCAAGGACGTCGACGACCAGTACCTGTTCGGTGGCCGCGAGTACTCCTTCTCCCTGCCGACGAGCTGCGGCGGCAAGTGCTCCGCGCCGCGGACGGTCGTCCCGTACACGACGAAGGGCGGGGACGACTCGACCCCCACCCCGACGCCCACGCCGACGACGACGCCGACCCCCGACCCGACGGTCACGCCGACCCCGACGCCGACCCCCACTCCCACTCCCACTGCGACGCCGACCCCGACGCCGACGCCGACCCCGACGCCCACCCCGACCAGTGGCCCGGCCACCTGCACCGCGACGTTCCGCGCCGTGAGCACCTGGCCCGGCGGGTACCAAGGCGAGGTCACGGTGACGGCCGGCGCCTCGGCGATCTCGTCCTGGACTGTCACGCTCTCCGGCGCGTCCGTGAGCAGCCTCTGGAACGGGACCGTGACGACGTCCGGCTCGACGACGACCGTCGCCAACGCGCCGTACAACGGCACCGTGGTCGCCAGCGGGACGACGAGCTTCGGATTCGTCGGCTCCGGCTCCCCCGGCACCCCGCAGCTGACCTGCGCGGCCTGACGTCCCCGACGCCGACGCCCAGCGTCGACAAGCCTGCCCCGGCGGGTCCGACACCCCAGCGTGGGTGACGGGCCCGCCGGTCAGTCGTCGGTGCGCAGCCGCGCGTGCAGGTGCATGTCGTGATGCCCGTCCGCGTGCAGGGCGTGAGCTCGTCGCACACCCTCGGGGCGGCAGCCGAGCAGGTGCGCGACGCGGCAGGACGCGGGGTTCGCGGTGGAGTGCTCGACCTCAACGCGGTGCAGCCCGACGTCCTCGAACGCCCAGCGCAGCACCTCCGTGCCCGCACGGACGGCGACGCGCCGCCCCCGCGACTCCGGGACGACCCAGTACGCCAGCGCGCCGTACCCCTCGTGCAGGTCCAGGTGCGTGAGCGCGACGCGGCCGACGAGCCGGTCAGGGCCGAGCGTCGTCGCCGCACCAGGGCCGTCGGTGTCGCCGGGCGTGACGACGACGGCCCACTCCGCGGCGCGCTCCTCCTGCCACGCGGCACGCTTGCCGGCGATCCACGCACGGGCCTCGTCGTGGTCGGCCATCGTGCGTGCGTGCCAGCGGCGGATCGCGCTGTCGTCGTAGGCGGCACACACCGCAGCGGCGTCGTGCGCGCGCCACGGGCGCAGGACGAGGCCGTCGGCGGCGAGCGTGGGCTGGGTGCGGTCACGGAACCAGCCGGCGGGGACGACGGGCACAGAGGTGAGCGGCACGGCACCAGCCTGCCCGGCCCGACCGCGCGGGACCAGACCTCGTCGTCCTCACGCTCTTGCTGGTGCGGCCGGGACACCTGCAGGCTGGAGACCTCGTCGAGCCGGAGGCACTCATGGGCAAGCTGATCTACGCGGCCAACACCTCGCTCGACGGCTACCTGGAGGACGAGCACGGCGCGTTCGACTTCTCGATGCCCGACGAGGAGGTCCACGCGTTCTGGAACGAGCACGAGCGGCAGATCGGCACGTCGCTCTACGGCCGCCGCATGTACGAGACGATGCGCGTCTGGGAGGACGACGACTGGCTCGCCGACGAGCCGGCGGTCGTCCGTGAGTACGCGGGGATCTGGCGCGACACCGACAAGATCGTCTACTCCAGCAGCCTCGACGCGGTCTCGACGGCGCGCACGCGCATCGAGCGGCGGTTCGACCCGGACGCGGTCCGGGAGCTCAAGGCGGCCTCACCCGGGGACCTGAGCATCGGCGGCGCGATCCTGGCGGCCGAGGCGTTCCGGCACGGGCTCGTCGACGAGTGCGTGCTGCTCCTGTGCCCGGTGACGGTCGGCGGCGGCAAGCCGGCGCTGCCGCGCGGGGTCCGCCTGGAGCTGGAGCTGCTCGACGAACGCCGCTTCGCCGGCGGCGTGGTCGCCGTGCACCACGCGGTCCGCGGCGTCGCGTGACGGACGCCTGAGCCGCGGACGAAGGTCCGCGGCGGACGGGACCGCCGCGCGGGACGCTGCGGGGATGACAGCCGTGGGCCCCGCGCGCCCCCCGTCCCGCGTCAGCACCGACCGCCTCGTCCTGCGCCGGTTCACGCGCGACGACGGCGCGGGCCTGCACGCGTACCTGTCCCGGCCCGAGGCGGTGCGGTTCGAGCCCTACGACGTGCAGACGCGTGCGCAGTGCGACGAGCTCGCCACCGCCCGCGCGCAGGACCCGTCGTTCTGGGCGGTGTGCCGGGGCAGCGACGGCGCACTCGTCGGCAACCTCTACCTGCACCACGACGAGCCGCGCGGCTGGCACGGCTACAGCCTCGGGTACGTGTTCCACCCCGACGAGTGGCACCAGGGCTACGCCACCGAGGCGTGCCGCGCGTTGCTGGACGTCTGCTTCCGGCAGTGGGGCGCGCACCGGGTGTCCGCGCGGTGCGATCCCCGCAACGAGGCGTCCTGGCGGCTGCTCGAACGCCTCGGCCTGCGCCGCGAGGGCCACGTCCGGCAGGCGGCGTCGTTCCGCACCGACGACGCCGGCCGACCGGTGTGGCACGACGCCTACCTGTACGCGGTCCTCGACACCGAGTGGGACCCGGAGGGCTGAGGCCCCCGCGACCGGTCGCCTGGTGGCGCGTCCGGCTAGAGCCCCCGGACCACGCGCGCGGGGTTGCCGGCGACGACGACGTCGGGCGGGACGTCCTTGGTGACGACCGACCCGGCGCCGACGACCGAGCGCGCACCGATGGTCACGCCCGGGCAGACGACGACGCTGCCACCCAGCCAGGCACCGTCCTCGATCGTGACGGGCGAGACCCGCTCCCAGCCCTGCGGGCGCAGCTCCGGGTCGAGCACGTGCGTCGGGGTGTACAGGCGAACGCTCGGGCCGATCAGCACGTCGGCACCGATGCGGATCTCGCCACCGCCGAGCGTGAGGAAGTCGGCGTTGATGAACGTCCGGTTGCCGACGTGCAGGCGGTGCCCGTAGTCCAGGTAGAACGGCGGGCGGAAGTCGACTCCCTCGCCGACGGTGCCGAGCAGCTCGCGGAACAGCGCGTGCGCGGCGGCGCGGTCCTCGTCGTACAGCGCCGTGATCCGACGGCAGGTGCGCTGCGTCGTCGTCGTCAGGTCGGCCAGCTCGGGCCCGTGGCGGTAGCGGTACCAGTCGCCCGCCACCATCTTGTCGTACTCGGTGCGGGCGTCCTCGAGGGCCGCCGCGACGTCCAGGTCCATGCACGCTCCCGCTCGCTCGTCGTCCCGGCCAGTCTCCCAGCCCACGCTCGTCTCCCCGCGTGACCTTCGGTTCCGCGGCCCAGTAGTTGACCGATCTGTCAACTCGCCTCTAGCGTGGCGGCATGGCGAGGGACACCCGGGAGCGGCTGCTCACGACCGCGCGCGACCTCGTGCACGCGTCGACGTACGCCGACGTCGGCGTCGACGACGTGTGCCGGGCGGCCCGGGTCAACAAGGGCAGCCTGTACCACTTCTTCCCGTCGAAGCAGGCGCTCGGCCTCGCGGTCCTCGACCGCAACTGGGAGCTCATGTGCGCGCTGCTCGACCAGACGCTGGGGGTGCAGGGCCCACCGCTCGACCGCCTGGACGCGTTCCTCGCCGGCTACGCGTCGATGATGCGCACCATGCGCGAGCACCTGGGCGTGGTGCCCGGCTGCCCGCTGGGCAACCTCGCGGCCGAGCTCTCGGCCCACGAGCCGGTGATGCGCGCGCGCATCACCGAGGTGCTCGCGGCGTGGAGCGACCGCATCGCCGACGTCGTCCGTGAGGCGCAGGCCCGGGGCGACGTCGAGCCGACCCTCGACGCGACGTCGGCCGCGCGCGCCGTCGTGGCCTGCATCCAGGGCTACAGCGTCCTGGCGAAGGCCGAGGACGACCCGGAGGCGCTCGACCCGCTGCGCCCCCTCGTCCGGACCCTCCTGCTTCTCCCTCGCTGACCCGCCCTCGCTCACCCCCTCGCTGACCCTCCCTCGCTGACCCTCCGCCCCAGGCCGACGCCCACCCGTATCCACTCGGTTGACCGATCGGTCAACTCCATCGAAGGGACCACCATGGCGACCACCTACCTGTTCGACGACCTGCGCACGCGCGACGTGCTCGCCGACATGCGCTACCTCCCGACCGACCCCGCACCCGGCGACCGCATCCCCGCGTTCGACCTCCCGACGCTCGACGGCACCCGGTTCCGCAGCGACGCGCTCGGCCACCGTCCCGTGCTGCTCGTGTTCGGGTCACAGACCTGCCCCGTGACCCGCAGCTCCGTGCCGCACCTGCGCGACCTGCACGACGAGTACGCCGACCGGGTCCGCTTCGTGCTCGTGCAGACCCGCGAGGCGCACCCCGGCGAGCTCCTGCCGCAGCCGCGCACGGACGAGCAGAAGGCCGCGCACGCAGCCGCGATGCGCGACGACCTGCACGTCCCGTTCGAGGTCGCGGTCGACGACGTGGCGGGCACGCTCCACCGCGCCGTCGGGCCCAAGCCCAACTCGGCGTACGTCCTGCGGCCCGACGGGACCATCACCGCACGCGTCCACTGGGCCAACGACGCGGCCGCGGTGCGGGCGGGCGTCGAGCACGTCCTGCGCGGGACGGCGCCGCACCGCCGGCGCGGCAGCACGGCCCGCCCTCTGCTCGAGGCGATCGGGCACCTGCCCGAGGTCGTCCGCCGCGCGGGCAGCAAGGCCGAACGCGACGTGTGGCGCGCGGTCCCGCCCCTGGCCCTGCTCGGGCGGGCCGCCGGGCTCCTGCGTGACCTGCCCCTCGACCGGCGGGGACCCGCCGCCGCGGCGGCCCTCACGTGTGTCGCCCTCGCGGCCGCGGTGGGCCTCCTCGTGACCCTCTGACGGAGGGCCGGGAACGGGGGCGAGAAGGCACGATGGGGGCATGCAGCCCGAGCCCGTCACGGCGAGCCCACCCCCGCTGCGCGGGCGAGCAGTCCTGCGGCAGTCGTGGCGGGACCTGACGTTCGTGCTCTGGCGGGTCGACGAGGACGTCGTCGCGCCGCTCCTGCCGCCCGGGACGCGGCCGGACGTGCACGGCGGGTCGAGCTGGGTCGGGCTGGTCCCGTTCCGCATGGTCGGCGCGGGCGCGGCGGCCGGTCCGCACATCCCCTGGTTCGGCACGTTCCCCGAGACGAACGTCCGCCTCTACTCGGTCGACGCGCAGGGGCGCCGAGCGGTCGTCTTCCTGACGCTCGAGGCGGCCCGGCTGGCGTTCGTCCTCGGCTCGCGTGCGGCGCTCGCCCTTCCGTACACGTGGGCCCGGATGCGCGTGACCGAGCAGGACGGCGTGCTCACGTACACCTCGCGGCGGCGGTGGCCCGGTCCGCGGGAGGCGACGACGCGCGTCGTCGTGCGGCCGGGCGAGCCGCTCCCGCCGGGCGACCCGCTGGCCGACTTCCTCACCGCGCGCTGGGCACTGCACACGCGGGCGTACGGCCGCACCCTCTACCTGCGCAACCACCACGAGCCCTGGCCGCTGCGCACCGCCGAGCTGCTGACGCTCGACGAGCGGCTCCTCGCCGCGTGCGGGCTCCCGGGCGTCGCGGACCGCCCGCCGGACTCGGTCCTGTTCTCCCGCGGCGTCCGCACGGTGTTCGGCACGCCCGCGGACGCGGGCGCCTGACGCGCTACCCGCGGGCGTACACCTCGAGCTCGGTGGCCTTGGCGGACAGCCACACCCGGTCGCCGGGCGCGAGCCCGAGCTCGGCGACCGCGGCGGGCGTGACGTCGACGAGCGCGGACGGCTCGCCCGCGAGGTCCAGGCGCACGCGGTCGGTGAGCATGGTCAGGCCGACGACGGTCGCGGGCCACGTGTTCCGGACGCTCGAGACGTCGGGCCGGTGCGGGCTGACGACGACCGCGGACGGACGCAGCGCGACGAGCACCGGCCCGCGCTCGCCGTGGTCCGGGACGACGAGCGTGCCGCCGCCGTCGAGGTGCACCGCGTCGCCGTCGGCGACGCCCGCGTAGAGGTTCAGCCCGACCAGCCTGGCGACGTACTCCGTGGCCGGGCGCCGGGCGACGTGCGCGGGCGCGCCCTCCTGCACCACGCGCCCGCCCTCGAGGACGAGGAGCCGGTCGGCCAGCACGAGGGCCTCGAGCGGGTCGTGCGTCACGACGAGGCAGGGGCCGGCGAAGCCCGCGAGGTGCCGCTTGAGCTCGGACTGGACGTCGAGCCGCGTCCGGGCGTCGAGCGCGGCGAGCGGCTCGTCGAGCAGCAGCAGGTCCGGGGCGCCGGCGAGCGCGCGGGCGAGCGCGACGCGCTGCGCCTGCCCACCGGACAGGTCGCCCGGCCGACGCGACGCGAGATCGGCCAGCCCGAGCCGGTCGAGCCAGTCGCGGGCGACCGCCCGGGCCCGCGTGCGCCCCGCGCCGCGTGCGCGCGGCGAGAACGCGACGTTGTCGAGCACGCTCAGGTGCGGGAACAGGCGGTAGCTCTGGAACACGACGCCGACGGGCCGGTCCGCGGGCTCGAGGAACGTTCCGGTGCGCGCGTCGTCGAGCACGCGGCCGTCGAGCACGGCGCGGCCCGCGGTGAGCGGGACGAGCCCGGCGGCGGCGCTGAGCAGCGTGGACTTGCCCGCCCCGTTCGGGCCGAGCACCGCGACCACCTCGCCCGGCGCGACGCGCACGTCCGCGTCGAGGGTGAACGCGCCGCGGGTGACGCGCGCGTCGAGGACGAGCCCGGGGGGCCCGACGAGCGCGCCCGTGCGCGGGCCGCTCACGGCGCCGCCCCGGTGCGCAACCAGCGGTCCCGCAGCGCGACGAGCACGCCGACGGACACGAGGAGCAGGACGAGGCTGAGCAGGATCGCCGCGTCCGGGTCGCGTTCGAGCGCCTGGTAGACGGCGACGGGCATGGTCTGGGTGCGCCCCGGGAAGCTGCCCGCGAACGTGATGGTCGCGCCGAACTCGCCGAGCGCCCGCGCCCAGCACAGGACCGCGCCGGCGACGAGCGACGGCCCGACGAGCGGGAGCGTGACGCGGCGGAACACCGCGGTCCGCGTCGCACCGAGCGTCGCGGCGGCCTCCTCGAGTCCACGGTCCGCGGTGCGCAGCGCACCCTCGACGGTCACGACGAGGAACGGCATCGCGACGAACGTCTGCGCGAGGACCACCGCGGCGGGCGTGAACGGCAGCGTGAGCCCGAACCACTGGTCCAGGTACTGCCCGACGACGCCGCGCCGCCCGAACGCCAGCAGCAGCGCGACGCCCCCGACGACGGGCGGCAGCACGAGCGGCAGGGTGACCAGCGCGCGCACGAGCCGCAGACCGGGCAGGCGCGCGCGGGCGAGGAGCCAGGCGAGCGGCACCCCGACCACGAGGCTGATCCCGGTCGCCACGAGCGACGTCCACAGCGACAGCCGCAGCGCCTCCCCGGTCGCGGGCGCCCGGAGGACCTCCCAGGCCTGGCCCCAGGGCGCGCGCACGAGCAGGCCGAGGACCGGCACCGCGAGGAACGCGATGCCGACGAGCGCGGGGACGAGCAGCGGCGCGGGCGCGGACCGCGGACCGCCGCCGCCCGTCGTGCGGCGTGCCCGTTCCCGTGCGCTCAGCGTCGAGGCCACGTGGACGCTCCGGCCGGGCTCACGGTCGCCCGAAGCCGGCGGCCGAGAGCACCTCGGTGCCGGTCGGGGACAGCACGAGGTCGACGAACGCGGCGGCGGCGTCGGGGTGGGGCGCGGCGGTCAGGGTCGCGACGGGGTAGTCGGTCGTCACGTCGGAGCCGGGCGGGAGGTCGACGCCCTCGACGTCGTCTCCCGCGGCGACCACGTCGGTCACGTACACCAGGCCCGCGTCGACCTCGCCGAGGCGGACCTTGGCGAGCACCGCCTTGACGTCCGGCTCGAGCGTGACCGGCGTGACCTCGAGGCCGGCCCGCGTGAGCACCGCGGCGGCCGCCGTCCCGCACGGCACCTCCGGCTGGCACAGCGCGACCTTCACCGCGGGGTCCGCCAGGTCGTCGAGCCCGGTCACCGCGCCGGGGTTGCCGCGCGGGACGGCGATCCGTAGCGTGTTCGTCGCGAACACGACCGGTGCGTGCGCGTGGCCGGCGGCGACGACCCCGTCCATCGTGGCGGGATCGGCGGTCGCGAGCACGTCCGCCGGCGCGCCGTCGGCGACCTGCGCGGCGAGCGCGGAGCTCCCCGCGAAGACGAACGTCACGTGCACGCCGGGGTGGGCGGACTCGAACCGCTCCCCGAGGGCCGTGAACGCCTCGGTGAGCGACGCGGCGGCGAGCACCGTCAGGTCGCCGCGCAGCGTCGCGCCACCGGTCGGCTCCGCCGTCGAGCCCGAGGCGTCCGCGGCACCCGGTGCGCACGCGACGAGACCGAGGCCCGTCACGACCGCCACCGCGAGCGCCGCCGTGACCGGGCGGACGCGCGGCGACCGCCGGGACCGAGCCGGTCGTCTCATCGCGAGCGCGGGATCTCGACGGACACGTTCGTCGCCTTGACCGCGGCGACCGCCAGCACGCCCGGCTCGAGCCCGAGCTCGTCGACCGCCTCCCGGCTCAGCAGGGAGACGACGCGGTGCGGCCCCACCTGGATCTCCACCTGCGCCATCACGGTGTCCTTGACGACGCGCGTGACGAGCCCGGTGAACCGGTTGCGGACGGATGCGGCGCTCAGGTCGCCCGGCGGGGGCGCGGCGTGGCGCGCGAGCTCCTGCGCGAACCGGGCGAGCTCCGCGCCGTCGACCGCGGCCCGCCCGGACGCGTCGGTGGTCGTCGCGAGGCGGCCGCTGTCCGCCCAGCGGCGCACGGTGTCGTCGCTGACCCCCAGGAGGTCCGCCGCGTCCCGGATCCGGAACGTCGGCACGTGACGCCCTCCCGCCCCCATCGGACCCCCTTCGTCGTCGTGACGGACGCAGGCTATCCGAAGATGCGGGTCCGATGGGAGCGTGAAGCCGCATCTGCGCCTCCGATTCCCGAGCACCGCTCCGAGCTCCTGGGCCACCCAGGGGTTCGACGCACGCAACCCGGACGCAGGCGCGCGACGCGGCGACGGACGACGTCGGCATGCGCGGCCGGCTCGACAACCAGGCGGGCGTGCTCCAGGGGAGCGTCACCCGGTTCATGACGGGCGCGAGCCCGCACCGCGAGCGCGACGCACAACGGGCGATGATGGAGCTGATGGTCCAGGGGTCGGGTTTCACGGTCCTGCCGCCCGGCACGCCGAGCCGGTGGTTCATCGGGATGCACGAGCGCCAGACGAACATCTCGTGGGAGCACTGGTGGATCCAGACCCGCCTGGGCGGGGTCGTCGAGACGTTCCCCTACCGTGACCGGGCGGTTCTCAACGCCAACGGCGGACGCGCCCGCGGGGGACGACGAGCGCGGCCTCGTCGTCCCCCCGGTCGCCCGGGCCACCTCGTGGGCTGAGCTCAGGCGGCCTGCCGGGGCGCTCGTCGGGTCAGCCGACCTCGCACGGCGTGCCGTTCAGCGTGAAGGCCGCGGGTCTCGGGTTCGCGCCGGTGAACGAGCCGTTGAAGCCGATCTCCGTCGAGGCACCCGCGGGGATCGTGCCGTTCCACGGTGCGTGGGTGACCGTGACGGCCTGGCCGGCCTGGCCGTACGTGCCGGACCAGCCGTTGGTGACGCGCTGGTCACCGGGGAACGTGAACCCGAGCGACCAGGACGACAGGCTCGCGCCCGAGGTGTTGGTGATGCGGACCGACGCCGTGAACCCGCCCGGCCAGTCGTTGGTCGTGTACCGCACGGTGCAGCCGCGGGCCGGCGGGGGCGTCGGGGTGGGCGTGGGCGTCGGCGTGGGGGTCGGGGTCGGCGTGGGAGTCGGGGTGGGGGTCGGCGTCGGAGTCGGGGTGGGGGTCGGGGTGGGCGTGGGCGTCGGGTCACCCGCGATCGCCGCGAGCTGCGCGCCCGTGCCGCGGAAGCCCGGCTTCGACGCGCCCGCCACCCAGGCCTGCAGCGCGGACGCGGACGACGTGATCGCCCACGGCTTCTCCTTGACCGTGTCGAAGTACGTGATGAGCCGGATGCCGGGGTAGCGGCCCGCGTCGAGGTCCGCGAACATCGCGCGGAACCACTCGGCCTTGTCCCCGCCCTCCTGCGCACTGGCGTACTCGGAGACCGCGATCGGCTTGGACGGCGCGATGCGCAGCGCGGTGCGGTAGGCGTCGCCGATGGTCTGGTCGAACGTCGTCCAGTGGTTCACGCCCGGGTCCCACGTCGGGTCGAAGCCCCAGTTGTAGCCGTCGATGCCGACCCAGTCGACGTACGCGTCCCCCGGGTAGGCGCCCGCCGGCATGCTCGCGGCGTCGGTGCCCGTCGAGGAGTTGTTGAACGCCCAGATCCACTGCACGTTCGTCGCACCCTGCGCGACCACGAGGTCGTGCACGTGCCGGTACGCCTGGACGTAGAGCGCGCCGGAGGCGCCGTTGACGCTCGTCGACCAGGGGTACCAGTTCCCGTTGAACTCGTGGCCCCAGCGCACCATCACGGGCGACCCGACGGACGCGAGCTCGGCGCCGCGGGCGCGGATGTAGGAGTCCCAGTCGCCGTCGACGATGTCCTGCAGCGTGATCTGGCCGGGGGCGCTGACGCCGAGCGACGGGTCCCAGGGCTCCCAGGTCCAGTGCGGCAGGACGCCGCGCGCCCACAGGTCCTTCGCCTCCTGGACGGGGAACGCGCGCTTGTTGCTCCAGGCCTCGAACCACAGCGCGCTCGCGAGCTCGAGACCGGTGTCCGCCCGGTACCCGTCGGCGATCGCGGTGAGGGGCCGCGTCTCCCGGAAGACGCCGACGAACGTGCCGTCGTCGGCTGCGGACGTGGCGGACTGCGCGCTCGAGGCGCCGAGGCCGAGGGCGCCGAGCGCGAGGAGCGCCGACGTCAGCCAGGCTCCGGCGCGGCGCCGTGACGTGTGCACCATGACTGTCTCCATCGAGGTCGTGGGCGGGCGTGCGGCCCGGAGGTAAACGTTGTGATCGGCATCGTGGCGCCCCTCGTGCGCGCACCGCCAGAGGGCGGGACCGCACCTAAACCCTTAGGTGGCGGGGGTCGTGCTCTCCCGCACGACGAGCGACGGCTCGAGCTCCACGAGGCCGCCCTCGTCGTCCGCCCCCGCGATCCGCGCGAGTAGCAGCGCGAGCGCGCGCTCGACGATCGCGGGCCGGCGCGCGTCGACCGTCGTCAGGCGCGGCGTCGTGAACCGCGCCGTGTGGATGTCGTCGATCCCCGCGACCAGCACGTCCTGCGGGGTGCGAAGGCCCGCGTCGAGCAGCCCGCGCACCACCCCGAGGGCGAGGGCGTCGTTGAGCCCGAGGACCGCGTCGAAGTCGGTGCCCGCCGCGAGCGCACCCGCGATCGCGGCCAACCCGCTCTCGTGGTCCCACTGCGTCGTGACCACGTGCCGCACCGCGGCGGGCCGGCCCGCCGCCTCGAGCGCCGCACGGTGACCCGCGAGCCGCTGCACGGCGCTCTCGCTCACGGACGGGTCGCCGCCCACCACGAGGATCCGGCGCGCCCCCACCTCGAGCAGGTGCTCGGTCACCAGCCGGGCCGCGGCGGCGTTGTCGAACGCGACGCGGTCGAGCGCGCCCACCTGCCGCTCGCCCAGCAGCACCACGGGGAAGTCGTCGGGCACGCCGGGCACGTCGTCGTCCGTCAGCCGCAGCGCGTTGAGCAGCATGCCGTCGAGCTGCGAGCGCCGGGGGCCCAGCAGCGCGTCGCGCTCGCGCTCACGCACGCCGCCCGTCTCCTCGATGAGCACCGCGACACCGTGCCGCGCCGCCCGGGACACGACGAGCTCGGCGAGCTCGGCGAAGTATCCCGACGAGCCCAGCTCCGGCACGACGAGCCCGATCGCGCCCGCCCGCCCGGAGCGCAGCCGCCGCGCGCTGAGGTTCGGGCGGTACCCGAGGCGCACCACCGCGTCCTCGACCCGCGCGCTCGTCGCGGGCGCGACCCGGCCGGTGCGGTTGACCACCTCGGAGACCGTCTTGATCGAGACGCCCGCCAGCTCGGCCACGTCCCGCAGCGTGATGGCGATCGTGACCTCCTGGGCGCGAGTCGGGCGGGTCTCCTCGACGAGGAACGTACCCCCGACGAGCGCGCCGGGGCCGGGCCCTCGCGCGCGACCGCCGCCTCGTCGGGCGTCCAGGGGGCGGTCGCCCGCATCGGAGACACCCGGGCGTGCACCACGCTGTCGTCCGTGAGCGACGACGAGAGCACCCGCCCGCCCGCACCGACCGTCCGCCGGGTCCGGGCGCAGGATGGTCCGCAGTGGGCCCGCCTGTACGCGGCCTACCGGGCGTTCTACGAGATGCCCGAGCAGCCGGACGTCGTCGCGACCGCGTGGGGCTGGGTGCTCGGCGAGCAGCACGGGATGACGGGCCTCGTCGCGACCGCGCCCGACGGCACGACGCTGCTCGGCCTCGCCAACCTGCGCACGTTCGCGCGCCCGACGACGGGCACCCAGGGCCTGTACCTCGACGACCTGTTCACCGACCCGTCCGCGCGGCGGTCCGGTGCGGGCGGCGCGCTCCTCGAGGCCGCGGCGACGCTGGCCGCACAGCGCGGCGCGAGCGTCGTGCGGTGGATCACCGCGACCGACAACGCCACCGCCCGCGCGGTGTACGACAAGCACGCCACCGCGACCCCGTGGGTCACCTACGACATGGCGCCGCGCGCCTGATCAGGCCGTGGTCACGGGGTCGGTGGGCGGCACCGGGTCCGTGCACGCCGCGCGCAGCGCGACGACCAGCGTCGCGTGCCGCAGCAGGAACGCCCGCTCGTCGAGCTTCTTGCGGCGCAGCCACGAGACGACCTCGGTGTTGCACTTGCTCGCGTTGCACGGCCCGCACGCCGGCACCACGTTCTCGACCGTGTACCGGCCGCCCCGGGAGATCGGCAGGACGCAGTCACGCTGCAGCGAGCGGTCCGCTGCCCCGCAGTACGCGCACCCGCCCCACGCGGCGAGCAGCGCGTCCCACTGCGCCGTCGTGAGGTCGTTGTCGACGAGCGAGAGCCGGCGCGCTCGTCGGCGGGCGTATCGCGTGCGCCGCGTGGGCGTGGCCATGGGCCGAGCGTAGGCACCGGCCGGGCGGGGGCCGGCCGCGACGCTCCGACCTGTACCGTCGCGCGTCATGATCGTCTGGCTGAACGGCACCCACGGCGTGGGCAAGACCACCACCGCCGCGCTCGTGCAGGAGCTGCTCCCCGGCTCGCACGTCCTCGACGCGGAGAAGGTCGGCGAGACGCTCATGGACGTGCGGCCCGCGCTCCCGCCGACCGGCAACTTCCAGGACTGGGCGCCGTGGCGACCGCTCGTCGTCGAGACCGCCCGGCACGTCCTGGACTTCGTCGGCGGGACGCTGGTCATGCCCATGACCGTGCTCGTCGAGGAGTACTGGCGCGAGATCAGCGGCGGCCTCGCGGCGCACGGCATCCCCGTGCGGCACCTGGTCCTGCACGCCGAGCCGGACACGCTGCGGGCGCGGATCCTGGGCGACACCGTCCTCGGCCCCTCCCCCTTCCGCCTCGCGTACGTCGACGCGTACGCGCAGGCCGCGCGCACCTGGCTGCACGCCGACGCGCACGTCGTCGACACCACCACCTGCACGCCCGCCGAGGCGGCCCGGCAGATCGTCGACGCGATGCCCTGACCCTCGGCATACAGTCGGCTGGTGAGCGACGTCTTCTCTCAGGGTCGCTACCAGGTGCGCCTGGACTGGGGTCCGGCCGGCGCCGCGACCCTCGGAGCGGACGTGGTCGTCGTCGTCGACGTCCTCAGCTTCTCGACCGCGGTGACGGTCGCCGTGGACCGCGGCACGCGGGTGATCCCCTGCCCCTGGTCCGACGAGCGCGCGGCGGCGCTCGCGGCGGCGCACGGCGCCACGCTCGCGGTCGGGCGGCTCGAGGCGACGCGGGCCGGCGCCGTCGTCGCACCGTCGTTGTCCCCCGCGGGCCTGCTCGTCGCACCGTCCGTCCCGCGCCTGGTCCTGCCGTCGCCGAACGGGTCGAGCATCGCGGCGGCGCTCGCGGACGCGGGTGCGGGCGTCGCCGCCGGGTGCCTGCGCAACGCGCGTGCGGTGGCCGGTCACGTCGCGCGTGCCGTGACAGCCGGCCAGAGCGTCGCAGTGGTCGCGGCGGGCGAGCGGTGGGCCGACGGGTCGCTGCGCCCGTGCCTGGAGGACCACCTCGGGGCGGGTGCGGTCCTCGCGCACCTGCGAGCGACGGGGCACGGCGACGGGTTCAGCCCCGAGGCGAGCGCCGCAGCCACGCTCTTCGACGCGTCGCGGGCGGACCTGGGCCGCTTGTTGCGCGAGTGCGTGAGCGGCCGTGAGCTCGTCGGGTCGGGCTTCGGGGCGGACGTGGTCGTGGCCGCCGAGCTCGACGCCTGCACGACCGTGCCGGTGCTCGTCGGCGGCGCGTTCACCGACGGCCACGTGTGAGATCTGCCCGCGCGGCCAGGCGGTGCGTGCTAGAACACCGGACCATGCCTCTCGCCCTCGTGACCGGCGCCGCGCGCGCGAACAGCATCGCCGCCGGCATCGTCCCCCGCCTGCGCGCCGACGGGTGGACGGTCGTGACCAGCGACCTCGCCGACGCGGACTACCCGTGCGACCTGTCGACCGCCACGGGTCCCGACGAGCTCGTCGCGGCCGTCACGCGCGACCACGGGCCGATCGCGGCGCTCGTGCTGAGCCACGCGCACGACGTGAACACCGGGATCCTCGACACGACCCCGGAGAGCTTCGACCTGCACGTCGCGGTCAACGCGCGCGCGAGCCTGCTGCTCATCGCGGCGTTCGCGCGGCAGGCACCGGACGACGGCGGCGTGGTCGTCGCGCTGACCAGCGACCACACCACCGGGAACCTGCCGTACGGCGCGTCGAAGGGCGCGCTCGACCGGATCGTCATCTCCGCCGCCCGCGAGCTCGGACCGCGCGGCATCTCGGCGAACGTCCTGAACCCCGGACCCGTCGACACCGGCTGGATGGACGACGAGACGCGCGCGGCGCTCACCGCGGCGCACCCGCTCGGGCGCCTCGGCACGCCGACGGACATCGCCGCGGTCGTGGCGTTCCTGGTCTCGCCGGAGGGCCGCTGGGTCTCGGGCCAGCTCCTGCAGTCCGACGGCGCGTTCTCGGCCCGGTTCTAGATGGCGACGCTGCACCTCATGGTCGGCCTGCCGGGGACGGGCAAGACGACCGAGGCGCGGCGTCTCGAGGCCGGGTGCGGCGCGCTGCGGCTGACGAAGGACGAGTGGGTCAAGGCGCTGCTCGGCGACGAGAACCCGCGCGCCGCGACGGCGGTCATCGAGGGGCGGCTGGTCGCGGTCGCACTGCGCGCCCTCACCCTGGGCGTCGACGTGGTGCTCGACTTCGGGCTGTGGAGCCGCGACGAGCTCGCGGCGTGGGCCGCGGTCACCGCGCTCGGGGGCGGGCCCGCGCGTCGAGCCGCTCGACGGACTCGCGCACCGAGCCGTGCAGGATCAGCTCGACGTCACCGACCAGGCGGTACGGGTCGTCGACCATGCCGTCCACGACCCACCGCAGCACGACCGCCACGACGGCCGAGGTGTAGAAGTCCACGACGAGCGCGTGGTCCGCCGCCTGGGCCGGCCCGCCGCCCCCGACCTCACGCACCACGGCGTCGGTGACGGGCCGCATCTGCCGGAACAGGAAGTCCGCGAGCCGGGCACGGCCGAGGCCGTCGAGCACCGCCTCGGTCGACGTGCGGTTCGCGCGCAGGTACGCCAGGAGCCGTACGAGCCCGTCGGCCCATGAGTCGTGGCGCGCCTCCGCGTGCACGAGCTGCGCGACCTCGGTCTCGAACACCCACGCCGCCAGGTCCTGCACGTCGTGGAAGTGGTAGTAGAACGCCTGGCGCGTCAGGCCGCGGTCGCGGACGAGCTGCGTGACCGTGACGCGGGCCAGCGGCTGCGTCCGCAGGCGCTCCTTGAGGGCGGCGGCGAGCGCGACCCGGGCGTCGGGGCGGCGCTCGTCGCGGGGCGGGTCGAGGGCGAGGTCCGGCCCCGCGTCGACGGAGCGGTCCAGGGTCGCGTCGAGAGTCACGTCGAGGGTCGCGTCGAGGGTCACGTCCTGTGCAACGACCGTCGACGCGCGTTTCCCGTGGGCCCAAGGTCCCCCCGGACGCCCCGGACCGCGGCCCGACGACGCCGCCGAGCGCCCCCGTCTGGACAGACCGCGCCCGGTGTCCAGTGACCGCCGCCGCGGTGCGTGCCTACGTTTCCCACGTCCCCCGGGGCCGACCGGCCGCGGGCCGTGCAGAGGAGGCCGTGGTGTTCCTGTTCGAGTCCATCCCCTGGCAGTCCTGGGTGATGTGGTTCGTCGTCCTGGGCGCTCTGATCGCCCTCAACGAGGTCACGCGCCGCTGGAAGTGGGCAGGCATCGCGTTCTTCGTCGCCCTGCCGCTCGTCCTGACGGTGTTCGTGTGGCCCTCGACCGCCGGCGAGGGGTCCTCGACCGGCACGTGGTTCCACTGGGTCAAGGTGTACTCGGCGCTCGCCGGGTGCCTCGGGTTCATGCTGCTGCGGTACGTCGACAAGCTGTCCAAGAACCGCTGGATGCTGCTGTTCCCCGCGCTGATCCTCGCGGTCAACATCGGCGAGGCCGTGATCCGGGACTTCCAGGTCGCGGGCCTGCAGGGCATGCACGACGGCGTCTTCATGGTCGGCGGCGTGTGGAACTACATGAACGGCGTCGCGGGCATCCTCAACGCCCTGACCATCTGCGGGTGGATGGGGATCGTCGTCTCGCGTGACCGGTCCAAGGACATGATCTGGCCGGACATGATGTGGTTCTGGATCGTCGCGTACGACCTGTGGAACTTCGCGTACGTCTACAACTGCGTGGGTGACCACGCGTTCTACGCGGGTGCCGCGCTGCTCATCTCCTGCACCATCCCCGCGTTCTTCATCAAGAAGGGCGCCTGGCTCCAGCACCGTGCGCACACGCTCGCGCTGTGGATGATGTTCACGATGGCGGTCCCGACGTTCGTCTCGTCGTCGTCGTTCGCCGTCGCGTCGTCGCACGACACCACCGCGCTGTTCGTCGTGTCCGCGCTGTCGCTCGTCGTGAACGTGGCCGTCGCCGTCTACCAGGTGCGCGTGATCGTGACCCGCCGGCGCAACCCGCTGCGCGAGGAGCTGTTCACGCACCTGCCGCAGTACCGCGAGGTCGTCGAGGCGAACGCGCCGACCACCGCTGCGGTCGGCGTCCCGGCCGTCGGGCCCACCCCGACGCCGGTGCACGCCTGACCGTCGGGTCAGACCAGCTCGACGCGGTCCGCCTGGGGGCCGCGGTCGCTCTGGCGCACCTGGTAGCGCACGCGGTCGCCCTCGGCCAGCACCTCGCCGCCGCGCACGACGGAGACGTGCACGAACAGGTCGTCACCGCCCGAGTCGGGCCGGATGAAGCCGAAGCCGCGGTCGGCGTCGTACCGCGCGACGACGCCCTCGCCGCCGCGCGCGGGCGCCCCCGACCCGCGGTGCGAGTCGGGGCGGTGCGAGTCGGGGCGGCGCC
Source organism: Cellulomonas sp. CW35 (assembly GCF_052378485.1). Lineage (NCBI taxonomy): Bacteria > Bacillati > Actinomycetota > Actinomycetes > Micrococcales > Cellulomonadaceae > Cellulomonas > Cellulomonas sp. CW35. The sequence goes on along the minus strand of NZ_CP199000.1, from coordinate 281,795 downwards.
GGCCGCCCGTGCGCGGGGACGGGCGCCGGGGACGGCCGCCGACGAGCTCGACGTCGCGCGCCTGCAGCCCGCGGTCCCCCTCGACCACGTCGAACGCGATCCGGTCGCCCTCGGCCAGCTCGCGCACCCCGCCGAGCAGCGCGGACGCGTGGACGAACACGTCGCCGCCGGAGTCGGCGGTCGCGAAGCCGAAGCCCTTGTCGGGGTCGTACCAGGTCACGGTGCCGTTCGCGCCGTCGTCCTCCCCGCCGCCACCACCGGCCGACGGGCCCAGCGGCAGCAGGTGGTCCGCCTGCGGGCCACGCTCACCGGGCACGACGAGGAACGCGACCCGCTGGCCCTCGTGGACGACCCCGCCGCCGACGATCGCGGAGGAGTGCACGAAGATCTCCGCGCCGCCCTCGTCGGGCGTCAGGAAGCCGTAGCCCTTCGCGGGCTCGTACCAGGAGACCGTGCCGAGCCGCCCGAGCGGGGCGTCCGCCGCGACGTCGCCGGTGACACGCACGCGCCGCGCCTGCGGGCCGCGGTCCCCCTCGCCGAGCTCGAACTCGACCTCCTGCCCCTCGCGGAGCACACGCTCGTCGCCCAGTACCTCGGACGCGTGCACGAACAGGTCCGGCGCGTCGTCACCCAGCGCCAGGAAGCCGAACCCTCGCTCGGCGTCGAACCATCGGACAGTTCCCTGGGGCACGTCGTCTCCTCGTCGGAAGGTGGGTTGCTCCCTCCAGTGTCCCCCGCCGCACGCGCGACGCGAGCCACGCGCGCTCGTTAGGGTGGCCGCCGTGGCGACGACGGCACGGCAGGTGGCGCAGCGGATGAGCGCGGGCGTGGGCGCGGCGCCCCGGCCGAGCACGGTGGACGGCTTCCTCGCCGGCGACCCGGACGCCGAGGTGCGGGGGGTCGCGGTCACGATGATGGCGACGTTCGACGTCCTGCAGCGCGCGGCCGCGCGGGGGCTCGACCTGGTCGTGTCGCACGAGCCGCTGTACTTCGACCACCAGGGCGCGTCCGACGAGGTCCTCGCCGCCGAGCGCGACCCCGTGCACGCCGCGAAGGCCGCGTTCGTCGCCGAGCACGGGCTCGTCGTGCTGCGCGCGCACGACGCGTGGCACGACCGGCGCCCCGACGGCATCCTCACCGGTACCGCGCGTGCGCTGGGCTGGCTGGACGCCGCGCGGCCCGACGAGCCCGGCGTGTACGACCTGCCGACGACGACGCTCGGCGTGCTCGCCGCGCACGTCGCACGGTCGCTCGGGGCGCGCGCGCTGCGGTACGTGGGTGACCCCGGGGCGCCCGTGTCCGTCGTGGGGCTGCAGCCGGGGTTCGTCGGGTTCGCGCGCAACCGGCACCTGCTCGCGCGGCCGGACGTCGACGTGCTGGTGATCGGCGAGGGGCACGAGTGGGAGACCGGCGAGTACGCGGCCGACGCCGTGACCGCCGGGGTGTGCGCGGGTGTCGTCGTCGTCGGGCACGTGCCGTCCGAGCAGGAGGGCATGGCCGAGGCCGCGCGCTGGCTCGCCGGGCTGGTGCCCGAGCTGCCCGTGGAGCTCGTCGCCGCCGCCGACCCGTTCCGGACCGTCAGCGCGTAGGCGGGTAGCGGGTCAGGAGCTCGCCTCGCGGCGCCTGCGGCGGTCGGTGAGCGCCGCACCTCCCGCCGCCGGGTGACCGCCGACCGGGTGCCGCGCCGCGCACCCTCATGGACATCTGTCCGATTTGCCCTAGTGTCGGCCGGGTGGACCCCCTCCTCACGCCGCCGCAGGACGCCCCGCACCCGCCCACGCTCGACGAGCTCCTGCGCCGGGCCGACACCGCCGCACGCGCGGGCGACTGGACCGCAGCCGCCCGCGCGTGGCTCGAGGCCGGCGGGCGGCACGGTGCGGACGTGAGCGCGGGCCTCGAGCACGCGGCCTCGCACCTCGACGACCGCGCGGACGCGGGCGACGCCGCCGCGGCCGGCGTCCTGGCGCTCATGGTCGCCGAGTTCATCGGCGACCTGCCCGCCGCGGCGGACTACGCCCGCGTCGCCGCCGAGGGCGGGGACCCGCTCGGGCAGCGGATCTGGGGGTTCCTGCTGTGCGAGGGCCACGGCGTCGAGCGCGACGAGGACGCCGGCACACGGTGGACGCGTCGCGCCGCCGACCAGGGCGACCCGATCGCCCTGCTCAACCTCGCCGGCTCCGTGCCGCAGCGCGAGGGCGACATGCTGCTCGCCCTCGCCGCGGGGCTCGGCGTCGAGCGCGCGGGCGCGCGGCTGGGCGACCGGCTCTCCGAGCGGGACCAGGACGAGGCCGCGCTGCGCTGGTACGTGTGGGCCGCCGAGCGCGGGCACGCCGGCTCGATGCGCGCCGCCGCCGACTGGTACCGCGAGGGGTTCGGCGGCCGGCCCGACCCCACCTCCGCCGTCCGCTGGTACCTGACGCTCCTGGCCCACGGCGACGGCGACGGCGTGCACGAGGCGATCGACGTCGTGCGGGAGTACGGCCTGTCGGACGGCGACGTCCGGGCCGCCGCAGCGCTCGCGGGCCGCCCGTCGGCGGCGGACTCCCTGCTCTCGGCCGTCCGTCGCGCGGGCTGACGGGGTCCGACCGTCACCGGTGACAGTGACATCGGTGATAGTGACATCGGTGATGGTCACGTCGGACCGCTCGTCCTGCGGGCCACGTGTCGCCGGTAGGGTGCGGGCACCCGACGACGGGAGGTCGACGTGCTGGTGCTGCCACCGCCGGTGGTGCGGCCGTTCTGCACGCTCGAGGTCGAGCTCGCGCCCGTCCTCGACCTCGGCGGCGGCCGGACCGGGCAGCGCCGTGTCGTGCCGGTCGTCGGCGGCCGGGTGACCGGGCGGATCAGCGGGACGATCCTCGACGTCGGCGCGGACTGGCAGACGGTCGGCCCCGACGGTGTCGCGGAGCTCGACGCGCGGTACGCGTTCCGCACCGACGACGGCGCGCTCGTCGAGATCGTCAACCAGGGCACGCGGCACGGCCCGCCGGAGGTCATCGCGCGCCTGGCGGCGGGTGAGCCGACGCCGCCCGAGCAGTACTCGATGCGCTCGGTCGCGCGGCTCGAGAGCGGCCACCCGGACTACCGGTGGCTCAACCGGATGGTGTTCGTCGCCACCGGTGCGCGCGACGGCAGCCGTGTGCAGGTCGACCTGTACAGCGTGGAGTGAGGACGGCTGGAGTGGGGACGGCTGGAGTGGGGACGGCTGTGACGGGACCGCGGGTGCTCGTCTGCGGCGGCGGCATCGGCGGGCTCGCCGTGGGGTTGACGCTGCACCAGCTGGGCGTGCCGTTCACGGTGCTCGAGGGCGCACGCGAGCTCGCGCCGCTGGGGGTGGGGATCAACCTGCAGCCCAACGCGGTGCGCGAGCTCGGTGACCTGGGCATCGGGACGGACGCGCTCGACACGATCGGCGTGGGCGTGCGCGAGTGGGCGCTCGTCGGGCGCAACGGTCACGACATCCACAGCGAGCCCCGAGGTCTGCCGGCCGGCTACCGCTGGCCGCAGTACGCGCTGCACCGCGGCCGGCTGCAGCTCCTGCTCGCGGACACGTTGCGGGAGCGCGCGGGCGTGGACGCGGTCCGGCTCGGGCACCGCGTCACGGGCTACGAGAAGAACGCGGACGGGACGGTCGCGGCGCTCGGGACGCGCGCGGACGGCACCGCGTTCCGTGAGGAGGGGACGCTGCTCGTCGGCGCCGACGGCATCCACTCGGCGGTGCGTGCGCAGATGCACCCCGACCAGCCGCCGATCCACTGGGGCGGCACGATCATGTGGCGCGGGACGACGCAGGCCCCGCCGGTGCGCACGGGCTCGTCGTTCGTCGGGCTCGGGTCCGCGCGGCACCGCGTGGTGCTCTACCCGATCTCCCCGCCGGACCCCGCGACCGGGCTCGCGACGGTCAACTGGATCGCCGAGCTCCGGGTGGACGCCGCGCACGACTGGCAGGCCACCGGCTGGTTCCGGGCGGTGGACGTCGCGGACTTCGCGCACCACTTCGACGACTGGCGCTACGACTGGCTCGACGTGCCGGACCTGCTGCGCCGCGCCGAGGTCGCCTACGAGAACCCGATGATCGACCGTGACCCGTTGCCGACCTGGCAGGACGGGCCCGTGCTGCTGGTCGGCGACGCGGCCCACGCGATGTACCCGACGGGGTCCAACGGCGCGAGCCAGGCGATCATGGACGCGCGCCTGCTGGGCGCCGCGATGCTGCGCCACGGCGTGAGCGTCGAGGCGCTGGCGGCGTTCGACGCCGAGCTGTGCGGGCCGGTGTCCGAGCTGGTGCTGCGCAACCGCGGCGACGGGCCGTTCGGGCTGCTGGACCTGGTCGACCAGCGCTGCGGCGGGCAGTTCGACGACATCGACGACGTGGTCCCGGAGGCCGAGCGCGCCGCGTTCATGGCCGGGTACAAGGCCGCCGCGGGCTTCGCGGTCGACCGGCTCAACGCCGCCCCGCCGACGATCCCGCCCGGAGCCCGCGCGGTCGTCGCCGGCTGAGGGCGTGCGGGACCGGCGTGGGGTGGCCGCGTCGGTGGTCGCTGTCATGCTCGACGGGTGGAGCTGCGGTTCGGCGGTGAGGTCATCTGGTGGCGCGGGCCGGCGCCGTTCCACTTCGTCGCGCTCCCGGACGACGAGGCCGCGCGCCTGCGGGCCGTCGCGGCGCACGTGACCTACGGGTGGGGCTGCATCCCCGCGACGGTGACGCTCGGCGGGACGACGTTCACGACGTCGATCTTCCCGAAGGACGGCGGGTTCCTGGTGCCGGTGAAGTCCGCCGCACGCCGCGCGGAGGGGGTCGAGCTGGGTGACGACGTGGCGCTCGTCGTGCGTGTGCAGGACCCCGACGCACCCGAGGTGCCCGACGAGGCCGCGCCGCCGCCGCGCGGCCGGCCGCAGCACGACCCGGCGGACGACGACGACTACTACGACCCGGCCGCGCAGTGAGACGGTGGGAGCGAGCGGGACCTGCACGCTTGCGTGACTGGATACCCCCGGGGGTATAGTCGAGCCATGTCCCCCACTGACGCACCCAGCACGCCCCGACGCATCGTCGTCGTCGGCGGGGTGGCCGGCGGCATGAGCGCAGCCGCCCGCGCCCGCCGCCTCGACGAGTCCGCCTCGATCGTCGTCCTCGAGCAGTCGCAGTACGTCTCGTTCGCCAACTGCGGGCTGCCCTACCACCTGTCCGGCGAGATCGAGGACCGCGACTCCCTGCTCCTGCACACGCCGCAGTCGCTGCGCGCCGCGCTCGCGCTCGACGTGCGCACCGGCAGCCGCGCCACCGCGATCGACCGCGCGGCACGCACCGTGACCGTCGAGACCGCCGACGGCACGTACGACCTCCCGTACGACGCGCTCCTGCTCGCGCCCGGCGCGGTCGCCGTCCGCCCGCCCGTCGAGGGCCTCGACCACCCCGCGGTCCACCAGCTGCGCACCGTCCCGGACCTCGACGCGATCATCGCGAGCGTCGACCGGCTGCCCGCCGACGGGCCGCGCCGCGCGGTCGTCGTCGGCGCCGGGTTCATCGGCCTCGAGGCCGTCGAGGCGCTCGCCGGGCGCGGCCTGGACGTCGCGCTCGTCGAGCTCGCCGACCACGTGCTCCCGCCCCTGGACGCCGAGCTCGCGCCCCTGCTCGCCGACGAGCTGCGCACGCACGGCGTCGCGCTGCACCTCAGCGTGTCCGCGAGCGCCGTCGCGTCCGCCGACGACGGCTCCGCGCTCGTCACGCTGTCCGACGGCACGCGGCTGCCGGCCGACCTCGTCGTCGTGAACGTCGGCGTGCGCCCCGCGAGCGCCCTCGCCCGCGAGGCCGGCCTCGAGCTCGGGGAGCGCGGCGGCATCCGCGTGGACCACGACCAGCGCACCTCCGACCCGCACATCTGGGCGGTCGGCGACGCGGTCGAGGTGGTCCAGGCGGTCACCGGCCTGACCGGCCCCGTGCCGCTCGCGGGACCCGCGAACCGCCAGGGCCGCCGCGCGGCCGACTCGATGCTCGGCCACCGCACCACGCCGCAGGCGTCCGTGCTCGGCACCGCGATCGTGCGCGTGTTCGGGCTCACGGCCGCGGTGACGGGCGCGAGCCAGGCGACGCTGCAGCGCGCGGGCATCCCGCACGAGGTGGTCCGCACGCACGCCGGGCACCACGCCGGGTACTTCCCGGGTGCCGAGCAGGTGCACGTCGTCGCGAGCTTCGCACCCGACGGGCGGCTCCTCGGGGCCCAGGCCGTCGGCCGTGACGGCGTCGACAAGCGCATCGACGTGCTCGCGACCGCGCTGCGCGCCGGCATGACCGCCGACGACCTCGCCGAGCTCGAGCTCGCGTACGCGCCGCCCTACGGCTCCGCGAAGGACCCGGTCAACATGCTCGGGTTCGTCGCGCAGAACGTGCTCGACGGCACCGTGCCGCAGTGGCACCCCACCGAGCTGGACGACGTGCTCGCCTCCAGCCTCGTGCTCGACGTGCGCTCGCGCGACGAGTTCGCGCGCGGTCACCTCGCGGACGCGCTCAACATCCCGCACACCGAGCTGCGCGAGCGGCTCGACGAGGTACGCGAGGCGGCCGCGGGCCGGCACGTGGCCGTGCACTGCGCGAGCGGTGTCCGCTCGAACATCGCGACGCGCGTCCTGGTGCAGTCGGGGTTCGACGCGAGCAACCTCTCCGGCGGCTGGATCAGCCTGACGACCGCCCGCCCCGACCTCACCCCCACCCGCTGACCCCCTGAACCCGACCCCTCTGAAGGAGTACCACCATGTGCAGCCCCGCTCTGTGCCCCCGCTGCGGCAAGGTCACCTGGACCGGCTGCGGCATGCACGTCGACGACGTCATGGCCGGCGTGCCCCAGGATCAGCAGTGCACGTGCCAGGCGACCTCCCGCGCCTGACACCCCCGACCCAGGAGGAACCGTGGACCTCGACCCCACCGAGATGACCAAGGTCAGCAACCGGCTCAAGCGCGCGCAGGGCCAGCTCGCCGCCGTCATCCGCATGCTCGACGAAGGCAAGAGCTGCGAGGACGTCGTCACGCAGCTGTCGGCCGTGTCGCGTGCGCTCGACCGCGCGGGCTTCGCGATCATCGCGTCCGGCATGCGGCAGTGCCTCACGCAGCCCGACGACGCCGACGAGGCGCCCACCCTGGACGTCGCGAAGCTCGAGAAGCTGTTCCTCTCGCTCGCCTGACCGCCCGCGCGAGGTCAGGCCAGCCTGTCCAACGTGGCCGGGACCGGCGCCTCGGGCGTACAAGTGGAACATGCGCACCGTCCTCGGGCGCCTGGTCGCCTACCCCGTCGTGCTCGCCACCCTCGTGGTCGGGTCGGTCGGCGGTGTGCTCGAGGCCGCCGGGCTGCCCGGTGCCGCGCAGGTGGTCGTGTCCGCGTTCGCTCTCGTCGTCGCGGGGATCCAGGCGCGGGGCATGGTCGCCGACCTGCGCGCGGGCCGGTACGGCGTGGACCTGCTCGCCGTCACGGCGATCGTCTCGACCGTGGCGGTCGGCGAGTACTGGGCCGCGCTCGTCGTGTGCCTCATGCTCAGCGGCGGCGAGGCGCTCGAGGACTACGCGGCCGGCCGCGCGCGCCGCGAGCTCACGGGTCTGCTGCAGAACGCGCCCCGCACCGCACGCCGCAAGGACGCCGACGGCTCGGTCACCGAGGTGCCGGTCGACGAGGTCGCGGTGGGTGACGTGCTCGTCGTGCGGCCGTTCGAGGTCGTGCCCGTCGACGGCGTGCTGGAGTCGGACCGCGCGACGCTCGACGAGTCGTCACTGACGGGTGAGTCGCTGCCCGTCGACCACGTGGAGGGCGACGAATTGCTCTCGGGTGCGGTCAACGGCGGCGAGGCGCTCGACCTGCGCGCCACGGCGCTCGCGGCCGACTCGCAGTACCAGCGCATCGTCGCCCTCGTCCGTGAGGCGCAGGACTCCAAGGCGCCGTTCGTCCGGCTCGCGGACCGCGTGGCGGTGCCGTTCACGCTCTTCGCGCTCGGCCTCGCGGTCGCCGCGTGGCTCGTGTCCGGCGAGCCCGCCCGCATCGCCGAGGTCCTCGTCGTGGCGACGCCGTGCCCGCTGATCATCGCGGCACCCGTCGCGTTCCTCGGCGGCATGTCACGCGCCGCCCGCGCGGGCGTCATCGTGAAGTCCAGCGGGACGCTCGAGCAGCTCGCGCGCGCCCGGACGGCCGCGTTCGACAAGACCGGCACGCTCACGTTCGGGCAGCCGCGCGTGACGGACGTGCACGCCGACGGCGTCGCACCACAGGAGCTGCTGCTGCTCGCCGCGGCCGTCGAGCAGTACTCGAGCCACCCGCTCGCGCAGGCCGTCGTCGAGCACGCTCGCGCCACCGGGCGCGCGGTCCCGGCCGCCGACGACGTGCTCGAGGTGCCCGCCCACGGGGTGCGCGGGACGGTGGACGGGCGTGTCGTCGTCGTCGGCAGCGCGCGGTTCGTCGCGCACGAGACGGGGACGACGCCGAGCGAGCCCGGCGCCGGCACGGGGGTGCACGTCGCGGTGGACGGCCGGCCGGCCGGTCACCTCACGCTGGCCGACGAGCTGCGCCCCGAGGCCGCGGGCACGATCGCCGCCCTGCACCGGGCGGGCGTGCGCACCACCATGATGCTCACCGGGGACAGCGAGCCGGTCGCCCGGCGCATCGCCGCGCAGGCCGGCGTGGACGACGTGCGAGCGGCGCTCCTGCCGCAGGACAAGGTCACCGCGATCCGCACGGCACCGCTGCGCCCCGTGCTCATGATCGGCGACGGCGTGAACGACGCCCCCGTGCTCGCGTCCGCGGACGTGGGGATCGCGATGGGCGCGCGCGGCTCGAGCGCGGCCTCGGAGTCCGCCGACGTCGTCGTCATGGTCGACGACCTGTCGCGCGCCGCACGTGCCGTGCAGGTGGGGCAGCGCACGCTGCGCGTCGCGTGGCAGTCGATCGGGATCGGCCTCGTCATGTCAGTGGGGCTCATGCTCGTCGCGGCCGCCGGGCGGCTGCCGGCGCTGGCCGGCGCGTGGCTGCAGGAGGTCGTGGACCTCGCGACGATCCTGTGGGCGCTGCTCGCGGTCCGGCCCAGCCGGGCCGAGCGGACCGCGGTCGCGGGGGCCGGGCCGTTCCCCGTGCCGCCGCGCGAGGACGAGCGGGTGCGCTCAGGCGCGTGACGCGCGTCGTCGCGCAGCCCGCCACACGACGCCCACGACCAGCACGGCCGCCCCGACCAGCACCGCCGTCGCGGGGAGCGTCACGACGAGCACCGTGCAGCCGACCGCGCCGACCACCTGCCACGCGCGCGGGAACCGGCGGTGCTCGCGCGGCTGCGTCCACGCGGCCAGGTTCGCCACGAGGTAGTACAGCAGCACCCCGAACGACGAGAACCCGATCGCCCCGCGCAGGTCCACGGTCAGCACCAGCGCGCACACCACCACCGCGAGCGCGACCTCCGCCCGGTGCGGCACGCGGTAGCGCGGGTGCACGGCCGCCAGCCAGCGCGGCAGGTCACCCTCGCGCGCCATCGCCAGGCCCGTGCGCCCCACCCCCGCGACGAGCGCGAGCAGCGCGCCGAGCGACGCGGCCGCCCCCGCGACGCGGACGACGGGACCGGTCCACGCCCACCCGCTGGTCGCCGCGGCGTCGGCCACCGGCGCCGACGAGGCTGCGGTCCCGTCGGCACCCAACGTCGCCAGCAGCGTCACCGCGACGGTCGCGTACACGACGAGCGTGATCGCGAGCGCGAGCTGGATCGCCCGGGGGATGGTCCGGGCCGGGTCGCGCACCTCCTCGCCGAGCGTCGCGACCCGCGCGTACCCCGCGAACGCGAAGAACAGCAGCCCCGCGGACTGCACCGTCCCGTACCAGCCGCCGCTCGCCCCACCCCACGGCTCCACGCGCGACCAGTCGGGGTCGCCGCCGACGAGCGTCGCGACGACCACCGCGGTCAGCGCCACGAGCACCACGGCCACCACGACGCGCGCGAGCCGTGCGGTGCGCGTGACCCCCCGGTAGCTCACGGCCGTCAGGAGCAGCACCGCGGCCGCCGCGACCGGCCGCTGCGCGCCCGGCGCGACGTACGCGGCGAACGTGAGCGCCATCGCGGCGCACGACGCGGTCTTCCCGATGACGAAGCCCCACCCCGCGAGGAACCCCCACCAGGGGCCGAGCCGCTCCCGGCCGTACACGTACGTGCCGCCCGACGTGGGGTACTGCGCCGCGAGCTGTGCGGAGGCGGTCGCGTTGGCGTACGCGACGACCGCCGCGACGAGCAGCCCGACGAGGAGCGCCGACCCCGCGGCGCGCGCGGCGGGTGCGAACGCCGCGAACACGCCCGCGCCGATCATCGACCCGAGCCCGACGACCACCGCGTCGCCCGTGCCCAGCCGCCGCGCGAGCGCGGGCTGCGCGCCGCTCACCGGGCCCTCGTCACGCGCGGAATGCGGCTCGCCGGGTCGGTGGTCCGCGGATCCCGGCATGCGGTCAGGGTACCCGGCGGTCGGCGCCCGCCAGCAGGGCGAACGCGACCGCCTGGAGCCCGGCGACCACCGCCACGAGCACGCCGAGCGCGTCCGCCGCCAACGCGCCCGCGAGCCCGCCGCCGACCACGGCCGCGACACCCTGCACCGCGGCGAACCAGCCGTAGGCCGTGCCCCGGCGGCCGGGCTGGACGAGCTCGGCGACGCGCGCCTTGACGGTCGAGTCGAGGATCCCGCCCGCGAGCCCCCACACCGCCACGCCCACGAGCACGGCGGGCAGCGTCGCGCCGAACGCGAGCGGCGGGACGGCGGCGACGAGCAGGGGCACGACGAGGACGACGCGCGGTCCGAGCCTGTCGTGCAGCGCACCGACGACGAGCGCCCCCACGGCCGCGGCGGCCATCGCGCCGGCGTAGACGACGGGCACGGCCGCGGGTCGCAGCAGCGCGTCGTCGACGAGGTGGTAGGAGATGACGGCGAACGTGGCCAGGCCCGCACCGACCGCGGCCGCGCCCGCGGCGAACACCCAGAACTCACGCGGCAGGTCCCGTGCGGGTGCGAGCCACCCGCGCGGTCCGGCGGCCGCGTGCGGGAGCTCGTCGGCCGGCGGCTCGTCGTCGGGGGCGAGGCGGCGCATGACGAGCAGCAGCACCATCGCCAGCGCGCCCGGCACCGCGAGGACGGCCAGCGACGGGACCAGCGACCCGGTCGTGGCGAGCACGGCCGCGACGAGCAACGGCCCGACGAACGCACCGACCTGGTCCAGCGCCTTGTGCACGCCGAACCCGCGGCCCATCCCGACGTGCTCGGCGGCACGCGCCAGCAGCACCGACTTCGACGGGCTGCGCACGGCCTTGCCGAACCGCTCGAGCAGCAGCAGCACGCACGCCACGGCGGCCCCGCCCGACGCGAGCACCGGGGTGAGCGCGAGCAGCGGCACGCCGACCGCCGTCAGCCCGTACCCGGCGATCGTCGTCGGCCAGTACCGTCCCGCCCGGTCCGCCCGCGCGCCGAACGGCAGCCGCAGCACCAGGGCGACCGCCTCACCGAGCCCGGTGACCAGGCCCGCGACGACCATCGGCACGTCCAGCGACGCGAGCAGCGGCCCGGTCACGGACCGCGCGCCCTCGTAGACCATGTCCGCGGCGAGCGACACCACGCCGAGGCCCAGCACCACGCGCCAGGCCGCGGACCGCGCCGCCGCATCCGTCGTCACACCAGGACGGTAGACCGCGCCTACCCCCGCGGTGCTCGTCAGCGTGCCGCGTGCGCCTGCCCCGCGTCGACGACGACCGGCGCGGTCGGGTCCGTGGTGTCGACGACGAGCGTGGCGCGCTCCCAGGGGCGCGCGTGCGCGAAGTACAGCCGCTGCGCACCGTCGTACCGCGCCAGCAGCTGGTCCGCGAGCGCCTCGTCGAGCCGGCCGCGCGCCCGCATCCGGCGCTCGGCCTCGTCCTGCGGCACGTCGAGGAAGACCGCCACGTCCCAGAACCGCACGAGCTCGTCACGCAGCAGGAACGTGCCCTCCACGACGACGAGCGCGTCGTCGGGCGCCCGTTCGGCGCCGTCAGGCGGGGTCGAGGACGTGCGCCGGAACGACCCCGAGCCGGCGCGCGTCAGCGGTTCGAGCGCGGTCGCGACGAGCGCGTCGTAGTCGTACGTGTCGAGCCAGAAGCCCTCGGGCGACATCCGGCCGCGCGCGTGCCGGACGTGCGGGGGGTGGAAGAAGTCGTCGACGTGGAGCAGCACGACGGGCCGCGGGCGGGCGCCCACCCACCGGCACGCCGTCGAGCACGCCGTCGAGCACGCCCTCGAGCACGTCGCCCCGCCCACCCGTCACCACGCCGCCCATCCTGCCCCCCGCCCCCGCCCCTCCCCCACCCCGCCCCCTCCGCCGCCGAGTGCGCACGGTCGTGCGCGAGTGCGCATGCCCGGCGTGCGCACTCGGGTCGGGACGTGCGCACTCGGCGAGGGGGGTGAGGGACCGGGGCGGGTCGGGACGTCGTCGTCGGGGTGCGGGGTCAGCGGGCGGGTGTCGGGGTCCAGAGGACGCCGCGCTCGGCGAGGAAGCCGCCCGTGACCGTGAGCACGTGGCCCTTGTCGCTGAGGTCGACCACGTCCACGTCGTCGGACGTCGGCCTCCCGAGCCGCTGGAGGTGCCCGCCCTGCCAGACGAACGGCTGCGTGAGGTCGGCGCTCGTCGAACCGAGCGCACCGGCCACCTGGCCACGCTCGTTCACGTCGGTCGCGACGCTCCACCCGCTCGTCGTGACCGGTGTGAGCACCCCCGCACGCCACACGAACCCGGTCCCCCGCTGCCCCGGCGCCACCGCGCTCACGCCGACCACCACGTCCTTGTCGTTCAGCGCGTACGCCTGCGACGACGCGGTCCCGGGCAGCGCGCCGAGCCGGACGATCCCGCCGCCGCGCCACAGCGCCGCCTCGCGCAGCCCGCCGCCGAGCCCGACCGACCCCGCGACCCGGCCGCGGTTGCTGAGGTCGACGCCGCGCAGCACGGCGCCGTCGTCGCGCAGCTCGGTGAACGTGCCCTTCGACCACACGTACGCCAGGTCGGAGTCGTCGTCGTACTCGCCGTCGCCCAGCACCACGCCCTTGTCGTTGAGGTCCTTGATCGACGCGACCGAACGCGCGCCCGGGAACGGCGGGGGCGGCAGGTCGACGCGCGTGCCCGCGGTCCACACGAATGGGTTCTCCGACCACGTCTCGGACTTCGCGACGACGCCACCGACCTGCCCGCGCTCGTTGACGACCGTGCCGTAGGCGCCCTCGGCCACCACGGTCGTGGTGCCGCGGCGCCAGACGAACGCGTCCGAGTCCTCGCCCGGCTGCGGCTGCACCCAGCCGCTGACGTGGCCGCGGTCGGAGATGTCCGTCGCGGTGCTGTCCTGCGCGTCGGGCGTCAGGTCGGTCATCACGCCGTTCACCCACAGGAACGCGTGCCACCGGCCGTCGGCGACCTGCGAGCGGCCGACCACCTGGCCCCTGTCGTTGACGGCGGTCGGCGTGGTGCGCTCGCCACCGAGCGTGCCGAGCTCGACGGCCTTCCACGTGGGCGGCGGGCACGGGCGCCCGGGCGCCGCGCTCGCGGGCACGGCGGTCAGTGCGAGCGCGGCGGCGAGCGCCGCCGCTGTCAGGGCAGGACGAAGTCGTGCGGTCATCGGGCAACCCCCCGGGACCTGCGACGCGGGCTGGGTGGACGTGCCGTGGTTCGCGGCCGAGCAGTACACGGTGGGCCGCGCGGTGCTGCAGCACGGCGTCGCGGCGTGCGTGGTCGTCGTGACGCAGCTGTGGCTGGTGCTGTCGGGGAACTTCGCGTGGCTGAACTGGCTGACGATCGTGCTGGCGTGCGCGGCGGTCGACGACCGCACGTGGTCGTGGCTACTGGGCGTCCGGGTCGAGGCCGCGCGGTCGTCGGCGCCGGGCTGGTTCGTCGTCGTCGCGCTCGTCGTGACCGCCGTGTGCGTGGTGCTCAGCCGGCACCCGGCGCGGAACCTCGTCTCGAAGCACCAGGTGATGAACGCGTCGTTCAACGTGTTCCACCTGGTCAACACGTACGGCGCGTTCGGCAGCATCACGCGGCGACGCACCGAGGTCGTCGTCGAGGGGACGTCCGACGACGACCCCGCCCACGCGACCTGGCGGGAGTACCAGATCCACGGGAAGCCGGGTGACGTGCGGCGGCTGCCGCGCCAGGTCGCGCCGTACCACCTGCGCCTCGACTGGGGCATGTGGTTCCTGGGGCTCGGGTCCTCGGCGCAGCTGCGCTGGTTCGTGCCGTTCCTGGGCCGTCTGCTCGAGGCGGACCCCGCGACGCTGCGGCTGCTGCGCGTCGACCCGTTCGACGGTGCCCGGCCGCGGTTCGTGCGAGCCCACCTGTACGGCTACCGGTTCGCCACGCGCTTGCAACGGCGCGCGACCGGTCACCGCTGGCTGCGCGAGGACCAGGGCCTGCTGACGGACGCGCTGGACCTGGCGGCGGTGCGCTCCCTGCGCTGACCCGGCCCCGCGGGTCGCGCGTCCCTCGGCAAGTCGTGAGTTTCTCGCCAGGTCGTGCAGTCATCTGCACGACTGACCGAGGAACTCACGACCTCACCGGGACCGCGCGTCGCCCAGCAGGCCCGCGAGGTGCAGGGCCTCGTCGACGAAGCCGTGGCGGGGCAGGTCCGCAACCGCGTCCAGCGGGAACCAGGCGGCGCGGTCGGTCGAGCCGTCGACCTCGTCGCGCAGCGCGCCGCCCGTGACGTGCGCGCGGTACACGACGCGCAACGCGTGCCAGTCCGGCGCACCGGCGCGCACGGACGGCACGACCTCGGAGTCGACGCCGAGCAGCGCGTCGAGCGCGACGTCGTAGCCCGTCTCCTCGGCCACCTCGCGCACCGCGGCGTCCCGCGGGTCCTCGCCGGGGTCGATGCCGCCGCCCGGCACGGTCCAGATGCCGCGCGACGCCCAGTGCGCGAGCAGCACCTGTCCGCCGTCGACGACCACCGCGTACGCCCCCACCCGCTGCTGCACGCCTGCCACGCTAGCCGCGTCGTCGTGGCCGGGTCGCGAAGCTCCTCCCTGCGGGTGTCGAATCTGGTGTCGAATTCCGTCAGGCCCGTTCGTCGGGAAGGTGCGAGGCGGTCATCCGGACCGCGTCGTGGGACCACCCGTGCACCGAGGAGACCCGAGATGCCCAAGTACCTGCTGTCCGTGTTCGGCCCCGCCGAGCGCACCCCGTACGGCAACTACGCGTCCAAGGAGGCGATGCTCGAGGCGTTCGCCGACACCGGCGCGTTCAACGACAAGCTCGTCGCCGAGGGCTACTTCGTCTACGCCGACGGCCTCGCCGAGGCGACGACGGCCACGGTCGTCGACGGCCAGGGCGACCAGCCGGTCATCACCGACGGCCCGTACCTCGAGTCGACGGAGCACATCGGCGGGTTCTGGATCATCGACGCGCCGGACCTGGATGTGGCGCTGCGCCTCGCGGCCGAGGGCTCGAAGGCGTGCCGCGGCAAGGTCGAGGTCCGCCCGTTCCAGACCGAGGAGTCGATCAAGGACCTGCTCGGGTCGTGACACCCGAGGTCGAGGCGGCGGTCACCCGCGCCCACCACCAGGAGTGGGCGCGGGTGGTCGCCACCCTCACGCGCAGGTTCGGCGACCTGGGGGTCGCCGAGGACGCGGCCGCGGAGGCGTTCGCGGCGGCCGTCGAGCGCTGGCCGCGCGACGGGGTCCCGACGACGCCCGGTGCCTGGCTGACGACGACGGCGACCCGCAAGGCGCTCGACCGCGTCCGGCGCGAGTCGCACCGCGACGCCAAGCACGAGGAGGCGCGGCTGTTGTTCGACGACGACGAGCGCGCACCGCTCGGTGCGGTGGACGACGACCGCCTGCGGCTGGTGTTCACGTGCTGCCATCCGGCGCTGTCGCCGGACGCGCGCGTGGCGCTCACGCTGCGGATGCTGGGCGGGCTGACCGTGCCGGAGATCGCGCGCGCCTTCCTGGTGCAGGAGACGACCACTGGGTCGCAGCGCGCAGGCGCGCGAGGCGTACGGGCGGGCGATCGAGCTGGCGGGCAACACCGCGGAGGTGGCGCACCTGACCCGGCGGCGCGACCAGCTGGGCGGCGCCGCGACGCGGCCCTGACGGGCGGCGGCGACACTATCGCCGCGTCGGTCGCTGCCCGGGTGCGCGTCGAAGGGCGTGGCGCGCGCGGCGTCGTCGGCCCCGGCCGTCCTCCCCGCGCTGATCTGAACAGACGTCGTCGAACGGTCTCTCGAAGCGGTTCGATATCGGAAAGCCGCGCGAAACCAGCAAACGATTAGGTTCGTTGACGGTCGGATCGTCCCGGCGAAGAGTGACCCTCGCCGACCGGCTCACCGTGGATCCGGGCCACGGCCGACCTAGGAGAGACGATGACCCCCTCATCCATGTCCAGACGCGCGCGCATCGCGTCCGCGCTCGCGATCGTGACGCTCGGCGCGACCATCGCGACGACGATCCCCGCCCAGGCCGCCGGCAGCACGCTGCAGGCCGCGGCCTCCGAGAGCGGCCGGTACTTCGGTACCGCCATCGCGGCGTTCAAGCTCAACGACAGCACGTACTCGTCCATCGCGAACCGTGAGTTCAACATGATCACGGCCGAGAACGAGATGAAGATGGACGCGACGGAGCCGTCGCAGAACAACTTCAACTACTCCAGCGGCGACCAGATCCTCAACTGGGCGCGCAACAACGGCAAGCGGGTTCGTGGGCACGCGCTCGCGTGGCACTCGCAGCAGCCGGGCTGGATGCAGAACATGTCCGGCACCCAGCTGCGCAACGCGATGCTCAACCACGTCACTCAGGTCGCGACGCACTACAAGGGCAAGATCTACGCCTGGGACGTCGTGAACGAGGCGTACGCGGACAGCGGCGGCGGCCGTCGCGACTCGAACCTGCAGCGCACCGGCGACGACTGGATCGAGGCGGCGTTCCGCGCGGCCCGCGCCGCGGACCCGGGCGCCAAGCTCTGCTACAACGACTACAACACGGACAACTGGACCTGGGCCAAGACGCAGGGCGTCTACAACATGGTCAAGGACTTCAAGGCCCGTGGGGTGCCGATCGACTGCGTCGGTTTCCAGTCACACTTCAACTCGGGCAGCCCGTACCCGAGCAACTACCGGACCACGCTGCAGAACTTCGCCGCGCTCGGCGTCGAGGTGCAGATCACCGAGCTCGACATCGAGGGCTCGGGCCAGCAGCAGGCCCAGACGTACGCCAACGTGGTCGCCGACTGCCTCGCCGTCAAGGCCTGCACCGGCATCACGGTGTGGGGCGTGCGCGACTCCGACTCGTGGCGCTCCTCGGGTACCCCGCTGCTGTTCGACGGCTCGGGCAACAAGAAGGCCGCGTACACCTCCACGCTCGACGCGCTGAACCGCGGCGGCGTCCCGACGGACCCGACGACGCCGCCCACGGACCCGACCACGCCGCCCACGGACCCGACGACCCCGCCCACGGACCCGACCACCCCGCCGACCGACCCCACCACGCCTCCGACCGACCCGACGGGCCGGTGCACGGCGAGCCTGGCGATCGCGAACGCGTGGCCCGGCGGGTACCAGGCGACCGTGACCGTCAAGGCGGGCTCGTCGTCGATCAACGGCTGGCGCGTCACGCTGCCCAGCGGTGTCAGCACGAGCAACCTCTGGAACGGCGTGCTCGCCAACGGTGTGGTGACCAACGCGCCGTACAACGGCTCGGTCGGCGCCGGCCAGTCGACGACCTTCGGGTTCGTCGGCAACGGCAGCGCTCCGAGCGCAGGCTCCGTGACCTGCGCCTGAGCCGCTGACCCCCGGCTTGTCGCCGGAACCACGACGGCGTCGCACCCCACCGGTGCGGCGCCGTCGTCGTGTCCCCGGCCGCCTGTCCACAGCCACTCACACGACCCGTCCGCGCGATGTCCGGTTCGTGTACTTTCGGGCCCCATGAAGAACCAGGGGGCCATCACCGCACTCGCGCTCGCCACGCTCGTGCTCACCGCGTGCACCGACCAGGGGCCCGCGGCGCCCACCACACGAGCGACGACGACCACGGCCCCCGCTCCGCCCTCGGCATCCGCCGGCCCCACACCCACGCCGAGCCCGACACCGAGCGCACTCCCGGACGTCACGGTCCCGCCCCAGCCACCCGCAGCGCTCGAAGGTCCAGCAGATGCGGACAACGCGCAGGCCGTCGCCCAGTACTTCATGTCCCTGTTCCCATACGTCTTCGCGACAGGCGATACGACGGCCTGGGACGAGCTGAGCGGCGAGGACTGCGGCTACTGCGCCGACATCACCGACTTGGCAGCCGCAGATCGCTCCAAGGGCTATCACGAAGTCGGCGGCCACATCGAGTTCACGTTCGCAAGCGCAATGGACTTCGAGGACGGGACGTTCAGCGCGACGATCGCGTTCGACGAGCACCCGTCCCAGACCGTCAACAGCGACGGCGAGGTGGTCGAGGACTACCCAGGGATCAAGGTCACCCAAGCAGACGTGAGCTTGGAGTGGCGTGACGGTCGATGGCTCGTCCAGGGCGTCGACCCGACGCTCGTCGAGAAGAAGCTGTGAGGGCGCGGCTCCACGCCCTCGTCCTCGTGACGTGCGCAACGCTCCTGGCCCCCGCGTCCCCTGCGAGTGCCAAGGAAGTTGTCGTGTCGGGCGACGGCGACGAGGCGTTCTGGCTCAGGGCGTTCAAGGCGAACCGGGTCTACGAGGCCTATCTGAAGACGACCGCGAACGACCCGGACCGCACCGTGGAGTACAAGCGCAAGGCGATCTGCATCGAGGACTCCGACGACGAGCCCGGCATCGACCAGCCCTGCTACCTGCCTCCGGGCACTCAGGTCGAGCCACCGCCGTGCGAGGACGGGCCCGCGGTCGAGCCCCCGTGGCGGCACACCCTGCGGGAGCGCACGGCGGAACGCGACGTCTGGAACCGCTGGGAGCAGGTGCTCGGGTGGTCATGCCCCGAGCACCAGCTCCCGCCCCTGACGCAGGAGGAGTTCCGCCGGCTCGTGATCGACGCACCCGAGGTGAACGTCCAACCGTCCGCCGACGTCCTGGTCAACAAGCGGACGATCCTCTACACCGACGGCAGCGAGCAACGGTTGCGCACCACGGTCTTCGGCACGTGGGGCATCGACATCGTCGCGACTCCCGTCGAGTACCACTGGACGTTCGGCGACGGCGAGTCGGTCGTGAGCGCGATCCCCGGAGCCCCGTACCCGTCGTTCGACGTCACCCATGTCTTCACTGAGCCCCTCACGCACACCACGGTCGGGCTGTCCGTGGTGTGGGAGGGCAGGTTCCGCATCGACGCCGACCCGCTGCACAAGTGGCGCGACGTCGCCGGGACCGCCACGACGCAGTCCGTCAGCGCACCGTTCGACGTGGTCGAGCTGAGGTCCCACCTGACCGGCTGACGACACGGGCTCAACGGCGAGCGGCGAGGGGGCAGCCTGCGCACGCGGGGGACGGGCGGCACGACGAGCAGGCGGACGCGGCGGCGTGCGGCGCGGGCCGTTCGGTGCGCGCGGCGCTGGCGTCGCCGCGGGCGACGAGGCGCGCGAGCGCGGCGTCCACGAGCCCGCGGTCGAGGCGCAGGCCGCGGGCGATCGCGTCGGGGGTCGCGCCCGTGCGCGCGGCCGTCAGCACGTCGTCGAGCACGCTCATCCGAGTGCCTTCCCGACCGTGAACACGAGCACCGCACCGACCCACGCGACGACGAGCCCGACGACGAGCCCGAAGGCGGTCCACCGGCTCCCGAGCAGGCGGCGCTGCTCGGCGAGCGTCGCGAGGCACGGGCTGTACGCGAGCACGAACCACAGGAACGCGGCGGCCGCTGCGGCGCCGTGCCCGCCCGACGACGCGTCGAACGTCGCCCGCAGCCGCTCACCCACCAGGCCGGGCTGCGCAGGGTCGTCGGGCTCGGCGACCGCGGCGGTCTGCGCGAACGAGCCGACGACGACCTCCTTCGCGACGAACCCGGTCGCGAGAGCCGCTGTCGCCTCCCACGAGCCGAACCCGGTGGGGCCGAACACGGGCGCGGCGGTGTGCGCCGCGCGCCCGTACAGCGAGTCGGCGACGGGTACGGCGGCGAAGTCGTGCCCACCGGCCACGGGCACGGCCAGGAGCACCCACACCGCGGTGAGGGTCACCACGATGATCGACCCGGCCTTGCGCACGAACGCGCGCGCCCGCACCGCGCTCGACACCGCGATGGCTCGCAGCCCGGGGCGCTGGTAGGCGGGCAGCACCAGGACGAGCGGCTGGCGCACGAGGTCGCGGAACAGGGTGCGGCGCAGCACCGTCCCGCCGAGCACGACGAGCAGCACCGATGCGACGTACATGACGAAGATCGCGGTGCCGGCATGCTCGGGGAAGAACACCGACGCGAGCAGCACGTAGACGGTCAGCCGTGCGGTGCACGACGTGAACGGGACGAGCAGCCCGACGAGCAGGCGCTGGCGCGCGTGCGGGAGGGTGCGGGTCGCGGCGAGCGCGGGCAGGTTGCAGCCGAAGCCGACGACGAGTGGCAGCACCGCGCGGCCGTCGAGCCCGAGCGTCCGCATCGCACGGTCGGCGACGAACGCGGCACGCGCGAGGTAGCCGCAGTCCTCGAGCAGCGCGACCGCGACGAACATCAGTGCCATGAGCGGGACGAACGACAGCACGGTCCCGGCACCCGCGAGCACGCCGTCGACGACGAGCCCTTGCAGCCACCCGGTGGGCAGCACGCCGCGCACCGCGTCCGCGACGACGCCGTTGACGAGACGGTCGACCCCGTCGACCAGCGGCGCGGCCACGCTCGTCGTGAGCTGGAACAGCGCCCACATGACGCCCAGGAAGACCGGCACGCCCAGACGCGCGTCGAGCAGCACGCGGTCGATGCGGTCCGACCACGTCCGCACGGGGCGGACGGGCGCCGGGACCGCGGCCAGCACGTCCGCGACCCAGTCGTAGAGCGCGTCGTCGGGCGCGTCGTCGTCGGGGATGGCCAGGGTCATCGTCGGGCGGGTGCGCACGGCCGCGGTGACCACGCGCGCGAGCTCGCCCGCACCCGCGCCCGTGCGCGGGTCGACCTCGACCACCGGGACGCCGAGCCGCGCTCGCAGGTGGTCCGCCGCGCGCCCGAGCCCGCGCGCCCGAGCGACGTCGCCCATGGTCAGTGCCACGACGACCGGCACGCCGCGCCCGTCCGGGCCCGCACTGCGGGCGACCTGCCCCGCGAGCAGCAGGGACCGCGCGAGCGCGCTCGCGTCCGCCACGAGCACGACGAGGTCCGCGGCGCCGCCGTCGAGCTCGTCGGCGACGACCTGCTCGTCGGGCGACGCTGCCTGCAGCGCGTACGTCCCGGGCAGGTCGACGAGCCGCAGGTCGACGTCCTCGACGCGCCAGCGGCCCTCCTGCAGCTCGACAGTCGTGCCGGGCGCGTTGACGACGCGCTGGCGCGCGCCCGTGAGCGCGTTGAACAGCGTCGACTTGCCGACGTTCGGGTTCCCGACGAGGACGACGCGCGGGGCGTCGAGCACGCTCGTCGCGGCGGCCGGTGCCGCGTCGTCGTCGTGGCAGCTCACGAGCGCACCGCGACGGCCTCGACGCGCACGCGTCGGCACGTGCCTGCGTCGAGCGCGAGCCGGTCGGCACCCACGCCGACGACGCGTCCACCGAAGCCGCCGCGGTGCGTCACGTGCAGCACCGCGCCCGGGGCGAGCCCGAACGTGCGGAACCGGCGGCGGGTGCTCTCGTCGAGCTCGACGTCGAGGACCCGGACGGTCGCTCCGGGTTCACACGAGGCCAGGTCCACGCGTCGACGCTAGCGATCAGGCAAGCCTTACCTCATGGGACCTCGGTCCCGTCCTCACTCGCACCACCCGCCGCCGGGCACCTCACTGCGTGGGCGGCTCGTCCTGGCCCGACTCCTCCGCGGCGTCCGCCTCCTCCTTGGTCGCGTGCACCGCGCCCTCGGCGTGCTCGGGCGGGCCGTAGACCGTGTAGAGGATCAGCGGGTTCTCGCCCGTGTTGACGAAGTTGTGCGTGCGGCCCGCGGGGACGACGACGAGGTCGCCCTGCGCCACGTTGCGCTCCTGACCGGAGACGATCGCCTTGCCTGTCCCCGAGACGAACGTGAGGATCTGGTCGATGTCCTCGTGGACCTCCTGACCGATCTCACCGCCCGGCGGGATCGTCATGACGACCAGCTGCGTGTGCTGCCCCGTCCACAGCACCCGGCGGAAGTCCGGGCTCTGCTCGGCGACGGTCGCGATCGTCCAGTGCTCCACGTGTCCTCACCTCTCGTCGGGTCGACGTCCTGGTCATCCTGCAACCGACACCGCGATGCCGCGCGTCGAGCGGCACACTCGCCCGAGATGCCGGGCCGACGATCTCCGGAGAAGGTGGGCGACATGGGGACGATGACCGCAGGAGCAGTCGGTACCGCCACGTCACGCGACCGGGTCCGCCAGGTCACGGTGCTCGTCGGCGCGGTGGTCGCGATCGTCGGCGCGACCATCGGGTCCGGCGCGTTCGGCGGGCAGCCCATCGCCCAGGCCGCCGACGGCGCGCTGTCGGCGACGGCCACGCCCGTCGCGCCCGACAGCCCGGCGTTCTCGATCTGGTCGGTGATCTACACGGGCCTCGCGGTGTTCGCCGTGGTGCAGGCGTTGCCACGCCACGCGGCCGACCGGCGCCTGCGGGCCGTCGCGTGGTGGGTGCTCGCGACGATGCTGCTCAACGCGCTGTGGATCGGGGTGGTGCAGGCCGGGTCGGTGGGCGCGAGCGTGCTGGTCATCGCCGTGCTGCTCGCGGTGCTCGCCGCCGTCTACGTGAAGCTGGTCCGGCTCGAGCACACCTCCGCCCTGCCGTCGGTCGTGACCGACGTGACCATGGGGCTGTACACCGGGTGGGTCAGCGTCGCGACGCTCGCGAACACCGCGGCATTCCTGGCCGACGCCGAGGTGGGCGAGCTGGGCCTCGGCGCGACCGGGTGGTCCGTGGTGCTGGTGTCGCTCGCCGCGGTGCTCGCCGTCGCGTACGCGTTCTACGGGCGGCGCCGGCCGACCGTCGTCGTCCCGGTGGGGCTGGCGATGACGTGGGGGCTGCTGTGGATCGGTCTGGGCCGCACCACCGGCGAGCTGGTCGACGAGACGGCCGCCAGGGCCGCGTTCGTCGCAGCGACCCTCGCCCTCCTGGCCCCCATCGTCGCCACGTCGACAACCCCCCACCCCTAACCCCCCTCTCTCTCCCACCCACCCACCCACCCGTGGCGCCGTCGGGTCGTGCGTCTCTCGATAGGTCGTGCGGATGACTGCGCGACTCATCGTCAAACGCACGACCCGACGAGAGATGCACGACCTCACCGGGGGTGACCGGCCGCGCTGACCAGCGGCGGGAGGGGTGCGGGGCACCCGGGTGCGTGTCAGGGTGTGGGCATGGTCGGGGCGCGGGGCGTGCTGGCGCTGGTGCGCGCCGCGCACGCCGCGCCCGCGATCGCCGTCACCGCGTTCGCCGGGGCGTACTCGTGGGCCGTCGGCGCGCCCGCATGGCTGGTCACGGCAGCGGTGCTCGCGGGGCAGCTGTCGATCGGCTGGTCGAACGACTGGGTCGACGCGGCGCGGGACCGCGCGGTCGGCCGCACCGACAAGCCGATCGCGACCGGGGCCCTCGACGTCCGCACGGTCCGCACCGCGGCGCTCGTCGCGGTCGCCGCATGCGTGGTGCTCTCGTTCGCGCTCGGCGCCGCCGCGGGCGTCGTGCACCTGGTCACGGTCGCGTCGGCGTGGTCGTACAACCTGTGGCTCAAGTCCACGCGGTGGTCGTGGGCGCCGTACGCGCTGTCGTTCGGCCTGCTGCCGTCGGTCGCGACGCTCGCCCTGGACCCTCCCCGCGCCGCACCGGTCACGACGACGGTCGCCGCGGCCCTGCTGGGCGTCGGGGCGCACCTCGCGAACGTGCTGCCCGACCTCGAGGACGACGCGGCCACGGGCGTCGTCGGGCTGCCGCACCGCCTCGGTCGGCGCCGCACCACGCTGGGCGCGGTCGCGCTGCTGCTCGCGGCGACCGCGCTCGTCGTGCTGGGCACGCCCGGCGGGGCCACGGCTGTGGGGATCACCGCGCTGGTCCTCGCGGCCGCGCTCGCCGCGAGCGCCGCCTGGGTGGCCGCACGCCGCCCCTCGCGCCGGTACCCGTTCCTCGCGGCGATCGGCGTCGCGGCGATGACGGTCGCGGTCCTGGTGATCACGGGCTGACCACAGGCTGAAAGCGAGCGCTCCGGCACCCGGACACCACCTCGCGCGGCCGGCGCATCCGCGTGCGACGATCCCGGCATGTCCCGGATCGTGGCGGTTGCACCCGTGCTGCCCCGCCATGCCTACCCGCAGTCGCAGATCGCCGACGAGCTGGCCGACATCCTCACCACGGACCCCGCGCGCCGCGTCCTGCTGAAGCGGCTGCACGCGTCGTCGGGCATCGACACCCGGCACCTCGCGGTCCCCCTCGAGCGCTACCGCACGCTCGGCGGGTTCGACGAGACCAACGCCCTCGCGCTGTCGACCGGCCTGGACCTCGCCGAGCGCGCCGTCCGCGCGGCCCTGGCCGCCGCGGGCCTCGAACCCGCCGACGTCGACCACCTCATGCTCACCACCGTCACCGCGATCGGTGCGCCGTCGATCGACGCGATGCTCGTCGACCGGCTCGGGCTGCGCCCGGACGTCACACGGCTGCCGAGCTTCGGCCTGGGCTGCGCGGGCGGCGCCGCGGGCCTCGCGCGCGTGCACGACCACCTGTCGGGCCACCCGGACCAGGTCGCGGTGCTCGTGTCGGTCGAGCTGTGCTCGCTGACGCTGCAGCGCGACGACGACTCGACGGCCAACCTCGTCGCGAGCGGGCTGTTCGGCGACGGTGGTGCGGCGGTGGTCATGGCGGGCAGCGGACGTGTCGCGCCCCGGGCGGCGTCGGGCCCCGCACGCCGGACCTGGACGGCCGCGCCCCGCGTCGTCGGGTCCCGCAGCGTGCTCTACCCCGGCTCCGCGGACGCGCTGGGCTGGCAGGTCGGCTCGTCGGGACTGCGGATCGTGCTGTCCGGAGGGCTTCCGGACGTCGTGCGCGCGCACGTGGCCGACGACGTGAAGGCGCTGCTCACGGCGCAGGGCGCGGTCCCCGACGACGTCGCGACGTGGCTCGTGCACCCCGGTGGCCCGAAGATCCTCGACGCCGTGCAGGACGCGCTCGACCTGCCGCACGGCGCGCTCGCCCGCTCGTGGGCGAACCTTGCGCGCGCCGGGAACCTCTCGTCGGCGTCGGTGCTGCACGTGCTCGCCGACGGCATGGCGGACACCCCGCCGCCCGGGGCGCTGGGCGTGCTCGCGGCGTTCGGGCCGGGGGTGGGCGTCGAGCTGGTCGCACTGCGCTGGCCGTCCGACGAGCACCCGTCCGACGAGGAAGGTGTGGCATGAGCCTCGCGCTGTACACGGTGCTCGTCCTGGCGACAGGCGTCGAGCGGATCGCCGAGCTGGTCGTCTCGACGCGGCACGCGCGCTGGTCGTTCGACCGCGGAGGACGCGAGAGCGGACGCGGCCACTTCCCCGCGATGGTCGCGCTGCACACCGGGCTGCTGGTCGCATGCCTCGCCGAGGTGGCGCTCGCCGACCGGCCGTTCCTGCCGTGGCTCGGCTGGCCGATGCTCGTCGTCGTGCTCGCCGCGCAGGCGCTGCGGTGGTGGTGCATCGCGACGCTCGGCCCGCAGTGGAACACGCGCGTGATCGTCGTGCCGGGCCTCGGGCTGGTGGACCGCGGCCCGTACCGCTGGCTCAGCCACCCCAACTACGTCGCGGTGGTCGCGGAGGGCGTCGCACTGCCGCTCGTGCACACCGCGTGGGTCACGGCCGTCGCGTTCACCGTGCTCAACGCGGTCCTACTGCTGGGCTTCCGGATCCCCGCCGAGGAGCGCGCGCTCGCGGACGCACGGCAGGCCTGAGCGGTGCCCGCGGGCGACCTCGACGCCGACGTGCTCGTCGTCGGCGGTGGACCGGTGGGGCTGGCCGCAGCGGTGGAGGCGCGGCTCGCGGGGCTGTCGGTGCTCGTCCTGGAACCGCGGTCCGGTCCCGTGGACAAGGCGTGCGGCGAGGGGCTCATGCCCGGTGCGCTCACGGCCGTGCGCCGGCTCGGCATCGACCCCGCGGGCCACGAGCTCACGGGGATCGCGTACGTGGACGCCACGCGCCGTGCCGAGCACCGCTTCCCGCGCGGGACGGGCCGCGGCGTCCGGCGCACGGTGCTGCACGACGCGCTGGCCCGCCGCGCGGCGGAGCTGGGGGCCGAGGTGGTCGTCGGGCGCGCGACGAGCGTGCGGCAGGACGCGCACGGCGTCGTCGTCGACGGCCTGCGGGCCGGGCACGTGCTCGCGTGCGACGGCCTGCACTCGACTGTCCGGCGCCTGGTGGGCCTGCAGGCCCCGGTCCGACGAGCACGCGGTGACGATCGCCGGCGGTTCGGGCTGCGCCGGCACTACCGGGTCGCACCGTGGGGCCACCTGGTCGAGGTGCACTGGGCCCCGCACGCGGAGGCGTACGTGACGCCCGTCGGCCCGGGGCTGGTGGGGGTCGCGGTGCTGGGCCCCGCGCGCACGGACCTCGACGCGACGCTCGACGCGCTGCCCGCGCTCGCGCGCCGCCTCGCCGGCGCCGAGCCGGACGGCCCGGTGCGCGGCGCGGGCCCCCTGCTGCAGCGCACCACCGCGCGCACGGCTGGCCGCGTGCTGCTCGTCGGCGACGCGTCCGGGTACGTCGACGCCCTCACCGGTGAGGGCCTGCGCGTCGGGTTGGCCCAGGCCGCCGCCGCGGTCACGCACCTCGACGACCCCGCAGGCTACGAGCGCGCGTGGGTGCGCGCGACGCGCGACTACCGCGTGCTCACCACGGGCCTCGTCGCCGCCGCGACCTCGCCGGCCCGCCGCACGATCGTCCCCGCCGCGGCCCGCCTGCCCCGCGTGTACGGCGCGATCGTCGACCGCCTGGCCCGCTGACGTTCGGACGACCAGGGACTGGCCGCCGTCGACGAAGATCTCGGTGCCCGTGCACCCGTCCGGCGGCACCTGCGCGCCCAAATCGATTCGAGGGTTCCTGCTCCCCGGGCCGCCGGCGCTGGGCGGGCAGACACTCGCGGGGCGACGAGTGTCGTGCCCGGCACGGGCCGCAGCACGGCACGCCCTTCAACGACGAGGAGATCGATGTCCGCGCGTCTCAAGTCAGCAGCCCTGGTGGTCTCGTCCGTGCTCGCCCTGGTGGGCGTCGGTGCGATCACCGCGTCCTCGGCCCAGGCGGCCGCCGGCTGCAAGGTCGACTACACCGTCACCAACGAGTGGGGTGGCGGGTTCGGCGCCAACGTCACGGTCACCAACGTGGGTGACCGCCTCGACTCGTGGACCGTGGGCTGGACGTACACGTCCGGTCAGCAGGTCACGCAGGCGTGGAACGCCACCGTCACGCAGTCGGGCGGCACCGTCACCGCCCGCAACGCGAGCTACAACGGCACGCTCGCCACGGGGGCCTCGACGAGCTTCGGCTTCAACGGCTCGTGGTCCGGCGCCAACCCCGAGCCCACGGCGTTCACCGTCAACGGCGTCGCGTGCACGGGCGGGACCACCACCCCGACCCCGACGCCGACCCCCACCCACACCCCGACGCCCACCCCCACCCCCACCAGCACGACCCCGCCCCCCACGGGCACGACGCCCGTGGCGGTCAACGGCCAGCTGCGGGTCTGCGGCGTGAACCTGTGCAACCAGTACGGCAAGCCGATCCAGCTGCGCGGCGTGAGCACGCACGGTCTGCAGTGGTTCCCCGGCTGCTACAACACCAGTTCGCTCAACACGCTCGCGAACGACTGGAAGGCCGACGTGCTGCGCATCGCGATGTACGTCAACGAGGACGGCTACGTCACCAACCCGTCCGGCTTCACGTCGCAGGTGAACAGCCTGGTGGACGCGGCCGAGCAGCGCGGGATGTACGCGATCGTCGACTTCCACACGCTCACGCCCGGTGACCCCAACGTCAACCTGGACAACGCCAAGACGTTCTTCCGCAGCGTCGCCGCCCGCAACGCCGCGAAGAACAACGTCATCTACGAGATCGCCAACGAGCCGAACGGCGTCTCCTGGCAGGGCATCCGCAGCTACGCGAGCCAGGTCATCCCGATCATCCGGGCCGCCGACCCCGACGCGGTGATCCTCGTCGGGACCCGCGCCTGGTCGTCGCTCGGCGTCTCGGAGGGCTCGAGCTCCGCGGAGATCGTGGCCAACCCGGTGCCGTTCGACAACATCATGTACACGTTCCACTTCTACGCGGCGTCCCACCAGGACAACTACCGCAACGAGGTGCGCAACGCGGCCGGCAAGCTCCCGCTGTTCGTGAGCGAGTGGGGCACGACGAGCGCGACCGGCGGCGGCACGGTGGACCTCGCGAGCTCGCGCACGTGGCTCGACCTGCTCGACTCGCTGAAGATCAGCCACGTGAACTGGACGTTCTCCGACGCCCCGGAGTCCAGCGCGGCGTTCCAGGCGGGCACCTGCTCGGGCTCCGACTACGGCACCTCGCGGCTGTCGCAGTCCGGCCAGTTCGTGCGCAGCCGGGTGATGACGGCGGACAGCTTCCCGACGAGCTGACGGCTCGCCGCGCGCGATCGGGGGACCCGACCTAGCGTGGTCGGGTCCCCCTGTGCGAACCACGGAAGGAGCACGCCATGGCCACGATCGACGAGTCCGTCGAGGTCGACGTCCCGATCAGCACCGCGTACAACCAGTGGACGCAGTTCGAGGACTTCCCGGAGTTCATGGGAGGTGTCGAGGAGGTCCGGCAGGTCGACGACACCCTCACCCACTGGCGCACGTCCATCGGTGGCGTCGAGCGCGAGTTCGACGCGCAGATCGTCGAGCAGACGCCCGACACGCGCGTCGCCTGGCAGAGCATCGACGGCACGACGCACGTCGGGCAGGTGACGTTCGAGCCGCTCGGCCCGACGCAGACCCGCGTCCGCGTGCAGACCGCCTGGGAGCCGGAGACGCTCGTCGAGAAGGCGGGCGCGGTCGTCGGTGCCGACGACCGTCAGGTGAAGGCGGACCTCAAGCGCTTCAAGGAGTTCATCGAGTCGCGCGGCGTCGAGACGGGCGCCTGGCGCGGCACCGTCTGAGGACCGACGCACGTCACGGTGGGGTCGACCGCACGGTCGGCCCCACCGTCGTGCGTGGGGGCTGCTCGGCACGACCATGAGCGCTGGCCGTGGTGGCGCAGTTCGATCCCGACTGGGGCACGGCGGACGCGATCCGCGCGACGCTCGCCCCGTTCCGCACGAGCTGAGCCCCGCACGCGCTGAGCCCCGGACGAGCTCCGGCGCGGTCAGCGGGCGAGGTCGCGGTGGCGGAAGCCGGCGAGGCCGACCGTCACCAGGCCCGCGGTGACGAGGGCGAGCCAACCCAGGCCCGTCCAGTCCGGGTCGCCGGCGGTGACGGTGGGGACGTGCCAGAACGGGCTGATGCCGAGCACCCAGTCGTCCAGCCCGAACGTGGGCCCGAGCAGCGTGAGCAGGAACGAGACGAGCACCCCCGCCCACGCGGCACGGCTGCCCGCGGGTCGCGCGCCGACCAGCGCGGTCGCGAGGGCCACCACGGTCCACACCGCCGGCACGGTCGCCGCGGCCTGCACCAGCACGTCGCGGGTGCTCACCCCGATGTCCGCCCCGCCCGCGAGCACGGCGACGACCGTCCCGGCGAGCAGCACCAGCACCGCGACGGTGCCGAGCGCTAACAGGACGTGGCTCGCGTAGAACCGGGTGCGCGCGACGGCGCCCGCGAGCACGGGCTCGACGCGGTCCTCGAGCTCCTCCGCGCGGACCCGGAGCAGCACCTGCACGCCGGGCACGCACGCGACGATCCCGACGAGGCTGAGCACGGTCCGGACGAAGGCGCCCGTGAGCTGGGCGGGGCTCGCGGCCCCGGCGGCGAGGATGCGCTGCACGGCCGGCTCGCCCGCGAGCAGGTCCTCGATCGACGTCGTGAAGTGCCCGAACACGACGCCCAGCACGACGAACACGCACGTCCACGTCAGCAGCGACGGGCGGTTGACCCGGACCGCGAGCCGCCAGGGGGTGCGTGCGGTGCCGCGCGCCGGGCCGGGCCGCTGCGCGAGCATGCCCTGCCCGAAGTCACGCCGGGCCTGCAGCGCGAACGCGGCACCGACGGCGGCCACCGTGAACGCGACCGTCAGGAGCAGCGGCGCCCAGTGGTCGCCGGTCGCGGGGCGGGTCTCCAGCGTCCAGCCCAGCGGGTTGGCCCACCTGGTCCACGCGGGCGCGTCGAGGGAGGTGCTCAAGCCCCGCAGCAGGAACAGCGTCCCGAGGGTGCCGACCGCGAGCGCGCTCGCCGTGCGTGCGTCCGAGCCGACCTGCGCGGTGACGGCCGCGACCCCCGCGAACATCCAGCCCGTCGCGGTGTACGTCGCACCCAGCAGCAGCGACGACGACCACGCACCGCCGCACAGCCCGGTGGCCAGCCCCGCGACGAGCCCGGCCGCGAGCGACCCGACGAGCGCGAGCGCGACACCCGCCATGAGACGCGACGAGCGGCCCAGCACACCGGACGCGAGCAGCTCCGCCTGCCCCGAGTCCTCCTGCGCGCGGGTGGCGCGCGTGACCGCGAAGACCGCACCGAGCGCGACGAGGAAGCCGCCGAGCGCGAGCGTGCGCCACGCGTTGAACCCGTCGGCGGTCGACAGGTCGTACGCCGGGCCGAAGATGAGCCCCAGCGCAGGGTTCGCGCCGATCGCCACCGCGAGCGCCTCGCGGGACGCCTGGTCGGGGAACACCCACGGGTAGACGACGACGGACGAGGTCGACAGCAGGGACGCGACCAGGACCCACGGCGCGAACAGCCGCCCGTCGTGGCGCATGGTCGCGTGCAGCAGCGGACGCGTCCCGACGAGGCTGCCCGCGCGCGGTGCGCTCACCGCGGTCATCGTGCGCGCTCGTCGTCGCCGTACAGCCGCAGGAACAGGCTCTCGAGGGACGGCGGCGCGACCGTCAGCGACGTCAGCCCGAGCGGCGTGAGCAGGGCCATCGCCGCGCCGACGCGCGTGGACTCGACGGTCGCGGTGAGCCGGTCCCCGTCGACGCGCACGTCGCCGAGCCCGGCCAGCTCGTCGTGCCCGGGCACGCGCGCGAGCGTCGCGTGGATCGTCGTGCGCGTCTGGCCGCGCAGGTCCGCGAGCGTGCCGGACCGCACGACGCGCCCGTCGCGGATGATGCTGATGCGGTCCGCGAGCGCCTCCGCCTCGGCGAGGATGTGGCTGGACAGCAGCACGGTGGCGCCGCGCTGCGTCGCCTCCCCGACGGCCTCCTGGAACACGTTCTCCATGAGCGGGTCGAGGCCGCTGGTCGGCTCGTCGAGCACGAGCAGCTCGACGTCGGAGGCGAGCGCGGCGACGATCGCGACCTTCTGCCGGTTGCCCTTGGAGTACTGCCGGCCGCGCTTGGTCGGGTCGAGCTCGAACCGTTCGACGAGCTCGGCGCGGCGCCGCTCGTCGAGGCCGCCGCGCAGGGACCCGAGCAGGTCGATCGCCTCGCCGCCCGTCATGCCGGGCCACAGCGACACGTCGCCGGGGACGTACGCCAGGCGGCGGTGCAGCGCGACGACGTCCGCCCACGGGTTCCCGCCGAGCAGCCGCACGGTGCCGGAGTCCGCGCGCAGCAGGCCCAGCAGCACGCGGATCGTCGTCGACTTCCCGGCGCCGTTGGGGCCGAGGAAGCCGTGCACCTCGCCCCGCTCGACGCGCAGGTCCAACCCGCGCAACGCGGGGAACCGCCCGAAGGACTTGGTGAGTCCCTCGATCTCGATGACTGCCTCAGCGCCCATGAGCCGAACGTACTCACGCCGCCGCCGCAAATCAACAGGTGTGGATATGCGGCGCCGCGCGTACCCTGCGGACGTGACGACCGACGCCTCGACCCCCCGCCGGCGCGGTCGCGGCGAGAAGTTCCCCGGCGGCCGCGACGCGATCCTCGCGGCGGCCCGCGACCAGTTCGCCGAACGCGGCTTCGCGGGCGCGACCATCCGCGGCATCGCCCAGGCCGCGGGCGTCGACCCCAAGCTCGTCATGCACTTCTTCTCGAGCAAGGACGACCTGTTCGCAGCGTCGCTCGAGCTCCCCGTCGAGGGCCTGCGCGCGCTGCTGGGCGCGCTGCAGGCACCGGTCGACGAGGTGCCCGAGCGGCTCACGCGCGCCTACGTCGAGATGTGGGAGTCCCCCCTGACAGGCCCGCAGGTGCGCGCCATGCTCATGTCGATCGCCACCACCGACTCGGCCGCCGACGCGCTGCGCACCGCGTTCGAGCAGCGGATCGCCGGTGCGCTCGGCGACCGGTTCGAGCCGGTCGCGGTCGTCACCGCGATGAGCCAGCTCCTGGGCGCGGCCCTGGTCCGGTACGTCGTGCGGATGCCCGCGTTCGACGCGCTGACGCGTGACGAGTTCACCGCGCAGCTCGTGCCGTCGGTCGCGGCGAGCCTCGAGCGCGGCCGGGTGGCACCGCCGCCCGCGGCTCGCCCCGCGTGACCTGCCCTGCCTGACCTGCCCCCGGACTCGTCGGGAAGAAATCCGCGCGAGGTGCATCCGAACCCGGACCTCGGCCGGAAGAAGGGGTGTCAGGCGCCAACCCGGCGCCCGCTCCCGGAAGGACGCACCATGCGCACTCGACTCCTCGCCGGCACCGCAGCCGGTGCCCTCGGTCTCGCCGCCGTCGCCCTCACCGCAGGTCCCGCCTCCGCCGCCGACGACGCCGCACTGTCCGTGCTGCACGGCGTCCCGGACCTCACCGTCGACGTGTACGTCAACGGTGAGCTGACGCTCGACGACTTCGAGCCGGGCGAGCTCGCCGGGCCGCTCGACCTGCCCGCCGGGACGTACACGGTCGCGATCACGGCGGCCGACGCGGCCGACGACAGCGACCCCGCGATCGGCCCCGTCGACCTCGAGCTCGCCGCCGGCACCAGCTACACGGCCGTCGCGCACCTCGACGCGTCGGGCGAGCCGACCGCGACGCTGTTCACCAACGACACGTCCGCGACCAAGGCCGGCGAGGGCCGCCTCACGGTGCGTCACGTGGCCGCCGCACCCGCGGTCGACGTCCTCGCGGGCGGCGACGCCGTCATCTCCGGCCTCGAGAACCCCGACGAGAAGGTCCTCGACCTGCCCGCCGGGACGGTCTCCGCGAGCGTCGTCGCCGCCGGCACCACGGAGCCCGCGCTGCTCGGCCCGGCCGACGTGAACGTCGCCGAGGGCACCAACACCATCGTCTACGCGTGGGGCTCGGCGACGTCCGACCCGGCGACGCTCGCGCTCGCCACGCAGACCATCGACGGGCTGCACAGCGACCCGGGCGCCGTCCAGGCCGGTGAGCTCGGCCTCGCGGCCGACGAGCCGGGTGCGGCCGTGTGGCCGTACGCGCTGGCCGGCATCGCCGTCCTCGGCGCCACGGGCCTCGTCGCCGTCCGCCGGCACGCGACCGCCACGCGCTGACCCATGGCACGACGACACCGCACGCCGGCCGGGGTCCTCCCCGGCGCCCTGGCCGGCGTGCTCGCCGCGGGACTGCTCGCGGGCTGCACCTCCGAGCCGCCCGTGCCCGAGCCCGTCGCGCGCCCGGTGTCGTCGGCGCCACCCGGACCGACCACGGCAGCGCCGTCCCCAGCGCTGCCCGACGTCCCGGTCCGGGACGCGACCGCACCGGCGCCCGAGGTCCGCGCGGCGCCGGTGCAGCTCGCGGTCCCCGACGTCGACCTCGACATGCCGGTCGTGCCGGTCGGGGTCCTCGACGACGGGACCATGGAGATCCCCGAGGACGCGGGCGAGGCCGGCTGGTACCGGTTCGGCCCCGTCCCCGCGGACGACGACGGCAACACGCTCGTCGCCGCGCACGTCGACTCCCGCCTCACCGGGATCGGCCCGTTCGCCCGGCTGCGGGACGTCCCGCCGGGCGCGACGGTCACCGTGACCGACGCCGACGGGACCGCGCACCGGTACCGCGTCACGGGCGTCGAGAAGATCCCCAAGGACTCCGCGCCGCTCGACGTGTGGTTCGCCCGCAGCGGACCGCCCCGGCTCGTCCTCGTCACCTGCGGCGGGACGTGGCAGGCTGACATCGGGCACTACAGCGACAACGTCGTGGTCACCGCCGAACCGGTGGCCGACCGACCATGACGACGACGGCGGTGCCCACGGCCGTGCGGCACGCGCCCACGGGGACGACGACGTACCGGGAGAGCTGCGTGGCACGTGGCGGTCAGGAGCGCACGGGCGCACCGCTGCGCGACGTCCCGTCGCCGCCCGACCCCGACGGTGAGGGCGTCGACGAGCTCGGCGCCGCGTTCGCCGCGGGCGACGAGGACGCGATCCGTGAGGCCTACCGGCGGTGGGCCACGCTCGTGCACACCGTCGCGCTGCGCTCGCTCGGCACCGTCGCGGACGCCGAGGAGGTCACCCAGCAGGTGTTCGTCGAGGCGTGGCGCGGCCGGCACCGGTTCGACCCCACCCGCGCGCGGCTGCCCGCCTGGCTCCTCGGGATCACCCGGCACGCCGTCGCCGATGCGCACGAACGCCGCTCGCGCGACCAGCGCCTGGCCGCCGCCGCACCCGTCGCCCCCGCGACCGTGGGCGGCGACGACGACCGCGTGGTCGACGCCGTGGTCGTCGCCGACGAGCTCGACAGGCTGGGCGACCCGCAACGCACGATCCTGCGCCTCGCGTTCTACGAGGACCTGACGCACGACCAGATCGCGACCCGGCTGGACCT
Organism: Cellulomonas sp. CW35; assembly: GCF_052378485.1. NCBI lineage: Bacteria > Bacillati > Actinomycetota > Actinomycetes > Micrococcales > Cellulomonadaceae > Cellulomonas > Cellulomonas sp. CW35. Next base: position 246,977 of record NZ_CP199000.1, on the reverse strand, counting down.
GCCGCTCGGCACCGTGAAGAGCCACGTGCGGCGTAGTCTCGCCCGGCTGCGCAACCGATGGGAGGTGGACGGTGCCGTGGGATGAGTCGCACGTGGACGACGACGTGCTGGCCCTCCTCGCCCTCGGGGAGGACGCCGCGTCGCCCGACGAGCGCGCGCACGTCGAGCAGTGCGAGCGGTGCGCGGCCGAGGTCGCGGCGCTCGGTGGCGTCGTGTCGCTCGCGCGGGTGTCGCAGGGGCCGCTCGTCGCGCCCGCGCCGCAGGTGTGGGACCGCATCGAGGCCGAGCTCGGCCTGACGCCCGCCTCGTCGGACGCCGGGGCATCCGGTGACGCCGACGTCGTCGTGCCCCTGCCGCGACGCCGCCTCGCGTGGGGCTGGGTCGCCGGGGCCGCGGCCGCGGGTGTGCTGATCGGCGGCGTGGGGGTCGCGTGGACGCAGTCGCGGACCGGCGGCGGTGAGACCGTCGTCGCGTCCGCCGCGCTCGACCCGCTGCCCGGCTGGTCCGCGGAGGGCACCGCACGCGTCGAGGTCGGCCAGGACGGTGAGCGCGTCCTCGTCGTGGACGTGCAGGACGGCGACGACGAGGACGGCTTCCGCGAGGTGTGGCTGCTGCGGCCGGACGTGAGCGGGCTCGTCAGCCTCGGGACGCTCACCGGCTCGACGGGCCGGTTCGACCTGCCCGCGGGGCTCGACCTCGACGAGTTCTCGGTGGTCGACGTGTCGCTCGAGCAGTTCGACGGCGACCCGGCCCACTCGGGCGACTCGATCGTCCGCGGCGCCCTCAAGGCCTGACGCCCGCCTGTCCACAGGTGCCCGGACCCGGGCATACCGGACCGGTACGCTCCCCGGCATGCGACAGACGCCGCAGGACCAGGCACCCCGTGCGGGGACGCGCCCACGCCGTCATCTGCGCTGGCTCCTGCCGCTGCTCGGCGCGCCCGTCCTGTTCGTCGTCATGATCGCCGTCGTCGAGCCGATCAGCACGGGGGCGCCCGAGGACCCGAGCCTGCCGTACGCGCTCGGGGTGCTCACGCTGATCGCGGTCACGTTCCTGGCGCCGCTCGCGCTCCTGGTGACCGCCGTGGTCCAGGCGGCGCGCCTGAAGCGCGAGGCCCGGCGACGGGCGGGGCGCTTCACCCGCTGGGAGCTCGCGGAGCAGGAGCGTCGAGCGCAGGCCGAGGCGAGCGCCGCCGCGACCTGGCACCAGGCAGTCGGTGCCGCACGGGCGATCGTCCACGGCGGCCGACCACCTGCGCTGACGGTCTGGGACGTCGTCCCGTGGCACGACGAGTCCTTCCACGCCGACGTGCCGATCGGGTACGCCCGGTATTACGGCACCGCCGTCCAGGTCCCGCAGACGGTCGCCGCGTACGCGGGGCGGCCCGCGTTCGTCGCCGCGGGGCTGGCCACGACCGCCCTGCTCGACGCCGGTGCACGCGCGGCCGCGCTGCGCCAGGCCGTCGCCCAGTGGCGCGAGCACCAGAGCGTGCGCCTGGTCGTCAGCGACCGGCGCCTCGTCGTGCAGCGTCACGGCGAGTGGCTGAGCTTCGACCACGGCGGCCTGACCGCCGTGTACCCCGACCCCGATCGCCGCGGCATCGTCTGCCAGTACCGGGACTGCGCGCCGGTCATGCTCTGGGGCGAGCACGCGCCGCTCGTCGCCGTGGTCGTCGTCGCCGCCGCGTACGGCCCGCAGGCGCTGCTGCAGCACCCCGCGATGGCGTCGATCGCGCACGGCGTCCGCGCGTCGGACCTCCCGACGAGCCCGACGTCACGCAGCCTGGAGACATGAGCGGCGGCGAACCGGGGCGGGCGGTGCACGACGCGGTCCCCTCGCCGGACGAGTCGCTCGCCGGGTGGTTCCCGGCCGAGGACCCCGCGGGCGAACGCTGGTGGGACGGGCACCGGTGGTCGTCGCACGTGCGGCCCACGCCGCACCCCACCCGGGTCCGCTGGGCGGGGTTGCGGTGGGGCGGCACCGGCGGACCGGTCCTCCAGGTGGTCACCGGGACGCTGCTGCTGCTCGGCGGGCGGGTCTCGCTGCTCGTCGCGCTCGAGGGCGGGTCGTTGCGTCTGCCCGCGGCGGCCGTGACGCTCGTCGCCGTCATCGGCGGTGCGATGCTGCTGGTCAACGCATCCTTCTGCTGGCGCCTCGAGAGCCGACGACGGCCCGCCGGGGTCGCGGGTTCGCCGCCCGAGGCGCAGCTCGCGCACGTGCGGTGGCTCGGGGTCCTGTGGGGCGTGGGACGCGGCTGGTCGCAGCGCTCGTTCGTCGTCGGCTCCGTCGTGACGCTCGCGGCACTGTTCGCCGTCGTCGTCACGCTCCTGACGTGGCCCGACTCGGCATGGGGCGATGCGGCAGTCGGCGGGACGGTCGCGCTCGTCCTCGCCCTGCTCGGCGCGATGTGCCTGGCCGACGGCTGGTTCCGCCTGGTCCTCGAACGCCGCCGCCGGGCCGCGGGCATCCCGATGCCGAGACGAGACGACGCCTGAGCACGCACAGCCCGGTCGTCGTCCACAGGCGGGTGAGCGAACGGTACGAAGCGGGCGGTCCGCCGCTACGCTGCCACGCATGATCCAGCTCACGGTCGACCCCGACGACCTGGAGGACGCGGTGTCGGACATCCGGACGTCCGCCGCCAACCTCGAGGCGTCGCTCGACGGGCTCGACGCGGACATGAAGGTCCTCGCCGCGGCCTGGACCGGCGACGCGTCCGACGCGTTCCAGGCCAGGTACCGCGCGTGGGACTCGGACATGTCCCTGGCCGTGGCGGATCTGAGGATCATCGGAGACCTGCTGTACCAGGCGTCGCTGTCCTACACGGAGACCGAGGCCGCCGTGATCGAGAGGTGCGCCTGATGAGCTCTCCCGCCGGCGGCCCCACGCCCGACGTCGTCGCCGGGCTCGAGGCCTTCTCCCGGCGTGCGGAGGCCTCGCTCGCGCGGCTGCGCGACATCCAGAGCCAGATCGACGCCATCGTGCCGCCGCAGCTCCCGCACGCCGTGCACGCCGAGATGGACGCCGACGGGCTGCTCACCGAGCTCACCATCGAGCAGGACCTCCCGGCCGACGAGCTCGAGCACGAGATCGGCCTGGCGGTCACGGACGCCACGCGGCGCCGCCCCGCCCCCGACGTCGCGACGACGCAGGCGAGCTTCCCGGCCGCCGCCCGCGCGGGTGAGCTCGACCTCGGACGGATCCTCGACCAGGTCCTCGGCGGGCTGGACCCGGACGCCGAGCCCGCCGCGCACCGCAACGTGCGCAACACCGTCGAGGTCAGCGCGCAGGCCGGCGTCGTCCGGCGCGTGCGGTGCGACCACACCTGGCTCGCGAACACGTCCCGCGCGGGCGTCGCCGCGGAGGTGCTCGCGACCGTCAACGAGGCCGTCACCGCCTCGACCACCCCGGGGAGGGCGTGACATGGCCGACGAGTTCTCCGTCGACACCGAGGCGCTGCGTACCGACGCGTCCACGTGGCGCGGCTGGCAGGACCGGCTGAACGACATCGGCAGCGCCGTGCCGACGGTCGGCAGCGACCTCGACGTCCTCGCCTTCTCGTTGCTGCCCGGTGCCGACCAGGTGCGCACCGCGTACGCGTCGATCGCCAGCGGCCTCGCGGACCAGGTCGCCACGGGCGCGACGGTGTTCGAGGGCGTGGCGAGCACGCTCACCGCGGTCTGCGACCTGTACGAGGACGCCGAGGCCGCCATCGTCGAGTCGTTCCGCACCCGATGACGTCGCTGACCGACCGGCCGACGAACCCGTCTTCGCACACCAGAGGAGCAGCCCGTGTTGGGTCCTAGCGCCGAGCAGGTCGCCGACTTCATCATCACCGGCTGTGACGGCCTCGAGAAGATGGTCAGGGCCAACGTCGCGGCCGCCCCCGCGCTGATCGACCGTGCGCTCGACGCCGTGCGCGTCGGCTGGCCCGTCGGCGTTCCGCTGCCCGAGCCCGCCAAGGACCTCGTGCGTCGGCTCATCATGGAGGCCGTGCGCGAGTGCGCCGAGGTCATCTACGACGCGCTCGACCTGTTCCGCACCCTGGCGCGGTCCGTGGGACGACCGACCCTGCTGCGCTCCGCGGCGGGCCGTCTCGACACGGACGTCATCGCCCGCGCCGCCTCGCTCGGCGCGGACCTCGTCCCGGCCAACCTCAAGGCCGACGACCGCTCCGGCTGGGACTCCGTCGCGTCCGACGGTTACGACACCGCGATCACCGAGCAGAAGACGGCGGTCGGCTCGATCGACGACGTCGCCCGCGGGCTGCGGGACGCGCTCAACGCCCTGGCGAACGACATCGAGGAGTTCTTCGACGAGCTCAAGATCGCCTTCATCTCGTACCTGCTGTGCGTCGCCGGGCTCGTGCTCGCGATCCTCACCGCGGTCGAGACGGTGGGCGTCGGCGCGGTGATCGGGCTGGTCGTGGCGGTGCTCAGCATCATCGTCGGCATCTACAGCCTGATCTCGGCGTTCACGGGCGCCTCCGCGCACAACTCGGCGAACGCCGAGCGCCTGGCGACCACTCCCGCACTGTCCTGGCCGAGGTCGGCCTTCGCGACATGAGCAGCCAGAGCGCACCCCCACCGCCACCTGCCGGCTGGTACCCCGCCGACCGCGCCGGGTTCGAGCGGTGGTGGGACGGGTTCCGCTGGACCGAGCACGTCCGGCCCGTGTCGCCGACGCAGCCCGCCGCACCCGGCCAGGCGGCGCCGGGGCGGGCCGCCGGGCGGCCGACCGAGGTCCTCCAGCTCGAACGCATCACGTGGGCGGGGGTCGCCTGGGGCGGGTACGGCGGCAGCGCGCTCTCCACCGGGTTCGGCGCGCTCTTCGTCCTGATCTCCCTGCCACCGCTGCTGTTCGCCCTCATGGAGGACGAGCTGTGGCGGGCGTTGTTCATGGTGGCGATCGCGCTGGTGCTGCTCGTCGGAGCCGCCGCACTGTTCATCAACGCGCACTTCTGCCGCGTGCTCGAGCAGCGCAAGCGCGCGGCCCGGGCGCCTCGACCGTGAACGCATCCCACGCGGCGCACCCGGCCGCCGGACCACCATCGCCGCCGGCGGGCTGGTACCCGGCAGAGCCCCGGACCGAGCGCTGGTGGGACGGGACCCGGTGGACCGCGCACACCCGGCCCACGCTCGCGCACGACCGGATCCGGTGGGCCGGCATCCCGTGGGGCGGCCCCGGCGGGCCGAGGACCCAGCTCGTGATCGCGGGCGTGTACGTCGCCCTCGCACTGCTGCCCACGCTCGTCGCCGTCCAGGCGCGCTCGTCCTCGGCTCGGGCCATGGGACTGCTGCTCGCGTCCACCCTGGTCATCGCCGGCGTGCTCATGCTCGTCAACGCCCACTTCTGCCGCCTCATCGCGCAGCGGCGGCAGTGGACGCCCGACCCCTCCAGCCCACCGACGCAGGTTCAGGCTCCGTAGCGGGCGGCGAGCTCGGCGTCACGGGCGCGGGTCAGACCCGCGCGCAGGTCGTCGGCCGGCTGCTCGTCGGGACGGCGCTCGTCGGAACCGCGCGTGCGGACCCACGCGAGGGTGTCCCGGACCGTGGCGGCCAGCGGTCGGGCGCGGAGCCCCGCGGCGAGCGCGCGCGTGATGTCGACGTCGAGCAGGCCGCGCATCGTCGGGTCGTCGAGCCACAGCGGCAGGTCCGCCCACGCGCGCACGCCCTCGACCGCTCGCTGCTCGTCGGACAGGACGACGGGCTCGAACGCCACCCCGACCTCGTCGGCGACCGTGCGCAGCAGCACCTCGAACGGCACCGCTGGCGTCGCCGCGTTGAACGTGCCGACGGCGGGTGGAACTGCTGGGCGGAGAACGCCGACGCCGTGTCGTCGTTCCACTCCACCATCTGCGCGCTCGAAGGGCTGCTCGAGTACGAGACCGCGACCGGGGGCACCGCGGCGTCGCGCGCCGCCCGGTCGGCCGGGGAGGAGTACCTGCTCGAGCGAGGGCTGCTGCGGCGGTTGACCACCGGCGAGATCGTCGACCCGCGGTTCGCGATGCTCTCCTACCCGGTCCGCTGGTACTACGACGTGCTGCGCGGGCTCGACCACTTCCGGCTCGCCGACCGCCGCGACGAGCGGCTCACCGAGGCCGTCGAGCTCGTCCGCTCCAAGGCCGACGAGCACGGCCTGTTCCCGTACGAGAACCGCCACGAGGGGCCGACCCTGTTCGACATGGAACAGGAGGGCGAGGGCTTCCCGAGCCGCTGGGTGACGTTGCGCGCGCTGCGCGTGCTGCGCTGGTGGGACGCCTGACGCGAGCGCGTCAGCGGTACTGCGTCACGAGCGGGCACTGGAAGGGGTCACGCGCGGCCAGCCCCACGGCGTTGAGGTGTCGCACGACGATCCCCCACGACCGCGGCAGGCTCGTCTCGGTGTAGGTGATGCCCCGCTCGGCGCAGAACGCCCGGACCGTGGGCTGCAGGCGCCGTAGGTTCGGCCGGGGCATGCTCGGGAACAGGTGGTGCTCGATCTGGTAGTTCAGACCGCCCATGAACAGGTCGGTCGCCGGACCGCCGTGGACGTTGCGGCTCGCGACCACCTGCCGGCGCAGGAAGTCGAGGCGCGCGTCGCGCGGCACCAGAGGCATCCCCTTGTGGTTGGGCGCGAAGACCGCACCCATGTAGACGCCGAACAGCCCGAGCTGGACGCCGAGGAACGCGAACGCCATCCCCACCGGCAGCAGCCAGAAGACCACACCGAGGTAGCCGCCGATCCGCAGCGTCATGAACGCGATCTCGACCGGGCGGCGCTTGACCGTGCCGCGCCCGAAGACCGTCTTGACCCCGGAGACGTGCAGGTTCAGGCCCTCCAGCAGGAGCAGCGGGAAGAACAGCCAGCCCTGCCGCCTCGCGAACCACCCCTTCACGCCGGTCCGGGCAGCCCGCAGCTCCTGCGTGTGGAACACGAGGAACCCGGTCGCGATGTCCGGGTCCGCGCCGACCTGGTTGGGCTTGGCGTGGTGCCGGGAGTGCTTGTGCTGCCACCAGCCGTAGCTCATCCCGGCGTACAGGTTCGCGATCACCAGGCTCGACCAGTCGTTCCACCGTCCGGAGTCGAAGATCTGCCGGTGCGCGGCGTCGTGGCCCAGGAACATCACCTGCCCGAGCAGCACCGCGAGCACCGCGGCGATCACGAGCTGCCACCACGAGGGCCCGATCACGACGAACGCGGCGAACGTCAGCGCCAGCAGGGCGGTCAGCACCAGGAAACGCACCCAGTAGTAGGCGTGGCGTCGGCGCATCAGCCCGGAGTCGTGCACGGCACGGCTCAGCTCCGCGAAGTCGCTGACCTGCCGTTCACGGACCGAGACCGCACCGGCGGCCGTGGGCGTCGCAGCGCCGTCGGGGCTCGTCGAGGAGTGCACGGCGGCCTACTCGAACCGGATCGACTCGACGGCCGCGTGCGTCGCGGCGGCCCGCGCACGCTCGTCGCCCGCGAGTGCCTCGGCAACGGCCGCCCGTTCCGAGGCACGGGTCCGCAGGTCCCGGCCGAGGTCACGGAGCATCGCGGCCAGCGCCGCGGCGAGGCCGTCGCGGAGCTGGGCGAGGGTCGTGTTCTCGATCAGCAGGCGGCGGTCGGCGACGACGAGCCGCAGCACGGGCCCGTCCGTGGGGGCACCGATCTGCGCACAGAGGGCACGAGCCGTCGCGGGGTCCTCGATCCGGGCCCGCTCGGTGTGGCTGACCTGTCGGGAGAAGACGGCCGGGACCGTGTAGGCCGCGGGCTCGTCGGGTGTGCCGATCTGCAGCGGGAGTCCGGTCTCGAGCACGGAGAGCAGATGCAGGTCGCTCGCCGCGGCGGGATCGGTCGGGGGGCTGGTGGTGGTGGTCATGGTGGTGCCTCTGTTCAGCTGGATGCGGACGGCGCGGGTGCGCGCCGATCACGGCTCAGACGGTCGATGCCGTCGTGGCCTGCCGGTCCGTGCGGATGCGGCGGCGCAGCTGGCCGATGCGCAGGCTTCCGATGACCAGCGCGATCAGGCCGACACCGATCCCGGCGATGAGCAGGACGAGCGACAGCGGGGCCGAACCGGACATCCCGAGGAAGGTGACCTCGACAGGCGTCGTGTTCTGCATCATGAACACCACGAGGGCGATCAGGACGGCGACGCCGACGCACACGCCGACCCAGGCGGCGCCGGTCCGCGAGCGCAGGGGCCGGTCCGTGGGCGACCCTTGCGTCACCTTCGACGGTCGGTGGCCGTCAGGCAGCGGACGCATCGGCACGTCGAGCGGGGAGGAGTGGGTGCGAGAGATGGGGGTGTTGCGCTGGACGGGCATGACGCCCTCCTTCGACGTGCCGGGAGGCGGGCCATCGACTGAGGGCAGGTCATCTCGGAACTTCTCCCATCGTACGCCCGTTCGAGCGAATTCGCCCGGTTCGGGCGTGAGCTCCTCGGGGCCGTCGTCGCTGCTCGCGTCAGGGGTGGGTGGTGTCCGCCCGTCCGTACCGGTCCGCGAGCCGCACGACGTCGTCGCGCCACCCCGGTGCCGCGGTCGAGGACTCCGCGAGCAGCACGTCGGTCACCGCCGTGAGGCGGTGCAGCACGCCGGCGGGCAGGTGCACGACGTCGCCGGCGCCCAGTTGCTGCGGCACCAGGAGCTCGGCCGCCGCGCCGTGCTCGATCAGCGCGTCGCCGGACACCACGACCATCGTCTCGTCCTTGTCGACGTGGTACTGCAGGCTGAGCTGCTCGCCGGCCCGCACCACGAGGAGCTTGCCGACGTAGCCGTGCTCGCCCTCGGCGTAGATGTGCTCGTGCCCCCACGGCTTGACCTGCACGGACCCGGCGGAGAACCGGGCATGCGGTCCGGTGCTGACGGTCATGATGCTCCCTCGATCGGTCGTGCGGGGTCCTGCAGGGTGGTGGCGGCCGCTGCGGGACGCAGCGCGTCGAGCAGCGGGTCGAGGTCGACGAGCGCGAACCGTGTGGCGGTGTCGCTGCTGCCGTACGGCACGACGAGCGTGCGGCCGTGCAGCATCGCGCCGCACGAGTAGACGACGTTCGGGACGTAGCCGGAGCGCTCGTCGTCCGTGCCCGTCAGGAGCGGGTGATCGAGCCGTCCGACGACGCGCGTCGGGTCGTCGAGGTCGAGCAGGAGCGCGCCGATGCTGTAGGTGCGCATCGGCCCGACCCCGTGCGTGAGCACGAGCCAGCCGCGCTCGGTCTCGACCGGAGGCCCGCAGTTGCCGAGCTGCACCAGCTCCCAGCCGCGCTCGGGGCGTTGCACGACGACGGGTGGTCCCCACCGGAGCAGGTCGTCGGACGTCGTGACCGCGTTGCTCTCCCGGTCGGCGCGCGACAGGGCGACGTACCGCCCGCCCACCTGCCGCGGGAACAGGGCCAGGCCCTTGTTGCGTGCACCCGGGCCGCCGAGCGGCCGGCTCGACACGTGCGCGAGGTCGGTCGTCGACAGGAGCTGCATCGTGATCTCGTGGCCGTCGAACGCGGTGTAGGTGCCGAGGTAGGTGACGGTGCCGTCGGGCGCCGTGAAGCGCACCAGGCGCACGTCCTCGATGCCGCGGCTCTCGGTCGAGGTCTGCGGCATCAGGACACGCTCGGGCAGGGCGGAGTCCGGCGGGAACGTGACGTCGTAGCTGCGTCGGGCGATCCGCTCGAACCGCTCGACCGTGCGCGACGCGGACCCGCGCGTGAGCCGCTGCGCGCGCAGCTCGCCGTACGCGCGGTCGAGGTCCGCGCGGCCGAACTCGCGGCCGAGCGCGCCGAGCACGAAGTCCGCGTTCGCGTGGTCGTCGTCGAGGTCCTCGTCGATCTCGTGCGCGAACGCGGCGCGCGCGTACCGGGGTTCGGCGACCACCGGCTGCCGGGTGTGCGCCGGTGTCGCGTCGAGCGTGAGGGTGCCCGCCGCGTCGATCACGCCGGTGCGCAGCTCGAGGCTCGACACGTGCCCCTCGCCGAGCGCGCGCAACGTCAGCACGAAGCGCGTCGCGCCCGCGGGCAGCCCGCGCTGGTCGGGGTGCGGGACCATCGAGGGGTTGAACAACGCGGCCGACTCGACCGCGTACTCCTGCGTGAAGTACGCGCCCACGAGCCGGCGCCGGTGCGCAGGCAGCTCGTCGGCGTGCGCGAGCCGGTGCCGGACGAGCGCGAAGTGCGCGTCCCACGTCCCGGCGAGGTCGTGGTGGCGGTGCCCGAAGTCGGCCGTCAGCTCACGCAGCTCACGCTCGACCTCGTCGTCGTCGAGCGCCAGGACCCGCGCAAGGACCGCCGTCGACCGCGACTCGCCGGACGTCACCATCTCCTGGCCAGGCAGGAACAGCCGGGTCACGACACGGTCGGGGTCCGGGCGCAGTACGTGCGCGGTGCGGCGCACCCAGGGCGGGTTGCCGGTGGCGGTCACGGTGCGACCGTGGGACCCGCCCCGACGAGCTGCGCGCATGCCAGCCACGCGAGCGTCGACTCGGCACCCTGGTTCCGGTTGACCCCGTCGCGCTCGAGCCCGTCGAAACCGCCGCCTGTCGCGGCGTCCCGCACGGGGACGCCCGTGTCGTTCGCGCCCTCGAACCACGCGACGCAGCGCTCGAGGACCACGGACCAGCCGGCGTCGCCGGTGACCCGCAGCGCCGTCGCGGCGGCCTCGGCGAGCGCAGTGGCTTCGATGGGCTGCTGGTCGAACCCGGGCCGCGCGTCGTCGCGCCCGCGCCCGCCCGCGGGGACCACCGAGAGGTGGTCGTCGACCGTCTGCTCGGCCACCAGCCAGTCGAGCAGCCGGATCCCGTCCGCGAGCAGGCCGTCGTCCGCGAGCGCGCCCCCGACCGCGATCATCGCTTCCGGCAGCACGGGGTTCGCGTAGGTGAGGCGGCTCTCGGGCCACGGCCAGCGCGCGTCCCGCACGGGACGCGCGAACCGGCGACGGGTGTTCTGCAGCAGGCGCAGCGCACCCGCGTGGTCCGGGGTGGCGCGCAGGAGCTCGACCGCGCCGAGCGCCGCGTACGCGGTGGCCCGCGGGTACGACGAGCGGGCGCACGTCGCGGCCGACGCCCCACGACGCGCGTCGTCGGCGAGCTCCGCGTCCGGCACACGGGCCGCCGCGGTGCCCATCGCCCACAGCGCGCGCCCCCAGTGGTCACCCGACGACGGTGTGTCGAGCCACGCGCCGTCCGGGCTGCGGCGGTTGTGCAGCAGGCCGCCCTGGCGCACCGCCGAGCGCACGAACCGTAGGTAGACGCGGGTCAGCGCGAGCGTCTCGTCGTTCTCGCGCGTCCCGTCCTGCCGCAGGGCGCGGGACGTCACGACGAGCGCGCGCGCGACGTCGTCGACGCACATGCCGTGCTCGACGCGCGGCTGCGTGCCGAGGGCGTGCTCGTACAGCCCGGTCGGCGTGGTGAGGCGGGCGAGGTGGTCGAACCGCACCCGCCGGTCGGGAGCCGTCGCGAGGACGGTGGTGGGCGCCATCAGACGGCTGCCGGGAGCGCGAGGTGCCGCACGCCGGCGGCGACGTCGAGGTACTGCGCGGCGACCGCGGGCCACAGCAGCACGGCGGTGAGGCGTCGCGCCTCGGCCGCCATCGCGTCGGCGACGCCGTCGACGGTCAGCACCCGCTCGATCGCGGCGGCCATCGCGGACGGGTCACGCTGCGGCACCAGGATCCCCGCCCCGCTCGAGAGCAGCTCGACGGCGTGCGGGAACCGCGTGGAGATCACGGGCTTGCCCGCGGCGACGGCCTCGGTGAGCACGCCGGACGTGACCTGCTCGTTGGAGTCGTACGGGAGCAGGACGACGTCCGCGCTGCGGACCACCGCGCGCAGGTCCGCAGCGGGCAGGTACCGACCGTCGAACCGCACCGACCCGGTCAGTCCCAGGTCCTCGGTCAGGGCCGTCAGCCGGTCGCGGTACGCCTCACCGTCACGTTCGAGCACGCGCGGGTGCGTCTGCCCGACGACGCGGTACGTGGGCAGCGGGGCGCGGCCGCGCAGCTCCGCGAGCGCCAGCAGCGCCCACTCGATCCCCTTGCCCTGCGAGAGCAGCCCCCACGTGAGGACGGTCCGCGGCCGCGCGCTCGTCGTGCGCCCCGTCCCCGCCGTGGCGCGGTTGTCCTCCGCACCGTGCGGGACGACCGTGACGCGCGCCGGGTCGACGCCCCAGCCCGCGACCAGGCGGTCCCGTGCGGTCGCGGTCATCGTGACGAGCGCCGCGGACCGCTCGACCAGCTCGGCCAGCACGCGGTGCTGGTTCGGCGTCGGGCGGGTCAGCACCGTGTGCAGCACCGTCACGACCGGCACCCGCACCTGCGCGACCAGGTCCAGCACGTCCTGCCCGTCCGGCCCGCCGTAGATCCCGTACTCGTGCTGGACGAGCGCCACGTCGAACTCGTCGAGCGCCGCCGCGGCCCGCCGCGCACCCTCGTCGTCCCCCGCGACCCACTCGTGCACGACGAGCGGCGCCGCACCCTGCGGCTCGTCGACCAACCGCACGACCCCCACGTCCGCACCCGCCGCGAGCAGATGCCGCACGAGCGCCGCGCTGAACGTCGCGATGCCGCACTGGGTGGTCGGGTAGGTCGACAGAACTCCGAGACGGACGATCATGAGGGGGCTACTTCCCTGTACCTGCGCGCAGCGTGAGTGCTGCCGTCCACGGTGGGAGAAGGAGAAGGCCGCGTCCCCAGGGGCGCCGGATGCCGGCGCCGGGTCGTCCTTGCCGGAGGGCTGACACCCGACGAGAACACCCCGAGCCTAACAGCGCGGCGTACGCTCGGCCCGACCCCGGGAGGTCCACCGTCAGAGTCGCCGTGCTCGCCTCGATCGCCCACCGCGTCCCGCCGCGCGGCTACGGGCCGTGGGAGCAGGTCGCGTCCACGCTCGCCGAGGGCCTCGTCGCCCGCGGGCACGACGTCACCCTCTTCGCCACCGCCGACTCCGTGACCGCCGGGCGCCTGCACGCCGAAGCACCCGCCGGGTACGAGGAGGACCCGTCGGTCGACGCGAAGGTCTGCGAGGCGCTGCACATCGCCGCCGTCTTCGAGCGCGCCGACGAGTTCGACGTCATCAGCAACCAGTTCGACTTCCTGCCGCTGGTGTTCAGCCGGCTCACCGCCACGCCCGTGGTGACGACGATCCACGGGTTCTCGTCCGAGAAGATCGTCCCCGTCTACCGCGCGTACGACGACGTCGCGCACTACGTCGCGATCAGCGACGCCGACCGGCACCCGTCGTTGACCTACGCCGCGACCATCCATCACGGCATCGCCTCGTCGTCGTTCACCCTCGGTGCCGGGGACGGCGGGTACCTGCTGTTCCTCGGGCGGATCCACCCGGACAAGGGCACCGCGACGGCGATCGCCGTCGCCTTGCGTGCGGGGGTACCGCTGGTGATCGCGGGGGTGGTGCACGACGCCGAGTACCACGAGCGGTTCGTCCTGCCGCACGTCGACGGTTCTCGGGTGCGGTACGTGGGGCCTGTCGGGCCCGCCGAACGTGACCGGCTGCTCGGTGGGGCCGTCGCGCTGCTGCACCTGATCGACTTCCCCGAGCCGTTCGGGCTCTCGGTGGTGGAGTCGATGACGGCCGGGACGCCGGTGATCGCGTACCCGCTGGGGTCGATGCCCGAGCTGATCCGGCCGGGGGTGTCCGGGATCCTGGTCCGTGACGAGGCCGATGCCGTCGCGGCCGTGCCCGAGGCGGCTGGTCTCGACCGCGCAGCCGTGCGCGCCGACGCCGTCGCCCGGTTCTCGTCGGACCGCATGATCGACGACTACGAACGCCTCTTCACCCGCATCACCACCGACCAAGGCGGGCGCGCGCAGACGCCGTGAGCGACCGACGCGGCTCCAGACAGGACGGGCAACCGCCGATACATCGACCATGGACGTCGCAGGTCGAGGCGCCGAGGAGCAGGCCTCACGGCGCGCACGACGCGCTGCGCAGCTCCACGCGGAGCGAGAGCGCGGTGGCGCGGTGGACGAGGCCGCACTCGAACGGCTCCGACGCGACCAGCGGGCGTGGGCCGCAGGCGCCGAGGGCGAGCGACGCGTCGCAGAGTCGCTCGGGCGCCTCGAGCGCTACGGCTGGACGATGCTCCACGACGTGCGCTGGCCGGGCCGTCGGCAGGCGAACATCGATCACATCGCCATCGGTCCAGGCGGCGTGTTCGTCGTCGACGCGAAGAACTGGTCCGGAGACGTGCGCGTGTCCAGCGAGGCAGTTCGACAGAACGGGTATGGCCGGGCGTCGGCACTCGAGGGTGTCAACCAAGCGGCAGCCGCAGTGGCCGCCCTCCTCATGCCTCAGCACCGGTCTGCGGTGCGTGGCGTCATGTGCCTCGCGGGCCAGGAGGACCAACCGGTCACCATGGTCAACGGCGTCTTCGTGGGTGGTCGCTGGCAGCTACCTGAGCACCTGCTCGCGATGCCGCCACGACTGACGGTCCTGGAAGTCGCTGACATCGCCCGGTTCCTGGCCTATGAGCTCAGCTCGAACCAGCCGCGCGAAAGGCGCGCGAACGCTCCTGCTCCGGCCACCGCGCGTCGCCCGAACGTACGCCCGACACCACGACGTCCCGCGGGTCTCGCTGGCTACGTGCTGCTGGCGGTCGCCGTCGCGCTCGGCTCGACTGCCGGTCTTGCGGGCGTCGTGGCACTGACGAGCATGGCGCTCCTCGTGGGCGCACTGTGGACGACGATCAGCGGACATCGGTTCGCGTTCCTCGGTTCCCGCTCTCGGGCAGCCCTCGCGATCTGGCCCGCACTCCTCCTGATCGCGCTGTCCAACTACATGTGGGGCGACGACGGCCCACCGGCGTCGCTCGGCTCGACGATCGCCTCGCAAGGCCAGCAGCTCACACCGCCCCTGTGACGCAGGCGCAGCGCGTCGCTACGGAGAGAACCACCGCGCGCCAGCAGGCCGTGGAAGGGTGCGCGCATGGCCACCTCGCTGCTGGACAGGGCGATCTACTCCGACGCGGACGTCGATCGGCTCGTCGGCGTCCACACGGGCACCGCCCGCCGTTGGCTCGAGGGCTACACCCGTGGCGGGCACTTCTACGAGCCCGTCCTGCGGGCCGAGCCCACCGGTGCGGACAGCGTCACCTGGGGTGAGATGGTCGAGGCCCGACTGCTCGCCGAGTTCCGCAGCCGCGACGTGCCGGTGCAGCGGATGCGGCCGGCGATCGTGCGGCTCCGGGCCGAGTTCGGCCCCTACCCACTCGCCCACTCGCACACGCTCCTCGATGTCGAGGGTCGCGAGCTGGTGCGCTACGTCGAGGAGGAGGTCGGCCTCGACAGCCGGCTTCGACTCGTCGTCGTGCGGAACAACCAGTTCGTGCTCACCGAGACCACCGAACGATTCCGCGCTGCCGTCGACTACGAGGACGGCGTCGTCAGCCGGCTCCGCCCTGAGGCGCGCACACCGGACGTGTTCATGGACGCGCGGCGAGCGTTCGGGCAGCCCGCGGTACGGAACGTCCGCACCGAGACCATCGCGGAGGCGTACCGCGCCGGCACGAGCCGCGAGAACATCGCCGACCTGTTCGACCTCACCAACGACCAGGTGGATGCGGCGCTGCGGTTCGAGATGATCGTCGGCGACCAGGCGGCCTGACGGACGCTGAGGTGTACTTCGCCGACGAGAACACGCTCGGGCTCGGCAAGCTCCTGCGTCGCAGCGGGCGCGGCGACGTCGTCCACCCGGGGCACCCGTCGCTTCCCGAGGTCCCGCTCGGGACCCTCGACCTCGACTGGATGCCCGTGATCGCAGCACGGGACCAGGTGGTGGTCACCCGGGACAAGCGGATCCGGACCCGTCCCGCCGAGCTCCTCGCGTACCGCGAGTTCGGCATCAGGTCCGTGTGGATCGGGGCGAAGCGGGACCTGGGACCGCACGAGCGGCTCGAGCTGTTCCTCCGCCACGAGACTCGGCTCCAGCGCGAGATGGTCAAACGCGGGCCCGGACCGTGGGCGTTGGCGCTCGGCGAGGCCGGCGTACGCCCGTTGCGCCTCGCCGACGGCTAAGGACGAGACAAGTTCTCGGCCATCTGAGCCCCGAGCCCGACGAGCGCACGCCGCATACGCGACCGCGCAGCCTCGGCGGCGTCAGAGTGGATCACTTGGCACCCACTCCCACGCGTCGCGCAGCCTCATGCGCACCGCCTCCCCGCCCACCTCTTCCACGTACCCGCGAGGCCCGACGACGACGAGCAGCACCCGCGCCCGCGAAAGCCCCGTGTAGAGCATCGTCCGCGCACGCTCCGCGTCCCGGACCCCGTTCACGGCCAGCACGACGACGGTCCGCTCGAGCCCCTTGAACCCGAGCACGTGCCCGTAGAACACGTCCTGCCCGCCGAAGAAGCCGTCCCAGTACTCCCGGTGCCCCGCCAGCTCGACGGTCTCGACCTGCAGCGGGTGCCGCCGCCCGGTGGTGAGCAGCGCGATCTGCCCGGGCTCCCACCCCTCGGCGAGCAGCGCGTCGACCGCGTCGTCGGCCGCACCCACGGCGTCGTCGGCCGGTACGTCGACCACCCGCACCGGTGCGCCTGCCCACCCCCGCGGCCGGGTGATGCCGGTGTGCAGCGCGCCGCAGAGCTGGGCGATCTGCTTGGTGGAGCGCAGGTTCTCGTCGAGCGTGATCACGGTCAGCTCCACGGGCGCGGTCCCGGAGCGCGGGAACACGCGCTGGCCGTCGTCCGAGAACACGGCGAGCCGGCCGGCGTCGGGGTCGCGCAGGCAGCGCAGGAGGGCGGGCCACCAGGCGTCGCCGAAGTCCTGGGCCTCGTCGACGACGACCGCGTCGAACAGCTCGTCGGCAGCGCGCTGCGCCGCGAGGTCGCCCAGCTCGCGCGGGAGGCGCTCCTCCCAGTCGGCGGGGTCTCTGTCGTCGCCCGGCGTGGCACCCCACCGGACGGGCAGCTCGTGGAACAGCCCGACGTACGCGGGCCGCTCACGCGCGGGCCAGGTGGCGGTCGCGCGTTCGAGGTAGCGCGCCAGCCCGCGGGAGTAGCACATGAGGGCCACGCGATCTCCGGCCCGGGCGCGACGACGCGCGTGCTCGAGCGCGAGCCACGTCTTGCCCGTCCCCGCCCCGCCGACGACGTGCACGCGCGGCAGCGCATCGAGGTACCGCATCGCGTGCGCCTGCTCGCGCGTCAGCCGGTCGAGGTGGTCCTCGTACTGCGCAGCGTCCGCGAGCGCCTCGGCCTGCGACGGGAACCCGCCGGTCAGCCATCCGACGAGCGCCTCAGCCGCG
Source organism: Cellulomonas sp. CW35 (assembly GCF_052378485.1). Taxonomy (NCBI): domain Bacteria; kingdom Bacillati; phylum Actinomycetota; class Actinomycetes; order Micrococcales; family Cellulomonadaceae; genus Cellulomonas; species Cellulomonas sp. CW35. Next base: position 229,766 of record NZ_CP199000.1, on the reverse strand, counting down.
ACCTCGTCGAGCGGGGCGTGCCCCGTCCCGTGGTCCTCGATCGCCCGCCGGATGACGCGCACGGCAGCCGACCCGTCGGTGACGTCGTCGCGGTCCAGGAGCATCGTCCGCGGGAGCTCCGGAGCGTCCCACGGCGCCGGGACGTAGACGTGCGGCAGCGCGACGAGGTGCGCTGTCCTGGTCCGCGCCGCGGCCAGACCCTGACGGTCGAGCAGGCGCAGCAGCGTGTGCTTCGCGGACTGCACCTGACCCACCGGGTCGATGGCGTGCCGGTGCTCGCCGGACCCCTGCCACCACTGCCCGTCCGCGCGCGTGACGTGCCCGCCCTTGACCTCGATCGCCGCGACACCCAGACCGGGCCAGACGACGAGCAGGTCGATCTCCCGCTCGATCGCGCCGTCCTGGAGCAGCGTCCCGGCGAGCACCACGGCGTCGTCGGGAAGGTGCTCGCACAGCGCCTCCCAGACGCGCTGCTCTGCCCCGCCGTCCTCGGGGAACGACGGGTGCTCGGGATAGCTACGCGCCACCGGGCCTCCTCGCGTCGACTCTCCACCGAGATATCGACACGCGCACGTCCGCCCTCAACCCGCTCGGATCGGAGCCAGCGGCGAGCCCGCCTCAGCCTGCAGCGCGACGGCTGCGCCTGCGGCGTCGACGAGGCGTCTCGCCGCATCCGCCCCCGCCGGGTCGTCGCCCGCGCAGCAGTTGCGCGGTGCGGAGCACTCCTCGTCGCGCCCGTCGGCACACATCGCGATACCCGCGCTGCCCAGCCCGACGAGGCCGAAGCACCACCTTCAGTCGACGAGCGTCGACCGCAGCTCGATCACCTCGAACGGCTCGCCCTCGTCCACCGTCTGCACGGTCCCATCCGCATCACGCCACCTGTGGGCGGGGTCCGTCGCGACCCGGTACCTCGCAGCCCACGTCGTGTGCAGCGTGATGCGCGCTCGCCCCAGCTCGCCGTACACGTGCGTGAGGTCGAAGGCCGGGTACGGACGCCCGGGCACGACACTCGTGAGCGAACCACCATCGCCGAAGTCCCAGGCGTACTCGGCCGGTGTCACGAGCACCTCGACGTCGTAGAAGTCCAGGAGCCTGACGTCGAACCGCTGCTCGTTCGGCTCGGCGTACACGATCACAGGCTTCGTGATCAACATCGGCCCCGACGCAGGCTGGTGCCGCACCCGCACCGGCTCGACCTTCAACCGGCGAAGGTCCTCCCCGGTGAGCGGCGGCTGCAGGTCCTCGGGGCACACCCAGTCCCCGAGCCGGTACCACTGGTTGTCGCCCTCGAGCGCCTGCCGCCAGAGTGGAGCGAGCGGCGGCCCGTCCTCGCAAGCGAGGCCGGGCGGGGGTATGGGCGACGGACAAAGGTGTTGGGAGCCGGCGGGGGCCTGACACTCCCCCGTACGTTGGTACCTGAACTTCCGTTGGCTCACGGGGCGTGCCTCTTCAAGACGACGCTCGTGCTCTCTCTGGAACGCGCTCGCATCGACGCCGTCTTCCTCGCCGATCACCTTGATGTCACCAGGAAGAGTTGTCGCGTACGCGTGCGCCGAGCCCAACACCCCAGACGCCAGTGCGGCGCCCCACGCTGCCGCGAGAATTCTCAGACGGGGTTGGACCACTTGATATCCACCCCGTCGACCCGCCACCCGTGCTCAGTCCAGGACACGAGGAACTCCATACGGGCCTCGAGCACGTAGTCGATGTCCTTCTCCACGGAGCCGTCGGAACGGAACAGCTTCCCTTCGTGCTCCCGGAACGTCACACCGACCCCGTACTGCCGACCGTCGACGAGCACCGAGTCTGCGTAGTCGATCTCGATGCGTCCGCCGGTGCGCCGCTTCCCCGCCGCTTGCTCGGTCTCGACCTGCTCGACGGTGCCTGCGCAGTACTTGCACGACTCGCCGCTCATCGCGCGCCACTCCGCCAAGTCACCCGTGGCGAACACATAGGGGAACAGCGCGAGGAAGTACTTCGCAGCCTCGGCAGCACTCTCCTCCGAGGGAGGGCCATCCAGTGCGGTCGGCCGCTTCGGCGGGATCGTTGCGTCGAAGTCCTCGGCCGTCGACGTCGGTGAAGGGATCGGGGTCGGCTTGCCGGTCGGCCCCGGCGTCACTGTCGCACGGGAGGTCACCGGAGGCGTCACCGTCGCCTGCGCCACAGGTGTCGCGCTGTCACACGCCGCCGTACCGACGACGACCATCCCCGCGAGCGCGGCAACGGCGGCAGTTCTGCGAATACGCATGGCGCCGAACCTACCCAGATCGGACAGACCACATCACCCGCCGTCTCACACCTGTGGACAACGGTTCGGGCCCCGACCCCGCCGTGGCGACAGATCGCGCGTGGCACCATGCGTCGCGTGACCTTCGCGACCGACGTCCCCGCCGTCCCGCTGCGGGCGATCCGGGACGCGGTCGACGCCCCGTCGTTCGAGCGTGGCGTGGGGTACCAGCGCGAGGGGCGGGTCGTCACGCTCGACTGGGACCCGGAGGACCGGGTCCTGACGTCGCTGGTCCGCGGCAGCGGGTCACATGCCTACCGGTGCTACGTCGTCCTCGACATGCGCCTCGGGGTCGTGCACGGCCACTGCTCGTGCCCGGTGCGGGTCGCGTGCAAGCACGTCGCGGCGACGTTGCTCCAGACGAGCGCGGGCGACCCGTCCGACGGACGTGCGGCCCGGCGCACGGTCGCTCCGTGGCGGCACGCCCTGGGCGTGCTGACACAGCCTGCCGCGCACAGCCCGGCCGCGCTGGAGGCCCCCGCTCTCGCGCTCCAGCTCCGTGTGAACGGCCTGCCGAAGCATCCGGCGGACCCCTGGTCACCCGGTGCCCTGTCGTTGTCGGCGCGTCCGGTGCGGGGCACGGCGAAGGGCACGTGGACGGCCGGGACCGACGTGTCGTGGGACGTGATGCGGTACTCCTACGGCTGGTCGCGGACGCCGATCGACCCGGCCGCGCGTGCCTGGTTCCGTGAGCTGGCCGCGATGCGCCTCGAGGACCGGTACATGTCCGGCGCGTGGCTCGACCTCGGGGCGTGCTCGCGGTACGTGTGGCCGCACCTCGTGTCGGCGGCGCGTCTGGGGATCGAGCTGGTGGGGACGGGGACGGCAGACGTGGTGCGCCTGGTCGACGACGCCGCGCTGCGCCTGGACGTCGTCGCGGACGAGGGCGGCGCGGTGCGCGTCGGTCCGCGCCTCGAGCTCGCCGGCGAGGCGGTCACGACTCCGGTGCGCGGCGCCGTCGGCACGTCGGGCCTGTTCACGTGGCACGACGGCACGCCGCGGGTGCTGACGCTGGGTCCGGTGGCCGAGCCCCTGACGGAGCACGCGCTCGCCCTGCTCGACCTGCCCACCCTCGTCGTGCCCGCCCCCGACGTGCCCGCTCTCATGGCCGAGGAGTACCCGCGGCTGCGCCGTGCGGTCGTCGTGACCAGTAGCGACGGGAGTGTGGACCTGCCCGAGCCGGACCGGCCCGTGCTCGTCGTGACCTGCGACTTCACGTCGCCGGCCGCGGTGCGGCTGCAGTGGGACTGGGAGTACGCGCTGGGCGCGGCGAGCACGCGGCGCCCGCTCGTCGCGACTCCGCAGGACGCCGCCGTCCGGGACCTGGACGTCGAGGCGGACACGGTGCGCCGGGTGCAGGACGCGGTGCGCGGCCTGCCGCGGCTGGGGGCGTTCCGCGTCACCCCGCAGCACGAGTTCGCGGGGTTGTCGGCGCTCGACGTCGCCGAGACGATGCTGCCGCTGCTGGCCGGCATCGAGGGTGTCCGGACGGAGGCCGGGGACGTGCCCGCGTACGTCGCGCTCGAAGGCGCGCCGCGCGTCACCGTCGCGGTCCGGGACTCGGCCGACGCCGACTGGTTCGACCTGTCCGTCGCCGTGAGCGTCGAGGGGCGCGACGTGCCGTTCGCCGACCTGTTCCGCGCCCTGGCGATCGGGGACGACCGTCTGCTGCTCGCGGACGGCGCGTGGCTGCGTCTGGACCACCCGGCGCTGGACGAGCTGCGGCGGCTCATCGAGGAGGCCGCGCGCCTCGAGGACCGGCCCGGCCGCCTGCGGCTCAACCCCTACCGCACCAGCCTGTGGGCGGACCTGACGGACCTTGCCGACGAGGTCGAGCAGTCGGCGTCGTGGCAGCAGAAGGTCGACGGGTTCGTCCGGCTGCTGCGTGACGGGCCGGGGCCGGCGACCGACCGGCCCGTGCCGGCGAGCGTGCGGGCGGACCTGCGCCCGTACCAGCGCGAGGGCTTCGCCTGGTTGGCGATGTGCTGGGAGCACGGGCTGGGCGGGGTGCTCGCCGACGACATGGGCCTGGGCAAGACCCTGCAGACGCTCGCCCTGGTCGCCCACGCGCGCGAGCGGCAGCCCGACGCGCCGCCGTTCCTCGTGGTCGCGCCCGCGTCGGTCGTCGGCAACTGGGCTGCGGAGGCCGCGCGCTTCACACCGACGTTGCGCGTCGTCACGCTCAGCGAGACCGCACGCCGGTCCGGTATCCCCCTGGCCGACGCGGTCGCCGGCGCGGACGTCGTCGTGACGTCGTACGCCCTGTTCCGCATCGAGCACGACGACGTGCGCGCCCTGGACTGGGCGGGGCTGGTGCTCGACGAGGCGCAGTTCGTGAAGAACCACGCGACCAAGGCCAACGCGCACGCACGGGCCCTGCGGGTGCCGTTCAAGCTCGCGATCACCGGCACCCCGCTGGAGAACGACGTCATGGAGCTGTGGGCGATGCTCGCGATCGTCGCGCCGGGGCTCTTCGCGTCCGCGGCGAAGTTCCGCGAGGACGTGGCCCGGCCCGTGGAGGCCGCGGCACGCCCGACCGCCGACGACGCGACCCGTGCGCAGGCCGCGCTCGCCCTGGCGCACCTGCGCCGCCGGATGCGTCCGGTGCTGCTGCGGCGCACCAAGGAGCAGGTCGCCCCCGACCTGCCCGACCGCCAGGAGCAGATCCACCTCGTGGACCTGGCACCCGCGCACCGCCGCACGTACGACACGCACCTGCACCGCGAGCGGTCCCGCCTGCTGGGCCTGCTTGACAACTTCGACGCGAACCGTCTCGCAATCTTCCGCTCGTTGACCACGCTGCGTCGCCTTGCCCTCGACGCGTCGCTCGTCGACCCCGACCGGTACGCGAGCGTGCCGTCGAGCAAGCTCGACGCGCTGGTCGACCAGCTCGTCCCCGTCGCCGCCGAGGGGCACCGTGCCCTCGTGTTCTCGCAGTTCACCGGCTACCTGCGGCTCGTGGCCGACCGCTGCCGCGCCGAGGGCCTCGCGTACGAGTACCTCGACGGGCGGACGCGGCGGCGCGCCGACGTCGTCGAGCGTTTCCGGGCGGGCTCCGCGCCGCTGTTCCTCGTGAGCCTGCGCGCCGGCGGGTTCGGTCTGAACCTCACCGAGGCCGACTACGTGTACCTGCTCGACCCGTGGTGGAACCCGGCCGTGGAGCAGCAGGCCATCGACCGCACGCACCGGATCGGGCAGGACCGCAAGGTGATGGTGAACCGGCTCGTCGCCCGCGGCACCATCGAGGAGAAGGTCATGGCGCTGGCCGCGCGCAAGCGGGCGGTCTTCGACGCCGTCCTGGGGGACGACGAGCAGGCGTTCGCCCGGGCGATCACCGCGGACGACGTGCGCGCGTTGCTCACCCCGTCCTGATCCTCTCGGCGCCGAGCTCTGGTGCGCACCGACGCGCGACGTCGTCGCGATCACTCAGCCGTGGCCGCATCGTCGGGCGGGGGCGAGTAGTACCGGCCCGCGACCCGGTCCTCGAGTGCGCCCATGAGCAGCGTGAACTCCGGCGATTCGGCCGCAATCTCTGGTTCGCTCGTCCACCGATTGGGCATGCTTGAGGTATGTCGTCAGTGACCACCATCAAGGTGCCCCGCCACCTGCGCGACCGCCTGGCGCAACGCGCTCGCGCGAGCCACACGACACTCGCGGGTGCGTTGGAGCAGGCGTTGGACGCGGCGGAGGAGCAGGAGTTCTGGACCGCCGTTCGCATCAGCAACCAGCGCACTGACGCCGACCCGCTCGCGTCGGTGGCGCTCCGCGACGACCTCGAGGACTCGGCTGACGACGCACTCGGGACGGACGGCTGGTGAGACGAGGGGAGATCTACCTCGCCGACCTGGGCGACCCGGTCGGCCACGAGCAGGCTTTCGCGCGCCCGGTCCTGGTTCTCTCAGCCCAGCCGTGGCTGGACTCGCGCCCTCCGGTGGTGGCCGTGGTCCCGATCACCCGCACCCCCGGAGAGTCGCCCACTCATGTCGAGATCGAGCCCGGCGGTTCCGGGCTCGCCGCGACCAGCTACGCCAAGTGCGAGGACCTGCGGGCGATCTCCCCAGAGCGGTTGGGGCGCCACTTCGGGATCGCAGATGACGTCGTCATGATGCGAATCGAGCTCATCACGAAGCGCCTGCTCGGCTCGTCCTGACGCGCGAGGTCACTGGCCCGTCGAGCTGGTGGACAGCCCGATGTCACCTGATCGGGCGGCGGTCACCCCCGCTCGTCTGCCGCATCGGGTCTCACGACGACGAGCGGGCCCTCGTCGACCGTCGGCGCCTCGAACCCCGCGAGGTACGCGTCCGCCTGGTCGGGCGGAACGACGACGTCGTGCGGTCCGCCGCCCTCACGGTGCCAGAGACGACCGAGGACCACCTCGCGGGGCGTATCGAGGTAGTGCACGACCGCCGCGACCCCCAACGGCGCGACGAGCGCGCGATACCGGTCGCGCGACGCCCGTGACCAGAACGACGTGTCGACGACGACATCCCGGCCTTCTCCGACGAGGCCGACGAGCCGCTCGGCGAGCACGGCGTGCACCTCGGCAGCCGCCTCGTCCGGCAGTGGATGCGAGCGGTACCCGCGCTGCCACGCCTCTTCGTCGAAGGAGAGCCGCTCATACCCTTTACGCTCGAGCGCCCGAGCGTGCGTCGTCTTGCCCGCCCCGGCCGGCCCGCACACGAGCACCACCCGCGCGGCACCGTCCATCCCAGAGGTCATTCCCGCATGATCCAAGCCGGACGAGGACACCGCACGACCTTTCAGTCGACGAGCGTCGACCGCAGCTCGATCACCTCGAACTCCTCGCCCTCGTCCACGGTGAAGACGGAGCCCTCGGCGTCCCGCCATCGCCTGAGCGGGTCCGTGTCCACCCGGTACTTGGCAGACCACGCTGTTCTCAGCGTGATCCGAGCCTTCCCGAGGCTCTCGTACACATGAGTCAGGTCGAAAGCGGGATAGGGCCGTCCAGGATCGGCGGTCGTCAGGGTTCCGCCGTCGCCGAACTCCCACGTGTACTCACGCGGGGTCACGACGACGTCGACGTCGTAGAAGTCCATCAGCCGGACGCGGAACTCCTGCGCCGTGGGCTCGGCGTAGACGATCACGGGCTTGGTGATCAGCATCGGGCCATCGACGGGCTGATGCTGCACCTCGACAGCCTTGACCTTGAGTTTGCGCAGGTCCGCCTCGCTGAAAGGCGGCTGCAGCTCCTCGGGGCACGACCATCCCCATCTGAGGTGCCACACTCCTCCGTTCTCGAGCGGTCGGCGCCAGAGCGGAGGAACGGGAGGGCCGTCCTCGCACACCATGGACGACGGAGGGAACGTGGGCGGACAGTTATCGTCCTCCGCGCCGCCGGGGACGAGGCAGTCGGCAGTCCGCTCATATTCGTACTGTCGCTTGCTCGGCGGGCGTGCCTCGTCTACCCGGCGGTCGTGCTCGGCGGGGAAGGCTCCCGCCGCGAGGGTGTCGCCTTTGCCGATGACTTCGACGTCAGAGGGCTGCACCGCCGCTCGCGCGGGCGCTGCCATCAACATGGACACCGCGAGACACGCTGTCGCTGTCAGGATCAGGCCTTGCCGGACCACTTGATCTCCAGGCCTTCGACGAGCCAGCCCCTCTCGCTCCAGCTGACCAGGAGCTCCATCCGCGCATCGAGCACGTAGTCGGTGTCCTTCTCCACGGAGCCGTCAGCCCTGAGCAGCCTGCCTTCATGCTCCTTGATCGTCGCGCCGACCACATACTGCTCGTCCTCGAGCTCGATGGCCGTCACATCGAGGAACTCGATGCGCCCGCCCTCACGCCGCTTCCCCGCTGCCTGCTCCGACTCGACCTGTCCGACGATGCCCGAGCAGTACTCGCACGACTTGCCGCTCATGGCCCGCCACTCGTCGAGGTCGCCTGTCGCGAACGCGTAGGGGAAGAGGGAGATGAAGTAGATCGCGGCCGCCCTCGCGGTCGCTTCGCTCGGGCCAGCGTCGAGGGACTCGGGGCGATCAGGTGGCACAGTCGCGTCGAACTCCGCGGCCGGCGCGGTGGTGGCCTGCTGAGGCGTGGGCTTGGGTGTTGGCTGCGCGCTCGGAGTGTGGGGGGCCGTCGTCGTCGGGACGTCAGTCGGTGCCGTGCTGCCGCACCCGGCGACGAGGACGAACGCACTGGCGAGCGTGGCGGCCGCGGCGATCTTCGGGAAACGCATGGCGCCGAACCTACACAGATCGGACAGGCCGCATCACCGGTCATCTCACGCCTGTGGACAACTCACGTGGGCGTCGCAGCCGGTATCCCTCAAGCACACGGACGCTCCTGACGATCAGACAAGCAGAGCGACGCCGCTCAGCACCCGGCGTCCGTGAGCGCCGAGGAGAGTCACCGATGTCCAGCAGCCGCGAGCTCGCCGACGCGGGCACGCCGTCCGGTGGTCGGTCCCTGGCGGTCGCGCTGGGTGTGGCGCACGCTGCGCCTCCGGCGATCCACCTGCCGTCGCTGGCGCAGCGCCTGGTGCCCGGCCGCTCGCCGCTCGAGGCGACGGGGTGGGCGGCGCCCGACGAGCTCACGGCGCAGGGTTCGGGCACCCGCCGCTGAGGCTCGTCGCGCAGCGAGCGGGAGCGCGTCCGCGGGCGTGGGCGTCGGCGTGGACCAACTCGTGGACCATCGCGCCCGGATCGCTCCAGGATCGGCGCGTGGTTTCCGATCATGGAAGCAGAGGGAGCGACCACGCACCCGGTTCGGTCGAGAGGACGCACGATGTACGGCATCCAGCAGCAGACGGTGGGCACCGGTGAACGGTCCCTCGCTGTGATGCTCGGCATCGCGCCCGCGACCCCGCCGGCGGTGCGGGTGCCGCCCATGACGCAGCGGGTGGTCCCGGGCCGTTCGCCGCTGGAGGCGACGGGTTGGGCCGTTCCCGACGACCAGCGCGAGCTCACCTCCTCGCGCTGACGGGGCGTCCGGCGCCGACCCTTCCCCTCCCCCCGGGTCGGCCCGGACGCCGGCACGACGCACGAAGCGCCCGGCTCGCACGGACCTGAGGGTCGCGCGAGCCGGGCGCTTCGGCGGAAAGGGCCGGGAGGGAACGCCGGTGTGAAGGGCCGGTCAGCCGACGGTGGTCGCGATCGCGGTGAGCACACCTGCACCGGCTCCGACGAGCACGGCGGCGGCTGCGAGCGTGCGGTGCGCGAGCACGTCGGCGACTGCGGAGCGCGGACGGGTCGTGGCGGGCGTGGTGGCTGCCGTCGCGGTCATCGGTCCTCCTGGTCGGTGCCCGGCGAAGCGGGTCGGTCACGGTCCCGGCGCGAGCGGCGGGGGGACCGCCCACGTCCGGCACCGGCCCGCTCCTCGTCGAACGTGACCGGCTGACCCACCCTCACCCGGGTGCGCGAGGGCCGCAACCGGAACGGTCGTCGCGCGCGGCGGCGCACCGGTGCCCGGTCTCGCCCCGACCGGCTGCGCTGCTCTGGCGCGATCGCATCGCGGGTGGTCGCGTGTTCGTGGACTACAGGCTCATGGCGCTCGAGGCGCCGGAGTCCCCGCACGGCCCGGTGGACCCGGGGTCCGACTCGATCGACGGGCAGGCCAGCGGGATCGCCCTCACCTAGGTCCGCGCGACGATCACCGGGCGCTGAGCCAGTCCGCGGCGATCGCGCGGAACGCCTGCGGCTGCTCGACCCACGGGTAGTGGCCGCAGTCCGGGAGCCATGTGAGCGCCGCGGACAGCGCGGCGGCGTACGCGGTGACGGGGGCGCGGCCGGACAGCGCGTCGTCGGCGCCGGCGACGACGAGCGTCGGCGGGTGCGGTGCGGCGAGCACCTGCGCGGCGGCGTCGTCGGGCACGCCCTGCAACCAGGCGCGCACGGCGTCGAGCGACTGCTCTCCGACGGCCGCGTGCCGCCGCTCACGGTCGGTCCACCGCGCGTAGGAGCCCGCGGCGACCAGGTCACGCTGCCGCTGGAACTGCGCCTGGTGGGTGGGCGCGGGCGCGAGCAGCGCGTCCAGCGCGGCGGTCGCGTCCGGGTCCCGGCGTGCGAGGAGCAACTCGTCACCGTCGAGCGGTGTGCCGGTGAGCCAGGACGCGGACGGTGTGACCAGCAGCAACGACCGCACGCGCGCGGGGTGCCGGGCCAGCAGCGCGAGCGCGAGCCGCGTCCCGGCCGAGTGCGCGACCACGTCGACCGTGGGCAGCCCCAGGTGGTCGGCGAGCGCCACCACGTCGTCGGCGTCCTGCCACCACCCGCGTGAGCGCGCGGTCGTCGTCGGCGCCCCTCGCGGGTGCAGCACGACGAGCGGGCGGTCGTCGGCGAGGCCCGCGAGGTCCTCCAGGTACTCGACACCGCGGCACGGCCCGCCGGGCAGCACCATCGCCGGCTCGCCCGCACCACCCTCCCGGTGCCAGGTCAGCGCAGCCCCGTCCACGCCCGTCACGTCCACACCGCCGACCGTACCCGCCGGTCGTCAGGCCAGGAGCGGCCGGGCGCGGCGACCGGTGGACCTGCGAGGCACCCGTGTCATCCCGGGGGCGGGGGCTCGCGCCCGGCCGGCCCGCCGACGGGTGGACGCCGGGTGCGGCGCGCGGTCGTTAGCGTCGCGGACGTGAACACGGCCGCCATGACGACGAGCCCGACGACGACGGGACCGACCGCCGCCCGGACGCCCGCGCAGACGCTCCGGACGGGCAAGGCGCTGCGCGTCGGGGTGGTGCTCGCCGCGAGCGTCCTGCTCGGCGGCCTCACGTCCTGGGCGCAAGGGGTCCTGCCTCAGCAGGCGGCACCGTTCGCCAACTCGGCGAGCGGGTGGGCGGCGCTGACCGTCGCGCTGGTCGTCCTCTCCCGGACCGGCGGGTGGCGCGCCGCGGCGCTGGGTGCGGCGAGCTTCGTGCTGCTGGTGCTCGGCTACACCGCGGCGTCGCACCTGCGCGGGCTCGCGTACAGCCCGGTCCTGTGGGGCACGGTCGGGCTCGTCACCGGCCCGTTCGTCGGGCTCGCGGCCGCCTGGCTGCGCACCACCGGACGGACCGCGGCGCTCGGCACCGCGGCGGTCGCCGGCATCCTCGTCGGGGACGGGGTGTTCGGGCTGACGCACGTCGCCGACACCACGGGCGTCACGTACTGGGTGACGATCGGCGTGGCGGGGGTCGCGCTGCTCGTCGGCATGGCGGTCCGCCGCCTGCGCGAGCGCGGGACCGTGCTCCTCGCGACGGTCGGCACGCTCGCGGCGGCGGCCGCGCTCGTCGTCGTCCTCCCCCGCGTCGCCGGCTGACGCCCACGGGTACGACGAGCACCGACGCACGCCGACGACGACCGCGCGCAGCCGCGGGTCAGCGCAGGCCGCCCCACCGCATCGGGTTGGTGCCGGTCGCACCGAACACGTACCAGGACGTCGCCCCCACGTGCTGCACCTGGAAGTACCCGAACCCGAAGCCCGAGTCGAGCAGCGACGACGCCGCGACCACACCCCCCGTGACCTCCACGCCGCCCAGGTGCTGACCGCCGCCCAGGCTCGCCTGCGCGTGGCGGACCTGGTCGAGCAGCGCACGCGCGCGCAGGCGGTCCCGGTGCGTACCGCGGTCGAGCAGCGACGTCGCGAGCTGCGCCGTCCCCTCGAGCCACACGCCCTGCGGGTGCACCGTGATGCCGTTGTACTGCGCGGTCGAGGTGAGGCTCGCCGTGGAGAACGTCACGCCCGAGACCGACAGGCCGTCGGGGAGCTGCGAGGTCTCGTCCGACGAGCGGTCGGTGACCGCCAGCGCACGCGCCGCCCAGTCCAGCGCACCGCCGTACCGCCGCTCGCGCAGCGCGAGCCAGCTCCACGTCGCGGGGTCGAGCGGGACCGGCGAGCGGTTGATCTCCACGCCGTCGTTCGTCCCGGTCCAGAACCAGCCGTCGGCCCGGGACCACATCCGCTCGACGAACGCGCGCGCGTGCTCGGCCGCCTTCGTCCACGTCTTGGCTCCGGTGATGGTGCGCAGCACCGTGAAGAACGCCACGCAGTCCACGTTGTGCTCGGTCGAGCCGTTCGGCACCGGGTTGTTGCCGCCGTCGACCCCGAACGAGAACCCGCCCAGCGGCCTCGTCGACCACGTCTTCGTCGTGATCCACTCCCCGATCCGCACGGCCGCGTCCCGGTAGCGCGCGTCACGCGTCACGCCGTACAGGTGCGCGAGCGCCAGCCCGGGCCACGCCATGTCACCGACCGCCGTGCCGAGGAAGCCGAACTGCCACCCGATGTTCGCGTTCCCGTCCGGCAGGACGAACCCGTACGGCTGCGGGTTGCCGTCGTAGAACGTGTACGGGCCCACGTTGTAGCCCTGGCGCAACCGGCCGTCGTCGTACGCCGGGTCGTGCTCCTGCGCGTGGACCAGACCGTCGCCGAGCGCCTTCGCGGTGGCGAGGCTCGCGCGCGAGCCGTCGGCGAGCAGCGCCAGGATCGCCAACGCGTTGTCGTACACGAACGCGGTGGAGAACAGGCCCAGCTCGTCGGCGTAGGACTGCGCGAGCCGCGGGCCGGTGTTGAGCTCCGGGTACGCGTCGGCGGCCGCCCGCAGGAACGCCACGGCGGAGCGCAACGACGACGAGCCGGGCTTGGCCGGCCCGGGGTGCGGGTGGGGGTGCGGCCGGGGGTGCAGGTGGTGCGGCGGGACACCGGGGCCCGGGCGTGCACCGCCTGCGGCGGCACTGCTCGCCCCGACGGCCACGGCGATCGCCGCCCCGGACAGCGCGAGGAACGACCGCCGGCCGAGCCGTCCGTCCGCCACCCGGCGAGCGGCGTCACGGACCGCACCGCCGCCGGCGTCGGGCCCGACCCTGTCCAGGGCGACGAGGCCGCCGGTGGCGGCGGTGGCGATGACGGGGGTGCCGGAGCTGCCGGTGGAGCTGCCGGTGGCGCTGCCGGTGGCGGGGGCCGGTGTGGCGGTGGCGGATGTGGGGGTGCCGGATGTGGGGGTGCCGGATGTGGGAGTGCCGGTGGCCGGGCTGCGGCCGGCGGGGCTGGTCTCGTCGCGGCGTGCGTCCAGGTGGTGCGTCATCGCGGGTCCCTCCGACGGCGTCCGGGCTGCACCGATGCAGCCCCCGCCGAGCCTACTGACACGTGTCAGCCGAGGAAAGACCATGACAAACCCGACCCGACGCCCCCCAGCCCCGACCCGCCCCCTCCCGCACGCCCGCGAGTCGCGGATCTCTCGCCAGGTCGCGCGGTCATCTGCGCGACCTGGCGAGAAAGGCACGACCTGGCGTCTGACGCACGACTAGCGCGTGGGCACCTCGTCCTCGCCCGGGGGACGACGTCCACCGCGTGCTCGAGGATCAGGGGCGACCGTCCGGCCCGTCCCGGCGCAGCGCCGGCAGCACCTGGTGCTCGAGCATGGGGGCGAGGTCCGGCGGGAGCGGGTCACCCTCGGGGTCGAGCCAGCGCAGCTCGGCGATCTCCCGCGCCGCGGCGACGACCGGCACGGCCGGGTGCACGTAGACCGTGCCGCGCACCAGCCGGTCCGCCTCGTTCGCGGCGGCGTCGGTGAACACGCCGAGCTCGCGCAGCGCGGCGGGGTCGAGGTCGACCCCGATCTCCTCGGCGCACTCGCGCACCGCCGTGCGGGCCGGCGACTCGCCCGGCTCTGGCTTGCCGCCGGGGAGCATGAAGCGCGCCGTGCCGCGCTTGCGCACGGTCAGCACGTGCCCGGCCGCGGAGCGCAGGACGACCGCGCTGACCTCGATCACGTCGTCGTCCGTCACGGGCACATCGTAGGTTCGCGGCGGCTCGACGACGCCTGCTCGTCGGGCCGACGAGCGCGCGCGCCCACCCTCGTCGGCCCGACGAAGCCCGCAACTATCGGCGCCTCACGGCCACGGGCACACGGGCCGCGGTGCCCGTCGACCCTGACGCCGCCGACGGCACCGGTTTCGGACGACGTTAACCATTTCACCGCGCAACGGACCTGTTCACGGGCGCGACGACCCCGCCCACACTCGTTCGATAACGGTTTCCAACGCGTCCCGAGCTCGGGATGCCTCGCTGGAGGCCGGAGCGCGGCCACACCGGCCGCGCCCGGGCGCCACCGCCGTGCGGGGTGGAGACGCCTGGCCTGATCCGCACGAAGGAGTGCACCGTGTCCGAAAGTTTCACGATGCGTAGGCGATCGCCACGGCGGTCACTGCGCGCCTGGGTGGCCCTCGCGGCCGCCGTCACCACGGCCGCCGCAGGCCTGGCCGTGGCCACCCCCGCCTCCGCGGCGGTCACGTCGAACACCACCGGCACCAACAACGGGTACTTCTACTCGTTCTGGACCGACACGCAGGGCTCGGTCTCGATGGACCTCGGCTCCGGCGGCAACTACTCGACCTCCTGGCGCAACACCGGCAACTTCGTCGCCGGCAAGGGCTGGCAGACCGGCTCGCGCCGGGCCGTGAGCTACTCCGGTCAGTTCAACCCGTCGGGCAACGCGTACCTGACCCTCTACGGATGGACGCGCGGCCCGCTGGTCGAGTACTACATCGTCGACAACTGGGGGACGTACCGGCCCACCGGCACGTTCATGGGGACCGTCAACTCCGACGGCGGCACCTATGACATCTACCGCACCCAGCGCGTCAACCAGCCGTCGATCGAGGGCACGTCGACGTTCTACCAGTACTGGTCGGTGCGCCAGCAGAAGCGCACGGGCGGCACCATCACCGCCGGGAACCACTTCGACGCGTGGGCGTCGAAGGGCATGAACCTGGGCACGCACGACTACCAGATCCTCGCGACCGAGGGCTACCAGTCGTCCGGCTCGTCGAACGTGACGGTGTCCGAGGGCACCTCCGGCGGCGGTGACACCGGCGGTGGCAACACCGGCGGCGGCACGTCGAACGGCTGCACCGTCACGGCCACGCGCTCCGAGTCGTGGAGCGACCGGTTCAACGTGAACTACACCGTGTCCGGCGCGTCCAGCTGGTCCGTCACCGTCAACCCCGGCTCCGGCCAGTCGATCCAGAACTCCTGGAACGCGACGCGCAACGGCAACACGTTCACCTCGAGCGGCAACAACACCTTCGGGGTCACGTACTACTCCGGCGGGAACACGAACATCCCGTCCGCCAGCTGCACCGCCACCGGCTCGACCGGCGGAAACACGGGCGGTGGCAACACGGGCGGGGGCAACACCGGTGGCGGTGACACCGGTGGGAACACCGGCGGCGGCACGAACAACGGCTGGAACTGCTCGGCCGGCTACGTCGCCCTGACGTTCGACGACGGCCCCACCTCGAGCACCACCAACCAGATCATCAACACCCTCACGGGCAACGGTGCCACCGCGGTCGTCTTCCCGACCGGCCAGAACGCGCAGAACAACGCGTCGCTCATGCAGGCCTACAAGAACGCCGGGTTCACCATCGGCAACCACTCGTGGGACCACCCGCACCTGATCAACATGAGCGCGTCGGACATCCAGTCGCAGCTCTCGCGGTCGCAGCAGGTCATCCAGCAGACCGCGGGTGTCACGCCGCAGCTGTTCCGCCCGCCGTACGGCGAGTCGAACAGCACGCTCAAGCAGATCGAGTCGCAGCTCGGCCTGCGGGAGATCATCTGGGACGTCGACTCGACCGACTGGAACAACGCGTCGTCGTCGACCATCCGCAGCGCCGCCGGCCGCCTCACCAACGGCCAGATCATCCTCATGCACGACTGGCCGGCCGCGACGGTCCAGGCCCTGCCGGGCATCCTGCAGGACCTCAAGTCGCGCAACCTGTGCACCGGCACGATCTCGCCGAGCACCGGCCGCGCCGTGGCTCCCGCGACGGGCGGCAACACGGGTGGCAACACCGGCGGCGGGGACACCGGTGGCAACACCGGCGGTGGGAGCACCGGCTCCTGCACGGTGTCGGTGACCAAGGCCGAGGACTGGAGCGACCGCTTCAACGTGACCTTCACGGTGAGCGGGACGAGCTCCTGGGTCACGACGATCCGGCTCAACGGCTCGCAGAGCCTGCAGAACTCGTGGAACGCGAGCGTGAGCGGCAGCAGCGGCACGCTGACCGCACGTCCGAACGGAGCCGGGAACAGCTTCGGCATCACGCTCTACAAGAACGGCAGCAGCACGACGCCCACGGCGTCCTGCACGGCGGGCTGACCTGACGGGGTCGGCCCTCGGGTAGGGCACGGGAGGGCGGGGACACGCGGACGTCCCCGCCCTCCCACTCGTCTGACCCCGTCCCGTTCCCGCCGGCGCCGTTCGCCGACACCGGCCCCGTTCGCCGACACCGGCCCCGTTCGCCGACACCGGCCCAGTTCCCGCCGACGCCGGCCTCCTTCCCGGCGACGCCGGCCCCACCTCCCGGCCCTGCTGTCCCGACGACCCCGCGGTTGCTCCGGTCCACCGCCCCTTCAACCGGAGCAACCACGAGGCCGCCGGGCCACCACCCCACCCACACCGCGACACCGACCCGCCGACCCCGCGATTGCTCCGGCTATGGCCCGCCACACCCGGAGCAACAACGGTCTCGCGCGCATCGTCGGGCCGACCCCGCGGTTGCTCCGGCTTCAGCCCGCCATAGCCGGAGCAATGACGGGGTCGCGCGCATCGACCGGTCGGCCGCGGTCACCCCAGCTCCCGCGCGGCATCCACCCACCGACCCCGCGGTTGCTCCGGCTCCGGGTCCCGATACCCGGAGCAACAACGGTCTCGCGCGCATCGTCGGGCCGACCCCGCGGTTGCTCCGGCTTCGGCGTGGCAGAGCCGGAGGAATGACGGGGTCGCGCGCATCGACCGGTCGACCGCGGTCGCCCCAGCTCCCGCGCGGCATCCACCCACCGACCCGCGGTTGCTCCGGCTCCGGGTCCCGATACCCGGAGCAACAACGGGGTCGCGCGGCATCGTCGGGCCGACCCCGCGGTTGCTCCGGCTTCGGCGTGGCAGAGCCGGAGGAATGACGGGGTCGAGCGGGGCAGGTCGGGGCGGGGAGTCGGGCGCGGGGTGGGGCGGTCGGGTGGGGGTGGGGGCCTTTAGGGTGGCCGGGTGGAGCGGCGGGATCTGCGGGTGTGCTTCGTCGGGGACTCGTACGTCGCCGGGGTCGGCGACGAGACAGGGCTCGGGTGGGTCGGGCGCGTGGTCGCCGCGGCGGGACGGGCCGACGAGCTCGGCGTCGAGCTCACCGCGTACAACCTGGGCATCCGCCGCGACACGAGCGTCGACGTCGCTCGTCGCGCCGCCGCCGAGTGCGGGCCCCGGCTGCGACCGGCGCAGGACGCGCGCGTCGTCGTCGCCGTGGGGGTCAACGACACCGTCCTCGAGGACGGCCGCCCGCGCACCACGCCCGCCGAGACGCGGGCCGCGCTGCGGCGTCTGCACGACGAGGTCAGGTCCGCGGTGCCGGGTGCCGCGCTGCTCGTCGTCGGGCCGCCAGCGGTGGACGACGACGCGCACGTCGCGCGGCTGCACGAGCGCGAGCGGGCGTTGTCCGACGAGGCCGCGGCGCTGGGCGTGCCGTTCGTCGGCTGCCTGACCACGACGGAGCACGACGAGGTGTGGCGCGCGGCCGTGCGCGCGGGCGACGGCTTCCACCCCCGCTCGGCGGGCTACGAGCGCCTGGCCGCGATCCTGACGGACCCGGTCCTCACCTGGCTCACCACCCCCACCGACCCCGCGGTCGCCCCGGCGTCCGCCGCTCGCGGCGGCCGTGCGGAGGGGGTCCGGGTCGTCGGGATGACCGGTGAGCACGGGGACGATGTCGTGCGGATCTACGGCGAGGGGATCGCGACCGGCGACGCGACGTTCGAGTCACGCACGCCCACGTGGCCCGAGCTCGACGCGAAGTGGCTGCCCGCGCACCGGCTCGTCGCGGTCGCCGACGGCCGCGTGCTCGGCTGGGCGGCCGCGACGCCGACGTCGACGCGAGCGGTGTACCGCGGGGTCGTCGAGCTCTCGCTCTACGTGGCGCAGGAGGCCCGTGGGCGGGGCGTCGGCACCGCGCTGATGCGGGCGTTCCTGGAGTCGGCCGAGGCGGGCGAGGTGTGGACCGTGCAGTCGGGCGTCTTCCCGGAGAACGCCGGGAGCCTCGCGCTGCACGCCGCGGCGGGGTTCCGGGTGATCGGCTCGCGCGAGCGCGTCGGGCTCATGACGCACGGCCCGCACGCGGGACGGTGGCGCGACGTGGTCCTGCTCGAGCGCCGCGCGCCCTGACCCGCGGGCGCCGTAGATTGGCCCGCGGACCTGGGACGAGAAGGAGTGCGCGATGCGGGCGACGGTGATCCACGGTGAGCGGGACGTGCGGCTCGAGGACGTCGCCGACCCGGTGCTGCAGCACCCGACCGACGCGCTGGTGCGCGTGGTCGCCGCGTGCGTGTGCGGCTCGGACCTGTGGAAGTACCGGGGCGTGCAGGGCGTCACCGAGCCGACGCGCATGGGTCACGAGTTCGTCGGCGTCGTCGAGCAGGTCGGCGACGAGGTGCGGGACGTGGCCGTCGGCGACTTCGTCGTCGCGCCGTTCTACGTGTGCGACTCGACGTGCGTGAACTGCCGCAACGGTGTGAGCACGTCGTGCCTGCACGGCGGGTGGTGGGGCAGCGAGGACGGCACCGGGAGCTCGGCCGACGGCGGTCAGGGCGAGCGGCTGCGCGTGCCGCTGGCGGACGGCACGCTCGTCGTGGTGCCCGGCGGGCTCCCGTCCGAGGACCTGGTCCCGGACCTGCTGACGCTGTCCGACGTGATGTGCACCGGGCACCACGCGGCGGTGTCCGGGGGCGTGCGGCCCGGGTCGACGGTCGCGGTCGTCGGCGACGGCGCGGTGGGGCTGTGCGCGGTGCTCGCGTCGGCGCGGCTCGGGGCGTCGCGCGTGGTCGCGATGTCGCGGCACGAGGCGCGTCAGGCGCTCGCGCGCTCGTTCGGCGCGACCGACGTGGTGCCGGAGCGCGGTGACGAGGGCGTCGCGCGGCTCAAGGAGCTGTTCGACGGCATCGGCCCGGACGTCGTGCTCGAGTGCGTGGGCACCAAGGAGTCGATGGACCAGGCGTTGCGCTCGGCGCGCCCGGGTGGGCAGGTCGGGTTCGTCGGCGTCCCCGCGGGCGGGCCGGAGCTGCCCGTCGGGCGGATGTTCTCGACGAACGTGGGCGTGCGCGGCGGGGTCGCGCCCGTGCGCGGGTACATCGAGGAGCTCCTGCCCGAGGTGCTCGACGGTCGCCTGCGCCCCGGGGCGGTGTTCGACCTCGAGCTGCCGCTGGCCGACGTCGCCGAGGCGTACGCCGCGATGGACGAGCGCCGCGCGACGAAGGTGCTGCTGCGTCCCTGACGCGTGCGGATGCGACCGGGACCCGGGCGTGCCTAGCGTGGACGGACCATCCCCGAGGAGGTCCGCATGCCTGGTCGACGCGATCCCGGCCCGAGCGTCAAGGACAAGGAGCTGTACGAGGAGCTCCGCGACGAGGGCAACAGCAAGGAGAAGTCGGCGCGCATCGCCAACGCCGCCGCCGCGCGCGGGCGGTCGTCGGTGGGGCGCAAGGGCGGCGAGTCCGGCTCGTACGACGACTGGACCGTCAAGGACCTGCGCAAGCGCGCGAGCGAGCTCGACATCGAGGGCCGCTCGAGCATGACGAAGGCCGAGCTGGTCGACGCGCTGCGCCACCACTGACCCCCGGCGTGAGGTCGCGCCTCTCTCGCGAGGTCGTGCGTCTGGCGCCGAGTCGTGCAGACGAACGCACGAACGACCGAGCGAAGCACGACCTCGCGGGCCGCGGCGGGCCGCGGCGAGCCGCGAGCCGGGGGTCAGGTGGTGTAGGCGCGGGACTGGAGGGTCCAGAGGCGGGCGTACGGGCCGTCGGTCGCGACGAGGTCCGCGTGCGAGCCCTGCTCGACCACGCGCCCGGCGTCGAGCACCACGACCTGGTCCGCGAGGCGCACCGTGGACAGCCTGCCCGACGCTCGCCCGCCCGTCCCCTCGTCGTCGCGCTGGGAACGCTCCCGCACATCCTGCGCGGACGCCAGCACAAACCCGCATGTCGGACAGCCGCCGTGCAGCGGCGCCCGTCCCCGACGTCGCCCTCTACGCTCGGGCGGTGCTCACGACCGACCGCACCGACCCGCCGACGTCCGCCGACGGACCGACGACGCTCCTGACGTTCCTCGACTTCCACCGCCGCACGCTGCTGCAGAAGGTCGACGGCCTGGACGCCGCGGGGCTCGCGGCGACGCTGCCGCCGTCGACGATGACGCTCGGCGGGCTGCTGCACCACCTCGCGTACGTCGAGGACCACTGGTGCGGCGTGGTGCTGCACGGGGACGCACCGGGCGAGTGGTGGGCGGACGCCGACTGGGCCGCGGACCGGGACTGGGAGTGGACGGCCGCGCGCACGCTGACGCCCGAGGAGCTGCGGCACCGGTTCGTGACGACGGCGGCGCGCAGCGACGAGCGGATCGCGGCCCGACGGGTCAGGCGGTGAGGCGGTAGACCGAGACGTGCGAGGTCGAGTCGGCGTAGACCAGCGACACCTCGACCATCGCCGCCGAGTGGTCGATCCCGGCCACGGGCGGGGTCAACGGCTTTCCGACGAGCGCGCGCGTCAGCGGTGCTGGTCGGTCGCGGTGCTCGCGACGAGGCGGCGCGTCGTGAGGTCCGCGCCCGTGAGGACGCCCGCGCGGCCCAGCAGGCGGCCGTGCTCCCAGTTCGACAGGCCGAGCTCGGGCTGGTTCAGGGCGTACTGACCGTCCACCCAGCGCGTGAACCCGTCGCCGACGAACGGCGCGTCGACCGCGTCGAGGAACTCGCGCCACGCGTCGGCGTCCTGCCCGACGAGCGAGGCGACGAACCGCGGCGAGTGCGCGTTGAACAGCGCCACGGCCTCGGCCACGTCCTCGACGACGACGAGCGAGAGCTCCGGGGTGTTCTCCCACTCCCACTCGCGGCCCAGCTCGTCGGCGTCCAGCAGCGAGGCGCGCGGCTCGGCGACGACGCCCTCGGCGCGGTGCACGTCGATGGTGCGCTCGAGCTCACCGGCGGGCAGCCACTGCTCGCTGCCGCGCACCACGTGCACGCGCGCGACGCTCCCGCGCGCGGCGGCGGCCTCGTCGGCCGCGCCCAGGAGCACGGGTACCAGCTCGGCCGCACGGGACGCGGGGACCGCGGCGACGTTCAACGTGTTGCAGACCTTGCGGTCGAGCGAGTGGCGCACCACCGCGGCGAACCGCTCGGTGTCCGCGCTCGGGTCGGCGACGAGCCACGCGCCGCCCGTGCCGTGCGCGCTGACCGGCGTGCCGGCCTGCCGCGCGACCGCCGCGAGCTGCGCGACCGCCGCACCCGAGCCGCGCACGACCGCGAGCGACAGGCGACGGTCGGAGAACAGCGCCCACCCGGCCGACCGCTCACGGCTCGTGACCAGGCTGATCGCACCGACCGGCAGGCCCGAGGTGCGCAGGGCCGGGTCGAGCGCGTTCTCGACGATCGCGGTGGCCGTGCCGAGCGCGTCGCCGCCGATCCGCAGCACCGCGGTGTTGCCGGTCGCGAGCACGCCCGCCGCGTCGGCGAGCACGTTGGGCCGGCCCTCGAACACGAAGCCGATGACGCCGAGCGGCGCCGTGACCACGTCGACGTGCCAGTCGGGGTGCGTCACGCGCGGCGGCGCGGCCTGGTCGCTCGCGGCCTTCTCGACGAGGTCCGCCCAGCCCCGCAGGCCCTCGGCCATCTGGTCGCGTACCTTCTCGTCGACCTTCAGGCGCGTCGTCGAGCGGCCCAGCGACTCGGCGCGGGCCACGTCCGCGGCGTTGGCGGCCGCGATCGCGTCCCACGCGGCGACCAGCCCGTCGGCGAACGCGCGGTAGAACGCGGCGACCCGGTCCGCGGCGACCGTGCGCATCGCGGCCGCAGCGGTCACCGCCGCGTCGACGCTCGTCGTGACCGCAGCGGACACGGCCGCGGGCACGTGCAGGAGCGCACCGTCGTCGTGCACCACGTACAGCCGGTCACCGGGCTGGAACGCGGCCGCGAGCGCCTCGTGGACCGTCGTGAACCGGTCCCCGCCGAACGGCACGAGCGTGCCCGCGGTGAGCTGCGTGAGCTGTCCTGTCGTGGTCATCGTCTGGCCTTCGGGTCGCGTGTGCCTGCTCGTCGGACGCGGTCACCTGGTGGCTGCCGCGGTCACAGCCTGCCCTGCTCGTCGTCGTCCGTGCGTGGGCGTCCGTGCGGTGGTCGTCCGTCGTCGTGTCCATTGTGCGGCCCGGGAGGGACGAGGATGGGTCCCGTCCCTCGTCCCGCACCCGGAGGCTCCCCGTGATCGAGATCCTGACCCCCGCCGAGGTCGACCGTGCGCGCGCCACGGGCGCGCTCGTCGGGTCGATCCTGCACACGATCCGGCACCGCGCCACGGTCGGCACCAACCTGCTGGAGATCGACCGCTGGGCGCGGGACCTCATCGTCGCCGCGGGTGCCGAGTCCTGCTACGTCGACTACGCGCCGTCGTTCGGGCGCGGGCCGTTCGGGCACTACATCTGCACGTCGGTCAACGACGCGGTCCTGCACGGCCTGCCGCACGACTACCGCCTCGCCGACGGCGACCTGCTCACGCTCGACCTGGCCGTGCTGCTCGACGGGATCGCCGCCGACGCCGCCGTGAGCTTCGTGGTCGGCACCCCGCGGTCGGCCGACGACCTCGCGCTCGTCGAGGTCACCGAGCGCGCGCTGCGGGCGGGCATCGCCGCGGCCCGGCCGGGTGCGCGGATCGGCGACCTGTCGCACGCGATCGGCACCGTGCTGACCGGCGCCGGCTACCCCGTGAACACCGAGTTCGGCGGGCACGGCATCGGCTCGACCATGCACCAGGACCCGCACGTGACGAACGTCGGCCGCCCCGGCCGGGGCTACACGCTGCGGCCGGGCCTGCTGCTCGCGCTCGAGCCGTGGGTCATGGTCGACACCGACGAGCTCGTGGTGGACGACGACGGCTGGACGCTGCGCAGCGCGACCGGCTGCCGCACCGCCCACACCGAGCACACCATCGCGATCACCGACACGGGCGCGGAGATCCTCACCCTGCCGCCGGTCGCGTGACACGCCCTCGCGTTCACCCGGAGCCGGCCGTCCGCGCCATGCTCAGCGCATGACCGAACCGCAGCAGGAGCCGCGCAGCCCCGGCGCGGCCTTCCGGGAGACGTTCGCGCGCGAGCTGCGCGCAGGCGCGCGGGACGCCGTCCGGGACACCGCGCGCGGGTTCTGGCAGGACCTGCTCGTCGGCGTGCTCGTGCTCGTGGTCCTCCTCGTGCTCGTCGGGGGCGGCGCCGCGCTCGGCTCGGCGATCGGCGCGGGCGCGGTCGTCGGCGCCCTCGTCGGGGCCGGGCTGTTCGCCGTCGTCGCCGTCGTCTGCTTCGTCACGGGCGGCATCGACGGCATACGCACGCTGCGCGGCGAGCGCCGCCGCTGACGACCGGCGCGACCGGCGCGCGCCTCGTCGGTCGGCTCACGCCACGGCGTCGGCACCTCGGCACCCGACCAGGCACCCCAGGCACCCCAGGCGCGGTCAGCGCGCCGGGACCGCCCGCACGGACGCCCACGCGCGCAGCTCGGCGACCCGCTCGGCCATGACCACCGCGAGCGGGCGGGTCGCGCGCAGCTCGGCGAGCACCGCGGCCGCGTCCATCGGCACGCCGCGCGCGTGCGCCACGTACGTCGCGGACACCACCGCCTGCTCGATCTCCGCCCCCGAGAACGCCTCGGACGCCCCGACGAGCGGCACCACGTCCTCGTCGCGCAGCTCCAGCCCGCGGCGCGACGCGTGCAGCCGCAGCAGCGCGGCGCGCGCCCGCGCGTCGGGCAGGTCGACGAAGAACAGCTCGTCGAAGCGGCCCTTGCGGACCAGCTCGGGCGGGAGCGCGGAGATGTCGTTGGCGGTCGCGGTGACGAACACCGGTGAACGCCGCTCCGCGAGCCACGTGAGGAACGTGCCGAGCACGCGCCGCGCCGAGCCGCCGTCGCCGTCGGACGACGCGACGGCCTTCTCGATCTCGTCGACCCACAGCACGCACGGCGCGAGCGCGTCGGCCGCCGCGAGCGCGTCCCGCAGCCGGCGCTCGGACTCGCCGACGTACTTGTCGTGCACGCCCGCGAGGTCGAGCCGCAGCAGCGGCACCCCGAGGATCGACGCCGCGGCGCGCGCCGCGAGCGACTTGCCGCACCCCTGCACCCCGACGAGCAGCACGCCGCGCGGAGCCTCGAGGTGCGGCGCCGAGCCGTCGACGGCGGGGCGGCGCAGCGTGAGCCACGCGACCACGCGGTCGAGGCCGACGACGTCGTCGGGACCCACCGTCGCGTACTCGTAGGACAGCACACCGTCCGCCGCGAGCGCGTCGAACCGCGCGCGCTCGACGACCGGCACGTCGCGGTGCGTGATCGCGCCGTCGTCGACCACCGCGCCGCGCGCGAGCCGCGCCACGTCGCTGCGGCACAGCCCGGCGAGCCGCCGCACGAGCAGGTCCCGCGCGTGCGGGTCGACCTGCGGGAACGCCCCGACGGCGCGCGACCAGGCGTGCACGGTCTCGTCGACGATCGCGGCCCGCTCGGCAGCCGTGGGGAACGCGACGGGGACGCGCACCGCGAGGTGCTCGAGCTCGCGCGGCAGGTCGAGCGCCCGGGACACGAGCACGATCGTGCTGCGGTGCTCGGCCGGCGCCTGCGCGGCGTCCTTGAGCAGCCGCACGACGACCGGGTCGTCGAACCAGGGGTGCAGGTCGAGCAGCACGTAGGTGGCGTTCGCACCGCTCTCGACGATGCCGCGCAGCATCGTCGTCGCGTCCGCGTTGTGCCGCTGCACCGAGCCGAGGTCCACGTCGAGCCGGCGCAACCCCTCGGTCACGCTCCACCGGAACACCGGGCGGCTGCCCGGACCGGCCGCCGCGCTGCGCACGACGAGCGCGACGGCGGCCTCCTCGTCGGCGGTCTCCAGCACGACGACGGGCGTGCGCGCTGCGATGAGGGCCGCGACGTCGTCGCGCGTTCCGTCCGGGACCACGCGGCGACGATAGCGCCCCGCCCTCCACATCCCCGGTGGGGTCGTGCATCTGTCGGTGGGTCGCGCAGATGACCGCGCGACCTACCGACAGACGCACGACCCAGCGAGGGAGGCGCGAGTGGGTGGGGGCGGGCGGGGGTGGAGCGGGGGAGGCGGGGTCAGGTGGTGAGGGTGAGGCCTAGGTAGGCGGTGGTGAGGCTTGCTGCGAGCATGGCGGCGGCGTGCAGGACGGCGGCGCGGGCGCGGCCGGCGCGCAGCAGGCGCGCGGCCTCGACGCTCGCGGTCGAGAACGTCGAGTAGCCGCCCAGGAAGCCGACGCCGAGCACCTCGCCCACCTCGCTGCCGGACGTGAGCCCCCCGGCCACCAGGCCCAGCAGGAAGCACGCCGTCACGTTCACGACGAACGTGCCCGCCGGGACCGGCAGCCGGCGGCTGCGCCGGGCGACGAACGAGTCGACCTCGAACCGCGCGACCGCCCCCAGCCCGCCCGCGAGGGCCAGCAGCAGCGCGGTCACGCCGCGCCCTCCTGCGCACGCCGGGCCCGGGCACGACGGTGCGCGCGGTCGGCGAGGGCCAGGCCCAGCGCCGCGACGAGCACCCCGACGACCACGCTGACCAGCGGGTACGCGAACGCCGGCAGCGACTCGCCGTCGTCGGCCAGCCGGTGCACCTCGAGCACGAACGTGCTGTAGGTGGTGAACCCGCCGAGCACCCCGGTGCCGCAGCCGAGCCGCACGGCCCGCCGCCAGCCCTCGTCGGCGCCGCGTCCGGCGAGGGCGCCCAGCAGCAGCCCGAGCGCGAACGACCCGACGACGTTGATCGCGAACGTGACCCACGGCCACCCGGTCGGCTGCGCGAGCGCGTGCTCGAGCGCGGCCCGCGCGGACGTGCCGAGCGCGCCACCGACGAGCACGAGCCCGACGAGCCCCAGGTGCTCCCGGCGGCTCATGCGCGCGCCCGTCGACGGGACCGGCTGGTGCGTCACGAGGCCTCCGGCGCACGGCGCCAGGGGTTGGCGGGGTCGGTCGCGGTCGGTGCGGCGGTGACCCGGACCGCGTACGTCGGCACGGCGGCCTCGACCGTGCCCAGGTACTCGTGGCCCGTCATGCGGCACCAGACCGGCAGGTCGATGGGCGCGACGGGGTCACTCGTCGACAGGTGCACGACCGTGCCCTCGGCGAGCTCGGCGACCCGCGCGCGCAGCAGCACGAGCAGGCGTGCGCACCCCAGGTCCCCGCCCTCGATCACCACCACGTCCGGCACGGCCCAGATCTTCCCATCCCATGCGACTTTCGCGATGCTGTGCGCCATGGGTCGAGGATCGAGGTGGCCGGCCGTAGGCGTGGTGTCCGGGCTCGTCGTCGCGGCGGTCGGCGCGGCGTCGATCTGGTTCACCCTGAGCGGGGGGCGCACGTCGACGGAGGTCGACTGGTCCGCGTACTCGCAGGGGAGCATGGTGGCCGTGAGCTCCGACGGGCCGTGGGACGGGTCATGGCTGGTGTCGCGCGCGAACCCTCTGCTGCTCTGGGGGGGCGCGGCGCTCGTCGCGCTGGGCTCGGCGAGCGTCGGCGCGGCCACGGGTGTCGCCCTTGTCCGTCGGGCCGGGTCGTGACGGCCCGGCCGCTCGGCGCTCGCGCATCCGCCGCCGTGCTGGCGGTGCTCGCGGCGGTGCTGGTGGTCGCGGGGGTGGTCGTGGTGCGGGCCGCGACGGCGACCGAGGTGGTCACGGGGTCGTCGCTGGTCGTGGGCGGGACCTCGGTGGGATGGGCCGAGCTCGCCCAGGCCGATTCGGTACCCGACGAGCCCGAGCCGGCACCGGGGGACTTCCTCCCGGCGGGCATCACGCTCCTGGCGGCGGGCGGCGCGTCGGGCGGGCTGCTCGCAGGCGCGGTGTTCGCGAGTCGGACCAGCGCGCGCACGACACGCTGAACCCGCGGTGCCTCGCGCGCGAGCGGACGCGCCCGACCTTCCCCACCTGAACGGGCTCCGTCATGCTGTGCGCATGAGCGATCGGTGGCAGGCGCGCGCGATGCTGGCGGCGGTGGTGTTCGGGCTGGTGGTCGCGCTCGTCGGCGCGGTCCTGCTGTGGTGGTCCCTGCGGGTGGACGCCGCCGAGTACACGGTCGGCTGGTTCGCATACAGCCCCATGTCGGCGGTCGTGTCGGACGGGGACACCGTGGCCGAGCTCGACCAGGTCGACGGGGTCGGTCCGCTCGGGCCTGACCCGCTGGTCTGGGTGGGTGTCGCTCTCGTCGGTGCCGGTGCCGGCCTCGCAGGGCTGTTCGGTGGCCTCACGCTCGCGCGTCGCAGCACGTCAACCGCCGTGTGAACGGTCACAATGCGGGCCATGAACGCGCACCTCTCGCCGTCCGTCGGCGTCGTCCTGCCCCGTGACCTGCCTGCCGCAGACGTCCTGCCGTTCGCGCGCCGCGCCGACGAGCTGGGGTTCGCCGAGCTCTGGGTCGTCGAGGACCTCGGCTTCCGCGGCGGGGTCGCGCAGGCCGCGGCAGTGCTCGCCGCCACGGAGAACCTCCACGTCGGCATCGGCATCCTGCCCGCCGCGGTGCGCAACGCGGCGTTCACCGCGATGGAGGCCGCGACGCTCGCGCAGCTCTTCGGGGGCCGGGTGACGATCGGCCTCGGCCACGGGATGCCCGGGTGGATGCGGTCCGCCGGTGTGTGGCCCGCGCGGCCGCTGACGTTCCTGACGGCCTACACGCGCGCACTGCAGGCGCTGCTGCGCGGCGAGACGGTGTCCGACGAGATGCTGGGCCTCACCGACGTCGCACTGGAGCCGTCGTCCTTGCCGGACGTGGTGCCGGACGTGCTGCTCGGCGTCCGCGGGCCACGGTCGCTCGCGGCTGCGGGGCGGGTCGCGCAGGGCACGGTCCTGGCCGAGCCGACGACACCCCAGTACGTGCGCGCCGCACTCGCGCAGGCCGCGCCCGCGGGGCCGCACCGGGTCGTGGGCTACAACGTCGGGGCGGTGGCCGACGACGCCGCGACCGCGCTGGCCACCGCACGCCCCGGCCTGGAGTGGATCGGTGAGCCCGACTGGGCATCGCACCTCGTCGGGCTCCCGTTCGCCGAGGACCTCGCCCGTCTGCGGGCGGACGCCGGCACCCGCGAGGCGTTCGCGGCGGCGCTGCCCGACGCGTGGGTCGCGCAGCTCGCGCTCGCCGGGACGCCGGACCAGGTGCGCGCTCGGCTCGCCGAGCTCGGCGCGGCGGGCCTGACGTCGTCACTCATGTTCCCCGCGGGCCCGGACCCGGTGGCGGCGCTCACGTCGCTCGCGCGCATCGTGTGACGTTCCCGCGGTCGGCGCCGCGGGCGGTGTGACCCGCGTCGCCCGGGCTTCCCGCCGTGTCGCGGCCCGGCCTAGCATCGGCCGCATGACGGGCTCGGCTCCCGGGCCTGCGAGCCACGGTCACCACCACCACCACGAGGACGCGAACCGCACGCGCCTCGCGGTCGCGTTCGCCATCACCGCGACGATCCTGGTCGCGCAGGCCGTGGGCGCGCTGCTGACCGGCTCGCTCGCGCTGCTCGTCGACACCGCGCACATGCTCACCGACGCGGCGGGCCTCGCGATCGCGCTCGTCGCCGCGACGCTCGCGGCCCGCCCGCCCACGCCGCGCCGCACGTGGGGGTTCCGACGCGCGGAGGTGCTCGCGGCGCTCGCGCAGTCGGCGGTGCTGCTCGCGGTGGGCGTGTACGTGCTGGTCGAGGGCGTGCAGCGGCTGGTCGAGCCGCCCGAGATCCCGGCGCGCGAGCTCGTCGTGTTCGGCGTGATCGGTCTCGTCGGGAACCTCGTGTCGCTCGCGGTGCTCGCGGGCGCCCGCTCGGCGAACCTCAACCTGCGCGCGGCGTTCCTCGAGGTCCTCAACGACGCGCTCGGGTCGGTCGGCGTGATCGTCGCGGCGGTCGTCATCGCGACGACCGGGTGGCTGCAGGCCGACGCGGTCGCGGGTCTGCTCATCGGCGCGCTGATCGTGCCGCGCGCGGTGACGATCCTGCGCGAGGCGACGTCGGTGCTGCTCGAGACGACCCCGCCGGGCCTCGACCTCGACGACGTGCGCCGCCACCTGCTCGACGTGGACCACGTGCTCGAGGTGCACGACCTGCACGCGTCGCTCATCGCGACCGGCCTTCCGGTGCTGTCCGCGCACGTCGTCGTCGACGCGCCGTGCTTCACCTCAGGGCACGTGCCGCACATCCTGGACACGCTGCAGGAGTGCGTCGCGTCGCACTTCGACGTGTCGGTCGAGCACTCGACGTTCCAGATCGAGCCGGCGGCGCACGCGGAGCACGAGGCCCCCGGCCACCCGTAGCCGGCGTCAGCCGACGAGCGCGCCGATCGCCCGCAGCTCGTCGGCCGTCGGGAACGCGAAGTCGTCGAGCGTGAGCGCGACCTCGAACGGGCTGGTCGGCTTGGCGGCGCGGATCGCACCGTCGAGGTCCGGCGGCGTCGTCCACGGCAGCCCGACGGACGCGACGTAGTCGCGGTACTTGAGCTCGGGCTCCGGCGTCAGCGGCGCGACGAGCGTGCAGGGGCGGCCCAGCGCGTGCGCGAAGATCAGGCCGTGCAGCGAGGACGAGTACACGTGCTCGGCGCGCAGGATCTCGCGCACCAGCTCGCGCGGCGTGCAGTCGATGTCGATGACGGCGACGTCCGTGCGGTCCGCGTACTGCGGGCGCTCGCGGTAGTGCGGCACGAACACGACGCGCCCCGGCTCGGCCGGCACGGACGCGACGAGGTCGGCGTACATGACGCGCACCAGCAGGCCCGGGTCGTACTGGTAGCGGATGCCGCTCACGTCGTACCCGGCCTCGCGGACCGCCTCGAACGTCAGCGGGCCGCGCACGCCGAGGAACCGCACCCCGGGGTTCTCGCTCGCGAGCGGGATGGGCGAGCCCTTGTGCCCGACGCCGGAGACGACGTCGCCCGGCAGCACGCGGTGCACGATCGACCCCACGAGCAGCAGACGGCCGCCGTTGTGCGCGGCGTTGCGCAGCTGCGCCCCGTACAGGTACTCCGCGAGGTCCCGGTTGAACACGTCCCCCGCGTTGCCGGCACGCCACGCGGCGCTCGTGCCGTTCTTGGTCGCGTCCCAGTAGAACGTCCTCAGCTCCACAGCTTCTGGCTCGCCTTCACGATTCCGGGCTTCTTGTCGTTGATGCCGTACCCGAGCAGGAACTCGCCGCCGACCTTGGTGATGCCGGAGAAGTACGTGGCGGAGAACAGGCGCGGGTTGTGCCGGCGGCGGTGCGGGAGCAGCGACGACCACGAGTGGACGAACCGGCGGCGGCCCAGGCGGACCGTCGCCTCGGGCCGGCCCAGGTCGGTGAACGTCGCGGGGCGGCCCATGTAGAGCAGGCGGCCCGTGTGCTTGAGCAGGATGAGCGGCTCGACCTGGTAGACCACGCCGATCCCGCCGTCGGGGTGCACGAAGAACACCCAGTTCTTCTCCTGCCGGGGGCGCTTGTGCACGACGCAGCGCTGCGGCGGGCACAGCTCGGGCGCGACGCGCATGACGTAGATGTCGTTCTTCGCCTCGCCCTTGACCGAGCCGGTGTTGAACGTGACGTACGCACGGCCGCTCACGACGAACAGCTTGGGGTCGGCCACGACCGTGACGCCGTGCGCGGCGCCGTGCGCGGTGAGGTCGACGATCTCGGCCGGGTTCGAGCCGTCCAGGTCGACCGACGTGTATTAGGAGCGGAACGGCCGCTGCGCCTCGGGGTGCGGCAGCGCACGCCACGCGACGTGCAGCCGCGAGCCGATGCGGACCACCGAGACGTTGAAGACGTTGCTCTGGCCCGCGCCGGCCGTCAGCTCCCGCAACCAGCCGACGCGGTCGGAGTCCGTCCGTCGACCGACGAAGTGAAGGTTGCGCATCGCGCGTAGGGAGGGCACGCCGTGAGATTCCTGTCCACCGTGGAGGCCCGGACCGCCCGAGCGGGGTCAGACTACCGGGCGGCCGAGCGGCCCCCGAGGGGTGTCCGGGAGCCGCGTCAGGTCACGCCGGAGGCGTGCGGTCCTCGCGCGGCAGCCGCCACAGCGTGTAGCCGAGCGCGAGCAGCGCGGTCAGCACGAGCAGCACCAGCCCGACGGTGTAGGAGTGCGCGGCCTCGTCGTACGTCGCCCCCATCACGAGCGGCGGGAAGTACCCGCCCAGCCCGCCGGCGGCGCCGACGACGCCCGTGACCGCACCGACGCGGTCGGCGGGTGCCCGCCGTGCGACCCACGCGAACACGCCACCCGCACCGAGGCCCAGGAAGAACGCCATGAGGACGATGACGGCACCCGCGGGGATCTCCGGGGCGGGCTTCAGCGCCATGACGACCGCGCACGCGGCGGCACCCGCGAGGGACGTGACGACGACGAGCTTGGGGTGCGTGCGGTCCGAGAGCACCCCGCCGATCGGGCGGGCGACCACGGCCGCGATCGCGAACCCCGCGGTCCGCGTGCCCGCGCCCGCGAGGTCGAAGTCGTAGACGTCCTTGAGGTACGTCGGCAGGTAGGTGGAGAACGCGACGAACCCGCCGAACGTCACGGCGTACAAGAACGACATCTGCCACGTGACACCGAGCCGCACGGCCGCCGCGAGCTTCGGCAGGACCGCCTGCGTGCTGGGGGTCCAGCCCGGCGCGTCCCGCGCGAGCAGCCAGACCACCGCGCCCGTGACCGCGAGCGCGACCGCGAGGATCACGTGCGCGGTGACGTACCCGAACCACTCGACGAACCGCGGCGTGAAGAACGCCGACAGCGCCGTGCCGCCCATGCCCGCACCGAACACGCCCGTCGCGAAGCCGCGCCGCGCGGGCTCGTACCAGGCGTTGACGAAGGGCACGCCCGCCGCGAACGACGTGCCCGCGATGCCGAGCAGGAAGCCGAACACGAGCAGCAGCGCGTAGGACTCGCGCTCACCGGCCCACGCGACGAGCAGCACGGGCGGCACCGACGCGACGCACAGCACCGAGAGCATGACGCGCCCGCCGTAGCGGTCGGTGAGCGCCCCGACCGGGATCCGCCCCACCGCACCCACGAGCACGGGCGTCGCGACGAGCAGCGACTTCTGGCTCGCCGAGAGCCCGAGCTGCTCGGTGTACCGGACCGCGAGCGGTCCGACGACCGCCCAGGCCCAGAACGTGATGGCGAACGCCCAGGTCGCGAGCGCGAGGTTGCGCGCGCGGCCCTGGGTGGTCGCGGTGGTGGCGGCGCTCGTCGTCGAGGTGCTCATGAGCCGGCTCCCGGTCGCAGGGGTCGTCAGCGGTGGGTGGAGGTGTCGCGGTCGCGCGTGCCGACGGGGTCCCACCCGCGCCGCGGCGCGGACGCACCGGGCGTGGGACGGCGGTCACGGCTGCGGTAGACCACGTACGGGCGGAACAGGTAGTGCAGGGGTGCGGTGAACGCGTGCACGAGCCGTGTGAACGGGAACAGCAGGATCAGCGCGAGCCCGAGCAGCACGTGCACGTGGAACTGCAGCGACGCGCCGGCCATGGCGTCGACGTCGGGTCGCAGCGTGAACAGCGAGCGGAACCACACCGAGACGGACGTGCGGTAATCGTGCGTGTCGTGGCCCTGGGAGAAGGCGATCACGGTCGTCGCGAGCCCCGTGCAGATCGCGAACACCAACGCCGCGTACATGAGCTTGTCGTTGCGCGTCGTCGCCATGAAGACCGGACCGGTGCGCCGACGCCGCACGATGAGGATCACGATGCCGGTGAGCGTGCAGATCCCCGCGACCGACCCGATCCACAGCGCACCGGCGTGGTACGTCTCCTGGTCGACGCCCACCGCGTCCGTCCACGACTCGGGGATCAGCAGGCCGACCGCGTGCCCGACGATCACGAACAGCAGACCGAAGTGGAACAGGGGCGAGCCGATGCGCAGCAGCCGCGACTCGTACAGCTGCGAGGAGCGCGTGGTCCAGCCGAACTGGTCGTACCGGTACCGCCAGACGAGGCCGCCGACGAACGTCACGACGACGAGGTAGGGCAGCACACCCCACAGGACGACGTCCATCAGGACCTCCCGGACTCGGTGAGCGGCAGCAGCCGCGGGTCGGCCGCGTCGAGACCGACGCTCTCGGTGGGTGGGCCCGCCGACGCCATGCGGTGCACGGCCGCCTTGTCGGCGGGCGACGGGCCGGGCAGCGTGGCGCACACCGCCTCGAGCAGGCCCGCGTACGGCGTGCCCGCCTCGATCAGCGCGAACCGGGTGAGCTCGAGGCTCGCGCGGTACTCCTGCAGCAGCGCCGCACCGTCGTCGGGGTCCGCGAGCGCCGCGTACTCCAGCACGAGCGGCAGGTGGTCGGGCAGCTCCCCGCGGGTGTCCACCAGGAAGCCCGACGCGCGGTAGCGCTCCTTGAACGCGGCGAGCACCTCACCGCGACGGCGCGTGTCGCCGTCCGTCCAGTACGACAGGTACAGGGCCTGCTTGCGGGACAGGTCGAACAGGTGCACGTAGTCCGACTGCAGGCGCGGCAGGGGCGTCGTGGTCGCGTGGTCCAGGAACGTGCGCAACCCGTCGCGCGCCCGCCCGCCGCCCAGCTCGTCGACCGCGGCGGCGAGCAGCGGCAGGCGCTCGACGAGCGCCTCGTCCGGGTACGCGAGGCACCAGGACGCCACCTGGTGCACGACGCGCGTGGCCGCGCCCGGGAGCGCGCTCGTCGACGTGGCCGACGAGCGGCGGGTGCGCAGCCTCATCGCGCGTCCTCCTCGTCGCGCACCGGGTGGTCCGTCGGGTCGTCGCGACCCTCGGTGGCGATGGCCTCGTCGGCGCTCTCCGGCGGTCCGTCCTTGCGGGGGAACAGCCCGGGCGGGGTCCCGACGCCGTCCCAGTTCAGGAGGTTGACCCGGCCGCGCATCTCGTCGGACGGCGCGATGCCCTCCGACGTCTGGCGCTGGCGCAGCGCGTGGAACGTCTCGACCGCGACCGGGACCGGCCGGCCCGACGCCTCGCCGAACGCCGCCGACTCGTACATGCCCGGGCCCTCGTCGTAGTCGAGCGAGCAGCCCAGCTCCTCCAGCTCGTGGCCGCGCTCCTCGTGCGCCTTGGGGATGACGTAGCGCTCGTCGTACTTCGCGATCGCGAGCAGCCGGTACATCGCGTACATCGCCTGCCCGGTCATGCCCACCGCGTTCGGGATCGACTCGTCGGCACCCTCGTCGAGCGTGATGCCGCGCAGGTAGGACCGCATCGCCGCGAGGCGCCGGAGCACGCCCGTGACGACCTCGGTGTCGCCCGCCGTGAACAGCTCCGCGAGGTACTCCACCGGGATGCGCAGCGCCTCGATCGCGCCGAACAGGGTGCCCGGGTCCTCGGCGTCGTGCCCCTGCTCACGCAGCAGGTCCACCACCGGCGACAGCGGCGGGACGTACCAGACCATCGGCATCGTGCGGTACTCGGGGTGCAGCGGCAGCGCCACGCGGTACGTCTTGGCGAGCGCGTACACCGGGCTGCGCCGCGCCGCGTCGATCCAGTCCGCCGGGATGCCCTGCTCGCGCGCCGCCGCGACGACCGCGGGGTCCTGCGGGTCGAGCATCAGGTCGAGCTGCGCCTCGTACAGGTCCTTCTCGTCGGGCACCGACGCGGCCTGCGTCACGCGGTCCGCGTCGTACAGGAACACCCCGATGTACCGCAGCCGGCCCACGCACGTCTCCGCGCACACCGTCGGCAGACCGACCTCGAGCCGCGGGTAGCAGAACGTGCACTTCTCGGCCTTGCCGGTCTTGTGGTTGAAGTAGATCTTCTTGTACGGGCAGCCCGTGACGCACTGGCGCCAGCCGCGGCAGCGGTCCTGGTCGACGAGCACGATGCCGTCCTCGGCGCGCTTGTAGATCGCACCCGACGGGCACGACGCCATGCACGACGGGTTGAGGCAGTGCTCGCAGATGCGCGGCAGGTAGAACATGAACGTCCGCTCGAGCTCGAAGCGGATCTTGTCCTCCGACTCGCGCCGCACCTTCTCGACGATCGGGTCGAGGTGGCCCATCTCGTGCGTGCCGCCCAGGTTGTCGTCCCAGTTGGCCGACCACGTGATCTTGGTGTCCTCGCCCGTGATCAACGACTTCGGCCGCGCCACGGGGAAGTCGTCGCCCAGCGGCGCCTCGACCAGACGCTCGTAGTCGTACGTCCACGGCTCGTAGTAGTCGTTCAGCTCGGGCTGCACGGGCGAGGCGAAGATCGACAGCAGGCGCCTGCCGCGCGAGCCCGTGCGCAGCGTCAGACGTCCGCGCTTGTTGAGCGTCCACCCGCCGCGCCAGCGGTCCTGGTCCTCGTACCGGCGCGGGTACCCCTGCCCGGGGCGGGTCTCGACGTTGTTGAACCACACGTACTCGACGCCGGCACGGTTCGTCCACGCCTGCTTGCACGTCACCGAGCAGGTGTGGCACCCGATGCACTTGTCGAGGTTCATCACCATGGCGACCTGGGCCATCACGCGCATGTCGTCGTCCTCCTCAGTACTCGACGTCCTGCGAACGACGACGGATCGTCGCGACGATGTCCCGCTGGTTGCCCGTCGGACCGAGGTAGTTGAACGCGTACGACAGCTGCGCGTACCCCCCGATCAGGTGCGTCGGCTTGACCAGCAGCCGGGTCACCGAGTTGTGGATGCCGCCGCGCCGGCGCGTCTTCTCCGTCTTCGGGACGTCGATCGTGCGCTCCTGCGCGTGGTGCACGAACACCACGCCCTCCGGCATGCGGTGCGAGACGATCGCCCGCGCGACGTAGATGCCGTTCGCGTTCGAGCACTCCACCCACTCGTTGTCCTTCGCGCCGATCGCGTCGGCGTCCGCGGGGCTCATCCAGCACGTCGGGCCACCGCGGGACAACGAGAGCATCAGCAGGTTGTCCTGGTACTCCGAGTGGATCGACCACTTGTTGTGCGGCGTCAGGAACCGCACCGTCACCTGCTTCGACCCGTCCGGGCCGAGCTCCGGCTCGCCCAGCAGGCGGTGCAGGTCCAGCGGCGGGCGGTAGATCGGCAGAGCCTCGCCCAGGTCCTTCATCCAGCCGTGGTCGAGGAACAGGTGCATGCGGCCCGTGAGCGTGTGCCACGGCTTGAGCCGCTCCACGTTGAGCGTGAACGGCGCGTACCGCCGCCCGCCCGTCTCCGAGCCCGACCACTCCGGCGACGTGATGACCGGCACCGGCCGCGCCTGCGTGTCGGGGAACGTGATCCGCTTCTCCTCCGAGCCCTCCGCGAGGTCGTGCAGCTCCTTGCCGACCCGCCGCTCGAGCGAGCGGAAGCCCTGCGTCGCGAGCTCGCCGTTCGTCGTCCCGGACAGCGCCAGGATCGCCTCCGCGAGCTTGACGTCCGTGTCCAGCGCCGGGCGTCCGTCACCCGCACCGCCGAGCATCACGCCGTTCGCACGGGCCAGCCGCTCCACCTCGTGCTCGAGCCGGAACGTCACGTTCTTCACCGTGAAGCCCAGCGTGGACGCCAGCGGGCCCAGCGACCCGAGCTTGTCCGCGATCGCCGTGTAGTCGCGCTCGACCACCTGGAGCACCGGCATCGTCACGCCCGGCACCGCGGGCGCGTCCCCCCGCCGCCAGTCCCCGCCGATCCCGCCGTCCCGCGGCGCCTCGCCCGGGGTGTCGTGCTGCATCGGCACGCTCACCAGGTCGTGCCGCACCCCCAGGTGCGTACGCGCCAGCTCCGAGAACCGGCGCGCCACCAGGTGGAACGCGTCGAAGTCGCTGCGCGCCTCCCACGGCGGGTCGATCGCCGGGGAGAACGCGTGCACGAACGGGTGCATGTCCGTCGAGGACAGGTCGTGCTTCTCGTACCAGGTCGCGGCCGGCAGCACGACGTCCGAGAGCATCGTCGTCGACGTCATCCGGAAGTCCGCGCTGACCAGCAGGTCGAGCTTGCCCTCCGGGATGTCGTCACGCCACGTCACGTCGCTCGGCCGCGCCGTCGGCTCCGGCGCCGCGACGTTCGAGTGCGTGCCCAGCAGGTACTTCAGGAAGTACTCGTCACCCTTCGCGCTCGAGCCCAGCAGGTTCGAGCGCCACAGCACCAGCGTCCGCGGCCAGTTCTCCGGCGCGTCGACGTCCTCCACCGCGAACCGCAGCGCACCGTCCTTGAGCTGCCCCGCGACGTGCGCCGCCGGGTCCGGCGCCGCGCCCTGCTCGGTGGCCGCGCGCGCCTCGTCGGCCAGGTCCAGCGGGTTGCGGTCGAACTGCGGGTAGAACGGCATCCAGCCGGCGCGCGCCGACGCGGCGATCGTGTCCGCGGTGTGCATGCCCGTCAGGTGGCCGTCCGCCATCGGCCACGCGAGCTCGTCGGCCGCGTACCCGTCGAACCGCCACTGGTCGGTGTGCATGTACCAGTACGACGTGCCCGTCATCGTGCGCGGCGGGCGCGACCAGTCCAGCGCGTTCGCGAGCGAGATCCACCCCGTCAGCGGGCGGCACTTCTCCTGGCCCACGTAGTGCGCCCACCCGCCGCCGTTGCGACCGAAGCAGCCCGTGAACGCCAGCAGCGCGAGGATCGCGCGGTACGTCGCGTCACCGTGGAACCACTGGCAGACGCCCGCGCCCATGATGATCATCGAGCGGCCGCCCGACTTCTCGGCGTTCGTCGCGAACTCGCGCGCGATGCGGGTGCACGCGTCCGCCGGGACCGACGTGTGCTGCTCCTGCCACGCGGGCGTGCAGCCCTGCGTCGGGTCGTCGTAGCCCGCGGGCCACTCGCCCGGCAGACCGTCGCGGCCCACGCCGTAGTGCGCGAGCGTCAGGTCGTACACCGTCGTGACCAGGTGGCCGTCCACGCGCGTCACCGGCACGCCGCGGCGCTGCACCGCGCCCGCGCCGCCGGGGTCGTCGAACCGGGGCAGCAGCACCTCGACGGCGGTCTGCGACGAGCCTGCGTCCGACGAGGCCGCGTCGCGGATGCTCAGCGCGGGCGTGACGCCCTCGAGGTCGAGGTTCCACCGGCCCTCGCCGGAGTCCGTGTAGCGGAAGCCCAGCGAGCCGTTGGGCACGACCGGCCGCCCGGTGGTCGCGTCCAGCAGCACGGTCTGCCACGCCGCGCCCTCCGCGTCGGGCGCGGTCACCGGGTCGGTCGCGTGCTCGTCGGACAGGTCCGTGGCGCGCAGGAACCGGCCCGGGACGTACGCGCCGTCACGCTCCTCGAGCGTCACCAGGAACGGCAGGTCGGTGTAGCGCGAGACGTAGTCGCGGAAGAACGGCACCTGACGGTCGACGAGGTACTCCCGCAGCACCACGTGACCCATCGCCATCGCGAGCGCGCCGTCCGTGCCGGCCGCGGCCGGCAGCCACTCGTCGGCGAACTTCGTGTTGTCCGCGTAGTCCGGCGAGACGGAGACGACCTTGGTGCCGCGGTAGCGCACCTCCGCCATCCAGTGCGCGTCGGGCGTGCGGGTGACCGGCACGTTCGAGCCCCACATCATGAGGTACGTCGCGTCCCACCAGTCACCCGACTCGGGGACGTCCGTCTGGTCGCCGAACATCTGCGGGGAGGCGACCGGGAGGTCCGCGTACCAGTCGTAGAAGCTCGTCATGACGCCGCCGATGAGCTGGATGAACCGCGTGCCCACCGCGTGCGACACCATCGACATCGCGGGGATCGGCGAGAACCCCGCGCACCGGTCGGGTCCGTACGTCTTGATCGTGTGCACGTGCGCGGCGGCCACCATCTCGACCGCCTCGTCCCAGCTCACGCGCACCAGGCCGCCCTTGCCGCGGGCCTGCTGGTAGCGGCGGCGCCTGTCCGGGTCGCCCGTGATCTGCGCCCACGCCTCGACCGGGTCGCCCAGGCGCGCCTTCGCCTCGCGGTACATCTCGACGAGCACACCGCGCGCGTAGGGGTAGCGCACGCGCGTCGGCGAGTACGTGTACCAGGAGAACGCGGCGCCGCGCGGGCAGCCGCGCGGCTCGTACTCGGGGCGGTCCGGCCCGACCGACGGGTAGTCGGTCTGCTGCGCCTCCCACGTGATGATCCCGTCCTTGACGTAGACCTTCCACGAGCACGAGCCCGTGCAGTTCACGCCGTGCGTGGACCTGACCACCTTGTCGTGGCGCCAGCGGTCCCGGTAGAACACGTCGCCGCGTCGTCCGCCCTCGCGGAACACGGCCCGGCCGTCGTCGGTCTCGTCCCAGCGCGAGAAGAACCGGCCGGCGCGCAGCAGCACGTCGGACGCCGGTCCGTCGAGGCCAGGGGTGTGCGGCTCTGCCATGGGTTCGAATGTAGTAATCGGTGTGATCCGCACCACCCGGGACGCACCGTGGAAAAGCACCGCGTTCGGAACGGGTCGCCCACGCCGGGGTGGGACGGTGCGCGCCCGGGCCGTCCGGCGCGACCGTGGCGATGCCCGCCGCACACGCGTGGGCAGACGCGCGGCCCGCGGGTACGTTGCCGCCATGACGCCCACGACGCTGCCCTCCGACGACGCCGGCTGGGCGTCGTTCCTCACGACGACCGTCGACGGTGCGCTCGACGAGGCGCGCACGCACCTCGCGACGCTCAAGGACGGCTCACCGCGCACCGCCGCCGAGGTGCTCGCCCTGTGGAACGCGTCCGACGACGCGCTCGCGCGGGCCTCCGCCG
Source organism: Cellulomonas sp. CW35 (assembly GCF_052378485.1). Lineage (NCBI taxonomy): Bacteria > Bacillati > Actinomycetota > Actinomycetes > Micrococcales > Cellulomonadaceae > Cellulomonas > Cellulomonas sp. CW35. The sequence goes on along the minus strand of NZ_CP199000.1, from coordinate 189,938 downwards.
CCGCCCACCTCCTCGCCGAGGTGCACCCCGCCGCCGAGCTGCGCGAGGCCGCCGAGGCGCGCGCGCAGGCCGCCGAGGACCTGGCGACCGAGCGCGGCCTCGACCGTGCGCTGTTCGAGGCGTTCAGCGCGACCGACCCGGCGGGCCTCGACGACGACTCGGTCCGCCTGCACGCGCACGTGCTGCGCGACTTCCGCCGCGCGGGCGTCGACCGCTCCGCCGAGGAGCGCGAGCGGCTGCGAGCGCTCGCGCAGCGCTGCACCGAGCTCGGGCTGGAGTTCGCACGCAACATCCGGGAGGGCGCGCGCTCGATCCGGGTGCGACCCGAGCAGCTCGCGGGGCTGCCCGAGGACTTCGTCGCCGCCCGTCCCGCCGACGACGACGGGCTGATCACGCTCACCACCGAGTACCCCGACCTCATCCCGGTGCGGACGTACGCGCACGACGCGTCGGTGCGCCGCGCCCTGACCACCGAGTACCTGCGCATCGCGTACCCGGACAACGAGCCCGTGCTCGCCGAGCTGCTGCGCCTGCGCGACGAGCGCGCGCACCTGCTCGGCTACCCGGACTGGCCGACGTACGACGCCGAGGTCAAGATGATCGGCTCCGGCGCGGCGGTCGCCGAGTTCGTGGAGCGGCTCGACGCCCTCACCGCCGAGCCCGCCGCGCGCGACGTCGCGGTCCTGCTCGAGCGCCTGCGCGCCGACGACCCGTCCGCCGCCGCGGTGACCCCCGCGGACTCGCTGTACTACGACCAGGTCGTGCGCCGTGAGACGTACGACGTGGACGCGCAGGAGGTGCGCCGGTACTTCCGCTACGACAAGGTCCGCGACGGCGTCATGGCGACCGTCGGCCGCCTGCTCGGGCTGGCGTTCACGCGCGTCGACGCACCGTCCTGGCACGGGTCGGTCGAGGTGTACGACGTGCGGTCCGTGGACGCCGACGAGTCGCTGCTCGGCCGCTTCTACCTCGACATGCACCCCCGCGCGGGCAAGTTCAACCACGCCGCGCAGTTCACGCTCGTGCCGGGGGCGCGGGACTCACGCCTGCCCGAGGGCGTGCTGGTGTGCAACTTCCCCACCGGGAGCATGGAGCACGACGACGTGTGCACCTTCTTCCACGAGTTCGGCCACCTGGTCCACGAGATCGTCGGCGGCCACCAGCGGTACGCCGCGTTCACGGGCGTCGCGACCGAGTGGGACTTCGTCGAGGCGCCGTCGCAGCTGCTCGAGGAGTGGGCGTGGGACGCGGACGTGCTCGCGTCGTTCGCGACCGACGACGACGGCACCCCGATCCCCGCGTCGCTCGTCGCGCGGATGAACCGCGCCGACCGGTTCGGCCGCGGTGCGTGGACCCGCCGTCAGCTCAACTTCACCGCGCTGTCCTACGGCCTGCACGCCACACCGCCGGAGGACCTCGACGCGTTCACCGCGCAGGTCGACGAGCGGTTCGGCCCGTACGCGTCGCTGCCGGACACCCACCAGTTCACGGGCTTCGGGCACCTCGACGGGTACGGCTCGGCGTACTACACGTACCTGTGGTCGCTCGTGATCGCGAAGGACCTGCTCACCGCGTTCGACGGCGCGCTGATGGACGAGGCCGTGGGCCGCCGCTACCGGGACCTGGTCCTCGCGCCGGGCGGCAGCCGCGACGCCGCGGACCTGGTCGAGGACTTCCTGTCCCGCCCCCGCTCCTTCGACCCCTTCGAGTCCTGGCTCACCCCCACCACCCCCTGACCCCGCCGCTCGCGCCTCCCCAGGTGGGTCGCGCATCTCTCGGTAGGTCGCGCAGTCATCCGCACGACTCACCGACGAAGGCGCGACCCACCTGGAGACGCCCGACGAGGTGGCGCGGCGGGACACCGCCAACCGACCACAGGGCCGCGCCGACGACGGGCCGTCCACAGACCCGGGGGTGCGGCGCCGCGCCGTGGCGACGGACGGTGCACCGTGACCCGCATGCCGCGACGTCCCGGATCCAGCAGCGCAGTCCTTCCCGTCCCCCGGCCCGTCGTCGTGCACGCCGACGAGCACCCCTCGTGGGTCGTCGCGCGACAGGTCGCCGCCGGCGCGTGGACCCGGGCCGGGTGCGGCGTGTACGTGCCGGCGGGCGTGAGCGACCCGCGCGCGCTCGTCGTCGCCCGCGCCGCGGGGGTGCACCGCAGGACGCGTGCGCGCCACGTGCTCAGCCACACCACCGCCGCCGTGCTGCACGGGCTGGCGCTGTGGGAGGTCGAGCCCGTCACGCACCTGCGCCACGCGCACCGGGGCAGCGGGAGCGCGGACCCGTCGGTCCGGCACCACCGGCCGCTGCCCCCGGACGAGCACGTCACGGACGTGATCGGACTACCGGTGACCGACCTGGCCCTCACGGTGCGGGACTGCCTGGCGGCACTGCCCCCGCTCGCGGGTCTGGTGGTGGCGGACAGCGCGCTGCGCGCCGGGCTCCCCCGGTCCCGGCTCGAGGAGCTCGTCACCGCGGCGCGCGGGCTGGGCAGCGCGCGGGCGCGACTGCTCGCCGCGCTCGCCGACGACGGGGCGGAGTCGGCGCGCGAGAGCATGACCCGGTTCGCGTTCCTGCGTGCCGGCTGGCCACCGCCGCTGACCCAGGTGCGTGTCGCGACACCGCGCGCCGTGTACTGGGCGGACCTCGGCTGGCCGGACTGGCGCGTGGCGGTCGAGTACGACGGGATCGGCAAGTACGCCGACGCCCCGCGTCACAAGCTCCTCGAGGAGAAGCTGCGGCGCGACGCGTTCGCGGAGGCCGGCTGGCAGACGGTGCACGTCACCGCGGCGGACACGCTCACGACGATCCTCGACCGCACCCGCCGCGTCCTACCGCCCGGCGCCCTCCCGCCGACGCCCCGCCCCCACCCCCTGCTGTCCCCCCTCACGGGCCGCCGCTGACCTGCCGCCCAGGGGAGTCGCGCGTCTGGTGGTGGTTCGCGCATCTGATGGTGGGACGCGCGGATGACTGCGCGACCGACCACCGGACCCGCGACCACGCCGGGGGGGAGGGGCGGGCCGGTGGGGGCGGCGGGTACGTTGGGCCGGTGGGGGATGTCGTGCGGCACGTGGTCGGGGTCGTGCGGCAGATCGGTGAGTGCGGGGGCGGGCGGCCCGTGCGGGTCGGGGTCGACGGGGTCGACGGGGCCGGGAAGACATGGTTCGCCGACGGGCTCGCCGACGCGCTGCGCGCGGCGGACGTCCCTGTGGTGCGGGTGTCGGTCGACGGTTTCCACCACCCCGCGCGCGAGCGGTACCGGCGAGGCCGGACCTCGCCGGAGGGGTTCTTCCTCGACTCCTACGACTACGCCGCGCTGCGCCGCGAGGTGCTGGTGCCGCTCGGCCCGGGCGGCGACCGGCGGTACCGCACCGCGGTGTTCGACCACCGGTCCGACGAGCGCGTCGACACCCCGCAGCGCGTCGCACCGGACGACGCGGTGCTCGTCGTCGACGGGATCTTCCTGCACCGCGACGAGCTCGCCGACCAGTGGGACCTCTCGCTGTTCCTCGACGTGCCGTTCGCGGAGACGTTCCGCCGCATGGCGGTGCGCGACGGCTGCCCGCCCGACCCGCAGGACGCCCGCAACCGCCGGTACGTCGAGGGGCAGCGGCTCTACCTGAGCACGTGCGCGCCCGCGCAGCGCGCCACGCTCGTCGTCGACAACACCGACCCCACCGCACCGGTGCTCCGCGCACCCCTGCCGGACGCGAGTCCGGGACGGTAGCCAGGACGCCGGGCGTCAGGCGACGAGCGCGCCGAGCAGCGCCGAGACCCCCACACCCAGGAGCACCCACGCGACCATGCTGCCGACGAGGTAGCCGACGAACGCCGCGCGGCGGCCGGCCGAGCCCTCGAACCGCGGGGCGGGCGCCCACCGGACGGTCTCGACGAAGCGGCGCACCCGGACCGAGGTGGCGACGGACGGGCGGGCGGGACGGGCAGCAGGGGACAGGGTGACGGCGGACACGACGAGCTCCTCGTGGGATGTTCTGACCAGGGGCCGGGGTCTCCGGCTCTCGTGATCGTCCCACGGGTCCGGCGGGCCGACCAGGGCCTTGGGTCCCCGGCGCCGGGTATCGTCGCACGGTGCTGCGCCGGACCGTGGAACTGCTCGTGCCCCGCCGGCTGGGCGTCCCGTTCCGCTGGGTGCTCGCGTCGTCGTGGACGACGAACCTCGCGGACGGGCTGGTGCTCGCGGCGGGACCGCTGCTCGTGGCGTCGCGCACCGACGACGCGTTCCTCGTGGCGCTCGCCGCGACGGTGCAGTGGCTGCCGCCGCTGGTGTTCGGGCTGTGGGCCGGTGCGCTGACGGACCGGCTGGACCGGCGACGGCTGGTCATCACGGTCGACGTGCTGCGGGCGCTCGTCGTCGCGGCGCTCGCGGTGGCCGTGGCGGTGGACGCGGCGCCCATCGCGCTCGTGCTCGCGGCGCTGTTCGTGCTGGGCACCACGGAGACGTTCGCGGACAACGCGTCCAGCACGCTCGTGCCGATGCTGGTGCACCGCGACCACCTCGCGGCGGCGAACCAGCGCATCCAGACGGGCCTGCTGACGGTCAACCAGATGGCGGCCCCGCCGATCGGCGCGGCGATGTTCGCGGCCGGTCAGGCGGCGCCGTTCGCGGCGTACGGCGTGCTGGTGCTCGCGGGCGCGGTGCTCATCTCGCGGCTGCGGCTCCCGCCGCACGGGCGTGCTCGCGCGGAGCGCACGCACATCCGCGCGGACATCGCCGAGGGCGTGCGCTGGGTGGTGCACCACGCGGCGGTGCGCACGCTCGTGCTGACGATCCTCATCTTCAACGTCACGTTCGGCGCGGCCTGGGCCGTGCTCGTGCTGTACGCACGCGAGCACCTGGGGATGGGCGCGGTCGGCTTCGGCGTCATCACGACCGTGCAGGCCGTCGGCGGGCTCGTCGGGACCTCGGCGTACGGCTGGATCACGCGGCGGGTGTCGCTCGCGAACCTCATGCGCATCGGCCTGGTCATCGAGACGCTCACGCACCTCGCGCTCGCGCTCACGTCGACCCCGTGGGTCGCGCTCGTCATCTTCTTCGTGTTCGGCGCGCACGCGTTCGTGTGGGGGACGACGAGCATCACGGTGCGCCAGCGCGCGGTACCGACCGAGCTGCAGGGGCGCGTCGGGTCGGTGAACCTCGTGGGGGTGTTCGGCGGGTTGGTCCTCGGCTCGGCGATCGGCGGGGTGCTCGCGCGCGAGTGGGGGGTGACCGCGCCGTTCTGGTTCGCGTTCGTGGGGTCCACCGTGTTCGTCGTCCTCATCTGGGGGCAGCTGCGGCACGTCGCGCACGCCGACGAGCAGCCCGCGCCGGTCACCGACGCGGAGCCGGGACACCCACCGACGTAACCCTGGGCCCGCCCGGGACACTTCCAGGTGTGAGCACAGCCCAGCCGAGCGACGCGCAGCGGTTCTCCGACCTGTGGGACCGCTACGCCCCCCGCATCCAGGCGTACGCGCTGCGCCACGTCGACCGTGACGAGGCGCCCGAGATCGTCGCCGAGACGTTCCTGGTCGCCTGGCGGCGGCTCGCGGACGTGCCCGGCGAGCCGCTCCCGTGGCTCCTCGTCGTCGCCCGCAACACCGTCGCGTCCCACCGCCGTTCGCGCCACCGCGCGCGTGTGCTGTCCGACGAGCTCGCTCGTCTGCACGCCGTCGTGGCCCCCGCCTCGTCCTCCGCGGACGAGGTCGTCTCCGAGCGTGACGCGTTGCTGCGGGCCCTGGCGGCCCTCACCCCGGTCGAGCGGGAGGCCCTCCTGCTCGTCGCGTGGGACGGGCTGCTCCCCGCGCAGGCGGCCCGCGTGGCCGGTTGCTCGGTCTCGGCGTTCAAGGTGCGCCTGCACCGCGCCCGTCGCCGTCTCGACGGCTCGCTCGCCTCGCAGAGCGACGCCGACGACCCGGCGCCTTCGCCCGCCGCGCGCTCCGCACTCACCCTCGTCACCCCGGAAGGCTGACATGACCTCCTCGACCACGGACCGCCTCGCCGCGCTCCGCCCCACGGACCCGATCGACCCGGACGGGCTGAGCGATGCGCACCGCCTGGTGACCGCACGCATCGCGGCCGACGACGTGCCCACGCTCGCCGACCGCGCGCCGCGCCGCCGGCCCCGCGCCGCACGCCTGGCGCTCGTCGGCGTCGCGGCCGCCGCGGTGGCCGCCGTGCCGCTGCTCGTCCCGAACCCGACCGACTCCGCGGCGTTCGCGGGTTGGACCGCGGTGCCGGCCACGCTCGGCCCCGACGAGCTCGCGGCGGCGGGCGACGCGTGCCTGGCGCTGCGCACCGACGCCGCCGCGGGTGCCTCCGGCACGGACCTGCCGCTCAACCTCGACGGCGCGCGCCCCGTGGTCGCCGACCGCCGGGGCGCCACCACGTTCGCCGTCCTGAGCTCCGACGCCGGCCTCCAGTCGTGCCTGATCGGCCCGCGCGTGCGCACGTCGGTGACCGCGACCGACGCGGGTGGCTCGGCGTTCGTGGACGGCACGGGGTCGTCGGACGGCGAGCAGGTGGGGCTGGGCTTCGTCGGTGAGGACACGCTGCCGGGTGACGACGGTGCGTCGTTCGTCTCGGCCGGTGTGCAGAACGTCGGGTCGGACGAGCCGTGGGGCTTCGCCCTCGGGCGCGTCGGGGGTGACGTGGCGGCCGTCGAGGTGCGGCTGAGCGACGGGTCGACGCTCGAGGCGAGCGTCGCGGACGGCGTGTGGGCCGCGTGGTGGCCGTCGGACGAGACCGTGCGGGAGGTGCGACCGACGCTCGCGGACGGGACCGCCGGCACGGCGGCGGAGCTGGACCGCTTCACCGTGGACGTGCGTCGCGCGGGCGAGGAGCCGCCCGCCGAGGACGTCGTCACGGAGGTCGCGGAGGACTGACCGCGCGGCGCGGGTCACCGGCGCAGCCGACGTGACCCGCGCCGCCCCGTCAGGACGCGACGAGCAGCACCAGCAGCGTCGCGTTGAGGACGACGACGAGCGCGACGACCACCACGAGCGCCACGTGCAGCGGCGTGCGTGTGCGCGCCTCGCCCATGACGTCACGGCTGCGCGTGAACCGCACGAGCGGGATCACGGCGAACGGGATGCCGAAGCTGAGGACCACCTGGGAGACGACGAGCGTCCACGTCGGGTCGGCACCGAGGGCGAGCAGCAGCACGGCGGGGATGATCGTCACGACGCGCCGCACGAGGATGGGGATCCGCCGGTGCAGGAGACCGGCCATGATCGTCGCGCCGGCGTAGGCCCCCACGGACGTGGACGCGAGGCCGGAGGCGAGCAGCCCGACCGCGAACGCGAGCCCGACGACGGGCCCGAGCGCGTCGGTGATCGCGGCGTGCGCACCCTCGATCGAGTCGGTGCCCGGCTCGCCCCGCAGGCCCGCGGCGGCGAGCAGCAGCAGGCCGATGTTGACGATGCCGGCGACGACGAGCGCGATGCCGACGTCCCAGCGAGTCGCGCGCAGCAGCCGGTCGCGCCACGGCCCGGGCTCGGCGTGCCCGTGCCGGTCTCGTGCGAGCGCGGAGTGCACGTAGATCGCGTGGGGCATGACGGTGGCGCCGAGCATCGAGGCGGCGAGCAGCACGGAGTCGCTGCCCTCGAACCGTGGCACGAGGCCGGACAGCATGCCGCGCGCGTCGGGTGGCGAGACGACGAGCCCGGCGAGGAACCCGATGGTGATGACGGCGAGCAGCGCGACGACGACGTGCTCGAACCGCCGCTGCCCGTAGCGGTCCTGCGTCGCGAGCAGGACGAGCGACACGGCACCGACGACCACGCCGCCGAGCCACAGCGGGAGCCCGAACAGCAGGTGCAGCGCGATCGCGCCGCCGACGACCTCGGCGACGTCGGTCGCGGCGGCGACCAGCTCGGCCTGCGCCCAGTACGCGAGGCGCGGTCCGCGGCGCAGGCGCGCGCCCAGCACGTCGGGCAGCGACCGGCCGGTGACGAGGCCGAGCTTGGCGGACTGGTACTGGACGAGCACCGCCATGGCGTTGGCGGCGACGAGCACCCACAGCAGCAGGTAGCCGTAGCGCGCCCCGGCGGTGAGGTTCGCGGCGACGTTGCCCGGGTCGACGTACGCGATGGCGGCGACGAACGCGGGTCCCAGGAGCACGGCACCGCCGCGGCGGCGCGGCACGTGGGGCCGCTCGTGCGGCGTGCGCGCGACGGTGGGCGCGTCGGCCATCCGGCTCTCCTCGTCCAGAAGTTCGGTCATCCGAACTCTAGCGCGGACAGCCGGGCGCGCACCCCTGTACTCCGACGCGTTCCGCCCGGACGGGCTACGCCGCCGCGACCGCCCGCGTCCACGTCCCGTCCGCGCCCGGCGCGAACCCCACCCGCCGGAAGTAGTCCCGGTTCGTCGCGAGCGGCTCCACCACCAGCCGGTCGAACCCCCGCTCGCGGAACACCCCGCTGCGCCGGTACACGAACTCCCCCGGCGTGAAGTCGCGGAACCGCGGCGTCACGTAGTCGAGCAGCACCCGCGCGGTGCGCGCGCCCTCGTCGCGCAGCTGCACCACCCCCACGGTCTCGTCGCCGCGCACGACGAGGAACGCGGCCGTCGCCCCCGCACCCGCCGCGCCCGCCGCGCTCGTCGGACGCACCACCGGCGACGGCGCGAACCGCGCGATGTCCGCCGCGTGCACGTCCAGCACACGCTGCAGGTACGCGTCGTCGGGCGCGACCTCGACGACCTCGTACGCGGCCTCGTCGTGCCGCTCGCGCAGCAGCCGCCACAGCCAGTACACGTCGATGACCGCGATCGCGCCGTTCATGGCCGCGAACGGCCACACGTCGATCACGACGTTGTAGACGGTCGCGATCGCCGCGCCCGCCAGGTTCAGCACCCGGAAGCGCAGCACGCGTGCCTGCATCAGCGACACGACGACGAGCACCGAGCCGATCCACCCGACGACCTCGAGCCAGTTCATGCCCCGAGGGTAGGCACCGATTTCCGGTGGCGCCGGGGACCTTCGCGCGCGCACCCTGTCCACATGGTGAGCATCCGGGAGGTACCGGTCACGGCCTCGGCGACGGAGCCGGGGGCCGCGCTGCTGCGCGGGTACACGGAGGCGGTCAACGAGGTCAACCGCGACGTGTGGGGCAACGACGACTACGCGCGCACGGCCGCCGAGCTGCTCGAGTCGTCGCGCCCGCAGCCGTACGAGAGGACGATCCGGCTGGTCGCCGTCGCCGACGACGCGCCCCCGGACGACGAGGTGCGGCACGAGCACGTGCTCGGCACCGGCCTGCTCTTCCTCCCGTTGCAGGAGAACACGGCCTGGGCGTACGTCGGCGTGGTGGTGCGACCCGCCCACCGGCGCCAGGGCATCGGCGGCGCCCTGTACGACGAGGTGCTGCGGCTCGCCCGCGCGCACGGCCGCACCACGCTCATGGCCGAGACCGACCACCGCGCCGAGCCGCCCGAGGGCCCGACGGCCCGCTCGGCGACCACCGGCTCCGGACGTGTGCCCGTCGACGACGCCGGCGTACGGTTCCTCGCCGCGCGCGGCTGGGCGCTCGAGCAGGTCGCGCGCCGCTCGGTCCTCGAGCTGCCCGTCGACCCCGACACGCTCGAGTCGTTCCGCGCCGATGCCGCGCGGGCCGCCGGCGACGCGTACCGCGTCGTCACGTGGGACGAGCACGTGCCCGACGAGCTCGTCGACCAGGCCGCGGCGCTCTACACGGAGATGAGCGTCGCCCCGCCGCTCGGCGGGCTCGACTACGAGCAGGACGTGTGGGACGCGAAGCGTGTGCGCACCCTCGAGGACACGCACGACGCGCGGGGCATCCGCTCGTGGACGGTGGCTGTGCAGCACGTCGCGACCGGCCGGCTCGCCGGCTACACGACGCTCGAGGAGATCCCCCCGGTGCGCGACCTCGTGCACCAGGAGGACACGCTCGTCGCCGAAGGACACCGCGGCCACCGGCTGGGGATGCTGCTCAAGGCGGTCAACCTCCAGCGGCTCGCCGAGGTCCGCCCGCAGGCGCGGCGCATCGACACGTGGAACGCCGAGGAGAACGACCACATGCTCGCGATCAACATCGCTCTCGGGTTCCGCCCCGCGGGCTGCGCGGGCGAGTGGCAGCTCAAGGTCGCCTGACCACCGGGCAGTGCCCCGTGGTGGGCCCCGACGAGCCGGGGACGTCGAACGGCCGGCGACGCGAGATGCGTCACCGGCCGTTCGTGCGTCCCGAGCCGCGTGTCAGGACTCCTGGGGGTCCTGGGGCTCGTCGACCGGGGCGTCCGGCGTCGCGCCGCCGGCCCCGCGGGCCGTGGGCTCGTCCGCCAGCAGGCGGTACAGCTCGCGGCGGGCCGCGTCGATCGCGGCGACGGCCCGCTCCACCTGCTCCAGCGTGCCCGCGCGCGCGACCTGCTCGGCCGCACCCGCGAGGGTGTCGATCGCGCGGCGCAGCGCCCGCCCGGGGTGCTCGGGCCGCTCGCTCGCGGCCTGCCACGGGTCGCCGAGCTCGTCGGCGCGCTGCGTCACGTACGTGCCGCCCGCCTCGGTGAGCCGGGCCAGCTTGCGGCCCGACTCACGCTCGATGCTCACCAGACCCTCGTCCTCGAGCGCCGACAGCGCGGGGTAGACCGCGCCCGGGCTGGGCCGCCACCGCCCCTCGGTGCGCTGGGCGATCTCCTGGATGAGCTGGTAGCCGTGCATGGGCTGCTCCGCGAGGAGCAGCAGGATCGCCGCGCGCGTGTCGCCGCGCCCGGCCCGGCCGCGGTGGCCGCGGGGGCCGCCGAAGCCGTGCGGACCGCCGGGTCCGAAGCCGAAGCCCGGCCCGCCCGGGCCCTCGGGCCAGCCGCCGCGCGGACCGAAGCCGCGACCGCCGCGACGCCCGCGCCGCGGCCCGTCCCAGCCGTCCGGGACGTCCGCCCAGGGCCCGCCCTCGGGCCGGCGTCGTCGTTCGCCGCGCTCGCGGCCGGTGATGTTCTCGATCGGGTCGGGGCGCTCGTCGCGCCGCCCGCACCCTGCGTGATCGTGTCGCATCGGGGTGCCTCCTGGAGGTTCGTGGATGCGCCGGTGTTCCGGCGACGCGCTAACGATATATCGCCAATACATCGTCCACAACCCCTTCCGCGCCATCCACCCCGCGACCGACGACGACCCCGCCCTTCCTCCGCCTCTCACGCCTCTGAGCCGGAGCAACCCCGGGGTCGACCGTCGCCCTGTCGCGAGACCGCCATCGCTCGCCGTATCGCGCCCCTGACCCGGAGCAACCCCGGGGTCGACCGTCGCCCTGTCCGCGAGACCGCCATCGCTCGCGGTATCGCGGCGCTGACCCGGAGCAACCCCGGGGTCGACCGTCGCCCTGTCCGCGAGACCGCCATCGCTCGCGGTATCGCGGCGCTGACCCGGAGGAAAGGCGGGGTCGTGGAGCGGGGCGGGGTGGGGGTGGGCGGGGTCGGAGACGGGCGGGGTCGGAGGCGGGGGCGGCCTAGACTTCGGGGGCGTGATTCCGTTCGGGGTGGCGCTGGCCGCCGGCGTGGTGGCCGCCTGGCACGTGCGGCGGTTGCGCCGGCGCGGTGAGCGCGGCGTGCTGCTGCTCACGTCGGGCGCGCTCGTCGTCGGCCTCGTCGCGCTCGGCGTCGGGGCGTGGCACTGGCAGCAGGGCCGCGCGGCGTACCTCACGCTCGTCCTCGCGTTCGTCGTCGCGACGATCCTGGGCCGCCACGACGAGCAGCCGGGCGCCGACGCCCCGCCCCCCGGCTGACGGGCGGCTGACGGGCGGCTGACTGGCGCCTGACAGGCGACTGCCGGGTCGCCGACGACCGGCGCGTCAGCCCGTGGTGACCAGCGGCTCGTGCACGCCGACCGACCGCCACCACGCCTGCCAGCGCGCGGCGACCTCGGCGAACTCGTCGTCCTGCACCCCGTACACGGACAGCACGGCGGTCACCGTGCCGTGCGGCGGGTGGGCCCCGATGGGCGTCTCGAGCACGACGAGCAACGAGTCGCTCGGCCCGTGCAGCCGCACCCCCACCTGGTGGTCGGTCTTGTAGAGCAGCGTGCCGCCGAGCATCGACCCGTCCGGACGCTGCGCCTGCAGGTGCCCCCCGACGGGCACACCGCGCACGCCGTGCAGCCCGAGCCGGTCGAGCAGGCGCGTGCGGCGCTCACCGGCGTCGGCGTCCTGCACGACGAGCGTGCGGCGGTCCTGGCCGGGCTGGTGCGTGAGCGCGAACTGGAGCTGGTGGACGTCGGCGATCCACCGCTCGTCGACCTCGTCCATGTTGCCGTCGAACCGCACGGGCAGGGCGTCGTGGCTGCGCCGCGTGACGACGAGGCGCGTGCGGTGCGGCGCGTGCGCGGCCGCGCTCACGCGCAGGACGTCGTGGTTGGGCCAGGTGAGCGTGTGGGTGGTGGAGTCGTGCTCGACGTCGCGCCGCTCGATCGCGGTCTCGACGAACGCGCGCGCACCGGGGTCCTGGCCGCCGGCGTCCGGGCCGTACCACCGGCCGACGAGCGCGGGCTCGCGCAGGTGCTCCCACACCGTGGCGAGACCTGCGGGGATCTCGAGGGACACGACCTCTCGACGGTCCAACGTCATGGCGCTCACCTGCCCGTCTGGTTCGTCGTCTCGGACGCTAGCCCCGCGACCAGGTGCGCGCACGTCGGCCCGGTCGCCGGGCGAGGGACGGGCGGGCGTCAGCCCGCCGGCGGGGACGGGGCGGGAGCCGGGGGGAGGACGACGACCGCGCCGGGCGTCGCCTGCAGGTGCACCGCGGTGCCCGGAGCCGGGAGCAGACCGGCCGGTGCGGTGGCGGTGACCTCGCCGACGCCGGGGACCTCGACGTGCAGCGCGGGTGTGCCGCGCCGCGTCCGGACCGCGAGCACGACGCCGTCCACCGGCGCAGCGGGCGCGGTCGTGCGCGAGGTCGTGGGTGAACCGGCTGCCGAGGTCGGGGACGGCGTCGCGGGGGGGACGACGACGAGCGCGCCCGGCGCTAGCGCGAGCGTCGACGCCTCGTCGGGCACGTCCCCGGCGGCCGCGCGCACGGTGGCCGGCGCGTCCGCGGCGACGACGAACGCCTCGTACCCCAGGAACCGGGCGACGTCCTCGCTTGCCGGCGCGCGCCACAGCTCGGCGGGCGCGGCGACCTGCAGCAGACGCCCGGCGGACATCACGGCGACGCGGTCGGCGACGACGAACGCCTCGTCCTGGTCGTGCGTCACGAACAGCGCGGTCGTGCCCGTGGCGAGCAGTGCGGCGCGCAGGTCGAGCGCGAGGCGCTCGCGCAGCGAACGGTCCAGCGCGGACAGCGGCTCGTCGAGCAGCAGCAGGCGCGGTGCGGGGGCGAGCGCGCGGGCCAGGGCGACGCGCTGACGCTCACCACCGGACAGCGTCGCGACCGACCGTGCCCCCGCACCGGGCAGCCCGACCAGCTCGAGCAGCCGCTCGACCCGCGCCGCGACCTCCGCGCGCGGCCGGCCGGCCAGCCCGTAGGCGATGTTCCCCGCGACGTCGCGGTGCGCGAACAGCTGGCCGTCCTGGAACATCAGGCCGAAGTCGCGCCGGTGCACGGGCTCGTCGGCGACGGACCGCCCGTCCCACGTGACGTCGCCGCCCGCGAGCGGCTCGAGCCCCGCCACCACGCGCAGCAACGACGACTTGCCGCACCCGGACGGGCCGAGCAGCGCGAGCACCTCGCCGCGCGCGACGTCGAGGCTCACCCCGTCGACGGCGGTGGTGCCGGGCAGCCGGCGGCGCGCGGACGGGTAGCGCACGACGACGTCGCGCACGCCCAGCCCGCTCGAGGCGGGCCTCGGGGCTGCCGGCGCCGGAGCGACGCCCGCCGCCGTCGTCGGGACGCCCGTCGTCGGGACGCCCGTGCTCGTGCTCCCCGTGGTCACCACTCGCCTCCCTCTCCCGCGCGGCGCAGCCGCTCGCACACCGCGACGACGCCCGCCGTCAGCACCGCGAGCACGACCGACGCGGCCAGCGCCGCACCGTACGACTCGGGCCCGGGCCGGCCGATGAGCCGGAAGATCACGACGGGCAGCGTGGGCCGGTCGGGCCGCGCGAGGAACGACGTCGCGCCGAACTCCCCGAGCGACGCGGCGAACGCGAACCCGACGGCGAGCCCGAGCGCCCGCCCGGCCAGGGCGAGGTCGACCGAGCGCAGCACCCGTCCGGGTGCGGCGCCGAGCGTCGCGGCGGCCTCGCGCAGCCGTGGGTCGATGGCGCGCAGCACGGGCAGCACGGTCCGCACGACGAGGGGGACGGCGACGACGGCCTGCGCGACCGGCACGAGCAACGGCGACCGGCGCAGGTCCAGGTCGAGCCCGAACGGCTGGTGCATCGCGAGCAGGAACCCGAACCCGACGGTCACGGCGGACACCCCGAGCGGCAGCATGAACAGCGCGTCCATCCCGGCGACGGCGCGGCGCGCGGCGGGCCGGCGCGGGCGGCGGGACACGACGAGCGCGACGAGCCCGCCGACGAGCAGCGCGAGGAGCGTCGCGTCGACGGCGGTGCGCAGCGACGTGAGCGCGGCCTGCCAGACGGTCACGGTGACGCCGCCGCGCACGCTGGACAGCGCGACGTAGTGGTCGAGCCCCCAGCGGTCGCCGACGCGCAGCGAGCGGACGACGAGGTTCACCAGCGGCAGCGCGAGGAGCGCGACGACGAGCGCGGTGACGAGGGCCGCGGCACGCTCGAGCCCCAGCCCGTCGTCGCGGGGCTCGCCGGCGCGGCGGCGCAGCCGCAGGGGCCGCACGGCGGTCCCGGTGCTCGCGAGCGGGAGCGCGCGCTCACGCCGTGCGCGGGCCCGGTTCGCGGCGAGCAGCGCGACCACGACGACGACGAGCTGCACCACGGACAGCACGGCGGCGGCGCGCAGGTCGAGGAACTGGGTGGTCTGCACCCAGATCTCGGTCTCGACGGTGCCGTAGCGCAGCCCGCCGAGCACCAGCACGGTGCCGAACGCGGTCGCGCAGAACAGGAAGACGAGCGACGCGGCGGACGCGATCGCGGGCGTCAGCGCGGGCAGGGTGACGGTGCGCAACGCACGCCACGGCGTCGCGCCGAGCGCCCGGGCGGCCTGCTCGGCGCGCGGGTCCAGGCGCTCCCACATGCCGCCGACGCCGCGCACGACGATCGCGTAGTTGAAGAACACGAGCGCCGCGACGACGGCGGCGAACGTGCCGTCGAGGTGCAGGAACCCGAGCGGCCCGTTCTCGACGAGCAGCGACCGGAACGCGACGCCGACGACGACGGTCGGCAGCACGAACGGCACGGTGACGAGCGCGCGCACCGCGGCGCGGCCCGCGAACCGCCGCCGGTACAGCACGTACGCACCGGGCACGCCGAGCAGCACGCTGACGGTCGTGGCGAGGCCGGCCTGCGCGAGCGTCTGCCCGATGATCCGCCACGTGCGAGGACGCGCGAACACGTCCGCGAACCCCGACAGGTCGAGCCGCCCGTCGCTCACGAACCCCCGTCCGGCCATGACGGCGACGGGGTAGGCGAAGAAGACGACGAGGAACGCGAGCGGCACGAGGACCGCGACGGTCCAGGCCGCGCCCCGACCGAGCCCCGCTCCCCGCACGCGCACGCGGGCCGTCGGGCGCGCGGGCCCGACGGTCGGTGCGTCGCGCACGGGGCGCGGGAGCTCGGTCGTCGCGGTCATGTCAGCCGATCACGGTCTGCGACCACGTCGAGAGCCACACGTCGCGGTTCGCGGCGATGTCGCCCGGTGCGACCTCGAACGGGTGCTCGGCCAGCGGCGCCCACAGCGTCCACTGCGCGGGCAGCACGACCTGCGAGCTCACGGGGTACATGTACATCGAGCCGGGGATGTCGACCTGCACCTCGTAGGACAGCAGGTAGTCGAGCAGCGCGCGCGCACCCGCGGGGTTCTCGGCGCCCGCGAGCACGCCCGCGTACTCGACCTGCCGGAAGCACGTGTCGAGCAGCGCCGAGGTCGTCGGCTCGTCGCCGCCCTCGGGGACGGTCGACGGCGGCGACGACGCGTAGGACAGCACGATGGGCCGCGGCCCGCCGCCGCCCCCGCCGGAGAAGTCCGTGAAGTACGCGTCGGACCAGCCGTCGGCGACCTTGAGCCCGTTGTCGACGAGCGCCTGCCAGTACTGCGGCCACTCGTCACCCTTGGCGCCGATGGTCGCGAGCAGGAAGGCGAACCCGGGTGAGGAGGTCACCGCGTTGGGGACGACGAGCAGGTCCTCGTACGCGGGCTTCGTGAGGTCGTCGAGCGTCGTCGGCGGCTGCAGGTCGTGCTTCGCGAACCACTGCTCGTCGACGTTGAGGCACACGTCGCCGAAGTCGACCGCGGTGAGCGCGCCCGCGTCGTCGCCCTCGACCGCGAAGCCGATCGCGTCGTCCGCAGCGTCGCCCTGCGACCGGTACGGCTCGAGCACGCCCTCGGTGAGGGCGCGGGACGCGAACGCGTTGTCGATCCCGTACACGAGGTCACCCAGCGGCGCGTCCTTGGTGAGGACGAGCTGGTTGACGAGCGCGCCGGCGTCGCCGGGCTGGACCACCTGGACCTCGACGCCCGTGGCGTCGGTGAACTTCTCGAGCAGGCCGTCGGACAGCGCGAACGAGTCGTGCGTCACGAGGGTGACGGTGCCGCCGAGCTCGGCGGACGGGTCGGCGCCGGCCGTCCCCGTCGTGCCCGCGGTGGGGGTGCTGCCCGGCCGCGTGCTCTCGTCCGCGATCGCGCAGCCCGCGAGGACGAGCGCGGGGACCAGCAGGCCGCCGAGCAGCGCGGCCGTGCGGCGGGTGGGTCGGGATGCGCGGGTGCCGCGCACCGTCGGACCGGTCATGCGTTCTGCCTCCTGGCGTCGTCTGCGAGGAGGGGTCCACCACCTCGTCGCACCGAGGACCCCGGCACGACGAGGCGGAGGTGAGAAGTCCCGACTCCCTACGCCGGTATCACCCGGATCAGGTTCGAGGGTCTGCGGCTGTCCCGCACTCTCAGCGCCCTGGTGTCAGCCCGGCGCTCCCCTGTCGTTCAGGGGTCGATGCTACCCGCGCCCGGACGCCGAGCGGCGCGCGCGGACCGCCCGTGGGCGGTAGCGTCGGCGTCCATGGCAGGCAAGCCCTCGACCCCCGTCCTCGCGAAGCTCGTCGGACTCGCCGCGGCCGCCGCGGCGGCGTGGGCGGCGAACCAGGTGATCGCCCAGTCCTGGCAGGCCGCGCGCGGCCACAAGCCGCCGAAGGCGGAGGACCCGGGCGACTCGCAGCTCGCGGAGATCCTCGTGGCCGCGGCGCTGTCCGGTGCGGCGGTCGCGGTCGCTCGTGCGCTCGCGACGCGCGGCACGGCGCGCTTCGCGGTGAAGACCGACATCACCGACTGAGCCGGCCCCCGTCCCGTCGCCCGGCGCCCCGGCGTCAGGGGTGCAGGTCGGGCGCCTGCGTGATGCCGAAGACGTCCCGCAGCGCGCGCCGCGCCGCGAACCAGCCGCCGAGCCCGTGCACGCCGGGTCCGGGCGGGGTCGAGGCCGAGCACAGGTACACGCCGTCGAGCCCGACGGCGTACGGGTCGAGCCGCGGGGTGGGCCGCGCGACCATCTGCCACATGGTGACCGCGCCGGACGCGATGTCCCCGCCGACGTAGTTCGCGTTGTGGCCGGACATCCGCGCGGCGGGGACGCACCGGCTCGCGACGACGAGGTCGCGGAACCCGGGCGCGTACCGCTCGACGTGCGCGGTGACCGCCTCGGTCACGTCGACGTCCGACCCGGCGGGCACGTGCGCGTACGTCCACAGGGGACGCAGGCCGTCGACGACGCGCGTCTCGTCGACCACCGCGGGGTCGCTCAGCAACGTCATGGGCCGCTCGGGGTGCTGCCCGCGCGCGACCTGCGCCTCGGCGTCGGCCATCTCCCGGCGCGTCCCACCCAGGTGCACGGTGCCCGCGAGCGCGACCTCGGGGTCCGTCCACGGCACCGGCCCGGAGAGCACGAAGTCGACCTTGCTGGCGCCGTCGCCGTACCGGAACGCGCTCAGCGCCCGCCGCGCGCGAGCGGGCAGCTCGTCGCCCAGCACCTCGACGACCGTGCGCGGCGTCGTGTCGAACAGGTAGGCGTGCGCGCCCGGCAGGTCGGCCGCGGTGCGCACCGGGTGGTCCGTGAGGACCTGACCACCGTGCGCCTCGAGGTCGGCGCGCAGCGCGTCGGTGATGGCGCGCGAGCCGCCGCGCGGGATGGACCAGCCGGACCCGGCGTGCGCGAGCGACGCGAGCAGCAGCGCGGTCCCGGCCGCGGCGAGCGACGGCAGCGGGGTGCTCGCGTGCGCCGCGACACCCGTGAGCAGCGCGGGTGCGAGGTCCCCGGAGAACCGCCGGTCCCACGCACGGGTGCCCTGCTCGAGCACGGCGAACCCGAACGCCGCCGCGCTCGGCACGCCGCCGGGGAGCAGGCCGGGCGGGACCGAGCGCTTGTCACCGAGCGCGAGCCGCACCACGTGCGGCCAGTGCTCCGACAGCCGCCCGACGAGCGCACGCCACGCGGGCCCGTCCTCGCCGAGCGCCTCCACCGTGCGGTCCAGGTCGCGGTACGCGAGGCCCGACCGCCCGCCGGGCAGGGGCTGCGCGTACGAGACCTCGGGGGTCAGGAGCTCGACGCCGCGCGCGGCCAGGTCGAAACCGCGGAAGAACGGCGACGCCCACGCCATCGCCTGCACCGCCGAGCACACGTCGTGCACCACGCCCGGCGCGAGGCCCAGGTCGAGCGTGCGCGCACCGCCGCCCGCGTCGGGCTGCGCCTCGAGCACCGTGACCTGGAGCCCGGCGCGCGCGCACGTGACCGCGGCCGCGAGGCCGTTGGGTCCGGCGCCCACGACGACGACCTCGGTGTGACCCTCGCCGCGCCCGCGCACCTGCGACCCCTCGCCTCGCCCGTCCAGGAACCCCGCCATCCAACCACCACGGCGCGACCCGCGAGCGGTGGGCGTGCGCGAGGGCGAGCGCGTGGGCGCGCGAGCGGCGCGCGAGGTCGAGGCGCGAAAGCCGCCCGTCCGGTGCGCGGCGTCTGGCAGAGTTCGTCCCGTCGGCCGAGGGGGCGGACGGTGACGTGCGGGGGGACGGGTTGAGCGGGGCGGCGGACGGCGTGGGCCGGGAGCCCACCGCGGCGACGGTGCGGGAGGACCTGCACGAGGACCTGCGCGAGGACGCGCGGGCACGGCGCCGCGCCCGAGCGGTCACGTGGACCGTGCTGGGCGTCATCGCGCTGGGTGCGCTGGTGGAGGCCGAGGCGTGGCCGGTGACCGCGTTCCGCCTGTTCAGCACGGTGCGAACCGCGGACGGCGCGTCGCTGCGGCTCGTCGTGACGGGGACGGACGGCGTGCGCGTGACCGTCCCGATGCCGGCCGACGCGCCGCTCGCGGCGACGTCCCACCAGCTCGCCGAGCTGCGCGACCTGCCCACGGGCGCCCGCCGCGAGAAGGTCGTCGCGTGGCTGCGCCTCGCGGGTCTCGACCCCGCGGCGTTCACCTCGGCGGCGGTCGAGCGGACCGCGTGGACCATGGACGGCGAGACGCGTGAACGGCACGAGCACGGGCCGACGACGGTGCTCGCGCAGGTGACGCTGTGAGCGTCTCGGCGCCGGAGCGCCGTCCAGCCGTGCGCAGCCGTGACGGCCGCGTGCGCGCGCTCGTCGGGACGCTCGACGCCCGGCTGACCGCGCCCGGGCCGGGCTACCGGCTCCGCGAGGTCCACACGCTCGTCGCGCTCGTGATCGGGCTGCGTCTCGTCGCGCGCGACTGGGCCGCGATCGCCGAGCGGCCGGCCGCGCTGACCGACGGCCTGACGCTCGTGTCGTGGCTGCCGGCGGCGCTGCCCGCGTGGCTACCCGTGACGCTCGCGGTGCTCGGCACGGCGGGGGTCGCGCTGGTGCTCGCGCGGCGCCGCGCGCACGCCGGGTTCGTGCTCGCGTGGGTCTGCTACGCGGTGCTGTGCGCGTCGTGGGGCTCGTCGGGCAAGGTGCTGCACAACGACGTGCTGACGGTGTGGGTCGCGGTGCCGCTGCTGTTCGCGCGCGTGCCGCGCCGCGACCAGGACGACGAGCGTGCGGTGGTGTGGGGGTGGCCGCCGCGCGCGGCGCTCGCGGTGCTGGCGCTCGTCTACTGGCTCACGGGCGCGCAGAAGCTGCGGCACTCGGGGATCGGGTGGGCGCTGTCCGACAACATGACGTGGGTGCTGCGGCAGGGCACGTCGCCGCACGCGGCCGGGGTCGCGCAGTGGGTCGCGGACCACGCGGTGCTGGCGAGCGGGCTCGCGACTGGTGCGCTGCTGCTCGAGCTGACCGCGCCCGTGTGGCTGCTGTGGCGCCGCACGCGCGCACTGTTCGCGCTCGCGGTCGCGGTGATGCACGCCAACATCTGGCTGTTCCTGGGGATCGACTACTCGGCGTGGGTGCTCACGGCGGTGGCCGTCGCGGTGCCGATGAGCCTCGCCACGGGCCGCCGCCTGGAGGACGTGAGACCGGTGCGCGCCGCGATCGGACGCAGTTAATCGTTTCATTCGGACAAATCTCCGCGCGTCGCCCGCCAAGATGCCACCCAAGCGGGTCGCCGGACCTCGGCACCCCGCGGCCGGCTCTCCCCACGATCCCCGGCCACCCCCGACGCAACGCTGCGAGGCGCCATGTCCGTGCTGTCCGCCTGCGACCTCGTCGCACGCACCGGATCCCCGGCCGAGCTGCGCGGTGCCCACCTCGAGGTCCACGACGGCGAGGCCGTTGCCCTGCTCGGGCCCGCCCGCTCCGGCACCACCACGATGCTCCAGGCGCTCGCCGGCCTCGTGCACCCCCTGCGCGGCCGCGTCCGCCTCGACGGCCGCGACCTCGCGACGCTGCGCCCGCACGAGCTCGCCGCCACGCGGCTGAGCGCGCTCGGCCTCGTCTTCCCCGACGACGACCTGCTCCCCGAGCTCACGCTCGTGCAGAACGTCGAGCTGCCCCTGCTGCGCATGGGCGTGCCCGGCACCGAGGCCCGCCAGCGCGCCGCGACCCTGCTCGGCCGGCTCTTCGTCGGCGCCGGTGCGGACCACCTGCCCGAGGCCGTCTCGTTCGGTCAGCGCCAGCGCGCCGCGGTCGCGCGCGCGCTCGTCCACCGCCCCCGCGTCGTGCTCGCCGAGGACCCGACCGCGGGCCTCGACTCGTGGCGCGCGCTCGCGCTGTTCGGGCTGCTCGTCGCCGTCGCGCGCGACTGCGGCACGGCGGTCGTCGTCGCGACGCAGGACCCGGAGCTCGCGTGCCTCGCCGACCGCGTGGTCGAGCTGCGCGACGGCCTGCTCGTCGAGCGTCCCGTGGCCCGCACCTACACGCGCTGACCGCTCGTCGTCGGCACCCCGACGACGAGGCGCGGCTCAGACGTCGTCGCGCGTGCGCGCCTCGCGCAGGTCGCGGGTCAGCTCGTCGGCCACCAGCAGGTCGTTGCGGACCTTGCCCGTCCGGTACCCCGCGCGTCCCACCATGTGCGCCGCGACGGGCGCCGTGAGCAGCCCGAACACCGCGACGAGCACGAGCGCCCACACGGCACCGCCCGAGCGCAGCCGCAGCCCGAGCCCGACGAGCACGAGGACGAGCCCCAGCACCTGCGGCTTGGTCCCGGCGTGCATCCGCGCGAGCAGGTCGGGGAACCGCAGCGCCCCCACCCCCGCCGCGAGCACGAGGAACGAGCCGCCCAGCAGCGCCACGACCGACACCACGTCCGCGAGGGTGTCCCAGCCCGAACCTGCGGTCATCGCACCTCTCCCTCCGCGCCGCCGCCGTGGTGCTCCTCGGGCTCCGCCGCGGGCCGCAGCTCGGCCTCCTCGGCCTCGCGCCGGGCGGCCTCCTCGGCCGCGACCTCCTCGCGCGTGCGCACCCGGCCCTCACCCTCGGGCTCGACGGCCGCGAACCGCGCGACCGTCACCGATCCCACGAAGCCGACCAGCGACAGCACGACGAGCACGGGCACCACGTCGGTGCGCCGCTGCGCGGCCGCGTACAGCGCGAACGCCGCGATCACCGCGGTCACCGTGATGTCGAGCGCGATGGTCCGGTCCAGCATCGAGGGACCCCGCTCGGCCCGCACGATCGCGAGCGCCGCACCCACCGTGATCATGGCCGCGCAGACCAGCACCACCCACGTCATCCGCGCACCCCCGCCGTCTCGGGGCCCAGCAGACCCGCCGACCGGAGCTCGGCACGTGACGCGAACGCCCGCAGCACGCGCTCCTCCTGGTCGAGCACGGCCTGCCGCGCCGCCTCGATCCCGCCCGCCGCGCGCACGTCGAGCACGTGCAGGTACAGCCGGCCGGTGAGCCGGTGCGCCTCGACGACGAGCGAGCCGGGCACGAGCGAGCACAGCTCCGCGGTCATCGTCAGGTAGAGGTCCGAGTGGCTGCGCAGCTGCACGCCGATCACCGCGCCGTGCGGGGTGTACCGCGGGCGCAGGGCCAGGAACGCGACCTCGAACGACGCGCGCAGCAGGTCCCACGCGAACCGCGCGAACAGCCGGACCACGCCCCACGGGTGCACCGTGCCGTGGAAGTCGACCGACGCCATGCGCAGACCCAGCGTGACGAGCAGCGCGAGCGTGACGCCCGCGACGACGTTCGCGGCGCTGAGGTCGCCCCACAGGAACACCCACACGACCGTCAGCCAGACGACCGTGCCCCAGGGCAGGCGGCGCGCGCGCCGCGGGTGCAGGCTCACGGCTCCGCCCCCGTCCGCGCGTCCTCGTCGGCGCCCTGGCGTCGCGCGTCCTCGTCGGCCACGTCCGCGGACTCGCCCTCGCCCCGCTCGCCGTCGGGCAGCACCGCGCGGATGTACGTGGTGCGCAGCGCGAACGCGTTGGCCGCGCGCTCGGTGTACGCGTACAGCGGCCCGGCCGCGAACGTCAGCCCGAGCCCGACGAGCACGAGCGCGGCGGTCGGTCCGACCATCCCGAACGGCAGGCGCCCCGGGCGGGGCTCGTCCTGCGGCGACTGCCAGAACGCCTTGTTCCACGCCTTGACCAGCGCGTACAGCGTGAGCAGCGACGTGACGACGGACCCGACCACGAGCAGGTACGCGAGCGGTGTGCCGGCGTCGACGCCGGCCTGCAGGAGCCCGAGCTTGCCGAGGAACCCCGACAGCGGTGGGATCCCCGCGAGGTTCATCGCGGGCACGAAGAACAGGATCGCGAGCACCGGGGCGAGCTTCGCCAGGCCGCCGAGCCGGGTCAGCGACGTGGACCCGCCCACCCGCTCGACGAGGCCGACGACGAGGAACAACGCGGTCTGCACGGTGATGTGGTGCGCCACGTAGTACACGGCCGCGGTCCAGCCCGCCTCGGTGGACAGCGCGATGCCGAAGATCATGTAGCCGATGTGGCTGACGAGCGTGAACGACAGCAGACGTTTGATGTCGTCCTGCGCGACCGCGCCCAGGATCCCGACGACCATCGTCGCGAGCGCCGCCCACATGAGGACGTCGTCGAGCCGGCCGCCCGGGAACAGCAGCGTCTGCGTGCGGATGATCGCGTACACGCCGACCTTGGTGAGCAGGCCCGCGAACACCGCGGTGACCGGTGCGGGCGCGGTCGGGTACGAGTCCGGCAACCAGGCCGAGAGCGGGAACACGGCCGCCTTGACCGCGAACGCGAGCAGCAGCAGCACCTGCAGCGTGAGGCGCACGTCCGGGTCGATGTGCGGCAGGCGCAGCGACAGCTGCGCGAGGTTGACGGTGCCCGTCGCGGCGTAGATCGCCGCGAGCGCGACGAGGAACAGCACCGACGACAGCAGCGCGACGACGACGTAGATGGTGCCCGCACGGATCCGGTCGCGCGTGCCGCCGAGCGTGATGAGCACGAACGACGCCGCGAGCAGGATCTCGAAACCGACGTAGATGTTGAACAGGTCGCCCGAGAGGAACGCGTTCGCGACGCCCGCCGCGAGCACGAGGAACGTCGGGTGGTAGATCGAGACGGGTGCGGACTCCTCGTTGTCGTCCCGGCCCTGCGCGAGCGAGTACAGCAGGACGCACAGCGTCACGGCCGACGAGATCGTCAGCATGAGCGACGAGAGCCGGTCGGCCACCAGGTTGATGCCCACGGGCGCGGCCCACCCGCCGACGTCGACCACGAGCGGGCCGTCGTCCGCGAGCACGAGCAGCGCGACGGACGCGAGGAGCACGAGCGCGAGCGCGGTCACCGAGACCACGGGCTGCACTCGCGGGCGGCGGTACATCGCGAGCGTCAGGCCCGCGCTGAACAGCGGGATGACGACCGGCAGCGGCACGATCCAGGTCCAGTCGGTCACGGTGTCACCCCCTGTTCGCGGCGCGGTTCCTGGCCGGGCACGGCTCCCTCGTCGGTCTCGTCGCGGGCCTCCTCGGCCTCCTCGTCGAGCGACTGCGCGGTCGCCTCGGTGTCGGCGTCGGTGACCGCGCGTTCGTCGATCGCCGCGAGGCGCGCGATGCGCCGGTCCTCGACGTCGTCCTGCACCTCGTCGTGCCGCTGCAGCTGCCACGACCGGTACGCCATCGCGAGCAGGAACGCGGTCATGCCGAGCGTGATGACGATCGCGGTGAGGACCATCGCCTGCGGGAGCGGGTCGCTCATCTGCCCCTCGGCGGCCGTCCCCACGATCGGCGGCCGTCCCGCGCGGCCACCCGCGACGAGGAACAGCAGGTTCGCGCCGTTGCCCAGCAGGATCACGCCGATCAGGACGCGCGACAGCGACCGTTCGAGCAGCAGGTACACGCCCGCCGCGAACAGCACGCCGATCGCGACGACGAGCGTCAGGTTGGGGGTCATGTCGATCACCGGCGCTCACCCGCCTCGCTGAGCAGGTCCGTGCCCTCGGCGAACGCGGGGTCCTCGCCGGTCTCGGCCCGGCGGTCCAGCTCCGCGCCGAGCGAGCGCAGGATGTCCAGGACGAGCCCGACGACGACGAGGTACACGCCGATGTCGAAGAACAGGCTGGTCACCAGGTGCACGTGCCCGATCACCGGCACGTGGAAGTCGATGATCCAGGACCGCAGCACGGACCCGCCGACGACGAGCCCGACCAGCCCCACGCCCGCGGACAGGAACAGCCCCGTGCCGAGCAGCAGACCCGGCTGCACGGGCGCGGCCTCGCCGAGCTCGTACCGCCCGCCGGCGAGGTAGCGCACGATCAGCGCGATGCCCGTCACGAGGCCTGCGGCGAACCCGCCACCCGGCGCGTTGTGCCCGCTGAACAGCAGGAACACCGAGTAGACGACC
Source organism: Cellulomonas sp. CW35 (assembly GCF_052378485.1). Taxonomy (NCBI): domain Bacteria; kingdom Bacillati; phylum Actinomycetota; class Actinomycetes; order Micrococcales; family Cellulomonadaceae; genus Cellulomonas; species Cellulomonas sp. CW35. The sequence goes on along the minus strand of NZ_CP199000.1, from coordinate 164,726 downwards.
ATCGTGTGGAACAGCAGCCGCACGACGACCTCGAAGATCACCGACCGGCGCTGGGGCGCGAGCGTCGCGACCGCGCTCAGCCACACCCGGTTGGTCGCGGGCGCGTCGACCCGCGCCTGGTCGGTGCCGCGGCGCAGCGCGGCCATCGGGTCGGTGCCCGCCCACACCTTGTGCTCGTTGATGGCCTCCTTGGCGCGGAAGATCTGCCCCGTGCGGCGCGAGAGGAACACGAGCGACGCGACGCCCGTCGCGGCCACCAGCAGCACCGAGATCTCGCCCATGGTGTCCCACGCGCGGATGTCCACCAGCGTGACGTTGACGATGTTCTTGCCGCCGCCCCAGCTGACGGCCTCGTCGGCGAAGTGCTCGGTCACGGGCGCGTGCACGCGGGCCCACGGTGCGACGAGCGCGACACCCGCGACGGTCAGCCCGACCGCGAGGCCCAGCGCGAGCCGCAGCCAGCGCGACGCGGCGAGGGGCCGGTCGGAGAAGTACGGCGGGATGCGGCGCAGCACGAGCACGAACACGACGAGCGTGACGGTCTCGGTGAGCACCTGCGTGAGCGCGAGGTCCGGCGCACCCTGCAGCAGGAACAGGCCGGCGACGGCGTAGCCGCCGATGCCGAGCAGGATCACGGCCTTGAGCCGGCGGCGCGCCCGCGCGACGAGCACCGCGGACACGACCGCGGCCGCCGCGAACAGGACCTGCCCGGGGTGGTCCCACGCACGCACGGCCTGCGGCCACCGGCCGCCCGCGAGCAGGCTCGCGCCCACGCCGACGACGAACACGACCAGCACGATGCCGAGGTAGAGCGGCAGCGACCCGCGCTGCGTGGTCGCGGTGACGTCGGCCGCCACGTCGTCGAGGCGGCGCATCGAGCGCCGGTAGAGGTGGTCCGCGTCCGGGCCGCGGTAGGTGAGGCGGCTCTGCAGCACCTCGACGCGCTCGCGCACCGCGAACAGCGCGGCGCCCGAGCCGAGGATCACGAGCGTGAGGACGAACGTGGGCGTGAACCCGGCCCACAGCGCGAGGTGCCCCGGCTCGCCCGCGGGCAGCGTGGCCGCGTACGGCTGGAGCAGGTGCTCACCGAGGTGCGGCAGGAGCGCGGCGACGAGGCCGAGCAGCGCCAGGACCATCGCGGGCCACACGAGCAGCAGCGACGGGTGGGAGATGGCGGCGGGCTCCGCGTCCGGCTGGGTCGCGACGCGGCTCGTCGCGCCCGGGCCCCGCGCGCCGTCGGCCTGCGTCGCGGCGGCCGCCGCCGCGAGCGCGGACTCGGGGATCACGGCCCGCTTCGTCGCGAACGCGCCCCACCACAGCCGCAGCCCGTAGGCGACGGTCAGCGCCGAGCCGACCGCGACGCTGACGAGCACGACCAGCCCGACCGTGTGGTCCTCGAGGTGCTCGATCGCCTCGAGACCGGCCTCCTTGGCGACGTACCCCGCGAACGGCGGCAGCCCGATCATGCTCGCGGTGCCGAGCGCGCCCGCGAGCGCCGTGAGCTTGAGCTCGCGCCCCACCCCGGACAGCCGCCGCAGGTCACGCGTGCCGGTCGCGGCGTCGACCACGCCGACGACGAGGAACAGCGTCGCCTTGAACATCGCGTGCGCGCCGAGCATCGCCAGGCCCGCGAGCGCGGTCGCCTGCGTGCCGAGCCCGACGAGCAGCGTGATGAGGCCGAGCTGCGAGACGGTGCCGAACGCGAGCACGAGCTTGAGGTCGTGCTGGCGCAGCGCGCGGTAGCCGCCCAGCAGGAGCGTGCCGCAGCCGAGCACGACGATCGTCCAGCGCCACAGCGTGTGGTGGGAGTACGCGGGCGCGAACCGTGCGACCAGGTACACCCCGGCCTTCACCATGGCCGCGGCGTGCAGGTACGCCGAGACGGGGGTGGGTGCGGCCATCGCGGCGGGCAGCCAGAAGTGGAACGGGATCAGCGCGGACTTCGTCGCGGCACCCGCGAGCAGGCACGCGATCGCTGCGGTGGCGACCGTGCCGCCCGGCGGGTCCGCGATCACCTCGCTCAGCCGGTACGTCCCCGCGGTCTCGCCCAGCAGGACCACGCCGACGAGCATCGAGAGCCCGCCCGCGGTGGTGATGACGATCGCCTGCATCGCGGCGCGACGGCTCGCCTTGCGGTCGCTGTAGTGCCCGATCAGCAGGTAGGAGGTGACCGTGGTCAGCTCCCAGAAGATGAACAGCAGGATCATGTCGTCGGACGTGACGAGCCCGAGCATCGCGCCGGCGAACGCGACGAACACGCCGCCGAACCGCCCGAGCCCCTGTGCGGACGCCGAGAAGTACGCCGCGCAGTAGACGAGCACGAGCGCACCGACGCCGCCGACGACGAGCGTCATGAGCCAGGACAGCGTGTCGAGGCGGAACGTCAGCTCGAGCCCGAGCTGGCCGACCCACTCGACGCTCTCCACGGGCCCTTTGCCGGCCCGCACCTGCGACGTCCAGCTGAGCGCCCACACCGCGGCGGACGCCGGGGCGAGCGCGAGGGCCCAGAACGCCTTGCGACCCCACAGCCGGACGAGCGTGGGCGCGGCGAGGGCTGCTGCGAGGTGGATGACGAGCAGCAGCAGCACGCGGGCGAGCTCCGTCCTGTCGGGGCGCATCACCGTCGTCCGGATCGTTCCGGACGACGCCGTGCGTGGGCAGGGGATCGGTCAAGACTCTACCAACGCCTCGCCCCCGAGCGGCTGCCGGACGGCCGCGCAGCCGTGTGACATGGACCCTCCCCGCGCGCCCCGGGGGCGGTCGGTAGGTTGTGCGGCGTGAACGGGGTGCAGTGGGTGGGGGTCGTGGTCGTCGTGGTGGCGACCGTCGCCGGCGTGTGGTCGTTCGCGCGCGGGGTCACGACGATCGTGCGCACGGTCGGCGTGGGGCGGCCCGCACCGGGGCGCCTGGCGCCCGTCGGCACCCGCCTGGCGACCCTGGCGCGCGAGGTGCTCGGGCACGGGCGCTTCCAGCACCGGCCCGTGGTGCGCGCGGCGCACTGGGTGGTCATGGTCTCGTTCCCTGTCCTGTTCGTGACGGTCGCGACCGCGTACGTGCAGGTCGTCGACCCGTCCGGCGCGCTCCCGCTCGTCGGGCACCTGTGGCCGCTCGAGTGGGCGGTGGAGGCGCTCGCGTGGACGTCGCTCGTCGGGATCGTCGTGCTGCTCGTCCTGCGCCTGCGGATCCGGCCGCGCACCGCGCAGCCGCTCGCCCAGCAGCGTCGCTCGCGGTTCTTCGGCTCGACGCAGTGGCAGGCGTTCTACGTCGAGGCCACGATCGCCGCGGTCGTCGTCGCCGTGATCGCGTTGCGCGGCCTGGAGTACGCGCTGCAGGCGGCGGCCGGCGAGGGCACGGCGAGCGCGCTGCACTTCCCGCTCACCGCGTGGCTCGGGCAGCTGTGGCAGGGCGCGTCGACTAGCGCGCTGGAGACCGCGGTCGTCGTGCTGGCCACCGTGAAGATCCTGGTCTCGATGGCGTGGCTCGTGGTCATCGGCCTGCAGCCCACCATGGGCGTCGCGTGGCACCGGTTCCTCGCGCTCGTCAACGTGTACGCGCGCCGCGAGCCGGACGGCACCCCCGCGCTCGGCCCGCTGCAGCCGCTCACGCTGGCCGGCGGCACCCCGGTGGACCTCGCGGCCCTCGAGGACCTGCCCGACGACGCGCGCCTGGGCGTCGGCGCGATCGAGGACTTCACGTGGAAGGGCCTGCTCGACTTCTCGACGTGCACGGAGTGCGGCCGCTGCCAGGACCAGTGCCCCGCGTGGGCCACGGGCAAGCCGCTGTCCCCCAAGCTCGTCACGCTCGCGCTGCGCGACCACGCCGCCGCGACCGCCCCGTACCTGCGCGCACCGGACGGCACGCGCACCCCCGACGACGAGCACGCGGGCCTCGACCTCATCGGCACCGGCGTGATCGACCCCGACGCGCTGTGGGCGTGCACCTCGTGCGGCGCGTGCGTGCAGCAGTGCCCGGTGGACATCGAGCACGTCGACGCGATCGTCGACATGCGCCGCTACCAGGTGCTCATGGAGTCCGCGTTCCCCAAGGAGCTCGGCGGCACGTTCACCAAGCTCGAGCGCCAGGGCAACCCGTGGGGTCTGCCCGCCCGCGCACGCCTCGACTGGGCCAAGGGACTCGACTTCTCGGTGCCCGTCGTCGGGGCGGACGTCGAGTCCGCCGCGGACGTCGACTACCTGTTCTGGGTCGGGTGCGCGGGGGCGTACGAGGACCGCGCCAAGCGCACGACGAGGGCCGTGGTCGAGCTCCTGCACGCCGCGGGGGTGTCGTTCGCGGTGCTCGGCGACGGCGAGACCTGCACGGGCGACCCCGCCCGGCGCGCGGGCAACGAGCTGCTCTACCAGATGCTCGCCGCGCAGAACGTCGAGGTGCTGAACGAGGTCGGCGCGACGCGCATCGTCGTGACCTGCGCGCACTGCTTCAACACCATCAGCCGCGAGTACCCGCAGCTCGGCGGCCGGTACGAGGTCGTGCACCACACCGTGCTGCTGGACCGGCTCGTCTCCGACGGCCGCCTCACGCTGCTGCCCGCCGACGACGAGCGCACCGTCACCTACCACGATCCCTGCTTCCTGGGCCGGCACAACCAGGTCTACTCCCCGCCCCGCGAGCTGCTCGGGGCGATCCCCGGTGTCACCGTGGCGGAGATGCCGCGCTCCGGTGCGGACTCGTTCTGCTGCGGCGCGGGCGGCGCTCGCGTGTGGATGGAGGAGTCCATCGGCACGCGCATCTCGACCACCCGCGCGACCGAGGCGCTCGGCACCGGCGCGGACATCATCGCCACCGCGTGCCCCTACTGCACGGTCATGCTCACCGACGGCGTCGCCGCCGCGCGCACCGCCGACGCGGGCTCGTCGTCGGGCGCGCAGTCCGGCACCCAGGTCGGCGTCCCGGAGGTCGCCGACATCGCCGTCCTCCTCCGCGACCGCCTCGACGCCCCCACCACCTGACCCCCGCTCAGCCGCCCCCGCCCCGGCCACGACCACCCCACGACCCCGCCCTCGCTCCGGGTAACCGCCCCCGGAGCCGGAGCAACGACGGCCTCGCCGACTCCCCTCCCGCGACCCCGCGGTTGCTCCGGGAATGACCACCGAGAGCCGGATCAACCGCGGGCTGGCCGGACTGCCCCTCCCGCGATCCTGCGGTTGCTCCGGGTATGGCTACCGAGAGCCGGATCAACCGCGGGCTGGCCGGACTGCCCCTCTCGCGACCCTGGGGTTGCTCCGGGTGTGGGCCGCGGGAGCCGGAGGAAGGGCGGGGTCGGTGGGGGTGTGTGCCGGGGTCAGAGGTCGTCGGGGGCGATGAGGAAGTCGTCCTCGTCGGCGATCTCGCCGCCGACCGCCGCGTGCAGCGCGCGGGCGATCGCCTGGACCACCGGGGCGCTGCGGGTGCGGGCGACGCGGTGCTCGAACGACGGCTTCTCGAGCTCGAGCTCCTCGACGAGCATCGGCTCCCAGCGCACGCGGTACGCCACCACGCCGTGCTCGGTCCACGGCAGCCCCTGGAGCAGCGGCGGCAGCGCGGTCTCCTCGGACGCCTCGACCGCGACCATCCCGTCCACGCCGAGCTCGACGAGCACGCCGTACGACTCGGCGGCGGGCGGCGCGGCCAGCATGAGCTCGTCGAACGCGGCAGCCTCCTGCGCGAGGCGCCGACGCTCGTCGGGGTCCAGGACCCCGTGCTCGAGGAGCGCGTCGCGCAGCCCGGACCCGCCCGGCTCGGGCATGCCGGCGAGGGTGTGCCGCTCGGCGCGTCCGGCTCCCGCCATGGGACCGGACCACTCGCTCGTCGGGACCGACAGCCGCGCCCGCGGCGCGGCGCGCTGCACCACGGCGAGCGCCTCGTCGGGCTCGACCCACCGGTCGGAGAACACGGTGAGGTCGATCGCGGACTCCATGTCGGGCTGCAGCACCACACCGTTCTGACCGGTGCGCACGGCGCCGCCGAGCCGCCGCGCGGCGGCGACGAGCCACAGCAGGACGCGCTCCTCCTCGCGGTTCGGGTAGCCGTCCGGGAACGCGCGCTTGAGCCCGTGCCGGTCGCCACCGGGTGCGGGCCGGACGCCCCGGTCGCGGGGGCACGCGACGTCGAACGCGGTGACGGTCGTGACGGGCAGGCCGAGCGCGACCGCGTCGGCCTGCGTGACGGCGTACGGGCCGGTGAGCGTGGAGTGCCGGTTGAGCCGCAGGACGCGCGCCTGCGGCCGGGCGGCGCCGATGCGGATGCCGAGCGCGGCGGTCAGGGGCCGGGCGCGCTGGCCGGTCGGGTCCGCGTCGGGCTCCTCCCAGCGCGCGTTGAGGAACCGGCTGGCGGCCAGCACCTCGACCTCGTCGGGCTCGACGCCCTCGGGCAGCGCGAGCAGGTGGCGTCCGCGCAGGCCCTCGTCGGACAGGGGAAGACGCGGCAGGTCACGCGTCATCGCGTCACACCTCCGTGCGGTGGAAGCTCTGCCAGGAGCGGGACGCCGTCGGGCCACGCTGGCCCTGGTAGCGCGAGCCGTAGCGCTGCGAGCCGTACGGGTGCTGCGCGGCCGACGACAGCCGGAAGAAGCACAGCTGGCCGATCTTCATGCCCGGGTAGAGCACGATCGGCAGGGTCGCGACGTTCGAGAGCTCGAGCGTCACGTGACCGCTGAAGCCGGGGTCGACGAAGCCCGCCGTCGAGTGCGTGAGCAGGCCGAGGCGGCCGAGCGACGACTTGCCCTCGAGGCGCGCCGCGATGTCGTCGGGCAGCGTCACCCGCTCGAACGTCGACCCGAGGACGAACTCCCCGGGGTGCAGCACGAACGTCTCGCCCGCCGGCACCTCGACGAGGCGCGTGAGGTCCGGCTGCTCGGCGGCGGGGTCGATGTACGGGTACTTGTGGTTGTCGAACAACCGGAAGAACCGGTCGAGCCGCACGTCGATGCTCGACGGCTGGATCATCGCGGACTCGTAGGGCTCGAGTGCCACGCGGCCTGCGTCGAGCTCGGCGGTGATGTCGCGGTCGGAGAGCAGCACGCGCCCACGGTAGTGCCCCGCGCGCGGGCATGGTGTCAGTGCGGTGCACGCCCCGCTATAGTCCTGTCTCGTGAGACGCATGGGAGCGCTCTCGCACGCACACGTTCCGCCCCTGCACCACCCCGCTCCACACCTGACCATCCACGGGTCGTCGGCGGCACCGGAGGCACGGCAGCACCGGTCCGCGCGGCCCGCCACGCAGCACTGCGACGAGCACTGCGACCAGCACGGCGAGAGGCACCTCCATGCGTTACGGGCACTTCGACGACGAGGCACGCGAGTACGTCATCACGACGCCGCACACCCCGTACCCGTGGATCAACTACCTGGGCTCCGAGCAGTTCTTCTCGCTGCTGTCGCACCAGGCCGGCGGGTACTCGTTCTACCGCGACGCCAAGATGCGCCGCCTGACGCGGTACCGCTACAACAACATCCCGGCCGACGCGGGCGGCCGCTACCTGTACGTCAACGACGGCGGCGACGTGTGGACCCCGTCGTGGCTGCCGGTCAAGGCGGACCTCGACCACTTCGAGGCACGCCACGGCCTGGGCTACTCGACGATCACGGGTGAGCGCGGCGGCGTGCGCGTCGAGACGCTGTTCTTCGTACCGGTCGGCGAGAACGCCGAGGTGCAGAAGGTCACCGTCACCAACACGTCCGACTCCTACAAGTCGCTCACGCTGTTCTCGTTCGTCGAGTTCTGCCTGTGGAACGCGCAGGACGACCAGACGAACTACCAGCGCAACCTGTCGATCGGCGAGGTCGAGGTCGAGCAGGAGAGCCCGCACGGCTCGGCGATCTACCACCGCACGGAGTACCGCGAGCGCCGCGACCACTACGCGGTGTTCGCGGTGAACACGCAGGCCGAGGGCTTCGACACCGACCGTGACACGTTCGTCGGCGCGTACAACTCGCTCGGCGAGGCCGCGGTGCCGCTCAAGGGCGAGTCCGCGAACTCGGTCGCGTCCGGCTGGTACCCGATCGGCTCGCACTCCGTCGCGGTGTCCCTCGCCCCCGGCGAGTCGCGCGAGCTCGTCTACGTCCTCGGCTACGTCGAGAACCCCGACGAGGAGAAGTGGGCCGACGAGGCGAAGCAGGTCGTCAACAAGGAGCGCGCGCACGCGCTGCTGTCCCGGTTCGCGACGTCCGAGCAGACGGACGCGGCGTTCGCGGCGCTCAAGGACTACTGGACCGACCTGCTGTCGACGTACTCGGTCAGCTCGAACGACGAGAAGCTCGACCGGATGGTCAACATCTGGAACCAGTACCAGTGCATGGTCACGTTCAACATGTCGCGCTCGGCGTCGTTCTTCGAGACCGGGATCGGCCGCGGCATGGGCTTCCGCGACTCCAACCAGGACCTCCTGGGCTTCGTCCACCTGATCCCGGAGCGGGCGCGCGAGCGGATCATCGACATCGCCTCGACGCAGTTCGCGGACGGCTCGGCGTACCACCAGTACCAGCCGCTGACGAAGCGCGGGAACAACGACATCGGCTCGGGCTTCAACGACGACCCGCTGTGGCTGATCGCGGGCACCGCGGCGTACATCAAGGAGACCGGCGACTTCTCGATCCTCGACGAGCCGGTGCCGTTCGACAACGAGCCCGGCTCCGAGGTCCCGCTGTTCGAGCACCTGACGCGCTCGTTCGAGTTCACGGTCACGCACCGCGGCCCGCACGGCCTGCCGCTGATCGGCCGCGCCGACTGGAACGACTGCCTCAACCTCAACTGCTTCTCCACGACGCCCGGTGAGTCCTTCCAGACCACCGAGAACCAGGCGGGCGGGGTCGCGGAGTCCACGTTCATCGCCGCGCAGTTCGTCCTGTACGGCGAGCAGTACGCCGAGCTCGCGGCGCGCCGCGGCCTGGCCGACGTCGCCGACCGGGCGCGCGGCCACGTCGCCGAGATGCGCGACGCGCTGCTCACCGACGGCTGGGACGGCTCCTGGTTCCTGCGCGCGTACGACTACTACGGCAACCCGATCGGGACCGACGCGCACGACGAGGGCAAGATCTGGATCGAGCCGCAGGGCTTCGCCGTCATGGCGGGCGTCGGCGTCGGCGAGGGCCCGCAGGACACGGACGCCCCCGCGATCAAGGCGCTCGACTCGGTCAACGAGATGCTCGCGACCGACCACGGCATGGTGCTCCAGTACCCCGCGTACACCACGTACCAGGTGCACATGGGCGAGGTCTCCACGTACCCGCCGGGGTACAAGGAGAACGGCGGCATCTTCTGCCACAACAACCCGTGGGTGATCATCGCCGAGACGGTCGTGGGCCGCGGTGCGCGCGCGTTCGACTACTACAAGCGCATCACGCCCGCCTACCGCGAGGACATCTCCGACGTCCACCGCCTCGAGCCGTACGTGTACGCGCAGATGATCGCGGGCAAGGAGGCGGTCCGCCACGGCGAGGCCAAGAACTCCTGGCTCACGGGCACCGCTGCGTGGAACTTCGTCACGGTCTCGCAGTACCTGCTGGGTGTGCGGCCGGAGTACGACGGGCTCGTCGTCGACCCGCAGATCGGCCCGGACGTGCCGTCGTTCACCGTCACGCGCGTCGCGCGCGGGGCGACGTACGAGATCACGGTGACGAACTCGGGCACCGACGGCTCGCGCGGCCGGCTGGTCGTGGACGGCACGCCGGTCGAGGGCAACCTCGTGCCGTACGCCCCCGCCGGGTCGACGGTCCGCGTCGACGTGACCCTCTAGCCGCCACCGCACCATCGGCTCGTCGTGGACAACCGGCACTTCCGGTTCGTCCCGCGTGCCACCATGGCGTGCCACAACACGGATCCACGGGAGAACACACATGCGCGCCATCACACGGATCGTCGGCACGGGGGCTGCGGCGGTCCTCGCGCTCTCGCTCGCCGCCTGCGGCTCGGACTCGGGCCCGTCGGAGCAGGAGACGAAGGCCCCCGCGGGGACCTCCGCCACGCCCGCGCCGGAGAAGGACGACGACGGCGGTGAGGAGATCACCGCCGAGACGCTGTACTCCGCCCTGGCCAGCCAGGTCGGCAAGGACACGTCCTACCGGATGACCTCGACCACGCCCGGCGCGGCGGGGACGTTCGAGGGTGTCGTCGTCGTCAAGGGCGGCAAGACCAGCATGTCGATCGTCAGCGAGGCCGCCGGCGCCAAGACGCGCATCGTCCTCACCGACGGCGCGTACTACATGGACCTCGGCGAGATGAGCGACAACAAGTTCATCAAGATCGACCTGTCCGACGAGACGAACCCGTTCGGCGCGATGCTCGGCCCGATCGAGGACATGGGCGACCTGTCGAAGAGCTTCGCGGGCTTCAAGGACTCCGTGGAGTCCATCAAGAAGGTCGGCGAGGAGGACCTCGACGGGGTCTCGACGACGCACTACGTCGTGACGGTCGACCCGTCCGCAGCGGTCGCCGCCATGGGCGACGGGACGGTCCCGACGGACGCGGCCTCGGCGCTCGAGGACGTCGCGTACGACCTGTGGCTCGACGACGAGAACCGCCCCGCCAAGATGGTCATCGACATCGCGGGCGAGAAGATGACCACCACGTACACCGACTGGAACGACTCGAGCCTCACGGTCGTCGCGCCGAGCGGTGACGAGCTCTCGCCGCTGACGTGGGAGGAGCTCATGTCGGGCGCGGGCGGCCTCGGCGGCTGACCCACCGGCACGGACGCCACGAGGGCCGGGACGCAGCGCGCGTCCCGGCCCTCGTGCTGTCCTGCGAGCGCGGCGCCGCTCGCCGTGCACCCGGGTGGGTGAACCTGGTCGATCGGGACTCCCGTACCTGGGTCGGCCCGCCACGGGGTGCCACCATCGGAGCGCACACATCACTTCTTCGCCCAGGGGGATCCGCGCATGCGCGCCGTCACTCGCACCTTCGCCGCCGCGACGAGCGTGGCGCTCGCGCTCACCCTCGCCGCGTGCGGCTCGTCGTCGGACGACGACGCCCGCTCGAAGCCCGCCGGCACGCCCGAGGCGACCGCGGCGCAGACCCCGGCCGCGCCGGACGCCGCCGCGGGCGAGCCCGCGTCCTACTCCACCGAGGAGTTCGCGAAGGCGGTCAACGCGGCGAGCGTCGACGTGACGTCCTACCGCATGACCATGGAGAGCTCCGGCAGCGGCGTCGAGATGACCTACGAGTACGAGATGGTCCTCGACGGCGACACCATCGCGATGAACATGGACTTCGTGTCGCAGGGGGTCGCGACGCGGTCGCGGTGGGTCGACGGCATGTTCTACATGAACCTCGGTGAGATGTCGCAGGACAAGTTCGTGACCATCGACCCCGCCGACGCCGAGAACCCCCTGGCGGCTGCCGTGCCGGACCTGGACGCGCTGTCCCAGCTGGGCCGCAACGCCGAGCTGCAGGAGGGCTCGCTGCTGTCGAGCGAGGACCTCGGCGTCGAGGAGGTCGAAGGCGTGCCCGCCCGGCACTACCGGGTGACGGTCGACACCCGCAAGTACCTCGAGGCGCTCGGCTCGGCGTTCGACCCCACGCTCGCCGAGGCGCTCGAGTCGATCCCGCCGAGCATGGAGGGCGACTACTGGGTCAACGCCGACGACCGGCTCGTGCGCACCGTCTCGGAGTTCATGGGCATCACGTCGACGACCACGATGCGCGACTGGAACGACCCGAGCATCGTCGTGACCACGCCCGGCGCGGACGAGCTCGTCGACTGGCACGAGCTCGAGGACGCCTTCGGCGCGTGAGGCGCAGACGCGCGCTGATCAGAACCGCAGCGTGAGCGTGCGGCCCCAGGCGTGCCGCGCGTACGTCTCGAACCCGAGACGGTCGTAGAACGCGATGCCGCCGGCGTTGCGCTCGCTGACGCCCAGGTGCAGGCCGTGCACGCCGCGGCTGCGCAGCGCGTCGGCGAGCGTCGCGACGAGCTGGCGGCCCCAGCCCTGTCCCTGCAGCCGCGGTGCGAGGTCGATGTGCAGGTGCGCGGGGAACTCGTCGTAGTACGGCTCGGGTGCGGTGGGCCAGCCGTGGATGCGGTCGACGAGGACGTGGTCCTGCGTGCCGTCGCCCGGGTCCGGGACGCGGGGGTACTGCGCGCGCAGCGTCGGCCACCAGTGCGCGTCGAGCCAGCGCAGGAACTCGCGGGAGTCGGCGGTCGCGACGACGTACCCGCCGACGCCGTGCTCGTCGGCCAGGACGAACGTCAGGCCCGGGTCGGCGACCGGGTAGGGACCGGCGTAGACGTGACCGAGCAGGTCGGGGTTGCGGTAGAGCGCGCTCGCGTCGCCGCCGGCGTCCCCGGTGAGCAGGCACAGCCGGTAGAGCCCTGCGAGGTCGACCGGGTGGAACGGACGGATCGTCGGCGCCATGCCCCGATCCCACCACGTCCCGCCGCGACGCACGCCCCCGTCCACCCCCTGACCCCGCCCGCGCTCCGGCTGCACGGCCCGGTTCCCGGAGCAACCACGGGCTCGCGGGAGTAGGCGGCGCCGAGCCCGCGCTCGCTCCGGCTCTGCGGCGCGGTTCCCGGAGCAACCACGGGCTCACGGAGGGTGGGGCGGGGGCGGCCGCGCGGACGGCAGGGGCACGGGGAGCGGAGGTTACGGAGTAGTAACTTACGGTGGCGTAGGTTACGCTGAGGCATGACCTGGAACGGCCCGGCGACCGACCGCACGCCCGACGACGCGGCCCGCCGACCCGCGGCCCCCGCCGCGACCTCACCCGTCACCCTCCCCCCGCTGCCCGACGAGCCGCTCACCGCGGGCCTCGCGCGCGCCGCCGCCGACCACGGCGACCGCATCGCCGTCGACTTCCTCGGCGCGACGACGACGTACCGCGCCCTGGCCGACGAGGTCGCCCGCGCCGCCGGTGCGCTCGTCGCGCTCGGCGTACGCGCCGGGGACCGCGTCGCGATCGCGCTGCCCAACTGCCCGCAGCACCTCGTCGCGTTCTACGCGGTGCTGCGGGTCGGCGGCGTCGTCGTCGAGCACAACCCCACCTACTCCGCCGACGAGCTCGCGCACCAGCTCGCGGACTCCGGGGCGGCCGTCGCGCTGACCTGGACCAAGGCCGTGCCCGCGGTGCTCGAGGCCCGTGAGCGGACGGCGGCCCTGGCCGACCTGCGGGTCGTCGCCGTGGACCTCGCGCACGACCTGCGCGCACGCGACCGGCTCGCGCTGCGGCTGCCCGTCGCCAAGGCTCGCCGCACGGCCGCCGCGATGCGTGGGCCCGTGCCCGGCGACGTCCCGCTGTGGCACCGGCTCGTGCGCGCCGCGGACCCGCTGCCCGCGTCGCACCCCGAGCCCACCTCGTCGGACATCGCCCTGCTGCAGTACACCGGCGGGACCACCGGGACCCCCAAGGCCGCGGTGCTCACGCACGCCAACCTCGTCGCGAACGCCGAGCAGGGGCACGCGTGGACGCGGCACGAGCGCGGGCGCGAGGTCGTCTACGGCGTGCTGCCGTTCTTCCACGCGTTCGGCCTGACACTGTGCCTGACGTACTCGATGCGGATCGCCGCGACGCTCGTCGTGCTCCCGTCGTTCGACCCGACGCTCGTCCTCGCGGCGCAGCGCCGCCGGCCCGGAACCTTCATCCCGGCCGTGCCGCCCATGCTCGACCGCCTCGTCACCGCCGCCGAGCAGCAGGGCGTCTCGCTGCGCTCGTTCACGCGCGCGATCTCGGGGGCGATGGCGCTGCCGGCCGCGACCGCGCGACGCTGGGAGGAGGCGACCGGCGGGCTCGTCGTCGAGGGCTACGGCATGACCGAGACGTCCCCCGTCGCGCTCGGCAACCCGTTCGACGCGACGCGGCGGCCGGGTGCGCTCGGCCTGCCGTTCCCGGGCACCGAGGTGCGCGTCGTCTCGCAGGAGGACCCGACGCTCGACGTCGCGCCCGGCGAGGCCGGTGAGCTGCTCGTGCGCGGCCCGCAGGTCTTCGCGGGCTACTGGAACCGGCCCGACGAGACCGCGGGGCAGCTCCTGGCGGACGGCTGGCTGCGGACCGGCGACGTGGTGCGCGTCGACGACGACGGGTTCGTCCTGCTCGTCGACCGCATCAAGGAGATGATCGTGACCGGCGGGTTCAAGGTGTACCCGTCGCAGGTCGAGGACCACCTGCGCACCATGCCGGGCGTCGCGGACGTCGCCGTGGTCGGCGTGCCGGGCGGTGACCTGGGCGAGTCCGTCGTCGCGGCCGTCGTGCTGCGCGAGGGGCACGAGGTCGACCTCGCGGCGGTGCGCGAGTGGTGCGGGCGGCGCCTCGCGCGCTACGCCGTGCCGCGGCGGATCGTCGTGCTGCCCGACCTGCCGCGCTCGCAGGTCGGCAAGGTACTCCGGCGCGTCGTGCGAGACCAGGTGCTCGCGCTGCCCGTGTGACGTTCCTGCGCAGATCGGCCGCAACCGGCCCCTGGCGGGCGGGACGGGTGCCAGACTGCACGGATGTTCTCGAGGTTCGCCGTCATCGGCACGCTCGCACTCGCCCTCGTCGCCGGCTCGCTGGCCCCCGCCACCGCGGCCACCACGACCGTCACCTACACCGGACGCGTCACCGCCGCGGGCAAGGCCCTGCCCAAGCCCGTGCACGTGCGCTGGTACGAGCCCGCGACGGGGCTCAACGCCTCGACGCTCACACGGGCCGACGGCACGTACTCGCTCCTCGTGCCGGGGCGCGTGTCGCAGTGGGTGCTGGTGGCCAACCCGTACGAGGCCGAGCGCTCGTACTACGACAACTACCAGGACCTGCGCACGTTCGCGCCGCAGTACGTGGGCGCGGACGGCGCCACCGACCACGCCTGGGAGGGCCTCGAGCTGCGTCCGGCGCCCACGGAAGACGCCACGGTCGACATCGACCTCGTGCCGGCGGGGACCGTCGTCGGGACGGTCACCGGCGGAGGTGAGGGGACGGAAGTTTTCCTGGAGCGCGCCGACGGCGGCCGGACGTTCGTCGACGGCAAGCGGGTGCGCGACGGCTCCTACGTGTTCCGGTTCCTGATCCCGGGCCGGTACCGCATCCTCGTACACCGGGGTGGGACCTGGACCCCGGTGCACACGACGACCGTGACGGTGCTCGGCGGTGACGAGATCCCGGTCCGCACCGACCTGCGCGCCGGCGGGACGGTCACGGGTCGCCTGCTGCGGTCCGGCCGTCCGGTCGCCGGCGTCGAGGTCACCCTGGCGGGCACGTACTTCGCCCGCAGGCTCACGAGCGACGCGCAGGGCCGCTACCGCGCGGACGACGTGCCGCCCGGCACGTACCGCATCAGCGAGTCCGGCGACGAGAACGGGTGGACGTCGGGCTCCGGCCTGCTCAAGGTCACGTCGAACGCGACGACGACCCGCGACCTCACGCTGGTGCGTGAGGGCCGGCTCACGGTCGACGCAGGCGGGCAGGACGTCGCGCTCGCCGACGCCGACGGCACCTGGCGGCGATGGCTCTTCAGCGACCACAGCCTGACGCTGCCGCCCGGTCAGTACCTCGTCTGGACGAAGGCGAAGAGCGGCTGGTCGCGCACCGCCGTGACGATCCGCTCCGGCAAGCTGACGCAGACCGGGAAGCTGCGTGCGGACCACCCGTTCGTGACCGTCCGCGGGAAGATCACGGGCGGCGGCGCGTCCACGACCTCCCGGCCCAAGACGGTCCGCGTCTGCGACCTCATGTGCGACGTCCCGCCGACGGGCTTCACCCCCGCGCCCGTCAGCGTCGCTGCGGACGGGACGTTCGTGGCCACCTCGGTCATCCCGGGGGCTGTCTCGGTCACCGCGAGCCAGAAGGGCTGGCAGCCCGTGACGAAGAAGACCGTCACGGGAGGGTCGTCGACGAGGGTCGACGTGCGCCTGACCACGCAGGGCGGCGCGCTGCGCGTGAAGCTGGTGACGCCGAACGGCGTCCCGTTGACCGGCCGGGTCAGCCTGACGAGCGACACCGTGACCGAGTCCTTCTGGCTCGAGAACGGCTCCATCGACACGTGGGACGGCCGGATCGCGCCCGGGACGTACCGGATCACGTCCGACAGGATCCTGGGCTCGCGCGGCGCGGCCACGCCGTTCTGGCTCGACGTGCCCGGCACGTTCACCGTGCGGCCGGGCGAGAGGTTGGACCTGGGCACCGTGCGGACCGTGCTGCAGCGATAGGAAGCGTGTGACCGTGCTGACGCCCTCCCGTCCACAGACCCGGCCGAACCGCACCGCAGCGGACGCGACGAGTGCAACAATCGGCGGATGCTCTCGAAGTCCGCCGTCGTCGGCGTCGTCACGTTCGCCCTGGTGACGGCTGCGACGGCGCCCGCCGCCGCGGCCGAGGACGACGTGACCTACACCGGCCGCGTGACCGCCGCCGGTGCCGCCCTCACCGGTCAGACGCACGTGGGCTGGTTCGAGCCCGCGAGCGGGGACTACCACTCGGTGGTCACCGCGCCGGACGGCACCTACTCGCTGCCGGTCCCGGTGACCGCGTCCGAGTGGGTGCTCGTCGCGAACGACGAGTACGGCGACCCGCGCACGTACGCGCCGGAGTTCGTCGGCGCCGACGGGCAGAGCGACTACGCGTGGCAGCCGCTCGTCCTGCGCCCCGACGCGGCGCAGGACGCGACGGTCGACATCGACCTCGACCTGCGCGGCTCGATCGTCGGGACCGCGGCCGGGTTCACGCCCGGACGCGCGTGGGTCGACCTCAAGCGCGCCGACGGCAAGGGGTACCTGTACGACGCGCAGCGCGACGTCCAGGACGACGGCACGTTCCAGTTCCGCGACCTCGTGCCCGGCCGCTACCGCGTGATCCTGCAGCCGAGCCGCGGTGGTCGCACGGCGACGACGTCCGACGTCGTGACGGTTCGGCCGGGGCAGGAGGCCACGCTGTCGATGGTCGGGTCGAAGGGTGGCACCGTCACCGGGCGCCTGCTCGGGTTCGGCAAGCCCGTCGCCGGCGTGCGCGTCACCATCAGCGGTGACGGCGCCCCGGCCGACACGACGACCGACGCCCAGGGCCGGTACCGGTTCTCGGGCCTGCCGGCCGGCACCTACCGGGTCGCGGAGAGCGGCCAGGACAACGGGTGGCGCTCGGGCAGCGGGCTCGTCAAGGTGACGGTGGGTGCGACGACGACGCGCGACCTCACGCTCGAGCGCGAAGGGGCCCTGGTGGTGCGCGCCCCCGACCAGCTCGTCGTCCTGGCGCGGGCGGACGGCACCCGGGTGCGCGAGCTCGACCGCACGCGCATCACGGCCGCGCCCGGCACGTACTACGTGTACGCGGCGAGCGGCCTGCGCTGGACCCGCACGCTCGTCACGATCCGCGCGGGCAAGGTCACCGACGCCGGGACCATGCGGCCGGACAAGGCGTTCGTCAGCCTGCGTGGCGCGGTCACGGGCGGCGACACGGGCGACGGCGCGAAGAAGCGGACCGTCGCCGTGTGCGACGTCCTGTGCGGCGGCACCGACGGCCGCGCGGCCACCGTCCGCGCCGACGGGACCTACCGGGTGACCGGGCTCGTGCCCGGCATCGCGCACGTGCAGGCCGAGCAGACCGGCTGGCAGCCCGGCCGGGTCACCGCCCGCATCGGCACGGCGTCGACGACGAACCTGCAGCTGAGCCTGACGACCGAGAACGCCCGGGTGCGCGGCGTGCTGCGCTACCGCGGTGCGCCGGTCACGGGCACCGTGACGTTCTCCCGCAACGACGCGCCCGGTCTGATGCGCGAGCTCACGGGCGGCACGCTCGACACGGGCGCCGCACGCCTCGCGCCCGGCACGTACCGCATGACGCTGAACGCCTCCGCGGGCAACGTGCTCGTCGGCGCGCCGTTCTGGTACGACCTGCCGAGCGCGCTGACCACGGTGACCGTGAAGCCCGGCCAGACCCTCGACCTGGGCACCGTCGAGGTCGCGTTCCGCCGGTAGCGGGACCCGCCGCGGTCGACCCCACGATGGTGGCGCGGAGCGTGCTGCCGCTGCCACACTCCTGACATGCTGCGACCCTCCGGCGCCCTGCTCGCCACCACAGCGCTCCTGCTGGGCGGGCTGACCCCCGCCACGGCCGCTGACGACGTCGTCTACAGCGGACGCGTCACCGCGGAGGGCGAGGCCCCGCCGCGTCCGGTGCAGGTCTCCTGGCGGGAGCCCGCCACCGGCCGGACCGGCACCACGACCACCTCGGCCGACGGCACCTACGCGCTCCCGGTGCCCACGGACGCGACGGCCTGGGTGCTCACCGCCAACACCGGCGCCGACGACCCGCGGACGTTCGCACCCGCGTACGTCGGGGCGGGAGGCCGGACGGACTACGCCTGGCAGGGCGTCCCGCTGCGCCCCGCGGCCACGGCCGACGCGACCGTCGACATCGACCTCGACCGGACCGGGTCGGTCGGCGCCACGGTCGCAGGCGCCGAGAGCCCCAGCGCCCACGCGTGGATCCAGCGGCTCGACGGGACGCCGATCCGCGGCCAGCACGCCAACGGGATCGAGGACGGCAAGGTCCAGTTCCGGTACCTCGTCCCCGGGCGCTACCGCATCCAGGCGTGGCTCAAGAGCGGCGTCGAGATCACGTCGGACGTGGTGACGGTCCGGGCGGGCGAGCGCTCCACGACGAGCCTGCCCGCGACACCTCCGGGGACGGTCACGGGCCGCCTCGTCGGGTCCGACGCGCCCCGACCCGGCGTCGAGGTCACCCTGCAGTCGGCCGACGCCGACGGCCGCTACCTCCGGAGCACCACGAGCGACGCGACCGGTCGCTACCGCTTCACGCGGGTGCCCGTGGGCACCTACCGCCTCGCCGAGAGCGCGGACGACAACGGCTGGTCCTCGGGCTCCGCGCTGCTGAAGGTCACCTCGGGCGCGACGACGACACGCCACCTGACGCTCACGCGCGAGGGGACGATCTACGTTCCCTCGGCGGACGGGACCGTCTACCTGGCCGACGCGAACGCCAAGGGGATCCGCCAGCCCCTCCGGTCCCGGTTCACCGTCCCGCCCGGCCGGTACTACGTGTACTCGATAGGCGACCTCTGGATCCGCAAGCCCGTCACGGTCCGCGCGGGCAAGGTCACCACCACCGGGCACCTGCGCGGGAACAGGACGGCCGTGGCCCTGGCCGGCAACGTGACGGGCGGCGACAAGGGGACCTGGCAGGACCCGCGGCGGGAGGTCGTCGTGTGCGGCGTCGACTGCGTCGACTACACCCATGGTGCGGCCGTCGGGAGGAACGGCGACTTCGTGGCGAGGGGTCTCGTACCCGGAGCGGCGCGCGTCACCGTCAGGCAGAAGGGGTGGGTCTCCACGGAGACCGACACGCAGATCGACGACGGGGGGTCGAGGATCGCGCTGCGCCTGACCGAGAGGCAGGGGAGCGTGCGGGTACGCCTGTACTACCGGGGCGTCCCGTTCGACGGCAACGTCAACCTGATGCAGCACGGCTCGGTCACGTCCTCGTGGGACCACCCCGCCCACGGGCTCTACACCGGGGCTGCGGTCGACCCCGGCACCTACCGCCTCACGCTCTCACCCTCCATCGGGCACACCCGCGACGACGAGGTGCCCTACTGGTACACGCTGCCCGCCGCCTACCGCGTCATCACCGTCGAGCGGGGCAAGAACCTCGACCTCGGTGACGTGGAGCTCGTGCTGAACCGCTGACCGGGCCGGCGCCGCGTCGTCGCCTGCCCGCGCGCCGTCCCTCGTCGGGGTGCTGCGCGAACGTGCCCGGTGCTGACAGAGTTCGGCCGTGCACCTTCCGCCGCTGTCCCGGGTCCCGGCGCTCGTCGCCGTCACCGGGCTGCTCGCGGGCGGCGTCACCGGTGCGCTCGCCGGCGGTGCCCTCGCCGACGAGGGCGGTCCGAGGCCGCTCCCGGACGTCGCCGTGCGGTACGACACCGAGCACGTGGTCGCCGACCTCGCCGACGCGCTGCGGGCGGTCGACACGTACACGTTCGAGCTGCGGCTCGATCCGCAGGCTCCGGTCGTCACGGGTGGCGCCGAGCGTCACGGCGACCGTTGGGACCTCGTCGGACGGATCGACGAGGACGGCGCGGTGAGCGAGCTGCGGCTCGTCGACGACGACGCGTACGCCTCCCTGCCCGGCCTGACCGACGGCTTCGCCCGCACGTCCCGCGAGGACCCGGCCGACCTGCTCGTCGGCGCGTACGTCGACTACCTCGCGGTGGTGGACCTGTCCCGCCGGTTCGAGGAGGTCCGCGACGCGGTCGCGTCCGTCGCCCCGGGTGGTGCGTCGATCTCCGTCGACGGCGTGACCGCGCAGCCGTTCGACGTCGTCGTCGACCTCCGACGGGCGACCGGGGCGACCGGTGAGCGGTTCACCAGCGGCGCCGTCGCCAACCCGTACTGGATGCTGCGGCTGTGGATCGGCCCGGACGGTCTGGTCCGCCGCTACGCCGAGCCCGCCGGCACAGTCGAGGCCGACCTGACGGGCTGGAACACCGAGGTGCGGATCGACCCCCCGGACGAGGTCACCGAGCTCACCCCCCGCCCCTGACCCGTCCCGGCCCCTGACCCGCGCCCCCCGGCCGGCCCGCCGCCCGACGACCCCGCGGTTCCTCCGGCTCCGCTCTCCCCTACCCGGAGCAACCACGGTCTCGGCCGCCACCACGACGACGACCCCGTCGTCGCTCCGGGTATGAGCGGCCGGAGACGGAGCAACCGCGGGGTCGTCGTCGTGGGGAGGTCGGAGCGGGGGTGTGCCGCGGGGCGGCGGTGCCGGGCGGGACGCGGTTCGACTCGTCGCGAGCGGCCGCTATGCTGTCGGATGCCGACCGCGGCTCGGCGCCTCCGGGCGTCCGAGGACGGTTCGCGCGGGTGTAGTTCAATGGTAGAACTTCAGCTTCCCAAGCTGACAGCGCGGGTTCGATTCCCGTCACCCGCTCCCAGATGAAACCGCAGGTCAGAGGCCACATCCCAGCCCGACCACCCCACCCGAAATAGTCTCTCCGCAGTGGCGTTGCACCATAACGCACCATAGGAGTCATGGGAGGATTTCGTGGCAGGCAGGTCCGGCAGGCTCCCGTGGGGGTCCGTCCGGCAAGAGCGGAGCGGGCGCTGGACCGCGCGCGTGCCCGTCCCCGACGCCCCCGGGAAGCACCGCAGCCTCGGAACGTACGTGCGAAGCGAGCCCCCTGAGGCTCGCAGAGCCCGACGGGGGCCACGTCGCGACAAGCTTTGCGATGAGGTCGAACACGGGGTCGTACCCAGAGAACGGCGAGAAGATGGGCTGCAGGTTCGGCAGGTGGGCCAGCAGTGACTCAAGGTGGTTGCTGAGAGCGCCGAGGTCTCGCTGAGTGATGAGGATGTCAGGGCTGTCTCGCACTCCGTCGACCCGTGCAAGGAGAGCACGGAGCATCTCGACTCGCTCGTCGTCGGCCGGGAGCTCTCCGCTAGACCAGAGCTCGTCGAGCCGCGCCCGCGCAGCATGGAGTGTCGCCCACACGGAGTTTGACCGAAAGTCCTCCACCCATCCCATAAATGCGATTCTGCCGTTGCTGTGCGCTGTCGACGGCTGGTCCGAGGGTGAGTTCGCGACGCGGCGGGCGCGTTCTCGAAACCTTGGTACTGGCGTATATCACCCCTCGCGCAAGTCCCGCACGACGGGCCCCAACGACCGCCGGTGATGCCGTCACGCTCCGTCGGGCACCTCGGTGATCTCGGCGTCGTGCAGCCGGAACCGCCGCAGCAGGTCCATGAAGCGTTCGTTGACCGTGAGGTATCCCAGGCGTCCGGCGCGCCAGGCGTCGTGTACGCCTTCGATGCCGTCGACCTTCATCCACAACCAGGTGCCGATATCGGTGCCGGGGTAGACGACGTGCACCTGGTCGTCGACCGTGACCCGCGCGTCGGCGAAGCTCACCCCGGTGATCTGCGCGGCGATGATCGCGTCGGCCAGCGCTGGGGTGACGAAGTAGGTGGCGAGCGCGGTCACCAGGTCAGCCTCTGGCGGCATCACGAACTCGTAGATCGGCGTCTCGGTGAACCTCGGCGGGACGACCGTGTAGTCGACGCCCGTCTCGTTGGCCAGGTCGCCTGGCACCGACGGCTCAAGCTGGTAGTAGGGCATCTCTCTCCTGATCACGGCACGACGGGCGGGGTGAAGTTGCTGCCGAGCTGCTGGTCGACGTACTGGGCGTAGTCCAGGAAGTCCTGGCGAGTGACTCCGCTTCCGACTGGGTGTTCGGCGTAGAACCTGTCCCACATGCGCCGGATTTGCCTCAGGTGGATTTCCCTGTTCACGGACGTGTGGACGCCCCGCAGGTTACCGAGCGAGTGCATCTCAGCCTCGGTGAACAGACCCGGGTAGCGCCTGAGCACCCTCTGCTCGATCGCGTGGTGCACCCAGTAGTCGCCGCGAGGCTTGAGCTCGGGGTGCGCGTCGAAGAACGTGTTGCGGTACTGCTTGGTCGCGGCCTCGCCGAGCTGGACGCGCGGGACCGGCCGCACCCCCGGGCCGAGCGGCGGGATGAGGACGGCTTCGGCGATGCCTCGCGCGCCGCTGTACTGGTCCCAGTGCCACGGGTTGTCCGGGGGCCCCGAGACCGTGCTGACGAACGGCTTCCACCACTCGGCGAACAGCCCGTCCGGGCCCTCGTCGGCGGCGGCGTTCAGCGCCTTGGCGGTGTCCCGAGCGGCCGCACGCACGGACGCACGGACCGAGTCGAGTGCGGCTTGTGCGCTGACCTGCTCGGGGGTCAGCGTGGTGCGGTCCAGGCCGGTCCCGGTCGGCGGGATGCAGTAGTCGCCGGAGCGCCACAGCGCCAGGGCGCCCTCGGCCTGCTCGCGCGCCCACTCCAGCACCTCGGCGTACACGCGCAGTGCCGCAGCGGCCCCGTGCGCGATGGCTTCGGCGACCTCCGCCTTGCGGACCGTCACGCCGAGCTGGCCGCGGAACCGGTCGGCGGCCTCGCCCTCCCACGACGTGTCGATCCTCATGCCGGCGATCCGCCCGTACAGCCGGCCACGGGCCTCCAGGGTCACGGCGTCCAGACGCAGCGCGCCAGGGTCTCCGGCGATCAGGTCGGCGCCGCACGTGGCGGTCGCGAGCTCGCTCACCCCCACTGGAGGTCCGCCCGGCAGCCGGCTGCGATGTCGACGATCGAGATGCCCTCGACCATGCGGGCCTTCAGCATCTGCTCGACCTGGTCGTAGGACGTCGCGCAGTCCTGGACGGCACCTGCGACGTTGACGATCTCCTCGCGCAGCACGACCGCACCCTTCTCCCACGCGCGCACCCACCGGTCGGCGGCAGCGACGAGCTCGGCCTCGCCGTACTCAGCCCGCCGGGGCATGAGCGGCACGTCGGTGATGTCGTGCGCGTGCGCGAGCAGCTTGTCCGGCACGCGGTGAAGCTCGTCGACGTCGGCTGTGAACCCGCGCCCCCCAGCCTGTTGCCCCCTGGTCATGCCCGCGAGGTTTGCGAAGCCCGTCCCGGGATGTGCGTAGTCGTCCACAGTCTCGCTCGAGGCGGACTCGATTCCCACATACGACCCATCGTGGGGCAGCCAGCGAGCCCGTCGATCGCTGTCCGGTTGCTCCCGTGCGCGCTGTGCCAGAAGCCGTGACCGGAAGTCGCTGTGCCGAAAGAGTGAACCGCGAACGGATTCGGGACACGCGGGCGTCCAGC
The DNA here is from genome assembly GCF_052378485.1 of Cellulomonas sp. CW35. Classification (NCBI taxonomy): domain Bacteria; kingdom Bacillati; phylum Actinomycetota; class Actinomycetes; order Micrococcales; family Cellulomonadaceae; genus Cellulomonas; species Cellulomonas sp. CW35. The sequence continues at coordinate 141,137 of NZ_CP199000.1, read as the reverse complement.
CGGCTAGGACGTTGTCGTGACGCCGGACGGTCCGGCGGGATCGGAGGGGCAGCGTGGCGTTGCTCGGGTACGCGCGGGTGTCCACGCGGGAGCAGGACCCGCGTCGGCAGGTCGACGAGCTCACGCGCGCCGGGTGCGAGCGCGTGTGGGTCGACCATGGCGTGAGCGGTGCGGCGGCGTCCCGACCGGAGCTCGACGCTTTGCTCGGCTACGTGCGCGACGGCGACACGATCGTGGTCACCGAGCTTTCGCGGCTCGGGCGGACCGTCCGGCAGCTCGTCACGCTCGTCGACGACCTCGGGCAGAAGGGCGTCGGCGTCCGCAGCCTGACCCAGGCGATCGACACGACCCCCGGCCAGGGCGGAGGGCTTGGCGTGCTGCTGCTGTCGATCTTCGCGGCGCTGGCGGAGTTGGAGCGCGAGGTTCTGATTGAGCGCACCAAGTCCGGGCTCGAAGCCGCGCGCGCACGCGGTCGCATCCCCGGCCGTCCCCCCGTGGTCGACGCCGAACGCCTCGCTGCGGCTCGCGTCCTCATCGACCAGGGTCAGAGCGTGGTGTCCGTCGCCAAGACGCTCGGCGTCGGACGGTCCTCGCTCTACCGCGCCATCGAGCGCGAGCGCAGCCAGAGCGCCAACGCGGGCGCCCGATGAGCGAGCGCCCCGTCCCGCCCGGCTGCCCGTATGCGCTCGCCCAGGTTGCGCTCGGGAGCGCCCCTGGTGGCGTATGGGTCGACGCCGTCCTGACCTGCGACGGCGAGCCGGTGGCTCGCATCGTGCAGCACGGCGACGGTGGCCCGGACCACATCCGCCCGCTCGCCCCGGCCGGGTGGGCGGACGTCCGCGAGTACGAGCAGTACGCGCGTGCGTGGGGCGCCCAGCACGGCATCCGCCACGAGCCGGCCGATGCGCTCACGGCGGAGCTGCTCGCCGCGTGGGCCGCCACGCAGCGGTGACGGACAGCGACCCGACCCCAGCCCCACGAGCCCCGGGGGTCGTCCACAGTGCGTGTCCCCACCCGCTGACCAGGGGATTCGCCCGTGCCACCGTGCCAGCACCCGACACCCCGACCACGAGGAGGTCTGCGATGACGGTCCGCACGCTGGCCCACGCGCAGGCCGTCGCCGCGCTCCTGAGCCGCTGGGGCGTCCCGGCCGTAGCCGAGTACGTCGAGGATGACCCGTACATCCGCGTCGGCCTGTCCTACGACGGCCTCGTGCGCGCCTGGATCGACCCGGGCGACCTCGAAGTCGCCTATGCGCGCGTCCCGAACCGTCCGCCCCGGCTCGTACGCGGGCCCGGGTCGTGCGTCGACGGGCACGCCTGCGATGACGCGCACTGCGTGGCCGAGCAGCTCTGGGAGTGGGTCATCTGCTGGCGAGCGTGCCCGCCCAGGCGGACTCGTCACCCCTGACCCTCTGGTGCGCTGGGTTGTGGACAACCGCGTCCCCCGCACAGCCGTTCTCGCTATGGTCCGGTTGCACCCGTTATTACCGATCTGGGGGACAACTATGACGTGGCGGCGAGCGTGGCGGAACGTCGCTCTGGTGGCGGGGTTCGCCGCACTTCTTCTCGTGCCTCCGAGTGTCCGAATCGCGAGCACGGGCGACATCGCCTGGTGCCGCTCTCTCGGTCTGGAGTGGCGTGAGCCGGTGAGTCTGTCTCGGACGCTGACCGACAGCCAGATCGATGCGGTCACGCACTACGTGGCAGAAGGCGGTCTCGCGGACGAGGTCGCTGCTCAGGCCCGTGTGGCGACCGCGTGCACCGATGCACGACAGGACCGTCAGACCCTGATCGTCGTCGTCGGGTTCGTCGTGCTCGGCTGGCTCGTCGTCTCTCGCGGGTCCACGTCGAGCCGCTCCAGCCGGACCGACGACGACGTGCGCTCCGAGAGGCTTGACGGAGACGTGGCATGACGTACCAGTGCACGATGACCGACTTGCTGGTCGGCCAGCTCAAGCAGTCAGCCATCGACGTGTGGATGCGTGAGCAGGGATGGCGGCTGTACGGCGACCATTACGAGAACGGCTCGCGCGGTTCGGTCGCGAAGGTCACCCGACCGAACACCGACGGGTCGGGTGGCGGTGACTGGTCCGCCGACGCTCTCTCCACGCTGTTCGGCCGCGTCGACCGGGACGAGTTCTTCATCGCCCAGTTCGACGCCGTGCGCCGGACCATCGACGAGATCGTCGCCCCCTGGCTGGCCTTGCCGTCGCCCGCATCGATCGCGCCCCTCGTTGAGGAGTGCCGACAGACCACGCGCCGGCTGTCGGGTGCCGCACGCATCGAGGACGGCGAGGTGACCGGTGGCGGCGAGCTGACTGTCCACGTCTCACTGGTGAGCCAGAACCTCACCGCCATGTCAGGCACGCTCATCGCGTCGCTGAAGGCGAAGTTTCTCGGCCAGTTGGCTCGGGCCATCGGCGGTATGCATGCCATCTCGGTCGTGCGCGGGATCGACGTCGCCGCACAGCAGGCCCTGTGGGCTGAGGCCCAGACGGCGTTCGAGGACATCCTCGTCACGGCTCGCACGGCCCTGGATGCGATTGCTCACGGACGGGGCCCGGAGTGGAATGACGCGCTGCAGGCTGCGGCGTGGGTCGCGAAGGGCGCGGGGATCTTCGCCACGGGTGGGGTGAGCGCCGCGCTCGAGGTCGGCGGGATCGCGATTGACGTCCTGTCGGCGACGGCAGCCCCTAGCCCGTCGCCCGAGGTCAAGGCCCCGACATCGTACGCGGGCGCGATCGCCTCTCTTCGGAGCGAGCTCTCGCGACTTTCCGACCGGATCGAGTCCGAGGAACGGCTCGTCGCCCGCAACGCGGCGCGCAACGTCACGCAGATCACTCAGGACCGCACGTCATACGACCTGTCGCAGCCCGCGGTCTACGACCTCGAGCCCGCGATGGTGCTCAACGCGTCCTTGCTCGAGGAGATCTACGCGGTCTACATGCCGGAGATCGCGACGGAGCTCGACGCTGTCGCTGGGGGTGTACCGATCTCGTCGGCGCTACGACGCGCCGTGGCACGTGACGCCACGATCGGGCTTGGTGCGCACGGGCCGAGCGACAACGTCGCTGAGTTGACGCAACTGCTCTACAACTTGCTCAGAGACCTGGCATGGGAGGTCCGCAGCGGTGCCAGGAACCTAGAACTCGCCATCGCCTCGATCGAAGAGCGCGATGCGCAGGTCGCCGAGGAGCTGCGGCGGATCGTGAAGCGGATCGACGCGGGTAGCCCGTACGCCCCGTGGGGATGATCCCCCGCTCCCCTTGCACCATATTGCACCATAGCGGGGTGGCACAGACCGGCGTCCGTTGTCGTGAGTTGTCGCATCGAACCGCTGTGACCTGCACTGACGTCGCAGAAGGCGTAGTCAGGAACGTACATCCGTCAGATTCCCAAGCTGACAGCGCGGGTTCGATTCCCGTCACCCGCTCCATCATCTCCGCAGGTCAGAGACTTGCAGACGCCCGGTCGGGCACTTCTCGGACCCCATGCCGGTCCGAGAAGTGCGTCCGAAGACCGTCCTTGGCTCTCACGAAGGTCACGTCCGCACGAGCATCCTGCCGGAGCTCCTACGCGCAGTGCCCGTGATCCGCGGGGGAGGTCGGTCCGCGATCGAGCCAGCGTGAGTCGTGAAGCACGCACCGCGCTCTCGACGAGCACCGCACCCTGCTGCGCCGCGAGCTCGGCGTGGACGTGGCCCCCGAGCTGGACGCGCTGGTCGGCGCGAGGGCGCTGCGGACGCGCTGACTACGGGGATGTGGCAACCCACAGACCGACCACACGGCGACCACAGAGCGAGCCCGCGGGCGTTCCGTCCGGTCCGTCCTGCTCCTAGCGTCGAGGCGTTCCCACCCGTCCCGACGCCAGGAGCGAGGCATGAGCATCACCGCACCGCAGCGCACGTCGTCCAGGTCCCTCGTGCTGTGCGCCTGCCTGGCCCAGGTGGTCGTCGTGCTCGACACGACGATCATCGCCGTGGCCCTGCCCGACGCGCAGGCCGAGCTCGGCTTCGGCGACGCCGACCGGCAGTGGGCGATCACCGCGTACACGCTCGCGTTCGGCTCGCTGCTGCTCGTCGGCGGGCGCATCTCGCAGGTCCTCGGCGCGCGCCGCGCGTTCATGCTGGGCGTCGCGGGGTTCGGCGCGGTGAGCCTCGCGGGCGGGTTCGCGACAAGCTTCGGCCTGCTGGTCGCGGCGCGCGTGGCGCAGGGCGTGTTCGCGGCGCTCATGGCCCCGACGAACCTCTCGCTGATGAACACCGCGTTCCCCGGCAAGGACGAGCGGGCCAAGGCGTTCGCGATCTTCGGCGCGGTCGCCGGCGCGGGTGCCGCGCTGGGGCTCGTGCTCGGTGGCGCGCTCACGCAGGCGGGGAGCTGGCGCTGGTGCTTCTTCGTCAACGTGCCGCTCGCGCTCGTGACGGTGCTGCTCGCGACGCGCGGGCTGCGCGGCACGTCCCCGGCCCGCCGCGGCGTGGTGCTCGAGGACGCCGCGGGTCTGCTGCTCGGGTCGAGCGCCGTGTTCTGCGTGGTGCTCGGCTTCTCCCGCGCGGAGACCCTCGGCTGGGGGCACCCGCTGACGGTCGGCCTGCTCAGCGCGGGCGTGCTGCTGGGTGCCGGGTTCCTGGCCCGCGAGCGCGTCGCGCCCTCGCCGCTGGTGCCGCTGTCGATCGTGACCGACGCGCGCCGCGCGAGCTCGTACCTCACGATCGGGCTCGTCGGGCTCGCGCAGATGGGCAGCTCGCTCTACCTGACGTTCTACCTGCAGCGCGACCTCGGGTACACGCCGCTGCGCACCGGTGTCGCGTTCCTGCCGATGGTCGGCGGCCTCGTCGTCGCGGCCGTCGTCTCGACGCGCGTGCTCGTGCCGCGTGTGGGGCTCGCCGCGACGTTCGTCACGGGCGCCGCGGTGCAGGCGGCCGGCTTCGCGTGGATCGCGACGCGCGTCGACGTCACGACGACCGACGCGGGCCCCCTCGTGGCGCCCATGGTCGTCGCCGGGATCGGCCTCGGGCTCGTCATGGCGCCCGCGATGTCGTCCGCGACGCACGGCATCGGGCCCGCGCACTCGTCCATCGCGTCGGCGTTCGCGAATACGAGCCAGCAGCTCGGGGCGTCGCTCGGCGTCGCGTTCCTGTCCACCGTCGCGGCCGACGCCATGACCCGCACCCTGACGTCCGGCGCCGACGAACTGCGCGCGAGCATCGCGTCGGCCGTCGCCGCCGCGGGTGCCGAGCCCGGCTCCGCGCAGGCCGCGGCGATCCGCGACCAGCTCGTCGCGCAGGCCGCGCGGTCCGCCGAGATCTCCGCCTACAGCACCGGCCTGACCGTCCTGGCGCTGATCTGCGCCGGGGTCGCCCTCGCGGTCGTCGCCGTGTTCGCCGCGGACCGCCGGCACGGCGGCCGGGGCAGCCGCACCGACGACCTCGTCGAGGCCACCGCCTGACCTCTCGTCCGCACACGCACCCCCCTCGACCCAGGAGGCACCACCGTGACCGTGACGTCCCGCTACCCCGCCACCCCCGCGCAGCGCGGCATGTTCCTGCACCACGCGGCGAACCCCACCGACACGGCGTTCGACCTCGCGTTCGTGTTCCGCATCGAGGAGCCGGTCGACCTGGGGCTGCTCGTCGAGGCGACCCGCGCGGTGTTCACCGCGGCGGTCGGCGCGAGCACGTCGTTCGAGCACGGCCCCCAGGGCGTGACCGCCGTCGTGCGGCCGGGCAGAGCCGGGGTCCGCGTCGTCGAGCTGGCGCCGGACCCGGTGGCCGACCTCGACCGCGACGCACGCATCGCGCTGGAGACGGAGGCGATCATCGCGGCCGGCCCGATCCCGCCGGGCGCGCCGGAGCAGCTCACGGTCCGGGTGTACCCGGGCGAGGGCGTGCACCACCTGACGCTGGTGGCATCCCACCTCGTCGGGGACGCGTACTCGTTCTACCGCGTCGTCGACGCGATCTCGACGCTGTGCACGCTGCCCGGCGAGGCCTGGCCGCAGGTCCTCGACGGGCTGCGCGACCACCCCGGCACGGTGCCGCCCACGCCCACGTCACCCGGTGCGGTCGCCAGGTACGGCGAGCTGCTGGCGACCGCGGACGACCTGCGGCATTCCGAGCTCGAGCCGCGGCGCGGCGACGGGCCCGTCACGGGCACGCACCACCGCTGGTCCCCGGACCCGGCGACCGCCGCGCGCATCCGGGCGAGCGAGACGTGGACCGAGCACGGCGCCGCGACGACGTTCTTCACCGCGTACGCCGCGACGCTGCAGCGCCTCGCGGGCCGCGAGACCGTCGCGCTGGGCGTGCCCCTCGCGGGCCGCGCCGGCCACCGCGCGAAGAACGCGATCGGGTTCTTCGTCAACACGCTCCCGCTGCCCGTGCGGATCGACGCGACCACGACGTGGCGCGAGCTCGCCGCGCAGGTGCGCACCGGGATCCGGCTGCTGCAGGCGAACCAGGGCCTGGACCTGTCCGGGCCCGACGGCGCGGACCTGCTGGGCGGGGCGTTCCACGGCGTCGACAACGCCGTGACGTTCTACAAGCAGAACCTCGTGCTGCGGCTGCCCGGCACGCGCGTCACGTCCGTCCCGCTGCGCCGCGACGCGCTGCCCTACCCGCTCACCGTCACGGCGTCCGACGACGGCGAGCGCATGGAGCTCGACGTCGCGGTGGCCGACCACCTCGAGGCCGCGGACGCACCCGGCCTGCTGCGCGCCGCGCTCGACGCCCTGACCCGCACGCCCGACGCCCCGGTGATCGGCGACGTGGTCCTCACGGACGCCGACGAGCAGCCCGCGAGCCCGGGCACGCGCCGCACGGTCGTCGACGACCTCGAGGACGTCGCGCGGCGCACGCCGCACGCGGTCGCGCTGCGGGCCGGTGGGCTCGACGTGGACTACGCGACGCTCGTCGCACGGGTGCGCGCCACCGCGGCCGCGCTCGACGCGGCCGGCGCCTCGCCGTTCGTCGTCGTGACGCTCCCCCGCAGCGTCGAGGCGGTCGTCGCGATGCTCGGCGTCATGGCGTCCGGCCGCACGTACGTGCCGGTCGACCCGGCCGCGCCGCCGCGGCGCGCCGAGCTCATCCACGCGCGCGTCGCCCGCGAGCTCGACGGCCGCGTGACCGTGCTCGCCGAGCCCGGCGCGCAGCACACGCTCGCGTGCCGCGCGGACGTCCACCTGCTCGACGGGTTCGCGCTGACCCGCGGCGACGGTGCGCAGCTGCCACCCGCCCCCCGGCGCGGCACCGACCTCGCGTACGTGATCTTCACGTCGGGCTCCACGGGTGAGCCGAAGGGCGTCGTCGTGCGGCACGACAACGTGACCGCGCTCCTGGACGCGGCGCTCGACGCCGTCCCGCACGAGCCGAGCGACCGGTGGTGCCTGTTCCACTCCCTCGCGTTCGACTTCAGCGTGTGGGAGGTGCTCGGCCCGCTGACCCGCGGCGGGTGCCTCGTCGTGCCGCAGGGGGACGAGGTCGCCAACCCCGAGGCGTTCGCCGCGTTCCTCGCCCGCGAGCGCGTCACGGTGCTCAACCAGACCCCGTCCGCGTTCCGCCGCCTGTCCGACGTGCTCGTCCGTGCCGGCACGACGCTGCCGGACGTGCGGCTCGCGGTGTTCGGCGGCGAGGCCCTGTACCCGCAGGACCTGCGCCCGTGGCTCGACCACGTCGGCGCCGGCACGCGGTTCGTCAACATGTACGGCATCACCGAGACGACCGTGCACGTCACGGCCCGGGAGATCACCCCCACCGAGGCGCGCACGCAGGTGCGCAGCCTCATCGGCGAGCCGCTCGCGCACCTGGGCGCCGTGGTCGTCGACCCGTTCGGCCGCCTGTGCCCGCCCGGGGTGAGCGGCGAGCTGCTGGTCACGGGCGCGGGCCTCGCGCAGGGGTACCTGGGCCGGCCCGACCTGACCGCGGAGCGCTTCCGCACGGTCGTCGTCGACGGCCGCCGCGAGCGCGCGTACGTCACCGGCGACCGGGTGCGGCGCGACGGTGACGGCGAGCTCGTCTACGTGGGCCGCGTCGACGACCAGGTGCAGCTGCGCGGGTACCGCATCGAGCTCGGCGAGGTGACGTCCGCGCTCACCGCGGACGCGGGCGTCGGCGCGGCCGTCGTGCGGCTGCTCGCCCCCGCGGGCACCGAGCCGTTCCTCGCGGCGTGGGTGGTGCCCGCGCCGGGCCGGACGCTCGACGACGACGCGGTCGGCGCGCTGCGTCGCGCGCTCGCCGAGCGCCTGCCCGCGTACATGGTGCCCGCCGCGATCGTGCCCGTGGCGGCGATCCCGACCAACCAGAACGGCAAGCCCGACCTGGACCGCCTGCCCGCGCCGGCCGCGTCCCGCGCCGACGCGGCACACCCCGGGACGGCGGGTGGGGGCGCTGGCACAGGAACCGGCACAGGAACCAGCGCGGCCGCCGACGAGGACGCCGACGATCTCGCGCACCGCATCGCCCGCGTGTGGGAGGACGTCATCGGCGCCGGGCGGGTGCGCCCGCACGACCGGTTCATGGACGTCGGGGGCACCTCGATGCACGTCATGCAGGTGCACGAGCGCCTGCGCACCGGCCTCGGGCTCGCCGACGTCACGCTCGTCGACCTGTTCGAGCACGCCACGCCCGCCGAGCTCGCGGACTTCGTCTCGAGCCGCGCGACCCGCTGACCCGACCACACGAACGGGAGCCCGCCATGACCACGCAGCCCACCCCCCGCGACCACGCCCGACCCGAGCAGCGGGACCACCGCGAGCAGCACCGAGACACCGTGAGCGTCGTCGGCGTCGCGCTGCGCGTGCCCGGTGCCGACCACCCCGACGCGTTCTGGGACCTCACCGTGCACGGGCGCACGACGTTCGAGCAGGTGCCCCGCGAGGACTCGCACCAGGCGGGGTACCGCGACGAGCAGCTCGCCGACTCCGCGTTCGTGCCCGTGCGGTCGGCGCTGCGTGACGTCGCCGCGTTCGACGCCGACGCGTTCGGCATCAGCGCACGCGACGCCGCGCTCATGGACCCGCAGCAGCGCGTGTTCCTCGAGACCGTGCGGCAGGCGCTGGACGACGCGGGCCTCGACGGCGACCTGCGCGCGCTGCGCGTGGGCGTGTTCGGCTCGTCCAGCAGCAGCACGTACCTGCCGGGGCCCGTGACCCGCGCCGGGCTGTGGGACGCCACCGACCTGAACTTCTCCGCGATGCTCGCGAACGACAAGGACTTCCTGTGCACGCGGACGAGCTACGCGCTCGGCCTGACCGGACCCTCCGTCGTCGTGCAGTCCGCGTGCTCGAGCTCGCTGCTCGCGGTGCACCTCGCCCGCGCCGCGCTGCTCGCGGGCGAGTGCGACGTCGCGGTCGTCGGCGGCGTGTCCGTGTCCCTGCCGCACCTGGGCGGGTACCTGCACCGCGCGGGCAGCATCTTCAGCGCTCGCGGCACGTGCCGGCCGTTCGACGCGGCCGCCGACGGTACGGTCAAGGCGCACGGTGCCGCGGCGGTGGTCCTCACGCGGACGTCGCACGCGCCCGCCGACCGCGTGTACGCCGAGGTCGCGGGCTCGGCCGTGAACAACGACGGCGCCGACAAGGTCGGGTACCCCGCGCCCAGCGTCCCCGGGCAGAGCGCCGTGGTCGCGGCCGCGCTGCGCGACGCGGGCCTGACCGCCGACGACGTGCGGTACGTCGAGACGCACGGCACGGGCACCGCGATCGGCGACCCGATCGAGCTGCGGGCGCTGGCCCTGGCCCGGGACGCCGGTACGGGGACGACGAGCGCGCCCTGCTACCTCGGCGCGGTCAAGGGCAACCTCGGCCACCTCGACGCCGCGGCCGGCGTCACGGGCGTCATCAAGGCGGCGCTCGTGCTGGAGCGCGGCGTGGTCCCGCCCCTCGCGGGCTTCACGACGCCGAACCCGCTGCTCGCCACGGACGGCTTCGCGTTCCCGACGAGCGCCGTGGACGCGCCGTGGCTCGACGCCGCGGGCGTCAGCTCGTTCGGCATGGGCGGCACGAACGTGCACGTGGTGCTGCGCCGCCGCGCCGACCGCGCGCGGCGGCCCGCGCCGTGGGGCGGACGCACGCTGGCGCGCACGCGGCACTGGCTCGACGACGCGGCGCCCACGGCGGCTGCGGTGCCGGCGGCTGCGGCGCCGGCGGTGGCTGCGGCGTCCGGGACGTCCGCACCGTCCGGGGAGCTCGCCGGCCCGGTGCAGGAGCAGGTGCTCGCCATCGCGCGCCGGCTCCTGGTGCACCCGACGCTCGCCCCGCACGACGACCTCGTCGACGCGGGCGCCGACTCCCTCACGCTCGTCGACCTGCTCGCGACGCTGCGCGACGACGTCGAGCCGACGCTCGAGTTCGCCGACCTCGAGCAGGCACGCACGGTCGCGGCGCTCGCGGCGACCGTCGTGTCGCGCCGCGCCTCGTCGGACGCCCCCGCCGCGGCGCCGGCGCGCACGCCCGCCGCCACCCGCGCGGACGTGCTCGCACCCGTGGGGCTCGTGCGGGTCACCGCGCCGCGCGAGCGGACCGTCTACCTGGTCCACCCCGCGGGCGGCACGACGACCTGCTACGCGGGCCTGGCCCCGCACGTCGACCCGCGGCTCGGCATCGTCGCGATCGGCTACCCACCCGAGCTCGTCGGGCAGGGCCCGAGCATGCGCGCGCTCGCCGCGACGTACCTGGACGCGATCCGCACCGCGCAGCCGCACGGCCCGTATCTCATCGGCGGGTACTCGTTCGGCGGGAACCTCGCGGCGGAGATGGCGCTGCAGCTCGAGCAGGCGGGCGAGCAGGTCGAGCACCTCGTGATGGTCGACTCGCACCCCCCGCACGCGTACACCTCGGGCGACTGCGGTCCCGAGGACTACCTGGCCGCGTTCCCCGCGCTGCTGCACGCGCTCGTCCCCGGCCTGCGCCTGCGGCCCGGCGTCGAGCACGCACGCGACCCGCGGGAGGTCCTCGAGCGGGTCGTCGAGCCCGCGTGGCCGACGAGCGTGCGCGACGAGCTCGCGCGGTTCTTCGCGATGTGGCAGGAGAACCACCGCGCGCTCAAGCGGTGGACCCCCGACGCGGACCTCACGTGCCCCGTGCTCGTCGTCGAGGCGTCCCGGCCCGAGCCGCCCGAGGTGCTCGACCGGCTCGGCATCGCGCACACCAGCGTGCGCGAGTGGCAGCGGTACGCGAGCAGCCTCGTCGCGTACGCACCCGTCGACGGCGACCACTACTCGATCTTCCGCGACGACGACGCGCTCGCGACGATCGCCCGCGCGCTGTCGTCGGTGCTCGACGCGGCACCCGACGCGCACCACGACGCGGCCCTGGCCGGCACCCGATGAGCGGCGAGCGCGCGACGATGCTCGCGGTGTTCGCGGTGCACAACGCCGAGGAGATCGCGTTCGGCGACCGCGGGACACCGTTCGACCCGGCCGTGCTCGCGCGCGTCGGCCTCGAGCCGGAGGACTACGGGCCGCGGCGGATGGCGCTCGCGACCGCCGTGATCACCGCCGCGGTCGCGGCCCTGACCCGCGGGCTCGAGGACTCACCCGGGCCGGTGCGGGCCGGCGCCGCGGTCGCCGCGGCCGGTGCGCTCGCGCTCAACGGTGCCAGCCATGTCGGGCGCGCCGTGCGCCTGCGCGAGTACAACCCGGGGCTCGTCACCGCGCCCGCCCTGCTCGTCGCGTCCGCACGGGCCGCCCGGTCCGCCGCGCGCGCCGGCGGCCTGCGGCCCGGCACCACGGCGGCGTGCGTCGCCGCGGGCGCCGTCGTGACGCTGCCCGTGATCGTCGGCTCGCTGCGCCTCGCCCGGCTCCTGCGCCGCTGACGCCCCTCCGTCGCCCCGCCACCCACACCCACCGAGAGGAAGTCCCATGACCGCCACCCTCATCGACGGGCGCTCGCTCCAGCGCAGCCTCGTCGCCCCCGCCGTCGCCGCCGCGGCGGCCGCCGGCGTCCGGCCGCGCGTCACGCTCGTCAGCGTCGAGAACCCCAACCCCATGCTGGCCGTCAACCGCGGCCTGCACGTGCGCACGCTGACCGCGTACGGCATCGACTGCGAGGACGTGACGCTCGGCCCGGACACCTCGCTCGAGACGCTGCTCGCCACGATCTCGCTCGCCAACGCCGACCCGGACGTGCACGGGATCATGGTGCTCATGCCGCTGCCCGCGCACATCGGCGTGCGCGACGTGCTGCCGGCGATCGCCCCGGAGAAGGAGCTCGAGGGCCTGCACCCGCGGCACTCCGCGGGCCTGCTCGCGTCCAACGTCCGCGAGGACGACGCGGTGCTGCCGCTCGTCGGCGAGGCCGTGCTGCTCGCGCTCGCCGCGTCCGACATCCCCGTCGAGGGCAGCACCATCGTGCTGCTCACGGAGACGCCGCTCATGGCGAGCAACCCCGTCGCGAACGTCGTCGCGCGCGTCGCCGCCCCCGCGTTGCTGCCGCTGTCCGCGCCGTTCTCGCTCGTGCCCGTCGACCACCCGCAGGCGCGCGAGCTGGCCCGCACCGCCGACGTGCTCGTCGTGAGCCTCGAGCACCCGCAGGTCGTCACGGCCGACTGGGTGCGCCCGGGCGCCACCGTGATCGACTTCAACCCGATGCTCGTCGGCACGACGACGCGCGACGACGGCACCGTGGTGCCCGTGCTGCGCGGCGGCGTCGACACCGACGACGTGGCCCGCGTGGCCGGCGCGATCATGCCCGTCCCCGGCGGGATCGGTCCCGTGATGCTCGGCCTGCTCATGCGCAACGCCGCCCGCGCGGCCACGCGCACCGCCGCCGTGCCGGTCTGAGCACGCGTTTCACCCCGGCGTCGGCCCCGGACGGGCCCGCTTCGCGGGCTAGTCTGAGGCCGACGTCGAGGGGGGATCGTCGTGTTCGTGCGCGAGCAGGAGCTGGCGCGCGTGCAACGTGCGTGCGACGCCTCGGAGATCGCGATCGTCGTCCGGGGCCCACGCGGGTCCGGACGGTCGACGTTCGTGCGCGAGGCCGTCGAGCGGTTGCCGCGCGCTTTCGACGTGCGCGCGAACCCGACCGAGTCGTCGTGGCCCTTCGCGGGGATCTCGTCGCTGCTGTACGCGATCGACGACGAACGCTGGCGGCACCTCGCGCTGAGCCTCGGCTCCGCACCGGACCTCGAGGTCGTCGTGGTCGCCCACCGCATCCTGACGCTCCTGCACGAGCACGACGCCCCCGCGACCGTGCTGCTCGTCGACGACGCCGACCTGCTCGACCCGCGCAGCCGTGCCGTCGTCGGGTTCCTGGCGCGCCGGCTCGCGGGGACCGGGCTGCGGCTCGTGCTCCTCGTCGAGAGCGTCCCGCCCGAGCTCGGGGGTCTCGACGAGGTCGTGCTCGGGCCGCTCGACGCGCGCCGCACCCGCGCGCTCGTCGGGCACCTCGCGCCCGCGCGGCACCACCCCGCCGTGCTGGACGTCGTCGCCCACCGCAGCGGCGGCTCACCCGCCGACGCGGTGGACCTGCTCGCCGGCCTCACGCCCGCGCAGGCGGCGGGCAGCGCACCGCTCGAGCTGCCGCTGCGGCCGGGCCGCGTCGAGCACGTGGCGCGCCGGTTCGCGCAGCTCCCACCCGCGCAGGCCGCGCTCGTCGAGCGGCTCGCGCTCGCACCCCGCACGCACGCCGACGACCTGGGCGGCGGTGACGAGCTCGAGGTCGTCGACGAGCTCGTCGCGGCCGGCTGGGTCGCACGCGACGGCGCGTGGCTGAGCCTCACGCGCGAGCCCGTGCGCTCCGCGGTGTTCCACTCGACGAGCGCGCGCCGCCGCCGCGAGCACCACCGCCGCGCCGTCGAGCACGTGAGCGACCCGTACGCGAGCGACTGGCACGCGAGCTTCGTCGACCCCGGCCCGCGCGCGGCCGAGGCGCTGCGCCGCGCCGCGCTCGGGCTGCTCGCCGAGGGCTCTCCCGACGTCGCGTTCGAGTACGTCGAGCGCTCCCTGCTGCTCGCGCAGCCCGGCGCCCGCGCGGCCGACCACCTGCTCGTCGTCGCCGCCGCGTACTTCTACCGCGGGCACCTGGAGATCGCGCGGCGCTACGTCGACATCGCCGAGTCCGTCGAGGAGGCGTCGCCGCACTCCCGCCTCGTCGTCGCGAGCCTGCGCGTGCGCATCGAGTACGTCGCGACGCAGAGCCTGCTCACCGCGCTCGCCGAGCGCGCGCTCGAGCTGCACGGCGCCTCCGCGCCCGACGAGTCCGTGCTGCTGCTCGCGCTGCTCGCGACGTACAGCACCGAGCGGTGGGAGCTCGTGCGTGCCGCCGAGTACCTCGCCCGCATGGACGCCCTCCTCGGTGTCGCGCACGAGCCCGCGCACACCGTCGCCGAGAGCGCCGCGATCCTGTTCGACGCGATGTCCAGCGCGCGCGCCCGCTCGCGCAGCACCGTCGTCGCCGTCCAGGTGGGCCCCAACCCGTCGTCGACCACCGCGCTCATGACCCGCGCCCGCGCCCTGACCTACGCCGAGCGGTACGACGAGGCGCGCGACCTGTTCCGCACCCTGCTCGCGTCACCCGCGGCCGTCGACCCGCTGTGGGTCGTCACCACGCGGCTCTACGACGCCGACAACGACCGCCTCGCCGGTGACCTGCGCGCCGCGACCGCGACCGTCGCCGCGCTCGTCGAGCAGGACGAGCTGCCCCACGTGCACCGGCCCTACCGGCTGTTCCACGAGCTGTGGTACTTCCACGAGACCGGCCGTCCCGACCGCGCACGCGCCTGCGAGGACGAGCTGCTCGACATCTCCCGCGGCAGCCGCAACCCCGCGATCTCCGCGCGCGTCGACGCCTACCTCGGGGCGCGCGCGCTGCACGCCGGCGACCTCGACGAGGCCGCCCGCGCCCTCATGCGGTGCCGCATGGTCTCCGCCGGCCCGCCCGGCCCCCACCTCTACCGGTGCGACGCCGACCTCGTCGAGGTGCTCGTGCGCACCGGCAACACCGCCGCCGCGCGCACCATCGTCGACGACCTCGCGCGCCGGTCCGCGGCCGCGTCGTCCCGCTGGTCCGCGCTCGCGCTCGCGAGGTGCCGGGCCCTGCTCGCGCCCGACGACGAGGCCGTGCGCGCGTTCGAGGACGCCGCCGTGATGTTCGGGCCGCGGGACAGTGACTACGAGCTCGCCCGCACGCTGTCCGCGTTCGCCGCGCGGCTCGACGCGATGGGGGCGGGCGAGCGCGCCGAGCGCGTGCGCGACGACGCGGCCGCGACCTACCGGCGCATCGGTCTGCCGTGGTGGGCCGGGGACCTCGTCGGGGCCGACGACGACGCGTCCCTCGCCCCCGGCGCACCGGCCGGCCCGTCGCCCGCCGGGCCGGGCTCGTCGTCGCCCGGCCAGCCGGGCGCACGCTCGTCGGTCGCACACTCGTCGGGCGCACGTTCGTCGGCGGCACGCTCGTCGGGTGCAGGCTCGTCGGACGCACGCTCGTCCGACCTCGTCGCGGCGCTGTCCGATGCCGAGCGGGACGTCGTCGAGCTCGTCGTCGCCGGCCTGCGCAACCGGGAGATCGCCGCGCGGCTGTTCCTGTCCGTGCGCGCGGTGGAGTCGCGGCTCACGGCGATCTACCGCAAGGTCGGCGTCCGCTCCCGCGCCCAGCTCGTCTCCCTCCTGCCCCACCCCTGACCCCCCGCGAGCCCGCCATCACTCCGGGTAAGCCCGTTCATAACCGGAGCAACCACCGGCTCGGCGGACCCCACCCCCCCCGCGAGACCGTCAATGCTCCGGATCAGGCCGCTCAGAACCGGAGCAACCCCGGGGTCGGCGGACCCCACCCCCGCGAGACCGTCAATGCTCCGGGTCAGCCCGTTCATAACCGGAGCAACCGCAGGCTCGGCAGACCCCACCCCCGCGAGACCGTCATTGCTCCGGATCAGGCCGCTCATAACCGGAGCAACCACAGGGTCGGCCGGTGCGGGTCGGCCGGTGGGGTCGGCGCAACCCGCCCCGCCCCCCGCGAGACCGTCGTTACTCCGGGTCAGCCCGTTCATAGCCGGAGCAACCGCGGGGTCGGCGGACCCCACCCCCGCGAGGCCGTCGTTGCTCCGGGTCAGGTCGCTCATGACCGGAGCAAGCGCGGGGTCGGCGGGTGGGGGTTGGTCGGGGGGTCGGCAGGGTGGGTTGGCCGGGGGGTGGGTGGGGTGCTGCGGTGGCGTCGGGGCTGTGGCGGGGCGGGATGTGATGAGGGGCCGGCCCGTCCCCCGACGGCCGGCCCCACGGGGCAACCCTGCGTAATCCAGACTGAAACAGTCAAGTAATCAGCCCGCCGCGTTCACGATGCGAGACGACGGCCGGTCTGCCTGGGCGTACGTCAGACTCGACGGGTGATCGACGCGCTCTCCTCCGCCGGTCCCCCCGGCGCGCCGGCGTGGCACTGGCTGCCCGAGCAGGCCGACGCGCCCTCGACGGCGGACCTGGAGCGGGCGCGCACCGAGGCCGAGGCGCTGCTCGCGGACCACGGCGTCACGTACGGCGCGGCCGACGAGCACGAGCCGTGGCGCCTCGACCCGGCACCCGTCGTTCTCGACGAGGACGACTGGGCCGGCCTCGAGGCCGGCATCACGCAGCGCGCCGAGCTGCTCGACGCCGTGCTGCAGGACCTGTACGGCGCACGGCGGCTGCTGACGGACACGGTCCTGCCGCCCACGGCCGTCGTCGCGCACCCCGGGTTCCTGCGCGCGGTCGACGGCCTGCGCCTGCCGGGCGGTCGCGAGCTCGTGCTCGCCTCGACGGACCTCGCACGCGACGACGACGGCACGTGGTTGTCGCTGGCCGACCGCACGCAGGCGCCCTCCGGCGCGGGGTACACGATGGAGGGACGGCGCGTCGTCGCGCAGGTGCTCGCCGGCGTCTACCGCGCGACCCCGATCGCCCGGCTCGGACCGTTCTTCCGCGCGCTGCGTCAGACGCTCCACGACGTCGCGCCGCCGTCCGCGAGCGCGCCACGCATCGCGCTGCTCACGCCCGGACCGGGCTCGCAGACGGCGTTCGACCAGGCCTACCTCGCCTCGATGCTCGGCCTGCCGCTGGTCGAGGCGTCCGACCTGGTGGTTCGCGACGGGCGGCTGTGGGTGCGCGCGCTGGGCGGCACGGAGCCCGTGGACGTGCTGCTGCGCCGCGTCGACGCCGCGTGGTGCGACCCGCTCGACCTGCGCTCCGGCTCGCGGCTCGGCGTCCCCGGCCTGGTCCGCGCGGTGCGCGGCGGTGCGTTGTCGGTGGTGAACCCGCTGGGCTCGGGCGTGCTGGAGAACCCCGCGGTGCTGGCGGCGCTGCCGCGGCTCGCGCGCACGGTGCTCGACCAGGACCTGCTGCTGCCGTCCGCACCCACGTGGTGGTGCGGCGAGGCGTCGTCGTTGTCGCACGTGCTCGCGCACCTCGACGAGCTCGTCGTGCTGCCGCTGTCCCGTGATCAGGACGCGGTGCTCGGCTGGACGCTCGACGCCGCGGCACGTGAGCAGCTCGCGGCGCGGATCGCCACGGAGCCGTGGCAGTGGGCGGGGCAGGCGCGCGTGGGCGGCGGTGCGGTCGTCGAGCCCGTGGCGTCCGACGAGGTCGCGCGGCCGGACGGTCCGGGCGTCGGGGTGCTGCGCACGTTCGCGGTCGCGCACCGCGGCTCGTACACGGTCATGGCGGGCGGGCTCGCGCGGGTGGCCCACGGACCGGTGGTGTCCTCACGCACGGGCGCGGTCGCGAAGGACGTGTGGGTGCTCTCCGGCTCGGTGGGCGATGCGGCACCGGACGCGGCCGAGGGCGTCACCGAGGTCGACGCCGCGCGGCGCACGCGACTGGGCGTGTCCTCCCGCACCGCCGAGAACCTGTTCTGGCTAGGCCGCTACGCCGAGCGCGCCGAGGACCAGGCGCGCGACCTGCGGGTCGTCGTCGACCGGTGGGACGACTTCCACGGCCGGCCGCGCTCGGCGGGCGGCCGCGCGCTCGCCGTGCTCGTCGCCGCGCTGCGCGACCCGGACGCGCCCGCCGACGGCCCCGCACCGACCCTGCGGGAGCTCACGCTCGAGCGCGGCCTCGACGGCTCGATCGCCGCGTCGGTGCGCGGCCTGGGCCAGGCGGCTGCCGCGGTGCGCGACCAGCTCTCCACGGACACGTTCGGCCCGCTCGCGCGCATCGAGCGCGCGCTGCGCGCGGAACGCGCGCGCCAGCGGGTGCCCGAGGGCGGGCTCGACCTGGGTGTCGACGACGCGCGCGCCGCCACCGCGGGCCTGCGCCCGGTGCTCGACCGGACGCTCGAGGGGCTGCTCGCGGTCGCGGGCACGGTCGCCGAGGGCCTCGTGCGCGACGTCGGCTGGCACCTGCTCGACGCGGGCCGTCGGCTCGAGCGCGCGCAGCACGTGGTCGCGTCGCTGCGCCGCACGCTCGTCGGGCCCCTCACCCGCACCGTGGAGGCGCACCTGGTCGACTCGGTGGTGCTCGCGCACGACTCCTCGATCACGTTCCGCCGCCGCTACGGGGACCACACGGGCGTCCCCGCGGTGCTCGACCTGCTGCTGCTCGACGAGAGCAACCCGCGCTCGTTGGCGTTCCAGCTCGACCGCCTCGAGCGCGACCTCGCGGGCATCCCGATGCGCGCGCGGCCGACCGACGAGCGCGACCGGCTCCTCGCGCAGGTGCGGGACCTGGTCGCCGAGCTCGACCCGGCGGCCGCCGCCACGACCGACGACGACGGGCGCCGCACGCGTCTCGCCGAGCTCCTCGACTCGATGCACTGGCGCCTGCTCGCGCTCGCCGAGGAGATCGAGGCGGTGCACTTCGCGCGGCCCGTCGCGGCGCGCGCCCTCGACGACCCGTGGGACGCGGGCGACGAGGAGGAGGTGCCGTGAGCCGCACGTACGACCTCGTGCACCGCACGACCTACACCTACCCGCAGGAGGTCACGGACTCCTACGGCCGGACCGTCATGACGCCCCGGGACCTGCCCGGTCAGACCGTCCTGACCAGCCACGTCGAGGTGGACCCCGCCCCCGCGGACACGGCGGTCCAGCACGACTACTTCGGCAACCGCACCACGTTCTACGCGGTCACGCAGCCGCACACGACGCTCGTCGTGACCGCCCGTTCGACCATCGAGATCACGCGCGGCCGCCCCGACGCCGGCGCGCTCCCGCAGGTCGCGTGGGACGACGCGGCCGAGGCCGTGGCGACCGGCTCGGCCGCCGCCGCGTTCTCCTCCGACGTGCTGGTGCAGGTCCGTGAGATGGTGCTCCCGTCGACGCACGTCACGTTCGTCGACGAGGTGCGGGCGTGGGCCGAGCCGTCGTTCGTGCCCGGTCGGCCGCTCGCGCACGTCCTCGTCGACCTGTGCCACCGGATCCGCCACGAGCTCACGTACCGCACCGGGTCGACGACCGTGCACACCACGCAGCGGCAGCTCCTCGCGCAGGGTGCGGGCGTGTGCCAGGACTTCGCGCACCTGATGATCGCGGCGCTGCGCCTGCACGGGGTGCCCGCGCGGTACGTCAGCGGGTACATCGAGACGCTCCCGCCGCGGGGGCGCGAGAAGCTGCGCGGCGCGGACGCGTCGCACGCGTGGGTCTCGGTGTGGGTCCCGGGGGCCGGGTGGGTCGACGCGGACCCGACGAACGACCAGCTCGTCGACGACCGCTACGTGGTGCTGGGCTGGGGCCGCGACTATCACGACGTCCCGCCGCTGCGGGGCGTGATCTTCACCGAGGGTCGCGGCTCGAGGCTGTCCGTGCAGGTCGACCTGGTGCCGGCGGGGTCGCCCGCGTTCGAGTGATCAGCGCGGGGGGACCGCGCGGCGGGTGACCTCGTCGGACCGCACGACGAAGCCCCCCTCGTCGACGACCGTCCCGCCCGCGGCACGCCACAGCGCCGCCGTGACGCGCGCGATCGTCGGTGCGACGCGCCGGCGTGCGATCGCGGACAGCGACGAGTCGGGGTCCTCGCCGTCCGCGGGCTGCCAGCGCACGTGGTACGCCCACGGCCCGTACTCGCGCCAGTCGAGGGTCGCGAGCACCGCGGGCACGTCGTCGGACCGCGCCGAGCGCAGCGTCACCGTGCCGTCGTAGTCGAAGACGGCCGTGACCGCGCACTCCTGCGGTCCGCCGCCCACCTGCGTCGGGACCTCCGTGGGCGAGACGCGCGCCCCGACCATCGCCGGACGCACGAGCGGCAGGACGTCGCGCGGCGCGAGCGGGACCGGCGACCACAGGGTCAGCCCGGGGGCGCCCTGCGGGTCGGGGACGACGACGTCGGTGCGCGACGCGGGCACGAGCAGACCGCCGGCGTGCCGCGCGGCGGCCGTGCACCACGCGCTCAGCTGGGGCGAGGCGGGCCCCTCGACGCCGTAGAGGTCGAGCGCCTCGCCGGCGCGCAGACCGGTCGCACGCACCTCGTCGGACGTGAGGGGACGCGGCCCGACGAGCACCGCGCCGCCCACGGCGAGCCGGCCGGGCACCGCGCTCGGGGCGTCCTGCACGACGATCCCGCGGAACCGCGCACCCGTCATCGGCCGGGCGACGGGGGCGGCGGTCGCGGGCTCGCGCTCCCATGCGGCGTCCGCGAACCACGCGCGCGCGAGCGCGAGGAGGTCGGTGCCCTGGGGCAGGGCGAGAACGTGCTGGTCGGAGAGCTCGACGGGCAGCGTGACGTTCATGGGAGCGGACGCTAGGGCACGGATGCTGCGCTTGTGTTTCGTCCGTGTCACTTGGTGCGAGTGACACGTTTCGCCCGGTCGTCCACCGGCCGTCCACCCTCCGGAGCGTCTCGTCCACCGGTCGGCGCGCGCTCGTCCACAGCCCGTACGCGCGGATACCCACGGGTGTGGGTAAGCCTGTGGACAACGCGCGCCCGGCGACGACGCGCGTCAGGCGCGGACGTCGTGCAGGTGGTGCACCACGTCGTGCAGGAAGTACTGCCCGAGCGTCCCGACCGTGAAGAACGAGCCGTTCGACCGGCGGCCCGTCCGCTCCCAGGCGTCGTGCGGCACCTCGTCGAACGCCGCCGCCGTCGCCTCGCCCGCCTCGACCAGCTCGTCGGCCACGACCGACGGGTCCTGCAGGTCGTACCGGTCCGCGAGGGCCGTGGCGTCCTGGTCCCAGTTCTCGAACAGCGGGTCGTCATGCTCGAGCATGAGCGCGAGGCGCTCACCGAAGATGCGGAACACGTCCCGCACGTGCGCGCCGTACTCGAGCACCGACCACACCGCAGGCGCCGGGCGCTCCCGCGCGTCCGTGCGGCTGAGCGCGGAGACGTAGCGCGGCAGCAGGTCCCGCACGGTCGGCCCGATGTGCCGCGGGTCGACGTCCGCGGCGGTGAACCCGCACTCGCCGCACCGCTCGTACAGCACCCAGGTCCAGTCCTTCTCGTCGGGCACGATCGTGTCGGGTTCGCTCATGCCCCCGCACGCTAGCAATGCGACCTCTCGACGACGAGAGGGTCCACCGCCGTTCTCGCACCCTTCTCTGCCACGGTGCCGGTCCGCCCCCGGTCGGTCGCGCGGGTCAGCCGGCGAGGGCGGCCTTGAGGAACGCGATGTCCTCGGCCTGGCCCTCGGCCGGGGTCTCGACGACGGCGTCGCAGCCCGCCTCGCGCACCACGTGCGCGATGAGCTCCGGCGGGATGGTGCCGTGCGCGAAGCTCGCGTGCCGGTCCCGGTTGGACCCCGCCTCGTCGCGCGAGCTGTTCGCGTGCACCAGGTCGATCCGGCCGGTGATCGCGGTGACCTGCTCGACCACGGTCTCCAGGTCCAGGCCCGACGCCCACGCGTGGCACGTGTCGAGGCAGAAGCCCACGTCGTACTGCCCGATCGCGTCCCACAGCCGCGCGATGGCGTCGAGCGTGCGCGCGCACGCGTTCTCGCCGCCCGCGGTGTTCTCGACGAGCACGCGCACCGGGAACGTGGCGCGCTCGAACGTCTTGCGCCAGTTCTCGACGCCCACGGCGAGGTCGTCCCCCGCGCCGACGTGCCCGCCGTGCACGATCAGCCCGCGCGCGCCCAGCGTCGCGGCCGCAGCGCTGTGCTGCGCGATCATGGTGCGGCTCGGGATCCGGATGCGGTTGTTGGTCGACGCGACGTTGACCAGGTAGGGAGCGTGCACGTACACCCCGAGACCGCTCGCGACGATCGCGTCGGCGTCCTCGCGCGGGACGGGCTTCTTCCAGCCCTGCGGGTCCGCGAGGAACACCTGCACCGCCTGCGCGCCGGTCTCGGCGGCGGCCGCCACCGGGTCGTCACCGCGCGTGTGCGCACCGATCAGCACCACGTCGTCACCCTCGTCCTCGTCTCGTCGTGCCGGCCCGTGCCGCGCCACGTCGCTCGACCCCCGACGCTAGATGCGACCCCCGACACGCATCCACCCCAGGACGCCGCGGCTACGCGCTCGCGCACAGGGCGCGTGAAGCGGATCTGACATGTTGTGTCATGCTGTCAGCATGCCCAAGATCATCGGCGGGTCCCTGCACGAGCACCGCGAGCAGACCCGGCAGAAGCTGTTCGCAGCGCTGTCGACCCTGATGGCCGAGCGCGGCTTCGACGCCATCACCCTCGCCGAGATCGCCCAGGCCGCCGGCGTCGGCCGCACCGCCGTCTACAACCACTTCCCCGACAAGGAGGCGCTGCTCGTCGGGTTCATCACGAACGAGACCGAGGAGTACGCCGCAACGCTGCAGCGCGCGCTCGACGACCTGGACGACCCGGTCGAGCGGCTGCGCACCTACGTCAGCCAGCAGATCCAGCTCAAGCGCATCTACCACCTGGCGCCCGGACCCGAGCTGCGCAGCGTCCTGTCCCGCCAGACGCAGGCGCGCGTGCGCGAGCACGTCGTCGTCGTCGAGCGGATCCTGCGCGAGATCCTCTCCGACGGCATCGCGTCCGGCGTCTTCCCTGACCAGGACCTCGACACCACGGTCCCGCTGGTCAACGCGTGCCTGTCCGGCCGGGGCGTGCCCGACGACGGGCCCGAGCGCGAGCGCGCGATCGTGCAGACCGAGTCGTTCGTGCTGCGGGCGGTCGGCGTGCAGGTCCTGCCGGGCACCCCCGTGGCCGACGAGGCCGCGACCGCCTCCGACGACGACGTCACCACCTCGTCCGACGAGCGCGTGCCCGCCGCGCTCACGGCCTGACCCGCGTGCCGCAGCAGGGCCGCCGCCCGCACGCCTCCGCAGGCCGCGCGGGCTCGTCGGGCCGAGCGGGCTCGTCGGACCGCGCACCCTCGTCGGGACGCGCGGGCTCGTCGGGCCGCCGCCGTCCCGCGCCCGCGCGCGTCGCGAGCCCTCCGTCGCCGCGCCGCACGCGCGTCGAGCTGACGTTCCTCGGCGGGCTGGGCGACGTCCTGGCCGACGAGGTGCGCGAGGTCCTCGCCGTCGACCCGCGCCCCGTGCCGGGGCGGGACGACGCCCTCGTCGTCGACCTCCCCGGGGACCGGCTCGCCCAGGTGCGCCGCCTGCGCACCGCCGTCGCGGCGTTCGTCGTCCTGCACCACGACGTGCCGCGCCCCAAGTCCCTGCTGTCGGGCGAGCACCTGCAGAGGATCGTCGACGCGGCGTACGCGTCGCTGCGCGTCGCGGGGTCGTCGACATTCCGGTTCGAGGCCGCGGGCGCGGACTCGGCGGTGTTCGCGCGGCTCGGTGACGAGCTCGCGCGCGCGACGGGCCTCAAGCACGACGCGACCGACGGCGAGCTCGTCGTCAAGGTCCGGCGCGGTGCGCGGCGCGACGAGCGGACCGACCCGGGCTGGGACGTGCTCGTGCGCGTCGGCCCGCGCCCGCTGTCCGCCCGGCCCTGGCGCGTGGCGGACTTCCCCGGCGCCGCGAACGCGACCATCGCCGCCGCGATGGTGCGGCTCGCGGGCGTGCGGGACGAGGACCGCGTGCTCAACCTCATGTGCGGCTCGGGGACGCTCCTCGTCGAGCGCCTGCTCGCGGGGGGAGCCGCGGGTGCCGTCGGCATCGACCTCGACGAGCACGCGCTGGCCGCCTCGCGCGAGAACCTCGAGGCCGCGGGGCTGACCCGCCAGGTCACGCTCGTGCGGGCCGACGCGCTCGACCCGTCGGTGTGGCCCACCGGCCCCGCGACCGAGCCCGCCGACCTGGTGCTCGCCGACCCGCCGTGGGGCACGCTGCACGGCTCGCACGCCGACGCACGGGCGGTGCACGCGGGCCTGCTGCGCGCCGCGCACGCCGCCTCCGCACCCGGCGCGCGGCTCGTCGTGCTCACGCACGAGGTCAAGGTCATGGAGGCCGCCGTGCGCGAGGCGGCGGCCCTGTGGCGCGCGCACCCCCCGGTGCGCGTCTACGCCAAGGGCCACCACCCCCGCATCTGGCTCCTCGACCGCGCGAACTGACGCCTCAGGACCGGCGGTCGGCGATCCACTCGTCGATGCGGCGCCAGTGGTCGAACAGCCAGGCCTCCTGATCGGTGGTCGTGCGCGGGACGTCGTCCGGCTGCACCGACCAGCCCTTCATGACGATCTCCTTGTCCATCGGCAGCTCGCGCCAGATGTCCGCGACGGTGACGAGCCGGTCGAGGCCGGTGTGCGCGACGAACACGACGCCCGCCTGCGGGGCCGCGTCGAGCGCCGACAGCAGGCCGCCGGCGTGCGGGGCCATGACGTGCGCCATCTGCTCGGCCTGCGCGGCGAGCTCGGTGCGGCCCGCGCGGCGCAGCGCCTCGATGCGGCCGAGCCGGCGACGCGGGGTCACGTTGCCGCCCTCGGGGAAGATCAGCAGCGCGTCGTCGTGGTCCAGCCCGCGCGCGAGGTCCCCGACGAGGTCGGACATGCCCGGTCCGGCCGCGGGGCGCGCGCTGCGGGGCGTGACGAACTGCGTGGGCAGGCGGTTGAGCAGCACGTCGATCGCGGGGTCCCACTGCAAGGTGTCCTTCAGGACGATGCGGGGCTCACGGTCGAACCGGGTGAGCAGGGCGTGCACGAGGATGAACGAGTCCCCCGGCCCGGCGTGGCGGCTCGCGACGACGACCGGCCGCCCCTCGAGGAGGTGCCCGAGGTCCGCGTCCTCGACCACGATGCGCAGCCGCAACGTCCAGCGCACCTGCCAGAACAGCACGTCGAGCATCCGCGCGGCGAACACGTAGTGCGCGCGCTGGAGCGCGGGCGCCCGCAGCTGCCACCCGAACCCGCTGCCCACCCAGAGGGCGAACGCGACGACGAGCGCCACCGCGTCCCAGTACAGGTAGAACACCGCCATCCACACGGCCCGCACGAGGCGCAGCCGGCCGGGCAGGAGCCACGTCATCACCGCTCCGACGAACGCCGCGAGCAGGACGCCCACGGGCAGGACGACGAGCGCGAGCAGCACGACGAGCGGGGCGAGCACCACGCGGCGCACCCAGCGGGGCGGGAGCCGCCAGATCGGCGCACCGCCCTGGTCGGTCATCGCCCGTCCAGGTAGGCGCCGCTCGCCGCGTAGGCCGCGTCCATCCGCGCACGGACCGTGTCCATCCGCTTGTACGACGAGAGCTTGTCGTCGCCCTTCGTCGGACCGCCGCCCGGCAGCACGTGCACCGTGACGCCCTCCGGGGCCTCGTCGACCTCGCGGGAGAACCGGTGCCGCCGCGCGATCTCGAAGCTGACGCGGGCGACGTCCGACGGCCGGTCCGGGTTGGTCAGCGGCTCCTCGATCCGCCCGACCTGCAGCACGTACACCGCGGTCGCACCCCGCCGCCACGCCTCCGACAGGGGGATCGAGTTCACGAGCCCGCCGTCGACGTAGTGCTCGCCGTCGATCTCGGTGGCCGGCAGGATCCCCGGCACCGACGCGGACGCCATCACGGCGGGCAGCACCGGGCCCGAGTCGAACCACTTCTCGGCCGCCCGCTCGATGCACGCCGCCGCGACCGCGAGCGGCACCGTGAGGTCCTCGAACCGCGTGTCCGCGCCGATCATGCCCGCGACCAGCTCACGCAGCGGGCTCGGGTCGTTCAGGTGCGTGCGGGAGCGCACGAGGCGCGCGAGCTGCTTGGGCCACGAGTCCCCGTAGACCGCCGCGGCCGCGGGTGACGCCCACGCCTCCGCGAGCCGCTCGACCACCGCCGGCGTCGGGTCCGCCGCCACCGCGGAGCCGTTGATCGCGCCGATCGACGTCCCGACGACGACCTGGGGAACGATCCCGCGCTCGAACAGCGCCCGCAGCATCCCGACCTGCACCGCGCCGCGCACGCCACCGCCGCCGAGCACGAAGCCCACGCTCATGCAGCCGATCGTGGCAGACCACCCCCGCCCCCGCGATCCCTCCCCACGGGTGGTCCGCGACCCCGCGCTTCCTCCGGGTGTGCGACCGCTGAGCCGGAGCAACCGCGGGGTCGCGGCGGGGACGGACGACGAGACCGTGGTCGCTCCGGGATCGACGTGTCAGAGCCGGAGGAACGACGGGGTCGGCGGGGTCGGCGGGGGGCGGCCGTGGGAGCGGTGAGAATGGGGGGGTGACTGAGGTGAAGGCGGGGCGGCTGCCCCGGGTGCGTGCGTCGGAGCTCGTCGGCCGCGGGTGGCTCAACACCGGTGGGCGGGACGTGACGCTCGCGGACCTGCGCGGCAAGGTGGTCGTCCTCGACTTCTGGACGTTCTGCTGCATCAACTGCCTGCACGTTCTCGACGAGATGCGCGAGCTCGAGGCCGAGTTCTCCGACGTGCTCGTCGTGATCGGCGTGCACTCGCCGAAGTTCGTGCACGAGGCGGACCCGGTCGCGCTCGCGGCGGCGGTCGAGCGGTACGAGGTGCACCACCCCGTCCTGGACGACCCGCAGCTGCACACCTGGCAGGCGTACGCCGCGCGGGCCTGGCCGACGCTCGTCGTGATCGACCCGGAGGGGTACGTCGTCGCGCAGATGGCGGGCGAGGGGCACCGGCACAACCTCGAGGTGCTGGTCCGCGAGCTCGTCGCGGAGCACGACGCGAAGGGCACGCTGCACCGCGGGTCCGGACCGTACGTCCCGCCCCAGGCCACGCCGGGGACGCTGCGGTTCCCCGCGAAGGCGGTCGCGCTGCCGAACGGGCACCTGCTCGTGGCCGACGCGGGCCACCACTCGCTGGCCGAGCTCGAGGCCGACGGCGAGACGCTCGTGCGGCGCATCGGCGCGGGCGAGCGCGGGCTCGTCGACGGCGGCCCCGACGAGGCGCGGTTCAGCGAGCCGAACGGCCTGTGCCTCGTGCCCGACGAGCTGCGGCCGTGGCTCGGGTACGACGTGCTGGTCGCGGACACCGTCAACCACGCGCTGCGCGGCGTGCGGCTCGACGACGGCACGGTCACGACCGTCGCGGGGACCGGCGAGCAGCTGATGGTCGGTGCGTCGGACAACGTGTCGGCGGCGCTCGGCGGCGGCACCGGGGCGGGCTTCGCCGGGCCCGCGCGAGCCGTGCGGCTCTCGTCGCCGTGGGACGTCGCGTGGTCGCAGGAGTGGGGCGCGTTCGTCGTCGCGATGGCCGGCAACCACACGCTGTGGGCGTTCGACGACAAGGAGGGCTCGATCGCGCACGTCGGCGGCACCATGAACGAGGGCCTGCTCGACGGCCCGCTGCCGGGGGCGTGGTTCGCGCAGCCGTCGGGCCTCGCCGTGGGCCCGGACCGGCGGATCTGGCTCGCGGACTCGGAGACCTCCGCGCTGCGCGTCGTCACGCCCACGCACGCGACGATCGGCGACGGCACCGTGCGCACGGTCGTCGGCGAAGGCCTGTTCGACTTCGGCCACCGCGACGGGCGGGCCGACGAGGCACGGCTCCAGCACCCGCTCGGCGTCGCCGTGCTGCCCGACGGCTCGGTGGCCGTGGCCGACACGTACAACGGCGCGGTCCGCCGCTACGTCCCGTCGCGCACCGACGACGAGCCGGGCGAGGTCACGACGATCGCCACGGGCCTGGCCGAGCCGAGCGGCCTCGTCGTGCTGGGCGAGGGTGCCGACGCGGTGCTGCTCGTCGTCGAGTCCGCGGCCCACCGGGTCACGCGGGTCGCGCTGACCGGCGTGGTCGACGCGACCGTCGACGGCGGCTCGCACCGCACGCAGCGGCCCGTCACGGACCTCGCGCCGCGGGTGCGCCTCGACGTGGTGTTCACGCCCGCGACGGGGCAGAAGTACGACGACCGGTTCGGCCCCTCGACGCGCCTGCAGGTCTCGTCGACCCCACCGACGCTGCTGCTCGAGGGTGCGGGCGACGACGTGCCGTTCGAGCGCACGCTGGTGCTCGACCCGACGGTCGGCGAGGGGGTCCTGCACGTCACGGCCCACGCCGCGTCGTGCGACGACGACCCCGCGGTGGAGTACCCGGCGTGCCACCTCAACGCGCAGGACTGGGGCGTCCCGGTCCGTGTCACCGCCGACGGCGACGCAGCCCTGACGCTCCCGCTGCACGGCTGACGCACGGGACCGGCCCGTCCGTCAGGAGGCGCCCTCGATGGCGACGGCCGTCAGGGCGTGCAGCGCGGTCGTGACCACCGGACCCTGCGCGGCGTTGGGGGACGAGCCGATCTCGACGAGCCACGACCCGTGCACCACCTGCGTGACGAGCTGCTCGCTCTCCCCGTCGGCGGGGCTCCCACCCCGCGCGATCGCGGACGCGGCCCCGTCCCGCTGCATGAGCACGGCCCACGCCGACCCGCCGAGCGTCTCGGTGGTCGCCGCGGCCATCGCGCACAGGCGCGGCACCACACCGGACTGCGCCGCGGTGATCGCGGCGGCACCCGCGACGACGACCCGCTCGGCCGTGACCGACGGGTCCGCGATCGGCACGGCCGACGCACGTGCCCGGGCCCGCGCGCGCTTCACGCGGTACTGCGCGATGTCCGCCCGCCGGAACAGGTTGCGCGCCGAGATCTCCCCCGTGATCGCGGTCGACGCGAGGCCGTAGGAGATCGCGGCGCCGTGCGGCAGCGGGAAGTCCGACGTGGTGCTGGACATGACCTCCGCGACCTCGGCCCGGTGGTGGCCCACCGTGACCAGGCAGAACTCGTCGCCGCCGAGGCGGGCGGCCGTCGAGCCCGGCAGACGGTCCGCGGCGCGGCGCAGCACGTCCGCGACCGAGCGCAGCAGGTCGTCACCCGTGTCGTGGCCCAGCTCGTCGTTCACGCGCTTGAGGCCGTCCACGTCGCACATGACGATGCAGACCTCCTCGCCCGACTCGAGCGCGGCCTCCGCGGCCGTGTCGGCGACGCGGCGGTTCGACAGCCCGGTCAGCGGGTCGTCGGCGACGAGGTGGCGGATCTGCTCCTCGAGGTCGACGCGCGCGATCGCACCCGCCGCCAGCGCCGCGACGACCTCGGCACGGGCGAGGTCGTCGATCGTGAACAGCCCGTTCTCCGGCCCGCGCATCGCGAACAGCTCGCCCCACACGGCACCGTTCACGACGATCGGCGCGGCCAGCGAGCTCGCGGCGCCGACCTGCTGCAGCATCTCGATCTCGACCGGGTCACCCGCGTCCGGGTCGCCCGGCTGCGTGGGTGCCCCGGTGACGTCCTGCGCGTGTGCGATCCACGACTCCCGCTCCCGGATGAGCCGGCGCAGCGCGGGCCGGTCCTCCGCGCGGTACGAGCCGCGCAGCCGCCAGACCTGGCGCGGGTCCGTGGCCGGCTCGGTGTGCAGGACGTGCAGCGTCTCCTGCTCGATGCGGCACGTGGCCGCCAGCCGGGCCTGGAGCACCTCGGCCGCGACGGCCGCCGCGGTCTGCACGACCTCGTCGAGCGAGCGCGCGTGCTCGAGCCTGCGGGCGGCCATGGCGAAGCCGCGGACACCGCTGAGAGCCGCCGCGGCTCGTCGGTCCGCGCGCGCTCCGGCCGTCACCCGTGGCGTCACGGGGACATCATCGCGTGCCGGGACGCCTCGCGGACACCTCGCGGCACCCGAATCACTCGTTCCGCACAAATCGCCCGCGTCGGACCGCCCGACGAGGCCGCGGCAGAGG
Organism: Cellulomonas sp. CW35; assembly: GCF_052378485.1. NCBI lineage: Bacteria > Bacillati > Actinomycetota > Actinomycetes > Micrococcales > Cellulomonadaceae > Cellulomonas > Cellulomonas sp. CW35. Next base: position 111,269 of record NZ_CP199000.1, on the reverse strand, counting down.
GTCAGGCGGCGACGAACCGCTCGCCGAGACCCGCGAAGACCGCCTGGTTCAGCCGGAAGGCCACCCGCGCCTCCGCGACGGTCGCGGCGCGCCGCTCGTCGTCGAGGGGCAGCGCGTCGAGGCGCTCCCGGTACACGTCCTTGAACGGCTTGAGCCGGTGGATCTCGGGGAAGTCGTAGAACGAGACGCCCTCGTCCGGCACGCCGTAGTGGCGTTGCACCATGCGCTTGACCACCTGGCCGCCCGAGAGGTCGCCGAGGTAGCGCGTGTAGGCGTGCGCCGCGTACAGCGTGAGGTCCGACGAGCACGCGGTGAGCCGCTGAGCGTAGGCCCGGGTCGCGGGCAGCAGCTCGACCCGCACCGCCCAGTCCGGGCCGATCAGGTGCGCGAGGTCCGACTCGATCGCGGGCAGTCGCGTCAGCTCGTCGAACACGAGGCCGTGGTCGCCGCCCGCCGCCCGCAGCGTGGCGCCCGCGTTCTCGAGCGCCGCGTAGATCGCGAGCTGCTGGACCGCGAGCGCGGTGTAGGCGTCCTGCCCGAGCCGGCCGCCCATGAGCGCCTCGATGAACGCCATGCCCTCGGCCTCGCCGTGCACCTCGCGGGTGCCCTCGCGCAGTGCGCGGGACAGCGGCTGGTCCAGCGGGAGGTCGGTGCTGCCGGCGGGCACGGAGGTCGTCGTCACGGGCGTCTCTCTCGGTCGTGGGCGCACGGTGATGACGTGCTGTCAGGAACAGTACGCCACGAAGTAAGGATTGCCTCACTCGCCCGTCGTCCAGATTCCGGGACGCGAGCCGCGCCCGGGACGACGAAGGCGCCGCGCAGCCCGTCGGCCACGCGGCGCCCGTCGTCGGACCAGCACTGGTCACACCGTCGGCGGCGGCACCTCCCGGTGCTCCACCACGGCCGTGTGCGACGTCCTGGTGCGCTGCGAGTTCAGCACCAGCGCGAGGATGAGCATGAGCGCGCCCGCACCCATGCAGATGTACCCGATCACCGTCAGGTTGACGCCGTCGATCGCGTCCCTCACCCCGAAGGCCAGGATCGCGCCGATCACGAGCAGCCCGATGCCGCCACCGATACCCATGCGTGACTCCCTTCGTCGACGGCCGTCAGGCCGCGCCCAGATCTCGGAGTCTCGCTCGCGCCGGCACGAACCGCTCGCCGAACGTCCCTTTCGTCCCGGTTCTCAGCCCAGGACGTCCGGGTACGCCACGGCGTCATCACCCGTCCGAGCGAGCACGTGCTCGGCCAGGAAGGCCTCGACCGTCGCGTACCAGACCACCGCGTGCTGCGGCTGCAGCACCCAGTGGTTCTCGTCCGGGAAGTACAGGAACCGGTGCGGCGAGCGCCCCTCGTCGTCGGCCGGCAGACCCGACTTCGCGAGCAGCTCGTACCACAGCCGCAGCCCCTCGCCGATGGGCACCCGGTAGTCCCGGTCCCCGTGGATGACGAGCATCGGCGTGCGGATGCGCTCGACGAACCGGTGCGGCGACGCCTCCGACGCCATCTGCTCCGTCATCTCCCGCTGCCAGTAGAACGCCGCGTCCGTCGTCGGGCCGAACTGGTCCAGCGCCCACAGGCTCGCGTGCGTCACGATCGCCCGGAACCGGTCCGTGTGCCCCGCGACCCAGTTCGCCATGTACCCGCCGAACGAGCCGCCCATCGCCGCCGTGCGCGTCTCGTCGACCGCCTCGTGCTGCTCCGCGACGTCCGTGACCGCCATGAGGTCGGTGAACGGCGCCTCGCCCCACGCACCCCATCCCGCCTGCACGAAGTCCTGCCCGTACCCCGTCGACAGCGCCGGGTCCGGCAGCAGCACCGCGTACCCCCGGGCGACCAGCAGCCACGGGTTCCAGCGCCACGACCACGCGTTCCACGAGCCGAGCGGCCCGCCGTGGATCCACAGCAGCAGCGGTGCCGGGCTCGCGGCGTCCGCACCCTCGGGCAGCGCGAGCCACGCCCGCACCCGACGCCCGTCCGCGACCGTGGCCGTGACCTCCTCGAGACGCCCCGGCAGCTCGGGTGTCGGCGCCGGCGACCGCAGCGCCACGGCCTGCGTCGGGACGCTCGTCAGGTCGATCCGCACCGGGTGCGCGGGCGCGAGGTACGACGAGCGCAGCGCGTACGCCGTGCGCCCGTCGGGAGCCACCCGCACGTCCGTGAACGCCGCGTCGTCGCTGGTCACGCGCGTGACCGTGTCCGGCGCACCGGCGTCGCCCAGGTCCACCCGGAACACCGGCGCGCGGCCCTCGTCGTCCGCGACGACCAGCAGGCCCGACGAGTCCGGGAGCCACACCGGGCTCCCCGGCCACCGGTCCCAGTCCGCCGCGACCACCCGCGACTCGCCACCCGCGAGGGGCACCAGCCGCAGCCCGACGCGCGGCGCCAGGTGCGGCGTCGAGATCGTCTCGTACCCGAACACGACCCACCGGCCGTCGGGCGACACCACCGGCGAGAACGCGTCGAACGCGTCGTCCTCGACGAGCGTGCGGCGCTCACCGGACGCCACGTCGACCACGACGAGCACGCTGCGTTGGTCACCGCGCGCCCGCGGCCGGTTCCAGCCCGTGACGAGCGTCGTGCCGTCCGGGGAGATCGCCGCGTGCTGCTCGACCAGCGCCGCACCCGCCTGCGGGGTGCGGTCGGCGAGCGTCAGGCGGGGCTCGTCCTGACCCGCCAGCGGCGCGTCGTCGGCGCCCGTGACCAGCGCGGAGACGTCCGCGGTGAACAGGTGCGGGAAGCCGGGGCCCAGGTCGTGGTCCCAGAACCGCACGGGGTACCCGTCGTGCAGGATCGCGCCGACCTTCTTCTCCTTGCGGTCCTTGCGCAGCCTCTCGTCCTGCTCCTCGTCGGCGGCGCGCGTCAGCACGTCACCCGTGAGCAGCACGACGTCAGCCGCATCCGCCGTCGTCGGGCCACCGAGCCCGCCCTTGCGCGCCGCGACCACCCGCGCCTCCGCACCGTCCCGCGGCAGCAGCCACAGCGCCGGCGGGTTCTCGTCGTCCCCGTCCTTCGCCGCCGGGTCCGGGCGGGCGCTCGTGAACAGCAGGTCACCGGCGGCCGTGAACGCCGCCCCGCCCTCCGACTTCGCCGACCGGGTCAGCCTGCGCGCGGGCCTCTCGCCCGCCGGGTCGACCTCCCACAGCGCGGTCACGTACGCGGTCTTCTTCGCGTCGAGCGTCGAGACGCCGACGACGAGCCGCTCCCCGTCGGGTGACAGCGCGAGCCCACCGACCCGCGGGATCCCGACGTACTCCTCCAGCTCAGCGATCCTCATCCCTCCGTCCTACCACCCCACCCCCACACCACCCCCCACCCCATCCCGCCCCCGACGCCTCGGCCGACCCCACCGCGCCGGATCCCGGAACAACCCCGGTCTCGACGGCCCGCTCCCCGCGACCCCGCGCTTACTCCGCCCCAGCCCCGCCACACCCGGAACAACCCCGGTCTCGACCGGACCGTCCCCCACGACCCCGTGGTTGCTCAGGCTCAGCCCCGCCACACCCGGAACAACCCCGGTCTCGGCCGGACCGTCCTCCGCGACCCCGCGGTTGCGCAGGGTCTGGGCGGCGCGAGCCGGAGGGATGGCGGGATCGGCCGCACGATCGGCCGGCGTCGCGGCCGTGACGCCTTCGTCGCCACCCGACCCCAGCCCCCTCAACGGTGCAGGTGCATCCACAGGTCGCGCGCAGCGCCGACCGTCCCGGCCGCGCGACGCGGTGTCCTGTGACCGTGCGGACCATCACACTCCCCGACGACGCCCGGGCGCTCGCGCTCCGGCAGGAGGGGCTGCTCAGCAGCCGCCAGTGCGACGACCTCGGGCTGCGCCGGGACACCCGGAGCCGCCTCGTCGCGGACGGGCGGTGGGCCCGGGTGACACGCGGCGTCTACGACGTGAGCCCGGCGAGCCCGACCACACCCGACGGACGCCGACGACGAGCCGCGTGGCTGGCGATGCTCGCCTACGGTCCGGACGCGGTGGCGGTCGGCGCGAGTGCGCTCGCGCTGCACGGCGTGCGGGGTCTGCCCGCGACGATCCGCCCGGAGGCGGCGCTGCCGGAGGGGTCCGCCCGACGCGCACGCGGCGGCGCCCGTGCCCGGTGCTTCGACCCGGTCGCCACGGTCCCCGTCGGCGACCGACGGATCTCCGGCCTGGCCGACGCCCTCGTCAGGACGCTCCCGGAGCTCCCGCGCCGGAACGGGCTCGCGGTGGTGGACGACGTCCTGCACCGCCGCCTGCTCGAGCCCGACGAGGTCGCGTCGCTGCTCGGCCGGATGGGGCGCCGCCGCGGTGTGCAGCGGGTGCGGACCTGGTGGCCGTACGTCGACGGACGGGCCGAGTCGCCGTTCGAGAGCTTCGCACGCCTCGAGTGCATCGACGAGGGTCTTGCGCCCGACGAGCTGCAGCTCGAGATCCGCCCACCCGACGACGCGGGAGTGGTGCGCGGCGACCTGGCGTGGCGGCTGCGTGGGGGGCGGTGGCTCGTCGTCGAGCTCGACGGGGAGGAGTTCCACACGTCACCGGACGCCGTGCTCGCCGACCGCACGCGCCAGAACCGGATCGCGTCGGTCGGGTGGGTGGACCTGCTGCGCTTCGCGTGGCCGGACCTCGGCACGCTGCGCATCCCGAACCACGTCCGCCGCGCCCTCACCCGCTGACCATCCGGACGAGCAGACCTCGCTGACCCGGACCGCCCCGACCACCCCGAGGTCTGCGCCCCACGTCCGACCGACGAGACCGTCGTAGCTCCGGGTATGGCGCAGCAGAGCCGGCGCAAGCACGGGGTCGGCAGTCCGGTCGACGACGAGACCGTCGTTGCTCCGGCTACCGCGAGCCAGAGCCGGAGCAACCGCAGGGTCGACAGGAGCGGGGTCGACGGGAGCATGGGGGTCGGCAGACGCGCGGGCGACGAGACCGTCGCAGTCCGGTCGACGACGAGACCGTCGTTGCTCCGGCTACCGCGGGCCAGAGCCGGAGCAACCGCAGGGTCGGCGGGAGCGCGAAGTCGATGGGAGCGCGAGGTCGACGGGAGGACGGGGTCGACGGGAGGACGGGGTCGACGGGAGGACGGGGTCGACGGGAGGACGGTCGGCAGACGCGCGAGCGACGAGACCGTCGTTGCGCCAGGTATGGGGCAGCAGAGCCGGAGGAACGACGGGGTCGGCAGTCCGGTCGACGACGAGACCGTCGTTGGTCCGGGTATGGCGCGGCAGAGCCGGAGCAACCGCGGGTCGGGGGTGGGATGAGTCGGGGTGGGGGTCAGGGGGTGGTGGGTCAGGGGGTGGTGGGTCAGGGGGTGGTGGGTCAGGGGGTGGTGGGTCAGGGGGTGGTGGGTCAGGGGGTGGGGGGTCAGGGGGTGGGGGGTCAGGGGGTGGTGGGGTTGCGGGCCTCGAGGGACTGGAGCATCGCGTTGTAGGCGTCGAGCTCGGGGTCCTCGTCGCGCGTGCGGCGGTCGCGCCGACGTGCGCGGCGGTCGTCGTCCCGGGACCAGGCCAGGGCCACGCCGATGGCGAGCGCGAGCGTGGGGAGCTCGCCGATGCCCCACGTGATCGCACCGCCGGTCTGCTGGTCGGCGATCGCGGACGCGCCCCAGGGGCGGCCGAGCAGGCCGAACCAGTCCGCGACGAGCAGCGACTCGCTCGAGACGAGCGAGACACCGAAGAAGGCGTGGAACGCCATGGTCGCGAACAGCGTGAGCAGCCGCTGCGGGTAGCCCAGGCGCCGGGGGCCGGGGTCGATCCCGACGAGCGAGTTGACGAACAGGTACCCGGCGAGCGAGAAGTGCACGACCATGAACAGGTGCCCAACGCTGCTGCGCAGCGACCACTCGAACAGCCCGGTGTAGTAGAAGAGCAGCATCGACACGACGAAGTTCACCGCGGCGACGACGGGGTGCGCGAAGAACGAGCCGAGGCGGCTGTGCACCAGCACGAGCAGCCACTCGCGGGGTCCGCGGGACACGTCGCCGGCGAGGGCCGCGGAGCGCACGGGCAGGGCGCGCAGCGCGAGCGTGACGGGTGCGGAGAGCGCGATGAACACGGGCACGACCATCGCGAGCACCATGTGCTGGATCATGTGGGCGCTGAACAGCACGTGCCCGTAGGTCGCGGGTCCGCTGTTCGTCGTCCAGCCGAACAGCAGCAGGCCGACGGTCCACGAGGCGGTGCGCGCCCAGGGCCACGCGTCGCCGCGTCGCCGCAGCCGCCGGACCCAGCGCAGGTACACGACGATCCCGGCGACGGTCGCGAACGCGAGCAGCAGGTCCCAGCGCCACTCGGTGAACCACCGCGCGAACGTGGGCTCGGGCGGGAGCGGGTGCCCGGTGACCTGGTAGGCGGGCGTGGGCGCGGCGGGGGGCTCCTCGGGCACGGGCGGCGGGCTCGACGCGAGCGCGACCGCGACACCGGACACGGCGCCCATGACGACGAGCTCGACGAGCACGAGCCGCCAGAACAGGCCCGTCGCACCGAGCCGGGAGGCAGATGCGCCGGCCGACGAGGCCGCGGTGCGGGCGGCGAGCGCGCTCACGGTCCGACGACGGTGCAGCAGCCCCAGCCCGGCGAGCGCGACGAGCAGGGCGACCTTCACCACGAGCAGCACGCCGTACCGGCTGTCGAGCCCGGCGAGCGACCCGATGCGTAGCCATGCGCTCACGAGCCCGGACACGGCCACGGCGGCCACGCACCACCCGGCGATCACGGAGTACCGGGCGACGGCCGGCGCGAGGTCGCGCCCGACGACACGCACGAGCACGGCCAGTGCGGCGAGCGCCCCGATCCACACGGCGGCGCCGACGAGGTGCACGAACAGCGCGGAGGTCGCGAGGTCGTGCCCCGCGGCGCCGGCGGCGTGCCCGAGCTGCGCGAGCTGCCAGAGCGCGACGACGCCGAGCAGCAGGGTCCAGGCGGCGCCCGTGGGGGTGCGCACGACCATGGCGAGCGCGGTGGTGACGGCGGCCAGCACGACGACGGTGCCGAGCGTGCGGCCCAGCTCGATCTGCGTGGCGAACAGCCACAGCTCGTCGCCGAACTGCGGGTCGGTGAGCGAGGTCCCGGCCACGTTCGCGTAGGACAGGACGAGCTGCGCGGTCGCCGCGAGCGTCCACCCGCCCGCGGCCCACGCGGCGACGAGCAGGCTGTGCGGGTAGGCGGCTCCGTCGGCGGCGGGCGTCGCGCGGACGGGGCGGCGGGCGCCGGCGGCGCGCTCCTCGCGCCGGGGCAGGACGCAGACCGCGAGGACGAGCGCGCCGATCGTCGTCGCCGCGAGGACCTCGCCGAGCGTCTCCGCGACGGGCAGCCCCCACCGGACGACGGGTCCGGGGTCCAGCACGAGCGCGGGCAGCGCGGCACCCGAGAACGCGATCCCGACGACGGCCGCGGCGACGGCCACGACGACGAGCACGGTGGTCCGCCACGGCCCGGGCCCGGCGGCACGCCCGACGGACATCACACGTCCCGCCGACCGAGGACCGCACGACCGACGACCGCACGACCGGCCACCACGGGCCGACCGCTCACGCTCCGACGCCTCACGCACTGCACGCCCTCAGGATCCCCCACCCGCGCCGGGGGACCGCCCGCGGAGCACTCCGGTGTGGCGGGGAACACATCCATGGGCAGCGATTGTTGCTCACCGGCAGGTGACGCACAGCCATCCGCCCTAACGTCTCCACCAGCGGCTGCCGACCGGCGGTCGTCGTCACTGCGCACCCGGTCACGAGCCCGCGCAGAGCACGGCAGGAAGTCCCGAGCCACGCACGCGAGCGTCCGGAGGCGCAGATGACCCGCACGACGACCCGACCCGCACCCGCACCCGCACTCGCACTCGCACAGCCGGGTGCCGAGCAGGACGCACCGCATCAGGACACGCCGCACGACGAGCACGCGTACGGCTGTACCGGCTGCCTCGACCGACGCCAGGTCCTGCGCGGCGCGGGCGGCGTGACCCTGGCCGCGGCAGGTGTCGTGGTGCTCGCCGCGTGCGGCGGCACGGCGGACGCCGGCGGCGCGACGACCCCGGGAGCCGACGGGGGCACGGGGTCGGGCGCGGACGGTGCGCTCGCGCAGGTCGCGGACGTGCCCGTCGGGGGTGCGCTCCTCGTCGAGGCCGGCGGGCAGAAGCTGCTGCTCGTGCAGGAGACGGCGGGCACGGTCACGGCGCTGAGCGCGATCTGCACGCACCAGGGGTGCACGGTGCAGCCTGCGGAGGGCGAGCTGGACTGCCCGTGCCACGGCTCGACGTTCCAGCTGGACGGCACGCCTGTCTCGGGTCCGGCGAAGGAGCCGCTGCCGGCGGTCGCGGTGCACGTCAAGGACGGCGCGGTCTTCTCCGGGACGGCGTGAGGTGGCCGGCGGACCGGTGGTCGCCCGGCGCCCGGTGGCCTGGCCCTGGCGGTTGCCGACCGCGCTCGCGGTGGCCGCCTCGGGCGCGGTGCACCTGTACCTGGTGGGCTCGCAGGGGTACGGCGGCGGGACGAGCAACTGGCTCGAGACGGCGTTCTGGCTGCAGGGCGTCGGCGGGCTCGTGCTCGCGGTGCTGGTGCTGGTGTGGCGCTCGCCGCTGCCGCTGCTGGGCGCGGTGGCGTACGGGCTGTCGACGCTCGTCGGGTTCCTGCTCGCGGTGTACCTGCCGAACGGCCTGTTCGGGGTGCAGTCGGTGTGGGGCGGCTGGCCCGAGACGGTGTCGGCGGTCACCGAGGTGCTCGCGGTGGTCGCGGGCGCCGCGGCGCTGCTGGCCGAGCGGCGTCGGCCCGTCTGACCCGTCCGCGGCTGGTGCGCGCCGCTCAGACCGGGCCGTCTCATGTGCCGGGCCCGGTTTGGCCGTTCGGTCCCCTCTCGTCGAGGGTCTCGACGTCATGACCACCACCTCGACCCGCGCGGCCGCCGCTCCCCGGCTCCTCGCGTCGCTCGTCGGGCTCGTCACGCTCGGCTCGGGCTCCCTCCTGGCCGCCTGCTCGTCGTCCCCGGACGGGGCGGACGCGGCCCGCCCGGCGCCGACCGTCACCACGACGGCCCCCGCCGGAGCGGGCACCCCGCCGGCCCCGGAGGCGACGGACGCGGGCCCCGCGGACCCCGCGCAGGCCGCACCCGCGTCGTGCACCGCGATCGAGCTGGTCGAGGGCACCGCCGTGACGAGCGACGCGCTCGCGACGTGCCTGGCCGACCACATGCGCTGGGCCGGCAGCGGGCACGAGGAGATCCGCCTGGCGGACACCACCACGCTCGTCGACTGGGTGCTGACGCCGGACGGCCTGCACGGGGTGCTGGACCGCGACCCGGGCGGCCGTGTCGCGTTCACGCCGGACTGCGGGTGGCAGCAGGACGGGACGGGCTGGGTCGAGGGCGACCCGGGCGGCGACTCCGAGGCCGCGCTGGTCGCGCAGGGCGTCGACATCCTGCGCACGTCCCTCGAGCCGGAGTTCCTCGCCGCGATGATCCGGCTCGCACCGGGCTTCACCGTCGCGGGCCGCGAGGAGGTCGAGCTCGCCGACGGGACGACGACGACGCTGTGGGCGATCCGCGCGGACGCACCGTTCGCGTCGCTCGCGCAGAGCACCACCGACGAGCTCGTCGTGTGGACCGCGACGCCCGGCCCGACCGCGCGGATCGACATCACGTCCACCACCCCGGGGGCGGGTCAGGGCACGTCGACGACGTTCTTCACGCGGTGGGGCCAGCGCCCGGACCTCACCGAGCTCGCGGAGCTCGCCGGCCTGGACCTGGGCGCAGGCTCGTCGCCCGAGCGTCGGGACTGACGGGGTTCAGCCCCAGACGAGGCCCTGCGCCGGGTCGGCGAGCACGGACGCGACGTCCGCGAGCACCCGCGAGCCGAGCTCACCGTCGACGAGGCGGTGGTCGAAGCTCAGCGCGAGCTGCGTGACGGAGCGGACCTTGATCTTGCCCTTGTGCACCCACGGCTGCTCGCGGATCGCGCCGAACGCGAGGATCGCCGCCTCGCCCGGGTTGAGGATCGGCGTCCCCGTGTCGATGCCGAACACCCCGACGTTGGTGATGGTGATCGTGCCGTCGGTCATGTCCGCGGGCGACGTGCGGCCGGCGCGGGCGGTGGAGGTCAGCTCGCCGAGCGCGGCCGCGAGCTCGTGCAGGCCGAGGCGGTGCGCGTCCTTGACGTTCGGCACGACGAGACCGCGCGGCGTGGCCGCCGCGATGCCGAGGTTCACGTAGTGCTTGTAGACGATCTCGCGCGAGTCCTCGTCCCAGCTCGCGTTGATCTCCGGGTGGCGGCGGACCGCGAGCAGCAGGGCCTTCGCGGCGATCAGCAGCGGCGTGACACGCACGTCCGCGAACTCCTTGTCGCCGCGCAGCTTCTCGACGAGCTTCATGGTGCGCGTCACGTCGACCGTGTGGAACACCGTGACGTGCGGCGCCGTGAACGCCGAGGTGACCATGGCCTCCGCGGTGCGCTTGCGGACGGACTTCACCGGGACGCGCGTCTGGCGCCCGTCGGACGACACGGTGCCGGACGCGAGCCACGGCTGGTCGTCGCCCGGGTAGGTCGCGAGCGTGCGGGCCTCGGCCTGTGCGGCGTGCGCGAGCACGTCCTCACGCGTGACGATCCCGCCCGGGCCGGTGGGGGTCAGCGAGTCGAGGTCGACGCCGAGCTCGCGCGCGAGCTTGCGCACGGGGGGCTTGGCGAGCGCGTGCGTGGGGCGTGACGGCGCGGCCACGGGTGTCGCGGCGGGCGCGACGGCCGGTGCCACGGCCGATGCGGCGCCGGCGTCACCCCGCGCGCGGCGCGCCCCGGTGCCCTCGGCGAGCCCGTACCCGACGAGCACCGACTCGCGCGCCTCGGGGGCAGCGGGTCCAGAGGCAGCGGGTCCAGAGGCAGCGGGTCCAGAGGCAGCGGGCTCGGACGCGGCTGCGCGCGCCTCGCGGGCCGCCTCGATCTCGTCCGCACCGCCCGGCTCGACGCCGCTGCGCCGCAGCCCGCCGCCGACGTGCCGGACCGCGCCGGTCGTCGGCGCGGGCTCGTCGGCCCGCGCGGACGCACGCTCGTCGGACGCACGCTCGTCGGACGCGTGCTCGTCGGACGCACCTCCGGGCCCGTCGGCCGGTGCCGTGCCGTCGGGGTCGGTGTCGATCTCGATGATCGGCGTGCCCACGTCCACGGTCGTGCCGGTCTCCACCAGCAGCCGCGTCACCACACCGGCCCACGGGCTCGGCAGGTCCACGAGCGACTTCGCGGTCTCGATCTCGACGATCGTCTGGTTGACCTCGACGGTGTCACCGACGGCGACGAGCCACGTGACGATCTCCGCCTCGGTGAGGCCCTCGCCCGCGTCGGGCAGGGGGAACTGCTGGTACGTCGGCACGTGAGGTCTCCTGGGGGTCAGAACGCGAGCGCGCGGTCCACGGCGTCGAGCACGCGGTCCAGGCCGGGCAGGTAGTCGTGCTCGATCTTCGCGACGGGGTACGGCGTGTGGAACCCGCCGACGCGCAGCACGGGGGCCTCGAGGTGGAAGAAGCAGTCCTCGGTGATGCGGGCCGCGACCTCGGCGCCGCTGCCGTAGGTGACGGGTGCCTCGTGCACGACGACGCAGCGGCCGGTGCGGCGCACCGACTCGGCGACGGTCGCGGTGTCGAGCGGCGACAGCGTGCGCAGGTCGACCACCTCGATGCTGGTGCCCTCGGCGGCGGCGGCCTCGGCGGCCTTGACGGCGGTCGCCACGGTCGGGCCGTACGCGACGAGCGTCACGTCGGTGCCGGTCCGCACGACGCGCGCGCGGTCCATGCCGGTCGCGGCGGCGCCGTGCGGCGCGGGGGCGGCGGCGTCGAGGTCGACGTCGCCCTTCTCCCAGTAGCGGCCCTTGGGCTCGAAGAACAGCACGGGGTCGGGCGACGCGACGGCCTGCTGGATCAACGCGTAGGCCTCGGCGGGGCTGGACGGCGTCACCACGCGCAGGCCGGCCGTGTGCGCGAACAGCACCTCGGGCGACTCGCTGTGGTGCTCGACCGCGCCGATCCCGCCGCCGTAGGGCACGCGGATGACGACGGGCAGCTGCAGCGCGCCCTTGGACCGGTAGTGCATCTTGGCGAGCTGCGTCGTGATCTGGTCGTACGCGGGGAAGATGAACCCGTCGAACTGGATCTCGACGACCGGCCGGTAGCCGCGCATGGCGAGCCCGATCGCGGTCCCGACGATGCCCGACTCGGCGAGCGGGGTGTCGACCACGCGGTCCTCGCCGAACTCGGCCTGCAGCCCGTCGGTCACGCGGAAGACGCCGCCGAGCCGCCCGATGTCCTCGCCCATGAGCAGGACCTTCGGGTCGTCGGCGAGCGCGCGCCGCAGGCCGAGCGTGAGGGCCTTGGCGAACGTCAGGCGCTGGGTCCCGGTGGGGACGGGTGCGGCCGACGAGACGGCGCGCGCGGGTGCCGCGGGTGCCGACGAGTCCGCGGGGGCCGCCGGTGCGGACGCCCCGGCCGCCGCGGCGCGGGGCTGCGCGCTGCCGGTCATCGCGTCGAAGATCGTCGTCGTCATCGGTGGCTCCCCTCGCGGGCGTCCAGGAACGAGGACTCGTACGTCTCGAACCACGTGCGGTCGGCCTCGACGCCCGCGTGCGGCGTCGCGTAGACGTGCTCGAACATCGACGCGGACGACGGGTGGCCCATGGCGCGCACCGCGGTGCGCAGGTGCTCGCCGAACGCGTCGGCCTCCGCCTGCAGGCCGTCGACGAACGCGGCCGGCAGTGCGCCGCGCGCCTCGAGGTGCGTGCGCAGGCGGTCGATCGGGTCGCGTCGGCGCCAGTGCTCCTCCTGCTCGGAGCTGCGGTAGCGGGACGGGTCGTCGGACGTGGTGTGCGCGCCCATCCGGTAGGTGAACGCCTCGACGAACGTCGGGCCGTCGCCGCGGCGTGCGCGCTCGAGCGCGGCGGCGGTGACGGCGTAGCTGGCGAGCACGTCGTTCCCGTCGACCCGCACCGCGGGGATCCCGAAGCCGGGGGCGCGGGCCGCGATCGGTGCGGCGGCCTGGCGCGTGGTCGGCTCGGAGATCGCCCACTGGTTGTTCTGGCAGAACAGGACGACGGGCGCCTGGTTGACCGCGGCGAACACGAGCGCCTCGCTCACGTCGCCCTGCGAGGTCGCGCCGTCGCCGAAGTACGCGACGACCGCGGTGTCCCGCTCGTCGTCGCCGGTCCCGACGAGGCCGTCGCGCTGCACGCCCATCGCGTAGCCGGTCGCGTGCAGCGCGTGCGAGCCGATGACCAGCGTGTACAGGTGGAAGCCGTGCGCGACCGGGTCCCAGCCGCCGTGGTCGACGCCGCGGAACAGGCGCAGCACCTGCGTGAGCTCGACGCCCCGCACGTGCGCGACGCCGTGCTCGCGGTAGCTCGGGAAGACGTGGTCCTGCGGCTTGAGCGCGCGGCCGGAGCCGACCTGCGCGGCCTCCTGGCCGAGCGCCTGCGCGAACAGCGCGAGCTCGCCCTGGCGCTGCAGCGCGGTGGCCTCGGTGTCGAAGCGGCGGGTCAGCACCATGTCGCGGTACATCGCGCGCAGGTCGTCGTCGGTGAGGTGCGCGACGTACGCGTCGTACTCGGGGTGGCCGACGCGCTCGCCGGACGGCGTGAGGAGCTGGACGAGCCCCTCGTCCGCGAGCGGTCCGCCCTCGACGGCGGGCAGGACGCCGGGGGCCGACGCCCGTGCAGGCGAGGAAAGGGCCGCGGCCCGGCCGTCCGTGGTGGGGACGGGGGCCGCGGCCGACCCGCCGGGGATGGCGGCGGGGGACGAGGGGGCCGCAGGGGCGGCTGCCGAGGCGTACGGGAGGCCGGACGAGCTCACGCGGTTCTCCTTCGCGTGCGGCGGCGGTCGGCCGCTCCGGGACGTCGTGGGGAGGGCGGATCGCCCAACCTACGTCACCGTAGCCTACGCATCCGTAGGTTCCAGGCAACCCCTGCGACAACGATCCGTCGCCCGACTTGTCGCGACCCCACAGCGGCCACCGCACCACCCGGTGCACCACCCGGTGCACCCCCCGGTGCACCACCCGGCGCGAACCCGCTCAGCGCGCGAGCCACTCCGCGGTCGCCCCGAGCAGCAGGTCCGTGGCCTCGCGCTCACCGACGCTCACGCGCACCCCGTCACCCGTGAACGGCCGCACGACGACGCCCGCGCGCGAGCACCGCTCGGCGAGCGCGCTCGCCTGGTCGCCCACCGGCAGCCACACGAAGTTCGCCTGCGAGTCCGGCACCGTCCAGCCCTGCGCGCGCAGCCCGTCGAGCATGCGCGCCCGCTCCTTGACGATCGACTCGACGCGCGCCAGCAGCTCGTCGCGCGCCCGCAGCGACGCGAGCGCCGCGAGCTGAGCGACGTGCGAGACGCCGAACGGCGTGGACGCCGCACGGATCCCCGCGGCGTGCCGGGGCCGCGCGACCGCGTACCCCACGCGCAGGCCCGCGAGCCCGTACGCCTTGGAGAACGTGCGCAGCAGCACCACGTTGCGCCGCGCCTCGAACACCGCGAGGCCGTCGGCGGCCTGCGGGTCGCGCACGAACTCGACGTACGCCTCGTCGAGCACGACGAGCACGTGCTCGGGCACCGCGTCCAGGAACGTCTCGAGCTCGTCGGCGCGCACCGCCGGGCCCGTCGGGTTGTTGGGCGTGCACACCAGCACGACGCGCGTGCGGTCCGTGACCGCGGCCGCGAGCGCGGGCAGGTCGAGCCGCCCGTCGTCGGCCACCGGGACCGGGACGGCCACCGCGCCCGCGAGCGTCACCGCGATGGGGTACGCCTCGAACGAACGCCATGGCAGGACGACCTCGTCGCCCGCCTCGCAGAACGCGGTGAGCACGTGCCCGAGCACCGCGACGGACCCGCAGCCCATGACGACCGACTCCGCCGGGACACCCAGCTGCTGCGCGACGGCCTCGGTGAGCTCGGTCGCGTACATGTCCGGGTAGCGGTTGACGTCGACCGCCGCGTCCGCGATCGCCGCCATGACGGACGGCAGCGGTGGGAACGGGTTCTCGTTCGACGAGAGCTTGAACGCCGCGGCACCGACCGGGGACCGCGCCCCGGGGACGTAGGCGGGCAGCTCGGCGAGGGCACGGCGCAGCACGGGGCGACTCACGGCGCCCAGGATGCCACCGACCGGCGCCTCGCCCGTCGGACGTCCGCGGCCGACCCCCGCCGGCGCGTCAGCCGGTGCGGCCCGGCCGGCCCTTGCCGACCGCCTCGACCAGGGCGTCGAACGCGGGCTTCGGCTCGTAGTCCGCGTCCCACAGCAGCGCGTCGCCGAACCCCTCGAACCACATCGGGATCCACGAGTACCGGTCGGTCACGCCCCACACCGTCAGGCCCAGGCAGCCCTCGACGGCGAGGCACGCGGTCGCGACGCTCGCGTAGTCCTCGGCCTGCTGCGCGAGGGCCTCGTCGCTCGCGGGGCTCTCGACGCGGATGTCGAGCTCGGTGATCCGCACGGTCAGCCCCAGGTCGACGAACCGCTGGATGTTCTCCTGCAGGTCGTCGGGCAGCTTCCCGGCCGTGAGGTGCCCCTGGATGCCGAGGCAGTCGATCGGCACGTCGCGGGCGAGCAGGTCCTCGACGAGCGCGTACACGCCGTCGGACTTCGCGTTGACGCCCTCGATGTCGTAGTCGTTGTAGCAGAGCTGCGCGTCGGGGTCGGCCTCGTGCGCAACCTCGAACGCGTCCGCGATGTAGTCGTCGCCGAGCGTGGCCTGGAACGGCGAGTCGGAGCGGCGCGAGCCGTCCTCGTCGACCGCCTCGTTGACGACGTCCCACGCGAACACCTGCCCGCGGAAGTGCTCGGCCTGGGTGCGGACGTGGTCCTCCATGGCCTCCTGCATGGCGTCCGCGTCGAGCGCCTTGACCCATGCGGGGAGCTGCGAGTGCCACACGAGCGTGTGGCCGTACAGCTTCTTGCCCGTGCTGCGCGCGTACTCGGCGAGGCGGTCCCCCTCGGCGAAGTCCCACTCGTCGTCGGCGGCCTCCGTGGTCTCCCACTTCATGACGTTCTCGGCGACGACGAGCGAGGCGTGCTTGTCGACGATCTCGCGGTACTCGGGCTCGTCGAGCCGCTCGGGCGCGACCGCGAAGCCGATGTCGAGCGCGCTCCCGCCCGCGATCTCCGCGAGCACGGGCTCGAGCGGGGCCGGCGCGGGCGCGGTGGTCGCGTCGGGGCCGGGGTCGCTGGTGCCGCTGCACGCGGCGAGCGGGAGGGCGACCAGCAGCGGCAGCAGGACGGCGGCGCGGGAGCGGGCGCGGCGCACGGTGGCGCGCGAGCGGCCGGGGCGCGCGGGGACGGCAGGCGACATCGACTCTCCGATCGAGCTTTCGGCGTCGTCGCCGAAACTGCGCCGGATGCTAGCGCGCGAACCCGTGCGCCGTCACGGCCCCGACCCGCGACGCACCTGGCACGATCGACCCATGGCCTTCCTGCTGCGCGTCCTCATCAACGGCGTCGCGATCTGGCTCGCGACCGTGATCCTGTCCGGGCTCGAGATCGTCGGCGCGGACTCCACGGGTCAGAAGATCGGCATCATCGCGCTCATCGCGCTCATCTTCGGGGTCGTCAACGCGGTCGTGAAGCCGATCGTGCAGGTGCTGTCGATCCCGCTCTACATCCTCACGCTCGGGCTGTTCACGCTCGTCGTCAACGCGCTCATGCTGCTGCTCACCGAGTGGGTCACCGAGTTCACCGACTGGGGCCTGCGCATCGACGGGTTCTGGTGGGCCGTCGGCGGCGCGCTGGTCGTCTCGGTCGTCTCGTTCGCGCTGTCGCTCGCCATCCCGGAGAGCCGCCGACGCTGACCGTCCGACGCTGACCCGCCGACGCCGACCCCCCGACGCTGACCCGCCGACGCTGACCCGCGGTCAGTCGCGCACGCGCGTGCGCGGCAGGACCACCGCCGCCACCAGCGCGGCCGCGAGCAGCGCGACCAGCCGCCACGCGTCGCTCGTCACGTCCCGGCCGGCGAGGACGAGCGCGACCACCACGAGCACCTGCGCGGGCAGCTGGACCCGCGCGACCCCCGCGAGCCCGTCCAGCACCACGTCGAGCTCGACGCGCATCCGCCACGTCACGCGCGTCGTCGTCGCGCACGCCCACACCGCGAGGTGCACCAGCAGCACGAGCAGCATCGTCTGCACCACCGACGCGGGCGGTCCGACCAGCACGAACGCGCCCGCCGCGAGCACCGCGAGCCCGACCCGCGCGCCGCCCGGCACGGCCGCGACCAGCGCACCGCCCAGCGCGCTCAGCCCCACCGCGAGCAGCGACACCGGCCCGACCACGGACCACGCGACCAGCAGCATCGCCGCGACGACCGCCGCGCACCCGGCCTGCAGCACCGAGCCGGGCACCGGCCGGACGAGCACCGGCTCCGCCTCGGGCGGCTCCTGACCCTGGAAGAACGCCCCGAACGCGCCCGGGCGCCTCGTCGTCGACCTCATCGCGCCCCCGCCCCCGCCCGCCGCTGCGCGCGCCGCGCGAGGCCCGCGAGCGCGACCTGCGGCTCGTCGCGCCACGTCACGATCTCCACGTCCGCGTCCTCGAGCGCCGCGAGCCGGTCCGTGCGCGCGAGCCGCACGAACCGCAGCGCGAGCAGCTCACGGCGGTCCAGCAGGTGCTCGCGCACGGTCGGCAGCACGTCCACCGCCACCACCCGGTGCCCCGCGGCCCGCCACTGCGCGGCCGCGTGCGCGGCCTGGTCGTCGAGGAACGTCGAGAACACCAGCACGAGCGCCCCCGAGGGGAGCTGCGGTGCGCGCGTGCGGAGCACCGGGTCGCCCTCGGGCCGCGTGAGCGCGAGCGCGTTGCGGATCCGGTCCAGCTGACGGCGGCCACCGCCCGGCGGCAACGGCCGGCGCAGCGCACCCAGGTCGTCGAGGCCCACCCGGTCGCCCTGGTCGAGGTACGCCTGCGCGAGCGAGGAGGCGGCCGTGCGCGCCAGGTCGAGCGACGTCGGGTCGGCGCCGCGCGGGCGCATCCACCCGCCCCACGTGCGCGGGTCGGGGCCGACCTCGTCGCGCG
The DNA here is from genome assembly GCF_052378485.1 of Cellulomonas sp. CW35. Taxonomy (NCBI): domain Bacteria; kingdom Bacillati; phylum Actinomycetota; class Actinomycetes; order Micrococcales; family Cellulomonadaceae; genus Cellulomonas; species Cellulomonas sp. CW35. The sequence goes on along the minus strand of NZ_CP199000.1, from coordinate 93,262 downwards.
AGTCGACCACGAGCATGACCACGGCCTCCGCGAGCGCGTGCTCGCGCCGCACGTACAGCTCGCGCAGCTGGGGCGAGCGGCGCGCCGTGACCCGCCAGTCGATGCGCCGCAGCCGGTCACCGGGCGTGTAGGGGTGCACGTCGCGCAGCCCACCGCCCTCGCCGGGGCGCCGCGACTCGTGCCCGCCGGACAGGCCGCGCAGGCGCGGCGGCAGGGGCAGCGCCGCGAGCGGACGCACGCCCGGCAGCACGAGCGCCTCACCCGCCGCCGGGTCCGCCGCCTCCGAGACGCTCGCGGCACCCGCGCCGAGCCCCAGCGCGTCGACCTCGGCGACCGTCTGCGGGCCCGTGCGCACGGTGCGCACCACGAACGGCACGTCACGCACGCCGCCGCGCACCGCGACGAGCGCACGCGCGTGCGTGCGGTTCCCGCGCCGCACCCCGAGCGCGACCGCGGCCGTGCCGTCCGGCGCCGTGACCCGCACCGACGTGCTCAGCTCGCCCGGCGTCGTCGTCGCGTCCGTGACCACCTCGACCCGCAGGTCCCCGACCGGCCGCGCCGTCCAGCACCACACCGCCCACACGACGACCGGCGCACCGATCACCGCGAGGTCCGCCCGCCCGGCCCACGCGCCCAGGAGCACGAGCACGAGCCCCACGAGCGCACCCCACGTCACCGCGCGCACCCGCATCCACGCGGGCGCGTCGGGCTGCTCGGCCACGGCGGGCGCGCCGGCCGACGACGAGGGCACCGGACCGGTCATCGCGCGGGGTCCACCCGCCTCGCCGTCGTCGGGCCGGCGACCGCGCGCAGGACCTCCTCGACCACACGCTGGGGCGCGAGGCCCGACGCCCACGCCTGCGGTGTCAGCGACAGCCGGTGCGCGAGAGTCGCGACCGCGACCGCCTTGACGTCCTCCGGCGCCACGAAGTCCCGGCCCGCGAGCACCGCGACCGCCCGCGCGACCAGCACCAGCGCCTGCGACCCGCGCGGCGACGCCCCGACCTCGACCGCCTCGTGCCGGCGCGTGGCCGCGGCGAGGTCCACGCAGTAGCGCAGCACGTCCTCGTCGACCGCGACCGCCTCGACGCCGCGCTGCATCGCGCGCAGCGTCGCCGGGTCCACCACCTGGCGCACGGGCGCGGCCTCCTGCCGCCGCTCGAGCCGCCGCGCGAGCACGTCGACCTCCGCGTCCCGGACCGGGTACCCGACCGCGAGCCGCACCATGAACCGGTCGAGCTGCGCCTCCGGGAGCGGGTACGTGCCCTCGTACTCCACCGGGTTCGACGTCGCGACCACGTGGAACGGCTCCGGCAGCGGCCGCGTCACCCCGTCCACCGTGACCTGGCGCTCCGCCATCGCCTCGAGCAGCGCCGACTGCGTCTTCGGCGCGGTGCGGTTGATCTCGTCCGCCAGCAGCAGACCCGCGAACACCGGACCGGGCCGGAACTCGAACGACGTCGTCGCCGGGTCGAACACCGACGAGCCCGTGATGTCGGAGGGCAGCAGGTCGGGCGTGCACTGCACACGCCGGAAGTCCAGGCCCAGCGCGGTCGCGAGCGAGCGCGCCGCGAGCGTCTTGCCCAGGCCGGGCACGTCCTCGAACAGCACGTGGCCGCTCGCCAGGATCGCCGCGAGCGCCACGGTCAGGGGCTCGCGCATCCCGACGACGGCCGTGGCGACCTCGTCGAGCACGGCCCGGCCGCGCTGCGCGACCTCGGGGACGGACAGCTGCGGGTCGGTCATCGGTTCCTCCCGGAATCGGGGTTCTCGTGGGTCTGCGGGGCAGGCCCGGCGGTGGCGTCGGGCTGCTCGGGCAGCAGCAGGCCGGGGGTGCGGGAGTCGGCCGGGCGCGGGCCGAGCGCCTCGAGCGCGGTGAGCGCGTCCTGCAGCTCGCGCACGGTGGGCAGCGGCGACGAGCGGCGGCGCAGCGTCCCGAGCACGCGGTCCCCGAGCAGCGCGCGCAGCGCGGGCGTGTCGTCGGCCGACGTCAGGTCCAGGCCGTGCCGGGCGAGCCGGACCGCGGCCACGTCCCGCAACCGGCGCATGGCCCGCTCGCCCGCACGCCCGTCGCGGCCCGCCATCGACCACGCGAGGTCCTGCAGGTCACCGCGCGCACCCGCCTGCCGGCGGCGCAGCTCCGTGCCCCACTCCGGCTCGATGCCCACGGACAGCCGGCGGGCGACGACGACGAGCGCCGCGACGCCCACGGCCATGACCACCGACGACCACGTGTCCATCCCCACCGCGTAGGCCACCGCCCCGCCCAGCACCAGGCCGAGCAGCACGCCCCACCAGCGGCGCAGCGCGGCCCGGGCGGTGACGGGCGGCGGCGCGGCGGTCTCGGGCGGGTCGGCCGGCCACGGGGTCCGGGCGGTGCTCACGCGCCCGCCTCGCCGTGCGCGTGCTCGTCGTGCGCGTGCTCGTCGTCATCGTGCTCGTCGTGCGCGTGCTCGTCGTGCGCGTGCTCGTCGTCCGCGTGCTCGTCGCCCGCGTGCTCGTCGCGGCGGTGCCCGACGCCCGCACCGATCGCCTCGAGCGCGCCGCGTGCCCGCGTCACGTCGTCGGGCGTGATCTCGTGCTCCGAGAACCGCGCGGCCAGGTACAGCCCGAGCAGCGCGCGGCTCGCGTCCGCGTCCGCCTGCGTCGCGTCGAGCAGCTCGAGCGTGAACTCCGTCGCGGTCTGCGCCGCCTCGCGCACCACGCCCGAGCCCTCGGCGGCGTCCTCGAGCGCGACCCATGCCGCGATCACCGCGTCACCGGGCGGCACGCGCCGGTCCAGCGCGTCACCCGCCGCCTCGACGCCCTCCGCGAGCGCGGGCCGCACCAGGTCCGCGATGTCGCCGAGCAGCACGTCACCCGGGTCGCTGCGGTCGACGTCCGGCGGGCGGTTCGCGTTCATCCACCGACGCGCCGCCCGCGCGAGGTAGGCACCCAGCACCGCGAGCGCGACCAGCAGCAGCACGAAGAACCCGATCTTCACCCACGTGGCCGTGTCGCCGGCCTGCTGCGCGCCGTCCAGCACCGCGTCGGGCGTCGGCTCCGGCTCGGGGGTGCGGGTGGGCAGGTCGAGGCCGAGGTCGAGGCGGTAGTCGGGGCGCGTCGCGGGCCGCCACGGTCCGGCGAGCGCCGCGGCCAGCACCGCCACGCACACGAGGCCGCCGGCGACGACCGCCACCCGCGTCGCGTCCTGACGTGCCACCGGGCTCCGATCGTCGTGCAGGTCTGTCGTCTCGCACACGTGCCGTGCGCCCGCACCACCGTACTGACCGGTCCGCCCGGTGGGGAGGACCGGCCCGCGCGCTGGGCGGTTCACCCCGGTGTGGGTCGCCCGCGTGCCGCAGGCCCACGACCCGGCCCGTGAGACCACCTGTGACCGGACCTGCGGACCGCACCGCGGACGCGACGACGAGCGTGCGCACCGGCTGGGATGATGGGCGCCATGACCTCCGCCACCCCGGCTCCCGCGCGCGTGAGCCTCGCCGACGTCACCCCCGCGATCGCGCTCGGCCCGCTCGACGGCCGCTACCGCCCCACGGTCGCGCCGCTGGTCGACCACCTGTCGGAGGCCGCGCTCAACCGGGCTCGCGTGCACGTCGAGGTCGAGTGGCTCATCCACCTGACGACGCACCGCGTGGTGCCCGGCGCGCCCGTGCTGAGCGACGCGGAGCAGGCGTACCTGCGCGGCGTGGTGACGACGTTCGGCCCCGACGAGGTCGCCGAGCTCGCCGAGATCGAGCGCGTCACGGTGCACGACGTGAAGGCGGTCGAGTACTTCCTCAAGCGGCGGCTCGAGGCCGCGCCCGGCGTGCTCGGCGAGACGGTGCTGCCGACGGTCGGCGAGCTCGTGCACTTCGCGTGCACCAGCGAGGACGTCAACAACCTGTCGTACGCGCTCATGGTCCGCGGCGCGGTGCAGGAGGTCTGGCTCCCGGCCGCGACCGCGCTGACCGACGAGGTCGCGGCGCTCGCGCGCGAGCACGCGGAGCAGCCCCTGCTGGCCCTCACCCACGGTCAGCCCGCGACGCCCACCACGCTCGGCAAGGAGCTCGCGGTGCTCGCGCACCGCCTGCGCCGCCAGCTGCGCCGCATCGGCGCCGACGAGTTCCTCGGCAAGATCAACGGCGCGACCGGCACGTACGGGGCGCACGTGGTCGCCGTGCCGGGCGCCGACTGGCAGGAGGTCTCGCGCACGTTCGTCGAGCACCTGGGCCTGACGTGGAACCCGCTGACCACGCAGATCGAGTCGCACGACTGGCAGGCCGAGCTGTACGCCGACGTCGCGCGCTTCAACCGCGTGCTGCACAACCTGGCGACCGACGTGTGGACGTACATCTCGCGCGGGGTGTTCATCCAGATCCCCGTGGCGGGTGCGACCGGCTCGTCGACCATGCCGCACAAGGTCAACCCGATCCGGTTCGAGAACGCCGAGGCCAACCTCGAGATCTCGTCGGCCCTGCTCGACACGCTCGCCTCGACCCTGGTCACGTCGCGCCTGCAGCGGGACCTGACGGACTCGACCACGCAGCGCAACATCGGCCCCGCGTTCGGGCACAGCCTCCTGGCGATCGACAACGTCCGCCGGGGCCTGCGCGCCCTGTCGGTGGACGCGGCGCTGCTCGAGCGTGAGCTCGACCAGAACTGGGAGGTGCTCGGCGAGCCCGTGCAGTCCGCGATGCGCGCGGCGTCGGTCGCGGGCGTCACCGGCATGGAGAACCCGTACGAGCGGCTCAAGGAGCTCACGCGCGGGCGCCGGCTCACGGCCGACGACATGCGCGAGTTCATCGGCGGCCTGGGGCTGCCCGCGGACGTGGCCGAGCGGCTCGCGCGGCTCACGCCGGGCACGTACACGGGGCTCGCCGCGGCGCTCGTCGCGCACCTCGACGACTGACCCCGTCGCCCGGCCGGCACATGCGGCCGCGGCACGGCGGTCCGATGTGTGGTGGATTGTGGTGATCGTCACACTTTCGGGGAACGAAACGGTTGCGCGCATGGTCGGCTACCACTTCCGGGTGGGACGACCTGGACATGCGATCGGATTCCTTGCAGAATCGGGCCCGATCCGTCCGAATTACCCGTTCTGATCACCCGTTCTGAGGCCCGGTCCGACCGGGCCCTGACGGGCACCGTCATCCCCCCAGTCGGTAGGCGAGGCCGCCATGACCCTCATGCAGAAGGCGATCACACCCGCGCTCTCTCGGGCTCACCTCGAGGACGGCTACGACCGCATGGCCGGGTACGTCGTGCGTGCCGAGGACGTCGCGTTCGCGACGACGCCCGCGCAGCTCTTCGAGGTCCACGGCCTCGGCTACCCCGGCTCGCCGTTCCGCCCGGACGCGCACTACATCGACCTGCTCCGCTTCGAGTCCGGCCCCCAGCTGCAGTACCGCGACGTCCCCGGGTACATCGTGCCGCTGTGGTGGCTGCGCCACTCGCGCGTCACCCCCGGCGCCGAGCTCGTCCGCGTGTTCGCCGACGGCTCCGCGACGTTGCTCGCCCGCTACGGCGACGTCGGGACCGGCTGGTCCGCCACGCACCTGGGCCACCGGCCGGCGCTCGCGTCGCTGTCCCGCTGCGTCGGGCCCGTCGCCAAGTGGCACAGCGCCTACCTCGAGGCCGACGTGGTCGACGGCGGGCAGACCGTGGTCCTCGCGCTCGCCAACCCGCCGCTCGCCGAGACCGGCTTCCACCAGGCGCCGTCCGGCCGCTGGTTCCGCCGCGTCCCGCGCGAGGACGTCTCCGAGCTGTTCGAGCTCGACCTCACCGCGCGCTGGAACGGGCTCGCCGTGCGCGTCGTCGACCAGTGGCAGGACGCGCAGCGGTACGTCGTCGCGCGCATCTCGCACCTCGGCGACGACCTCGACCACGCCGAGCACCTGCGGCTCGACCGCGTCGAGGCCGGCGTCTACGAGGCCGTGGTCTACGCCGCCGAGCTGACCGACATCCAGACCAACCAGGTCGTGCCCCACACCTGGTCGCCCGGGCCGTCCCGCGCGCTGCGCCGCCCGGTCACCACGCAGTCCTACTGACCCGGCCCGGCACCGAGCAGTTCCAGGAGACCGGTCGAGCCCGAGCGGTCGAGCCAGCCCGGTCCCGCCAGAGCAGTCCCACCGGGCTGGCCGGCTCGCGGCACCCTTCCCCGCCCGAGCCACCGCCACAGAACGGCCGTCCCCCGCGGGACGGCCGTTCGCACGTCTGCTCCTCCCGCTGACACCGCCCTTCCTCCGGCTCTGCGCCACCACACCCAGCGCAACCGCAGGGTCGACGTCCCACCACCCGCCGAGACCGCGGTTGCTCCGGGTACGAGCCGCCGAAGCCGGAGCAGACGCGGGGTCGGCGGAATGGGGACGGGGGTCAGGCGGGGACGGGGACCTGCGGGGGGCTGATCGCCGCGAGCTCGGCGAGGGCGGCCGCGTAGGCGGCCGTGTCCCCGGCGCGCGCGGCCTCGCGGGCACGGACCGTCGGGCCGTGCAGCGCGGCGCGGGTACGTCGGCGCAGGGCCCGGGCCGTGCGCTCGTCGCGCTCGTCGTCGGCCAGCGCGGACAGGGCCGCCTCCAGCCCGCCGAGGACGCGCGACCGCTCCGCGAGCACGGCGGGGTTCCACTCGCGCACGCGGCGCTCGGCCTCGTACGCGGCCGCGGCCTTCCCGACGAGCTCGCGTGCCTCGAGCACGGCACCGTGCTCGGCGGGCGCGTGCTCGGCGACGGTGGTCAGCGACACGAGGCGGACGCCGGGCAGCTCCCGCACGCCCGGGTCGACGTCGTGGCGCAGCGCGAGGTCCACGACCGTGAGCGGGTGCGACGTCGCGGAGCGGGCCTCGGCGAGCGCGTCGACCGTGAGGACGGCGCCGGCCGCACCGGAGCATGCGACCACCAGGTCGACGCAGGCGAGCTCCGCGGCCAGGTCGGCACCCGCGGGCACGGCCGTGACACCGCGTGCGGACGCGAACGTCGTCGCGCGGCCGCTCGGGGAGTAGACGCGCACGTCGCGGCAGCCGCGGGCCTTGAGCGCGGCGAGCGACGCGCCCGCGTACGAGCCGGTGCCGATGAGCACGCACCGCACCTGCGGCCACGCGACCAGGTCGCGCTCGGCGATGTCCAGCGCGACGCCGACGACGGACCGGCCGGCCGCGCCGAGCCCGGTGCGGCCCTCGACCTTGCGCGAGACGCGGGACGCCGCCTGGAACAGGCTCTCGAGCGCGCTCGTCGTCGTGCCGTCCTTGCGGGCCGTCGTGAGCGCACGGCGCACCTGCCCGGCGATCTCGCGCTCCCCGACGACCATCGACTCGAGCCCGCTCGCGACCGCGAACAGGTGCGCGGCCGAGTCGGTGCCCGTGTGCACGGCGAGGTGCTCGGCGACGCGCGTCGGGTCGTAGCCCGAGCGGGCGGCCACGGTCGCGGCGACCGCGGCACGGGCCTCGGGTGCGTGCTCGGCGTCGGCGACGTCGAGGTACAGCTCGAAGCGGTTGCACGTCGCGAGCACGACGGCACCGGCGATCGAGGGCGACGCGCCGACGAGCTCACGGCCCACGGCGTGCACGTCCGAGGAGAGACGCTCGAGCACCCCGAGGTCGAGATCGCGGTGCGACGCGACGAGGGAGAGCAGCACCACGCGCCCGATTCAACCACCCGTCCGACGGTGCCCGGAAATGTCAGGCACAATCGACCCGTGCTTTCTGCTGGTCATCCGCTCGTCGACGGGCGTACGTCACATTCCTCCCTCGTCCGCGCGTATTCGAAAGAGCGCCCCGAGCGCCTTCCGGTGTGGTTCATGCGCCAGGCCGGTCGCTCGCTGCCCGAGTACCGCGCGCTGCGGGTCGGCACCGCGATGCTCGACGCGTGCCTCGACCCGGCCCTCGCGTCCGAGATCACGCTGCAGCCCGTGCGGCGGCACGGCGTGGACGCGGCGATCTTCTTCTCGGACATCGTGGTGCCGCTGCGGCTCGCGGGCGTCGACGTGGAGATCAAGCCGGGGGTCGGGCCCGTCATGGGTGCGCCCGTGCGCACCGCGGACGACGTGGCACGGCTCGCGGAGCTGACGCTGTCCGACGAGGCGCTCGCGCCCGTCACCGAGGGCGTGGCGCGCACGGTCGCCGAGCTCGGGAGCACGCCGCTCATCGGCTTCGCGGGGGCGCCGTTCACGCTCGCCGCGTACCTGGTCGAGGGTGGACCGTCGCGCGACCACCTGGCGGCCCGCGGGCTCATGCACTCCGACCCGTCGACGTGGCGCGCGCTCATGACGTGGGCCGCGGACGTCACGGGCGCGTTCCTGCGGGCCCAGGTGCTCGCGGGGGCGTCCGCCGCGCAGCTGTTCGACTCGTGGGCGGGCGCGCTGTCGCTCGCCGACTACACGGGGCACGTCGCACCCTCGTCGGAGCGCGCGCTGGACGCGGTGCGGGACCTGGGCGTGCGGACCGTGCACTTCGGCACCGGGACGGGCGAGCTGCTCGCGGCGATGCGCGACGTGGGCGCGGACGTCGTCGGCGTGGACTACCGGATCCCGCTCGACGAGGCGTCCCGCCGGCTGGGCGGCACCACGCCGCTGCAGGGCAACATCGACCCCGCGCTGCTCGCGGCGCCGTGGCCGGTGCTCGAGGCGCACGTCCGTGACGTCGTCGAGCGCGGCCGGTCGGCCCCCGCGCACGTGGTGAACCTCGGGCACGGCGTGCCGCCGACCACGGACCCGGCGGTGCTCACGCGCGTCGTCGAGCTGGTCCACTCGCTGTGACCGCCGCCGCCGAGGGTCCGGGGACCGAGCGCGCCGACGAGCGCTGGGACGCCGTGGTCGTCGGCGGTGGGGTCGCGGGTCTGGTAGCGGCGCGTGAGCTGGTGCGCGGCGGGCTGACGCCGCTCGTCGTCGAGGGCCGCGACGCGGTCGGCGGCGCGGTGCGCGGGCACGTCGTCGCCGGTCTCGAGCTCGACGCGGGCGCGGAGTCGTTCGCGACCCGCGGCGGCACGGTCACCGCGTACCTGGCCGAGCTGGGGATCGCGGACCGCGTGGTCGCGCCGAGCGGGCTCGGCTCGTGGGTGCACCTGCCGTCGGGCGACGGCCCGCTGCCGCAGACGGGCCTGCTCGGCATCCCGTCGCAGCCGTGGGCGCCGGACGTGCGGCGCACGCTCGGGGTGCTCGGCGCGGCGCGCGCGGCGCTCGACCTGGTCCTGCCGGCGCGCGTGGGTGCGGGGGCGACGACGCTCGGCGCGCTCGTGCGGGCGCGCATGGGGGCACGTGTGGTGGACCGGCTGGTACGGCCCGTCGTGGGCGGCGTGCACGCGGCGGAGCCCGACGAGCTCGCGGTGGACGCGGTCGCGCCCGGGCTGCCCGGAGCGCTGCGGACGTCACGGTCGCTCGCGCGCGCGGTGCGCTCGCTGCGTGCCGCGGCGCCCGCGGGCTCGGCGGTGCAGGGGCTCGACGGCGGTGTGCACGTGCTCGTCGACACGCTCGCCGCGCAGGTCACGCAGAGTGGCGGCACGATCCGCACGCGGACGCGGGCGACGGGCGCACGCCCGGCCGACGACGAGCCCGGCACGGTGGTGGTGACGCTCGGCGACGGCAGCAGCGTGCGGACCGGACGGCTCGTCGTCGCGGGCCCGCAGGTCGAGCTGCTCACGCACGTGCTGGACCTCGGCGACGTCGCGCTGGACGAGGGCGCGGACGTGCGGCTCGTGACGCTCGTGCTCGACGCCCCGGCGCTCGACGCCGCGCCGCGCGGCACGGGCGTGCTGGTCGCGCGCGAGGCGGACGACGTGCGCGCGAAGGCGCTGACGCACGCGACGGCGAAGTGGCCGTGGCTGGCCGGGCGCGCGCCTGCCGGACGGCACGTCGTGCGCCTGTCGTACGGCCGGGCCGACGAGTCGGACCCGGCCGAGGGCGCGGGCCGCGCTGCCGGACGCGCCGGGCTCGGCGACACCGACGCGCTCGTCGCGCAGGCGCTCGTGGACGCGTCGGTGCTGCTGGGGGTACCGGTGCGCGACGAGCAGGTGGTGGCGTCGGCGGTGGTGCGCTGGACGCAGGCGCTCCCGCGGCCGAGCGCGCGCCACCGCGAGGCGGTCGCTGCCGTGCGGGCTGCGCTGGACGCGCCGCGGACCGACGGCGCTCGGGTGGTGGCGTGCGGGGCGTGGCTCGCGGGCAACGGGCTCGCGTCGGTGATCCCGGACGCGGTCGCGGCGGGCCGCCGAGCACTGGCGCCGCTGCCGGACTGACGTCCCCGGACGCCCGGTGCCGGGCCGTGCCGTGCGGGGCGGGCCGTGCGGGGCGGTGTCGCGGTCGTCGCCTGTGGCATTGTTCTGACACTTTGTCGGGTCCACGTCACACATTTCTCCGTGGCTGCCGGTGAGGGTGCCTGACAATTCCTGGTGAGCGCGCGAAAAAGCACGACGCGCCATTTTCTGACACTCCGTCATCACGCCCGGACGAGCGCTCGGATTTCGACATCCGCGCGCACGACGGGGGACACTGCTGGCATGTCGGTGGTCCGGATCGGTACTCGAGCGTCGACGCTCGCGCGCACGCAGACGGGCCACGTGGCCGACGCGCTCACCCGCCTCGGCGGCTTCGAGGTCGAGACCGTGCACGTGCGCACCGAGGGCGACCGGCTCACCGGCAGCCTCGCGACCCTCGGCGGCACGGGCGTGTTCGTCACCGCGCTGCGGGACGCGCTGCTCGACGGCCGCTGCGACGTCGCGGTGCACTCCCTCAAGGACCTGCCCACCGCGCCCGCACCGGACCTGACCATCGCCGCGGTCCCCCTGCGCGAGGACCCGCGGGACGTGCTCTGCGCGCGCGACGGCCTGCGGCTGCACGAGCTGCCCCCGGGCGCACGCGTCGGCACCGGGTCGCCGCGCCGCGTGGCCCAGCTGCTCGCCGCGCGGCCCGACCTCGAGGTCGTCGACATCCGCGGCAACGTCGACACGCGCCTGGGCCGGGTCGCGGGCTCGTCGTCGGGGCCCGGCGACCTCGACGCGGTGGTGCTCGCGCGGGCCGGCCTCGCCCGGCTCGGCCGGCTCGAGGCCGTCACCGAGGCGCTCGACCCGCACGTCATGCTCCCTGCGCCCGGGCAGGGCGCGCTCGCCGTCGAGGTGCGCACCGCCGACCTCGACGACCCGCCCACGCCCGTGCTCGCCGCGCTCGCGACCGCGCTCGCCGCGCTCGACCACCGGCCCACGCGCCTCGCGGTCGCCGCCGAGCGCGCGCTGCTCGCGCGCCTCGAGGCGGGGTGCGCCGCGCCGGTCGGTGCCCTCGCGCTCGTCGACGGGCCGCGCCTCGAGCTCGAGGCCGTGGTGGCCCGCACCGACGGCACCCGGCTCCTGCGGCACGGTCTGACGAGCACGGCCGTCGTCGTCCGTGACGGCACCGGGCCCGACGACGAGCCGCACGACGGCCCGCGCGGTGGCACGCACGACGGCACGCACGGTGGCCCGCACGACGAGCCGGCCGGGGCGGCCCAGGGCGGCCACCGTGAGCAGGACGCCGCCGCCGCCGGTGGGGAGCTCGCCGACCTGCTGCTCGAGAGGGGTGCCGCGGACCTCGCCCCCGTCGGCCCGCGCTCGTGACCGCGCCCGACGACGGGCGCGCGACGCCTGCCGCACCGCTCGCCGCACCGCTCGCCGGGTGGCGCGTGCTCGTGCCGCGCCCGACCGCCGGGCAGTCCGGTGCCGCGGTGGCGCTCGCCGCCGCGGGGGCCGAGCCGGTGCTCGTCCCCCTGATCGCGATCGACCCGCCCGCCGACACCGGACGCGTCGACGACGCGCTGCTCGCCCTCGGCGCGGGCTGGTACCGCTGGCTCGTCGTGACGAGCGGTGCCGCCGTGCCCGTGCTCGACACCCGCGCCACCGCCACCGGACGGCCGCTGGCGACGCTCGTCGCGGACGGCGCGGTGCAGGTCGCCGCGGTCGGGCCGGGCACCGCCCGGGCGCTGCGCGACGCGGGCGTCGGCACGGACCTCACGCCGCGCGGACCGTCGACCGGCGCGAACCTCGCCGCCCAGTGGCCCCCGGCCCCCGGGCAGCACGCGTGGACGGACCCGCACGACGGGTACCTGCAGCACGGGCCCCGGCACCACGCCCCGACCGCCGGCCACCCGCCCACCGCCGACCACCCCGCCGACCATCCCACCGACCACCCCGCCGACGGCGCCCGGCCCGCACGCGTCCTGTTCGCCCGCGGCGACCTCGCCGCGTCGACCGTCGCCGACGGCCTGCGGGCGCGCGGGTGGCAGGTCGACGAGGTCGTCGCGTACCGCACCGTCCCGGCACCGCCCCCGCCCGACGACGTGCGCGACGCGTGGCGGACGGGCGCGCTGCACGCCGCGTTGCTCACCTCCGCGAGCACGGTGCGCGCGCTCGTCGAGCACCTCGGCCCGCCGCCGCCCGGCACGCTGCTCGTCGCGATCGGACCGACCACCGCCGCCGAGGTCCGCCGCCTCGGCCTGCCGCTCGCCGCGACCGCCGACGAGCAGACCATGGCCGGCCTCGTCGCCGCGCTCGTGGCCGCCGCTCACCCGTCGGACGGCCTCGTCGCCGCCCCGCCCGTCCGGGAGGATGGACGAACCGGACACCAGGAGACCCCGTGACCCCCGACCCCACCGAGCAGCCCACCCGGCAGCCGACCGACCGATCCACCGGGCAGCCCCCTGCCCCGGCCGCCGTCGCCGGGCCCGGCCGCGTCCGGCCCCGCCGGCTGCGCGCGACGCCCGCCGTCCGCCGGCTCGTGCGCGAGGTCGACGTGCTGCCGCGCCACCTGGTGCTGCCGGTGTTCGTCCGCGAGGGTCTGGACGAGCCCCGGCCGATCACGTCGATGCCGGGCGTCCAGCAGCACACGCTCGACTCGCTCAAGGACGCGCTCGCCCGGGCGGCCGACGCCCGTCTGGGTGGCGTCATGCTGTTCGCGGTGCCCGAGGTGCGCGACGCGGTCGGCAGCCGGGCGACCGACCCGGACGGCATCCTCAACCGCGCGATCGCGGTCGCGGCGGCGGAGGTGGGCGACGCGCTCGTCGTGCAGGCGGACCTGTGCCTCGACGAGTTCACCGACCACGGCCACTGCGGCGTGCTGACCCCGGACGGGCGCGTCGACAACGACGCGACGCTCGTGCGGTACGCGGACATGGCGCTCGCGCAGGCCGCCGCGGGGGCGCACCTCGTCGGGCTGTCCGGGATGATGGACGGCCAGGTCGCGGTCGTGCGCGACGCGCTCGACGCCGCCGGGTACGACGAGGTCGCCGTGCTCGCCTACGCGGCGAAGTACGCGAGCGCGTTCTACGGGCCCTTCCGTGACGCGGTCGAGTCGCAGCTCGTCGGCGACCGCCGGACCTACCAGATGGACCCCGCGAACCGCCGCGAGGCCGCCCGCGAGGTGGCCATCGACGTGGCCGAGGGCGCCGACGTCGTCATGGTGAAGCCGGCGATGTCCTACCTCGACGTGCTGGCCGACGTCGCGGCGAGCAGCCCCGTACCGGTCGCGGCCTATGCCGTGTCCGGCGAGTACGCCATGATCGAGGCTGCCGCGGCGGCCGGGTGGATCGAGCGCGAACGGGCGATAGCCGAGTCCGTGCTCAGCATCCGCCGCGCGGGTGCCGATTCTGTCCTCACGTACCACGCGACGGAGCTGGCCGGATGGCTGGCGGAGGAGTACCGATGAGCCCGACGAACGCCGAGGTGTTCGCGCATGCGCAGGCCGTGATCCCGGGAGGGGTCAGTTCGCCCGTGCGTGCGTACGGGTCGGTCGGCGGCACGCCGCCGTTCGTCGCGTCGGCCCGCGGCGCGTACGTCACCGACGTCGAGGGCCGCCAGTACGTGGACCTCGTCGGGTCGTGGGGGCCGGCGCTGCTCGGCCACGCGCACCCCGAGGTCGTCGCCGCCGTGCAGGAGGCCGCCGCGCGCGGCCTGAGCTTCGGGGCGCCGACGACGACCGAGGTCGAGCTCGTCGACGCCATCCGCTACCGCGTGCCCGCCGCCGAGCTCGTCCGCCTCGTCTCGACCGGCACCGAGGCGACCATGACCGCGCTGCGGCTCGCGCGCGGCTACACCGGGCGCGACCTCGTCGTGAAGTTCGCCGGCTGCTACCACGGGCACGTCGACGCGCTGCTCGCGCAGGCCGGCTCCGGCGTCGCGACGCTCGCGCTGCCCGGGTCCGCGGGCGTCTCGTCGGCCGTCGCGGCCGAGACGATCGTGCTGCCCTACAACGACGTCGACGCGGTGCGTGACGCGTTCGCCCAGCACGGGCCTCGCATCGCGGCCGTCATCACCGAGGCCGCGCCCGCCAACATGGGCGTCGTGCCGCCCGCGCCCGGCTTCAACGCCGAGCTGCGCGCGCTCACGCACGAGCACGGCGCCCTGCTGATCCAGGACGAGGTGCTCACCGGCTTCCGCGTCGGCTACTCCGGCTGGTGGGGGCTCGAGGGCCTGCGCGAGGGGTGGTCGCCCGACCTGTTCACGTTCGGCAAGGTCGTCGGCGGCGGGCTGCCCGTCGCCGCCGTCGGCGGCCGGCGCGACGTCATGCGTCAGCTCGCGCCGCTCGGGCCCGTCTACCAGGCCGGCACGCTGTCCGGGAACCCGGTCGCCACCGCCGCGGGGCTCGCGACGCTGCGGCTCGCCGACGCCGACGTCTACCGTCACCTCGACGAGACCGCCGCGCGCCTGCGCGAGTCCGTGACCAAGGCCCTCGCGAACGCCGGCGTGCCGCACGCGCTGCAGTGGGCGGGCTCGCTGTTCTCCGTCGCTTTCGGCGACGACGTCGCCGAGCACGGCGTGCGCGACTACGCCGACGTGCAGGGCTCCGAGCACTGGCGGTACGCCCCGTTCTTCCACGCGCTGCTCGACGCGGGCGTCAGCGCGCCGCCGTCCGCGTTCGAGGCGTGGTTCGTCTCGGCCGCGCACGACGACGAGGCGCTCGCGCGCATCGAGGACGCGCTGCCGGCCGCCGCGCAGGCCGCCGCCGAGGCGACGCCGCCCGCCTGACCACCCCGTCCGCCGCTGGGCGCTCGGCCCGGCGGGCGACCACCCGGCGGGCGCTTCACCCGGCCGGCGGTCCGCCCGGCCGGCGGTCCGCTCGGTCAGCCCAGGAGGCGGCCGCGAGGGGCGAGGGCGCCGTGCTCGTCGAGACGAGGTGGAGCATCGGGCGTGCCCTTGCCCTCCGGGGGTGTCTGGTCCTCCGGGGGTGTCTGGTCCTCCGGGGGTGCCTGGTCGTCAGGGGTGAGCAGGTCGCGGGCGAAGGGGATCGTGCGCTCGAACCATCGGCCGTCGGCCAGGTCGTAGGCGAGCCGACCGGCCGCGGCGGCGCGCTGGTCGGCGGCTTGCTGGTCCGCGGCTTGCTGGCCGGTGGCGCGCTCGTCGGCGGCCCGCTCCTCGTCGGCGACGGACGGTGCCTGCGTGAGCGTCTCGTCCGCGAACGCGCGGCCGGGGTGCGCGCTGAGCGCGAGGCCCAGTCGGGCGTGCGGCAGCTCGAGCTCCCACCAGGTCGTGCCGGTGGGCCGGTGCTCGTGCACGCGCAGGCCGGTCGCATGCCGCACGAGCGGATCCAGCACGCGCAGGCGCCACGCGCCGTCGAGGCGGAACGCGTCGCCGGCCGGTGCGGTCAGGGTGCGCAGACCGTCGCGGGCGGGCAGCAGCCAGGCCGTCCCGCAGGCGGGCACGCCGCGCACGAACGCGCGGGCGTGGCGTGCGGACAGCCGCGCGCGGGGCTGCATGGTCGACGCGAGCACGGGCAGCGCGGTGAGCGAGCGGACCCACCGGTCGGCCAGGACCACCCGGCGTTCCTGCACGCGTCCGACGAACGAGCGCTCCTCGAGCCCGGCGGCGCTCGCGCTCACGCGCAGCGGGTCGCGCGGGAGCAGGCCGGCGAGCAGCTCGCGGACGCGGGGACCGAGGTCGACCGTCGTCGTGCCCGGCGCACGCGGCGTGACGTCGAGCCCGGCGGGCAGCAGGTCGAGGCGCGCGGCGACGCCCCCGCACGCGGCGAGGCTCTCGAACCGCACGAGCCCGTCGCCGGTGGTCAGGAACGGGTCGGCGTGCTCGACGAGGTCGGCGAGGTCGCCGTGGGCGGTGCGGTCGTCGCGCGGGTTCCGCCCGGCGCCGGTGTGCACGCCCGGGCCCGGCGGTGCGGCGGGCTCGTCGAAGCGGGAGGCGGCGACACGGGCGACGAGCAGGAGGGCGGCGGCGACGACGTCGGCGCGCTGCGCGGAGCCGTCGACGAAGGTGCGGCGCTCGCCGGTCGCGAGCCCGAGGTGCGCGCCGGTGCGGTCGACGCGGAGGCCGGAACGCCCCGCGTACCGGAAGGCGACCTCCACCGCTTCCACACGGGTGTTCTCGGCACCCCGAAGGTCACAGTTGAGTCACGGCCCGGGTAGTTCCCCCGGTGAGCGCCCGGTCGTTGCTCGACGGGTGGAGAAACGCTCGCCAGGTGAGCGGATCTCCACCCGTACCGGGCAGAGGCGCGCGGGCCGCGGGCCGCGGCCAGCGCGGGGGCGGGGACGAGGACGGGAGGGTCAGGCCTCGACGAGCTCGGGGGCCGGGGTCGGGTCGGTCGCGGCGGCGCGCTCGGCCGCGCGCTCGGCGCGGTAGGCGCGCACGGACCACGCGACCGCGGCGGCCCAGACCACGGCGATCGCACCGAGCACCCACGCCTGCGCGGGGGTACCGCCGAGGCCGACGAGGTCGGAGCGCAGGATCGTGCGGGTGTTGGTCAGGACGATCATGCCGCCGACGGCCGACCCGAGCAGGCGCGGCGGGATGATTCGCACGAGCCAGGCGGCGATGGGCGCGGCGATCAGACCGCCGACGAGCAGCGCGAGCACCCAGCGCACGTCGATGCCCTGCGAGCCGAGCGAGAACAGGAAGCCGAGCGAGGCGGCGAGCGCCACGAGGAACTCGGACGTGTCGATCGAGCCGATGACCTTGCGCGGCTCCATGCGCCCGGACGCGAGCAGTGCGGGCGTGCCGACCGGTCCCCAGCCGCCGCCGCCGGTGGCGTCGACGAAGCCCGCGAACAGGCCGAGCGGTGCGAGGAACCGCTTGCGCACGGGCTGGCCGAGCCGGTCCTTGCGCAGCCCCTTGAACGTGAAGCGCACCAGGATGTAGGTGCCGAGCGCGAGCAGGATGCCCGACATCACGGGTGCGGCCTGGTCGGTCGCGACGCGGGACAGGACGGTCGCGCCGAGGAACGCGCCGATCGCACCGGGGATGCCGACGCGCCGCACGACCTTCCAGTCGACGTTGCCGAACTTCCAGTGCGAGACGCCCGACGCGAGCGTGGTGCCGATCTCGGCGAGGTGCACGGTGGCGGACGCCGCGGCGGGGTTGGTGCCGATCGCGAGCAGGAGGGTGCTGGAGGTCACGCCGTACGCCATGCCGAGCGCGCCGTCGACGAGCTGCGCCGCGAGGCCGACGACGGCCAGGAGCAGGAGCTGCGGCATGAGCGGGGTCCTTCGGGGCGTGAGGCGACGAGGCGGGTGGAACCGACATCTCGATAATCCCGACCCGGGAACTCGATATTCAAGACCCGTCCATCATGCAAGACGCGCGCCGTCGCACGCCCGCGGCACGCCCGCGCACGCGTCTCAGGTCAGGGGTTCTCCCACGCGTCGGCGCGGCCGAGCATCTCCCGCACCGGCGCCGGGAGGTCGCCCGCGACGAGCGCCGCGATCGTCACCTCGTCGAGCACGTCCCGCACCGCGACCCGCAGCGCGACCCACACGTCCAGCAGCGCCGCCGCCGACCCCTCGTACGTCAGCGACGGCGGACGCTCGTCGCGCACCGTGACGAGCGGCCCCTCGGCGGCGCGCATGACGTCCGCGAGCGTGATCTGGTCCGCGGGCCGCGCGAGCCGGTACCCGCCCGAGCGCCCGCGGACGCTCACCACCACGCCGCCGCGGCGCAGGTCGCCCAGGATCCGCTCGAGGAAGCTCGTCGGCAGCCCCTGACCCGCCGCGAGGGTCTCGACCGCGACCGGGTGCCCCTGCGGGCTCGCCGCCAGCTCCGCGCACGCGCGCACCGCATAGTCCGCCTTCGCCGAGACCCGCATGCGCCCATTGTGCCGTCCGCGGGTCCCGGGCCCGCACGCCGCCGCGCCCGGCCCCACCTGCGCGGTCAGCCCGCGGCGCCCTCGCGGACGTCGAGCACCGGGCCCGCGAGCAGGTCCGCGAGCGTCACGTGGTCGAGCACGCCGTGCAGCGTGTCGTCGATCGCGCCCCACAGGGTGGGCAGGTGCTGCGCGACGCCGCGGTACTCGAGGCGGTCGGGCGGGGCCGCGCGCACGGTGACGAACGGCCCCTCCAACGCCGCGACGACGGGTCCGACGAGCACCTCGTCGGCCGGCCGCGCGAGGTGGAACCCACCCCGCGCACCGCGCTTGGAGACCACGTACCCGAGCTTGCGCAGCTCGGTGAGGATCTGCTCGGCGTACTCACGCGGCAGGTCCTGCTCGGTCGACAGCGCCTCGGCCGTCACCAGGTCCGGCGCGCGCTCGGCGAGCAGCAGGAGCGCGCGGACGGCGTAGTCGACCTTCGCGGAGATGTGCACGGGCATCGCGTCAGGCCGGCACCCGGTCGGGACACCCGGCGGCGGGGCCGGCGACGGGGCCGGAGGCGTCCGCGGGCAGCCCGGCGGCGGGGAACGGGGTGTCGACGAGCGGGCGCAGCCACACGGTGCGGCCCTCGACGAGCCCGAGCTCGGTGACCTGCGCGCGCGTCAGCTGCACCCACGGCGTCGAGCCGTCGTCGGCCCGCGTCTCGGCGCGCACCTCGTACCCGACACGCAGCAGCCTGGTGACCTCGACCCGCACGGCCCCGGCGCGGTCGTCGGTGAGGACCTCGATGTCGTGCGGTCGCACGAGCGCGCCGCCGAGCCGGGTCACCGGGCCGAGGAACGACATGACGAACGGGTTCGCCGGGTGGTCGTAGAGCTCGCCGGGTGTGCCGACCTGCTCGATGCGACCGTCGTTGATGACGACGATCTCGTCGGCGACCTCGAGCGCCTCCTCCTGGTCGTGCGTGACGAACAGGGTGGTCACGTGCACCTCGTCGTGCAGGCGCCGCAGCCAGTCGCGCAGCTCCTTGCGGACCTGCGCGTCGAGCGCGCCGAACGGCTCGTCGAGCAGCAGCACCTCGGGCTGCACGGCGAGCGCGCGGGCCAGTGCCATGCGCTGGCGCTGGCCGCCCGAGAGCTGGGACGGCAGCCGGTCGGCGAGGTGCTCGAGGTGCACGAGCTCGAGCAGCTCGGCGACGCGGTCGCGCACCTCGGCCTTGGGGCGCTTGCGGATCTCGAGCCCGAACGCGACGTTGCGCGCCGTCGTCAGGTGCGTGAACGCCGCGTAGTGCTGGAACACGAAGCCGACGGACCGGCGCTGCGGCGGCAGGAACGTCGCGTCGCGCCCGCCGATCTCCACGCTCCCGGAGTCCGGGTGGTCGAGGCCGGCGATGATCCGCAGGAGCGTGGACTTGCCGCCGCCCGACGGGCCGAGCAGTGCGGTCAGCCCACCGGGCCGCACCTCGAGGTCGACGTCCTCGAGCGCGACGAAGTCGCCGAACCGGCGGTGCACGCCGCGCACGACGATGCCGGACGGGCCGCCCGCGAGCGCGTCGGGGCGGTGCGCGGGGGTGGTCGTGCGGCTCATGCCTTGTCCTCCTCGGGCCGCAGCGCGGCGATGACGACGATCAGCACGACGGCGACCGTCATGAGCACGAACGCGGCGGCGAACGCCTGCCGCTGCGCGTCGGCCCCGAACTCCTGGTACGAGTCGTTGACGTAGAGCGTGAGCGTCTGGGACTCGCCCGCGACGGACCCGGACACGACGCGCACCGCGCCGAACTCGCCGAGCGAGCGCGCGAGGCTCAGCGCGACGCCGTACGCGAGCGCCCACCGGATCGTCGGGAGCGTGATGCGCCAGAACCGCTGCCACGCGTTCGCGCCGAGGGACTGCGCGGCCTGCTCCTGCTCGATGCCGGCCTCCTCGAGGGTCGGCACGACCTCGCGGAGCACGAGGGGCAGCGAGACGAGCACGGTCGCGAGCACCATCCCCGGCACCGAGAAGATCACGCGGATCCCGGCGTCCTCGAGCGCTCCGCCGAACCAGCCGTACGTGCCGTAGACGAGGATCAGCGCGACGCCGACGACGATCGGCGAGATCGACACCGGCAGGTCGATGACAGCCGACAGGAACCGCCGGCCCCAGAACCGGTAGCGCACGAGCAGGTAGCCCATCCCGACGCCGAACACGGTGTTGAGCGCGACGGCGACGCCCGCGACGACGGCGGTGAGCCGCAGCGCGGCGAGGAAGTCCTCGGACGTCAGCACGTCCAGCACGGGCGCGACGCCGTCGGCGAACGTGTGCTGCACGACGGACGCGACGGGCAGCGCGACGAGCGCGAGCACGTAGGCGACCGCGACGAGCCGCAGCAGCCAGGCGGTGCGCGTGGTGCGGCGCCGGGCGCGGCGCACGCGCGGGTCGACCGGGGGCCGGGCGGCGGGACGCGAGGCCGCTGCCGGGGCGGACGGGTCCGGCGTCAGGACGTCAGCCACGGCGGGCCGTCCGGCGCTGGACGACGTCGAGCACCACGAGCACGACGACGGCGACGACGAGCAGGAGCGTGGCGACCGCGGCCGCCGAGACCGTCTCCTGCGACTCGATCATCTTCAGGATGTAGGACGACGACACCTGGGTCTTGCCGATCAGGTTGGCGGAGATGAGGATGACCGACCCGAACTCGCCGAGCGCACGCGCGAAGCTCAGGGCGGCGCCCGAGACCACGGCGGGCGTGACGGTCGGCAGGATCACGCGCCGGAAGATCGTGAACCCGCTCGCCCCGAGCGACGCGGCGGCCTGCTCGACCTCGCGGTCGGCGTCGATGAGGACGGGCTGCACGGACCGCACGACGAACGGCAGCGTGACGAACAGCAGCGCGAGCACGACGCCCGCCCGCGTGCCGACGAGGTTGATCCCGAACGGCCCGCTCGGGCCGTACAGCGTGATCAGGACGAGGCCGGCGACGATCGTCGGCAGCGCGAACGGGATGTCGATGACGACCTCGAGGACGCGCTTGCCGGGGAACCGGTCGCGCACGAGCACCCACGCGATCAGCGTGCCGACGACCGCGTTGACGAGCGCGACGAACGCGGCGGCGCCCACCGTGAACCGGATCGCGGCGAGCGCCTCGGGGTCCGTGACCGCGTCCCAGAACCCGCCGAGGCCGTCGTCGAACGCGGTCGAGACGATCGCGGCGACGGGCAGCAGCACCAGCAGGCTGAGCCACAGGACGCCGACGCCGAGCCCGAGCGCCGCGCCGCCCGTGAGCTCGCCGGGGCGACGCCCCCGCCCGGAGGCGGGGCGCGTCGCCCGGTCGACCTGTGCGACGAGGGACATCAGCCGCGCAGCTCCGCGACGAGGCCGGTCTCCTTGTCGAACAGCGTGTCGTTCACGACGCTCCAGCCGCCCAGGTCCTCGACGGTCCAGATCGTGGCGTCCGGGAACGGGTTCGCCGGGTCGTTCGCGCCCTCGACGTCCACGGTGGGCTCCACGCCCGACGGCGAGCGGAAGCCGTGCTCGATGAGGACGGCCTGACCCTCGTCGGACCTGACGAACTCGAGGAAGTCCTTGGCGGCCTGCGAGGCGCTCGTCGTGACGGCGGCGGGGTTCTCGATGAGGAACGTGGTCTCGGGGACGACGTAGTCGAGCTCGACGCCCGCGGCGCGCGCCGCGATCGCCTCGTTCTCGTAGGAGATCAGCACGTCACCCGTGCCCTTGACGAACGCGTCGGTCGCGGTGCGGCCCGAGTCGTTCCAGCTGACGACGTTGCCGACGAACTTGCCGAGGAACTCCTCGGCTGCCGCCTCGTCCTCGTCCGCGCCCAGGCCGTGCGTGTACGCGCCGAGCAGGTTCCACTTGGCGGAGCCCGACGTGCCCGGGTCGGCCGTGACGATGCCGACGCCCGGCTGCACGATGTCGTCCCAGCCGGTGATGTTCTTCGGGTTGCCCTTGCGGACCGCGAGGACGACGACCGAGTCGGACACGATGCCCTTGTTCTCGTCGGCGTCCCAGTCCTGCGCCACCAGGCCCGCGTCGACGATGGCGTCGACGTCCGGCGTGAGCGACAGCGCGACGAGGTCGGCGTCCTGGCCGGCGACCACGGCGCGCGACTGCGCGCCGGACGCGCCGAACGATCCCTTGACCTTCACGCCCTTGCCCTGGTCGGTCTGCGCGAACTGCTCGGCGAGGTCGTCGTAGGCGGACTGGATGACGGCGAAGCCGACGAGGTCGATCGTGGCGCTCGCGGCACCACCCGTGCCGTCACCCGTGCCGTCGCCGGCGTCGCCGGACGAGCTGCACCCCGCCAGGGCCAGGAGCGACGCGGCGACGAGCGCCGCGGCCAGGCGGGACGACGAGCGGGCGAGGTGCCTGCGGTGGGGGGACGTCATGGTGGGTGTGCTCCCTGGTCATGAGAGTCGGGACCCGGCCTATTCCGAGTTACCCGATCAGAACGCTCGGAATTCTGGCCAGGTCTCCGATATCCCGTCCAGACCAGTCCACATTCCGGGCAGGTCGGGACCTTCGGATCACCTCGGGAATACCCCATGGGGGTATGATGGTTGGCGTCGACGAGGAGGCACGCATGCACGGCTACACCACTGACAAGGACGACTACCTCAAGCGTCTGCGCCGCATCGAGGGGCAGGTCCGGGGCATCGCCCGCATGGTCGACGAGGACGTCTACTGCATCGACGTGCTCACGCAGATCGCGGCCGTGACCAAGGCGCTGCAGGCCGTGAGCATCGGGCTCGTCGAGGACCACCTCGGCCACTGCGTCGTCGACGCCGCCCGGCGCGACCCCGACGAGGGGCAGGCCAAGGTCAAGGAGGCGGCCGACGCGATCGCCCGCCTCGTGCGCAGCTGAGACACCGGCTGCACCCCGCACCACCCCCACCGCACGCTCCACCGCACCGAGGAGAGAACCCATGACCACCACCACGTTCGGCGTCGACGGCATGACCTGCGCGCACTGCGTCCAGCACGTCACCACCGAGCTCCAGGCCATCCCCGGCGTGAGCGACGTCGCGGTCGACCTCGTCGTCGGCGGCTCGTCGCAGGTCACCGTGACGTCCGAGGCTCCGCTGCCCGACGAGGCCGTGGCCGCGGCCGTCGACGAGGCCGGCTACGCGCTGACCCCGCGGCGCTCGCTGCTGTGAGCCCCGCGCCGCGACGGCGCTGATCGACCGCACGACCCGACCGCACGAACAGACCGCACGAACCCGGAGGCGGAGCATGAGCACCGACCAGCAGCCCGGCAGCCGCGGGGCACCGACCCTCGTGGTGGACCTCGCCGTGGAGGGCATGACGTGCGCGTCGTGCGTCGCACGCGTCGAGAAGCGTCTCCAGCGCCTGCCCGGGGTCACCGCGAGCGTGAACCTGCCGCTCGAGTCCGCGCACGTCGAGGGCGTCGACCCGTCCGTCACACCCGACGACCTCGTGGCCGCGGTGCGCGCCGCGGGCTACGACGCGCGCGTGACGTCGCCGGTCGACTCGCCGACAGTGACGGGTCACCCGGCGCACGGGCACGCGCCCGACGAGCACCCGTCCGGCGAGTGCGTGTCCGACGAGCACGCGTCCGGCGAGCACATGTCCGGCGAGCACGACGGGCACGGGTCGACGAACGACGCGATGCTCGCCGAGCACGCGCTGTCGGCGCACGCGATGGCGCCGGGTCACGACATGTCCGCCGACGAGGACACGTCGGCACCCACCGACGCGCGCGGCGCGGACCTGCGGCGACGGCTCGTCGTCGCGGCGGTCCTGACCGTCCCGGTCGTCGTGCTGTCGATGGTCCCCGTGACGCAGTTCCGCGGCTGGCAGTGGGTGGTGGCGGCGCTCGCGCTGCCCGTGGCGACGTGGGCCGCGTGGCCGTTCCACCGTGCCGCGGCCCGCGCGGCCCGGCACGGCGCGTCGACGATGGACACGCTCGTGAGCATCGGGATCATCGCGGCCACGTCCTGGTCGCTGTGGGCGCTGCTGCTCGGCGGCACGGGCGAGCTCGGCATCACGATGACGCCGACGCTGTGGCCGCGTGCGGCCTCGGGCATGGACATGGGCGAGGTGCCCGAGCTGTACTTCGAGGTCGCGGCGGTCGTGACGACGTTCCTGCTCGCGGGTCGGTTCGCCGAGCACCGCTCGCGCCGCCGCGCCGGTGACGCGCTGCGCGCGCTGCTCGACCTGGGCGCGAAGGACGTCGCGCTCGTCGTGACCGGCCCGGACGGGCGCCGCACCGAGCAGCGCGTGCCGGTGGACCGGCTGCGCGTGGGCGACGAGTTCGCGGTGCGGCCGGGCGAGAAGGTCGCGACCGACGGCGTGGTCGTGTCCGGGACGTCCGCGCTGGACACGTCGCTGCTCACCGGCGAGCCCGTGCCGGTCGAGGTCGGGCCGGGCGACGAGGTCACGGGCGCGACGGTGAACTCCTCGGGCGCGCTGGTCGTGCGGGCGACGCGCGTGGGTGCGGACACGCGGCTCGCGCAGATCGGCCGGCTCGTCGCGCAGGCGCAGACCGGCAAGGCGCCGGTGCAGCGCCTGGCGGACCGGATCTCGGCCGTGTTCGTGCCCGTCGTGCTGGTGCTCGCGCTCGGCACGCTCGTGGTGTGGCTGGCGACGGGTGCGGGCGCCCAGGCGGCGTTCACCGCCGCGGTCGCGGTGCTGATCATCGCGTGCCCGTGCGCGCTGGGCCTCGCGACGCCGACCGCGCTGCTGGTCGGCACGGGCCGCGGGGCGCAGCTCGGCATCCTCATCAAGGGTCCCCAGGTGCTCGAGCGCACGCGTCGGGTCGACACCGTGGTGCTCGACAAGACCGGGACCGTGACGCAGGGTCGGATGGCGCTCACGGACGTCCTGCTCCCCTCGGGTCACGACGAGCGCGCGGCCGACGAGGCGCTGCGGCTCGCCGCGGCGGTCGAGCGGCAGGCCGAGCACCCGATCGGCCAGGCGGTCGTGGCGGCGTGGGACGCGCGCGAGGTCTCGCCGGCACCCAGCGACGCGGACGCTCGGGGCGCGGGGGCGCACGGGCTGGGCGCGCAGCCGCAGGGCGTCGGCGCGGACGGTGTACAGATCGGGTCGGACGAGGTGTACGACTTCGCCGCGGTCGCCGGGCGGGGCGTCGTGGGCGTGGTCCGCACCGCCCACGCGGGCGTCGGGCTCGGGCGTCGCGTGCTCGTCGGACGCCCGGCGTGGCTCGCCGAGCAGGGCGTCGACACCGCCGAGCTGACCGCGGGCTTCGACGCGGCCGAGGCCGACGGCGCCACCGCCGTCATGGTGGCGTGGGACGGCCGCGCCCGCGCGACGCTCGTCGTCCGCGATCCGCTCAAGGACACCTCACGCGACGCGGTCGACGAGCTGCGGGCGCTCGGCCTGCGGCCCGTCCTGCTCACGGGCGACAACGCGGGCGCCGCCCACGCGGTCGCGCGGGAGGTCGGCATCGACGAGGTGGTGGCGCACGTGCTGCCCGAGGACAAGGTCGAGGTGGTGCGCCGCCTGCAGGCCGAGGGCCGCCAGGTCGCGATGGTGGGCGACGGGGTCAACGACGCGGCCGCCCTGGCGACCGCCGACCTGGGCCTCGCGATGGGCACGGGGACGGACGTCGCGATCGAGGCCGCGGACGTCACGCTCGTGCGCGGCGACCTGCGGTCCGCGGCGCAGGCGATCCGGCTGTCGCGCCGCACGCTGCGGATCATCAAGCAGAACCTGTTCTGGGCGTTCGCCTACAACGTCGCGGCGATCCCGCTCGCGGCGCTCGGCCTGCTCAACCCGATGATCGCCGGTGCCGCGATGGCGGCCTCGTCGGTGCTCGTCGTGACGAACTCCCTGCGCCTGCGCACGTTCTCCTGACGCCCGCCCGGGCCGCCGGCCCGCCTGCCCGCACCGCGGGTCAGCGGAACCGGCGGCCCTCGTCGGCCCGGTACGCCAGCACGGCGAGGGCCGCGAACAGCGCGGTCCAGCCGAGCAGCACGGGCAGCGCGAGCGGGTAGGCCTCGACGCCCGCGGTGACCTGCACGACGAGGTCCCGCACGGCCCGCGACGGCAGGGCCATCGACAACGTGTCGAGCCAGTCGGGGAACACCTGCGGCGGCATGAACAGCCCGCCGGCGAACGCGAGCGGGAACAGCACCGCCTGCACGACCGCGATCGCGGCCTTCGCGGACAGCCGATACCCGATCGCGAGGCCCAGCAGCAGGAACGGCACCGCGACGCCGACGACGAGCGCGACGCACTGCAGCGCCTGCTCCCACCGCAGCTCGGCCGCGGTGAGCAGCCACCCGACGAGCACGACCGGCGCGAGCGCGCAGTACGACCACAGCAGACCGTTGAGCACGCGGCCCGTCAGCCGCGCCCCCGGACCGGCCGGCAGCGTCCGCAGGTACGGGTCGAACGGCTGCGCGCGGTCCTCCGAGACTCCCGCGCCGAACGAGAACAGGCACGTCGACATCACCGCGAACGTGCCGAGCTGCGCGACCGCGACGAGCGCGCCGACCGGGTCCTGCGCGACCTCGCGCTGGGGGACCACGAAGAACAGCAGCGCGAGCGCGGGGAACAGCAGGTTGCCGATCACGGCGATCGGGATGCGCACCGTCTCGACGAAGCCGAGCCGCGCGTGCAGCCAGACGAGCCGCCACAGCGCGGGCGGGCGCGCGGCGCGCACGGGCGCCGGGCCGGGGACGGGGGCGTGGGTGACGGTCATGACCGGACCTCCTGGACGGGCTCGGCGGCGGCGCGTCCGGGCTCGAGCACCCCGCCGCTCGCGGTGAGCGCGAGGAACGCCTCCTCGAGGGAGGCGCCGCGCACCTCGAGGTCACGGAACGGCGCGTCCTGCCCGACGAGCGTGCGCACGAGCTCGTCGGCATCGGCCGCGAGCAGCGTGACCCGCACGCCCTCGGGCCGGCCCGCAGCCTCGAGCACCTCGACCCCGGGCAGCCGCTCGAGGCGGGGCAGCGCGTCGGCCGGCACGGTCACCAGCACGCGGCGCCGCGCGACGAGCGCGACCACGTCCGCCAGCCCGCCGTCCGCGAGCACACGCCCGTGCCCGACGACCACCACGCGGTGCGCGAGCGCCTCGACCTCCTCGAGGTAGTGGCTCGTCAGCAGCACGGTCGCGCCGTCGGCGTGGTAGTCGCGCAGCGCCTGCCACAGCACGTGCCGGCCCTCGACGTCGAGGCCCGTGGTGGGCTCGTCGAGCAGCACGAGCCGGGGGCGGCCCACGAGCGCGAGCGCGACCGCGAGCCGTCGCTTCTGCCCGCCCGACAGCCCGCCCGTCTGCCGCCGCGCGAGGTCCTGGAGCCCGAACCGCTCGAGCAGCTCACCCGTGGGCATGGGCGCGGCGTAGTGGCCCGCGACGAGCGCGACGACCTCCTGCACGCGCAGCGTCGACGGCAGCCCGGTCTCCTGCGGCGTGGTGCCGAGCGAGAGCCGCGAGCGCGCGTCGCGCGGGTCCCCGCCGAACAGCCGGACCGTGCCCGCGTCGGGCTTGCGCAGCCCGGCCACGAGGCTGAGCAGCGTGGTCTTGCCCGCACCGTTGGGGCCGAGCAGCCCGACGAGCTCGCCCTGGCCGACGCTCAGCGACACGTCGTCGAGCGCGACGACCGCGCCGAACCGGCGCGTGACGTGGTCGGCGACGACGACGTGCTCGTCGCGCGTCACCGTCCGCTCCCGAGGAGCTCGCGCAGCCGCTGCGCGTAGACGTCGAACGCGAGGCGCCCGGCCGGGGTGAGCGCGACGTACGTCGCGGGGGACCGGCCCTCGTAGGTCTTGGTGATGGTCACGTAGCCCGCCTCCTCGAGGCGTCGCAGGTGGGTGGACAGGTTCCCCGCGGTCATGTCGAGCATGCCGCGCAGGCGGGGGAACGAGATGCGGTCGCCGTCGCCGAGGCCCACGAGGGTCGCGACGACCCGCAGCCGGGCCGGTGCGTGGATGACCGGGTCGAGCTCGTCGTCAGGCACGGGACCGCCCGTCCCGCACGCGCGTCACGAGCGCCGCGACGAGCATCCCGCCGCCGCCCGCGAGCGCGAGCACCGCGTACGAGCCGGGGATCCCCGCGAAGGCGCTGGCCGCACCGGCCAGGAGGATCCAGGCGCCGAGCGCGTACATCGCGGTCGCGCGCCACATCAGACCGCCCGCGATGTAGAGCAGGCCGACGACGAGCGACGCGATCGCGTTGGCGGCGAGGCCGACGACCTCGCGCGAGGCACCGGCGTCGGCCAGGGCCGCGACGGTCACGCCCTGGCCGAGGAAGCCGAGGAACCAGCCCCAGCCGTACATCGCGCCCTGCTGCGCGCTGCGGCCCCGGATGCCGTGCGTACGCGTGACGCTGTGCCACGCCGTGACGACCATCGCGGCGACGATCACCAGACCGGCGACGACCGCCGCCCACGCGGCCCACAGCTCGTCCTCGCCGACCGAGAGCCACAGCAGGCCGTAGCCGAGCACCCACGCGGTGCCCCACACGCCGAACAGCAGCGGGGCGGAGGGTTGCGTGCGGGCCGCAGCCGCACGCTGGTCCGCGATGATCGCGAGCGCCTCCTCGGTGCCCAGCGGTGCCCCGGTGGTGTCGTCGTCGTCCATCGCCCCTCCCCTGCGCCCGGTCCCGTCGTCGGGACCCGTGGTTTGTGTCGCAAACCAGTTTGCGCGTATCCAGGCAATCCGCGCAAGACCCCCTCGTCGTCGTCCCGCACGGCCGCGGCGGCTACCGTGCCCCCATGCCCGCCACCACCGCCCCGACGCCCGGGACGCCACCCGTCTCCGAGCGCGCGGTGCGGCGCCGGCTCACGGTCGAGATCTGGATCGTGCTCGGTCTCTCGCTCGGCCGGTCGGGGGTGTACGCGCTCGTCGCGATCCTCGACCGGATGACCGCGGGCCCCCCGCTCGCCGACCAGAGCACCACCATCAACGCGCCGCTCAACCCACGCCCCTGGCTCGACGTGCTCTACCAGGTGCTGTCCATCGGCTTCGCGCTCGTGCCCGTCGCCCTCGCGCTCTACCTGCTCTCTGCCGGCGGCCGCTCCGCGACACGGCGCATCGGCCTCACGGCCGCCCGCCCCTGGCGCGACCTCGGCGTCGGGGTCGGCCTCGCGGCGCTCATCGGCATCCCCGGCCTCGGGCTGTACGCCGTCGGCCGCGCCGTCGGCATCACCGTGCAGGTCCAGCCGACGACGATCGACGACCACTGGTGGACCATCCCGCTGCTCGTCGCGCTCGCGCTCAAGAACGCGCTGCTCGAGGAGGTCGTCGCCGTCGGCTACCTCATGGAGCGCCTGCGCGAGCTGCGCTGGAGCGCGCCGCTCGTCGTCGCCGCGAGCGCGCTCCTGCGCGGCTCCTACCACCTGTACCAGGGGTGGGGGCCGTTCGTCGGCAACGTCGTGATGGGCCTGGTGTTCGCCGAGTACTACCGGCGCCGACGACGCGTCATGCCGCTCGTCGTCGCCCACACCGTCATGGACCTCGTCGTGTTCGTCGGGTACGCGCTCATCCCCGGCGCATGGCTCACGAGCCTGGGCCTCGACTAGCTGGTCGAGCACGACGCGGCGGGACCACGAGCGCACCGCGAACGCGCTCACCACCAGCAGCACGCCCGCGACCAGCGCGAACACCCCGATGGCCCACGCGACCGCCGTCAGCGTCCAGAGCGGGAGGAACACCATCAGCAGGCCCAGCGAGATCAGGAGCACACCCCGCAGCAGAGGCAACCACCAGACCCGGCGCAGCCCGGGTCCGTCGAACGGCCGCTCTGGACGATCACGGTGCTCACGAGCGCCCCCTCCCGTGGCGGCGTGCGCCAGGGCCACCGTAGACCCGTACCGGGACGAACGGGCGACAACCGCCCCGAACCGCGGGCGGCGGCGCACCACCGCCTTAGACTCGCGGTCATGTCTTCGCGGGAGTCGGCCGGGTCCGCGTCGTCGCGACCCGCCGCGGCGGCGGACGGCCTCGTCACGCCGCTGCCCGTCGCGACCGCGCACGGTGCCGGCCGGCCGGCCGCGACGCCCGACGACGAGCCCGGCATCCCCGGCCTGCCCGACCCCGACGACGACCGCGCGACCCGCGCCCGCGCCGAGGCCGAGGCGGCGACGATCGTCGTCGACGACCAGCCGACCGTCCGCGTGCACCACCCCAGCGACCTGATCTCCACGATCCTGTCCGCGCTCGGCGTCGCCGTCGTCATGGTGCTCGCGACCTACGCGCAGCACACCACCACGGGCGTCGCGGAGGACGTGCAGGGGTTCGCCACGCTGCTGCGCCGCATCCTGTTCGTGCCCGTGCAGGTGCTCGAGGGGTTCGTGACGCTCGTCGTGCCGCTCGCGGTCGGCATCGAGCTGGCGCTGCGCCGGCTCGGCCGCCAGCTCATCGAGGCGATCATCGCGGCGGCCCTCGCCGTCGCCGTCACCGCGGGCGTCGTGCTCGTCGTCCAGGGCGTCGGGTCCGACGAGCTCGTGCGCGGCCTGTCCGTGCGGATCGGCGGCACGTGGGAGCTCACCATCCCCGCGTACGTCGCGATGCTCGCGAGCCTGCTCACCGTCAGCGGCCCGCGCCAGCGCCGACGCTCCGTCGCCTGGTCGTGGCGGGCCGTGTGGATCGCCGTGGGCGTGCTCCTCATCACCGCGCAGGTCTCGCTCGCGGGGCTCGCCGTGGCGCTCCTGCTCGGGCGGCTGTGCGGGCTCGTCGTGCGGTACGTCTCCGGCGTGCGCAGCGAGCGCGCGTACGGCGCGAGCCTCGTCGCGGGCGTGCGGCGGGCCGGCTACGAGCCCGTGCGGCTGCGGCGCATCGCCGCCGACGACGACCCGGAGCGCGACGACGAGACCACCCACCAGCCCGCCGGCCAGGCCGCTGACCAGGCCGCTGACCAGGCAGCTGACCAAGCAGCCGGGTCCGCCGACGGGACCACCGACGGGGTGCACTCGGTCGCGCCGCCCCCCGCACCCGACGACGCGGCCGCCCGTGCGCTCGTCCGCTCCACGGGCTACCGCACCTACGAGCTGACGACCGACGACGGACCCCGCCTCGACCTCGTCGTCATCGACGGCGACCGCCAGGTCGCGGGCATGGTCTCGCGCGTGTGGCGGTCCGTGCGCCTGCGCGGCCTCGAGGGCCGGTCCGTGCAGTCGCTGCGGCAGACCGCCGAGCGCACCGCGCTGCTCAGCTACGCCGCCCGCGCCGCGGGCGTGCGCACCCCCGAGCTGCTGCGCGTCGCCGAGGCCCAGGACTCCATGCTCCTGGTCCAGGCGCACCCCGGCACCGCCGTGCCCCTCACCGAGCTGCCCGACGAGGCGCTCACCGACGACGTGCTCCGCGAGATCTGGGCGCAGCTGCGCACCGCGCACGAGGCCGGGATCGCGCACCGCGCGCTCACGTCCGACACCGTGCTCGTGGAGGACCTGCTCGGCACCCCCATCGTGTGGGTCGTCGGCTGGGAGAACGGCTACGTCGCGTCGTCCGAGCTCGCGCGGCGCATGGACCTCACCCAGATGCTCGCGCTGCTCGCCCTGCGCGTCGGGGTCGAGCGCGCGCTGCAGTCCGCGGCCGAGTCGCTCGACGACGACGACGTCGCCGCCGTCGGCCCGCTGCTGCAGGGCATCACACTGCCCGAACGCACCCGCACCCAGGTGCGCCGCCACCGCAAGGTGCTGTCCGACCTGCGCGCCGCGATCGTCGCGCGGATCCCCGAGGCCGACGTCGAGCCCCAGCAGCTCGTGCGGTTCGGCGCGCGGTCGATCCTCACGATCGTCCTGCCGATCCTCGTCGTGCTGCTGCTCGTCACCCGCATCAACATCGACCAGATCACGAGTGCGCTCTCGACGAGCGACTGGCGCTGGACCGCCATCGCGTTCGCGCTCGGCCTGCTGACCATCGTCGGCGCCGGGCTCGCCCTCACCGCGTTCTCCCCCGTGCGCCTGCCGTTCTGGCGCACGCTGCAGGTGCAGGCCGCGTCCAACTTCGTCGCGCTCGCCGCCCCCGCCGGCATCGGCCCCGCCGCGCTCAACCTGCGCATGCTCACCAGGCGCGGCGTCTCCACGACCCTGGCCGCCGCGACGGTGACGATGGTGCAGGTCAGCCAGCTCGTCGTCACCGTCGTGATGCTCGTCGTGCTGTCCGTGCTGTCCGGCGGCAGCAGCGGGTCGGCGCTGCCCGTGTCACCCGAGGTGCTGCTGATCGTCGCACTCGTCGCCGTGCTCGTCGCCGCGTCGCTGCTGGTGCCCAAGGTCCGGCAGTGGGTCATGGCGAAGATCCGCCCCACGCTGCGCCAGATCTGGCCGCGCCTCGTCGACATCCTCGGCCGGCCGTGGCGGCTCGCCGTCGCCGTCGCCGGGAACCTCATCATGACGCTCGGGTTCGTGCTCGCGTTCGACGCTTGCCTCGCCGCCTTCGGGCAGCAGGCGAGCCTCATCCAGGTCGCGATCATCTACCTCACCGGCAACACCGCCGGTGCGCTCGTCCCGACCCCCGGCGGCATGGGGGCCATCGAGGCCGCGCTCGCCGCGTCCCTGTCCGCCGTGACCGGCACCAACCCCGGTGTCGCGCTGTCCATCGCGGTGCTGTTCCGCGTCGTCACCTACTGGGTGCGCATCCCGATCGGGTGGGTCGCGATGCGCCACCTGCAGCGCGTCGGCGAGCTCTGAGCCCACCCAGCCCTGAGCCCACCCGGGCTCGCGCCGACCGCCGGGCATGACGAGAGCCGGCACGCAGCAGCGCGTACCGGCTCTTCGTCGACGTCTCAGGCGGCGGTGCGCTCGAGCTGCGTCGGGACGGTCGTCAGACCCCCGCGGGTGGCGGCCAGCGCGGCCCAGGCCTGGACTCGGACCAGGGGGGTGGCGGGCTGGAGGGCGGGAGACTGCGAGGACTCGGCGGGGGGAAAGCCGATCTGATCCATCTGCGGTCCTGTCTGTTCGGTAGCCCGGCTGACCGTCGAGGGTCCCGTGGCTTTGCGTCCCCTCCTCGCGGAGGGTTTGCCGTTATCGCTGACAGCACCGAAGGTAGTTCAGAAGACTTCCGGGGCCAAGTGCCCCGAACCGCGAAAATACGGGCACACCGATAAATCACCCGTTCGGCCCACCGCAAGCCGCCCCGTCCGCCCGCTTCTTCCAGGATCGTCCCCCGTGGCAGCCGGTGTCACGTGTCGTGTGTGCGCGCACACCCGGCGCTGCGCGCGCTGCCTACCGGGCGTCCAGCCACACGTGCGCCGGCGGCAGCAGCGCCTCGAGCTCGGGCCACAGCGCGTCCGGCAGGGCCCGCGCCGCCGCCTCGACCGTCGCCGTCACCCGCGCCGGCCGGCTCATCCCGACGACCGTCGAGGCGAACCGCTCGTCGCGCAGCGAGAACTGCAGCGCCGCGGTCGCGATGTCCGTGCCGTGCGCCGCGCAGGCCTCCCGCATGCGCGCCGCCGCCTCGAGCACCTCCGGCGGGGCCGGCCGGTACCCGTATGTCGTCGGCCCGCCCTGCTGCGCCGCGAGGATGCCCCCGCCGTACACCGCCGCGTTGAGCACACCCATCCCGCGCCGGCGCGCCTCGTCGACCAACGGACCCGCGCTGCGGTCCAGCAACGTCCACCGGTTGTGCACCAGCAGGACGTCGAACACCCCCAGCTCCAGGTACCGCGCGATCTCCTGCACCCGCCCGCCCGCGAGCCCGATCCGGCCGACCTGCCCGCTCTCCCGCAACTCGACGAGCGTGTCCACCGCGCCGCCCGGGGCCGTCATCGCGTCGAAGTCGTGCCCCTCCGGGTCGTGCAGGTGCACGAGCGGCAACGTGTCGAGCCCGAGCCGCTGCCTGCTCTCCGCGACCGACGCGCGCACCCGCGCACCCGAGTAGTCGGAGCCGCGCGGGTCGACCTTCGTGATCACGACGACGCCCTCGGGCAGCCCGTCCGCGAGGCCGATCGCGGCACCGATCCGCCGCTCGCTCTCCCCGTCCGAGTAGCCGTTCGACGTGTCGATCGTGCGGATCGGCGAGTCGAACGCCGCGAGCACCGTCGCCACGCCCTCCTCCGCGCTCACCTCGCGGCCGAACAGGCCCGGCATGCTCCCCAGCGGTCCACCCCCGAGCGTCACCGCCGACACCGTGAGGTCCGTACCGGGCAGGGCGCGCAGCCACGTCGGACCACCGGGCGCGTAGGGGGGCTGTGCGGGCGGGCGTGTCATGAGGTCCTCCGGTCGTGCGCGGCGGGGCTGCCCGCAGCGTGCCACCCACCCCCGCCACCGGGCGAGCGGGACACGGCGTCAGCGCTCGAGCGCGACGACCGGGGGGGACGTGAGGAACCGGGTGAGCAGCGGACCTGCCGTCGTCGAGCCGTACTCGCCCTCGTCGACGAAGACCGCGACCGCCAGGTCGCCCTGGACCGCGATCATCCACACGTGGTTCTTGAGCGCGTCGACCGGGCCGAACTGCGCGGTGCCCGTCTTGGCCAGCACGTCCGGCCCCGCCACGTCCTCGAGGAACCCCGCACCGCCCTCGGTGACGACCCCGCGCATGAGCGCGCGCAGCGCGGCACCCTCGTCGGCGGTGAGGTCCACGTGCGGGCGCGGCTCCTCGCTCGCGCTCCCCGACTCCTCGTCACCCGAGGTCGCCTCGTCGTGGGTCGCGTCCGCCGCGGTGTCGGCGTCGTCGGCCGAGCCGGACCCACCTGCCGCGCCTGTCGCGCCGTCCACGACGAGCACCGGCGTGACCGTGCGCCCCGCCGCGACCGACGCCGCGACGACCGCCATCCCCAGCGGAGACGCGAGCACGCGGCCCTGGCCGATCATGGTCGCCGCGTGGTCCGTCCCGTCCGACTCGGACGGCACCGCACCCAGGAACGAGGCGAAGCCCAGCGACTGCGCCGGCAGCAGGCCCAGCGAGCCCGCGGCGTCGACGACCGCGTCCTGCGGCGCCTCGTCGCGCGCGCCGATGAACGCCGTGTTGCACGAGTGCGCGAACGCCGTGCGCAGCGGCACCTCGCCCAGCGCGTCGGCCGGGTAGTCGGGGAAGTTGTCGAACCGCCGACCGTCAACGGTCACCCCGTCCGCGCAGGTCAACTCGCTGTCCGGGGTCATCCCCGCGCGCAGCAGCGCGAGCGCGCTCACGACCTTGAACGTGGACCCGGGCGCGTACTGCCCGAGCGTGGCCGTCGACATGCCCCCACCGCCGGGGCCGCTCGCGGCGGCGATCACCTCACCCGTCGACGGGCGGATCGCGACGATCGCGGACGCCGGCCCCACGTCCGCCAGGATGCTCTCCGCCGACTGCTGCACGAGCGAGTCGAGCGTCGTGCGCAGCGGCTCGCCCGGCACGGGCGGCACGGTGAACAGCGCGCGCACCTCCCCCTCGCGCGGGCTGCCCTCGACCGCGCGCGCCTCGATCCGCAGCCCCGGCGTGCCGCGCAGCTGCTGCTCGTGCTGGCGCTGCAGGCCCGACAGGCCCGTCAGGTCGCCCGCCTGGACCGCGCCGTCGGACTTCTCGATGATCTCCGCGGTCGCCGCGCCCACCGTGCCGAGGATCGGCCGTGCGAACGTGCGCGTCGGCGCGAGCGGGATCGAGTCGGCCACCGCGTTCACGCCCGGCAGCTCCCGCAGGGCCGACACGTCGTAGTAGCCGTCGTCCGCACGCACGACGATCGCCTCGACGAACGCCCGCTCGCCCGCGGACTCGACGCGCGCGGCGTACGCGTCGGCGTCGAGGTCGAGCGCCGCGGCCAGGCCGCGTGCCGCCGCGCCGGCCTCGTCCGCCGGCAGGAACGTCTTGTCGATGCCGATCCGGTAGACGTCACGGGCCTCGACGAGCACCTCGTCGCCCGCCCCCAGGACGTCCGCCCGCTCGGGCGCCTCGCGCGTCACGACGATCTGCTCGTCGGCCGCGAGGTCCGGCGCGAGCAGCGCGGGCGCCCACGTGGTGTGCCAGACGTCCTGGTCGTCGCGCTGGAGGCGTGCGGTCGTCTCGTAGGTCCAGTCCCGCGCCGCACCGGCGACCGCGTCGCCGTCCGGCCCGGCCGGCCCGGCCGGCGTGGTCGCCGCGTCCGGCTCGTCCGCGTCGCCCGTCGGCTCGCCACCGGGAGCCCGGCCGCCCGCGCGCCACGTCCATCGCAGCACCGCATCCGCGACCGCGTCGTCGTCCTCGTGCTCCTGCGCGCTCACGAGCGTGACGGTCAGCGCGTCCTTCCCGAACGCGTCCACCACCTGCTCGAACGCCTCCTCGCGCTGCTGGCGAGCCTGCTGGGGCGTCGCACCGTCCAGCGTGACGTCCGCCAGGTCACCGCCCTGCAGCGCGGTGGCCAGCGCCTGAGCCGCGTCCTGCGGTCCCGGCGGCGAGGCCGTGCACGCCGTCAGCCCGGCCGACGCCAGGAGCGCCGCGACGCCCACCGCCGCGACACCGCGCGCGGTCCGCACCGTCGTGCGCCTCGTCCCACCGTCCATCAGTCCGGGCCTCCGTCGTGTCGTCGTCTCGTCGCGCCTCGCGACCGTCGTGCCCCTCGCGCGCCCGCGCCGGGCACCCTCGCCGGGCACTCGTACACGTCGCCGCGGAGCTCGTGCGACCGCACGGCGTACACCGGGCGGACGCGCCGACCGGAACGGCGCACGGGCCGCGCGAGCGGTCGCCACCCCGCCCGGACCGGACGGCGTCGCGTCCCGTCGCCGACACCGGCGACCGGACCGCGGCAACGCGCCCGCCGACCCGCGGGCGGCCGCTCGGGCTCGCAGCCGGTCAGGCCACCGGGGCAGCCGTGCAGATCAACGTGTGAGACGGGCGTCCACCGCAGGGACGTCGGCACTCTATCCGTCCGCCCTGACACGGTGCGCGGCAATTGCTCCCCTGCACAGGACCTCCCCACCCGCACGGCCCGGCGGGCGACGAGGGACGTGACCAAGGGCCCGGGATCACCCGCGACGCGGGCACGAACCGGACGTCCCGCGCGTTCTCCATCCCGCGCGTCCGACGCCCCGGACGCCCGACCGTCCCGTGGAGGTCACCGTGCCCGCACCCACCCCGACGACGACCCCGACGACGAGCCCGACGAGCCCGTCCGCATCTCCCGTACCGCCCGCATCGCCCGCCCCGGCGACTCCCGCGGCTCACCCGGCCCGTGCGGCTCACGAGCTGCCGTCACTCCGCGAGCAGGCCGAACGGCTCGTCGCGCTCGGCGTCGCCGACCTCGCGGGCATCGCGCCCGACGACCTGCGCGCGCTCGCGCACGCCGCGGACCGCACCGACCCGACCGAACCCACCGGCCCCGCCGACCCCGCCAGACCCGACAGCGCCGACGACTCCCGCCACCGTGAGCCCGACGAGGCCCGGCCTGGCGGCCTGCTCGTCCTGCCCCCGACACTCGTCCCGGTCTCGGCGCTCGCACCGCTGCTGCGCCGCGGCGAGCGCGCCGGGTTCGTCGTCGAGGACATGACGGACGTCGACGAGTTCGCGCCGATCGCGGGCCTCGACGTGCCCGCCGAGCCGTACGTGCTCGTCGGGCTCGACCGCGGCGACGACCTCGCGAGCTGGTCGCCCGACGAGGCCGCCGACGAGCTCGCGCGCCGCGCGCGGACCCCGCTCACCCTGAGCGAGGGCGTGCAGTGGGTGCTGCAGGCGCCCGACGTGCTCGAGCGCAACCACTGCTTCATGACGATCGGCTCCCGGCGCGTCACGCCGCGCGGCGGGCTCGACGCGCGGACGCCCGCGGTGTGGATCTCCAACGGCACGGGCCGCGACGGCCGCGAGCGCCGCGACGCGCCGAAGGTCGGCTGGTGCTGGGCGCGCAACCGGCACACCTGGCTCGGCTTCGCCTCGGCCACGTCGCGGGAGACGCTCACGCGCTGAGCGCCGGCGTCGTCCCGGCCGGGTCGTCCACACGGACATCGCTCAGGCGGACGTCGCTCAGACCGAGGGCGCTCAGGCCGGGTTGGCTCAGGCGCGGGTGGCTCAGGCCGGGTGGCTCAGGCGGGGACGCGGCCGGTCGACGGGTCGCGCGCCGTGAGGCAGTAGGGGGAGCCCGACGGGTCGAGGAGCGTCGTCCACCGCTCGCGGCGCGCGACCAGCCGCGCCCCCGCCTGCACGTGCGCGCGCTCGACGGCCGGGCGTGCGACCGTCGCGAGGTCGAGGTGCGCGCTGGTCTCGCGGCGCGGGTCGTCGGCGCCGAGCCGTTGCAGCAGGAGGCGCAACGGCATCCCCGCGGGCCGCTCGAGCGGCACCAGCTCGCCCGTCGCGCGAGGGTCGAGCGGCCAACCGGTGAACGCGGGCCAGAACGCGGCCTCGTCGTCGAACCGGTCCGCCGGGACGTCGAGGCAGACCTGGTCGACCAGCGCGCACGCCGCACCGTCGCCGTCGCGCGCGCGCTCGGCCACGGGGACGGCCCCGGGTCGACGCGCGTGCCCCGTGTGCCGGACCAGGCAGAACACGTACCCGCCGGGCGACGAGAGCACGACGTGCCCGCCCGCGTCGTGCTCGAGCGCGGCCCCGAGCGCGAGCGCGCGCACCAGCTCGGCGCGCACGGCCTCGTCGGGGTCCCGCCCCTCGGCGGTCACGTGCAGGTCGAGGTGGACGCGCGGGCCGTCGGCGAACCGCTGCACGCGCAGGTAGTCGTCGCCGTCGGGCGGCACGAGGGTGGCGTACTCGTCGTCCTCGCCGCGCCACGGCGAGAGCGCCGAGCCCGTCACGCGCAGCCAGAACGCGAGCGTCTCGTCGAGCGTGTCGGGCGGCAGGTCGAGCATCGCGGTCGTCCACCGGATCGGCATGGGGTGACGCTAGCCCGTCCGCCCCGCGGGGCGCCCGTGACCCGTACGCTCGCGCGCGTGGACTGGCTGCGAGAGACCTGGTCGGACGTGACGACGGCGAACCCCGTGCCCGAGACCTGGGTCGTCGTGGCGACCGCCCTGGGCGTGCTCGTCGTCCTGGCGGTGCCGGTCGCGTGGCGGGTCGCGCGGCACGCGCTGACGATCGTGCACGAGGCCGGTCACGCGACGGTCGCGGTGCTCGTCGGACGGCGCCTGTCGGGCATCCGTGTGCACTCGGACACCTCGGGCCTGACCCTGTCGCGCGGCCGCCCGCGCGGGCCGGGGATGATCGCGACCGCGTTCGCGGGGTACCCCGCGCCGACCGTCGTGGGCGTGGGCGCCGCGTGGCTGCTGGTGCGCGGCTACGACGTCGCACTGCTGTGGGCGCTGCTCGTGCTCGTCGTCGGCGTGCTCGTCGGGATCCGCAACTGGTACGGGCTGTGGGCCGTGCTCGTGACGCTCGCCGTGCTCGTCGTCGTGACCGGGTGGGCGTCCGCGCAGGTGCAGGCCGTGTTCGCGTACGCCGTGACGTGGTTCTTCCTGCTCGGCGCACCGCGCGCCGTGCTCGAGATGCAGGCGGGACGACGAGACGCGCGCCGACGCCGGGCCCGCGACACGTCCGACGCCGGGCTGCTCGGCGGGCTCACGCACCTGCCCGGGGCGTTCTGGGTGGGGGTGCTCGCGCTCGTCACGGTCGCCGGGCTCGCGCTGGGCGCCGTCTGGCTCGTCGGGCTCCAGGTCTGAGCCACGCGCGTCTGACACACGCGCGTCCGGGGTGCCGTGCGCGGCCCTTCGAGCCGATGATGGAGCCATGACCCTGAGCGGACGGCTGCTGGTGGCGGCACCACAGCTGCTCGACCCCAACTTCCACCGCACCGTCGTGCTGCTGCTCGACCACAACGACGAGGGTGCGTTCGGCGTGGTGCTCAACCGGCTGCTCCCCGTGGAGGTCGACGCGGTGCTGCCGGGCTGGCAGGACGTGGTGAGCCGCCCGGACGGGCTGTTCCAGGGCGGCCCGGTGGGGCTCGACGGCGCGATCGGCGTCGCGGTCGCCGCGCCCGCCCCGCCGGGCCGCGACCTGCGCGACGACCCCGCGGGCTCGCGCGACGAGCTGCTCGACGGTCTGCGCGGCGGCGGCCTCGACGGCCCGGGCAGCCTGGGCCGGCCGGGCTCGCCGGACGACAGGGGCGAGCCGGGTGACACGCGTGGCTGGGGTGGCACGGGGGACGCGGGTGACGTGCTCGGTGCGTCAGGTGCCGGCCGGGACGGCCTGAGCGGTCAGGCCGCTAGCGGGCCGGGGAGCGACGAGCCCGTCGTCGACCGGCTGACCGGCGTCTACGGTCTGGTCGACCTCGACGCGGACCCGACGAGCGTCGTCGGGCGGTTCAGCGGGCTGCGGATCTTCGCGGGGCACTCCGGCTGGGGCCTGGGTCAGCTGGAGGAGGAGATCGCCGAGGGTGCGTGGTTCGTGGTGCCGTCCGAGCCGTCGGACGTGTTCACCGACGACCCCGAGACGCTCTGGAGCCGCGTGCTGCAGCGGCAGGGCGGCGACCTGGCGATGCTGGCGCACTACCCGCCGGACGTGCGGCTGAACTGACCGTCCGGACCAGGGTCCGCAGGCCGCCGGGCTGATCGACCGGGCTGATCGACCGGGCTGATCGACCGGGCTGATCGACCGGGCTGATCGACCGGGCGGATCGACCGGGCTGATCGACCGGGCGGATCGGTCGGGCTGATTCGGTCGGGCTGATCGGCCTCGCTGATCGTCGTAAACGATTCGCCCGATTCAGTCGTCGAAGCGCTTCAACTAGCGTCGCGCCTGCCCTAGACCTCCGCGCACCCCGCAGCCCGGCGCGACGGGTCGTCGGCCCCGTCGCGACCCTCGCGGCGGGCCCACACCACGCCACGAAGGAGTGAGCGGATGCGTGTTCCGACCCTGCTCGCGACACCCCGTCCCACGACGACCGCGAGACGCGCCGCCGCCGGGGTGCTCGCACTCGCGCTGACCGCGACCGGCGTCGCCCTCGCCACCGGCCCCGCCGACGCCGCCGACCCGCCCGCCGGCTACACCTGGAGCAACGTCGAGATCGTCGGCGGCGGCTTCGTCCCCGGGATCATCTACAACCAGGGCGAGAAGGACCTCGTCTACGCCCGCACCGACATCGGCGGCGCGTACCGCCTCGACCCCCGCACCGAGCGCTGGATCCCGCTGCTCGACCACATCGGCTGGGACGAGTGGTCCCACACCGGCGTGCTGTCCCTCGCCACCGACGCGCGCGACCCGAACCGCGTCTACGCCGCCGTCGGCACCTACACCAACGAGTGGGACCCCCAGAACGGGGCGATCCTGCGCTCCACGGACCGCGGCGAGACGTGGCAGCGGACCATGCTGCCGTTCAAGGTGGGCGGCAACATGCCGGGCCGCGGCATGGGTGAGCGCCTCCAGATCGACCCCAACGACAACCGCGTCCTGTACCTCGGCACCGAGGGCGGCAACGGCCTGTGGCGCTCCACCGACTACGGCGCCACCTGGGCCGAGGTCACGAGCTTCCCCAACCCCGGCAACTACGTGCAGGACCCCACCTCGTCGAACTCCTACCTCACGTCCAACCAGGGCGTCGTGTGGGTGACGTTCGACCCCACGAGCGGCTCCGCCGGGGTGGCCAGCAAGACGATCTACGTCGGCGTCGCCGACAAGGAGAACAACGTCTACCGCTCGACCGACGGCGGGGCGACGTGGACGCGCGTCCCCGGCCAGCCCACCGGCTACCTCCCGCACAAGGGCGTGTTCGACAAGGTCGGCAAGCAGCTCTACATCGCGACGAGCGACACCGGCGGCCCGTACGACGGCGGCAAGGGTGACGTCTGGCGCCTCGACACGACGACCGGCGCGTGGACCCGGATCTCGCCCGTCCCGTCGACGAGCTCCGACCTCTACTACGGCTACTCCGGACTGACGATCGACCGCCAGGATCCCGACACGATCATGGTCGCCACGCAGGTCTCCTGGTGGCCCGACGTCATCATCTTCCGGTCCACCGACCGCGGCGCCACCTGGTCGCCCATCTGGGAGTGGGCCGGCTACCCGGACCGCACGCTGCGCTACACGCAGGACATCTCCGCAGCGCCCTGGCTCGGCTTCAACGCGACGAACCCGCAGCCGCCGGAGCCGCCGGTCAAGCTCGGGTGGATGACCGAGTCGCTCGAGATCGACCCCTTCGACTCCGACACGATGCTCTACGGCACCGGCGCGACCATCTACGGCACCGACAACCTCACCGCGTGGGACACCGGCGGCACGATCGACATCACCGTCAAGGCCCAGGGCATCGAGGAGACCTCCGTGCAGGACCTCGCCGCGCCTCCCGGCCCCGTCGAGCTCGTGTCCGCGCTCGGGGACCTCGGTGGGTTCGTGCACACCGACATCACCAAGGTGCCCGCCAAGCAGTTCACCCAGCCGTTCTTCGGGACGGGGACCTCCGTCGACTTCGCCGAGAAGAAGCCCGCGACGATGGTGCGCGTCGGACACGCCGTCGACGGCGCCGTCGAGTCCCACATCGGCATCTCGACCTCGTCCGGCTCGACGTGGTGGGCCGGGCAGGAGCCCGCGGGCGTGACGAAGTCCGGCACCGTGGCGGTCAACGCCGACGGCACCGCGATCGTCTGGTCGCCCGAGGGCGCCGGCGTGCACCGCTCGACGACGCTCGGCTCGTCGTGGACCGCCTCGACCGGCGTGCCCGCCCAGGCGCAGGTCGAGTCCGACCGTGAGGACCCGAAGGCGTTCTACGCCTACTCCGCCGGGAAGCTCTACGTCTCGCGCGACGCGGGCGTCACCTTCACCGCGTCGTCGGCCTCCGGGTTCCCGACGACCGGCAACGTCCGGTTCGGCGCCGTGCCCGGCAAGGCGGGCCACGTCTGGCTCGCCGCCGAGAACGGTCTGTACCGCTCGACGGACTACGGCACGACGTTCACGAAGCTCCCGGGCTTCACCGACGGCGGTGCCGTCGGCTTCGGCAAGGCGGCGCCCGGTGCGTCGTACCCGGCGGTCTACTCGACCTCCGAGTACGACGGGGTGCGTGGGTTCTTCCGCTCGCTCGACGGCGGCAGCACCTGGACCCGCATCAACGACGACGAGCACCAGTACGCCTGGACAGGTGCCGCCATCACCGGCGACCCCGACGTGTTCGGGCGCGTGTACGTGGCCACCAACGGCCGCGGGATCGTGGTCGGCAACACCGGCACCACACCCACGGTGACACCCACGCCCACGCCCACACCCACGGCGACACCCACGCCCACACCCACACCCACACCCACACCCACACCGACGCCGACGCCGACGCCGACGGTGACACCCACGCCCACGCCGACCCCGACACCCACCCCCACCCCGACGCCGACCGCTACGCCGACGCCGACGGGGGCGTGCACGGTGAAGTACGCCACCAACGACTGGCCCGGTGGCTTCACGGCGTCGGTGAGGCTCACGTCCGCGAGCGCGGTCAGCTCGTGGTCGCTCGGGTTCTCGTTCCCCGGGGACCAGAAGGTCGTGAGCGGCTGGTCCGGCACGTACACGCAGAGCGGCAAGGCCGTGACGGTGACGAACGCGCCGTGGAACGGCTCGATCGCCGCGGGGTCGTCGGTCGAGATCGGGTTCAACGGTTCCTTCACCGGGTCGAACCCCAGGCCGACGAGCTTCACGCTCAACGGCACGACCTGCACGGTGTCCTGACCTCATGACACCGGCGTGACCACGTCTGGTGGGACCACATCTGGTGGGACCACGTCGGGTGGGACCACGTCGGGTGGGACCGCGTCGGGTGGGACCGCGTCGGGTGGGACCTGAGGCCGCACCTCGGTCCCACCCGACGCCGGAGCTGGCCCGCGACGTCCGCGTCGCCGGGCCGGCGGCCGGGGCCATGTCCCGGCCGGGCGGGGGTGCGGGGGACGCGGACACCCCTCGCACCCCCGCCGTCACACCCCCGCCGTCGTACCCCCGCCGTCACACCCCCGCCGTCGCACCCCCGCCGTCGCATCCCTCGCCGTCTGGCAGCCAGCCACCGTGCCACCCGACCGTCGACCACCCGCCGTCGCACCCCTCGCCGTCTGGCAGCCAGCCACCGTGCCACCCGACCGTCGACCACCCGCCGTCGCACCGCTGGCCTCGCGGTCGCAAGCCTCGCGGTCGCAAGCCTCGCCGTCGCCGACCGGCGACGGCGCGTCTCAGCCCGGACGTGCCATCGCGAACAACGCCGCCTGGTCCGACTCCCGCTCCCGCCCCGGCACCTGTCCGGCGCTCGGGAACCCGTGACCTGCCCGGCGGCCGCGGTCACTCACCTCGCGCCGTTCCGGAGGACCCGGCGCTCGCGTCGCACTCCCTCGCGACGCACCACTCCCTCGCGACGCACCACCCCCTCGCGGCGCGGCCGCAGCCCCGGTCACGGCTGCAGACCCGAGCGCCGCCGGCTCACGTGCCGACCGCACGACGGTCCCACCGCGCGTCCGGAAGGTGTACGTGACGGGTGGGATGGCGCCCGCAACGAGGCGCGACGACACCCCTCGGGGCGGCGGCGCCGGTGGATGGCGCTCGATCGTGAGGTCCCGCTCGTGCACCACGTGGTGGTGGAAGCCGCACAGCACGACGCCGTTCTCGACGGACGTCTCCCCGCCGTCCCGGTCCCACCAGCGGATGTGGTGGACCTCGCACCACCGGGCGGGCCGGCCGCAGCCCGGCCAGACGCACCCGCCGTCCCGTGCGACGACCGCGCGACGCAGGTGACCGGAGTAGAGGCGCTGCGTCCGCCCGACGTCGACCGGTCGGCTCTCGGCGTCGACCACGACGCGCGTGAGCGCGCAGTCGCACAGCAGCCGGGCCGCCTCGCTCACCGGGACCGGTGCACCGTCCTCGTCGACCGGTGCGGGGACCCCGCGCATCGCCTCCGCGAGCCGCTCGACGTCCCCGGAGCCACCGGTAGCGGCGGACGACCACCCGGCGTCCGGGAGGGTCGCGCTCGCCGACCGCGTACCCGCCGGCGGCTCCACCCGCCGAGCGCCGACGGCCCCGTCGCCTGCGCGCAGCGCTCCGACGAGAGTGCGGAAGGTCTGCTCGCCCAGCACGACCGACACGTGCGGTCGGGTGACAGCGGTGGTGGCCTGTGGCTCGGACAGCGCCAGCTCGGCCAGCGCGACGAGGCCGTCGGCGCGGCGC
Source organism: Cellulomonas sp. CW35 (assembly GCF_052378485.1). Lineage (NCBI taxonomy): Bacteria > Bacillati > Actinomycetota > Actinomycetes > Micrococcales > Cellulomonadaceae > Cellulomonas > Cellulomonas sp. CW35. The sequence continues at coordinate 48,316 of NZ_CP199000.1, read as the reverse complement.
TGCTCGCTGGTGCGATCGTCGTCCTGCGTGGGACGCCCCTGCGCGCTCTCGAGCGCGAGGCGCAGGCGGTGGCCCGCGCGGTGGTCGAGCATGCCCCGCACCTGCGTGCCACCGGGCAGGTCGGTGACGAACAGGTGCCGACGCGCGCGCTGCGCGGCGTGCTCACGCTCGACCGTCACCGGGTCGACCTGCGCGACGAAGCGGTCCACCGCCTTGGCGAACTCCCGCCCGTCCAGGCGCCGGCCGAGCGCCACGAGCTCGTCCTGCGTGCGCGGGTCCGCGAGCGCGGCGGAGACGCTCGGCGTCGCCCGGGACACGGCGCGGCCGAGCACGTCGACGTGCTGGGCGGAGAGCTCCGCCGCGGTGAACGCCCGCTCGACCGACGGCATCGAGGTGATGACGTGCGCGCCGCGCAGTTCCGCGCCCGCGGCGGACACGCCGGCGCGGGAGGTGCGGCCGCGCCAGGCGACCACGTCCCGGTCCCCGTGTCCCTGCCACGAGCCCGCGCGCGCCTCGGCCCCGAGCAGGTGCGCACGGGCTGCGGTGAGCACCGCGACGGCCTCGTCGATGCGGGCGAGCACCGCCTTTCGCTCGTGCGCGGACCACTGCTCGGCTGCCCGCGCACGCGCCGCGACCCGGTGCGCGACGACGCCGAGCCCCGCGGCCTCGTCGGACGGCGGCGGCGCGTCATCGGACGGCACGCCACCGCGCGCGACCTGCGCCACCTCGTTCGAATGCATGTTCGAATCGTACGGGTCTGCACCGACATGCACCCCGCTCGTCCACAGCCCCTGACGCCTGCGCCGCGGCCCGGGATCACCCGCACCGAACCCCACGCGGGGCGCTGTGCCACTTGGCGACGAGGCCGACGCAGCGGGACGAGGACCGGTTGTCGGAGGACCAGGTGGACGGGCTCGTCGTGCGGTACGTGCTCGACGTGGACGGGTACCACATCGACGAGGCGGACTCGATGCTGCGGTTCGAGGAGTACGCGGACGCGGTCCGTGCGGCGTGGTACTGCGAGGGTGCCGTCGTCCTGGAGGCGCCGGGGGGCGACCCGCTGGTGCTCGAGGACGCGGTGCCGTCGCTCGTGACCTACCTGTGCTTCGGCGCGGTGGGGGCGTTGGTGGACGACGAGGTCGCCACGGTGCCGTTCTTCCTGACGGGGGTCGACGTGGTCGCGTCGGTGCACGGTGACGAGGTGTGTGGAGCTCACGGGCGAGCGGGCGTTCCACCACGAGAAGCGCGAGCTGCTGCAGGCTCTGTACCAGTGCGGTGCGCGCTTCTGTACGTTCTACTCCCGGCTGTGGGACGGCCACCCCGACCGCGCCCTGGACGTCACGAACCTCGACCAGGCGCGTGCAGCGACCGCGGCCGCGCTCGCGCGCCTCTAGTCCAGGCCGGCGCGGGCGCCGCGCGCCGACGGCAGCAGCCGCCAGCCGTGCCGGGCCGCAGCGGACGCGAGCACCGGGTCGTCGCCCACGACGACGCCCGTGCCGACCGCCTCGAGCATCGGCAGGTCGCTCGCGTGGTCGCCGTACGCCACGCAGTCCTCGCCCCGCACGCCGCGATCCCGCAGCACGGCACGCACCACGCGTGCCTTGCTCTCGCCGACGACCACGTCCGTCGCCGCACCGGTGAGCACGCCGTCACGCTGCTCCTGCAGGGTCGCGAACCACGCGTGCGCCCCGACCGCCCGCGCGACGGGTGCGACCGTCGCCGGTGGCGCGCCCGACACGAGCACGACGAGCGCGCCCGCGTCCCGCGCCGCCGCGACCTCGTCGGCCACCGGCGCGTGCCACACGTCCGGGCCCAGCCCCGCGAACCAGCGCTCACCCAGCGCGCCCAGCTCGTCGGCCCTCTCGCCCGCGAACGTCGCGTAGTAGGCCCGGCTCACCGCACCACGGTCGGGGCCCCGGTCGAGCGCGGCCAGGTGCCCGACGACCGCGCGGACCTCGTCCGACGAGCGCCCGCGCGCCCGCAGGTGCGCCACGAGGAAGCTCGACATCGAGTTGATCGTCAGCAGCGTCTCGTCGACGTCGACGAACACGATCGCGTGCAGCTCGCCCACCCCCGTGTCCCCCGGTCCCGCGCCGTGCGACGCGCGTCGCGCGCCAACCTAGCCCGGTCCGGGGCGTGCGGGGCGTGGTTCGTCCCGATTTCAGCCGGTGCGCAGCGGCGTGACGGTGGTCACCGGGCGAGCCACGCCCCCGCGGCGACGAGCAGCGCACGCGTCGCGTGGACCACCGCGTCGGGGTGCGGTGCGAAGTCGGGCGCGTGGTTGCCGGGCAGCGCGGGCGCGGCCGACGCGCGCGGGTCGAGCGCCGCCTCCGCGACGAGCGCCGGGTCGCTGACCCCCAGGAACCAGTACACGAGCGGGCAGCGCAGGCCGCGCGCGAGCGCCCCCACGTCGTCGCTCGCGGGCGACGGGCGGGTGAGCACGTACGTCGGCACGCGGCGGCCGACGAGCGCCCGGTGCACGCGCTGCGCGGCGCGCGGCTCGTTGCGCACGTCGCCGAACGACGCAACCCGCTCGACCTCCGCGGGCCGCGGGCAGCCCGCGCGGTCCGCGAGGTGCCGCGCGAGCACCCCCACCTCGTCGGCGACGACGCCCAGCACGTGCGCGTCCGCGCCGCGCAGCACGAGGTCGGCCCGCACCACGTGCGGCAACGTGTTGTGCGACGCGCCGCCGTGCACCGCGCTGACCGTGAGCTCGGCGCCCGCCTCCCGCGCCAGGTCCCCCGCCGCGGCGAGCACGTCGAGCAGCACCGCGACCGTGTCGACGCCGTCGTCCGCGAACGCGACGTGCCCGCCCGTGCCGTGCAGCGTGAGCGCGAGGGCGACCGACGACGAGAGCACCGCGCCGGCTCCGATGGTGACCGCACCGAGCGGGTCGGGGCTCACGTGCTGCGCGAGCAGCACGTCCGGGCGCGGCACGGTCCGCGCGAGCCCGTCGGCGAGCATCGCCGCGGCACCCCGGCCGGACTCCTCGTCGGGCTCCAGGATCGCGACGAGCGTGCCCGCCCACGCGTCCCGCGCCGCCGCGAGGTGCTCCACCGCGGTGAGCAGCGCCGCGACGTGCACGTCGTGCCCGCACGCGTGGGACACACCCACCTGCCGGCCGCCGAGCGTCGTGCGGCGGCTCGACGCGTACGGCAGCCCGGTGGACTCGAGGACCGCGAGCGCGTCCAGCTCCGCCCGGACCGCGACCACCGGCCCCTCGCCGTTGCGCAGCACCCCGACCACCCCGTGCCCGCCGACGCGCGCCCGCACGCCCGCGCCCGCGGCCCGCAGGTGCGCGAGCGCACGCGCCGAGGTCTCCCGCTCACGCCCCGACAGCTCGGGAGCCGCGTGCAGCGAGCGGTACAGCTCGCGCGCGTGCTCGGCGCGGTCGTCGGACAGCGTGGCCAGGTCGGGTGCCGTCGTGGTGGTCACCGTCGCCCCCGCCGCGTCGTCGGCCCCGTGCGCTCGCTCGCCCCCCTGCGACGAGCGAGCGCACGAGCCGGTCCGAGGTACGGCTGCGGGCTCACGGGAACGGGTGCGGGGCCGGGTGTGGTCGAGGGTCGTCGTCCCACGGCTGTGCTCCCTCCAGGATCGCGGCGCCCCGCGCGAGGCGCGGGATGCCCAGGACGCGACGGTTGCGGTGCCCGTAGGTCAGCGGCACCGTGCCCGGGACCAGCACCTTCACGGCGTGCACGCCGAGCCCGTCCAGCAGCTCGGGCGCACTCTGGTCGACCACGACGACGTCGAGCTGCAGCGCGTGCGCACGCTCGAGCAGCAGACGCAGCGTGCGGGCGACGTCCCCGGTCGGCAGCGCGTGCCGCGCGTGGTGCTCGGCCTCGGCGACCGCGCCGGCGGGCTCGTCGAGGAAGCGCCACAGGTGACGCGCCTCCCACAACGCGTACAGCCCGGCGTGGTCCTCCCGCGTGCGCACCAGGTCGAGGTCGTCGAGCATCGCGCGGCGACGCTCCGCGGCCGACGGGCTGTGCTCCCGCAGCCGCGTCACGCACCGCTCGACCGCGACCCGCACCGCGGTGCGCCCGTCCGGGCCCACCGCCGAGGCGACCGCCAGCGCGGGCGCGCGGCCGGAGCGCACCGCCTGCTCGTCGGCCGTGACGACCGCCAGCGCGGCCGGGACCCGTAGGTCGGACGTGACGTCCAGGACCCGCAGCCGCAGGCCGCGCTGCGCGAGCTGGTCCCGCTGCACCGCGAGCGCGCCGCCCGCAGCGGGCACCACCTCGACCAGCCGGGCGCGGGTGTACCAGGCGAGCAGCGCCGCGTCGCGCTCGACGACCTCGAGCAGCCCGTGCAGCACGGCCTCCTCGCGCGTCGCGCCGACCGCGCAGCCGTTCGACGTCGCGTGCAGGAACCGCGCACCCACGCCCTGCTCGGATGCGTACGCGACGTGCTCGGGCACCAGGACCGCGCGGTCCTCGCGCGTCGAGCGCGCCCACACCCAGCTCGTCGTGCGCCCGCGCGCGAACGGCTCGTACGCCGGCCCGGGCCCGACGACCTCGTGCTCACCGAGCCGCCGCGGGTCGAGCGCGTGCGCCGCGACCTCGTCGAACGCGGCGACGACGACCGGCACGGCCGGCCTGCGGTACCCGCCGAGCGCACGCTCGAGGCTCTCGAGCACCGCGGGCACCTCGCTGTCCGCGTAGGACACGGCCCGCCCGTAGCCCGTCTCGAACCGCGCGCGGCCCGGGACGACGGCGGTCGCCGACACGCGCGCGAACGGCGACTCCTCGTCGCGCTGCACGTGCGTGACGGGGCCGAACCGGGGGTCCATGAGGTGCGTGCGCAGCGTCTCGCGCGTCGCGGCGCGCGTGCGCAGCGGTGCGGCGAGCGCGGGCTGCGGCGTACGCAGGTCGAGCGCCTCCGGCGGGCCGGGCGGATGCGCGCACACCACGCACGCGGGATGCGTCAGGAAGTGGTGCACGGTGAGCTGGCCCGTCCCGCGGTCGAGCGCGAGGACCGCACGCCGCCACACCGCGGGCTCGTCGCCCAGGACGCGCGCGACCATCGCGCGCACGACACGCGACCAGTCCAGCCCCACGGGGCGGGGAGGGCCGCCCGCGGTGCCCGGCGACACGTCGGTCCACCAGGCGAGCGCGCAGTCCGCGCACCCGCCCTGCCCGTCCGGCACGACGAGCGGGCCGACGAGCACGTGGCTCCCGTGCGCCCGCACCGCGAGCGACCCTCCCGCGGCGGTGAGCCGCGCTCGCCCCTGCGCGAGCGCGACAGCGACGGCGTCCGCGACGTCGCTCGTCACGTCCATGACGCCACCGCCGCGTGCACGCCGACGCCCCCCCAGCCGTCGGCGTGGTCCGGTTCGACGAGCTGCACCGCGCCCGCCGCGACCGCCGCCCGCGCCCACGCGTCGACCTCGGTGCGCACGGACGCCGTGCGCGTGTCGAGCACGTCGAGCACGGGGTCGGTCGGCACGAGCGTGACCTGCGACTCGTGCCACTGCACGCGCCCCACCGCGCGCAGCAGCGCACCGGCCGCTGCGGCGGCCGGGCTCGTCGCGACGGCACGCCCGAGCAGGTCGCCGTCCGCGTCCCGCACGTCGACGCGGCACAGCCCGGTCCCCGACACGGCGAGCCCCACGGCGGCGCGCTCCCCGAGCCGACGCGTGAGCGAGGTGTGCAGCCGGTGCGCCTGCGCGTCGAGCCGTGTGCGGTCGAGCGGCGCGGGCCGCCAGCCCAGGTCCGAGCGCTCGACGAGCCGCGCGACCGCGTCGGCGCGTGCGGCCGCGGCGGCGACCCCGAGCCCGAGGCTGCCCGCGCGGTGCACCGCGGGTCCCGTCGCGACGCGCAGGGCGTCGAGCACCACGTCCACGCGTGCGGCCGCCGTCGTCGTGCCGACACCGCCGAGCGTCCGCCCCTCGTCGTCGACGAGCGCCGCGAGCCCCACGGGGGCCTGCGGCAGGTCGAGCGGGAGCGGCTCGCCGACGACACCGAGCACCGGGTCCCACACCGGCTCGAGCCGGGCGAGCGCGACGGGGTCCGCGACGACGTCCCGCACGGCCCACGCGTCGACGTCCAGGACGCGGCCGTCGCGGCCCAGGCGCGGGAGCGCGACGTGCGGGTGCCGCTCGCTGACGAGCCCGCTCGTCGTCACCAGGTAGTGCGCCGCGGGTGCGGGCGGCGCGGGCTCCACCTCGCGTGCGCTCGAGTCGAGGGCGGCGAGCGCGAGCTGCGCGCCGACGAGCTCCGCGAGCAGCGTCTCCGGGCCGGACGGCACCGGTGCGCCCCCGGCGTCCGCCGTGCCCGTGCGGACGCCCGTGTCGGTGCCTGGACGGGTGCCTGTGTGGATGCCCGTGTGGGTGCCTGCCTCGATGCCGGTCTCGATGCCCGTCCCGGTACCCGTCCCCGTACCCGCCGTGGTGTCCGGCTCGACGACCGGCTCGAGGGCGCTGCCGCGCGCGACGCGCTCGAGCACGGCCGCCTCGAGCTCGGCGTCCGCGTCCCGGTCGCACGGTCCGACGACGACGGTGCGTGCGTCGCCCGCGGCGAACGCGACCGGCCGCCACGTGAGGTCTGCGGCCTGCCGCTCGACGCGGGCGAGCGCGCGCGCCGCGGGCTCACGCTGCTCGACGACGCGCGCGTACCCCGCGGCGTTGAGGTGCGCCACGACGCTCCGGACGACGGGCCCCGAGCCCCGCACGCGCAGCGTCGTCGTGGCCACCAGCCGGGCGGCGGCCGCGGGCCGGCGCGTCACGGTCTCGAGGTGGTCGAGCGCGGGCAGCGGCTCCGTCGCCGCCTCGACCTCGCGCAGCAGGTGGTGCTCGTCGAGCCGCGCGAGGATCCGTGCGACGACGGCGCGCCCGTGCTCGGGCACCGCCGCGAGCAGCCGGTCGGGGCGCACGCCCGCGCGCAGCACGGGCTCGATCGCGGTCCACAACGCCTGCTCGTCGGCGCCGTCGACGATCACCGCGCTCTCACCCGCGCTGACGGCGATGCGGCCGTCGAGCTCGCGCGAGCGGGTGCCGCTGCGCAGCCGCACCTCCCCCCGCGGGTCTCGCGTGGCGATCGTGTCCATCTGCTCCCTCTCGACCGCACCCACGCCGCCGGGCGACCTGCCGGTGGTCACCCGGCGGCGAGCGCGAAACAAACCGAACGTCCGGCTTAGTTCAGGATGCACCGCCCGGCCGCACGACGTCAACGGGCAAGACCAAGGCGGCTGCCGTGACAAACGAAACCGACCGCCCGTCTTGTTATGACCGTCGCCGGGGTCTAGCGTTCACTTGCACGGGAGGGCGTGCCGGACGCCCGAGACGTGGAGGCAGCCATGCAGCGCAGCACCTTCGACCAGCGGTACGTCCACAAGCTCGACCCGTGGGCGATGCTCGTCACCGACGTGACGGGACCGGGCGACGACGCCCGGCTCGACCCGCAGACCGTGTGGGACGTCGACGTGGTGCTCCCGCTGGGCATCCCGCACCCCGTGTACGCGCACCAGAGCGCGGTGCTGCTCGCGCTCGAGGGGTTCCGGCAGGCGGGCACCGCGCTCGCGCACGTCGCGGGCGGCGTCCCGCTCGGGTTCGCGTTCATCGCGTCGCGCGTCGCGATGACCTGGGTGGTCGACCCGACGGCGTTCGTCGGCGACGTCCCCGCGCGATTCAGGTTCCTCACGCGCTCCGCGGACCACCGCCGCGGCACGCTCGTGCGGCACGTGTTCGACGCCGAGGTCACGATCGACGGCGAGCTCGTCGCGCACGCGTCGGGCGACCTGCAGTGCGTCGACCCGCGCGTGCACGCACGCCTGCGGGGCGGCGCACCCGCGTGGCAGGACGTCGAGCACCGCCACGACCCCGCCGCGCTGGGCGACGTGCGCACGACGACGGACGCGCTCGAGGCCTGGCTCGGCTGGGAGGCCGACGACCGCATGGTCTTCGACCACGGCGTGGACCACGTGCCGGCGATGCACCTGGCGCGCGCGGCCATGACCGCGCACCACCTGCTCACCGCCGCCGAGAACGTCACCGCGATCGACGTGCGGTGCACGCGGTACGTCGAGCTCGACACCGTCGCGGACGTGCGCGCCGTGCGGGACGGCTCGACGACCCGGACCGAGGTGCTGCAGGGGGGCACCCCGGCCGCGGTCATCACGTGCGCGAGCGGGACGCTCCCGGCGGACGAGCCGGGCGAGGCGTCCAGCCGCACCGACGAACCCGTGCGGGACGCACTCGTCTAGCGCTCACCGACGACCGGGTGCCGGACGACCGGGTGCGGTGCTCCCGCCCGGTCAGGCCCGCTGCAGGATGTCCGGGATCACGTGCTCGCGGCCGGGCGCGACGATGCCCGGCAGGAGCACGGTCCACATCTCGTGGAGCCGGTCCATGAGGTCCTCGAGCCGCGTGGACGCGAACGACGCGGTCTGGACGCCCGTGAACGCCGCGACGAGGAACCGGGACAGCACCTCGGGGTCGATCGTGTCGCGCACGTCGCCCTGCGCGATGGCGTGGCTGATGACGGCGGAGGTGGGCGCCGCCCACGCGTCGTACGTGGGGCCGCGGTCGTCGCCGCCCTCCGGGACCTCGACCGCGAGCCGCATGGCCGCGAGCGCCACGACGTCGTCGCGCATGAGGTCGCCGAGCGCGTGGACCATGGAGACGAGGATCGCGAGCGCGGACAGGTCGCTCGAGGCGAACTTGTCCTGCAGCTCGTCGTTGAGCTCGCGCTGCCGGTCGATCACGGCCTGCGCGAGCAGCTCCTTGGAGCGGAAGTGGAAGTACATCGCGCCCTTGGTCGCGCCCGCGCGCTGGGCGATGTCCGCGATGCTCGCGCCGGCGAACCCGTGCTCGATGAACTCGGCCGCGGCCGCCTCGACGATCGCGTTCCTGGTCGCCACCGCGCGCGCCTGCTGCGCCACGTCGCCCTCCCTGCTGTCGGTGCAGCGGCAATATACCCGCGCAACCGGACAAAGCATACCGGCCATCCGTCTTTTTTTAGGCGAACGGCGGGACGATTCTCGCAGGAAGGAACCGAAAGACCGAGACACGTGTCCGTCAGGCGACCGACGGGGTCCGAGCACGTGTCACCCCGGCGACCGCCGCGGCGAGCCCGATCCGGGGCGCCAGGCCGTCGACCTGGACCACCGCGGCCGGGCCGTGGGCGCGGTACAGCTCGACGAGCGAGCGCAGCTCGTCGCGGCCGCCGAACGGGCACGTCAGCTCGAGCAGCGTCGTCGGGCCGTCGTGCACGACGTACGTGACCTCGGAGTCGAACCCGAACGACGGGGACACCCGGAACCGCACCGACCCCACCTCGACGGGTGCGGGCAGCACCCGGCCGCGCACGTGCGAGATGCCCAGCAGCGCCGTCAGGCCGCGCCGCTCGTCGTCGGGCAGGCCCTCGCACGCGTCGAGCGCGTCCATGTCGACCAGCACCACGCAGCCGGTGCCCGGCTCGTCGTCCTCGTCGTGCGCGCCCGGGTGCCACGAGCAGTCCACCTCGAGCGTGAGGAACCCGTCGTGAGCGCTGTACGCGGTGCGCACCGTCTCCATCCGCTCCTCGAGCGGGAGCCCCCGCAGGGGGTTGCGACGGGAGGTGGTCACGGCACCGCACGAGCACGAGATGGTCACCATGCCCCCAGCGTGGACCCCACCACCCACACGGGCCACCGTCCACGCCGGGCCCACGCGGATCCGCACGGTGCCGCACCGTGCCGCACCGTGCCGCACGGTGCCGCGCGGTGTCGCCCCAGCCCGTCACGCCCGGGTTCGCGGCGGTTCGGGTGCGCCGAACGTGCGGCGGGACGAGACTGACCGTGCGGCGGTCCTACCCACGGACGCGTCGGGCCACCAGAGTGGGGGCAGGACGCGCGCCTCGTCGGGCGCGCGTCGACGTGAAGGTCGACGTGAAGGAGGAGTGACATGGGTCTCGACGACCTGGTCTCGAAGGCGAAGGGCGCCCTCGAGGGCCACGAGGAGCAGGCGAAGGCCGCGCTCGACAAGGCCGCGGACGTGGTCAAGTCGCGCACCGACGACAACGCCGACAAGACCGTCGACGACGTCGTGGACAAGGCCAAGGAGTTCCTCGACGAGCAGAAGCGGTCCTGACCCGTCCGGGTGTGCGCGCACCGTCGCGCCGGGCGCCGTCGCGGGTCCGTCCCGCACGGCGCCGACGTGCGACGACGGGGCGCGGATACCATCGAGGCGGACCGACGCCGATCGCCACGAGAGCGGTCGGGTCGCCGAGCGTGCCGAGTGAGCCGGGAGGAGGTGGGTGTTGGGTTTCCTCGACCGATTCGAGAACGGGGTCGAACGAGCCGTGAACAACGTGTTCGCGAAGACGTTCCGCAGCGAGCTCAAGCCCGTCGACATGGCCAGCCGGCTGCGCCGGGAGGTCGACGAGCGCGCCGCCGTCGTCGGGCGCGACCGCACCGTCGTGCCGAACGAGTTCACGATCGAGCTCTCCACCCCGGACTACGACCAGGTGGAGGCCTGGGGTGCGGAGACGCTCGCCGACGAGTTCGCGGCGAACGTGACCGACTACGCCGCGGGTCAGCGCTACGCGTTCGTCGGCCCGGTGACCGTGAGCTTCGCGGAGAACACCGAGCTCGAGGCCGGTCGCTTCGAGGTGCACTCGGCGACCGTGCGCGGCGCCGTCGCGCCCGCGACGAGCGCCGCACCGAGCCCGCGCCACCCGCTGCTCGACATCGACGGCCAGCGCTACCTGCTCACCGGCCCCGTCACGGTCATCGGCCGTGGCTCGGAGGCCGACATCATCGTCGACGACCCCGGCGTCTCCCGCCGACACCTCGAGATCCGGGTGGGCCCCGACTCGGTCGTCGCGACCGACATGGGCTCGACCAACGGGCTGTTCGTCGAGGGCCACAAGGTCCCCGCGGCGACGCTGCTCGACGGCAACACCCTGACCATCGGCCGCACGCGGATCCTGTTCTGGACGGGTGGCGACCAGGACGTCGACGAGTGACCGGCCGGTGACGCCCACACGATGAGCGAGCTGACCATCACCCTGCTGCGGCTGGGCTACCTGGCCCTGCTGTGGGTCCTCGTGCTCTCGTCCATCGCCGTGCTGCGCCGCGACCTGTACGGCACCCGCATCACCAAGCGCCGCTCGCGCACGGGCGCGCCGGCCCCGGTGCCGGCCGCCGCCAGCCCGGCCGTCGCGACCCCGGGCCCGCCGACCGCGCCCACGCCCGTGACCGCGCCGCGCTCGGCGCGCGGCCAGCGCGCGCAGCGCGGAGCCCAGCGCGGCGCTCGCCTCGTCGTGACGCAGGGACCGCTCACCGGGACGATCCTGCCCCTGACGCAGTCGGCGGTCGTCGTCGGGCGTGCGCCCGGCTGCACGCTCGTGCTCGAGGACGACTACTCGTCGTCGCGCCACGCGCGGATCTTCCCGCAGGGCGGCGCCTGGTACGTCGAGGACATGGGCTCCACCAACGGGACCTTCGTGCACGACCAGTCGGGTGACCACAAGATCTCCGGCCCGACGCCGCTCACCCCCGGCCAGTCGGTCCGGGTGGGCCGCAGCGTGATCGAGCTGCAGGGGTAGGGCGGATGACGGTCGCGCTGCGCTACGCCGCCAGGTCCGACGTGGGACTCGTGCGGAGCAACAACCAGGACTCCGCGTACGCGGGCCCGCACCTGCTCATGGTCGCGGACGGCATGGGCGGCCACGCGGGCGGCGACGTCGCGTCGTCGGTCGCGGTGGCCACGTTCGCGCCGCTCGACGACGAGTCCCACGGGCCCGACGACGCGCTCGACGAGCTCGAGTCCGCGCTCGACGAGGCGCGTGAGGAGATCAAGGCCCGCTCGGGCGCCGAGCCCGAGCTCGCGGGCATGGGCACGACCGTCACGGCGATCCTGCGCGCGGGCAACAAGCTCGCGATGGTCCACCTGGGCGACTCGCGCGGCTACCTGCTGCGCGACGGCGTGCTCACCCAGGTCACCACCGACCACACGTTCGTGCAGCACCTGGTCGACATCGGCCGGATCACCCCGCAGGAGGCCGAGCACCACCCGCAGCGCTCGGTCGTCATGCGCGTGCTGGGCGACTTCGACACCGACCTCACGCCGGACCTGTCGGTGCGTGAGGCGCGCGCGGGGGACCGCTGGCTGCTGTGCTCCGACGGACTGTCGGGCTTCGTGAGCGCCGAGACGATCGAGACCACGATGCGCGAGCTCGGGGACATCGACTCGTGCGCGGACCGGCTCGTGCAGCTCGCGCTGCGCGGCGGTGGCGGTGACAACGTCACGGTCGTGATCGCCGACGTCGTCGAGCTCGACGACCTGCCCGACGGCGCGGCCCCCGGCACGGCCCCGCAGGTCGTCGGCGCGGCCGCCACGACGCGGGACGACCCGACGGTCGCGGCCGACGGGCCCGCGGCCCGCGCCGCGGGGCTCGCGCAGGCCGCGGCCCGCGCGCAGAAGGCGGGCCTGGCGGGCGCCCGGCCCGCGGACGACGACGCACCGGACGGGAGCGGCCCCGACGGCGACCCGGACGACGACGCGGACCTCGAGGACGCGGCGGACGACGCGCGTCCCGCCGCCGAGGACGACGACGAGGACGGCGACGAGCCAGCGCGCTCGCGCCGGACCCGCACGCTCGTCGCGGGCGCGGGGGTGCTCGCGGTCGTCGTGGCGCTCGTCGCCGGCGGTTACGCGTGGACCCGCACGCAGTGGTTCGTGGGCGTGGACGGCGACGAGGTCGCGATCTTCCGGGGTGTGCCCGAGTCGCTCGGACCCGTGACGCTGTCGACGGTCGTCGAGCGCACCGGCATCGCGGTCGACGACATCGCGTCGCAGTACGTCCGCGAGCGCGTCGTGCAGACCATCCACGCCGACGACCGCGCGTCCGCCGGCACGCTCGTCGACGAGATCGTCCTGCTGGAGGACGCCGACGACGAGCCCGCCCCGGGCACGACCGCCGAGCCGAGCCCGACGCGCACCCCCGACCCCACGCAGCCCGCGACCGACCCGACCGGCGAGCCGACTGCGACGTCCACGCGTCTCGCGACGCAGGCGGCCGGCGCCGGCGAGCAGGGGTGAGCGCGGTGGCCACCGTCGAGCCGCACCGCGTGCGCGCCGGACGGGGCGTCGAGCTCGGGCTCCTGGTGCTCGCGCTCGCGCTCGCCGTCGGCGCGTACGCGCTGGTCGGGCTCGGCACGTCCGACGAGGTCCCCGCCGACGTGCTGGGGTACGGCGCGGGGCTGGCGGCGCTCGCCCTCGGGATGCACCTCGTGCTGCGCTGGCGCGCACCGTTCGCGGACCCGGTGATCCTGCCGGTGACGGTCGCGCTGAACGGCATCGGGCTGGCGATGATCTACCGGATCGACGTCGCGTACGAGGGTGCGGGCAAGGACCACGGGTTCGCGGGCCGCCAGCTGCTGTGGACCACCATCTCGGTGGTGCTCGCCGCGGCCGTCCTGGTCTGCCTGCGCGACCACCGCACGCTGCGCCGCTACACCTACACCGCGATGGTCGTCGGTCTGGTGCTGCTCGGCCTGCCGCTGCTGCCGGTGCTGGGGACGTCGATCAACGGCGCGCGGATCTGGGTGAACGTGGGCTCGGTCGGCATGCAGCCCGCGGAGTTCGCCAAGCTCGCGCTGGCCGTGTTCTTCGCGGGGTACCTGGTGACGCACCGCGACACGCTCGCGCTGGCCGGCCCGCGGTTCGCGGGGCTGCAGCTGCCGCGCGCGCGGGACCTCGGTCCGATCCTCGTCGTGTGGGCCGGCTCGATCGCGGTGCTCGTGTTCGAGCGGGACCTCGGGACGTCGCTGCTCCTGTTCGGCCTGTTCGTCGCGATGCTGTACCTCGCGACCGAGCGCGTGAGCTGGGTCGTCATCGGCCTGCTGATGTTCGTCGGCGGCGCGGTGGTCGCGAGCAGCGTGTTCAGCCACGTCGCGGCGCGGTTCGACGCGTGGCTGCACGCGATGGACCCGGAGATCTTCGACCGCCTGTACGGGGGCTCGGGCCAGCTCGTGCGCGGGTTGTTCGGCATGGCGAGCGGCGGTCTGTTCGGCACGGGATGGGGCCAGGGCCGTCCCGACCTGGTGACGTACGCCGAGTCGGACTTCATCGTGCCGTCGCTCGGCGAGGAGCTGGGCCTGACGGGCCTGCTCGCGATCCTCACGCTGTACGTGGTGCTCACGCAGCGCGGCATGCGCGCCGCGGTCGGCGTGCGCGACGGGTTCGGCAAGCTGCTCGCGGGCGGTCTGGCGTTCGTCGTGGCGTGGCAGTGCTTCGTCGTCGTCGGCGGCGTCACGCGGCTCATCCCGCTGACGGGTCTGACGACGCCGTTCCTCGCGTACGGCGGGTCGAGCCTGCTCGCGAACTGGATCATCGTCGCCCTGATGCTGCGCGTGTCCGACGACGCGCGTCGTCCCGCGCCGGCCGCGCGCGGCGTGCGTCCCGACGAGCCGCTGCCCGGCGAGGTCGAGGCGGGCCCGACGCGCGTCCCGGCCGCCTCCGCGACCCGTGCGCCGGGGACGGGCGCGGGCGTGGGTGCCGAGCCCGACGACGAGCACCCGACCGAGCGGATCGGGGGCCTGGCGTGAACACCCCCCTGCGCCACCTGGCGACCGTGATGCTCGTGATGTTCCTGGCCCTCATGGGCTCGGCCACGTGGGTGCAGTTCGTCCAGGCGCCCGACCTCAACGCGGACTCGCGCAACGTGCGCACGCTGTACCGCGAGTTCGGCAACGCGCGCGGGCCGATCGTCGTCGCAGGCGGCGCGGTCGCGCGGTCGGTCAAGGTCGACGACCCGTTCGGCTACCAGCGCGAGTACACCGACGGCGAGCTGTACTCCGCCGTCACGGGGTTCTACTCGGTGGTGCACGGCAGCTCGCAGCTCGAGCGCGCCGCCAACGACCAGCTCACCGGCCGCGGCGACCAGCTGTTCTTCTCCCGCCTGCGGGACCTGGTCACCGGCCGCAAGCCCGAGGGCGCCGCCGTGGAGACGACGATCGTCGAGGCCGCGCAGCGGGCCGCGCTCGAGGGCCTGGGCGACCAGCAGGGCGCGGTGGTCGCGATCGAGCCGAGCACGGGCCGCATCCTGGCGATGGTCTCGACCCCGGGCTTCGACCCGAACGCGCTCGCGTCGCACGACGTGTCCGCCGCCAATACCGCCTACGCCGAGCTCGCGGCGGCCGACGGCAACCCGCTGCGCTCCAACGCGACGCTCGAGATCTACCCGCCGGGCTCGACGTTCAAGCTGGTCACGGCTGCGGCGGCGCTCGAGAGCGGCGAGTACGACGCGTCCAGCACGCTGCCCGCCCCGGTGCGGCTGGACCTGCCGCAGACGAGCGCGACGATCGGCAACTTCGGCGGCGGAGGGTGCGGCGCGAACCCGATCACGCTCGCCGACGCGCTGCGCGTCTCCTGCAACACGGCGTTCGCGCAGCTCGGCATGGACCTGGGTGACGACGCGCTGCGGGAGCAGGCCGAGCGGTTCGGGTTCGACGACGCCTCGCTCACGATCCCGATGTCCGTGACGGCGAGCCGGTTCCCCGCGGAGGCGAACGCGCCGCAGACCGCGCAGTCCGCGATCGGGCAGTTCGACGCCGCCGCGACCCCGCTGCAGATGGCGATGGTGTCCGCGGGCATCGCGAACGACGGCAAGGTCATGCGCCCGTACGTCGTCGAGCGGGTGCGGGCCGCGAACCTGTCGGTCGTGTCGCAGACGAAGCCCGAGGTGCTGTCGACGGCGGTCTCGCCCGGCACCGCGGCGCAGCTCACGGACATGATGGTCGGCGTCGTCGCGAACGGCTCGGGCACGTCCGCGCAGATCCCCGGGGTGCAGGTCGCGGGCAAGACCGGCACCGCGCAGACCGCCGACGACGCCGCGCCGCACGCGTGGTTCACGGCCTTCGCCCCGGCGGACGACCCGCAGGTGGCCGTCGCGGTCCTCGTCGAGCACGGCGGCTCCGCCGGTTCCGAGGCGACGGGCGGGCGGGTGGCCGCGCCGATCGCGAGGGCCGTCATCCAGGCGGTGCTCGGCTCATGAGGACGGCGTCATGAGGACCACGGCGGGCCAGGCGCTCGGCAACCGCTACCGGCTGGTGCGGCAGATCGCCGTCGGCGGCATGGGCGAGGTGTGGGAGGGGTACGACGAGTCGCTCGCGCGGCCGGTCGCGGTCAAGGTGCTCAAGGAGGAGTTCGCGGGGGACCAGGGCTTCCTCGAGCGGTTCCGCACCGAGGCGCGCAACTCCGCGGCGCTGTCGCACGCGAACATCGCGCAGCTGTTCGACTACGGCGAGCAGGACGGCTCGTCGTACCTGGTCATGGAGCTCGTCACCGGCGAGCCGCTGTCCGACCTGCTCGAGCGCGAACCCGTGCTGCCCGTGCGTCGGCTCCTGCCGATCCTCGCCCAGACCGCGCGGGGGCTGCACGCCGCGCACGAGGCCGGCGTGGTGCACCGTGACGTCAAGCCGGGCAACATCCTGCTGGGCCGCGGCGGGCGCGTGAAGATCACCGACTTCGGCGTCTCGCTCGCGCGCAACCAGATGACCATGACGGCCACGGGCATGGTCATGGGCACCGCGCAGTACCTGTCGCCCGAGCAGGCCGTGGGGCGCCCGGCGACCCCGTTGTCGGACCTGTACTCGCTGGGGATCATCGCGTACGAGTCGCTCGTCGGGCACCGCCCGTTCACCGGCCCCACCGCGGTGGACATCGCGGTCGCGCACGTCAACACGCCCGTCCCGCCCCTGCCCAAGGCGGTCGACCCGAAGCTCGCCGACCTCGTCGTGCGCCTGCTGTCGAAGGACCCCGCGCAGCGGCCGACCTCGGGCGCCGCGCTCGCGCGTGAGCTCGACCGGCTGCTGCCGCGCACCCCCGCGGGCGGTGTGCCCGTGATCGTGTCCCGGCCCACCCCGCGGCCGCTCACGCCTCCGCGTGCGCCGACCCCCGTCGGCGTGCCGCCGGGCACCCCGCCACCGCCCGGCCCTGCCACTCCCGGCCCTGCCACTCCCGGCCCTGCCACTCCCGGCACCGCCACTCCCGGCACCGCCGCACCCGCGGGGTCCGGCGCGCAGCCGCCCTCCTACCCCCCGCGGCGCGACCTGCGCCCGGACTCGGTGCCGCCGCGCCCGCCGGCCACCGGACGGGGCACGCTCCAGGGGTCCGGACCCCGGCTCGGCCGGTTCGGCCGGATGAGCTGGCCGCTGCTCGCGCTCGTCCTCCTGCTCGGCGCGCTGCTCGGCGCGGCGCTCGCCGGACAGCTCACCAAGGCGGACTCCGTACCCTCCGGTGCCGCTCTCGCCCGTATCGTGACCTGGACGTCCGTCGCTCAGGCCCCACCAGGTGGGATGATCGGCCCGGATGTCAGCCCTGCGCGCGTCGACCAGGGACCCCAGACGGAAGTGAAGGACGCCTAGTGGTGGACAGCGGACCCCGCCTCCTCGCCGGCCGGTACGAGGTCGGTGAGCTCATCGGCCGCGGCGGCATGGCCGAGGTGCACATCGGCCACGACACGCGGCTGGGCCGGACGGTCGCGATCAAGATCCTGCGCTCCGACCTGGCCCGCGACCCGTCGTTCCAGAACCGGTTCCGCCGCGAGGCGCAGGCCGCCGCCGCGCTGAACCACCCGGCGATCGTCGCCGTGTACGACACGGGCGAGGACATCGTCACCGAGCCGACGGGCGTCGTCGCGCACGTGCCGTTCATCGTCATGGAGTACGTCGAGGGCCACACGGTCCGCGACATCCTGCGCGACGGGTCCGCGGTGCCGATCGAGGAGGCCGTCGAGATCACGATCGGCGTGCTCTCCGCGCTCGAGTACTCGCACCACGCGGGCATCGTGCACCGCGACATCAAGCCCGCGAACGTCATGCTCACGCCCACGGGCGCGGTCAAGGTCATGGACTTCGGCATCGCGCGCGCCGTCGCCGACTCCGCGGCGACCATGACGGCCACGCAGGCCGTGATCGGCACCGCGCAGTACCTGTCGCCCGAGCAGGCGCGCGGCGAGCAGGTCGACGCTCGCTCCGACCTGTACTCCACGGGCTGCCTGCTGTTCGAGCTGCTCACGGGGCGGCCGCCGTTCACGGGCGACTCGCTCGTGTCGGTGGCGTACCAGCACGTGCGCGAGGCCGCGCCCGTGCCGAGCTCGTTCGCGTCCGACGTGCCCGAGTCGCTCGACCGCATCACCATGAAGGCGCTCACCAAGGACCGCGACGCCCGCTACTCGAACGCCGCGGAGTTCCGCGCCGACCTCGAGGCCGTGCTGCGCGGCGGCGTCGTCAGCGCTCCCCCGGTCGGCATGGCCGCGGTGTCGGCCGTCCCCGCGACCGACGCCACGCAGGTGATGTCCCCGACCGCGACGACCATCGCCCCGACGCAGGCGTTCCCGCCCGCGACGCCCTGGGGCTCGACCGGCATCGGCAACGACCTCGCCGCGGCCGGCTCCGACGAGGACGACGACGAGAACAAGCGGCCCTGGCTCATCTGGGTGCTCGTGGGGATCGCCGTGCTCGCCGTCGCCGGGATCGTCGCGCTGCTCGTCGCCAACTCCGGCTCCGACGACCCGAAGACCGTGGCCGTGCCGACCGTCGTCGGGCTGACCGAGGACGAGGCCGTGGCCGCGCTCCAGGCCGCCGACCTGGTACCGGGCCAGCGCACCCAGGAGGGCTCGACCACGGTGCCCGCGGGCCAGGTCATCAGCTCGAACCCCGCCGAGGGCACCGAGGTGGAGCTCGAGAGCGTCGTCGACTACGTCGTGTCCTCCGGGCCCGACTCGGTCGAGGTCGAGGACGTCTCCGGGCGGACCGAGTCGCAGGCCGAGCAGGTCCTGGAGGGCCAGGGCCTGACGGTCAACGGGGACCGCAAGGAGGACAACAACCCGAGCTTCCCCAAGGGCCAGGTCACCAAGACCGACCCGCCCGCGGGTGAGCAGGTCAAGGTGGGCAGCTCGGTGACGCTGTACGTCTCCACGGGCAACGTCGACCTGCCCGACCTGGTCGGCATGAGCGAGAAGGACGCGCTCGCCAAGCTCGCCGAGCTCAAGCTCGTCGCGACGGTCAACAAGGTCACGACGACCGAGCACGAGGCCGGCAAGGTGTTCGAGCAGGACCGTCCCGCGGGCCTGGTGCCGCAGGGCACGCAGGTGACCATCCAGGTCGCCGTGGCCCCGGAGACGGCGCGCATCCCGGACAACATCAACGACATGACGTTCTCGGAGGCGACGCAGGCGCTCGGCGCGCTCGGCTTCTCGAACATCCGTCGTGAGGAGCAGGCGTCCGACGAGGAGCGCGACAGCGTCCTGTGGACCGAGCCGGGCCCGGGCACCGAGCTGCAGCTCGACGACCTGATCGTCATCTACGTCTCGTCCGGCCCGCCGGAGCAGACGCAGCAGCCGGACCCGGGCGACACGCAGTCGCCGGGTCCCGGCAATGGCGGCGGCAACAGCCGGGGTAGCAAGGACGGCTGACTCGCGGGGGCCGGCCTCGGCAGTCGATGACGGGCCGGCCCGCACGCGGGCCCGGGGCTAGAGGCGCACGAGCGGGTGCAGACCCGCCGACCGGGCGACGGCCTGCTCGTCGCCGCACAGCTCCAGCCAGTTCGCGAGCAGCCGGTGACCACCCTCCGTCAGCACCGACTCGGGGTGGAACTGGACGCCGTACAGGGGCAGCGTGCGGTGCTGCAGGCCCATGATCACGTCGCCCGTGCGCGCGGTGACCACGAGCTCGTCGGACACCGTCCCGTCGACCACCGCGAGCGAGTGGTAGCGCGTCGCGGTGAACGGGCTCGGCAGGTCCGCGAGCACGCCCACACCGTCGTGCGTGACCTCGCTCGTCTTGCCGTGCATGAGCTCGGGCGCGTGCGTGACGGTCCCGCCGAACACCTCCCCGAGGGCCTGGTGCCCGAGGCACACCCCCAGCATCGGGGTGCCGGTCGCCGCGCACTCGCGGATGACGTCCATGCTGCGGCCCGCCTCGGCCGGCGTCCCGGGCCCGGGCGACACGAGCACGCCGTCGAACCCGGTGCGCTCCTCGAGCGGCGGCACCGCGTCGTTGCGCACGACGACGGTCTGCGCGCCGAGCTGGTCGAGGTACCCGACGATCGTGTAGACGAACGAGTCGTAGTTGTCGATCACGAGGATCCGGGTCATCGTCACTCACCCACCGTGGTGTCGTTGAAGGGCATGTACGGCGCGACCGCCGGGAAGACCCACACGAAGCAGGCCGCGAGCACCGCCACCGCGAGCACCGCGAGCACCAGCACGCGCACCGCGGCCGGCCCGGGCAGGTGCCGCCAGAGCCATGCGTACATCATCGCCTCCCGTCGGCCGGCACGTCGCGGGCATTCATCATGCGTCCCCGAGCAGCTCGGCGGGCGTGCCGTCCGCGACCGGGGCCCAGTAGTCGAGCACGCCGTGCACCACGTACCGCTCGCGCGCGGAGAACATCGGGTGGCACGTCGTCAGGGTGATGAAGCGCTCGGTGGGCGACTCGCCGGGCCGGTCCGGCACGGGCGCGATGACCTCGGTCTGCGACGGGCGCACGACCTGCCACGACGTCACGCGGTACACGTACCAGGTGTCCGAGCCCGGGCCGCCGTCGACGGTCGCCGTGCGCACGACGAGCGCGTCACCCTCCCGCAGCTCCGCGATCCGGTTGAACGGCTTGGCGAACGTGGTGCGGTGTGCGGCGAGCGCGAGGTTGCCCACACCGCCCGGCATCGCGGTCCCCGGGTAGTGGCCGACGCCCAGGACGTCGAGCACCGTCGCCCGGTCGACGCCCTCGCTCACGGGACGCTCCGGCTCGCCGTCCCAGCGCGGCACCTGGATCGTCGCGAACGTGGTCGCGTGCGGGACCTCGGCCATGACGGGCGGGTCGTCGCGCCGGGGGCTCGCGACGAGCGGTCCGCCGAGCGCGCTGGGCGCGGGCGTGGGCACCTCGACGCGCGGCAGCTCCCGGACCACCTCGGCCTGCGCGCGGTTGCCCTCGACGTCCGTCCACCACAGCTGCCAGACCAGGAACGCGAGGACGAGCACACCGGCGGTGATGAGCAGCTCGCCCAGCACGCCGAGCGCGCCGTACGCCACGCGCGCACCGCGCGAGGGTCGGCGACGTGCGCGGACATGGGTCGGTGTGGTCATCCGGGCGTGGGTCCCCCGCTCTCGGTCGCCCGGGTCCCGGACCCGTCGGTGCCGCCGGTGCCGCCGAGGGACGTGACCTTCTGCTCGGCCACGGACGCGGCGGCCTCGTCGAGCCCGGGCAGCACCTCGGTGCCCTCGGGCACCGTCGCGTGCCGCAGGTCGGTGGGGCCGGAGTACGCGTCGATGAGCAGGTCGTCGTCGGCCTCGACCGACCAGCCGAGGCCGACCGACGCCGCGTCGGCGCGGTACGCGGTGACCTCGGGCGAGTCGGCGAGCGCGGCGCGCAGGAGGTCGGGGTCGCCCACGGCGCGGATGACGTAGGGCGGTGAGTACACCTGCCCCTGCAGGCGCAGCACGTTGCCGACGCAGCGGAACGCGCTGGTCGAGATGACCCGCTGGTCCATGAGCGACATCGCCTCGGCGCCGCCGGCCCACAGCGCGTTCATGACGGCCTGGATGTCCTGCTGGTGCACGACGAGCACGTCGGGGCTGATGTCCTCGAGGCCCGGCTGGTCCTGCGGGGCGTCGTCGAGCGTGACGGTGAGCCCGGGACCGGCGACGGGCAGGACGCCCGACTCGACGCGGAACGCGGTCGGCGGGTCGGCGATCTCGGTGCCCGCGGCGGCCGCGGCCGACTCGGTGAGCGCGTCCACCTGGCCGCGCAGCGCGTCGACCTCGGACGTGAGCCCCGCGACCCGGTCGACCTCGGCGATCGCGAGCTCGCGCAGGTCCTGGGGGTGGCGCTCGGCGTCGGACGCGCGCGCGAACTTGGCGTTCGCGGCGAACAGCGCACCGGACAGCGCGAGCACGATCGTCACCGAGGCGGTGCCGCGCGCGACGCGACGGTTCGCGCGGTGCGTGCGCTCGATCACGCGCTCCTCCCTCGGGCTGCGCCCCGGACGTCGCCGGGGCCGGCGTGCTGCTGGTGTCCTGCTGGCCGACGGCCCGCGCCGGCACGGTATTGTCGCCCACTACGCTAGGCGATGGTGCCGACCGTCCGGTCTCGGCCTGGTCTCGATCCCGGTCCCCCGTGGGCCGCCGAGCCCGGCCCCGTGCGCAGGCCCCGTCCGACCCCACCCGGTGGGGGTACGCATCCGCGGGTGCGTCCCTCGTCGCAGAGCAGGAGATCTCGGTGCCCGAGTCGAAGTCGCGCAAGAAGGCCACGTACACGCCGCCGCCGGCGAAGGCCGCGCCCAAGCCCAGCCCGCGCTGGTGGGTCCCCGTGATGCTGGGGCTGATGCTCGTGGGCCTGGTGTGGATCGTGACGTTCTACATCGCCCGCTCGACGAACGGCGCGGACCTCCCCCTGCCGATCGGGAGCTGGAACCTCGCGGTCGGCGCAGCGCTGATCATCGCCGGCTTCAGCATGACGACGCGCTGGCGCTGACGCGCGCCCCTGACGCCGCCGCACGTACGAGAGGCGCCGCCCCGGACCGGGGTCGGCGCCTCTCGTCGTCTCTCGTCGCGTCCTGACGACGGATCCGGGACCACGCCCGTCATCCCCAGCGGTGGACACAGCTGTGGATAACTACACGCGTGTAGTTCCACCCGTGTGACTCGTCCGCAGGCGCGCCACGGCGGTCGTCAGCCCTGGCCGAAGAACGCCGTCCACAGGACGTCACGCGGCAGTGTCCACAGCTCGCGGACCTCCGCCGGCGCCTGCCCGTACGCCCACGTCGTCACCGCGACGAGCAGAACGAGCGTCACCACGGGCAGGGCGACCGCGACGAGGCGGCGGCGCTCCCGGGGCGCGAACGCGTACCCGGCGGCCACGAGCGCGCCGACGACGAGCCCGCCCAGGTGCCCCTGCCACGAGATCCCGGGCACCACGAAGCTGAACACCATGTTGACCGCGATGATCCCGAGGATGCTCTGCGCGGGGTGACCCGACCGCCACATGACGACGAACGCGGCCCCGAACAGCCCGAAGATCGCCCCGGACGCGCCCACCACCCCGCCGTACCAGCTCGACCAGCCCAACGCGGCGGACAGCAGCACCACGACCGACCCGCCGAGCGCGCTCAGCAGGTAGAGCGTCACGTACCGCGCGCGGCCGAGCTGCACCTCGAGGTACGGGCCGACGGCCCACAGCGCGACCATGTTGAGCAGGATGTGGAAGAACGAGCCCTCGGAGTGCAGGAACGCGGCCGTGAGGAACCGCCACGGCTCCTCGTGGCCCCAGAACGGCGAGTAGTACCAGCGGTTCGTGAAGTCGGGGACCGTCCGTTGCGCGATGAACGCGACGACGCACACCGCGATGATCGTGAGCGTCACGACGGGCCGGATGCCCGGGCGGACCACGCCGCCGAACTGCGTGCGCGCGGTGCGCTGCCTCGACGCGGCGTCCCGCACGCAGTCGACGCACTGCACGCCGACCGCCGCGGGACGCTGGCAGTCGGGGCACACCGGCCGCCCGCACCGCTGGCACCGCACGTACGCGACGCGGTCCGGGTGGCGCGGGCAGACCGGTGGCTGCTCTGGCTGCTCGCTCAGCGTCAGTCCTCGATCTCGACCGACTCGATCACGACGTCCTGCACCGGGCGGTCACCGGGACGCGTGGGGCTCGTCGCGATCGCGTCGACCACGGCGCGGCTCGCGTCGTCGGCGACCTTGCCGAAGATCGTGTGCTTGCCGTTGAGCCACGTGGTCGGGGCCACCGAGATGAAGAACTGCGAGCCGTTGGTGCCGCCCACCTTGCCCGTGACCGGGTCGAGTCGCTTGCCGGCGTTCGCCATGGCCAGCAGGTAGGGCTCGGAGAAGCCGAGCTCCGGGTGGATCTCGTCGTCGAAGTTGTAGCCCGGGCCGCCGCGGCCCGTGCCGAGCGGGTCACCGCCCTGGATCATGAAGCCCTCGATGACGCGGTGGAACACCGTTCCCGCGTAGAGGGAGTCGGTGCGCTTGGCACCCGTCGCCGGGTCCGTCCACTCCTTGGTGCCCTTCGCCAGGCCGACGAAGTTCGCCACGGTCGTGGGTGCGTGGTTGGGGTAGAGCTCGATCCGGATGTCACCGGCCGTCGTGTGCAGGGTCGCGAACATGCGGCCAAGTCTGGCACGGCACTCGTCGCCGGTCCGCTGCACGCGCGCCCTCGCGGTGGCAGAGTGGGAGGTCAGCACCCGGACCCGTGGGGAGTGGACATGCCTTTGAAGAGCCGGCCCAACATCGAGGTCGACACCGAGCAGCTCAAGAAGCAGGCAGGTCTGGCAGCCGACCAGGCCAAGGCCGCGGCGGGCACGCTCAAGGACGCGAGCTCGACGGCGGCGTCGAAGGCCGCGGACGCGGCCGTCCTCGCCAAGGAGTGGACCGCGCCGCGCGTCGAGGCCTTCGTCGACTGGCTGCTGCCGCGCGTCGACCACCTGTACAAGGAGAGCGTGAAGGCCGCGGCACCCAAGGTCGAGCAGGCCGCGGAGAAGGTCTCCCCGGCCATCGACACCGCGCACGACAAGCTCGTGGACGAGGTCCTGCCGCGGCTCGTGCAGGCCGTCAACGACGCCGCCGAGCGGGCGGGCGCGGCCGCGGAGAAGGCGGTCGACGCCGCGTCGGCGAAGGCCGCGGCCGGCGTCGCGAGCGCTGCGGCCGCCGCGGCGGCCAAGAAGGAGAAGAAGCACACCGGGGCGAAGGTGTTCTGGACGCTCCTGGGCCTCGTCGGGCTCGGTGCCGCGTTCGCCGCGTGGAAGCGGTCGCAGGACACCACCGACCCGTGGGCCGAGCCGTGGGAGCCGACCGACGCGCTCGGCTCGTCGAGTGCGCCCGCCGCGCACGGCGACACGCTCCGCGAGCGCACGGCCGACGCCGCGGGTGACGCCGCGGACGCGCTGGGCGAGGCGGCCGGTGCGGCCGTCGCCAAGGGCCGCGACGCCGCGAGCAAGGCCGGCCACAGCATCGCCGAGGCCAAGGAGGAGCTCGGGGAGAAGCTCTCCGAGGCCAAGGAGGAGCTCGGGGAGAAGCTCTCCGAGGCCAAGGAGGAGCTGGGCGAGAAGCTCGGCGAGGCCAAGGACGCTGCGGCCGGCACGGCGCGCAAGGCGACGCGGCGCGCGGCACCGAAGAAGCCGACGACCGACGAGCCCGCCGGCGGCGAGGTGTGAGCCGCACCCGCTGAGGCTCGAGCCTGACGCACGAGCCCGACGCACGACTCCTCGGGGCCCGGCCACCGTCACGGTGCGCCGGGCCTCGTCGCGCGTGCGGGGGACGCTCGGCGATGAATCGTTTAGTTCGTTGTGGTGGTTCGTCCCCCGATCCGACGATTCGCCTGGCGTGTCGCACCGGGGCGACGTCTCGGCCGCGACCGCCAGTGTCCGCGCGTCGGGAAGAGGAGCCATGCGTCGCCGAACCCAGTCCCCCTATCCATCCCGCCGGGTCACCGGCACCCACCGCGGCCGCGGGCGCACCCGCCTCGCCGCCGGTCTGAGCCTCGCCGTCGCGGCGAGCGCGCTCGTCGTCCCCCTGGCGACGTCCGCGAGCGCCGCCCCCGCGTACAACTACGCGGAGGCCCTGCAGAAGTCGATGTTCTTCTACCAGGCCCAGGCGTCCGGCGACCTGCCGGCGAACTACCCCGTCTCCTGGCGCGGCGACTCCGGCATGTCGGACGGCTCCGACGTCGGCGTCGACCTCACGGGCGGCTGGTACGACGCGGGTGACCACGTGAAGTTCGGCTTCCCCATGGCCTTCACGACCACGATGCTCGCGTGGGGCGCCGTCGAGTCCCCCGCCGGCTACACCAAGTCGGGTCAGCTCGACGAGCTCAAGGGCAACCTGAAGTGGGTCAACGACTACTTCATCAAGGCCCACACCAAGCCCAACGAGCTGTACGTGCAGGTGGGCGGCGGCGAGGCCGACCACAAGTGGTGGGGCCCGGCCGAGGTCATGACGATGGCCCGCCCGGCGTACAAGATCACCGCGTCCTGCCCGGGCTCCGACGCCGCGGCCGAGACGGCCGCCGCGATGGCGTCGTCGTCGCTCGTCTTCGCGGACTCCGACCCGTCGTACGCGGCGACGCTCGTCACGCACGCCAAGCAGCTGTACTCGTTCGCGGACACGTACCGCGGCGCGTACTCCGACTGCGTCAAGGACGCGCAGGCGTACTACAAGTCGTGGTCGGGCTACCAGGACGAGCTCGTCTGGGGCGCGTACTGGCTGTACAAGGCCACGGGTGACGCGACGTACCTCGCCAAGGCGGAGGCCGAGTACGACAAGCTCGGCACCGAGAACCAGTCGACGACGAAGTCCTTCAAGTGGACCGTCGCGTGGGACAACAAGCAGTTCGCGACGTACGCGCTGCTCGCCATGGAGACCGGCAAGCAGAAGTACGTCGACGACGCGAACCGCTGGCTCGACTACTGGACCGTCGGCGCCGAGGGGCAGCGGATCGCCTACTCGCCGGGCGGCATGGCCGTGCTCGACTCGTGGGGCGCGCTGCGGTACGCCGCGAACACCTCGTTCGTCGCGCTCGTCTACTCCGACTGGATCACCGACTCGACGCGCAAGGCCCGCTACCAGGACTTCGGCGTCAAGCAGATCAACTACGCGCTGGGCGACAACCCGCGCAAGTCGTCGTACGTCGTGGGCTTCGGCACCAACCCGCCGACGATGCCGCACCACCGCACCGCGCACGGCTCGTGGCTCGACTCGATCACGACGCCCGCCGCCTCGCGGCACGTGCTGTACGGCGCGCTCGTCGGCGGCCCGTCCGCAGCCAACGACGCGTACAAGGACGACCGGCAGGACTACGTCGCCAACGAGGTCGCGACCGACTACAACGCCGGCTTCACCTCGGCGCTCGCCTACCTGGTGGACCGGTACGGCGGCACGGCGCTGACGAACTTCCCCGTGGCCGAGACGCCCGACGGTGACGAGATCTTCGTCGAGGCGCAGCTCAACCAGGCCCCCGGGAGCACGTTCACCGAGGTCAAGGCCATGATCCGCAACCAGTCGGCGTTCCCGGCGCGGTCGCTCGAGAACGGCAAGCTGCGCTACTGGTTCCGCACCGACGGCTTCGCCGCGTCCGACGTGACGCTCGCGGCCAACTACTCCGAGTGCGGTCCGCAGTCCGGCAAGGGCGTCTCCGCGGGCGGCGACCTGGCGTACGTCGAGCTGTCGTGCGTCGGCCAGAACATCCACCCGGGCGGCCAGTCGCAGCACCGCCGCGAGATCCAGTTCCGCCTCACCGGCCCGGCCGGGTGGGACGCGACCGACGACCCGTCGTTCACCGGCCTGACCCAGACGGGCCTCGCCAAGACGAAGAACATCACGATGTACGACGGCACCACGCTCATCTGGGGCACCGAGCCCACGGGCACCCAGGTGCCGGACGACACCACGGCACCCACGGCGCCCGGCCTGCCGGTCGCCTCGGCCGTGACGTCGACCAGCGCGACGCTCACCTGGCCCGCGTCGAGCGACGACACGGGCGTCGTGGGCTACGACGTCTACCGCGTCCAGGGCACGACGAGCACGCTCGTCGCCTCCCCGACGGCCGCGACGACGTCGCTCACGGGTCTGACCGCGGGCACGGCGTACACGTACTCCGTCAAGGCGCGTGACGCCGCGGGCAACGTCTCGGCGTCGTCGCCGTCGGTCACGTTCACGACGACGACCGCTCCGGCCGACACGACCGCACCGACCGTCCCGGGCACGCCCGCGGCGACCGCGGTCACGACGACCGGCGCGCTGCTCACCTGGGCCGCGTCGACCGACGCCGGCTCCGGCGTCGCGAAGTACGAGGTGCTGCGGGTGTCCGGCACGACGAGCACGCTCGTCGGCTCGCCCACCACGCCGTCGTTCACGCTCACGGGGCTGACGCCCGACACCTCGTACTCGTACGCGGTGCGCGCGGTCGACGCCGCGGGCAACACGTCCGCCGCCTCCACGGCCGTCACGTTCCGGACGCTCGAGGAGACGACGACGCCCCCGGGCACGTGCAAGGTCACGTACACGCCCAACAGCTGGAACACCGGCTTCACCGCCTCGATCAAGGTCGCGAACACCGGCACGTCGCCCCTGACGTGGTCGCTCGCGTTCGACCTGACCGCGGGCCAGAAGCTGTCCAGCGGCTGGAGCGCGACGTGGGCGCAGTCGGGGACGACCGTGACCGCGACCGGGCAGTCGTGGAACGCGACGCTGGCCCCGGGCGCGAGCACCGAGATCGGCTTCCAGGGCACGCACAACGGCCAGAACCCGAGCCCGACGACGTTCACCGTCAACGGCACGGCCTGCAGCTGACGCTGCACCGCACCGGCGAGGGCCGGCACCCCACCACGGGTGCCGGCCCTCGCCGTGTCCGGCGCCGACCCGTCCGGGCGCAGGTGGGCGGGCCAGAATGCTCTTGCCGCCGGGGTGCCGGGGTCGGTTGGGTGGGGCGATGGACCTCGTCGAGATGTGGCCCCCCGCG
The DNA here is from genome assembly GCF_052378485.1 of Cellulomonas sp. CW35. Taxonomy (NCBI): domain Bacteria; kingdom Bacillati; phylum Actinomycetota; class Actinomycetes; order Micrococcales; family Cellulomonadaceae; genus Cellulomonas; species Cellulomonas sp. CW35. The sequence goes on along the minus strand of NZ_CP199000.1, from coordinate 19,861 downwards.
GGCGTGCGCGTGCAGTGCGGCGACCTGGAGCTGCGGTACCTGGACGACGAGCTGCTCACCCGGCTCGCCGCGCTCGGCGGCGAGGGGATCCACGACCCCGCGACGATGCCGTTCACGCGCTCCTGGACCCGCGGCACCCCCGAGGAGGTGCGGCGCTCGATCCTGCAGCACCAGTGGGGGCTGCGCGGGTCGTTCTCGCGCGAGAAGTGGTCGCTCGAGCTCGCGGTGCTGCGCGACGGCGAGGTGCTCGGCATCCAGGGTCTGTACGCGCAGGACTTCGCGGTCACGCGCGAGGCCGAGACCGGCTCGTGGCTCGGCCTGCGGCACCACGGCCGCGGCGTGGGGACGCGCATGCGGCTGGCGATCCTGCACCTGCTGTTCGAGGGCCTCGACGCCGAGCGTGCGACGACGTCCGCGTTCGCGGACAACGGCCCGTCGAACGGCGTCACCCGCAGGCTCGGCTACGAGGCCAACGGCGAGTCGCTCGTCGCGCGCGAGGGCGCGCCCGCGCGGTCGCTGCGCTACGTCATGCATCGCGCGGTCTGGGCGGCCCGCGGGCCGGAGCAGCGGCCCGACGTCGTGCTGCACGGCGTGCCCGCGCTGCGGACGTTCCTCGGGCTCGACGAGGCCGAGGGCTCTTCCCGCTGACGGCGGGTTCGGCCAGGCTGGGGTCGTGGTGCGTCCCGCGCGAGGGACGCACCACCGAGGGGGGTGAGGAGTTGGCGAGGACCGACCACGCGCGGGGCGCGCGCCGGTTCGCGGTCGAGCGGGCGCTCGCGCCGCACGTCGACCCGCAGTGGGCCCAGGACGTGCTGGTCGAGCTGAGGGTGCTCGGCGTCGACGGCACCGACATCGCCCGCGTGCTGTCCGACGTGGAGGTGCACGTCGTCGCGACCGGTGAGGACGCCGCGGCGGCCTTCGGCGACCCCGTCGACTACGCGCGCTCGCTCGCGCTGCCGGTGGAGCCCGGTGACGGGCAGGACGCCCGGGGCGTCGACGTGCTGCAGAGCGCGGCGCAGATCGTCGGCGTGATCGTGCTGTTCGAGGGCGCGTCCGCGCTCGGTCGCGGCGAGGACGCCGTGCTGACCTGGGGGATGCTGTGCTCGGCGCTCCTGGCGACCGGCGCGACGGCGCTGCTCCTGCGGCACGGCGAGCGTGTGCTGCGCGCGGTGGTGCGGTCCCGCGCGCGCCCGCTGCTGGTCTCTGTGCTGGTCTCTGCGCTGGTCGTCGCGATGGTCGTCGCCGTGCTGCTCGTCGTGCTCCCGACGCTCCTGCTCACCGCGGCGGCGTTCACGGTGCGGGCGCCTGTCGCGCTCGTCGTCGGCTGCGTCCTGTTCCTGGGTGCGACGACGCTCGGCATCGTCCGCGCCGCGCGCGTTCCCGAGGACCCCGTGTGGCTCGCCGAGCACGGCACCCCGCAGCACCGCTGGCTGTGGCTGAGCTCGGTCCCGCTCGTCGCCGCCGTGGTGCTCGGCGTGGTCGCGATGTACTTCCTGGGACGCGCGTCCTGAGCGGTCGGCCCTGCCCCGGTCAGGACAGGAACAGCGCGCGCAGCCGGCTCGTCGTGAACGCGACGCCGACCGCGATCATCGCCGCGAAGTACCCCACGTGCACGAGCATGCCGACGTGCAGCGCACCCGTGGTGAGGCCGCGAACCAGCTCGACCGCGTGCCACAGCGGCAGCGCCTTGATGAGCCACTGGATGGGCTCGGCGTAGACCGACAGCGGGTAGAACGTCGCCGAGAACAGGAACATCGGCAGCATCACGAAGTTGATCCAGTCCATCTGCTGGAAGGTCTTCATGTAGCTCGTGACGGCCATGCCCAACGACGCGAAACCGAACGCGATCAGCAGGACCGCGGGGATCGCGAGCACCGCGGTCCACGACAGGTTGAGCCCGAGCACCTGCATGACGGTCATGAACCCGACCGCGTAGACCCCGCCGCGCAGCAGGGCGTACACGATCTCCCCCAGCGCGACGTCCAGCGGGCCGATCGACGTGGCGAGCATCGCGTCGTACAGCTTGCCGAAGTGCATCTTGAAGAAGACATTCCACGTCGAGTCGTAGATCGCGCCGTTCATCGCGGACACCGCGAGCAGCGCGGGGGCGATGTACGCCGCGTACGGCACCTGCTCCCCCGTGCCCAGCGTGACGCCGCCGATGAACGAGCCGAGACCCCAGCCCATCGCGAGCAGGTAGAACACGGGCTCGAAGAAGCCCGAGACGACGACGGTCCAGTTGCTCGCCTTCGTGGCCGACAGCGCGCGCTCGACGACCGCGCGCACGTTGCCGGCGTACAGCGCGCGCACGCTGCCGGCACGCCGCTCGTCGGTGGGGACGGTGGTGGTCGTCATCCGCGCAACCTCCCTGTGAACACGCGTCGCGCCACGAACCAGCCGACCGTGGCCAGCACGAGCAGCACCGCGACGTGCGCGGCCCACGGCCACGCACCCGGCCCCGGGCCGTACGACGCGAAGCGGCCGAGTTCGCTCGCGTGCCAGATGGGCGAGACCCACCCGACCCACTGCAGGCCGACCGGGAGCGTGTCGAGCGGGTAGAACGTGCCGCTGAACAGGAACAACGGCGTGAAGACGAACCGCTGGACCATCGCGAACTGGCCCTTGTCCTCCTTCAGGCTCGCGGAGAACGCGAGCAGCGGCAGCCCGAAGGCCAGGCCGGCGAGCACGCCCACCGGCACCATGAGCGCGCCCGCGAGCGGGTCCCCTACCGCGCCGAACGCGACGATGAGCAGGTAGTAGGCGGCCGAGACGAACACCATGCGCAGCGTCACCGCGATGACCAGGCCCGTGCAGATCTGCTGCGGCGACACCGGCGAGGCGTTCATGCCCCAGAACACGCGGCGCCACCGGAAGCCGCCCATGACGGTGTACGTGAACTCCTCGGTCGTCACCGAGACCGCGGCGGTCGCGAGCAGCGCGGGCGCGACGAACCACAGGTAGTCGATCGGGCCGTCCGGGCCGCTCGCGACCGGCACGTCCAGGAACGCCGCGAGGCCGAGGCCGATGCCCAGCAGGTAGAGCAGCGGGCTGCCGATGCCCGTCATCACCACGGTCCAGCCGTAGGAGCGCATCTGCTTGAGCTGGTGCTCCGCGATGTACCACGCGCCGAACCGGCGCGGCCGGACCGCACCGGCCCGTGCCGCGGCGACCATCTGCTGCGCGCCCGCGTCGGCGCTCGTCGTCGTCGCGCTCATCACTCGACCAGGCTCCGCCCGGTCAGGCGCAGGAACACGTCCTCGAGCGAGGACCGCCGCACGAGGCTCGTGGTCGGGTGCAGCCCGAGGTGCGTGACGCGCTCGAGGAGAGCCTCACCGTCGTCGGTGTACAAGAGCACCCGGTCCGGAAGTACCTCGTGCCGGTCTACCAGGTGCGCGAGCTGATCGGCAGCCGACGCGTTGCGGTCGGAGCCGAACCGCAGCTCCACCACCTCGCGCGTCGAGTACTGGCGGATCAGCGCCGACGGCGAGCCCTCGGCCATGATCCGGCCGTGGTCCACCACGATCAGCCGGTCGCACAGCTGCTCGGCCTCGTCCATGTAGTGCGTGGTGAGCACCAGAGTGGTGCCGCGCTCCTTGAGCCGGAACAGCCGGTCCCACAGCACGTGCCGCGCCTGCGGGTCGAGGCCCGTCGTCGGCTCGTCGAGCATGAGGATGCGCGGCTCGTTGATCAGGGCCCGCGCGATCGTCAGACGTCGCTTCATCCCGCCGGAGAGGTCGTCGACCCGCGCCTTGGCCTTGTCCTCGAGCTGGGCGAACGTCAGCAGCTCGTCGGCCCGGCGCGCGCACTCAGCGCGCGAGATGCCGAAGTACCGCCCGTAGACGATGAGGTTGTCCCGCACGCGCAGCTCGGTGTCGAGGTTGTCCTCCTGCGGCACCACGCCGAGCTGCGAGCGGATCTCCGGCCCGTGCGTGTCCGGGTCCAGCCCGACGACCCGCAGCTCGCCGGCGGTGCGTTGCGACACCGCCCCGATCATCCGCATCGTCGTCGACTTGCCCGCGCCGTTCGGCCCGAGCAGCCCGAAGGACTCCCCCGGCGGGACCTCGAAGTCGATGCCGTCGACGGCCGAGAACTCCCCGAACCGCTTGGTCAGCCCGCGCGCGGAGATGACGGGGGGCAGGGAGCTCGGTGCGGTCACAGTCGGCCACGGTAGCCGCGCGCACCGACACCTGCCGAACCCTTTCGGCTCCGCTCTCTCCGTGCGGACCGCACATATCGCCCGTATGGTCCATTACCTGCCAGAACCCCTCGATGTCAAGGAGTTCGACATGACCATCACCGGCATCATCAGCGCGATCATCATCGGCGCCATCATCGGCGTCCTCGGACGGCTCTTCGCCCGCGGCCGGCAGCGCATCGGCGTGCTCGGCACGATCCTCGTCGGGATCGTCGCCGCACTCGTCGGCACGTTCCTCGCCTCCCTCATCGGCGTCAAGGAGACCCCCGGCGTCGACTGGATCGAGCTCGCCCTCCAGATCGGCCTCGCAGTGCTGTTCGTCAGCGCCGTGTCCGGCAGCCGGCGCCGCCGCGCCCTGCTCTGACCCGACGCTCTCGCGTCGGACACGCACCGCCGCGTCGTCGTCCCCCCGACGACGTGCACGTCCCGGAGCCGGCGGGTGGGAGCCCTTGGGCCCTGCCCGCCGGCTCCGGACGCCTGTAGCGTCCAGCCATGATCCTGGCCGACCTGCAGTCCCGTGTGCGCATCGCGCTGACGAACACGCTCGTCGAGGAGTGGACGCTGTTCACCCCGACGACCGGGACGAGCCGACCGAGCGAGCGGACCATCGCGTTCCACCTCGGCTGGTACCTGCGCCAGACCGTCGACCGCTCCTGGGACGTCGACTCCGAGTACGACCGCTCCGGCATGGTCCTCGAGCAGTCGGTGCAGTACGACGGCCACGTGCCCAACCTGATCGTCCACCACCGCGGCATGCTCGGTCCCGAGCACAACCTCCTGCTCGTGCACGTCGCCGTCGACTCGGCGTCGGACGCCCACGAGGGCCCCGGCATCGAGACCGCCCTGGCCCTGCAGCAGCGGTTCGGCTACCGCTACGCGATGCTCCTCGACCTGCGCCTGCACACCGAGGGCCGACGCGCGTCCGTCACGCCCTACTGGCAGTGGACCACGCTCGAGCACGGCCCCGAGCGCCCCGAGCCCGCACCCGTCTACACCGACCGGGTCCTGGCCGAGATCACCGAGCGCGCCCGGCGAGCAGGCGACTGACCTCCCCACCGACCGGTCCGCCCAACCGAATCCCGCCCGGCTCCGTTCTGTGCGCGACAGGTCGGACCGACAGAGGGGGACAGGACCCGTGGCATGGCAACAGATGCTCGACCGGGTGGTGCGTGAGCGCTACCCACGGCTGCTCGCGCACGCGACGCTGCTGACCGGCAACCGCGCGGACGCGCAGGACGTGCTGCAGGACGCGCTCGTCGCGACGTTCTCCGGGCGCGCGCGGTTCGCGACCGTCGCCGAGGCCGAGGCCTATGTACGACGAGCGGTCACGTCTCGGTACATCGACGCCGTACGACGCCGCGACTCCGAGCGGCGGGCACTGCGTGTCGTCGGCTCCCGACCGGTCCGACCGGTCGAGCTCGAGCCCACGGGCGTCGCGCGTGAGCTCGTCGACGCGCTCGCCACCCTCCCGGCGCGCGAGCGTGCGTGCGTCGTCCTGCGCCACGTGGAGGACATGTCCCTGCGCTCGACCGCCGAGGCCCTGGGTCTCAGCGAGGGAGCGGTCAAGAGGTACACGGCCGACGGGCTCCAGGCGCTCAACGCGCTGCTCGGGACCACGGCCGGCGACGACGAGCACGTCGTCGTGCGGATGAAGGAGGTGCGCGATGCGTGAGCTGGACGCTGTGGTGAACGAGGCGCTCGACGCCGACGAGGACGCCCTGACCCGGGTGCTGGACCTCGAGGACCTGCTGACCGACGTCCGACGCCGCACGCGCCGGCGCCGGGTCGTGCGGACCGCTACCACCTCGGTGTCGTCCGCGGCTGCCGTCGGGCTCGTCGCGGTCGGTGCGTACGCGCTGGCAGGCAGCGACGAGCCGCAGCCGAACCCGGCACAGACCGGCACGCCGCACGAGACGACGAGCCCCGCACCCATCCCGACCATGCCGACCCCGACCCAGGCACCGACCCCGTCCGGCACCCCAGACCCGGGCGCGCGCACCGTCCCGACGGCCGACCCGGCGTCCGTCCTCGCGACCGCGGGCACCGCACTGCAGGTCTACGGCCCCGACGGGTCCGTCCTCGACGCCGTCGAGCTCGCCGCGTCCGGACCGGTCGCCGCCGGCACCGACGACTTCCGCGCCCAGGTGCCCGGGTTCGCCGACCGTCCGAGAAACGTGGCTGCGACCTCCACCGAGGGCGTGTACGTCGCGTCGCGGTACCAGGACAGCGACGAGGACAACCCCTACCCGGGCAGCGACGTGGGCACGTGGGACGGGTCGACGTTCCGGCCCTGGACCAGCACCATGACGATCGTGGACGAGGACGAGCTCCGCATGGTCGGGCCGCTCACCGTCGCGGACGGCTGGGTCGCCTGGCTCGAGAGTACCGGTCACGACTGGTGGATCGGCCGGTGGCGGGTGTTCGCGGCCCGCGAGGACGGCAGCGACCTGCACCTCGTCGCACGCTCCGAGGACTTCCTCGACCCCGCGCTCGACGAGACGGTGCCCGACTCGACGGTCGCGATCCTCGACGGCCGCGTCTACTGGTCGACGGTCCGGCCCGACCTGCAGCCGGGCGACACCCCGGACGAGACCGACACGGTCGTCGTCTCCCGTGCGATCGACGGCACGGGCGAGATCCGCGTCGAGGCGGTCGGCGCCACGCTCGTCGCCGGCGGGTTCGGCCGTCTCGCCGTGCAGATGATCGATCCCGAGGTGGAGGGGTTCGTGGTGGGGCTCCTCGAGGACGGCCACCTGCGGCCGGTCGTCGCCAACGGCGGCGCCGAGGTGGCGCTGGGTGACGGCTTCCTCGCGTTCGACCACGAGAGCGACCTGTACGTCCTCGGCCTCGACGAACCCACGCTGGGCCGGATCTCGCTCCCCGGCGCAGACATCAGGTGGGGAATCGGCGCCGACGCCGACCACGTGGGCTGGACGACGAGCACGACCGAGGGGGAGCAGGAGGCGCTGATGCACTACGACGTCGCCCACGACGTGCTGCGACGCGCCGAGGCCCCACGCGCCTGGGCGACGCGCACGGGCGTCGTCGACGCGACCGACGACCAGGAGGTCTGGACGCTCGTGGAGTGGGCGGACTGACCGCGGACGCACGAAGGGTCCCCGACCGCACGTGGTCGGGGACCCTTCGTCGTCACCCCGGCACGCCGACCGCGCACGGACGTCCGCGGTCGGCGGTGGATGAGGTCGGCCGCCGGACTGCCGGCGACATGCTGGGTGGAGCCAAGGGGACTCGAACCCCTAACCCCCTGCTTGCAAAGCAGGTGCGCTACCAATTGCGCCATGGCCCCCGGCTCGGCCAGGGGCCGAGGGGTCGGTCACTCGAACGTGTCGGTGACCTCCGACCACAGGTCCCGCTCGTCGCGGTCCTGGGCGACCTTCTGGTACACGACGTATCCGACGGCGGCCAGGGCCGCCAGGAGCAGGAGCTTCTTCATCGGTCCCCCACGTGGTCGGGAGTGGGCCTAACAGGACTTGAACCTGTGACCTCTTCCTTATCAGGGAAGCGCTCTAACCGTCTGAGCTATAGGCCCGTCGCACGCGGCAAGCGCAGCGCGCCGGATGAGACTACCCCAGCGCTGCCCCGCCGCCCAAACCGGCGACGGCCACGCCGGGGTGCCTCGTGAGGTCACTCGTCCGTCATGGTCACATGCAGCCCGCCGACGAGCGCCGCGACGATGTTGTAGAGGAACGCGCCGATCGTGGCGAGCGCGGTCAGCAGGAACACGTCGACCACGGCCACGAGCGTCGCGCCGGAGATCACGCGCTTGAACTCGACGTACTGCAGCACGTCGACGTTGGACTCGGTGCCCGTGACCTGGGTGACCAGGTCGTTGATGTTCGTGAACACGTGCAGGCCGTTGAGCGTGTACCAGACGACCGCGACGGCGACGACGAGCAGGATGCCGAACGCCACGGACAGCAGGAACGACAGCTTCATGACCGACCACGGGTCGATCCGGGAGATCGCGAGCCGCACGCGGCGCGGACCGCCCGCGGCCGCGACCGTCGGGATCCGGCCGGTCGCCGGGCGCGCACCCGTGCCCGACGAGGGGGCGGTGGTGGACGTGCGCGGCGGGACCGACGGCGGGTTGGTGCCGGTCGCGCCCGCGGACGCCGGCGGCGCCGTGGGGGTGGTCGTCATGGCGAGGTCCTCGTTCCGGGGCCGGGTAGCCGTGGAGATCTTGGCGCTGGTGGCGCCGGCCGCCTTCTTGAGCCAGGCGGAGGTCTTGTCCACGGCCGCCATGAGCGGGGTGGGCGGGTCCTGCGGCGACGTGCCCGACGAGCTCGCGCTCGTCGTCGCCGCGGTCGTCTGCTCGGCACGCACGGGATCCGGCGTGGCACGGTCCGGGCCGGCGTGGTCCGGTGCCGCGTGCTCGTCGTCCCGCGGGGGAGAAGGCACGGGGTCCGGCCGGACCGCCGTGCCGTTCGACGGCCCGTTCCCGCTCGAGTCCCGGCCGCCGGGCGACGCCACCGTACGCGCCGACGACGCCTGGCCGGGACGGTTGCGGGGCGGGATCGAGGGGGGAGGGGGGTCCGTCATGCGTCCTCCGTGGGCGTCTCGGGCGCGTCGCTCGCGCTCGCGTCAGCCGCCGGGTCAGGGTCGGTGGCGACGCCGGACGCGTCGCTCTCGCCGACCACGGTACCGGCATCGTCCTGCTCCTGGCGCTCGGTGTTGCGTGCGACCGCGATGATCCGGTCACCCGAGTCGGGCTTCGCGAAGATGACGCCCTGCGTCGTGCGGCCCGTGGCGTGCACCTCCGCGACCGCGGAACGCACCACCTTGCCGCGCTCCATGATGACCAGGACCTCGTCGTTCGCGTCGACGACGAGCGCGCCGACGAGGTCGCCGTTCTGCTCGGGCAGGTTCGCGACCCGGATGCCGAAGCCGTTGCGGCCCTGCTGACGGTAGTTGTCGACCGACAGCGCGGTGCGCTTGGCGATTCCGCCCTCCGTCACCGTGAACAGGAACGCGTCCTCCCGGACGACGTCCGCGGCCAGCAGCTCGTCGTCGCCGCGGAACTTCATGCCCGTGACGCCGCTCGTCGCGCGGCCCATGGGGCGCAGCTGCTCGTCGTCGGCCGTGAAGCGGATCGACTGGCCCTGGCGCGAGACCAGGATCATGTCCTGGTCGGAGTCGACCAGGCGTGCCGAGACGAGCTCGTCCGGCCGGCCCTCGTCGTCCTCACGCAGGTTGATCGCGATGACACCGCCGGTCCGGTTCGAGTCGTAGTCCGTCAGGCGGGTCTTCTTCACCAGGCCGCGCTTGGTGGCGAGCACCAGGTACTCGGCCTGCTCGTAGTCGCGCAGCGCGAGGACCTGGGCGATCTTCTCGTCGGGCTGGAACGCCAGCAGGTTCGCGACGTGCTGGCCCTTCGCGTCCCGGCCGCCCTCCGGCAGCTCGTAGGCCTTGGCGCGGTACACGCGGCCGAGGTTCGTGAAGAACAGCAGCCAGTGGTGCGTCGTCGTGACGAAGAAGTGGTCGACGATGTCGTCCTCGCGCAGCTGCGCGCCGCGCACCCCCTTGCCGCCGCGTCGCTGCGCCCGGTAGTTGTCGCTGCGCGTGCGCTTCGCGTACCCGCCGCGCGTGATGGTGACGACCATCTCCTCCTCGGCGATGAGGTCCTCCACGGAGACCTCGCCGTCGAACGGCAGGATCTGCGTGCGGCGCTCGTCGCCGTACTTGTCGACGATCTCCGCGAGCTCGGTCGAGACGATGTCGCGCTGGCGCTGCTCCGAGGCGAGGATCGCGTTGTACTCGGCGATCTCCGCCTCGAGGACCGCGTAGCGGTCCAGGATCTCCTGGCGCTGCAGCGCGGCCAGTCGGCGCAGCTGCAGGTTGAGGATCGCGTTCGCCTGGACCTCGTCGACGTCCAGCAGCTCCATGAGGCCCGTGCGGGCCTCGTCGGCGTCGGGGGAGCGGCGGATCAGCGCGATGACCTCGTCGAGCGCGTCGAGCGCCTTGAGGTAGCCGCGGTAGATGTGGATCTGCTCCTCCGCCTTGCGCAGGCGGTACGCGGTGCGCCGGCGGATGACGTCGATCTGGTGCGTCACCCAGTGCCGCACGAACGCGTCGATGCTGAGCGTGCGGGGCACGCCGTCGACGAGCGCCAGCATGTTCGCGCCGAACGTGTCCTGCAGCTGCGTGTGCTTGTACAGGTTGTTCAGCACGACCTTCGCGACCGCGTCGCGCTTGAGCACGATGACCAGGCGCTGGCCCGTGCGGCCCGACGTCTCGTCGCGGATGTCCGCGATCCCGCCGACGCGGTTCTCGCGCACCAGGTCCGCGATCTTCTTCGCGAGCGCGTCCGGGTTCACCTGGTACGGCAGCTCCGTCACGACCAGGCAGATCCGGCCCTGGATCTCCTCGACCTCGACGACCGCGCGCATCGTGATCGAGCCGCGGCCCGTCCGGTACGCCTCCTCGATGCCCTTGCGGCCCAGGATCGTCGCCGCCGTCGGGAAGTCCGGGCCCTTGATGCGCTGCATGAGCGCCTCGAGCAGCTCCTCGCGGCTCGCGTCCGGGTGCTCCAGGTGCCACTGCACGCCCGCGGCGACCTCGCGCAGGTTGTGCGGCGGGATGTTCGTCGCCATGCCCACCGCGATGCCCGCCGAGCCGTTGACCAGCAGGTTCGGGAAGCGGCTCGGCAGGACCTGCGGCTCCTGCGTGCGGCCGTCGTAGTTGTCGCCGAACTCGACCGTGTCCTCGTCGATGTCCCGCACCATCTCCATGGCGAGCGGGGCCATCTTGCACTCGGTGTACCGGGGCGCGGCCGCCGGGTCGTCACCGGGCGAGCCGAAGTTCCCCTGGCCCGCGACCAGCGGGTAGCGCAGCGACCAGTCCTGCACCAGGCGGACGAGCGCGTCGTAGATCGCGCTGTCACCGTGCGGGTGGTACTTGCCCATGACGTCGCCGACGACGCGGCTGCACTTCGAGAACTGGCGGTCCGGGCGGTAGCCGCCGTCGTACATCGCGTACAGCACGCGACGGTGCACCGGCTTGAGGCCGTCGCGCACGTCGGGCAGCGCACGCCCGACGATGACCGCCATCGCGTAGTCCAGGTACGACCGCTGCATCTCGAGCTGCAGGTCGACCTGGTCGATCCGGCCGTGCTCGATGCCGTCGTCGTTCGGGATGTCGGTCACGTCAGTCCTTCGTCAGTTCGTGTCGTGCGGTGCGCGCTGCTCGTCGTCGACTAGATGTCCAGGAACCGCACGTCCTTGGCGTTGCGCTGGATGAACGAGCGGCGTGCCTCGACGTCCTCGCCCATGAGGACCGAGAAGATCTCGTCGGCCGCCGCGGCCTCGTCGAGCGTGACCTGCAGGAGCGTGCGGCGCTCGGGCGACATGGTCGTCTCCCACAGCTCCGAGTAGTCCATCTCGCCCAGACCCTTGTACCGCTGGATCGAGTTCTCCTTGGGCAGCCGCTTGCCCGCGGCCTGACCCTCGACGATGAACGCGTCCCGCTCGCGGTCCGAGTACACGTAGTCGTGCTCCGCGTTGGACCACTTGATCCGGTACAGCGGCGGCTGCGCCATGTACACGTGGCCGTTCTTGATGAGGTCCGGCATGTACCGGAACAGCAGCGTGAGCAGCAGCGTGCGGATGTGCTGGCCGTCCACGTCGGCGTCGGCCATGAGGACGATCTTGTGGTACCGCAGCTTGGCGAGGTCGAAGTCCTCGCCGATGCCCGTGCCGAACGCGGTGATCAGCGCCTGCACCTCGAGGTTGCTGAGCGCACGGTCGAGGCGCGCGCGCTCGACGTTGAGGATCTTGCCTCGGATCGGCAGGATCGCCTGCGTGCGCGGGTTGCGTCCACGCACCGCCGAGCCGCCGGCCGAGTCGCCCTCGACGATGAAGACCTCGCACTCCTCGGGCCGGTTCGACTGGCAGTCCTTGAGCTTGCCGGGCATGCCGCCCGACTCGAGCAGGCCCTTGCGCCGCGTCGCCTCCCGCGCCTTGCGCGCCGCCATGCGCGCGGCCGACGCCTGGATCGACTTGCGGATCACGTCGCGCGCCTCGTTCGGGTGCGAGTCGAGCCAGTCGCCGAGCTGGTCGGTGACCACACGCTGCACGAACGTCTTCGCCTCGGTGTTGCCGAGCTTCGTCTTCGTCTGGCCCTCGAACTGCGGCTCGCCGAGCTTGACCGAGATGACCGCCGTCAGGCCCTCGCGGATGTCGTCACCGGTGAGGTTCTCGTCCTTGTCCTTGAGCAGGTTCTTGTCCCGCGCATACCGGTTGATCAGACCGGTCATCGCCGCACGGAAGCCCTCCTCGTGCGTGCCGCCCTCGGTCGTCGAGATCGTGTTCGCGTACGTGTGGACCGACTCCGAGTAGGCCGTGGTCCACTGCATCGCGATCTCCACCGAGATGCGCTTGTCCGTGTCCTCCGACTCGAAGTCGATGACGTCGGGGTGCACGAGCTCGACCTTCTTCGCCGAGTTCAGGTGCTTGACGTAGTCGAGCAGGCCGTCGTCGTACCGGTACGTGACCGTGCGCGCGGCCGGCTTGTCGTCGGCGTCGGGCGCGTCCGGCTCACCCGCGACCTCGTCCTCGGTGCCCAGGTGCTGCGGACGCTCGTCGGTCAGCGTGATCTGCAGGCCCTTGTTCAGGAACGCCATCTGCTGGAACCGGCTGCGCAGCGTCTCGAAGTCGTACTCGACCGTCTCGAAGATCGTGTCGTCCGCCCAGAACGTCTGCTGGGTGCCCGTCTCCTGCGTCGGCTCACCCTTGCGGATGCCGCCCACGGGGTGGCCACCGTTCTCGAAGTCCATCTCCCACGTGAAGCCGTCACGCCGGACGACCGACTCCACGCGCTTCGACAGCGCGTTCACCACGGACACGCCGACGCCGTGCAGACCGCCCGACACGGCGTAGCCGCCGCCGCCGAACTTGCCGCCCGCGTGCAGGATCGTCATGACGACCTCGAGCGTCGGCTTGCCCTCGGTCGGGTGGATCGCGACGGGGATGCCACGGCCGTTGTCGACGACGCGCACGCCGCCGTCCGCCAGCAGCGTCACCTCGATGTGGTCGCAGTAGCCGGCGAGGGCCTCGTCGACCGAGTTGTCGACGACCTCGTAGACGAGGTGGTGCAGTCCGCGCTCACCCGTCGACCCGATGTACATGCCGGGGCGCTTGCGGACCGCCTCCAGCCCTTCGAGGACGGTGATCGCGTCGGCGTCGTAGCTGCCGCCGGACTCGGGCTTGGGGCTGGGCTGCTCGGCCACGGGCGGGGGTGCTCCTCGAGATCTGCGAAACGCGCCGGAGCGGGCCGCCCGACCGCGAGGAGGGCAGATCACTCCGTGACGTTGGAGTTCCGGGCACCAGGGCGCCAGGAATGACCCTAGAAGTCTACCCGCACCAGGGGCCCTGACCCCGCTGAACGGCCCGTCCTCGGGCGGCGGGTTCCGTGAAGGTCCGACGACCGCGTGCGCACGCTCACCCGTACGTGTCCCGCACGCCCCTGCCCTTGACGCTGCGCGGACCCCGGCCGAACCCCGGGCCGCCCGGTCCCTGGACCTCGATCTCGACGACGACACCCTCGCCGACCGCCTCCGCGAGCATACGCAGCATCGTCGGCACCGCCCAGCGCAGGTTGGTCGCCCACGCCGTCGAGTCCGCCCGCATCGTCAGCACGCCGCCGTCGAACGACACGTACTGCGTGTGCGACGCGACCTCGTCGCCGAGGATCTGCGACCACCGCGCCTGGATCGTGCCCGCCGTGACACCCGGCGACCACGCGAGCTGCCCGATCAGCTGGTCCAGCGCCTCGCCGACCGTCCGCGGGTCCCGACCGCCCGGACGCGCGTCCCCGAGCTGCACCTCACGACGCACACGCGCCGCATCACCGGGGCGCAGGCCGCGCCGACGGGCGCTCTCCTTCGCGCGGCCCAGCGCCGCCGCCGCGACCTGCCGCTCAGGGGTGAGCTCCACGAGCTCACGCAGCGCACGCGTGCCCGCCGGCCTCCCTGCCTGGTCAGATGACACGCGACACCTCGCCCGCCATGACGTCGACCCGCCCGCCGGCCAGCGGCTGCGGCACGTCCGCCGCGACGGCCGCCGTGATGAGCACCTGCCGCGCGGGCGCGACGAGCTCCGCGAGCCGCTCACGGCGGCGGGCGTCGAGCTCGGCGAACACGTCGTCCAGGATGAGCACCGGCTCGTCGTCCGGCCCACCCTGCGGCCCGCCCGCCGTGAGCACGCGCCACGACGCGAGCCGCAGCGCGAGCGCGAACGACCACGACTCGCCGTGGCTCGCGTACCCCTTCGCCGGCAGGTCCGCCAACGTGAGGACCAGGTCGTCACGGTGCGGCCCGACGAGGCACACACCGCGCTCGATCTCCTTGGGCCGCAGGCGTCCCATCGCCTCCAGGAGCTGCGCCTCGACGAGCTCGACCGGCGCCGCGTCCGTGCTCGGCGCGGCCGCCGCCTGGTCCAGCGCGCCGTCGAGCGACGCCTTGTACGCGATCCGTGCATCCCCCTGCCCCGCGCTGACCTGCTCGTACGCGTCCGCCACGTGCGGCGCGAGCTCGGCCACCAGCCTTCGACGCTCCACGACGATCTGCGCACCCAGCTGCGCGAGCTTGCCGTCCCACACGTCGAGCGTGCGCAGGTCCGCACCGCCCTGGCGCGACCGCGCCGCGGCGCCCGCCGACTTCAGCAGCGCCGAGCGCTGCCGCAGCACACGCTCGTAGTCCGCCACCGTCGCGGCCGTGCGCGGCGCGAGCTGCACGAGCAGCGCGTCGAGGAACCGGCGCCGGCCGTCCGGGTCGCCCTTGACCAGCGCCAGGTCCTCGGGCGCGAACAGCACCGTGTGCAGGATGCCGAGCACGTCACGCGCCCGCACCGGACTGCCGCCGTTGACCCGCGCACGGTTCGCCTTGCCCGCGGTGATCTCGACCTCGACCACCGTCGCGCGCGGCCGCCCCGGCTCGAGCTCGCGCACCACCTTCGCGCCGACAACCGCGCGCTGCTGACCCGCACGGATGAGCGCCGCATCCGTCGGGACCCGGTGGCTGGCGAGCGTCGCCACGTACCCGATCGCCTCCACGAGGTTCGTCTTGCCCTGGCCGTTCGGGCCGACGAACGCCGTGATGCCGGGGTCGAGCTCGACGTCCGCGTGCGCGTAGGACCGGAAGTCGGTCAGCTGCAGGTGGGCGACGTGCATCGTGTGGTCTCGTCCGGGGGCCGGGGGAGTGCGCGGTCAGGCGGACGGCGGGACGGCCGCCCCGGGCGCCGGGGTGCTGTCGCTGCGCACCGGCCCGGTGGTCCCCGCCGGCTTGACCGCGTGCCCGCCGAACTGCTGACGCAGCGCGGCGACCGCCTTCATCGCCGGGGACTCGCCCTGGCGCGACGCGAACCGCGCGAACAGCGCCGCCGAGATCACCGGCGCCGGCACCGCGAGGTCGATCGCCTCGTCGACCGTCCACCGGCCCTCACCCGAGTCCTCGACCCAGTCGTCGATCGCCGCGAGGCCCGGGTCCTGCTCGAGCGCGCGCACCAGCAGCTCCAGCAGCCACGAGCGCACGACCGTGCCCTGCGTCCAGGCGCGCATCGTCCCGTGCACGTCCGTGACCAGGTCCTTCGCCGCGAGCAGCTCGTAACCCTCCGCGTACGCCTGCATCAGGCCGTACTCGATGCCGTTGTGCACCATCTTCGAGTAGTGACCCGCACCCACCGTCCCGGCGTGCACGAACCCGTCCGCCCGGTCACCCTGCGGCCGCAGCGCGTCGAAGACCGGCATGGCGCGCTGCACGAGCTCCGCGTCACCCCCGACCATCAGGCCGTACCCGTTCTCCAGGCCCCAGACACCGCCCGAGACCCCCGCGTCGACGAAGCCGATCCCGTGCTCACGCAGCAGGGCCGCGTGCGGCTCGTCGTCCTGGTAGTACGAGTTCCCACCGTCGATCACCAGGTCACCCGCGGTCAGCAGCCCCGCGAGCTCCGTGACCACCCCGTCCGTGATCGCGCCCGACGGCACCATGACCCACACGATGCGCTCACCTGCGGGCAGCGCGTCGACGAGCGCCTCCAGCGACGGCACGTCCGTGACGTCGGCGTTGCGGTCGTACCCGACGACCTCGATCCCGGACCGACGGATGCGCTCGCGCATGTTCGCGCCCATCTTGCCCAGCCCGACCAGACCGATTTTCATGACGGTCGTCCTTCCCTCGCTCCGCCGCGGTGGCCCGCGCCCTCACTCCCGGACCGCACCAGGCCCACTGTGCCCGCCCTCGCGCGCGGGTGCGCGTCGGACCGGACGTCCGACGATCTCGGGGCGCAGGCCCCGCTCAGCTCGCGAAGCGGATGGGCACCAGCAGGTAGCGGTACGTCTTGTCGTCCTCGCCCTCGAGCGAGCCCTGACCCGTGAACTCGACCGGCTTGTTCGGGTGCGTGAACGACATCCGCACGAACGGCGTGTCCAGCGCGCCCAGGCCGTCGGCCAGGAACTGCGGGTTGAACGCGACCGAGATGTCGTCACCCTCGAGCGTCGCCTCGAGCGCCTCGGACGCCTGCGCGTCGTCACCCTGACCCGCGTCGAGCACCACCTGGCCCTGCGAGAACGTCAGCCGGATCGGGGTGTTGCGCTCCGCGACGAGCGCGACACGCTTGGCCGCCTCGACCAGCGGCGACGTCGCGACGACCGCGTGGATCGGCGTCTCGTCGGGGAACAGACGACGCACCGGCGGGTAGTCGCCGTCCACCAGCAGGCTCGTGCTCTGGCGCCCGCCGGCCTCGAAGCCGATGAGGTCCACGCCCGCACCCGTCGACAGGCTCACCGTGACCGCACCCGCGCTGCCGAGCGACTTCGCGGCGTCGTTGAGCGTGCGCGCCCGCACGAGCGCGACGGTCGAGATGTCCGGCGCGGCCGGGTGCCACGTGAGCTCACGCAGCGCCAGGCGGTAGCGGTCGGTCGCGAGCAGCGTGACCTTCTCGCCCTCGATCTCCACGCGCACGCCCGTGAGCAGGGGGAGCGTGTCGTCGCGGCTCGCGGCGACCGAGACCTGCGCGACGGCGTGCGTCAGCGCGTCGCCGTCGACGGTGCCCGTCACCGGCGGCATCACCGGGAGGTTCGGGTAGTCCTCGACCGGCATCGTCAGGAGCGTGAAGCGGCTCGCCCCGCACGTCACGACGACCTTCGTGCCGTCGAGCGTCACGTCGACCGGCTTGTCGGGCAGCGCGCGCGAGATCTCCGCGAGCAGACGACCCGAGACCAGCACCGTCCCGGGCTCCGAGACGTCGGCGGGGATCTGCGACCGTGCGGAGACCTCGTAGTCGAAGCTCGAGAGCTGGATGACACCGGTCGCGTCGGCCTCGATGCGCACGCCCGCCAGGACCGGCACCGGAGGACGGGTCGGCAAGCTGCGCGCCGTCCAGGTGACGGCCTCGGCGAGAACGTCCCGCTCGACCCGGAACCTCATGGATCACAACCTCTCGTCGTTCTCACTGCTCAGTCGTCACGCGAACACTACGCGAGTGGTCCGACGCGGGGAGTCCCGCCGTTCGTGTCATTCGCCGTGGGCCTTCACGGCGCGTCCGTGCCCTCGTCGTGCCCTCGTCGTGCGCAGTCCTGCTCGCAGCGAAGGTGTGTGGATCATCGTCATAGGAACCTGTCGTCGTCGTCATCGCCCTTGTGCACGGTGTGGACAACCCGGTGTCGTCGCAGGTCGGGCGGCGGTGGGCCGTGTGCAGGTGGGGTGTGGACGACGAGGCGCCGGCTGTGGGCGGACGTGGACGGCCAGACTCTCGTCATTCCGTGTCCACCGGTCCGCCGTCCGCCGTCCACATCGCACGGCCCGTCGTCCACCGTTGTCCACAGGACTGTGCACAGGTGTGTGTATTCGTCCCATGCATGTCTCCATCTGGGGATGAAGGTGTGGGCCCGTGGGTCCCGAGATGTCCGACTCTGTCCCGATCTTCGGCGTCGACGGAAGGTGGGATCTCTCGTTGAGCGCAAACGCGCAGGTCAGGACCGTGTGCGCGAACCGGGCATACCGCTCGGCGGTCGACCGTGTGATGTTCTGCACATCATCCACAGACGCCCGTCCCAGCCTGTGGAAAACCATGGGGACGGAGCGGTGTGACCGGCGTCGCACCAGGTGGGACCGCGTCAGCTGCGGCTCTGCTGCTTGATGCGGTTCGTGAGCTCCGTGACCTGGTTGTAGATCGACCGGCGCTCCGCCATCAGCTCGCGGATCTTGCGGTTCGCGTGCATGACCGTCGTGTGGTCACGGCCACCGAAGGCCTGGCCGATCTTCGGCAGCGAGAGGTCCGTCAGCTCGCGGCACAGGTACATCGCGATCTGCCGCGCCGTCACGAGCACGCGTGATCGCGACGAGCCGCACAGGTCGTCGATCGTCAGGCCGAAGTACGCCGCGGTCTGCCCGATCACCTGGGTCGCGGTGATCTCCGTGGTCTGGTCGTCGGTGATGAGGTCCTTCAGGACGATCTCGGCGAGCGACAGGTCGACCTGCTGGCGGTTCAGGCTCGCGAACGCCGTCACGCGGATGAGCGCACCCTCGAGCTCACGGATGTTCGTCGAGATCTTCGACGCGATGTACTCCAGCACGTCCGGCGGCGCCTGCATGTTGTCGCCGCCGGCCTTCTTGCGCAGGATCGCGATGCGGGTCTCGAGGTCCGGCGGCTGCACGTCGGTGATCAGGCCCCACTCGAAACGCGAACGCATCCGGTCCTCGAAGCCGTTGAGCTGCTTGGGCGGCAGGTCTGACGTGATCACGACCTGCTTGTTCGCGTTGTGGAGCGTGTTGAACGTGTGGAAGAACTCCTCCATCGTCTGTTCCTTGCCCTGCAGGAACTGGATGTCGTCGATGAGGAGCACGTCGACCTCGCGGTAGCGGCGCTGGAACGCCCCCGCCTTGCCCTCCGAGATCGAGTTGATGAAGTCGTTCGTGAACTCCTCCGAGTTCACGTACCGCACCCGCACGCTCGGGTAGAGGTTCTGCGCGTAGTGCCCGATCGCGTGCAGCAGGTGGGTCTTGCCGAGGCCCGAGTCGCCGTAGATGAACAGCGGGTTGTACGCCTTGGCGGGCGCCTCCGCCACCGCGACCGCCGCGGCGTGCGCGAACCGGTTGGACGAGCCGATGACGAAGGTCTCGAACAGGTAGTGCGGGTTGAGCCGGGCGGGCTCGGCCGCCTGCCGCCGCGTCGAGGGCACCTCGCGGCGCGGCTGGTCGCGCTGGTCGGGCAGGTCGTGCGCGCGCGGGTGCGCGTCCGCGACGACGAGGGGAACGGTGCCGTGCACGTCCGTGTCGAGGTCCGGTCCACCGTGGTCGGAGCGGCCGGGCTCGGGCGCGGTCGTCGTGAATCCGCCCGACGACACCGGCGCCGAGGTCATCGCGCGCACCGCGGGCGGCGCGTCGTCCACGAGCTGCGGGTCGACCGTGATCGCGAAGCGCCCGTCGCGCCCGAGCGCGTCCGTGAGCGCGTCCGTCACCTCGGTGCGCACCTTCGTCTCGAGGTACTCCTTGGTGTACTCGTTGCCGACCGCGAGGATCAGCGTGCCGTCCAGCAGGCCGAGCGGCTGCGCGAGGCGGACGAACGCGAGCTGGCGCTGCGTGATGTCCGGGCTGGCCTCGAGCGTCGTCACGACGTGACCCCAGACTCGAGTCAGCTCTTCGTCCTGTGCCAC